>CBDAMS010000013.1:0-1371733 GCA_965197305.1 Candidatus Acidiferrales bacterium | reverse complement strand
GTCCGGCGGAGCTCTCCGGAGGGGAGCAGCAGCGTGTCGCCATTGCGCGCGCCATCGTAAATGAGCCGAAAATCGTGCTGGCCGACGAGCCTACCGGCAACCTCGATACCGGGAATTCGGAAGCCGTACTGGGAATGCTCCGTCAATTGAATAAGGAATTGGGCCAAACCATCGTGATGATTACCCACAATCCCGAGGCCGCGGCTTACTGTGACCGCGTCGTCCACATGCGCGACGGCATTATTGTCGACGGCGTACCGGCGGATTGAGACCCATGCGGACCATTTGGCGCTTGCTGAACCGCACGATATTCTGGTCCTATGAGCGAGGGACCTGGCCTTACGACATTGCCGTGTTGCTTATTGTCGTTTTCGTGCTTCTCTCGCCGCGCTCCTGGTTTCATGATCGCCCACCCATGGAGTCACCCTCCCGGGGTATGGTGCAGTTGCACGACGACGATCCGGCCGATGGCATCGAGGTCTACCGAGTGAACGCCAGGCTGCTGGCCAATTCTGGCCGCACTCCGGAATTCGAACTTGAGCTCAAGCTGCATGAGGCTATGCGCCAGAATGTACGGAATCTTCAGCAGAGTAAATTTCGGATTGTGCGTATCGAACCCGTGCGAGAGCGTGGTTTCATTACTTACTACGATGTTTCCATCACGCCCTGAAAGACAGTGAGCAGTGTCTTGAGGTCGCTTTCCTAGACACACCTCACAACTTCAATTCCCGTTTGGGGCATCCCACTATGGTAGGATGCGCCTCCGCATGTGCGGAGCGCGGAGTGTATTCTTGCAGAGAAGCTGGCGAGTGCGATTCCTTCTGACGCTGCCCATCGCAGCTGCACTGCTTCTGTGCCCAGTGGCCGGTGATGCGCAAAGTGCCTGGACGCTTGACGGTGTCTTGCGGCAGCTGGACCGCGAAGCAAGCACATTTCGCAGCCTGACTGCGGATATCGAACGCACCAAAGTCACCGTCGTCGTAGACGATTACTCTACCGAATCCGGTCAAATTCAAGTGCGGCGCGATGACAAAATGCGGATGGACCTGACCGCACCCAACCTGCGCACTATTTTGCGTGACGGCGATCACCTGTACGTCTACACCCCCAAGATTCGTCGCGTGGAAGAATACGATCTGGGCAAGTACCGCGGCCTGGTGGACGAGCTCCTGCTTCTCGGCTTCGGGACTTCGGGCCAAGAACTTAAGAAGAGCTATGTCGTGACCTTCCAGGGTGAAGAGGAACTGAACGGGGCAAAGGTCTTGCGTCTGGAGCTCATGCCAAAAACCGAGGAGGTGCGTAGGCAAATCTCAAGAATTGAGATCTGGCTGGACCCAGCCACCTGGCTGCCTGCTCAACAGAAATTCTACGAGACCGGCACGCGCGACTACTTCATCATTCGCTACTCCCACATGGTCCGGGACGTAAGCCTCCCTGATTCTCGTTTCAAGCCGCGCTGGCCCAGCGGCGTCACCCGCGTCAAGCCGCAGGGCTAACTGTCTTCTTTCGGCGTTTTTCTTGCAGCAGCAATCGATGTTTGCGCAGGATTCCCCAGCGATAACCGCCGAGGTCTCCATTCTCCCGCACGATCCGATGACAGGGAATAACCACGGATACCGGGTTGCTTGCGCAGGCCCGAGCGACGGCGCGGGCTCCTTTGGGCTCTCCAATCGCGCGCGCAACTTCACCGTAGGAACGGGTTGCGCCATAAGGGATACGTTGCAGGGTCTCCCATACACGACGCTGAAATGCCGTGGCTTGCACGTCAAGCGGGATGCGGAGCTGGCCCTGGCGCCCTGCCAAATGACGCACCAACTGCTGTACCCAGCGCGATACACTTGCGGGACTGAGGCGGATCCGAGCATCCGGGTATTTGCGGCGAAGCGTGGCTTCCAACACCCCATCGGAGTCACCGAGATAAATTGCGCAGGCGCCGCGTGCTGTACCCGCTACCAACAGCCGTCCTATCCGGCTGGACGCCAACGCGTAGCTGATTTCCATAGGACTTCTGCGACGGTGATTCTTAGCCGGTGTCATGCCCACTAGGGCGTTCGAGTGTTCATACAGTTGGTTCGATGAGCCGTATCCCACAGCGTCTAAACTCTCATCCTGGGTCGTCACCGCGCGCAACGAGTGATGTGGCCGGCCTGAGTTTCTCCGCAGTTTCTGGGAACGCAAACGAATTTCAGTTCTTCTCATTCTTGTACCCTCTTGGTTGGCTTTAACTCTGGACAAACATACGCGCAGGCCGTGGGGAAATCTATCACAATCTTGCAGCCCGAAATCAAGCCTCCGGAACAGCATTCTTGATGGGTTTACTCATGCACAAAAGCCACTCGCAGCTTGATTGACCTCACTTTCCTGCACACGAGATAGTACGGTGGTGGCGCCGGGACGTCCTTCAAAGGGGGAAGTATGGGTGTACGCGCCGGAGAGAAACTAGGCCAGGAACGCCGCGAGAGCGGCGGACCCTGGCGGAGCAAAAACAGACCGCCGGAAATCTGTCTCAGGAAACGGTCCCAGGAGGAGCGTTTCGTGGGATACCGGAGGGATGTACACAGTGGAGCTATATGCACGCGTTCGGCGAGAGGTTGATGTTGAGGGGAAGAGCGAACGGCAGGTAGCCCGGGAGTATGGGCTGGCGCGGGAAACCGTTCGGAAGATGTTGCGGTATTCGGCGCCGCCGGGCTACCGGCGGCAGCAGCCAGCCAAGCGGCCGAAGCTGGATCCGTGGGTGGGAGTGATTGAGGCGATCTTGGAGGAAGATCGGAGACGGCCCCGGAAACAGCGCCACACAGCAAAAAGAATCCATCAACGATTGCGAGAGGAGCAGGGCTTTGGTGGTGGGTACACCATCGTGAAGGATTACGTGCGTCTGCGGAGGCTGAGCCAAAGGGAGATGTTCGTACCGCTGGTGCACCCTGCGGGAGACGCCCAGGCAGACTTCGGGGAAGCGTTGGTGGTGATCGGCGGAGAGGAGCAGAAGGCACACTATCTGGTGATCGATCTGCCGCAGTCGGACGACTGTTTCGTGATGGCATTCCCGGCCGAAACGACGGAAGCGTTTCTGGAGGGGCACAATCAGGCGTTTGCATACTTCGGCGGAGTGCCGCGGACCATTCTGTACGACAACACGAAGCTGGCGGTGGTGCGGATCCTGGGAGACGGGACGCGGAAGAAGACGCAGGCGTTTTCTGAGTTGCAGAGCCACTACCTGTTCCAGGAGCGGTTTGGGAGGCCCAGCAAGGGAAACGACAAGGGGAAGGTGGAGGGACTGGTCGGATATGCACGACGGAACTTCCTGGTGCCGGTGCCGCGGTGCGCGAGCTGGGAAGAGCTGAACACACACTTGCGGGAACAGTGCCGGAAGAGGCGCCAGCAGCGGTTGCGAGGGCACGAGCAGACCATCGGAGAGCGGTTCGAGAAGGACCGGACAGCGCTGTTGCCGCTGCCAGCGACGCCGTACGAAGCCTGCGACAAACGAACAGGGCGAGTGAGTTCTCTCTCTCTGGTGCGGTATCGCGGCAACGATTATTCGGCACCGGTGTGCTGGGGGCACCGCGAGATTCTGGTCAAAGGCTACGTCCACGAGGTGGTGATCTCGTGCGGCGCGGAAGTGATTGCGCGGCACTCCAGAAGCTATGAGCGGGAGGACATGATTTTCGACCCGCTGCACTATCTGGCGCTGCTGGAGCAGAAGACGAATGCGCTCGATCAGGCGGCGCCGCTGGTGGGCTGGGAGTTGCCGGAAGAGTTCACCGAACTGCGCCGACTGCTGGAAGCACGGCTGTCGAAACGAGGTAAACGGGAGTACGTGCAGGTGCTGCGGCTGCTGGAGACCTTCTCGATGGCGGAGGTCACCAAAGCGGTGGAAGATGCACTGCGGCTGAGAGCGATCTCCTTCGATGCGGTGAAACATCTTTTACTGTGCCGGATCGAGCAACGGCCGCCGCGGCTGGATCTGCAGAACTATCCGTACCTGCCGATGGCACAGGTGGCCACCACGGCGGCCGCCGACTACCTGGCGCTACTGACTCCCGTGCAGGAAGGAGTCCTCTGATGGAGACTCCTCAAGTTTTGTGGGGCATCACCTGAAGGCGCTAAGACTGCCGACCTTCCTGCGCGAGTACGACAAGGTGGCGCAGCAGTGCGCCGCCGAAGGGGTGGACTATCCCCGCTACTTGCTGCGGTTGTCGGAGCAAGAACTGCTGGACCGGGAGCGGCGGGCGACGGAGCGGCGCATTCAGCAGGCGCGGTTCCGGGTCGTGAAGAGCCTGGACAGTTTCGACTTTCTGGCGATTCCGTCGCTGAACAAAGCGCTGGTTCTGGAGCTGGCCCGCAGTGAGTTCATCGACCGCAAGGAGAACGTGCTGGCCTTGGGAAACTCGGGCACAGGCAAGACGCACATCGCCCTGGCGCTGGGACTGGCGGCCTGTCAGAAGGGCTACCGGGTGCGGTTCACCACCGCGGCGGCGCTGGTGCATGAACTGATGGAGGCCAAGGACGAGAAACGGCTGCTGCGCTTACAGAAACTGCTGGCCAGTTACGAACTGCTGATCATCGATGAACTGGGGTTTGTCCCGCTGTCGAAAACGGGGGCCGAGATGCTGTTCGAGATCTTCAGTCTCCGTTACGAGCGCGGCGCCACCCTAGTCACCAGCAACCTGCCCTTCCACGAATGGACCGAGGTGCTGGGCTCGGAGCGCCTCACCGGTGCCCTGTTGGACCGGCTCACCCATCACGTCCACATCCTGGAGATGAACGGGGAAAGCTACCGGCTGAAAGAGAGCAAACGAAAGCGGTCAGCGAAGCCTGCCAGCCGATAACGATTCCACCCTAACCCTCCCCACACGTCGCCACGATCGGGCTGGGGTGGCTTCCGCTCCGGCCTAACCGCGCCGCCTGAACGGAGGCGCAGGCCTCCGCTCCAGCCACCCCAGCCCGATCCAGCAAATCAACCCCTTCCCTCACCGGGAGTGGTCTATTTTTCCTCCGCCCCTCTGGCCTAGTTTTTCTCCGCCCTTGACAATGGGCATTGGTCGTAGCACTCGGATAGCGAGTCCCGCTGCAACGGGCATTAACGAGCCCGAAACAATCGCGCCGGGGCCGTCTGTTCCCAGATCCGTTAGAGATCGTCGTACCGACTCGATTGCACACACCCGTCCGGGCGGCGTCAAGCGTGCGCCTGTGCGTACCGTAGCGCGCCCTAATGAGCGCCGGTCGTATGGTCGTATACGTTTGTCGCTGTCTCTGCGCGTACGGCGTGTTGCCGGCCAGCGCAATGCCGACATCCGCGCCTTGCGAACAGAAAACATCAGCTCCAGTGGCGTGTATTTCCTGTCTCCGCGTCGCATTGAACCCGGTACGCCCATCGAGCTCGAAGTATTGGTGGCTAACCGCCCGTTTGGCCGGGATTCCGTACAGATGCGCACCGAGGCACACGTAATCCGTGCTGATAGCGCCGCGAAATCCGGCTGGCATGGTCTGGCCGCCGCTTTCGACGATATTAGCTTTGTTCGCGACGAGTCGTTGCCGCCGCGTTTTTAGACAGACTGACATTGCTCTGGCTGGTACCTGCCGCCTCCCGCAGTGCCAAACCCAGAGGGATAGGTTTGTAGCACACACTTCAGGGAGTCGATTCAGTTGCGTGCTGCCGGTGCGATGGCCCTTGGACCTGCTACGATGAAGCCATCACGGTGACGTGGGTTCCGCTTTGCATTGTGGCGGCTGACGCGCGGGGTTTGGAGAGGAGGTCGCTGGTTCCGCAGCCTACTTTTCCGTTGCTGTCCTGTAGTCGTCCCAGCGAATGATCAGCCGAATCGCGACGCTGCCATCCTTGCTCTTGATCAAACCGTCTGCTCTCGAATAGGCGGGCATCCAATACCGGTTCGATACCGGCTGGCGATAAGTCTCAAAGATTGTAAGAGGCAAGCTGGACGGCTTCATATCGCCTGTTTCGGAGATCCATTTGCCGTAGGTCTTTACAATCGCCAGATCGTGGTCGTCCACCCAGATGAGGCCGGAAAAATAGGCATGCTCGCGGTCTAGCTGTTTTGGCGTAATCTGAAAAACGAAGGTCATCAACTCATCCACCGGTGCAGCGGTCTGGTAAGTGATTTCATATTTCGCGAGTTGAGAGGTCGTCAGTGGAAACGGCGGGATGGACGAGAAGAATTGCAGGACGTCGGGCTCGAGATCCACGACTTTCAATTCTGAATCAGACTTGCGAACAGTTCTGGGGCGCCACGTACCGTCGGGTTGGGCGGTGTACTCCGTGATGATTTCAGCCCGGCCCGATGGTCTCCCGTCGTCGCTCATCTCTTCGAGTCGAACTGTCCTGCGATAGATGTAGTCTTCGTGGGCGTTGGCGGCGGCGTCTTCATGCGCCACGAACCGGCGGATAATCTCCTCGGTAGGAATCGGCGGTTTCTCCGGAGCCGGGTTGGCTGGTAACAGGACGATGTCTGGCGCCTTGGGAGGCGCCAGAGGCCCAGACGGGGCCTGCGCTGCGAGGGGCATGGAACCGGTCCCGCCCACACAAGCTGTGACAGCGGTTGCCAGCAAAAAGCGGCCGATCATACATCGCAGGCTCACGGGATAATTAGATGCTGCAAGTTCCCCCCACGGCTGGAGTGGTTCTTCAATTCAATTCCCATCTTAACATCTTAACCTCAATGGCGGCGAAGTGGCCGGCGCTTGAACTTTGTCGTAGCGCACGCAGCGATTCATCGAATCTCCTTGAGATAGTCTGTTAGAATTGCGCGTTTACGATCCAGGTGGCGCCGATTTTTTAGACCAGCATGTCGGAGGCGAGGCAGGCACGGCGGTTTTACGTTTCGGGACAGGTGCAAGGGGTCGGGTATCGCTATTTCGCCCACCACATCGCCGCAGAGTTCCAGCTGGCCGGATACGCCAAGAACCTTCCGGACGGTCGCGTCGAGATTTACGCCGTCGGCACCCAGGGGCAGCTCAGTAACTTTGCTGCGGAGCTGCGGCGCGGTCCGCGCCATGCGATCGTCGAGAATCTCGACGTAGAGAACGCCAAACTGATGCCCGAGTTTTCATCGAACTTCACGATTGCGTAGCACGGTGATCGAGGATTGACTCCACGGAGGCCAGCGGCATGGACGAACTCAAGAGCCTGATTCGGGAAGTTCCGGACTATCCGAAACCCGGCATTCTCTTTTACGATTTGACCACCCTGCTTAAAGATCACGCTGGTCTTCGCATGCTGGTCGACCGCCTGTTTGACCACTATGTCAATCGGAAGGTGGACATTGTGGTGGGCGTTGAAGCGCGAGGATTCATCTTTGCACCGGCGCTTGCCTACCGGCTAGGTGCGGGATTCGTGCCGGTGCGCAAACCCAAGAAGCTTCCGGCAAAGACCGCACAAGTGTCTTACCAGCTCGAGTATGGTACGGACACCCTGGAGATTCACCACGACGCTGTTCGTCCCGGCCAGCACGTGCTGGTGAGCGATGACTTGCTGGCCACCGGCGGAACCGCTGCCGCAACCGTGCAACTCGTGCGGCAGTTGGGCGGAGAAGTGACCGGCGCCTCATTCGCCGTGGAGCTGACTTTCCTGAACGGCCGTGCGAAGCTGCCCGGCGTGGATGTTTTCTCGCTGATCAAATACGACAGCTAACGCTGCCTCTTGGCTGCCGGCGGGCTAGCTTGCCCAGCATCGCAGGGTTCATTCCTGTCCGCTATTCTGCGTTCTGCTTCCTTTGCCGATCGCTGCCGCACGGCTTCAAATAAGGCGATTCCGGCAGCCACCGACACGTTGAGAGACTGAATCGGTCCGGTCGTCGGAATGGAAACGAGAAAGTCGCACCGATTGCGCACCAATTCGTGAAGGCCTTTCCCCTCGCCACCGAGCACAAGCGCCACCGCGCCCGTCAAGTCCACGCCGGTGTGACGCCGCTCGGCACGCTCGTCTAGGCCCACCAGCCAGTAACCGGCTTCCTTGAGTTGTTCCATCGCGCGAACCAGGTTGGTGACCCGTGCAACCGGCAGGTGCGCAATGGCACCAGCCGAAACACGCGCTGCCACTTCCGTCAGGCCTGCCGCACGCCTCTCCGGAATCACCACACCGCGGGCGCCGGCCGCCAGTGCGGTGCGAAGAATCGCTCCAAGGTTTTGCGGGTCTTCCACACCGTCGAGCAGCACCAAAAGGCCTGGCCCGCCGAGAGCACTGGTGCGTGCCAGTAATTCTTCGAGCGAAGTCGCGGCACGTGCAGCGACCAAGGCCACGACGCCTTGATGATCGCGCTTGCCGGCGACGCGGTCCAGCTGCCTGCGGTCTTCAAAGCGCAACGGGACTCCGTGTCGTCGCGCTAGCCGCACGATTTCTTCGAGGCGCCCACGGTGATGCTCGCCCGCGATGATCACGGCCTGCAGCGGGCGCTGGGCCACCAGCGCCTCGCGGACCGCATGGATTCCGGTCAATCTTTCCATGCTTCTTCAGACCAAAGGATTAGCTCTCGAGTGTGGCAATGGCCTGCGCAGCCATGGCCTCGCCACGGCCTACGGCATCCACGCCCTCATTCGTTTTGGCTTTCAAATTGACGTGCGCCGGGTCGATGCCGAGAGCGGCGGCAAGTGTCCGGCACATCGCCGGAAAATGCGGGACGAGCTTCGGCCGTTCTGCGATGACAATAGCGTCAATCTGCAGGACCCGCAGATCCCGTTCGGCGAGAAGTGTTCGCACCTGCGCAAGGAATTGCAGGCTGGCCGCGTCCTTCCATCGGGGATCGCTGTCGGGAAAATGTGTGCCGATGTCCCCAAGCCCCGCGGCGCCGAGCAGAGCATCGCAGATCGCATGGGTAAGAACGTCACCATCGGAATGGCCCACAGGGCCCAGGTCGAATGGCACTTCGACACCGCCGAGCACAAGTTTGCGGCCTGCGTCGAGGCGGTGTAGGTCATACCCAATGCCCACGCGGGTCATCGGTGGGTGCGTTCCTGAGCCAGATAAAATTCCGCAAGCTCGAAATCACCGGGCTTGGTGATCTTCAGGTTGTGCTCTGAGCCGAGCACCACGTACACGTCGTGCCCCAGCCGCTCGACGAGTCCGGCTTCGTCCGAGGCCGTGACCCCGTCCTCTGTGGCACGCGCCAGCGCCTCCCGCAAGAGAGCCGCCTCGAACACCTGGGGCGTTTGCGCGAGCACCACCAGCTCCCGCGGAATGGTGGCCGTAATCAGCGCGACATCGGTAGGCAGGCTTGCGCGCTTCACCTCCTTCACCGTATCCATCGCCGGAATTCCGAGGATAGCGGCGCGGCGCACGCGGGCTTCGGCGATCACGCGTTCCACCTGTTCCCGCGTCACCAGCGGCCGCACCGCATCGTGTACCAGCACCAGTTCCGCGTCCGGTGGCGCTTCTGCGAGTGCGTTGGCCACCGATTGCTGCCGTGTGTCACCGCCTCGCAGCACACGAACGGGGCGGCCGAGTTTTTCATCAGCGAGTCGCGCGGCCAGCGTTTCGACTTCGTCGGGGCGGGTGGAGATTAGGAAATCGCTGATAGCAGGGCAAGCAGCCAGCCGCCGCAATGTGAAAACGATCAAGGGTACGCCGTCAAGCAGGCGGAATTGCTTGGGCGAATCGGCACCCATGCGCGTGCCGAAACCAGCGGCGGGTAAGATGGCGACCGTGCGAGGCATTCTTTTCTCTTGCTCTGATGTGCGCGGCTTGTGGCTGGCGCCGCACAAAGGGCCAGAAGTGTATCACCAAACGCCCTTGTGAGATAAACCTTACTCTGTGGTGCACCGCATTCGAACGACTCAAGATTGACTTGGTTCCTGCGCGATGGAGCGGGACATTCGCTCACCGGGGTGCAGTGTGCCCGGCAGAGGCGGTGCAGCGATTGGCGACGGTCGGGACGGCTCGCCGCGCTCGTCGTACCGTCCGAAGATCATCTTGCCCGCCGTGGTTTGATGGACCGAGGTCACGGTGATGTCGATGGTCTTGTTGACGGCTTTGCGACCGTTATCCACCACGACCATGGTGCCGTCATCGAGATAGGCAACGCCCTGATTATGTTCCTTGCCTTCGCGGAGAACGAAAACTCGCATGGCTTCGCCCGGCAGCACCACGGGCTTCAAGGCGTTCGCCAGTTGGTTCACATTGAGCACCTCGATGCCCTGGAGCGTCGCTATTTTGTTCAGATTGTAGTCATTCGTGAGGATCTGGGCATCGCGCCGTTTGGCCAGTTCGATCAGCTTCATGTCCACGTCGGCAATCTGTGGATAATCTTCGTCAATGATCGCGACTTCCAGATGGGGCATCTCTTGGATGCGCTGCAACACTTCCAGCCCGCGGCGCCCGCGCTGGCGTTTGAGGTTGTCGGCTGAATCGGCCACCAGTTGCAGCTAGCGAAGGACGAACTGCGGCACCAGTAGCACGCCCTCGACAAAATGCGCCTCGCAGATGTCGGCTATTCGCCCGTCGATGATTACGCTGGTGTCGAAGATTTTGGACGGGCGGTTCGTGTTGCGCTCGCTGCCGAATAGGCCTCCGAGCGCCTGCAGATTCAGCATGTCGCCCTTATTGGCCCCGATGACCAAGCCAAGATAAGTCAGCATCAGAAGGAGTACGACGCCAAGAAACGAGCGTGCGTCTTCCGGTATCGAGGTATGCGCGAACACCAACCCCACCAGGTAAGCGCCCATGACGCCGAGGCCCAAGCCCATCACTGCACCAATCAGGCGACGCAAGCTCGCGCCCTGTAACCGCGTTTCCACGATGAGCACGGCTAGAGAAAATAACAGCCCGGCAATCCCGGCAGCCAGGGGTGTCAATCCGAAGGGATGGAAATGAAAACCGGCGGCGATGCACGCGCCAGAGAAGACCAGACGGATCAGCAGTTGGTCCCACCAACTGCCCAAGCGGATGTGCGTCGGCGGATTACTCCCTAAAGAGGAGTCGTGTTGCTTATCTCCAGAAGCCCGCCCAGAGCGGGTATGAGTACGGCTCATTATGAGACTCCATATCTAGAAGTAGATGCCGCATGAACTGTATGAAATGTGCTTCGGGAGGACAAATATTAGAGTGACGCCCAGAGCACGTCGCAAGGCTACAAAATAACGTAGCGTACGGTCAAGCTGATAACCGCACTGGCCCGGCCAAAACCCTCGAAGTCGATTTGTGCATGTTGTCTCTTTATCTCTTGGCTCATGGCAAATTGAAGCGCGGCACGCGCCGGCCGATTATGCAACAGAGTTCCGAAGTAACTGTACCAAGTTGTTGCGCCACATCGGATACGTACTGCGAAACGCCGCCGTCTGCGCCGTAGATGGTAGCGACATCTCCAAGACACACGTCAGGTATGTCTGTAACGTCCGCCGTTATGAGGTCCATGGAGATAGTGCCTACAAGAGGCGCGAACCGGCCCCGTACGATTACACGTCCGCGATTCGTGAGCGTGCGAGGCAGGCCGTCGGCGTAGCCGGCCGAGATGACCGCGATGCGCGAAAGCCGCGGGGCCACCCAGCGGCCGTTATAGCCGACGGCCTGGCCGGCTGCGACGTCGCGCACTGAGATGAGGCGCGCGCGCAGAGCCAGCGCCGGACGTAGCGGCAATTTTCCATTTGCTTCCGCAGTGTGCTCAGGCGGGTCGTAGGACTGGTGGTAGCCGTAGAGCACCAGACCCGGTCGAATCATGGTACCCCGCGTGGCTGGGCGCGACGCGACGGCCGCGCTGTTGGCCAGATGCACCAGGGGTGCTGAGAAGCCCATACCGCGCAGTTGTTTTAGTGCGCCCTCAAATACTCTCTGTTGCTGCTCGGTTTGATCGTTGGTGAATACTTCGGATGAGGCGAAATGCGTAAAGATGCCTTGAAGCCGAAGGTGTGGACAGTCGGCCAGCGTCCGCACAAAACAGGGCAGTTCGGAAGGTGCCATACCTAAGCGGTTCATGCCCGTTTGTATTTTTAGGTGGAAGGCCGCTGGGCCGCGCCGCGCCCGGGCTGCAGCTCTTTCGAGCATGCCCAGTTGCTCACGGTGAATTACCGTCGGCGTCAACTTATGTTCGATGAGCTTCTTCTCTTCACCCGGCCAGAAACCTGTCAGCAATAGGATCGGCTTGCGAATGCCGCTCTCGCGCAACTCGATCCCCTCGGCTGAACAGGTAACGCCGAACCAGTCTGCTCCACCACGCGCCAGAGCGCGGGCTACCGGCACCGCACCGTGCCCATAGGCGTTGGCCTTTACCACCGCCAAGATTTTTGGGGGCACCCGGCTGCGCCCTGCGGGTGTTGGTGCTGAATGAACGTGACGCCGGATGGCGCGCAGATTGTGTGCCAGCGCGCTCAGGTGAATCTCTGCCCAGACCGGCCGTCCTTGGAATTGTATTCTGCGTTCCATGTAGCCTATCTGCTTCGAGAGTAATCCAAAAAGCTTTATTGGGCAAAAGCCATCCCCACTGTGTCGCGCCGTCTAGTTAATGCACTGGCACGGCCATCTTTCCTTCCTTAAGGACATGGCACCGGAAATCGGCCGCGGAGTCCGAGTCGCTTACACGATTCGTTTCTTCTAATCGTACGTCGGAGAGGTTGAAGAACGTCGGCCCGCCAGACACGGACTGCCTGGTTCCGGCCAGAATTAGAGCGGCCATTTCCAAACGAAGCGGTATCATTAGGAGCGAGGGAAGAACCGTGAAACCGGTCTGGCTGAGCTGCGGCATCATCCTTTTTGCCCTGGGAGCAACCATGTTCGTTCGCGAAAAGCCTGCCCAACTTTTTCAGGATTCCTCGGCGACTCAGTCAGGCGCGACGGGTTTGCTTTCCGACCCTGTTTATTTGCGACATCTGGCGGGCGGCGCCGGCCATCCGGAGAGGCCAGAGCGGCTCACGGCCATATCGGAGGCCCTGGCGAAAACCGGTTTGCTGAACAACCTGTTTCGAATCTCGGCGCGGCGCGTCACCCAGCAGGAATTGCAGCTGGTACACAGCCCTTCCTATCTGGAGCTGGTTGGCCGGGAATTGTCGAACCTCGAAGGGCTGCGAACACTGAGCACGGGGGATACGCTGGCTTCTCCAGACTCTCTGGAAGCGGCTCAGTTCGCGGCTGGCGGAGTTTTGAATTCTGTGGATGCGGTAATGGCGAAGCAGGTGAGAAATGCGTTCTGCGCTGTGCGACCACCAGGCCATCACGCCACAGAGGATCGCGGGATGGGCTTTTGTATCTATAACAATGTCGCTTTAGCAGCCCGTTACATTCAGGAGGTCCACAAACTCCGGCGCGTGTTGATCGTGGACTGGGACTACCATCATGGGAATGGAACTCAGGACATTTTTTACGAAGACGGTTCGGTCTTCTACTTCAGCACCCATCATTTCGGCGCTTATCCGGGGACTGGCCACCCGGCCGAGACAGGCATCGGCGAGGGAACCGGAACCACTCTGAATGTGCCGCTTCCGGTGGGCGCTGGCGATGCCCAGATTCTTCAGGCCCTGGAAGACAAACTGGTCCCCGCCGCACGAAAGTTCAAGCCGGACTTTATTCTCATCAGCGCGGGCTTCGACGCCATGCGAGATGACCTGCTGGGGCGCCTCGACATCACGCCGGAAGGTTTTGCGGCAATCACTCGCGTGGTCGTCAAACTCGCGGATGAGCTGTGCGAGGGGCGTGTTGTTTCCGTACTGGAAGGTGGTTACCGGCTGGATGGACTGGCCGACAGCGTGACGGCCCATGTGAAGGCTCTGCAAGGACGCTAGCCAATCCGTCGGAAACACGGAATTCGCGCCGCCCGGCAAGACATCCAAGCGAATACACTACTCGCCGTCCGAGAGCCAGGTACCCGGGGCCCTTTCTTCGAACCGCGTGAACTTGCCGATAAAAACGAAGGGAATGCTGTCTACCGGCCCGTTCCGTTGCTTGGCGATTTTAAACTCGGTCTCTCCGCGCTCTTCGTCGGTGACTTCCCCTTTTTTCTTGAATAGGTTTGGCCGGTGTAGGAATAGCACGACGTCGGCATCCTGTTCGATGGCTCCCGACTCGCGCAGGTCTGCCAGTTGCGGGCTGCGCGTCTCACGTTCGGGAGCGCGGGTGAGTTGGCTTAGGACCAGCACCGGAATCTTCAGTTCCTTGGCCAAGCCCTTCAGTCCGCGCGTGATGCTGGAGACTTCCTCGTTGCGATTCGAAAACCGGCCCCGCGCAGCGATGAGTTGCAGGTAGTCTATGACCACCAGCGAGAGTCCGCGGTCGCGCTTTAGACGCCGGGCCTTGGCGCCGATTTCGGTGACCGTAGCCGATCCCGAGTCGTCGATCCACAACGGGGTTTGCGACAACTCCCCGAGCGAATGGGTCATGCCCCGCCAGTCTTCGCGCGACAGGTGGCCGGTGCGAAACTTGTGCGTGTCCACGTGCGCCAACGATGCCAGCAAACGCATCAACAGCGACTCCTTGGACATTTCCAGGCTGAAGATAGCCACCGATGCGTTCTGCCGCAGGGCGGCATTCTCGGTGATATTAAGTGCCAGCGCCGTCTTGCCCACTGAGGGCCGCGCCGCCAGGATGATCAATTCGGAAGGCTGCAAGCCCGAGGTCAGGTTGTCGAGCTGGGAATAACCGGTGGCCAGGCCGGTGATCCGCTTGCCCTCGGTGATGATGCGCTCCAGCCGGTCGAAGTTTTGTTCGACGACCTCCTTCATCGGCACCAGGCCCTGAGGGACGCGGTCCTCAGCCAATTGGAAGATGGAAGCTTCGGCGCGATCTAAGATCGCGTCGACGTCCTCTTCCGCCTCGAGCGCCGTCTGCTGAATCGAGTGCGTCGAGTGGATCAGGTTCCGCAGCAGCGCCTTTTCTTTGACGATCCTGGCGTGGTGTTCGAGGTTCGTAACGCGCGGGACTCCATCCACCAGTCGCGCCAGATACGCCGCCCCCCCGGCGGCTTCGAGCCCTCCCTTGCGGTGCAGCAGGTCGGAAAGGGTCACCAGATCGATGGCCTGTTGTGCCTCCCCGAGTTCGATCATCTGATTGAAAATTCGTCGATGCTGGTCGAGGAAAAAGTCCTCAGGCTTCAGCTTTGTGATCGCCGTGTTGAGGGTATGGTTGTCGAGCAGAATCGCGCCGAGCACGCTTCGCTCGGCATCCAGATTTTGCGGCAGCGGCCGTTCGAGGGTTGTTTCGGGTGCCATTCGTAATTCGCCGTGTGTTCGCCTGTGGTATTTTCGCCCAAAGACGCTTTCTCGGCAAGATTGGTCTGCAAAAATAAGCCGTCGAACGAAAGTGTCGGTTTGGGCGCCTGATTGTCCGCATACGCCGCAAGCAGGTCAATGTGGAAATCGGAGGACGCGGTGCAAAATCCCATGCTAAGGAAAGCCTGTGGGAAACCTGTACCCCGCGAAGGAACGACGACCAGACGGCTCTCTTGCCCTTGGCTACTCTTCGCGGCTGACGATGACCTTGAATGTTGCCGTCACGTCCTGGAAGATTTTCGCGGTGACCGTATATTCGCCGAGGATCTTGATGGGGTCGTCGAGCTGAATGCGGCGCTTGTCCAACTGGAAACCCTGTGCGGCGAGCGCCTCGGAGAGATCGGTTGCGCTGACCGATCCAAAGAGCTGGTCGTTTTCGCCGGCCTTGCGAATGAGCGTGAGCGTAACAGCGTTCAGAAGCTCGGCCTGCTTTCGAGCCTGTTCGCGCTCGATGGCGGTGCGCTTGGCCAGCGTGCCGCGAATCTTCTCCAGGCGCTTCAGATTGCCCGGCGAGGCTTCCAGGGCGAGCTTGCGCGGCAGCAGATAGTTGCGCGCGTAGCCTTTGGCTACGGCGACCACGTCGCCGCGTGAACCGAGCTTTTCTATATCTTCCTGCAAAATAATCTGCATGTCTTCTTCCTTGTTAACTCCGCGTCGTTTACAGCTAGGTGGCAAACGGCAGCAGCGCGATATTCCGCGCGCGTTTGATCGCCACGCCGAGCCAGCGCTGGTGCCTCGAACACGTCCCAGTCGTGCGGCGCGGAATGATCTTTCCGCGATCCTGCACGAACGGCTGGAGCATTTCCACCTTCTTGTAGTCGATGAAGTCGATTCTCTCGACACAGAACCGACACACCTTCTTCTTGCGAAAATATTGCCGCTTGCCGCGGCGCGGCCCACCACCACCGCGGCCCTCACGCGAAGGCGGGCCGCCCGAACGCTGATGCCTCGGTGCTGGAGTCTGCTGCTCGCTCATGATTCTTCTCCTCGTGTCCTATCTTTACGGTTGGGGCGGCGCAGACTCCTTCGCCGCTGCTGTGGGCGCTTCGGCCTGCCCGGCGCTCGCCGACTTCGGCGCACGCCGTTTGGCGCGGCGTTCCCGCCGCCCGGTGAGCTTCTGCTGCCGCTTGATCTCTTCGTCCAGGCGCACGGTCATATACTTGATGACCGCATCGGAAACTCTCAGGCGGCGCTCCAGCTCTTTGATCAGTTCCCCTCGCGAGCAGCGCAGCGCCAGGTAGACATAATAACCCTCGCGCTGTTTGGCCACGCGATAGGCCATCTTGCGTGTGCCCCATTTCTCGACCTTTTCCATCTTGCTGCCGTGCTCTGCAGCGGCAGTCTCGAGGGTGGTGATGATCCTGGTGATTTCGTCCTCCGGCGTGGCCGGCAGGCAGATGAAGATCAAATTGTACAAGCGTTCTTCCATGTCTCCTCGATTCGTCTGGTGCGTACCGTTATTTCAATCCGACGCTAATCCTCGATTTCCTCCGGCGGAGAAACACGCCGGTTGAACCGGCCCATTGCCTCCGCCGTCCCGCGGGTCAATATCAATTCGACGGCTTCCGCTGCCTGTTCGATCATTTCTCCCGCAACTTCGAGGTTCGTTTTACGCATCGGACGGAGTACGTAAGCCGCCAGGTCGCTAACCGGATGATCCGGCCGCACGCCCATCCGCACGCGCGGAAAATTCGTCGTGCCCAGCGCGCCGATCACGGATTTCAGCCCGTTATGCCCTCCGGCCGTGCCTTTTTCGCGAACGCGCAACATTCCCCAGGGCAGTGCCACATCATCGTACAGCATAATCAATTTCTCCGGCCCGCACTCCAACCGGTTAAGCAACTCCTGCACCGCCAGGCCGCTCAGGTTCATCATTGTCTGCGGCTTGGCCAGAGCAACCTCCTGCCCGGCAAAGGTGCCGCGCCCCACCAGTGATTTTGCCTCGGGTCGCTCCACGTCAATGCCGGCCGATTCACCGACGGCATCCACTGCCAGGAATCCCAGGTTATGCGGCGTCCAGGCGTATTGCATGCCTGGATTGCCAAGGCCGACGATCACGCGCATCGGCGCGCCTGTCGAATCGCCATCCGCGAGTCCCAGCGAGCCATCGGCCGCTCCCGAGGCGGGTTACTTCTTCGGCTTCTCCTCGGCCTCGGCGCCTTCTTCACCCTCTTCGGCTTCCTTCTTGGCCTTCTTAATGAGTTCGGGTTCAGTCGCAGCCTCAACCTCCGTGACCACCGCTTCTGCGGGCTTCTCCTCTTCAGCGCGCAGAGCCACGACGTGCGCGATGACCCGCTGCGGATCGGTCACCAGGCGAATCTTCTCCGGGTCGAACGGCAGATCGCCGGCGCGCAGGTGTTTACCGATGGTCAGTTCGGTGATATCCACGCGAAATTCGCCGGGAATTTCTGACGGCAAGCACTCGATCTCCACTTCGCGAGTAACCATCTCGAAAATGCCGCCCTGCAACTTGACTCCTTGCGGATCGCCGACGGTGTGCACGGGCACTCTGACGCGCACGCGCACGTCCATGGCAATGCGCATCAAATCCACGTGCAGCAGCGAACCCTGCACCGGATCGACCTGCCAATCCTTCAGTATCGCCGACTGTTCGCCACTGGGCGTCTTCACCTTGACAATCGTGTTCCGTCCGGACTCCGAGCGCAGAATGGCGGTGAGCTGTTTCGCATTCACCGCAAGCGTCAAGGTATCCTCCTTGCCCCCGTACAGCACGGCTGGGATTCGTCCGCTCTGGCGCATGCGCCGGGCGGCGTTCTTTCCGCAATCCTCGCGTGGAGTGGTTTCAACGATGACCTGGTCCATGATCCTTCTCCCTTGTTTGCCGCGGCTGCGCTACTAGAAGAGCGCGCTGATCGACGTCTCCTCATGGATCGATCGGATTCCGCGCGCCAACAATTCTGCAACGCTGAGCACCTTGATCTTGGGTACCTTCCGCGCCGCTTTGCACAGCGGCAACGAATCGGTGACCACGACTTCGGAAATCGGTGAATCGCGGAGGCGGTCCACCGCCGGGCCGGAAAGCACCGGGTGGGTGCACGCCGCGAATACTTCGGTCGCGCCTTCGTTTAGCAAGGCCTCAGCGGTTTTGACCAGTGTCCCGGCCGTGTCAATGATGTCGTCCACGACCAGGGCGGGAGCTCCCCGTACCGCTCCGATCAGGTGCATCACTTCGCTGACGTCCACATCCACTCTGCGCTTGTCCACGATGGCCAGAGGCGCGTCGAGCCTCTTGGCGAAGGCGCGCGCTCGTTCCACGCCGCCCGCATCGGGCGAAACTACGGTGACCTTCGGCAGTTGTCTCTGCTTGAAATACTCGACCAGCACCGGAGACGCATAGAGATGATCGACCGGCACGTTGAAATAACCCTGAATCTGCGGCGCGTGCAGGTCCAGCGTCAACGCCCGGTTGGCTCCGGCCGTTTCCAGCAAGTCGGCCACCAGCTTGGCCGAGATCGGCACGCGCGGCTTGTCTTTGCGGTCCTGGCGCGCGTAGGCGTAATACGGGATCACTGCCGTGACGCGCCAAGCCGAAGCGCGCTTGAACGCGTCGATCATCAGCAGCAGTTCCAGCAGATGGCGGTCCACCGGGTCCGAGCACGGCTGGACGACGAATACGTCCGCGCCACGGACGTTCTCGAGGATTTGAAAATAGGTTTCACTATCGCTGAACCGGCCGAGTTTCGCGCATCCCACTGTGACGCCCAAGTAAGCGCAGATTCGCTGGGCCAGGTCTGGGAACGCGCTCCCGGAAAAGATCTTGAATTTATCGTCAACCAAATTGATCCACTCAGTCACGCCCGGACTTCATGCTTCGGCGGGCATCCGCACAGAACCCCAAAGGGCGCGCATGTGCGCTCTTCGTGAAAGCATCTTGCACAGGAAGACTTCGTCTCCCGGGAACTTGCGCGCGGCTCGACGCGCCTGCGCTGGGTTTCGGAACACTCCAAACACCGCCGAACCGCTGCCCGCCAGCGCGGCTTCCACAGCTCCTAGCTCGAGCAAGGCGCGCCGGATATCGTTGAGGCACGGGTGCCGCCGAAACACAGCTGCGTCGAAGTCGTTCGAGAGGCTGTCTCCCTGCGGGCTCCAGCACAGAGCGCAGAAGGCCCATAGTCTAGAGGGCGAGGTACGCCTTGTCAATCGGCTGTCCAGCCATCGGTAAGCGTCCTGGGTCCTCACCGCGATATTCGAAGGCGACACAACCAGGACGTAGCGTCGCGGCAGGTCGGGCAACGGATAGATTTCGTCGCCGCGGCTGATGCCCAAAGCGCGGCCGCCAAAAAGAAAAAAGGGAACGTCCGCGCCTAGTCCGGCGGCGATCGCGAGCAGCCGCGCCCGCGGCATACGCTGTCGGCGGAGGCGCAGGAAACCCACCAGCGCTGCGGCGGCATCGCTTGAGCCCCCGCCAAGCCCTCGGCCCGCTGGGATGCGTTTCTGAAGCTCAACACGAATCCCTCCGGCCAGCTTTAACTCTTGCCGTAACGCTGTGATCGCGCGCCACACCAGGTTCTGGCGGGTCGGCGCGCCGGAGAGTGCCGTGTCGCCTGCGATGTCCAGCTCAATCTCTTGGCCCGGTATGCGGGACAATCGCAGCGTGTCGTGCAGACTGAGCGATTGGAAGACGGTCCGGAGTTCGTGATAGCCGTCGCCGCACCGGCCCAGAACGTGCAGGCGAAGGTTGACCTTGGCAAAAGCTGGGACGCAAATCGATGGCATGGAGGTTACGCTACGGCTTGGTTTCAGCGGCCTTTTTCTGCTGCGCCACACGCTGCTTGACCGTGGAGATCTTCTGTTCGAGTTCGGCGATCTGGTCCGCCTCGAACTCGACAGGCGCTGTGCGGTGCCAGTCGGCGAGCGCTCTCTCCCATTCGGTGACCGCAAGATCCATGTGCCCGCGCTTGGCCAGAACGTCGCCCAAGTGGCTCCGGATCGTCGGGTTGCGAGGAATGCGGCCTACCGCCCGGTGAAGATATTCCTCTGCATCCGCCAGCTTGCCCTGCTTGTAGTAGGCCCAGCCGATGCTATCGAGGTACGCTCCATTGGAGGGGTCCTCGGCGAGCGCGCGTTCGACGAGGCTGACGGCTTCGTCCAACCGCAGACCCTGCTCCGCCAGCATGTAGCCGTAGTAGTTGAGCGCCAGCGCGTTTCGTGGGTTGATCGCCAGTACGGCCTCGAACGCCTCTTCAGCCTGTTCGTATTTCTTTTGGCGTTCGTAGATCGCGCCAAACTGAAAATGGATGAGCTCCCGGCCTGAGGGCTGCTGGACGGTAGCTTCCGCCGCGCGCAGGGATTGCTCGGCATCGGAAAATCGTCGCGCTTGTTCGTATACCTGTGCGAGATTGAGATAGACCTCGAGATCGGCGGCGGAATTATCCAGCATAGCCCGCAGGATTTGGGCCGCCTCATCGGGCTGATTGTTCTTCCCATAGAGCAGCGCTTGGGTGGTGCGCAAAGCGCGGTCATCGGGATAGTCCTCGAGGGCCTTGCGTGCCACCGCGAAGGCGTGCGGGAGATCGCGAGCGCCGCGGTAGGTTTCGATCATGAGCACGCGTGCGCGGCGGTCTTCCTCCGGGCCCAGTTGCGCCAGCTCCTGGAAGCTGCTGATTGCGGACGCGGTGTTGCCGGTGTCGCCGTACAGTTGGCCGAGCACCTGGTACAGGATGGCCAGTGTCCGCCTTCGCTCGGGCGTTACAGCGATCTGGCCTTTCGTGGTGGTCACGGCACCGGACAGAACGCGGATCGCGTCTTCAAACCGGCCCTGCTCCTGGTAGATCATGGCCTCGTTGTAAATCACTTCCAGGCTGCCGGGAGCGCGCTTTTTGGCCAACAGGATGTGCTCTTCCGCCTGATCCAATCTGCGGAGCCGGCGGTAAATTTCCGACAGCCGTAGGTAGTTTTCGGCTTCGTTTGGCTCCCTGTCGGCCAGCTTCTGATACTGTTCCATCGCCTGCTCGTACTCTCGCAGATCGAAAAGAGACTCTGCCAGTCTTCGCCGATAGTTTCCTTGACCCGGCTCGAGCTCGACGGCATTCCGGTAGGCTTCGACAGCCTTCTCCGGGTCCTGCATCTGGGTGTACGCGTCGCCCAACTGATCGTAGAAAGCGGCGCTCGGCGCATGTTCCAAAATCCCTTGCAGCAGGGAGATGGCCTCCTCCGCTCTGTTCTCGTCGAGCAGGAGCCGGGTAAGCTGCTTGACCGCGGCTTCGTTTCGGGCGTCACGCTCCAGGATGCCGCGCAGGACTTGCTCGGCATTGTCGTGCTGGTCGATCCTCCGTTCGAGGCGCGCCAGCCAGAGCGCTGAATCGGTATCGGAAGGATCAAGCCGGACAATTTCCCTCAGTTGCTCGATGGCCAGTGAGACGATTCGGCCCTGCCTCGAGGCATTCGAAAGGTCGCCCAGCGTGCGAAGATAAATCCGCGCGAGCAGCCGCCGTGCCGACACATTGGACGGGTTTCGGCTGAGCATCTCTTGAATCTCGCTCACCGCATCGCGCGTGCGCTGCGCCAAGAAATACATTCTGGCGAGCTGCTCGCCGATCACCTGGCTCGCCGGATCCAGAGCGTAAGCCTTCTTGTAGAACTCAATGGCGCGATTGGCATCTTCGCTGCGGCTCGAGGTGACATACTCCTGCTTATACAGGTGGCCCATCGCGAAGTTGTAGTAAGCCTCGGCGCGACGATCGCCCTCGGACGATGGGCTGGTTTTCGCGGGAACGCTGGAAGGAGGGTTCGGTCCTTGCGCGGAGGCCGAAACGGCGGCCCAACCGAGCATCGGCACTGCGATGGCCAGCAAAAGCCGAGCTTTCATCGAGCCCCCTATTCAAGTGATTATCACATGCCCTTGCTACCCGGTCAAAGCGCAAAGCCCGCCATGGTCTCGTTTTGGTGAATTCGTAGCTGCCGGTCATGCTTCGCAGGCGACCATAGCGCCCCGTCAAAGGAACGTAACAATTTCTCCCATAGACTTTTTCGAAATGATTGGAACTGCAGCATCTCCGGCCGGATATCCTACGACGAGAATCAGATACGGTTTTTCCCGCACGGGGCGGTCCAGGAGCTGATTCAGGAATCCCATGGGGCTCGGTGTATGTGTGAGAGAGACCAAGCCTGCATGATGGATTGCCGCAATGAGCATCCCGGTCGCGATTCCCACCGATTCCGCCACGTAGTAGTTCTTGGCCTTTTTTCCATCCGGGGTGAGGCGGAATGGCTGGCTGAAAATGACCATCAGATACGGCGCAATATCTAAGTAGGGCTTGTGCTCGTCGGTGCCCAGGGGGGCGAGTGCCTTCAGCCATTCCTGCGGCGCTCGCCGGTGATAGAAGGTGTATTCCTCCTTCTCCGCAGCCTCGCGAATCTTGTGTTTGATGCTTGGATCGGAAACCACAACGAAATGCCAGGGCTGCATGTTCGCGCCGCTTGGTGCGCTTCCGGCAATTCGCAAGCAATCCTCGATGATTTCGCGAGGGACGGGACGGCTCGAGAACTGGCGCACGGTCCGCCTTTGCAACATCTCATCGCGAAAGTCTGCAGCGCGACGCACCATCTCTTCTTGCGGAAATTCACGATAGGAACGCCAAGGGACAAAATTAGATATACCCATGCTGTATCCATATAACAGTTTGGCGGGAGTACTCAACCGGATCGGCACACCGACACGCAATGTTATTTGGAGCTGGAAGGGCGCCCCGGTCACAGCCGTGCCACTTCAGAAATCCCAAGCCCAAACCGTGCGGCGGCCTTGGGGGAGATGAAACTTGGTGGGAGATGAAACCGAATCTCGGCGAATTCGAGGTTACTTCCGACGCGATTTAGTGCCAGAAATGGCGAAGCCCGGTGAAGACCATCGCCAATCCTAATCGGTCTGCGGCAGCGATGACGTCGGCGTCCCGCACCGAGCCTCCGGGCTGGATCACAGCCGTGGCTCCGGCACGCGCGGCCTCCTCGACGCCGTCAGGGAAGGGAAAAAACGCATCGGACGCAAGGACGCAGCCGGCAAGTGAATCCTGCGCTTTCATCACCGCGATCCTCACCGAATCGACCCGGCTCATTTGGCCCGCGCCCACTCCTAGAGTTCGTCCGCCGCGCGCAAAGACGATGGCGTTCGATTTGACGTGCTTTACCACTTTCCAGGCAAACAGCATGGTGTGGATTTCCTCGCTCGTGGGCCGGCGCTTGCTGGCCACCTTCAGATCGGCTTCGCTGAGTCGGCGAGTGTCCGGATCCTGTGCCAGCACCCCGCCGGAGATTCGTTTGAGTTCCCAGCGGGTTTCTGTCGCAGGTTCATCGGCGCCGATCTCCAGCAATCGCAGATTCTTCTTCCCGGCAAGCGCTTCCCGTGCCGCCGGATCATAGCCGGCCGCAACGATGCACTCGACAAAAAGCTTGGCTACCTCCCCTGCTGTTTCGCCGTCCAGCGGGCGGTTGAAGGCCATGACACTCCCAAACGCTGACACCGGATCGCAGGCCAGCGCCTGCCGGTACGCCTCCGCCAGAGTGGGTTGCTCTGCCGTACCGCAAGGGTTGCTGTGCTTCACGATGATGGCTGCGGGCTGCGCAAACTCCTGCGCCAGACTCCAGGCCGCGTCGAGGTCCACCAAATTGTTGTAGGAGAGTTCCTTGCCCTGGAGTTGCCGGGCCCCGGCCAATCCGGAAGCCTCGCGCCCGGCCGGAATGTATAGCGCCGCTTTTTGATGAGGGTTTTCACCGTAGCGCAGCACTGCGCTGCGCGAGAGCGCGATATGAACCCGCGCGGGAAGCAGTGGCCGCTCGCCTACGCGGACGGCACCATCGGCGATCGCCAGTCTTTCGAGTTCGGTGGCGATTCGGCCGTCATAGCGGGCTGTGGCCGCAAAGGCCTTCTGCGCCAGCGCCAGCCGTGTCGCCAGGCTCCAATCGCCGCGCGTGGAGAGTTCCGCGGACAGCGCGGAATGGTCGGCCGGATCGGTCACCACCGCGACACTCTCGAAATTTTTCGCCGCCGAACGCACCATCGCTGGTCCGCCGATATCGATATTCTCTATCAGTTCCTCGGTGCCAAGGTTGGGCCGCGCGGCGGTGGCTTCAAACGGATATAGATTCACCACCACCACATCCACCGGAGCGATCCCGTGCGCGCGGGTCTCGTCCAGATCATCGGCCCGGCCGCGGCGAAACAAGATGCCGCCGTGTACCTTGGGGTGCAGTGTCTTGACGCGTCCGCCCAGCATTTCCGGCCAGCCGGTGAGTTCGGCCACGTCACGCACCGGTACCCCCGCCTCGCGCAGAAGTCTTGCTGTGCCTCCCGTCGAAACGATCTCCACCCCGGCTCGCGCGAGATTCTGCGCGAACTCGACGATGCCGCTCTTGTCATACACGCTGACCAGCGCCCGCTCGATAGCCACGAATTCCTCCGATGGGTAAGAAAAGCCGGTTATTGTACCGCGTGACGGGAAAAATTATTAGCGCCAAGGGTCCGCGGCCGGAAGCTGGACATTGTGAAACAGACGTTCTCGGAGCGTCTTTTCAGATTTCAGAGAAGACTTCGTCGACTCCCAAAATCTCCCGATTCCCCATCTTGCGGGGCGAGCTGCGCGCTCTTGCACTCGCTTCCCCTAGATCGCTGTCTCACCGCGCTCACCGGTGCGAATCTTAACCACATCGTCGACAGTGGAGATGAAGATTTTCCCGTCGCCTGGATTTCCGGTGTGGGCATGCTCAGAAATCACTTTCGTGACCTTCTCCACGAGGTCATCGGGGATGACAATTTCCAGTTTGATCTTTTTCACGCCAAAACTTTCGGCCTCCTCGGGAGTCCCGGAGCGACCGAGCACGCGCCCGCGACCGAACCCCTTGACCTCAGAGACTGTCACGCCGGGAAGCTCCGGTATCTCCCTCAACACCGCTATGACCTGGTCAGCCACAAATGGCTGAATGATGGCTTTGAGTTCTCTCATAGTGCTGTCTCCTTTGGTCTAGATCTCAACCTCGGTTCGCCTCGGCTCGAACCACTTATACACGGCAGGCAACACGAAAAGTGTCAGCAAAGTCGAGGTCACAAGTCCGCCGATCACGACTGTGGCCAGGGGGCGCTGCACCTCCGCGCCGGCACTGGTGGAAAGGGCCATGGGGACGAAACCGAAGCTTGCTACAAGCGCCGTCATCAGCACAGGCCGAAGGCGTGTCGTCGCTCCGTCCACGACAGCTTGCTCTAAAGGCTCGCCTTCCTGCCGAAGCTGGTTGATGTACGAGATCAGCACGACCCCGTTCAGCACCGCAACACCTGAGACGGCGATAAAACCGATCGCAGCCGAGATGCTGAATGGCATCCCCCGAAGCGCAAGGAGAAAAATGCCGCCCGTGACCGCTATCGGCACATTCAAGAAAATCAGCAGCGCCGGACGCGCGGCATTAAACATGATGTAGAGCAAAACGAAGATCAAGAACAGAGAGGCGGGAACGACAATGGCAAGCCGACGCGAGGCACGCTTGAGGTTTTCAAACTGTCCGCCCCATTCGATCCGGTAGCCCGATGGCAGGGAGACTCTTTGCGCGACGGCCTGTTGGGCCTCGGCGACGAAGCTTCCGAGGTCCCGCCCCCGGACATTACATTCGATGCTGATGCGCCTCTGGATATTCGTGCGGCTGATTTGCGCCGACCCCTCGATGGTTTCAATTTTTGCCAACTGGCTGATGGGGATCAGGCGCACACGGGAGTCGGAGACCTTGAGTTCGCCGATCTTGTCCAGTTTGTTCCGGTCCGTCGGCTCGAACCGCACTTGTAGAAAAAACCGCTTCTGGCCTTCGAGAACTTGCCCCACAGTTTTTCCGCCAATGACTTCGACCGCGTCCAGCACGTCTCGGGCGTTGATGCCGTAACGGGCAATCTGGTCGCGCAACACTTCGACTCGCAAGTAAGGCAAGCCTGCGATTTGCTCGGCCTTGGTGTCGGCTGCTCCCGGAATCCGCGAAACGACGCGCACGATCTCGTCGGCCTTCTGCCGAAGGATTTCCAAGTCGGGGCCATAGAGCACGATGGCAATGTCAGAGCGGACTCCCGCAATGAGTTCCTGCATGCGCAGCTCGATAGGCTGCGAGTAGCTGAAGATGTTGCCGGGCACCTTTTCCGTGAGGGCTTTGTCGAAGGCCGCGATCAATCCTTCCCGGCTGGATGCGGTCGTCCACTCGTCTCGCGGTTTGAGGATCACATAAATGTCGCTGGTCTCAAGACCCATGGGGTCGGTGGCAATTTCTGCGCGCCCCGTCCGAGAGGCGACCGTCTGCACTTCGGGGAATTGTCGCAGAACTTCCTCACTGGGCGTTGTGCTCTGCACGGACTCGGTGAGAGAAACGCTCGGCAGTCGCCAGGACTGAATGGCCAGAGCACCCTCGTCGAGCCGCGGGATGAACTCGGTACCCATGAACGCTGCGATGAGCACGCCCACCACAAATACGGCCGCGCCCGCGGAGATCGTCGCGCTGGGGTGCCGGATGACTCTTTGAAGAAGAGGAACATAGCGTGCCTTGACCCACCGAATGATCCGAGGCTCCTCTTCTTTTTCTTTGACATTCCTGCGCAGAAAGAAGGAGCAGAGGACGGGCATGACTGTGAGGGCAAGGAACAGCGAGCAAACCAGCGCAAAAATCACGGTGAGCGCCATCGGGCGGAACATTTTGCCCTCGACACCTTCGAGAGTAAGGATCGGGAAGTAAACGACAATGATGATGAGAACTCCGAAAAAGACCGGGCGAGTGACCTCCCGGGAGGCCTCCAAGATGGTCCTGGTTGGGCTCGCGCCGCCGTGTTTCCGCATTTCGGACAGCCGGCGGATGATGTTTTCAACCATCACGACCGAGCCGTCGACGATCAGTCCAAAGTCAATCGCCCCAAGGCTCATAAGATTTCCACTGAGGCCGGCATACACCATTCCCGTGAAGGCGCCCAGCATCGAGAGCGGGATCGCAGCCGCTACGATGAGCGCGGCCCGGAGATTGCCGACGAGGAGCAACAGGATCACGACGACAAGCAACGCCCCCTCGGTTAGGTTTTTCTCCACCGTCCGAATGGTGTTGCGAACCAGGTCGGTTCGGTCATAGTAGGTGTCAATCACCACTCCGGCAGGCAGGGTTCGCTGGATCTCCTCCAACTTGGCGGCGGCACGCTGTGCCACGACGCGGGAGTTCTCGCCAATGAGCATCATCACCACGCCCGTAACCACCTCGCCTCGGCCGTCGCGAGTGGCGGCGCCCTGGCGGATCATGGGAGCAAACTGCACATCCCCCAGATTCTTGATGTAGATGGGTGTTCCGTCGCGGGTAGCGCCCACGACGATGTTGCCGATATCCTCTAGCGTCCTGACCAGCCCCTCACCCCGGACGACGTATTGTTCCTGGTTGTGCTCGATGTAGCCGCCACCGGAGTTGGAGTTGTTGCGTTCGAGTGCCTCGAAGACGCGTGCCAGCGGAATGTTGTAACTGGCCAGCCGGTCGGCGTCGAGCTGGACCTCATAGGTTTTCAGTTCACCTCCGTACGCGTTCACCTCGACGACACCGGGTACAGAACGAAGCTGAAACGCAATATCCCACTCCAAAATGCTTCGGAGATCCATCAGCGAGTGGTTTTCCCCGCGTACCTCGAACTGATAGATCTCCCCGAGGCCCGTACTAATCGGCCCCATCTCCGGCTGCCCAAATCCTGTAGGGATCATCTCGCGCGCCTGTGGCAACCGTTCCATCACCAGCCGTCGGCAGAAGTACACATCCATGTCTTCCTCAAAGAAGACGGTGACCACCGATAACCCGAAGCGCGAAATAGAGCGAATTTCGGTGATACCCGGCAATCCGCTCATCGCCGTTTCGACGGTAAATGTGATAAACCGCTCCACCTCGACGGGTCCGAGCCCCGGCGCATTGGTGATGATTAAGACCTGGTTTGGCGTGATGTCAGGCACCGCATCGATTGGCAGAACCTGCATCGACCACAGGCCCGCCCCGATCAGCAGCAGCGTGAACACGACAACCAGGAAACGGTTGCGAAGCGAAAACTCAACCAGCTTGTGCATCCTTGCCCCCTACTCCTCGCCGCCGATCAGTTCCCGTTGGAGGATGGACTTCAGTTGGAAACTGCCCTTCGCAACCACTGTTTCTCCCTGTTGCAAACCCGCCCGTACCTCGATCCAGTCTTCTCCCCGTTCGCCAATGGTGAGCGCTCGCTTTTCGAAATGAGTCGCGTCGCGCTGGACGAATACCACTGTTTCGTCACCGATTTGCTGCAGAGCGCTAACCGGCACAGCCACTGCTGTTGCTGCCCCGACAGAGGGAATTGCCACGGTGGCGAACATCTCGAGCTTCAGCCGCCCATCCGGATTGAGCACCACACACCGCAGTTTTGCCGTGCGGGAATTGGGATCGAGAAAGTCGCTTACGTACGTAACCCTTCCCGCAAACACTTCCTCGGGGTATGCGGCAACCGTTACGCGGCATTGGCCTCCGGCTTTGACCTGACCGATGTCTTTCTCATACACATTCGCCAGAACTCACACCACGGAGGTGTCCACGACGGTGAACAGTTCCTTGCCGCGTTCGACAACCTCTCCCCGGGAAACGTCGTAGCTGATGATGACTCCGTTGAGCGGGGCTCGGGGAACGTTATGCGATGCCGTCCGGTGGGGATCGTGCTCGGAACCGCCCAGGGTCTCGATGTCCTCGTCGCTGAGCCCAAAACGGTGGAGTTGCTCTTCGGTTCGCGCCAGATCTGCTCGCTTGCTTCCGATGGCGGCGGCCGCCTGTTCGTATTCGGCTTGGCGCAGCTCAAACTCACTCTGGGCGATGGCCTCCACTTCAATGAGTGTGCGAGCGCGCTCCAGAAACTTACTCGCGACTTCTCGCTGTGCCAGGAGACGCTCTCGCTCTCCAAGCACGCTCAAGTATTCACCAATGAGTTGACCAAGCTCGATGTTGTCGTAGGTGACCAACGGCTTTCCCTGCCGCACGCGGTCGCCGAGCTGCACCGCCACCTGTTCGACGATGCCCCTGGCCAGCGGAAAGACATGCGCGATCCGGGCCTGGTCGGGAGAGACGATCCCGGTAGCCTGCAGGGTCTGGCGGATCTCGGTCTGCTTCGCCTCCGCAAGTTCCAGCGCGGCGTTTTGCTGTGCTTCCGCCCCCAGTTCGATCATGTTGGAAACGGGTGCTACCGCTTCCTCAGTTGATGTTTCCGGCGTCCCGCGCAGAAAGAGGAAAACCGCAACGACGGCGCTAGCACTAAGTACTCCGATGATCAGATTTCGTCGGTTCATGTTTAGAACTCCCTTCCCACTGCCGCTTCGAGTTGGAAGACCGCTACCTGGTGAGCAAAAAGACCTTCGTAATAGCCTCGCAGTGTCTCGCGGTACGCGCGCTCGGCGTCCAAGAAGGTGATGAGGTCGAGCGCCCCAAGACGATACGAGGCTTGGGCGATGTCACGCGCCCTGCGGGCCGTACCCACATAGGTCGCCTCCAGGGCGCTCACCCGGCGCTCTGCAGCTTGCACGGCGTGATAGGATTGCTGCACGTCGCTTCGTACCGCGAGTTCCACTCGCCGTACTTCATATCCCGCCTGATCCACTCGCGCGACCGCGCGCGCCGCCTCCCCTTGATTGCGATTGAACAGAGGCAGGTTCCAGCGGATGCCGAAAGTTACCGTGTTGTCTGCCAGGTTGCGCTTGTAGCCGGCAAACGGAGTAATATTCGGCACGCCCAATGACTGCTCGACCGCTACTTGGCGCCGCTCGCGTTCCACCTGTTCACGGCGCGCCTGCAAGTCCGCCCGCGCCACGAGGGCCTGCTCCTCAAGCTGTCCGGCGGCGAGGTCGAGCGGACGAAAAGTCAGCGTCTCGGTTACCTCGAATGGGGCGTTGAGATCGCTGGTTCCCAGCAACTCAAGAAGCGCGGTCTTCGAGTTCTGGAATGCAAGGTCGGCTGCTACCAGGTCGTCGAAAAAGCGGCGCCGTTCAGTTTCAATACGGGCCAGGTCCAGGCCCGAGATTTGACCTAGCTGATAGCGGGAGCGGTTGATGCGGATGATCTCATCGAACTGATTCAATACCTCGCGCGCGAGCTCCAGTTCCGCCTGTGCCAGTATGACCCGATAGTAACGGGTCTTCAGTTCGAGCCGAAGTTGCCGGATGGTGTCCTGAAGGACCGCCTCTGCCACGACGGCTTCCTGCTCCGCCACCCGCGTGCGCTTTCTTCGCTTGCCCGCAATCTCGATGGTTTGGCCCGTGCGGACGATGAGTTCGTTGTTTTGAAAAAAAAGGCCCGGGGGTTGACCCGAAGAGCGGGTACCCCGCCGAGGTGATCTCGAATTCCGGATTCGGCAACAGGCGGGCCTGCATGACCCCCGTGCGCGCCATGGTAATGTTCTGGCGCTCGCGCAGAATTGCCGGGTTACGCGCCAGAAAAATCTCCGTCGCCAGCTGTAAGGTCAGCTGTGTCGGAATAACGCCGGGCGCGGGTCCTTGCTGGGCAGCCGAGGAAACCGCCGCCGTCAGAACCAGCAAGGGGATTGCTAATGCTCCTAGAGGCCTGGGACAAAGACAACTCATGGCATACGCTCCTTGAAAAAGTCTCTCGGCAGAATTTCGCGGCCCGAAGCGCCTGCTTGGTGGTTTCTTCAACTTGGGTTTCGTCGCCGAAAAACAGGCGGCAAGACATCCGAATTTTTCCGGCACACCTCTCATAGAATGAACGGATCTCTTCTTCCCTTGGAACCATGATTCACCCCCGGAGGGAACAGGGGCCATGCCGGCCGAATTGTCCGACACGACGCGCATAGGCAATGATCTATGTTGTTCTGTTAGGAATTGGTGTTAGACGCGAGGAGGGTGGTACACGGAGGTGGAGAAACCCCTGACCCATCGCTGTGAAGAAAGAACGAACTTAGGCGTCACAATTAAGGCGATTTCTGACTGGAAGTGCGCGACCGGAACAATATGGGAGCAGCAGCAGAAGCAATCGTCTTCGTAGTTTCTGCTCTGGAGTGGATCGCCGCCTCCCGGACGTGAGGCGGATGTGAGCATCCGGATCTGAATTTCAGGCCCGTCGCCGTCCGTTTGGCAGAATCCTGGCACAGACAAATCCGCCGCTGCCAGAGTCAGCAGCCCGAGCGCCAAAATTCTTCTCCAGTTTCCGAGCATCGCGTCGCAAGTGTACCTTATCCCTGTGCCGGCGATCCATCCTTCGAGAAGACCATTGGGGCGAGAAGATCATCGCGGAAACCGCCGAGAGCGGGCGGCGGTGTCGGGAAGCGCAGATGAGTCTGCGATGCCTCAAGACTTGACGCGCGCTTTGAGGCGCGCCTTGCCTTCTTCGACGCTGACCACAAATTCGACCGAGCAGCCGCCCTCTTGCTTGTGGAAGTGGTCGGTCTTCTGTTGCAGAAACTGCTCGAACTTCTTGCGCGAAAGCTCTTCGGTGGTCTCACCGGAGCGCTTCCGTGCCTCGCAAAATGCGTCGTACAGTTGCTCCACTTTCCTGGGCTCCCGCACGGGGTCGGAGCAGGTGACGACAAGGGGCGTGGAAGATGGACTCTTGCGAGCGCGTCCCCGTTCGGCCTCGATGGCGCGCGCCGCGGCGCCAAAACGGCGCTGGACAGTCCCTTCCTCGTGCCTCTGCAAGCGTTTGCGGAAAATCTCGCGGTACTTCGCGTGCGTTTGGGTGAGATTGTTGTAGCGGAAACGCTGGCCGTAGTTCATCTCCGCGCCGCGTTCGCCGTACCGTTTCAGGAGTTTGTCGATCCGCCATTCCACATCGTTCGGCGGGCGCTTTTTGCCTCCGCCGAAGTATTGCTCGTATTGAATCTTCAGTTGGCGGATGTCGCGTTCGAGTCGGCTCAGGTCTTCTTCTATCTCGATAGTGGACATCGGGTCACCGGAAGGGTCTTAGGCCATGCTAGGGACGGCAACACTTCGCGTCAACGCCGCTGTGACCCGCAAGATGCTGATCAGGCAACGCGCGTGCCTGGGCAGGGCATCGGCGGGTTGCTCCGCCTGCTGCCGATGTGCTGAAATGGCGATCACACGATGGCTTCTGCATCCGATCCCCGTTCCGGCTTGCTTCGGCAGATTCCTTCGGTCGATGATCTTCTGAATTTGCCGCGTCTCGCAGATCTGGTGGTGCGGGTGGACCGTTCGCTTGTGGTGGATGCGGCACGAATGGTGCTTGAGCGCCTTCGCCAATCGATTGCCCGAGGCATGCCTGGCGTAGAGCTGACCGCGCCCGGAGTGCTTGCCGAGGAGATTGCAGCCGAAGTCGAGCATTCATTGGCGCCGTCACTGCGCCCGGTCATCAACGCTACCGGGGTCGTCCTGCACACCAATTTAGGCCGCGCACCGCTGGCGGCCGAGGCCATCGAACGCATCCGCGGCACGGCCGGCAACTACTCGAATCTCGAGTACGACCTCGAAACCGGTTTGCGGGGCAAGCGGGACGTTCATACAGCGCGGTTGCTGGCGCGGCTGGCGGGAGCGGAATCGGCGGCCGTCGTCAACAACAATGCGGCGGCAATCTTTCTGGTTCTGGCGGCGCTGGCGCGGGGCGGAGAAGTCGTTGTTTCCCGCGGTGAACTGATCGAGATCGGCGAGTCTTTCCGCATTCCCGACATCATGGCGGAAAGCGACGCCGTGTTGCGCGAGGTTGGGACGACAAACCGCACCTCGCTCGCGGACTACGAACGCGCGCTGAACGAACGCACGCGACTCCTGCTGCGGGTGCATCGGTCGAACTTTCGCATGGTCGGTTTTACGGAGCGGCCCTCCCTGCCCGAACTGGTCGAGCTCGGCCGCCGCCGCAGCGTGCCGGTCTACGAAGACCTTGGATCGGGCTGCCTGGTGGATCGTTCGGCGCTAGGCATTGACGAGCCCGTCGTGCGCGCAAGCTTCGATGCCGGGGTCGATCTGGTATCGTTCAGCGGCGACAAACTGCTCGGCGGACCGCAGGCCGGCATCCTTGCCGGGCGCCGCACGCTCATCGAGCGCGTGCGCAGGCATCCCCTCTTCCGTGCGCTGCGTGTGGACAAGCTGGTCATTGCCGTCCTCGAAGCCACCCTGACCGTTTATCTGCGCGGCGACTGCGACGCATTGCCGGGGCTGCGCATGATTCGATGGCCGGCCGCGGAAATCGAGCAGCGAGCACGGGGCGTTTTGGAAATTCTCCGGAGGGAGCGGCCCACCGATGACTTTACCTTCGACGTGGTGCCCGGCGAATCGGTGATCGGCGGCGGATCCACCCCGGAAGAACGCTTGCCCACCTTTCTGCTGCGCGCCGCGGCGGCGCGCTGGTCCGCCAGCCAGTTGGAAGAGCGTTTGCGCAAGCCGGCCCAAGGACTCGCGGTGCTGGCCCGCGTCACGCAGGACCGGGTGGCACTGGACCTCCGCACCGTGTTTCCCGAGCAGGAGCCGGCGTTGGTGGCCGCGCTGCTCGCGGCTCTCCGCTGATCCCGCTACTGCCGGTCTCTACTGATTCTGCGAGGCTTTTTTAGCCGATGCCATGACCGCCTCGATTTCCTCGACCGTGCGCGGCAGGCGCGAGGTCAGTAATGTATATCCTTCCGGCGTGATGAGCGCGACATCCTCGATGCGCACCCCGATGCTCTCTTCCGGGATATAGAGACCCGGCTCGATGGTGATCACCATGCCGGGCTCCAGCGGGCGGTTAGAAACTCCCGCGTCGTGCACGTTGAGCCCGATGTGATGCCCGAGGCTGTGAATAAAATAGCGGCCCAGGGTGCGGCCTTGGCGGTCGGCGCCGTGCGAGTTCAGGTAGTCGTTGGCGATCTGGAAAAGACTCTCGGATCCCCTGCGGCCGAGGGTCATGCCGGGCTTCAAGGCGGCGAGCACAGCGTTCTGCGCGCCGAGCACGGCTTCATAGATCTCCCGCTGGCGAGGGGTGAAGCGGCCGTTGGCCGGCAGGGTGCGAGTGACGTCGGCCGCGTAGCCGGAGCATTGCGCCCCGACGTCGAGAAGGACGACGTCGCCATCCCGCATCTGAGCGTCGAGTTTGTTGAAGTGCAAGATGGTGGAGTGAAAACCGGCGCCGACAATGGGGGCATAGGCCTGGCCTTCGCAGCCGCCGTACGCGTGGATCTCAGCCATCTTCGCGGCTACCTGATATTCGTAGAGATCCGGACGCACCATGCGCATGGCGGCCAGGTGAGCGTCCATGGAAAGCTCGATGGCCTTGGTGAGAAAAGCGATTTCACCGGGCGACTTTATCTGGCGCATGGCGCCGAGGGCCGGGCGGGCGTCGCGCAAAGTCACGTCTGGGACCGCCTGCTCCAGCCATTGCGACCATTCCCGCGCATGGGGATAGCCGGTGTCTCTGTTTCGCGGCACAAGCGTGCAGACCTCTTTGAAATTCTTGGCACCCTCGGCCAGCCGGTCTTTTAAATTTGAAAACGGTTGGACGCCGGCAAAGCTGGTTTTTCCGGCGACGCCGGCATCGTTGGGAGCCAGGCGCGGGCCGTTCCAGCGTTCCTGGGCCGGATCGCGCGCAGGAAGGAAAAGGATCTCCTGCGGGTCCTCCCACCCTTTTTCACCGGCGTTCGGCGGGAGGACGAGAAGGGCCGCGCCCTCTTCGTTGTGGCCGGTGAGGTAATAGAAATTCTCTTCCTGGTTGAATACATAAGACGGGGATGAATTTTCGCGGCCCGTATAGCCGAACAGCACCAGCGGCGCGTTCAGTTGCGCCGCCAGGCGGGCGCGGCGCTCGGCATACACACTGTTGGGCTCGCGCTCCCGCGCGCCAAGGGCCCCCGGCAACCACAGCAGAAGGGCGCAGAGAAGCAGGCAAGCAGACCACCATCGCTGATTACACAGCCGAGTACGCATCAGGAAGACTCCTGGCGCTGCGGCGCGGGCGCGCTGGTGCGTTCCTGCTGTGACGCCAAGCGGTCCAGGGCCTCGCCGGTGATGCGAAAGGTGGTCCACTCATCCATGGGGGCGGCGCCCAAATCCTGGTAAAACTCCATGGCCTGCTCGTTCCAATTCAACACCGACCATTCCAGGCGGCCACAGCCGCGTTCCCGGCCCAGCCTGGCGATGTGGATCAAGAGGGCCTTGCCGATGCCGGCACCGCGATGCGATTGCTCCACGAAAAGATCCTCGATGTAGATGCCGGGCCGTCCCCTGAAGCTCGCGAAGCTGTAGGAGTACAGAGCAAACCCTGCCGGCTGTTGTTTCACGCAGGCGATTACCGCCTCGGCAACTTGTCGTGGCCCGAACAAGGCAGCGCGCACATCGTCTTCGGTTACCGTCGCCTCGTCGGCGATGTCGCCGAATTCGGCCAGCTTGCGGATGAAGCTCAGGACGATGGGGGTGTCTGCTTCCGTTGCGGGGCGGATTTCAACGGCTGGTTTTTCATCCGGTCTGGCGGCGGAGGCCTTTGCGGACTGGCCCTTCGCGGGCTGGCCCTTTGCGGACTGACTTGGCACGGTCATGAGGATACCCCCACCCCCGGTATTTTAGCGAAAGAGTGCGCAAGAGAATGAAAATAGCGACGTTGTGGCTTTGCAAAGAGCAAAAGAGCGCGAAAGAGCGAGAGTGGGCCCCCCCACCCCCCTGTTATTTTGTAAGTGTTCATTGTAAGGAAGTTACCTTGGTCCGTTCCGTAAGTGCGTATTCTAAATAAGTTGAAGTCACGCGTTTTCAGTAGAGCCATTGCTCGATTGTAAGTGCGAATTCTAAATGGCTTAAAGTCGTGCATAATGAACACTTGCGAGGTGGGCCGTATAGGCGTTAACTCACTAGTTACCGGGAAGGTGTCGTTTTTTGCGGATCTAGAAAGCGGGCACACGCGAGCCTCTGCGCTTTATGGTTTTATTTTAGCAGATGCGTCAATGGGCTGAGTTTTTCTTCTGCGGCGATTCATACTCCCAACGCAGCGAAAGCTTATTAGGAGCGGGCGTCTCGTAATAAATAAGGGATTTTCTTACTGCTTGGGTGGGGAGTTCTGCTTGGCTTGAAGATTGGCCCGCGCCGAGGCCAAATTGCCTTCTGTGAGATCGACGTAATGTGTTGCTCCCGCCGCCCGGAACACTATTAGGGCCTCTTCGAATGCCGCGACTGCCTCCTGGAAACGCTGCGTCCCTGACTCCCGCTCCCCAAGTTTCGTAAGCACGTTGCCCAGGTTGTTCTGCGTCGCGGCCCAATCGAGCGGCACACGCTCCCGGGTGCGTTCCTGCAACGCAGCCCGGTAGGCCTCAATTGCCTCCTGTAAATGCTGCGTCCCGGACTCCCGCTCGCCAAGGCTCATAAGCGCGGCGCCCAGGTTGTTCTGCGTCGCGGCCCAATCGAGCGGCACACGGTCCCGCGTGCGTTCCTGCAATGCAGCCCGGAAAACCTCGACCGCCTCCTGGAAACGCTGCGTCCCTGACTCACGCTCGCCAATGATTCCAAGCGCGTTGCCCAGGTTGTTCTGCGTCATGGCCCAATCGAGCGGCACACGCTCCCGCGTGCGTTCCTGCAACGCAGCCCGGTAGGCCATGACCGCTTCCTGTAAGTGCTGCGTCCCTGACTCACGCTCGCCAATGATTCCAAGCGCGTTGCCCAGGTTATTCTGCGTCGCGGCCCAATTGAGCGGCACACGCTCCCGCATGTGTTCCTGCAACGCAGCCCGGAAGGCCTGGAGCGCCTCCTGTAAATGCTGCGTCCCTGTCTCCCGCTCGCCAAGGCTCCCAAGCGCGTTGCCCAGGTTATTCTGCGTCATGGCCCAATCGAGCGGCACACGCTCCCGCGTGCGTTCCTGCAACGCAGCCCGGAAGGCCTGGACCGCCTCCTGTAAATGCTGTGTCCCTGATTCCCCCTCCCCCAGCCTCCTAAGCGCGATGCCCAGGTTATTCTGCGTCATGGCCCAATCGAGCGGCACACGCTCCCGCGTGCGTTCCTGCAACGCCGCGCGGTAGGCGTCCACTGCCTCTTGCAAGCGCTGTGTCCCGGACTCCCGCTCGCCAAGGCTAACCCGATAAATCAGTGCATCGTCAATGAAATGACCGTTGATGACATTCTTGGTGAAGCGAATCCGGCTCGGTCCCAGGCCGGTTTTTACCGCCATACGCAGCAAGCGAACGAGTTCCGCGTCATCGTCCAGTAGACTAATGGATGAGAGGGGTGCATCCGCGGCCTTACCCGCAAGCTGATCAATCGCCTGCCGGATCGTAGTGTAGACCGCACGGGGCCCCTTAGTCGCAACGTCTGGCGACGCAAAAAGAAGGTGCCATTCGTTGACTTCGGCCTCGAACAGCCAGAGAGCCGTTGTGATGTGAAGGCCTGTCTCATCCAGCTTCTTGGTCAACTCGGTACCGGCATCAATCATGGCGTCCGTGAGTTGTTCTTTCACCACTGTGTTTTCAGCCACGGTAACACTCCATGAGACGGGTCGGCGACCGCAACCCGCATATCGCGAGCCATATTATCGGACGTTGAGTGACGGTACCGCGAGCCCTCATTCCAGTTAGACACTGTTTTCCAGTTATCCTGAAAATCCGGATCACTTTTGATTTTATCATTGAGTGCACTTTTCATGCCCGAAATCTCCAAGAGCTGCTTGAGATCGTGTGTATAGAACTGGGTGACGACTTTCTTGTCGGGTACTTCGTCTTGTCGAAACTGATGCGCAGCGCAAGCCTTGAGGGCGCATTCCACTGCGTAACCGAGCAGGTAGTACGCTGCCGCCCACCGATTCGCTTGAAGAAGTGCCTCTGCGTCCGCCACGCGGGTATCGGCCAGGAGTTTCAGGTCCTTTCGATTCATTTTCCTAAGGTCGTCTCATGCGGCTAATGCCCCGCCTCGCACCACTGGTAGTTCACCGACGGCCCCAAGGCCAACAGGTGCAGCGCCATCTTAAGCGAGACCGTCCCAATACGCCACGGACTCGCTGGGAATAGCGAGACTCTCAGACAGCGGAGGGAATTCTCGTCGCTTCGCTCCTCGGAATGACGGCGGAGGGATAGTCAGAGGCCGGGGGTGTTGCTGGCGGGAGCGACGGCGACATCCTGCGGCACTTGGACGCGGAAGCGCGCGCGTTCGAAATAGGCGTGGGCCAGGGACATCAGGCCGACGTAGAGATAACCCCAGACAAACAACACCAGGAAGGGCACGGTGGCGTAGTTTCGGCTCTCGATAGCGTACCAAACGGTGACAGCAAAATAGGCGCCCAGAGCCACTTCCAGATAGGGCATCCACCCGGCGTGGTTGCGGTACAGCTTGGATTGCCGGTTCCCGGAGGTGCCCTCAATGCGGTATTTGGGGGTGCGCACAAACTCCGACTGCATGCCGAAAACGGCCTCCAGCACGGCCTTGGCGTTGCGCACGCACAGCCCAATGCCCACCGCCATCACAAACGGCAGGTAAGGCAGCGTGCGCCACCAGCGCCGGGGGCCTAGAGCGCTCTGGGCGGCGAGATAGAAGCCCGAAATCGAGCAGCTGGAAGCCAGGAAGATGGGCAGATCAATCAGCAGCATCTGGAACCAGCCCTGATAGAAGCGCACGATCATGGCCGGCAGCAGAATCGTCGAGAGCACCACCATCAGTGGATAGGTGACGTTGGAGGTGAGGTGAAAAACGGCCTCCGCCTTCACCCGAGCCGGCAGATCGGCGCGCAGCAGTCGCGGAAGAATTTTCCGGGCGGTTTGCATCAGACCCTTGGCCCAACGCGCCTGCTGGGTCTTGAAGGCGTTTATGTCCACCGGCAGCTCGGAGGGACATTCCACGTCGAGAAGGTAGCGGAACTGCCAGCCTCGGAGTTGGGCACGATAGGAAAGATCGGTGTCCTCGGTGAGGGTATCGTGCTGCCAGCCGCCGGAGTCCGCAATCGCGGCACGCCGCCACACGCCGGCCGTGCCGTTGAAGTTGAAGAACAGGCCGCCGCGCGACCGCGCGCCGTGCTCGATGACGAAGTGGCCGTCGAGCAGGATGCCTTGCACCCTGGTCAGCGCGGAATAATCACGATTGAGATAGATCCAACGCGTCTGGACCATGCCCAGTTTGGGGTCGCCAAAATGCGGGACAGTGCGGCGGAGAAAATTGGGGCCGGGAAGGAAATCGGCGTCGAAGATGGCGATGAATTCGCCGGTGGCAGCCTTCAATCCCTCCGCTAACGCGCCGGCCTTATAGCCATGGCGGCCGCTGCGATGCAAATAACGGATGGGTACGCCCCGGTCCTGCTGCCGCTGGACGCAAGCCCGGGCGACCTCCTGGGTCTGGTCGGTGGAATCATCGAGCACCTGGATTTCCAGCCGCTCGCGCGGATAGTCGAAAGAGGAAACCGCTTCCACCAGCCTTTCGATCACGTAGCGCTCGTTGTAAATGGGAAGCTGCACGGTGACCCTGGGCCAGTGGGCAGGATCGGGCGGCGAGCCGGGGCGATTGTGGCTGTGTTTGGCGAAGGAATAGACCAGCCAGTAGCGGTGCAAACCGTAGGCGGCAAGCACGCCCAAGACCAGAAAGTAGGGAATCATGAAGGCCAAGTCGAAGCTGTTGTGCTCGTAGATTCCGCGGAAGGGATTGCGGGCCGGGTCCGTCAGCCGGGCCCAATAATCCTGCAGCGGATTTTGCAGTGCGATCAGCGCGATGCCGTGCATGATGATCAGGCTTGCTTTCCCCCATACCAACCTAGTACCAGCCTACTGCCCTTACGTTGCTGCCATCCGATCTCGAAGCTCCGCCCTGGCGGCTAGGATCGATTATGTGGTGATCGAGAGCGTAGTGTCCGGCCGAGGGGAGGGCGGCGGCATTTTCGATCGATCCACGGGTCGGTACAGCGTGTCGCGTTCCACGGGGATGCGCCCTGCCTGGCGGATGAGCCACTCGAGTCCGGCGCGAGAAGTGAACTGCGAGGTTGTGGCTCCGGCATCGTGATAAATCTTTTCTTCCACTACCGTGCCGTCCAGGTCATCGGCGCCGAAGCGCAGCGCGATCTGGGCGATGTGCGGCGTCAGCATGATCCAATAGGCCTTGATGTGGTCGAAATTGTCGAGCACCAGGCGCGAGACGGCAATGGCCTTCAGATCGGCAAAACCCGTGGGCTTGGGCAAGTGGGCCAGGGCGGTATTTTCGGGATGGAAGGCCAGCGGGATGAAGGCCACGAAGCCATGGGTCTCATCCTGCAAGGCACGCAGGGCAAGCAGGTGTTGGACACGCTCTTCTTCGGTTTCGATGTGACCGTAGAGCATGGTGGCGTTCGACCGCAGGCCGATCCGGTGGGCGGTGCGCGCGATGTTCAGCCATTGCTGGCCGCTGACCTTGTGATCGCAGATGACTTTGCGGACGCGCGGGCTAAAGATTTCGGCCCCGCCGCCGGGCAGCGAATCGACGCCCGCCTCTTGGAGCGCCAAGAGAGTGTCGCGGATGGACAGCTTGGCGATGCGGGCGAAATAGCCTACCTCGACCATGGTAAAAGCCTTCAAATGCACGCCCGGGCAACGCTTCTTGAGGCCGCGCATGAGGTCGAGGAAATAGTCGAAGGGCAGATCGGGATGCAGGCCGCCGACGAGATGAAATTCGGTGGCTCCTTCACGGGCGCCTTGCTCGGCGCGCTGCCACATCTCCTCCAAGGTAAAGGTATAGGCGCCCGGCGCATCAGGATCGCGGCCAAAGGCGCACAAGCGGCAATGCGCAACACAGACATTGGTGGGATTGATGTGCCGGTTGATATTGAAGTAGCAGACGGTGCCGTGACGCTGCTCGCGAACGTGATTGGCGAGCCAGCCGAGCGCCAGCAGGTCGGGGGTGCAGTAGAGGGCCAGACCGTCGTCGAAGCTCAATCGCTCGCCGGCCAAGACCTTTTCCGCAATGGGCTTCAGTCGCGGGTCGTCCATCACCAGATTGGGCAGCGGGTCGGGCATGGTTTCCCTGGTGTTTCCGGGCCGGGTTGAACTCCGGCGCGCCTCCTACCGGTTGGCGACCGCAATCGCGGCACCCCAGAAGAGCAGAAACAGGATACTAATATAGCCGTTCACGGCGAAAAGGGCAGCATTGATACGGCGGAGGTCGTTCGGCCGCACCAGGGAATGCTCGTAGGCCAGCAACGAGGCCACCACAGCGATTCCCGCCCACGCCGGCCAGGGCAGGTGAAAACTGGCCGCAAGCCATGCCAGCAGGGCAATCATGGCCACGTGCATGGCGCGAGCGATCTTGAGGGCTCGCGCAATACCGAAGCGCTTGGGCACCGAGTGCAGCCCAACCTGGCGGTCAAACTCCACATCCTGACAGGCGTAGAGCACGTCGAAGCCGCCGACCCAGAGCGTCACTGCGGCACAAAGAATCAGCATGCGCGCGTCGAGTGAGCCGGCCACGGCAATCCATGCCGCCGCGGGCGACATTCCCAGGCAGAAGCCCAGCACCAGATGGGACCAGGCGGTGAAACGCTTGGTGTAGGAGTAGAGGAAAAGAACAGCGAGGGCGACGGGGCTAAGCGCGAGCGCCAGGGGGTTCAACTGCCACGCGGCCAGGACCAGGATGGCCGCGCTCCCGAGCGTGAATGCCCAGGCGAAACCCAGCGAAAGCACGCCGGTGGCCAGCGCGCGATCGCGCGTGCGCGGGTTTAGCCGGTCGTATCGCAGGTCGGCGATGCGGTTCATGGTCATGGCCGCCGAGCGTGCACCGACCATGGCGACGATGATCCACAAGACTTGTGGCAGGGTCGGCCAGCCAGACTGCTTTGCGGCGTAGCGCGCCGCCAGCAGCGCCCCGGTGAGCGCAAACGGCAAGGCGAAGACCGAGTGTTCGAACTTGATCATCTCCAAAGTCAGGCGGATACGCGCGGAGCCCATGTGAGCGGAGTTATGAAGTGTAGGCAGCGGCGCGCGCCAAAGTCAAGAAAGGCGGAGGCGACGAGGCGCCGTTTTTTCCGCGATGGCCCCGCCTGGGCGCGGGGATTCTGTGTTTCTCTCTGTGTTTCTCTAGGGTGTGAATGGCAAACGGCAAAGGGAAGCGGGATTTGACCCCACTTTGCGCCGCTGGATATAATGGTTTTTGCGCGAAGGCCCTGCCTTCGGAGCCACGACAACCGCACGCCGCGGAAACGTTTGGCCTGCCGCAGGCCCCCGGGAGATCGGAATGCTAAAAGCGACGCAACTGCGTCCTGGAATGATTATCGTCCACAAAGGGGACCTGTGTGCCGTGCATAGCGTCGACCACCGCACGCCGGGGAACAAACGCGGCGCCATGGCTACGCGCATGCGCAATCTTCGCAGCGGCTCGATCATCGACTATCGGTTTCGCGCCGAGGATTTCGTGGAGCGCGCCGTGCTGGACGAGGTGGAATTCGAGTTCCTGTATAGCGAGGACGACAGCTACCACTTCATGCACACCGAGACATTCGAGCAGATCCACGTTGGCAGAGAGGTGCTGGGCGACGCGGCGAACTACCTGATCCCCAACCTGGTTCTCAAACTGGAATTTTACGAAGGCAAGCCCATTGGCGCGATCCTGCCCGACACGATGGACCTGACGGTAGTGGATACCGAGCCGACCGTGCAGAAGGCCACAGCCAGCGCGGTGATGAAACTTGCCAAGCTCGAAACCGGACTGACCATACAGGTGCCGCCGTTCGTCTCCAATGGAGACAAAGTGAAGGTGGACACCTCCGAAGCGCGCTACATCCAGCGGACGCAGTAACGTCCCCGGGCGATCCAAGGGTTTTCCGACGGAGCCGGCTCTCTTCAGGCCGCTGACGAGGCGAGGATTTCCGGCGAGCCCTGTAGCATTCCCTCGAACGTGTCCACGAGCGAACCGTCCCACCATCCGCGGCGGACCTCATCATGCAGGGTCGCGAGGGCCTGCGCGGGCGTAAGCGCCTTACGATACGGACGATCGGTGCTGAGCGCATCGTAGACGTCCACCGTTTGCAGGATGCGGGCGGTCAACGGGATGGCCGCGCCTTTCAATTGATCGGGATAGCCGCTGCCGTCCTGGCGCTCATGGTGCCAGCGGATAATGGGCAAGACGTTACGGAGAGACCACAGCGGCGCACAGATTGCTCCCCGATGATCGTGTGCGTCTGCATCATACGGCGCTCCCCGGGGTCGAGCGGCCCCGGTTTGAGCAGGATGCTGTCGGGCACGGCGACTTTGCCGATGTCGTGGATGATGCCGCCGCGGCGCAAGGCCACGCAGTGTTCTTCCGGCAGGCCGAGATGCTTGGCCAGCGCGACCGAATGGCGCGCGAGGCGGCTGCAGTGTCCCTCCGTGTAAGGGTCTTTGGCCTCGATGCTGTACGCAAGGGTGCACACGACGGTCTCGGCGCTTTCGAGGTCATCGGTATAATGCTTCAAGCGCACCAGCGATTTGACGCGGGCCAGTAGTTCTTCCTTGCGCACCGGCTTGGTCAGAAAATCGTCGGCCCCGGCTTCAATCCCCTGGATACGGGCTTCGGAGTGCCCCATCCCGGTAAGCAACACGATGGGCGTAAGGCGCATCTCCGGGCGGGTTTTAGCGATATGGCAGACGCCAAAGCCGGTCTCGCCCGGCATCTGCACGTCGAGCAAGGCGAGGTCCACGGCTGTTTTTTCGAGCATCATCAAAGCCTCGGTACCATCGATGGCGACGAGCACGCGATAACCGTGCATGCGCAGCATGCGCTCCAGCAGGTTCCGCGTAGCTTCATCATCATCCGCTATGAGGATAGTTCCGAGAGGCCCTCGATTTCTTGCTTCCAACATGATTGCCTCCGTAGCTTCACGGGTGGAAGTGAAAGGGGGGCCGAATGAACTTCACCACGTCGAAGTGAGAATAGCTGCACGGAAGGGGAAAGACATTGTGTCGCTACCTGGCTTGGTTGTCAACAACTTGTCGGGTCTGAATCCAGGGTCCGCCGGAAGATGGCGTCGATGGCGTGAAGCTGGCGATGGAGGTCGAAAACGCGCTCGAGCGCGGAGGAGGAGAGGAATTTACCGATGCGCGGATCGCCGGCCACACGGTCGCGGAAGTTGGAGCCGGATTCCCAGGCGGCCATGGCATGGGACTGTACCCACTGATAGGCCTCATCACGCGGCGCGCCCGCCTCGACCAAATCGAGCAGGAGTTGCCCGGAAAAAACAAGCCCCTGCGTCAGGTCCAAGGTGTGGCGCATGCGTTCGGAGAAGATGCGCATGCCGGCGACAATCTCGGTCATCCGCGCCAGCATGTAGTCGACGAGAATGGTCGAATCCGGCAGGATGATGCGTTCGACGGAGCTGTGGGAGATATCCCGTTCGTGCCACAGCGCCACGTTTTCCAGTGCCGCCTGGGCGTTGGACCGCACAATCCGAGCGAGTCCGCAGATCTGCTCGCAGCCCACCGGATTGCGCTTGTGCGGCATGGCCGAGCTGCCGCGCTGCCCGGCGGCGAAGGGCTCTTCGACCTCACGCACCTCGGTACGCTGCAGGTGGCGGATTTCGAGCGCGATTTTTTCGAGGGTGGCGGCCAGGATAGCCAGCGTGGCCATATAGTGCGCGTGCCGGTCGCGTTGGATCACCTGCGAGGTGACCGGAGCGGCCGCAAGCCCCAGCCGGCGGCAGATGGCTTCCTCGACGTCGACCCCCAGATGGGCGGCGTTGCCTACCGCGCCGGAGATCTTGCCCACAGCCATCTGCTTCGCTGCGGCGCGAAACCTCTCGATATTGCGGCGATTTTCCGCGTACCAGTTGGCCACCTTGAGGCCGAAGGTGATGGGCTCGGCATGCACGCCGTGCGTGCGCCCGATCTGCGGGAGGTGCTGAAATTCGCGCGCGCGTTCCTCCAGCACTTGGCCCAGGCGGACCAACCCTTTTTCGATGAGTTGGGATGCCTCGCGCACCTGAAGGGCCTGAGCGGTGTCCACAACGTCGCTCGAAGTCAGCCCATGATGGAGCCAGCGCGTGGCGTCCGGGTCGCCAATGGATTCGCCGACGGCGAGGGTGAAGGCAATGACGTCGTGGCGCACGCGGGACTCGATGGCCAGCACGCGCACGGCGTCTACGCGCGCGTACTGGCGAATCCGCGCCGCAGCTTCGCGCGGCACCACGCCGCGCTCCGCGAGCGTCTCCGTCGCAGCGAGCTCGACTTCAAGCCAGCGCTGGAACCGGTCTTGTTCGCTCCAGATTCGGCCCATCTCGCTTCGCGTGTAGCGGGGTATCATGGGAAGAGGGATTGTCGCGTTTCGGTGGAGATTTTGCAACGGGACGGCTCTTTGGTTACCCGGTTGCCGCTCCTCTGTGCGCTTTTTTCGAAGCGTGGGAAGGAGATTGTCCTTTGGTGTCCCCTTTGGAATCCTCTTTGGTATTCAAAGATGGGGGCCGGGCGTGCGTGTCGTATAACTCCCGACACCAGTCGATGTCGATAGACTAAAATCCTAGCCTACAAGATCCTGGCCTCCAAAAAACCGCTGCAGGCAGCACACACCTTCCTGGAACTCCGCTTCGGGGGTAATCAAACTAAGGACCAGAAACCCGTCTTGCGCAAAATCAAAGAAATGCCCCGGGTGCACCAGGACGGAATAACGCGCAAGCAGCGTCACCGCCATCTCTTCGTCAGGGGCCGAGGCCGGCGCGCGCAGGAGTGCGTACCAACCTGCCTCTCGGTCGAGAAGGGCGAGCGAACCCGTCGCGTGCAGTGCTTGGTCCAAAAACGCCAGATTGGCAGCGATTCTCCGCTGCAATTGCGCCTGCATGCCCTTGCGCAAAGCCAGGAACTTCGGAACGGCAAGCTGCACCGGCGTGCTGGGAGAAAGGTAAGTATCGGCGATGATTTCCAGGCGGTCCACGGCATCCCGCACGAGAGACGGGGGACCGCTCACGACTACCCACGCCAGCTTCATCTGCGGCAGCGCGCAAACTTTGGATAGCCCGCTCAGCGTAAAGGTGAGCGCCGGCAGGTGCATGGCGAAAGTTGGCGGCACGGCCTCCGGCACATAGTTGAGGAAGACTTCGTCGGCCACGATGGCCATCTCCCGGCCCGAACAGATCGCGGCGAGTTCCGCAGCCTCCCGCTCCTTGACGAGCGAACCGGTCGGATTGTTGGGATGCACGACGAGTACCGCCCGCGAGCGCGGCGTGAGCGCCGCGCGCAAGGCGTCCAGATCAATCCGCCACCCGCGATCATAAAGAAGCGGATAGGGCACCAGGCGCACGTCTGCGAGGCCGGCCAGAAATTCAAATAAGGGATAGCTTGGAACCGGAACGAGAATTTCGTCCCCTGCCTCACAGAGGAGACGAAAGATGTGGCTATAGGCCTCGCTGGTCCCGGAAGTGAGCACGATGCCGTCGGGATCAGGGTGATCGGCGGATCCCGCGAAGCTCCGCCGCCCGCGGTAGTAATCGGCGACGGCGGCGCGCGCTTCCGGCAAGCCTTTGCTCTCCGGCGCATAACGGAGGGCACGGGGATCGGCGAGCGCCGCAAGAAGCTCCCGCTCGGGATAGAAAAAGCCGCACGTGGTGGGATTGGAAGCCGTCAGATCGAGCAGGCGCTTGCCGTTGCGGCGGTGGTCCTCAAGGGCCCGTGCAAAACGGTTTGGCTCGAGACGCCAGTCTGTGCGCGAGGCGAACATGGTTTTTTAAAACGCTCGATTACCCGGTTTCAATATCGCCTCCAAGACGAAAATAGTACAGAAGTAATGGTAGAACTAGCTCTCCTAGTCCATTGCCCGCTCCGGGTCGGAATGATATTTCATCTATTCGAATGGAGAAAGCGAGCGACGGACGATGACCATGACGAAACTTCGATTGCTGGTTTTTGTGCTGGCGGTTGCCGGAGTCCCTGCTCTCTATGCCCAGGGTAGCGAGCAAGTCGAGCGGGTGCGCGCGTTGAACAACGATCTCTTGCGACTGCACACCCAGTTGCAGCGGGCTGGCGCAAGCACGGCGGCTTCGTTGCGCAGCCAGGCTGCGCCCATCATCGCGCAGCGGTCTTCAGCGCTGAGCACGCTGATTGAGCAGAATCCGAGCGAGGCTCTGCAACTGGCCTTCTCTCCAGATCTGGCCGCAAATCTGGCAACGGCTTTCCCGCAGTCGGCTTCGCAATTTGAATCTCACGGTGTTTGGCAGGCGGAGATCGAGTACTACGTGATTGATGATCCGTCAATGACCGTCCGCCATTCGGTGATCCGAATGACGGACGCCCAAGAAACGCTGGAGATTCATTTTTCGAACGGAGAACCTCCGGGGCTGAAGTGCGGCGATATCCTGCGCGTCGAGGGCGTGCGCGTGGGCAACCGCGTGGCCGCCGCGGGCGGAACGGTAGTGGGCTCCTCGCTGGCTGCGGCTACATGCAGCACGACAGGAGTTCAGAGAATCGCGGTCCTGCTGGTGACCTTCCCTGACGTGACGCCGAGTGTTTCCCCCCAGACTGTCCACGACGTCTTTTTCGCCGCCTCGGGCCGCTCGGTGGACGACTTCTAGCGGGAGACCTCCTATGGACAGACTTCCGCAACCGGGGATGTTTTCGGCTGGTATACCCTAAGCCAAGCGTATACCTGCGACCAGTACTACCAGATGCGCGCCGCAGCCATCGAGGCGGCCGATCCGGAAGTTTACTTTCCGGGTTACACGCGCATTTTCATCATCTTGCCGAATCCGGGCGGATGCGGCTGGGCGGGACTGGGAACGCTGGGATGCAGCACGCTGAGCTCCCCGGGAGACGGCTCGTTCGTCGCTTCCAGTGCGTGGCAACTGGTCAACTATATGAGCACGCGAGATCAAGGCGTGAAACTGTCCACTCACGAGGGTGGTCACAACTTGACCCTTCATCACGCCAGCTCCAGGGATTTCGGGAGCGAAGCTCTTGGTCCATTGAGCGCCGCCGGGACGCGCAGCGAGTACGGGGACGTTTTTTCGGCTATGGGATCGTGGAACCTCGGCCATTACCCGGCGCCGCACAAGCTGCGGCTGAACTGGCTGGACGCGGGAACCAATATCCTCACGGTGGAAAACAACGGGTCTTTCTCCGTGCAACCCATCGAGACCATCCCAGCCGGCGTGCAGGCTCTCAAGGTGCGGCGCGGCACCGGCAATGATGCCTGGTTATGGATCGAGTACCGGCAGCCCATCGGACTCTATGATTCCACTCTGTCGACCCAACCCTTTTCCGGCGCCTTGATCCACTACGAGGACTCAACCACGGGCACGCGCACGCATCTGCTGGACTTCACTCCGGAGACTTCGTCGTGGAGAGATCCGGCGCTGCTCGTGGGAAAAGCCTGGACGGACCCGTATTCCAACGTCTCCATCAGTATCGAAAGCGCCAGTGCCACAGCGCTGGGTGTGGCCGTGTACTATGGCGCGATACCCTGCGTGCCGGCCAATCCGACGGTTTCCATCTCGCCATCCAACCCGACGGCGCAGGCGGGGAGCGAGGTGACCTACACGGTGACCGTCACCAACAACGACTCGGCCGGATGTTCATCCAGCACCTTCCAGTTGATCTCGGCACTGCCCGATGCCTGGTCCAGCAGTTTTGCGTCCAGTTCTCTGGTCATCAGCCCGGCGCAAAGCATGTCAACCACGATGACCAAGACGTTCCGCTGGGCACCTTGGTGGGGACCTATGCAGTGAATGCCGTGGCCGTCAATGCCGTGGATACAGGGTTCTCCGGCACTGGAAATGCCAACTGTACGGTAGCGGAGCCACCGTCGGTCACGCTTTCTCTCGACAGCGATACGTATTCCCCGCGCTCCACTGTCTCGGTGACCGCGAAGGTCATGAGCGGCGGAAACCCCGCGGCGAATGCCTCGGTGACGTTCACCTTGACGAAGCCCGGCAGTGCCGCCGTCGTTGGCGCGCGCAAAGAGAATCCCAATGGCAAGGGTGGTGGCGGTGGTGGCAAAGATGGTGGCGGCGGCGGAAAGGGCAAGACCGTTGTCACCGATTCCACTGGCACGGCAGTGTGGAATTACAAGCTTGGGCCAAAGGATCCCAGCGGTTGCTGCTACTCGGTGAGCGCCGAGGCAGCCTACAGTGGTTTCACCGGGACCAGCAACACGGTTACGTTCACGGTGCAGTAGCGTCCGCGTTGTTGCTGCGGTCCTCGAGCACGGCCTTCCTCCGAGGGTGTCGCTTCGACCGGCGACGCCCCCGGCAACTCACCTGCTTTTCGCGCACACGGTAAGCAAGATAAGGGTACCGCGTCGTTGACACCCTCTGCGCGCTCATCAATAATCGGCTGCGGATGATTGGACATCTGCGCGGCCATCTAGCGGAAAAGCGGCCCAACCAGATCCTGGTGGACGTGGGCGGGGTGGGCTACCAAGTGTTCATTCCTCTATCGACGTTCTACGCGCTCGGCGAGCTGCGCGATGAGGTCACGCTGCTGACGTACACGCACGTGCGCGAAGATGCTCTGGCGCTTTTCGGCTTTCTCACCGCTCGCGAAAAGCATCTGTTCGAGCTGCTGATCTCCGCCTCGGGCGTGGGTCCCTCGCTGGCGCTCAAGATCCTCTCCGGCATGAACGCAGACGATCTGATTCCTGCGATTCGTGCCGGCGACTTGCCGAAGCTGACGCGCATTCCCGGCGTGGGCCGCAAGACCGCCGAGCGGATCGTGGTCGAACTGCGCGACAAGCTCGCGGCCATGGAAGCGCCCGAACCGGAGCGAGTGGCTGTCGCCGGCCGCACGCAACTCGAGGCGGATGTGATCTCGGCGCTACTCAACCTCGGTTATGATCGCCGCGCCGCCGAGAAAGGCGTGGCCGAGGCCGCTGGCAACGGAACGGACGGGAGTTTCGAGGGCGTGCTCCGCGCCACACTGCAACAGTTGAGCAACCCGGCGAGGAAGGGCGCGCAGCGCGGGGCGTGAGTGTTGCGCCAGGAAGGCGCGGAAGTTAGCCGACACGAGCATGACGATTCCGCAGCAACGCATCGTATCCGGACGCACCTTTGACGAAGACGCGCGCTTGGACGCCAGCGTCCGGCCCAAGCGTATGGCCGACTTCATCGGCCAGGGGTGCGTCAAGGAAAACATCCTGATCGCCGTGGAGGCGGCGCGCAGCCGCGGCGAGGCCCTCGACCATGTCTTGCTCTACGGCCCTCCGGGACTGGGCAAGACTTCCCTGGCGCAAATCATCGCCAACGAACTCGGCGTCGGCATCAAGACCAGCTCCGGGCCCATGCTCGAGCGCAAGGGCGACTTGACCGCTATTCTCACCGCACTCGAGACACGCGAACTGTTTTTTCTCGATGAGATCCATCGCTTGCTGCCGGCCATCGAAGAGATCCTCTACCCGGCGATGGAGGATTACCGCATCGACCTGATCATTGGCCAGGGACCGGGTGCGCGGATTCACCCCTTCCAGTTGAATCGCTTCACGCTGGCGGGCGCCACGACGCGTGCCGGGCTGATCACCGCGCCGCTGCGCTCGCGCTTTGGGATCGTGCATCGTCTGGACTTCTATCAGCCGGAAGACCTGGTCGAAATTCTTCGCCGTTCCGCGAAGATTCTAGGCATTACCCTGGACGATGACGGCTCCTCGGAGGTGGCTCGCCGCAGCCGCGGAACGCCGCGCGTGGCCAATCGGCTGCTGCGGCGCGTGCGCGACTTTGCCGAGGTGCGAGCCGAGGGCCATATTACCGGCGCCGTGGCGCGCGAGGCGCTGGACCGGCTGGGCGTGGATGAACACGGGCTCGATGAGGTGGACCGGAACCTGATGCTGACGATCATTCAGAAGTTTTCGGGCGGTCCGGTCGGCCTGAACACCATTGCCGCCTCACTCAGCGAAGAGGAAGACGCCATAGAAGAAATCTATGAACCGTATCTCATACAGATGGGCCTGCTCGGCCGCACGCAGCGCGGCCGCGTCGCCACGCCACTGGCCTACAAACACTTTGGCATCGAAGCGCCGCGAGCGCAGCAGCCCCTGTTTTAGCCCCCCAGAAATTCGCGCCATGCCCACTGGCCACGACCGACCCGTAAAGACCGTTTACATTTCGCTGGGCTCGAACGTCGGAGATCGAGCCGCGATGATCGCTCGCGGGATTGAGGGCATGACGGGGGCCGGCATCCTCGTTGTGCGTCAGTCTTCGCTGTACGCCACCGAACCGGTGGACGCACCCGCGCAGCAATGGTTCTTAAACGCCGTAGCGCAGGCGGAAACGACGCTGATGCCGCGGCAATTGCTTCGCGCACTGGGCAAGATCGAACACGCCATGGGTCGCCGGCGCGGCGTCGTGCAAGGCCCGCGTACTCTGGATCTGGATATTCTGTTTTACGGATCGAGCGTTATCCGCACCAAGGAACTGCAGATTCCGCATCCGCGCCTGCCGGTCCGCCGGTTTGTGCTCGTGCCGCTGGCCGAGCTGGCGCTGGCATTGCGTCACCCTGCCTTGCACAAGAGTGTGGCCGAGTTGCTCGCGGAGACGCCGGACCTGAGCCGGGTGCGGCTTTGGCATCCACCCGCCTGAGCACCATGGGGGCGTGTAGTTAAAGAGGCTGGCTATTGGAACGTGCAGCTCGGACGAGAAGAGGAAAATGGACAGGGATGGGCTAGCCCAGATGCTGCTGCTGTTTCTTTTTCTTCCTTCGTTGAACTTCTTCCACTTGCTGCCGCTCGTACTCGGCGACATCTTCCTCGGTCATCGAATAATCCTCGCGGTTCGCGAACATCCCGGTATTGCGGGCGCTCGTTGACCGCAGGCCTTCGTTGCCGAAGTAGCGTCCGGCGTAGAGCCCAGCACCGGGGGTTTCCTCCTGTCGCACGCGACGTATGGGTGTGGACAGGGCCCCGCTTTCCATCAGCAGATCGCTGACCTTATCGAGGAAATCATGGAAATGGAAAGGCTTGAAGGTGTACGGCAAGCCCTCGCGTTCAAGCACTGACTGAGCCTGTGGAGCGTCCCTCTCCGAGATCACGAAGAGCACCCGGACCCGCGTCTTGCCCGATTCCGCGGCGGGCGCAAATGCCAGTTCCTTGAGGATCGTGTACAGCGCGCCAGACAGACCGATGGTCATCACGCTGGCAATCACTAGCGTGCAATTTCCCGTCGCCAATTCCTGCAGGGCCTGATTGCCGTGCGAAGCCACGCGTATATGCCAGTCTTCAGAGCCGAGCAGTTGCCGATAGGCCGACTGACTGGCCTCATCATCGTCCACGATTAGGATGTCGACTTTGTTCATAAGTGTGATCGGATCGCATGGCGCCGCAGCAGGGAGACTCCCACAGGACACGAGACAGATGCGGGAACTCTAAGCCGCCGAGAGAGTCCAGGGCACCAGGCTCAGGATGTGGCGCACCTCTGCCTCCCGGCACGGGGTTGCGACGAAATCAAACGCGCCATGATGCAGCGCTCTGCAGCACTCCTCCCAGTCTCCGGTCCGCGAACCCACCACGACGGGAACCCTGATCGTGCGATGCACTTCCTGTAACACGTCTCGAAACGTGCCGTCCGGCAGATCACTGCCACAAAATACTACAGAAAGCCTCTGGTGAGTCAGTGCGGCGGTGATTTCTCTTAGAGAGTTAGCCACAATGGGCTGAAAACCACAGCGCGCCACTAATCCGCTGATCTTGTTGCATTGTTCGGGATCCGAAAAGGCAACAAGGACTTTGGGGGCCTTCATACGTATCTCCTTCGCTAGCGTTCAGGAAGGGGAGACGCTGAAGCTGGATTATTATTATCCCAGGCCCTGTTCCTCTGAGGTCAACGTTGAATAGGCCGGGAGACACCAAACGTTAAACACGACCGTCAAAAGCGATATTGGAGCGAGCCGGAGAGATGGCCTCGGGTTCGCCCGCTTGCGGCGGCCGCGCCGCTATCGAATAGTACGTCTTAGTTATGTCCATGGGCAGAAGGCATCGTAAGGGTTGCCACAGCTGGGCTGTCGCTCGATTGCCAGAGCAAGCCAGCAAGGTTATTCTGCTGGTTAGCAGGAAGGCATGAGAAAGACGAGAATCAGAGCAGTAGGTCTCGCGCTTGGCGTCGGTGTCGCGCTGCTAGCGTCGTCGCTGACCGCACAACAGCCGGAGGCCGAGCGGTTCTGGGGACAATGGCGAGGGCCTTATGCCTGCGGCGTATCCCGATACGCCGACCCTCCGATCGAATGGAGCGAAACTAAGAACATTCGATGGAAGGTGGAAATTCCCGGCTGGGGATCGGCCTCGCCGGTGGTGTGGGGCGATCGAGTCTTCGTGGTTTCGGCGATCCGGCCAAGTGTCTCCGGGACAGCGGCGCATGCACCGAGGGGGCCCGTCCGTCCTGGAGACGTGTATCGGTTTGTCCTCTTGGCTATTGATCGACGCGATGGACACGTTCTCTGGGAGCGCACCACCCCTGAAGAGCGGGCCCCCGAAGGAACGAATCAGGACGATGGAGCGTGGGCCTCGAGTTCCGCGGTAACCGACGGCCAGCAGGTCTTCGCATTCTTCGGAGCAAGCGGACTGTACGCCTATGACATGGAAGGCAAGCTGCTCTGGCAAAAAGATCTTGGTGACCAGAGCATGCGGGCCGAATTTGCTCAAGGGAGCACGCCGGGTCTATATGGCAATCGTCTCGTCGTCGTATGGGATCATCGGGGTCAGTCGTTCATCATGGCTTTGGACAAGCTCACGGGCCAGGAGATTTGGCGCGCCAACCGCGAGGAAACAGATGGTTGGGCCACTCCGCTGATGATTGAGCATGGGGGCCGCGTTCAAGTGCTCACGGTAGGAATCAACCGCCTGCGCAGCTACGAGCTTGAAACCGGCAGGATCGTTTGGGAGAGCGAGGGTGTGATGCTGGATCCTATCCCGTCGCCGGTGGCCGCCGACGGCATGGCGTTTGTCACGGGTGGGTTAGCTGACACCAGTCTGGCGGCGATCCGCCTGTCCGAGGCGCGCGGCGACATCGCGGAGACGCAGGCCGTTGCGTGGACATTGAATCGGGATACTCCTCATGTGTCGTCTCCTCTGCTCTATGACGGCATTCTGTATCTGCTGAAGGGCACTTCCGGAATCTTGTCGGCTTTCGATGCCAAGACCGGCAAGCCGCACTATCGGCTTCAGCGCCTGGGGGGCGTACTCAACGCCTATGCCTCCCCGGTGGGCGCCAGCGGGCGGGTGTACTTGTCCGGCCGTGAAGGGACCACCTTGGTGATACGTGGCGGGCCGAACTTCGAAGTGCTGGCAAGAAATGAGCTGGATGACAGGTTCGATGCGTCGCCGGCGCTGGTGGATAAAGAGATCTATTTGCGTGGATATCGCTATCTATACAGTATCGCGGCGCAATGAGTTCTGCGGCCCTCTCGAGTTACCTATACCAAATCTTGCCAGAAACGGCCGAGCGTTTAGAGTTTAGAGATGTAGCGCTCGGGCACTGCTGAAAGGCTGGATGTCCAATCGCGATATCGTTGCGACTCAGGTTCGAACAAGGTTTGAACAGGGTTTGAACAAGGAATTCCGTGGCAAAACTCTCCGACCTTAAGCTGAAAGACCGGCTGTACATGGGAACCTATCGGTATCGCCAGGTTGATTGGCGACCTGGGGCCACGCTGCAAAAGCCCCTGTCACAGACACAGGTGGCGGCGATTACGACTGCAGCTTTTTACCTTCCCGTGCAGGGGCCCGACCAGGGGCCCGGCCAGGAGCCCTTCGATGTGTCCGTCAAAGGCGGAGACTATTCGTATCGAGAGATCCCTGCCGGCAGCGATCTGTCGTCACTCCAGATCGCTCATAAGAGCGAGGCGTTTGACCCCAGCGGGATCCAAAGCGACCCCAACCTGGCACTACCGCTCGATCGTCTGCGCGAACTGCAAGCGGAAGGTCGCATCGGCGCCGTGGCTCCCAGACACTTCAGCCTGATGGGCTCCATCTCTGCTCCGGCCCGCCTGGTGAAATTCAGTGCGGCGGAAATTGCCGCCAGCCTCGCTGCGGATCGTACCGACGCCGTGCTCTTGACTCCCGTTTGACCCCTGTGCCACCAGTCCGTGGGACTGATCCAGAGCCTCATCGAGAAGTCAGGCATACCGACGGTTTCGATCACCTTGTTGCGCAAAGTGACCGAGCGCGTGCGGCCGCCCAGAGCGCTCGTGGTGGACCGGCCGCTCGGCTACCCGCTCGGCAGGCCGCATGACGCTGGGTTACAGAAGCGGATCATCATGGCCGCGCTGGAGCTGCTCTCGCGCCCGGTTCAGAAACCGCTGCTGATCGAATTCCTGGATCTGTACGCAGTTTAGCCGGGGTTGATATCCAGAGACGGCCATCGGCCGACTCTCCCCTCGTCAGCCTTAGCTACGGCACTTCCGATGAAAGCCCCCCTGGGGGTGGGGGGCTGAGGTCCGGTGGAGCCGAACGATTCAGCATGGCACCCACTCGGGTGCCGTGCTGGCCCTCATTCTTCCTTCATCAACATCAGAGCCCGCCGCTTGTAGGCCTCCCACTCGCGAGTGTTGTCAGGAGCACGACCCCCGGTGCCGGTATTTTCCCGAGGAGGGACGTAGATGGGTGTATCGCCCATCGCCAGGATGCGAGCCTGAAGTTGCGCGTTGGTGTCCAAATTAATCGAGCGTGAAACAAGCTCCGGTAACGTGCGTCCGACTACCACCACACCGTGCTGGCGCATGAGCAACGCGCCTCCGTTTCCCAACGTCCGTGCCAGATCGTCGCCAAGCTCTGAGGTGCCAACGATACCCCCGCCTTCACCAATTACAAACACCGGGACGTCCTTTCCTATGAACGCAGCCCTCCCGAACAGGGCCTGCAGCGGGATGTGGCTTGAGGAGAAGGCGACAAGAGATGGTGTATGTCCATGGACGATTGCCTGAACATCGGGCCGTACCTTGTAGATCGCACTATGGATAAACCGCTCCCGATAGGGTGTGCGACCGTTCGCGTCAATCACATTGTTATCGAGATCGTGCTCCATGATGTCTTCCGCAACGATGAGTTCGGGCGCCCTGCGCCATGCCATCAGGTAGCGGTTGGGATCGCGGTCGTGACGGACACTGACGTGCCCGCTGGTGTCCAAGAAACCTTTGTCAACCAGAATGCGGTTGGACACGACGAGGTCTTCCAATATAGTTGCATTGGCTGGCCCGGCCGAAGTCCCCTGGGCAGGCGCGGCGGCCGCGTCCACTCGCTGGGTGGCAGCAAGCAAGAGGCCGCCTAGGGCGACCGGAAGCGCGCTCATCACGTCCCGCCGCGTGAAAGCATCATTCCATGGCAATCTTCCGTTCATGTTTTTTCTCCTCGGATGTCGTTGTGGGGGCTCGTCACCGAAAAACGGGGAGCGGATCCATTGACTTCCTCCCCCCGGAGTTACGAACGCGTCCCTAACTGCGCTACGTCACTGCCGTGAGATACGCCGATCGTGAAAAGGTAGCAGTGCACCTATACGCCAATGGAGGCCGGTACACAAGCATATTTGTTCGCTCCTATAACCGCATCGGTGTGGGACCCTCACCTCGGCTTGCTATTGCCGGAAATCCTTAGGTATTCACGAGGAGGCGCCCTTTTTCTTGAATCTTCTGAGCCCCTCGGTTCATTCTCGGCAAGAAACCGGGGCTAGTGGTTGATTTCCTCGACCGGCTCAGCCAGCAGCGCGGCGGCGTGCAAGTACCGCGTTGCCCTTCTCTTGGAATCAATCATTTCGTACAGGCGGGAAACCTGGTCCGGGGTGAGACCTGTGGCCGGAGCGACTTCGGCTGGCGGTACGCCGGTGTTTTTTCCCAGCAGACACAGATCGAACTTCTCAAGGGAAACGGAAAAGTAAAACTCTTCCTGGGACTGGTCCAGCGAGTAGGTATCCGTGGTCGGAGGGCGGTTTTGGATTTCCGCGGAAACCCCCAAATATGCCGCGAGTTGGTATACCTGGGACTTGTACAGGTGCGCGATGGGCTTCAGATCCGCCAATCCGTCTCCACCCTTAACGAAGAAGCCCTGGTCGTACTCAAGCCTGTTCGGTGTGCCAACGACAGCGTATTGCAAACGGTCCGCGTGGTAGTACTCCAGCATGCGCCGGGTGCGCTGCTTGAAATTGGTGGCCGCGACGATGCCCAGATAGGCATCCTTGGTCAGGAGGTTTTTGAACTCCTCGCCCGCAGGCGAACGAGCCACGACCGAATAGAGGGAATAGCCCGCATGGTTCAGCAAGTCGGGAAGAACAATCTTGGATTTCCAGGACGGCCCGTAGCCGGGAATTACCTGCCGGATGGCTTCATCGCGCCGGCGATAGCAACCGGCAGCATCCAAGATCGGGCGGATGTCCTCCACCAGGGCCTTGATCCCGAGGGAATCTGCCAGCTGCCGTCCCAGGCGCAAACTCTCCGGATCCGAATCCGCCTCGGGCATGAACAAGCCAAGGACTCGCTCCTTCCCCAGCGCCCGCGCACACAGGGAGCCGGAAACACTGCTGTCAATCCCTCCGGAAAGACCCACCACCACACCGCGGCGGCGCAGATTGTCGGCGACACTCCTGCGGATGACAGCCTCGATTCGGGCCGCCACCTGGGGACAATCCATTTTGAGAAGGTCGGCAGAAAACCGAACCTGGGTGCTCATGACTCTTCCCTCAATTCTTTCCGGCTGATTTTCCCGGTTCCCGTGGTGGGCAGAGCTTGGCGGAATTCGGCAATTTTGGGGATCATGAAGTCTTCCAGGTGTTGTGCGCAGTAGGCCATCACCTCGTGTGCGGTCAGACGGGAACCGTTCTTGAGCCGCAGCACGGCCTTGATTGCGCTTCCGAGGATCGGATCGGGCACGCCGACGACGGCCGCCTCCATCACGCCCGGCATGCGGCAGAGCACCTCTTCAATTTCCTTGGGACTCACGCGCTGGCCGCGCACCTTGATGATGTCGTCTTTGCGGCTCACAAAATGGAGATAGCCTTCCGCATCCGTGCGGAAAAGATCCCCGGAGTACAGGACGATTCCTCCCGGCACGGGGCCGGGGCGGAGAACTTTCGCCGTTTCTTCCGGGAGTTCCCAGTATCCCTTCATGACGTTGGACCCGCGCACGGCGAGTTCGCCGACTTCTCCAGGCGGCAGCGGCCTTCCCTGTTCATCCACAATAAACACCTCGCAGTTCGGCATGGCCTTGCCCGCTGAATCGGGGCGGCGGTCTACTTCGGAAGGAGGCAAGTAAGAAGTGCGGATGCACTCGGTCTGCCCGTACATCAGAAAAAGCTTTACGTGGGGCAAAAGCTGGCGCAAGCGTCGCGCATACTCCACCGGAAGGGCCGCGCCCGCGTTTGTGATGTACCGCAGGCTCGAGAGATCGTACTTGGCGAGATCGATTTGAAGGAGAATGGCCGCAACGGTCGGGACGATGGCCAGCCCGGTAACGTGCTCACGGCCGATTCTCTCGAGTACCACGTGGGGAAAAGCCAGCGAACGCTCCAGGATCACGGTGCCGCCGGAATAAAAAGTCATCAGCACTTGGTAAAGGCCATAGCCGAAGAAAAGCGGGAGGACGTCCAGGATGACGTCGTCCGGGCCGTTTTCCAGGTATGTCGTGACGGACTCGGCTGCCGAGCAAATGTTCCGGTGGGTGAGCATCACGCCTTTCGGCTTGCCGGTGGAACCGGAGGTGTACAGAAGCGCGGCGAGGTCCAGATCGATGTTGGTCGAGGAGGGCGGTTCGGCGCATAGTTTTTCGAATGTGCAAATCGAATCCAGTGAGAGGAACTGCTTTTCGGTGCCGGCCGGAGCGGCCTTCGTGTCTCCCGTGATGCCTACGGTACGGAGGTGAGGCGTCTGGCCCCAGCATTCGCGGATGCTTTCCAACTTCCGATCCAGGGTGATGAGCGTCGAGGCACGGGAATTATTCAGTACGTAGCTGAGCTTCTCCGCCTTCATGGAGGGATTTAGCATGAGGAATGCAGCGTCCGCTTTGAGGCAGGCAAAGATGGACACCACCGTCTCGGGCGTGTTTTCCAGGCAAATCGCGACGCGATCGCCGCAACGCACGCCGGCAGCGATCAAGGCGTGTGCCAGGCGGTTGCTGCGCTGTTCAACGTCCCGGTAGGCGAGCCGCTCCTTTCCGGAGATGACCGCGGTCTTGCCGGGGAAACGCCGCGCGCTAGATTCGAGAAATTGTTGAACGAGCACCTTGACCCTCTAGGCAGGCCCTTGCTGTTTTCGTTGGATGAAGGCAGACAAGCTCTGGATGGAATCGAGATTGTCCGGAATCATCTCGGCTTCCTCGACGGAGACGCCGAATTTCTCCTTGAGAAAGGCAATCAGTTCCAGAACGCCGGTGGAATCAATGAGACCTTTTTCAAGCAGCGAGTCTTGGTTTGAAAAGGAACCGTCCCGGCCAAAAAGAAAACTCTCGACGATAAATTGGCGGAGTTCCTTGCGGGCGGTTTCCGAAGCAGTGTTTTCCATTACGCCTTCCCCATGAAATGATCCATAAACAGTTGGGTCGAAAGAATGCCGACCACTGCCATATTGTCCTTCACCCCGACCGCCTGCCCGAGTCGTACCTTCTGAATCAGCTTGTTCACCTGGTCGGGATCGAAGATGCCGGTCCGGCGGATCCGGGCAGGTGAAAGAACTTCTTCCACGTACTCTTGCCGGGCCTTTCCGTCGGGGGCAAAGAAACCGGCGGCATCGGGTGCCCGATAGGGCTGCTTGGTCCGATTTCGCACCGACGGCGGAATCCGGTCGCCTGCTGCCTGCTTGAGAAGATGCTTTTCGTTGAGCACTTTCATTTTCAGATTGGGCGGTACGCGCGTTGCGAACTCCACCACGCGGTAGTCAAGAAAGGGGAACCTCCCCTCCACGGAATGCGCCATCGCCGCGCGGTCGCCTTGGGAGGATAGGATATATCCGGGGAGCAGACAAATAGTCTCCAGATACTGTGCCTGGTGGAAGGGATGCCAGTTCCGGTACGTGGAAGGCAGAGAGGCTTCGACCTCCTCCAGTGCGTCATAGGAAGACAGTTCCGCGCGCGCGCTGGCAGAGAAAAAGGTCTTCAGCCGTGCGGTCAATTCCCACCGCGGCAGATGAGAGAAAAACGGACTGCTGAAATCTTCCGGACGCAACCGAAAAAATGCCCGCAGGTAGGCTGATGACTGATTTTGCAGGCCGTCGAGGTAGGGATACAAGCGTTTCAGAAGCAGCGGGCGCAGCTTGGAATCCGGATCAACAGCCCAGAAACGGCGGATTTTTGCTTCTTTATAGATGTCGTATCCGCCCAAGACTTCGTCCGATCCCTCGCCCGTGAGCACGACCTTGTAGCCCTGCTGCCGAACCAAGCGTGACAGTTGGAACAGGGGAACCGGCGCGGTGCGGACAATCGGTTTTTCCGTGTGGCAGATCAGTTCGGGAAAATCCCGGCCGATATCGTCGTTGGCGCACAGGACTGAGTGATGTTCGGTCTGAAGCCACGCCACGACTTCCTGCTGGTAGCAACTCTCGTCGTATTCCGGGCTTTCAAAAGCGACCAAAAAGGTTTTCAGGCGAGTTCCGGCGCACTCCTTCGCCAGGGAGGCGACGACGGTGGAATCGATACCGCCGCTGAGGTAGGCACCGACCGGAACATCGGCGCGAAGCCGGATTCGTGTTGCGTCGAGCAGCAGGTCGCGGAGTTCCTCCACGTACGCCGCTTCACTTCGCTCCGGTGCGCTTTCTGCATCGAAGGAAAGCTGCCAGTATGGCCTCAGCTTCACCTCGCCATTCTCGACAATGAGGGAATGTCCGGGGGGTAATTCCTGGATGGCGCGGAAGGCCGTGCGCGGCGCCAGCGTGCACCAGAACGTGAAAATCTGATCCAACGCGACAAGATCGAGTTCTGGTTTTACAGCGGGATGAGCCAGTACAGCTTTGATTTCGGAACCAAAAATCAGGGTGCGATCGGCAAGGGTATAAAAGAGCGGACGAATTCCCATGCGGTCCCGAGACGCAAACAGTTTTCGTTTCCTCGCGTCCCAAATCGCGAAGGCCCACTGGCCGTTCAGCGAATGCACGCACTCCTCGCCCTTTTCGTCATAGAGATGGAGAATGACTTCGGTGTCCGACTTTGTGGCGAAGCGATGACCCTGGGCCTCGAGTTCCTTGCGAAGTTCGATGTAGTTGAAGATCTCACCGTTGAAAGTAATCCAAAGAGCACCTTGGCGATGGCTCATGGGCTGATGCCCGCCGGTGAGGTCGATAATATTCAGTCGCGCGTGGCCGAACCCAAGAGGACCATCGGTATGAATCCCCGATTCGTCCGGCCCGCGGTGCCGCAGACGGATGGCCATCCTGTGTAAGAGGGCAGGCTCCGCCGGCTGCCCATCCAGGCCGAGAGTGCCGCAAATTCCGCACATAGAAGATCTATCCTACGTTATCCAAGAGAAACCGGGGGAGGGTACTTCCGGCCCATTACTAACCGATGGGATACTATCCGGCTGTCTACGACTTCCAGCCACGGGACGCGCGGAGAAGGTTTTCCGGGACCTGCGTCGGAATCGCTGCTGGAGCGGCTGCAATAGAACAAGGAGCAAATATGAAATTCGACGCGATGGTGATCGGATCCGGGCAAGGGGGCAATCCCCTGGCGCACCGGCTGGCCGATATCGGCTGGAAAGTGGCGCTGGTCGAGCGGCGGCACCTGGGCGGAACCTGTATCAATACCGGCTGCACGCCCACCAAGACCATGGTGGCTTCCGCCCAAGTTGCTCACTACGCTCGCAACGCATCGCGCTGGGGAGTCCAGGTGGGCGAGGTCCGCGTGGACATGGCTCAGATCGTTGCCCGCAAGAAAGCTATCGTTCAGCGATTCCGTTCCGGCATCCAATCTCGCGTGGACCAGCGGCCCGGGCTTCGGTTCTTTCGCGGCCATGGCCGGTTCGTCTCGCCCCGGCAGGTTCAGGTAGGCGACGACATGCTGGAGAGTGAAAAAATCTTTATTGATACCGGCTCCCGTCCGGATATTCCAAGAATCCAGGGGCTGGAGGCAACTCCTTATCTGACCAATGGAACCCTCATGGAGGTGGAAGAACTTCCAAGCCATCTACTCATCGTGGGCGGTGGGTACATCGGCCTCGAGTTCGGGCAGATGTTCCGCCGCTTTGGAAGCCGCGTCACTATTATCTACCGCGGCCAGTTGCTCGGAAGGGAAGACCCCGAAGTCGTCGCAGAGCTTCAGAAAATCCTCGAGTCGGAAGGAATCGAATTTCGCGGCAATACCCAGCCGGTTCGGGTCCTGGGTCGGAACGGCGAAGTGGCGCTTACCATTCAGGCGGGGACGCGGGAAGAAACCATCCGCGACTCGCATCTGCTTCTCGCCGCCGGCCGGAAACCCAACACCGATGATCTCGGGCTTGAGAAGGCGGGCGTGGCAGTGGACTCCCGCGGATACATCAAAGTGAATGGGCGGCTGGAGACCAGCGTCCCGGGCATCTGGGCGATTGGCGACGCGAAGGGCGGTCCGGCGTTCACGCACATCTCCTACAACGATCAACAAATCCTGTACGGGAATTTGATCGAGGGGAAGAACCACACCATTGACAATCGGTACGTTCCCTATTCGCTCTTTACCGATCCACAGCTTGGGCGTGTGGGCATGACGGAGAAGGAAGCACGGGCGTCCGGCCGGAGACTGAAGATCGGCACCTATCCGATGGCCTACGTGGCGCGGGCTATCGAGCGCGATGAGACGGCCGGTTTCCTGAAACTGATCGTGGACGCCGAGACGGACCGGATCCTGGGCGCCTCCCTGCTTGGCAGCGAAGCCGGAGAGTTGGTCCAGATTCTCGGGGCGCTGATGCTGGCCGGCGCGCCGTACACGGTCCTCAAAGGCGCCGTCTATATCCATCCGACTTTGGCCGAAGGGTTCTTTGGGCTCATGGATGCGGTGAAGCCGGTCCATTGAGAGCGGGTAACTCTATGAGGCGACACACTATACAGATCACGCAGTAGGACAACGAGAAAGTTACGGCAGATCGAGCAGCAGAAAATCGGCGGGTTTGTCTTGCGTGCCGACTGCAGGCCCGCTCAGCCGGAGTTGCGCTTCATCCGCCATTCGCAGTTGATCGCCGGCTTCGAGCGTTTCCCCGTTGACGTGCAATTTGCCGTCAATGACAAAGATATATCCACGCCGGCCGCGGGCAAACGTGTGTGCTGCGGACTGGCCGGGTCCAAGCAACGACGTGTAGATGCTGGCGTCCTGGTGAATCCTGACGGCGTTTTCCCGGAGCTCTCCGTTGCCCGCAGGAAGAGCGACCGGCAGGAGCTTTCCAACACGTTCGCCGGCGGGATAGCGCTTTTGCTCCCACGACGGCGCGAGGCGCTCCGTGGATGGCAGAAGCCACAACTGAATCAAGTGCGTGCTTTTCTCGAAGGAAGGGTTGAACTCGGAATGGCGGATGCCGGTTTCGGCGCTCATGCGCTGAATCTCTCCTGCTGAGACCACGCCGCGGTTGCCCAGGGTGTCGTGGTGCTCGATCTGTCCTTCGATCACGTAGGTGACGATTTCCATTTCGCGGTGCGGATGCAGCGGGAAGCCGCCGGAGGGGGCGATTCGGTCATCATTGAACACCCGCAAGGACCCGAAGGAGGTATTGGCGGGGTCATAGTACTGATCGAAGGAAAAGTGCCAATACGTAGACAGCCACTCGGTTTCAAAATGGTAGCGTTCCGTGCTGCGAATTATCTGAAGCATATGGCCCTCGCACCATCGAACATCTGTCCGAATAGCAAGCGATTTAGATGCGGGGGGAGGCTATAGGTTTCGGTGCCTCGACGGAGCCGGGGCTTACTCGCTGGATGTTGACACTGCCAACCCTTGTCGCCAGTGTGATCCGTTGCGTCCGCTGCGCAACAAGTCAACTACCCGGCTGCATCCCTTTCGCCCGGTAGACCGGAGCCGCGTCCGGCGACGAGAGGTAGTCCAAGAGCTCGTTGGCGGCTGCGGGGTCTTTCGCGCGCGAAGACACGAAGCCCACAAAACCGGTCGGGGTCACAAACTCGCGGGGCAGAGGCCCTACCACGTCGATGCCGGGATTGTCCATATCGACGAGAAAAACCAATCCGATCTCGCTCTCGCCCTGGGCGACCGACTCCAATGGGTCGCCGCCTCGGTTGAGCTTGGTCTTCGGCTGCATTTGTTCGGCGATGCCAAGCTTCTCGATCCCATTGCTGATGGCAACTCCTGAGGCGGTACCCGCCGGGTCCGAATAGGTGATAGATTGTGCGGCAAGCAGCGTTTGCTTAACAGCTTCGGGTGTGGAGATGTCCGGTTTGAGCGCGCCCTTGCGCACCGCCATCCCCACGGCAACGGTTGCGAGCGGCGCGGCGCTGCTGGCAACGACGTTTCCCGAGGCGAGCACTTCCGGATAGGGAGGTTGCAGGACGGATACGTCGAAAAGCTCGCCGCGGGCGATCTGCTCCTTGGTTCCCCCTCCGCTGCCGAACGTCACTTTGACTTTTTTGCCGGTCTTCTGTTCGAAACTCGGGACCAATTCCCCCAGTGCTTGTCTGATGCTGCCCGGTGCGAGGAGAGTAATTTCTTCCTGCGCGCGTGCGCTATACGAATTGGCCAGGACCAAGGCGATAACCAGGGCCGACGAAGGCAAATATTTCTTCATGTTTGCTCCCCTAATCAAGTGGGTGTTCGACTTTGGCGGACCGATCGCAATGCAAAAGGAACGGCAGCCGGTATTGTTGCACTGATCGGCGGCCCGGCACAACTGTGGCCCTCGTAAGGAGGGCCGAATTTCTCGGGGTCATTTGCCGGTTCTCACTAAGCTGGGTTCGGGTTCTCGAGAAACTTTTCTACTGTCTTTTGCGTGATTTTATTTCCGCAGGGCGCCAGTTAGTGTAAATTGGGATGCTTGCTGTAGGCTATTCACGGAGCTCCAGCAAAAAAAAATGAATCCGGTCAAACCAACAAAGCAATCCACAGCCCATGAGGCCAATCGCATGAGCCGAGACTCGCTCAGCATCACCGATAACCGTACCGGCAAGACCTATGAATTGCCGATCACCAACGACACCATCCGCGCGATTGATCTTCGCCAGATCAAGGTGAACGAGCAAGATTTCGGCATGATGAGTTACGATCCGGCGTTCAGTAATACGGCCCTGTGTAAGAGCAAGATCACGTTTATCGACGGCGACGCCGGCATTCTGCGCTATGGCGGCTATCCGATCGAGGAGCTTGCCGAACGGAGCACTTACCTGGAGATCGCCTACCTGGTCCTGCACGGCGAGCTGCCCACGCGCGCTCAACTCGCGGAGTGGACCGATCACATCATGCACCACACATTTGTTAACGAGAGCATCAAGAAATTTCTCGACGGCTTTCACTATGACGCCCATCCCATGGGCATGCTGATTTCGACCATCGCCGCGCTCTCGACCTTTTATCCGGACGCGCGCGACATTTTCGAGGCCGAATCGCGACGGAAGCAGATCTTGCGCTTGATCGGCAAGATGCCAACCCTGGCGGCCTTTGCGTACCGACACACCCTGGGAATGCCTTATGCCTATCCGGACAATGAATTGAGCTATCCGGGCAACTTCCTGAACATGCTGTTCAAGACCAGCGAGCTCAAGTACCGGCCCAATCCGACTTTAGAGCGCGCTCTGGACGTGCTGTTCATCCTCCATGCTGACCACGAGCAGAACTGTTCCGCGAACGCGATGCGCAATGTCGGCAGCTCCCAAGTGGACCCATACTCGGCTTGTGCTGCGGCCACCGCCGCGCTGTACGGGCCGCTGCACGGCGGCGCAAACGAAGCAGTGCTGCGGATGTTGCTGGATATCGGGGCCGTCTCGAACGTGCCGGCCTACATCAAACGAGTCAAGGCGGGCGAGAAGAAACTCATGGGTTTCGGTCACCGGATCTACAAGAACTATGATCCGCGCGCCCGAATTATCAAGCGCATTGCCGACGAAGTGTTTGACGTTATGGGACGCAACCCGCTGCTGGACATCGCGCTCGAATGTGAGCGGATCGCGCTCGAAGATGAATATTTTGTGTCGCGAAGGCTCTATCCCAACGTGGACTTCTATACCGGGCTCATCTATCAGTCCATGGGCTTCCCGGTGACCATGTTCCCGGCGCTCTTTGCCATTCCGCGCACCAGCGGCTGGCTCGCGCAGTGGCAGGAGATGCTGCTCGACCCCGAACAGAAGATCGCCCGGCCGCGCCAAGTCTATCTCGGATACGACAAGCGGCCGTACGTCCCCTTGGAGCAACGCACCTAGGGGTCATCGCCGTGTAAAAATTTCTGCCTCTGGATAAAACGCCCTGGCGTCCGCTAGGAAGGAGATGAATTGCGGAATCGGTTCGCCTGTGGGTCCCCGCACACTGGCCGTTTGGTGCTGCGCGTCGAACTCCACGGTGACTCTTTGTCCGCCGAAATCGTCGGTTACGGGAGCCCCGGCCTTAACGAAAGTGTCTTGTTCTAGCTCCGGGAGCGGATAGAGCTTCGTTTTTCCATTGAAACGAATGACCAGAGCTAGACGACGGCCCAACTGCAAATCCCGGTAAGGGTCCCGCAAATAGTCGCGCTGGAATCCGGTTTCGAAAGAGAGCACCAGGCTCTGTGGATGTTCACTTTTCCAGTGCTCCCACGTCGTCACTGTGACCGGCAAGAGCGGCAAAGAGGTACCGGCTAACGATCCCGTCACTGCCACTCCCCCAAGCTGTGACCACAAGCTTTCGGTTTCGCGATCGTATAAGAGCAAATTGCGCTTGTAGAGCAGTCCCGAAACCCCGAAGGTGCGCCGCTGGCCTTCCATCCGCGGGTCATAAACGATACCCGAGCCGCACAGCGGGCACCAGCTGATAAGAACGGGCTGCCGGCCGACGTCGTCGTTTACGACTTCATGTCAGTTTAGAATGCGAACCGGATATGCTTTCGCGACGCCATCGAACTCCACGGCCAGAACCACGTCGGACGGCCGCAGCACACGGCTTGCCTCTGCTGCCGATGTAAATGCGGGGTGACTTAGCGCCGGCATTCCATCCTTGGGCGGGCCGCCGGACTGGATCTCGTCCAGCGGAATCGAGTGCCAGGTTACATCAAATGGCTTTTGATTCGGCCCCGCCGGGATGGAAACAGGCTTCTTTTCAATTCTTATCTCTGGTTGTTGTGGTCCGGCAAGGCTTAACGACAAGCCCAAAATTACAACACTCCATGACAAAAAACCTGGGTATCGTTGCTGAATCATATGTCCTGTCTCCTGGTCATACTTCATTTCCTAGAATTCGGTGTCGATCGTCGCTCAACGACGAGCGCCGGATGCGCCCCTGGCAAGGCCACCCGAAACCAGATGAACGGGAGCAGGGGGTTGGGGAGCCAGTACATCCACCCCAGGCTCTTCTCTCTGCCTCCGTTTTTCAAGCGTAGATCCAACCAAACATAGAGAAACTTGTAAAAGCAAAGGCCGGGAAGGAAATTGGGTTTGAAATGATCCGTCCTAAGATACCTTCGCGAAACGTAATAATTTCCCTCGAAAGGGGTGATGCCCCAGCCGAGTGGGCCCTCGGCCAGGAGCATCCCTGTGGGTCTATGCGTGAGACGAACAGATTGGCCCACGATGTCTCCCTCCCATACAGCCCGACTGCCGGCTGTGTCACACGGTCGCCGTTTGTTCAATTCTCTCCGAATGGGTGTGGCCTCCGATCCATCCGAGGAGCGCTCCGTAAGCGATGTGGCCCCCTAGCGAGCCAAACGCCGGCATGATTCCGCCCATTTTCAATCCGAAGAAGCCCGCACCCATCATCGGCATCACCACAAGCTGAGCCAGCACCCAGAGCACAACTCCCCAGGTGATGCCTTTCACGGCAGGCGTGCCGGGGAACCTCGTGAACAGAAGATAAGCATAAATCAGCGGGAAAATGACAATTCCGTTGAGAAAGTGCATCGTCATGCCCATGGCCCATCCGCCCAGCAAGCTTCCCAGCATCGCTGCGATGTCCATCCTTGGTAGGCCCATCATGGGCCCACCCATGTACATTAGGAAGGTGATGGCCAGTGTTCCGACAAAACCTCCCAAAATCACTCGTGCGGTGTTCGGTCTCATGACTCCTCCTCCAAGTTCAAACTAACCATGGGATAGGGGCGGATAGGAAAAGGGTTCAGATTGAACCTTTTTGCCTTGGGGACCAATCGAATGTATTAGAAATATGGAGCAAGCTGCGCGAAATCGAGACGATTCGTTTGCCCAAGATGTCGCCCTAATTCATCGGGTCCTTGCTGGAGATCGCCAAGCCTTTGAGCCGCTGGTTCGGAAATACGAACGCCGCGTATTCCGCGTCACGCTGGCTGTCCTGGGAAATATCGAGGATGCCGAGGAAGCGATGCAGGATACTTTCCTGAAGGCCTTTCGCCACCTCAGCCAATTTCGTCAGGAGTCGCGGGTTTCGACTTGGTTGACCCGCATTGCCGTCAATGATGCGCTGCAAAAGCGCCAGGCGCGCAAGGACTTCGTCTCCCTCGACGATTCGCGTGGGGTCCCGGAACAGTTCGAAGAACAGTTTGTTCCACGGCGGTATGAAACGTGGCGCGCCGATCCGGAGAAGCAGTACGGAAGGCAGGAACTGCGCCAAATCGTCGAAGCTGCGATTCAATCGCTGCCTGCCATGTATCGGGAAGCCTTTGTTCTACGCGACGTTGAGGAAATGAGCGCCGAGGAAGCTGCCGAAATCATTGGCATCACCGTGGGAGCGCTAAAGTCACGACTCTTGCGCGCGCGGCTCATGATGCGCGAAGCCCTTTCTGCTTCGTTCGCAGAGCCTCCAACTCTAAGCAAGAGGATCCTGCACACTGCGGAAGACATGGGAGCCGCAGTTGCGATGGGCTTGATGCGAGCGGCGGGGAAGTGAGGGACGAACTATGGCCATGATGAATTGCAAGCAGGTGCTGGCGAATCTCTCGAACTATGTGGAGGGGGACATCTCAGAAGAGCTTCGCACAGCGCTGCAAGCACACCTGGTGCGTTGTCGGCGCTGCCGCGTGGTCCTCGACACCACGGGCAGAACCTTGAAAATCGTGCTTGACGTTGAGCCGTTTGAGGTCCCGCTTGCGGTCAGCGCGCGGCTTTATACGCGGCTCGGGAAAGTCTTGTCCGAGAACTGAGACTTTCCTATGACTCCCCATTACCCGACGGCAGCGCGACGAGGGGCTTTTTCCGGAGCTGCATTCCAGCTCAAGAGGTAACGCCCTGTCCATCCTGCGAGGAGAGAAAGGGCACATACAGTGCCAAATTGCCACACCAAGATCATCACGCTGGCGTCTACGGGATGCACGAAGCGGAGGCCAAAGCTTCCCAGGCCGGCAGCGGCAATCCCGCCGAGGGCCGTCGTCAAACCCGGCACGAGCGGTGCGCCACGCCGAAGCATGATCGCCATGGCAATCGCTGGAACCGCACCCACGAATACGATCAATTGGATGCACATCCAATCCGGCCTCAACGCCAAACCTTCTGGACCCAGACGTATCCAGTCCTGCACGCAACCCTGGCCCAAACTTCCCAACCAAACTGCCGCAGGCAGGAGCAGTAGCACGAGGAACCTCCGGCTGCCACCGGGAACGGTCATGGCAAATACTGCCGCCGCCGCGACGATGCCGGTCGCGAGCGCCGCAAGCATTTCGATGAGGAAACGGGGCTCCGCCAGCTTCGCCAGCAGATCGCTTCGCGGGGACATGGCAAGCACTATGAAGGCCACGTACGGCAGTGACAGCGCAAGCCAACTGGCCGTTCTGAGCCAAGGGCGTGCAAGCGGCCGCACCGGCGCGAGGTCTGCTCCCAGGTTTCGAATAAGCTCTTTCGTGTGTTTGGTCATTAGGCTTTCCTCAATCTTTGCCGCAGGGCATTCATGGCCCGGTGTGTAGCGATTTTGAGAGCGCCGATGCTCATCCCACTCGTGGCCGAGATCTCCTTTAGCGACATTTCACGCAGCTTCAGCATCTCAATCGCCTGACGCTGTCCGGGTGGCAATGACCGGATCTCTCGCCTTAGCGCCTCGCGATCGCCATAAGTCTCTGTATTGGTATTCGCATCTTGGTTGTAAAAGGTTACGGCCAGATCGTGGATGTGCACCTCGTGCGCAGCACGCCGCATGGAACGCCGCGCATTGTCGATCAGTCGATTGCGGGCGATCGCGAGGAGCCACGGCGTGAACGGACGTTGAGGATCATACGTGGCGCGAACTTTATGCAGAGATAGCAAGATATCCTGTACCAGGTCTTCCATATCTTCGGTTCCCAGGAACCGGCCATAATGCCGCGCGATTCGACGCAGATGCGGCGTAATCTACTGCATTAATTGAACATACGCATCGGAGTCGCCGGCTTGCGCAGCCTGCATCAGCGCGCTGAAGCGTTGGTCGTTTGTGCGGCGCTCTGCCATCCGAGGGGATATCCTGCCGGGCCGGGTGTGCCTCTAGGCCGAGGTTTTTATCCTACAAACACGCTGGAGGCGCGTAACCTTCCCATCGGTACCAGCGTATATATGAACATAGGTCATGGCAAGGAGGCCAGTCCCGGCGCCTTAGCTCGGCCTTCATAGGGGGATTACATGAAGAAGCAGCTTATTGTTGCATCCGCGCTTGCCGCCGCGTTCGCGGCTCCCGCTATTCTCTCGGCGCAGAGACCCGTTGCGACTCCGAGCTGGACAGCGGAAAAGTGTTACGGCATTACCAAGTCCGGAGGGAACGACTGCGCCTCAACCGGCAACAACTCATGCGGCGGCACGTCGAGAATAAACGCTGATCCGAAGGCCTGGATCTACGTGCCCGCAGGCTACTGCGAGCGCATCGTCAACGGCAGCAAGACGGCGAAATAACACTCGATGTGTGTTACCGACAGGGTGGTCACCACCATGACGTCAAATCGCCACATGCCAGATCGAGCCGGCATCGGTCTCAGACTCCCGCATATCGCGGAGGTGGTGGCCACCAAGCCATCTGCCGGATGGCTGGAAATCCATCCGGAAAACTTTCTCGCGAACCCGCATGCCACCGAGTTGCTGGTCGAACTTTCCCGGTTCTATCCCATCTCCGTTCACACCGTCGGCGTTTCGATCGGGAGTGCCGGCGGAGTCGACCGCTCGCATATGAAGCGAGTTCGCGCGCTCATTGATCTAATCGACCCATTTCTTGTGTCGGGTCACCTCGCCTGGTCCACACATGCCGGCGAATACCTCAACGACCTGTTGCCCTTGCCTTATAACGAGGAGGTGCTGATCCTGCTCGCATCGCACATCGACGCGGTTCAGGAGGCGCTCGGACGACCGTACTTGGTGGAGAACCCGTCGAGCTATGTTGGCTTCGGCGCCTCGACGATGAACGAGGTCGAATTCCTGGGCGAGCTCGTGCGCCGCACGGGTTGCCGGTTGTTGTGCGACGTCAGCAACGTGCACCTCAGCGCGCACAACATGGGCTACAACGCCTACGAATATATCGACGGCTTGCCGGCCGATGCCGTCGGCGAGCTGCACTTGGGCGGTTTTACGCCCGAGGAAGATGAGGCCCATCCGGGCCGCGAGGTATTGATCGACACGCACGCGACCGTGGTTGCCGAAGCTGCCTGGGACCTTTACGCTTACGCCATTCGCCGCTTCGGACCCAAGCCGACGTTGATCGAATGGGACAACGATATCCCCCCGCTCGCGACCTTGATGGGCGAGGCCGCCCGCGCCGATGCAGTCGCGGCAGAAGCTCTCGGTCCAGAGGTGCGCCATGGCATCGCTCGCTGATGCGCAGCGGTTGCTGCGCCGCGCCGTGATCGCTGGCGACGCGTCTGAGGCCATACCTTTGCTGGCCGGCGGACGCACTGCGGAGAAACGACTGACCATCCACCACCGGCATTATGAAACCAGCCTGGTCACGGCCCTTTTGGGCAAATTCCCGGCGACCGCATGGTTGATCGGAACGCGCTACCTCACCGAAGCCGCTCAGCTTTTTGTGCGCGACCACCCGCCACAGGCTCTCTGCATCTCCGAATATGGAGAGCAGTTTCCGTTGTTTCTTGCGACCTCTCCTGCGGCGGACCGCGTGCCATATGTGCGTGATTTCGCCGAACTCGAGTGGCACGTCGGGCAAGTCTCGATCGCTGTGGATCGGCAGGCCCTGTCCCTGGAAGAATTTTCAACTGTCGACACCGTGAAGCTGACGGAAGCGGCGCTTACGCTGCAAGCCGGAGTGCGGTACCTTCAAGCCCCCTGGCCCATAGACGCCTTAATGAAGCTTTACTTGGCGGAAACGGCTCCCGATCAATTGACATTCGAGCCCGAGGATGTGTGCATTGAGGTCCGAGGCGCACGAGGAGAGGTCCAGATCAATCGTCTCGATCCCGGCGAGTTCGGCTTTCGCAAGGCCCTACGCGATGGCCTGCTCGTTGGCGACGCCGCTAACTGCGCCCTTGCAGGTTTTGACCCCGGGCAGGCTTTTGTCAGGCTCGTTGCCGCCGGGCTGGTCGTCGCGGTGACGCCGGCAGTTCGAGAGGGAAAACCATGACTACGGGAGAGCATATCGTCGCAGCTTGGGCACCGCGCCGGTGGTTCATCTCCGTGCGGGATTGGCTCGGCCGTTTCCCGCTCTCGATCCTCCAGCTTGGAATGCGAATCGGGGTCGGATTGATTTTCTTCAATGCCGGCCTCTTGAAATATCGGTCATTCGAGTTTGCGGTCAAGCTGTTCGAAGATGAGTTCCAGGTACCGTTGCTCGATCCGGCTGTCGCGGCTCGCATGGCGATGTTCAATGAGCTGACGTTTCCTACCCTCTTGTTCCTCGGTCTGGCGACGCGTGTGGCCACGCTTCCTTTGCTCGGGATGATCGCGGTGATCCAGATTTTCGTCTTTCCGCAAGCCTACCCCGAACACCTGATCTGGGGGTCCATCCTGATTTTCCTGCTGACGCGTGGGCCGGGTGTGTTGTCGGTCGACTATCTCATCGAGCGGTATTTTCGGAAGGAGAAGCCATCAACGAACTGGCTGGCTCGCAAGGGCAGAAGGTTCCGATCGCCGTGCCAACCCTCTGGTCATCGGTGAAAGGGTGAAAGGTCTGGATTGTAATGGCGTGGCGAGTTAGTCTAGCTCCCGGCGCAATTGGGCCGGTTCCGAGGTGCGCACGAATCATGAGTAAGGTGGCCTGTGTTCTAGTTCTTGCCTGTCTCCCGGCGGTGCAGGTCCGGGCGCAGCAAACTCCTCCGAAAATTGACGTTACGCGCCTGGGCCCCCAGGTTGGTCAGCGAGTTCCCGATTTCCGCCTCCAGGACCAGCAAGGCAAGGAGTGGACTCGGGACTCCATCATGGGTTCCAATGGAGCGCTGCTTGTGTTCTCGCGATCCGCCGACTGGTGTCCGTACTGCAAGACCCAGATGATCGACCTGCAAAACCGCCTGTCCGAACTGAAGGCCCAGGGGCTTGGTCTGGCGGCCATCACCTACGATTCGACGGCGGTGCTGGCTGACTTCAGCAAGCGTCGCGGGATCGCCTTCCCCTTGTTGTCGGATCCTGGGTCGAGCACGATCAAAAGCTACGGCATCTTGAACACCACGGTTGAGGAAAATTCAAGCAGCTACGGCATCCCGTTCCCCGGCACCTTGGTCATCGACCGGGAAGGGCTGGTGACGGCCCGTTTCTTCGAGGAGGGCTACCGGGAGCGAACAACGGTTTCGAGCATCCTGCTTGATCTGGGCGGCGAAGGCGGCACAACCGCCAATCGCATCACGACGGATCATCTCGAGATCACGACCTATGCCAGCGACGAGGTCGTGGCCCCGGGCCACCTCTTCTCGATCGTGTTCGATGTCGGACTTCGGGCGCGGATGCATGTGTATGCCCCGGGGGCTCAGGGCTACCGGATAATCAGCTTCAACCTGGAATCGAATCCGCTGTTGGTGACTCGACCCATGCAGTATCCGCCATCAGAGATCTACTTCTTCGAGCCGCTCAACGAGCGCGTTCCGGTATTTCAGAAGCCGTTCCGCTTGATGCAGAAGATGGCGGTCAGCACCTCTCGGGAGAACCGCGCGGCACTGGCGGAGGCCGGCAGCGTGACGATCAAGGGCACGTTGGATTACCAGGCCTGTGACGACAGGATTTGCTTCAACCCCAAGTCGATTCCCGTGTCGTACACCGTCAAGCTGCGGCCATTTGATACAGAACGAGCCAAGGTATCGAGGTGAGGAAGGAGGATGCAATGAGCCGAATGAGATCGGTGCTGGCGCTGCTCGCAATTGTCGCTTTGGCGGGCATGGCTGTCCCGGCCTTCAGCCAGTCCGCAACCAACACGAACATCATCGCCGACGTGCGCGCGGCAATCGCTCAACAAGACTTCGCGCGGGGTGAGAGCATTGTCTCGGAGTATCGATCTGCCCGCGGGGTAACCCCGGAAATGCTGGAGGCCCACTCCTGGTTGGGCCGCGGCGCCCTGGCAGCCAGGCAATGGGAAAAAGCTGAGGACTACGCCAGGCAGACGCATGACCTGGCCCTCATGGCCCTCGCCGGCCGCAGCCTCGACGACGAGCGGCATCTCCCGATCGCGCTCGGCGCCGCAATCGAGGTGCAGGCCCACGTCAGAGCTGAGCGCGGAGCGCTCTCTGAGGCCGTGTACTTTCTGCAGCGAGAGCTCGAAACCTACAAGGACACTTCTCTCCTCAAGCGGATTCAGAAGAACATCCATCTGCTCAGCTTGGAAGGGAAGGCTGCGCCCGCGATCGATGTCTCGGAATACCTGGGGCCAAAGCCGCCAACGCTCGACGCGTTGAGTGGTAAGGTCGTAATCCTATTTTTCTGGGCCCATTGGTGTCCTGATTGTAAGAATCAGGGCCCCAGCCTGGGCCGCCTGGCCGCCAAATATGCCCAACAAGGCGTGACGGTGCTGGCCCCCACACAGCGATATGGATTCGTCGCAGGCAGAGCATCCGCCACGCCGGACGAAGAAGCGCGCTACGTCGACCAGGTCCGCCAGACCTATTACAGCTTTCTCGCCGATCAACCTCTGCCCTTCAGTGAGGCGAACCACCAGCGCTACGGCGTCAGCACGACACCGACGCTTGTCTTTGTGGACCGTGAAGGGATCGTCCGGCTCTACCACCCGGGAGGGATGACCGAGGAGGAGCTCGAAGCGGCGATTCGAAAGTTGCTTTAGCGGGGAAATCTCTTGAAGACGTTGCGCCCCCGAATCGCCATGGGGGGCTGCGGGGTGATTCTCGCTGTGCCTGGAAGTTGTTCCAAGGGGTGCCTCTGAGGTAGCAGATCATTTCTCATCACTTGACCTTCGATACGTCCGTCTTAAAATAGACAGGTAGCGATTCATATCCCTCTCTGGCGCGCGGGACCTCCCCCCTTCCTTCCGGCTTGCCAACGATTCCCAGCAGTCGAAGTAGCGTGCTCTGTTTGCCGGTCGAGCGGCTCGATCGCAGAGCATGGGTGATGAAACAGAAACATGAGGCAGCCCCAGCCCATTCAGGTCTTATTGGTGGCGGACGGCCAGACAGGTTCGCGCCGTCTAATCCAGATGCTGCGAGCCTGCGATGGGCGGAAGTTCCGCTTGCGCCGTGTGCGAAGGCTGAGCGAGGCGCAGCGGCTCCTCCAGTCCGTCAGCGTCGACGTGACGTTACTCGACCTCTGGCCTCCTGACGCGCATGGGCTGGAGGTCGTGAGAGAGACCCTGCGGATCGCGCCGGGTATCCCACTTATCTTGCTCAGTTCCCGAGTGGATGATTCTCTAGCCGCCGCTGCCCTGCAGGAAGGAGCACAGGGCTTTCTGATCAAGCCTGAGCTGACCGACAGCCAGTTGGCGAGATCGGTGTGCCACGCTATCGCGCGCCAGCGCCTCCAGGTATCTCTTCGCAGCCTCTCCCTGAATGACGAGTTGACTGGCCCGTATAACCGCCGGGGCTTCATTGCACTGGCTGAGAGCCGCCAGAAGTTGGCTGCGCGTCAGGGAATTCGTTCCAGCCTGATCTTTGGAGACGTCGACGACCTGAAGCATATTAACGACGCCTTCGGCCATCGCGAAGGCGATCGCGCGCTCCAGGAGGTCGCCGATGTGCTTCGGGAGTGTTTTCGAGAGTCAGACATTATCGCGCGAATCGGTGGCGACGAATTCTGTGCACTGTTGACGGACGCTTCCGAATCAAGCGAGGCCTTGATTCGGGAGCGCTTGCGGCGGGCACTGGAAGCGCGTAACAGCCGGCGCAAGCGTCCCTACCAGTTGTCAGTGAGCGTGGGGATTTCCAGGATAACCGTGCCGTATGGGCTCGAGTATCAACTCGCGCGCGCAGACGCGCAGATGTACCAGCAAAAGCGCAGAAAGCAGAAGCGCGACGACGCGGCTCGAGTGCTTGACATTCGTACGGCGAATCAAATCGCTTGACCGGAGTCCGAGGAACCTAGTTATCCGCTATTGGGCAGAGCAGGATGCGCGAGGAAGCTGCGCTTTCAGGCCAGCTTCCGGATGAATTTACTCAGCAACACCCCACCCACCCCGGGAGGTGGAGGTCCAATGGCCTTCCCCTCCCATTTCATCTAGCTACTCCATCGAAAAGCGGACGGTTGGAGGGTTGCTCAGATCCGATGCCCCGTAAGGCTAGGAGCGTCTTTCCCAGCCTTTGCCGCGCGCTTGTTGGCGTAGAGCGCACGGTCGGCGCGCTCCAGGATTTGCTCGGGGGTATCACCTCGTGCATAACCCACGAGTCCGGCGGCGAAGTCCACCGGAATATGGGTTCCCTGGTAGTGGACATCGAGTGGTTTGAGCCGTGCCAGTAGATTGGAGGCCTGATCGATCTTGCATTCCGGGAGCAATGCCAGGAATTCATCTCCTCCCAATCGGATTGCCAAATCAGAGGCGCGCAGGGACTTGGCGAGCCGTTGCGCAAACGTGTGCAAAACTAAGTCGCCCGCGGCATGGCCGTATTGGTCGTTGATCTGCTTGAAGTTATTCAGGTCGAACGCCACCAGCGTCAGGGCATGGCCATGCCGTCGCGATCGCGCCAACTCCACCGCCAAACGTTCTTCACCTGTGCGGCGATTGGCCAGGCCCGTGAGGGGATCGGTTGTCGCCAGCCGGTGGAATTCCTCGGCGCGTATCCGCAGATGCCCCATGGCATCGAGCTGTTGCGAAAATTGCCGTCGCAAGCGCTTCACAATCACTTGCTGATAGATCGAATAGGCGTTGAATATCAGCACCAGCCCAACCAGTCCGCGCACCGCTTGGTCCAGGCTGAACTGAAAAAATGGATCGTCAACTTGGATCAGGCCGGGGAAGTTCAGCGAGACCACCGCCGTCGTCAGAAGCAGCATCACGATAACCGCCAACACCCATAGCCACCAATCGCGACGCTCGAGTTTGCGCAATTGCTCCCGAACCTCTTCGACGCGTTCCTTGGAAACTTCAGGAATAGGAACTGGCGGATTGGGAAGTGGTGTGTCCATACAGTCTTCGTGTCAAGCGGCAGTTCTGCTGCCGCACAATGAGGCGATTATAGTTCTCGCCCAAGGCCATCCAATATGAAATGCGCCGCGAAGTTCCTGCGGGGAACCGTCCGGACTTAGCGTGTCACCGGAAGGCCCGGTGCGACCTTGGACGGGACGCCTCCGGTGCGCCGGAGGAGGCGCACGAAGTGATCGGCATCGCGGGTGGGCCGCGGGATGCGATAGCCGTCGGCAACGGCGAGCGTCAACTCAATCGCCCGTGGCAAGGACACGCGGTGCCCCTGCGAAACGAACACTGGCTTGACGCCGTTCACCGTGCGCACGGCCGCTCCAATCTTCTCGCCGCACCGGGGATCCACGAGCGGCGCCGTGCTGCCGGCGCGCCTGCCTGGCTCTCGATACTCGCCAATGAGAACTGACTTCGCGACGCCGATCGTCGCGCGATCGAGCAATACACCCAGGTGGCAAGCCAGGCCGAAACGCCGCGGATGTGCATATCCCTGCGCATCGCAGAAGATCAGGTCTGGCGCGCTCCGCAATCGCTCAAGGCGGCCAATAGCGCCGGGATCTCGCGAAAGCTCAGTAGGCCCGGCACGTAAGGAAATGTCAGCGGCCGAACTGCACTCACCCGTTCGATCTCTATCATCTCAGGAAAGCGGTACACCACGATTCCGGCAAGTGCGCGCCCTTCACCGGTTTGCCGGGAGCGCCGCCGGATGGGTCGAATGGCCACGTCGGCTCCGGCCACGCAGGTCACCTTTGGCAGTCGGTCGGCGGATTCCATGCGCTTGCGCAAACGGAGTTGGAGCTCGCGCGCCTCAGCCGGAGTTACGTCCCAGCGATGGAGCCGTAGCACTTTCATCTGCCGCTGTTTTCGATGTCCATGCCGGTCAGATATGGTCGGGAGCGAGAATCGACTGTAAAAGCCGCCGGCTCCGCTGAGGACCCAAGGCCATCTGCTGCGGTCAGGCGCCCTTTTTCAATTCGACCAAGACAAGCTTTGCTATTTCGCGGAGTGTTTCAAATACGCCTTGCCCCGAAATGGCGGTCGCTTCTACGACCGACTCACCCTTTACCTGCAATTGCTGCACCAATTGGTCCGCAGCAAGGATGTTGGGCAAATCGCGCTTGTTCAACTGCAGGGCGTAGGGAATCGTGCTGAAATCCAAACTGTGCTCTTTTAGGTGCTCCCGCAAATTCTCAAGCGTCTCGAGATTGGCATCCAGCCGTTCCTCTTGCGAATCGGCAACGAACACCACACCGTCGGCTCCTTTCAGGATCAACTTGCGGCTGGCCTCGTAGAACACCTGTCCGGGGACTGTGTAAAGATGCAAGCGGGTGTTAAACCCGCGAACGGTTCCGAGGTCGAGTGGCAGGAAGTCGAAGAAGAGTGTCCGGTCGGTTTCCGTCGCCAGCGAAATCATCTTGCCTTTTTGCGCGGCGCCCGTCTTATCGTAAATCCATTGGAGATTGGCGGTCTTCCCGCCTAGTCCTGGCCCGTAGTATACGAGCTTGCAGTTGATTTCGCGTGCGGGAAAGTTGATAAAGGACACGGGTCTCCGGGCTGGCCGGCAACGTACTTATAACATAGCAGTTCGAGGCGGACCAAACTGCAAGCTTCTGGCTGGTGTCCAAACCGCTCAGGGTGCTTCTATTACTAATGGCTATACAATGTCGGCTCATTGACCGGCTCCCCATATCTTGTTATATTTCAAATATGGGGCGTACGAGCAAGCGCAGGAAGCGTTCGAACGCACCGAGACTTCCGTCTTCCAGGGCGAAAGGTAACTTGCTGAACCGCAATGGCTTAACTCGCAAAAGTGGCAAGAGCCGAGCTCCCCAGCCGATTGCTGATCCAGTCCTCAAGCAGCAGCTCAAGCATTACGAGGAAGCATTGAAGTATTTCCAGCAGCAAAAGTATCTCAGGGCCAGGCCAATTCTGGAAAAAGTTATCACCGGGCCCAGTAAGGAATTGGCCGACAGGGCAAGAGTCCATTTGCGCATCGCCGGACGGCGTCTCCAGCCGGCCAATCCGCCGGCGATGCGTTCGGTCGAAGACCACTATCAGCATGGGGTGGCCATGATGAATCTGGGGCGTTGGGATGAGGCGCGCGAGCACCTGGTGCGCGCGCGCAAGATGGCGCCCAAAGCTGACTACGTCATTTATGTGCTGGCCGCGCTCGACTGCCTGACGGGTGAGGCTGAATCGGCCATGGAAAATTTGAAAATCGCCATCCAGTTGCGCCCGGAAAACCGCTATCACGCGCGGAATGACGAGGACTTCGCGTTCTTGCAGGAAGATCCTCGTTTCACTGAGTTGCTCTATCCTGATCGCGACGGTTCGGGCACCTGATCCGTCTGATTCTCCGTTGGCCTATTCACCCACTTATCGCGGGCGCCACGTTCGGGTCGTTGCTATCGGCGGCGGAACGGGTCTTTCCGAGCTTCTGCGCGGATTGAAGAGCTACGTCTCGGCGCAGCAATCGGACGCCTCGCGCTATCCCATCCGCGACCTCGTGGCCGTGGTCACGGTGACGGATGACGGCGGCAGTTCGGGCCGTCTGCGCCGCGATTACAACGTTTTGCCTCCCGGGGATATTCGCAATTGCATGGTCGCTCTGTCACAGGATGAGGAGTTGCTGGGACCTTTGTTTCAGTACCGCTTTCCTGCGGGACGCGGCCTGCGGGGGCACAGTTTCGGCAACTTGTTCCTGACGGCGTTGACCCGTATCACCGGCGACTTCACGCAAGCAGTGCGCGAAAGCGCCGAGGTCCTGGCGATTCGCGGCCGCATATTCCCTTCGACCAACCAATTGGTCTCGCTGAAAGCGGTGCTGGAGGACGGCAAAGTAGTCGCGGGTGAAACTCGCATCAGCCGAAGCCGCTGCCGAATTCGCCGCGTGGGCCTGGTGCCGCGCACGGCGAAGCCGCTGCCGGAAGTGTTGGAAGCCTTGACGGCGGCGGATTTGATCCTGCTTGGACCGGGGTCGCTCTATACCAGCATTATCCCGAATCTGCTCGTTCCGGGTGTCGTCCCAGCCATCGAAAAATCCCGTGCGCCCCGCGTGTACATTGCGAACCTCATGACGCAGCCTGGCGAAACGTCGGGCCTCTCGCTCGCAGATCACGTGCGCGCCATTCGCCGGCATGCCGGGAAGAAACTCCTGGACTGGGTGATCCTCAACGACCAGCCGATCGCCTCCGGGATTGCGCGTCGCTATCGGGCCAAGGGTGCCGAGCCGGTCCTCACCGACACAAAGGAGCTGGAGCGAATGGGGCTCCAATGGATCGCGGGCAACTTGCTCGAAGCACATGCCGTCGTCCGGCACGACGCCAAACGGCTGGCATCTCTGCTGCTGCAGCGCTTTGTTCAAAAACAGCCGGCCAAATAGCGGAGACCGCTGCGGAAAATCAGCCCTGGCGCTCCGATGGATCCCGTGCAAACGGCGGAGAAGGTTGCCTTGCGCAGCCCAACCCCGCGTCCGTATACTGCGCGTGTCCACGCGCGTCAGCGCACAGGAAATTCTGTTCCAGCCCTGTGACATTGGCATTCCCGCTGCCGTCGAGAATCGGATCACGCCTTCGATGAGGTGGTGCACTATTCCGAGAGTCATGGCGTGAACAATCGCATCGCCGCCTACATGCTGGCCATCGACCGCGTCGCTTTCCTGCTCCCGCTGCGCGGGATCTACGCTTAGACATGATCGCCGATTCCATCTCCCCCGGGCACCTGAAGAGCGAAGACGAGCACCGGCGCGATATCTGCACCGTCGGCCGCTGGATTCAAGCGCGCTATTTTGTCGCCGCCACCGACGGGAACATCTCCGTCCGGCTTGACCCTTCGCGGGTCCTGACTTCGCCGACGGCCGTCAGCAAAGGCATGATGACGCCCGAGGATCTGGTCGTTACAGACATGAGAGGCAAGCTCCTCTTGGGGCGGCGCCCGCCGTCATCGGAGCTCGCAATGCACCTGCTGATTTACCATCGTCGCCCAGACATTGGTTCCGTCTGCCACGCGCACCCCCCCACTGCCACCGGTTATGCCGCCGCCGGTTTGCCTCTCAACAAGGCGATTGTCAGCGAGGTGGTACTTTCCTTGGGGTGTATTCCTGTGGCGCCCTACGCCACCCCGGGCACGCCGGAGCTGACCCAAGCCCTCGATCCCCTGGTGTCGAGCTACGACGCCATCTTGATGGCCAATCACGGCGTCGTAACGTACGGACCGGATCTGCTGACTGCGTTTTTCCGGATGGAGATCGTCGAGCATTTTGCACAGGTTTCGCTGGTGACCGAAATGCTTGGCAAACAGGCCTTGCTTTCTGCTAGCGATGTGGAAAAATTGCTCGCGGCGCGTGGTCGGTACGGCACGAGCACGGCGTCGCAGGTCGGCCCCGAATGCCCGGTCACGCTGGAAACGGATGCCGCCGGACGCGTCAATATCACGCGCGGCGAACTCCAGGCGCTGATTGAAGAGGCGTTGCGCAAGGACCGGGCGCGTCGCTAGCAAGTGCGGCGCGCTGTAGTCGGCCATCACATCGGGTCATCAGATTGCAGAAGGGCTTGCAGTAGCTACTAGCTAGGCAGGGGAGAATTGCATGCGGCGCTGGCGTCTGGCCGGCGCGGGAGGGCATGAAGCATGGGTGAAGCACTCGGCATGATCGAGACGCGCGGACTGGTGGCAATGATCGAAGCTTCCGACGCCATGGTCAAGGCGGCCAAGGTCACGATTGTCGGTTGGGAAAAGATCGGCTCCGGCTACGTTACGGCGCTGGTGCGCGGAGATGTGGCTGCCGTCAAAGCCGCCACGGACGCGGGCGCCGCGGCGGCGCGCCGTGTCGGTGAACTCGTCTCCGTCCACGTCATCCCGCGGCCGCACGAGTCGCTCGAGGACGTGTTGCCCATCGGCAAGGCAGCCATGGCCGCGGCGGCGCGGTAGACGGTCGAGCCTCTCGGCCGAGTTTAGGGACCAAAGTCTAGGGACCAGAAGATAGAGAGGGAGGAGTTTCTCGCGGCGCCCTGGTTTGTTGCTTATCCATGAGCCGGGGCTGTTCTGGCGTTTGGCGATTCATGATCCTGGCGCGCATCGTCGGCACGGTCGTTTCCACGCGGAAAGATCCGCGCCTCGACGGCATGAAGTTGCTGATCGTCAAACCCGTTTCCCCTGAGGGGGCCGATGAGGCGGGCTATCTGGTTGCCGTGGACACCGTGGACGCGGGATTCCGTGAAACGGTGCTGGTGGTTTCCGGCAGTTCCGCGCGAATGCCTGCGGAGTGCAAGGATCGGCCCGTGGACGCCGCCATTATCGGCATCGTGGACATTGTCAATCTCGATTCGCAGCACGAGGCGGAACTCGCCGCTGTGCGGAGGAAATAAGCCAGCGCAGCGCGTCGCGCGCGGCAGCACCATCACCATGCAGCTTGGGCGTGTTATCGGCAACGTCGTCTGCACCATCAAGATTCCGTCCCTTCACGCCCAGAAGCTGCTCTTGGTGCAGCCGCTCGACCGCCGCGGGCGCAAAAAAGGCCGTCCCCTGGTGGCTCTCGATTCGGTCGGTGCCGGCACCGGGGAAACAATCTACTGGTGCCGCGGCCGCGAGGCCTGCTTTCCCTTCCATCCCGCCGAAGTGCCCACCGAGGCCACCATCGTCGCCATCGTGGAGGCGGTGAACGTTCCCGGGTTCCGGTTCGGTGTGTCGTGACCGGCAAACGCGCATAGCCAAATGCTCATCGGGCGTGTAATCGGCGATGTGGTGGCGACGCAAAAGACGCCCTCTCACGAGGGTTGCAAACTTCTGGTCGTGCAGCCCCTGCATCTCGACGGCAGCGACCGTGGCGAACCGGTGCTGGCAGTCGATGCCGTGGACGCCGGCGCTGGCGACCGCGTCCTCCTGGCCATGGAAGGCTTTTCGGCCATGACCGCCGTCGGCCGCCCGCATTCCCCCATTGATATGGCCGTCATCGGCGTCATTGACGCCATCGACCTCACCGAAGACCTTCGCTAGCCGGCCGGGGAGCTCAGTGCGCCATTCGGTTTCTTACCGAGTGCGGCGCAGAACTTCCTACGCTCGTCTATCTTTGATCCTTAGTAAGGCCCAACCCGACCAGAAAAGCCCGACCAGAAAAGCCCGATCAGAAAAAGAAGAAGCAGGCGTTGTCCGAGGATCAATTGCCAAGCGTGTGTTGTTTGAAAAAAGCCACGAATTTGGCGGATATCGGAAGCGGGTAGACGTGGCCCTGGGGGTGAATGTAGGTGACTACCGGAGCCCCTTGACTCGAAGCCTGATTGGAAGCCTGACTGGAAGGGTAAGCCGTGCAATCTTCCCCGCAAGGTTCGCCCTCCGGAGCCGTGCCGTTGAGCTCGCGAACCATCTTGATCGACTCCATGATCCTTTGAAAACCCCGGTCTTTTTTTCCCACCGCACAGTATACGGGCTTCGGCACGGTCAGATGAACTGTCGACCCAACGTAGCCCGCCACCAATGCAAAGGCCGCAAACGTCTTTGCCCGCACCTCCCACAGGAGATACAAGAAATCTGAGCCGTCGCCAAATCCGCTGCCGTAAATTCGGCGGTCGTCCACCGCATATTTCTCCCGAAGGGTGGCCAATACAGCATCGAAAAACCTCAGGTCACGGTCGCCAAACTCCCCCTTCTCGTGTTGCCAGCCATACGTCGGATTGGGAGAAGGCCTGCGCATGGTGGGGAGGCCTTGCATATAAACCACAATCGCTTCCCGCCAAAGCTCCTGGAAACGAAAAACCTGCATGTCATATTGCATCGCGCCGGTGTACCAGTGGAAACCGAATACCACGGGCAATTCTTCCGTTGTTGCTGCCGGGGGAGCAAAAACCAGCGCTTCGCGTTCCACGCCGTCGATCATCCATGTCATTCGCTCAGCTTTTGCTGCTGAGGCAAAAAACAAGGCAAGCATACAACTAGCGAAAATGACCGTTTTACGCAGCTTCATGGTTCCGTCCCTCAAACCCTCAAACTGGCTGGCCTTCAAACTGAAATGATCTCATACAGTGTGCCGTCGGACTTCTTCACGTGCTTACCGTGCCCGTCGTAAGTATACGGCACACGAGCGGCCTCACCGAACACCGGAAAGAAATGTGGGGTTAGGGGCAATCTATCCGGCATTGCTGGTGACAAGAGCGGGTCTCGCAACGGCCAAGGAGAGGAAATAATTGGGCCCGGTACGCGACATTTTGTCCTTGCGTCGCAGGTTTAGCGGCAGTCTAATCCGAGAGGTCCACAGCCCGCTTGACCGTTTGGTGAAAGCGGTCTCCACTAATGATACCGGCGAGATTATCCGGACTTACCGGTCGGCCTAAACATTAAGTTAGGCTCACCACACGCACTTGGAGGCCCTTGGAGGTTAGTATGCCCACGCAGACAATTAGGATAATCCTCGTGACAGCTGTGCTGTCAGCTAGCCTGGGTTGCCAGTCCGGAGTACAGGCTCCGAGCGGGGCAGAGGCACCGTCCGCTCTTGAAGCCCTCATCGCGCGCGCGAAATCGCTCGAGCTCGACACACCCTACGTGCCACCACCCGGCGACCCGCTCGAACACCACACATCCGGCTTCGCCAAGATCATGTGCTCGGCCGTATTCATCACCGGTCTCGATGCCGATTTCGCCGCGGAGAACGTCGGCTACTTTACGAGCCCTTATTCCGAGCGCTCAAAGGTCAGCAAGCCTGTCATTGACCGAGCCAACAGCGCGGTCCATATCACGATGCCCAACGGTGTCATGCGCACCTCCAAGTATCTCGGCGACCAAGGCTGCGTCACGCTGCCGATCGGTGAGAACTCGGTGAGCTTCACTCCTCAGCGAATTGAAAGCCGGCTGCCGGACCCCTCGACACGGCCCTGGCCGATGGGTGATGTAGTTCAGAACGAACCGTTACCCGCGGAGATCGATGCCGACAAGCTGCAGCAGGCAATTGATGCGGCGTTTGAGCCGGCCGAGGGCATGACGGCCGCGTTCGTCGTAACGTGGAACGGTCGCCTGATCGGCGAGCGATACGGTGAGGGGATCGCCGTGGATACACCCCTTGAGAGCTGGTCGATGGGTAAGAGCCTCACCGGGACCTTGCTGGGCGTGCTGATCCAGCAAGGCGTTTACGATCTGGAGCAACCTGCGCCGATCCCGCAATGGCAGGGCACGGACGATCCGCGGAGAAACATCCGCATCGCGGATATCCTGCATATGTCGAGCGGCCTGCGGATCATTGCGCCGCAAGATCCCGATTATGATCCGGCAGGTCCCTATCCGGACCATCGGTATCTGTATACGGGCGGCGTCGATTCCTTTGTCTACGCCGCCACCCGGCCGCTTCAGTGGCCGCCGGGCACCGTGGGCCGCTATCACAACACTGATCCTGTGCTAATCAACTATCTCATCCGACTTGGTGTGGAGACCCGCGGTGACGATTATTTGTCTTTTCCTCAGCGCGAGCTGTTCGACAAGATCGGCGTTCAGACGATGGTGATGGAAACCGATCCGTTTGGAAATTTTCTCACGCAGGGATACGAGTTTGCGTCGGGTCGCGACTGGGCACGGTTAGGCAACCTGTATCTTCAGGATGGGATCTCGAACGGCGAGCGGATATTGCCGGAGGGGTATGCCGGCTTTGTGAGCACGCTCGCTCCGGCTTGGGAATCGGACAAGCGTCCCGCTTACGGCGCCTTTTTCTGGCTCAACCAGAATGGTGGTGAGTTAATGAGGCCTCCGTTTCCAGTGCCCTCGGACGCCTACTACATGAGCGGTGCGGGTGGTCAGTGGACGCTCATCATTCCGTCGCATGATCTGGTGGTGGTGCGGTTGGGTCACTACAAAGGTTCCTCGGTGGGCGGCCAAAGCTTTCGAAGGGCCCTCGCGCTCCTCATGGAAGCAGTGCCACGGAGCGAGAACTAGCGCGTACGGTCTGTCAGGCAAGCCTGACAACCCATTGGGCCACTTCTAAGGGTGTGGGCTTCTACGTGTGTGGATTTGTTCGGCCAAGTGGCTGCCGATAGGTGTGAAGATAGCTTGACGGCTCGGCGCGCAGCAAAAGTGCTCCGCTTGAGCTTGCTTCGTGCTCGAGCACCATGGTGACGAAACACTTCGCGTTATAGGTGCGCTACGGGCTTGTGGGCGATCACGTTGGCCCCGCGCACGCCGTACTTGCGGGCGGTGTTCACTTTCTTGGTGCCACGGAAGCAGTCGAAGCGGGCCGTTACGCGTACGTCGCGAAAACCCTGGTCACCCAAGAAAGACAAGAGCTCTGCCTCCGGCAGAGCGCCGGCGATTCAACCCGTCCATAGGTCGATATTCCGGCGAATGTCTTCGCTGAGTTCGGCATCGAGCACTATATCTCCAATCTGTAGTCGGCCGCCCGGACGGAGCACGCGGCGTATTTCGGCGATTGCTTTCTCTTTTTCGGGGACCAGGTTGATTACGCCGTTGGAGATAACCACATCGACGCTATCGTCTGTTAACGGCAGGGCGGTGGCATCGGCCTGATGCACTTCTACATTGGTCAGCCCGGCGGCAGCAGCGGAGCCGCGTGCCCGGTCTCGCATAGCCTCTGTCATGTCGATTCCGATCGCGCGGCCACTCGGACCGACCCTGCGGGCGGCCAACAGCAAATCCATCCCGGCGCCACACCCGATATCCAGAACCGTTTCGCCGCTAAGAATCGGGGCAATGGCATGCGGGTTTGCTATTCCGGCGAACGAGGCCGTACATTCGGCCGGCAAAGAGGCTAGCTCAGCCGGATCATAACCGAGGAAGTCCGCGGCGTATGCGGGGCCGCGGTGAAAATGGAAGTCGCCATCCGGTTCCGTAGCTACGCGCGAGTAAATCTTGGATACCTCTGAACGCAACACCTGTGTGTCGAGGTCAACCGGACAGGCAATGGCCATACAGTACCTCCAGAATGGCTGCATTATATAGTATACCGAAAACATTAAGATGAGGAGACGCTGGCCGAAACAGTCCACATGGACGTATAACGCGCTCACCCGAAGCTGGCCTAGAAACCATTGCCTTTCCTCCTGTGCCGCACATAACTCCCTGTGTCATTCCGAGAAGCCCCCCTTGGGCGGACAGCGAGGAACCCCTCTTCGTGGTTTCCTAACCCGCTCCTCCTCGCAATCCGCTGTGAAAAAGGCGGCGGCGGAGCCGCCGCCTTGACTCCCACTTCGCGGGACCCTGAAGTCCCTGATTTGACGGGCTGCAAAGTGACGATTGTAACTGCCCGAAATCAGATGTTTAAGGATGGGACTCCCCACTTAAATCCGGGATGCTCTTGGCGGCACACTTCCCGCGCTGCGTCACATAGAACCACAATTCGTATAGCATATCGGGCGCGTACTCGACTTTACGCGAGTGCGGAGACTGAGGTGAGAGGATATAGGCATCCGCGTAACCGTCATCGATTGCACGTTCGATTGCTTCGGCGACTTCATTCTCGTTCACATCCATACCTTTCAATACAGCTAGATGCTTCGTTTGCCGAAATATTATTTCGAAACTCTCGAAGTCGTCCGCCATTATCGTTATGACGCAATCTCTAAGAAAACTGTCTTTGTCGCCCATCTATCTACCTCCACCGTACTTGGGAGTGACCTGATCGGCTTGAATTAGTCCAGCGGGAGTGAGAGAGAATCACTCTCAAGGAGAGCTGGACATGCCGATGAAGAGATACAAAGCAGAGCAGATCGTGACATTGCTGCGTCAGATTGAAGTAGGAATTGCGAACGGAAAGCCCACCCCGCAAGCCTGCAAGGAAGTTTAGATCACTCAGCAGACGTACTACCGCTGGAGGAAAGAGTTCGGCGGCCTGAAGCTGGATCAAGCGAAACGAATGAAGGAGCTGGAGCGGGAGAACGCGAAGCTGAAGCGTTTGGTGGCGGAACTGTCTCTGGAGAAGCAAATTCTGAAGGATGTGGCCTCGGGAAACTTCTGAACCCTGAGCGGTGTCAAGGGCGGAGAAAAACTAGGCCAGAGGGGCGGAGGAAAAATAGATCACTCCCGGTGAGGGAAGGGGTTGATTTGCTGGATCGGGCTGGGGTGGCTGGAGCGGAGGCCTGCGCCTCCGTTCAGGCGGCGCGGTTAGGCCGGAGCGGAAGCCACCCCAGCCCGATCGTGGCGACGTGTGGGGAGGGTTAGGGTGGAATCGTTATCGGCTGGCAGGCTTCGCTGACCGCTTTCGTTTGCTCTCTTTCAGCCGGTAGCTTTCCCCGTTCATCTCCAGGATGTGGACGTGATGGGTGAGCCGGTCCAACAGGGCACCGGTGAGGCGCTCCGAGCCCAGCACCTCGGTCCATTCGTGGAAGGGCAGGTTGCTGGTGACTAGGGTGGCGCCGCGCTCGTAACGGAGACTGAAGATCTCGAACAGCATCTCGGCCCCCGTTTTCGACAGCGGGACAAACCCCAGTTCATCGATGATCAGCAGTTCGTAACTGGCCAGCAGTTTCTGTAAGCGCAGCAGCCGTTTCTCGTCCTTGGCCTCCATCAGTTCATGCACCAGCGCCGCCGCGGTGGTGAACCGCACCCGGTAGCCCTTCTGACAGGCCGCCAGTCCCAGCGCCAGGGCGATGTGCGTCTTGCCTGTGCCCGAGTTTCCCAAGGCCAGCACGTTCTCCTTGCGGTCGATGAACTCACTGCGGGCCAGCTCCAGAACCAGCGTTTTGTTCAGCGACGGAATCGCCAGAAAGTCGAAACTGTCCAGGCTCTTCACGACCCGGAACCGCGCCTGCTGAATGCGCCGCTCCGTCGCCCGCCGCTCCCGGTCCAGCAGTTCTTGCTCCGACAACCGCAGCAAGTAGCGGGGATAGTCCACCCCTTCGGCGGCGCACTGCTGCGCCACCTTGTCGTACTCGCGCAGGAAGGTCGGCAGTCTTAGCGCCTTCAGGTGATGCTCCAGCAAAACTTGAGGAGTCTCCATCAGAGGACTCCTTCCTGCACGGGAGTCAGTAGCGCCAGGTAGTCGGCGGCCGCCGTGGTGGCCACCTGTGCCATCGGCAGGTACGGATAGTTCTGCAGATCCAGCCGCGGCGGCCGTTGCTCGATCCGGCACAGTAAAAGATGTTTCACCGCATCGAAGGAGATCGCTCTCAGCCGCAGTGCATCTTCCACCGCTTTGGTGACCTCCGCCATCGAGAAGGTCTCCAGCAGCCGCAGCACCTGCACGTACTCCCGTTTACCTCGTTTCGACAGCCGTGCTTCCAGCAGTCGGCGCAGTTCGGTGAACTCTTCCGGCAACTCCCAGCCCACCAGCGGCGCCGCCTGATCGAGCGCATTCGTCTTCTGCTCCAGCAGCGCCAGATAGTGCAGCGGGTCGAAAATCATGTCCTCCCGCTCATAGCTTCTGGAGTGCCGCGCAATCACTTCCGCGCCGCACGAGATCACCACCTCGTGGACGTAGCCTTTGACCAGAACCTCGCGGTGCCCCCAGCACACCGGTGCCGAATAATCGTTGCCGCGATACCGCACCAGAGAGAGAGAACTCACTCGCCCTGTTCGTTTGTCGCAGGCTTCGTACGGCGTCGCTGGCAGCGGCAACAGCGCTGTCCGGTCCTTCTCGAACCGCTCTCCGATGGTCTGCTCGTGCCCTCGCAACCGCTGCTGGCGCCTCTTCCGGCACTGTTCCCGCAAGTGTGTGTTCAGCTCTTCCCAGCTCGCGCACCGCGGCACCGGCACCAGGAAGTTCCGTCGTGCATATCCGACCAGTCCCTCCACCTTCCCCTTGTCGTTTCCCTTGCTGGGCCTCCCAAACCGCTCCTGGAACAGGTAGTGGCTCTGCAACTCAGAAAACGCCTGCGTCTTCTTCCGCGTCCCGTCTCCCAGGATCCGCACCACCGCCAGCTTCGTGTTGTCGTACAGAATGGTCCGCGGCACTCCGCCGAAGTATGCAAACGCCTGATTGTGCCCCTCCAGAAACGCTTCCGTCGTTTCGGCCGGGAATGCCATCACGAAACAGTCGTCCGACTGCGGCAGATCGATCACCAGATAGTGTGCCTTCTGCTCCTCTCCGCCGATCACCACCAACGCTTCCCCGAAGTCTGCCTGGGCGTCTCCCGCAGGGTGCACCAGCGGTACGAACATCTCCCTTTGGCTCAGCCTCCGCAGACGCACGTAATCCTTCACGATGGTGTACCCACCACCAAAGCCCTGCTCCTCTCGCAATCGTTGATGGATTCTTTTTGCTGTGTGGCGCTGTTTCCGGGGCCGTCTCCGATCTTCCTCCAAGATCGCCTCAATCACTCCCACCCACGGATCCAGCTTCGGCCGCTTGGCCGGCTGCTGCCGCCGGTAGCCCGGCGGCGCCGAATACCGCAACATCTTCCGAACGGTTTCCCGCGCCAGCCCATACTCCCGGGCTACCTGTCGTTCGCTCTTCCCCTCAACATCAACCTCTCGCCGAACGCGTGCATATAGCTCCACTGTGTACATCCCTCCGGTATCCCACGAAACGCTCCTCCTGGGACCGTTTCCTGAGACAGATTTCCGGCGGTCTGTTTTTGCTCCGCCAGGGTCCGCCGCTCTCGCGGCGTTCCTGGCCTAGTTTCTCTCCGGCGCGTACAGGCCATCCTACCGCGCCAACCGGGATCAGGGAAGAGCTTCCGGACCGAATTGACGGGCCGAAAGGGAACCTTTCGGCATAAACTAGGCGTCACGAACTCAATCTTCGGATGCAACCGGGAAAAGACAGGTTTGCTTCCGGGAAGCCGGTATGTGGCGCCAATAATTTGGAGAGACACGATGGTGAAGAGACGTTTTGAGATCGACGCAGAAAGCCTGCCGGACTTGGCCGGGATGATGCTGGTTACGATCAAGGCCCTTAAGAACTTGGGCGGTTCGGCCACGATTCAGGAGCTCGACGAGAAGGTGATCGAGTTGGAGGGCGTGACCTGACCAGACCGATCTTTCGTCGGCTCGGTAGCCGCCAAGAACTTGGAGGAAGAGCTGCAGCAGATTCTGGATGATCTCGGTCTGGGCAACAGAGTTCGTGTCGAGAGATTCGGGCAAAAAGGGTCGGAAAATGACAAATGACGAGATGGCAAGGTTCTTCAACGAGACTCCAGATTTAACCGAAAGGCGGCATGATAGGTTGTGCATCAGTTGAAGCGGAAAACGACTCCTCAAGATAACTTTATAGGAACTTGGCATGCGGGCCGTGGTAGATGCTCCGCGCCCATCCTTTGAGGTTGGAGAATACTTGATGGACAAGCCAATGAGCACTAACCATACGGTTGAGCTCGCCCCGTCCCGCGGCCTCGCCGGACGCGTTTTACGTGCACTACTCACCGCAATCGTTAGGAGCGCAGGAAAATGACGGCAGAACCCGACTTCATGAGCGAACTTGAGGTCAAGGTTGCGGAGCAACTAAAGGCGTAGCGCGTGGGCTATCTACTCGGGGCTGGTTCGTCAAACCTGGACAATACCGGATACCCGCTCGCCGACGAGCTGTGGGACCTCATTAAGAACAAGATCACCGACACTCAGAAGCGAGACGACATCCAAGCCAAGCTCGACGACGGGGCGACGGGGATCGAGCACGCCCTCGACCTGCTCGACGACGGTGGTGCTAACGACACGCCGTACCGGCACTTGGTGACGGCAGCCATTGCGGATCTCTTCCGCTCCAAGAACCCGGATCTCGATCTGCACGTTAAGTTTGTGGAGCGACTGTCCCACCGAGCCGACCCATCCGTGAAAGTGTTCAGTCTCAACTACGATCCGCTTATCGAACGGGCAGCGGAGCTCGCCAGGGTGCGGGTGTCGGATGGTTTCCTTGGTGTGGAGAATGCTTATTTCGACCCGGAGGTGTTCGAGGAACGTATCGGTCGAATTCGCGGTACCCACAAAGGACGACAGTTCGATGAAACGGTGAGGCCAATACAACTGCTGAGGCTCCACGGCTCCCTGGGCTGGTATGAATGCCCTCAACGGGGCATTCGGCGATGCGCGTACGGATCAGCACTGCCGAACGGCACGAAGCGGCTCATGGTGCCTCCACAGCGCAGGAAGGCGATTGACACCATGCTTCCGCCGTACGCAGCGCTGTGGTCCGCTTTCCGTAGATGTCTGGGTCACGACGCGACTCCAATCAACCGCTTGGCCTGCTTCGGGTACGGCTTCGGAGACGAACACGTGAATGCCGTCATCGAGGCAGCATTGGCGCGAAGGGATTTAACTCTGCTGATATTCACCAAGGAAATGTCAGATGCGGCGTGGGATCGTTGGAGCGCAAAGTCGAATGCGGTCGTGGTGACGAAAACACGTTGCTCCCTCAAGGGAACCGTCGGCCCTGGCCATGAGGACCTCTGGCGTTTCGAGCGACTGTGCAAGGAAGTTTGACCGATGACCGATGCCGCCAATACCGTGATCGGATACGTCGTAGACGTCCAAGGTGATCTTCTGATGGCCACACTGGTCGAGGACGACCAGGGGCACGCTCCGACCGTGACTATCGGTGATGAGGACGTGCTGGTTGGGCAACTCGGCTCATACGTCGCGGTCAAACAGAACGAGGTTCACCTCATTGCGATAGTCACCCGCATGACCGAGCAGGAGGCCCTTGCCGCGCCAACCATTGAGACGCCCGGTGATGACACCGCGAGATTGCCCTTCGCCAAGCGAATCGCTCGACTCACGCCTGTCGGGTCGATTGTCGGGGACGGCCAGTTCGAGCGTGGCGTAACTCAATATCCGACGACGGGCGCGGAGGTCCACGCGATTGGCTCCGCAGACATCGCAAGGATGTTCGACCGCTTTCAGTCCAAAGGCCTCGCGGTCGGAACCCTCGCCTCACACCCCTCGCTAAAAGTTTGTCTGGACCCCACAAACCTGTTCGGTCGGCACTCTGCCATCTTGGGGCAGACCGGATCGGGCAAGTCGTGGACGGTCGCCTCGATCGTACAAAAGACGGTAGAGGTCATGTCCAAGGCCCACATCATCATCCTAGACCTGCACGGTGAGTACTGCTGGAAGCGGGAGGACGGAAGACGACACTACGCGTTCGCCGACTCGATCGTCCGCCATGTAGACGCTCGAGACCTCGAGATTCCCTACTGGTTGATGACGTATGCCGAGCTGTGCGACTTGCTGATCGACCGGACCGAGCAAGCGGCCCACAACCAGACGGCGTTCTTCCGCGATACGCTAAGGCAACTCCGCGAGAAGGATAAAGACGCCGCTCGGACTCAAGCGGGTGACGGTAGATACGCCAGTTTACTTCTCTCTTGACGAACTTGTAGCAGAGTGACCTGACCGGCCCTTTTTGTACAAAGTGGAAAGAGAGAGAATCCACTTGAGGAGGAAGTCAGGTCATGCCAACCGGGAATTACAAACCAGAGCAGATCGTAACGATCCTACGGCAGATTGAGGTGCAGATGGCGAACGGGAAGACCACGCCGCAGGCCTGCAAGGAAGCGGAGATCCACACGCAGACCTACTACCGGTGGCGGAAGGAATACGGTGGGTTGAAACGAGAGCAAGCGAAACGGCTGAAGGAGTTGGAGAAGGAAAACGCTCGCCTGAAGCGGTTGGTGGCCGAGCTTTCCCTGGAGAAGCAGGTTTTGCGGGATGTGGCGCAGGGAAACTTCTAAGCCCTGAGCGGCGTCGTTGTGCGGTGGAGCATGCGCGGGAGCAACACGGGTTGTCGGAACGGCATGGCTGCCGGCTGCTGGGGCAATGGCGAGGGACACAACGATACGAGCCGAATCCTGTGCTGGACGAAGATGGCCTCACCCGAGCGATCGTTGCCCTGGCGACGCAGTACGGGCGCTACGGCTACCGGAGGATCGCGGCACTGCTGCGGAGTGCAGGCTGGCCAGTGGGCAAGGATTGGGTGCAGCGGATCTGGCGGCGGGAGGGGCTGAAAGTGCCGCAAAAGCAAAGACCCCGGGGACGATTGTGGCTGAATGACGGTTCCTGTGTGCGGCTGCGGCCGGAACGACCGAATCATGTTTGGAGCTATGACTTCGTGAGTGCCAGAACGCATGAGGGGAAAACGTTGCGGTTATTGACGCTGATCGATGAATACACGCGAGAATGCCTGGCGATCCGGGTAGAGCGAAGGATGGGCACCCAGGAGGTCATCGAGACGTTGTCGGAGGTGATGCTGTGGAAGGGCATTCCAGAGCACCTTCGCTCTGATAACGGGCCCGAGTTCATTGCCCAACAGCTGCGCCAGTGGCTGGCGAAACTAGGGACCGCGACGCTGTACATCGAACCGGGCAGTCCCTGGGAGAACGGGTACTGTGAGAGTTTCAACGGGAAGCTGCGGGATGAATGCCTGAATGGAGAGATTTTCTACTCGCTGAAGGAGGCACAGGTGGTGGTGGAACAGTGGAGGGGGGAATACAACACGAGGCGGCCACACTCGGCGCTGGGTTATAGGCCCCAGGCTATGATGTAGACTCTCACTACTGTTGGTACAAAAAATCGGTCTGGTCATGACGAACCCCTGAAGTGTTGCGCCTGAAGTGTCCTCTACAACCTGAGCCGAAACCTGATTCGTGCGCCGATCCTTCACCCCGACCACGGCAACTTTACCGACTGGCCCGCGTCCGGTCACGCCGACGGCCTTATGTTCGATCTGCCGCTCAAGTGTGCGCACGACCGGGCTGCCCAGGAGATCATTGAGGCTGTTGAATGCGTTAGTCACCGAGGCCAGCATGTGAGACCGCCTCTCGGCGAAACTACGCAGGTTGTCACCTCGGACAAGGTCAAAGTGTGTGAAAGCAATCGCCAGCTTTTGACCATGCCCACTCGAGGCGACCGATCGTAGGACAACCAAGGGGCCGCTTGCATGGGATGCTGGGAACTGTCCACGAGGAGCACCACATCGACATCCTGATAGCGCCGCGTTATATGGGTTGTCACGCTGGAAGACGATTCTGGTGTACGATCAAGATCTTGGCCGTCCAACAATACAAGGCGTGGCTGCAAGTCTCCGAACGCCGGGAACAGTGGGCCTCTTACGCGGATTCCGTCGACCAACGGTGTTAACAGTCGTCCGAAATGCGGTGCGTAGTTACTCGAGAACCGACGAACCTCGCGGATAAACTTGTCGCGATCTTGGGTCGCAAAGACCCAAGATTCTGGCCAGCCTGATCGGCGCCGCCTCAACTCACCGGAATCAACCAGTTCGAATCTGCTCCGAATGTCATCCAAGATGTCGTGAACCAGCTCTGCAAATTTCTTGATGGTCGGACACCTGTTCCTCGAACAAATCCTCGGCGGAATCCCGATTCTCTCCGGTCAGTTGGTCGATTTTCTGCCCGAGCTGTTCGGAAATCTGCTCAGAAACGTCTTTTGAAGTCTGCCAAAGTGACCTGCCTGATTTTTTAGTCCAGGAACAGTGAGAGGGTTTTTATATCACGGCCATGGGCTGTGAAGATGGATTTGCTCCCCAGTGGCTACAGGCCGCCGGGGCAGGCGGCCTGTACGCGCCGGAGAGAAACTAGGCCAGGAACGCCGCGAGAGCGGCGGACCCTGGCGGAGCAAAAACAGACCGCCGGAAATCTGTCTCAGGAAACGGTCCCAGGAGGAGCGTTTCGTGGGATACCGGAGGGATGTACACAGTGGAGCTATATGCACGCGTTCGGCGAGAGGTTGATGTTGAGGGGAAGAGCGAACGACAGGTAGCCCGGGAGTATGGGCTGGCGCGGGAAACCGTTCGGAAGATGTTGCGGTATTCGGCGCCGCCGGGCTACCGGCGGCAGCAGCCGGCCAAGCGGCCGAAGCTGGATCCGTGGGTGGGAGTGATTGAGGCGATCTTGGAGGAAGATCGGAGACGGCCCCGGAAACAGCGCCACACAGCAAAAAGAATCCATCAACGATTGCGAGAGGAGCAGGGCTTTGGTGGTGGGTACACCATCGTGAAGGATTACGTGCGTCTGCGGAGGCTGAGCCAAAGGGAGATGTTCGTACCGCTGGTGCACCCTGCGGGAGACGCCCAGGCAGACTTCGGGGAAGCGTTGGTGGTGATCGGCGGAGAGGAGCAGAAGGCACACTATCTGGTGATCGATCTGCCGCAGTCGGACGACTGTTTCGTGATGGCATTCCCGGCCGAAACGACGGAAGCGTTTCTGGAGGGGCACAATCAGGCGTTTGCATACTTCGGCGGAGTGCCGCGGACCATTCTGTACGACAACACGAAGCTGGCGGTGGTGCGGATCCTGGGAGACGGGACGCGGAAGAAGACGCAGGCGTTTTCTGAGTTGCAGAGCCACTACCTGTTCCAGGAGCGGTTTGGGAGGCCCAGCAAGGGAAACGACAAGGGGAAGGTGGAGGGACTGGTCGGATATGCACGACGGAACTTCCTGGTGCCGGTGCCGCGGTGCGCGAGCTGGGAAGAGCTGAACACACACTTGCGGGAACAGTGCCGGAAGAGGCGCCAGCAGCGGTTGCGAGGGCACGAGCAGACCATCGGAGAGCGGTTCGAGAAGGACCGGACAGCGCTGTTGCCGCTGCCAGCGACGCCGTACGAAGCCTGCGACAAACGAACAGGGCGAGTGAGTTCTCTCTCTCTGGTGCGGTATCGCGGCAACGATTATTCGGCACCGGTGTGCTGGGGGCACCGCGAGGTTCTGGTCAAAGGCTACGTCCACGAGGTGGTGATCTCGTGCGGCGCGGAAGTGATTGCGCGGCACTCCAGAAGCTATGAGCGGGAGGACATGATTTTCGACCCGCTGCACTATCTGGCGCTGCTGGAGCAGAAGACGAATGCGCTCGATCAGGCGGCGCCGCTGGTGGGCTGGGAGTTGCCGGAAGAGTTCACCGAACTGCGCCGACTGCTGGAAGCACGGCTGTCGAAACGAGGTAAACGGGAGTACGTGCAGGTGCTGCGGCTGCTGGAGACCTTCTCGATGGCGGAGGTCACCAAAGCGGTGGAAGATGCACTGCGGCTGAGAGCGATCTCCTTCGATGCGGTGAAACATCTTTTACTGTGCCGGATCGAGCAACGGCCGCCGCGGCTGGATCTGCAGAACTATCCGTACCTGCCGATGGCACAGGTGGCCACCACGGCGGCCGCCGACTACCTGGCGCTACTGACTCCCGTGCAGGAAGGAGTCCTCTGATGGAGACTCCTCAAGTTTTGCTGGGGCATCACCTGAAGGCGCTAAGACTGCCGACCTTCCTGCGCGAGTACGACAAGGTGGCGCAGCAGTGCGCCGCCGAAGGGGTGGACTATCCCCGCTACTTGCTGCGGTTGTCGGAGCAAGAACTGCTGGACCGGGAGCGGCGGGCGACGGAGCGGCGCATTCAGCAGGCGCGGTTCCGGGTCGTGAAGAGCCTGGACAGTTTCGACTTTCTGGCGATTCCGTCGCTGAACAAAGCGCTGGTTCTGGAGCTGGCCCGCAGTGAGTTCATCGACCGCAAGGAGAACGTGCTGGCCTTGGGAAACTCGGGCACAGGCAAGACGCACATCGCCCTGGCGCTGGGACTGGCGGCCTGTCAGAAGGGCTACCGGGTGCGGTTCACCACCGCGGCGGCGCTGGTGCATGAACTGATGGAGGCCAAGGACGAGAAACGGCTGCTGCGCTTACAGAAACTGCTGGCCAGTTACGAACTGCTGATCATCGATGAACTGGGGTTTGTCCCGCTGTCGAAAACGGGGGCCGAGATGCTGTTCGAGATCTTCAATCTCCGTTACGAGCGCGGCGCCACCCTAGTCACCAGCAACCTGCCCTTCCACGAATGGACCGAGGTGCTGGGCTCGGAGCGCCTCACCGGTGCCCTGTTGGACCGGCTCACCCATCACGTCCACATCCTGGAGATGAACGGGGAAAGCTACCGGCTGAAAGAGAGCAAACGAAAGCGGTCAGCGAAGCCTGCCAGCCGATAACGATTCCACCCTAACCCTCCCCACACGTCGCCACGATCGGGCTGGGGTGGCTTCCGCTCCGGCCTAACCGCGCCGCCTGAACGGAGGCGCAGGCCTCCGCTCCAGCCACCCCAGCCCGATCCAGCAAATCAACCCCTTCCCTCACCGGGAGTGGTCTATTTTTCCTCCGCCCCTCTGGCCTAGTTTTTCTCCGCCCTTGACAGCGGCCTGTAGCCGAGCGCCGAGTGCGGCCTCTTAGTGTTGTATTCCACGCGCCACATTTCGATCACCACCTGCGCCTCTTTCAGCGAGTAGAAAATCTCTCCATTCAGGCATTCATCCCGCAGCTTCCCGTTGAAACTCTCACAGTACCCGTTCTCCCAGGGACTGCCCGGTTCGATGTACAGCGTTCCTGTCCCCACACTCGCCAGCCACTTCCGCAGTTCCTTCGATACGAATTCCGGGCCATTATCGGAACGAATATGCTCCGGAATTCCCCGCCACAGCATCACGTCGGCCAGCGCCTCAATCACCTCATAACTCCCCAACCGTCGTGCCACCCGGATCGCCAGGCACTCCCGCGTGTATTCATCCATCAGCGTCAGCATCCGCAACGTTCTCCCGTCGTGCGTCTTCCCGCTTACGAAGTCATAGCTCCACACATGATTGGCTCGCTCCGGCCTCAGCCGAAGGCACGACCCGTCGTTCAGCCACAGCCGCCCTCGGGGCCGCTGTTTCTGTGGTACTTTCAACCCCTCGCGTCGCCAGATGCGCTGCACCCGATCCTTACCCACCTGCCAGCCAGCACCTTGCAGCAGCGCTGTAATCCGCCGGTAGCCATAGCGCCCATATTCACTGGCCAGCGCAACCATCGCTTCGGTCAGCGCATCTTCGTCGATCCTCTGGATCGCGGCGTAGCGTTGTGTCCTTCGCCACTGCCCCAGCAGCCGACAGGCATGCCGCTCACTTACTTCGTACTTCTCTCGCGCATGCTCCACCGCACAACGTCGCCGCTCAGGGTTCAGAAGTTTCCCGAGGCCACATCCTTCAGAATTTGCTTCTCCAGAGACAGTTCCGCCACCAAACGCTTCAGCTTCGCGTTCTCCCGCTCCAGCTCCTTCATTCGTTTCGCTTGATCCAGCTTCAGGCCGCCGAACTCTTTCCTTCAGCGGTAGTACGTCTGCTGAGTGATCTAAACTTCCTTGCAGGCTTGCGGGGTGGGCTTTCCGTTCGCAATTCCTACTTCAATCTGACGCAGCAATGTCACGATCTGCTCTGCTTTGTATCTCTTCATCGGCATGTCCAGCTCTCCTTGAGAGTGATTCTCTCTCACTCCCGCTGGACTAATTCAAGCCGATCAGGTCAATGAAAAGAATGAGTTAGGAGAAAACTGTGAAAGACGCCAGCTTGCCTTCTAAGCACTGAACCCCTCTCTATTGCGTCTATCTGCTTCTATATTGTTCAATAACTTAGGGGCTCTGCTTTTCGCTCAAAGCTAATCCCAACCGACTCAGATTCGGGGGTTTTGTCACGGTTTTGTCACGGTCGTAAATCGGTCCTCGCAAGTCCTTACACAGTTTATTCACACCTCGTCGCCATCGCCGTGACCGAGGGCGCGACTGTGAAAGCAAGATCCGCATCGGCACCCACGCCGTTCCGGATCGTCCCGCCCCGGCTGCGGCTCCTTTCCGCAAACCCGGACTAAGAGCCCTACACCTGCCTCGCCAAGGAGGCCCATATCGTCGGTAAGATGCTCTGGACCCTAAGACGGGCGTGACTCAAGACGCACCGCTTCCGGGCATGTCCGGCGATAGACGCGCTTTCAATACGTCGGCATTGCAACTGGTTAGTATCACCACTAAATTTCTGACAAATTGACACCCCCCGTCGCGAGCCGGATCGTATACCATTTCCTGTCCCTGATCCGAAACGGGCATCTCGAAAGGTTGCCGTTACCTTGATGGGACACGACAAAGGCACGAAGGGAGAAGAATGCAACCGGCGACACTGACAATTCACGAAATATTCGAAAAGGAACGACGGTATACGGTGCCGCTTTTTCAGAGGGCCTATGTCTGGAGGCTGGAGGATCAGCGGGAGCCGCTGTGGGAGGATATTGAAAGGCAGGCCCGTAGTTGCCTGCTGGCTCTGAAGGAACGGCGGCAGGTCGCTACCGGCCACTTCCTCGGCGCTGTGGTCCTCAATGTGGCGAAGGTTTTCGGACGGGGATTGGCCCGATCCGAGGTTATCGACGGCCAGCAGCGGCTTACCACCCTACAGGTGTTTCTCGCAGCTCTTCGGGATTTTGCGGACGCTATGAAAGATGACGTTGTCGATGATGCTAATCGGCTGACCTTCAATCTGGTTCGGAACAAGGACTCCGAGGAACGGCTGAAGATTTGGCCGACGAATGCCGATCGCGTGGACGAAACAGGTCTGGTACTACGACTACCGCACCAACATTTATCACACTCTCAAGAAAAAACCCATGGGATATGAGGATCTGTTGGATTTCGTCAAGTGCTACAACCCACGGAACCGGCATCGGCGCAGCGTCACCTGGAACGAGAACGACGCGCCGGACGGCCGTTGGCGCAGCTACAGCTACGAGGAACTCATGGCGCGTGACAAGACCAGCCTGGACATCTTCTGGCTCAAGGATAAGAGCTTGACCGACCTGGACAACCTGCCGGAGCCGGACGAACTGGCTGAAGAAATCATCGAGAACCTGGAGGCCGGTCTCAACCCCGCATTTCCAGTTTGAAATCGTAGAAGCAACCCTCGACTAACCTCCAACATCAATATTGATGCGGGTTCGAGCATCAACATTGGCTTCAGGAGGGCAACACCCAATGGGTGAGAACCAAAAACAGCCGTTTCAGATGTCATTCAACCGGCTTTTGCGGGTCGCATTTCAAGGATCGCGGGTGACTTCCAACGGTGGACTGATTCTGGTGCGGGAGTTGGACGAGCGATTGGGATTCGGCAAACTCGTCGAACAGCACTTGACCGACCCTTGGGCAAACAATGCGCGGTTGTCTTTTGCGGACCTGCTACGGCAGTCGGTGTACAGTCGCCTGGCTGGGTACGAGGATGTGAACGATGCCGAGCAACTCTCACGAGATCCGACCTTCCGGCTAATCGGTTCCGAGAAGATCTGGGATCGAGGGGCAGCACTGCCGTCCCGGTTGCAAACCTTTGAGACGGAACTTCTGGCTGAGGAGGGGAACTTCGCGGGGCTGGCACGGGTAAACCGAGAGCTGATCGGCAAGGCAGGAGGGATCGATTCTCCGCACCGAACTGTGGTGGACATGGATTCGAACCGAGATTCCGGTCTACGGGGAGCAGGAACAGAGCGCCTACAACGGGCACTTTGAGTCCACCTGTTATCACCCGCTGTTGCTGTTCAATCGAGACGGCGACTGTCTGGCGGCCAAGCTCCGTCCTGGCAATGTTCACAGCGCGGAGGGTTGGGAAGAGTTGCTGCTGCCAGAGGTCAAGCGCCAGCAACGGATGGGGAACGAAATTGCGTTTCGGGCCGATGCTGCCTTTGCCAAGCCGGAGATTTACGAAGCGTTGGAGGAGCGGGGTGTGAAGTATGCCATCCGGATAGCGGCCAACGAAAACCTGCAGCGGGACATCGAGGAGTTGCTGAGACGTCCGGTGGGCAGGCCCAGCAAGACACCGCAAGTCGAGTACAAGGGCTTTCTGTACCAAGCCGCGAGTCGGAAGACGGCCCGACGAGTGGTAGCCAAGGTAGAACATCATCTGGGGGAGTTATTCCCGCGAGTCGGGTTCATTGTCACGAATCTGACCCTTCCGAGTCGGGCGGTGGTCCGGTTCTACAACAAGCGCGGCACAACAGAGCAGTGGATCAAGGAAGGCAAGCAGGCGGTGAAGATGACGCGGTTGAGTTGTCACCGGTTCCGATCCAACGAGGTGCGGCTGTGGCTGACCATCATTGCCTACAACCTGGGGAACCTCTGGCGGCGGCTGGTATTGCCACAGAGGATCGGGAACTGGTCTTTGACGAGTCTCCAGCAGCGGCTGGTGAAGACGGGCGGAAGGTTGGTGAAACATGCCCGCTATTATTGGCTACTTTTGGCCGAAAGACATCTGAGTCGGAGGCTGTTTGCCAGCATGCTTAGGATGATCGCGGTACTTCCGCTGCCGGACGGCTAGCGAAATAGGAGAGAGGGTAATTTTAGGTGCTCAGAAGTGGTCGGGCCGGATAAGTGTCAGCGGCGAGGCAGGCTGGGTCTGGCGAAACCCACACAGCGACTCCGCTGAACAGCCAAAACGAGCCGCGCAACCACCTCAGAGAAGCCGAAGCGATTTGCCCTTGACACGACAGGGCAGGAGGCATAGGTTTTTGGGTGAGAGCAAGCTCAAAATGGATATCCCGGTCTCTCTCACTTCAGGTGGTACAAAAAACGCCGGTCAGGTCAACGTCGCGAACGGCCCCTCGACGCATCGATACGACAGAGAACTCTCGTCTATTGAAACCGTCTCAAGAAACGACCGCACCTTCTAACGGGACAGTACTGGAGTTGAATATATAATTCCTTATTATGTTGCATACCGCTCCTTACAGCGCAGTCATGAAAGTGCGTTCCCGATTCATCCGTGCCGTGGCAATCTGGTTTCGCTTCTTCAGCATCGTATCGCTGACGCTGATGGGCAGCCTTGCCGTGGACGCGCAGACGTCCACGGGCAGCATTCGAGGTTTCGTCTATGACGAGACCCGGGCCGTGATCCGGGACGTGACCGTCACGGCGATTGACGAGAGCCGTGGCGTGGCCCAGGAAGCGGTTACGACCGATAGCGGCGGGTTTGTCCTCAGCCATCTCGTGCCGGGAAGATACACGCTACGCTTCGAGGCACCGAATTTAGCGACCCTAACCGTGGAAGGATTCGAAGTGCAGGTGGGCGGGATTTCGACGTTTTCGCCGCAACTGGCGGTCGCTGCAACCGAGACCCGAGTGGTCGTGTCGGCAGCCTCCACGGGGCCGGTCATCGAACCCGAACGCGTTCAGCAATCCGATCACATCGACTCGGTTCGTATCCAGAATCTCCCGATCAACCGTCGCGACTATCTGGGCCTGGCGCTGCTAACCCCAGGCGTCGTGAATACCAACCACATCGCCAACGCGATTGATCGGCGCATCCTTCCCACACCCTCTTCGGGACTCGGCATCGGCGGGGGAAGCGGGCGCGGCAACACGTTCATGATTGACGGGCTGGACAACCTTTACAATTCCGGAAGCGTTCGATCCTCGATCAGCCAAAATGCCGTCCAGGAGTTTCAGGTCAACAGGAACTCATTCTCCACCGAACAGGGCGGGGCGCCGGGCGGCACGATCAATATCGTCACGAAGGGTGGCACGAACGATTTTCATGGAACCCTTTTCGGCGGTCTGCGCAACCGTCGCTTCCAGGCTCGCAATTACTTCGACCCAGAAAAGTCCCCGTACACACGGGCGCAGTCCGGCGTATCCATTGGCGGTCCGATCAAACCGAACAAAACATTCTTTCACCTCGCTTACGAACGCCTGGACCGCCACGAATCGCAGATCGTTCCGCTGCTGGCCGATCGATCGTTCCTCACGTCGTTGACGGATTCACAGCAATCTCTGGTCGACGCGCTCCGCGTCGCGGCGCCGACCCTTACGCCACTCGTCAATCAACTCGCTTATGCGCTGGTGCCGGCTCATACTCCGGCCGTAGTGTCCCTGTTCGAGAAAAACAGCGGCACCTTCCCATTCGGGGAGCAGCGCCAGCAGGTCATTACGCGTGTCGACCACACACTGGGGGATGGCCACAATATGTTCTTCCGGGGAAACTGGAGCGGGCAGGAGAGCGACAACATCAATTTCGGGGCGCTCACGGCCCGCAGCAGAGGAAGCAACTCGAACGTCAATGATTTTGCCGTCGCCTTCGGCGATACCTGGGTGATCAACCCCCGCTGGGTCAGCGAGACGCGTGTGGGTCTCGGGTATCACGACTTCGGCGTGTATCCGGCCGACAAGTTCGGCCCTGCAATCGATATCGGCGCGATCAGCTTCGGCAGGGACTTCATTCTCCCGGTGCGAGTCGTCGAGCGGGTCTTCCAGATACGCCAGAACTTCATGCGCGTGTCCGGCCGCCAGACGCTCAAGTTTGGCGCCGACATTAATCCTCTCCGCGATAGCGCGCAAGCGGAAACCTTCTTCAGCGGGAGGTTTGTTTTCGGAGAGGCCATCCCGCTCAGCAACGTGATTGACAGCGTGGCGGGCCCTGGAACGTCGCAGGGGGTCAAAGGCCTGCTGGCCGGTGCCGGCGCGGCGCAGCTCGCGGACGCTGTCGACGCGCCCATTTCGGCCTTGCAGGCGTTCGCCCTCGGCTTGCCCACCGTTTACCAGCAGGGCTTCGGCAATCCGAATTGGGCGGGCTGGGCCAACCGGATGAACTTCTTCGTCGAGAACTCGATCCGGGTCTTGCCGAACTTGCTTCTGACCCTGGGGCTGCGGTACGAGCTAGAACTGAAGACAAATTTTCCGCGCGATTACAACAACTTCGCGCCAAGAGCTGGATTTGCCTGGAGCCCGGACCCGAAGACCGTGGCGCGGGGCGGGTTCGGAATCTACTATTCCCGAATCGACGGCCACATCGGGTATATCAATGATCTTCTCGGCGAAACCCAGCAGATCAACCAGGTGTTCATCCCTTTGACGGGCATCGGCGGCCTTCAGAGCCCGTTGACGGGCCAGCCGTTGACTTCCGCGGAGATCTACCGGACTCTCCAGGCCCGGGGTGTGCTCGGTCAGCGGGCCATCCTGCCGGAAGACCTGGCGCCTCACGGTATCGTGCCAGGCCCGGGATACCCGCTACGCGTCGGTTTCCGGGTCGTGGATGACATCGTGAACCCGTACTCCCTGCAAGGCAGTTTTGAAATTCAGCGCGAAGTTGGGGATTACGCCTTGTCAGTGGCCTATAACTACAACCGCGGCGTCCACCTGATCCGGTCGCTGGACTTGAACATCTACAAAGCCGGCACCAACCCGGCCACCGGCCGGCCGGTGCCGGGCTTCCGCAACCCTCTGATCCTGCAGGACAACGTGTATGGCAGTTGGGGAACATCGGACTACCACGCGATAATCTTGCAGTTGGAGAAGCGGTTCTCGGACGGGTTTTCGATCTCTGCGCATCACACCTGGAGCAAGGCCATGGACGAGGCCACTGACTACAATTCGTCATATCAGCCGCATATCCAGTGGGACGCCCGGAACGAACGCGCCCTCTCCACCTATCACCGCGGCCACCGTTTCGTCGCCAATGCCATAGCCCAATCCCCGTGGGAAGCCGCAAAGGGGCGAGGCTTCGGGCACAACCTGCTAGCGGATTTCACCCTGTCCGGAATCGTGGCGGCGAACTCGTTTGCGCCATTCAACCTGACTACCGGCTTCGATTCGTTCGGCGACCGCCATACCGACACCCACCGCCCGTGGGGCCTCGGCCGCAACGCCGGGAAGGGCCCGGATTTCTTTAGCGTCGACATGAGGCTCACCCGCACGATCCCGCTGTCGGAAACAGTGAACCTGCAGGTCATCGGGGAAGCGTTCAACCTGCTGAACCGCACCAATTTCAAGACGGTGAACGGCGTTGTTGGGAACGCGTCCACTGAAGACCTTCCGGCAAAGCTCGTTGGGCGGCGCGGGCCAGTCACGGAACCGCTCTCATTCGCCTCGGCGTTCGATCCGCGGCAGTTCCAGTTCACGCTACGGTTGACGTTTTAGAAACGGCGGCTTGGTTCCACTATGTTGAGCGATCCCCTCCACGATGCTCGACCGGATTTTGTTGTCGATCATCCGCCAGTCGTGTTGATACCAGCGATTGACGGCTTCGACCCGCTTACGGACTTCTGAGCCGCCGCCGCTCTCGGTCCACTGCACCTGATAGGGGATCCGGTGTTCTTTGAGCTGGGCTTCGAGCGCCGGAGAGTGGTATGCCTGTCTCCGGCGAATTGCTAAAACGGGCCAATTTTCTGCCATTTTCAAGATTGGATAGAATGCCAAGATGCGTGATCTTGTCATCCTTTTCGTTCATTTAATCGTTACTCTTGCCCGACTTGCAGGTCCGGGTGGCATCCGTTCTGTGGTCGCTGAGTCCGTTCTTGTCAAGCAACAACTTCTGATCCTCCATCGTTTGCGGCAGCGGTCACCCAATCTACGCACTTCAGATCGCCTAGTCGCCGGCCTGTGTGCTCTCCTCATCCGCCCCGCCCGCCTGATCCGCTCAGCAATCGTGCTGAAACCTTCGACTCTCTTGGGCCTCCACCGGGCTCTGGGGAATCGAAAATATCGCCTGCTCTTCTCCTCCAAGTACAGAGGTAAGCCCGGACCAAAGGGGCCCAACAAAGAACTCATTGAAGCCGTCGTCCAGATGAAGCAACGCAATCCCGCCTGGGGCTGTCCGCGAATTGCTCAACAGATTGCCTTGGCTTTCGACATCCCCATCGACAAAGACGTTGTTCGAAGGATTCTCGCCAGCCACTATCGGCCGAAAAAGGACTCCGGTGGTCCATCCTGGCTGACCCTCATTGGCCACCTGAAAGACAGCCTCTGGAGTCTAGATTTGTTCCGGTGCGAATCGGCCGCGTTGCAGACCCACTGGGTCTTGATCGTCATGGATCAATACACCCGCCGGATCATTGGGTTCGGCGTCCACGCCGGAACTGTCAATGGCGTCGCACTTTTCCGCATGTTCAACCGCGCCATTCGATGGCTACCCTGTATGCCCAACTACCTCAGCTCCGACCATGATCCACTTTATCGGTTTGGGCAGTGGCAAGCCAATCTGCGGATCCTGAAGGTGACCGAAATCAAGATCGTTCCCTATGTTCCCCTGTCCCATCCCTTTGTGGAACGGCTGATCGGCACGATTCGACGCGAGTATTTGGATCGCACGTTGTTCTGGACCACGGCGGACCTGGAGAACAAGCTGCTCGATTTCCAAGACTACTACAACCACCATCGGACGCATTCAGCACGTGCAGGATGTACGCCGCAGGAGACGTCCGGCCCGAAGGTCCCTCTGAGCTTCGGCTTCTACCGATGGCGACGACATTGTGGAGGTTTATATCAAACGCCCATTGCCGCCTGACTCCGGATCACCAAACTTTGAAAACTCGAACGAACTGTCGATGAACGAAAAGATTGCCTGGTCTGGGGCTGTCACTTCGGTCCAACCCCGAATTCGCCTGACCCGTTCTTTCGATGAACGGAGCCACACTTATCTGGGTTACCTGTTGCGGATCGAGGGAACAGTCGGCGGAGTTTCTGCTGAATTTCGAGTCGGTATTGGCTCCGGAACCCACGCCAAACACCAATTCCGAATGGGTGACCGCGTCGAGGGGCTGGGGCATCGGGTTGCGGATCCGCGACTCGAAACCGCCGACATCTATAGAGTCAGCAAACTGAAACTGATCCGGCGTGGAGAAGAGCAGGCCTTAGCGGCACCATGGCATGGAGTGCCTCCTCCGTTGCCCGCCTAGATGCGCGCGGGCATCGGCGCCTGGCGGTAACGACCTACGATTCCAAATGTAATAGCTGTATCTGGGGCTGTGCCATGGCTGTGGAAATGATCATCGACCAATGGAACCCCGACCGACGGCGCTACAGGACGGAAACCTTCTGTTACGGACCTCTGTCCTGTTCCAGCTACAAGCCCGGTCCCACCCGAAAGGTTCCCGGTCGCCACGGCATGACCTATGAAGAGGAAGACTGGGTCGACCAGGACGCCACCGCGCATCGCGGTCCGAATGAATAGCAGCGATCCGGCTGATCAAGGACGCGCTTCCGTTTCTCCAGAAGGCCCTCTTTGAGGGCGTTATTAGTAATTCGCCAGCGACAGGCCACCGCTCTGCGGATCGGACGCGGTGAAGCAATGCTGGGCCCTGCCGCGTCACCTCCAGGCCCGCTTTGTACAGCCGAAATGGGATTGCGTTCAGTTCTATTCTATCTTACTATCTGTTATGATCAGAATATCAGTGAAGTAAGCAAATGGAACTCGCTAAAATCACCGCACGTGGGCAGACGACGATCCCTAAGAGCATCCGTGAGGCGGCCAACCTGGGCGCGGGTGATGTGATCGCTTTCGAGATCAAGGGTAATCATCTGATAGTACGCAAGGTGATGCCGGGGCAGGACGACTACCTGCAGGGCCTCTCCGAGGTTCTGAGCGAATGGATCTCGCCCGAGGACGAGGAAGCGTGGCGTGACCTTTGAGTCGCTCGATGTGGTCGTCGTCCCCTTTCCTTTCACGGATCGCCAGGCCGCCAAGCGTCGACCGGCCTTGATCATCTCATCGGCAAACTTCAATCGAGCTCATGAACAATCGATCCTGGCTATGATCACCTCTGCCGGAAGCGATTGGCCGAGCGACGTAGCGATTCAGGGCTGGCGGGAAGCTGGTCTCAACGTTCCCTGCAAGGTCCGTTTTAAGCTCTTCACCCTCGATGACGCTCTGGTTGTCCGTAAGCTCGGGACGTTGTCGAGACGAGATGGCGAAGCGGTGAAAAAAGCGCTGGGACGCGTCCTGGCAAGCAACTGATAAGGACACGTCCACGGCGCCAACATCGAGGGACGGCAGGCAAGGGCAGGCACCGGCGGAGAGGTCTTTCCAGTCGTCCTGCAGTAATGCCCACTCGCACACCTCAAGCAAGCCATCCCAGAGCGACAGGGGAACACCGATGTGGTAGGAAGCCCTGCAACGAGTAGAAGATCTTCCCATTCAGGCATTCCTCCCTCAACTTCCCATTACAGCTCTCGCAGGCCCCGTTCTCCTACGGACTGCCAGGCTCGATATATAATATAGCGGCCTGGTTCCCAGTCCCCGGAGCCACTCCATCAACTGCCGGGCAACAAACTCCGGTCCATTGTCGGAGCGGATATGCTTCGGAATCCCCCGCCACAGCATTACATCCGACAGCGTCTCGATCATATCCTGCGAGTTCAGCCTCCGTGCTACCCGTAGTGCCAGGCATTCCCGCGTATACTCGTCGATCAGCGGGAGTATCCGCAGCAGCCTTCCATCATGAGTCCGGGCGCTGAGGAAGTCATAGCTCCGTATATCGAATGGCTTGTTAAGTTATTTATATGAAGCAACTTGTAAATTTACCAACTTCACACATATACAATTTCGGATACAGTCAGATCGGTGAATGACGGGAGGTATCCAGGCCGTTGCTCCGTCCCGTAAGGTCAGCCTCCTTACAACGGCTGGTGTCGTGTTGCCGATTGAGCGTCGGCGGGTAAGCATCAAGCCATTCCAATACGCGCCGACTGCGTCCATTGATCCGGGGTCAAGTCACCCAACCGGCAGACAGCACCTCCGTTGGTTCGAGCACCGTCTGCCTCGCCTTCTCCTGTTTGTCGAGCGGCTAACCGTGCTCCTGCAAGGCTGTTATCCATCTAACAAACGGGGGCAGGTCAAACAAAAATTCCGGATGGGGCGGCAGATGGCGGCTTGCTCGGCTTTAGTTCTAAGCATAGGGTTGATTTATCACGCTTGGCTGGTAAAGGTATTTCTGGAACCCGAAGAAAACCTGTCCAATCTCTTCCGGCCTGCCCAAGTCTGCCACCGCGTCGGCGATGGCGTTGTTGTATCTGAGCTTCAGCAAGGGTGACAACTTCTGCTGATCCAATTCCTGCACGCCAACTTTCACGTACTGAGCGAGTACAAACTCCAGGAACGCTTGCTGCTTGCTGTTGAAGTGGGCATGAATCGCTACTTTAGCTCGGGTGGCCCGCTCCTCGCGAGTGAGCGGTGGCAGGGCGTAGGCGACATTCGCCAGAACGTGGCGTTGGTGCATGAATCGGAACTGGCCCGCAACGAACCCGACTCACAGGTCCATCACCTACCAAGAGCGTACGACGATGGCCTACCGAGCTCGGCCATCCGGTTGAGGATGTGACACCCGATCGCGGCTTCTCTGCGTTGCGCCTTGCTGTGCCTCGCCTTCAGGTCGCCTCCGAACACGGACTTGTATCGGAAGAAGCTGTTCTCAACGCGCGCCTGCTGTCGGTAGCCCGACTCCTTCTGCCACTCCCGTCGCCCGACCTTGCGAATCCTCTGAAGAGACGCTTCACGCTGCGCCCAGGGGCCGTCGGTGGGCCCCGCCGACAGCGCAGAGCGACGAGGGGGGATCACAACCACGACGTTCTCTGTACCGGCCGCGCTGGCCCGATCGTAGACCGATCTGTGGTCGTAGGCCCCGTCCGCCGTGAAACGCCGGATGGGAACTTCGAGCGGGGCGAGAAGATCAGGGAGTGTGGAGGCGTCGTCCCGGCTGCTCGCTGTGAGTTCGGCCGCCACAATGAACCCCTTGGCATCTACTCCGATGTGCAGCTTCCGCCAATCCCGGCGTTTCTTCGATGCCTTGTGCTTGTGCGCGTTCCATTCGCCGCGACCCAGAATCTTGAGCCCTGTGGAATCAACGATCAGGTCGATCGGGCCGTCGTGGGCTCGGGTCAGGGGCGGCACCACAACGATTTGGTTCCGGCGCTAGAGGGTGGTGTGGTCCGGGGCCTTGAGGTCGCGGCTCATCAAGCTGAGCAGCGAGTCCAGAAACCCCTCCGTCTGGCGAAGCGGTAGGCCGAAGACGACCCGCAGCGTCAACGCGGTCCGGATCGCGAGGTTCGAGTATCGACGCTGCCCTCCGCGGAGACCGTTCTTCGGTGGTATCCACGCGGCAATCGCATCCTCGCTCAGCCAGATCGTGACGTCCCCGCGGCTCCTGAGGCCACGCTCGTACTCCCTCCAGTTCCGGATTCTGTACTTCGTCTTGTACTGGCGGTTGATTCGGCTCGACTTCTCTGCGGCCATGACGTTGCCCCCTTGATCTCCATGATGGACCGGAACCCTCCGCCGATGCTAGCGTGCCCGCTTACGCCGATTCATGCACCAATGCCTCAGAATTAAATACGGGTGAACCCGCCAGGGAGCATCCGGCCACTCCATTCGGTGTGCGCTTTTAGCATTCGGGCATCAAATTGTTACCAGTCGCTGCAATACAGTACCTGCTGGTGGGCAAAATCCTTAGAATTCGCCTGGAACGTCATGAGCGAAGCTGTATGAAGGCCTTATGTCAGAGTTCGGTGCACATCTTGTGTCTCTTCTGCTAGGGGAACCCTTCTATAAATTGGGGTCCAGCATAATGTCCAGCATACTCATGGGAAGAGGAAGGTAGTGTATTCCGCGGTTGCACCAATTCGCGGATACTCTTAAGATTATCGAAGGAGGAAGAGCAATGCGTGTACTAGAGGGGTTTTTGGGGTCTAGGCAGCTTCGGCGCGTTCGAGTGGTGGGGTTGGCCGTGGTGGTGTTATTGGCCGGCTTTGTAAGTTCCGCATTCGGTCAATTGGCGACCGGAGCATTCACTGGAACGTTGACCGATGCGCAGGGCGCGGCCATGGCCGGGGCGAACGTCGTGATTCGCAACATCGACACCGGGGTGGAAAAATCAACCACGTCGAACAATGTGGGTTTGTATGTCATGCTATTGTTGCCGCCGGGCACCTATAACGTGACGGCGAGCCAGACGGGTTTTGCGACTGTCACGCGCCAGGGCGTGCAGTTGGGGGTGGGGCAGACGCTCAAGATAGACGTGGAGATGCCGGTGGCCGCGCAGCAAGCATTGGTGACCGTCACCACGGAAGCACCTGTCCTTGAGACGGAGAAAACTCAGCTGTCGCAAAACGTCACTGAGAATTTGGTCGACAACCTACCAACGACTTCACGTCGGTGGGAGCAATTTGTGTTGCTCACCCCTGGTGTAACTCCGGATGGAACCAGTGGTCAAATGTCGTTCCACGGACTCAACGGGCTGTACAACAACAATTCGGTCGACGGCGCAAACAATAACAGTTCCTATTATGGGACGGCGCGCGGACGCCCGGGTGACGACGGGTACGTCTACAGCGGAGCTGCCATTCGGGAATTCCAGGTCTCATCGGGCGCTTTCACTGCGGAACTTGGGCAGGCGGCGGGCGGCCTGGTCAATGCCGTCACGAAGTCAGGCACCAACACTTTTCATGGCGAGCTCTTCTGGAATTTACGCAACCCCATCTTCAACGCCCTCGACCCGGTCGCCAAAAAGAACTCGGAAGCAATTAATCAGGAGCCGATAAAGCTGGTTCGTCAGCAGAACCAGTATGGATTCGCTGTGGGCGGCCCGATTGCTAGAGACCGACTATTTTTCTTCGCAAACTATGATGGATATCGCAAGAGAAACCCGATTGCTGTGGAGACCCGGCAACTAAACCCGTCTATAAGCAATTTGGCCTGCCCTAATCCTGCGTCCGGCCTCTCCGAAGCACAGTGCGCAGCCGCCAAAAATTTTGTTACGACCGAAGTCATCGGCACTTTCCCGCGAAACCTGCGACAGGACGTGTCATTGATTAAACTCGACTACACGGTGGATCAGGCCAATACTCTCAGCGTGGTCGTCAATAATAGAGATTGGAAAGAGCCGAGGGCGGGATCCGGCAGCAGTATTCTGGGAGCCCAGGTGACCTTCAATCAGAACCGATTTGTAATCGGGAATTGGACGACGGTGATTGGCGTAGACAAAGTCAATCAGTTTCGCTATCAATGGGGCAAAGACCTCACATTTAGGCCGCCGGCGAACATCGGGGGCAATCCGGGGGTCATCCTTCCGGGCCTGTTTACTTATGGCTCAGACAATGGCTCCACACGCACCAACGAGCGACGCCATCAGATTAGCGACAATTTCTCGTTCACTAAAGGCGTTCACACCTTCAAGACCGGTTTTGATTGGAATCGAATCAGGTACGATGCTAGAAGTGCCGCTAACTCGGCGGGCGAGTATAGATACAGCAGCGCAATCAATCTTCCTGCAATTGTGACCGATGCCGGCGGCTGCGATTTAGGCCCCAGTTTCCTCGGCTCGAGTGCCCAACGCGCGAACACAACTTTTTGCGGCTGGCTGCTTGATCTTTATGGGGTCGATGTTGGCGATGGATTAACGGGAAAACACTGGGCTAACTATAACCATGCCGGAGATTCATCCGGAGGTACCGTGGAATTTGCTCCGGGGTTTGCTAAACCCCAGGGATTTGTTGCCCCGGATACCTATATAGAGAATTTCTACAGCACAGAATATGCATGGTATTTCCAGGATACCTGGAAAGCACGTGCGAACTTGACCATCGATATTGGCGTGCGGTATGACCTTCAAGTCTTCCCTCGGCCACACACCCATAATACAAGTACTCCCCTTCTGGCTATCTACACTGAAAAGTGGCCATCTGAAAAGAAAGCCGTTCAGCCGCGCATAGGCGTTGCGTGGAATTTCGCGGACAATACGGTCCTCCGAGTAGGCGGAGGCCTCTACTACTCGAAGAGCAACGCAAGCACCTTTAAGACGTTTTCCAATGGTGGCGACAACCCGCAGATTAATTGCATTCCAACCGATTGTATCAGTCCTGAGTACACCCCTGGGTTTACATTCCCGAATATAGTTTTTGACCTGCAGGACGTTCATCCGGGTAGGCCTTTCACTTCCTCAACTCTCAGTGAGTCGGAACAGCCGGTGGCCGGTCGTGGGTTGGACTTTCCCGAAGGCCAAAACGTGTGCCCCTGCAACACTCGCGCAATGGATCCAACCCAGCAGCGGCCGCGGGCCTACCAAGCTCAAGTGGCGATCGAGCATGAACTGCCGGGGAGTATCAGCGCGTCGGCCAGTTACCATTTTGTCCGTGGTTTGCATCTCCCGTATAATTCGGATGTCAACGTCGCGCCTTCGACGGCAACCAAGACCTACGACGTTGTCAACAGCTCGGGTGTCACCCAACTGACCTCGACGGTGCCGTTTTTTACCACGCGAATTGACACCCCCACCGGTGCCATTTACACCAACTACAGCGGCATCTCGCAACGCTACAATGGCCTTATACTGACGGTGCGGAAAGCTCCTACTAGTTACGGGCTCGAAGTAGTGGCGAATTACACCTTGAGCAGGTCCAGAGATGGTGGACAGGCGGGAGTATTAACCGGAGGCGAGGGCTTCTACACCACTCACGGCTTCCTTGATCCCTTCAACCGAGGCAGCACGCCGCTGTTGCCTTTCGGGGAAGAAGGCTATTCGACTAACGATGTTCGCCACCGTTTTACCTCTAGCCTCGTGTGGCAGCCCGGCTTCGGCAGTAACGTTTCCAATGCTTTCGTACGGGGCGTACTAAGCGGCTGGAGTATTTCTAATACTGCTACGATTTCCGGCGGAACGCGTTACTCTGCTCTAATCGGCAGCAGCCGCATCCAGTGTCTGGGGCCGACAGGGAGCTGTCCGGATGACAGTCGCGGGTTGCTGGGCGGAATGACAGGCATCCTGATCTCAAGTTCGGGCAATCCCATGGGCGGGCGGGCCGCTTGGTTGCCTCGCAACTCATTTACACAGCCGAAGATTGTAAATTTTGACGTGCGATTGGCAAAACAATTCGCGATTACCGAGGGTGTCGCGTTCGAAGTTCGCGCGGAGGCCTTTAATATACTTAACACCACACTCGTACAAAGAGTATTCGACAGCGCGTTCACGTATGTGCAGCCCAGCGCGACGTCATCCACATGTCCATCGGTATCCCACAGCAACACGTGTATGGCTGCGCGGTCCTCTTTCCAAAACGCGAGGACGACTAGCTCTAACCTCTTTGGCGCGCGGCAGATGCAGTTTGGCCTTCGCTTAAGCTTCTAAACGGTGCGCGGCGGCCTGGCCGAGTCCCTTAACGGTCAAGGCCGCCGCGATACTAGAATGTTAAGAGACTGGGGGGAGGCGTTAGGCAATCGAAGGGAGGATAAACGCGCATCGGAGGATCTGGAGTTACGGGGGGGGCTGAGGTAGTGTCCAGCGTTTTTCGCACATTGTCTGAGGCATAGGTCTGGTGGTCACGGTATTCGGCTCCCCCGAGGGGGAGCCGAAAGTTGTTGTGCGTGCGTTCATGCCGCCTCGTGCCCCACTTGGTGCCGGCGACGTGACGCAGATTGGACGCGGCCAGCATCAGCGCTGACTTGCCATCCGGGAAGGCTCCGACCACTCGCGTTCTTAGCCGCACATCGCGCAGGATGCGCTCCGGCGGGTTGTTCGTGCGCAGGCTCCGCCAGTGCTGCCGCGGAAACATGTAGTAGTACAGTGTCTCTTCGATCCTGGTCCGCACCACCTCGGCGGCATCGGCCAGCTTCATCTCCCGGAGCTTGGCCACCACCTGCTCGGCCTTCAGCCGCGCTGCGGCACGATCCTCATGCGCGTGAATGGCCTTGAGCATGGCCGCCACTGCTTTCACCTTGCTGGTGGGTACGGCCGTCCACACGTTGCGATAAAAATGCACCGCGCACCGCTGCCAGAGCGCTTCCGGATAAAACTCTCCGAGGCTCTCCACCAGCCCCAGGCACTTGTCGGAAATGAACAGCCGCACCCCTGCTAACCCACGCTCTTTCAGGTGCCGCAGAAAGGCTGTCCAACTGGCTTATCTTCCTTCGACCCTTCCGCTACCGCCAGCACTTCGCGGAACCCTTCCTCGTTCACAGCGATGGCCACCAGAATGGACACGCTCCGCACTTCACCGCCCCAGCTCCGCTTCAGCCACAGACCGTCTAGAAACACATACGGATAGCGACCCGCGATCGGCCGGTTACGCCAGGCCTCAATCTGCCCGTAGATCTTCTGGTTCAGCTCACTGACGGTGCTCGGACTGACCCGCGTGCCCCACAACGCTTCGGTGATATCTTCCACGCGCCGTACGCTCACCCCGGCCACATACATCTCCACCAGGGCTTCTTCCACCGAACTTTCGCGTCGGCGGTAGCGCTCGATGATGGCCGTCTCGAATGGCAAGCTTCGCAGCTTCGGAACCTTCAACCTGACTTCCCCGGCCTGGGTGTGTAACTGCCGCTGGTAGGAACCTGCTCGCGTGTCCTGGTGGGCTTCCGTGCGTTCGTAGCACTCGGCACGACAGAGACGGTCCGCCTCTGCATCCAGCAAAGCGTTCAGCGTCTCCTCCACCGTGCTCCGTACCACTTCCCCCAGGTGCGCCTGTATCTTGCCCTCATCAATCTGGATCACCTGACTCAACTTCTGCACTTCCTCCACTGCTGTCAAGGGCGGAGAAAAACTAGGCCAGAGGGGCGGAGGAAAAATAGATCACTCCCGGTGAGGGAAGGGGTTGATTTGCTGGATCGGGCTGGGGTGGCTGGAGCGGAGGCCTGCGCCTCCGTTCAGGCGGCGCGGTTAGGCCGGAGCGGAAGCCACCCCAGCCCGATCGTGGCGACGTGTGGGGAGGGTTAGGGTGGAATCGTTATCGGCTGGCAGGCTTCGCTGACCGCTTTCGTTTGCTCTCTTTCAGCCGGTAGCTTTCCCCGTTCATCTCCAGGATGTGGACGTGATGGGTGAGCCGGTCCAACAGGGCACCGGTGAGGCGCTCCGAGCCCAGCACCTCGGTCCATTCGTGGAAGGGCAGGTTGCTGGTGACTAGGGTGGCGCCGCGCTCGTAACGGAGACTGAAGATCTCGAACAGCATCTCGGCCCCCGTTTTCGACAGCGGGACAAACCCCAGTTCATCGATGATCAGCAGTTCGTAACTGGCCAGCAGTTTCTGTAAGCGCAGCAGCCGTTTCTCGTCCTTGGCCTCCATCAGTTCATGCACCAGCGCCGCCGCGGTGGTGAACCGCACCCGGTAGCCCTTCTGACAGGCCGCCAGTCCCAGCGCCAGGGCGATGTGCGTCTTGCCTGTGCCCGAGTTTCCCAAGGCCAGCACGTTCTCCTTGCGGTCGATGAACTCACTGCGGGCCAGCTCCAGAACCAGCGCTTTGTTCAGCGACGGAATCGCCAGAAAGTCGAAACTGTCCAGGCTCTTCACGACCCGGAACCGCGCCTGCTGAATGCGCCGCTCCGTCGCCCGCCGCTCCCGGTCCAGCAGTTCTTGCTCCGACAACCGCAGCAAGTAGCGGGGATAGTCCACCCCTTCGGCGGCGCACTGCTGCGCCACCTTGTCGTACTCGCGCAGGAAGGTCGGCAGTCTTAGCGCCTTCAGGTGATGCTCCAGCAAAACTTGAGGAGTCTCCATCAGAGGACTCCTTCCTGCACGGGAGTCAGTAGCGCCAGGTAGTCGGCGGCCGCCGTGGTGGCCACCTGTGCCATCGGCAGGTACGGATAGTTCTGCAGATCCAGCCGCGGCGGCCGTTGCTCGATCCGGCACAGTAAAAGATGTTTCACCGCATCGAAGGAGATCGCTCTCAGCCGCAGTGCATCTTCCACCGCTTTGGTGACCTCCGCCATCGAGAAGGTCTCCAGCAGCCGCAGCACCTGCACGTACTCCCGTTTACCTCGTTTCGACAGCCGTGCTTCCAGCAGTCGGCGCAGTTCGGTGAACTCTTCCGGCAACTCCCAGCCCACCAGCGGCGCCGCCTGATCGAGCGCATTCGTCTTCTGCTCCAGCAGCGCCAGATAGTGCAGCGGGTCGAAAATCATGTCCTCCCGCTCATAGCTTCTGGAGTGCCGCGCAATCACTTCCGCGCCGCACGAGATCACCACCTCGTGGACGTAGCCTTTGACCAGAACCTCGCGGTGCCCCCAGCACACCGGTGCCGAATAATCGTTGCCGCGATACCGCACCAGAGAGAGAGAACTCACTCGCCCTGTTCGTTTGTCGCAGGCTTCGTACGGCGTCGCTGGCAGCGGCAACAGCGCTGTCCGGTCCTTCTCGAACCGCTCTCCGATGGTCTGCTCGTGCCCTCGCAACCGCTGCTGGCGCCTCTTCCGGCACTGTTCCCGCAAGTGTGTGTTCAGCTCTTCCCAGCTCGCGCACCGCGGCACCGGCACCAGGAAGTTCCGTCGTGCATATCCGACCAGTCCCTCCACCTTCCCCTTGTCGTTTCCCTTGCTGGGCCTCCCAAACCGCTCCTGGAACAGGTAGTGGCTCTGCAACTCAGAAAACGCCTGCGTCTTCTTCCGCGTCCCGTCTCCCAGGATCCGCACCACCGCCAGCTTCGTGTTGTCGTACAGAATGGTCCGCGGCACTCCGCCGAAGTATGCAAACGCCTGATTGTGCCCCTCCAGAAACGCTTCCGTCGTTTCGGCCGGGAATGCCATCACGAAACAGTCGTCCGACTGCGGCAGATCGATCACCAGATAGTGTGCCTTCTGCTCCTCTCCGCCGATCACCACCAACGCTTCCCCGAAGTCTGCCTGGGCGTCTCCCGCAGGGTGCACCAGCGGTACGAACATCTCCCTTTGGCTCAGCCTCCGCAGACGCACGTAATCCTTCACGATGGTGTACCCACCACCAAAGCCCTGCTCCTCTCGCAATCGTTGATGGATTCTTTTTGCTGTGTGGCGCTGTTTCCGGGGCCGTCTCCGATCTTCCTCCAAGATCGCCTCAATCACTCCCACCCACGGATCCAGCTTCGGCCGCTTGGCCGGCTGCTGCCGCCGGTAGCCCGGCGGCGCCGAATACCGCAACATCTTCCGAACGGTTTCCCGCGCCAGCCCATACTCCCGGGCTACCTGCCGTTCGCTCTTCCCCTCAACATCAACCTCTCGCCGAACGCGTGCATATAGCTCCACTGTGTACATCCCTCCGGTATCCCACGAAACACTCCTCCTGGGACCGTTTCCTGAGACAGATTTCCGGCGGTCTGTTTTTGCTCCGCCAGGGTCCGCCGCTCTCGCGGCGTTCCTGGCCTAGTTTCTCTCCGGCGCGTACATACGTCGTTTCCGACTGTCCGGTCGGCTCTCGGTGGTGCTGTGCCTCGCGATGCTGGGCGCTACGGGCTCCGCGAGCGCCCAGGACGACCGGCACGGCTTCTACGTAGGCATCGAGACGGGGGTGTCGATCGCATCCACCGTCACCTTTAGCCTGAGCGGCGTCAACCACCCGACGCGATGCGACCGTCTCCTCTATCCGGCGTCGGTTTCCCCGCCCACCAGCGACCCGGCCTGCGTCAACAACATCGCGCAGCAGCTCACGTCCAACGAGTTCGAAGCGGGCGCCTGGTTCGTGAGCAGCCTCAGCTTCGGATACATGGCTGGCAAGCCGCGCTTCGAAGTGGAATACCTCAACCGGTACCACGGAAATGACACTGCGGCGCTCGGTGCGACCTCCAATGTGTCGCTCCAGGGCAAGAACACCGAGTGGAGCAACGACGATCCGCCGCGCGAGGGGATTAGAGACTACAAGGCCCACCAGGTCTTCGCCAACGCGTACTACGACTTCGTGAACGATTCACCCTGGACGCCCTACGCAGGCGTCGGCCTCGGCTGGGCCAGAACAAGCCTTCGCTACTTCAACGGGTTCGTTCGAAAGCCGGATGCGGAGTACCTGCAGATCGCCTTCGACCCCGACTGGCCCGAGGCGGCCAAGCGCGCTGCCGCCGGCACGGTCAGCTACATCGATACGGCGGCGAGCAAGAACGTCTTCGGCTTCCAGTTGATGGCCGGCGTTGACTACGCCTTGACGAAGCGTGTGTCGATTGGTGCGAAGGCGCGCTGGGCCGCGTTCGACACCCTCAGCCATGACGCGACGTGGAACCTCATCCGCAGCCACGCCCCGGTCCAGGCGGACGGCGTCACCCCGTTTGACTCCAACCTTGAGTTCGGCGACCTCCGCTACATGGCAGTGACCGTCAAACTGAAGTACCGGTTCTGAGCCGGTATCGCACGGCGGTGGACGTTCAGGCTTGCGGCGGCGACCCAGTCGGAGAATGCGGCGGGGCAGGACTTCAAAAAACGATGAATCTCGAAATTCTCGAAGCTGACCTGAACAACCCCAAGCATGCCGAGGCGGTTCGGCAGTTGGTGGACAAGTAATCAGGCCCCGGTGGGATGTGTTCTGGTGCATTGCCGGGATAGCTACCGAACTGGCAATTGGAATCTTTTTCTCTCTATTTCTACCGATGAGGTCGACCCGCTTGAGGTAGTGACGCGGAATCCGCATGCGACCGCGGTACAAGGCATTAAAGACCGCGTCGGAAAGTTTCAGCCCTTGTGCCATCCTCGTTGTCTCCTTACCCCGTTCGGGTCTGAAGCCGCAAGGTCATGGTGCGCACCAAAGCTGAAGCGATGTGCAATCCGCGATGTGGCTGAAATCTCGGTCGGTTGACAGCATGACAAGTTTGTGGCCGATGCAAAGCTGGGCGAGTAGCGCATCGATGGTTCCGACCTGGATGCCGTGTCGGCGGCATTCGTTGCGCAGGCGGGCCGCGGCGATATGGTCGCCACGCGTTGGCACAATCATGGCGATGGCCGCGAAGCGGTCGATGATCCGCGCCCCAGTGCGCGGACCGCGGCAGCCCTGCAATAATTCCTGAAGTACCAAGCCGGTCGTGTAGACCGTATCGCTGCCGCCGAGCGCCTCCCGCAGTCGCTGCACCTCGGAGCCTTCCGGCGGCGCCTCCCGCCTGAGCGCCAGAGACCAGACGCTGGTATCCACGAACAGACTCACTTGCGGGTCCGATCTCGTTTGTAGTCGTAATCGCCGTCCCAATCCAGTTTTCCGAATAGATCGAGCAGCCGTTCCTGCCCCCGACGTGCGATGAATTCCCGCAAGGCGAGGTTGACGGTGGCCTTCTTGGTCTTCTCGCCACCGATCGCCAATGCCTTGTCCAGTAGATCCGGATCTATCGCAAGGTTCGTTGCCATTGTGTTACTCTCCACACACCTTATAACACATATGCGGCGCACCCAAAATAGGGAACCGGACTAGGGTAGCAAGCAGAAACGTGTAATGGTATACGGCAGCTCTTGCCAGGAATGGTGAGGACACGTAGTCCACGAGTCCCGGGCAGCGAGGTTGCCGACTTCGCAGAAGGCCCGGAGAGCGAAATCAGCGGCCCTCCCCGGGCCGTACCGAGCTTGTTCGCCGCATCAAACCGCGTATCATTAGCTCGGTACGATGGCAACAGCGAAAACCAGGGATCGAACCCGGGATGTCCGCAGGGAGTGTGCGATGCTCTCGATAGGCTCGACTTGGCGGCGGTGGGATCTGCATATTCACACCCCCGGCACTATCCTCAATTTCGTGAGGTGACACAACACCCGTTCCGTAGTATCTTATTCCCGGAGTCGGGAACCTGGGGTGCGGACACGTTGGCATGCCCCACGTGGTTCCATCCCCATAGGCAGAAGAGTCCGCCCCCAGCGCCCCGAAACATGACAAAACCGGGAGGATGCCATGAAACGTATGCATCGATTGTGGAGCTTTCTAGTTGCGCTTGGGGTTTTCGTTCCGGGACTGACCTGATCGGCTTGAATTAGTCCAGCGGGAGTGAGAGAGAATCACTCTCAAGGAGAGCTGGACATGCCGATGAAGAGATACAAAGCAGAGCAGATCGTGACATTGCTGCGTCAGATTGAAGTAGGAATTGCGAACGGAAAGCCCACCCCGCAAGCCTGCAAGGAAGTTTAGATCACTCAGCAGACGTACTACCGCTGGAGGAAAGAGTTCGGCGGCCTGAAGCTGGATCAAGCGAAACGAATGAAGGAGCTGGAGCGGGAGAACGCGAAGCTGAAGCGTTTGGTGGCGGAACTGTCTCTGGAGAAGCAAATTCTGAAGGATGTGGCCTCGGGAAACTTCTGAACCCTGAGCGGCGACGTTGTGCGGTGGAGCATGCGCGAGAGAAGTACGAAGTAAGTGAGCGGCATGCCTGTCGGCTGCTGGGGCAGTGGCGAAGGACACAACGCTACGCCGCGATCCAGAGGATCGACGAAGATGCGCTGACCGAAGCGATGGTTGCGCTGGCCAGTGAATATGGGCGCTATGGCTACCGGCGGATTACAGCGCTGCTGCAAGGTGCTGGCTGGCAGGTGGGTAAGGATCGGGTGCAGCGCATCTGGCGACGCGAGGGGTTGAAAGTACCACAGAAACAGCGGCCCCGAGGGCGGCTGTGGCTGAACGACGGGTCGTGCCTTCGACTGAGGCCGGAGCGAGCCAATCATGTGTGGAGCTATGACTTCGTAAGCGGGAAGACGCACGACGGGAGAACGTTGCGGATGCTGACGCTGATGGATGAATACACGCGGGAGTGCCTGGCGATCCGGGTGGCACGACGGTTGGGGAGTTATGAGGTGATTGAGGCGCTGGCCGACGTGATGCTGTGGCGGGGAATTCCGGAGCATATTCGTTCCGATAATGGCCCGGAATTCGTATCGAAGAAACTGCGGAAGTGGCTGGCGAGTGTGGGGACAGGAACGCTGTACATCGAACCGGGCAGTCCCTGGGAGAACGGGTACTGTGAGAGTTTCAACGGGAAGCTGCGGGATGAATGCCTGAATGGAGAGATTTTCTACTCGCTGAAGGAGGCGCAGGTGGTGATCGAAATGTGGCGCGTGGAATACAACACTAAGAGGCCGCACTCGGCGCTCGGCTACAGGCCGCCTGCCCCGGCGGCCTGTAGCCACTGGGGAGCAAATCCATCTTCACAGCCCATGGCTGTGATATAAAAACCCTCTCACTGTTCCTGGACTAAAAAATCAGGCAGGTCAGGGGCGGCGCATGGTCAGGAAATATATCTCGGCTTCGAGATGGGCCAGAACTTCGTCCCGGGAATGAATACCACAGGAGACAGCGACGACCGGGCCAGCGTGTGTGACGAGTATATCAACCCGCTGTACACGACCGTGACACAAACTGCCGGGTATGAAGACTACAACTGCACGGGTTCGCATCGCGGGTTAGGTGACGACTGGAACAACAGGTTTGACAGCGCCGGTGGCTTTCTGTCCGGATTCGTGCTGGGGTATCGAACAGGAAAGAACGACCCGGACGGGATGCGGGTCCGCCTTAGGCCAGAGTTCGAATACTTCTACCGGGCCTCCCGATATGACCAGACCGCCGATATTCCCTTCGCCACCGGAGCCTCCGGCGACAAGATTCGTCAGGAAATTCAGGTGGCGACGGACCGCATAGGCACCCTCGCCGGGCACAATCTGTTCGGGAACCTGTATCTGGACTTCACCAACAGCACCCGGTTTACCCCCTATGCCGGGCTGGGCATGGGTATCGGTTCTGCCAAAATGGAATACACCAGTCTGTGGGCCAGGAACGCCGACCCCACCGCGATCTCCACCGGAGAGGGGCTGCCCAACGTCGAGCAGATCCGCCGGAACCTTGCCGGAACGACCAGTGTCGCCCAGAAGGCACTTTCCGACACCCTGTTCGGTTATCAGGTGCTGTTCGGAGTGGACTACGAAATCACGGAGTCTCTGTCCATAGGGGTGAAGGGCCACTGGATCAACTTCTCATCCTTCCATAGCGAGCGTTTAGAATGGATTCCGTTGCGCAGCCACGTGCCGAATCTGCGCAGGGACGGGAGCGAATCGGTATCGGGCACCATCATGGCAGACGACATGAAGCTGTTCGGTTTCAACCTGAGCCTGAAATACCACTTCTGACAACCTGTCGTTCGATGGCACCGCGTTCCGAATGCAGTCGGAGAGCGACCGGCCTAGAGCTAGCTCGCGGCTTTGGGTCTGTACCGCTTCGGTGCAAAGCCACGCGAGGATCAGGCGCGGCAGGTTCCCGTAGGGGAGCTTGAAATCCCCCGTGGCCGTCGTGATGAGGTCGGTTAGGTCAGTGCCAGCGCGCACGTCCTTCGTCACCCGGCGCGTGAGATCCCACATCAGGCACGCCGTCTCGAGCGCTCCCCGAACGAGAAGGCACGAGCTGATCACCTGCTCCCGGTTTATCTCCCGTATCGACGACTCAGTAAGATCGATCGTCCGCCGCGTCCCGAGCTGTAGGACATCGGCGACTTTCGACGGCAGGCTCGAGACGGGCGAGAGTAGATACCCGTCGATCTCCGGCACCTTCCTTTCGATCAGCCGTCCAAGCGCTTCGTGAATGCGCGGCGGACACTCGTGCTCTTCGTATGCGCTCTGGATCGCCCCGGAAAACCGTTCCATCGTGGCCGAGTATACGATCCAGAGTTATCCACAGGTTGAATGCACATTCCCGTACGTATGGTCAACTGCTCTACGGCGAGATCAAGATCGACCCCGCCAAGCTCAAGATGCGCGAGCCTTAGCGTGTATTTCAACACAAATCTGGTCGGTACCCTTCGGAGGGCCGCTCGGCTATGACGCCGGCTTTCGTTCGGCGTGCTTTCGCTGCCGTGGCTGCCGGCCAATATGCCGCCGTGGCGCTGGTTCGTGGTACGCTGTGGCCGGTTGGGCTTGCCGCGTGGCTGTCGCTCGCAGTACCCGCTAACTACTTCTGGGGCTTGCCTGGGGTCGACTGCGGTAGATAGGCTATCCGGGCGGGGCACGGGCGGCGCATTAAGAATTCGGTTCCCTAGCCGCATTCAGGCAATCGCGTAACGATACGTCCACTCCATCAGGTTCCAGCCATGTTCCCATGTGGTTCGAATCACTTCCAAACGACCGGTCTTGGACCTCACTATGGAGTGGGTATGTTCGTTGCGCTTGCGGAGGAATCCGCACTACGAAGGGTCATTGCCCGTCCTGTGGCGAGCTCTTGCAAAATATGGAGTGGACGGTGTTCCAAGATTCCGACGGGACAGAACACAGAGTGGCGCCCGCTTTCATGGGCGGAGAAGGTAAGTATGAGGATTGGGTCTACCTCAAAATGCTAGAACGAGAATGGCTCAGGCCCATCACCGACGCAGACCGATTTCTCTCAATCTCCGAGCGGTGCCGCCCCTCTCCTCGAGCGATCGTCATCCTTGTATTTTGGACTTACTTCGAAACGCGTATCGAAAGACTTTTTCGAGAAACGATGGCGGCTCTACCCGAGGCGGTGACGGAAGACCTTCTTCGCCGCTACTCTTCAATCGGTTCCCGGCTGGATAGGCTCTACTAAGGTTATCTTCTCCACGACGTACTGGGCAGACCTCAACGACCTTGGGTACTCCAAGGTTTCGCATCTCCTTGAGCGCGTACAGGAGCGTCGAAACAACTTTGTACACGGTCACCCTGAGGCTATTGACGACTCTCTTGTCGAAGAGTTGGTCGCTGGTTTAAAAGACGAACATGAGAGTTGGATTGCGATATTCAATAGGCGCATAAGCAGTGCGCTGAGTCTCAACCCACGACCAGAAGACACCGATCACCGCTGCGGATTTGCTCACTGACCAGGTCGGGCCGTTCTTCGACCAGTATGAGATCTCGCGGCCGGGTTGACGCATGACGCGCACCATGCGACAGTGTTTCCGTGCTCAAATCGGTGCGACATCAAGCGTTGAAGCGAGCGGTTCGCGGTGACCGCAGCCGCCTTCCGCCGGAACACGCGGCGCGGATCGTGCGCATCTTGAGGGAACTGGACATCGCCATCACTCCCCGCGACATGGCCTTGCCTGGTTACCGGCTGCACGCGCTGAAGGGCGAGCTTGTCGGCTATTGGTCAGTGCGGGTGTCGGCGAACTGGCGAATTCTGTTCCGCATGGAGGACGGCGACGTGTTCGACGTTGACTTGACCGATTACCACTAACCATTAGGAGGAACAACATGCGCATGATGGGCGATGAGATCGTGGCCAACATCCACCCCGGCGAGGCATTGCGGGAAGATTGTCTGAAGGTCGAAGGGTTGACGGTGACTAGTGCGGCCGAGAAGTTGGGCGTGGCCCGCACGACGCTGGACCGCGTGCTCAACGGTCGGGGCGGAATCTCGGCCGATATGGCCTTGCGATTCGAGGCAGCCGGCTGGTCGAATGCCGATTTCTGGATGCGGTACCAAGCCAGTTACGATTTGGCGAACGCGCGAATGAGAGCGCGCAAACGGGCCGGTCTGGTCGTCGCAGAGACTCGCTAGGTTGGCGCTTTTGACTTGAAAATCAATCGATATCAAGCTAGTACCCTGGCTAACAGACACGGGACGACGGACCGGGCCGGGAGGGCGTGTCTATTAGCCTACGATAAGAAGCATTATCATAGGGGATTTTAGAGCAGAGAAATCCTCCCCGACCCCTGCCCAACGAGAGAAAAACGGCAAGCGCAACTGAGGTCATCTCTAAAGGCCATGAAGAACCAAGGACGTTATCGCCACTTGCGCGTGGACTGGGTGGGCGAGTCCTGCAGCGAGTCGATCACGCTGTGCGGCGTCGAGGGTGAAGACATCGGGACTGGACAGACACTCTGCCCCGACTGCGCCCAGGTCGCCGATGCTCTTCACGTTTGTGGGTTGGGACCGGAGAGCCTGCGCGAGTTTATTTGACACGCTCCGCGTGATCGGCCCTTCCGAGGTGAAAGCGAAGATGGAGGCGCTTCGAGTTCTGGGGGTGCGGATGGATATGCAGGAGCGCTCGCAACTCAACTAACAGAGTGTCTCCACGGGCGTCTGCGCAAGCCCCGACTGGGGCTTCCTCTACCGGCCCTTCCCCCTCGCTCTTGAATCCCCTTTCCCTCGTCGCGCATGATTCCAGATCGGTCCTCGCCGTCAAGGGTTCGCTGCGCCGCTTCGCGCCCTGGACCGCTCCGGGTCGATCTGGAGAGACGCGCTGTTCACGAGGGAAAAGGGGGATTTCGGGCCGTGTGGACGGGCCGAAGGGAACCTTTCGGCCATACCAGCCATCTGAGCCGTAGCCGAGGGGCGCTGTCACCCGCAGGGCCGTAGCGCAGCGTAGGAGCCGCGCCAGCGGCTTGACTCGCCCCTTGGCGGAGGCTATCCGGGGTTTTGGGTTGGATTTTGTTGTCGTCCAGTTTCCCCCGTTCCGCTGCGGTTTGCTGTAAGTTATTTTTATTTCAGTTATTTACCTATAAGGAGGGTTTTGGTTTTTCGGGAGGGGCGCGCCCCCTCTTGGGTGTTTTCTCTTCAGCAAGTTATCCACAGCCGTAGTTGCTCCTACTACTTGTTCTGTACTACTAGTTCTTTAACTACTTGTATGTGTTACCCGTTTGGTCCACGAATCGGGGGGGGGTGTGTTACCCGTTTGGTACTGGATAACTCTCTCGAATCACCGGCACCTGTGGATAAGCCTCACGGCGGCAAATCGCTTAGGACGCCCCAGGAGCGGCTTTCAGCCGGTCGGGGCACTGCTAGAAAGTCTCTCGCTCCGCAACAGGGCCGTTAGAGGCTATCTCTAGGGCCGCAACGGGCCTTAGCTGACTAATTCGGGATGCCCCGAAGCCGGAGGGATGGCAGGAGTCGAGGGATGCAAGATCAAGACCCCCGGAGCCGTCGAGTAGTTCAAGTCCTTCCAGGCCAACTTGATCTTCTTCAACTCGCGGAGAACCTTGTAACGGAAGGCTTGAACGGTGTTGTTGTCGCTGGCCTTGGCCGGGTGTGCGCCGAACTGGCGGTACAGGTGCTTCCAAGTGAGGCGTAGCGGAGCACGGAGCGCGAAGGTGCGGTAGGTCAGCCAGAGATACAGGTCTAGGCCCAACGTGGAGCGTTTGAGGGCCGTGAGGATGTTCATGTCGAGCGGTACGGGGTGGCGGATGATCTCGTTGAAAAACTTCTCGCTGAGTTCGATCTTGCTGTCCCAGAGTGAAGGCTGGTCGGGCCGTCGCGGATTCCACCAGAACGCAGTGCTATCGGCGATTAGCGAGTTTACGGTGGCCTTGCCGCACTCATCCTCGTAGATCAGCGAGACATGAGCGTTGTACAGGCGGTCCATCTGGTTGCGGAGCCGCGTCCGAGCGCCGCCGACGGGAGCCATGCCGAGCTTATCCATGAAATCGGAAAGCGATGACCCCAGGATCAGCACACGGCTTTGGGTCCGTACCGCTTCGGTACACAGCCAGGCCAGCAAGAGGCGCGGCAGATTGCCGAAAGGGAGCTTGCTCGCGCTGCTTGAGAACATGATGAGCGTGAACGGGCCGTTGACGCGCTTGTACTCTTTGCGGTTGCCCGGGTTGGTGCGCGGGCATTGTCACGTTAAGTGCTCTAATCTCGATCTGGTGATTTCGGTGTGGCCTTTTGGGATGGACACCATCTCCTTCAAACGTCACCGCTTTCCACCGGAAATCATTCGACGCGCCGTTTGGCTCTATGCCAGGTTCGCTCTGAGCTATCGGGATGTGGAGGATCTCCTTGCGGAGCGGGGTTTGGATATTTCCTACGAGAGCGTACGGCGCTGGTTCCTCAAGTTTGGTGCGCCGATTGCCCGAAACCTGCGCCACACGCGACCCATTCCCAACGGCTATTGGCATCTTGATGAGATGGTCATCGTGATTCGCGGACGGCGTTATTGGTTATGGCGCGGGGTCGACAATGAAGGCGAGGTCCTGGATTTCCTCGTGCAATCGAAGCGGAACGCCCAAGCAGCGTTGAAGTTGATGCGCAAGCCGCTGAAGAAACAAGGCTGGCCACCCACCCGGATTACAACCGATAAACTCAGGTCCTATTACGTCGCCATTCGAACCCTCGGCCTAACGGCTCAACACATCGACGATAGGCGTGCGAATAATCGTGCCGAGAATTCGCATCACCCCGTCCGGCGTCGAGAACGAAAACAGCAGCGTTTCAAATCACCGGGTTCGGCCCAACGCTTTCTGAACATTCAATCCGCCGTTTACAACACCTTTTATGTCCAGCGGCATTTACGCAACAGACTCACATTCAAACGATTTCGAAAAGACGCATTCAATGTATGGGAAAGTGCGAGTGCGGCCGCCTGAAAGGGAATCCATGCGGGCCATTGCGGCCCAACACGATTAACGTGACAGTGCCGTTGCCGAAGCGCGGGGTGCCCGTAACCAGTCCACCACCAGTCCGCTTGTCGTCGATCGCGGACTTCAGGTCCGCAGCGAGCAGCGCCCTGAGGTTCTCGGCCCGGACGCGGTCCCGCGGATGGGAGCCGAAGAGCGAGTTTCCGATCTTCGGGCTGAGGCTTCTCTTCCCGAACCGCTCGTGCTGCCGTTCCCAGAACCGGACCGCCTCCTGGGGGTCGAATCCCCGTGCCAGGGCGAGCTCGGTGCCGATCCGGTCGGCCTCCTTCTCATGCTCCTTGCTATATCTTGAGCGGATCACGGAATTGATCACGGTCGCAGCAAGAGCGCCGACGGCGGCCCCTACCGCGGCACCCGACACCGCGGAGGTCTTGCCGCCCTTCTTCCTGCCGAAGAGACCACCGAGTGCCGCGCCGGCGGCGGCGCCGATTATCTTGTTGCGGCGCTGCCCCGAGCGCCGCCTTCGCAGCGATTCCAGGGCGTGCTCCTCAATCACGTGGCCAATCTCATGGCCTAGCACCATGGCCAACTGGGCCTCGTTCTCGACATGCGCGAGCATGCCGGTTGTGAGGTAGATCCTCCCATCAGGAAGGGCGGACGCGTTCGGATAGATGTCCTGCACGACCCGGAACGAGAACGTAGTGGATGCTGGGTAATCCGGCGGGACCAAACTCTGGCCTAGGGAGCTGACGTAGCCCTGGACGAGGGAGTCCGAGTACTTGCGGGTCACCATCGCCTCGGCGAACCGGTCCGCCATGGGCTGGACCTCCTCCAGGAGTTCCTGGCGCTTTTCCGCCTCTTCTTCCACCTTCTGCTGGGCCTTCAGGTCCCGCTTTCCCTGGTTCTGTGCGGACGCAGGCGGGACGGACACCGCCCCGATGAGCGCTGCTGCCAGCGCGAGAATGCGAAGTTGCATGGGTGCTTGCCTCCTTTTCCAGTGCAGGAAGGCCCTCAAGCCGTAAGGTGCGCGGCGCCCAAGTGCGGCTCGCTCCTGAACGAACTCCTGTCAGGAAAGGCCTGCCAGCAAACCAATGGAGTCTCGCACACCGGAAGGTGGAGTTGCCCCGATTTGGTGGACACCTAAGAATTTGGGAGAAAGGAGTCCACAATGGGAAGGAATCAATACTCGTACCCGCCTGAGTATCGGGCACGGATGGTGGAACTGGTCCGGGCCGGGAGGACACCGGAGGAACTGGGCCGAGAGTTCGAGCCGACAGCGCAGTCGATACGCAGCTGGGTCAATCAGGCGAACCTGGATGAGGGACGGCGAGCAGACGGGTTGACGAGTACAGAGCGAGAGGAGCTGTGCCGGCTGCGGCGAGAGAACCGGCAGCTGAAGCTGGAGCGGGAAATCCTGGCAAAAGCAACGGCCTGGTTCGCTAGGGAGACCGGCTCGGTGCCCGGAAAGTCTTCGAGCTCGTGAGCGAGTACCAGGAGAGCTATCCCATCGTCACGATGTGCCTAGTGCTGGGCGTTTCCCCCAGTGGGTACCATGCGTGGCGCCAGCGTCCGCCCTCGGCTCGAGCTGAGGAGGATGCGCAGTTGAGATCCCGGATCGAGAGGATACATGGCTGGAGTCGAGGCACCTATGGAGCGCCGAGGATCCGAGCCGAACTGGCGGATGAGGGCCAACGTGTTTCTCGCAAGCGAGTGGCGCGTCTGATGAAAGAGGCGGGAGTGCAAGGAGTGAGCCGACGCAGGCGAACTCGGACGACGCATCGGGAGCCTGGGTCTCGCCGAGCCCCGGATCGGGTGGATCGCAACGTTACGGCCCACCGGCCGGATCAGCTCTGGGTAGCCGATATCACCTACATCGGGACCTGGGCGGGGGTTTTGTATCTGGCCGTAGTGGTCGATGCCTTCAGCCGCCGCGTGGTGGGCTGGGCGATGGCAACTCACTTGAGGACCGAGTTGGTGATCGATGCCCTGAACATGGCGATCTGGCGACGTCGGCCTGAAGGGGTCATTCACCCTTCGGACCAGGGATCGCAGTACACGTCCATCGAATTCGGCAAGCACTGCCGGAAGGCTGGAGTGAGCCTATCCATGGGCTCCCGGGGCGACTGTTACGACAACGCCTTGTGCGAGAGCTTCTTCGCCACGCTGGAGTGTGAACTCTTGGAGCGGTCTTCGTTTCGCACTCCCATCGAGGCCCGGATGGCTGTCTTCGACTTCGTGGAGGGTTTCTACAACCCCCACCGTCGGCATTCGTCTCTGGAGAACCACTCCCCACCAAGCTACGAAAGGAGGTACGATCGGGCGTCAGCCGTTGTGGAAACTGACCAAGCCCTGGAAATCGCTGCGCGATTCCCACAGCCTCTTGGAAGCCGCTACGCGGCTCCCACAGTTCCCGCAACGCCTACTGTGACTAGTTGCAAAACTCAAACGAGAAACTGTCCACTGAAACGGGGCAAGCCCCGGCCCTTGACCCAGCGCGCCCCGAAGAAGCTCTCGACGACCCCAAACAGTCGGCGCTGGACTTCGCAGGCCAACAGCATGCCCACGCCTCGGCCGGCTCGCGGTCGATGGACGACCGGGGCCCGATCGACGCCCGCGCGAGGTCCAACGTCTCCATCACATCGGTCGCTTGCAGCGTCCAGGCCAGGATATAGCGCGAGTAGTCGTCGAGCACCATCGAGAGGTAATACCAGCCCCACCCGACGACATGGAGATATGTGAAGTCGGTCTGCCAGAGCTCGTTGGGGCGGTGCGTGGGATAGGCAAACGTTTTCACCGCCGAGAGCACGACGAAGGCCGGACTGGTGATCAAGTCGTACGCCTTCAAGATGCGATACACGCTTGGTTCCGAGAGAAAAGGCCCCTCCCGGTCCGTGAAGGCCCACGCCAGCTCACGCGGCGTGCGTTCGGGCGCGGCCAGCGCGGCGTCGACCACACGGTGCCGCACGCGTGGGGGAATCTGGTTCCAATAGCGCCGGGCGCCCGACGGGCGCGGGGTGAGTCCGTTCAGCCCACCCTCGGCATACCGGCGATACCACGTGTAGAAGGTCGACCGCGGCACCTGCAGCTCGCGCAGCGTGTGGCGGACCGGCAGGTCCGACCCTTCCACCAGGCGGATCATCTCCTGCTTCTTCGCCGCCGTCAGTCGCACGTGTCGTCCTCCGAGCCGGAGGCCGTCACGGTTTTTTTGAGCAGCAGGTTTTCGAGCACCATCTCCGCGACGAGCTGCTTCAGGTGAGTATTTTCCTTGCGGAGATCGGTGACTTCCGTCGACGTCGCCTCGCGGGTCGTGTCGCCGACCAACCGCTTCTTGCCGGCTTCGAGAAACTCCTTGCTCCTACCGATAGTACAGATTTGGTGCCAAGCTCTCCTTGCGGCACAGCGTGGCGATGCTTGCTTCGCCCCGCAGGCCCTCCAGCACGATCCGAATCTTCTCTTCGGCCGAAAACCGTCGGCAGGTCTTCCGCCGGATCTCTTGAACGACCTTCTCCGGTGACGCTTCCTTGCGCATGGGGTGCCTCCTACCCTGGCCAGGAAGTGTCTCTTATTTTCGCCGGCTCAATGGTCCAAAAGGGTCTGAACCCCTACAGCGCCAGGAGAAGGGGCGGCCCCTGCAGTTCAAGCCACGTCAAGGCCCGATCGAGGTCTCCATCCATGTTACCGATGTCATCGGCGTTCGCGGCGACGATCGCCTGCAAGAGCCGCAACGGTGAGGGTGGTCATTCGGGTTCGCCGCCGTCACCCCGTCCGTGAAAACGCGGATCCAGAAACGTCGCAGCGATACAGAGGTAATCCGACATGGGATGCTCCGATCGTCAATCCTTTTTCTTCACGTCCGCCTTGGCCTTCTGCTTGTCGAACGCAACCGTGCGACTGTCACCCTTACCGAACGTCTCGGCGGCGGCCGAGGCGAACTCGATCGCCTCGGGATGCGAGATAGTTGCCGGCTCTCGCCGACCGTCGCGGTACACCTTGTGGAACTCGCGGGGTTTGTCCGAATCGATGACCAGGTTGCAGCCCTGGCGAAGGTAGATCGACGTGTTGGCCGTCAACGCGACCAGCGCCAGGCCGAAGACGTAGCGGCGCAGCGCAAGCGTGCCCTCATCGTCGCCAGCCTTGAGCAGACGAAGAGCGGCAAGACTGAGCGTTGCATCTCGGCGGATGCCGCCGGTCGCGATCACGCCGCCGTGGGAGGCGGATGCGAGATTGTGCACGAACCCGCGCTGTGCAAGCGGGCTCTTTGAGCTTCCTTCCGTCTTGGCCTTTTCGGTTTCGCTGAAAACATCGAGGTCGGAGTAATCGACCGGTGGAATGTAGGCGGCCCCTCGCGTCATCTTCCGTACATCGAACGCCCTGATCGTAGACGACACTAGCCGAGGTAACTTCGCCTGCGTGTCGCGAGAATCCCAGACGCCGAACACCAGCGACGTGGGCGCGATTTTCGCCAGCGGTTCGGAGTCCCCGCTGAGCACGGCCCGGAACGCGTCATGTAACTCCTCCTGCAATTCAGAACATCGCATCGATGCGTCGCCGGCGCGATGGCCCGCCTCGGTGATGTTGATCTCCTTCTCTCCGGCCTTCACGACGATCTGCGGGATCAATCCCGCGTACTTTTCCTCGGCAAAGATCGGCTCGATCCGATTCGCCTGCGATCCCACGCTGTCGATCAAGCAGACGTTCTTCCCATCCTTCTCATCGCCGAATGTGTCGATATTGTACCCGCCGGGGGAACCGTCACCGGCGGCAAACGTTGGCGGGAACAGCGCACCATCGTGTCCCTCGACTGGCATCACATGTTCCCGAATGACAAGCGCCGCGGGGCTGTCATCGCCGGTCAACCAGCTGTCGTACTTGTTCAGTGTGTTGCTCATGATGAATCTTCAATCGGCGTTGCGAGAAGAAAGGACTTGTGCTTCTTCTGGACGGTTCGGAACGCGTTCTCGAACCGATAAGCCTGTGACTCTCGCGTCCACAGCATGCCGCTCGCGGCAACCGCGGCGGTACTCACTGGCAGCGGGTCGAGCCACGCGTGGTAAACAAACACGCGGCGATGTGTCGTCGAGGCAGGCCGAAAACGCTGAAGTCCAACGAGGCAGAGAAACTCGACAGCAGGGTAAGCCATCGTTGTCATCTTCAGACTGTCCGGGGCAAAACCAATGTCCAGCGATTGAGCGTTCCATCCACGACGGCTGTCGAAATAGTATTGTTCAACCTTCTTCTTACGCTGATTTGGGTCATAGACGATGGCGACGTGGAGGCGGACCCGGAAAACACGATGGCGCAAGCCGAACGGCCCCCGACCTGACAATGCGCTACCATTTCAACGGCTGAGCCGTACCGGCTACACTTCGGGCATCACAGACCCGCCATTGGCGTCCGGTATGGTCCTTCCGATGATCGACAAGTTGCTCGGGCACAGCAAGATCCAGACGACGGCCCGCTACGCCCATCTCGCGCGGGACTCGGTGAAGGAATCCGCGGCCCGGGTCGCCGCCAGTATCGGAGCTGATATACTGCCCGGAGGCTCCGGGACGGATGTCGGCGTGACAGTTCAGCGTTGAGGCCTGATTCGGATGTCCGCGGCGAATCGGCACGCGGAGAGCGGCCCGGTCCCAAACGGTTGCGCCGCTTCGCGCCCGCCGGATCGATTCTCAGCTGGTCTGGGCGGGTTGCGTCTGCCGGTAGATCTCTGAACCGGAGATCCCGCCCGGGATCTCCGGTTGGAGCATCCTCTCTCGGCCCGGCTCTCAAGCTGCCGGGAGATCGAGAGGAGTCTCGGGGCGGGAATCCTGTCACCGCCGGTTGGTAACCGGTTGAGATTTTTCTGGAACTTGGCGCTTGCATTCCCCGGAAACGGTGTGGTAACGTCCACCAACCTGATCCTTGAGGAGACAGGGTGCAGGCTAGGAGAATCCGTGTGGTTCGGTGTCTTTCAGGCGGGAATCGCCTATTCGGACCTGAAGGCGGATTGTGGGGGCGGCGCTCAACATGCAAAGTTTCCCTTCGCCGACCGAATCCGCGCGGGGATACCGCGGGGATGGGGATATGGATTGCCTGTATCGACACGGCGCGGATCGTTAATTAAAGCTTGACAGACGTGTGTTCCACGCTGTACGCTTACGATGGAGGAGCGAGGCCTCGTCTCGAGGTCGCCTCTTGAACTCACTCTTGAACTCTATTGAGGAGAGCCGGTGAACTATGTTTAAACACAAGAACCCGATGATGATGATGATGAAGATTGCGAAGATCTGTTGCGCGGCCGTGCTGGCGCTCGGCCTTGCCGCGTGCGGCAGCGAAACCGTAGTAGCGCCGGTCATCGCACCGGCACCACCGCCGGCTGTCACTCCTGCGCCTGATCCCTCTATCGAAGCGGGGAAACTGTCCGACGCGAAAGAGGCGGCCATGACGGCCGCCATGGACGCTCGGACGGCGGCTGGCGCCGCCCAGGAGGCGGCGGACACGGTCGCTGACCTCACGGGCGATGAGTCCGCGCAGGCGATGGCGGCTCAGGAAGCCGCCGATGCGGCCGATGCGGCCGCAACTGCTGCCGAAGAGGCCTCTGAGCGGGCGGAGGCGGACACGATGTCCGCCGATGCGGAGGGCGAGCAGACGACCGCCGAGACTGAGCAGGGGAATGCGGACGACCAACTTGAGATAGCGCAGGAATTGCAGCGTGAGTCGGAATTGGCGTCGGCTGTGGCTGGTCAGCTGCGACAAGAGAGAGACATCGCCGCTGCGCAGGAGATGGCGAAAGCGGCGGCGGCGGCAGCACTAGTCCACTTCAACTCGGCGGACCAAAAGTCGAAGGACGCCAGAGCGAAGGCGGTCGAAGCACGGGACGCAGCGGACCGTGCCGTGCGCGCGCGGACGGATTCCGGCGAGGCGGACACGCAGGCAACGGCGGCCGAAACGGCTGCGACCGCGGCCGAAATGGCGCGGGCTGACGCGTGGACGGCTGTGGCCGCCGCGGATGCCGCATCCATGAGTGCGATGGATGCGACCACCCTCGCAGACGCCCAGATGTATCAGGGGGTCGCGGACGCCGCGAAGACCACCGCGGAAGAGCAGGCTACGGGCGCGGGCATGAACTATATGACCGCCATGGATGCGGCAGCAGCCGCGGAGACGGCCGCCGGCACGCACGTCCTCGGCTTGTTCACGTCGGCGAATGCGTCCGACGTCAAAGACGAGGACGACGCGAAGGTAGAGGTGGCAAGTGTAGGGGCGGCTATCGCTGCAGCGGCTGCAATGGCAGCTGGCAATCAAGACGGCGATGCCGCCGCTGCTGCTGCGTGGGCTGTAGACACGCCAGATAACCCCAATACAGCCGACGTTGACGAGGCGATGGCCAGCCTGCTGGAGATTACGTTCCGGTCCGGTGTTAGTGGTGGCGGTGCCGAGAACGACATCACCTCCGACACAGTGGGCGATGCCGACGTCGATCCCGCTGTCAAACCCAATGCCAAGCAGACCAACGTCGGTGGCGATTTCCCGCACATGTTCGACATTTCGAGTGAAGGCGCGCGTGTGCTGGTCTTCACCGACAAGGAGCAGGAGACGCCAGAGGTTGTGGCGGTAACGGCGGTGACCGTCGTGAACGCTGCAGTCACGGCGGAAACAATTGCGTCTGTGGGTGAGTTCACTGATGCTGAGACAAGCTTCCCGGGTAGCTTCGACCATGATGGTCAGGACAATACTCCCGCGATTAAGGGAACGTTCACGTGTGCTGATAGCCCCTGTTCACTGTCTTATACGGGCAGCGGGGACAATGTCATGGTCACGGCCGCGACCGGCTACACGTTTTCCGGAAGAAGGGAAGGCGTTACGGAGGTGGAAGCTGCTGCGAAGGCCGACTACCTCCTCTTCGGTGTCTGGTTGGATGAAACAGATGCTGGCGCCGATACCTTCGGGGCCATCGCGACGGGTGGACAGCCGTTCACCGCGAACAACGTGGAAGCTCTCGAAGGTACAGCGAAGTATAGCGGTCCCGCAGTCGGGGCCCATCATAAGACGGGTAGCGGGGTGTCGTCTTTCGATGGCGACGCCAATCTGACCGCCGAGTTCGGCGACGCTGATACTGCTGGAACCATCGAGGGAGCGATCGATAACATCTCCGTGGGTGGCGGCGACCCCATGGAGGAGCCTATCCATCTGGTAAAGACCAATCTTACCACTGGCGAAAACACCTTCGACGGTAGTGCCGTAATGGGCCAGCAAGAGGGGCCGGGTCTGGCGACCCACACCTTTAATGGCACCTGGAGCGGCGGTTTCTTCGGCAACGGCGAGAAGACGACCGACCACCCCGGTTCCGTCGCCGGCACCTTCGGCGTTACCAACACTACGGGTATGGAAGATGACACCGTCACCGAGAGCTATGTGGGCGCTTTCGGCGCGCACCGGAAGTAGTAGCTAAACGGGAAGACTGGGAGGGCGGCCCTCTGGCCGCCCTCTTTTTTGTGCGGCGTGAGGAAAGACCTGCACCCCGCTCCCGGCGTTCCCAAGTCGTGTTGAGAAAACTGCACCCCCCGACCCCTCGCGGGTCTGGTCTTGTACCCTTCACGAGGCCTTGTCGCCTCGACTTCCGTTTCCGGAAGGAATGTCGCAGCCACGATGTCAAAGGTGACACACCCCATAGCGCGGTACGCCGATGAGTTCATGGTGAACCTTCGATGATGGCCATCAGCCCTCTCCTTCGCGTCCTGGCGGCCGCCGCCGTCCTTTTCCTCTCCACCCCTGCGTGGAGCGCCGGGCAAGCGCCGCAATCTCCGGGGACCTCTAGCCAGTCTGCCGAAACAGGCATCGCCGAGGCCCGGACGTTGATGCGGACGGACCGGTTCGACGAGGCCCTGGCCGTGCTGCGGCCGCTGGCGCGGGGCCGGACGGTCCAGGCGGACGTGGTTTTCCTCATCGGCCTGGCGGCGATCGGGGCATCGCAAGAGCCGAATGTTTCGGAGGCGAAGCGGGATGCGCTGCTGGACGAGGCCATCGCCTCCTTCCACAGCATGCTGGTCGAGCACCCCGGGCTGCTTCGCGTCCGCCTGGAGCTGGCGCGGTCGTTCTTCCTTAAGGGCGCGGACAGCCTGGCGCGCCGTTCTTTCGAGCAGGTCCTGGCGAGCAAGCCGCCGCCGGCGGTCGCCGCCAATGTCGTGCGCTTCTTGTCGGAGATCTGGGCGCGCCGGGCGCGCCGGCGCTGGAACATGTATCTCGGCGCTTCGCTGGCGCCGGACACCAACATCGGCTTCACCTCGGACGAGGAGATCATCTATATCCAGGGCCTGCCGTTTCGACGCGACGTGGACGATCTGACGACATCGGGCGTGGGCGTCTCGATGTGGACGGGCGGGGAATATCAGCATCGGCTGGATGACCGGCTGCGGCTGCGCATCGGTGGCGACCTCTCGCGGCGGGACTATGCGGGGGGAGAGTTCGATCAGCTGTTCGTGTCGGGCCATGCCGGGCCGCGCTGGCTGGCGGGCGAGAACACCGAGGTGAGCCTGCTGGCCAATGCCGGGCGCCGCTGGAGCGGCAGAGGATTCGATCATCTTGATCTCGGCGTACGCGCCGAAGCCAGACACAGGTTCACCCCGCTGGTGACGGCGAACGCCCGGGCGTCCTGGCACGACCGCGGGTACCGGACACTGAAGTTCCTGGACGGGCCGGTCATGGATTTCGCGCTGGGCGGGGCCCGGATGATAACCCCGACCGTGCGGGCCGATGCGGCGGTAGGATACGGACGGGAGAGTCCTGAAACGGAGAGATGGCGCCATGCCCGCCGCTGGGTGCACACCGGGGTCACGGTCGCCCTGCCGTGGGGCTTCACCGTGGGCGCCAGCGGCCAGCTGCGCTGGATGGCCTACCAGGGCAACTGGTTCCCGCACACGCCGGCCGGCGTCTCGCGCGCGGACCGCACCCGCAGCCTGCGCGCCTCGGTCTACAACCGCGCTTTCACGATACGAGGCTTCAGCCCGCAACTCGTGCTGGTCAACGAGGTGCGGACCACCAACGCGCAGCTCTACGACTACAAGCGCACCGGCGTCGAGTTGCGCTTCGTGCGCCAGTTCTAGTCTCCATGCCGTAGGCGCCGCGCCCACGCCGGCCCTTGACCCAGCGCGCCCCGAAGAAGCTCTCGACGACCCCAAACAGTCGGCGCTGGACTTGGCAGGCCAACAGCATGCCCACGCCTAGGCCGGCTCGCGGTCGATGGACGACCGGGGCCCGATCGACGCCCGCGCGAGGTCCAACGTCTCCATCACATCGGTCGCTTGCATCGTCGGCCGCAGCGTCCAGGCCAGGATGTAGCGCGAGTAGTCGTCGAGCACACGGTTAGGATGTAGGGACCGACGGTGTCCTGCGTGGCCACAACATCTGGGTCTCGACATAGGTTCAGAGATCCGCGCTTCCTGGCGGGCGCAAACAGTCGTGGCGGCGTCGACGACTTTGGCGGCTCGTGCCTGGTGCGCGGCGTCGGAACGCGGCGCGTGACGTGCGTGCGCATGGCGTCAAGGCTCTTGCTCGCCCGCGCGCTGAGGGTTCCGGCCGTCTTGAGGGTGTTCTGTGGCATGGGGAAGTTTTGGGCGGTGACATTATCGCTCGCCTTCGCCTCGTCCACCCCGAACTGCCGGTAGAGCTGCCGCCAGGAGAGTCGTACAATATGCCCCAATCTTCCTTCAATTCATCTCGATGTAATTCCGCCCACGCTTCGACCAGCTAGCGGCAATAGTACGCTTTTGGACTACATCGCCCGTTTCAACAAAGAGATAGCACGGTAGTTCTTTCTTCATCTCACCACTTGAATGAAACCTGCCCCTTCACGATCTTGGAGCCGATCTTGGTCGGTGTCTCGAATCCCCGTTTCTGATCCAGAATCTCTGCGATGGTGAGCAGTTGGATTCTCGGGTAGGTCTGGTCGGCGTATCGGTAGTAGCCAGCAGTCGCAGCTTCCCGCTGCATGGACGTACTCGGCTCCCTTAGAGAGATGAAGCCAGTCATGACGGACGCTTCACGCTCCAGGACACCGCGAAGGTCGCGGATATCAGTTGGCCGGATGGTCCCACCCTTCACCGAAGGGACCATTGACTCTTGCCCTCGTGCGGTCTCGAAGAAAATGTGGCCGTCAATGCCTTTGTCGGCTACCTTCTTCTGGCTTGGGAATCCCCCTGCTCGCTCTATCGCCCAATGCTGGAACTGGAACGGGTCGCGCTTGAACAGGTCAACGGCCTGCTCCGTGCTTACTGGTACGCCGTTTATCTCGAAGTCATGATCTTCTGTGAGGTTGTGCCGCTCTTTCAGGACGTCCCGCACCAGCTTGATAGCTAAGATTGCTATGTCGCAGCCGATCCAGTTTCGGTTACTCGGTTCAGCTGCGTAGATGGTAGTCCCACAACCGCAAAATGGGTCAAAGACCACATCCCCTGGGTTGCTGCTCGCGTTGATTATGCGCCCCAGTAGATCGCGGGGCTTCTGCGTGGGATAGCCGAGCCTGTCTGGTGAGAGATTGTGGATGGGTTTGATATCTGTCCAAACGTCTTGCAACGGTACTCCCTTGGACTCACTTTCATACTGCTTAAGGCGTGGCATCCCTTCTTTCTTTTTCGGCCAATGAATCTTCCCCTCGCGGTTGAGACGTTCTAGCTCGTCATGTTTGTGCGCCCAATGCCTACCCTTTGCCGTTACATCAATGCCGCGCCACGGCTTGCCCGTTTCTCCCTCACTTGTGATCCCGGCGCCCGTCCGGTCTCCGCGATTGTAACGGCCCACCCTGTCTTGACCTGCCCCCCTTAAATCGGTCCAGTTGATAAGTTAGAGGTTAGGGTACGGACTGGACATGGAAGGGGGGAGGAATGCCGAAGAAGCGATATCCAGCCGAACAAATCATCCGACATCTACGAGAGGCGGAAGTGGAGCTGGCCAAGGGCCAGACAAGGGGAGGGGTCTGTCGGAAGTTGGGAATTACGGAGCAGACCTATTACCGATGGCGGAAGGAGTACGGGAGCTTACGAGTGGATCAGGTGAGGCGTCTGAAGGAACTGGAACGGGAGAATGGCCGACTGAAGAAGTTGGTAGCAGATCAGGCGTTGGACCTTGCGATTCTGAAGGAGACATCATCGGGAAACTTCTGAACCCGCCCCGACGGCGGCAGGCAGTGAAGCATGTCTGCCAAGCCATGGGGGTGTCGGAGCGGCGGGCGTGTCGGGTAGTAGGACAGAATCGATCCACGCAACGGCATCGAACCTTGGCGCCACAGGATGAACCGAGCCTGGTAACTCGGACGCTGCAGTTAGCCGGCGAGTACGGCCGTTATGGCTATCGGCGGATCACGGCGCTGTTGCGCCGGGAGGGGTGGCGGGTGAACCACAAGCGGGTAGAGAGAATCTGGCGGCAGGAGGAACTGAAAGTGCCGAAGAAACAGCCCCGCAGAGGCCGGCTGTGGTTGAACGATGGGTCGTGCCTTCGGTTAAGACCGTGCTGGCAGGATCATGTCTGGGTGTACGATTTTGTGGCAGATCGAACCCACGATGGTCGTCCACTGAAGATCTTGACGGTGGTGGATGAATACACGCGAGAGTGTTTGGCGATCGACGTAGAACGGCGAGTCGGTTCGATGAGTGTTTTGGAACGGCTAGCAGCCTTGTTTGTGGAGCGGGGAGTTCCCGATTACCTTCGCTCGGATAATGGGTCCGAGTTCACCGCTCGGTTGGTACGGGACTGGCTGGAACGGGTCGGGGTAAAACCCCTGTTCATCGAGCCTGCGAGCCCCTGGGAAAACGGGTATGTGGAATCGTTTAACGGGAAGTTTCGAGACGAGTTTCTGAATGGAGAGATCTTTTACACCTTGCGGGAAGCGAAGGTGTTGATTGAGGGATGGCGGCGGGGGTATAACAGAGTTCGCCCGCACAGCGCGTTGGGCTACAGGCCGCCTGCCCCGGCGGCCTGTAGCCACTGGGGAGCAAATCCATCTTCACAGCCCATGGCTGTGATATAAAAACCCTCTCACTGTTCCTGGACTAAAAAATCAGGCAGGTCAGGGCGACCGTAGCGTACTGGCATCCTGAAGCGTACTGACAAGCTGGTCGGCTTGTCAATGGAGAATGCCGAGCTGGTTCTTTTCGTATACCCCTCACAATACAGGGATTTAGGTGCGGAGCAGCCTTCGATATTCTTTCGATATGAAAACTTTTGCAACAGTACTTTCCATGGGAAGCTTGCCCGACCGGTCTAATCAGATCGTGAGCTGCTCGCCTTTGGGATGCTTGAACTGGGGATGCTTGAACCGGGGATGGAAGATCGATACCTTTCAACTTTGCACAGACAGCCCGACATCACCCAATCCACAGCGGAATTAGGCAGTGGGCATCTAAAGTTGGTAGAATGAGGCGGGCATCCTGTTTGGCGTGCCAGTGACTTGACACGGAAACAGTGTACAAGAGCGCATGGCAGGAAGTATTCTGCACTGCGGCTTGAAACCCAGGACTCACCGCTCTTGTGAGTGTGGCAGCGAAAGGGTGCCGAGCCGAAACAACCTGAGAGAACGCTTGTCAAGCGTCAAGGAATAGGAGGCAGCAATGGCCATGTCCGAATTCGATGAATTCCGAAGTCAAATCCCCAAGGGGATGATGAAGTGGATCTCCATGGGTGCAATCGCAATTCTCGTCATCATTGTGATTGCGGGAAGCGCTGTCATCGTTGGCGCAGGACAACGAGGGGTCTTACTGCGGTTTGGAGCCGTGACCGGAACAAGTTTCGATGAAGGTCTGCACTTCAAGATTCCGTTTGTGGATCAGGTCGTTCTGATGTCAACGCAGATCCAGAAATATACCGCTCCTGCCACCTCTTCCAGTAAGGACTTACAGGTGGTTAGCACGGAAGTCACGTTGAACTATCAGCTGGTGGCCGGCGAGGTGGGCGAGATTTATCGCACGATGCGGCAAGACTATGAAAACCGGGTCATTCAGCCGTTCATCCAGGAGGCTGTCAAATCGACCACAGCGAACTACGACGCTGAAGAGCTGATCACCCAGAGACCGGCGGTGAGAAGCGCGCTGGAGGACGAGATGAGGGACAGGCTGACCGCACGTGGGATCGGCGTGGTACAACTTTCCATCACCGACTTCCAATTTTCGGCAGCCTTCCAGGCGGCCATCGAGGCGAAGGTAACGGCGGTCCAACAAGCTCTCGAAGCACAGAACGCCCTGGAGAGGGTGCAGTTCGAGGCGCAACAGCAAATCACCCTGGCGGAGGCCGAGGCCCGCGGACTGGAGCTCCAAAAAGCGCAGATCACGCCGGATTTGATTCAATTGCGGCAACTCGAAGTTCAGAGAATCGCTGTGGAGAAATGGAATGGAGTAATGCCCTCGGTGGTCACCAGCGGAGGACCGGTGCCCATGTTGGACGTGTTCAGGCCATAGCACGGATGGAGGGTGGCGCACCTTGACCTTGGCCTTGGTGCTCCAATCTTAACTTACATCTACATCGGGTACCTCGGCGAGAGAATAGCACTGTGAATGCTTACGAGACCGCCCCACCCCTGGCCTGCCAGGGATGGGGCTTTTTCGGCTTCAGGGTCCGAATCGTTTTGCCTGCCCTTCGAAAAAAACACACTCAATTACTAGACACCTCTCGACTCTTCTCGATTCCTCACCACGGACAAGCTTACGGGCTTAAGTACCTGTAGAATTAAATACAAAAGAGAAATACCGTCTGCGTCGGGACGGTCTCGCGGCCCGTGTTAGAATTTGCAGCTGAGTTTCTACCATGAAGATCACAAGGGAAGATGTGTTGCGCGTTGCTGAACTGGCCTATCTTGATCTCAGCGAAGCTGAGATCAAGACGTTTTCGCGCCAGTTGGACTCCATTCTTGCCTACATTGACAAGCTGAATGAGTTGGACACCAGCGCCGTCGAACCCATGGCGCAAGTTCTGCCGCCGGACGCCGCAGCGAAAGGCCACTCGGCCGGCACGCCGCTGCGAGAGGACACTCCCTCTCCCTGCCACGTGGCGGATGAGGTGCTCGGCCGCGCACCCGGCGCCAACGCTCCCTACTTCCGCGTGCCGAAGGTAATCGACCGATGAACCGAATCCCTGGGCAGGGGGCCGATAGGAACCCATCCGATGCCGCCTGAAAATAACCGCGAAGATGGGAATCGCTGGACCGTCGCCTCTGTGCGTGAGGCGCTGGCCGCGAAGCGCATTTCCACGCGGGAGCTGGTGGCCGAGTTTTACGCGCGCATTGAAGCGCGCAACCCCGAGCTGAACGCCTTTCTGACGCTCTGCCCCGAGCGGGCCTATGCGCAGGCCAGCCGACTCGACGCCGCCATAGTCCGCGGCGAGCCGTTGCCTGCTCTTGCCGGGCTGCCGCTGGCGGTGAAGGACGTCCTGAGCACCGGTGGCGTACCCACCACTTGCGCTTCGCGCATTCTGGAGGGTTACCGGCCGCCCTACGACGCAACGACGGTCGAGCGCCTCGAACGCGCTGGCGCCGTGACGTTGGGCAAGACCAACTGCGACGAGTTTGCCATGGGCGGATCGAACGAAAACTCCGCCTATGGTCCGGTTCGCAATCCAGTGGCCATGGACCGCGTGCCGGGAGGTTCCAGTGGAGGTTCGGCTGCCGCGGTTGCAGGCGGGCTGGCAGTGGCGGCACTGGGCACCGATACCGGCGGGTCGATTCGCCAGCCGGGATCGTTCTGCGGCATTCCGGGCATGATGCCCACCTACGGGCGCGTCTCGCGGTACGGCCTGATCGCCTTCGCCTCTTCGCTCGACCGCATCGGGCCGCTTGCACGCACCGTGCGTGACACCGCCGCGATACTCGCAGTCATTGCCGGCCGCGATGTGATGGACTCGACTTCGGCCGAGGTGCCGGTCAGCGACTACCTCAAAACACTCGATGAACCTGTGCATGGCCTGCGCATTGGCGTTCCGACGGACTACTTCGGCGAAGGACTGGAATCCGCGGTGCGGCAGAAGATCGAAGCCGGCATCGCCTTGCTTGAGCGGCTGGGCTGCCGGCGCGTGCCTCTGCGCATGCCGCACACCGAATACGCCGTGGCCACGTACTACCTGATCGCCACTGCCGAGGCCAGTTCCAACCTGGCCCGGTACGACGGCGTGCGCTACGGACTGCGCGTGCCCGGCGCGACGCTCATGGAGATGTACCGCCAGACGCGGGGTCGCGGGTTTGGGGCCGAGGTGAAGAGACGCATCATGCTGGGTACCTACGCGCTTTCGGCGGGATATTATGACGCGTATTATCTGAAAGCGCAGAAGGTGCGGGCACTGATCGCTTCTGATTTTGCGCGGGCGTTCGAGCAGGCCGACGTGATCGTCACCCCCACATCCCCTGTTCCCCCCTTCCGGCTGGGCGAGCGGATCGCAGACCCGCTATCCATGTACCTTGCCGACATCTACACCGTGACCGGCTCGCTCGCCGGCGTTCCGGGCATCTCGGTCCCTTCCGGCAAGACGCCGGAGGGGTTGCCCATAGGTTTGCAGATCTTCGGTCCCGCGTTCGGCGAGGCGCGCTTGCTTCAACTGGCGCACGCTTTCGAGCAGGCTGGAGGGGCGCACGTCTGAGCCCTATTCACTGCACAGCTGTTTCCATCGCGAAAAAATTCCACAAGCCATGCACATACTCCTGTATTCCATGGAGTCTTCGCCTTCCAGATTCACTCATCCAGCATCCAGGCAAAAGCCATGAAACACTAAATCCCTGTTATGCCAACTAGATAGTTGCAGGATGAAGATATGATTGTAACGAAACACTAGAACGGAAGGACTATTGCTCGACGGTGGGTATTAATTCAGGATATGGGAGTCGGCTTGGAGCTACGATGTTGGCTTGGAGTTACGATGAGTATTGGCACCATCCGGTCGAGCCAGAAGATTTTCACCGAAGATGAGGTTTCCCGGCTAACGGGGATCTGCCTGAAGCACCTGCGAAATCTGGCGCAGAGCAGGCATCTCGGATTTCTAAACAGTGCCACCAAGATTGCGAAAGATGCAGAGAAGTGGCTCTTTACCGATTCCGACTTAATGGTAGTGGCTGCGCTCCGCCCCCGCTGCGAACACTGAACCAATCGACTTACTCGGTGTCGCCGTCCCTTACGGTTGACTTTTCGGCCTGACGATTCCTCGTATTCGCCATACTGTCGGGCCCGCCCCGTGTTCGCCAGAGCGCGGCTGGCCCTGATGATTGCGCTAGCCTGGGGGACAGAGCTATGCTTAGGAGCGAGGCATTACTGCTTACAGGGTCGGGCATGGCACTGGATGATCCGTATTTCGGTGCGCTGGCCTGGGGCTTACCACATGGCGTGCAGCAAATCGCAACTACGCCGGTTTTTTGAATACCCATTTCTAGTGGCGGCCGTGACGGTGATTCTCGCGGGTCACGCCCTTCTGCACGCGCAGGTTCCTGCAAATCCACGGCCAAATCCACAGCCACAGCAAGATCAAGATGCGGTACAAAGTGATTCAGCCGCAAGGGCGCCGAACGAGGAGCAGACCAGCGCTCCGACTGCACTGCCGAGGGGCAAGAAACTGGTGCTGACGAATGGCACGTTCCAGCTGGTGCGTGCATATCACCGTGAGGGCGATCGCGTACGCTACTACAGCGTGGAGCGATCAGCCTGGGAGGAAATCCCCGTTTCACTGGTGGATTGGCAGGCCACGCAGAAAGCCGAGGCGGAACAGGAGGCGCAACAGAAGGCCCTCGTCGAGAAGAGCAGGGCTGTTGCGGCTGCTGCGCTTTCTGCCTCGCTGGACGTGGACAAAAGCCTTCCAGTCCGGCCCGGCATCTTCCTTCCCGACGACGAAGGTCTTTTTGTGGTCGATGGCGACCGAGTCGTTGCCATGGAGCAGGAGGAAATCAGCTCGCATGTCAGTAAGGGCCGCGCCTTGGCGCGAATCTTGACCGGAATTCCGCTTATATCCACCAAGCACCACATCGAGGTGGAAGGAAAACACGCCAAACTGCGCATCCACTCCGGTGAGCCGGAGTTCTATTTTCGCCCTTACGGTGGTCGTGAACCTCGGATCTCCCTGGTGCGCGCCGAGGTTAAGGGTAAGAAGAGAGCGCTGCTGACGATAAGCACGAATGCCGCCGGAATCCAGAGTCGTGAGGCTGATGAGGTTCCTCTTCTAGTCTGGGATGCCGCGCGCGGCGTATATCGCTTCACCGTGGAGGAGGTGCTCCAGCCGGGGGAATATGCACTGGCCGAAACGACAGAGGAAGGCCTGGCAGGTTTCGTCTGGACCTTTGGTGTTGACGCGGCCCCCGGAACGCACTGATAAGTCCTCAGTTACCGCCACTCGAAGCGTGGCACCCTCGAAGTGTGGCAATTGACTGCCGATAAAGGAGTTCACATCGCCGCGCTACGAGGTTCAGCTCGCTTTTGCACCGCCCATGCGGATTGTTCTTGACATGAGACGAACAAATAGCGAACATACGTGCGACAGCGGCGAGGCACACGATGGTCACACTTCCCACACCCTCCCTCTCTCCCACCGTCCCGTGCCACCGGGACACCGCGCAACCGGCTCCGACGCCACCGGAGCGGACTGCCGACCGAGTAGGGCATCACGTGCCTCGCCGCCCTCTCTCCTCTAGCCGATGCCAAGCGCGACGTTGAATATTTTCTGTTGCCGGCTCGCTCGATTGTGAATCGCTGCGATTGTGGAATCCGCCGCCAACGACTCGGGGGGGGCAAAGCAGTTGAAGCTTGTGGACGGATCTGCGGCTGCGTTTAGGGAGTAATGATGCGCGAGGGTTCGGGCTGTTCTTCCGCCGCAGGGAATTGCGCCCGGAGGAATTCCAGGAAGATGCGCGCACGAGGGCGCTCGTTGGTGCGGGTCCGGCAAACGCGCGCCAGAAACACCAGCGAGTGAAAAATCTCCACATCTTTCAGTGTGGGAGATCCGGTGCGCTCGGTCTCTTGCTTGCGGTAATCCTGGATGAAGTCATCCAGCGCGGCGTACAAAGCGTTGGCGAGACGCGCGCTCGGCGGCTTTTGGTAATAAATTCCCGACGTCAGGGTCCGGTAGGTCTCGGCGAGCGCCGTAAGGGAAGTGAGGACATCGCGATCGATCAGATCGCGCCGCTCGCGCGAAAACTTCATAATGGCGTAACTCAATCCGGAGAGCAAATGTTGCTGGTCGTAGAGCAGGTCGGGTGAAAACTGGGTTTCGCGGAAAGGGACCTCGTTTTCGGAGAGAGACTTGCGGTGTTCCTGCTCGTAGCGGTGCGCGGAGATGAGGTAGGTGCAATCGGTGGGACAATCGAGCGTGACCTCACGCTCCGTGCCGCAGCAAATTGCGCAAATCCTTTCGCCTTTGGCTGGGCAGAAGCGCTCAGGCCTACGCTTCGCGCAGATGGGACAGTTGGGGCGTTCGGCCGTCGAGAGGGATCTTGGCAAACAGGGGCGCTCCTGGTGCCCCGAACCGCATACACGGTTCCTTTGGGCAAGATGCTTCGATTGCGCCGCGACGACGCCCTTCGCTCAGGGCAAGCTGCGAGCGAGGTTACTGTAACGAAGCCGGGTCAGAAAAATTCCTCGGCGATTGTTTATTCAGTATGGAAACCATCTTTTGCGCGGATTCCGGCACAGGGACTGAGCCATTCTGAATGATGTCCTTGGGATCCAACTTCTCGCCATAGATTTCTTCATTGGCGCTGTGATCCGGGCGCAGCGTGGAGCCTTCCAGCGATACGCCGGCGAAGAGTCCGCGCGAGCGAGAGTAAGCGAGCATCTCCGCGCGCAGGGTCAAGTCGGTGGCAACTTCAGCGGTGCGGCCCTTGGGTCCGGCCGCGACTGAGGCGTCGGCGCCCAATTTCACCTTGCTGCTCAGAATGGCGTTGGCTCCGCGCGGGTTCATCACCAAAACGATGAAATCCGTCGCCTGGCCGCCGATTTGGAAGCCGAAGCTGCCGCCTTCCAGCGCAATCATCGTCGGCGCGCCCCACGGCCCGGTGAAATTGGGGGCATTGCGGCAGGTCATAGCGCCTCGGCCGTAGCTGCCCCCGATTCCGAAAGCAGCCTTGATGACCGACGGAATGATGATGACGCATTCGGCCTTGTCCATCAGATCCATTGGAATGTTATCCGGAACGTAGAGAATATCTTCCAGCACCGCGCCGCAATTCTGCAAGCGTTCCTGTTCCTTGGTATCGGCCTTGGCATTCGCGAGCGGCCATGCAGTGAGCGCAAGGGCCACGAGTGTTGACAGTGCTCTTTGCATCCTCTTCCTCCTGGGGCTGGAGTACGTGACTCATGATAGGTGGTCTTGCGAGGTCGCGCAATCACCGTTTGTGACAAACGCGCGATTGGTATGTGGGCAACCGTGGCGCACATTTATGAGGCGCTATACTCTATAATTCCAGGACCGTGCGGCAGAAGGAGCAACCTCCATGAGACAGTGGCCAAATGGCCGGCACGCTCTTTTACTGCTCGCGCTTATCGCCGTTGCATGGGCTGCGAGGGCGCAAGAGCCCGGCGGGGAAGCTTCGCGACCCGTTCCAACGCCCGGTGTGTCCGCGGAACATCCATCTGGCGTGCCTGGGACGGAGCGGGAGGATGTCGCCAGATTTCGGCAGCGCGTCGACGCCATACTCGCGGAGCCTGAGAATGAGCGGAGTTTTTGGGGTGTGCTCGTTGCCGACGCCGGGACAGGTGAAATTCTCTACGTGCACAACCCGGCTCGACACTTTGTGCCGGGTTCAAATGCCAAACTTTTTACCACGGCTATGGCTCTGGCCACTCTAGGTGCGGATTTCCGCATGTACACCAGAGTTCTGGGCATGGGCGCTCTGGAATCGGGCCGTCTGCGTGGCAACCTCGTGCTCTTGGGGGCGGGCAACGCGAATCTGTCGAATCGCGTGTTCCCCTATGTGAAACCCTATGTGAAAGAAGTTGAGCGCGACGGACCACCGGAGAAAATCCTGGCCGAGCTGGCCGACCAAGTGGTCGCGCAAGGCGTGAAGCAGATCGAGGGAGACATTGTCGCGGACGACAGCTACTTCGAGCGGGGCAGGTTCCCGTCGGGTTGGACGGTGGACGATACGGTTTGGGGCTACGGCGCGGCTGTGTCGGCTATCGCGGTGAACGACAACACAGTGACTTTGGAGGTGCGGCCCGGTCCGGCGGTGGGCGCGCCGCTACGTGTCTCGCTCGAGCCGTGGTCCGGTCTCTATGAGGTACGCACCCAGGCCGTGACCAGCGCCGCGGGGTCGGAGGCGCAGCTGGAGCTTTCGCGCGAACCAGAGTCGCGCGTTTTTTACTTGCGCGGTACTCTTCCGCTGGACGCGCCGCCGCGCCCGCTGGTGGTTGCCGTCCAGGAGCCGGCCGAACATGCCGCTGCGCTGCTGGCGCGGCTCCTCGAAGCGGGCGGCGTGCGCATCGAAGGCCGCAGCCGCGCACGGCATTCCGGCGAAACCGCGCTTGCGCCCGCTCCCGGAGACAGCGAGGCGCTGGTGTTGGCCGAGAACGTCTCGCCTCCGTTGCTTGAAGACGTGCGGCTGACGAACAAGATCAGCTTGAATCTGCACGCGGAGCTCATGTTGCGCGTAGCTGCCAGGGAAAAGGCTGGAGCGCTGACTCCCGACGATGCGTTGGAATTCGCGGAGCAATTCCGCCAGAGTGTTGGCCTCGAGCCCGCCGATGTGCTGCTCACGGACGGTTCCGGTCTTTCGCGAAACAATCTGGTAACCCCGCAGGCGGTCGTACAATGGCTGGCATGGGCGGCCGGGCAGGCTTGGGGCGCCGACTTCCGCGCGACATTGCCGGTGGCAGGAGAAGACGGCACTCTCGAAAGCCGCATGAAAGGCACGGCTGCAGCCGGCCGCGTGCAGGCCAAGACGGGACTGGTCGATCACGCGGGGGCGCTTTCCGGTTATGCGACTTCGCTGCGCGAGGCGCGCCTGATTTTCTCCATGTTCAGCAACAATAACGGCACGGGCAGCCGGAGCGCCAACGCCACCATGGATGCCATCTGTGTGGCCATGGTGGAGGAGTTGGGCCCCGCGCCTGCCACGCCGCCAATCTCCCCGGAAAATCGGTCCTTGCCATAGAGCATGGGACCCGAAGACAAGCGGTGCCGGGCATCTCCCGGTACAATACCTTTCGGCGTGCCCGATCAGAATAGGACCATCGCGGTATTTGGCAGCTCTCGCCCCAAGCCGGGAGAGCCCGACTACGATGAGGCGCGCTCGCTCGGCTGCGCGCTTGCGGATCGCGGTTTCGTGGTGTGCAGCGGCGGATACGGCGGCGTGATGGAAGCGGCGTCGCGCGGCGCAAAAGAAGTCAACGGTCGCACCTTGGCGGTCACTGCTGCCGTTTTCCACTCGCGGGCCAACGCCTGGGCGGATGAGGAGCGCAGCGTCGGCACCTGGGAGGAGCGGCTGTTCGAGCTGATTCGCTGCGCCCACGGCTACGTGGCCTGCAAAGGCGGCACGGGCACGCTGGCGGAACTGGCCGTAGTTTGGGAGATGTTGAACAAAGGTTTCCTTACTGCGAGGCCATTCGTCGTGTTGGGCGACTTCTGGGTCCCCATCCTGGATCGCGTGCGCCAGGTTGAATTTGATCACCACTCGCCCTGGAGTGAAGCCAAAGTGCGCCTCATACATCACGCGCCGACCCCGTTCGATGCTGCCGAGTTTCTTGCAGGAGCACTGGCAGGGCCCTGGCCCCGCTGAGGTTTCCCGACTGTGTCGCGCCCCACCGAAGAACTCCTTGAATTTGACCGGTTGCGTGATTTGCTGCGCAGCCGTACCACATCCGCGCCGGGCCTCCGCGCGGTGGATTCGCTGGGGTTTCGATCCGACCGAGCTTGGTTCGAACGAGAGTTCTCGGAGGTAACCGAGGCCATCGCCTATCTTCGCACGGGCCACGATCTGGGTTTTGGCGCCCTGGCGGACCCGGAACTCTGGCTGGGGCGGTTGGTGCTTCCCGGTACTGTGCTGGCACCACGGGAGCTACTGGATGCTGTGTCGCTGTTCGATACGGTCGCATGGTTGCGCGAAAGTTTTTGCGAAACGGAGCACGACACGGCCGGCAAATTCCCCCTGCTCGCCGGACGGGCAGGCTCTCTGGGTGATTTTCGTCCGCTGGCGGCCGCCATTCGGCGCGCCATCCTGCCGAATGGCGAGGTCAGCGATGAAGCCTCGCCCGAACTGCGCCGCATCCGCGGCGGCATCGCGCGCACTCGGGAGACGATTCAGAAAACTCTTGAGCGCATTCTTCATGGCCGGGGTCGCGCCCGGAGCGAGTCGCACGGGGAGGACTACATTACGCGGCGCAACGATCGATTCGTTATCCCCGTGCGCACCTCCGAGCAGCGCGCGGTCCAAGGCGTCGTCCATGCCGCTAGCGCAACGGGCCAGACGGTCTTCGTCGAGCCTCTCGAAACCATCGAGGGGAACAATCGCCTGGTGCAGCTTCAGGAGAAAGAAGCCGCGGAAATCGCACGCATCCTGGAGGAGCTGACCCAACGCCTTGCCACGGAACAGGCGCCACTCTCTCACGCCGCCATGACCATCGCGGGGTTCGACTCGCTGTTTGCCCGGGCGCGCTTCGCGCACGAGTTCGACGCTTGCGTGCCGGTTTTCAGCGATGGGGTGGCCCTCTCACTCGAAGCCGCCCGCCATCCGGTGCTGGAGAATACGTTGCGGCCGCAGGGCCGCACGGTCGTGCCACTCACGCTTTCGCTCGGCGGCGACGAGACCGTGCTGGTCATCAGCGGGCCCAACACCGGAGGCAAGACCGTCGCGCTCAAGACCGTCGGCCTGGCGGTGCTCGCGGCCCAGTCGGGCATTCCCGTCGCGGCGCAATCGGCGCGCTTGGGTGTGTTTGATCGCGTGCTTGCGGACATCGGCGATGAGCAGTCCATCGTGGCCGACCTCTCCACGTTCTCGGCCCACATGCTCAATCTGAAGTCCATGCTGACCTCGCTCACTGCGCGCTCGCTGGTGCTGGTGGACGAAATGGGCACGGGCACGGCGCCGGAGGAAGGAGCGGCGCTGGCGGTCGCCTTGCTGGATGAATTCCGCGCGCGCCGCTGCCTAGTGCTGGGCACTACGCACCACGACCGGCTGAAGGTCTACGCTTCGACGACGCCCGGGGTGGTGAATGCCGCCGTCGAATTCGACGAGGTGCGCCTCGCGCCCACCTACAGGTTGCGCGTGGGCGTGCCTGGCGGTTCGAGCGGCATCGCGATTGCCCAGCGCCTGGGGCTTTTCGCAGGGATTGTCGAGCGCGCCAGGGCGCTCATGGCTCCGGAAACGCGCGAGGCCGCCGATTTGATCGCCTACCTGCACCGCAGCCGCGATGCACTCGAACAGATGCAGCGCGAAGCGGCTGAGCAGTTGCAACGTCTCGACCGGGAACGGCGCGCGCTGCGCGAGGAATGGGTGGAGCGGCAGCGAAAGCGTATCGCCGAACTTGAGAAGCAGTTTGCCGGCGCGCTGGCGAAGCACGAACGGGAAATGGCGCGGGTGCTCGAAGCGGTCCGCGAGAGCGAACTGCGCGCACGGCTCGAGAAGCAATCGCGCCGCCAGGTTGGGAAAGCGCGGGCAGAGGCCCGCGACGAAGTAGATGCCGCCGTGGTCGCGCATCTTTCGGAATCCCAACCCGACCTAGGCACAGTCGCGGACCTGCAACGGCCTCCTTCCCCGGCTGAGCTCGTCCCTGGTGTTCGCGTGCGCATCCGCGGGTTTCCCGCGACTCTGGTGCTGCGGCGGCGCGATGATTCCAGTGCCGAGGTCGAGGCCGGACCGCTGCGCATGAAGGTGCCGCTCGCGGAAATCACGGCCATCGTGGCCGACGAGCCCAAAAAGACCGGCCAGCCGGCGGTCCGCGCCGCTTCGGGCAGCGTTACCGTACACGCCGCGCCTGCCGCGGAATCGGGCCAGGCCGACGAAATCAACGTGATCGGCTGCACGGTGGAGGAAGCGACGCGGCGGGTGGACAAGTTCCTTGATACAGCGGCGCTGGCAGGGAAACCGCAGGTGCGCGTAATCCATGGCCACGGGACTGGGGCGCTGCGCCGTGGCCTCGCGGATTTTTTTGCCAGCCACCCACTGGTGGAGTGCATCCACGCGGAGGCTGAAAAGCGCGGCGGCACCGCCGTCACCATCGTGGAATTGAAGTCCTAGCATGTGTGGATCCATCGCATGGACACGCCTTACCTTTCGGTTGGACGGACTGGAGAATGCAGTTGAAGACCGGCAGACCGCTGCAAAATACTTTGCTGGACGCGCCCGCACAAGTACGGCCCGCACAAGTACGGATGGATCGAGATTTCTGGTTTCCGTGATATGGTTCGCGAAATGTCGCAAGGAATTGAATATCTTCCCTGCTGCTCCGACAATGTAAGGCTAGCCCTTGAACAGCGAGAGCGCGTCTAGAAGACTGTCGAGATCTTGAGGACTTAAACTCCATGGCGGAAGCCGGGTCATTCGCTGATCGCGTGAAGCAGCGGGCGGACATCGTCCGCGTCATTGGCGAATATGTACGCCTGAAAAAGAGCGGGCAGAACTTCACCGGCCTGTGCCCGTTCCACTCCGAAAAGACGCCTTCGTTTGCCGTGCATCCGGTCAAGCAGATCTATCACTGCTTCGGTTGCGGCACCGGCGGCGACATCTATAAGTTCGTCATGGAGATGGACAAATGCGAGTTCCCCGAAGCGGTGCGCGCCGTGGCCGAGAAATGCGGCATCGCCGTGCCGCAGTCGCGTGAACGCTCTCCGGAAGAGCGACGCGAGCTGCAACAACGCACGGCACTGGTCGAGATGCATCGCGAAGCGTCGGCCTTCTTCGCCCGGCAACTGGGAAGCACGTTCGAAGGGAAAGCCGCGCGAGCGTATCTGGCGGATCGCAGCATGGACGACGAGGCGATCGCCCGGTTCGGCTTGGGCTATGCGCCTTCGTCCGGGGATGCGCTGCTGCGCCATCTAAAGGCGAAATATCCGGACAAGTTGCTGCAATCTTCGGGCCTGGTGGGCCGCGATCCCGGCGGGCGGCTGTATGACCGTTTCCGGCGCCGCATCGTGTTCCCGATTCGGAGCGAATCGGGAAAAGTGATCGCGTTTGGAGGGCGGGCGCTGGGTGATGACCTGCCAAAATACTTGAACTCGCCCGAAACGCTGATCTACACGAAGAGCCATGTTCTTTACAATCTAGATCGCGCTAAGGAAGCCATCCGGCAAACCGATGCCGTGGTCCTGGTCGAAGGCTACATGGATACGATCGCCGTGGTGCGCGCGGGGATCGGCAACGTGGTCGCTAGTTGCGGCACGAGCCTCACAGAGACGCAAGTCAAGTTACTTAGCCGCTTCACGCGGCGCGTGATCGTCAATTATGATCCGGATACAGCGGGTCAGGCGGCGACCGAGCGCTCGCTTGCGATTTTGCTCGAACAGAACAGTGACGTCCGTGTACTGGCCCTGCCCGCGCGCAAGGATCCGGACGCTTTCATCCGCGACGAGGGCGCCGAGACCTATCGTAAGCTTCTCGCCGCAGCCCCGTCTTATCTCGATTATCTCATCGGTCGCGCGCGTCCGTTGGGCATGGCGTCCGCTGAAGAGAAGCTGCGCGCCGTGAATTTGCTGCTCCCTTTCGTGCAGCGCATCCCCAACGGATTGCTGCGTTCGGAGTGGGCTTCGCGGATTGCGCAGCAGTTGCGCGTGGAGGAGCCGGTGTTCCGCGAGGCGCTGCGCCGCGCCGCAGCCGAGCGCCGCAGCGAAGTCAAGACACAACCGGCACTGGGGGGCCGTCCAGGCAAACCTGCCGAGCGCCGGCTGGTGCAGATGCTGTTGGAAGCGGACGAAATCCGCACCCGGCTGGCAGAGGAACTCCGCGCTGGCGAACTCTACCGCGGGTTGGAGACGGAGAAAATCCTTGTCGCGCTGGTGGAGGCTTGCGCTGCGGGACATCATGCCGACATGGCCGTTTTGGCTCAGGAATTGGACGAAAGAAATCGCCAGCTGTTTTACGAGATTGCATTTGAGGGTTCACCCGAGGCCCATTGGGACGAGGCCGAAAGCTGCCTGAGCGTGTTACGCCGCCGGAAAGCGGAGGAGGAGCTGGCCAGCGTGCAACTTGAGATTGAAGAGCAGCCGGCGGGAAACTCAGGTGCGAGCGAAGAATTGCGGCGGCTGCTCATTCGCAAACAGGAGTTGCGCCGCCGGCTGGCGGAGCTGCCGGGTTAGGGTTCGAGGGGACTCGTCCGTCATAATCCATTTGACGCCGTTCCCTGTGGCCATGTAGCTTGATACAGTTTGGCGGTGGATTTGCCGGGTATGGTGTGAACCCCGGGGGGGCGACGGGGGCAGACTGATCTGCAATATCAAAAGTAGCGAGGCCGTGCGGCTACCTCACATTGTTCTTTTTTCGTTTTTGCGGGCGTTCATGCGGGCAAACTCCGCCCAAATCTCTGTTTCCAAGTTACGAATCCTAAGTACGGTGTAGCGTCGCTACCGAGGCGCGGAGGACTCGTTCTTTGGCTATGGCTCTGGAAGAAAGGTACGATCAGGTACGGCAGCTCATCCAAATGGGCAAGGAGCGGGGCTACCTGCTCTACGATGAAGTGAACGATATTCTGCCGGCTGAAGTCCATTCCTCGGAAGAGATCGACGACCTGCTTTCCACCTTCGAGCGTTACGGCATCGACATCTACGAAGACCTAGCGGCCGCAAAAGTGGCGCGCGCCGCGCTGGAACCCGTCGAGACCGTCGGGGGCGGTGTCAAGGAAGAAGGTCCGGCCGCCGATGAAATCGAGCTGGACCTGACCCCGGGACTGCTCGAAAAGACAAACGACCCGGTTCGCATGTACCTCCGCGAAATGGGTACGGTTCCTCTGCTGACCCGCGAAGGCGAGGTCACCATCGCCAAGCGCATCGAGCGCGGGCAACTTCTGGTCCTGAAGACCGTCACGCGGTCACCCATTGTCATCAAGGAATTGCTGGCGGTCGCCGAGGATCTGCGCAGCGGAACGCGTTCGATCAAAGAGATCGTGCAGTTTGATGATGAGGAGTTGACTGAAGAGAAAATCGAAAACAAGACTCGGCAGACACTGCGGCTGCTCGACAAGATTGGCAACCTGTACGCGGCAGCGCTCAAGCAGGCGGTCAAGCTCGCGAACACGCCGAAGTTGAAGAAGCGTCCTCACCGGCGCGCACGGTATGCGGTGGCCCGCACGCGCATCCAGGTCTCGCAATTTGCGCGGTCGCTCGAATTCAATCCGTTCGAGCGCAAGCGCCTGATCGACAAGATTCGGCACACCGTCGGGCGGCTGCAGGCGCTCGAGCGTGAAGCCGGGAAGCTGGAACGCCGCGCGGATGCGGCCAAGGGAGATACCGCCGCCGAGGCCCGCCGGGAACTGCGCACGCGCCGCAGTGAACTGAGGGAAATTTCCGACGCCAGCGAAGTGGGGTTGACCGAACTCAAGCGCACCCTGCAGATCATCCTGCGAGGCGAGGCCGAAGCCGAACAAGCCAAGAAGGAACTGATCGAGGCGAACCTGCGCCTGGTCGTTTCCATCGCCAAGAAGTACACCAACCGCGGCCTCCAGTTCCTGGATTTGATCCAGGAAGGCAACATCGGTTTGATGAAGGCCGTAGACAAGTTCGAATGGCGCCGGGGGTACAAGTTTTCCACCTATGCCACTTGGTGGATTCGCCAGGCGATCACCCGCGCCATCGCCGACCAGGCTCGCACCATCCGCATCCCGGTGCACATGATCGAAACGATCAACAAACTGATCCGTACGCAACGGCAACTTGTGCAAGAGTTGGGCCGCGAGCCTACTTCGGAAGAGATTGCCGAACGCATGGACATCCCCGTCTCCAAGGTGCGCAAGATTCTCAAGATCGCTCAGGAGCCCATCTCGCTGGAAACGCCGATCGGAGAAGAGGAAGATTCGCATCTGGGCGATTTCATCGAGGACAAGGCCGTGGTATCGCCCTCGGATGCGGTCATCAATCTCAACCTGAAGGAACAAACATCCTCCGTTTTGAAGAGCCTCACACCACGCGAGGAAAAGGTCATCAAAATGCGTTTTGGGCTCGACGACGGCTCCGAGCACACCCTCGAGGAAGTGGGTCAATCCTTTGCCGTGACTCGCGAGCGAATCCGGCAGATCGAGGCCAAGGCTCTGCGCAAGCTGCGCCATCCATCGCGCTCGCGCAAGCTGCGTGTGTTCATCAAGGACACCTCGCGCGAATTCCTCTGACCACTCCTGCAGTGTCTCGGGTTGCTCCCGACTGAAGCTGTGCGAGCCGTACCCACGTGGCAGTCTCTCGCGCCGGCAGAGCAGAGAGCGCTCGCGCACGCCCCGATGTTGGCGTCGCCCACAAGCGGTTGAGAGAGTGATACCTAGCGAATGCCCCTTTGGGAGCCTGATTCGCGCCGGGAAATAGTTGGTGAACCATCGGAGCGGCACTAGACTGCCAGGAATGGCTTTCCAGTTCGAGCTACTGAAAACCGATCCCTCGGGCGCGCGTCTCGGACGGCTTACCACGCCTCACGGTGTAATCGAGACGCCGGCCTTCATGCCGGTGGGAACTGCCGGCACGGTCAAAGCGCTGACGCAAGAGACGCTTGAAGAATTAGGGGTGGGACTTCTGCTTGCCAATACCTATCACCTCTACCTGCGGCCGGGTCACGAGCTCATTGCACGGATGGGAGGCCTGCACCGGTTCATGGCTTGGCGTGGAAGCATTCTCACGGATTCTGGGGGTTACCAGGTTTTCAGCATGGCACAGCTGCGGAATGTCTCTGATGAGGGCGTGCGTTTCCGTTCGCATCTGGATGGTTCCGAGCACCTGCTCACACCGGAGAAGGCTGTTGCCGTGCAGCGGGCCCTGGGGTCTGATATTGCAATGGTGCTCGACGAGTGCATCGAATATCCGGCGACTCTGGGGCGTGCTCGCGCTGCTGCCGAGCGGACACTCGATTGGGCGCGTCGCTCTCGCGCTGCGATTGACGCCGGTCCGCCCAGCGAATCCAATCCGGGACAGGTCTTTTTCGGCATCGTCCAGGGCGGCACCTACACCAACCTGCGCCGCGAAAGCGCCGAGCGGCTGATCGAGCTGGATTTCCCCGGCTATGCCTTGGGCGGCTTCGCGGTCGGCGAACCCTGCGAGTTGACCTGCGAAATAACATGCGAAACAACCAGATGCTTGCCGACGGACCGGCCGCGATATCTGATGGGCGTTGGCAAGCCCGAGCAATTGGCCGAATACGTTCGCTGCGGTGTGGACATGATGGACTGCGTTCTGCCAACGCGGAACGCACGCAATGGGTGCCTTTTCACCAGGCAGGGTCCCGTGCACATCGCGAATGCGCGATATGCCGACGATGAACAACCCATTGATACGGCTTGTCGCTGTTCGGTGTGCCGGCGTTATTCGCGCGCCTATCTGCGCCATCTTTTCCGGTCCGGGGAGATCCTCGGCGCAATCCTGAACACCCACCACAATCTGTACTTTTTTCTTGACATCATGCGGTCAATCCGCGAGGCTACTGCTTTTGGGAACCTGTCAGGGTTCTCCTCAGAGCTGCAAGGCGTCCCTGGAAACGGGCCAGCGCTAGCGGAATAGCAGTTTCGGTCCGGAGGAAATTTCAGAGCGGTAAGAAAGCGGGAAAGGGAGTAATTCCCTGCCAGCGAGTCAGGCAGGGTTTTGTTTCTCCGGGTAGCTCGGACATGAGACACGGAATTTTTAGGGAGGGTCGCGCGTGAATCTGTGTATCATCGCCACCACGGTATTTTTCGCCCAAGGTGAAACGGGGGGCGGGCTGATTTCGTTCATGCCCCTGGTCCTCATCATGGTTATTTTCTACGTGCTTCTGATTCTCCCTGCGCAACGCCGCCAGAAGAAGACTCAGGCCATGTTGAGCGCTCTTAAGACTGGCGACAAGGTAGTGACGACCGGCGGGCTATACGGCACCATCCTCGGATTGGATGGTGAGGCAGTGCAATTGCGCGTGGCAGACCAAGTCAAGGTTAAGGTGGCGCGCTCGGCCATCGCCAGCGTGCAATCGGAAACCAAAGAGGAGTAAAGCGGTATAATCTGTATGTATAATTGATGCCGGGCCTTTCCCGGCTTCGTGGGGCACACTAGAACGCAGATCTATGATTCCAGCTCTCAAGTGGAAGGCCCTTTTTATCGTCCTTGTCGTTCTATTGTGCTTGTACGGTCTGTTTGGTTTGCCTGGATTGCCGACTTCCGCGGCACAGCTTCGTGATAATTTTGCCCAACGCATCAAGCTCGGTCTGGACTTGCAAGGCGGAACGCACCTTGTTTTGCAGGTGCAGGTGAACGAGGCCGTAAGCCTGCAGAGCGACCGGACGGTGGACCGGCTTGGAACGCAACTCCGCGATCAGGCCGTTCGGTACGACGAAATTCGCAAGTTGAGTGATACGCAGATTCTGGTCCGCAACCTCCCGGTGGAATCCACAGCTACTTTCCGAGACTTGGTGGCCATAAATTTCCCCGAATGGAGCATTGCGCCAGCTCCAGGCGAAGCATCCGGCTGGGTGCTCAGGATGAGACCTTCCACAGTTGCTGCCATTCAGCAGCAGGCCCTGTTGCAGACGGAGGACACGATCCGACGGCGGATTGATGCACTCGGGCTTACGGAGCCGTACGTTGCGGCCTATGGTCGGGGCGATAACCAGATCATTGTGGAGCTGCCCGGTGAGGGTGACCCAACCCGAGCCAAGGCTGTGATTCAGGTCGGTGGCCAACTGGAGTTGCGGAGGGTCACGGATACAACCGTCTACCCATCTGAGGTCGCTGCGCTTGCCGTGCACGGAGGCGTGCTGCCGCCGGGGACCGAACTGATTGCGACGAATACTACGGACGCAGCAGGTCAAAGAGGCGTGTACTTGGTGGATCGTATACCGATCATTACCGGTCGCGACCTGCGCAGCGCCACGGCTTTGCCCAGCACGGATGCCCCCGGTGCCTATGAAGTGGCTTTCACGCTGTCGATTGAGGCTGCCCGTCGCTTTGGTCCCTTCACGGAGCAAAACATCGGCCGTCCGATGGCCATCGTGCTAGACGACACGGTCAAGTCAGCTCCTGTCATTCAGAGTCGGATTGAGGATTCCGGGCGCATTACCGGCCAGTTCGGCCAGCAGGAATCCGCTGACCTGGCGCTGGTGTTGGAAGCGGGGGGCCTCCCGGCCTCAATCAATTACTTGGAAGAGCGAACGGTGGGGCCGTCTCTAGGCGCCGATTCGATCCGTCAAGGATTTCGGGCCTCGATGATAAGTTTGTTCGCGGTGCTGGTCTTCCTGGTGTTTTATTATCGGCTGTCGGGCGTGAACGCGGTGGTGGCTTTACTTCTGAACCTGGTGATTTTGCTGGCGGCGCTGGCATATTTGGGCGCGGTGCTGACGCTGCCCGGTATTGCCGGAGTGATCCTGACCATTGGCATGGGTGTGGATTCGAATGTCTTGATCTTTGAGCGTATTCGCGAAGAGTTGCGCGCGGGCAAGGCTGCTGTTTCAGCCGTCGATCTTGGCTTCAAGCGCGCGCTCCTCACGATTGTGGATACACACGTGACCACCGTGGTGGCGGCGATTTTTCTGTTTCTTTTCGGGACCGGGCCAGTTCGAGGTTTCGCGGTGACGCTGACGCTCGGTCTGATGGCGAACCTGTTCACGGCGATCTATGTGTCGCGTGTGATCTTCGAGTGGCACCTGGGCAGGATGCCGCGCCAGGCGCAGCTCAGCATCTGAGCGAAATGCGCAGGTTGGGCACAAACGGGAGCTGTACGGTGTATAATTCGATATAGAGAACACAGTATGGAGTTTTTCCGCCACAACATAAATGTCGACTGGATGGGCAAAGCCAAGTATTTCCTTGGTTTGTCTCTCCTCTTGCTGCTCGTGGGGGCTGCCTCGTGGGTTCAAAAGGGCGGTCTTGCGTACGGCATTGATTTCAAGGGCGGAACACTTGTATACGTGCGTTTCGCGAATACGCCCCCGATCGATGAGATCCGCCGGGGATTGGCCCAACAGGGGTTGGGCGACAGTGTGATTCAGCAGACCAGCGACATTGCCAATCCGAACGTGAACGAAGTTCTGATCTATTTGCAGCAGCGCGGGGAGGGCGAGGAAGCGCTCGATGCCGGGAAGACCGAGATCCTGAACGCTCTAAACGTGACGCTGGGACTCGACGAAGGCGGCAAGCAGGATTTCAATGCGGCGGCGCCGAGGACTGTGGCCGAGACACTGCTGCGTGAGGATCCGCTGGGACTGGGTGTCAACGCGGCCGATCGGTACCAGCAACTGGCGAGGCAGTTGATCGATTATCGTGATCGTCAAGCACACGGCGTGGTCGCGAATTTAGACGAACTGCGTCAGGCCGGCGTCACACCGGCAGTGATCGCCGCATTGCGCGGCTCCTTTGACGCAACCCCCTTCGCCATCGTCAATGTGGAGATTGTTGGGCCGAAGGTGGGCGCCCAACTGCGTCGCCAGGCGGTCCTGGTGACTCTGTATGCTTTGGGCGGCATGCTAATTTATGTTGCCTTTCGGTTCGAGTGGGTGTACGGTGCTGCGGCTGTCCTGGCCGTCTTTCATGATGTCCTGATTACGCTGGGGCTATTTTCACTGCTGGGTTTCGAGATTTCGCTGACGGTGATTGCGGCGCTGTTGGCGCTGGTGGGCTATTCCATGAATGACACGATTGTGATCTTCGACCGGATCCGCGAGAACCTGCGGCTCATGCGGCGCGAACCCTTTGTGGCCATCGTGAACCGATCCATCAATCAGACGCTGTCGCGAACCATCCTGACCAGCGGATTGACCTTCCTAACCGTCCTGGTACTTTTCTTGATTGGTGGACAGGTGCTGCGCAGTTTTTCATTTTCCTTGGTGGTCGGAATTCTGATAGGAACATACTCCAGTTTCGGAGTTGCGGCACCCCTGGTCGTAGCTTGGAGTCGTTGGAGGGGCCACGGTGCTGTGCCGGGTACAGGTTCCGGGGTCGCAGCCAGGACCAAAGTTCAGGCGGAGGAAGCGCGACAGCGCTTAGCTCCCGCCGGCAGGAGGTAGTTCATTATGTTTGACGAGCTTTTGGAATCGACTGCAGGCGGGAGGAAGACCAATACCGGCTGGGCCGTTGTCGTTTCCACCATTTTTCAGGTTGTAGTCCTGATGATTTTGGTCTTGATTCCGCTGATCTACACACAAGCATTGCCGAGGGCGATGCTGAGCACTCTCTTGATTGCACCGCCGCCACCACCGCCACCACCTCCTCCACCGGAGGTAATCCCGGAACAGGTGGTAATCAAGCAGCCGCCGCGCCTGATCACGCAGGGCGTACTTACGCAACCGCGTGCCATTCCGAAGAGTGTTACCATATTTGAGGAAGCCCCTCTGCCACCCGAGCCCCCGGCGCCAGCCGGAGGCATATTCGGCGGCCTGGGCGGGGATATTCTTGGTGGTCTTGGAGCTGGCGCAACAGGTGCGCCCCCTCCGCCTCCGCCTCCGCCAACGCCCCAGCGCATCAAGCTGGGTGGAAACGTTCAGGAAGCCAAGATCGTCGCCCGGCCGAGTCCCTCCTATCCTGCTCTTGCACGCCAGGCGCGTATCCAGGGGAATGTGGTGTTGCATGCGATCATCGCTAAGGACGGGACTGTGACTCAGTTGGAGGTCGTCACTGGTCACCCGCTGCTGGTGCAATCCGCGCTCTCAGCGGTACGGCGGTGGCGCTATCAGCCCACACTGCTGAATGGTGAGCCTGTTGAGGTTGACACCACGATCACCGTCAACTTTGTACTGGGCTGATTCGGTTGGGCGCAGAATATCTGATCGGAGTTGACCGCGGGAAGGCTCCGGCTGGAAACTGTGTGAATAGCGAAAAGGAGCAAACCTTATGGTTGCGAACGTAGCGGTGTTTGCATTGAATCTCCTGGCGCTGCAGGGACAGTGGGATTTGCGGACGATGTGGGGGGCCATGGGCTTCATTGCCAAGGCGGTGGTGGTAATTCTGTTTATCATGTCCGCATGGTCTTTGGGAGTCATGATCGACCGGGTATTGATGTACAGCGCCGCCCGGAAACAGTCGCGGGTCTTCGTGCAACAGGTGGCTGGAGCGCTGCGGGAAGGCAAGCTCGACGAAGCCATTTCCATCGCCGAGCGCAATAAGAAGAGTCACATTGCTAAAGTCGTCGCCACGGGCCTCTCCGAATTTCAGTCGGCTTCCGCTCAAGTTACCGAGGCCGAGATCGTGGAAGCGGCCAAGCGCGGTCTGGACCGCTCCATCGCCATCGTTCATGCCGACATGAAACGCGGCCTGAGCGGTCTTGCGACGGTCGGCTCGACGGCGCCCTTCGTAGGTCTGTTTGGCACGGTGATCGGTATCATCAATGCGTTTAAGGGGATTGAAGCCGAGAAGGCGACCGGGCTTTCCGCGGTAGCCGGCGGCATATCCGAAGCCTTGGTGGCCACAGCGCTTGGTTTGCTCGTGGCCATACCGGCAGTCTGGGCCTTTAACTATTTCATAAACAAGGTTGAAGCTTTCGACGTCGAGATGGAGAACTCCTCGATGGAGTTGGTTAATTACTTCATCACGCGCCGGAGCGGAAAGAAATAACCATGGCCTACAAAGTAAAAACGGACCCGGTGATGTCAGTCCCCAATGTGATTCCCATGGCCGACATCATGCTGGTGCTGCTGATCATTTTCATGGTCATCACACCCATGTTGCAGAAGGGCATGACGGTGGACATGGCCAGGACCGAGACTGCCATTGACATGCCCACTGCTGACCGCGACGATGCCGTCATCGTGGCGGTCACCCGCAGTGGGGATATCTTTCTCGGCACCCAGAGGACACCCATAGATCAGATCACGTCCCTGGTTCGGGATCGCATCTCCACCCGCGTAGACAAGACCGTCTTCATCAAGAGCGACGCGCGCGCCTTATATGGAGATGTAGTCAGACTGGTGGACGAAGTGCGGGCGGCCGGCGTGGACAACGTCGGGTTGCTTACCGATCGGATCGAGCGTGAAACACCGCCTCCACCGCCTATAGGGTAGGCGCGCGGTGCTCGCGGGAGCGGCACCTGCCCAGTGAAGTGTTGGGCAGAACAGCGCGCTCACACACAAGGAGTGAACGAACATGGGAATGCAAAATGCAAGTTAGCGGGAACACTGGAGGATCGATGGCGGACATGAATGTCGTTCCGCTGATCGATATTCTGTTGGTGTTGATCATCATCTTCATGGTGATCACGCCTCTGACGCCGAAAGGGCTCGAAGCGCTGGTGCCGCAACCATCGCCTCCCGATCAGCAGCAGACCCAGGAGGCTCTCGATATTAAGACCGTTGTGGTCCAGGTGTTGGAGAACAACGAAGTGAAGATCAACGAAGAGGATGCCACTTGGGACACGCTCGGCACGCGACTAAATGATATCTTCAAATTGCGCGCTGAAAAGGTGGCCTTTGTTAAGGGCGAGGATACCGTTATTTTCGCTCAGGTTGCGCAGGCCATTGATATTATGCGCGCCTCCGGAGTCGAGAATGTTGGCCTGATTACGGCCAATCTCGAAGCCGGACAATAGCGCAGGTCAGGCAGCACGGCACGGCCAGAACGAGTCTCAATCCCTTATCCGGGGGAGACTTGAAAACTTAGCTTGGGATGGGAATGTCCGATGAACGTATATGCACACACTTGTAAAACACACAGCAGGTTTTTGAAGACGATTACCTTTCTTGGTCTGCTGATCGTTCTGTTTGGCGCGACCGGTTGCAATAAGCTCAAGGCGCGCGACCTCCTGAATAAGGGCGTGGCCGCATTTAGTGATGGCCAATACGACGCCAGCATCGAAGCTTTTAAACAGGCCAAGGAATTAGATCCCGAGCTGCTGAATGCGCGGCTGTACTTGGCGACCGCATACGCTACGGAATACATTCCGGGCGCGCCTTCCGATGAGAATATTCGGAAGGGAGAGCAGGCCATTGCCGAGTTCCAGGACGTGCTCTCCCGAGATCCCAGCAGTTTGGCGGCGATTGACGGAGTGGGGTCAATTCTTTTCCAGATGGCCGGGACGCCATTTGATCCGGATAAGTTCCAGGAATCGAAGCAATACCACCAGAGACATATCAGCTTCGTGCCCGATGACCCGGAGCCGTATTACTGGATCGGTGTCGTGAATTGGACTCTGGCCTATCGCGGAAACGCAGAGATGCGACAGCTATACAATACGGAGAATCCGCGCGGACAGTTGAAGGAAACGGACCCGCTTCCTGAAAGTCTTCGCGGGGAATTTGTCGAGCGATACGGTCAATTAACCGATGAGGGCCTCAGTATGCTCGAGAAGGCTGTCCAGCTGCGTCTCGATTATGCGGACGCTATGGCCTACCAAAGCCTTCTCTTTCGGCAGAAGGCAGACATGGTCGACGATGCCATGCGTCCGTCGATTGAGAAGCAGGCTGACGATCTGCTAGATCAGGTTAAGGAAATCAAGCAGAGAGCCCTCGAACAACAGCCCGAGTTCTGATCCGGGTTTCCAGGGCTGTGATTCCAGCGCCCCAGAATCACTCTGGGGCGCTGACGTTTATGATCGATCCAGAGGCTCTGCGCACCAGACTAGGCGATCTGCTTTATCAGTTACCGCCGGAGCCGGCGGGCTGGTGCCCCCCCCTCGTCTAAGGCCTACAATTAAAGCATGGCAGATTTGACGAAATCGAGTGCTCTGCCGCGCTTGGTGGCAGTGGGCAAGGCTGCGAGGGCTGACCGGGGCCTCCAGGCGCGGTTTGCAAGCTTGCTGGAACGGGTTGGGCAGAGCCACCCCGAGGACATTGATCTGCTTCGGCGCGCATTCGAATTTGCTGCCGAGCAGCATCAATTGCAGATTCGTGAATCTGGCGAGCCGTATCTGTCGCACCCGCTCGAGGTTGCGCACATTCTCGCCGACCTCCGGCTCGACGTAACCGCGCTTTGTGCCGCGTTACTTCACGACGTCGTCGAAGACACGCGCATCCCGCTTGCGGTAATGACCACGCGCTTCGGACCGGACATCGCTCGCCTGGTCGAGGGCGTGACCAAGATCAGCCGCCTCGAGCTGGTTTCCCCTGAAGTTCGCCAGGTGGAAAGCGTCCGAAAGATGCTTCTGGCGATGGTGAACGATGTGCGCGTCGTTTTGATAAAGCTTGCCGACCGGCTACACAACATGCGTACGCTCGATTTTCTGCCTCCGGAAAAACAGGAACGTATCGCGCGAGAGACTCTCGACATCTACGCGCCCATCGCCCATCGCCTTGGGATGGGCTTGATCCGGGGCGACCTCGAAGATCTGGCCTTCAAGCACTTGGAGCCGACGGCCTATCACGAGTTGGAGACAACCGTCGCAGAGCACAGAAAAGAGTTTGAGAAATTCCTGGCGGAGGTGCAGGAAACCATTCGCAAGAGCCTGGCGGAAAATGGTCTTTCCGCTGGGGTCGAAGGGCGCATTAAGCGACTCTACTCGATTCACCAAAAGGCTAAACGGCAGAAGCGCACTCTGGAACAGGTCTACGATTTGCTTGCCGTGCGCATCATCACCGACTCGGTGCGCAATTGCTACACTGCTCTCGGTGTGATTCATCAGCTCTGGCGTCCCGTGCCCGGGCGGTTCAAAGACTACATCGCCATGCCTCGTCCAAACCTGTACCGATCGCTACACACCACCGTGATCCATGCGGGCCAACCGTTTGAGGTGCAGATCCGGACGCAGCAGATGCATCGCATCACTGAGCAAGGCGTGGCCGCGCACTGGAGGTATAAGGATGGCACCAGAATTTCCGACGAAGATGACCAGCGGATCGTCTGGATGCGACAGTTGGTCGAGTGGGCTCAGGAGATGCAGGAGCCGTCGGACTTTCTTTCGACGTTGAAGGTAGACCTCTACCCCGAGGAAGTCTATACGTTTACACCCAAGGGGAAAGTATTGGCGCTGCCCCGCGGCGCCACGCCGATTGATTTCGCCTATTCCATCCACACCGAAGTCGGACACCAATGTGTGGGGGCCAAAGTAAATGGGCAAATAGTTCCGCTGCGCCGTCCGCTGTCAAATGGCGACGTGGTAGAGATTCTCACGCAAAAAGGGCACGGCCCTAGCCGCGACTGGCTCAGTTTCGTCCGGACGTCCCGTGCCCGCATAAAGATTCGGCAGTGGATCAACTTCAATGAACGCGAACAAGCCACCGCGGTCGGCCGGCGGCTGGTCGAAAAAGAAGCGCGGCATTTGGGCATGAGCCTGAAGAAATTCTCAGATGAGGATTTCCTGCGCGTGGCGGCCGATTACGGTCGTTCGAGGGTCGAAGACCTGTACGCGGATTTGGGCTACGGCAAGTATTCTGCGCGACAATTTCTAACGAAGCTGACCGGGCGAGTTGCTGAGGACAAACCTGGAGAGGCTGACAAACAGCCGGCGCCATTGGTCTCCACAGTCAAGCGCATGCTCGGGATGCGCGACCCAGCCATCCTGGTACTGGGCCAGGACGATTTGATGGTGTATCGGGCCAAGTGTTGCAATCCCATACCTGGCGACCCGATTATTGGATACGTTACGCGAGGGCGGGGCGTGGCCGTTCATAATACCGTTTGCCCCAATGTACAGAACCTGCTTTACCAGTCGGAGCGGCGCATTGCCGTTCAGTGGAGTGGTGCGGTGCATGACACCTATCCGGTGATGCTTCTGGTTCGCGCCAAAGATCGGCCGGGTGTGCTCGCCAGCATCACGAGTGCCATCAGCGACACCGGAGCGAATATTCAGTCGCTGGAAAGCAGGCCCGATGATCTGCAAGCGCGCATCGAAGCAACCCTGGACATCACCGACCGCGATCAACTCGAACGTATCCTAAAGAGTATTAAACGCATATCCGGTGTTTCCGATATCGAACGGGTGTTCCACGTTTAGCGGCTAGCCCTGGCCTGCCTGGCCGTTAGTACGTTAGTACGTTGATTCTCGCGGCACACCCTGCACATGGGTTCTTGCCCCCCGGGCTACAATGGGAGCCGTGGGTAGTGCCTTGAATCTGTTTCCTTCCCGGCGGTCTGCGGTGCCGCTGTTGCTAGCACTGATCACCGTCGCGATCTTGAGCGGCTGCAATAAGTTTCGCAGCACGGACATGACGCCGCTCGACCGAGCGGGCGTGTGGTTCAACAACATCGAGAAGCTTCGCGAACTCGACGTCACAGATGCTGAAGTCGAGCAACTGGTTTCCGTGCGACAGACGGGAGTAAGCGACGAGGCTTGCATTGAACCGATTCGTATTTCGCGTGGACGTCACGGGCAGTTTACAGATGGCCAGGCTGTCGCCGGTCTGGTCGGTGCCGGCATGCAGGAAGCTTCGGTGATTGAGCTAGCGCGCCTGAACCAGCTCGGTCTTCGGGCTGGTGAGGCCCAGGCGATGCGTTTGGCACGCCTATCCGATCAGGTGATCCTGGCCGTTGCTCGACGCCGTGCCGCGGGCCAGTCGAGCCTTTCGGGCCCCAAGCTTGCTGCATTGCAAAACGCTAGCCTCACCCAGAACCAACTCCTCGCGGAGATCAATCGCGGGACCACGGATGCGGAGGCGGATGCGATCATCATTCGTCGGAATTCCGCGGCTGGAGACCGCGACTTCGTGCGCCCAACAGGTCGCCGCCGTCGTTAACCGTTGCGTCGTTATGTCAAGAAGTCCCGCCGCGCCCTTGGCAGTCAATCCTCGCTCAACCAGGGACTGCAAGCCTGAGAACCCGTCTCTAACACCGCACACGACGGCAACTGGCTAGACGTAATTAAACCGGGTGTTTCTAATCTATCGAGTACAGCTGATTGACCCATGGCCGGCCACGGGTTAGCATTTCGACGCTCGCGTGATGGGAGACACTCGCCACTACCTGATCTGTCGTTGCTTGCTCCACCGTCGCGGTGAAACTCGACGTTCTCATCAGCGAGATCCGACTTTCACCACATCAAAAAAGGAGCACCTGAGAGAACAATGAGCAGGGGACGACGATGGATTGTCTATCTCAGTATCCTGGCACTTTTCGTAGGCGCAGGGGCTTGGGTCTTTTTGCAATTGGGCGAATGGCTCGTAGTTGAGGATCCGCTGATGACGGCGCACGCGATTGTCGTACTCAGCGGTGGCATGCCGGATCACGCCCTCGAAGCAGCCCGCCTCTATCATCAGAACGCCGCAGCGCAGGTCTGGGTCTCGCAGCCTGTCAGCCCGGCCGTTGAGATGGCACAGATGAATATCGCTTTCGTGGGCGAAGATTTTTACAATCAGCGAGTTTTGATGGCCCAAGGCGTGCCCTCCGACGCCATCCGCCTGGTTCAAGGACCCTCAGCCAATACCGAGGAAGAAGTGCAGGCCATTGTGCGCGATAGCCGCCGCGACCAGGCCCGCAAGATCATCGTCGTAACCTCGAAACCGCACACGCGCCGCGTGCGCCTTGTCTGGCATCGGCTCGTCGGCGAGGCCCCGCAGCTCATCATCCGATATGTCAGGGACGATAAATTTGACGCCGGACACTGGTGGCGGAACACGCGAGACGCACTCGATGTCGTTCGTGAATGGCTCGGAATTGCGAACGCTTGGCTCGGATTTCCCGCGCAGCCGCGACGCGCGCAGGATGGGCCAACATTCTCATTGCAAGAAGTGCGACCGTAAATCTAATAAGCCCATCGCATGAGTATGCCGCCGGTGGTGTACCCAGCCCCGACGGCAATCAGCAGAACCAAGTCTCCCTTATGGAGGCGTCCTTGCGCCAGCGCTTCATGTAGCCCCAAAGGGACAGTGCCGCTTGTAGTGTTTCCGAAACGGTCGATATTCACCAGGACCTTCGAGTCTTCAATACCGAGCCGCTCCTGCATGGCGCGAATAATCCGCAGATTCGCCTGATGAGGTATCACCAGCGCCAGGTCTCGGCTCGAATAGCCATTCCGTTCCAGAAGATGACTCGCCACTTCGGCCATCCTCCGTACCGCATATTTGAATACCTGAGAGCCTGCTTGATGGACGTAATGCATCTTGCTGTCCACCGTTTCGTGGGATGGCGGGTGGAGAGATCCGCCTGCTGGCATAAACAGAAATTCCCCCCCGGATCCGTCAATGTCGTTGTGAAAATCCAGAATCCCCTCGGCAGCCGACTCCGCCGGTTCAACGATTACGGCACCGGCCCCATCGCCAAAGAGCACGCAGGTGTTGCGGTCTGCAAAATTGACGATCGACGTCATTACATCGCTACCGATGACCAGCCCCTTACGGTGGGTGCCCGCGCCGACAAACTGTGCCCCGACCGTCAAGGCATAAACGAATCCGGCGCACGCGGCAGAAAGGTCAAAGCCCCATGCACGCGAGGCGCCGATGCGGCTCTGCACTAGGCACGCAGTGGACGGAAACATCATGTCGGGGGTAACGGTCGCAACCACGATGATATCGAGATCTTCTGGTCGGGTGTGGGTCCGCTCCAGAAGTGCTTGGGCCGCCGCCGTCGCTAAATGCGAGGACGCCACGCCTTTTTCAACGATGTGCCGTTCGCGGATACCGGTCCGCTCCTGGATCCATGGGTCGCTGGTATCCACCATTTTTTCTAGGTCGGCATTGGTGAGTACGCGCGGTGGCACATACCCGGCGACTCCAGTAATCTTGGCAGCAATGCGCTTGCCCATTTTCGGTTCCTCGTCCATTGCCAGCTGAACCGCGAAAGAGAACGCGATTCTACGCAATCCCTCATGGAGTGACAAGGCAGACTACACGCAGGAACTGGTTGTGTTAGATTGGAATTGATGCAAGCTGTCCGCGGAAGCCTTTCATGTACTTCAACCAATCTTATCTGGCATGCTTGGCGCATGCTTCGTACATGCTCGGCTCCGAAGGAATTGCCGCGGTAGTAGATCCGCAGCGCGATGTCGATATCTATATCGAAGAAGCAGCGCAGCACGGCTTGCAGATTGCGCACGTCGTGGAGACCCATCTGCATGCCGATTTCGTCTCCGGCCATCGCGAACTGGCCGCGCGCACCGGCGCTACCATTCACATCGGCAAACCTGGCGGTGCACAATTTGCGCATCACGGGGTTGTGGAGGGCGACGAGATACGGCTGGGTCGCTGCCGATTGCGTTTTTTGGAGACTCCCGGTCACACACCAGAGAGCATCTGCGTTCTGGTGATTGACCTCGACCGTTCCCCTGATCCTTGGGCCGTTCTCACAGGCGATACCTTGTTCATTGGCGACGTTGGGCGCCCAGATCTCTCCCCGGAGTTTTCGCCGCAGCAACTGGCCGGCATGCTTTATGACAGCCTGCACGAAAAACTGCTGAAGCTGCCAGACGGCGTCGAGGTATTTCCGGCACACGGCGCTGGTTCCCTTTGCGGACGCAACATCAGCTCCGAGCGGCGCTCAACGATCGGCAAGGAGCGGACGCTTAATTACGCGCTGCAACCGATGAGCCGCGAGGAGTTCGTCCGCATGCTGACCGCGGAGTTGTCGGCGCGCCCGGATTATTTTGCACTGGATGTTGAAATCAATCGCGCTGGGGCCGCCGAACTCGCGGCGTTGCCGCCGCTGCCGGCCCTTTCTGTGGAGGAGGTCGAGCGGCTGATCGCTGATCGAAGTACCGCGACCATGGTCCTGGACACCCGTTTGTCTGTGGAATTTGGCGCGGGGCACGTCCCCGGTTCAATTCACATTTCGGTTTCTGGACAGTATGCGTCTTGGGCAGGCGCTCTTTTGGGGCTCAACCATTCGATCGTCCTCCTGGCCGAGGATCCTGCGCAAGCAGAAGAAGCGCGTATCCGGTTGGCGCGTGTGGGGATCGAAAAAGTGCTGGGCTATCTGGATGGTGGAACGCTGGCGTGGGAGCGTTCAGGTCGCAAGCTCGGACAGGTGCCGCAAATCTCCGTGATGGATCTCCAGCGCGAATTGAGCCAGGGCGTCGAACGCATTCAAGTGATGGATGTGCGCCGTCCGGCGGAATGGAAACAAGAACACCTCGCCGAGGCCGTAAACAAGCCTCTCGACCAGATGGCACTTCCAGCGAACGAAGCGGATGCGAAGCGCTTGGTGGCATTGCTTAGTGGTCTCGACCCGGCTGTGCCGACGGCCGTTCATTGCAAGAGCGGCTATCGCAGTTCGATTGCGACCAGCTTGCTTTCGCGGAGCGGTTTCACCAGGGTCATGAACGTGGTTGGCGGTTTCGACGCCTGGGTGGCGCAAAAGCTGCCGGTTCGCAGGTAGCCCCCGCGCCTATCTGCGGTCAACTCGTGGCCTCGCCTCCGGGACAGCGAGGGACCACAGGACGCTTCTGTCAGTCTTTATACTTTCTCTTCTTCTTTCTTTTTCTCGAGGGCTTCACCGCGCAGACGGTCGGAGCAGGCATCGCAGATGGTCTTCGCAGAAGGTTTCCCGCACATCAGACAGACTTGGTGCTTCGTCTTGGCCATGACTCCCCCATTCTGAATTGCTGTGCGCGCTCAGCTTTCCCTGGATCGCTTGTTGCTGCATCCTGGAGCCGTTCGGGATGGATTTCCGCGCATGGCACAGGAGTTGATGTTCAGCGTAGAGCTAGCTCGAGTCAAATCTCTACAGGTCTCCGCAGGGTCGCTCACAAATAGCGTAGCAGAGAGCTTTTCGGTGAAAAAGATTCTTGTGGGGCGGTTTTGGATCAGGTGACTGCTTAGCGAGTGGCCACTCCGCTGAGTTCCATCGTAGGCTGAGTGTTGTGAACCACGGCGAGAAAGATGCACACCAACTCGGGGTCAAACTGGCTGCCTGCGCACCGCTCCATCTCGGCACATGCCGCATGGAAGGTGTGCGCCTTCTTGTAGGGGCGGTCGGAGGTCAGTGTGTCATATGCATCTGCAAGAGCTATGATCCGGGCTCCGAGTGGAATGTGCTCTCCGGCCACGCCATTTGGATAGCCTGAGCCGTCGAATCGCTCATGGTGATGGCGGATCATTTTGCGAACTTTAGCCAACGCGCTGAGGGGTGCGAGAATTTCGTCGGCATATCGAACGTGCGCCTTCATCGTTTCCCACTCGTCGGCATTGAGTGGTCCATTCTTAATCAGGATATTTTCAGGAATACCGACCTTATCAATATCATGTAGCATCGCGCCGATGCGGATGTTCTCGATTTCGTCGCTCTTTAAACCAAGCTCTCCGGCGATGAGCATAGCGAAAGCGGAGACTTTTTGTGAATGGCCCTGTGTGAAGTGGTCCTTGGCATCGATTGCCAGCGCGAGTGAGATCAATGTCTCGATCACGGATTGATGGACAGTCTCGTTCTCCGGACCGCAGTGATCGGTCGCGCCGTGCGGCATAGGCGGGGTCGAGCCAAGTGCCTGCGAAAACTGGGCGATACGCGTGCAAACTTCTTGGAGAGCTGCAGGACCGGTGGAGAACACGCGCTTGAGCGTAACTCCCCAATAGGCTTCCAACACGTCCCGCTTCCATTTCTTGGCTTGCTCTGCGTCGTAGTGCTCGACAGTCGAAACGGTGTTGCCGCCTTTGTGTTTTGAGAGATACATGGAAGCATCGGCGACCTGAATCAGTTCCTGTGGAGTCGAACCGTGGACTGGGAAACAGGCGATACCGAAGCTGGCGGTGATGTGTTTTTCGCACAACAGCGAATCGCCAGAGACCGAAGCGCGGAGGCTTTGAGCGATCGGAAGGCTTTGCTCGACATTGGTTTCAGGCATCAGGATAACGAACTCGTCGCCGCCGTAGCGCGCGACGACATCCGAACGCCGGCAATGTTCTTCTAGGATGTGTGCGACGCATTTGAGCACCACGTCGCCTTCGAGGTGTCCATAACAATCATTCACAAACTTGAAGCGGTCCAAGTCTATCAACAATACGGAGAACGTCCGGCTTGCGCGCGTGGAGCGTTTCCATTCCGCAGAGAGCGCCTCCATGAGAAACCGGTGGGTCTTGACGCCCGTCAGGCCGTCGGTAATAGCTTGCTCTTGTGCCTTTTGTAGCGCGAGCGCATTATGCACAGCGCCGGAGATCAGATCGGCGAGGGTGTGCAGCAACAGGCATTCCTCCTCTGAGAATTCTGAGGGGGCAGCGGTTTCGACGTACAGCACGCCGTGGAGTTGCTCGGCGTAGAGAATGGGCAGCGCGATGCCTGAAACCGAGTCTTCCAGTACAGATTCACCGGCCGCGTCGTCGGTGAAGTCGCGTGCCACACATGTCTGTCCGGTGCGTGCCACTCGCCCGATCAGACCCTCTCCCAGCTCCAGGCAGCGACCTAGAGCACCGCGGCGCCGTCCGGCTTCGGCATGAATGATCACCTCTCGACTGGAGTAATCGAGCAAGCCGATGCCGATGTGGTCAAAAGCAAGTCCTCGGTCGAGCTGCTCTGCAATATTTGACAGCATTTCGTCCAGGTTCAGCGTGGTGATGGCGTTGCGCGAAATGCTATTGAGGAGCGTTAGATGGCGTGACTTAGTCCGTTCTTCGCGGAAGAGACGGGCGTTCTCAATGGCGATACTGGCCTGACTGGCCAAAACGCGCAGCATTTCCAGATGTCCTTCGTCAAAGCGATGTTCCTTTAGGTCCCGCACGGCCATCACGCCGATCACGCGGTCGTAAGCGATCAGCGGCACTCCGCAGAAGGAGCCACTTCGTTGCAGCGGCTCCACTCCGAGCTTGCAGGTTTCTTCTCCGAATTTCTCGCGGATCAGAATAGGTTGTCGTGTGCGGAGAATACATTCGGTCAGATGGTTGCCAAGCGGACGAGCGCGTTTGGGCAGGCGAACGCCGTCGGCAACTTCCAGTTCGAAGCGAATTTGATTTCTCGCTTCGTCGGACAAGGCGATTGAAAAACTTGTGACATCAAACAACCGCTGAGTTTCAGTGAACATTTTCTCGAAGAGCGCATCCTGATCCAACATGGAACTGGGCGCACGACCGATCTCGTTCAGTACCCGCAGTTCTTCGGAGCGGCGCCTGGTTTGCAGTATGAGGTAGCTGTTTTCGATGGCCATGCCGATCTGTTGGCTGAGCGCCATAAGCAGTCGCAGTTCGGCAGGGGAAAGCCGCCGGTTTTCCGGAGCCCCCAGCAATAGGGCGCCGAACGCCTGGTTTTTCGGCTGCAGGCTGACCCCCACCACCGTTCGCAGACCATGGGCCATCGCCAGCTGTCGCAAGCGCAAGAAACCCCGATTGTCTTCGAGGGATTGCCAGGAGGAATCGTCCTCCAGATCGTGGAACACAGCTATACCGCCTAGGCTTGTCACGAGCTGGACGAGATGATCGTCAAGGCGTTCTTCCTGTGCTGTGCGGCCAAATGAGGCGTCCAATCCTATGGAAACAACCGCGGTAGGCCTTCGGACATCATTATGACGCAGAAAAATTGCCCCAGCCGGCAGGCGCACCACACTGAGTACGCGCTCGAGCACTTGGCCGAGCGTCTTTTCGATTTCGCTGCCGAGAAAGCTGAGAGTCGCCAGGTTCAGATTCGACAAGGCCAGCACGTTTTGCTCGATGCGTTGTTTTTCTTCTTCGAAGATCGCTACCGTCATCATCACTGCAGCGAGCAATCCCGGCACCCCGGCGAGCACGGAGGCTTCCAGCCGGGCCCCGCTGCCGATCGGCGCGAAGTACATTTGCATGACCTGAACGAAGGCCCAGAGAAGGAACGTAAAGCTCATCAGTCTTGTGCCGTAGGTTTCCTGTCGGCGACCTTGCTGCCAGAAGTGCCAGGCGGTAGCCGCGAAAACCAGAGCCACACCAACCTGCGGGCCCACTCGCAGCGTATTCCCCAGGACATAAGCCGACGACCAAACCGCGAATAGCATCGCGACCCCCAGCAGTTGAGGCGTCCAGGGGTGGGCTTGCGAGTGCATCCGTGCAGAACAGAAGAACGCTAGAGCTGCCGCGGCCAAGAACCACAGGTTTAGGATTAGCAGCCAGGCCAGTGCGCCAAAGCGCGACTCCATAGCGATGCTGACATGATGCAGTAAAAGAAACGCCCACCCGCCGGTCCAAGCCAGCAGGTAAGGCTGCCGTTTAGTTTTATATAGATAGGCGAAGAAGCCCGTGGTCAAAGCCGTTGCACCAAGCAGGCTGATTCCCACAAAGTCAGTGTAAGTCAGCACAGATTCCTCAAACAGCGCTGCCGGCGGCGCACTGTTGTTCGCGGCCAGGAAGACTGCTAAAACCGCGATCCAAAGTCTTGTCTTCCCGCTGATAATAGGCCACTTCTGCCCAAATCAGCGCCGAACGTGAATATAGACTGTGGCTTTCTCCATGGTCAACGGTACGTGCGTACCAGGGAATAACTGTTGGAGCATATACGCGTTTTTCTTCGGGTCCGTTGAGGCACCAACAAACTGACAGTTCCTGGCACGCACGGCTCGCGTTTCGTAATCGCATCGGCTAGGATGTGCGTTTCTCGCTGTATGCAAGAGCCTGCAGAGCCTATGGGTGATCCGACTGATCTTTCCATGCCTGCCTCATTGGCTGCGGGGCGCGTTCGCGTGCGATTCGCGCCGTCGCCTACCGGTTACCTTCATGTCGGCAGCGCTCGGACGGCTCTGTTTAACTGGTTGTTCGCGCGCAACCAGGGCGGCACGTTCATTCTGCGCATCGAGGACACCGACGCCGAGCGCAATCGCCCCGAACTAGTGCAAGGGATTCTCGACGGCTTGCGTTGGCTGGGGCTTGACTGGGATGAAGGGCCGCTGCACCAATCGGAGCGTCTTCCGGCACACCGTGCTGCCGCGGAGAAACTGCTTGCCGCTGGTGCGGCGTATCCGTGTTACTGCGCGCCGGAGAGATATGCCGGTGGCGATGCCGCCGATGGTACTTCGGAGGGCAAGGACAAGGCCGAACCGCGGCGCATCGTGCGATGCGGTTGCCGCGAGGGAAGGCCCTTGAACCCCGCCCAGAGCCCCGCCGTTCGCTTTCGGGTACCGCTCGGCGGAACGACACAGTTTGACGACGCCGTATTTGGCCGGCGCGAAGTCCATAACGACGAGATCGAGGATTTCGTCCTGTTGCGGTCGCCTCGGGCCAGCGACCCCGAGAGCGCCCTGCCGACCTATCAGTTGGGTGCGGTGGTCGACGACCTCGGCATGAAAATCTCCCACGTGATCCGTGGGGCCGACCATCTTTCCAATACCCCGAAACAGGTATTGCTGTACCGTGCCTTGGGTGCGGTGCCGCCCGTGTTCGCACACGTCCCGTTGATCCTTGGCCCGGACCGCACCCGTCTTTCCAAACGTCATGGAGCCACCAGCGTCGGTTCCTACCGCGAGGAAGGCTTTTTGCCCGAGGCCTTTCGGAATTTTCTCACGCTGCTCGGCTGGTCGCCCGGTGACGATACGGAATTCCTTCGTACACCCGAACTGATTGCGCGATTCTCACTCGCGGGCGTCAGCCGCACAAACAGCGTCTTCGACCGCGCGAAGCTGGAATGGTTCAACCAGCAATATCTGCAGAAGCTTCCGATCGACGAGTTGCTTCCGGCCGTTGGGGGCGAACTCGAACGCAGCAAGCTCTGGCGCGCGGAGTGGACCGGAACGGAAAGGGAGTGGTTTGCGCGAACCGTCGATTTGTTGCGCCCTCGAACGCGCTTGCTGCCCGACTTTTCCACCTGGGCTCGGGCGTTTTTCTCCGATGATTTCGATTACGACGCAGCCGCACGCTCCAAATTCTGGCGGGACGAGCGTCTTCCCGAGTTGCTGGCGCGGCTTGCCGATGTGCTCGCGGCGCTTCCGGAGTGGAGTCACGACCCCTGCGATCATGCGCTTCGTGGGATTGCAGAAGCGGCTGGGGTCAAGGCTGGCCTGCTGATCAATGCAACGCGCGTGGCGCTGGTCGGGCAAGCCGTCGCGCCCCCGTTGTTTGACACCATGGTTGTGCTTGGCCGTGAGCGCGTGGTGGGTCGTTTGCGGCGTGCCCTTCCGATCCTTTCCACATGCTGCACCGGGTAGATGGCGTCAGAATTGGTCCTCGATCGCGTTGGAAAGGTCGTCGTGATTGATCAAGCCGATGATCGTCTTGATTTTCTTCCCCTCGCGTGAGTACAGCATGCTGGTGGGCAGGCCGATGATGCTGCCGAAGCTGTCGGCAATCTTGTCATCGCCCAGCACGATTTGGTAACTTATCGCCACCGACTGGCCGTTCACGTCGAAGCGCCGTTCTTTGACCCATGGCTCGACGACCTTCTTACCGCCGTCATCCATCGCAATGCCAAGGATCACTAAACCCTCTGGTCCATACTTTTGATCGAATTCAATAAGCCAGGGAATCTCAACCAGGCAAGGTGCACACCAGGTGGCCCAAAAATTTACCAGCACCACTTTCCCCTGGTATTGTTCGAGCGTGACGTCGGTTCCATCGAGTCCCGGCAGCACTGTGCCGCTCTCGGGCGACGAGCCTGCGGCCTCCGGCTGTCCCTCGCTACCCGATTGACAACCGACCAACACCAGCACTGCGGCCAGACCGGTTATGAGTGTCAGCGTTCGAAGCTTGATTGGCATTGCAGCGCCCCGTTTACCCCATAAAGCGATCCAAAAACCAGTGTACCCGAAAGCCCGCGACCCGTGTCGCTTTTTTTGGGCTTGCACCAGTGGTGCGCCTGCTCGTAACCATGCACAATGCTCACATTCTTCGCTTCCATGCGAGAGAGATAGCGTTTGGCTAGTAGCATATGAAGTTGTGCGATGGTGGCGAATTCCAGGGCAAATACGGCCATAATGGCACGGCGAACAGGCCGTTAGCCGAACACTCCTCCCCGGTGCTGACAACGCCTGTCGCCCTGCGGCCGGATCTTTTTTTCGCTTGGCCTGGTGCACGATTGGTGACACCGTTCCGCGAAGGCTTCTTTGTGCGCGTCCCGAAGCAAAGTAAAATCACTGGCATTCCGCGACCCGCAGTCGTGGACGATCCGCAGCGCAAAACGACACAGTGATCCAGATCTGCGCTCAATGTGGCGCCGTCAACACCGAAGCAGCCACCTGCTGTCTTTGCGACGCGCCTCTTTCCCCCAAGGATCCATGTCATGGCTCCGAGCCTTCTTGGGTTTCACCCAGGACCCTGGGCAACCTGGCCATTGCGCCGGATTGGCGCAGTGAAGTGGCACAGCGCGTGAAGGCCTATCGCGCGCGACGGCAAAAACTTTGCCCGGAGTCCCCGCAGCCGGACTTGTCGTTTGAAATCGCCGCGCGCTCAGCGCATGGCGATCATGCTCCGTCACCTTGCTGGGAGCCTTTGCCGATGGTCGCAGCAGAACCACGGCGTCGGCAGCGGAAGGTGGAACACGTGGAAATCAACGTCACGCAGCCGGTGCTTGATTTTTCGGATGCTGGGCCTCACCGTGCCGCCGAAGACGCCACCGCACTGGCTCCCGCCGTGGGGCCCCTGGCCAACCGGCTGCGTTCGTCCTTGGTCGATATGGGACTGCTGCTATCCGCCTTTGGAGTTTTCCTGGCGATGTTCTCAGCATTTGGTGGACATTGGGCTTTATCGAAATTCGACATCGCCGTGACCGCCGTAACCTTCATGCTCTTTTGTGCGCAGTATTTCACCCTGTTCACGTTTTGTGGGGGCGTTACACCCGGCATGCGGCTTTGCGGACTGCGTGTGGCGACTTTCGACGGCGCTGAACTCACGTCACGGCATTTGCTGTGGCGCAGTTTCGGCTATCTGATTTCAGGTGGGACGTTGATGCTTGGATTCCTCTGGGCACTTTGTGACGACGATCATCTCTCGTGGCACGACCGCATCTCGCGGACTTACCTCACGGCGGCTCATCATACGGAGCCAAAATGAAGCAGAATCGAACGCACCCTTCCGCTAAGGGGCCGCTAAGGAGGCAAAGCTACAAGCCTGCGAACAAAGAGCATATTTGACGGTTCTGTAGCTCTAGGACCCCATTTGGCGCACGTGCTATAATAAAAATGCTTTCCAAAGGCAGAACCATATATATGAGTCGCCTTGCCAAGATCCTCGTCGTATCGTTGTCACTGCTGGTTTTCTCCTATGTCGGCCTGGGATATGTGCTGCTGGGCCAGACCGACGATGACAAGACCTATCGTTCGCTGACTGTCTACGGCGAGGTACTCCAGCGTGTTCAGGAAGATTACGTGGATGATCCAGACCTCACGGTAGTGACCGCCGGCGCGCTCCACGGCCTCCTGGAATCCCTGGATCCCTATTCGAGCTACTTCAGCCCTCGCGAATACGCCGACTACAAGGATAAGCAGAAGAAGCAGGCACGCGGTGAAGTTGGCGCGGCATTGGCCAAACGTTTCGGATACATTGTGGTGGTTGCGGTGCTTCCCGACGGTCCGGCTGCGAAGGCAGGTTTGCGTGATGGTGACATCTTGGAGGCCATCGCAGGATTCACGACGCGGGAGATGTCTGTCGGCCAAGCCAACCTCCTGCTCGACGGGGAGCCTGGGACTTCCGTGGAGTTTGCTGTCGTGCGCCGCGGGCGCACGGAGCCGCAACTCGTCAAAGTGCAGCGAGCGGTAGTTGTGACGCCGCGCCTGACGGTAACCAGAATCGACGATGTCGCCTACCTGCACGCTGTGGCCCTCGACAGCGGCGTGGTCGCCGAGTTGCGCGAGAAGCTACAGCAATTCGATCGTCAGGGTGTGCGCAAACTCATACTCGATCTGCGCAGCTGCGCGCGCGGGCCCGTTTCGGAAGGAGTGGCGGCAGCACAGTTGTTTCTTGCCTCCGGCAGGATTGCCGTCCTGAACGGACAAACCGTACCGCGGCAGGAATTCAATGCGGTGCCGGCCAAGGCTGTTTGGCGCAATCCGGTAGCGGTCCTGATTTCGAATAGCACCTCGGGCGCGGCCGAGATCGTAGCCTCGGCGGTTGGTGACAATCAGCGCGGCGATCTTGTTGGCGAGCCTACCTTCGGCGGCGCCTCGGAGCAAAAGCTGATTCCGCTCGAGGATGGCTCGGCAGTGGTGCTCACGGTGGCCTACTACTATACGCCGCAAGGAAAGTCGATCTTGGAAGAAGGAGTCCAGCCTACCGTGGAGGTAGCCGACGCTTCCGCCGATACGAATGACGCCGCCGAACTCGGCGCAGAGGTGCCTCCTCCAACCCGGCTGCCATCGTTCGATGACCCGGTGCTTCGCAAAGCATTGGAAGTGCTCAACAGCGGCACGCGCAAGGCCGCCTGATACGCAGCTTTTTGTTGTTGCCCGTATTTCCGCCTTTGCCGCACTCCTATTCCGGTTTTCTTGGCTCATTGACTAACCCGACCGCGCCCTGTGCGACCTCAGGCAAGGATTTCACGCGCCATTGATGCGACGTGCCGCGCAATTGCGGGCGCCGCTGTAAGGCCCGGCGATTCTATGCCTACCAGATGAATGGCGCGCGGCCACTGCGGATCGTGCGTAATCACAAAATCCGCAATACCGTGGCCTTCGGGGGGGACAAGCTTGGGGCGCAAACCGGAGTAGGCAAGCTGCAAATCCCCAAGGGTCAGCTCCGGGAGTAGTGGAAGCGCGCCGCGCAAGAATTCCTCTACCGGTAGACGGTCGCTCTCATAGTCGTTCTTTTGGGACACATAGCGTGCCGTTGGGCCCACTAGGAAGGTTCCCCACAGCGTTCGGGTCAGGTGCATTCCGAGGCTTAAATGGTCGGGATGCGGCAGGGGATAGACCAGCGCGTTGACCAGATAGGCCCTGGCGCGCCTCACCTCGGCATACTCGCCGCGCACCGGATAGATGCGGTAGCTCGTGTTGCCCAGCAGTGAGGCAACCTCGTCGGCGTAAAGGCCCGCGGCATTGATCACGCACCGTGCTTCGATGATCTCGTGCGCCTGCCGTCCGGGCTCGGCAGGATCGCCCATTTGCACGCCGATACTGACGGCATCGGCGTGGGGTTCGAGGATGGTGACGCGGGCATGGGTCAGAATGCTTGCGCCGCGCTCGGTGGCGATGCGTGCGTAGGTCTTGGTCAGCTCCTCCGCGGAGACGATGCCGGTGGAGGGAACTTCGAGTGCCGCGACCGCGGCCACGTGGGGCTCGCGCTCATGAACCCTCTCGGGGCCGACGATGCGAAGGCCTTCGACGCCGTTGGCGCGGCCGTTTGTCACCAGCCGCTCCAGTTCGGCGATTTCGGCCTGGTGCGATGCCACAATGATCTTGCCGCAATTTTCGTCAGGCACGCCGTGAGCGGCGCAGAATTCCCGCGTCAGGCGATTACCGGTCACGCACAAACGCGCCTTGAGCGATCCCGGCGGGTAGTACGACCCCGAATGGATGACTCCGCTATTGCGCGTGCTCGTTGCCATACCCGGCTTCGGCAACTGTTCGAGCAGGAAGACGTCATCGGTATTTGCGGAAAGCTCGCAGGCAATGGCGCAACCCACCACTCCGCCGCCGATGATGACGACATTTACGCGGTCCATCGCTGTCAGCCGCCGCCGAGCGGCAGAAAATACTGCGTGCCCCTGACCGGCTCCTCTAGACGCCGCAAGAGCTGTTGCAGGTCCGCATTGCGGTTGACAAAATCAATCTCCGAAGTGTTGACCACCAGCAGGTCGGAACTGGCGTAGCGGAAGAAGAAGTGCTCGTAGGCGCGGGCGATCTCTTCGATGTACTCGCGCGAAATGTGTGATTCGCCGGGCAAGCCCTTTTTTGCGATTCGCTCGCGCAGCACCTCTGGCGTCGCCTGCAGGTAAATGACCAGGTCGGGGGGAGGCAGCTCGGCAGCGAACCGCTCAAAATATCGTTCGTACAGCTTCAACTCCTCGTTGTCCAGGGTCAGACAGGCGAAAATCTTGTCTTTTTCGAGGAGGAAGTCGGCGACGACCGGGCCGGGCGATTCCATCGAAAGCGCATCGCGCAGGCGCCGGTAACGCTCACTCAGAAAATACATCTGCGTGCGAAACGCCGCGCCGGGTTTTTCGCGGTAGAAATCGGCGAGGAACGGGTTGTCTTCGCAGTCTAGGATGCGCCGCGCATGCATGCGGTCGGCCAGGAAACGCGCCAGCGTGGACTTGCCGACGCGAATGGGGCCTTCCACGGCGATGTGGCGAGGTGGCTTGACTCCCTGCGTTTTATCGAAAAGGTTTGTGGCAGTACCCCGCATGGCGGGCGATTATAGCTGAAACCGGTGCACAGTGTGGCCCAGGTATTATCGGTCTGGCCCGTGCGCGGTTCGCGCAAGCTGGCTCTTGAGTGGCGGAGGGGGAGGGATTCGAACCCCCGAGGCCCTCACGAGCCTAACGGTTTTCAAGACCGCCGCCTTCAACCGCTCGGCCACCCCTCCGTTTCCGCAGCCTGTCAGATTGTAACTTGGAACTGCCTTTCGTCACAGTTCGGCTTCCGCTCGCGCTTGACTCCCTCACCCTTACAAGAAGACAATTCCGCTACATCGTCTCGCTGAAGGATTCCTTCAGCAGGAAAAGTCAGGTTGCAAATGAAGCACAGCAAGACACACGGGCTAATGGCGGGATTGCTGGGCCTGGCTCTTTGGCCTGCCGGCTGCTCCACCGATGAGGGACGCTGGGAAAGACTAAGCACTGACGGTCAGACTGCTTATCAAGCAGGCCGCTACGCCGAGGCAGAGGAGCCGCTATTGGCCGCGCTCCAGGAAGCGGAAAGGTTTGGAGAACAAGACCCGCGCTTAGGCACCAGCCTGAACGATCTGGCATTGCTCTACCACGCCCAGGGCGACTACGCCCAGGCCCAACCGCTCTACCAGCGCGCGCTGACCATTGTGGAGAACGCCTTGGGACGCGAGCATCCGGACGTGGCCACCAGCCTGAGCAATCTGGCAGAGCTCTACCGCGCCCAGGGCAACTACGCCGAGGCCAAACTGCTCCTCCAGCGCTCGCTGGCCATTCGGGAAAACGGCCTAGCCAAGGCGCTGGAGAATTACGCCGCGCTGCTACGCGGGGCGGACCGCGAAACTGAAGCCGAGAAAATGGAGGCTCGCGCCAGGGCTATCCGCGCCAAGTATTTCCGCGAGAACCCACCGAAGTAGCGAGGGTCACCGTGCCAAAAGGAACCATTTCGGCGCGGGACCGTCTGTCTCGGCCGGCCGGTTGCCCCTCGGCGAACCACAGGAGTACAATTTTCCGAAAGCTGTGCGCCAAGCCGCCGGGGCGAAAAGGTGTCCTCCTCAATCCCCTCTGCGGCGAAAGCGCCAGGAATAAGGAGCGGCGCCAAAGATGTGTTCCCGCCGAAAGTTCACGGCAGGCATAGCTGTATTTCTATTCGCCGCTGGATTCGCCGCTCCCGTGGCTGCGCAACAAGCACAACTAGGGAGCTGGGAAGAATTGAACAGCAGGGCGCGCTCCCTCTATCAGCAGGGGGAGTATTCCGAGGGCGCCTTACTTGCCGAAGAGGCTCTGTGAGTAACAGAAACGAGTTTCGGTTTGGAGCACCCGCGCGTAGTCACCAGCCTGAACAGTCTGGCAGGGCTCTACCACGCCCAGGGCAAGTACGTCGAGGTCGAACCGCTCTACCAGCGCGCGCTGGCCATTCGGGAGAAGGCCCTGGGACCCGAGCACCCGGACGTGGCCGCGAGCCTGAACAACCTGGCAGGGCTCTATGACGCCCAGGGCAACTATGCCGAGGCCGAACCGCTCTACAAGCGCTCGTTGGCCATTAAGGAGAACACCCTGGGACCTGGGTACCCGGACGTGGCCGCGAGCCTGAACAACCTGGCATTGCTCTACCGGGGCCAGGGGAACCACGCCGAGGCCGAACCGCTCTTCCAGCGCTCGCTGGCCATTCGGGAGAACGCCCTGGGACCCGAGCACCCGGCCGTGGCCGCGGGTCTGAACAACCCGGGAGGGCTCTACCACGCCCAGGGCAAGTACGCCGAGGCCGAGCCGCTCTACAGGCGCTCACTGGCCATTGTGGAGAACGCCTTGGGATCTGAGCACCCGAACGTGGGCACGGCGCTGGAGAACTACGCTGCGCTGCTACGCGAGATGAACCGGGAAACAGAAGCGGCGGAAATGGAAGCTCGCGCCAGGGCCATCCGCTCCAAGCTTTTCCGCGAGACGCCATCGAATTAGAGTTTCCCCCGCTGCTGTGCCCAATCGGCGTTCCGCCTTGGGCCCGTTTTCGATATGCATCACGGTGGTCACGCGAATCAAGTGATCGCCGATCTGAAAGGATTTACCGTGCAACGATACTTTGGGGGGCTGGGAGGTTTACTCCTGCTGGCAGTTGCAGTCATCGTCCCGTTGATGATCGTCTGGTTTGCCGTCACCCAACCCGTATCTGCAAGAGCAAACAACACAAACTCCGTGACAGTCGATCCAGATCGGCTTCAAACTCATAGACGGGCGACGATGGTGGTCCAGGGTGTTTATAGCACCGCCCTGGCGGAAACCGCGCAGACTCCTGGGAGGAGCACGGTGGGCACATCGGCTGGCTACTTCTCGGCAGATTACTTTACCGCAAGGTCCCGCTTCCGCGAGATGGTAGAAGCGGCTGGCGGACGTTTGGAGAGTCTGGAACTGGACGCCAAAGGTCCAGGCAATGAGAATCTCAGCATTGATATTGGTTGGTTCGGCGCTGAAAATCCACGCCGGGTGCTTGTGCACTCCTCCGGTCTTCATGGAGTAGAGGGTTTTGCTGGCTCAGCTATCCAGCTTCAGCTCCTGGACAACCTTCCCACTATTCCCCCTGACGCTGCTCTGGTTCTTGGGCACACTCTCAATCCATACGGGATGGCTTGGCTGCGCCGGTTCAACGAAAGCAACGTTGACTTGAACCGCAACTTCCTGGGAGACGAGAAATATGGTGGAGCGCCTGAGGTCTATTTCAAAGTCAATTCCTTCCTCAATCCGCAAAGTCCGCCCTCCCGAGATTTCTATCTTCTGAAGGCCGGGTGGCTGATTCTTAGGCATGGTTTCTCCACGCTGAAACAAGCCGTGGCCGGAGGGCAGTATGAATATCCGAAGGGCCTGTTTTTCGGGGGCAAGCGATTGGAGCAGGGACCTGAGAAGTACCAATCTTTCATTGCCTAGCGTCTAGCTTCGGCGGAACAGTTGGTCGCCATCGATGTGCACACCGGCTTAGGTGAATACGGCGAGGACACTCTGCTGGTTGAGTCAAATGACTACGATTCGGTGCGGCAGATGTTTGGTGAGCGCGTGGCGCCATTAAGTGCGGACGAGAGCCCTGCGTATGCTACCCGCGGCGGACTGAAGTCCATGTATTCCTTTGTCTCACCTGAGGCGCGGGCATATGCCCTCACCCAAGAGTTCGGGACTTATGGCCCCATTCGGGTGTTGCACGCTTTGCGGGAAGAAAACCGGTGGCACCATTACGGTCAGGGAACAGTTGACCACCTCACCAAGCAGAAGTTGAAGAAAACCTTCTGCCCGGAGGATGAATCCTGGCGGCTCTCGGTGTTGATGAGAGGCAAGGAAGTCCTGAGACAGGCGGTTGAATTATCATTCTTTTCGCCCTGAATAGCGCATTGCACAAAGCGGCTGATCGATGTTAGATTAGCACGCGGTTGAACCCCTCCACGTTAAGGACCATAGCCAAGGTGCAAGATTCACTTGTGCGGCTTACCCTACGATTCAGCTGTGTCTCCATTTTTCTCTGCGCGACCGCACTGTATGGCCAGATCAACTACGACTCAGCGCGTTTGGAGCGGCAGCTCAAGCCTTTTCGGACCACCGAGACGATTACTTTAGACGGGCGGCTGGATGAGCCCGCCTGGAGTCAAGCGCCGGTTGCCACAGAGTTTATCCAGAATGAACCCCAAGTGGATAATCCCGCCTCGGAGGAAACCGAGGTGCACGTCTTATACGACAACGAAAACCTCTACTTCGGTGTGTACGCCTACGACGCCGAGCCCAGCCGCATCATCATTAGCGATCTCAGAAAGGATTTCAGCAGGAACAACGGGGATTCTTTCGAGGTGGTGCTGGATACCTTTCAAGACAGGCGCAACGGCTACCAGTTTGCCATCAACCCGGCGGGGGCCAAGTGGGATGCGCAAATGACCAACGAGGGTCGCCAAACGAATAACAACTGGGACGGGGTTTGGAACGTCAAGACTCGGATCGTCGAGGATGGCTGGATCGCCGAGATCGCCATCCCCTTCAAGACGCTGAAATTCCGGAAAGAGGAGCTACAAAACTGGGGCATCAATTTCCAGAGGAAGATTCGGCGAAGGAACGAAGATAGCTTCTGGTCACCTCTGCCGCGAATCTATTCGCTGAACCGGGTATCTCTGGCCGGCACGCTGGACGACATCGAGGGTGTCAAGCCAGGCGCTAACTTGCGCGTGAAACCGTATTTCGCAACCAGCTTTTCACAGCCTGAGGGCGGAACGAGCCAAAAAGAGAACATTCCCTTTTGCCGATGGGCCAGAGGGGGGGGCTGTTACGACGCCGACTTCGGCGTGGATGTTAAGTATGCTCTGACCCCCGGCCTCACCTGGGATTTCACTTACAACACCGACTTCGCCCAGGTGGAAGCAGACGAACAGCAGGTCAATCTCACCCGGTTCAGTCTGTTCTTTCCCGAGAAGCGCGAATTCTTTCTCGAGAACTCCGGCATCTTTCAGTTCGGGGCGAATCCCGATCGGTTCGGCGGTGGAGGTCCCGGCGCTGGACGGTCGAATCGATTGACAAATGACATGGTCCTTTTCTTCAGCCGGCGCATCGGCCTCTCCGACGAAGGCAGCGCGGTCCCCATTCTTGGTGGCACGCGGCTCACGGGAAGGCTGGGCTCCTCTTACGAATTGGGGTTCCTGAACATCCAGCAGGAAGAGTTTGGCTTGCCCGAGACCTCTAACTTCTCCCAGGCCACCAACTTCACTGTGGCGCGCCTGCGGCGGAACATTCTGGCGAACTCGGACATCGGCGTGATGTTGGTCAATAAGAGCGTCATGAATTCAGCGCATTTCAATCGGGTGCTTGGAACCGATGCCAATTTTCGTATCGGCCAGTCCCTGAGCCTCAATGGGTATCTGGCGAAATCCTTCACCGAGGGCGGAGGCGACGAAAACGTGGCGGCGAGAGTCAGCACGAATTACAAAACAGCCAAGCAGGACTGGCGCGCTTCCTACTCGACGATCCAGGAAGACTTTACTAGTGAAATGGGCTTCGTGCCGCGCGTTGGCAACCACAAGGTTGCTGGCCGCATTGGCCGGACTTTTCGACCGGAGCGCTTGCGGGGATTTATCCGGGACACCGAGCCGCACCTCCAATTTGAATACCTGATGAATAAGCACGGCAATCTGACCATCCGGCACCTGGACTACCACTGGCCCATCAGATTTCAGAACGGCAGCTTCGTTGAGATCGGGGCCAACCCGACTTTGGAGCGCGTCGAGTCCGACCCACCATTCGTCATCAAACGGGACGAGGATAAGAACAAGGAAATCATCATCCCCCCGGGCGTCTATAGCTTCCAGGATTACTTCGTGACAGCGCGCAGCGACGCAAGCCGGGCCATCTCCGTGATTCTGTCCTATTCCACAGGGGATTTCTATTCCGGCTATAAGCACACCTACGGCGCGGGTGGAACCTTCCGCTTCGGATACAAGTTGGAGACCTCGTTCCGCTACACGCATCACAACATCAACTTGCCGGAGGGCCATTTCAAGACCAACCTGCTCACCACGCGTTTCAACTATTCGTTTTCCACCGCCATGTTCCTGAACGCCCTCGTCCAATACAACAGTGACACGCAGCAGGTGAGCTCCAACGTTCGCTTCAATCTGATTCACCGGCCGCTGAGCGACATCTTCGTGGTTTATAACGAGCGCCGTGACTCCGTCGGTGGCGGTCTGACCGACCGGGCCCTGATCCTCAAGGTCACCTACATGGTCGCCCGTTGAGGGTGGGCAGGAGACGGGGGGTTTAGCGCCTCGCCGCGATGCCCGAAATTAGAAGACGAAGTTAGGAAGCGAAGTTAGAAACCGAAGTTGAAAAGAGCTGTAGCGGTCCCGCGATTCGCGCTTTGGGAACGGATCGTTCCGCAGCTTCCTGACGCCGGCATTTCCCTCCGAATCCTTATTAGGACCATCCCCAAGAGAGCGGCCGGAAAGCCTCGCGCAGCAACTCGGAGTATTTCCTTCGGTCGTAGCCATGCCAGCCTTCCCACAGCGAGTAGGCTCGCACGCGGTCGTTCGGGACGCGGGCCTCGGAGTCGGTGATGACGTACTCGACGGTCTGGCCGGGACGCAACTTCACGCCACGCCCGTAGAGTTGCTGGGCGGCGATGGCTGTCAGGCTGGCTTTCTGGTACGCACTGGGCGAGCGTGTCAGCCGTTTGCTGATCACCAGCTCTTCGATGTCCACAGATCCGTTCTCGATCGATTCCAAGTATCCGGCCAGAACTGCGCGTGCCTCCTCCAGCTTCTGCTGGTAGCCTGCCAGGTCGTGCGCTTCGGCGAGGATGGCCAGCGCCTCCTGCTGCATCCTGGCCACCAGTGGAGGAGTGTCGTGGCAGCGAGATTCAAGGCCGCGCACTTTCAGACTGTCGTCTTCCCCAACGGCGAAGAATCGGTTCGGGACCGGCACGTCCGCAAATTGCTTGGAGGGCAAGAACACCACGAAACGGTAGACGGCCTCTACGGTAATGGGAAGCTGCGTGCGTGCTTCAATCTCCCGCGCCAGTCGTTCATAGGCTTCCCTGGTTGCTCGTTCCTTCCGGACATACAGGGAATCCACCAGCGCGTGCAGCAGCTCAAAACCTTGCTTTTCGGCAGTCTCTTTCGCGACGAGCAGCGTCTCCCGCGCCACGGCATTGATGGCTTCATGAGCTTCGATCTTCCCGAAGCGGGCGTTCTTATAGCCGGTGTAGCCGAAGCAACAGACCAGCAGCCATTTGTGTGCATCCCGTTGCCGCTTGTACCGCCGCTGGGCTTCCGCTGACGCCCCGTGCTGCGCTTGCTTCAATCGCTGGCGTTTGGCGATGAGCCGCTCCACGACTCGGCTGGTGATCCCGCGGCGCTGTTGGCAGACGCGATAGCCCAGTTCCGGCACGCGTGGCGCCTTGGGGCAGCAGGGGCAATTCACCGTCTCCGGCGAGATGTTGAATCGCGCCATAATCGAGGGATACTCGCTGACGAAATCGAGTTCGGCAACGTTCGCATGAGAACCCAGCGTCGGCGTGAACACCAGTCCGCCCCGATCGGCAGCCAGCAATTCATCGGGTGACTTCAGATCCTCCGGCTCCGCCTTCTGCGCGGGAATCAGCGCGCCGTCGCGCCAGGCGCACTCCATTTGCATGTAGGAAATCCCCGTGCCGGTTGTGGTGCGGGCGGCATACTGGACGGGGAGTTTTGTGACCCGGGCCAGTTCCCACAAGCCGGCTAGTTCACACTGATCGGCGATGAACGAGTTCGCTGCATCCACGTGAAGGCGGCCGTGGAGCGTTGTCGCGGAGTCCTGAAACAGGATGCGCCCGTAACTTTGGAAACTGCGGGCTCGGCTCTGTTGCACCTGTGCGGCGGAATCGCGGTTCAGCGGTAAGGAGGCATGGCAGCGCGATGCCTGCCGCAGCAGCAGCGGCAGGATGGTCGAATCGCCCCATTCGCTTAGCAACAGGTCTGGATCGTAGCGTTGCAACAGCCGGCCAAAGTTTGCCGCAGCAGGAAAGTCGGCATCGTCGAGCACGTGCGTTTCGCCGTCTATTTCGACTTCGAGTGCGCCGCGCCGGCCATGAGCTGGATTCACGCGGGACAGTCCCGCCAGACGCAATCGCATAATGCGGAGTGGCGGCAACTCATAATCCACCGCCCAGGGATCGTCGGCGCAAGCAAGCTCGGTGAGCCGGCCTTCTTCGTCGGCCGCCGCCTCCACTCGGGCCATCGGAAACACATTCTTTTCCCAGCAGTACAAGGATGCCAGCAGGAGGTCGGAGTTGTAGAGCCGTGCCTGGGGATCCGTGCGTTGGACAAGCCGCACGGCAGGATGGAAGCACAGCGGATCATGCAGAGCGGCTTCCAGCACCGCCAGCGGTTTCCCGCTCCAGATGTCCAGTCGCTCGGTTGTGCGGCACGTCACGCGAAACCGTGCGGCCAGCAGATCGCCGAGCTGCCGCAGGGCCGGTGGCCGGGTAGACACGTAGAACGCGGGCCGGAACGATGCGTCAATCAGCCGGTGTGTCGTCTGGTTCCGGGTCAACAGCCAAAGCGTCATCCCTTGCGGGCAGGGATAGAGGTCGAGAATCCAGCCGTTCCATATCATCATCCGCCTCCATTCTTGAGGCCAGCCGTTCCAGCCGGCTGAGGCGCTTTTCCTGGTCCAGCGCAACGGAGAGCAAAATTGCCTCCATGGGATTGTCCGGGCACTGATAGGTTGCCGCCTGCGTGTAGGAACGCACACAGCGGAAGAGACGATCAAAGTGTTCCTGATCCTCGCGTCGCAAAGCCCGGCGGAACTTAGCCCATCGTTCGGCGGTTTGCTCGATGAGTTGTCGGAAGGTAGGGACAGTGCGCCCCATGTGGGTCTCTCTTTCAGGTCCGTAACGCCACGGGAGCCTTTTCGCAGGTGATGGAGAGCGTCTCATCCGGCTGCCTTTCAAACCGCCAGACCTGTCCGGCCTGCATGGTGAGTTGGTTAAAAAATCTCTGGCGCCGGGACGGGTGCGAGGCTGCGTCGGAGAACACCGCCACCGGCGTCTGCGCCGAGAGTCGTTTCATGGCGCGCAAAGCCCATTGGAATGCAGTCAGCGCCTCGGTTTCTCGCACCTCTTGGTCAAAGAATAGTTCCGGCAGGGCCGAGACCAGGACCACCTGCGCCGGGAAGTTTCGTAGCAGGACCGGCGTCCGGCAGAGCAGCTCGGCAAGCTGGAAGCAAGTAAAGGCCCGCGCAACGCGAACGCGGCGGTTGAACTCGGCGGGGGCGCACCCTCGTCTCTGGGCCAGCCGAACCAGCAGCCGCGGATCGAACTGGTTCGCGCCGTCCAGGTAGAGCACGCGCCTTCCAGCCAGTAGGGTGCCAGGCAAGAAGTAGTGCGAGAGCTTGATGATCTGGGCACAACCGTGGAAGACCGCCAAACCCTGCGCGGGCAGGTGCCAAGGCTTTTTTGCCTGAGGACCGAAGCTGATGCCAGGAGCAAGCGAGGCCACCGATTCGGCCTCCTTTCCAGGGTACCTGGGGCTATAGTAGGCGAAGAAAAAGCGAATGTCAATGCAGGTCATTCTCAGAACGTCGTTCTCAGAACAAGGTCGGTTCCTGCGCGGGTTCCGTGGCGATCTTTTCGAGTTCAGGATGGCGGTGGCGCAATGGCTCGGGCACCTTCACTTTGCTCCCGCTGAGCAGGTGGATGAGCTGCAAGGCGTTCACGATGGCCTTCCCCTGATAGTGATTGTTGGCGATGACGAACGTGCTCTCACTGCCCTTGGCCACGCGGCGGATACGCTCGGCCCACGGTTCAAGTTCCCCGGCGTTGTACAGGTAGTTGTAACGTTCTTCGGGAGCCACTTCCGGATCGTCGCTAAACCAGGCGTCATAGCGCCGCCCGTGCAGGCGAACGTAGCCCACAGGCGAAGTGATGCGCTCACTGGGTCCCAGCGAGCGCCCAATGACCGGTTGGTCTATGTTGCAGAACCCAACGCCGCGCTCGTGCAGCATGGCGTAGAACTCCGTGTCGTGCCACGTTGCATGGCGCACTTCCACTGCCAGCGGATACTCGGCGAACCGCTGGATGAGCTTTTGCAGGTAGATGACATTCTCAGGCGTGCGATGAAATGAGAACGGAAACTGCAACAGGACTGCCCCGAGTTGTCCGGCCTGCTGGAACACATCGAACCCCGCCCGGACGGCGCGTTCATCTTCCTGTGTGGCATCCCTGTCGTGGGTGAACTTCTGCCAGAGTTTCGCGGTAAACCGAAAGCGCGGATTCGCGGCCGCGCGTTCGAGCCACTGCCGGCAGTGGTCGGATTGCAGCGGCCGGTAAAACGACGTATTGATCTCGATGGTGTCGAAATATTCTGTCAGATAGGCCATCTCGTCGAATCCGCGCGGCCTGTGCTTCGGATAGACGATTCCGCGCCAGTCCGGATACGACCATCCGGCCGGGCCGACCCGTGGAAAGGCCCTCTCTTTCCTCTTGATCCTATGTCCCATGGCCCTAGGCCCTTGAATCATATAGATGACGGTCCTCTCGGTGTGCTCTGATTTCGATCAGCAAGCCCGCGTCTTCCCTGCCGTGAAATCCCTGCAGTGAAATCGATGGCCTACCATACAAGCATTTGGGAATCGCTGCCTGAGATTGGTTTTGGCGCCATAGGGATCGGTATGGGCCGGTCAGACCTACCCTCTGCAGGAATCCAGATTTGTATTCACCGGCTTGATTATGCAAGCCTATGCACCAGCGCGCGGTGGCGGAGTCCATCGTCTGCGCGCTTTCCATGAAAGTTATCCTTGCCGTCGGAACCCGACCGAATTTCGTAAAGGCCGCTCCCATTCTCGCCGCCATCCGCGAACACAACGTCCGCGTCTCCCGCGGTCGATCGAACGGAAAGCGGCGCGTCGCCGAACCGATCCAGCCAATTCTCGTCCACACCGGACAGCATTATGACCAGGGCCTGTCGGCGCGATTCTTCTCGGATTTCGACCTGCCCAATCCGGATGTAAACCTGGGTGTGGGGTCTGCCTCGCATGCCGTACAGACCGCCGAAATCATGAAACGGTTCGAGCGAGTCGTGCTGCGCGAGAGGCCCGATGTCGTAGTTGTAGTGGGGGACGTGAACTCTACGCTGGCTTGTGCGCTGGTCACAGCAAAGATCTCTTTCGACGCCGTCGGGACTCGGCCCCTGATCGCCCATGTCGAAGCTGGCCTGCGCTCTTTCGATCGCACCATGCCGGAAGAGTGCAATCGGATTCTCACCGATCACGTCGTGGACATTTTTTTTGTTAGCGAGCCGAGTGGGGTTCGCAATCTGCTACGTGAGGGAATCGCGGCGGAAAGACTCCATTTCGTCGGTAATACCATGATTGACTCTCTGCTGGCGTACCGGAAAAAGGCCGAGTCTTCGGCCGTTTTGAACCGGCTGAGGTTACAGGGATCGCCAGGCTCCGGCGGATTGTGCCCCATGCCGTATTCCGTGCTCACGCTGCACCGTTCGTCGAATGTAGACGATCCCCAGGCTTTTAAAGGCATTTTGCAGGGATTGCAGGAACTGGCTTCTGAGATGCCGATCATCTTTCCGGTCCATCCCAAGACCCAGCAGCGCATTAAGGAGTTCGCTCTCGAAGAATACTTCGATGCGGGGTTGTGGAACGCGCGCGCTGCTCCTCCCCAGGGTGCCGCGCATCGTCATACCCGTCTGGTTCCGCCGCTGGGCTACATCGACTTTCTGTGTTTGATGAAGCACGCGCGGTTGGTCATCACCGATTCGGGTGGTATCCAGGAGGAAACCACCGGCCTGGGCATTCCTTGCGTCACCGTCCGCGAAAATACCGAGCGCCCCATTACCGTCAGGCAGGGATCCAATGTCGTTGCGGGTGTGGCGGCGCCGCAGATCCAGTCCGCGATTAGGCGTCAGTTAAAGCGGCGCAGCCGTTTGGGCCGTCCGGATAAGTGGGACGGAAAAGCCGCCTTCCGCATTTTGAAAGTGCTGTCTAGGGAAGCCCGTAAGAACAGGCGTGGTGTTTGCGTTGGAGGCGCATGCCCAACCTACTAACCCGGCGATCAGCGGACGCATGGGCGGCGCCCTGCCGATGCTTCGGACGCATACCCCAGGGTCGGTTGATTCGAGCCGCGCCCGCTCTCAGCCGTTCCGGCAACCGTCGCCGCATGGAACGGCCAAGCCGCGGCAGAATTCCACCACCCGCGTTTCCACCCAGTAGCGCCCCCATCCACTCGCGCGCGAAATGAAGCCGCAGTGGCCGCCGTGGTCTGGAGCCACCAGGGTGATGTGGGGATTGCCGTCGATCCCCGATGCCTCGAACAAACGGAAGGGCACCAGCGGATCGTCCTTGGCCGTCACGATCAGCGTGGGTACGGAAACCTGCCGCAGCACCCGCGCGGCACTCGCTCGCCGGTAATAATCGGCAGCATCGCGATAGCCTCCATGAGGTGCCGTGATGGCGTTGTCAAACTCCCGCACCGTCCGCACGCCGTCCAGCACGTTGAGCCGGAAGCGGCCCGGAAACAGTCGCGCCTTCCGCCGCAAGCGGGCCTTGAGCCTGTGCACGAAATGCCGCTGGTAGAGCATGTTTTGCGGCTCACTCAAGGCGTCCGTGCAAGCGGCCAGATCGAGCGAGGGACATACAGCGCACACGCCTCGCAGCACCTGCGGGGCCGCCCCGCCGAGTTCTCCCGCCATCTTCAGCACCAGGTTGCCGCCCATAGAATAGCCGGCAAAGAAAATCTTCGGCAGGGCGTCCCGCTCGACCAGTTCGGCCAGTATGGCCCGGTAGTCCCCGCTCAACCCGGAGTTGTAGAGTGTTGGCGTCAAGTGATCGGTGCCGCCGCAGCACCGCTGGTTCAAGCGCAGGATAGAAAAGCCGGATAGAAAAGCCTTTTCGGCCAAGCCCCGCATGTAGGCGGATTCGCTCGAGCCTTCCAGGCCATGCACCAGCACCAGCGCCGGGTGTGCGCGCCGCTGGGCCTGCCAGTGGCACTTGGCGAGCAATTGCGTCCCCGCATCAACTTCAAATAGACGATCCTGCGCGCGCGGCAAGCGCGGCGTGCCTCTCGGCCAGAGTGCCGACACCAGGGTCATCGCATGCGCATTGCGCAGCCAGGGGTGCGGTGCAAAATTGTCCATCGAGGCGGCCATCATACGACACCACAGCCCGTTCGAGCCTACCCCCGCAAGCTGGCCGGGTGGCCGCCGGGGTTGATCAGGCCCTAGAGGCCCTAGAGGGATGTGTGGGGGCCCCACGCGTCGGTGTCACGCGTGGGGCCTGGCGGGTGCCCCATCCTTCGTGTTTTTTTGCGAAGGGTGGGGATTGGCCGTCATTCGAACGCCTTTTCGCAGCTCATTCGGGGGAGAGGGGGCACTCGCCGGGACAGCTTGTCAGCTTCGAGTGCTCGTGGTACACCAAAGGCATCAGGGAGAACTGTTATGGCCGATGTCCTCGCACTGGTAGACGATCTGTTTTTTCAGGCCAAGATGGCGGAGACCGCGCGACAGGTGGGCGTAGCGCTCGAAGCAGTTGCGAGCGGTGACGCACTGATCGCGGCCGCGGAGACCGATCCACCGCGCCTGTTGCTGGTGGACCTGAACGCCCGGCAAGGGGCGCTCGAAGCAATCGAGCGGTTGCACGCTTCGGGCAACTCCCGCCCGGTTATCGCCTTCCTTTCTCATGTGCAGACGGAACTGGCTCAGAGGGCGCGCGCCGCAGGTTGTCAGCAGGTGCTTCCGCGCTCAAAATTCACCTCGGAGTTGGCCGAGATTCTCCGGCAAGTCAAGACGTGAGATCGCCACGAAAAAATCCGCCCGGCTTTGCGCGCTTGCCGATTTGTGCAGCGATGCTGGTCCAGATGCTGATCCATACCATGGCTGTGCCGTCCATCTTCGCGCAGACGGCTGCTTCGGCCGGGTCCGATCCTGCTGCGGCCGCTCTGTCTGCGGCATTTGTGGCGGCGTGCCGTCAGGATCAATCGGCCTTTGCCTCGTCCCTCACTGCCCAAAATGCCGAGGCCTTTCGCCAACTCCCCGAGGCACAGCGCACCATTCTCCTGAAGCGTTTCGTGCTGCTGGAAAACGCCGGGAGCCCACTGCTGTCCACCACCGCTGACGGGCGCCTGGTGGTGCGTTGCCAGGCTGGCGGCATTGTTTCCGAGATGCGCTTTGGCCCCACGGAGGCTGCCGACAACCTCTCTTTCATCCCCATCGAGGTCTCGCAAGCCCCCGAGGAAGCCCGCTCGGTGCGTTTTGGCTTGGTGCGTGAAGCCGGCAACTGGAAGTTGCTCTCCGTGGGCCTGCTTTTGCTCGACTTGCCGGCTATGGCGCGCCAATGGGAACAGGCCGATCTCGAGGCTCGGGAATCCGAAGCCGTGGCTGGCCTGCGGAAGATCGCCCAAGCGCTGAAGAGGTACCAAGGCGCATTTGGCAGGCTGCCGGAGGCCCTTGAACAGCTCGGCCCCCCTGGCGTAGAAGGCATTTCACCGGAACGGGCCAGGCTGCTGGACGTGGGCTTGGCCGCAGGCAAAAGCGAGGATTATCGCTTCCGCTACGTTATCGTGCCGCCGGCTGGCGGGACGGATGAGTCCGAGCGCAACAAGATGGCCGGCTTTGCGCTGACCGCCACGCCCGCGGAGTACGGCAAGACCGGCCGGCGCTCTTTCTACCTCGATTCTTTCGGCACCTTGCGCGGAAGCGATAAGCAGGGCGCCGTGGCGACGGTGACCGATCCGCGGATCGGGGTCCCCGGGACCCCGCGGCCCTGAGGGTACGTTCCTCCCGCACACACGCCCCAAGTTTCCGCTTGTCCTCTGAGTGTGACTGAGGGAAAATGAGGGTGTCCCTTCCCGGAGGCGCTACCCATGCCTGAGGAAAAACTCCTCAATCAGGCAGCCCTGGGGCAGAAAACCAAGGAATCCGCCAAAAAGCCCGACGGGTGTGACGACACGAACCGGCAAGGACTCGCCGAGAGACGCAACAGCATGCGCCAAGCTGTTTCTGCCTCTGCGGAGTTGATCGAATCGCGCTCGCGCACTCGCCTTGCTGGCCGAGCCACGGATCTCAGTCCGGGGGGCTGTTATGTGGACACGGTCAGTCCCTTTCCGGTGGGTACCACCGTGCACCTACGCCTAACCTCGGAAGGCCGCATGGTCCAAGCGCAGGCCCGCGTCCTCTACGCCACTTCCGGCATGGGTATGGGTCTTGCCTTCACCAATGTAGATTCAAAGTCCGCTGCCATCCTCGCCGACTGGCTCCGCGAACTGGGTGACGAACAGATACCGGCACCCGGAGTCGACAACGAGGCTTTCTACGACTCCCGTGCCCAGGGAGAGCTCCAAGCGGCAAACAGTTTGCATCAGATCGTGGAGGAACTGCTGAGCCTGTTGGCGCGGAAGCATCTGTTGACTGAATCTGAGGCAAGGGACCTCCAAAAAAAGCTTTCCGATGCCCCCACATAGCGTCATGCCTGGCCGGCAACTAGCTTATGCACGGGGTCGGGAACAAATAAATCCGAACCGCTGGCGGATTCCGAGCCCTCGTATACCTCCTGAGCCCTTGGCGGGCAGCCAGCTGTTTGTCGCCGTCCCTGCGAATGTGCTTGTCTCCGTCCCTCGGCTGAGCTACCGTGAGTCTATCCGAAGAGGTGAGAACGGGGTGGAGCTGTCCTTCTCGCGTCGCTAAAAAGCCTTCAGCAAGATGCGGCTTTGTCGGGGACACTTTGTTGCGGGTTTGCGGTCGCACCCGAGTCAGTGTCGATTTTTCGCTGAGGGAGCCAAGAACCAACCCCCAACAAGAGTCCATGGGCAATCAACCAGCCGTCAGTAAAACGATTGATGTCAAGCTGGCGCACTCGCCGGACTCCGACGATGCGTTCATGTTTTATGCGCTGGCCACCAATCGCGTCAAGACGCCGGGAATAAAGTTCACGCACGTCCTATCCGACATCGAAACGCTCAACCAAGCGGCCGACCGGGAAATTTACGATGTCAGCGCCATCAGCTTCTCGGCCTATGCCTACCTGCGCGACAAGTACGTCCTTCTCGATTGTGGCGCCAGCTTTGGCGAAGGCTACGGTCCCATCGTGGTCGCCAGCCGGCTCATGAAGAGCCAAGACCTGGCCGGCTGTCGCATCGGTGTTCCCGGTTTGCGCACCTCTGCCTACCTGACACTTCGACTATACGAACCGAACTTTGAGGCCGTTCCGATCCCCTTTGATCAGATCATCAGCGCGGTCTCCGCGGGCAAGGTGGATGCCGGACTGCTGATTCACGAAGGGCAACTTCTATTTCCTCAAGTGGGACTGCACCGCATTGTGGACTTGGGCCAGTGGTGGCTCGATGCCACCAAGGTGCCGTTGCCGCTGGGCGGTAACGCCATACGACGCGCGCTGGGGCCCGAGACCGGCCGCCGCATCGCTCGCGCCATCCGAGAAAGCATCGCCTACGCACTGGAACACCGAGCGGAGGCGCTGAACTATGCGATGCAATTCGCCCGCGACCTGGACCCGGAACTGGCCGACAAGTTCGTCAGCATGTACGTAAACCGCTGGACGCTGGGATACGGCGAGCGCGGCCGCACGGCTGTTCAGGAGTTGCTGGATCGGGGATTTCAGTCCGGCCTGATTCCCGACCGGGTGACCGCGGAGTGGCTGAGCGACAAACCAGAATGACAGGGGACCAACTCTCCGGTAGACTTATATTGTTCTGATTCGGGAGCGGCGAAAGGCTAGCCTTCACTACCATTCTTCTTCGATTGTCGTTGTGTGAGCAGGTCCGAGGGATTTCCCTAGATGCGTTTCGAACTGTTGTTCCAAGCGGAGGAGTGCGGGAAGATGACGCTGCGCGAAAAGTTGATTCCCTGAAGAGCAGGGCAGCTCACGATGCGGCGGCGGAGTATTTCTGAGCCATGGACCAAGGCGAACAAATTGTCGCGGCACTAAGGGAGCAGATGCGGGAGCGGATCCTGCTGCTGGACGGCGCCATGGGCACTATGATCCAGGCGCGCCGGCTGAACGAATCCGACTATCGCGGGAAGGAGTTTGCCCGGCACCTGAAGGATCTGCGCCTGAACAACGATGTGTTGAATCTTTCACAGCCGCACATGATCGAGGAGATTCATGGCCAGTATCTGGAGGCCGGTGCCGACATCATCGAGACCAACACCTTTAACTCTAGCGCCATCTCCATGGCCGAGTACGGCTTGGAAAGTCGCGTGGCCGACCTGAATTTTGCCGGCGCCCAGGCCGCCCGCCGCGCCGCCGACCCTTTTAACGTCAGGCCCGGCGAACGCCGCCGCTTTGTTGCCGGCTCGATGGGCCCGACGCCGCGCACGGCCTCGCTTTCACAGGACGTCGCGAACCCCGCATTGCGCGGAGTAACTTTTGACCAACTGCGCGAGGCTTACAGGACCCAGACCGAGGCGCTGGTCGAAGGCGGCGTGGACTTGCTGCTGGTGGAAACAGTCTTCGACACGCTCAATGCCAAGGCCGCGTTATTTGCGATCGAGGAATATTTTCAATCTTCCCGACGCCGCGTGCCGGTGATCGTCTCGGTAACCATCGTGGACCGCAGCGGCCGGACTCTGTCCGGGCAAACGGTGGAAGCCTTCTGGATCTCGATCTCGCACATGCCGCTGCTGGCCGTGGGGATGAACTGCGCACTTGGCGCCAAACAGATGCGGCCCTTCCTCGAAGAGCTTTCGCGCCTGGCGCCGATTCCGCTGGTGTGCTATCCCAACGCCGGCCTGCCAAACGCCTTCGGCGGCTTTGACGAAACGCCGGAGCGCATGGCCGCCGACCTGGGCGAATTCGCGCGCCATGGCTGGCTCAACATGGCGGGAGGCTGTTGCGGCTCCACCCCCGAGCATATTCGCGCCATTGGCGAAGCGGTGCGCGGGGTGCGGCCGCGGGTCCCTCTCCAACCGGAGAGCTACTCGCGTTTCAGCGGCCTGGAAGCGCTGGTGATTCGCCCGGACACCAATTTCGTCAACATCGGCGAGCGCACCAACGTGACCGGCTCGCCCAAATTTGCGGAGCTCATCCGCAAGGGCGATTACGAAAAGGCGCTGGCCGTGGCGCGCCAGCAGGTCGAAGGCGGCGCGCAGGTACTCGACGTCAACATGGACGAGGCCCTGCTCGATTCGGAAAAGGCTATGACCACCTTTCTGAACGCGCTGGCCTCCGAGCCGGACATCGCCCGCGTGCCCATGGTCATTGACAGCTCGCGGTGGGCAGTCATCGAGGCAGGTCTCAAGTGCCTGCAAGGCAAGGGAATTGTCAATTCCATCAGTCTCAAAGAAGGCGAGGAGGTTTTCCGCGAACAGGCGCGAAAGATACACCGGTACGGCGCCGGCGTCATCGTCATGGCCTTTGACGAGAAAGGCCAGGCAGACAGCACCGAGCGCAAGGTGGCCGTCGCTGCCCGGGCCTACCGCATCTTGACCGAGGAGGTCGGGTTTTCGCCGACCGACATCATCCTCGACCCGGCGATCCTCACCGTGGCTACCGGAATCGAGGAACACAATCAGTACGCGCTGGCGTTCCTCGAAGCGACGCGCCAGATCAAAGCGACACTGCCGGGCGCGAAGATCAGCGGCGGCGTCAGCAACATTTCATTTTCCTTTCGCGGCAACAACGCGGTGCGCGAAGCCATGCACTCCGCCTTTCTCTACCACGCCATCCGCGCGGGCATGGACATGGGCATCGTCAACGCCGGCCAGTTGGCGATTTACGAGGAGATTCCTGCGAAACTGCGCGAGCGCGTCGAGGACGTGCTGCTGAATCGCCGGCCGGACGCGACCGAGCGCCTGCTGGAATTCGCGCAGACCATCGAGAAGCGCGGCACGGTGGCGGTTCGCGATGACGGCTGGCGGCAGGGAACGGTCGAAGAGCGCGTGTCGCACGCGCTGGTCCACGGCATCAACGAGTACATCGCCGCCGACATCGAGGAAGCGCGGCAAAAATACGGCAATCCGCTACATATCATCGAAGGCCCCTTGATGGACGGGATGAACGTGGTGGGGGACCTGTTCGGCTCGGGGCGGATGTTTCTGCCGCAGGTGGTAAAAAGCGCGCGGGTCATGAAGCAGGCCGTGGCCGTGCTGCTGCCCTATCTCGAAGCCGAAAAGCTGGCGCAGGGAGGGCGGCAAGCCGAAGCCCGGGTGCTGCTGGCCACGGTCAAGGGGGACGTCCACGACATCGGAAAGAATATCGTCGGGGTCGTGCTCGGCTGCAACAGCTACGAGGTGATCGACCTCGGGGTCATGGTGCCGGCGGAGAAAATCCTGGAAGTGGCACGCGAAAAACGTGTAGACATGATCGGGCTGAGCGGGCTGATTACGCCCTCCCTCGATGAGATGGTGCACGTGGCCAGTGAGATGGAGCGCGAGGGTTTTCAGGTTCCCCTGCTCATCGGCGGAGCGACAACCAGCCGCGCCCATGCTGCCGTCAAGATCGCGCCGGCCTATAGCCGGGAGGTGATCCATGTTCTCGACGCCTCTCGCGCGGTCGGCGTGGTCGCCAGGCTGAAGAATGCGGAGCAGCGCCCGGCCTTTGCGGAAGAGAACCGCCGGGAGCAGGAACGGCTCTGCGCGCAATACCGCGGCCGGCAAGCCGCGCCCATTGTTTCCCTGGAGGAGGTGCGCCGCAGGCGGCCGCGGTTCGATTGGCGGAGCTATCAACCACCCGCGCCTTCTTTCACCGGCACGCGCGTCTGGGAGAGTGTGCCGCTCGACGCGCTGGTGCCGCTGATCGACTGGACGCCTTTCTTCCACGTGTGGGAGCTCAAGGGCGTCTATCCGCGCATCCTCGAAGACAGAATCGTGGGCCTGCGCGCCAAGGAGTTGTTTGACGACGCCCGAAAACTGCTGGAGGAAATCGTTGCCGGCCGGCTTTTGACCGCAAGAGGCGTGGCCGGATTTTTTCCGGCCAGCAGCGTCGGCGAGGACATCGAAGTGTATGGGGACGGCTCCCGCACGCGCTTGCTGGCAACGTTCTGCACCCTGCGCCAGCAAATAGAGAAACCGGAGGGCGAAGCCGAATATGCGCTCTCCGATTTCATCGCCCCGAAAGAGACTGGACTGAGCGATTTCCTGGGGGCGTTCGCGGTGACAGCAGGAATCGGCACCGATCCGTTGGTGGCACGCTTTGAAAAGGCGCACGATGATTACAACGCCATCCTGGTCAAAGCGCTGGCCGACCGGCTGGCAGAAGCGCTGGCGGAGTGGATGCACAAGCAGGCGCGCGACGCCTGGGGATTTGGCGGCGAAGAGGGTTTGAACACCGAAGACCTTCTCCGCGAGCTTTATCGCGGCATACGTCCGGCGCCCGGCTACCCAGCCCAACCTGACCATAGCGAGAAGGCCACGCTGTTCGCCTTGCTCGACGCCGAACGCGCAACCGGCATCCGGTTGACAGAGAATTTCGCGATGTTGCCGGCGGCCTCGGTGTGCGGCCTGTATTTTTCGCACCCGCAGTCGCGATATTTCGCCGCCGGAAAAATCGGACGCGACCAGGTGCTCGATTATCAGCGGCGCAAGGGGTTGGAGTTGCGCGCCGTGGAACGCTGGCTGGGTCCGCATCTGAACTACGAACGAGGTTCGGAATAATCGGAGCCTCGCGCTCAACCCCTCTGACCTGCCTGATTTTTTAGTCCAGGAACAGTGAGAGGGTTTTTATATCACAGCCATGGGCTGTGAAGATGGATTTGCTCCCCAGTGGCTACAGGCCGCCGGGGCAGGCGGCCTGTAGCCGAGCGCCGAGTGCGGCCTCTTAGTGTTGTATTCCACGCGCCACATTTCGATCACCACCTGCGCCTCTTTCAGCGAGTAGAAAATCTCTCCATTCAGGCATTCATCCCGCAGCTTCCCGTTGAAACTCTCACAGTACCCGTTCTCCCAGGGACTGCCCGGTTCGATGTACAGCGTTTCTGTCCCCACACTCGCCAGCCACTTCCGCAGTTTCTTCGATACGAATTCCGGGCCATTATCGGAACGAATATGCTCCGGAATTCCCCGCCACAGCATCACGTCGGCCAGCGCCTCAATCACCTCATAACTCCCCAACCGTCGTGCCACCCGGATCGCCAGGCACTCCCGCGTGTATTCATCCATCAGCGTCAGCATCCGCAACGTTCTCCCGTCGTGCGTCTTCCCGCTTACGAAGTCATAGCTCCACACATGATTGGCTCGCTCCGGCCTCAGTCGAAGGCACGACCCGTCGTTCAGCCACAGCCGCCCTCGGGGCCGCTGTTTCTGTGGTACTTTCAACCCCTCGCGTCGCCAGATGCGCTGCACCCGATCCTTACCCACCTGCCAGCCAGCACCTTGCAGCAGCGCTGTAATCCGCCGGTAGCCATAGCGCCCATATTCACTGGCCAGCGCAACCATCGCTTCGGTCAGCGCATCTTCGTCGATCCTCTGGATCGCGGCGTAGCGTTGTGTCCTTCGCCACTGCCCCAGCAGCCGACAGGCATGCCGCTCACTTACTTCGTACTTCTCTCGCGCATGCTCCACCGCACAACGTCGCCGCTCAGGGTTCAGAAGTTTCCCGAGGCCACATCCTTCAGAATTTGCTTCTCCAGAGACAGTTCCGCCACCAAACGCTTCAGCTTCGCGTTCTCCCGCTCCAGCTCCTTCATTCGTTTCGCTTGATCCAGCTTCAGGCCGCCGAACTCTTTCCTCCAGCGGTAGTACGTCTGCTGAGTGATCTAAACTTCCTTGCAGGCTTGCGGGGTGGGCTTTCCGTTCGCAATTCCTACTTCAATCTGACGCAGCAATGTCACGATCTGCTCTGCTTTGTATCTCTTCATCGGCATGTCCAGCTCTCCTTGAGAGTGATTCTCTCTCACTCCCGCTGGACTAATTCAAGCCGATCAGGTCAGTTCAGTATCGGTTCGTTTGCAATGCCCGCAGTATGCAACACCATAACCCTCTCCTGAACCCTCTGCTTTTACGAATTGCTCGCGAACATAATCGATATCAATTGTTTCCTCGCAGTTCTCGCATGTCCCTTCACCAAGTTCTTCCACGACGATCGTTTTTGTACAATTCGGACACGATACATGCAGGGTTGTGCGCTCCACTCCGCACACCATGCATTCTCCACTAAACAAGACTCCATCACCCTCGACTCTAGCGGCGACGAAGTTGCACTCGTTACACTGCTCGACGAGCGAACCTGCCTTGATCTGTCTTGTGATTTCGGGCTTGAGGACATTGTACTTTGCCTGCAGAAACTTGCCCAAACGACGCATGGTCTTATCGAGACGGTTCAGCTGGCCTGAGTGATGTCTGAAATGGCTGCGCCAAGGGCCATTAACCAGTTCGTTCAAGAAGTGCCAAGCATGGCACTCATCAGAGACGATTTCCTCCAGGTAAGAAGTAGCCTTGCCTGCGGTCATGTCTGCATGAAAGAAGTGGACGAGTCGATTTCTGTGATCTCGCACTACTCGGAATGCTTTTGCTGCACGGTTCGAGATCGGTGCGTTAGCTATGTTGCGGAGTCGGTCTATTGCCTCTTCCATTGTCACTGACTGAAATTGGCCCGATTGGAAGCGTGTCAACGATGCCTCCTGGGGACGCCTCACTATCAGTGACCAATGCTCGCGTAGCAGACGAGCCTTGAGAAACAACTCCACAGCCGCTGCGAAGTGGATCATTGAGTACTTTGGGGACTTGCTTAGCTCGCGGACGGACCGATTGCTGAAATCGATAGCATTGAGAACCAAGCGATTGAAGATAGAATCGCGCCTTCGTTTGGCCATAATTGTACCGACAATTATAAGCTACCCCATCAGATCAAGAATGGCCAGTGGGGGCCGATAAATCCAGCCTACGTCCTCTAGGGCCGCGGTAGAAGTTAGCAAACAGGTGCGATTTGTTACCCTTTACGTTAGCCAGTTCCCCATTGTCTGGGTATGGTTCTGCAATATCGCTTTTTTTCTTTGGAATAATGGTCGGGGCGAGAGGATTTGAACCTCCGACCCCCTGGTCCCGAACCAGATTCCAGGGCTTATTGAAATCCATGGTCTCTTGTTGTTTCTAACTGGTTCTTGTTGAAGCGCTTGCAGCCGGCTTGTTGAAGGTTGTTGAAGCGTGTTGAAGCTTGGTGCTTTCACATTTACAAATTGGTATACACTCCTCAGCACAGCGTTCTTACAACCGTTGTGAATTTTGGCGAATCACAACATGAAAGGAGCTTCCCATGGCGGCGAAATCCTTTACGCGGAAGGAATGGGAAAAGATCCGGCAAACCCTAGACCGAGACCCCGCCGGTTACGGGTTGCCTGAGCGGGTTTATGGTTCCGTAGTCTTAGCCTCGTTTAACATTCGGAAGCTTGGCTCGCTGACCGGCCGCGACAGCGAAACCTGGCGGTTTCTGGCAAACGTATGCCGGAATTTCGATCTCCTGGCCGTGCAGGAGATTCAGGGCGATCTCGGCGGCCTCCGGAAGCTGAAAGACCTCATGGGGCCCGAATTCGGTCTCATCGTGTCGGATACCACCGGGGCCTTTCCCGGGGAACCGGGCCTTAGTGAGCGATTGGGGTATATCTTCAATTGGTCGTTCGTCCACCGAACCGAAATCGCAACGGACATTACGTATGACCGATCGAAAGTGGTGAACACCATCCATGCCGAGAACGCCCCGATACAGAAGGCCTTTGGGGAGTACGACGAGGATATGAAGAAGCATGCCGAAAAGCTCAAGCAGTTTAAGAGCGGCAAGCGCAAATCGAGACCCTCAAAACCCTTTATCAAGTGGCCTACGTTCATCTCCTTCATCCGCAGTCCCTTCTGCGTGAGTTTTGAGGTGACCGGCCACCCGGGGACGAAGCCCTATCAGTTCATGGCGGTGAACGCGCATCTCTACTACGGCAATACGATGGACGATCGTCGAAAGGAGTTCGATGCGCTGATGGATTGGATCCGAGGCCGGGAAACGGAGAACGCCAAGGCATACTATCCTAATTTCATTCTTCTGGGTGATCTCAACCTTGACTTTGACGATCCCGTGAAGGATCGCAAGCGGATCGAAAAGCATCTAAAGTCGTTCAACGATAAATCCGGGAGAACCGTGAGCGTAAACTTCCCGTTCCTCAACAAGCACAAAGGTCAGAAGACGGTATTTCGGACCAATGCCCGCCTCACCGAAACCTTCGACCAGATCGGCCTATTCTTCCGTGATGCGCGCTTTCCCACTTTCGATCTCAACACCACGATGGGGGATGAGGCTCGCGGCCCGGACTTCGGCATGTTCAACTTTGTCGAACTCTTCAGTGAGTCGCTCTTCGGAAAGCCGCGCAGCAAGCTAACGAAGGCTCAGGAGGAGAATTTCTTCTCCCGATTCGAGCACAAGGTCAGCGATCACATGCCGATCTGGCTTAGGTTGCCCCTTCCATGATTGCTGTCGTTCGCCAAAACTCTGTCCACCTGTGATTTCAAAAGGATACGGCGTTGCCTTCCACGGATTCCCCGTCATTGCCGGTGGCAAACCATACTTCTGTTACATTGGGTTAGATTGGGTTACATTGGGCGACCTGGAGAATGCATGGCCATCAACCAAAAGCTACTGGACTTGCTGGTGTGCCCGGTGTGCAAGACGACGGTCAAGCTGACGCCTGACGCTCAGGGTTTGCTGTGCACCACCTGCCGTCTGATTTATCCCATCCGTGACGGTTTTCCGGTAATGATCAAAGAGGAAGCCCGCTCCGAGGACTAAGGAAGAAGATGAGCTCTACAGCGCTCAGAAGGATCTCCTCGCCGGCGAAACTCGAGCGGCTGGTAGCTCGCCTGCGCGGACGGCGGGTGGGGGTAGTCGGCGACCTGATGCTCGACCGGTACGTTTGGGGCGCGGCGACGCGTCTTTCGCCCGAGGCCGCTGTGCCGGTGGTTGATTTTGTTTCGGAAACGGCCTGTCCGGGAGGGGCGGGCAATGTGGCCGCGAATCTCACTGCGCTTGGCACCCGCGTCAGCCTTTTTGGGGCTACGGGCACGGATGAAGCGGCGCGCGCCCTGCGCCGGTCCCTAGCCTTGCTGGGCATAGCCGACAGCGGCCTTCTGGCAGATGCCAAACGCGTCACCACGGTCAAGACGCGCATCATTGCCCGGCACCAGCAGGTGGTGCGCGTGGACCGCGAGCAGCGGGCGTCGCTTAGGCAGGAGATCGAGCAATCGCTCATCCGGCGGGTCAAGGCCAGCCTCGCCGATTTGGATGTGCTGGTCATCTCGGATTACGACAAGGGCGTGGTTACGGATGCGCTGGCGGAACGCGTGCTCGAGGAATGCCACCGCCGAGGGGTGCCCGCGCTGGTCAAGCCCAAGACCTCGCGTCTATTCGTCTACCGCGGCGCAACAGCCATCGTGTGCAACCAGAAGGAGGCGGGCTTTTTCGTCACTCGCCAGCTCGGTGATCAGCAGAGCGTCGAAGAGGCGGGACGCGCGCTGCTCGCCCATTTTGGCTGTGCTGCCGTAGTCATCACCCTCGGCGGGCACGGCATGAGCCTGTTTGAGGAAGCCGCCCCGCTCCGCTTTCACATTCCAGCGACAAGTTACGAAGTGAGCTATGCGCGGGTGGGCTTGCCGGGCGTGGACGGCGCAAGCAGCGGCCGCCAGGTTTTTGACGTCACGGGAGCGGGTGACACGGTCCTTGCGGTGCTTGCACTGGCGGTGGCCGCCCGCGCTCCCTTGAGCGACGCAGCGGTGCTGGCCAATATCGCTGCCGGGGTTGTGGTCCGAAAGCTCGGTACGGCCAGCGTCACGCCGCCGGAATTGCGTGTTGCGGTGCGCGACTCCCGCTGAGCCCCGCGCTCCGAATCGGGAGCCCGGCGGAGCGGTGCATTCCGTTTTCAGTTCTTTTTCAGCCCTTTTTCAGTTCTTGGCAGCCTGCGCAGGCGCTTGACGCCCGCCGGAAATGAATTGTCGCAAGGCCGCCATGTGTCCGGGCGCCCTTCGCTCTTGCCATTCTTCCATCCGCTTGACGAGCTGTTCCAAGTGGCTGCAGTAATGCGGATTCTTGAAGGCCGCCCGGATTATCGGCGTGAGCTCGCGCAGACGGTCCCAGACGAACCATGCCTCTCCGGAAGTCTCGAAGAACAATTCGTCTTCAATTAGCCCGCGGTTTACCAGACCAGCCGCCATGTCCCAGTAGCTGACCACCATCCGGAGGTTGGTGTCGCCGTCGCTTCCGGGCGGACAAACCTTGGCCCTCTCCTCCATGTTTCGGGCATGAAAGTTCGCTAGGAACCAAGAGCGGGCCTCGCGCAGTCGAGGTTCACGCCTCAGCTCGTATAAGCGCAACAGTAGATCGGCTTGCTCGTGCGTCACCTTTCCCATTTATCTTCTCCTCGGTGTGTCCCCGGTGTGATCATTTCAAATTGAACTTTTCGGCGGCGGCGGCGGAATGACGCCTGGATCCCAGTCAACCACCTGCACCTAATGCACGCCGCCCGGATGGATACCCCACTCTACCAATCGTGCTTGAATGCGCCGACGCAATTCGCGGGCGACGTCCTCTTGTCGATTGGGAGCCGTGCGTGCTCGCAGGCGCAATGTGGCGCCGTCGGGCGCCAGCGATTCCACGCCCAACACGCGCGGGCCATCGATCAGCATGGGAGGTCACGCCGGATCCGCGCGGAATTCGCCGGCCACGGACTCCAGGGCAGAGAAGGCCGCGTCGAGAGGCTTGTCGGCAGCCACGAGGATGTCGAGAGACAGTTGCGTCCAGTCGTGGCTTAGATTGGCCACCTTCCCGATCTCGCCGTTGGGGATCGAGACCACCGCCCCTTGCACGTCGCGAAGGACGGTGCGCCGCAGCGTGAGGTGCTCGACGCGCCCTAGGACATCACCGATTCGCACTGTATCGCCCTCGACGTAGTGGCCCTCGAACAGAATCAAGAACCCGTTGATGAAATCACGTATGAGATGCTGCGCGCCGAAGCCCAATGCCAGGCTCGCCAGGCCTACGACCGCCACGGCGGGAATGATGTTGAAGCCGAACTCCGGCAATGCCGTCAGCACTGCGACCAGCAGGATCAGGGCAGTGCCGGCACGGTAGAGGACGGCGGCTACCGCGTGCGTGTGCTGCTCTTGCACGCGCGCGAGCCGAGAGGGCGATTCCTGCTCCGCGACCTTCACCAGCCGGCGTGTTAGGCTGCGCAGCACGCGGTTCAGCAAGAAGGCAATCAGCAGGATAGCCAGCAGGCGGCCGCCGTGCGTTGCCGCGAATTCAGTCCAGCCGGAGACGAGGTCTGTCATAATAAAGGGCAGATATTACAACATCGCGAAGCTCCGGGCACCCCGCACTTTTCTGAAGCTTTAGAGCCTCGCAGCGCAGGAGAACGTTATGGATACCTCATGCAGAAAGCTTATCGTTTTCGCATCTATGTGGGCGGTGGTCGCGGCTGTCGCGGCAGGGGCCTGGGCGGGGGGCCCGCAGCGCCGCAATCCATTCGAGCCATTCGGACGGTCGGAAAATGCCTTCCCGCAATTCAACCAGCAAGACATCCTGGAGTCGAAACAAAAGAAGCTCAAGAAAGACGTTGCTCGGCTGTCTGAGATTGTCGAACAATTGCAAAAGCAACTGGAAGATAACGATACCAAGAACTTTCTTTCGCTCGACGTCCTTCGCAAAACCGAGGAGATCGAGAAGCTCGCTAAGCGCATCAAATCGTTGGTTCGAGGCTGAACGGGCCGCAACGCCCGCACGGCCCCCCGCGGTCAGTCACCGTCTTGCAACCAAGCAGGCACGCACCGAGATGCCGGGAGAGGCAAAGTGAAAAAGCGCAGACTTGATAACTCCGAATTGGAGGTCGCGCCGTTGGCCTTCGGTGGCAACGTCTTCGGCTGGAGGGTGGATGAGCGCACCGCATTTCAATTGCTCGACGCGTTTGTGTATGCGGGATTCAATCTCATCGACACGGCGGACGCGTACTCCAAATGGGCTCCGGGCAACAGCGGCGGGGAGTCCGAAACGGTCACCGGCAAGTGGCTGCAGCACAGCCGAAAGCGAAAAGATGTGATCCTCGCGACCAAGGTTGGAATGGAAATGGGGGCAGGCCGGAAGGGGTTGTCGAAACCCTACATCCTGCAAGCCGTCGAAGAATCACTGCGCCGTTTGTAAACCGACTATATTGATCTTTACCAATCCCATGTCGACGACCCTGACACGCCTCTGGAAGAAACTTTGGCAGCCTACGATCAACTTGCCCGTGAGGGCAAGGTCAGAGCTATCGGCGCCTCGAACTTTTCCGCGGAGCGTCTTTCGCAAGCTCTTGCCGTGAGCAAACAGCACGGGTATGCGAGCTACCAGAGCCTGCAGCCGCTCTACAATCTTTATGATCGCAGTGAATACGAAACTCAACTTGAGCCTGTGTGCCGGAAAAATGACTTGGGTGTGATCTCCTACTTTTCGCTGGCGAGAGGCTTCCTCACAGGGAAGTACAGGACAGAGCAGGATTTGTCGCAAAGTCCGCGCGGGGCGGGAGTGAAGCAGTACCTGAATGACCGCGGCTTCCGAATTCTTTCGGCGCTAGACCAGGTTGCAAAGCGGAGCCATTCCACTCCCGCTGCGATCAGCCTGGCTTGGCTGATGGTCCGTCCAGCCGTCACGGCGCCCATCGCCAGCGCGACGAACCTGAATCAGTTAAACGAGTTGATCGCAGCATCACAGCTCGACCTGGATCGCGAGTCCATCGAACTGCTGAATCAGGCAAGTGCTCCCGCTTCGGCTTCTAGGGCCACCGCGTAGGAAACGGCCTCAACCGTTCGATTTTTCTCGCGTTCGGTTGATCGCACCTATTTCGGCTTCCGTTGGTTGCGGGAACAAAAAGTAATAGAATGGATCCACTCGCTAGCGGGATGCGCCTGTAGCTCAGTTGGATAGAGCGCTGGTCTCCGGAACCAGAGGTCGGAGGTTCGAATCCTCTCAGGCGCGCCACTTTTTCAATTGCTTACACGCCCGCTCCGGCCTTCTTGGGACTCACTGTGGGGGACTTTTGTAGGGACCCTACGGCGGGCCATCCGCGCCAAGCTTTTCCGCGAGAACCCACCGAAGTAGCGAGGGTCACCGTGCCAAACAAATTAAGACCTGCTGCGCGACATACTTGCTTTACGATGCAGATCAGTGACTTAGGCAGGCTCTCGCCGAGGCCTTTTCCGCACACTCCTCTCGTCAGCACCGATCGATTCGGTACAATGGGTCGGTACAATAGGGCCGACGAAAAAGAGTTATTCCTGATGTCTTCCGGATCCTTAATGGCAACCAAGCGAGACTTAACCATTGAAGACGCGGCTTGATTCCATCCAGAAAGACCAGCACGTCATCCGCGAGCATCTTGAATAAAGAGATGAGAATTCCCACACAGAAGACTGAGGAAATGTTTCCAAACGCGGCTGGTATCGCTTCCACTGAGGCAAAGAACCTCGGATCATCCACGACGTTCCGTCTGCGGCAATTCCTCAGGGTGCCGAACTCTTTCAGCCGGAATTGCAGAAGCAAGTCGAGCGCGTCTCTCCAGGAGCTGGAGGTGCCCAGCGAATGATCGTCATACGGAAGCCCGGCGAAAGCAACTACCGCATCGAGAGCCTCACGCTCACGGCCGCTACCCCCGAGGACTACGAACTCCTCGCGGCCCTGTATCGCGACTACATGCAGAGCGGCCTCGTCGATGTCACTTTGCTTGATGGTCAGCGTCTCAGGAGTGCCATCACGGAAAAGAGGCGAAGCCGCAGGATTACCATACGGCTTCCCGTGTTGCTCCTTTGGAAAGAGGGGCAACACCAGCACCGGGAAGACACCTTTACTTTGAACCTGAGCAGGTTCGGTTGTGCCCTTCACAGCCATACGTTTTTTCAGCCCAAGACACGCGTGGAGCTTCAGTACGAGGACAAGATCATCCATGCCCAGACGGTGTACTCTCTCTCGGACTATTCAAGAAATCTCGTTGAGGTGGGCATCGATTTCGGTCAAGACGGAAGCGACTTCTGGGGAACAACGACTCTTAGGAAAACTCCTGAATCCTAATTCGACTCAATAATGCGGCCAGACCCAAAATAAGAATGAACCAGATAAGGTTTCTGAGCGGCAAGCTTCCCAGCAGATGAATGGTCTAGCCGCTGTGCAAAAAAAGCCCTAGATCGAGATGCCGCCAAAGTACTTGATCCACCGCGGCGTATGCGATCCGAATTCTGTATGCCGAAACCACAGGGCTTCTAACACCCGGACGGAATTTGGCTTAGATGAGTCTCGATTCATCGCAAGCACCCCAATACGCGGTGCCGTAACCGGCCCAATTGCCGATTCAGGAAATGGCTGCGTGAGAGAAACGGCGAGACTGGGCTGTGCCGTTTTCCAAGCCTCTTGCGGACCCGCTCGATTCGCGAGTCAGCTCCGAAGCATCTCTGGGCCCCATCGAGTGTTCTGACTGCATCTTCTGGTTGGCCCGCAGCCACATACACTTCCACCAGGTTCAGGTGAAGTTGTAGCTCGCGGCGCTTCAAACGCAAGGCTTCCTTGCACAGTTCCAGCGCGGTCACCCACTTCCCTTCGGACCGAGTGATCGATAACCCTAGAAACGAAAGGTAATAGGGGTTTTGTTTCCCCAGCTCGGTGGCGCGGCGGAAGTGTACCAAGGCGTCCTCCGGGTGCCCATCGCGTAAGAAGCGAACTCCACGCTTGAACTCGTCAACGGCAGTCGTGCACACGGTTGTTTCCAGCATGGTCCGTCTCCTGTTGTGCCTCCAGTGGCCTAGGATGCCCGAGTGATCCGCTACACGACAACGGTCAACCACACGTCTCGTTGGCAACCAGTCTGCAAGAGCTATTGCGAAAAATCTACTGGTCTCAAGGGCAGTTCCGAGGGGGGGGCAAGTGCTCAACCGTATCTGTTCGCGGTCAAACCGATTGATACAGAGGTAGTACAAGAGTACTAAAACTGTAGGCCAACAGACCTATTCAGGACACCGTTTCCCTTAGCTACGCTTTGGGCGAGGGTCACTTTCACCATATTGACCCCGAACCTATGGACGAGAAAAGCTCTGCAGGTTTCGAAGTCGCAGGCCTAGCCAACACACCGGTACAGGCGACAATGCGCCGTATCGAAAGGCGCGAATGGTGGCTGTGGTCATCTGCGATGACCATCATGGTTTTGTTGGCAACGGGTATAGCTTCCTTTGTTCTGCCAGCGCTGCTGTGGGGCCGTGATAGGTTCTCTGTGCTTTTCACAAACGACCCTGTTCGTGCGCTCTTCGGTCTAGTTCTGGTCTTCAACGTCTACGTTATATACGAGCAATTGCAGATTCATCGGATTCGACATGAGATCGCGGATCAACTCTATCGAATGTCTGTCCTGGATTCCTTAACAGGTCTATTCAATCGCGGGTACATTGAACGTCGACTGATAGAGGAAATTGCTCGGAGCCGTCGCCAAGAGTCACCACTCACCGTGATCATGTTCGATCTGAATAATTTCAAAAAGGTGAACGATAAGCATGGACACGCGGTAGGAGACAGCGTCTTGAAAGGATTCGCCGATCGCCTGAAAAGAGCCACCCGCGGTTCCGACGTAGCCGCTCGCTATGGCGGCGACGAGTTTGTTTTGCTCTTACCTGATTGTAGTTCCGAAGGGGTACAGTACGTTTTCAAACGACTCAGTGGCATTCAAGTCAAAACCAACAAAGGGAGATTGCCCATTTGTTGTTCGGCTGGTTGGGCGGACTATATCCCCGGTGAATCGCTGGCCGCGTTCTTGAAGCGCGCCGACGAAGCTCTCTACGTAAACAAGCAGAGTCAAAGGGCCCAATTTCCTGACGTTCGCTCGTGACGGTTCGCGTCTTTCCGTACTGTCCAGAAATGGCCGATTTGGATGCCCTCTTGACTCTGGATGATCCACCCAGGTACCGTTTCGGTGAAGCCGCACAAACTAGCACCACGCCGAGCCGTTCAGTGGTCCGCGGCTTCGGGGTCAAGAAGTCCCCGCTTGACCCCTCTTTTTTTTCTTGTCTAGGTCTAGGCTGGCGGAGCCGGCCCTAGGTGAGGCGTGCCGTAGGGGTTTCCTTAAGCCCTCTGGACATTCGATTGCCTGTTGTTGCGATTCCGGGACGATCTGCGTGTAGACGTTGCGTGTAGGTGCCGCGTGCCCGATGCCGAGCACGCGACGCAGAGAAGAGAGAAACGGGAGGGGGCTCGACGATTTGTCGTTTGGGGTTTCCTGTGAGGCCACAAGATTCGGCCCGCGAGAACTGTGCCCAAGGAAAACGGCTAGAACTGCCTCCGTGCCAAGCCCAGGAACAGTTCGGTTGAATCTACGCTTATGATTGCTACCACGGAACCGGAAGCCAGATAGAAGCGCTGGTTCGAATCAAAGATTGTTCCCCGCCCATTCGAGGAAATGCTGTAGAAAAAACTGATGGGGACGTCTGTCGATAAGGTATCGGCATCGTTGAAATCCTCGATTCCGGAAGCCCCACCCGCGCCGTTCGCTTGAAACCGACCCACGATGTCAAGAGTGCCAAAGATTATGGCGCCGACCAAGCTGAAACCGACCAAGCTGAAACCATAGCTGCCGGAGAAGGAACTGTTTGTGAACGGTCCACCTTCCTGAGCCCCGATTACCCCCAGCGGCACCGAATCACCGTCGGCCCCGATGGACACGGCCTGCTGCGAATTGACCATGTAGAAGATAAGGTTCGAAGTTCCCAAGGCACTGGTGAAGGCTGCTGTGCCCCGGCCGTTGGACGCGATCGCGTAGGAGCCGGTGAACGTCACATTCTCCGAAACGAAGCCGGTGTCGTTCTCGTCGAATACACCATCCAAAATTGCTCCGGAGTCGTTCGAAGAGAACCTTCCCGCGTCCACCTCGAATCCCGCTACGGTTGCTCCCATTCCAGTGAACGCATAATCTCCCGATAGCGAGGCGATTGTAAAAGAGGCACTGTCTTGCTTCGTTGCCGCGCCCTGGTAGGCTGACAGGAAGTCCAGTGAAATAATGTTTGCTTCGCTCGACGAGATCACGTAGATGGCAAACTGCAACGGTCCGATAGGGTCTGTCAGTGTGACTGTGCCCCGGCCGTTGGACGCGACGCTATAGGAGCCGGTAAAAGCTACGTTGATGCTCACGACGCCGCCATTGTTGATATCCTCCACACCGGAAGGAATGCTTCCATTACCGTCTGCCGTGAACCGCCCGGCCACGGTGGACGGGTCTCCGAAATCATCGAAACCGTTAAAACCGAAGACGTAGTCTCCGGTGAGGCCCATGTTCGAGAACGCAGATGGGTCCTGTTTTCTGATCGCGCCTCCGCCGCCCGCGCTTGAACCGAAGGCAATGAGATCGGCGTCATTCGGGGTGATCAGTACTAACCGGAAGTTGGAGATTCCCAGCGAACTAGTGAAGCTCGCACTGCCACGACCGTCTGCCCCGACCGAGTAAGTTCCCGTGAACGGCACATTCGAGGAGACTCCCAAGTCGTGGTTGACATCCTCGATTCCAGCCAGCAGGTTGCCGTTTCCATCGGCCTGAAAGCTGCCAGCGGAAAAGAACGTCCCGTCCGCATCCGATCCTCCAAAGGTGAACGCATACCTTCCTTGGAGGGATGCGTTCGAGAAAACAATCGTGGCGGTAGCCGACCCCGAACGACTCGGGTCGGCCTGCGAGACGGCCCTAATGGTGACCGTTCCGCCGCTAGGCGGGCCGAGGGGCGCAGTGTAGAAACCAGAAGCGGAAATTTCCCCGAGAGTGGGACTCCCGCCCGTAAAACCATTGACCTGCCAAGTGACCGCCGTATTTGTCGTGTTCTGAACTGTGGCTGTAAACTGTTGGATTTCACCGGCCGGAACTGATGCGCTGGAGGGTGAAACCGCCACCGAAATCGTCGTTCCTCCGCCGTCATCGCCCCCTCCGCTAGCGCAGGAAACACCGGCAAGAGAAACGAGTACCGCCAGTAGAAGTGGTAGTCTCCTCATGCAGACCTCCTAATGAAGCCTGGGAACGCGAACCAGTGCCCTTGATGGCCGGGCGATGCCTCGCTCGTTACGGATGGTGAAGACTTGGTTTCCTCGGCGGACCCGCCGCGCAAGCAGAAAGCTGGAACCGCCAACTTGGGCCTCGGAGCCGGTGATCTCCATCGCCTCGTTGGGGAAGAAGGAGACCTTGAGCACTCCCAGGTGTACGATGAACCGGCGCTCACCTGAACGGACGATCAGGCGGGTAGCGGCCAAGCCGGAACCCATTTGATCTTGCCTAACCTCCTCGATGATCCCTTCCACAGCGATTTCAGTGTTGTGGTTGTAAGTGAGCTCAGGCCTGACAGTCTTATTCGGTTGCTGAGCCCAGGTCGGGGAGACGAGGAATAAGGCGAAAGCGATGAGCAGGGATCCCACGGAAACGAGCAACATCCCGAAAGGCGGTATTAATAATCGCGCCCGCATAAAACTTCCTCCCTTTGGCGTCCGAACGGAAATTTCTAAACCGGGGAAAATCTAGCAAATGGGGCCTCGTTTGGACATGTCTCCTCGCAAGATATGGGTCGCATTTTGCTCCCCCGCTTCTCCCATTGCACAGCATTTGAAACAGGTAACGGCTGGGCCGGATTTGCCGATGCTCGGGGCAACAAAAAGGGGACGAATGACGGGACGGCTGCATCCGACCCCAGCAAATCGGGACTTCCTCGCGGAATCCGAATACACCTTCCGTTCCTGGGCAGCAGTCGAGCGCTGTCGGCCCCTTAAACCGAGCCCACTGGCCTATTTTGTGGGTCTATACTGCTTACAGCGGCACGAGCGCGTCTTGCATTTGCCGAGGCAATGATGCTGGCTTTTATGATGGGCGCATCGCTCGCACGGATTCCTTCTGAGATTTACACGCGGCGTAGCTTGATTGGTTGCCATGAATCTCCTCCACTTTTCTGAGATGGTGTACCTTTACCGCTAAGGGCTGGCTGATGAGCTGGCAGCTTCTATCCGACAGCACCTCTTCTCCGCCTCCCGTTGTCACCTTATCGCTGTCGATGCCAGCACTCGCCGCCAATCGAACGCGGGCCCTGGTCGAGGGGTGGCCCGGCTCTGTCTTCTCCCTAGTCCAGGATCGGAAAGCCTTGAAAAGCGACGGCGCAAGAGTATATAAGATGCTAGCAAGACCAGCCCAGCAATGGGAAACATGACCTCCGGCGTGTCCTATAGGGTTGAGACTCAGATGGAGGATTGGGATGAAAACGCGTCTTGTTCGTTACGCAGTGCTCTCAGCGGCCGCAGTTGTAGTTATTGCCTCCATTCTTTATTTCGTTTCCACACAGGCACAGCCTAAGGACCTCAAGGAACTCGCACGCCAATCGCTGGCACAGATTGATGGCAACCTTCGGGTCGCCGGGCTGCAGGACCAGGTCGAGGTTATTCGAGACGAGTGGGGCGTGCCGCATATTTACGCGCAGAACGTCGACGATCTCTTCTTTGCGCAAGGGTACGTGATGGCCCAGGACCGGCTCTGGCAGATGGACCAGTGGCGCCGGTGGCGTGAGGGCCGGTTCTCCGAAATCTACGGTCCCTTGGCCTTCGACTATGATCGTCAAAATCGACTCTTGATGCATCGGGGCCCGATGGACGAATCCGAGTGGACGAGCTATCACCCCGAAGGCAAGCATATCTTTACGGCCTATGCCAACGGGATCAACGCCTACATCGAGCAGAACATGCAAAACCTTCCGGTCGAGTTCAAGCTCACCGGGGTCACGCCCGACCTGTGGACGGCCGAGACCGTCGTTCTGCGCATGACCGGTCTCGCCTATCCCAGTGGCCGGAGCCATGCGGTGTCCGAGATGCGACTGGCGATGAACGTGGCCCGGTTTGGAGCCGCGGAGGCCAACCGCCGGCTGGCACCCGATCCATCGGAGGCTCTCAAGATTCCAGAGGGCCTCGACGTAAGCATTATCACCGAGGAGATCCTTGAAAGTATGCGCGCAGGCGATGGCGATCCGTTCCGGCCCGGACGGCTACCCGCTCTCGAGATCGTAGAGCAGTACCGAGATATGATTACCGGCCCGCCGACCACTCGAACCATGCTCACCGTGGAAGATCTTCTCTCTGTGGGCAGCAATAACTGGGCCATCAAAGGCGAGCTATCCGCGACCGGCAAGCCGATCATCGCCAATGATCCCCATCGGCCCATCACGAATCCGTCGCTACGTTACTACGTACATCTCAACGCGCCGGGGTGGAACGTCATCGGCGCCACCGAGGTGCCGTTCATCGGCGTACATGGCGGGCACAACGAGCGGGTCGCGTGGGGCTTCACGTTCGCAGGCGCCGATATGCACGATGTTTTCGTGGAGGAGATGCATCCGACCGATGCAAATCTGGTGAGGTGGCAGGACGGCTGGGAACCGCTCCGCATCGTGCGCGAGGAGATCCCGGTCAAGGGCGAAGCCCCGCGTGCCGTCGAATTCAAGTTCAGCCGCCATGGTCCGATTTTTTTCGAGGATACGGAGAATCGCCGCGCGTACGCATTGCGGTCGAGTCTGCATGAACCGGGAACCGCCAACAATTTGGGCAGCCTCAAACTTGCCCAGGCCGAGAGCTGCCTCGAATTCTTCGACCGCGCGATGTCCTGGAAAGCCCCGTCGCACAGCGTGGTGTGCGGCGATGTCGATGGCAATATCGCCTTCCAGGCCTCAGCACTCACCCCGGACCGTAACGGCTGGTCTGGGCGGCTGCCTGTGCCGGGCACGGGGATGTACGAATGGCAGGGGTTCCGCAGCGATCTGCCGCGCGAGCTCAATCCGGAGCGGGGGTTCGTTGCGACCGCCAACAACAACATTCACCCTCCGGACTACAAGGGCCGGCCAGTCATGTATCACTCGAAGACTGGAGTGGAAGTTTCGCGAATCACGCGGATCCTGCAAATGCTGAAGTCGGATGGGAAATACTCCGTTGAAGACTTCAAGAAGATGCAACTGGATGCCTACTCACTGCGAGCCGAGGCTGACATCCCCTTGTTCCAGGGTTGGGCGGCCAGCGATCCGGACATCGAGCGCGCTCGAGACCTGATCGCCGGGTGGGACGCAGTCCTCCAGAAGGACAGCACACCGGCAGCCCTTTACGTCACGTGGTTCGGCGAGGCCGATGCGGCTGCACACAATCGAAATACCCCAAGAAACCGGCGGCAACGTCTCATTCAGGAAGGGTTAAAGAGAGCGCTGGACACGTTGAAGGCTGATCTGGGGACAGATTGGGCGCAGTGGCGCTACGGACGGATGAACTTCAGCGAGGGCCCTCATCAGTTGGTATCCGAGTTCGATCTGCCGACGGTTGAGCGCGACGGTGGCTTCCGAACTGTCGCGGCCACCGGAGTCAGCTTTCGTCATGTGCTGGACTCAAGCGACTGGGACCGCTCGATATTCACCATTACCCCCGGCCAGTCTGGGCAGCCGGAGAGCCCGTTCTACGGCAATCTGTTAGCGCCGTGGGCCAACGATGAGTATTTCCCGCTGGCCTACAGCCTCGCAAAGGTTGATGAACAGGCGGCGCATCGTCTGACCCTGATGCCTGACTAGGCCGGTGAACGGCTTGCAGGGTTGGCCTTCCAACAATTTGAATGGTCTCGATGCGCCGGAGAATCCAGAAGTCGTACCAATATTGTCTTCAAAGGAGGCTGAAATGTTGAACGCGGGTCATATTAGATCAGTGCTTGTGGCAGCGATTCTGGTGTCGCTTGCAGTATCGCCAGCTATGTATGCCCAGGCGAAGGGCAATCCCAATTCCTATCCCAATCCTTATCAAACCGTCACAAATTGGGCCCAGCTTCCTGATGGCAGAAGTTGGGGACAGGTCGCCGCCGTAGAGGTCGGCGACGCAGGCTACATTTGGGTGTACGAGCGATGCGGGGGAAACTCCTGCGCCGACAGCAAACTTGATCCGATCCTGAAATTCGATTCATCCGGCAAGCTTTTGGCGAGCTTTGGCGGGGGCTTGATCCTCTTCCCTCATGGTATGGCCGTCGACAAGGACGGCAACGTGTGGGTAGCCGACAATCGGACAGCACCAGGAAAGGGGCAACAGGCCATCAAGTTCAGCCCTGACGGCAATGTTCTCATGAGGCTCGGCACAGCAGGGGTCGTAGGCACAGGCCCAGATACTTTCAACATGCCATCGGACATTGCGATCGCCCCTAACGGCGACATCTTCGTTTCCGACGGACATGGCGGCGATTCAAATGCACGTATCGTAAAATTTTCCAAAGACGGGAAGTTCATCAAGACCTGGGGAAAGAAAGGATCAGGTCCGGGTGAATTTGACAGTCCTCACGCTCTGGCCTTTGACTCGAGAGGCCGCCTGTACGTCGCCGATAAAGGCAACAGCTGGATCCAGATCTTCGACCAGGATGGGAACTTCATCGAGCAATGGACGCAGTTTGGCAAGCCCAGCGGGGTTTTCATCGACAAGAACGACAACCTGTACGTCGCCGATTCGGAGTCCAACAACGCCCGGAACCCCGGCTACCAGCGCGGCATCCGCATTGGAAGTGCGAAGGACGGTTCCGTCCGGGCATTCATTCCCGATCCCAATACAGACCCGGACTTCCCCAGGACGAGCGCCGCGGAAGGAGTAGCGGCAGACGATAACGGTGTGATCTACGGATCAGAAGTTGGGCCAAGGGATTTGAAGAAGTACGTTAAAAATTAAGAATCTCACACGACTCGGTCAGTTCGTGAGATGGAATGTCCCACACTCGTGGGGCTGGGGCGCGGTTCGTTTCCTAGATTGTTGGCTGGCGGGCCTGTTACAGGAGCTTGAGTGGCAGGCACGCACCGAGTCATCAAAGGACGATCCTCGATAGGTGCGCGCGAGCTGTGGCTAGGTTGGCATGTTGAGGAGGCATTAGAGGCCCACAGCTCAACGGTTCAGGCTGACCGGGCGGTCGTAGCCGGTCATTTCGAGGTAACCGACGCCGGCGATCGGTGATCCCCGGCGCGTACCCGCGATCCTGATGGTGCCTTCCCAGTAATTTGGAACGAACGCGCTGTCGTCAGACATCTCCTGCTGCGCGAGCGGCGTGGTGAGGTCGAGGTCGAGACCCAGCGAGGCGACCCTGACGCGCCAGTGAATCGGATACGCGGCCCCGTTTGTCGGGCTGGTCCATCGTTCGCTCAGGGGCTCCAGCGCAAAGTCCTCGAGCTGCAGGCGGGTGGAGTTGCCCTGCGCGTCGACGTAGGTGCCGGAAGAGTACGCATCGATGCTGCCGCCCTTGCGGCGCAGGTGAAACAGCATCAACTCGGTGTTGTCACTGAGCTGGAGACTAAGCCAGTCCCAGCCGGTCTGTTCGGGATCGAGTGGATTGGTGAAAAATTCGTGATCCATCCAGGCGGTGCCCTCAACGGCAAAGAGATTGCCGTTGAGACGAATGGTTCCGGCTGCGGAAAGCCTCGTGAAAGAGATGTAGTGCGACGCCTGGCCAGGCTTCCCCGACTTTTGGCTGACGCCGTTGACGCCATGGATGACGGGCGGCTTGCGGGGAGCGAGCACGAGGTCGAGTGCGAACGTATCGGCGACAGCCGTAAGGTGCTGGCGATTGCCGCTCCACCGGACGCTCCAATTGCCATTCCAGATGGTTCCCGTATCTTTATCTATCCCCGCGATACCGGGGCCGGCGCGGTTCAACCGTTCGCGATGCTGGAAGCTGCGCCCGTCCATGTCGCTCAACGCCAAATGAGCTAAGTACAGGTCTTCGACAGCCCAAGGCGACTCCTTCGTTGCGCTTCGATGAATTCCCTGCCTGAAAAACGTCATCTGAAACCCGAAGGAACGCCCGTCGGCCTCTTTGACGTTGCCGGTGTAATACCACCACTCGGTCTGAAATTCGGGATGGTTGAAGTGGTCGGACGGGAAGTTGTAGTGGTATCCCGGCAACGCTTGGCGATATTGCGCCGCCGCGGAAGCTGCGACCAGGAACAGTGCCAGAACGGCCGCGAGCCTACTCTTCATGGACCACCTCGATGGGATCGAGGCGCATGGCCGTGCGCGCGGGATAGAGGCCGGCGGCAAGCGTGGCGAGATAGACGGCCGTCGTCGAGACCAACAGAACCGCTACCGGCCAATGAAAGCGGATGGTCCAGCCGAACGATTGCTTGTTGACCACGTAAATCAGGATGAGCGAGAGCGCGAAGCCGAGCAGCAGCCCGGCGAGATTAGCCAGCAGACCGATCAACCCTGCTTCGATCAGGATCCACTTGCGAATCTGTCCCCTCGCGGCGCCGAGGAAGCGCGCCAGCCCGAATTCACGGCGGCGGTCCACCACCAGCGCGAGCAGCGCGCCGGCAATGCCGATCACGGCCACGGCCATCGAAACCGCCTCCAGCGCATAGGTGATGACGAAGGTGCGGTCGAAAACTCGCATGGCTTCGCTGCGTAGGGCGCTATTGGAAGCGACGACTACGGTGCTTTCCGCCGCGGCCCTTTCGATCTCCGCACGCAGGGTGTCGGGATTCGATCCCGGCGCCAGGTAGACGGCGATATTCGAAGGCGCGGGGTCGGGCAGGTACTTCATCAGCGTCCTGCGGTCCATGAGCACGTATCCGGCTTCGCTTCCATAATCGAAGTAGACATCCACGATGCGGAACCCGCGGCGCTCGCCACGCAGCGGCAAGGATACGAAATCGCCCGCGTGCAGGCGATGTTTATTCGCAAACGGTTCGCTGATGATTGCGGAGTCGGTGTCCAAAAGCCGCCGATACACGTCGGCAGCCGAGCGGCCGGAGAGGAATGTCAGGCGCCGGTAATCTTGAGCGGCGCGGACGTCAAACCAGGCGAGCGTTGCAGGCAGCCCCTGGTAGCTGATGTCATAGGCGCGATACCGATCCACCGCGGCAACCCCGGGCAGCTTCTGGAGACGTTCGGGCAGATCGGCATCCATCGTCGGATGCTGGCCGGGCCCTCCGGCCCCGGCGGGACGCAGGTAGAAGTCGGCCTCTAGACGGTTTTCGAGCCAGGTGCGTACCGTCTCGCGAAAACTTCCCACCATGATGCCGACGGCGACCATCATCGCGATGGCCGTGGAAAGCGCGCCGACCAAAACGGATGTCCGGCGCAGCGATCCGATCATGCTGCGCGCTGCCAGCAGCGCCTCGACGCCCAGCAAGCTGCGCAACGCGCGCGAACTGGCCGCCGTCGCAGCGCTTGCCGCTGCGGGGATTGCAAAGGCCGAGGCTCCGACCAGCAGCAGAGCGGCGGCATATCCAAACAGGGGCATCCGCGCGACAGGTGGAGCAAACGCGGCGGCAATTCCGCACACGGCCAATGCCAGCGCCACCCCTAGGTGGCGCCGCTGGTGTGTGCGGGCCGCAAACTCCCGCTGCCCACGGCCCATCGCCTCCAACGGTGAAACGAGAGCGACCTCGCGGGCGGGAGACAAAGCCGCGGCGACCGATACGGTAATGCCCATCGCCAGTGCGTACAGCCACGACAGCCAGGTGAGCTCGATGGGTGCTGGCCGGCTGGTCACATACAGCGCATCCACGGTAGCGGCAATGAATCGGAGCGCGCCCGTCGCCATGATGCGGCCCACCAGGCATCCCAACACGCCGCCAACGAGACCCAGGCAGGCGGCTTCTCCGAGAAACGCAGCCAGCACCGCGCGGCGGCTCGCGCCCAGGGCGCGAACGATACCGATTTCCGGACGGCGCCTCACCACCGAGACCGAGATCGTGTTGTAGATGAGGAACGCGCCAACGATCAGCGAGATATAGCTCAGCATCCGCAGATTCAGCCGGAATGCGGCGAGCATGCGCCGGTTTTCATCCGTCTGGCTGCCAGCCGGCCGGACTTCTACACCGTCCGGAAGGGCGGCGCGCAAACGTGTTTTCCATTCGTCCACGGAAGGTTCATCCGGGACTGCGAGATGTACCCGGTCCACCTGCCCGTAGCGGCCGAACTCGCGCTGCGCTGCTGCCAGGTCCATGACGATGAGACCGCCGCCGTCTCGTGCGGCGCCGAACTCGCCGCGCACAAGGTATTCACGGGTGTGATCATTGATGCGCAGCGTGATGTGGTCGTCAGAGGTGCGTTCGAGATCGGAGCTGAGCCAGACGCCGTCGAGATTCGCAAAGTCACGCGAGTCAGCGGAACCTGCCGCCACCCACGTGCGGCGGGCGGTTGCATCGGACACCAGGTCGAGCCCGATTACCGGCAGCGTTCGAGACAGATCGGCAGCCCACGCGAAGCCTTCTACGCGAGGCCGCACCTCGATCGGATAGGGAAGCCGCGCCAGCGTTCCCACCACTGCTTCGGGGACCCCGCCGGCGGCGACAACTTCGAGGTCCGCGTCTCCCATCAGGCTTTCGATGGATGAGCGAAAGGATCCGACGGCCGCCTGGCTGGCAAGAGTAATGGCCAAAACGACCGCGACACCAAGTGCGACCGCGGTGGTGGTGAGGAGCGTGCGAAGAAAATCGTGGAACAGTGGACGTACGATCAGCCGGTGAAAAAGTGCCGCGCGGCCCATATCAGCGCTGCACCACGTCTTCGATTTGTCCGTCGCGCATGTGGAAGATTACATCCGCCGAAGCCACCGCTTCCGCGTTGTGCGTGGCCATGAGGATCGCCGTGTGTTGTTCGGTGACGATCCGCCGCAGCAAGGTCAGGATTACGTCGCCGGTGCGGCTATCGAGATTGCCGGTAGGCTCGTCGGCCAGCACAAGGCGCGGCGAATGAACGAGCGCTCTGGCAATGGCAGTCCGCTGCATTTCGCCGCCGGAAAGCTGGTGTGGCATGCGATGGGCGAGGTGACCGATCTCGACCCAGTCCAAAAGCTCGCCTGCCAGGCGGCGTGCTTGCGCATGCCCCGCCAGCAGGAAGGGCAGTTCGACGTTTTCGATCACACTCAGCGTGTGGATGAGCTGAAACGACTGGAAGACAAAGCCGACCTTCTCCCGGCGCAGCCGGGTGAGCCCGTCGTCGTTCAGGGAGGAGGTGGTCGTTCCACCGAAAATAACCTCGCCTGAGGTCGGGAAATCCATCCCGCCCGCGAGGTGCAGCAGCGTCGATTTTCCGCAACCGCTGCGCCCGACCAATGCCGCAAAGGAGCCTTCCGTGACATCCAGAGAAACATCCTTGAGGGCGTGGATGAGCGCGTCATCGCTGCGGTATGTCTTTGAAACATGTTGCAGTGAAACAATGTGCCGGTTTCCAGGCCCCCCATTCGCCCCCCGGCCGGGATCGGTGGCCAGCGATTTGCCTGCAACGCGTTCTGGGTTTTCCACCAGTCCAGTTTACGAGCTTTGCCCCGCCCCACCTAACGGGGGCATGCGTGTTGCTAGACGACGATTAGGATCTTGTGGACTTGCGATTACTTGCCCAATAGAATGAAGCCTTCAGGCTGGGACATGTCTTTGAGCGCTAGGAAACGCGTTGCCCGGTGAGGCGCTATATTTCCACTAAGGAGCTGCGTACGATGCTAAAGTCCGCTTTTTACGTGCAGATTTTCCTTTTGTTAGGAGCCAGCATGATATGGCCCGAGGCCACCTCCGCCCAGGGTACATCCCATCCATCGGACGTGGTGCAAACTTCGAAGGGCGAGCTCCGTATCACTCCAATCTTTCATGGCAGCTTCATGCTTCAATTTGACGGCAAGGCAATTCATGTGGATCCATGGAGGGAGGGCAATTACTCGGGACTGCCTCAGGTGGACATGATTTTGGTGACGGATATTCACGACGACCACCAAGACAACGTGATGATAAATCGGTTGAAGAAACCGGGGACAATCATCGTGGCCCCTCAGGCCGTTGCCCAGACTGTTGACGGAGCACAGACGATTTCCAATGGCGAGAAGAAGTCCTTTGGTGGAATCGAAATCGAGGCCGTGCCAATGTACAATCTCGTCCGCGGCCCCGAAGCGGGAAAGTTTTTCCACGATAAAGGACGCGGTAACGGTTACGTTCTGACGCTCGGAGACAAGCGTGTCTATGTTTCTGGAGATACGGAATGCACCCCGGAAATGAAGGCCTTAGAGAATATTGACATCGCTTTCGTGGTCATGAATCTGCCCTACACCATGCCTCCTGCGGAGGCAGCCACGTGTGTGAACGCGTTTCGTCCCAAGATTATATACCCCTTTCATTTCCGCGGCAGCGAGGTTCAGGAATTTACTGATGCTGTCAAAGGGACTCCCGGTGTAGAAGTACGTCTTCGCAAGTGGTACTGAAACCACACCGATGGCATCTCAGGTGTCTGTCTTTTTCCGCAAGAGGGGAAGAAACTTCGCGAGAAGTAGGTGATGATAACACCTCGCTTCTTGGCTTTCGACGCATAGGACGTAACGATCATGGCCGTCAGATACAGCCTACTGGTTCTGGTGCTCTTTTTTGCGGGACTAACGCCTGTGACCGAGGCGCAAGGTCCGTCGGCCGACTGGTCGCAGTGGCGCGGCCCCAACCGAGATGGCGCGGTCGCCTCGTTCATCGAACCGGGAACCTGGCCCGAACGCCTCACGCAGCGCTGGAAGGTCGAGGTCGGACTTGGGTACGCAACGCCGCTCGTGGTGGGCGACAGGATCTATATGTTCTCGCGAGAGGGTGAGGACGAGGTGATGCACGCGCTCGACGCTAGGACCGGCAAGGTGCTCTGGCGGACCGGTTACCCAGCCCCGTTCACCATGCACAGAGCTGCGGCGCGTCACGGTGCGGGACCGAAATCAACGCCCCTGCTTGCCAACGGCAAGCTGTACGCCATCGGCATGACCGGGGTCGTCACGGCGTTCGATGCTGCCACTGGCAAGCAGCTCTGGCGGAAGCCGGGGTCCAGTGTGGTGCCGACGTTCACCACCCATGCTTTCTCGCCACTGATCGATCGCGGACTGGTCATTTTCCACGTCGGGGGGCACAACCGGGGTGCGCTGACGGCGTTCGACATGAACACGGGCGATGTGAAGTGGAGTTGGAACGGGGATGGCCCCGCATACGGCTCCCCAATCGTGGCGGATCTGGGCGGCACTCGTCAGATCGTCACCATCACCCAAGAGAAGGTGGTTGGCGTCGATGTGGCAACCGGCGCGCTCCTGTGGGAGCGTCCATTTGTAAGCCCGCACGCCTCGAACTCGATCACGCCAATCCTCTACGGGGAGACGCTCATCGTGTCGGGTAACGAGGGACCGCTCACCGCGTTTACCGTCGCGCGGCGAAACAATCAGTGGGTCACCGAGAACGTGTGGGAGAATGCCGACGTGCCTTTGGGCCTGAGCAACGGCGTGATGGTGGGTGACATGCTCTTCAGCCTGTCCACTCGAAACAGCGGACAATACTTCGGCGTCGATGCCAAGACGGGAAAGACTTTGTGGACGTCCGAGGGGCGTCAGGCTGGGAACGCGGCGATCGTCAGGGCCGGCAGTCTCCTGTTCATCCTCGAGAATGATGGCGAGCTGATTGTCGCTCGCAGCAGCCAGACGGCATTCGAGCCATTACGCCGATACAAGGTTGCGGAGACCGACACCTGGACTCAGCCGGTCATCTCCGGTAACCGTGTGTTCGTGAAAGATGTGTCGACGCTGGCGCTCTGGACGTTGAATTGATCGCGCGCCTTCCCTTCGTTCGAACGATCACCAGGCTGGAGGCCGTTCTCCTCGTGTCTGCGCCGCGAACCTGCAATGACTGCAGTCCGGCCCGGACAGCAATTACCTCGGATGGCCGAATTCCTCGTGTACGTCCACAGAGAAGAGCTCGAAATCGATAAACCTGTGCCGCCGATAAAATCTGCGCCCTCGAAAATCCATGTACAGTTCAGCGCTCCATGGCAGCCAGAGTTCGATCTGGCGCCGGGGAAAATACACGGGACGATATTCGATGTCCTCGTGTTGCAAACGGAGTTTGACCTCCGGCATCGGTTCCACCAAATCGGTTTGCAAGCGCGCGACCTGATAGGAATCAGCAAGAATCCAGGCTCTTCCACGCAACCTGATCCTGTGGATGCGTCCGCCAAGCACTACGTTGCTGATGCGGTAGAGGGCATCGGAGCGCTCCTCGAACCGAACTTGCCAGGCCGGCTGCCCGTCCCATTCGCCTAGACCTTCACAAATCATATGGAAACCGCCGGCGTAACGGGGATGAAAGATCAAGGCCATGCTGGGCGTTCCAGCTGTGGCGATACGATCTGGAAACCGATCAGGGCTCGCATCCCGATTGCGGTATTCCTGGAATTTCAGGTTTCCGCTGGACGTTGGCGCGATGGAGACCAAGTAGTCGAACTTCAGGGTCTCCGGGCGGCGCAATCGGCCGGAACGGTCCACTTTTTGATGTTGAACCACCTCGGTGGCCGTGAAGCGATTCACGTTGTGGACCAGCACTTCTACTTTCCGGCCTGCGTTCGAGAGCACGTCGGGAAGCGAACACGCCGCGCTGTGCGTTACCGGCGGCACGAACTCGTCAATATCCTGCGGCACCCACTGGTATTTTCCGCCTCGGGTTGGGCGTGAAGATAGTGGCGACCGGTCGGCGGAGGCGGCCACTAGAGCCTGTATGTTTGCGGGTTGCCTTACCGCGCCGCGCTGTTGAGCAATGGCGGCGGGGCTCTGAATCAGGTAAAGGACTAGAAGCACAAACGGAAGTGCGGAGGCATTGCTCATTATCCCCGCGAACTGCGAAGATGGCCCAGGGCCGCGGCCCCGATCGTGAGACGATCGGTTTTCTCGACTCTCTGGCCGAGAGTGTACACCACAATCGAATGAAGCGAAATCGCATGATGCGAAATCGGGTGATCTGCTGAATTCGGAAATGGTCAGAAGTATAGGTGAAAGACCTGCAGGCCGTTTCACTCTGGACCACCTCTTCTGGTAAGGCCTTGGCGCGGCTATGCGCTTGAGGCTTGCGGTTGCCTGGCGTATCATCGCGCACGCACGGAGCTGAACTTTCATGATTACCCACGCAATTGGCGCCGGCTGCCGATGGCTGCTCGAAAAGATCGTGGGAGCCATTGCCGCCACCGGCATCACTCCGAACGTGCTTACGACTTTTGGGCTGGTCGTCAATTTCTGGGCGGCCGGGCTGTTCGCGACGGGGATGTTTCGTTCCGCGGCCATGGTCCTCTTTTTTGCCGGATTCCTGGATATATTGGATGGACAGGTAGCGCGGCGCCAAGGACGCGTGACCGCCTTTGGCGCGTTCTTCGATTCGACCCTGGACCGTTACTCGGACATGGCCTTGTACATGGGCCTGCTCGTCTACTATGCCGTCAACGGCCGATCCTCGTATGTCATCTTGGCGGCGGTGGCGACGGTGGGTTCGGTGATGGTGAGCTACTCCCGTGCACGCGCGGAGTCGCTGATTCCCTCCTGCAAAGTCGGGTTCATGGAGCGGCCCGAGCGGCTGGTGCTGCTGATCCTGGGAGGCACGTTTGACCGCATGGCGCCGGTCCTATGGGTCATCGCCATCGTTTCGACTCTCACCGTGATGCACCGCATCGTTTATACCTGGCAGGAAACCAAAGCCGGTCGCACACTCCCCGGCATCCGCCCGACCACATAACAAGACCTGGCCGCCTGTTGCGGATCGTTTCGGCAACGCCGTTGGCCGTCCTGGAGTTTCCTTCACAGGGACCTGCCGCTCCAGAGTAAGAACCACGGTAGGCACTTTGTTTTCGGTAGGGGTGAACGATCTTGCCTTCAGGAGTCGGGCGTCTTGGCCGTGCCCAGGGATGCATGAACGGGCCCGGCGACGATCTTCCACACCCGATCCCGCAGTTCCGCCACATTGCTCTTATCGAGGCCCGTGGTTTCGATCGTGTCGTGCAGATGGACGATGATCCTCGAAGGCCGCAGCATCCAGCTCGTTTTCCGGTTGAACTCGAATGCCCCCACGATGCTTACCGGCATGATGGGCGTGCCGAACTGCAGTGCCATGCGGAAGACGCCGTCGTGGAATCTGCCCATGCGGCCCGTCACGGTGCGGCTGCCCTCGGGAAAGACAATCAGGCTGACACCACGGTCGAGCGCCTCCTGGGTCATGCGCCACATCCGCTTGAGGTTCGAGGGGCGGCTGGTGTCCGGCACGGGCACGTTGCCGAAGCGCTTCATCAGCCAGCCGTAGACCGGGATTCGGAAGTGCGACTCCAATTCGAGTCCGCGGATGAACTGCGGGGTGCCGCTGTGTAGCACGAAAGGATCAAAGAGATTGACGTGGTTGGAGACAAAGAAAGCGGTGCGCTGGGGGTCGAATCCGGGCGAGCGCCGAACTTCGAGGCGCGCGCCGGCCAATCGCACCACCATGCGGGATAGCCAGCGTTGCGGCCCGTCATTTTTCCGCGGGTCCATGAAGATAGCCAGCAGGATGAGAGAAGGGCAAACAGTGAAGAAATACGCTCCGGCGGCGATCCAGCACAACGCGCTGCGAGCCGTCAGGTAAATCCGCTGCAACGCAGACTCGGTCTGCGGCACGGCGGAGTCCGCGGCCGGGGTCTCAGTTTGGGGTCCGGCACTCATACCAGCACGTCCAGGGCGCCAGGCAGCACCTCAATGCGTTGACACTGAACGGTGAGCACCTCGCCATCCACCATCACATCCGCGGGACCGTCGAGAGCGAACTCGACTGTGCGGACGGCGCGGTGCGACGCTAGGGGGTGCGAGATGTGCGAGCCGTCAAACAGCGTGGACAGGTTGCGGAGCAATCCGAGACGCCCGATCGGTCCCCACCGAACATATTCGATCAAGCCGTCGCTGGTCGACGCTTGCGGCGCGATCATCATCTTACCGCCAGTGAATTTGCTGTTGTTAAAGCTCAGGAACAGACACCGGCGGCGATCAAACTCCGGTTCGTCGTCCACGCGCACGGGAAAGGCGCAGCGCTCTAGCCGCGCCAGGCAGAGCAGCACGGCTAACACGTAACCCAGCTCGCCGAGTCCTTTGAAGCGGCGATTGGCCGCGACTGCCACGTCGGCTGCGAAGCCGATGCTGAGCAGATTGATGAAGTGGAGTCGGCCACCTGCGTGCTGCAGGCGAAAGACGTCGCACGCCTGCCGGCGTCCGGCGATGACGGCTTCGGCGGCGTGGTCGGCGCCGCGCTCCGTGAAATCACGCAAGAACGAGTTGCCCGTACCAAGCGGAAGAAACCCCAGCACCGCCCTTTGGCCCGCTGCCGCTTCGGGGAATAGCCCGTTGACGATCTCATAGGCCGTGCCGTCGCCGCCTACGGCCAGAAATTGCCGCTGGCCGCGCGTGTAGGCCGCCCTTGCCAGTCTGGTCGCTTCGCCTGGTGCTGAAGTCTCCGCGATTTCAAGTTCGACTCCTTCCGCGCGCAGTTTCGCGAGCGCGTTCTTCGCCAGGCGGCCGCATCGCCCGCCGCCAGCGGCGGGGTTGACGACTACCAGGAACGTTTTGCTCACAGCGGTACCACTGTGCCGCGGTCGAGTTGCCGGCCGATCTTCTCGGCCAGGACATCGCGTTTGATTTTGAGCGATGCCGTGCGCGGAAAATCTTCCTCCCACACGAGGTAGCTGCTGATGCGTTGGTACGGAAGGAGTCTCTGATTGCGCGCCGCGAGCTCGTTGTGCATGGCTTCGCTGATGCCTTGACCCGGCTCCGGGTGCAACGCCAGAACCAATTGCTCGCCGGCCATGGTGCGCGCCGGCCAAAGGTAGTTGGCCGCGAACACACAAAATTCTTTCACGGCAACTCCCTCAAATACATTCTCAATGTCCTCGGGATAGATATTCTTGCCCTCGGCGGTGACAATCATGTTTTTCTTTCGGCCCACGAGCTGGAGGTGACCGCTAGGGTCGAGCCGCCCGAGGTCGCCGGTCATCAGCCAGCCATCCACGATGGTCTTTGCCGTCATCTCGGGGTCATCAAGATAATGCGACATGACCGTCTTGCTGCGCACGGCGACTTCGCCTACGTCGTCCGATCCGGGATTTGCGATGCGCACTTCCACGCCCGGCAGCGGTTTGCCGACTGTATCGGGTCGGAAGGGGGCGAAATCATTGAGAGTCACCGCGGTACCTGCCTCGGTAAGGCCGTAACCGTTGGCGATCGGGATGCCGAGATCGTAGAAGAACTGCAGGGTCGCTGGTTCCGTGAAGGCTCCACCGACAAACAAGGCGCGCAACTCGCCGCCGAATGCCTTGTGTACCTGCGCCAACAGCCGCCGGCTTAGCGGAAGATGCGGCCTGCGCCGGGTCAGGGCGCGGTTTAGGGCAACCAGCACGTTGAAGGCGGCTCGTTTGGCTGCGGGCAGTTCGGCGAACCGTGCCCGCAACCCCTTCTCTAGATTTTTCAGCACCAGGGGTACTAGGCTCATATACGTGATCCGGTATCGCGTAAACGCTGCACGCACATATTCCGGGCGGAGTGTGCGCAGGTGCACCACGGCGGCGCCGCAGACAAACGGTCCGATAAAGCCCACCATGAAGTCAATGGCGTGGTTTGTGGGAAGGATGCTTAGATAATGCATCCCCGGCCAGAACGGATAAAGAGCTGTGAGGGAGCGGCACTGCTCGAGGTAGTTTTCGTGCGTCATGACGCAGCCTTTCGGCCGCCCACCGGTACCGGAGGAATAAACGATGCATGCCATATCGGTTCGCGCCCGCGGGCGGAATTCCGGTGGGTGCGCGCTGGCAAACTCTTCCCAGCGGCTGGCACCGGCAAGCTCTGCCCCCGCCGATGCCTCGGTGACTAGCACGATCTCAATTCGGTGCGAGGAAAAGCCTTCGACCTGGGAGATGGCGCGCCAGAGTGGATACTCGACGATGAGCACGCGTGCCTTCGAGTGTGCCAGGAGAGCCAGATGTTCTCGCGGCGTCAGCTTGTAGTCGAGTGGCACCAGCACCCCGCCGGAATAGAACACAGCGCAGGCCGAAACCAGCCATTTCGGTTGATTGGTCATGATGATGGCGGCGCGGTTGCCTGCGGCAAAACCGGCTTCCTGGAGTGCCGCAGCCAGCGGCAGCGTCATTTCCTGAAACTGCCTGTAGGTCATCCGGTCGCGTTCCCGATCGCGATCAGCTTCGATCAGGCAGGTCTCGGATGGCCAGCGGTCGAGCGCAGCTGTTAATGCGGCGCCTAGGGATTCGTATTGGGTCAGGTCGAGCACGGGTTCTCGCCTGCGCCGGTAAGGTGCCGCGGTTCTCCGCCGCGGCAAAACGAATCGAAACCGGGGTCGCTGGGGCGTTTCTCTGGATCGGGTCCCGCCGGCGTGGCGGCCCCTTCAGAGCCGCGCCTGGATACGCGTGGCCAGGGTGCGGAAGTCGGTGACGCCCTGCACTTCATAATCCGGCAGTTCGATGCCGAAGTGGTTCTCCAGGCGCGTGAGCAGCTCCAGCGCCTGCAAGCTGTCGATCTTGAGCTTCTTATAGAAATCATCGGCGGCGGCAAGTTGCTCGCGCGGCACCTGGAAGTGCTGTGCCGCGAGGCCGATGATTTCCTCGATCGTTTGTTCGAGTGTTTTCACGGCCGAATCATTGTACAAGAAATAATCCGGTGGCCCCTACGGCAAGTACGGATGAGCTCCGGTGCTTTCCACGAACTTCCGCAGGTTCTCCATCACTGCCGGCCTCTCTATCAGTTCGCAAAACAGGTCGATTTCCCGGCGCATCTCTTCCCGTGGAATCGGTTTCAGAAACCGCTTCGCGGAAGCACTGGCCGTGCGGTCGAATTTGCCGATCTGCGCCGCGGTGGCGCGTGCCACGCGCAGCGCTTCCTTTTCGGCGGTGACCTGGCTGACCAGACCGACGCTAAGAGCCTTCGACGCATTGATGCTTCGCCCGGTGAGGAGCAGGTCACGCACGATGCCGTTGCCGAGGTCGCGCTTGAGGCGAGGGATGCCGCCAAAACCGGGGATAAGCCCCAGGCGAAGTTCCGGAAAGCAGAATCGCGCCAGTTTGTCGGCTATGATGAGGTCGCAAGCCAGCGCCAGCTCGAACCCCCCGCCAAAGGTGACGCCGTGCACGGCGGCAATGGTGGTCAGAGGTGAAACGTCGAGAACGTTCAGCACGCGGTGTATGCGCTCGAGAAATTCCCGCACGCCGGCCACGCGTTCTGCGGGCGTGCGCGGCAGCGCGTTGGCATAGAGTTCGCGAAGATCCGCGCCCGCGGAAAACCCGGCCGGCAGTTGGCTATAGATGATGAGAGCGCCGGCGCGTCCTTCCGCTTGCGAGAGCGCGCTCGCAAAGCGTTCGAGTTCTTCGAGCATGGCCGTGCCCATCTCGTTGCAAGGCGCCCTGTGGAGCGCTAGTTCTAGCACGCTGTCATTTATCTGCCAGGAGATGTTCTTTTCTCGGAAGTCGGTCATTTGTTTGCCTTGCGATACAGGGCCTCGATCGTGTCCTGATATTGCGCCGCGATGGTGTCGCGGCGCAGCTTCCCGTTCGCGGTGAGCAAACCGCTTTCGATCGTAAACGGTTGCTGCTCGATATGAAACGCGCGAATCTGGCGGTAATGCGGCAGAGTTGCGTTCAATCGTGCGAATTCCGCCTCGGCCTTTTCGCGCTGCACATCTCCGGCCACCAGCGCGATCAGATAACTTCGTCCATGCCCCAAGAGCATAACCTGCCGCGCTCCGGGGATGGCGTGAGCCAGCTTTTCCTCAAGCGGCTCGGGCGCAATGTTATGGCCCGAACTAAGAATCAGCAAATTTTTGAGCCGCCCGATGACGCGCCAATTCCCCGCGGGCGTCCGTTCGCCCTGATCGTCGGTGTGAAACCAGCCGTTGGCCAGGGCCTTGGCGGTGGCTTCCGGACGATTCCAATAGCCGGGGAAAACGTGGGGCCCGCGCACCAGGATTTCATTTCCCTCCCCGAGCTTCATCTCCGTTCCCGGGATGGGCGGGCCAACGGCCCCCGGCTCGGGATGGTGCGGATGATCCATGGTGCAGATAGCGGTCGTTTCAGTGAGACCGTAAACCTGCAGGACGGGGATTTCCAGCATCATAAAAAACAGTTGTGTCTCAACCGCCAGAGGCGCCGAGCCGCAGATCAGCGCCTTAAGGTTTGGGCCCAGTTTCTTGCGAATCGCAGGGAAAATGAAGGTGCGTGCCAGCGCCAGCCACACCGCGCCGCCGGATCGAAAACCGTTTTGCCGCCCCTGCCACGCCACTTGCGCGTTGCGGAAGATCCGATAGGTCATTCCCCGGCGGGCGGCTATTTGGTTTTCGACGGCGGAACGAATGCGTTCGAGCAGCGCCGGCACGTTCAGGCAGTAATCGGGCGCTGCAACGCGCAGATCGTCGGCCAGGCGAGCGAGGTCGGTCGAAAGGCGCAAGACGCTCGAACGGGAGAGGCACGAGAGCAGGAGGACCCACGAGCCCGCGAAGCAAAACGGCAAGTAATGGAAGACTTGGTCCGGTTCGGCGCGCGGACCCATCAGCAGGTCAAGCCGCGCGGTGATGCAGGAAAGCATATGCGTCACGTTCCCCGTCGTGAGGACCACGCCTTTTGCTTCACCGGATGTGCCCGAAGTGTAGATGATCGTGACGGGATCGTCATCCGCGAGCGGAACGGGAGGGGACGGCACGTCGGGACATGAGGTTTTCAGCACTTCATCGAACAATGCGTCGGGTGGCCCGTTCGGCCAGGCTTGTCGCACGGCATCGCGAAGAGTCTCCTCCGCGCAACAAATCAGCTTCGGCTGGCATTCGCGCATCATGGCGGCCAGTTCGGACGGTGCCTGCCGCGCATACAGGGGCACGAGAATGATCCCCTCGGCCATGGCCGCCAGATCGAACGCCGCCCAGGCGATGCTGTTCGGAGCCAGCAGGGCGCAGCGGTCGCCCCGCTCGAGCCCGGCACGAACCAGAAATGCGCGTGCCGCCGCAATCTTTGCGAGGAGTTCTCCGCCTGTAGCTGTTTTGCGCCCCTCGGGGCACAGCTCCTCCAGCACGACTCGCTCGGGAGTTTGCCTCAGGTGTTCAAGAATGTTTTCGAGGAAGTTCACTGTTCGAGTTGTCGGCGGGGCCTTAATTCATTCCCACGGCCTGCGGGTGACTTTCGTAGCTTTCGACAAGTCTCACGAGCGCGGGGCTCAGCGGCGGCAGGTAATCCTCCCAACTGCGAACGCTGCTGGTGAGAGGAAACGCGGGATAGAGTTCGCGGACCTCACTCTCTAAAAACACGCCCATGCGCGCCATGCGTTTGAGGTTGCATACTACGGTGCGGCCTATGGCGTCTCGGACGGCGTCCGGCTCGCTGCGCAGTTTTTCCATCGCCAGGAGCAATTTTGTTTCCAGGTCTGGATCATCTACGGTCATCAGCAAATCTTCGTGGCCCCGTTCGCGCATCAGATTGCGGATGCGTTCATCCATAGTCACTCCGGCCGAAGGCACCAAGCTGGGCATTGTGGTAACGATGGCATGATAGCGGGATGACACGATCAAGTTACATTCGCGGAGCACACTCCCCAGCTCGTACATATCGAACCGATCGGACGTAAGAATCGGCGGGTGGCTTAGCCGCGACCCCAGAGCCTCGCACGCCCCTGTGTCGAGATGCTCCATGGCGACCAGAATTACAAAGATTCCGTGCCGTTGCCGAAAGGCTTCCACAGCGTTCCCCAGCGCGCCAATGTAGCGCTCCAATGCCCGGTTCACCTCTGGGCCTGCCGTGTGGAAGTAAACCGAGCGATAGTGACTGGATTGATAGGCTCCCAGGGCCGCGTTGGCAAGGAACTTGCCAGCAGAAGCCTTCACCGGCCACCAGAAAGGATGGATAGGGCAGACGGCCAGCACCGGCGCGCGCCCGTCCCATCCTGCTTCGGCAAGGAGGCGGCGGCCAGTTTCGGTTCCGTGAGGCTCGAAGGTCCAGGCCGTATCCGTGCCGAGCTCGCTGGGCACGTCGAGGGCGCTCAGGACTGCCTGAGATGCTTCGTTGCGCGTAAGGATCAGTGACCGATTGCAGTACCTCGTGCAAAGACGCACCAAGAGAGGATCCATCTCGCCGGCCTCGGCGCCATAACCGATCGAGACCTTGTTTTCGGCCGCGGCGATGCCCAGCGCGCCAATCATCATCGCTGTCAAAGCGTTGGCGAATTGGCTTTTGAACATGGAGCCTTCGCAGGCGATGACGCCGTCATGGCGGCGCGCCTCGCGGTAGAGAAACGGCGGAAATATATCGGGCAGGTAGACTTGTTTGGCGTCGCCGAAATAGCCGCGCGTCCGCTCGAAATCCTGGGTCATCACCGTGAGTGTGACATTGTTGGCGCCGAGCACGCGTCGCACCTGGCGCAATATCTCCTCCACCCGCACGTCCGAGCCGGTGTTGCGCGTGCCGTTATACCCGGCAAACAGCAGCTTGAGCGGCTCCCCGGGCTGCCATTTCCGCCCCGCACCGAGGATCCAGGCCACTTTTGTCTTCTCGATCAGAGCAGCGACCCATGCTTCCAGCAATAGGTCCATCATGGCGCCGTTTCCCCGGCTGTCGAGCGTGCAGAGTTGCTGGATCGGTCTTCCTTAAGGCCGTTACTGGCGAGTTCCGGAACCGGACCTCGATCCGGATCCGGCCAGTCCTGATAGGGGTACCGGAATCGATTCTCACGGGCAAATCGGAGTAACGGAAAGCAGTAGGAAGAAAATGGCGCAGGTGAACGGCCAAGTTCCGACACAATGCGCGTGTTGTCGAAGACCGTGTCCCACACCAGATAGGGCAGGAATACCTGTAGAAGCGACGCAGCATGGCCGATCCCGTCGTGTCGATGCGAGAGCCAGGTAACGGCTGACCGAAACAGTTTCTCCAAGCCGGGCCAGAATAGCGGTTTCATTCGTCGGCGCGCATGGGCCAGTGAATCGGTCAACTGCCGAAAGGTCTCCGAGTGGGTTCCGGATGAGAGATGGTAAATCTCATGCTCCGAGTGCTCTTTCTGGTGCAGGGTGACCACTGCGTCGGCCACATAATCCACCGGGACGATGTCCACGCGGTCGTCGGGTCCGAGCGGCAGCACCGGGAGATCAGCTAGAAACACAAAAGCACGCACCATTTCGAACTGCGTAGTTTCCGGCTGGCGACTGTCGCCCAGCACAATGCTCGGGCGAAACACGGTGCGTGGAACATCGGGGAGCAGTTCGCGCACCATGTGTTCGCAAAATTTCTTCGTCCGCGCATAGGGGTCGTAGTCGGAACGTTCCCAATCGATGGCCCGGTCTTCGGTGACCACTTCCTTGCTGCGGCGACCGGCAACAGCGATCGTACTCACCTGGCTGAAGCGGCGCAGCCTCTGAACCCCCTGCGCCCGCCGCGCCAGTTGGATGACCTCGAGGGTGCCGCGCAAGTTTACGTTCAGACAGCTTTTTTCGGACTTGCGATTCAGAGAGGCGGCACAGTGCAAGACCGAATCCGTCGACGCGGCTAACGTGCGGTAGTCATCAGCAGACATGCCGAATTGCGGCGCCGTCAGATCTCCGCGAAAAATCCGGATGCGCGTCCCGAGCTGCTCGCGAAACGCCGGAAAATCGAGGTGCAACTGAAGCGCCTGCCACAGCCGGCGCTCGGCCTCACGCGTGCTGCTGGCGCGCACCAGCAAGTTCAGTCGTTCTTCGCGTTCGAGCAATCCCGCCGCGAGATAGGACCCAATGTAACCGGTGGCGCCGGTCAGGAAGGTGGCCATGTGGTTTGGGTCCCGGGGCCACCGGCGATGGGGACTTCTGTGCTGGGATATGCGGAGTCGGGCCAGCGGAACTCGCGCCGCTGCCACGTTTCGATCGCTTGGCCCTCGATCAGCGGGTAACACCATTTACGCAGCGCCGGAATGTGAATGTTGATCCAGTAGTCCCACCAGTCTATGGTCCAGGGCTCGTAGCGGAAACACTCGCGCTCGTCTTCCGGAAGCGCAGCGGACAGCAGTTGCACGTTATCCGCCTCGAAGATCTGTTCGTTGTACAGGATGAACGGTTCATATAGTTGGATCAGTTTCTCGACGCGTTCCAGGTCGCGTTCAGCCCGGGCCAGGGGGGGCCGCTTGAACTGCAGTGCCGATGCAGCCCGATTGATGCCCTTGACGACGATCTTTTGGGCCGGCACGGAAAGCTTTTCGTAGCGCTCCTTCGAGACCGGGATGGTGTCGAAGCGAGTCCGCAACCAATGTTCCAGTCCCTGTTGCGCTCGATAGTGCTTGCGATGGGCGAGCGCTGTCAGCTCGATCGAGCGCCCCATATCGCAAGGGTTATGGGCCGAGGTGGTGAGCTGGTAGAGGGGTTCATGGCAGCGCGTCAGGAGCGCGGCCGCAATCAGCGTCATTCCGTGGCAGACCATATCCACGGGGATCACGTCCAGACACTTGCGCTTGTTGGAGGGCAATTGGCGGAAGTAGGTGCCCAGCAGATACGACAGCGGCGCAGAGGTATTGATGCCTTCGTTCCAGCCGCGAAAGGGCTGATCGATCGAAGTCTCGACGATGGACGGCCGCACAATGGCAGTGGGCAAACCGGCGCCGCGTGTAGTCAACAGCGATTCGCCCAGACTCTTGGTGAATGTGTAGGTGTTGGGCCAACCCAGGTGCCGTGCACGGCGCGTGCCGGCGCGCGTCAGCCGGTTGCGCACCCACCGAACGCGGTTCTTGCGGATCAAATGATCGATCTCGCTACCCGGAGGACGTTCTGACTGGCGCCTCCTGCCCAAGACTTGGCGGCGCACCGCCGCTTCGACCTCCGGGCTCAAGGCGCGCTCTTCGACCTTGCGTACCAGCTCTCGAAGGGATTTCCATTCGCGTTCGGCATCGAAGTCGCCCAGCCCAGCCGGGGTATAGTTGGGTCGCAGCTCTTCGCTGACGCGCCCGTCACGCCGGCCGACTACGTAACACGTAGAGAGGTGCAACAGTGCCGCGTGGTCGGATCCGCGGAGAAACTCGATCAGGTGGACCACGGACTTGACGTTGCTGGCAAGGGCATCGCGCAGGTCGGGGTTGAAGTCCGTCAGGCCCGCGCTGCTGACCACCAGGTCCAGTGACCTCGCCAGCCGCGCGCGCCACTCGGTTCCAAGTCCCAGCCCGGGCTGGCTCGCGTCTCCCGTCACGACTTCGGTTTTTTCAGCCAAGAACCGACCCAAGTCTTTGCCGTATCGTTCCGCCAGCCGGTCGAACACCGGCGACTCTTCCACGATTTTCTCAAACCGTCTCCGGGCCGAAGCGGTGCGCTGGGGCCGGATCAGCATATAGACTTTGCCGATCTCGGGTACCTCCCAAAGAATGTGCTCGAGCCAGACCTTGCCGATGAAACCCGTGGCGCCAATCAACAGGATCCGCTTGCCGCGAAGTGCTTGGCGGACCGAAAGCTGCGACGAGCGCTTCCGTGGATCGAAGACCACCAGTGAACGATGATTCTCGGGCGCCGGTCGCGCGGCTGGCATGATGGCGCCCGCAAGGCGCTGGGGCTGTCCGTCCAGACCCAAATCGCGCAGCAGGCGTTCGCTACCGACCCGGCCGTCGGCTTGAACATTCAGCACCCGGGCCAGCGCGCCTCGCGGCCGCACCACAGGGTCGAGCAGCCGGCCCGTTGCCGTGCCGGCGCGGAATTCCAGCCGGTTGGCCACCAAAGCTGCGACCCCCAGATATTGCGCCAGGGGCCGCATAACATGATCGAGTCCCTGACTGACCAGAACGACTTGTCCGTGCTCCGCCATCCATTCGCGCAGCCGTCGCACGCCATCCGGCTTGAGCTGCGGCCGGAGGATATAGTGGAAATATTCCTCGCCGAGCAGGTCCAGCCGGTCGCGGCTGATGCGGCGCAATAGCGCGTGCAGCACGCGCGTGGCGAAGACGCGGTTGGTCGCGTACAAAATTGGCCGTATCAGCGCCTCGAGGAACAAGGCACCGCGCCGCGCCCAGCGTTCCGCGAACGTGTGCGCGTTCCACGTGAAATAGGCCACGGGGCGCACGGCGGTCAGATCGGCCAGGCTGCCTTCCACCCTCCAGAAGACAGGCTCGCCGCCTTGGGGCGTGGGGCTAGATAGACCACGGGCGCCCGTGCCCGGAGGCGCGACGACCGGAGCAACTCTCTCACCGTTTTGTGAATCGGCTGTGCGCACGGATCGTTCCCGCCCAAGAGACGAGACTGTGCTATTTGAATGCCAGATGAGGAGATGAACTTAACATTAGTCTGAGGTAACCCGCAAGCGTTGCCGCCCCTGTTTGCGCGTCCGAGCTGATGGCGCTGCCGCGTAACTCCCCGCTGCCGCACCACTCATTCAGAAAGCGTGTCCCATCTAATTGCCGCTCGGTTGCAGGGTCTTGAAGGTCAGCGCCGCCGCGGTTCCGCCGAGGGAGTTTGCCAGCAGATAGATCCAGATGTTGGACCACGATGAGAGGCCCATCACCGAGATGCCAACTGCCACCGCCGGATTGAACACCCCTCCGGAAATGCCGCCCACGGCGAATGCCCCAGCCATCACCGTCATTCCAATGGCCAGGCCGTAGAAGGAGTTTCCCGCCGTGGTCTTGGCCGTGGTCACGTTAAGCATGACGAAGACAAGCCCAAAGGTGAAAAGCAATTCCGCCAGGAACGCGGGCCCGACTGCGGGGCTCATCGCTGTGACCACAGTTCCCGCCTTCAAGAACTTCACGACGGCAGCGGCAATCCCTGCGCCCACGATCTGAAAAGCCATATAGGGCAGCACGTCTTTGGCGTCGCAGGCCCCGCGTATCCAAGCCCCCAGGGTTACAGCGGGGTTGTAATGGGCGCCGGAGATATGGCCGCCGGCAAAAATCATGACCATCAATGCGGCTCCAATGGCGAGGGGCGCAAGCGCGCCCGCCCCGCTGCCAATGACGGTGCACCCGATCGTCAACACCAGGAAGAAGGTCCCGATCAACTCCATGATGTACTTGTTCATGCCATCCTCCGTCTCATCTCAGGCAAAGAAATGCCGCGAGGTAATGCTCCAGCGAGCGCGTCGAATCATGGAATGCTTCTGGAAGCCCCTCTCAACCGTCTTAGCCGGACTGCATCCGCAAGTTTGGTCTGGACTTCTGCCAAGGCATAGGGCAGGAGCATAGCGTGACGTCTTTTGGTATGCAAACGAGACGGAACAGGAACGCGGCGATGGTCCGCCTTGAGTGGCACTTGAGTGGCCGCGCCGTGGCTGCAGCCCCCGCAATCTTAGAAGGAAAGAACGAGGCCGAGGCTGACCTCGAGCACCCTCATCGAGTCGTTCTGGATGTTGTGGATGGAATAGCCGCGAGCGTCAATCTGGCCTCCCAGAGGACCCTTCAGGTGAAACCTGACTCCGCCGCCGTAGTTAAAGGCGAATTTAGCACCCGATATCACGTTCAATGGGCCCCCGTCTTCGCCGATGTACACGGTTCCCAGTCCCACCGTGCCGTACGGCCGCACGAGACCCAAAGGAATGTGGAGGATGAGGTTGCTGTTATAGAAGAAGGCGCTGTTTTGGCTGGAGACAAAGCTTGGGCTGTAGGCCAGCGTGTGTTCGCTTCCGAGGATAGTGCCGGAGCTAACGCGGACGCCGAACATGTCGAAGTCTCGAGGATCCACGGTAATTGCGCCGCCCACCGTATCGAGCGTGAATTCGCTGGGATGTTGAATGCCCCCGAACAGCGTCAAGTCCGTCGCATGAACGGGAAGGGCCGTGAACACCACGAGAAACAGCACACCACCCAGAAGTTTCTTCCTATTCGTTTTCATGTTTGGAAGTATACGGTTCCGGCGGTTCGCTCGAAATGTTCTCGCGCCGCTGTGTCGTTAATCTGCCAACTTGCTCGAAGATTCAGGTGCGGCGCAAACCGGGTCAGAAACCGGTAAAAAGAGGCTTGAAAAAGGCCAGATAGCGGCCGGCGACTAGGACTCCTATCCATAGAAACAAGGAGGCGCCGCACATGATCTTGGCCGCTAAAGGTGCGTCATCTCCGGACCCCAGGGCATCCAACTTGCGAGGAACGAACAATTTGAAGGCTAGCACGTTGATTCCCGCCAGCGCTATGAACAGCATCTTGAGTTGGAAAGGAACTTGGTAAACGTAGAGATTGGGGTATGTCACCAGGAATACGAACCCGGTCATCGCATTGAGCACGAATCCCGCAACACCCCACGGCACCAACCGATGCAAAGAGGCCATGGGGATGCGCTTTGCCAGTCCCAGCACCCGCAGGTCAAACATTCCGATGGTGCCCAGCAACATGGAGAGCCCAAAAAAATGGAGGGTCTCGCACACCGGCCATCCATATTTGGTCTCCGTAAGCCCTCCGATTAAACCCCTCGCGCTCTGTAGCTGCTGCACCAGCCACATTTGGAATTCCGGGAAGGGTGCCACACAGCCGAAACAACCGGGAATTCCTGCGTCCATGCCGTAATTTCCTCTTAAAAAGCCAACAATCGGGAATATGTGTACGGGAGAAATCGGCCGGCGATCACGACCCCGACCCAGCAAGCGAGCGAGACGGCTGCCAATATCTTGCCCCTTACGGGAACAACACCCAGATCGAAAAGCGGATCGCGAAACACATGCTTCACCAACAACCGAAGGACCACCAGTGCCAGGGCGATGAAGGCCAGCTTGGTGTAGAAAACCGGATTGGTCAGCGCCTTCGTCGGGTAAGCGATGATAAGTACGATACCAGTCACGGCACTCACCCAAAAGGCGAACCACAACAGCGGGACAAACCGCTTCATCTCCAGCAAGGGGACGCGCGGAGCAAACCCGAAGATGCGCAGATCCATGGCCGCGCTTATGCCTGCCAGGAATGCCATGGAAATGCTGTGGAGCGTCAGAACGGCCGGAAATGCAAAGAGGGATGGAGACTCACGCATCCACACACTGAAATCCGTCGATTCAAGCCAGATAAAGAATGGTTGCATAAAACGGGGCGAGTCTAATGCAGTGGCCCCATCGCGGCAAGGCAAATCTATTCCAACCCGTCATACCATGCGCGTTGAAATCAGAATGAGCAAGAGGGTCGTGAGAATCACAACAGCTGCGACCGAAACGACGATCGTGGCTGTCGCGATATTATTTTCAGCGGGGGTTTCCATTTTCGGTAAATCGCTTCCTTATAGCGACAGGCAAATCGCCTTGTTTGCTCATTTAGGCGCCCTCATTTAGGCGCCGTTGATGTTGATGGGATTTGCCGATCTCGACTTTCTCCTTGCGCAGAACATACGCCAGCCATCCTGCCTGTGTCAAACTTGTGTCAAATGAGCGGGACACCTCAGAAGCTCGTTCCGCTCGCCTCCGGCGCTCCAGACCGAGCGGCACCCCAAAAAATCCGCGCCTTTCGCGCACCATCGAGAAGCTTGACACGAATTCATACTTGGTTATAAATACGCCAATATGTCGTTGATCCCTTCCGGCATTTCGTAGCCTGCCTTCAAATTCAAGGCTGGCAGCGGGGAGTATCCCCAGTCGTGGCGACCACCACAAGGGCCCGGTTTCTGGCGCGAAGCGCACAGCTGTTCCTAGCAGTTCTGGCCATAACCGTCTGCCCGCCGCCCGCCGCCGCCCAACGCGGGGCCATCACTGCGCCACGCAATCTCGCCGAGATGGTCGATGAAGCCGGCCTGATTCTTCGGGGTCGCGTGGTCTCGACGCAGGTTGAACCTCATCCGCAGTTTTCCGCACTATGGACCGTGGTGGTCACCCTGCAAGTGGACGAGACGCTCAAAGGACAAGTTGTCGAAACCCATACCTTCCGCCAATTCATTTGGGACCTCCGCGATCGTGCCGATGCCGCCGGATATCAGAAAGGCGGCCATCTCTTGCTCCTCTTGCTCAGCCCGAACCAACAAGGATTTTCGAGCCCGGCGGGGCTCGAGCAGGGACGATTCCGCGTAACCACCGATTCAGCCGGCAGATCCTTTGCGATCAATGGCCGCAATAACCTGGGCCTGTTCAGTGACGTCGCATCCCAAGCAACTGCCAAGGGAATACGCTTGGCGCCGCGCACCGATGCGCTGGTATCCGCGCCCGCGCCGGGCCCGGTCGTGCTCGACGACTTGCGCGACCTGATCCGGCAACTGGTGGGAGCGAACTGAGCCATGCCGCCATCTCGCTCACGCCCGTCGCTGTCTCGCCGGCTCGCCGCTTTTCTTGCCGGCGCGCTGCTCGTTGGCCTCTGGCCGGTTGCTAGGATCCCGCCACTTGCTGCCACACCCAACCCGGGCGGGCCGCTCATCGTGGGCGGACCGAGTATCGGCATTTCCGGCGTGCCGTTCACCTGGGATCCCGCCACCATGCCAATCCAGTATCGCGTGGATCCGGGACCGATGGCCGTGGCGCCGTCAGGCGACGAGGTGATCAGCAATGCCGCCGGCATCGCCCGCGTGAACGCCATGTTCAACATTTGGTCCAGCGTGCCGACCGCTTCGCTCTCCTTCGCCAACGCAGGCGCGCTGCTGCCCTCCGGCAGCTACACCGGCGGTCCGGTCGCAAGCGGCAATGCGCTGGAAAATTTCAATGCTGTGGTGGCTTCGTGCGACGCGGGCCAACAAAGTCCTGTGGTCTTCGATCCCAACGGAAATCTCCTCAGTCAGCTTGGACTCAGCACCTCCATCATCGGCTTTGCGGGACCCTGCATGGTAGACAGCGCCGCACATATCCTGACGGCCGAAATCGTGATGAACGGGCGCTTCCAGGATGGTGTGAGCAGCTCTTCTAATTTTGAGATTAGTCCGGAGCTTTTTGACCACGCTATTGCGCACGAAATCGGCCACTTTGTCGGCCTGGACCACTCTCAGGTCAACGTTGAAGTGCTCAGTCAGCAACCGCTCAACTGCAATTCGGATGACAACGCCGGCTTGCCGCTCATGTTCCCGGTCGCGTTTTGCCAGCCGCGCGTGCCTGTGTTGGCGCCTGACGATCTGGCTGCCATTTCGCGGCTCTATCCCGTCACCACGCCTGCGCCCGAAAAAACGATTACCAGCTCGACCTACGGCACCATCAGCGGCACGGTCTATTTCAGTGACGGCCTCACCCAGGCGCAAGGCGTGAACGTCATCGCGCGGCAAGTAGGCAATCCGCGTCGCGTGGCGTTTTCATCTGTCTCAGGTTATCTGTTCACCGGCAATCTTGGGCAGAGTGTGACCTGTGCGCTTGGCGCAAGCCAGTGTAATGCTGGCGGCTCTCTTTTGGGTTCACGTGATACACGCCTAGTCGGCACGTTCGACATTCCCGCGGCGCCAGAAACCTATACAGTCCAGGTGGAATCAGTGAACTCATCCTTCGTCGGCGGCTCGGGTGTCGGCCCATTGCGTTTCCCCATTCCGATGCCAGGCACAGCGCCGCCCGTTCAGCAGGTCACTGTCGTTGCTGGCGGAAACGTCAATGTGAATATCACGCTCCTTGACACTCCACCGCGCTTCGATGCGTTCGAAAGCTCGGACTTGATCCTGCACGATCACTTGTGGTTCTGGCTGCGCCGCGACAATGTTTTCCCGGAGGCAGTGGGATGAGGCCACGCCGCGCTACGCTGCTCTTCGCTCTCGCTGCCGCCGTTGCATTCGCCACTGCCTGTAGTGGCAGTGGTGCAAGTGGTGGTAGTGCCGTTCCTCCCCTCTCAGTTTCGACGGTCGGGCATACCTATGTATTGGAGGAGCGGCAATATGCCCTGACCTTGCAAGCAACAGGTGGATTACCACCATATGCTTGGACAGCCACCAACCTGCCGTCGGGTTCTGAGATCAGTAGCGCGGGTGTTCTGAGTGGTGTTACACCCGCGAAGTTAAACTTTGGCGGTCCGACTGACGAGTATCAGATTAACCTCCAAGTGCGCGATTCCGGCACACCGTCGCGAACCGCCACTGGTGTTTTCCTACTGAATGTTGTCCGTCGATTATCAATTTTGAACAACAACCTCAAATCGCCGAATGTTGGAATTTCTTATTTCCAACGAATTGATTTTAAGGGAGGGCACGGCTTGAGGACGTGGAGACTCGTGGAGGGGGCAGGTGCTCTTCCCCCTGGTTTAACGTTGAGTTCTGACGGACACCTCTCGGGTAGGCCCAGTGCTCCTGGGATGTTCAACTTTGCAGTCGAGATAAGCGATCTGGGACCGCCAGCTCAAAGTGCCTCGCGTGCTGTGTCTCTTGTAGTGACGAACAACCTGGTTATTGTTGACACAAGCTGGGTTCTTCCCACGGGCGTGGTAACGAAGCCGTACCGAGCCACGTTGGAGGCGGCGGGAGGGACGCCACCATACAGCTGGATCGGTCACCAGATGCCACCGGGGTTGGTTTTCGAGGATTCGTTAGCTGGCGTAGTTGGAGGCATTCCGACGCAGCCAAATCCAGATGCGATTGCTTTCATCGAGGTCAGAGACTCTTCTCAGGAACAGCAGTCCGATGCCCGAAACGTGCGAATTCCGATTCAACTTGTCCTGGCGCTCCATAGTGCGACCTTTGATGACGCTGTCGTAGGTGTGCTGTACTTTCAGTGGTTGCCCCTCGAGGGAGGCATTTCTCCCTACTTCTACGAGCTTGTCGCAGGCAGTTTGCCTCCCGGCATCACATTTCCGTTTGGCACCTACTCCGGTATTGGGCGATTCAAAGGGGCTGCGTCTGATTCAGGTGCTTGGAATTTCACGATACGGGTTGCTGACGCTGAAACGCCGCCGGACACCGTCCAACAAGCCTTTGGTATCCGCGTCAATCCCAGGCTGATATTTGGGCCTCCATTGCCACTCCCTAACGGCCTAGTTGGAGAGGCCTACTCGTTCCAATTCCAAGCTACCGGAGGCCTGCTTCCGCTGCAGTGGAGCGCCTCCTCTTGTTGTCCCATGGGGCTGACCTTTGATTCTCAGATCGGGTTGCTTGCCGGTATAGCATCGGCAGCTACCGAGACATCCGGCGCCCATCTTCACATTCGTGTGCAGGATTCCGGCAATCCACCACAGATATCGGATGTCTCTCGTCTCCTCGTCATTCTTGACACGTTGAAGATCATCACTTCAGATTTGCCGGCAATCGTACCTGGTGCTGAAGTCAGCTTACAGCTTGGCGCTTCGGGTGGAATCGGGCAGTACACGTGGTCGCAACTCGCAAGTGGCTTGCCGTCTGGCCTGATATTTGGCCCGTCAACGGGAGCTATAACGGGACAAATCAGCCAGGCCGGCACATTCGATCTCACTGTGCAAGTCAGCGACCCAGGGCCACCGGCGCAAACATCCGATCCTGTCACGCTGCAACTGACCGTCGCCGGTAACCTGGGACGCAATAGTTCGCCGGCGACGGCCACGCCGCTCTCTAACGGCACCTACCGAGCTTCGATCAGTCCGTTAGCCGACCCACCTACAGGCGTCGCGAATTCAGACAGCGACTACTATGTGCTGACGGCAAATCCTGGGGCAACCGTGACCGTCGAAATTACGGCGCAGCGACTGACTCCTCCCAGCCCTCTCGATTCGGTGCTCGAAATCGTGGATGAGGCCAATAATCGACTTTCATTCTGCAGTTCAAGGCCCACACACCCACTTAACCAATCCTGCGCGCACGACGATCTCCTACTCGGTGTTAGCACCGACTCCAAGCTGAACCTGAAGGTGCCAGACGCTAATCCAGGCCCCTTGACCTTCTATGCGCACGTGCTCGGCTGGCGCGGCGACGCCCGGCCCGACCTGCTCTATACCATCGCCGTTTCCGGGGCCAACTAGATCTTCAGCTCGTCATTTTCAGCGCACCCCTGCGGCATGTGCGGCGTCATTCGAATGCACCTCGGTTGCTTTCGGTGGCGGAAACCCGCTTAGGCATCTGGAAAACGCATTCCTTCGTTCGAATGCCCAGTCATTCGAATGACGTATAAGTAATATTATTTTACAACACGTTACCTCTTAAGGTAACATATGCCGTGCTCGCCGAAATCAGTGCTTGGCCCGCCCCTGCTTTTTATCTCTGCGCTTTTTCCTTCCCTGTACTGAGTTGCTTTCCGCAGAGCCCTCCCGTGACACCTAACGCGCCCGGCATGAACAACTTACGGGCAGGAGAGGCCATTGCCGATCTGCCTTCGCTCTTTTGCACCTCGCAAAAACGTAACCTACTTGCTTTCAATGACGTGCGCACTCTTTGGCAAAAATACACGGGGTGGGGGGTATCTCTGTGACCGCTAGCTTCGGTGACCAATCATGCGCCTCGCTGGGTGGCGAGGTGGAGCCGCAGCCGTTTGCTATACTGCCGGCGATGACGCCCGCGGCGCCGAAAAAGCTCTTTCTGATTGATGCCATGGGGTTTGTCTTTCGTGCCTTTTACGTGCCCATAGCCGCCGCCTTCCACAGCCCCAAGGGCGTTCCCACCAAGGTTCCCTATCTGTTTTCCAATATGCTGCGCAAAGTGATCAAGGACGCGCAGCCCGATTACCTTGCGGTGGTCTTTGATCCTGCAGGGCCCACCTTCCGCGACAAGCTTTTCGCCGACTACAAAGCTCAGCGCCAGCCCATGCCGGAGGATTTATCCGTGCAGCTTCCCTTGGTTCACCGGCTGTGCGAGGCCATGCGTCTGCCAAGGATCGAGGTATCGGGGTATGAAGCCGACGACGTGATCGGCGCGCTGGCCCATCAAGCCGCGCGGTGCAACCTCGACGTATGCATCGTTACCAGCGACAAAGACATGATGCAGCTCGCAGGAAAGCGCATACGCGTGCTTCGCCCAGCGCAGGGTGCGGCCAAATCCGATGTCGTCGTGGACGCCGCGAAAGTAGGGGAGTTAATGGGTGTGCCGCCCGAGAAAGTGGCGGATGTGATGGCGCTGATGGGCGACTCGATTGACAATATTCCCGGCGCGAAAGGCATCGGGGAAAAAGGAGCCGTGGAGCTGATTCGCCGCTTCGGGACGGCCGAGGCGGCGCTGGAGCACGCTGCCGAAGTCCAGGGCAAGCGTTACCGCGAGGCCCTGCTCAACAGTCGCGACCAGGTCTTGCTGTCCAAGCAACTCGCAACCATCACCGGTGAAGCTCCGGTCGATCTTGATCTCGACGCCCTGACCCGGCGCGAGCCCGACTGGTCGGCGCTGCGCGAGCTTTACACTGAATTTGGATTCACCTCGCTGTTGCGCGATCTGCCCCCGGTGACGACGGTTTCGACTGCGCCAACCAACTATGGTGCGCTGGACTCGCCCGCCGCCTTGCGCGAGTTCCTGAACGCGCAGCCAGCCGGTCAAGCCGTCGCCGTTTGGCTCACCCTCGAGCCCGGCGAACGCCAGACCGAAGGATTTGGCGCGCGCGTGGCCGGCTTGGAAGTTTCTCCGGCTCCGGGTGTGGCGCGTTCGGCATGGTGCGACCCGAGGGGTGAAATGCTCGGCGTGCTCCGCGAATTTCTGGGCGACGCCGGCCGCCCCAAGATCGTCCACGACCCGAAACTCATGGAATTGCTGGCAGGACCGGCCCGCGGGATCCGTCACGCCACGGCGCTCTATTCCTATCTGTTGCGGCCGACTAGAGCACAGCACGATCTCGCCGACGTAGTGCTCCGGTACCTGAATGTGACCCTTTCGGGAGCCGCCGGCGAGAATGCCGACTTTCTGCAGCGCCTCGTTCCCCTGCTGCAAGCCGCAGTAGAGGCTCAGGAACTCAGCGCTATTTACGAGCAGATCGATCTGCCTTTGGCGCCGGTCCTGGCCGCCATGGAGCGGCACGGAATCCGCGTAGATCCCGCGGCGCTGGCGGCTATGTCGGCGTCCATGGAAGGCCAGATTCGATCCCTCGAGCGGTGTATCTGGGAACTCGCCGGCGGCGAATTCAACGTCAATTCACCGTCGCAACTCGCGGAAATCCTTTTCGACAAAATGAACCTCGCCTCCTCGTCCAAGCGCGGCCGGACCCGATCGCGTTCGACCGCCGCCGACGTGCTGGGGGAGCTGGGCCTGGTACACGAGCTGCCGCGCAAGGTGCTCGAATACCGCGAGCTTGCCAAGCTCAAGTCTACTTACGTGGACACGCTGCCCCGGCTGATCGAGCCCGCGACAGGCCGCCTGCACACGCGGCTGAGCCAAACCGGAACGGCTACCGGAAGACTCAGTTCGTCCGACCCCAATCTGCAGAATATCCCCGTGCGCAGCGATCTCGGCCGCCAGATTCGCGCCGCCTTTGTGGCCGAGCCGGGCTGGAGTTTGCTCTCCGCCGATTATTCGCAGATCGAACTGCGCATCCTGGCGCACTTCTCCGAAGATCCTGTGCTCGTTGAAGCCTTTCGCACCGGACAGGATATACACGCGTGCACCGTGCAGGAGATTTTCGGCGTCGGACCGATGGCCCAAACACCAGAGCATCGCCGCGTGGCCAAGGTAATCAATTTCGGCATTATTTACGGCCTCTCGCCCTTCGGCTTGGCGCAGCAGCTGGCCATCGAACAGAAGGAGGCGGCGCGTTTCATCAGCGCCTATTTCGAGCGTTACTCGGGCGTCAAGCAATACCTGGATCGCTCGCTCGATGAGGCCCGCGGCGCGGGGTTCACGCGCACGCTCTTGGGTCGCCGCCGGCCGATCTCGGAGATCACCTCGCCGCAGGTCAATCTGCGCAATGTGGCCGAACGCACGGCCCTCAATACGCCCCTGCAGGGAACCGCGGCCGACCTCATCAAGCTGGCGATGATCGCCATTGACCGCGAACTCGCCGCTCAGAAGTTCCAGGCGCGGATGATCCTTCAGGTGCACGATGAGTTGTTGTTTGAGGCTCCGCCTGAGGAGCTCGATCGCTTGCGCCGGCTCGTTCGCTCGGCCATGGAGCAGGTCTACCCGCTGCGCGTTCCCCTCACGGTGGACATCAAGGCCGGACCAAACTGGCGGGACTTGATTTAGAGCAGCACGATTTAGAGCGGCAGAGAGCACTGTGCCGGCCTGGAGCAAATAAGGGAGGTGGAAAGGATGGAGCACTCACCGGCCTTTCTGAAACTGGTGGAGGAAGCGAAATCTCGCGTCAAGGAACTGGGCATCCGCGAGGTGAAGCAGCGCCTGGATGCCGGCGAGAAATTCGTGTTGGTGGATGTGCGAGAGGACTTTGAATGGGCCCGCGGCCACCTCCCCGGCGCAGTTCATCTCTCTAAGGGCATCATTGAGCGAGACGCCGAAAAGGCCTTCTCGGATAGAGGCGCTCCGCTGGTGCTCTATTGCGGCGGCGGCTTCCGTTCGGCACTGGCTGCCGAGAACCTGCAAAAGATGGGTTATACCGATGTGACTTCGATGGACGGGGGCTGGCGTGGCTGGACCGAGGCAGGCTTCCCGGTCAAAAAGCCTTAAGCCTTCCACAGAAGGCTGGCTGGGGCGGCTGGATTCGAACCAGCACCGTCCGCATTAACAGTGCGGTGCCCTACCGGTTGGACCACGCCCCATCCATTGGCGATATTACCATACACTGCAAAGACTTACTGGACGCAGGCGGGTTCGAGTTGGGTTCGCTCGGACGCGCCGGTGCTGGTTTTGCTGTCAGTTGGAGCCTCTGAACCGGCCTCGGCCAGACGCTCAACGGCGGCCAAGGTGTGCTTCGGCAGGCCGTATCCCCATACACCAGCACCTCTTTCCGGTAACCGACCAGCGTCTATCACCATCACTCCAGGGCTTTGCCATTTTTCTTCAGCATGACCAAGCCCTGCTGGGGTTAGAAGAGCTTTGGCGACGCTCATCCTGCGTGGAGAATTCGCTCATAAACATCCTCATAGCACCGGGCTACCGCAGAAAGACTGTAGAGCTTCTCGATGCGGCGGCGAGCGGCGACGCCCAGCCGGCTGCGCTCATCAGGAGAGGAAATTAGCTCAGCCCACGCCGCTGCTAGGGCCTGGGGATCGCGCACGGGGACGACGCGGCCGGTGTCGCCGACGAGCAGGGCGGAATCGCCGGTGTTCGTGACCACGCAGGGAATACCACAGGCCATTGCCTCTCCGACGGCGAGCGGAAAAGCCTAGCTTAACGAGGGCTTTGTAGCGATATCGAAGGCAGCGAACAAACGAGGCATGTCGCTCCGGACACCAAGCAGGTGGCAGCACCGGCGCAGATTAGAAACACCCAGGGACGAGAGGAGTTCTTCATTCTCCGGCGAGAAATCCGGCCCGCAGAGGACAAAGTGGACCTCGGGGAAACGGGCAACAAGGCGCGCGGCAGCATCCAGGAAGGTGGGAATGTCCTTGAGGGGATGGTAGCGGGAGGCTAACCCGATAAGGAGACTATCGGGCGGCAGACCCAGTTCGCGGCGCAGCAAGAGCCTGGCCTCCGGGTCGGGCTTGAATTCTTCGAGGTCGAAGCCGTTGGGAATGACTTGGCTCTCGCCTTCGTGATAACCCTGCGCAGAGTGCAACGTCTGGGAGGCGAAGGAACAATATACGATGCGCGCAGGCAAGATTTTTGAGAGACGCGCGCAGGCTTTGGCGATCCAAAGGGTGCGGCGCTTGTTCATTTTCGGGTCGAGATTATCGTGATGGACGCCCCAGGCGACAGGGGGGCGACCTGCGCACCTTGCGGCGATACCACCAAACAGGTTGGCATGATACAGCCAGGTTTGGATCAGCGCGGGCCGCCACTGCCGAAGCCAGCGGATCAGACGAAACAGAGCAATCGGACTCGGGAAGGACTTGAACATCCCGAGACTGCGGACCTTGAATCCCCTCGCTTGCAGGCGGCGTCCGGTCTCGCCGAGGCTGGCCATGGAGATGATCTCGTTTTCGAAACGGCGGGAATCCATGGCGGTGACAAGCTTATAGAGCATCATTTCGGAGCCGTCGGAACCCAATTTGGTGATGATGTGAGTGATCCTTATGCGATCTTCCATGCATTCTCCAGCGACCGAGGTGATTCGGGGATAAGCTCTTGGTCAAAGCGGTGGACACCGGGTTATTGGCAATCCGCGTGACAAAGTATATGCAGGCGGCGTGAAGCACAAGGTGAGGAATGTCACCAAGCTTTCGATAGGCTGAAAATTCATCTCATCGGTGAGGTGCAGAAGACGAACATCCGGGCAGCCCGGGGCCGTATCTTTGGTAGCCACTTCCGGCAGCCACTTCGTCTTGAGATTCGAGAATTTAGGAGAAGAATTCGGGAGATTTGATGCTGTATGCAGTAGAAGGGGGGGGCGAGCCGGCCCAGCCCTCAATCCCCTGAAGGAATCCTTCGGTTCGTCTCCCCCCTGCGTCTTTGACTCCTTGCACGCAGCGCGCCAGAGCTAAACGGCTGAAATGACGCAGATTTCAGAGCGGCACCCCTGTAAAAATGCTACGGTTAGGCAAAAATTCCACGGCACTGGATTCTACTGCCGGGCTTGTCCAGTCTCTTTTGCGGCCTCTTCTACGGCCAGCCTCTTCTACGCCCAGCTTTTTCTACGGAAGATACGAAAGAAGTGATTTCACCAGGAAGAACGTAAGCCTCAGCTTGACCCATATCCGCCACGCTGTTATTTTGAAAGATTACGCTGGCCGTATTTTGCTTGCTAGGTGGCGCTCGCGTCAGTGAGCGTTGCCGCCTCGGTGCGGCTTGCTCCATCCATGGCACTTAAGAAGATCGTCATCCGCGGAGCCCAGCAGCACAATCTAAAGAACATAAGTCTGGAAATCCCGCGCAACACACTTACCGTAATCACCGGGCTTTCCGGCTCCGGCAAGTCTTCACTCGCGTTTGACACAATTTACGCCGAGGGGCAGAGGCGCTACGTGGAATCGCTTTCCGCCTACGCCCGGCAGTTTCTGGATCAGATGGAGAGGCCGGAGGTCGATTCGATCGAGGGCCTCTCTCCTTCGATTGCCATCGAGCAGAAGACGACATCGCGTTCCCCGCGGTCAACCGTCGGCACGATTACCGAGATCTACGACTACCTGCGCGTCATCTACAGCTCGATTGGCACACCGCACTGCCCGAACTGCGGCCGCGCGATCACGCGACAATCTACCGAGCAGATCGTGCAGGCGGTGTTGAGCGGCGAGTTGGCCCGCTCCGGAGACCGGGTGATGATCCTGGCACCGGTGGTTCGCGGGCGTAAAGGCGAGTATCGCGAAGAGCTTGAAAAGCTTGCTCGCGCCGGCTTCACGCGGGCTCGGATTGACGGCATTCTCTACCCGCTCGATGATCCGCCGCCCCTGGATCGGCGCAAGAATCACATCCTCGAAGTGGTGGTGGATCGCCTATTGGTCAAGGCCGGTATTGCGGCGCGCCTTTCCGCGTCGTTGGCAACGGCGCTTAAGCTGGCTCAGGGCCTGGCTGTCGTGTCGGTCGTCGGTGGCGCCGAGCAGGTCTTTTCAGAAAAGCTTGCCTGCAGCGAATGCGGGGTTTCGGTGCCCCAACTCGAGCCTCGCTCGTTCAGCTTCAATTCACCGTATGGGGCCTGCCCGGCCTGCAGCGGATTGGGCTCGAAATACGAGTTGGACCCGGCGAAGGTGATCGTGGACTGGTCGCGGCCGCTGTTTGAAGGTGGTCTGGGACCCGGTTCGGGCTCTGCCCAGCTGAAACGCACGCTCGAACTCGCCGCATACGCGCACGGTTTTGAGCTTGCCACGCCCTTCCAAAAGCTTCCACGCCGCACGCAGAGCTTGATTCTCTACGGTAATCCGCCGACGAAAGGCGCCGCGAACGCCAGCACAAATCGCACGGTGACGCGATCCGCACCCCGGCTTTCGCGCGGCGCCCGGAAGATATCGGGTTTCCGGTTCCCGGGAATTCTCGGTTTTCTGGAGCACAACCTGGCGGAGAGGAACTCCGATGGCTATCGCGAGTGGCTGATGCAGTACATGTCAGGGGCACCCTGCTGCGTCTGTGGCGGGCGGCGACTGCGCCCGGAGAGTCTCGCCGTGAAAATCGGCGGGTTTTCCATTGCTGATTTCACTGCCATGCCCATCACCAGGGCACGCCCCGCCGTCGATTCCGTCCGCAAGAACCTCAGTCCGCGGCAATTGGCGATTGCCGGCCGTCCCCTGACGGAAGTCGCCGAGCGGCTCGATTTTTTGCTTGCCGTGGGACTGGGCTACCTCAGCCTGCATCGTTCAGCGGCCACTCTTTCCGGAGGCGAAGCGCAGCGCATCCGCTTGGCCACGCAGATCGGCTCACGATTGCGCGGCGTGCTCTATGTCCTGGATGAGCCTTCCGTCGGCCTGCACACGCGTGACAATGCCCGGTTGCTGGCCTCCCTGGAACAGTTGCGGGACCTCGGCAACACGGTCCTGGTGGTCGAGCACGACGAGGAAACGATTCGCCGCGCCGATTTCGTGGTGGACCTCGGACCCGGGGCCGGCGATGCGGGCGGGCAACTGGTGGCAATCGGGAAGCCCGCCGAGATTGCCGCCAATCCGGCCTCGCTGACCGGACGCTATCTTGCCGGCGGGCTCACGATTCCAGTTCCGGTGCGGCGCCGCGTCAGGAGCGGCCCGGCGCTCTCCCTGTTCGGTTGCGAAGTCAATAACTTGAAAAATATCGATGTGCGTTTTCCGTTGGGTTTGTTGACCGTCATCACTGGCGTATCCGGTTCGGGAAAATCCACCCTGGTCAACGACATCCTGTACCGTGCGCTGGCGCAGAAGCTGTACCGTTCGATGGAGAAGCCGGGCAAGTTTCGCGCCATGGAAGGATGCGCGCACATCGACAAGGTCATCGAGATTGATCAGGCGCCCATCGGAAGGTCACCGCGCTCCAATCCGGCAACGTATACCGGCGCCTTTGCGCCGATTCGCGAGCTGTTCTCCATGTTGCCCGAATCCCGTGAGCGCGGTTACCGGCCCGGGCGCTTCAGCTTCAACGTCAAGGGCGGTCGCTGCGAGGCGTGCCAGGGCGAGGGATTGCGGCGCATCGAGATGAATTTTCTTCCCGATGTGTATGTCACCTGCGAGGTGTGCCGCGGGCGACGCTACAACGGCGAAACTCTTGCCGTGCGTTACAAGGGCCACTCCATTTCCGACTTGCTGGACTTGCCCGTGGAGGACGCGCTGCGGCTCCTCGAGAACATCCCGCAGATCCGTCAAAAGCTGAAGACGCTGGTGGAAGTGGGCCTGGGCTATGTCGATCTGGGCCAGTCGGCCACCACGCTTTCCGGCGGTGAGGCGCAACGCATCAAGCTGGCGCGTGAACTGTCGCGCCGGCAGACTGGCCGCACGTTGTACATTCTCGACGAACCCACCACGGGATTGCACTTTGATGACGTCAAGAAGCTGCTGGATGTTCTGAATCGCCTGGCCGATCTCGGCAACACCGTGCTCATCATCGAGCACCATCTAGACGTCATCAAGCAGGCCGACTGGATCATTGACTTAGGCCCGGAGGGCGGCGAAGCCGGGGGGCGCATTGTGGCGCAGGGCACGCCGGAGCAGGTGGCGCGAAATGCAAGGTCCTACACCGGCCAGGCCCTCGCCCGCGTGCTCATCAGCAGCAGCCCTGGCACCGCAAACGGCGGAAGACATAGCCCCGCGGATGAGACCGGCGCCGCCATTGGCGGCGTAGCTGCAGCCAGCCCACAGTAGCGAAACACCAGGCGGTGTCATCCCGAAACTTTCGAGACAGCGTGATGACGCAGGTACTCCTGGAGGTTGGTCAAGCAGGCAAGCAACTCCAGCAGGCGCTCACGCTGCGCCAAGGCATCCTCGTGGCTTTCCTGCGAGAGCAGTTGAACAATGAAATCGCCCTGGGCCAGCAGCCAATCGAGCAGCCCTGGATCGATCGGCTCACCTTGCTGGCAGAGTTGAAGCGCCATCGTGGTCCGGGTGAATGCTTCGTCCAAATAGTGATTGAGGCAAACACCTCGGTGCGCAAGGTTGGAGGGAACACGCTGACAACAAGCATCGACTTGGCATGTTCGGTGCGGGTCTGCCAACGAGACACCTCTCCCCAGCAACTGGGGTGGTTGGAGGAGCAAGATTCGTTCCAGTATTACCGCTAGCAATGGTTCTGATACATAAGGGGTTTAGGAGTCGCACCCCCGGTGTGGGGCAAGGGCCTGTCAAGGACTGATTTCTTTAGACACTGATTCTGAGAGTTTTTTACGTGACTAACGCATACCGTTTGGCGAATACCACAGGCGGCATGTTGAGCGCGGAGTGAATCCGCGTGTTGTTGTAGTCCCACAGGGTGCGGTAGATCTCCGCCACTAGCTCCCCCAGTGTTTTGAAGCGGTTCGGATCTCCCAGGTCAACCTTGAATTTGTCGTAGAACGATTCCTGGTATCCGTTCTCCCAAGGGCACCCCGGGCGGCTCCGTGAAATCACGATGCCGCATCCATCAAGGATTTCAGTGAACGCCATCGCGTCATACTCCCTCCCGTTGTCGGAGTGGAATAGACCCGGGCGCGGATGATGGAGCAGGGCGTTGGAAAGCGCCTGAATGGTGAGCGCGGCTCCCTTTCTCACCGCAATTTGGATTCCCAGGATCCGGCGAGTGTAGAGATCGATCACGGTCGCCACATAGACCTTCTTTCCGTGCTGCACGAACTCGGTGAAGTCTGCTGCCCAGATGTGGTTTGCATATGCGGGCATGACCGCGAGCAGGAGGTTGGGATAGGTCCGGGAAACCTTGGATTTTCTCCATTTTCTGCCTCTCCTGCGGTAGGGCTTGATGCCAAACAGATGCATGACCCTCTGCGCCCGCTGGCGGCAGAGTCCCAGTGCCGTAGCAATTCGCCGGGAGCCGTAGGAGGGATGGATCTGCAGCTCTTCTTCCAGGCGGACCTTGAGGCGCCAGTCCTTCTCCTTCATTCTTGGGACGTAATACAGGCTCGCGCGGGATATGCCAAGGGCTCGGGCAAGCGCTGATTTGTTTCTTCCTTCGCTCAATTGTTTTTTTGAGTCATGGAGAGCTTGAGCGTGATCTCGCCCACGAGTTCCAGGAATTCTCTGTTCTGCTTCTGAAGTCGGGAGAACTCCGCCCAGGACGGGGCACCGGTTGCTCCCTTTACCATCCAACCATAGATGGTCCCTTCAGAAATACCGTGATCCTTGGCGGCCTGGGCCACCGAGATGCCTTCTTCCTTGACGCGGCGTAGGATATCGGCTTTTACGTTGGCTGCAATACGATGATGTTTTTTGTTCATATGACACCAGGGTAGTTAATTCCCAACCTCAGTGTCTAAATTACCCAATCCAGGGCAGCCCGAACCATGGCAAGGATAGAAATTACCCGTATTAAGAATGGAGTGGAAGGCCACTTTGATTGGAATTGGGAAAGATTGGAATTGGAAAAGCGAATGTTCTAGTATGGTCGCTAGGTGGATCAGGCAGCCCGACCGCAGCACTTCTTATACTTTTTCCCGCTGCCACAGGGGCAGGGATCATTGCGGCCCACCTTGGCGCCAGTTCGCACGGGCTTGGGTGCTTCGGCTTGGGCTGGGCCAGCTTGGTATTGGAGTTGTTGCTGCTGACGTTGTTGGCGGCGTTCGATTTCCCGTGCTTCGTCTTCCGGCTTGGCAGGCTGGATGAGGAACAGGTAGCGGATGGTTTCCGTGTCGATACGATCCATCATCTCCTCAAATAGCGTGAAGGCCTCCCTTTTGAACTCGACCAGCGGGTCTTTCTGGCCATAACCGCGCAGCCCGATGCCCTCCTTCAAATGGTCGAGGCTCAGCAGGTGGTCTTTCCATTGCGTATCGACGATGTCCAGAATGATGCGACGTTCGAGCCAGCGCATCATCGCCGGACCAAATAAGGTTTCCTTCTCCTCGTAACGCTGATTGACTTTCTCGACCAGAGCGTCCGCCAATTCATCGTGCGACAGTGTGGTGGGATCAATGCCAGAGGCCTTAAGATCGATGCCGAACTGCCTAAGTACTTCCCCGGAAAACTGCGCTAGATTCCACCTCTGCGGATGCTCCTTGCGGGGACAGAAAGTGCCGACCAGTTCGCGGGCGAGGTCTTCGGCAATACCTCGCGCGTATTCCTTCTGGTCTTTGCCTTCCAGAGCCGAGCGGCGGATGGCGTAGATCGTTTCCCGCTGTTTGTTCATCACGTCGTCGTATTCCAGCAGGTGTTTGCGGGCTTCAAAGTTTTGGGCCTCGACGGCCTTCTGCGCGTTTTCGATGCGCCGGGTGATCAGTTTCGATTCGATCGGCACGCCTTCGGTCATTCCGAGACGGAACATCAAGGTTTTGACGCGTTCGCCTCCAAATACTCGCAGCAAGTCGTCTTCGAGAGACAGGAAAAAGCGTGAGGAGCCGGGATCACCCTGACGGCCGGCGCGCCCGCGGAGCTGATTGTCGATACGCCGAGCCTCGTGCCGCTCGGTGCCCAGGATGTGCAGACCGCCGAGGGCGATGACATCTTCATGCTCGGCACGGCATTGTTCGGCAAACCGATCATAGATCGGCTTCCACTGCTCGAGCGGCACTTGAAAAACCTTGCCCTCGATTTGGAAGAGCACCATGCTAGGAGGCGGTCCGTTTGCGCCTTCGCTTTCCGCACCGATGACCGAGGCGGCCGCTGCATAGGGCGCCGCCAGTTTGTTCTTAAGGCAGTAATGGCGGGTCATCGCTTCCGGATTCCCGCCCAGCAGGATGTCGGTTCCACGGCCCGCCATGTTGGTGGAGACGGTGACGGTCCCTTTTCGGCCGGCTTGCGCCACGATATGCGCCTCGCGCTCGTGTGCCTTCGCGTTCAGCACTTGGTGCGGAATACCGGCTTTCTTGAGTAGATTCGAGAGAAGCTCGGATTTCTCAATGGAAATGGTGCCCATCAGCACCGGCTGGCCGGATTCATGGAGTTGGCGGATGCCATACGCCTTCGAGCCATCCTCCAGCATCATTCCGTTGACGACCGCCTCGTATTTTTCTGCCGCGGTGCGATAGACGATGTCGGGGTACTCGTGGCGGCGCAGCGTCCGGTTCGTCGGGATGACCACGACCTCCAGGCTGTAGATCTTGTTGAACTCGGCTGCCTCGGTTTCCGCCGTTCCGGTCATCCCGGAGAGCGTCTTGTACATGCGGAAATAGTTCTGGAAGGTGACGGTGGCCAGCGTTTGATTTTCCCGCTCGATCTTCACGTCCTCTTTCGCTTCCACGGCCTGATGCAGGCCGTCGGACCAGCGCCGGCCGGGCATCTCGCGTCCTGTGAACTCGTCCACAATGATGACCTCGCCGTTCTTGACGACGTAATCCACGTCGGGCTTGTACAGCGCATGAGCGCGCAGGGCTTGAAAGACGTGGTGCATGAGCTCGACGTTGGCGGGGTCGGAGAGGTTGCTGAGCCCAAGCAGCCGTTCGCACTTGGCGAAACCCTCTTCTGTTAGGGTTGCCGTGCGGTGCTTTTCCTCAATCGTATAGTCGATTTCCTGGATCAATTTGGGAATGATTTTATCGACGCGATAGTACTTGTCGGTGGATTCCTCGGCGGGACCGGAAATGATCAGCGGAGTGCGTGCTTCGTCAACGAGGATCGAATCCACCTCGTCTACAATCGCAAATTGGTGGCCGCGCTGCACACAGTCGGCAAGATCGAATTTCATGTTGTCGCGCAGGTAGTCAAATCCGAACTCATTGTTGGTGCCATAGGTGATGTCGGCGGCGTAAGCGGCGCGGCGCTGGACCTCGTCGAGATCGTGCACGATGACGCCGACGGTGAGCCCCAGCAGGCGGTAGATCGGCCCCATCCATTCGGCGTCGCGACGCGCCAGGTAATCGTTGACGGTCACGATGTGCACACCGCGGCCGGACAGTGCGTTCAAGTAAGCGGGGAGCGTGGCAACCAGCGTCTTGCCCTCGCCCGTTTTCATTTCCGCGATCTTACCCTCGTGCAGCACGATGCCGCCGATCAACTGCACATCGAAATGCCGCAGACCAAGCGTGCGCCGGCCCGCTTCGCGAACCAAGGCGAATGCCGGAACCACCACGGGCTCCAGCGCTGCAGCGAGTCGCTGCTTGTAATCGGCGTCGGACAAATCCGCATCGCCCAGGAGCGCCTTTACTTGGTCCTTGAACTGCTGGGTGTTCGCCACGATTGCGGCATCGGGCAGTTTCTCATAGGTGGCGGACAGCTCGTTGATGGCGGCCACATGCGGAGCTAGGCGATTGACGTCCCGTTCGTGTTTGGTGCCGATGAACCGGGTGAACACCCGATCGACGATCTGTTCAATCCGCATGTTTTAGGGCCGCATGTTTTAGGGCCGCATGTTTTAGGGCCGCATGTTTCAGGGCTGCATGTTTCAGGGCTGCATGTTTCAGGGTTGGATGCCTTCACAACCGGGACGGTCTGCGCCCCGGGGTTTTGACGATCTTACGGCGCGACGGAAGTGCATCAACTTTCGGGGCCTCATGAATCCCGAGAGCAGAAAATCGCTTCGTCGCTTTGGAACACGACCATTGTATCTTGGTGGCCACCACCGTGCAAAATCGCCGGTTCATAAGTTGCATCCGCGCGACCTGAACGCGGTCAAGCGCCATGCACAGAGGGTTTGCGGTCCGGCGAGTGCGCGAGCGGTGCCGAACTTCGACAAAGCAGCGTGCGATGGCGTTGGGGTGCGCAACTTGCGCCACGAATGGCGTGGAAACACCAAAGAAGGTCAACCGTTCAGACGGGTTCCGTTAGACCTCGCGCGCAGTGCTCTAAATCTCTGGAATCAGAGCACTAACACCCTCGCGAGCGCCCTGGTCTGTGGTAGCTCGCTATGCTAACCTAGCGTGTTTGCGTGGGTATGCCTGCCCATCCATCTCTGAAAAAGAGCACAGGATCATGAGGCGTATGGGTACGGACCGCGATCGGTTTCAGCCATCCGGGAGGTCAATTCCAGGGGCAAATGGATGAGGAGTGCTTGAATGCGAACTGATTCTTGCAAGACCACAGTCGAGGCACCTCGGATGGATTTCGGCGGCTGTCTCGTGGGGTGGTGGAATCGGCAGGGTCGAAGACTACAGCGTTTTTTGCTTCGAAGTCTCGTTGTGGCGACGATGGTTTGGGTGTGGGGCGTTGTTGTACCCTTGGCCTGCGCCGCCGCTCGGCAACAGGCAAGTGAAGCAGCAGTTAAATCCGCCGTCGTAACAAGTATCACGTCGGGCATTACCGTCGATGGGTTGCTCGACGAGCCGGTATGGGAAACGGCGCCGAAGATCGGTGATCTGACACAAAGGATACCGCAGACCGGCCAACCACCATCGGAAAGAACAGAAGTCACCCTCCTTCACGACGCCAATAATCTGTACATCGGCATTATGTGTTACGACTCGGAACCGGACAGGGTCATCGGAACACTGATGGGGCGCGACTCCAACCTGATCTCCGACGACCGGATTGAAATCATCCTCGACACGTATCGCGACCAGCGCAACGCCTTTTACTTCGCTACCAATCCGGCGGGCGCGCTGGTGGACGGCCTGGTGTTTGCGAACGGTCAGTCGGATAACAACTGGGATGCCATCTGGACCGTGCGGACCAGGCGCACCGAGCAGGGGTGGAGCGCGGAATTCGAAATCCCGTTCAAGAGCTTGGGCTTTCCTTCCGAGCGGACGGTCTGGGGATTCAACATCGCTCGCAACATCCAGCGAAAGTTGGAGGACGATCGTTGGTCCGGGGCGCGTGTGGAGTTCACAAATTTCAAGCAGGTTTCCGAAGCGGGTGAAATCACCAACTTGGAAGGACTCACGCAAGGCATCGGTCTCGACATCCGGCCATTCGTTGCGAGCCGCTGGCTGCATAGAAGCGCAACTGGAGACGATACGTTTACCGGCAAACCTGGACTCGATCTGTCCTATAACTTCACTCCGAGTTTGAAACTATCTGTGACCACCAATACGGACTTCGGGGAAACGGAGGTAGACGCGCGGCAGATCAACCTGTCGCGCTTTTCCCTGTTTTTTCCAGAGAAGCGGTCGTTTTTCCTGGAGGATGTCGGGGTCTTCAATTTTTCCAATGTCGGCAGAGAAGGATTTGGACGCATTCCGCCCACCAGATCTCAAGTGATCCCGTTTTTCAGCCGGCAGATCGGATTGCTTTTCGGAGAGGAGGTGCCGATCGATTTTGGATTGAAGCTGACGGGCAAAGTCGGCCGGACCGACATTGGCGTGCTGGACGTGCGCACGCGCGACTTACCCATCGTGCCGAAAAAGAACTTCTTCGTGGGACGAGTCAAACGGAACTTTCTGCAGCAATCCTATGTCGGCGCGATCTATACGGAAGGTCATCCGTCTCTTTCCATAGCGGGCAGAACGTACGGTGCAGACGTGCGCCTGGGGACGTCCCGTTTTCTGGGCGAGTCGCGGAATCTGGTGCTCAACGCGTTTGGTCTCCGGAGCGCGAACGAAGGCAATTCCGACCAGGATTGGTCTTATGGCGTTTCCGCGGAATATCCGAACGACATAGTGACTATGCAGTTTTTCTGGCGCGATGTGCAACAGAATTTCAGGCCCGCACTTGGTTTCGTTTCGCGTAGAAATGTGCGGCTACTAAGGGTTGGGGGCGACTACAATCCTCGCCCGAATGATTTTCTGAACCTTCAGCAGGTCTTCTATGGGGCGTACTATACTCGTTTCACACGGCTCGACACCGGACAAGTAGAAAGCTGGAACGTTCATTTTGTTGCGCCAATCGACTGGCATTTCAACTCTGGCGACTCCATCCACAATTTCTTTAACCCGCGAATCAACTACGAGCGTCTGTTTGCCCCGTTTGAGATTTCACCTGGCATCGTTCTTCCTCCGGGCGAGTACCGGTTCACACGCTGGCATTTGTTTCTTTCGACTGCGCAAAAGCGCAGGTGGCAAGTGAACGCCCAGTGGTTACCCGGCACCTTTTGGTCGGGGCACGCCGATGAATTCTTTACCACACTCACGTACAAAATCCCACCTCGCTTCACGATCAGTTTCACGGCGAACCAGACGTTTGCCCGATTGCCGCAGGGCAATTTCGCCGCCCGGATCTTTAGCTCTCAGGTGAACTATGCGGCTTCGCCCTTCCTTACGTTTTCCAATTTGATTCAATTCGACAACGAGTCTGGGGATCTGGGCTGGCAGAGCCGTGTGCGTTGGATCTTACAGCCTGGGAATGACCTGTTTTTTGTGTTTACCCAGGGGTGGGATCAAGATGCTGTGGGCGGCTACAACTTCACTGCACAAACCAGCAAGGTGTCCACGAAGTTTCAGTACACATTCCGCTTCTGAGTTGGCGGCGATAGCGGCACGGTATCCGGGGTGGCGTCCTCAGATCATCGGAAGAGCCAAACTGATAGCCCAAACTGACAGCATTGATTGACACCACAGGCCATCAAACATGGCCACTCAAAGCCTCAAAGCAGTGTTGCTGAAAGGCCAGGCATGTGTGCGTTCGAGTGTGCGCAGACGCTATGGTCTGGGGCAAGACACTGTGCTAACCTGCTTGATCACATCACAATTTACCCGGACAGATGCGTCGCAATCGTTTGTAAACGCAGGATCATTGAGCGTATGAGCCGGACTGCGATGCACCTTACCGTTCGGGAAACAGGTTTATGGACAGGGGTGTGAAAGCTACTGGAATGCAGGCTAATTGCCAGCAGGCTAAAGGCGACGCGCAGCAGGCCTGCTTGTGGGGCTATGCTGGGGCTTCCTCCAGCAGGCGGAGTCATGCCCCATGGCGTTCCTTGCTCCAAAGCATTGTTCTGGCAGCGACGGTTTGGATCTGGGCATGCATCCTTGCACCGGTTCTGTGCGCCGCCACTCCCCAAGAGACCGGCTCAGTACAACCAACGAAGTCCGCCATGGTAACCAGGATCTCGTCGGAGATTACCCTGGATGGGTCGCTTGACGAACCGGTATGGGGCACGGCGCCGAAGATCGGTGATTTGACACAAAGGATTCCACAGACCGGCCAGCCGCCCACCGAAAGAACAGATGTCACGCTCCTTTACGACGCCAATAACCTCTACATCGGCGTCATGGCCTACGACTCAGAGCCGCAGAGAATAACCAGCACGCTAATGGAACGGGACGCCAACATTATGTCCGACGACCGGATTGCCATTGTACTGGACACGTATCACGATCAGAGTAACGCCTTCTACTTTGCCACCAATCCGGCTGGCGCACTGCGGGACGGTCTGGTATTTGCGAACGGTCAAGGGAATCTGGCCTGGAACGCCATCTGGGAGGTGCAGACCCGGCGCACGGAACAGGGGTGGAGTGCAGAATTCGCCATTCCCTTCAAGAGCCTGAATTTCCCATCCGAGCAGACAGTCTGGGGATTCAACATCCTCCGCAACATCCAGCGAAAGTTAGAGGACGATCGCTGGTCGGGGGCGCGTGTGGAGTTCCCAAGTTTCTGGCAGGTTTCCGAAGCGGGTGAAATCATGGGGCTGGAAGGCCTCACACAAGGCATGGGTCTCGACATCCGGCCATTCGTTGGGGGCCGCTGGCTGCGTACCGGCGCGACCGAGGACAATCCGGTGCACAATACGGTCACCGGCAAGCCGGGACTGGACCTGTTCTACAACTTAACTTCCAGCCTGAAACTGTCGGCAACTGCAAATACCGACTTTGGCGAAACGGAAGTGGACGCGCGGCAGATCAACTTGACGCGTTTTTCCCTGTTCTTTCCGGAGAAGCGGTCGTTTTTCCTGGAGGATGTCGGGGTCTTTAGCTTTGCCAGTACCGGCGTCCGCCAACCTGGAGGCGTTCCCTCGACCGGAGCTGACATACGACCGTTTTTCAGCCGTCAGATCGGACTGCTTTCCGGAGAGGAGGTGCCCATAGATTTTGGACTGAAGCTGACGGGGAAGATCGGCCGAACCGACATTGGCGTGCTGGACGTACGCACGCGCGACCTACCCATCGTGCCGGAAAAGAACTTCTTCGTGGGACGTGTCAAACAGAACTTCCTGCAACAATCCTATATCGGCGCGATCTACACGGAAGGCCATCCGGCTCTTTCGATAGCGGGCAGAACGTACGGTGCAGACGTGCGCCTGGCGACGTCCCGTTTTCTGGGCGGGTCGCGGAATCTGGTGCTCAACGCGTACGGTCTCCGAAGCGCGAACGAAGGCAATTCCGACCGGGATTTGTCTTATGGCGTTTCGGTGGCGTATCCGAACGACAAATATGAGGCGCAGGTTGTATGGCGCGATATCCCCGAGAATTTTAGGCCGGCACTCGGTTTCGTTCAGCGAAGGAATGTGCGGTTGCTGCGGATTGGCGGCAGCTTCAGCCCCCGCCCGAGAGACTTTCTGGGCATTCAGCAAATGTTTCATGACGTGTACTACAAACGTTTCACACGACTCGACAACGGGCAGGTAGAAAGCTGGGACCTTCACGCGACTCTGTGGGACTGGCACTTCCAGTCCGGTGATTCCCTCCACAGCTTTCTTGAGCCAAACATCATTTTCGAGCGCCTGTTTGACACGTTTGAAATTTTCCCCGGCGTCATTCTTCCAGTGGGCGAGTACCGGTTTACACGATGGCGTGGCCATCTTATGAGTGCTTCAAAGCGCAAGTTACAAGGGAGAATAAACGTGTCGATCGGCAACTTTTGGGGGGGGCACGCTGAGACAGTCCAGACGTCGCTGAGTTATAAAATTCCGCCCCGCTTCACCATCAGTTTCGACACCAACCAGACGTTCGCCCGATTGCCGCAAGGCAATTTCGTCGCCCGGATCTTTACCTCGCGGGTGAACTATGCGGCTTCGCCCTTCCTTACGTTTTCAAATTTGATTCAGTACGACAACCGGTCTCGGAATCTGGGCTGGCAGAGCCGTGTACGATGGATCTTGCAGCCTGGGAATGACCTCTTCCTTGTGTTCAACCAGGGATGGATTCAGGACACTGCTGGCGGCTACCGATTCAGTGCGAAAGACAGCAAGGTGTCCACGAAATTTCAGTACACGTTCCGCTTCTGAGTTGGCGGCGATGGCAGCAACCTGCCCCATCGCAACTTGCCCAGACAGGTGTGGTAGCAATCGTTTGTAAACGCAGGCTCATTGAGCGTATGAGCCGGACCGCGATGCACCTTACCGTTCGGGAAGAGGGTTTATGGACAGGGGAATGAAAGCTACTGAAATGCAGGCTAATTGCCAGCAGGCTAAAGGCGACGCGCAGCAGGCCTGCTTGTGGGGCTATGCTGGGGCTTCCTCCAGCAGGCGGAGTCATGCCCCATGGCGTTCCTTGCTCCAAAGCATTGTTCTGGCAGCGACGGTTTGGATCTGGGCATGCATCCTTGCACCGGTTCTGTGCGCCGCCACTCCCCAAGAGACCGGCTCAGTACAACCAACGAAGTCCGCCATGGTAACCAGGATCTCGTCGGAGATTACCCTGGATGGGTCGCTTGACGAACCGGTATGGGGCACGGCGCCGAAGATCGGTGATTTGACACAAAGGATTCCACAGACCGGCCAGCCGCCCACCGAAAGAACAGATGTCACGCTCCTTTACGACGCCAATAACCTCTACATCGGCGTCCTGTGTTACGACGCAGAACCGGACAGGGTTATCGGCACGCAGATGGCACGCGACGCTAGATTGAACGCCGACGACCGGATTTTGATTGTGCTGGATACCTATCGCGACCAGCGTAACGCCTTCTACTTCGCTACCAATCCGGCGGGCGCACTGGTGGATGGCTTGGTTTTTGCAAATGGTCAATCGAACCTGGACTGGAACGCCATCTGGACGGTGCGAACCAGGCGAACGGAAGAGGGGTGGATTGCGGAATTCGCCATCCCGTTCAAGAGCTTGAGCTTTCCGTCCGGGCGGACAGTCTGGGGATTCAACATCTCTCGGCACATCCAACGAAAGTTGGAGGAGGATCGCTGGTCCGGGGCGCGTCTGGAAACACAGTTCTTCCAGGTTTCCGAAGCGGGTGAAATCACGGATCTGGAAGGCCTCACACAAGGCATGGGGCTCGACGTCCGGCCATTCGTTGGGAGCCGCTGGCTGCATACCGGCGCGACCGGGCACGATACGATCACCGGCAAGCCGGGACTAGACCTGTTCTATAACTTAACTCCCAGCCTGAAACTGTCGGCGACGGTCAACACGGACTTTGGCGAAACGGAAGTGGATGCGCGGCAGATCAACTTGACACGTTTTTCCCTGTTCTTCCCGGAGAAGCGGTCGTTTTTTCTGGAGGATGTCGGGGTCTTCAGCTTTGCCAGTACCGCTATTACTCGACGTGGAGGCGTTCCCCGGACCGGAGTCGACATACGACCGTTTTTCAGCCGTCAGATCGGACTGCTTTCCGGAGAGGAGGTGCCCATAGATTTTGGACTGAAGCTGACGGGGAAGATCGGCCGAACCGACATTGGCGTGCTGGACGTACGCACGCGCGACTTACCCATCGTGCCGGAAAAGAACTTCTTCGTGGGACGTGTCAAACAGAACTTCCTGCAACAATCCTATATCGGCGCGATCTACACGGAAGGCCATCCGGCTCTTCCCATATCGAGCAGCACGTACGGTGCAGACGTACGCCTGGCCACGTCTCGTTTTCTGGGCGGATCCCGGAATCTTGCATTTAACGCGTACGGTCTCCGAAGCACGAACGAAGGCAATTCCGACCGGGATCTGTCTTATGGTGTTTCCGCGGAGTATCCGAACGATAAGATCCAAATGGAATTTGAGTGGCGCGCCGTACAAGAGAATTTCAGGCCTGCCCTTGGTTTCGTTCGGCGTAGGAACGTACGACTGCTAAGGGTCGGCGGCAGGTACAACCCTCGCCCCAAAGATTTTTTGAACCTGCAGCAGATGCTCCATGGGGTGTTCTACACCCGTATCACACGGATCGATAACGGACAGGTAGAAAGCTGGAACCTTCATTTTGCTACGATCGACTGGCACTTCAAGTCTGGTGATAACTTCCACTCCTTTTTTAGCCCGCAGGCCATCACGTACGAGCGTCTGTTTGACGACTTTGAGATTTCCCCTGGCATCATTCTTCCCGCGGGCGAGTACCGGTTCACACGCTGGCGTACATTTTATCAGAGTGCGGCAAAGCGAAGGCTGCAAGTGAACGTAACCTGGGTGTTAGGCACTTTCTGGTCGGGGCACGCCGATGAATTTAATACCACGCTGACTTACAAGATCCCGCCCCGCTTCAGGATCAGTTTGACGGCCAACCAGACCTTTGCTCGATTGCCGCAGGGCAATTTCGTCTCCCGGATCCTGAACTCGCGGGTGAGCTATGCGGCTTCGCCCTTCCTTTCGTTTTCAAATTTGATTCAGTACGACAACCGGTCTCGGAATCTGGGTTGGCAGAGCCGAGTGCGCTGGATCTTGCAACCCGGGAATGATCTGTTCCTAGTGTTTAACCAGGGATGGATTCAAGACGCTGCCGACGGTAATCGATTCAGCGCGCAAGATAGCAAGGTGTCCACGAAGTTTCAGTACACATTCCGGTTCTGAGTTGCAGGTGATCGCGGCGCAGCATCCGACGTGGGGAAGTCCCAGGCTGTCGGAAGGACCAAGCGGTTCGTTCGCCAGCGCTCGGGTAGTGAACTGTTTCTCGCTTATGTCCTACCGTAACGGTAGCTCATTGTGTTACTCTATGCGCCGTTTCCATGGCTAACGGTCCTCGATTCATCTCAAACTCACTAGATCGTAGGTGGTATGAAGGCCTCCTCCGAAACATTTTTGTGTCGGCGATGATATGGGTGTGAGTATGTATCATTGCACCAGTTGTCTGCACCGCCGTCCCCCAACAGGTTACTGCAACGGAGTCGGCAACCAGGTCCGCCGTCGTAACGCGAATCACGTCGGGGATTACCGTCGATGGGTTGCTCGACGAGCCGGTATGGGAAACGGCGCCGAAGATCGGTGATTTGACACAAAGGATACCGCAGACCGGCCAGCCGCCCACGGAAAGGACGGAAGTAACGCTCCTTTACGACACCAATAATCTGTACATCGGCATCATGTGTTACGACTCGGAACCGGACAGGGTCATCGGCTCAGTGATGGGTCGCGACGCCGCACTGCGCTCCGACGACCGCATTGAAATCGTTCTCGACACGTTCCATGACCAGCGCAACGCATTCTACTTCGCCACCAATCCGGCGGGCGCGCTGGTGGACGGTCTGGTGTTTGCGAACGGCCAATCGGACAACAACTGGGATGCCATCTGGACGGTGCGCAGCAGGCGCACCGAGCAGGGGTGGAGCGCGGAATTTGCCATCCCGTTCAAGAGCTTGGGCTTTCCTTCCGAGCGGACGGTCTGGGGATTCAACATCGCTCGCAACATCCAGCGAAAGTTGGAGGAGGATCGCTGGTCGGGGGCGCGTGTGGAGTTCACAAATTTCTTGCAGGTTTCCGAAGCGGGTGAAATCACCAACTTGGAAGGACTCACGCAAGGCATCGGTCTTGACATCCGGCCATTCGTTGCGAGCCGCTGGCTGCATAGCAACGCAACTGGGAACGATACGTTTACTGGCAAACCTGGACTCGATCTGTCCTACAACTTCACTCCCAGTTTGAAACTATCTGCGACCACCGATACGGACTTCGGGGAAACGGAAGTGGACGCGCGCCAAATCAACTTGACGCGTTCCTCCCTGTTTTTTCCGGAGAAGCGGTCGTTTTTTTTGGAGGATGTCGGGGTCTTCAGCTTTTCCAGTACCGCCATTAGACCGCCTGGGGGCGTTCCCCAGACTGGAGCCGACGTAAGGCCGTTTTTTAGCCGCCGGATCGGACTGCTTTCTGGAGAGGAGGTGCCGGTTGATTTCGGACTGAAGCTGACGGGCAAGATCGGCCGGACCGACATTGGCGTGCTGGACGTGCGCACGCGTGACTTACCCATCGTGCCGGTGTCGGGAAAGAACTTCTTCGTTGGACGTGTTAAACGGAATCTGCTGCAGCAGTCCTTTATTGGCGCGATTTTCACGCAGGGTCATCCCTCTCTTTCCACAACGAGCAGCACGGTCGGTGCAGATCTTCGTCTGGCTACGTCTCGCTTCCTAGGCGGGTCTCGGAGTCTGGTCGTTAACGCGTACGGCCTCCGGAGCATAAACGAAGGCAATTCCGACCGAGATTTGGCCTATGGCATTTCGGCGGAATATCCAAACGACTTAGTAGTCATGCAGTTTGTCTTGAGCGAGGTCCAAGAGAATTTCGTGCCCGCGCTTGGTTTTGTTCCGCGGAGGAATGTGCGGTTGTTAAGGGTTGGCGGCCAGTACAATCCTCGCCCGAAAGATTTCCTGGGCCTTCAGCAGATGCAGAACAGTATCTTCTTCACCCGTTTGACACGACTCGATAACGGACAGGTAGAAAGCTGGGACCTCTTGTTCACTGTACCCGCGGACTGGCACTTCAAATCTGGTGACTCTGTGCACCGCTTTTTTGACCCGAACCTCTTGTTCGAACGTTTATTTGAACCGTTTGAGATTTCCCCCGGCGTCGTTCTTCCTCCGGGTGACTATCGGTTCACACGCTGGCGCATCCATCCGATGACTGCATCAAAGCGCAAGTGGCAAGTGAATGTACAGTATTCGTTCGGCACCTTTTGGTCGGGGCACGCCGATGAACTCAACACCACGCTGACTTACAAGATCCCGCCGCGCTTCACTATCAGTGTCACGGCGAACCAGACCTTTGCCCGGTTGCCGCAGGGTAATTTCGTCTCCCGGATCCTGAGCTCACGGGTAAACTATGCGGCTTCCCCCTTCCTTACGTTTTCCAATCTGATCCAATTCGACAACCGGTCTCGTACTCTGGGTTGGCAGAGCCGTGTGCGCTGGATCTTGCAGCCCGGGAATGACCTGTTTTTTGTGTTTGCCCAGGGGTGGGATCAAGAGGCTGCAGGCGGCTACAACTTCACTGCACAAAACAGCAAGGTGTCCACGAAGTTCCAGTACACATTCCGCTTCTGAGGCGGAATGAGTCTGTTCTTGGTATTGATCGCCTGCCGTCGCTCGTTATCCTAGTCGATTCTCACGATGCGGGCTGCTCCAAGCAGGCTGCGCTGCAGGGTTCTGGATTTCTTGCCAGCGGTTCCGAGTCAACCGAAGAGCAAATGTTGCAGCAGGCCATTCAGTAGGATAGGGTTATTTCGCCAGTGCCCAGGTGGCGGAATGGCAGACGCGGGGGACTTAAAATCCCACCAGGCAGTCTTGCAGCACCCCGCACCAAAACGCAGCACAGCGAAAAACGCCAGTGTTTACAGGGCTTCCGTGATGTACAACGCCGCAGCGTCGCGCACGTTGGCGAAGCAAATAGAAAAGCCAACCGACACCACTACCGACACCGGCATCGCTCTTGATTTTCGACCACCCGGCACCCCTGATTTTCGCGCCACGTCGCGCGTATATGGATTGCCCACAGCCACGGTACAGATCTTGGGAGTTTTGGGTTATTGCCAATTCACTAGAAGCGCGGTATTCGAAACTTTCGATGGGGAAGCATCATCCAACTCACGACATCGGCCAATAGAATGGCCTGGCTGACGTCTTAGCCTTACAACATCTTAGACCACTGGCAACTGGAACCTCTTTTGGCGCACTTGCTATGGAGCCGGTGTTGAGCTAGTAGAGTGCCCCCGATCTTTTCAAAGCCAATTCAACGAACTCACCGGCAAAGCAAAGATACTCCTTCACCTTTTGGTCGCACCAATTCCCAATGCGATCGGCCTCCTTTCTTCGATTAACCCCCTTCTTCTTGATCTTCCACACCTTCCTACAGACCACTGTGTCACATAAGTCGTCTACAAACTCGAACCGATTGGAATAGGCTGTTCCTCCAGCTGTCAGTGTTGACTTGCTCGCATTTTTCCTGGCAGCGCGATTCTTGATCCCCCAGCGCAGGGAAGGAACGTCACAATGAAACGCTACTTGATTACGGATCTTTCCCACATAGCGGTTGAAGACAGATGCGTCGGCACCTCCTTCAAGGCAGCGACACAGGGCACTGAATGCCTGTTGAGCGTTAGGATTGCACTCGCCAACAATCCCTCGCAGTCTCTGGTTGTCCCTTATCTTTCGAACAGCTTTGAGGCCTTCGGCAAGGTGGCCATTGTGGATGCGCGAAAAATACATGCGCATTCCCTTTTGCATGTAACTCGGGACCGAAGCCTTCGCACCATTGAAACGACTCAACGCCCAATTGATTGTGAGCAGGTCGTTGTAGCCCATTGCGAGAGCAACAATCGCAGCGCCACCGTTCACGTTGGCCAACTTCCCGAAGTCAAGGAATTTAGTTATCGTGTGAGCCATATCATGCTCCCCTACGGCCCGGGTAGTGAGTCCACTTCACTTCTTGGGATTAACGGAGAGCCAGTCGTTCAAAAACTCATCGACCTTGTCTTTGATTGAGTTGCGGATGCCTTGAGCGTTCGGATTCGATATCAACGTACCTCTGTCCCAAGTTGTGACACCAATTGCCCGCTCGCCATTCCGTTCTAACAGCGTATTCTGATGCAGCTCAACGCTGATACTTGCGGTCCGGGAGGGGCTGGGTAGCACATTGACATTGATGTACAGGTACGGACCCCCGGAAAGGCTGAAACTTTCTACCCTTGTCACGACACGCATTCCGGCCAGCCGTAGTTTCAGTTCGACATCGGTTCGAATGGCCCCTGTGGTTAGACCCAGCGTCTTGGCGCCGTCGCCGTCGAGGTCTTCAACCAATACAAGGACGGCACTGATGCCTTTGAGAGTACGAGTATCTAGATCATCTGGGCCTTGTGCTGACGCCTGCGAGCCAATCCCCATCAGGAAAATCATCACGAGGCCGATTATTGCCAACCGTCTTCTCATGGGGCACATCCTTCTAGGGGCGTAATTTCGCCGATTCGTGGTTGTGCTGACCCTAACGCTATACCCGAAGTTCACTGTAATCAACGTGGGAATCTTTCGCGCAGGGCCATCGCCCCCTTTTTGGTGCCTTGCGTTAGGCGGCGGCATGGCGGAGTTCGGCAGCACGGCCATGTTTGTGTTTGCTACACAGGGAGGCCATAATCGCCGCGCTGCACGGTCCCACAGAATTGGGGGCGGAATTTGATTGCGACGCAGAAAGCTTCTCACACTCCCGAGCAGGTCATTGCCGCATATGTGAAGGTATTGGAAGAATTGACTGCAATGCGGGGTGCAAGGCAAGCGCCCGAGCTAATGTTGCCCCTCCCGAAGGACGAGATGACAATGCTGTTGCAACGGTCCACTCATCCGAAAAAAGAGCAGCTCATTGGTATGCTAGACATGTGACCTGATCGGCTTGAATTAGTCCAGCGGGAGTGAGAGAGAATCACTCTCAAGGAGAGCTGGACATGCCGATGAAGAGATACAAAGCAGAGCAGATCGTGACATTGCTGCGTCAGATTGAAGTAGGAATTGCGAACGGAAAGCCCACCCCGCAAGCCTGCAAGGAAGTTTAGATCACTCAGCAGACGTACTACCGCTGAAGGAAAGAGTTCGGCGGCCTGAAGCTGGATCAAGCGAAACGAATGAAGGAGCTGGAGCGGGAGAACGCGAAGTTGAAGCGTTTGGTGGCGGAACTGTCTCTGGAGAAGCAAATTCTGAAGGATGTGGCCTCGGGAAACTTCTGAGCCCTGAGCGGCGACGTTGTGCGGTGGAGCATGCGCGAGAGAAGTACGAAGTAAGTGAGCGGCATGCCTGTCGGCTGCTGGGGCAGTGGCGAAGGACACAACGCTACGCCGCGATCCAGAGGATCGACGAAGATGCGCTGACCGAAGCGATGGTTGCGCTGGCCAGTGAATATGGGCGCTATGGCTACCGGCGGATTACAGCGCTGCTGCAAGGTGCTGGCTGGCAGGTGGGTAAGGATCGGGTGCAGCGCATCTGGCGACGCGAGGGGTTGAAAGTACCACAGAAACAGCGGCCCCGAGGGCGGCTGTGGCTGAACGACGGGTCGTGCCTTCGGCTGAGGCCGGAGCGAGCCAATCATGTGTGGAGCTATGACTTCGTAAGCGGGAAGACGCACGACGGGAGAACGTTGCGGATGCTGACGCTGATGGATGAATACACGCGGGAGTGCCTGGCGATCCGGGTGGCACGACGGTTGGGGAGTTATGAGGTGATTGAGGCGCTGGCCGACGTGATGCTGTGGCGGGGAATTCCGGAGCATATTCGTTCCGATAATGGCCCGGAATTCGTATCGAAGGAACTGCGGAAGTGGCTGGCGAGTGTGGGGACAGGAACGCTGTACATCGAACCGGGCAGTCTCTGGGAGAACGGGTACTGTGAGAGTTTCAACGGGAAGCTGCGGGATGAATGCCTGAATGGAGAGATTTTCTACTCGCTGAAGGAGGCGCAGGTGGTGATCGAAATGTGGCGCGTGGAATACAACACTAAGAGGCCGCACTCGGCGCTCGGCTACAGGCCGCCTGCCCCGGCGGCCTGTAGCCACTGGGGAGCAAATCCATCTTCACAGCCCATGGCTGTGATATAAAAACCCTCTCACTGTTCCTGGACTAAAAAATCAGGCAGGTCATGACCCTTGTGGCTATATTTCGATAGGCACGCACGTAGGTTCAACTCGCCTTATGATTTTGACAGTTTTACGTTCTTCGCGTGGCCTGTGGTTGTTCCCTATTACCTGTTCCAAACCCGAGGTGTGCGAGGTTTGCTGTTGGGAGTCGGCATCTGGGGACTGTTTGTCGTGCCCTATGTAGTGGCCGCAGTCGTCTACGTGGCTAAGCCATTATGACCGCCAACTACCGGTAAGACGACTTCTCGGGAGCTGGCCTAAACTTCAGAGGGTGCCTGCTTGCGGGTGGTCCGTCGGACGGGCTGTTGGAGGCGGAAACCTCCGTTGAATGAGCCGCCTCGCCGCTAGAAGTGACCCGCCTGCCAGAACCAAACACCACAATTGTAGCCCAACGCTTCCGAACATGAGGACGTAATAGACACCATACTCAACCGACCTTCGGTAGTCGTCCAGGATTCCGATCCCAGCACCAGAGAGCAGTACCGCTGCTAGAGCAATGAGTAACCATGCGGTCAGTCGTGGGTGCCGATAGTGTCGGCGACCAAGAATACCGAAATCGACCCTGGTACCAATCCACCACCACCAAGCCACGATTAGCGGGAAGACCACCGGATAACGCATTTGATGCGTCGGCAGATTCAATAGAAACACGAAAGGCAAGGCGAACACATATGCAGGCGCATTGATTGCAAATAGGATCAGCGGCACAACTTGGAATGGCCAGATTGGCGGACCCATATCCCACCACCCGGTGAGTTCGAGCAGACGCTGGTTCTCGTAGTCCCAAGCCATCAGCGCAAGGGCAAGGAAGCCGAAGACAATCGGTAGCACTAATCGAAAGCGAAAGCTTCGCACAGCAGTATAGACACCGGTTCTGGACAAGTAGTGCCCGGTAAACGCCGCTTTTGCGTCTTGTGCTTTCGGGAAAAGAAAAAGCCTGCGGAATAGCGGGCCTATGGACACTCCTATTTCGCATTCATTGTACCAATACCACGGAGATCAAATCCCAAGCCTTTTGGAGCCGGCCACCGGACTGCCAGCCACCGGTTGGGCGCAAAGCCACCCCCTCCTCGTATGAGTATGGGGCTCCAGTTTCCCGACGCCGACAATTTTGAAATTCTTTGACACATGGTCTTAGTGGGTAGTTATATCCGCGCAAGCTAAGCGGCCCGTTTCATTCAGGGTTGTTCTCAAGGTTGTTTCATTCCGGACGGAGTATTGGCGAGGGACAAGCGAGTTGCTAACGCAGAGCGAGGTTCTAGATAAGGAGTGCGCGACGGGTGCGGAAGTGGCGAAGGATCACGCTGAGCAGGAGTCCGAGAGTGTCTGTCATGCGCGAGTGCTATCTCATTTCGCTTGTGGACGGCAACACCGTATCCTGTTGAAATCACAGGCGGACGGAATTTTGGCGAACGACAGGAGGATTCAAGCCGCTAGTGGAGGTGCTGCATGGCTAAGATCACCACGCTCTTTTGGGATGTAGGTGGCGTGATTCTGACCAATGGCTGGGACCGGGCGGGGCGGCGCCGGGCCGCGGAGTAGTACAAATTGGATTGGGAGGATTTCCAAGACAGGCATGAACTCATCAATACCGACTTTGAGGTGGGTCGCCTCACGTTGGAACAATACTTGGAGCGAACCATCTTTTACCGATCCCGCCCCTTCACCAAGGACGAATTCAGAGTCTTTATGTTCGCGCAATCTCAGTCGCAGCCGGACACCTTGGCTATCGTAGAGCGGCTTTCCCGTTCTAAGAAATACTTGATGGCGACGCTGAACAACGAGCCCTTGGAGTTGAACCTGTATCGGATCGAACAGTTTCGCCTGCGCAATTATTTCACCGTGTTTTTCAGCTCTTCCTTTCTGGGTGTGCGGAAGCCGGATTCTGGAATTTATCGCCTGGCCTTGCAGATCTCTCAGCGTGCGCTGGAAGAATGCCTGTTCATCGACGATAGAGCGTTGAACCTGGAGTGTGCGCGACTTCTAGGCATGAGTACAATCCATTATCAAAATCCCGCGCTATTGTGCGATGAGTTTCAGCGCAACGGCGTGGAGGTGGAACCCAAATAGCAGAAGGGATGCCATGCATGGAGCACGCCGAGACTTGGTGCGAGATTGACGCTTGCTGTCCCGTTGGCGGTAGCTTGCCTCCAACTCGCCTGCGCATCTGGAGGGGACGATGGTCGGCCTTCCTCCGCGCCAGGGACGCCACCAGGCACCTATACTGTCACAGTCGCGGGCACGTCCGGCTCCCTGCAACGCTCAACGACCGTTACTCTCAATGTTCAGTAACGTCCTTCGCAGCAGACTAGGTTGCTGCACAGCAAAAACCCCACAAAGAAAAGAAGAGAGGAGGCTAGCCAGCTTCCCCAGCGGCGGCTTGCAGCCACCGCTGCGATCGGGTGCCTAGAAGGCGAACCATTCATGGAAGTGCAGTGCCGCCGGTGATGAGTACTTTTTCGCGCGGCAGGCATTTTGGCGAGGGAGAGGTCTACATCTAGAGAAGGTGTTCCACGTTCTCGTCTGCGATTTCTATTTTCGTGACTCGATAAATATCTTTTTCATGTTCATGCGCGGTATGAACGGCGGAGTTCCTGATCCGCTGCGTGGGAATGACCGTGCTTGTCACTTCTATTTTCTCCGACACTACCGCAGGTGCACCTTTTTTTGGCTTCTCGATCCTGGTGAACGTAAATACGTGTAGGTGCGAATTGCCTTCAGCGCGATGCTCCACGAGGTAGGTGCCCCTCTTGAGGATCCGTTCGCCAACCTGCGTATCGATCCCGATTTTCACTTCGCCGTTCTTGTTGATCTTCCAAATCGGACTGGGACCATCCTCCTCGTCATGCGGAAAACCCGGGAGTCCCGTAGCGAACAACAGCACAATGAGACAGGCCGCCAATGCCGGATATGTTCGGTTCATATTCCTTCTTCCTCACTCGGACTAAGGCCCTATTCTACGGCTCCTTCTTCTTCCAATTCCAAGCCGGCTGGTAACCTACACCCATCCCCGTCAGCATGCAATGCTCCAGCCAGGTAAGCTTGGACCCTTTAAACTCGACACCAATAAGCCAAAATCATCCGGCATGGTGAACCGTATGTCCGGTGCCACCCGCCAACCCTGAGAGCCGATGTCGAGTCTATCTCGTCGGCCCGGCAGGCAGGTTCGTGAGAACGCTCTATCGCGTCGTCCATGGCGTTCCGAAATTCAGGAAAGGGTTTTCGGAACGCAGGAGAAACCACACCTCGTTATGCGCTTTCCTCGGCGAGCCAGGTGTCGAGGAGGATTTGGTCGTCAAGTTCCACCGTGCTAAAGACGATTCCCATCCCCTCAGGTTGCGCGTATGCCACCCTAGCGAGAGCCCAAAAACTGCTTTGACCATGGGTAATTCGCAAACCGACTCTTGCGCCCCGTGCAAAAGGAGCAGTTGTTTTCACGAAGCAGCCAAACCAACTTAGATCGCGCGTATCTCCGACGATTTGCTTTCTCGACTTTGTGTCGAACACTTTGACAGGAGCTGAGAAGGGTAAGCGGGGGACGCGACGGCGTTCAACCTGCATTGGGAGCACCCATGGATCATGGATATAGAAGGGGGATGGGTATTACACCACATCGACCGCTTGAACGTCATGGCCGAGAATCGCTGAAGTTCCTAAGTAGATAAGGTAGCGTTCCGAAAACCCGGCTACAGGGGCACATCATAAGCCGCTGAATCTGACACATCGCGAGTTGCACTTTCGGGCGTTCCGAAACCACATGCTTATGAGCGGACTGGTCTGCTTCCTGACAGCGAGTTGATAGCCCGATTGCAAGTTGAAAGCGTGCCGCGCGCGCCTGAAGCCCTCGACGCTAGTGGATGCGAATGGAGACCGCCGCTCTGGCCCCTGTCACTTTATCCTGCGGACAGGATGCGCAGAGACATCGCAACCGAAAATTCTCTCTTGGTCTCCAAATTTGCATTGGTCCCAAAGACCGCCACATCGATTCCAAGCCGGCGCGTGAAGTTCAGCCCCAACCCACCGGTTGGATTCCAATCGCTCCTGGAGAGTTTGGCTCCGCCACGTATTGCAACAGAACCCAGCCGGTATTCCCCACCACCGTGCAAGCTGGACTTCTCGAAGCCGTACGCATAGTCGATCAAGGTAGACCACCTCTCATGATGGCGGCCTAGATTGGCGACGTAGCGAGTCGGCAGCTTGCTTTCAATCTTGCTGCTCGGCAGGGCCGTCTCTGTGAAATCCACACCCGTCGAGAGACCAGTCAGGGTGAACTGTTTCCGCCTGGCTGCATCCCATTCGATGCGGTTCGCGATTCCGTTCACTCCCACACCAAATTCCCAACCGCCTTGAACCAACGCAACGCCTGCATCGACGGAAAAACCCTTTCCAGAGGTAGCACTCCTGTAATCAGTAAGGAAGAACGGAACTTGCGATGGGGTCACGGTCAGGAGTCCTGCATTGTCAGTCTCGATTCTGAGGTTCAAGTCGCCGGCATCGTGGCGCAGGCCATGCAAGTAGTTGAAATTCATCCCCAGGTAGACCCCATCCCGAAATGAAAAGCTGGATGGAATCGTAAACTTGGCACGGTATCCCCCTGTAATCGCAACAGCCGCTTGTTGCGCAGTGCTGTTCGACACTCGGAAGGTGGTGTTCGGAGGGACAGCAACAGGTTGCGAGTTGCCGAGTATGCGAACCAGATTTTCGTCCCATCGAAGGTCTGTCTTCAAGGAGAAGTACGGTCCTGCGCCAACGTAAACGCCATGGAATGACTGTTGCGGCCCGCGCAAGAACTTGAAGGTGTACCCCCAACTGGGGGCTATCAACCCTTCGGCTAGCAGGTGCTCGGGAGGGGCAAAGCCTCTATAGACGTTCAGATCCTGATTAAAGCCAGAGTCGATGATGTTCTTAATGAAATCCACCTCTCCGTCGCGCTTGCTTCGATTGAAGGTATAGTGAAACGGATTTCCGACGTAATCGACCGCGCGGATGAGGTCGAAGGCGTCCTCATCGGAATTGAAGGTGTCCAGATCGGACAGGACTTGAATGAGACCTAACGGGAAAAAATGGAGGTGTAGTCGGATTGGCCATAGCGGGCCGCGACCATTTCAACTGCCAAATTCCCGCTCCCAGTGCCGGCTATCCCGCCCATTCCCAAACGCCGGGTGTCCCAGGTGTAATTCTGGGCGAGCAAACCTGACGGGACAATAGCAGTCGCTAGGAACAAGCATGCAAGACGTAATATCGAAGCAGTATTTGTGCGCATCTGCGACACCTTTGCGGTGTGATCTTGCTCTTGCCTACTTGGTAGCGAAGCCAAAACACGAATAGCACGCTATATGCCATGTGTTACATCACGTCATTCTTCCTGTAACCGCATATGCTTACTTCACTAGGCCGAAAATAATCACTCATCAAATACATTTCTCGATGCTGTGTGGATGAAGACGCATTCCTCGAAGTAGCAATCTCTTTCACCATTCAATTTCATATCTTCACGGTCTGCTACCGACTTCCGTACAAAGGCCAAGTCGCCGCAAGAAAGTGTGCCGATACGGGGCATCGACTACCCTGACCAAGTGTTTAAAAAAGCGGCGCACGAACCAGACGGAATCGTGTGGCTCAAAAGCACATCGTTTTGGCGCGGTCGGGGCAGGCACCTGCTCAGCAAAGTTTATGCCGCGCAGCAGGTCTTAGACCTCGCTACTTCGGAGGGTTCTCGTGGGAAAGCTTGACGCGGATGGCCCGCCGTGGGGTCCCCACAAAAGTCCCCACAGTGAGTCCCTTGAGGGCCTGCGCGACAGCATCCCTGGCGACGACCTCATTGCGGCCGTGATCAGTGATGGCGTCGTAGCGCAGTTGCGTCGGTTCGGGGTTCAATTCCTTGTTGTATTCATCGGTGATATCGGCGCTCATTTGTTGGAGCAACTTGCTGAACTCGGCAGGCAGATCCGTGCCGGTGATGAGGACTTCCTTGCCCATGTATGTCGCGGCGATTCGCTCGGCGAGCTTGTCGGCGGTCTGGTAGTAATATTCCGAGATCTGGCGATGGCCTTCCTCATGTTCGATCAAGTGTTGCCTTACGTTGGCCGGCACCCAGATGGTGATGTTGAGCTCCAGCGTCACCTTGATCTGCGTGACGGTGACCATCGCGTGCGTGGCATCCGTTTGTCGAGCCTGCCCGCCGACACTGGCGTTGGACAAGAAATTGGAATCGCATACTGCCTCTTCTCCCGGAGCCAGGGGCGGCATGTCGGCCGGCGGTCTGGCCGGATCAAACGTGCGGTTCGCGAAAATGACCGGCTGCTTGTTGATTATCGTCGCGGGCGTTTCACTAGACTGCCGGAGCGATGAGGGGTCCCGCCACCTGAGCCAGCCGAAGATAAGCAATCCCAGCAACACGCAAAGCACAATGTACCGGCGCAAGGGCAGCACTGCCTCCGCTTTCCATTGTCCGAATTAGACAGCACCGGAGCCATGAGTTTGTGGGCGGCGGATGACGCGCAAGGTACTCTCAATTTGCCGCCGAGCCAAGTCCCGATAAACGGGCTCCTAAAAAAGTGGCCGCCAAATTATTCATTCTTCAAGCGGTCGTCACAGCCAACTTTCTTCCGTTCCTGATTGGGCGGAAGTCCAGTCAATTACTTATCGAAAACAGGCACGTAATGGACGAGAAGCGGACTTCCCGGGAGTTCGGCGCCTTCACGCTCAGGGCGGGATTGATGGAACTTCCAAAGCGCTCTTTCCTATAGAATATGGGCGAACGCTGCACGTCGAAATCGCTCAAGCGAGCTGATTTGTGCTCGGGCCGGTAAGCGGGCCGAATTCGACTGTGGAATCCACGCGACCGCGAAGCGAGCTGATTGATGCAGATGATAATTGGTTTCTGTATAGCTTTGGCGGTCGGGCTCACAGGCATCGGCGGTGGGAGCTTTACCGTTCCTGCACTCGTGCTCATCGTAGGTTTGCCGGGTGGCGTAGCCGTCGGAACAGCTTTTGTATTCACCGGCGTACTGCGACTGATCGCAGCGCCATTTTATCTGGCCGGCAACCACATTCATTCGCAGTATCTGTGGCTCCTGGTTCAAGGTGCGGTTCCCGGGTTGCTGATCGGCACCTATGCCTTACAGCTGTTGAGTTCGCGCGCCGGCAGTCCGATCGTAATTATCGTGCTGGGCATCTTGCTGACGGTTTCTTCGAGTATCACCTTTGTTCCGCGCGCGCAGAATCGCGGTTTCGCGCATAAGAATGTTCGGTGGCTGCCAGTGCTCGCTTTTCCCATTGGCGTGGAAGCCGGATTTTCTTCCGCAGGCGCAGGGGTGCTCGGAACAGTACTCTTGCTCAATTATTCCGAAATGACGCCCCTGCAAGTCGTGGGCACAGATCTTCTATTTGGATTTGTGCTGGCGGTGATTGGCAGCGCATTCCATTTGTCATTTGGATCGATTAACAACACCGTCCTCATCCAACTGCTCGCCGGCGGAATACCCGGAGTCCTGGCCGGATGCCTGCTTGCTCGCAAAATACCGGCACGGAAGCTTAAGTTCGCCATCACGCTGATCGCGCTCTTCGCGGGACTTCTGCTCATCTGGACCGGCACCGACACGCTTATGAAACAACAATAACGGGAGCACATCAAAGGCTCCGATCCCGGCTCCTGTAATCACTACAGACCTTGCCGAATCAAATATAGCCAGCTCCTCCAGCGTGTAGCGGTTGTCACTTGATGGAGCGGCTTGATGGAGCGGGGAGATACGCTGGATTCCGGGGTGGCCCCTGGGCTGGATCCAGAATTTGACCGCTCAGCGCTGCAAGCATATGCTTCAGACGCAACTCCCCCCGGACAATTCGAGAAGAGGTCTTTAGGAGGCATGGAAATGTTACCGATGAAATTTGAGAGGAAGTTTGCTTTAGGTTTTGCCTTTGGATTTGCAGCCATCGTGGCTCTGAGCGGGTTCGCTATGTTAGCGAACGCGCAGCGGAATGTACCCCGCCCTCCTGAACTCAAGCCACTAGGTGGCGGAGTGTATTGGGCCCAGGGAGGCGCGGTGGGCGCCAACACGGGGTACATAGTTGGTGACAATGGCGTGATCATGGTCGACGCTTTCGAGTTCGGCAGTACGGTGAGGGACGTACTGGGCGAACTTGCCAAGATCACACCGAACGAGGTGACCCATTTCATTTTCAGCCACTCCAATCCCGATCACTTCAAGGGGATTTTCGGTTATCGGAGGGGCTTGACCATCATTTGTCAAGAGAACACCGCGGTGAGCATCGAATCGATCCTTCATTATGTGCGGGATGCGGAGCGAGTGCATTTTGAACCCACGCACACCGTGGATAAGCGGGTGGATCTCAAGATTCACGGTGTGAACATCAGACTGCTTCATTGGGCTCCGGCGCACACCGACGGCGATCTGGTCACCTACCTCCCCGATCATAAAATTGCATTCATCGGAGATCTTGGGAGTGGCACCGGTGTTCATTTGGAAGATCGTGGCTCAACGGAAGGGGCGATTGAGACTCTGAAACAGATTGCCGCCCTCGACGCGGACATTTACGTTGGCGGACATGGTGACCCTATGACGAAAGCCCAGGTGCAGGAGAACCTGGCAAACGCAATGAAGAAGCGGGCCAAGATCGTCCAACTATTCGAGGCCGGCAAGTCCCTGGCTGAGGCGGAAGTGGAGATGGGGGATGTTTTGGAGCCACCACCTCCTCCCCCGGGCCGTCAGTCGCTGCGACAAATGTTTGCCCGCGAGCTCCCGGAAATCCCCGGCCTGAAGATCTTCCGCGTATTTCGGGGGATGAGCTATACAGAGAACGTATATACGGAACTGGCTCGGGCGACGCGCTAGGTGCCACCAGCGGCCTCTGCTCCAGCAGCGGTTCGATCGGCTGCCAGAGGCGTGGCGAGCATGTACTTGTTGCCGACCAGATTCGCGTCCCCACACTATGTCGCTATGTGAGGACCACGATAGGCCCGCCGGCTGGGCGCAAGGACACCCCAACTTAGTGCTAAGCCTAGTGCTAGGCCCTAGTGGTAGGGATGATGCATACATCTATATCCCTTTCTCTGTTAGTGACTGGAACAGATCCAAGAGAAGGGCCAGGAGACAGGGAACGAGGAGATGCTTGACAGCAAATTGCCACAAGCGTAGGCTGCCCATCAGGGCACGCTAGGGTTAGAAACGGGCCAGTATGTGCCTGGATGCCTACTGCTGCTTCTGGTCGTCGATCCAGAACTGAAGAGTCTGGAAAGGAAGGTTTTAATGAAATATCGTCTGATGAACTACAGCGTAGTCGCAGCGGCCACTCTGGGTGTGGTGTTGCTGCTATTGGTTGCCACGCCTGCCGCTCAACAGGGAGCGCCAGCGGCTGAACCAGAGGAAACGCCACGGTTATCCAACGGGCGCCCGGATTTCAGCGGATTCTACGGTAACAGCGATCGCTTCCTGGGAGACTCCATAGAAGAAAATCCCGGCGAGCACGTCGTTACCAGAGCTCCGGACGGCTCGATTTTCTATGATTACGCAGGGGCAAATTTACCCCAACTGGCGGCAACTGGCCAAAAAGATAACCAGCCTCCGTATAAGCCTGAATATATGGAAAAGGTGAAGGCAATTGCCGCGACCATGTATGGGGGCAACACGACATTGGACCCCCAGTATGATTGTAAACCCAGTGGCGTTCCGCGCTTGGGGTACGGCTTCACACAGATCGTTCACCGCCACGATATGATGGCGATTCTCTGGGAGAAGTCTCCTGGCACGGACTTTCGCGTGATTTATACAGACGGGCGTCCGCATCCCGGTCCAGATGATCTGGATACCTCCTACATGGGCCACTCGATCGGCCACTGGGAGGGAGATACGCTGGTGGTTGACGTGATCGGCCTGAATGACGAAACGTGGCTTGGCGGAAACCAGACCGGCGATCGGAGGTTGACCTCGATTCACAGCGATCAATTGCATGTGGTGGAACGCTGGACCCGCGAGGGTAGCCGAATTACTGTGGAAACCACGGTGGAAGACCCGGTCATGTTCACCAGGCCTTGGGTGATGGATACTAAAGGTGCAACCATTGCTGCTTCCTGGGACTGGATTCAGCCGTATATGTGTGTAGACATTAGCGGCGATCATACAATCAGCCCCAGTCCAGAGGATCCGGATCTTATCTGTGGCTGGTGCAATCAGGAAAGTGTGTATGGCCTTGACTCAAATAAGATTACAAACCAGGACACTACAACGGACGAGCAGCGGCGCCGCGCGGAGGCACAGGGGCGCTAGCGAATAAAGATGGAGCATTACCCAGATACCTGGTCTACCTTGGCCCCAATACCTATTTCGCCGGTATTGGGGCCGGAGGGTGTGCCACCAGTTTTCAATCAGATGGGTTTGCTATTCCACAGCAGGTAGGTTCCCTCTCGCCATCCTGAGAGAATTTCAGCAGGACGTACATTTACGTAAGAATCCGCTCCGAGCGGAGTCCAATCGGCGCGAACACACCCCGGGGCCGGATCGGATGAAGTTACCTCCTCTCTTATCATTTGGCCCTTTTGCCCGCTCCTAATGAATCGCAGGATTTCTCAATAACCCGTTAGAGGCCCGCCGGCTGGGCGCAAGGACACCCCAACTTAGTGCTAAGCCTAGTGCTAGGCCCTAGTGGTAGGGATGATGCATACATCTATATCCCTTTCTCTGTTAGTGACTGGAACAGATCCAAGAGAAGGGCCAGGAGACAGGGAACGAGGAGATGCTTGACAGCAAATTGCCACAAGCGTAGGCTGCCCATCAGGGCACGCTAGGGTTAGAAACGGGCCAGTATGTGCCTGGATGCCTACTGCTGCTTCTGGTCGTCGATCCAGAACTGAAGAGTCTGGAAAGGAAGGTTTTAATGAAATATCGTCTGATGAACTACAGCGTAGTCGCAGCGGCCACTCTGGGTGTGGTGTTGCTGCTATTGGTTGCCACGCCTGCCGCTCAACAGGGAGCGCCAGCGGCTGAACCAGAGGAAACGCCACGGTTATCCAACGGGCGCCCGGATTTCAGCGGATTCTACGGTAACAGCGATCGCTTCCTGGGAGACTCCATAGAAGAAAATCCCGGCGAGCACGTCGTTACCAGAGCTCCGGACGGCTCGATTTTCTATGATTACGCAGGGGCAAATTTACCCCAACTGGCGGCAACTGGCCAAAAAGATAACCAGCCTCCGTATAAGCCTGAATATATGGAAAAGGTGAAGGCAATTGCCGCGACCATGTATGGGGGCAACACGACATTGGACCCCCAGTATGATTGTAAACCCAGTGGCGTTCCGCGCTTGGGGTACGGCTTCACACAGATCGTTCACCGCCACGATATGATGGCGATTCTCTGGGAGAAGTCTCCTGGCACGGACTTTCGCGTGATTTATACAGACGGGCGTCCGCATCCCGGTCCAGATGATCTGGATACCTCCTACATGGGCCACTCGATCGGCCACTGGGAGGGAGATACGCTGGTGGTTGACGTGATCGGCCTGAATGACGAAACGTGGCTTGGCGGAAACCAGACCGGCGATCGGAGGTTGACCTCGATTCACAGCGATCAATTGCATGTGGTGGAACGCTGGACCCGCGAGGGTAGCCGAATTACTGTGGAAACCACGGTGGAAGACCCGGTCATGTTCACCAGGCCTTGGGTGATGGATACTAAAGGTGCAACCATTGCTGCTTCCTGGGACTGGATTCAGCCGTATATGTGTGTAGACATTAGCGGCGATCATACAATCAGCCCCAGTCCAGAGGATCCGGATCTTATCTGTGGCTGGTGCAATCAGGAAAGTGTGTATGGCCTTGACTCAAATAAGATTACAAACCAGGACACTACAACGGACGAGCAGCGGCGCCGCGCGGAGGCACAGGGGCGCTAGCGAATAAAGATGGAGCATTACCCAGATACCTGGTCTACCTTGGCCCCAATACCTATTTCGCCGGTATTGGGGCCGGAGGGTGTGCCACCAGTTTTCAATCAGATGGGTTTGCTATTCCACAGCAGGTAGGTTCCCTCTCGCCATCCTGAGAGAATTTCAGCAGGACGTACATTTACGTAAGAATCCGCTCCGAGCGGAGTCCAATCGGCGCGAACACACCCCGGGGCCGGATCGGATGAAGTTACCTCCTCTCTTATCATTTGGCCCTTTTGCCCGCTCCTAATGAATCGCAGGATTTCTCAATAACCCGTTAGAAGCCCGCAGTGAATTCCGGTATGTCGTGGACTCGGCGGACGGCTATGGGCGATGAAGGAAATCAGCCAACTCTGGACGAAGTGGATAGACTTGTTGGGTTAAGCAGTGGGGCCATCAGCGCTTCGTACATGGGTAGCCTGGGATGATTTGTCTGGCGATATAGACTCAGCAGATCGGTGTTCTGCAATCTCAGCATCAATGGCTTCGGACAATTCCAGGTGGTCCTTTTCAGCCTCCCGTAACGCCCTGATTCGTACTTTTGCGGTCTCGGAGAACCAAAAGACAACCAACAAGATCCCACCCAGAACAAGCAGGGTCAGAACGGCAAATGCGACAAGACCTTTGATAATGGCAAACATTGCGGCTACTTTTTCTTTATTGCCTTGCGGCGCCTAGCCTTCGCCTTTATCGGTTTGGGCCTCGGCTTGACCTTTCGCACCGACATTCTGCTGGCCGATGGGCAGCACCTGGTCGCGTGAACTATGCGATGAAAACACTGCGAACCCCGGAGTAGCTATGTTATCTATGTCTTTATATTATGTAAAACGATTTTCAATTTCTCGACGCGGTCCTTGTTGCACCACAGGGACGTCCCAACGGCGAGGGAAGAAATAATGCATTATCGCTATACCTTTACGGTGTTCACAGCCACATTCAACCGGCCTAACACGTTGCCAAAGGTGTATGAAAGTCTGAAAGCGCAGACGTTTTGCGATTTCGAATGGCTGATTGTGGATGACGGCTCAAGAGGCAGCCCCAAGGAACTCGTCGAGCGGTGGCAGGCCGAGGGTGCGTTTCCTATCCGCTACATCTACCAGGAGAATCAAGGCAAGTATATGGCCTTCAACAGGGGCGTGCGGGAGGCAAAAGGCGAGCTGTTTCTGAATATCGATGACGATGACGCTTGTGTCCCGCAGGCGCTCGAGCGGTTGAAATACCACTGGGATAGTATCCCTGATAGCCAACGGGAAAGGTTCTCCGGGGTCACTGTCTTGTGCCGGGACCACAATGGCAGGCTTGTGGGAGATCTGTTCCCCCGAGATATTCTGGATTTCAACTCGCTTGAGCTGGTGTTCAAATACAAGGTGAGAGGTGAAAAGTGGGGCTTCCAGCGAACCGATGTATTGAAGGAGTTTCCGTTTCCGACGCTTCCGGATGTCAAGTACATTCCGGAAGGTGTCGTGTGGTTTGCGTTGGCCCGCAGATTCAAAACGCAATTCGTCAACGAGATACTGTATATCTATCACCTCGAGGAGACTGGAGACCACTTAGGTGCCCTCACCCGCTCCACGATTCCGAGGCGGGCTTTTTTTTATCGGCAGCTTCTCGACGATTTCATAGACCTGTTGCCTCAGTATCCGTTGGGTTTGTTTCGGTCAGCTATCAATTTCAGCCGCTATTCCTTTGACAGGGGGATGAGCCCAGGCGTTCAGTTTGGCGAACTTCGTTCGTGGCGCGCGCAGCTGCTGCTGGCGGCATCCATGCCGGTCGGGTACCTAATGGCCATTCGTGACAAGCGTAATGTGGCGCAAGTGATGCGCGCCTAGAAGACCTCGGACATGGATCAGAAAAACGTTATTCGCAGCAGACTCGACTGCTCCGCAGCAAAAACCCCACAGGAGGGAAAGTGAAGCCACACCGGCACGATGAATGTGCAAGCCAGCGCAGCCATGCCTTGACAACTGGAAGCTGACGCCCCAGTGGCCATCCTAAAATCGCGCAGGTCCTTTTTATCCGGAGCTATTGAGCAGCCGGTCCTCGGCTTATCGTCGGAATCATAATGTGGGCATACGGTGTATCCGGCCACATAATCCACGGCCCGCCATTGAGATGGTCAGTCGGCATCGATTCGAGCAAATCCCGGTTGGGAATCAGCATCATAAGGTGCGGACCCAGGTCGGTGACCCAATCCTCCGGCCCGGGTTGCTCTGTTGCATATGGGTCCATGTTACTGACGGGAGTATCGCCCATCAGCATGTATGCGAAACCGATGTCGGTGTAGGTGGGTTCCGTCTTGCCGACATAAGCGTTGAGAAAATTCAACCAGGCTTCCGTAACACACCAGGGATCATTCCCCGGAGTGTCGGGTCTGTCCGGCAAACAGGTCCAGCCGTTGGTGCCCGGACGAAGCTCGTTGAATTCTCAGCCGATGACGCGAGCAGCTGCGGAAATGGATTCCGGAGCTGCACTCATGGCGCTCTCGAGGTCGCTCAGGGCTTGAGGCGCCGGCGCACTGGCTTCCTCCTGTGCTTCCGGGGGACTTGTACACCCGGTCAGCACAAGAATCGACAGTGCAAAGACGAAAATCAAATGGAACGATCTCATTATGCGAACCGATTCGAAGGTCAAATTTGCCGCCATATCGTTCAGCCCTCCTGATGGATGATGTGCGCCTTACTCGGATTGCTGCACTTGGCCGTGAGTATATATCATCTGATTCCCGATCCCCAATTTCGCTGTGGTGCGTTAGCAGTCTGACGGCTCGCGGCACCTGATTCATGAGGGATGCGGCACCCGCAAACCTACTGGCCCGCAAGAGTCGGCCGCCCGCCCGATGTGGCTGGCAACTTCGGAGGGCCAGTCTGGTATCCTAGAGGGAGTACGCTACCCAGGCTCTGTGATGATGCAGCAACCCAGGTCGTTGCTTCCAAGAGCTGTCCAGAGACTAGCGGTTTCGGTCTCCGTCCCGGCTATTGCCTGCATCTGCCTGGCGCAGGGTCCGGCGGGCCCCCAGACGCCCGTGCAGAGTATACGCGGGCCGGCCTTCCGCGCCGTTTCCTACGACGTTTTTGCGTCGCTCACGCCCGCCGGGCAAATGCTCTCGGTCCAGGCAACCGTGGAATTCGAGGCCCGCGAACTTTCGCGGACGTTGGAGTTCGAGCTGCACCCGAACCTGCGGATCAGCGCCGTGCAGGATGCCGACGGGAACCCGCTGGACTTCCACCGAGATGCCCTGAATTCGCTGAGCGTGCGCGTCTTTCTGCCGGACGTAATTGGCGGGGGGCAGAGAACCAAATTGACGTTGGAATATGCCGGCCCGCTGGCTAATGAAGTAAACAGCCCGGTGGAAGGCGTGCGTCTGGCATGGATTGGCAACGATGGCGCTTACTTGCTGCAGCCCGCACGATGGTTTCCCCTCACCAACTACCCGACGAACCGCTATACCGGCACTTTTCACCTCGAGGTCCCGGAGACGTTTGCAGTTGTGGGAACGGGCGAAAGCGAAGGTCCCAGGGGGGTTGAGCCGGCCGAGCTTACCGAGCCCGCTGCGGCTAGCGATGCAGGAGCTATCGCGCAAACTGTCTCACCGCCCGTGCTTGGGAACGCAACCCCCGAAGGGGCAGACGCGGAATCACGAATCGTTTATACGTTCCAGGTGGATCGTCCCGAAGCGGCTGGCACCTTTGTAGCCGGGGCGCTACAGCTCAACCCCGTCAGGGTCGGAGGATTGGAGATTGCGGTCTATACTCCGCCCGACGCAACAGCCACGGCGCCGCTTTACGGCGAGGCGGTGGCACGCATCATCGGTGAATTTTCCGGTCAATTTGGACCTCTGCCCGAACCGAATTTAAGCGTCGCGCAGATTCCCAACGGCACTGTATCGAGCTTCGCCGCTCCAGGCCTGCTGTTGGTCAGCCAGCGGCAGTGGCTGGCGATGCCGAACGAGCGGCTGCTTGCCAGCCTGGTGGCCTCGCAGTGGTGGGGTGGCCTGGTAACGGCTGCCGCGCCGGATGACGCCTGGCTTACGACCGGCCTGGCGCGCTACTCCGAAGCCCTCTACGTCGAGCGGACGGCAGGCGAGGGGGGCATGAACAAGGTGCTGGAAGATTTTGCCATCGGGGCGTTGATGTTTGAGGACGCGGCCCCCATTAGCGAGGCCGGGAGACTGGAGCCGCTCACGCCAGAATACACGTCGGTGGTGGCGAACAAGGGAGCTATGGTGTTTCATATGTTCCGGGCGCAGCTTGGCGACACAACGTTCTTCTCCCTGCTGAGCGATTTTCTGGCCCAGTTCAAGGACCGGCCGGCAACGCTGAGCGACTTCGAGATGTTGGCCGAGGCGCGCGCCGAGCGGCTTGGTGCTCCAGTAGAACCGCCGGGGTTCGTACTGAGGAGCGATTCAGGATCGGAAGGGGCAACGACCACTCCTCCAAGGGCAGCGTCCAGCGGTGCGGGCGACGAAGCGGTAAACCTGAGGCCTTTCTTCGCGCAATGGATCAACTCGACAGGCATCCCGGAGTTTTCGATCAGCTATACCGTCTATCGGACCCGGAGCGGGTTCAAGCTGATCGGCAAGGTGGAACAGGATCTCGATTTTTTCCGCATGTTCGTGGAGATCGAGGTGCAAACCGAAGGCAACCCGGAGTACGAGACCATTCAGGTGACCGGCACCGAGTCCAGCTTCGATCTGGATGTGTTTGGCCGCCCCAAACCAAACGGGATCGTTTTCGACCCGCACAATTACATCCTGAAATCGAGCCCGCGCCTCCGGATGCGTTCGGTGATCGCGCGCGGCGAGGCGTTGGCCGAAGAGGGCCGTTATTACGACGCGATTCGGCAGTATTCCCAGGCGCTGGACATCGAACGAAACAACGCGCTGGCCGCGTTCCGCATGGGCGAGGCATTTTTTTACCAGAAGAACTATTCGGCCGCGGCCAATGCCTTCCGCGACGCACTCGATGGCGATATGGAACTGAATTATAGGTGGGTCGAGGTCTGGTCGCGCATCTATCTGGGCAAGATCTACGACATCAGCGGCGATCGCGCCCGCGCCGTTAACGAGTACAGCAAAGCCGAACAGACCAACGACAACACCGGCGGCGCTCTGGATGAAGCCAGGGAATATATCGCGCAGCCTTATTCCGACCGGCCCGCCTGACCCTGACCTACGCCCCCTGCGAATGGATGGTGTCGCCGTCCCGGCGCCACCGCAGGCGGGGACGCGCGCCGCTAGATGCCGGCCAGTCCCGTGAGCCGCGGCGGCTGAGTCTCCTGATTTTGCAGCTTGTGTTGCACGAAGACGCGAAAGGTCTCGCCCATTCCCTCCGGATGAATGAGCGTTTTCAACAGCAACCGCGAGCGAATGTGCTGCAACTCGCTTGCGCCGGGCTGGTAGAGATCAGCAAACTCGTTGGCGCGGCCCAGCGCCACGAGGAATTCCATTTGTGAAACACATCCGGTGCGGGCAAGACTCGCACGCCGTCCCCACAGGTCGAGAGCCGTGAAATTCACGTGCGACGTCAAGTCCTGTTCGCCCGGGGCTCGCAGAAGGTCCTCGCTCACCGTGTGCCGTGAGTAGGCCAAGAGAGTGCCGCACAGGTGCTGGTCGTTGTACAGCTCGGCGGCCTCATGGCCGTAGTCCACGGTAAGGACGAAGCCAGCGCCGAGTCTTTGCCCCGCGGCTTCCATCCAACGGCAAGCCTCCAGCCCGGCCTCGGCCTGCTGACCCTCCTGCAAGCGGACGCCCTGCCGCTGGAAGTAGGCCTGGATATCCGCCGTCGTGAGGGGGCCGAGTTCCTCGGCCAGTGTTTCGCCGACGAGCGTGACATAGGCTTCTCGTAGCTCGCCACCCTGGACCACCACGCGGTGTACCGGAAGGGCATCCAGAAGTTCATTGGACAAGATACAGCCGACTGGAACCCGCGGCGGAAGCTCCTCGGCCGATGCCGCGCGTCCCGAGGCTAGATGGCGTCCCAGAAGCACGGGGTATTCCGAGCGGCGCGCGGCGGATGGTTCCACCAGGACGTAGCGCACAGCGCCATAGAAGGCATTCAGCTCACGCTCGGCGAAGTCGAGGATCTGACCAGCCAGCCGCCCGGCGCCGGCGCCGGCTTCGACGATCCAGAATTCCGCCGGGCGATCAAGCAATTCCCACATCTCGGTTAGCTGCCGCGCCAGCAGACGTCCGAAGATGGGATGGACATCGACGCTAGTGTAGAAGTCGGCGAAACGCTGCGCATCTTTGCGGCTGTAATAGCCGAATTCCGGGTGATACAAGACCTGACGCATGAACTCTGCGAACGGGATGGGCCCATGGCTGCGGATGCGCCGAGCGATCTCGCGAGCCAGGGGCGTGGCTGCCGCCTGGGCCTTCATGAATCCTGGCGCTGGGGATTGCAGGTAAACATCTCGATGACATAGTCATGCAGGCAATCATAGAGCTGCCGCTGGAAGCTCCAGGGGAACTGGGGGTGCTCGATTTCCCGGGGCTGAAGCACAAACTGATAGTTGTGGACTTCCACGTCTGCCGGTTTGAAGCGGATGCAAACTTCGACCCCCTCGAGTGCCGCTCGCGCGTCAAAGGCAAAGAGAGGATGCTCGTATCGCTCCAACTCGCGCTGGACTTTGCTGAGGAGTTCACTCATTGAGGTGACGGTGGCGCTCAAAAAAGAAGCCGCGGTTCAGGATGAGGCAGGTCCTGCTGCCTGGGCGTCCGCCAACTCGCCGCGGTCTTTCATCTCGTGCAAAACCTTCTCAAATGCCGTCAGCGTCTTGGCGTCAAAAAGAACAAAGTGGATTTCATCGAGCGTGGTCGGTCTTTTCAGATGCTGGACCACCTCGTGGAGCATGATTTCAGCGCATTCCGAGAGCGGAAAGCCGCCAATGCCGGTGCCGATCGCGGGAAACGCGATGGTCTGAAAACCCTTTCCCGCAGCGATGCGCAGCGCATGCGCCGTGGAGATGCGCAAGGCGTGGGCGGTGGTTTCCCCGCCAAGCTCCATACTGGCCGCGTGAATAATATGGCGCGCCTTGAGCTTGCCTCCCGAAGTAATGGCCGCTCCGCCGACGGGAACGGTGCCGATCTCGTCGCACTCGCGCTGGATGGAATCGCCCGCGCGGCGGCGTATGACGCCTGCCAGTCCGCCGCCGAGCTTTAGATCGTTATTGGCGGCGTTGACGATGGCATCGACATCCATCTCCGTCAGGTCACCTTGTTCGAGAACGATCCGGTCGGCAAGACTCATGGCAAAAAATGATAACAGACCACCAGGCGCTAACAGCCGGGAATTACCGGAGCGCCGGTCTGCTGAAGGGCCGCCTCCCGGACGCGATTGCCGGTTTCGAGCAGTCCGCGAGCCGCACGGCGCGCCGCCTCCTGGGCCGCTGGGGTGGCCGCCAGGCGCGCAAGGAGTTCGCAGCCGGCGCGGTGGTGGCGATCCTCATCCGGATTGATGACGTCGCGATACAAGCAGGCCAGATCGTGCTGGCCAGCCGCTTCTAAGAACGCCAGAAACTGGGCATTTCGGCGGCCACCCATCGCCTCGCGTGCCACCAGCGCCGCAGCGATGCGCTCGACGGTCGTCGTGAGGGTGCGCAGGTAGCTCAGCACAGGGCTTGGCGGGTCCAGGGGACGGAACCCCTGCAGCGCGATGCCCATGGCGCGGACACGCTCTTCGACCAGTTCATAATGACGCGCCTCGTCACCCGCATGACGGGTGAGCGCCACTTTGGCGTCCAGCTCCGGGGTAGTGGCCACCCACTCTGCGGCAATTTCGGCGGCTTCGATCTCGTTTTTGAGCGCCATTTTCAGCAGCGTCTCGAGCGTGCTTCGCTCTGCGACGCGCGCAATTTGCGGAGGCTCATCGATTTTCGCGAGGAGCGCTTCGTTTTCCATTTGAAGTTGTGCGACGAATTCTTTGCCGTCCATGTCTGCCTCCAAGACTCGCCTCGCCAGCCAGTCTCTTCAATCCCTGTTCGTCGAACCCGAGCACCATGCGCGCGCCACGAATGACCACGGGCCTTCGAATCAGGTTCGGTTCCGCTTCCATTAACCGCAACGCTTCAGAGCGCGTGGGTGGTTTCTGACCCATCTTGCGCTGACGGTAGAGTTGGTTACGCGGGTTCAGAAAGTCACGGTGATCGCGGTCCCCGATCAGTTGATCGAGATCCTTGACCGCCAGGCGTTCCTTGTCCAGATCATGCAAGTCGAGCTGAAGGCCTTCGTTTTCGAGCAACGCTCGGGCTCTGCGGCACGACGTGCAACTTGGCCTATGAAGGAAGCGGACTCTGCGTCGCTTCACTGATGGCCCGGTTTTAGCCATTTTCCGCATCCGAAATCTGCAGACGCCGTGTAAGCATGTTCGTGCCTGCCAAGTGAGGAGCACGAGAGGCCATGAACGATCCGGCTACTGCAAGCTGCGCAGCAGCGCAGCAAGCTGGCGGGAATAGCGCAGCTTGACGCCGTTCCCACCGACGTTCAGGTCGCTTGTCGAGGGGAGTACAAAAACCTGGGCCCCATAGAGTTTTCCCTCTTGCAGACCGAGTTTGCAGGCTCGCCGGGCAAACCGCTCATAGGCCTGTTTGCCGTTGAAGGCCACCACGCGCGGCGTGAATTCCTCGAGCTTCCGGGCCAGTAAAATGCGCCCCTCAGCGTATTCGTGCCGCTCGATTTCGTCCATGCTGTGGGTGGAGCGCTTCACCAGATCGGTGAGGCCAATGCCAAATTCGATGACGCGCTTGTCATCCCGATAGGTGATTTCCTCGGGCAGGATGCCTGATTTGTACAGCAGCGGCCAGAACAAGTTATTGCGGCCGGCGTAGTGATGCCCGAGGCGCGTGGAACGGTCACTGGGATTACACCCCACGATGACCAGCTTCATCCTTCGCCGTAAGTAGTCTGGGAGAGTTCGCATATCGGCGCTTATCTTAGATTTTGTCTCGTCTGACGGGCGATGGACCACGTGGCTGGCATCTGGCCTCCTGCCGGCCTGGCGTACAAACTGCTCTTAAACTCGAGACTCCTCGGGCGATCGGAATCGCAAAAGCGCGTCCAGCTTAACACGATCACAACCAGCTTGGCACGCTGCTCAGCATAGTCCTCAGAGCCATGGGCTCAGAACCGTGCGCTGAATCTTTCGGCGGGCGCGCAGCGCCATAATCGCATTATGGCCCAGTGCATGGAGAGCTGTGCTACCCTGCTGCCTACCGGAGGGGGGCCGCGCGAGGACGCTGGTCCCAGACCAGACACCGTGAGCTTGACCGATCCCAAACCAATGCCTTCCACGATCGTCCGAGAAGACGAAGGCGCACTCGTCACGGGGGCCAAGACCGGCGACGTCGCCGCGTTTGAAGAGCTGGTGAATCGCTATGAGCGCCGGATCTTCCGCTTGGCGATGAACATCACGCAAAACCGTGAGGATGCGGAAGACGCGACGCAGGATGCATTCCTGAAATCCTTCCAGCATCTAGAAACTTTTCAGGGCCAATCTCGCTTTTACACCTGGTTGGTGCGCATAGCCGTCAACGAGGCGCTGATGCGGCTGCGCCGGAGGCGCCCGAATGTCACCTCCATCGACGAGCCGGTCGAAACGGATGACGATCTGATGCCGCGCGAGATCGAGGACTGGGGGCCGACGCCCGAACAGCGCTATGCCACGGCCGAGCTGAACTCGATCCTGAGCAACACCATCGGCCATCTGGATCCGATGTATCGGGCCGTGTTTTTGCTGCGAGATGTAGAGCAGATTTCGACCGAAGAAACGGCCGAGATACTTGGCATTTCCATGCCGGCGGTCAAATCGCGCCTGCTCCGCTCGCGATTGAAGTTGCGGGCCATGCTGAGCCGATATTTCAAGCGGAGAGCAGAAGCGTGAACTGCCAGGAAATCATTCGCGAGCTTTCCAGTTACCTGGATGGTGATCTGGGCAGAAAAGCCGTCGCGGATCTCGAATGGCACCTCAAGAATTGCGAGGATTGCCGCATGGTAGTCGACACGGTTCGAAAAACGGTGGAGATTTACTGCAAGGCTGAACCGGTGCCGCTGCCCGAGGATGTACGCACCCGTTTGCACGAGGCGCTGGTGAAGCGGCTGGGGCGCAAGCCGGCAGGGTAGCCGCCGGTTCCTAGCGGTCGCTTGTCGGACGACAGACGACGGCTGCCGGCTATGGATGCCATCCCGGCTGAGCTAAATCCTCCCCCTGGGTCCTTTCTCCACCGCCCATACCGGTAGTCTGTTCGACGATTCCGCAGCCCACTTGACCTTGCAGCCGAGGATTAACGCAGGGCCGACGCTTGAGTTTGAGACCGGGCGACAGACGCCAGGTGATGTGTGAACCAATCGGCCGCGACTCGTGCGACCTCTTGCAATGTTCCCGGTTCTTCAAAAAGATGGGTGGCGCCCGGAACGATGACCAGCTTCTTCTCGGGGCAACAGAGCTTCGTCAAAGCCTGGCGGTTCAAATCAATCACGGGCTGGTCATCACCACCGACGATCAGCAGCGTGGGGGCTCGAACGGAGCCGAGGGCATCTCCAGCCAGATCCGGCCGGCCTCCACGGGACACGATGGCGGCAACCACACTGGGCATTTCGGCAGCGGCGAGGAGCGCTGCGCCTGCCCCGGTGCTGGCTCCGAAATACCCTACTTTCAAGTCTTGGATATCAGGATTGCCCGGGATCCATCGAGTCGCACCACTCAATCGTTTCGCCAGCAAGCCGATATCGAAGCGCAGTTCTGCCGTCCTCTGGTCCACGGACTCCTCCTCACGGGTCAGTAAGTCAAAGAGCAGAGTGGCGATTCCCTTTAATTGGAGCACATTCGCGACATAGCGATTTCGGGAACTGTGCTGGCTGCTGCCGCTCCCGTGAGCGAACAGGACCACCCCCAGCGGGTTGCTGGGCAGGCCCAAAGTGCCCTCAAGCACCACTTTGTCTACATCGATGGAGATTTCACGTTCGATGCCGTCACGTTCAGATTGTCGGCCTGGAATCATGGGAATATTCCTTTCTGCCGGGTCCTTGCCCCAGCCTCAGACAACCCTCTGGAAGGCCGGCCGTGCGGCACGATGAAGCAGCTCTCTGACTTCCTCATCGGTGACTTGCGAGAAGTCATCATAGAACGCACCGATGGCGTAGAAAGATTCCGGCATGTATGTGCATACTAATTCATCCACCTCTTTCTTGAGACGAGCGCAGGTGGAAGCCGGAGCGACCGGGACGGCGATCACCAGGCGTGCCGGTTTCATGTGGCGCAAAGCGCAAACCGCGGCCCGCATACTGGAGCCAGTCGCTATGCCGTCATCAACCAGGATGACCGTTAATCCTTCCACGTGCAGAGGCGGGCGGGTACCCCGGAATGAACGTTCGCGCCGTTCCAGCTCTTTTCTTTCCCTCGCCGTAATGCGTTCAATTTCCAGATCGGAGACGCCCACCACCTCAACGATTTCTGGATCGAGAATGCGCACTCCACCGCTTGCAATCGCGCCAAAAGCAAGTTCTTCCTGCTCCGGGACGCCGATCTTGCGCGACACGAACACGTCCAAGGGGGCGGTGAGCGCCATGGCCACCTCGAAAGCAACCGGAACGCCGCCGCGCGGGATTCCGAGCACAATCACCTTCTTGTCGCCAGCATAGGTCCCGACCTGCTGCGCCAGCCTACGGCCGGCATCTGCTCGATCCAGGAAAATCATCGTCGTTTCCCCAACGGTCTCCACTCCCTGAGAAGATTTGCTGCTAACGCTCACTCCGAACCGTGAGAACGGGGCAGATCGCTTGGCTCACAACATTGTATGCCGTGGCCATCGGCAGGTGAGTCGACGCAGGAAGCTTCGGCGCGCGCTTGGGCCCCAGCACAATCAAATCCACTGCCAGTTCCTCGGTCAGGTCCAGTATCTTCTGCGCTTGTACACCAGACTCAACAAAGGGCTTCGGCTCACATGAAAGCCTCCCCTCGGGGGGAACCAGATTGCGCAGCCGGCTGAGCAACGCAGCCTCCGTTCCTGCGCTAACAGGGCTCGCGGTTACATGCAGCAGATGGAGACGCGCTTGGTTTTCCTGTGCCAGAGAAACTGCATAGGGGGCGGCGGCCAACGATTCGGCTGTGAAATCCACCGGATAGAGAATCGTATGGATGTCGCCGATGCTCTCCGGCTCCCCGGCGATGTTGGGGCCAACTGTCAGCACCGGACACGACGCGTGGCGAAGATCTTTTCTGCGACAGAACCCATGAGTGCCCTGCTGACGCCTGTCCGCCCGTGGGTGCCGATCACCGCCAGATCTATCTCTTTCTCTTCAATAGTCTTGGACAATTCCGTCCAGATATCGCCTTTGCGAATCAATTTTTCGTGGGGAATCTCTCTCCATTGGGGTTCCAAGCGCACCATCGCTTCCTTCGCTTCGCGCAAAGCCTGCGCTGCCATGGCCTGCCATGCTTGAGTCGGAGAGACGTTAGGGAAAGGCAAAAAAGAGATCACATGCAGGGCAAACAACCTGGACCCATACCTGCGCGAAACGGACAGGGCAAAAGGCAAGGCTGCGTCCGAGTACCGGGAGAAATCCGTGGCATAAAGTATGTTTTTGAGCGAGATCCGCTCACCCACTATGGCCTTGGCCATGACTTACCTCTAGCCCCTGGTGAGGGAAGACACTAAGCCTTCGCTGTCCCGGGGATGCGCACGATCTGCACCGAACAAAAAGCGTGGCGAGCGACGAACTCCGCAACGCTCCCGATCAAGAATCGATCCAGGCCCTTCCGGCCATGCGAGTCGAGCACGATCAGATCGGCCTTCCAATTCGCCGCGTAGTCAACGATCGCAGCTCGGGGGTCAGCCTTTTCCACAACCGTCTGCACCTTGAAACCCGCCTTGCGAAGCAACTGCTCAGCGCGTGCCACCAATTTTTGTGCATCCTCCTGGCGCTTGCGTTCATTGGCTTCGAGGGTTTCAACAACAACCTGGGATTCGAGCATGGAACTCAGAATCAGCGGTTGGAACGCGTGCAAGACACAGACTTCGGTGGGCTCCGGTCGCAGCTGTTGAATCACTGCCTGCGTGGCGACTTCTGAAAATATCGAGTCGTCGATAGCCAATAGAATCTTCATGCCTTCCTCTCTATCCTTGCCCTCCTGCTTCGCCAACTTGGTCATAGTTCCACCTCCTTAATCATGCTTGATCATGGGTCCCCAATTCTGCCGGGTTCACCCGGCGAGATGATCTGATTTGCATCTGCCGACTCTCCCCTGGATTATCCCTCCTGAATTCCTAGGGTTTCACAGCGAAGGAGCAGATTCGCGGCTTCGCGAGCCTTACGAAATCCAGATTGCCCATGCGAATGGCATCGCAGTGAGTGCCTGTGCTGAACAGTATCTCCGGGTCTTCGCTAAGGGCCTCATCTAGATACACCGGCAGACCGTAGAGTTCACCGAAGGGGGAAACCTCGCCAGGCTCGCAATCGGGAAAGAGTTTGTAGTACTCCTGCTCTTCGAGCAATCGCACCGGGGCTCTCACCACGGCGGCAAGCTTTTTTAGATTGATGCGGTAGGGCGCCGGAAGAACCGCCAGCAGCGTATCCCCCCCCCGGCCTGCACGACTACGGTCTTGGCCACTTCCTTGCCGGGAACGTGCAGTGCAGAAGCGATGGACTGCGCACTGTACGTCGGTATGTGGAAAACAGGCTCATACGATACATGTGTCTGATCAAGATGTGCTTTCAACCGTGCGGGCATTGTCATTTGTCAACCTCCTGCGGCCACAGCATCCGCGACATCATTTCGCTCGATTTCTGACACCATTTGATCGAGCATGCACGCTTCTCAGACTGTTGTACGCGCCGGAGAGAAACTAGGCCAGGAACGCCGCGAGAGCGGCGGACCCTGGCGGAGCAAAAACAGACCGCCGGAAATCTGTCTCAGGAAACGGTCCCAGGAGGAGTGTTTCGTGGGATACCGGAGGGATGTACACAGTGGAGCTATATGCACGCGTTCGGCGAGAGGTTGATGTTGAGGGGAAGAGCGAACGGCAGGTAGCCCGGGAGTATGGGCTGGCGCGGGAAACCGTTCGGAAGATGTTGCGGTATTCGGCGCCGCCGGGCTACCGGCGGCAGCAGCCGGCCAAGCGGCCGAAGCTGGATCCGTGGGTGGGAGTGATTGAGGCGATCTTGGAGGAAGATCGGAGACGGCCCCGGAAACAGCGCCACACAGCAAAAAGAATCCATCAACGATTGCGAGAGGAGCAGGGCTTTGGTGGTGGGTACACCATCGTGAAGGATTACGTGCGTCTGCGGAGGCTGAGCCAAAGGGAGATGTTCGTACCGCTGGTGCACCCTGCGGGAGACGCCCAGGCAGACTTCGGGGAAGCGTTGGTGGTGATCGGCGGAGAGGAGCAGAAGGCACACTATCTGGTGATCGATCTGCCGCAGTCGGACGACTGTTTCGTGATGGCATTCCCGGCCGAAACGACGGAAGCGTTTCTGGAGGGGCACAATCAGGCGTTTGCATACTTCGGCGGAGTGCCGCGGACCATTCTGTACGACAACACGAAGCTGGCGGTGGTGCGGATCCTGGGAGACGGGACGCGGAAGAAGACGCAGGCGTTTTCTGAGTTGCAGAGCCACTACCTGTTCCAGGAGCGGTTTGGGAGGCCCAGCAAGGGAAACGACAAGGGGAAGGTGGAGGGACTGGTCGGATATGCACGACGGAACTTCCTGGTGCCGGTGCCGCGGTGCGCGAGCTGGGAAGAGCTGAACACACACTTGCGGGAACAGTGCCGGAAGAGGCGCCAGCAGCGGTTGCGAGGGCACGAGCAGACCATCGGAGAGCGGTTCGAGAAGGACCGGACAGCGCTGTTGCCGCTGCCAGCGACGCCGTACGAAGCCTGCGACAAACGAACAGGGCGAGTGAGTTCTCTCTCTCTGGTGCGGTATCGCGGCAACGATTATTCGGCACCGGTGTGCTGGGGGCACCGCGAGGTTCTGGTCAAAGGCTACGTCCACGAGGTGGTGATCTCGTGCGGCGCGGAAGTGATTGCGCGGCACTCCAGAAGCTATGAGCGGGAGGACATGATTTTCGACCCGCTGCACTATCTGGCGCTGCTGGAGCAGAAGACGAATGCGCTCGATCAGGCGGCGCCGCTGGTGGGCTGGGAGTTGCCGGAAGAGTTCACCGAACTGCGCCGACTGCTGGAAGCACGGCTGTCGAAACGAGGTAAACGGGAGTACGTGCAGGTGCTGCGGCTGCTGGAGACCTTCTCGATGGCGGAGGTCACCAAAGCGGTGGAAGATGCACTGCGGCTGAGAGCGATCTCCTTCGATGCGGTGAAACATCTTTTACTGTGCCGGATCGAGCAACGGCCGCCGCGGCTGGATCTGCAGAACTATCCGTACCTGCCGATGGCACAGGTGGCCACCACGGCGGCCGCCGACTACCTGGCGCTACTGACTCCCGTGCAGGAAGGAGTCCTCTGATGGAGACTCCTCAAGTTTTGCTGGAGCATCACCTGAAGGCGCTAAGACTGCCGACCTTCCTGCGCGAGTACGACAAGGTGGCGCAGCAGTGCGCCGCCGAAGGGGTGGACTATCCCCGCTACTTGCTGCGGTTGTCGGAGCAAGAACTGCTGGACCGGGAGCGGCGGGCGACGGAGCGGCGCATTCAGCAGGCGCGGTTCCGGGTCGTGAAGAGCCTGGACAGTTTCGACTTTCTGGCGATTCCGTCGCTGAACAAAGCGCTGGTTCTGGAGCTGGCCCGCAGTGAGTTCATCGACCGCAAGGAGAACGTGCTGGCCTTGGGAAACTCGGGCACAGGCAAGACGCACATCGCCCTGGCGCTGGGACTGGCGGCCTGTCAGAAGGGCTACCGGGTGCGGTTCACCACCGCGGCGGCGCTGGTGCATGAACTGATGGAGGCCAAGGACGAGAAACGGCTGCTGCGCTTACAGAAACTGCTGGCCAGTTACGAACTGCTGATCATCGATGAACTGGGGTTTGTCCCGCTGTCGAAAACGGGGGCCGAGATGCTGTTCGAGATCTTCAGTCTCCGTTACGAGCGCGGCGCCACCCTAGTCACCAGCAACCTGCCCTTCCACGAATGGACCGAGGTGCTGGGCTCGGAGCGCCTCACCGGTGCCCTGTTGGACCGGCTCACCCATCACGTCCACATCCTGGAGATGAACGGGGAAAGCTACCGGCTGAAAGAGAGCAAACGAAAGCGGTCAGCGAAGCCTGCCAGCCGATAACGATTCCACCCTAACCCTCCCCACACGTCGCCACGATCGGGCTGGGGTGGCTTCCGCTCCGGCCTAACCGCGCCGCCTGAACGGAGGCGCAGGCCTCCGCTCCAGCCACCCCAGCCCGATCCAGCAAATCAACCCCTTCCCTCACCGGGAGTGGTCTATTTTTCCTCCGCCCCTCTGGCCTAGTTTTTCTCCGCCCTTGACAACTGTACTTTGCACAGGCGTTATGGCCCGCCTTCCGGATCCCTGAGTGCAACTCGCAAGATGCGTTTGAACTCATCGGCTCTCTCCAGAAAGACGATGCAATCAAAACCTCCTGCCTTGATTAGGATGCCTACACCCTATTTCTATTAGGCTCCTTCGGAGAAGGATGTGACCTGGATCACTGTTCAACGTGCTGAATGCCGAGGGAAACAGCAAGGGATTCTTCCCATATTTCGTCAACTGGTGCGGAGGAAGACTAGAGCAACACAAATCGAACGGAGAATGGGCATGCTGAGGCGAAACTAACTCCGCGGATGGCGAACGGGGAAGCCGACTTCAGCGGGTTCTGGCGTGCACGGCAGGAGAACACGATGCAGGTCGAAACGACGGTGGAGGACCTGGTCATGTCGACGTTCCTCTTGCCGTTCGAGCCCTCGTAACCTAAGGGTGGCGGGATAATTGAATTCTTGCCCTCAGGGCAAATTTGGAGGAAATTATCAGGCTGGGTATTTGTGGATGTGGATGCTTGGGGTCACAAATATCGCGATTTGTGAAGCGTGAGGAAGAGGAGGATGGGAATGAAAACCCGTTTAATGAGCTATGGCGTGACGGCAACGGCCATGCTGGGTGTGTTGTGTTTGTTGTTGGTTTCCGTGCCCGCTGCGCAAAATCGAGCAGAAAATGGGGAGACCGAGGCGAAAGCAACTCCTCGGCTGCCGAACGGGCACCCCGACTTCAGCGGGTATTATCGCGGAGGTATCGCGGGTGTTTCTAACGCGCAACCGGATGAACAACCCGTGGTCAGAACAGAGGACGGCTCGGTGTTCTTCGCCTACGGAGGGGCACTCGCCGGGGTAGAAGCCGCCGAAGACGGCAATACCGTCGAAGATCGGGCCGCGAATCAACGTAACCCGGCTCCGTACAAGCCTGAATACCAGGCCAAGGTCAACGAACTGTTCAAGTTCGCCTATGGCCCCCGGGACAACAAGATGGACCCCTCCTTTCATTGCGTGCCGAATGGCACGATTCGCTCGCCGATCTCGAACATGCAAATCGTTCATAACGGAGATACAGTGGGAGTGATGATGGAGAAAGTGCCTGGGGCGTTCTTCCGCATCATCTACACGGACGGGCGCGGGCATCCGGAGAATCTGGATACCTCCTTGTTCGGGCACTCGATCGGCCACTGGGAGGGAGACACGCTGGTGGTGGAGACGGTGGGCCTGAGTGACGAAACCTGGATGGGCGGACAGACAGCCTCGATTCACAGCGATCAAGTGCATGTGATCGAACGCTGGACGCGGGAGGGAGACACCATTTCCGTCGCAATGACGGTGGATGACCCGGTCATGTTCACGAAGCCCTGGGTGAAGCCTCCTCGACGCATGAGCATCGGGCCAGCAAACGACTATCTGATGCCCATCCCGTGTGTGGACATCGCGACCGAGCACCAGCTTATAAACACTCCCGAAGATACGTTTTTCTGCAACTGGTGCAATAAAGCAACCGTCTATGGTGAGGAGTCTGACGAGCTGACCGTGCCAAAAGACATTCGGAAATAAAACGGAGCGGCAGGCTTTACAGGCAAGAATCCAAAAAATAGCCTATTCTTCTCTTCTCGTCCAACCCCGATGCCAAATGCTGGATTGGGGTTGGGCGAGCTTCCTTTTGGGGCCTCCTGTCGTCGCTTAAGACGGAGCGGTTAGGAACCGGCGCGGCGGGACGGGAGCGGCCCTGCAGCGAGCCTTAGATCCCCAGACGCTTTAAAATGTACCCGCCGAATAGGATTCTGGCGAATCGGCTAGAACTTGGTGGCTTCGGTGAAGTGGAAGCTGTGGACCTTCATCGCCGGGACCACTATTTCGAAGGACTCTTCGCCAGCGGCGCGCACGGCGGGACCAAGCTGTTCGACATTCGAAAGCATTTCCAGCAGGCCCTGGTTGAAGCGGAAGTTCCGAAGGCCCGCGACGATGCGGCCGTTCTCGACCAAGAACGTCCCATCACGGCTCATGCCGGTTAGGATTTTGTCGTAAGGGTCTACTTCCCGTATGTACCACAGGCGCGTCAGGAGAATACCGCGATCGGTTGACCCAATCATCTGCTCGACCGATGTCTTCCCCCCATCAAACACCAGGTTGAACGGCGCCTCGCCATCCTGATTGGGCAGCGACAGGCCGTGACCAGTCGGCCGCGCCTTCATTTTCTTTGCGGTGGCGCGCGCGTACACCAGGTTACGCGGTATGCCGCGATCCACGAGCAGGATTGTTTGGCGTGTCATGCCCTCACCGTCGAAAGGTGGGCCCAACTGCAGCGGGTGCGTCACGTCATCGCGGATGGTAATGTTTTCCCCCATGACCTTTTTCCCGATGCGCCCGTTGAAGCAGGAGCGCTGATCGAGAACGGCTGTTCCGGCAAAGTCGTAGAAGAGGAAGCCGACCAGGTCGAGCACCGCCGAAGGCTCGAGGATCACGGTCCAGCGGCCAGGTTCGGCCTCGCGCGGACGACGCGATGCCGCTGCCTTGCTGCTGGCGGTGGCAGCAAGCTCTTCGATCTTCAGGTCCCGAAGGTCTGGGGCGCTGGCCTTGGCCCAACCGGAAGAGTCTGTTTCCAGCATGGTGACGGAAAATTCGGCGCCCGTCTGGCGGTGAGCCGCAAACAGGCCCCGAGAGTTGGCGAGGACGGTTGCGGAGGCGCCCGTCGAGAAGATTCCCGCCGCTGTCTGGCCATTCTTGGCGGCAAGCGAGATGACCGACGCGACGGTGCGCGCGCGATCCTCCGCCGTAGCTGCAGCCGTAGCTTCGAAATAATGCTTCACTTTTGGAACCTTTTGCGGACCAGGCATGGGCAGCAGATCGGGATTTTCCGGCTGGCTGTGCGCCAACTCTGAGGATGCTGTAACAACCCGGCGCAGCGAGTCGTCATCGATCTTGTTGGTCGTGGCGCGCGCGGTGCGTCCGTCGAAGACGGTGCGCACGGAAACGTTTAGAGTTTGCTCAGCGACATTTTGGTGGATGGTGTTATTGGCAAAACGAGTGAGAGCATCGGCGACGGTCTGAATCTCAACCTCGGTTTGATCCGCGTCGGATATGCGCAGCACGCGTTCGGCCAGACGTCGCAGCTCTGCCTCGGAAGGCAAATGCGCCTCGGCAACGGCGGGACCCGCGATGCGGCCCCGCGCTGAAGGCGCCGATCGAGCCGGTCTCTTCGCTTTGCGTGCGGGACTCATTTGGTGAAGGCCATGCCGACGCGGACGTTGTGAAAGCGCGCCGGGGCGGCGCCGTGGCCGGTGCCCATGGTCTGCATCGGTTGACCCTTGCCGCAATTGGGCGTGCCCCAAAGCGTCCATTGCTCGCGCGCACAGATCGCATCGCAAGAGTTCCAAAACTCGGTGGTGATGCCGCTGTAGCTGGGATTCTTGAGCATGCGGACTTTCTTGCCGCCCTTGATCTCCCAGCCGATTTCGGTGGAGAACTGAAAATGATAGCGGCGGTCGTCGATGGACCACGAACGGTTGGTTTCCATCAGGATGGCGTCGTCAGTGTCCGCGATCAGATCGTCGTAGCGCCAGGCGCCGGGCAGCAAGCTCACGTTGGTCATGCGAATAATCGGCAGCCGGTTCCAGCTTTCCGCACGCGTGGTGCCGCCGGAACGTTCGAGGCCGATGGCCGGGGCCGTCTCACGGTCCGACAAGTAGCCGGTAAAAATACCATCCTTGATGATGTCGATACATTGCGCGGGCACGCCCTCATCGTCGTAGCCAAAGGTGCCGAGGCCGGGGCCGTGGTCCAGCCGCGCGTCGGCCACCACATTGACGATGTCGGACGCGTAGCGGAGCTTGCCGAGCTTCTCGAGGGTCAGGAAGCTCATCCCGGCGAAATTTGCCTCCATGCCCAAGACGCGATCGAGTTCAATCGGATGGCCGATGGATTCGTGGATCTGCAAGCCGAGTTGGGAGCTTTCGAGAATAATCGTGCGTTGCCCCTCGGGACACCGCGCGGCCTTGTGCAGCGCGACCGCTTCTTCGGCCACCCGCTGCGCGTGGCCCACCAAATCAAGGGACTCGACCAGTTCATAACCGGCGAGCTGATGCTGGCCCCCGAAGCTTGCGGGATAAGAGCGTTTCTGAATTTCCCCGCCGTCGAAGCTCATGGCCACGATGCCCGCGCCCGATTGCATTTTGACCTGGTGAATACGGGAGCCGATGGTTGACGAATACCATTGCTCGAGCCGGCGGAACTGCATGGAAGTTTCCGAGAGCGTGACCCCGGCGACGCGGGTCATCTCCCCGTCGGCGGCAAGCAAAATCTCGAGCTGCCGCTCAAGGGGTACCGCAAACGGGTCCTTGATGAAGGGATTCTGCCAGGTATCCACGTGGGCAGATTCCGGCGCCATGAAAACGTCATGGCGCTTGGCATACGCGGAAGCCCGCGCGATGGCCACGGCGTGGGCGGCGCAAGCCTGGACGCCGTCCCGCGTCAGTCGGTCGGTGGACGCAAAGCCCCAGCAGCCATCGGCAATCACGCGGACCCCGATGCCGAGAGATTCCGATTCGGCAAGCGTGCCCACCTCCCCATTTTTCGTGGCCAGGTCGCGCAGGCGAACGTGCACCACGCGCGCGTCCGCGAAGGTTGCGCCGCGCGACTTGGCGGTATCCAGCGCCAGATCAGTCCACTGGTACATGACTTGTTTTCCTGTAAAGCAGATCCCTGGTTCGAGATGACAGACGGGCGCCCTTGGCATTCCGGCAAAGCCGCTTCTCAAGCAAAGTGGTCAGGTGCCTTCAGACCAAGAAGCGAGGTACTGCTCCTGCTCCGGGGTGAGCCGGTCTGCCAGGATGCCCATGGATTCCAATTTGAGCCGCGCGATTTGCTTGTCAATCGCGTCGGACACGGGATAGACCTGTGGCGTAAGTTCCGCGGCGTGCTTGACCAGATATTCCGCCGCCAGCGCCTGGTTGGCAAAGCTCATGTCCATCACCGCGGCCGGATGCCCTTCAGCCGAAGACAGGTTGATCAGCCGTCCTTCACCCAACAGATAGATCCTGCGCCCGTCTTTCATGGCATATTCATCGACAAAGGGCCGGGCAGGCTTCTTCCCACCCGACAGTTTCTCGAGTGCCGGGATGTCAATCTCCACATTGAAATGGCCCGAATTGCAAATCACCGCACCATCCTTCATGCGTTCGAAATGCTCGGCGGTAAGGATGGCTTTGTTGCCGGTGACGGTGACAAAGATGTCGCCGATCTTTGCGGCTTCGGCCATGGACATGACGCGGAAGCCATCCATGGTCGCTTCCAGCGCGCGCACCGGGTTCACTTCGGTGACGATCACGTCGGCCCCCAAGCCCTTGGCGCGCATGGCCACGCCTCGCCCGCACCAACCGTACCCGGCAACGACAAATTTCGAGCCCGCGAGCAGGAGATTGGTGGCGCGTAGAATGCCGTCAATCGTGGATTGGCCGGTGCCGTAGCGGTTGTCGAACAAATGTTTGGTCATGGCATCATTGACGGCGATGACGGGGTACTTGAGTGCGCCGTCCTTGGCCATGGCCCGCAGGCGAATGATGCCCGTGGTGGTTTCTTCGGTGCCGCCAATGACTTCGGACAACAACTCCTTCCGCTTGGTCAGCAGAGTGGTGACCAGGTCAGCGCCGTCATCCATGGTGATCTGCGGTTTGTGGTCCAGCGCCGCCCCTAGGTGCGCGTAATAGGTGGTGTCGTCCTCACCCTTAATGGCAAAAACCGGAATGCCGTAGTCCTTCACCAGGCAGGCCGCGACTTCATCCTGGGTCGAGAGGGGGTTCGAGGCGCAGAGCACGACCTCGGCGCCACCATCGCGCAGGGTGATCGCCAGATTGGCGGTCTCGCTGGTGACGTGCAAACAAGCGGACAGCCGCAGATCTTTCAGGGGCTGTTCCTTGACGAAACGTTTGCGAATCAACTGCAGAACGGGCATTTGCTGATTGGCCCATTCGATCTTGCGCTTGCCGCGTTCGGCGAGGGTGAGGTCTTTGATGTCGCCCCCGAGGGAGTGCGTCGTTGCCACGGGAATGCCCCCAATCGTTTCGGAAGATTCGATGCTACTGCCGGTCCAATTTGCCGGAACTATCTCCGATCATCCGGTCGAGAAGCCTGTGGATACACATAACGAAACTAGCCGGAACAACACTAGCGGCTCGCGGCGATTTCCGTGCCGCGCACGCCAGCTTCCTTGCGGATGATTTCCACCTTGTCGGATCGCTCCCAAGTGAACGTCGGCTCCGTGCGGCCGAAGTGGCCGTAGGTCGCCGTTGGGCGATAGATTGGCCGGCGCAGGTCGAGGCTTTCCATAATGCCACGCGGGGAAAGCGAAAACACCGCGCGGATCAAGTCTGTCATCCGTTCGTCGGGGATTGCGCCCGTTCCGAAGCTGTCGGCCATGACAGACACCGGCTCGGCCACGCCGATGGCATAGGCGAGTTGCACTTCCAGGCGACGCGCCAATCCGGCCGCCACCAGGTTTTTTGCGATGTAACGCGCCATGTAGCAAGCCGAGCGATCGACCTTAGTCGGATCTTTCCCGGACAGCGCCCCGCCGCCGTGACGGCTAGATCCGCCGTAGGTGTCCACGATGATCTTACGCCCGGTCAGACCGGCATCACCCATGGGTCCGCCCACGACGAACCGACCGGTGGGGTTGATGTGAGATTTCGTGTGCCTGTCCATGAGCCCGTCGGGAACTACGTGCTGGATCACTTCCTTCTTGACGACGTCGTGGAGCTGCCTGTTCGGGACGCTATCGCTATGCTGTGTCGAGATGACGACGCAATCGACTCGCAACGGCTGGCCGTTGACATATTCCACCGTCACCTGCGACTTCCCATCCGGTCTCAGAAAATCGACCATGCCTGACTTGCGCATCTCGGACAGGCGTCTGACCAGCTTGTGCGCCAGCATGATGGGCAACGGCATCAGTTCGTTGGTTTCATCACAGGCATACCCGAACATCAGACCCTGATCACCCGCGCCTCCGGTATCCACACCCATGGCGATGTCCGGCGACTGGCGTTTGATCGAGGAGATGACGGCGCAAGTGTCGGCGTCAAAACCGTATTTGGCGCGCGTATAGCCTACGTTGCGGATGACCTCGCGGACGATTTCGTTGTAGTCCGGGGCCGCGGAAGTGGTGATCTCTCCAGCCACCATGGCCAGTCCGGTGGTCACCAGGGTTTCGCAAGCGACGCGACCCATGGCGTCCTGCGAAAGCACGGCATCCAGCACAGCGTCAGAGATCTGATCGGCGATTTTGTCGGGATGGCCCTCGGTGACCGATTCCGAGGTGAACAGGAACCTGCGCTCTTGGCTCAAAATTGCGGCTCCTCCAGAAGTGATGCGCTGGTCAGATCAGCAGTTCGCATCTCGTGAGGCATGAAGCATGCAGAATTGGCACGCTAACACACGCTCCTTACAGTGTCAACCCACCGGGGGCAGGCACTGGAAACACCTAGTTACCTCTGGCAACGTTTCCGACAAGAACCAAGAGAGATGGAAGGGCGACCTGCGATAGCTGCCTCGACATCACCAAAGTTCCTCGTTACAATCGCAAAACGTGCCGGGGTAGCTCACCGGTAGAGCGCGGCCCTGAAAAGGCCGGCGTAGGCAGTCCGACTCTGCCCCCCGGCACCACCCGCATGGCTAGAACGACCTGGGACTCTCTCGCCTCACGCTACACGGAGCACTTCCCCTTCAGTGCTCACAACCGCTGGTCGCTTCGAGTGAGGGCCCTAAATTAATACGCAATCTTCACGCCCAACTGGATACGGCGGCTGCCCCCGTTGAACAGCGTAGAATTGAGAAAGGCGCCGGTCGGCACACCGGTCAAGCTTGCATATCCTGGGCTCAGTGCATTGGTGAGAGACGGAAACACACTCAAGTTGCCTAAGGTAAAATTCCGGTGGTTGAACACATTAAATGCTTCCATGCGAAATTGCAGTCTGAGACGCTCGGTAACCTGATCAGTCTTCAGGAGTGCCATGTTCCAAATATTGAAGTGGGGGGAATCGAAAGTATTGCGGCCCAGATTGGAACGCGCACCAACTCCCGCTTGAATGTACTTGGCATTCGGGTCCATGGCCACATAACCTATGGTGTTCGCGGGAAAGCAACTAGCATCGATGCTGGTGGCCCCCGTCGTCGCGTTACGACACAGTGGAGTAACCAGCGTCCCAACGCCCTCGATGCCACGGGGATTCAAAATCGCCCGGTCGGTTCCCAGATCAAAATTGCCGTTGGAGTCTACTCCGGATTGAATCGTTATCGGCTGTCCACTTTGGAAAAGGTAGGAGCCGCTCCATGACCATTCGTTCAAGAGCCGGCTAACAAGGCGATTACCCAAGTTTACCCTCGGGGCATCGTACAGGAACGTAATGGCCAGCTTTTGCCGGACGTCCAGTGCGGATCTAGCCCATTCGTCATGCAGGTTGTTCGAGTTTTGAGGGCGTCGCGGGTTGACCAGGCTGGAACGCAGATCGTTGGTAGAATCATCCATCGTTTTCGAGTACGTATAGTTAGCTCGCAGGAACAAGCCGCGGTTGAAACGATGTAGGAACTCTACAGCGCCGCCGTGATACGTGCTCGCGCCAACCGGAGCAGCCGTAGTGAGAAAGCCCCCTGTAAAACCCTGGGAAGCGTATCGCAGGCCGCGCGAGGCAAGGAATTGAGTCAGCGTCGGCGCGGTGGCGGGAACGGTACTTGGAGCGTCGGACATATGAACATACGTGGGCAGGGGTTGTGCGCCGCGCTCAAATGGAGTAATGGAGTTCAGTCGGAGTTGCACAGGAAGCTCCAGCGCTCGCGTTCCCAGATAACGCATCTCCAAGCTGGTGTTCCGGAAGATATCCCTCTGCACCGCTAGCGACCAACTGAATACTTTCGGTGCCTTGGCATCCGCCATGATCACAGCGGTCTGAGCCCGGGCGCCTTCCATTGTGTTTGGAGGCATGAAATTTACCTTCATGCCTCCATTAGCGATAAATCCGGTGCCTGTGGTGCACCAGGACGGCGGTGGCCCGAAGGTGCCAAGGCAAGCTGCGGCGGGCGATTGCAGAAGTGCTTGAACTTGGATGGGAAGGCTATTGGAGTAGAAGTTCCATGGGATCGCATCGTAGACAACCGCGGCACCGCCTCTGACGACCCATTCGCCCGACCCAGTAGGATCCCACGCGAAACCCGCGCGAGGATCCCAATTGTTCCAATCCTGTTTGGGAATCTGGAACACCAGCGGAGTGCCCGGCAGGTTGGCGATTGCGTTCAAGGCGTTCAGTCTGGTATCGGTCGGATTGCCGAAAAAGTCGTACCGGAGTCCCAAGTTCAAGGTGAGCCGCGGGTTGATCTTTATGTCGTCCTGGATGAAAAGGCCGAAATTCCTGGAGTTGCCGGAAAAGGAGCCGTTGCCAACACCCTGAAAGCCGAAAAACGGCACTTGATCGTTGATGAGATGTTCCAATGAACTATAAGCATAGAAGTCCCGCTCGAGTTGCAGGAATACCGCCGGTGATGTGAACCAATAGTACTGACCGCCGGCTTTCAGTGTGTGGCGCTCCCTCATGATCCACGTCACAGCGTCGCCGAGAAGATAACGGTTGTAAAGCCGGTGCTGAGGCAGGGCAGTGTTGGGCCCGATCGTCGTGCTGGCTAGGTTCCCAATTAGCAGGTTCGGATAGTCTTGGGCGATTCCACTCAGCGAAAAAAATTCACTGAACCGCGAAAAGGAAGCCTTGAAAGCGTTGACAACATGTGGAGTCACCGTCCAGACATGATTCACGATAACGCGACGATGATCCGTCGCGGCAAAGGACGCAAATTGCTCCTGCGGAAAGCTTCCAAAAAATGGCCGCCGGATCCGGCTCTTCAGGTATCGGACGTGCAAACTCTGCTGCTGAAGATTCCAATCCCCATTTACGATGTAGCTGTGTTCGTTGCTGAAGCTTGGAGCTATGGAGTTCACGGTCCCTATCGGAATTGGCTGACCGTTGACCGTAACCGTCGTAGTCTGGACCGGCGCCACCGGGAATTGAGCGATCAGATCTCTCACTTGTGAATTTGCGGCTAATGTGTCGAGCGCAGCCGTTCCGGCGGACGTGGGAGCGAAGGCGGTGGGGGCGACGGCCTGTTGGCCAAGATTGTTGAACTCATAGGCTCCGTAGAGAAACAACTTGTCTTGGATGATCGGTCCTCCGACGTCCCCGCCTAGGCGGTTGAAGTCGTAGCGGCGCTTACCTGTCCTGACACCCGCACGAATGTCTGCCTTTTCTTGGTTATCGGCAGCGTTATATGCGCGATTCCCGTTGTAGAGTCAGGCCGCAAAGTGCCATTGGTTGGTGCCGGTCTTGGTAATGACGTTGAACTGGCCGCCCGACCCACGTCCGTACTCGGCGCTGAAGATATTCTGGTTCACGGTGAATTGCTGCACCGCATCCGGAATGACTGATTGCGAGCGGATTGTGGTGGTTGGGTCGTTATTGTCCACTCCGTCGATGCTGAAACTGTTTTGCCGGCCGCGCAGGCCGCCAATCGCCCCCCCCCCCCCCCCCCCCCCCGTGCCAGACGTCCCGCCCAAAGCAGTTGTTGTGTGGGGCAAGAAGACGGCCAAGTTGAGTACGGAGAGAATCCTGCCGGTCACGATAGGAATTTCCGATAGGGATCTGCCTGCGAACGTCCCGCTCAGCTGGGAGGTTTCCGTCGTGATGGTGTCGGCGCCGGCTTCTACAATCACCTGGGTTGTGGTTGTAGCCAAGATCAGGTTTACGGTGAGGCCGCTGACCTGCACTGCAAAGACCTGGATTCTGGTGCGAGCATAAGGGGCAAAGCCTGAGGCTTCCACGCGCAATGTGTAGGAACCGACCGGCAGGTCTGGGAAAACGTAAACCCCCGCGGCAGATGTCTCTGTATTTAGCAGGGCATTCGTATTTTCATTCGTCAAGGTCACCCCGGCATTGGGCACCGTTCTCCCCTGCATGTCGAGAACAATGCCGCGCAACGTGCCATGGGAATCTTGTCCAAATACAGCGGGTGTCATCGCCAACAGGCTCAATTGCAGCGCTATGCAGGTCAAAGCAATCTTCAATATCCGCGCCGCCGCATTATCGTGTTGGGTAGCATCGTTTGGTGACATGGTTCACTGGACTCCCGTTTAGTTGATGGGCACAGGCACTGACACGACTTCGCTCAATGGGGAATAGTGAATTCTCTTCCCACATGAATTGTTGATCGGAAAAATCACCTCGGAGCAGCAATTTCATCTTGTAGTTAGTCCGCGGCATTTTGGACTTCTATTTATGGATTCGTCAATGACCAATGTCATAAAATAGACAGCACGTGGTAGAGCTGCCTGGCACGCGGCAGATCGAAGTAGCGGGAACCATGAGCCGGTCCTACCCGCCGCGTGCAGGCCAGCCCTATCCCTGTCGTGCTGCTAATCTTTTCACCCGCTTCGGACTCATGCACTTCCATCTCGCGCTGGGGATACGATGTGACTAAGCTCTCTCGTCAGGGCTTCCCCCTTGACAATCCAATCCTAGGCGTCCATCTTTAATGGCTTTGGTCGATAGAAAACACTCTAGCGTGAACTGCTGGTTGGGGACGAGTCCGTGCCTGATTCAGTGACCGTTCGGCTGTGCTTTCACGACCGGTGCTTTGACGGTGCCGCCTCGGCCGCACTCTTCTCTCGCTTTTATCGCGAACGGATAAATTCACACTCCGAATTCCTGTTCACTGGCATGACCCATCGTGCGACGAAGCCCTTCGAAGGTCACGTGTTCGATGGGGATGAAAATGTGATTGTGGACTTCAAATACTCGCCCTCGCCGCGAGTGACCTGGTGGTTCGACCACCACCAAAGTGCATTCCTCACGCCCGAGGACGCCGCGCATTTTCACGCCGACCGCAACGGCCAGAAATTCTACGATTCCAACTACAAGTCTTGCACGAAGTTGCTGGCCGACGTCACCAGCACAAAATTCGGCTTCGACGTCGAACCGGTATCCGAACTGGTGCATTGGGGTGACATCATTGACGGAGCGCAGTTTTCAACCCCGGAATCAGCGGTCGAGCTGGCCTACCCGGCCACACAGTTGGCGTTGGTGATTGAAGCAGCACCCGAACCAGGCTTGGCTTCGCGCCTAATTCCAGAGTTGGTCCGGCGGCCCCTAGGGGAGATCGTGAAGCTTCCAATGGTCTCCAACCATCTAGGGGCGTTGCTTGAACGGCATAAGCGCTCTGTGGAGCTGCTGCGGCAGCGCGCTGAAGCGCACGACGCGGTTGTTTTCTTCGACGTCAGCGATCTTGAGCTGGAGGGCTATAACAAGTTCATTCCGTACTTGTTATTCCCGCATTGCCGCTATTCGGTCGGCGTAAGCGCCTCCACCACGCGTGCAAAAGTGTCACTCGGCTCTAATCCGTGGAATCCCGATGCTGCGGAGAAGAACCTGGCATCGCTTGCTGAGGAGTTCGGGGGCGGCGGTCATCCACGTGTTGCGGCGATCTCCTTCGCTCCCGGGGAGATCGAGCGCGCGCGTCAAGTGGCCCTCGCAATAGTGGGGCGGCTTCACAGTTAATACCCGCGACGTTGGTGGTGGGTTGATGGGGGCTCTCTCTCTTCTCCCTTTTGCTGTGTGGCCGCCAGCGTGGCTGTAATGGCGCGCAACGGGCCTTCTGGTAGCCGTGCTGATCAGCAATTGGGTAGCAAGCGATCGTGTGAGCCTACCTTCAATCTAAGGCAGCCTGGCATTCCGCACCGACTTCCTCACCCATCGGGGTGACTCGCGGTATCGCATCGAAGGGAGGCAACTCACAGTGCCAGTAGATGCGAGCCACTGTGTGTGAAGGAGGAAGAAATCGAAACAGGTGAGGCGCGGAGTGTTTTCCGATCGTGAGGACCGGCGCGTCGAAACCTCTAGGCGCTTGGTTGGAAAGCTCCGCGCCCCACTACTTCGGAACCACTTAAGCCATCTCTCATCGTCTTACATTCCCTCTCCTTTCCAATCCCTTATAGCCCCCGCTTGAGGCCAAGTCTGTGACACGAGTCCCTTAGCGATGTGATCTTCGATACACGGTGAAAATCGCTGTCTGCCGAGTCAAGGTAGCAGCTAGTGATTAGTTCGGTCCGAACGTTGCGCTGCCTAGGCTGCCGGCTGGGCGCAAGGGCACCCCTCTTCTCAAGGAACCTGCGAGGCCCGAAGTAGAGCGTGTCAAAACCCCCAGGGTCATGGTTCCCCACCCGGAGCAACGTAGGTTGAATTTCCCTAGAGTGTCTCAGGGACCTTTGCCCTCTTGCGGCGTCGTGACACCCATCACATAATGGTAACGGCACTGATACACATCATGCCGACGCGGTCCTTGTTGCACCACGTGGGTGTACACGCGGTAAGAGAGGGCAGAAATGGATTATCGCTACACGTTCACGGTGTTCACAGCCACATTCAACCGGCCTAACACGTTGCCAAAGGTGTATGAAAGTCTGAAAGCGCAGACGTTTTGCGATTTCGAATGGCTGATTGTGGATGACGGCTCGAGAGACAGCCCCAAGGAACTCGTCGAACGGTGGCAGGCCGAGGGTGTGTTTCCTATCCGCGAGAGTGCGTTTCCTATCCGCGAGAGTGCGTTTCCTATCCGCGAGAGTGCGTTTCCTATCCGCGAGAGTGCGTTTCCTATCCGCGAGAGTGCGTTTCCTATCCGCGAGAGTGCGTTTCCTATCCGCTACATCTACCAGGAGAATCAAGGTAAGAATATTGCTTTCAACAGGGGCGTGCGGGAGGCAAAAGGCAAGCTATTTCTGAATATCGATGACGATGACGCTTGTGTCCCGCAGGCGCTCGAGCGGTTGAAATACCACTGGGATAGTATCCCTGATAGCCAACGGGAAAGATTCTCCGGGGTCACTGTCTTGTGCCGGGACCACAATGGCAGGCTTGTGGGAGACCTGTTCCCCCGAGATATTTTGGATTCCAACACGCTTGAGATGGTGTTCAAATACAAGGTGAAAGGTGAAAAGTGGGGCTTCCAGCGAACCGATGTATTGAAGGAGTTTCCATATCCGGTGCTTCCGGGTGTCAAGTACATTCCGGAAGGTGTCGTGTGGTTTGCGTTGGCCCGCAGATTCAAAACGCGATTCGTCAACGAGATACTGCGTATCTATCACTGCGAGGATATTGGAGACCACGTAGACGCCCTCACCCCCCCCCCCTCCCCCCACGTTTCCGGGGCGGGCTTTTTATCATCGGCAGCTTCTCAATGAATTCATAGACCAGCTGCCTCAGTATCCGTGGGGTTTGGTTCGGTCAGCTATCAATTTCAGCCGCTATTCCTTTGACAGGGGAATGAGCCCAGGCTTCCAGTTCAGCGAACTTCGCTCGTGGCGCGCGCGGCTGCTGCTGGCCGCATCCATGCCGGTTGGGTACCTAATGGCCATTCGTGACAAGCGTAATGTGGCGCAAGTGATGCGCGCCTAGAAGACCTCGGACATGGATCAGAAAAACGTTATTCGCAGCAGACTCGACTGCTCCGCAGCAAAAACCCCACAGGAGGGAAAGTGAAGCCACACCGGCACGATGAATGTGCAAGGCAGCGCCAGGCTGGCCGAGTCCCTTGCAGCAAGAAATTGGTTAACCTTCGGGCGGCTTGTGCACTACCCTTTGTCTACTTAGGATGTCTACTAGGACTTTGTGCGAGTTCACCAGACGCTTCGGATGACTCCCGCGATGGTTGGTGGACTTGAAAGCCACATTGGGGACATTGACGAACTCGCAATGGACCAAAGAAGTGACAACCACATGATGGACCTCAAACTCTTCGGCGGACCTTCCTGCAAGGATGTAATCGACGTCATGGCGACGTTCGCGCAAGCTCCTGCCTTTGGGCCACCCAGCGAGGCCATCCACCGCGCGTTCGAGGAGTCGCTGAATTGATTGGACTTGCTCGCCTCCTGGCGCGACCTGACTTTCGTGCGCATCCGGTCCGCGCAGTGTGGCGGCGCGCATGGTGGCGCGTTCGCTGGCAGGTTACCAGCCGGCCGCTTCTCACGACGCTCGGGAATGGCCTGGACATCGCGGTGCCGCGCAGCGCCAGCACGGCACCTCTCTTTTACTGCGGCGGCTGGTCGGAGTCAGAAACAGCGATTTTCCTCGAGCGCGTCGTCCATCCTGGCCGCGTCGTCTTCGACGTCGGCGCCCATATCGGCGAGTACACGCTGCTGGCGGCGAAACGCGGCGCGACGGTGCATGCGTTCGAGCCGGACCCGGCGAACGCGACACTCCTGCGCGCGAATGTCGCCTCCAACGCGCTGGCGAAGGTCACAGTTCACGAATGTGCAGTGTGCGACTGCGAGGGTCAGGTGGGCTTCCTCGCGCACCGCGACCCCGCCCTGTCGGAGCTCGGGAAGAAGGGGCAAATCCTTGGGGGGTACACCGATACCAGCGTTCGCGCCATCCGTCTTGACTCCATCACGGCACCACGCATCGACGTCATCAAGATCGACGTCGAAGGTGCGGAGCTCGCTGTGTTGCGAGGCGCCAAAACGATCCTCGCGCGCCCACCAAGTGCCGCGCCAGTCCTCGTATTCGAATTTGCGCCACACCAATATGCGCGATTTGGTTACGCACCGCGCGAGGTTCTCAACATGCTCACAGGGTACGGCTATCGGATCGCGCGCCTCGATGGGACGCCGTTCGATTGGTGGCCGGCCGAGCTTTCACCGGTTCACTTCAATCTCATTGCGTCGAAGCGTCCGATCTCGTCACTTTGTGTGTCGTGATCGGCTGGAAACTCCGCCGCTGTAACGCACCTTAGTGAGTGTGTTTCCCTGTGCGTAGGCGGATGCGTCAAGTATGGGCCCTGATTCCCGGACGGGGACAATTTTGAAACCGGTCCTCCACTGAGCACAGTTTCACAGCCCAGGGCTATGATGTAGACTCTCTCATTCGCCCCGGTACAAAAACTCGATCTGGCCATCGGAGTCCCCCGGTGTCTGTGCTTCTCCAGCTAAATACACATCACTGCCCGATGCGGAGATTCAGCAAGCATTTACCGATAACTTGTAGCCATGTCCTGACTGACTTTGACAGATTCGACTCGGTTACGACCCCGCTCTTTTGACTTATAGAGTGCTGCATCGGCAGCCAACAGGAGGGACTCAGCCGGGGCGGAACCCACTTCTCCGCTTGCAGTAACGCCTAAACTAATCGTCATCGCGACAGGCCCCTCTGCCGTGCCGACGGGTGTCGCTTCCACTGCGCGCCGTAAGCGTTTTGCCTGCTTCAGAGTGTTGGAAATGTCACTGTGTGGGGCAATGACTAGAAACTCCTCGCCGCCGTATCGGCCGATTGTGTCGTAAGGCCGCAACGTACTGCGCATTCTCTGTGCCATTTCCTGCAGTACGATGTCTCCAGCCCGGTGCCCTTTGGTATCGTTGACCCGCTTGAAGTGGTCCAGATCCGCCATGATCACACCGATGGAACTATTTTCCAGCTGGGCGCGCGAAAGTTCCTTGCCCAAGAACTCCAAAATCGCGGCACGGTTCCACAAACCAGTGAGAGCATCATGGGTTGCCTCGATATGGAGAAGGTCTCGCGCATGAATCAACTGGTCCTCGAGCTCCAGGATCCGCAGTCCGGCTCGCAATCGTGAGTGGAGTTCGTTGGAGTCAAAGGGCTTTGTAACGTAGTCATCGGCCCCCGCCTCCAACCCATCTACGACATCCTTCTTCTGCCCCTTCGCCGTGAGCAGAATGACGTAGGTATAGAGTCGTTTCTGCCGTTTACGGATCTCTTGACAGACCTGGGCTCCGTCCATGCGCGGCATCATCCAATCGAGAGTGGTCAGTCGGGGTGGATCCGGCTGTTCGAGAAGATGTCAGGCTTCGCTGCCATCCTGTGCAGCGAGCACCTCGTACCCCCATTTTTGCAGAAATGTCTGCAGGATGAGGCGATTGACCTGGTCATCGTCGGCGATCAGGATCTTCACGTTACGTGCTCCTTCTGGAAGGTAGCCAGGCCTGTCTCCAAGCTCAGCAGCTGTTGTTCCAAGGCAGCAAGGATCTCAGCGGCCCCTGTGAAGCTCCTTTCCTTGCCCATGTTTTCCAATTTTTGCAGGGTATGGAAGACAGCGGGAAAAGCGAAATTGCTGACGGACCCCTTCAGCGTATGGGCCGCTTGTTCCAAAATCTTCGGATGTTTGTGTTCTAGGGCCTCGCGGATGACGGCTAATTGTTGCGGGTACTGTTGCAAGAACAGATCCACAATTTCATGGATCAGCTCCGTATCTCCTTCGAACAGCTCCAACACTGCCTTTACATTGGGTTCTTCCAATTGGGCAGGGACGGGCTCTGTCTTCTCCCGGGTCATGGACGGTACTCCCGTCAAACGTTCGATCAGATCGAGAAGCGCCTTGGCCTGAATTGGTTTCGAGATGTAGTCATCCATTCCTGCGGCAAGGCAACGTTCCCGGTCACCCTTCATGGCATGTGCGGTCATGGCCACAATAGGGATATGTGTTCTGGTCTGCTTTTCACGCTCCCGGATGGCGGCAGTAGCGGCAAACCCATCCATCTCCGGCATTGGGATGTCCATGAGGACCATATCGAAGCCATCCAGAGGGGCCTTGTCCAGCGCCACTAACGCCTCCCGACCGTTTCCGGCGACGACGACGCGATGGCCGTACTTGGTGAGAAGCCGCAGCGCCACAATCTGGTTTAGCGGATTGTCCTCTGCGAGAAGAATACTGACTCCCCGGCGGCGCTCGTTAATGGAGCGACAAGGAGAAACCTGTAGTTGATTTTTTCCGGTGTCGTGTTTGCCCAGAGCGCTGAGCATAGCTTCCAGAAGCTCTGCGCGGCGAATGGGCTTGATTAAATAGGCCGCGACACCTAGTTCCTGGCAGCGCGCGATATCCCCCGGGTGCGTGGCAGAAGTCAACATCATGATTGTGGCACCGCTCAAGTCGGGGTCTTGCTTGATCCGCCGGGCTACCTCAAACCCATCCATACCGGGCATATCGACGTCCAGCAGGAGCAACGCATACGGTTTTCCGGAGACTCGCGCTTTATGCAAGGTATCCAGGGCCAGGGGCCCGCTGTCTACGGCCGTAGGTCGCATGGCCCATTTGGTGAGGATTTTTTCCACGATGCGACGATTGGTCGCATTATCATCCACTACCAGGACAGGGAGACCGATCAGATTGGGGCATCCGGCCGCTTGAGTGCGGCTTTCCCAACGGTCGCGGGTTTCCGACCGAACTGTGCTGTGAAACGGAAGGTGCTGCCGTGACCCACCTTGCTCTCGGCGTAGACGCGGCCCCCCATCAAACCCACCAGGCGGGATGTAATCGCCAGCCCCAATCCTGTTCCGCCATATTGCCGGGTGGTCGAGGTGTCGGCCTGCGAGAAAGCATCGAAGATAGCCTCCAGCTGGTCACCGGGAATTCCGACCCCAGTATCCCGGACAGAAAAATGCACCGTGATTTCCTGAGCAGTCTGTGATTCGGTTTCTACTTCTATCGCTATTTCCCCTTTGGGAGTGAACTTGACAGCGTTTCCAACCAGGTTGGTGAGAATCTGCCGCAGACGGTCCGGATCTCCAACCACTTCTTCTGGCACATTGGGACTGACGCGGCAAGCTAGTTCTAGACCCTTCTCATGCGCTCGAACTGCCAGCATGCGCACAGTTCCTTCCACTATCTCGCGCGGAGAAAAGTCAACGCAGTCCACTTCCAGCTTGCCGGCTTCAATCTTCGAAAAGTCAAGGACGTCATTGATAACGATTAGTAGGGAGTCGCCGGCATCCTTGACGATATCCAAATATTCCCTTTGTTCTCTGGTCAACTCCGTGTCCAAAGCCAAGTCCGTCATACCGACAATGGCGTTCATCGGTGTACGGATCTCATGGCTCATATTTGCCAAGAATTCACTCTTGGCGCGATGGGCGGATTCGGCGGCCTCCTTGGCCATCAAAAGCTGGCGGTTTGCGCTCAGGAGTTCATCGGTCTTCGTGTGAATCGCTACTGTGCGCTCGTCGACGCGCTGCTCCAGGTATTTGTTGAGTTGTCGGACTTCCTTCTCCACCCGCTTCCGTTGCAGACCGATGATAGTAGTGACCCAAATCACGAACAAAGCGAGAGCACGGTTGGATAGCACCTTCCACAGAACGCCCCCTGCAGGAGAGAAGAAGAAGGCAATAGCAGTAAGCCCTGAACAGGCTATGGCAGCGACCAGAGTATCTTTCCGCCGGGTCGACTCCAGCGAAACCAAAACCACAAGCACATACGGCACGCCGCCCGCCACGCCCAATGGAAGGAAGAGGTCCAATGTGAATATCGCGGCGGCCAGCACAACAACCATCACAAGAATGCCTGGTTTTGTCTTCTGTTTAGCCACTTCTGCCTCCCGAAAGGCGGGTGATGATTTGCTCGGTGGTAAAACGCTTCCTGGCCATTTGACTTCCCCTTTCTCGATCGTTGAGCCCGAAATCCTAACTCAACAACTGGACCGATCTACGGGGGCAGGTCACGGCCCTAGGCCGCGCAAAGAAATCCGCCCGGTGTCCCCGATGCCGTCCTCGCAAGCGCTCGGGGACCAGGATCTCAATCGGCTGGTTGAGCAATTCGGCGCGCTGGTAACCAAACAGCTTCTCCGCCTGGTTGCTCACGAGGACGATCAGGCCTTCATGATTCATCACTTCAATGCCGTCCGGCGCCGAATCAATCAGCGTGCGGAAAACAGCGTCTAGCACAATCAAATCCCCCTGGGGCATGGCGTCGCCTGGGTTTTCGGGAAAGCTCAGTCATGCCTACAGCAGGAAGGGGAATCCAACCGAAGAACGGGTGAAATGCCGTAAACTTGTCTACATTTGACCGGATCGGAAGTCGAAAGTCAACACATCCAGAAGCCGAGGGTACGTCTTAGACTGGGATTTCGTGTGCCGGCACCGGGCAACTACTTTTTTTTCCCGTCGGGAATAGCGAAGATCGTACGGCGGAAGTCAGTTTTGCCCGTCACCTCCCTTCAGTTCTTCAGTAGGCACGACGGGTACCAACATGCAGCCTATCTGCTCGACGATGCTAAGTAGCGCGGATTCACACTAATTATAGATTTTCTCCACCTTCCCTTCCTTCCATTTCCATTCTGTGCTCGCCGACTGACAAGAAAGAAAGGACTTACCCCCAGAGGAGTAGAAGCTTTCGCGCGCCGATATCATAACGAGGCAGTATGTCTAAGGTGCAGGAAGCAACATAGAGGAGCTCGGCTAGGATTTCTAGTTTACGAGTCGTTCCCAAGACAGACTTGCAATAGCCGAACATACCAATATGGAACATTCTCGAACGGATGGAGTGGTGGCCCCGAAACTCGATCAACAAGGAGTCCTCTGATTCGATCCGAGATCGATGAGATCTTGGCCTGGAGAAACACTCAGACCAGGAGCGAGACGTTCGTTTCGTGGATTTGGGGGCTACCTTTGCACGGTTGATGGCTTTCAGGTGCGGGCGGTTGGCGCCGGTGACGGCTACCGGCTGGGCGCAAAGGCACCCTCATGCTGGCACGAGAGGGAGGCTCCAAATTCTCAACGCAGCCAATTTTGCAACCGACCGAGTGCCACTGAGCACAGCTTGCAAGCATTGCTAATCCCGTGATATCGGGTAGCAGTGGTCTAACTCTAGAGAGCTGATAGCGAATTTGAGGGAGGTTACCATGCGACTGATTACCGGACTCATCCTCTTGTTGGCGGTCCTGGCGGGAACAGGATGCCAGGCGGGCGAGCAACCAGCTGGTCAAGAGGACATGATGGCGGCGGACATGGAAGCGATCAACGAGATCCGTGATGCGTACATGGCGGCGGAGAATTCCGGTGATGCCGCGGGCGTCGCGGCCCTGTTTACCGAAAATGGCGTGTTGATGCCACCCAACGAACCGATTGTTTCCAGCAGGGCGGCGATCGAGGCCCGTCTTCAGAAGCAATACTCGATGATGGCGATTGAGCTGAGCCTAACACCTCAAGAGACCAAGGTGGGTGGTGACATCGCATACGAAGCTGGCTCCAACACGGTTCAGATGACGCCCAAAGCGGGCGGTGATCCCATAGGACAAATCGGGAAGCACGTTGTGACGCTAGCGAAGCAGGCAGACGGTTCCTGGAAAATCACGAGTTTGATCTACAACGGGGACGCACCTCCAACGCCGACAGCGGCAGGCCAATAGAATCACATTCGCTGATACGGACCCGGCCTGGACGGACCCGGCCTGGCGAGCCACCTTGCTGAGGTAAATGATCGCAGCAGAGCGACCACGGTTGCGCGGCGTTTGATGCTTCGTGACATAGGGGCGCAGGGGCACTCCGTAGCGCGCATAAACATGGAGCTCCGGTTTGTTAGAGTGTGATTTCCGGCTCAAGCAGGTGCTGGGCCTCGCCCCTTGGTGTTCGAGCGCGGCGCTCAGCTTCTTGAATCGAGCTAGTTTCTATGCGCGCCGCCAGCCCGTCGGCCTTGACGGCGTTGGACGCAAGGCGTATAAGCAAGGCGATTCCATCCTTTGCTTTCTTTTTGGAGGTGCTTCGATGCGTAGGTTTTCGGCCGGATTGACCGTTGCTGTGTTCGTGTTGGCCCTGGGTGCGCTGGCATTTGCCACGACGCAAGCGATCTCGGGCCAGTTCGTCGACCAGGCGTGCTACGCGAGGGACAACTCAAACACCGGCGTCGATCAGTCAGCTCAACTGCTTGGCCATATTGTGGTAGCGTGGCGTTCCACCCAAATTGTAATCCGACAGCCAACTGAAGAGTCGCGGAGGCCTTGACGATCTCCACACGTACGGGCACCGGCTGGGCGCAAAGCTATCCCCCGTCTCGGCATGAATAGGAGGCTCCAAATTCCCGACACGGTAATTTTTGAAATCACTTGACGCTCGTCTGTCGCGGGTAATTATGTCGCTGCAATCTAACTAAAGGCCCTTTTCTCTTGAACAGCTGTGCTTCTACCGTGGCGAGGTAGTTGTCGGTTTGCTCCTTAGAGGGCTCAAGCGCGTCGTGCACTACCAAGTTCCTCAAAGGTGTTCCTCAAAGGTCGGAGTTGTGAGTCATACTTCTTCCAATCCTCACAGGCAGTGGATGGCCAGGAGATAAACCGCTCCACGATGATTTTGGTAGACAGCTTCTCTAGCTCACACAGCCTGACATCACCCGATGCATTCCATAGCGGAATTAGGTAGCGGGCATCTAAAGTTGGTAGAATGAGGCGGGCGTCCTGTTTGGCGTGCCAGTAACGTGACACGGAAGCAGTGTACGAGGGCACAGAGCAGGAAGAATTCTCCACGGTGATTCGAAATCCAGGGCTCAATGCTCTGGTGCGAGTGGCAGCGAAAGGGCGCCGAGCCGAAGCAACCTGAGAGAACGTTTGTCAACGATGAGGAGGCAGCGATGGCCATGTCCGATTTCGAAGAATTCCGAAATCAAATCCCCAAGGGAATGATGAAATGGATCGTCTTGGGTGTAAGCGTATTTGTCGCCTTCATTCTGCTCTCGGCAAGCGTTGTCATCGTTGGAGCAGGACAACGAGGGGTCTTACTGCGGTTTCAAGCCGTGAGCGGAACAATTTTCGATGAAGGTTTGCACTTCAAGATTCCGTTTGCGAATCAGGTCGTTCTGATGTCAACGCAGATCCAGAAATATACCGCTCCTGCCACCTCTTCCAGTAAGGACTTACAGGTGGTTAGCACGGAAGTCACGTTGAACTATCAACTGATGGCCAGCGAGGTGGGTGAGATTTATCGCACGATGCGGCAAGACTATGAAAATCGGGTCATGCAGCCGTTCGTCCAGGAAGCTGTCAAATCGACCACGGCAAACTACAACGCTGAAGAGTTGATCACCCAGAGACCGGCGGTGAGAAACGCGCTGGAGGACGAGATGAGGGACAGGATGGCCGCGCGTGGGATCGGCGTGGTACAACTTTCCATCACTGACTTTCAATTTTCGGAAGCCTTCCAGCAGGCCATCGAGGCGAAGGTAACGGCGGTCCAACAAGCTCTCGAAGCACAGAACACCCTGGAGAGGGTGCAGTTCGAAGCGCAACAGCAAATCACCCTGGCGGAGGCCGAGGCCCGCGGGCTGGAGCTCCAAAAAGGGCAGATCACGCCGAATTTGGTTCGATTGCGGCGACTTGAGGTTCAGAGAACCGCTATGGAGAAATGGGATGGAGTATTGCCCTCGGTGGTCACCGGTGGTAACCCTGTGCCCATGTTGAACGTGACAGGGCAATCACCATTCTAACCATAGCCCTGAATGCCTTCTTCCTAGACTCTCATACGGGTGGCCTCGATGGTCTTAGTACTCCACGAATAATCATCCGTAATGTCACCTTCAAGCATCGGCCCCAATGAGGGAGAGGGCGTGCGACCGTTATTACTCACCGTGTAGAGAAACGTTATTTGCAGCAGCCTAGGCTGCTGCGCAGCAAAAACTCCATTGGGGGTCGCCTTGACGCACTGGGGGCTTTCACCTAGAGTCGAACGCTCCCGATGCGAATGCAAACTTTGGCCCGATAATGCGGATACTCTCCACGTATCTATTCATCAGGCGGAGATTGACTCCGACTCTCGTGGCGGAATTGCCCCGATTTGGCGTGACGGCAATCGAGCTGTTTTGCGCGCGCGGGCATTTCGACTATGGCTCCGGGGAAGCGGTGCGCGAACTTGCCGGCGTGCTGCAGGATCGCAATCTCTCCCTGCACGCGGTCCATGCGCCGTCCGAGCGTGAACTCGACCCTATGCGGGAAAGCGGGGTACCTCTTTCCATCTCCGATCCCGAGCGGGTGCGGCGCCTCGAAGCCGTTGATGAAATCAAGCGCACGCTCGATATAGCCGAGCGGATCCCGTTCCGCTACCTGGTGCAGCATATGGGCACTTCCCGCGACCCCGCCGAACCGCGTCGGTTCGACGCGGCCTTCAACTCACTCGAACACCTGGGCCTGTTTGCCAAGCAGCGTGGCGTCACCATCGCACTGGAAAACACGCCGGGTGAACTGGCCACGCCGGCGAATCTGCGCCAGTTCATTGCCGATACGCGGCTCACGGATGTGCGCCTGTGCTTCGACATCGGGCATGCGCATCTTGGGGACGGTGTCCTGCCCAGCCTGGCGGCCGTGCGCGAGTTGATCGTCACCACGCACATCCATGACAACCATGCCGTAAATGACGAGCACCTATTGCCGTTTGAAGGCACGATTGACTGGAAGGCAGCCATGGCGGCCCTGCCCCCGGAGGCGGCGCTGGTATTGGAGCTGAAGGAACAACCGGCTTATGCCGATCCGGCCCCCGCCTCGGTAGCCGCCGAGGTGGCGCGAAACGCGTTCGAGAAATTGGAGCAGGAACTTCTTGCCTCGCAACACCACAGATGAATCCTCCGGGAGAACCGCGCCGCGTGGCCGTTACCATTGATCAGGCCGGACAACGCCAGGACCAGGAAATAACGATTCAGGGCTGGCTCTACAACCTGCGCGAATCCGGCAAGCTGCTGTTCCCGATTTTTCGCGACGGTACGGGCATCCTTCAGGGCGTCGTCTCGCAGAAAGAGCAGCCAGAGGCGTTCGCTGCGCTGCGCGGTCTTACGCAGGAGTCCAGCGTGATGGTCACCGGCCGCATTCGCGGTGAATCGCGGGCGCCCGGCGGATACGAGATGGGCGTCACGAGAGTGGAGGTCATCCAGCGCGTCCCGGCGGCCGAGCCCTATCCTATCCAGCTCAAAGAGCACGGCGTCGATTTTCTGCTCGACCGGCGGCACCTGTGGATCCGCACGCCGCGCCAAGCCTCGATTCTGCGTATTCGCGCCGAAGCGGTTCGTGCCGCTCGCGAATTCTTGGACGGCCAGGGATACACGCTCACCGACGCCCCCATCTTCACGTCAGCGGCATGCGAGGGCACCACGACGCTATTCCAGGTGCAGTACGTGGATGACGAAAAGGCGTACCTGACACAATCGGGCCAGCTTTATCTCGAAGCCACCGCGGCCGCTCTGGGCAAGGTCTACTGCTTTGGACCGACGTTTCGCGCGGAGAAATCCAAGACACGGCGCCACCTGACCGAATTCTGGATGCTCGAGCCAGAAGCCTACTACGCTCACCTCGAGGACATGATGGTTTTGGCCGAGGGTCTGGTGAGTCATATCGTGCAGTCGGCCGCGCGCCGGCGCCGGCGCGAACTCGAGACCCTGCAGCGCGACGTGGCCAAACTCGAGACTGTGCAGCCGCCGTTCCCACGGCTCACCTATGATGAAGCCATCGGTATTTTGCAGAAGCACGGCAACCCCGCGAAATGGGGCGATGACTTTGGCGGCGACGAAGAGACCATCCTCTCGAACCAGTTTGACCGGCCGGTGATGATCCACCGCTACCCGGCGGCCATGAAGGCTTTTTACATGGAGCCCGACCCCCTACGGCCAGAGCTGGCGCTCGGGTTCGACATGCTGGCGTCAGAGGGATACGGCGAAATCATCGGCGGCGGCGAGCGCATCTCGAGCTACGATCTGCTGGTGCGACGACTGCGCGAGAACCACCTGCCCGAGGAGGCCTTCCAGTGGTATCTGGACTTGCGGCGCTACGGCAGCGCGGCGCATGCCGGCTTCGGCCTGGGCCTCGAGCGTACCGTGGCATGGATTTGCGGGACCGAGCACATCCGCGAAGTCATCCCCTTTCCGCGGATGATTTATCGCGTGTATCCTTAGCCGTCCTTTCGCCAGCCTCCTCTCATGCAACGGGCAAGGGACTACCAGACTTCAAGTGCCGCAAAAGATTCGCATCATCGGAGTGCCCATAGACCTCGGCCAGAGCCGCCGGGGGGTGGACATGGGGCCTTCGGCGTTGCGCGTGGCGGGTCTACAATCGCGCCTCAGGCAGCTTGGCCACCAGGTCGAGGATTTCGGCAACATCGCCGTCAAGCAGGCCGAAGAGCAGCATTACGGTGAAAAGCGCGCCCAATATCTGAACGAGATCGCGGAAACGTGCCGCGGCCTGGCGGAGATCACCGAGCGCACGCTGCAAGAAGGCCTCCTACCACTGGTGCTCGGCGGGGACCATTCTCTAGCTATCGGATCGTTCTCCGGCGTCTCGAATTTTTTCCGCAAGCAGTCGAAGAAAGTAGGTTACTTGTGGCTGGATGCGCACAGCGACATGAACACGCCGGAGACCACGCCTTCGGGTAACGTGCACGGAATGCCGCTGGCCGCCGTCATCGGCTACGGAGCCCCGGAGTTGGTCGGACTACTCGGCTATAAACCCAAGGCCGAGCCTCGCAATGTCGCCTTGGTCGGGGTGCGCGACCCCGATCCCAAAGAGCGCCGGCTGGTGAAAGAGTCTGGGGTGCACGCCTTCACGATACGCGACATTGACGAGCGCGGCTTGCGCGAGGTGATGAGCGAGGCACTGCGCATCACGATGGATGATACTGCGGGCATCGTCGTGAGCCTGGACATGGACTTCGTGGACCCCACCGATGCGCCCGGCGTAGGCACGCCGGTCCGCGGGGGCGTGACCTACCGCGAGAGCCATCTGGCCATGGAGATGATCGCCGACAGCAAGTCGATGGTGGCGCTCGAGGTCATCGAGATCAATCCGGTGATCGATCTGCACAACAAGACGGCGCTACTGGGCGTCGAAATGATGCTCTCAGCGCTGGGGAAAAAGATTCTGTAGAGCAGCAGAAGGAAACGGACAAAACCATGACGGCAGAAAAAAGGAGGCTCCGAGTCGGCGTGATTTTCGGCGGACGCTCCGGCGAACACGAAGTGTCTCTGGTCTCCGCGGCGTCGGTGATGGATGCCCTGGATCCCACAAAGTACGAAGCTGTACCCCTGGGCATCACCAAAGACGGGCGCTGGCGGGCGGGCTCTCCCGCACAGAAGATACTGCCCGAGGTGCTGCGCACGGGCCAGCGCGTGATGCTGCCTGCCGATCCAAACGTCGCCGCGCTCTTGCCTATGGACGAAGCGCGCGCCAATAGCCTGCGCATAGACGTCGTCTTTCCGGTGCTGCACGGTACCTATGGCGAAGATGGCACGGTGCAGGGCCTGCTGGAACTGGCCGGGATACCCTATGTCGGTTCCGGGGTGGTTGGTTCGGCGGTGGGCATGGATAAGGATATGCAGAAGAGGCTGTTTTTGCAGACTGGGCTTCCCGTGGGCCAATTTCTTGCCGTCCTGCGCTCCGAATGGGAACGGTCGCGCTCGCATGTGTTGCGACTCGTCCAGAGGGAATTCCGTTTCCCAATGTTTGTGAAACCCGCCACGCTGGGCTCGTCCGTCGGCATGACCAAGGTGCACAAGCGGGCCGAGTTGCCGGCCGCGCTCGCCCTGGCGGCCGAATTCGCGCAGAAGATTCTGGTTGAGCGCGCCATCCGCGGCCGGGAAATCGAAGTCTCGGTGCTCGGGAATGATGAGCCCCAGGCCTCCATCCCCGGCGAGATCATCCCGCACCGGGAGTTTTACGACTACGCAGCGAAGTATCTGGAAGAAGGGACCAGACTGCTGATCCCGGCGAAATTAACACGCGCGCAGATTCGCCGCTTTCAGGACTATGCCGTGCGAGCCTTCCGTTGCCTGGAGTGCCGCGGGATGGCCCGCGTGGACTTCTTTCTGGAACGCTCGACCGGCCACATCTACCTGAACGAGGTCAATACCATTCCCGGCTTCACTTCCATCAGCATGTACCCGAAACTCTGGGAAGCCTCCGGGCTTCCTTACCGCCAGTTGATCGACCGTCTCATCGAGTTGGCGCTCGCCGAGCACCGCGAAAAGCAGCGCACGAAATATTCCATCGAACCGCCAGCCGACTCCGGCGGCGTACTGGAAACCTGAACAGACCCGCCGCGGGGTGGCGCGCCGCGGAGTTTCCTTCTGGAACTTGACTCATAACCATAATTGACCTATGGTCATAAATTGGTTTAGGGCAGATAGGAGGTCCGATGGCCCGACGAGCTTCGGCTTCATATCATCACCCTCCGGCGCTTGGACCGGGCCGTCGCGAGCGCCGGCGCATAGTCACTCGCGAACGAATCTTCCGGGCGGCGCTGAAGCTCTTTGCCCAGCGCGGTTTTGTCGCCACCACGATCGAGAACATCACAGAAGCCGCCGACGTTGGCAAGGGTACCTTCTTCAACTACTTCCCTTCCAAGGAGCACGTGCTCGCCGCATTTGGCCAAATGCAGTTGGGCAAGGTCGCGGCTATCGCCTTCACGCTGGACGCTAGTCAAAAGCCTCTCCGGGCAGTCCTGCAGCAAATGGTGAGCGCGCTGGCCGAAGAGCCGTCGCGCAGCCCGGCGCTGGTACGCGCGATCCTCGCGACCAATCTGATGAGCACCCCAGTGCGCCGGCTCATGCTTGCCAACCTGAAGCGCGGCTTGGAGTTGCTCAGCCGGTTGTTCGCCGCCGCGCAGAAGCAGGATCAGGTCCGCAGCGACATGGATCCGGTTCGGCTGGCCCGGGCAATGCATCAGATGTTCTTCGGCACGCTGATTCTGTGGGCACTCGACCCTTCCGAAGCACTTCAAGAGCGGTTGGATCGCGCTCTGGAGCTGTTTTGGTGCGGCGTTTCGGCGTCGGGCAAGGAGACAAACCAATGAAAGGGAAAAGATTTCTGGCCGGAGGCATTGCAGCGTTGGGGATGGCTGCGGGTGTATACCTGCTTGTGCGTGGGCCCAATGACGTGCTGGGGATCTCAGGGACGGTCGAGGCCAGGAATATTCGTGTGGGTTCGAAGGTTGGGGGCCGCGTGGTTGCCGTGGAGGTTCGAGAAGGCGACGAGGTGCAGCCGGGACAGGTGCTGGTCAAGTTTGACGACGAGGAGTTGCTGGCCGCAGTCGAGCAGGCGCGCGCGACCCTGGAAAAAATGGAGCGCGGCTACCGTCCAGAGGAAATCGCCCAGGCACGAGCGGAGGCCGCGCAGGCCCAGGCGCAGTATGAAGAAATACGTCACGGCTACCGCCAAGAACAGATTGCTGCGGCGCGCGCCGAGGTCGAGGCCGCCAAAGCCGAAGCCACCCGCGCGGAGGCCACGTGGAAGCGCGTGAGCGACTTGGCCCATGCCGACGTTTTCTCGAAGCAGCAGCGCGACGATGCGGAAGGCGTCTGGAAGGCCGCTTCCGCAACGCGGAAGAAAGCCGAACAACACCTGGCGGAACTCGATCGCGGTTACCGGCCGGAGCAGATCGCGGCCGCCAAGGCGCGGCTCGAGCAGGCCGAAGCGCGCCGGAAGCAGTACGAACACGGATACCGGCGGGAGGATATCGATTATGCACGCGGCGTGCTGCGCAATGCCGAAGCGCGATACCGCGAGCGGCAAGTCACCGCTCCCGCTGTTGCCGTGGTCGAGGTGCTCGACATACGCCCGGGTGACCTCATTGCGCCGAACGTTCCGATCGCTACCCTGCTGGAGCGCGATGAGCTGTACATTCGCATCTACGTGCCGGAGACACAGATCGGCTTGGTGCACATCGGGCAGCAGGCGGAGATGCGGTTCGATTCGTTCCCAGGGGAGGTCTTCCAGGCCGGGGTCGAGCAGATCAACCAGAAGGCGGAATTCCTGCCCCGCAATGTACAGACCCGTGAGGAGCGTGTCCACCAGATGTTCGGCGTTAAGCTGCGCCTTCCTAACCCACAGGGCCGTATACGAGCGGGCATGGCCGCCGACGTAACCTTGAAACTCAACCGCTAGGAAGAGGGCTGAGGGAGCTGCGACCTTGACAGAGAAAACCCAAACCGAAGAGCCAGTGTTGGGGTTAGACGGAAAGCCTCTCGCGATCGAGGCCCAGCACGTTGTCCGCAGGTTCGGTGAGCTCTTCGCGGTCAACGACGTGAGCCTGACCGTCGAACAGGGCGAAGTCTTCGGCTTCCTCGGCTCGAATGGCAGCGGGAAGACCACCTTCATCAAGGTGCTCACGGGCCTGCTACCGCTGACAGCAGGCGCGGCGTGGGTGGACCGCTTGGATGTGCGGCGGGATGCCGAGGTGGTGCGCGAGCGCATCGGTTATATGTCGCAGAGATTCAGCCTTTACGACGACCTGACAGTGGCCGAAAACCTTAAATTTTATGGGCAGATCTACGGGCTCTCTAATCCGCGGCTGAAGCACCGGATCGAAGCAGTTGTGGCGTTGAACGAATTGCATCCTTATCTGAATCGGCAAGCGGGAAAGCTGTCGGGAGGCTGGAAGCAGCGGCTTGCACTGGGATGCGCGATGCTGCACGAACCGAAGATCCTGTTTCTCGACGAGCCTACGGCGGGGATAGATCCGGTCGCGCGGCGTCAGCTCTGGGACCTGATCTTCCAGCTCTCCGGTCAGGGCACCACCTTTTTCGTGACCACACATTACATGGACGAGGCGGAACGCTGCAGCCGTGTCGCTTACATCTACGATGGCAAGCTCATCGCCTACGGCAAGCCCGAGGAGCTGAAAAAACTTCCGGACGTGAGCCCGCCCGGCACGCTGCGGGTGGAGATCAGTGCCCTGGAAATCACGCGGGCGCTACGCCTGGCTCGAGACCTGGAAGGCATCCGCAGGGCCACCGTTTTCGGCCAATCGATTCATGCTCTGGTGGATGAAGAGTTTGATCTGGACGATCTTCGGAATCAACTACGGCGGCATGGCATCGAAGTGAGCGAGGTACGCCCGCTGGCAGCGAGCCTCGAAGATGTCTTCGTCGAGCTCACCGACAAGCACCAGGCGGAACTGGAGAGGACCCATGTCTAGGTTCGGGAGCGTGACCGGAGCTTTCCGTGGTTTGGGTGCCGTGCTCTACAAAGAGATGCTGCACGTGCGACGCGATCCCACGGCCATGTTCTTCGCGCTGATCATACCGTTGATGCAGATGATTCTGCTCGGCTTTGGCATTGATACCAACGTGCGCCAGGTGACCACCGTGGTGTTGGATGAGAACAACCAGCGCCAGAGTCGGGAACTGATCGATCGCCTGGAAAATTCTGATACTTTCCGCGTGCGCCACTATGTGAACTCCGAAGAGGAACTGAACGACTGGATCATTTCCGGGCGCGCCCGGGTGGGAATCAAGATTCCATACGATTACTCGCGCCAATTGCTCGACCGGAGCACGGCGCAGGTATTGGTGTTGATCGATGGCTCCGACCCCTCGGTGGCCGGCCAGGCGATCAATGTGACCACGGCGATCGGATTGGACGAATCGCTGCAACGGCTGCTGGGCTCGATCTCGCGCCAGCGTCTGCCTGTGGAGATGCGACCCAAACTGCTGTTCAATCCTGCTTCGCGTTCGCCAAACTTCTTTCTTCCAGGGCTGATGTCGATCTTGCTGCTTACTGTAACTACTTTCCTGACGGCGTTCGCGATTGTACGGGAAAAGGAGCGCGGCACACTGGAGCAGTTGTTCGTCACGCCGGTACGCCCTCTCGGCTTGATGCTGGGCAAGATCCTGCCGTACCTGGGGATCGGATTTGCAGAGCTGACCGCGATTGTGCTCTTAATGGTTGTGGTGTTTCGCGTCCCGATCCACGGCAGCGTCGTGCTGTTGTTTTTTTTCTCGCTGCCCTACCTGTTTGTGGCTCTTTCCATCGGTTTGCTGATCTCAAGCCAGGCAACCTCGCAGTCTCAGGCCATGCAGCTGGCGTTCTTGACGATCCTGCCGAGCATTTTCTTCTCCGGGTACATCTTTCCGCGGGAGACCATGCCGCTGCCCTTCTATCTCTTCAGCTTCCTGGTGCCGGCCACCCATTACGTCAACATCACCCGCGGAATCATCCTGCGCGGTGCGGGTTTTCATCACCTCTGGATGCACGCAGGTGTGCTACTGCTGATGGGCACGGCCCTTCTTTTGTTGGCAGCCAAGCGCTTCCAGAAGAAAATCATTACCACTTAACGTCGCAAAACTCGGGCCGCGGGCGCTTCCCCACAATGCTGAACCACTTCCAGGATCGTGCATATGGCTACTGCTCGAAAATTCGGGCTTTGCAGGGATTTACTTCAACGTGGCGATTCTGTTAGGGTTTGCCGTGCTGCCGATTCCCGTGAGCATTGCGCGGCACCAATGCCGGGTTTGACGCAAGCCGGCATTGAGGAGCGAGGCCTTGGCCCTATTTGACACATCCAGCGAAGAACCCCGCTCGAACCGCCTCCGCTATGCCGTGAGTGCTGTCGCTCTGGTCATTCTAATAACCTTCGGCGTATGGTATTTTTCCCTGCGCTTCCTTAGTGAGAAACGCGTCGTCGAACAATTCATGGATGCAGTCGTCGCCGGTAATGGACAGCTCGCTTATGAGATTTGGAAGCCGCACGGCACCTACTCTTATCAGGACTTTCTAGCCGACTGGGGCCGCCAAGGCTACTACGCGCCAATCGGCAGTTATCGTATCGAATCGGCCAAGGCACCTGGCGATAGCGGCAGCGGGGTCATCGTGGCCGTTGAGATCAGTCCCTTCGAGCCGTTTCCGTCCGATCAAGATCCCAAGAGTGGCCGTAATCGTGAGGTCAGGCTGTGGGTCGAACGCAGCGACTACTCAATGAGTTTTCCGCCATAAGCCTTTGAGAAATATTTGTGCATTAAGTCCACCGTCGCGCTGGAAATCCCACCAAAGAGTTGCGGTTAGCAGCGTGAAAGCAGCCAATTTCTTGCGGCGGAGGGTGCCGCATAAGATTCGGAATCCGCAGCGGCATTGTCCGTAACGGCTGGGTCGCATGGCGTCTTCGCAGCAGGCTTCGGTTCCCAGATCTGTGCGCGATTTCTTCCCTTCTGCTTGCCTCGATAGAGTGCTTCATCGGCCGCGTGCAAGATCTCCTGAGCGCTCGGCTGCCCCAACAGCTCCGTCGACACCCCGCCAACACTGATGGTGATCGGAAAAGTGCCGGCCGACGTGTTCACTGGGCAAACCGCCAAGGTGGCGCGAAGTTGCTCGGCTTTTTTCTTGGCGCTAGCAGCATTGCACGACGATACCAAGATCAGGAACTCGTCGCCGCCATAGCGGCCGACGGCGTCATAGGGTCGCACCGAACCTGCCAGCCGCCGAGCCGTCTCGCGCAGTACCTCGTCCCCCGCCAAATGCCCGCGGTGGTCATTGACGGCTTTGAAATGGTCCACATCGGCAATGAACAAGCCCAGCGGCCGGTCCTCACGTCTGGCTCGTACCAGTTCGCGATCGAGCATCTCCATGATTTGGCCGCGATGCCATAACCCCGTCAGTGCGTCGTGGCTGGCCTTGAATCGCATGGCTTCGCGCGCCACCACCAGTTTTTCCTCGAGATCGAGCACGCGGATCCCTACCCGCAGGCGGGCCTTCAACTCCCCAGGATGAAATGGCTTGGTCAGGTAGTCATCCGCACTCGCCTCGAGCCCGGCGATGACGTCGCCTTGATGGCTGCGGGCGGTGAGCAGCAGGAGATAGACATACGGGGCTTCGGGTCGCTCTCGAATGCGCCGGCAAATCTCGGCGCCATCGATGTCCGTCATCATCCAATCGAGCAGTGCCAGCCGCGACCCTTCTCCGGCTTGTAGGCGGCGCCACGCCTCGGCTCCGTTGTCGGCCGCCTCCACAGCGTAGCCCCACTTCTGCAGGAGCGCCTCAAGCATGCGCCGTGAAACAGTGTCTCCGTTGGCCACCAGAATTCTCAAAATGCTTTCCCCGCGCCGAGTTCCGAGAGCAAAGGACGCAGAGCGGCCAATTCCCGCTCCAGGACGTCGAGCGCCTCGGCGGTTTCTGCAAGCCTTTGGTGCCGGCCCAAATCCTCCAAACACTCCGCTGTTTTGACCGCGCCGGTTGCCGTGAAGTTCGAAACCATGCCTTTGAGCGTGTGCGCCGCACGCTCAATTTCCCAGGCATCGCCGTCGCGGACCGCCGCGCGCAGGTTCGAAAGCAGAGGCACGTAATTCTGCTCGAAAATCTGTGCCATTTCGGAGAGCAGGCTCACGTCGCCCTCAACGCGTTCGAGCAGTGCGTCCCGATCGATCCGTTCCGGAGTCACTGGCGCCGGCTCGCCGGTCTCGGAAATGGTTCGCTGCAGCCGAAAGGCTAATAGGTACACTCCGAAGAGAGAGAGCAAGATCACTAGGAGGTAGATTTCGGCGAGCCGGATGTCGTAGATCATCAGCGCGACGCTTGAAGCAACCAGCGCCAAGCAAGCCGCCGCCATCAGAATACCCGTCAGCCTGCCGTGGGTCGAAAGATCACCAATAACTTTCACCTGTCCTGTGCTCCTGTGGCGAACCATCCGTCACCATCTGTGCACGAATCTGCCCAAATCCGCACTGTGCGCGTTCGAGCAAAGCCTTTTGAATTCAAAAGCTTGGAAACGGTACAGGGAACATCAGGATATGAAAACCATGGACAGCTGTTTCAGAGCGAGATCGTTGGTTCGCACTGGAACAAATACGAGCCTGCGTGCCTGCCACCATTTCCCAGGGGGATCGTACTGCCCGGCTGACCCTTTAAGACCTATGAAGCCGGACCAGAACGGAAGATCTGCTGTAGTCGAATCAGCAGTTCGAATTCGGAAGGATGGATGAATTCCTTGGCTTGTTCCATCGTAAAAAATGCGGCGCGGTCGCTCTCCGGAAATTGTTGGGTTCTGCCAGATTTCGGAGGCCACTCCATCGCGAACGTATTGCTCTGGGTCGATTCGGGGTCGCAATCACCCTGAAAAGCCCACGCCGCAACCGTCTTCCCGCTCTGGTGTCTGATGCTGCCCAAGGGGAAAAAACTCCCCTTGGATTTCAGACTTGTTTCCTCCGTGAATTCCCGTCTGGCTGCCGCAAGCTGATCTTCGCCGGGATGCACTTCTCTCTTGGGAACGAATCAGGCACCGACATTTCTCTTGACCCAAAACGGCCCGCCAGGGTGAACCAGCAGAATCTCCAACCGCCCGCCTCGCATCCGATACATAACCAGGCCGGCGCTGATCTTGCCCATGGAAAAAGCATAACATCAGCAGCGTAAAACGAAGCCTCCACAGCGCAAACCATAGCGGAAACTGTGCAGGCGCGCTCATCGGGTGTCAATCTCCTCAAGGTTGGAAGAAGGTATTGCTTACCCAAAGTAGCAGCCAAATCAGGCTCACGCCGAGGAATAAACTCCACCCAATCAGCTTCTTTTCGACTGGGAGGAGGGGCTCCCATTCCATTTTCTTGAGCTCTTCGCCAAGTTCAGGCTTGTCCATTGTCTGGATATCCTTACACAACTGGTGGCTTCACGCCCTGGAAGAAAAGCCAGGAAATCAGAAGACCAATCCAGACGATAAAGCCGAACAGACAGATCACGTATACCAGCGCCAGCCGGACAACACCCTCTTCCCAAAGCTTGCGGAAGTTGGACATCACGCCGATGGTAAAGAGTGTCATGACGAAGAATATGCCGCGGAAGGCATTGGCCTGCCCATTGCGGTCTTGGTCCGGGCCACCAAATCCGGCCACAGCACGCCAAGAGTAAAAATGATCAAGAAGGTTGCCATGTACCCGAGGATGAATTTCGGAAATCGTTCCCACAGAAGCCTCTTACTGATCTTCTCTCCACTCCTACCTTCGATCTTGGTCGACCAGATCCAGGCCAGCAGGAAGGCCCATAAGCCGATAAAAATGTCGATGAAGACCTTGACGGTGGTAGTGACTGCCACCACCCAGCCTTCCCTGTACTGGACGCCCTCCTTGGCTGCGCCTTGGCCAGTATTAAGGACTCGGTAATTGCGTCGCTGGCGACCGCTGCTCCGTCGGTCTTTACCACCAGTCCCATCCAGGCTCCGGCAACCATGGGCTCCCGATACAAGAAAGTCTGCGCCAGGAAGGGTAGAAATAGCAGCCCTATGACGGAAAAAATAACTACCAGGGACGAAACCATGATCGGCACTATCGGACGGGCCCTGATGGCCGCACCCGTGGCGATCGCTGCCGAAACGCCGCAGATGGAAATACCGGAAGCCAATGGGACGGCCCACTCACGGCTAAACTTGAAGTACTTTCGGGCGACCCAGTAGACCAGAGCCCAATAGATCAAATAGGCTTCCACGATGGCGCACAGGCTCCGGAACATCACCGACGTGGCTAGGCCTAACTGCTCGGCGGCCGTGACGCCCAGGAATCCACCGAGGATCACCATCGCGACCTTGATATAGAGTTCAGGCCGGATCGCCTCGTGCAGAAAAGAAACCCCCGAGGGGAGGAAATTGCCAATCAGCAATCCCACTATCAGTGCGGTAATATATCCAACCTCCGACGTAAGATTGAGCGACCAACCGACGCCAAGCGCCACCCGTTGATTGGGGGTCACCGCTATATTGGCCTAGGCGCCGGCAATCCAGCACAGGTAGCTGATAAAGAAAAAACCGGTAAATCCCTTGGCGAAGCGCTTCCAGTCAGCGCCCAATCCACGAGCGCCAGCGGTCGTTATCAACAGCAGGAAACAAAAAGTCAGCAGCAGAGAGACGATGCTAGGCAGGTTCGCGTAGGATGCCGAGATTGGCTTCAGGGCTTTTGAGAAATCCGTCCAGACGGACGTCGTGATGGCCCAGCCGAACACGTTGACCCCAGCGAAAAGCGACAGGGCCAGCAAAAATACCAGAAAACCGATGTAAACGGCCAGTCAGTCTTCCGTGTAACGTGTTTTGCGGGCTTCCATTTGTGCGAGGCGCTACCCCCCCCCCCCCCCCCCCCCTCGCGAGATGTGAGGGCGATTCTAGTGAACACCGTCACGAGTGGCAAGCCCATGTTAAGGATGACTGAATGCCATCGTGTGCGACCCGTTCCTCAGGAGGTGCCTGTCTCATGCCATTACTTATAAAGAACCAAAGGTGACGCTGACCGAGGGGCAGCGTGGCCTAGGCTGTGTCACTCGACTGAGGGCGTGGTCCGCGACCAAATCATCGGAGAAAGCTCTTCTCCTTCTCTGCCGGACGCAAACACACTGGTTCACACCAACGCACCCGTGAAATTGCGGTTTCCAAACCGCCTCGCGAAATCTCTACACACCACAACCCACGTATGCGGCTGCACTCTTGAAGTCCAACAACTTCGGCGATTCACAACTCTCAATTGTTGTTTGGATTATTCTAACTCGCGCGCGCGTTTACGCTTATCTCCGTGGACTGCCTAACGTCTCGCGCAACTTTTCGGCCAGGGCTTCGCGGGAAAACGGTTTTGCAATTAGCAACGTGCCGGTATCGATTACACCGTGATGCAGAATGGCATTTTCCGTGTAACCCGACATGAAGAGTACCCTGACTTCCGGTCGGATGGCGGACACCTGTTTTGCCACTTCCTGGCCGGCCATCTCTGGCATGACCACATCCGTCAACAACAGGTGAATGGGACCGTCGTGTTCTCGTGCCAGCCGGACTGCCTCCGCGCCGGTTACAGCTTCCAGCACCGTGTAACCGTCCATTTCCAGAAACTTCCGTGTCAATTCGCGCAAGGATTCGGCGTCCTCCACCAGCAGGATGGCCTCTCCACCCTTTGCCCTATCTTTCCAGGCCGAAACCACTTCTTCATGGGGAGGCTCCCCGACGAGCGGGAAGTAGATCTTGAAGGTAGCGCCGTGTGCCGGCTCACTGTAAACCCAGATGTAGCCACTACTCTGCTTGACGATGCCGTAGGTGGTTGCCAGACCCAGCCCCGTCCCCTCCTTCTTGGTCGTGAAAAACGGCTCGAACACGCGGGCTTGCGTTTCCTGATCCATCCCTGCTCCCGTATCGCTGACGGTCAGTCGAACGTAGGGACCGGCAACCACAAAGACATGCTGGCGCGTATACTCCTCGTCCAAGTCCACATTTTCCGTCTCGATAGTGAGCTTGCCGCCCCGAGGCATGGCGTCCCGCGCGTTCGCTGCCAGGTTCATGATCACTTGTTCCATTTTTCCAGGGTCCACCCGAACCTGCGACAAGCCGGGAGTCAGCACGGTAGTTAGGGCGACATCTTCACCCTGCCCTGGATTGGGTAATTTAGACACTGAGGTTGGGAATTAACTACCCTGGTGTCATATGAACAAAAAACATCATCGTATTGCAGCCAACGTAAAAGCCGATATCCTACGCCGCGTCAAGGAAGAGGGCATCTCGGTGGCCCAGGCCGCCAAGGATCACGGTATTTCTGAAGGGACCATCTATGGTTGGATGGTAAAGGGAGCAACCGGTGCCCCGTCCTGGGCGGAGTTCTCCCGACTTCAGAAGCAGAACAGAGAACTCCTGGAACTCGTGGGCGAGATCACGCTCAAGCTCTCCATGACTCAAAAAAACAATTGAGCGAAGGAAGAAACAAATCAGCGCTTGCCCGAGCCCTTGGCATATCCCGCGCGAGCCTGTATTACGTCCCAAGAATGAAGGAGAAGGACTGGCGCCTCAAGGTCCGCCTGGAAGAAGAGCTGCAGATCCATCCCTCCTACGGCTCCCGGCGAATTGCTACGGCACTGGGACTCTGCCGCCAGCGGGCGCAGAGGGTCATGCATCTGTTTGGCATCAAGCCCTACCGCAGGAGAGGCAGAAAATGGAGAAAATCCAAGGTTTCCCGGACCTATCCCAACCTCCTGCTCGCGGTCATGCCCGCATATGCAAACCACATCTGGGCAGCAGACTTCACCGAGTTCGTGCAGCACGGAAAGAAGGTCTATGTGGCGACCGTGATCGATCTCTACACTCGCCGGATCCTGGGAATCCAAATTGCGGTGAGAAAGGGAGCCGCGCTCACCATTCAGGCGCTTTCCAACGCCCTGCTCCATCATCCGCGCCCGGGTCTATTCCACTCCGACAACGGGAGGGAGTATGACGCGATGGCGTTCACTGAAATCCTTGATGGATGCGGCATCGTGATTTCATGGAGCCGCCCGGGGTGCCCTTGGGAGAACGGATACCAGGAATCGTTCTACGACAAATTCAAGGTTGACCTGGGAGATCCGAACCGCTTCAAAACACTGGGGGAGCTAGTGGCGGAGATCTACCGCACCCTGTGGGACTACAACAACACGCGGATTCACTCCGCGCTCAACATGCCGCCTGTGGTATTCGCCAAACGGTATGCGTTAGTCACGTAAAAAACTCTCAGAATCAGTGTCTAAAGAAATCAGTCCTTGACACTATATCTGGTTTACGATTCCACCTTTTCCTGTACGATCATCCTCGGGTCGGAGAGAATCTTCCCCACATCGAGAACCACCAGACGTTCTCTTGTCACCCCGCGCAGGTACTCTGCCCGGATTCCAGTTAAAGTTGGGAGCGATGTCTGGAGGTCTTGGAGGGAGATGGTTCGAACTCCCAGAATGATATCAGCGAGAATGCCGAGTTGCATGTCACCGGACTGAACGATGATCACCTTATTGAGGTCAGTCAGACCTTTGTCGGGAAGATCGAAGAATTTCTTGAGGTCGATCACCGAAAGGATTTGCCCCCGGACGTTAATGATCCCCAATAGAAAGGGAAGGGTGCACGGTAGGGGCGTGAGTTCCTTCATTGGATACACTTCGCGAACATAGCTCGATTCGAGAGCGTATCGTTCATACGCCAGAAGAAATTCCACTACTTCGATCCGTTCCTGAACTGGCGTCTCTTCCTCTGTCCTCCGCGCCAGCGCCTTTGCTCTTGCCTTCAGAATTCGCCGCTTTTCTTCAGCCTTCGGTTGCCATCCACTCGCCAGAACCCTCTGAGTGGTTTCGAGTTGCCGGCGCAACTCCTCCCAGTCAATGACTTTGGCCTTTTCTTGCTTCACGAATCCTTTCGTCTCCTGCTTGCGAATCTCTCTTCATAAACCGTGGACTGGATGATATCCATCAGCCTCCCTGCCGCAATACCATCCGATTCCGGCAGAATGTCCTCTGACCGATATGCTTGAAGTAAAGACAAAGCATTCCCAAAATGATTGTCGGCTTCTTTTACTTTTCTTAGGCGCAATGTGAGATTTCCAAGGGAAAAGTACGCCATTACAAACTTCGGATCTAGATACAGAGTCCGCTTGAGAGATGCCTGGGAGCCTTCGGCCATCCCTTGTTCCTGAAGGATCATCGCGCGGAGATAATGGCAGCCAGTATTCAACTTGTCCGCAGCGATGGCTTTTTCACACCATTCAAACGCCGTCTCAAGCCGACCCTGGTTGGCGTACACTCGCGCCAAAAGATTCATTGCGTTACTGTCGTTTTGGTTTTGGGACAACCAGAGGCCAAGCTGTTTAACTGCGACCGAATAGCGTCCTTGTTGGTACAGGGTCAGCGCCAGCTGGTACGGGCTAGGCTGTACGTCCTCTTTCTGAGACTCCCCAGGGGATGGTGGCAGCATTTCAGGAAATTCCGGGAAGACAGCAGGTGCCGGTTCTGGATCCGAGACAAACATAGTCGTGGGTTGCAACCAAGACGTTGGTTTCTCATGCACATAAGAGGGAAAAACGTCTACGCTGGTGGCTTTGTCGCTGTCTTTCCGATAGAGGATTGCGGAGGGGAAATTGACCGTCCGAAATTGTGAAAAGAGAATGTGCGAGGCCTCAGTGGGACTAACGAACAGCCATCCGCCCTCCACCAGCGAGCAGTGAAGATTTTCGACACCGTTCTTCTGCCACTTCGGAGCAAAGTACATCAGGACATTCCGGCAAAAGATCACGTCCATGGCATTGGTGTTGTTGCAGAGCGACGGATAAGCATCCCCTACCAGGTTCAGATGAGAAAAGGACACCATCTTCTGGATCGAGGGAAGGATTTGTAGCCGACCGTCTTCGGTCTTCTTGAAATAGCCTTCTCGGACCCAGGGCGGGGTGTCTCGGAACGACCAGTCCGCATAGATGCCCCGCAACGCCTTCTGAAGAACCCGAGGGTTGATGTCGGTAGCCAAGATCGTGATGTTCCAGCGCTCCAAATCGGGAATCAGCTTGTGAAGTAAGATCGCGATGGAATATGGCTCCTCGCCGCTCGCGCAGCCTGCACTCCAGATTCTCAAATGCTGATTCGTCCCTCTCCGCGAATAAATCAATTCTGGGAGGATCTGTTTCTCAAGAAGCTCAAAAATAATCTTCTCGCGGAAGAAATATGTTTCTCCCACCGTTAGATGGCCTGCTAGAACCTCAACTTGGTTCCTTGTCAATGGCGAGGCCAGCAGCCACTGGATACACGCTTCTGCGTCGGCAAAGCCGAATTCTCGCGCGGCCAAACTGATGCCGCATTCGAGGTCACGTAGGCGCTCCGGCGGGAAGTGAAGGCCGATCTGAGCGGAAACGATGTCACGGACTCGGGACAGCAGCATTTCAGGCATACGATCAGTCAATCTAGTTATTGGGCGTTTGTGAGTGCCTTGTCTAATACTGCCTCCTCTTCCAGCGAAAGAAATGTGTCTAAATCGTGAATGAGAATCATGCCGTCCTCGAACCTGGCGATGCCCTGTACATACTCTAGGCCTGGGAGAATCTCCTGCGCTGTAATCACCTCTCCTTCAGGACGTTCCACAACACGGCTCACCTCATCGACGACAAACGCCACCATTCGGCGCTTGGTCTGTCCAAGAATGCATTGGTCCCGTAGATCGATTTCTCTTTCGGGCAAACGAAAGCGTCTGCGCACATCGAAAACCGGAACAATGCGCCCTCCGATATTGACGATGCCTAAAACAATCGGGGGAGCTTTTGGTAAAGGGGTGATTTCACCTAAACGAACGATTTTCTCAACCACACTCAGAGGCAGGGCGTAACGATGGTCATCCAGGCCGAACGTCACCAATCGAATCACATCCATGGACTTTTCGCTAGCGTCAAACATCTTTATAGCCTGACTGACTCTCAGCTATCGCTGGCTCTCCTGCGGATAGGCAATCGCTCCGCCTTTTTCGGTGGAATTGCAAAGCTACAATCGTCGGAAGGAGAAGAATCCCTGGAAGGGGGACTTGACGAGGCAAAGCTATGCCGGAGCGGCCGCTTTGTCAAGCCTGTCGTGCAGGGTGTGTCAGATAGTACTGTCTGACTTCAGCGGGCATGGGAGCGAGTGGAGAGCAGGACTAAGCTACAGTGTGTGAGCATTGAGTTCACCCCAACCAGGCGCTAGGATGCGCAGAAAGACGAGGGGTGAACAATGAGCGAGGAAGTCAGCAAGAGCGAGCAGAGAGGGAGAGGGAGATTTCCCCGCCCGGGCGGGGGAAACGGCGCGTTGGCAGCGACGATATCGGGAACAGGGCGAGGTGGGCCTGGTAGGGGTTGAAACCGCATTTCCATTTGTTTGCCAACTATTAGCAGAAGGCCGACCTATTGATGCCCGCAAAGAAACTATTCAGTGATAAGACCATGAGTCTTCAATGGCTTAGGTTGGAGGGGTTGGGGTGAGCGACGGGATTTGAACCCGCGACCCTCGGTGCCACAGACCGATGCTCTACCGGCTGAGCTACGCTCACCACTGATTGACAACCTACAGTTTAGCATTGATTTCTTTCGGTTGCAGTTTCGAGCGATGATCTCCTGTCACTCTAGACAGCATGTGGAAGCTGACATGGCGCCTCCGGTGACCGAAAACGTGACCAGCAGGGGGCCTTCACTGGAAACCAAGCAGCTTTTCTTCGCTTTCGTGTCCGCTTTTCTTGGTGCACTTGTCTTGAAAGTAAGGATTTTGCCTTTTCCAATTCGGCTCGGCGCTCCGCAGTAAGGCCGCCTCCGGCCCGGTTTATGAAAAAGAGGGCACGGCCCCATATATCCCATTTTTCCTGCATCATTCTTACCTTGAACTCCAAGGACAGCAACTGTGGCCTGCTTGGGAACGTCCTCATTGATGTGAGTAACCTCGGGAGGGATATTATAGACTACCCAGTGCGTGAAACCGTTTGCCCTGGGTGCATCGGGATCGTGGAGACTCAGCTCGGGATTTGCGAGAGGCGGATGTTGCGAAAGGGTGTGACCTTGGCTGGCGAAACAGAGCGATGGGTGCTTAACCTTCGGCGCGCGAAATCGACCCAGAGTCCCCGTGGCTCGTAGCGCAGGTACAGCGAGAAGTGCCGAAGAGCATCAGCGCTTCGCCCCGTTTTCTCGCAAGCCAGGGCCAGATTCAAGTGCGCATCCCCCATCTGTGGCGCAAGCGCAATAGCGGCGCCGAATGCCTCCATGGCGGTTTCCACATCCCCGAACCGATCACAAACGCAGCCCAGATTGAAATGCGCAAGGGCATTCGTCGGGTCCAGTGCAATGGCGCTAGAAAATACCTCGCGCGATTCCTGCCACCAGGCAAGCTGAAAAAGGGAGGTGCCGAGATTAATGCGCGCCTCGGCCCATTCCGGCGCCGCAGCAACCGCTTGACGGTAAGCTTCGACGGCCTCCGGTAGCGTTTCGGGGGAGGTGTCCCGTGCCATCCCGAATTCGAACCACTCCTCGGTGGTGCGCTTGCCAAGTGCGCGTACTTTGCACTCGATGGGTGCGGTCTCGAAATCAAGGACAAACTGCCCAGTCAGCGGTTCGATCGGTTTCCGGCCGGGTCCCGGCTCATGCACGACGATGCGCGTGCCATGGATTGAGATTCGCAGCGAAGCCAGCGGCGCGCGCACACGTCCGAGTTGCTGCTCAAGCGTGTCCATCGCCCGACGCAATCGTCGTGCTGGGACGCCCCGTGTCGCCAGGCGGTACAGCGTTTCGACAGCAACAAGGTCGGTAAAACTGAAAAAACGCTCACCCCACCGCGCTCGCGGATGCAAAAGACCGAGCCGCGCCCAATAATCCAGCTGCCGCTGGGTCGCTCCGGTCATTCGCTGGACTTCACTGCGCGTGAACGACTGATTCAACTGCGAGCTCCATTACAGGTGTCTTTGCCGCCAAGCATAGGGCGTCCGGCGGGCGACGCGCAACGACAAATCTCAGTTGCCAGGAAGGAACCGGGAGGCAAACGCGTCTTGCGGGTTAGGCGCTAGTTGCTAGACTAAAATACCGTTTTGCCCCGAACGCATGCAACCTCACGCCGCTGAACGCCGCCATCTTGAGCGCCAAATCACCTACGCCCGACCGGTCTTCCTGGTGCTGGCAATAGGGGATTTGCTCGGACAGCCGCCGCAGGGCCGTGGCCCATACGCGGTCACTTTCGTGTTGGTGTATCTGGGAATCGCACTGGGTTTGCTGCTCTTGCAGCATGTTCCGCGCCTGGGCGACTGGCGCGTGCCGCTGCCGGCCGACCTCGCGGCACTGGCTGTCTTCCTGCTGCTGACGCGTTCGGTTGCGGCGTTTTGGTTCCTCTACCTGTTCGCAGCCCTGGCCGCGGGAATCCGTTGGGGACTGGAGCGTTCCATTGTTTTGGCCGGCGTGGTGACGCTTAGCGTCCTCCTGCGCGCCACGTTTCAGGGCGGTTTCGGTTGGATGGAAGTGCTCTCCTGGGCCGCGCTGGTCGTGGGGACCCTTGCAGGGGGCGTGGGACTGTCTTTCCTCGGGGACCGCCAACGCCGCCACGCTGCCGAACACGAATTTCTGGCTCGCCTGACTCAGACGCTGCAGGTCGAGCAGGGCGTCACCGAATCGCTGCGCCAGTTGCTCAGCGAAATGATGCGGGGATTTAACTGCGAAAAGGCCATCTTTGCCTTTCGGGACACCGAACTAGAGCGCATCTTTGTCTGGACCGTTACCGGCGCTCAGGCCGAACACATTTCGCCGGAAAACTTGCCCTTGGCACGAGGCGCTGACTTTCTCTTCGAATGTCCTGAGGCCTCCGTCGGCTGGAACCAGATGGATAGAAATGGAGCAAGCTTTGGCTGGGACCGGCGCGACGGCCGGCGATTCACCGAAGTGCCTTGTATCTCCAGTGCGGTGCAGCAAGAATTGGGGCTGCACTCGATGCTTGCCGTGACCTTCGATTTTGCCGGCCAGCCCGCCGGCCGGATTATCCTTGGCAACGGGTGTCGGCGTTTTTTGACTCTGAACTTGGGCATGCTCGACCGCGCCGTGCGTCACCTGGGCTCTCCTCTCGAAAACCTCTTCCTCTTGCGCCGCCAGCACACCCGAGCGATCGAAGGCGAGCGAGGCCGAATTTCGCGCGACATTCATGATGGCATCCTGCAGACGCTCTTGAGCGTAGATATCCAACTCGACGTGCTCCGTCGGAAAGTGAGGTCTGCACCGGAACAAGCGACCGCGGGGTTGATGATGCTACAGCAGACCGTGCAAAATGAAACCAAAGAACTCCGGCGAATGGTCACTGACTTCCGTCCTCTGCGCGTGGAAAACGCCGATCTAGTGGACTTGATGCGCGGTTTCGCCGAGCGCTTTCGGAATGAATCTGGGCCGGCTCTTGACTTGCTCGTCGATGCCGCCGCGCTGCAAGTGCCAGATCGTATCTGTCGCGAATTGTTTCAGATTTACCGTGAAGCACTACATAACGTAAAAGAACATGCGCAGGCCACACACCTCGTGGTAAAACTGTGGCAAAATGATAGCCAGATTGTTTCCGTGATCGACGACAACGGTGAGGGATTCAGCTTCGCTGGACGCTTCACGGGTGATGAGCTGGATCGGTTGCGCCTCGGCCCCATCTCGATCAAGGAGCGCACCCGGAGCATGGGCGGTGTGTTAACTATAGAGTCTGCTCCAGGGCACGGAGCGCGGCTCACCATCGAAATTCCGCTGGATTGATATGGCAAAGAACAAACAGACAATTCGCGTCCTGGTGGCTGACGACCATGTCATCTTTCGTGACGGCTTGCGGAAGCTTCTGGAAAGTGAAGACGATATCACCATCGTAGGAGAAGCCTCCAACGGCAATGAATGCGTGCGCATGTTGATCAAACTCAAGCCAGACATCCTGTTACTCGACCTGCGCATGCCGGACAAAGACGGTCTGGCGGTGCTCGAGGAAGTGCATTTCGATTCCCTGCCTACACGAGCTATCGTGCTTACGGCGGCGGAAGATGACCGCGACGTTGTGCGCGCCATGCGCCTGGGCGCGCGCGGTATTGTGCTGAAGCAGTCAGCAAGCGATTTGTTGGTCAAGAGCATCCACAGGGTCCATAGCGGCGAGATCTGGCTAGATAATCGAATGACGGCAGAGGTAATAAAGGCTTTCGCCAAGAGCTCTGACGGGGGCACCCGCCGCGACAAACCCTTGCTCAGCGAGCGTGAAAAAGAGATCGTACAACTCGTAGCACAGGGCTATCGCAACAAGGAGATCGGCGAAAAGCTATTCATTAGCGAGCAAACGGTCAAGAATCACCTGCATAATATTTTTGATAAACTGGGCGTGTCCGACAGGCTCGAGCTTGCGCTTTACGCTATTCACCATCGTTTGATCGATCAGGCCTAGAGCCAAATCCCTCGAATTCCCCATCATTAACAACATTTGTCGATACATCGTTGGGCACGTTTCTCCGGTCACAGCATCGTGCTAACTCGCGCGCGGCGCACCGAGCTAGCCCTTCGGTTGTGCAGAGTTTCTCGTCGTTTACTTCCTGTGGTACTTTCGTACTGCTGCGCGAGTTACACTCCAAATGAATCGGTGGTGCTATTGGAATGGGCCAGGCCGCGAGCGTATGCTGACGCTATCGATGGAGAGCAGGGCAACATTAGCGCATTAGCGGAGAGGTTCTTTGGCATACCCAGAGCGTCGTACAGCACAACGCTTTCGAATCAAGCTCCCGATGACTGTGCGGTGGACAAACGGTCCAGCGATCGGCGAGGCGAAGACGGAATCAAAGGATGTCAGTTCGCGCGGGGTGTATTTCTTTCTGCCCAAGCAAGTCAAGAGCGGGTCGCCGCTCGAGATCATCCTAACCTTGCCACATGAAATCACGCTGGCCGGTCCCGTTCGTGTGCGGTGTCTCGGGCGCGTGCAGCGCGCCGAAGATGGCGAGGGAGGCCGCAGCGGAATAGCGGCGGAGATCGAACGCTACGAGTTTCTACGAGGCGACGAAAACGCCGCGTAGCACCAAGCTTGCCTGTTATGAATCCCGTTTGGAGGCAGACAATGAAGGTCGAGGCGCTTCGAACCCTCAGCGAAGCGTCCGGACTTGTTTTTGGCCGGTCATTCGTAGCGCAGCGCCTGGACCGGATCCAACCTTGCCGCGCGCGACGCCGGGTAGATTCCAGCTGCCAAGCTGACGACCACCGCGAACCCAATTCCACCAGCGACCAGCCACCACGGCACCGTCCAGATGTTTTCCGCCGGGATCGACAAGCGATTTAGGTAGACTTCGGTGGCGAACTGGATGGTGCGGCCGATCCCCCATCCCAGTGCCACGCCCGCCAACCCGCCGGTCACACCCATCACTCCTGCTTCCGCGAAAAATAGGTGGCGGATATCGCGGTCGGAAGCACCGAGGGCCTTGAAAATGCCGATTTCGCGGCGCCGCTCCAAGATAGCCATCACTAGGGTGTTGACGATTCCAAGCGAAGCAACAGCGAGGGCTAGGCTGCCAAAAATACCCAGCAGCAGGTCGAGAATCGCAAAGACTTGGCGGAGACGCGTGGTCACGTCGAGCAGCGAAAATGTCGCGAATCCCATCTGCCCGATCGCTTCCCCGACGACGGGAACATTCGCAGGACTATCAACGCGCACGGTCAGGCTCGAGTATCCTCCTCCGCGCCCTGCGGCTGAATTGGTTACAAGCTCCCCCATATCTCTGTCTTCCACGACTCTTAAGTCCTCCACCACTGCGAGCGGCATATATACACCGGAGCGACGAAAACCTCCTCCGGCCGAGGGGACTGCTTCCGCGTCAATGAGGCCCACGACGCGCAGCACAATTTCCGATGACACAATGGAAAAGCCCAGTGCAGCCTCATCCGGACTGAGCGAATCTTCGTCGTCCTCGTCGGGGCTCCAGGAAGCAGCGGGCAGTTCTTGCCGCCCCGCATAGCGCAGGGTAATCTCCTTGCCGATGAGGTCTCGTGGCTGCAAGCCTTCGCGGTCGGCCAATTCGCTCACCAGTTCAAGCTGCAGGATCGCTTCATGCGCATCGGGGGCGGAAAACAAATGGCCCTGCATCCCTACGAACGCATCACTGTCAGAGGCCGACTGGGGGAGACTTGCAGCTCGTGTGATGCGACCTTCGTCGCCGAATCGCACATCGGCAGTGAAGCGCAGCTCGGGATAGACTTCCACGACATTCGGAAGCTGTGCGATATGCTGGCGGGCCGCTTGGTCGAGCGGGCTCAGCGGCACTGCAGGCAACTGCGGACGCGGGCCCCCAAAATTCCGCCGCTGTCCCCTGCCAGTAAGCGACGGGTTGGGACGCACCAGCACACTGTCGAACAGCCCGTTCCGCGCGAGGCGTCTGTCTATGAGACTTTGCAGTCCCACACCGAGCGAAAGCATAGCCACCAGAGAGGCGACACCGACGGCAATGCCCAGCGTGGTCAACGAATTACGAAGCATGGCCTCGCGCAGGTTTCGCACCGCAAGTTCCGTCAAGTCTCTGAGTATCATGGCGATATCTCTCTCACTAGGCATTCTTCGTTGGCCACCTGCCCATCAGCAAGTGTGACGATGCGGTGGACATAGTGCTCCGCAAGCTCCCGCTCATGCGTGACCATGACCACCGTCGTCATCTGCTGGCTATCTCCAGGGCGGTTGACGCCGGCGATCAAGCGCAGGATTTCTTCGCCGGTTCGACTATCGAGGTTGCCAGTCGGTTCATCGGCCAGCAGGATCCGGGGGCGATTCACCAGAGCGCGCGCAATCGCCACACGCTGCTGCTCCCCGCCGGAAAGCTCGCCGGGGCGGTGTAGGAGTCGCGCGGTCAAGCCTACGCGCGCAGCGGCTTCTCGCACTCGGGAAGACCTCTCGGCCCGCGGCACTTCACCCAGCCGCAGCGGTAATTCGATGTTTTCCACGACGGTCATGCGCGGCAAAAGGTTGAAGGACTGAAAGACCATGCCGATGGTCTGGTTCCGATGGCGCGAAAGTTCGATCCCGTTCATGCCCCCCAGTTCGCGCCCCAGAACATGAACAGATCCGCTCGTTGCGTGATCGAGCCCGGCGAGCAAGTTGAGGAGCGAGGACTTGCCGGAGCCCGAGACACCGAGGAGCGCCACAAACTCTCCTTCGCAAATTTCCAAGGAGATGTCATCCACGGCGCGGATGAGCGCATCGCCCATCCTGTAATGGCGGGTCACATGATCAGTTCGTATTACCAAGCTATCGTGTTGGTTTAATTGGCTCACAGGGGTAATACGCAGTGGCGCCTCGCAAGATTTCGCGGAATTGCACTCCAAATTGTAACAGTCTCGCCCCATCTTGGTTGCGAGAATTGTCACGGTTATTGTGACTCGACCCTCTCAGGCAACCCGATCCGTCTCCTAACCAAACCAAGCAAAGTAATCATTTTTTTGCATTCGTTCCATCGAAATATTGCGTTGGCCTTTCTGAATACCAGCGCGTAAAGTCCCCCTCGAAGGCGGCCAGCAAGCCGCCCTGTTTGCAATACCAAATCGAAAGGAGAACACGAATTTGTGGATGCGACTAATGTGTCTTGCTGTCTTATTGTGCAGCTCCCTGCTGACGCTTCCTGTGTCGGGGCAACAAACACGCATAGGTACACTCGAGGAACACACTGTTTCTTCGGAGCCTGCGTCGGCCTCTACATCGGCGGCGAGTCTTGTACCAGCCGCACAGCCCGTACCAGCCGATGCCAAAACTCCAGCTTCTCCAGCGGCTGAAGTTCCCGCCGGTCCGCCTCCGCAGACCGATGCGACACCGACTTGGTCGATTGGCCCCATTGATTTCAGCGGCAGCGTGGATGGCTTCTACAGCTGGAACAACAATCATCCGGAAAATCGAATCAACGGCCTGTTCCCGTTTGTCGTGGACACCAACCAGTTCAGTCTCAATTACGCGGAAGTCGCGCTCGAGCACATGCCGGATCCGGTTGGCTTTCGACTTGATTTCGGTATCGGCAAGGCGGCCGAAGTCTTCAACTCACTTGATAACGATGGCGGATTCAATCAGTACCTCCAACAGGCCTATCTCAGTTGGGCACCGGAAAATGGCAACGGGTTCCAGGTGGATTTCGGTAAGTTTGTCACCAGCGCCGGCGCGGAGTTAATCGAGAGCTATGACAACTGGAATTACACGCGGTCGATCCTGTTTGCGTGGGCAATTCCCTTCTACCATTTCGGGCTTCGGGCATCGATTCCGATTGGCTCGCACTTTACGGGCGGTTTACAGCTAGTGAATGGCTGGAATAACGTCGTCGAAAACAATAGCGGCAAAACCGTGGGGGTCACTGGCGCAGTGAGCTACGATAAGTTTGGCTGGGCGGTCAACTACTACACAGGACCGGAGAACACCGATACGAACACGGGATTGCGGCACCTGATCGATACCACCCTCACGCTGACACCTTCGAGCATGGTTACCGCCTATATTAATTATGACTATGGCCAGAACAGGAATGCGGATGGTTCGTTGGCGCATTGGCAGGGCGTGGCCGGAGCGATCCGCCTTCAACCACCTGCTTCGAAATGGTCCTTCACGCCTCGCGGCGAATGGTTTGACGATCGAAGCGGGTTTTCAACAGGCGTGGTCCAACAGCTAAGAGAGTTCACGATCACGGCCGAATACAAGCTGGTGGAAGGCTTGATGTGGCGCGGAGAGTATCGGCATGATCGGTCTAGCGCGCCGTATTTTGACCGAGGTGCCTTCCCATCCAGTCACAGGGCCCAAGACACGGTAACCTTTGCGCTCATCGGATTTTTCGGGCCCATTCGCTAACTTCTTGGTGGAGGATGTTGAAGGGATAGAGAATTCGTAGGAAAGGGGTTGATCTTAACACTCGGCTTCACTCCCCTCATGAGTCCAGTGCTTTGGGTTTCGGTGCGCCGCTGTCTGCTGCTGGCCGGATGCAGCCAGATGTGCTAAGCGGCGCGCTGAACGTCTTTCGCGCGTACAGCGGATATGTGTCAAGGACTGATTTCTTTAGACACTGATTCCGAGAGTTTTTTACGTGACTAACGCATACCGTTTGGCGAATACCACAGGCGGCATGTTGAGCGCGGAGTGAATCCGCGTGTTGTTGTAGTCCCACAGGGTGCGGTAGATCTCCGCCACTAGCTCCCCCAGTGTTTTGAAGCGGTTCGGATCTCCCAGGTCAACCTTGAATTTGTCGTAGAACGATTCCTGGTATCCGTTCTCCCAAGGGCACCCCGGGCGGCTCCGTGAAATCACGATGCCGCATCCATCAAGGATTTCAGTGAACGCCATCGCGTCATACTCCCTCCCGTTGTCGGAGTGGAATAGACCCGGGCGCGGATGATGGAGCAGGGCGTTGGAAAGCGCCTGAATGGTGAGCGCGGCTCCCTTTCTCACCGCAATTTGGATTCCCAGGATCCGGCGAGTGTAGAGATCGATCACGGTCGCCACATAGACCTTCTTTCCGTGCTGCACGAACTCGGTGAAGTCTGCTGCCCAGATGTGGTTTGCATATGCGGGCATGACCGCGAGCAGGAGGTTGGGATAGGTCCGGGAAACCTTGGATTTTCTCCATTTTCTGCCTCTCCTGCGGTAGGGCTTGATGCCAAACAGATGCATGACCCTCTGCGCCCGCTGGCGGCAGAGTCCCAGTGCCGTAGCAATTCGCCGGGAGCCGTAGGAGGGATGGATCTGCAGCTCTTCTTCCAGGCGGACCTTGAGGCGCCAGTCCTTCTCCTTCATTCTTGGGACGTAATACAGGCTCGCGCGGGATATGCCAAGGGCTCGGGCAAGCGCTGATTTGTTTCTTCCTTCGCTCAATTGTTTTTTTGAGTCATGGAGAGCTTGAGCGTGATCTCGCCCACGAGTTCCAGGAGTTCTCTGTTCTGCTTCTGAAGTCGGGAGAACTCCGCCCAGGACGGGGCACCGGTTGCTCCCTTTACCATCCAACCATAGATGGTCCCTTCAGAAATACCGTGATCCTTGGCGGCCTGGGCCACCGAGATGCCCTCTTCCTTGACGCGGCGTAGGATATCGGCTTTTACGTTGGCTGCAATACGATGATGTTTTTTGTTCATATGACACCAGGGTAGTTAATTCCCAACCTCAGTGTCTAAATTACCCAATCCAGGGCACCACACAGTGTACGAGGCCATGCGCTCCGTGCACGGCTGGCGGATCCCGGCAATCACCCCGCACGGCGACGATGCCATGCGCGCCGAGGACGGCAGGAAACGCCCGCAAGTGCTTCCCACGCCAGGGGATTACATGAGCGACTTCGCCCTGTACGGCAAGCGGGTGCTCGTGCCCAGCCGACTGATCCTGTTCCAAACCTACTACCTGAGCGGCGCGGAATACACTGCGGCGCGCAAACACGTGAAGATCAGCGAGCGGGGTTGGGAGCAATGGACCTGGGAGATCCGGCGCGAGGTGGGTCGGGAACTGCTGCGCTGCGGGGTGTTTCCGCCGCGGCGATACTTCAAAGAACCGACCTCAGTTAGCAGGTAACGAACAATGAAGCGCTCCTGCATTCCTTTCCCGGCTGGGTTCTGAAAAACAATCAAAGTTAATCAAAGACGGTAGGAGCACTGAGGTGGCGGTGCCTTCGGTGCGGGCAACGGTTCAGCACTTCGGAACGGTTCAAGCCATCGAGGCCGTTCTCGCCGGCCTGAGATCGTACGATCTACGCCAAGTAGACATCGAATGAACCGAACAGCCTGACATTCATATTGGACTCACGATACCGCGTGAGCGTCTCGAACTTGCCAAGAAATCTGCGATCCCTATATACGCCTAGAGCTTTGACTTCGACATCGCACGTTACGTTCGTGGGGAGAGGCACGCGTTGCCAAGTCACTAGATTAAGAATCACTTCGCCTTCCGGTAAGAGAATTGTGTTTCGGTAGACGAAGACAGTTGGCCGCTGTGAGTTTGTTGAGAGATCCGAGTCATTACTCGTCATCTCAAACTGATCAAGCCCAAGCCGCTCATTGAATTCCTGAAGAGATCGGAATGGAACTGCCGTCTTCAGAAACACGATCAGTTTTCCACTCTCATCCCGCTCGACAGCTCCATCGCTTATTCCTAGTTGAAGTTCGTTCAGTGGCACAATGCCCAAACTATTGTGTTCATACCGGATCATTCCGTTCGTGATTCAAGCAAGAGATCTCAGACCGGGCGCAAGCGGAGGGCCAGTGTCAACCTGCATCATCGGGAAGTCACGCGTGAGCGCTTCAGGAGAAAGTAAGTTGGTGAGCTGTTGGAACTTGCCGTCGAACTCCTCGTAGGCTAGTGAGAGTATCGCGGCGCTGTTTGGTCCCTCAGCTGTGCGAAACACCAACAATGTACGGCCATTGCAAAGGGCATGATAAATTGCTCGAATCTCCCGATGGCTCGCATAGGTCCACGCTTGTCCGACAGCCTCAACATCAATCGCGACGTCGGGCGCCTTTGCTTCGATCACCCACCGTAACCGGTCACCGACTTCCAGGATATAGTCAGCCTTGCCACGCAGCTCAGGGTCTTTCTTTGGATTCTTGAGACCTAGCGAAATTCTCGGGTACCGGAGCGGTTGTTCACGGATGATGTTGTTGTCGCTCTCTGCTCTGTATCCGAGCTGCCGGAGCAGCGGAGCTATTACTTCCTCACGAACATCCGTCTCATTAAATCTCTCAAATGGAAAGAGCGGAAACAATGGAACCTCTACCGAAGATAATCAGGATCAGCCAAGCCTGGTCGCAAGACTATTACGCGAGGCCTCTTCGGTTCAACAAACATCTGGTTTCGGAACATCAGATCGGCTGATTTCCCGCCGCGCCAATTCAATGAGTTGCAGGAACCCGAGCGGGAGGGTTTTCGGAACCCGGTATGGGGTACTTTCCGATAAGGCGACTTTTCGGGACTTGGGGCGTTAGGTGCCGCAGAAAGTTTGGTGGACGATTTCTTCTGATCGCGGCGGCGTTTCGAGATCGGCGTATTCGGCTTGGTCGGCGTGGGGCGTGGCGAGGGCATCAACGAGACGGTGGAATGGAGCAAAGTCCCCAGCATAGGCACTCTGGATAGCTTGTTCGACGCGATGATTGCGCGGGATCAGGATCGGGTTGGCAGCGCGCATGTCGGCGAGGCGCCTGGCGGGATTGACTTCGCTACGCCATTTGGCGAACCACTCTTCAAAGGACTCACTGCCGGAAAACATCGCAGCAAGCGTCCTAGAATCCTCTCCGGCGGCCACACATGTGAAGTGTCGGAAAAAGAGGGTGAAATCGATCTGTTGGGCATGGAGTAGATCGAGACAATCCTGGATGAGCACAGCCGACGCTTCGGGTGGCAGGCCGAGCTTGGCGCGGAAGCGGGTGATGTATTGGCTGCGGAATCGCTCAGGATATTTGGAAAGAGCGGCTTCGGCGATCCTGGTCGCCTCAGCAGAATCCCCAGACAACAAAGGCAGCAGGGTTTCCGCGAAACGGGTGACGTTCCAGAGTCCGATGTCGGGCTGATTGCCCCAGGCATAGCGGCCCTGGGCATCGATGGAGCTGAAGACGCGTTGCCAGTGGAACGCATCCATGAACGCGCACGGGCCATAGTCGATCGTTTCCCCGGAGATGGCTGCATTGTCCGTGTTCATCACGCCGTGGATAAAGCCGAGAGACATCCACTGGGCGATCAGATCCGCTTGGGCAGCCGCGACCGTCTCTAACAAGGCCCCAGAAGGATTTGGCGCTTTAGCGGCGTCCGGATAGTGGCGGGCGATGGCATGATCGGCGAGCAGTCGCAGGGCACCGATATCGTTGCGCGCCGCGAAATACTGAAACGTTCCCACGCGAATGTGACTTGCCGCAACGCGGGCGAACACACCACCTGGGAGTGGGCCTTCCTGGCGCATTACTGTTTCGCCGGTAGCGACAGCGGCGAGCGCTCGCGTCGTGGGAACGCCGAGCGCGGCCATGGCTTCACTGACAATGTATTCACGGAGTACCGGACCGAGGGCGGATTTACCATCGCCGCCACGCGAGAATGGCGTGCGCCCCGAACCCTTCAGTTGAAGATCGTAGCGTGCGCCGTCCGTGTCGATGACTTCACCGAGCAGGAGGGCACGGCCGTCGCCGAGTTGCGGCACGAATCCACCGAACTGATGACCAGCGTAGGCTTGTGCAATCGGCTCGGCACCCTCGGGAATCGCGTTGCCCGCGAGCATCGCGACGCCATCAGCCGATTTCAGCCAGTCGGTGTCAATTGCCAGCTTTGCCCCCAGGCCGAAGTTGAGACGGATGAGCTTCGGTTCAGGAACACGGGCGGGTTCCTGTTTGGCGAAGAATTCCTCCGGGAGCTGGGCGTAGGTGTTGTCGAAGAGAATGGTCATTGAAGTGAATGGGGCAAGGTTCTAGTCCAGTAGAAGTGAAAGAGTTTCATAGCACGGCGATGCGCTCGCTCAGCTAAGTAAGTCCACTTTCCGATAAACGGGCTTTTCGGAAACTACCCCCGCGGGCAAGACACACTCCGAGAAGCCAACTTATCAGGACTTGGCCTCGATATCGGTTGGCTTTCGCGGCGTGCAGAAACGATCAAAAGCCAGCACCAGGTCCGCAGCGATGGAATTAGCGTCTCGACCCTCTATGTGACGCCTCTCCAACATGAATGCAACCTCACCTCCAGGTAGTGTCCTAAATCAGCGTTGCTCTTGGTAGCGGCCTTCGCGATTTCAGATCTTTCCCCGGGCGTCAGGACGCTTGCCCGCGCCTTCCCACCTTTTGCGGCATAGTTTGATACGACCTTTTGTTTGGGAATTATATACCAAAGTGCCGGAGTGAGGGGACAGCGGCGGATCATACGACAAACCCGAAGCTTAGTTGCTGGCCGAAAAGCCTGCGGAATTTATGCCTAAACTCTTCCATATTATTACAGAGTTTCATAATGGTTGTAGCGCTATTGATTTGATCGTGAACCTTGTCGCGGCCAAATTCCTTTAGCCACTGATGATGATTGCTAAGGAAACGCGGGTCTGGATTCTTTTTGCGCAGTTCTTTCCCAACATCTGCGTCTACAGCATCATAGACGAACATCATTATATATCTCCCCCATCGTAGAGGCCTAGAGCGCGGGGAGTAATGCACCCCTTCCAATCGGGCGAGTTGAAACCAAAACTCATCTGGGAACATCCTTGCCCACTCTTGAAGGTCATCCGCTATGAATGCTTGGAGTTTTAGTTGATATTCCTGTTTCTGTTTGAATTTGGCATATCCAGTCGCCTCATCAATAAGCGCAATGATGCCAACTTTCGCACACGCCCTTGTGATGATTTCAGCCTGTTTGGCAATATCCTGCTGATTCGCGGTAAGGTCACCAGCCAATCTAGAACGAAGATATGCTTCGCAAATGTCGAGCAAGAGCGTGGCTTCGTACCCGATACCCTGATACTGAGTGCCCGGAATCTTAAATTGGATCGTCTCGCTAGTTATTTTCCGCAAGTCGATGTAAGGGCGAAGGCTTCGCGATTCTAAATATCTTCCCAAATCACCTTTAACATGCCCAGTAAGAATCCGAACCACTTCCCGCTGCGTTATGACCCGCTTCCTGTTGTCCAGGACATAAACAGCAAATTCTGCATTCCCAATAAGTAGTTTTCCGGGGAAAAGGGCAGTCGGTATCTGGCTAGACTGCTCCTTTGTTTTCATGGTTTTACCTCGCCGGTCCGGCTGGTCCGATGCTTGCTTGGTGGGTTCCTTCTCGCCCCAGCGAGCACGCGCGGCGTCCCGAGCGATTTCCTTTCTCTGTTCGGGAGTCAACACGGATGCCCGCGCCTTCCCACCTTTTGCGGCATAGTTCGATACGACCTTTTGTTTGGCCATAGCTGGACTATACATGCTAGGCAAGCATATGTCAATGCATTCTTGGCAAGCATAAAATTCTTCTTGACACGCTTGCTCAGCATGCATATAATTGTGGCATGAAATCAAAAAGCCCCAATAGAAGCGGTTACTTCTATCAGGGCTATCAAACCCACGCGATTGCTCACGTGAGCCTCGACAACTCAATTATGAGCCAATCGCCCGAGAAAGGCAAGGCTCGTAATGACGTGCCACAACTGCAACACCATCTGCAAGAAATGTGGAAAACACCGAAACGGTCTGCAGCGCTTCCGCTGTAAACAATGCCGAAAAACGTTCACTGAGGATCACGCCAATCCGCTGGGCGGGATGTATTTGCCTATGGAAAAGGCTACCTCGATTCTCCAGCTGCTTTTAGAAGGAATGAGCATCCGTTCGGCTGAGCGGATCACCGGCGTACACCGGGACACGATCATGCGACTGCTGGTTGTCGCTGGCACGCGGTGCGAACGATTGATGCAAAATCGCATCCGCCATGTCGCAGTCTCAGATGTTCAGTGCGATGAGATTTGGGGCTTTGTCGGCAGGAAAGAGGCTCACAAATGGCCGTTTGAAGTGGAGCGTAAGGAAATTGGCGACGCTTATTGCTTCGTCGGCCTGGAACGCCACACAAAGCTAATCCTGACGTGGCACCTGGGGAAGCGCAGCATGTTCGATACTGACGTGTTCGTTCGCAAGCTCGCACGGGCTACAACCCCGCGTCCCTATCAGCTTTCGACAGACGGCTTCCAGAGCTACATTCCATGTGTTGATCGTCACCTAACCCAGCGTGGCGTGGATTACGGGCAGATCATCAAGGTGTATGGAACTAACCGCGAAGGTGAGCAGCGGTACTCTCCGGCGGAAGTTACCAGCGCATCGCCTCACCAAATTCTGGGGCTTCCAGATGTTGAACGGATTTGCACGTCCCATGTGGAACGCAGCAACCTAACCATGCGAATGCAGATTCGCAGGCTGGCACGGCTGACGAATGCCTTCTCGAAAAAGTGGGAGAATCTGAAAGCGGCCTTGGCTCTATATTTCGCGTGGTACAACTTTTGCCGGGTGCATCGGAGCCTTCGCATGACGCCAGCGATGGAGGCTGGGCTTACAGATCACATTTGGGGCATTGCGGAAATTCTAGGATGAGCAACGCTGATTTAGGACACTACCCACCTCCACGCATCAGCGTGATCGAAGGTGAAGATGGGGTATAATCGGTGAAATAGCCCCGTGCCCTGGCGGTGGCTTCCATGTCCTGCCCCGCGAACACGGTAGCCATAATCTCTGGACGCACAGCGTGAGAAAGCGCCTGGGCGACTGCCGGGCGGGCCTTTCCAGCGGCGCATCCACAGATGGAATTCACCACAACGAGCACCGTCCGCTTTTCTTTTTCCAACACCGCATCCACTTCTGCCGGTGTTCGCATTTCGCGAAACCCGATACTGGTCAATTCTTCCCGCATGGGGTGAATCAGGTCTTCAGGATACATTGCACTCCTTTACCGTTTCTGAATAGAGATCTTGATTGAGGGGCTTGCATATTGGCGGAGCTTGGCAATTTCTTCGAGACGGCTTGCGCGCTTGCTGGGATTGAACTATGTAGCGACAACAGTGATCGCCGGCCACTATATGTTCTTGCCGGCTCACGGTGGCCTGAAGGAGTTCTCGGAACATGGACAGTTCGCACATGCAAGCATGCTGACACTGCTGCGCCACACAGGCAACGGCGCAGTTGTGCTCAACAATCTGGAACGTGCGGTGATCCAGTTGTTTCCATTCGGTCATGTAGCCCGTTTGAGTCATTATTTTGGCCATTTCCGCCACGCGTCGTCGCAGCGGTTTGCCCGCCATGCGCGGAGAGTATCGGCTTACCGCCGCTTCTTTCATGTGCTTGAAGATGCGGGCCAGTTTGGTCTCTCCATCCAGCTCAGCAATAGCGCGGATGAGGCTGTTCGCCAGCTTCTCGTACTCCTTCGGGAAAAAGGCATCCGCGCTGGCACTCAAAGAATAAACATAGTGGGGACGCCCCACGCCGCGCCGTTCTAGGTTTGTCTTGACCAACCCCGATTTCTCCAACACGACTAAGTGGTGGCGGACAGCCATGGTTGTCACCCGGAGGGAACGGGCAATGGCTTTCACTTCGCATCGGCCGACGCGCTTCAGGTAGGCGAGAACACGCCGTTCGGCCGCGCTGATCAGCGCAGACTCATTCATGCGCCAATTTTACTTCCAGGCAGCGCTCTCCGCAATGTAGAATATCTAAAGGTCTACGTTGACAAATTATCAAGCCAGTTGTACGGTCATGGGGGGGCAACCAATGGCGTACATCATTGCTGAACCCTGCATCGGCACGAAGGATACCGCCTGTGTGGAGGTGTGCCCGGTTGATTGCATTCACCCGGCTAAAGACCGTGATTATCATGGAGGGCCAGAGAACCAAGGGACAAAAAACTTCGACGAAGTGCCGCAGCTCTATATAAACCCAGTGGAGTGCATTGACTGTGGCGCTTGCGTTCCAGTTTGCCCGGTGACAGCTATTTTCGTACTCGAAGATCTGCCAGAAAAGTGGGCCAACTATACGCAAATCAATGCTGACTATTTCAAACCAGCTGCTGGATAGGTTGCGGCCCGTCGGCAAGGACAGCACGCCACAGGAAACTTGAGCGATCGAGGAGGCAGCATGTCCAAATATGTCCAAGTGGCGCAGGCGAGCGAGGTCGAACCTAACCGCGGCAAGCTGGTCGATGTGCAAGGAAAGAAAATCGCCCTGTTCAACGTGGACGGTAAGTTCCACGCCATCGACAACAGCTGTACGCATCGCGGCGGCCCTCTCTCAGAGGGGGAGATCGAGGGCGACGAGGTCACTTGCCCCTGGCATGGCGCCAAGTTCAAGCTCAACAGCGGCGAGGTGCTCAGGCCGCCGGCGCCACAAGGGGTGAACTCCTACAAAGTTCGGGTAAATGGTCCGGACATTGAGCTGGAACTGTAGAGGCGGGGGCATCGGATTGTCTTTTACGACCTGACCTATCAGCGACCTAATTGATTTCTTGATTTCGTCATCATGTCCAGATTTAACAGCGAATCGGACCAGATCAGAACCGCCGAAACTGTTGTGAGGTGCAGTATGGTCACCCAGGCCTGCTCTGTCTGTGACTTCCCTGGCGACGGAAATTGTTCAGTGTGCCACGGAAAAGGCAAGATTCCGGGAGCCGAGATGCCCAGCATATTCTACGAATTCAGACATGAATCCTCTTGTTCTTGTTCAGTGTGCGGCGGTACCGGCGAATGCCAATCATGCGGCGGCACGGGAGAATTCGATGTCGGTGGTGAAGGTTGATAGCCTGTCCGATACCGGTAGTTGATCCCCTCCGATGCCTTCACCCGACCGGTTCTACTGTCACACGAATTCTCTTCAGAAATGGCTTGGAACCAACCAGGGACGGTTGATTACCTGCGATGAGGAAAAAACAATGTGGGAACTGTTAGCAATAGTGGTGTTGGTAGTTGGGGGAATCTACTACTTTAGGAAAAGGAAATAAAATTGGTTCTAAGCCCGCTGAGGTTGACACGAGAGGGCGGCTGGAATGAATCTTTGCGCAACAACGGAGTGAAATTCCCGGAGGAGAGTGAACATATGCCTTCAACTACACGTCTCTTCGGTATCATACTGATCGTGCTGGGTATCGCCAGCTACTTCGGCACGGGGCGCACCAGCGTCACGGCTCTCATTCCCTCCTTTTTCGGCGCGGTATTCGTGATTCTGGCTCTTGTGGCCACAAACGAAGCTGCACGCAAGCACGCCATGTACGCGGCAGTCGCTCTGGCGTTGGTGGGTCTTCTCGGAACCTTGGGGCGCTTGGTTCCGGCCCTCGCCGACGGCCAGATTGGCCGCCCAGCGGTGCTCGCGCAGTTGGTGATGAGCCTGCTGTTGCTCGGCTATTTCGTGCTGGGCGTGAAATCCATCATGGAGCCCCGGCGCTTACGTAAATTGCAAGAATGAAGTGGCGTCACACAGCAGGTAGCCGTCGGGAATCGCCACTGTCACCTGTAGGTCCCGATAAACGCGCTTATCGGAAACTGGCCCCTTCAAGTTCAAAAGGGAATGGTTTCGCCATACATTCCGAAAAGCCGACTTGGCACGCATGAGTACGCTGCACGAAATGCGACGGTTGCCTCGTCCTCAGACCTATGGTTCAGCTACAACTGTTGGCCTCTCAAGGGTAGACTAACAGCAGAATCCAAAAGTTTCGGAACACGTGAAATGTCCCCTCTCGGACGAAAGGCTCGGAACTACGCTCCTATGCGCTTTCGGTTTCTACGGCGTTCCCTCGAATACGTTCGGCGTCCCGGCGAGCAACCCGGAAGCAACTTCACTCGAGCGCATGTGGACGATCACCGGCCAGGTAGTCCACTATGACTCGCCTGCCCCTCTACGTTGGAACGGCGCTGCCGTCATCCACACCTGCAGAGCCGCCCCGCACGCGTCCCGCGGGGAGCGACCTTTCTGTCGAGCAAATCGTGTTGGCCTACCACGAACGAACGAAGCACCATTACCACCGCTACGCCGCATCGATTGGCTACATGGATTGGGCTACGCAGCCAGATCCGTTCCGTCGCTACGAGGGAGCGTCGCTGGTTCGTCTTCCTTTCCCCGAGAGAGGGCAGGCACTTCCGTACTGGCAGCTCTACGTCACCGACAGCATGGCGCCAGCCCCACTTTCGGTTGATTCCGTCTCGCTATTCCTCCGCTATGCCCTCTCGCTGACCGCGTGGAAACGAGTCGAAGAAACGACGTGGTCCCTTCGCGCCAACCCCTCGAGCGGAAACCTGCACCCGACGGAGGGATATGTGCTCCTACCTGCCCTTGGCGCCATCCACGACCGTCCCGGCGTCTACCACTACGCACCGAATGAACACGGTCTCGAGCGTCGGGCAGATGTTGACCCGTTGGTCTGGAGTGCCCTGATGGCCGAGTTTCCGGAGGGTTCATTCCTCGTGGGGCTCTCGTCCATTCTCTGGCGAGAGGCCTGGAAGTATGGCGAGCGCGCGTTCCGCTACTGCCAACACGACGTCGGTCATGGTCTTGGGACTCTGCGCTTCGCGGCTGCCGCCCTGGGCTGGAAACTCTTCCTCTTCGACCGTGTGGACGTTACGTCACAGCTTCTCGGACTCGACCGCGACACCGACTACGCCAGCGCGGAGCGAGAGCATCCCGAACTCTTGGCACTTGTCGTCCGGGAGAACTGGGCCAGTGACCGGGGCCTCTGCTTGTCCAAAGCGGCGGTATCCCAGGAAGCCGCTTCACGATGGTACGGCACGGCCAACGTGCTGAGTCCCGAGCACGGCGTCGATTGGCCGGTGATCGACGAAGTGGCTGCTGCCACTGCGAATCCCACGACTGCGATCGCCGAGGATTTCTCCAGGTTCCCTTCGGAGGGCGAACTCTTCGAGCCGCCAGTTCGATCCGGTGCGTCCACCGCGGAGAAGGTCATCCTGGGGCGCAGAAGCGCCGTGAGCATGGACGCATCCACCGCAATTTCCGCGGCGACGTTCTTCCGGATGCTCGCTCGTCTCGTGCCCACCCGAGACGGGCGGTCTCTGCCGTGGGACGCCATTCCCTGGCGCCCACGCATTCACCTGGGCCTCTTCGTGCACCGCGTGGACCACCTTGCGCCTGGTCTTTACGCCCTTGCTCGTGATCCGGAGAAGGTCGAGCCACTTCGGCAAGCGATGCGGCGCGAGTTCCTGTGGAGGCGCCCTCCATCGTGCCCGCGTAGGCTTCCACTGTACCTGCTCAAAGAAGGGGACTGCCGCGCTCTGGCTGCGAGCGTCTCCTGCGGTCAGGACATCGCCGGAGATGGGGCCTTCAGCCTAGGGATGATCGCCGACTACATGGACAGCCTAGTTACCTGCGGTGCTGCGTTCTATCGAAATCTGTTTTGGGAGGCCGGTCTCGTAGGCCAAGTGCTGTACCTCGAAGCTGAAGAGGCGGGCATTCGTTCGACCGGAATCGGCTGCTACTTCGATGACCCCGTTCACGAGGTGTTCGGCATCTCTTCACGTGACTGGCAGAGCTTCTACCACTTCACAGTGGGCGGCCACGTCGAGGACAAACGGCTCACCACGTTACCAGCGTACAAGTTCCAGGAAGAACGATGAGCCCCTGACCTCCATCTCGGCAAGTAGCGCGCGCATCTGGTTTTTGGGCAGGTCAGCCCGCCACTGCGTGTACGGGAACAAACCTGATGTTGTTCCACTTGCCTCAACCAGGAAATACAGCTCACGTACGTCCCAGGTCACGGGCCCTCTCTGGCGGGGGTCGTGAACCTGTTTGCACCGTGGCGGCCGTATCAACATGCTTATCGGAAACTACCCGCCAGCCCAGAAGAGCCCCTATCGGGTTCCGAAAACCCTTTCCTGAATTTTGGAACGCCGTGGAGCGACGCGATAGAGCGTTCCGACCCCGACCCCCAGTTGCTTGGCTATCACGCGCCACGCGACGCCCTGGCTTCGCAGCCGGGCTACCGTCTCGGCGTCCACGCGCTTAGACGGCCGTCCCAAGCGTTTTCCCTTGGCGCGCGCGTTCCGCAGGCCTGCCTTCACCCGTTCCACGATCAGGCTGCGCTCAAGCTCAGCCACGGCGCCGAGCACCGTGAAAACCATCTTGCCGGTGGGTGTGGATGTGTCGAGTTGCTCGGACAGGCTCACAAACTCTATCCCGAGGGCCTGGAAGGTCTCCAAGGCTCGCAATAGGTGAGAGACGGACCGAGCGAACCTATCGAACTTCCAGACCACTACGGCATCAAAGCGCCGGCGGTGCGCGTCGGCCAGCAGGCGGTCAAGCTCGGGCCGCTTCTCCTTGGTCCCGGAGATCCCCGCGTCCACGTACTCGCCAGCGACGGTCCAGTCGCGGCGCTGGCAGTATTCTTCGAGCTCGCGCGTCTGCACACGCGGGTCCTGGCCGTTGTTGGCGGTCGAGACTCGGGCGTAGATCGCAGCGCGCATCCCTCAGCCCGCCAGCTCCTTCGCAAACTGCTGGTGGCGATCGACCAGGTCCGCTGACCCGTCCGCTTCTGGATCACTCGCTTCAAGTCCTCTTCGCTTACCAGCGGCTGATTGCCCGGGCCCAGGGCAGGAAAGTTCAGCCCGCAATCCGCTTCCAGCCACTTCCGCAGCGTCTTGCGCGTCACACCCACAATCCGCGCGGCCTTGCTCAACGGGAGAATACGTTCAGTGATCATCGATCCTCCTTTGGCATCCCTCTATCCCGGCCACCACGGCTTATAGCGAGACCGGCCAGTGATGTGCCAGATTGCCGCCCGCAGATGCGACCTCGGCGAAACATCGTTACCATGCTTCCACTCCTGCGCTCACGCTATTCGGACGCTTCATGCCGGGCGGCCAGCAGTTCTCTCGGGTCACCACCGGCCTTCAAGATGTCGTCCTTTGTACTTCCTCAAGCTTCCGCGAAGCCCAGCGCATGACCTCAGCGAAGCCGAGCGCGACAAATCCCGGCATCTCCCCATTGCCGTTCTCTGAGATTTCATCGGCTCCGTCTGCGATGAATTGCAGTGCGGCGCGCACCCGCGTGATGCTCTGATCCTGCGAAGGAACTTCCTGCGGCGTCGCTTGGTGCTGAGTGGTTGTGGATGTCTTTCCTTTTGCCATTTCCGTCTCCTGTCGCCTCGCCATCCTCGTCGGCACCCGCGAAGCAAGGCGCAATAGTGCGGGTGTACGCCGACGCAGTCCTGGCAGACCACGCCGGCGTTTCGGAGTTAGGCAACGTATAGTGAAACGATGCGCGTCGGCTTGGTGCTGGCGAGCACTCGCTGGCAGTAGCCTTAGCCCTGGCCGTCACCATAGAGGCGATCACCGAGCCTTGCGACAACCTCGCGCCAGGCGACGTTGCGGCGGAAGGCTTCCTTCAGTTCGGCGATGTGCACGCCTTCCTCGACCACGGCCCTGACTTCCAGGCGAGACCTCAGATCGGCCTCGAAGTGGGCGAGCTGGTTCTGACGCTGCCGGAGCGCGTTGCGCAGCAGGATCAGTTCTTCGAGTTCGTACTGCGTGATTGGCTTCGGGGACGGTTTCGGGATGGGAACAACGACTACGGACTTCGACTGCTCGACAACGTGTGGTACGGTCTGCGTAGCTTGCATGGGAGCCAACCCTCCTGTGTGAGTCAGGCCTGCCGGGCAGTTCACGCTGCACGGCGGGCCGCTTTTTTTCCTACCGCTTCGGCTTGGGCTTGGCTTTTCGGCCGCGGCCTTTGCGGTAATTTTCCTGCTTGTACTTGCGAAGTCTCTGCACGTCGCGGTCGGTCCAGCGCCACAGCGTTCTTCCATCGTAAGGAACAGCCTGCGACGGTCGAATCTTCCCGGCCACGAGCCAGCGCCGCAGTGTGACCCAATGAATGCCGGCCATCTTCGCCGCCTGCTTCGTGGAGTAACTCCGCATAGCTACGTCATGTAGCATATTTATGCTATCGCGTCAAGGGAATTCATAGTCGGTTAATTTTCTGCTCTAATATGCGCCATGGCTGGTTGGTTCTACGCGCTTCTTGGCTTGATCGGTGGGGTGGCGTCCACTGTGGTCGGTTCTTGGATCAGCAGCAAGTTTCACGTCTACCACCAGAACAGAACGGTCCATCTAGAAGCAATTCGAGACACAGTCCTCATCCCGCTCCGCAGTGGTTTGGAAGAACACTTCAGGCCTCTTGTGGCTAATCTAACGCCCGTGGTTTTAGTGGAACACAATGCGAAACAGTTTGACGATCAGGCGAAGGTCACTGAGGAACCTACGATATGGGGTCCCTCGCTGGTGGCGCTGTTTCCATTGGCGTGCGTTTTCGGCCAGATTGAATCCGCACTGCTTCAGGATGCCAAGACGAATCACTTCTCTGAATTGTTGGCAAGCATAGACAGATTCCTCCTCGGCGAATTGAGCACCTACGTTACGGAATGCCGCTCGTGAGTCGCACGGATCGCGGACGAAATACTGAGAGTTTCCGGACTTCCTGCGTACAACGGACAGTGGGGACCCTACGTAATGCATTACCGCTTAGCCATCTTCGTATATAGGCGTCTATTTCATTTCGCCACTAACACCTTACGGAAGGAGGAAAACAGTTCGGGTTGGTTTCTGAAAGGAGAGAGCTACACCGTCGCAGCAGGGACCGCAGACCAGCAAGAGGGCCGCAGGCTTACGGGCAACGTTTACGGAGCTGCACCGCGAACTGGACTTCGCCATTGCGTCGCGCCGCCTGCACGGTCGGTGTGACCTGGTGGCGTTTTTCCGATGACAGCACCCGCGGACTTCATCTCTTGCAGCTACGGCCTTGCGCGGCCGGACCTCACCGCATGTCAAGAACGGAAGTTAGCGTTCTTGATTCTGCTTCTGATGCTTTCTAGAGCGGGGCTATCACCGTATGCAACTTCCCCACACTCGGTCAAGACGTATGCCCTCTTGATGTCGCCCCCTAACCCAACCCAATCGAAGTAGAGACTGACGGTAGTCCGCGCTTCTGGACGGCGTGGCCACGGACCGCCGTCAATGATACGGGGCGGGGTGATCGCGACTCTTTTCCCTTTGCGTGGGTCACGGTCGATAGTAAAGCCCACCTCACGCACCGTCACAGGGAACACGCTGAGATTGGTGACCTCAATGCAGCCCATTTCCGGGCCCCAGTCTCCGGTGCCGCTGATGAAGTGGGCCATCTGGGGAACAACTTTCAGTTTCACGCGCCGCTGATTCATTCCGGCCCAAGTATTCATGATGCCTAGGACGGCGCCGATAACCGCGATGATCGTGGTAAGCACGTTCAAAAAGCCCCATTCCTATGCTGGCACTTCACAATGGTCTCCTAGTCTCCTGGACTACCGCCGCAAGCGAAAGGCGCCGAGATCGCGATAGGGGATAAACTATCTGACAAACACGGATCGCATACTCACAGACCTCCTGGCCGTTCTTTGCCATACTGGGCTCGGCCCGGCGAACTCGCTCAATGTCCGCTGTCACCGGATGATCGCGGGTGCTCGCTTGGTCCATAGCCACATGCACTTCATCAAATGATTGTGCTCACGATTCTTCGTACGCATGCGAAGATGGCGCTCGGCAAACTGTTGAACCTTGCCAGCTTCCCAGGCTTTATTCGGCCCTGCGACTACAAAGCAGGGATCACCGCAGCGAACATCTCCGTGCGCGTTCACGACCTGTTCACCGTGGTGACGGTGAACGGCCTGGACATCTACTTCACCCGGCTGACCGGCAAAATCGACGGCGTTGGCTTCAGCCCAGCCGCTGATTACACGTCGGGGTCAGGGACGCAATCCATTGATTCTGGCGCGCCACTCGCACCGCCTCACCAGCCACCAGTTCAAACTGGAAAAGCGTCGGCGCGTGACGCGTGATGCAGGAATTGTCGCCGCCAAGGTGCTGCAGCAGGCGCGCTCGAATGTCGCCAGATTCACCGATGTAGACGCAGCCCTGCGAATTCCAGATGGCGTAGACGCCGGATTGAGATGGGGCGTTCACCGGGATGCCCACCTGCGTGTACTGAAAAGCATTGATTCCGCTACCGATTGGCATTTGAACTTTCTCCTTTTGGAAACTTTGACCTTGGTGAGTAGTTCGTCCTCGGCCGTGTCCAAGTCGGGGACAATCTCACCTTGACAAGTATGGTATCATATGATACTAATCGTTTGTCAAGACTCTAGCCCAGTGCAGCGCCCGAGCCATTCCGAGCTTCGCGGCAAGATTGTCCGGGCTCGGCAGAAGATCGCCGAGCGGAATTGGCTGACGGCTAACTTCGAGAAACTCCTGCCGGAGTTCCACGATCTGAATCGCTGGACAGCCGAAGAGCAAAGCCTGGCACTGGAGGCGGCTGCCAATGAAATTGTCCCCGAGCACTATGTGGGTGGTCACCCACCGCAGAGAGCATACGAAGAGGTGTGCAAGGGTGCGGAACTGTTTGCATTTGCGTGGGAGTCGAGGCATTTCGGGAGGTGGATGTACTTCAAATTCTGCTTTGTGAAGGAGACGTTCTTCGTTGTCTCGGTTCACGCAGATAGGCCGAGACGAGGAGAGGAGCCGAAATGAACTGCTATCGCTGCGGAGCGGTCATGCACGAAACAGTGACACGGCTGCCAGGAGAGTATTCCGGCGAGAGGTTTGAGGTTTCGACGCGGGCCATGGTGTGCCCGAAGTGCGGATACAAGACCCTGCACGCGCGCCAGATTGACGAGTATACAACGAGGCTCGCTGACCTCTACCGGAAGAAGAAGTCACTGCTGACGGCAAAGGAGATCCAAAAAATCAGAACCAGCCTTGGGATGTCCCAAGAGGGTTTTGCCAAATACCTAAACGTGGGTGTTGCCAGCGTGAAGCGCTGGGAGCTTGGAAAGGCACAGGATCGTTCGTCGGATGAGTTGATCCGGATCAAGTGCAGCCTGCCACGCGCAGAACAAAACGTCGCCGACGTGCTCTTTCGCCAGGGCGGTGAGGCCGATGAGTTTTCCGGGAAGCGGCCCTTTAATTTTACGAAGCTGGCGAATGTGGTTCTCTACTTTCTCTGGGAGGTCAAGAGCGTCCATCAGCCGCTCGGCCCGCTGCACGTCAACAAACTCTGCTGGTACGCCGATGCTGCAAACTATAAGCGGTGCGGCGTCAGCATCACAGGAAGCCGGTACGCGCGGCTGCCACTCGGGCCCGTTCTCGACGATTACAGCCTCATCTTCCGAGAGCTCCAGAGTAAAGGCATCGTAGCGGTGAAGGACGCTACGCGGCTTGATCCTTTAATGCCGATGGACGGGAAGCTCTTTTCACCAGAGGAGTGCGATAGTTTGAAGCGCGTGTGGCATCGTTTCCGTGCCCGTCTGCACAGGATTGTGGATGACTCCCATGAAGAACGTGCGTGGAAGGAGACGCCTCACGCCGGCTTGATTTCGTTCGACTTCGTGAGGTAAACCTCGGCAGCCGTTTCGGCGCGCATCGCCCGATCGAAGATCGCATGGCAAGCAGGAAGCGCGTCACATTGTTCCTTGAGCTACGGCAAGGTCTGCAGGACGCTCTAGCCTATGAGCGCGGCGAACGTGTAGTCTTGCTGGCACGGAAACGTATCTCTGCCTGTGGAAAACTACTGGGGAAGGTGGGCAGAAGTGAAGAAGCGTGGTGAAAGATGACCTCACAAATCTAGCTCCAATGCTGTGTTTGATCTTGCAAACCACACGTCGGCTTTCCTAGACTCCTGCCATCATGTCAAAGCAAACCATGACTGTTGCCGAGGCCGGACGTCGCGGAGCCCGAGCGCTCCTGAAGAAATACGGGCGTCGCCAGCTCCGCGAGTGGGGCAAGCGCGGCGGCCGGCCGAAGAAGGTCAAGGCGCAGTAGAAAACGAAAGCCGCCGGTTCGGGGCCGACGGCAGGAAGGAATTCTCGTGGACGTGTCGCACAATACCTCAAGGCCTCCCTCGGCTTCAAGTCTTCCACCGCGACATCGGCGTGTGCGTTCTGCCACTCCTTTGACCGGACCAGAGCTACGTGAACTCCGGCGAAACTTGAACCTGAATCAGGAGGAGTTGGCGGAACGGCTCGATGTGTCGAAGGCGTACGTGCAGAAGCTCGAATCCTTCCCTGGGTCGATTCCTACGCTCATGGCTGAGCGTGCGTCCACGTTAAAGAGGGTGACCGCAGCCGTCGTGCCTTCGCCACAGCCGCATCGACATTTTCACGATTTCCGGCGCAGCACGAAATTCTCCCAGCCGCCTCTCTTTCGACTGTTACCCGCGTGTCCTTGCGGTGATCCTGGCTGCAACTTTACGCCTCTCAAAGATGGCGACGGGCCAACAGGACCGCACTGGTGGAAGTTCCAGGGAATCCGGTGCAGGAAGATCGCCTACATCAATGGCCGTGGGCAGATCATCTCGCCACCGCTTCGGTATGCCGGCGACGGTGTGCCGCGAGACCTGTGCAGCAAGTGTGGTCGTCAGCCATCGGTCGGCAAGAAATACAGGAGCCGACTGAATCAGGATGTCTATTCCCTGTATTGCCGCCGGCGCAAGGGTGACCCCAAGAATCTTCAGCACGACCCGCCGACCCACTTCCTGCTGCGGGCTGGCCGCTTCGTGCCGGTTTCGGAGCAGGAAAATGAAACACTCCGCGGCCGGAGCCGACGAGAATTCCCGGTGCCAAAGTGTGGAGTTGAGAACTGTCCGCACTCTGGAAGGACTATGGAGAGATCCAATGTTCTGCGACTCAAACGCGCGGATGGCGAATCGGCCCAGATTGCGGTCTATCGCTGTCGCCCAAGGCCCGGCATACCTCATGCGACCTATCGAGTCTTGCCGCAGGGCGAGACCGCTGAGCGACTCGGCATGGGTCAATACTGCTGGACCAACGTGAACAGTGGAGAGCAGCAGGAAACGATCCGCGACGGCCGTCCGATTCGTGCGGCGCGCACGATGCCTCTAGTTACGTGTCCCGATCACAACTGCCAATTGAGGCAGCACTCGGGATCGTGGCAGGTGAAGGGCAAAAGGAAATCCTGGCGGGCCGTATGCCCCGTCGGAGGGGAATCTTGGTATTTACGAAGTGACGGAAGCCTACATGCGAGGAAGGGTTCCAGATGGAAGAGTCGCAAACCTGGTCCCAAGTCAACAAGGCAAGACGTGTTTCGGGAGGCGCGTCAGCTCCGGGATACGACCTCCCTATCATGGTCACAGATCACCAAGAAACTCGATCCAGAGGCCTTTTCAAGGGACCAACGCCGTGCAACTGACCGGATCAGAATCGGAGCGGAGGCGCTGAAAAGAAGAAACCTGCGTAAGAGCTCCACCTAAGCGCTTCGAGCACCTGCCCCCCCAGAGCAATTGGCTTCCAGGATCTCCTCACCTGAGGAGATGTTGGTTTTAAACTCTTCTCCGAGTAATTCGCTCCCAGGATCTGCTCGGAGAGTAATTGCCTACCACGATCTCCTCAAATTGATCGGATGCTGGGTTCTGGCGCACCATCGGCGCCGTGACCAACGTACAAGCTGATGCTCGTGCAGGGCAGCGTGGGCCACGCGCTGAGGCTGTGCCATGAGCATCAAGGCCACCTCTCCGACGTGGGCCGGGGCCACAGGATGAGTAGCAACGGACACGTAAAGCGCCGTCGCGGCATCCTGGGCCACCTCCAGGACGGCCGGATCACTCTTCTCGAAGAGGGTACCCACGACATAATCAGTATGCTGGCCGACAAAGCTAGCGGGATCTGGTTCGGAAGCGCACGGGCATTCGCAGCCAACTGTGGAGCAGGCGATGTGAGCGAGCGCCAGGCCCGGCGACTTCTCGAATCCCTGGAAGAGAAGGGCTACCTCGAGCGGTTTACGACCCCGCGAGCACACGGAAACTACCCCATCCTGGTGAACAAATACGAGATCACTTTCGGCGCCCAGAGTGGGATGAGGTTAAACGCGATGGCTACAACAGATTGCCGGAAACCAGTCTACGGATTTGGCCCAGAGGGGGGCGCACAGGGGGGCGCAGAGCGCGCCCCTTCTCAAGAAGGAGACTTGAGATCTGAGAATAAGAGTACCCCCGCGGCTTCGCCGCGAAACTTTCATGGAGGTGTGAATGGGAATCGGAGTCACCGAAGGAGTGGAGCGGTCCCTGGTCAGCCTGGAAAGTATGCCGACTTCGGATGATGAAGGCTGTCTGACTTGCAAGGAAACGAGATATGTGCTGGATGAAAACCAACAAGCGCGACCGTGCCAGTGCACGCGAGAGCGACGCATTCACTCGAGGCTACCGCAGCGCTACTGGCGGGCGCGGCTGAACGATTTCTCGCCGGCTGTCATCGAACCAGCCTTGGCGTGGCTTCTCGATCCGCAGGATGGGTTACGCATTTCCGGGCCGCCCGGTACTGGTAAAACTCACTTGGCGGCAGCCCTGGTGCGTCATCGCTGCGAGCAGGTTCAGCCGGCGAAGTTCCGGCAGTTCTCAGCCATTTACCGGAAGCTGCGGGAGTGCTACTCGAATAATCACAGTGACCGGGGGGAGTTGGTTGAACTTTTCGACGCGCCGTTTCTGGTTCTCGATGATCTCGGCGCCGGCGGTCTCACGGACTTTAAGCGGAGAGTGACGCTCGACATCCTCAACGAGCGCCTGAATGCGTGTCAGCCGACTGTGGTGACGTCGAACTGGAGCCTTGAGCAACTTTCTGTGTCCATGGACGACCGGATCGCAAGCCGTCTTGCGTCATTCGCACATATTGAGATGGCTGGTCGTGACCGGCGAATCCCCAACCATACGGCGCTAGAGTACGCCCGATGAACAGCCAATTCGGCCCCGCCTACGACGAGCGGCTGGATGGCGCGAGGTTTCGTCGCCAGCACCAAGAAATCCAATATTCGATGCTGGCTCACGGCGGATGGCGAACGCTCGCGGAGATCCGCGAAGCTCTCGAGTATTCGGATGCGAGTATCAGCGCGCAGCTCCGGCATCTGCGCAAGGCGCGGTTCGGCTCCTACCAGGTAGAGAAGCGGCGGCGCGATGGCGGCGGCAGTTGGGAATATCGTGTGCTCCCACCGAAACCGTCGATTGCGGCCTCACTCTTCGATGAACCGATAGCGAGAGCGGCGACGCGATGAACCCGATGCTCGAATTCACGGTCTATGGCTGGCCCCAACCGCAAGGTTCGACGCGAGCCTTCATTCCGAAAGACTGGAAGCGGCCGATAATCACAACGACCAACCCCAAATTGAAACCGTGGCGGCAGGAGCTTGCGCAGACAGCACTGGCGACCATGATCGAATCGGGAGCCGCGAAGGCCGCCCGCGGCGCTGCGGTGTCAATGCGCCTGGCGTTCTACTTCGACGCACCGAAATCAGCGAAGAAGTCAGCACTGTGGAAGATCACAAAGCCAGATCTCGACAAACTTCTGCGCGCGGTGCTCGACGGATTAACGGGCATCGCCTACCAAGACGACGCCCAGGTTTGCGAATGCGCCATTGCCAAATTCTTAGGCTCTCCGGCGAGAGTGGAAGTCCAAATCAGCACGATCGAGCCACTTGCCGCCCGTGTTCCAAAAACCCTGCTGCGCGACGGGTCGCAAGGCGTTGATTCTGCGCGGGAGCTGAGTGCGGCCTGAAGTGTTCGGAAAACACATGATTCCGGAAGGGGAAGCGTGGCAGTGACGAACCTCGCCGACTATCGGCCACTGATCCGGGAAGCGTTGTGGCTTTTCTGGTTGTTAAACACTTATGCGGAAACACCCGCATCCGACAAGCCTTGGCTGGTGGTTACGGGGGGGCGCGGCGTCGCGGATACGGAACTTGGCGCACGCCTCGGCGTCTCCGAAGATACGGCGCGCCGCTGGCGTGTGAGGCTTGAGAGTGCTGAGCTCCTTCGATGCAGCGTTGTGGGACCGCGGCTTCGCAGAATTGAAATCATCAACCATATGCTCCAAACGCCGGAAACAGAGCCCGGAAACACCTCCGGATCGCGAGGGCTGGTCTACTGATGGCGTTGCTAGTGCCAGAACAGAACAGACGCCTTCTGTCCGCCGAAGATATCTCGGCGATCACAGGGCTGTCGGTCGAGACGCTGGCTCAATGGCGCAGTCAGAAAAAGGGCATTCCGTTCGTGAAGTTGAGCCGTAACGTGGTGCGGTACCGGCAGTGCGACCTTGACGCATGGCTGGCGGCGCGTATCATCCCCGTCCAGCAAGACCCATCCATCGCGAGGAGGTGACTCCGCCATGGCGGTCTACCGACGCGGTAAAGTTTGGTGGTACAGCTTCGAGTTCGATGGCAGGAGGATTCAGGAGTCGTCTGGCTTCAGGAACAAGACGGCTGCACAGCGGGCAGAGGCGAAACGCAAAACGGATCTGCTTGAAGGCCGCGCGGGTTTTTCGCGTAAGGCACCACCGCCGAAATTTGAGGATGCCATATCGAGTTTCAAGGTTTGGTCGAAAGGCCATCATCGGCGAAAAACGTATGAGCTCCACGAGCTGAACTGCGACACGCTCCTTCGCTTCTTCTGCGGCAAGTGGGTGGACGCAATCACGCCAGAAATGGCCGATGAGTTCCGCCAGGCTAGGCTGCGTGAGACGCGGCGCAACGCCAAGGACGGCAGCACAGTGTCCCCCGCCACAGTAAACCGCGCGCTCTCGACGCCGCGGTTGATCTACAACCGTTTAGGCCTGAAAAGCCCGACGCGAAAGGGCATGTTTGCCAAGGAAGAGGCCCAGACGAGAGTCGTGACGGTCGAGGAAGAAACCGCTTATCTCCGCGCGGCGAGCCAACCTCTGCGGGACATTGCTACGACAATCCTGCATACCGGGATGAGGCCAGAGGAAGTCTTCCGAATCGAAATCCGGAACATAGACCTGCGGCGCAAGACGCTGTTCAATCCGTGGGGGAAAACGAAAACCGCAAAGCGCATGGTTCCTCTCGACGATGAAGTGTTCGGTGTCCTAAAGAGACGCGTGGAACTGGCGCAGCGCGCTGGCAGTCGTTATGTGTTCTGGTCTCCTGGAGGCCCTGGCAGGATCGAGAACAGGGAGCGGCCGATCGGCAGTGTCCGCAAGGCGCATGATGCGGCTATAGGTCGCGCGGGAATCGAAGACTTTCGGCTCTACGATCTTCGACACACTGTTGCGACCCGAGCGGCTCAGGCTGGCGTAGATGTCCTGACACTAGCTGCACTGCTCGGTCACACATCGGTTCAAATGACGAGCCGTTACGTTCACCCGACAGACGCTCACAAGGTGGAAGCGGCGAGGAAGTTGGAGACCTACAACGCACAACTGGTAGCGGAGATGATCGAAAAGCAGCCCAAGGTCTCTACCGTTTCCGCTACAGTCAACTGAGTGCGGCTGGGGAGAAAATGTCTAACTTACTGAAAATACTGGTCGGGGCGCGCGGATTTGAACCGCGGACCTCCTGCGCCCAAGGCAGGCGCGCTACCAGGCTGCGCTACGCCCCGACACAACAGCTATTGATTCTACGCGATTTGCAAGTTCACCTCTACCTCTGACTCACCTTTCCGATAATTGTAGCGAACTTTCCGCAGGGAGTTCGCATCACGGCAGATAAGCTCAGCCGAAGGTGCCCGAACGCTGCTCCTGAGATGGGCGCGCTGCCAGCCAATGGTCGTGTGCCATTGTAGCACCGTGAAAATGTCGGCGATGCTCAGCCATCTTCCCCGTACTGGGCCTTGAGACGTGTCACCACGTTGGGATCGGCCAGCGTGGTTGTGTCGCCCAAGACCCGGCCTTCGGCAATGTCGCGCAACAGGCGGCGCATGATTTTGGCGCTGCGCGTCTTGGGCAGCTCCGAGGTGAAGAAGAGGTCTTCGGGCCGCGCGATCGCGCCGATCTTTGCTACCACGTGCTGCTTCAGTTCGCCCTTAAGCGCATCGGTCGGCGCGACTCCTTCCTTCAGTGTGACAAACGCCGAGATGCTCTGGCCTTTTACCTCATGCGTCTTGCCGATGACCGCGGCTTCGGCAACCGAGGCATGGTCTACAAGTGCGCTTTCGACTTCGTAGGTAGAAATGCGGTGGCCGGCCACAAGCATCACGTCGTCCACGCGCCCCAACAACCAGAAATAGCCGTCGGCATCCACCTTGCAGCCGTCACCCGTGTAATACTTTCCAGGATAACGCGACCAATACTGTTGCTTGTAGCGATCCGGATCGCCGAAGATCGTGCGCATCATCGCTGGCCACGGCCGCGATAGCACCAAGTACCCTCCAGCGCCGGCCCCGACCTTGTCGCCCACCGCATCCACAACTTCAGCAGCAATACCCGGCAACGGCCGCGTCGCTGAACCCGGCTTCGTAGTCGTGATACCCGGCAACGGAGAGATCAACACCATTCCCGTTTCCGTCTGCCACCACGTATCTACGATCGGGCAGTGGCCGCGTCCGATGTGGTCGTGATACCAGATCCACGCTTCCGGATTAATGGGTTCGCCAACGGTTCCCAGGAGGCGAAGACTCGCCAGTGAGTGTTTCGCCGGCAACTCCGTGCCCCAGCGCATGAAGGTACGAATCGCCGTGGGCGCGGTGTAGAAGATGGTAACCCCGTACTTATCCACGATCGACCAGAAACGGTCGCGGTCCGGATAATCGGGCGCGCCTTCGTACATCAACGATGTCGCGCCGTTGGCCAGTGGCCCATACACGATGTAAGAATGTCCTGTGACCCATCCGATGTCAGCCGTACACCAATACATATCGTTTTCTTTGATATCAAAGACGTAATGATGCGTCGTGGATACGCCCACCAGATACCCGGCTGTCGTGTGGACAATCCCTTTGGGCTTGCCGGTCGTGCCGCTGGTGTAGAGTACGAACAGCATGTCCTCGGCATCCATCGATTCGGCGGCACACTCATCGGACGCAGCCCCCACCAGTTCGTGCCACCATAGGTCACGGCCAGGCTGCATCACAATCTTGGCGGCCTCACCCATGCGGCGCACGACGACGACCTTCTCGATGGTCGGCGTCTCACGCAGAGCTTCATCGACCCAGGCTTTCAGTGGCACGACGCCTCCCCTGCGCCACGCGCCGTCGCAGGTCACCACCACTTTTGCCTTCGCGTCATTGATCCGTTCGCGCAGCGCCTCCGCAGAAAAGCCGCCGAAAACGATGCTGTGTGGGGCCCCGATTTTCGCGCAAGCCAGCATGGCAATCGCCAGCTCGGGAACCATTCCCATGTAAATTGCGACCCGGTCTCCCTTGGCGACACCGAGCGAACGTAAGACGTTCGCAAACCGGTTCACTTCGCGCTCCAGTATGCCGTATGTGAGCACGCGCGAATCCCCCGGTTCGCCCTCCCACACCAGGGCCGCCTTGTTGCGCCGTGCCGAACGCGCGTGCCGGTCCACGCAGTTATAGGCGACATTGAGTTTCCCGCCGACGAACCATTTCACCCACGGTGCTTTCCACTCCAGCACCTGTTGCCACGGCGCAAACCAGTCCAGTCGTTTCGCCTGTTCGGCCCAGAAGCCTTCGGGATCCTTCTCGGCACGATCGTAAATCGCAGCATCAGCGGCGTTGGCTTGGCGGGGAAATTCTTCCGATGGCGGAAAGATACGGCGTTCTTCCAAAAGTGCGTCCAGGCTTTCTCCCGACGGTCGAGACATGCGGCGAATCCTCCTTGTGGAACGACGCTCTGCGGCATCATGCTGCACAACCGCGGGCGAGGGCTAAGAATGTGCGACACCCGAAGTGTTGTCAATGTTGCGATGGATACCCCGTGCACTGCCCGGCAGTGAGGTCTAAGGATGAGTCATGTCCTCGGGACGAACGAGACGGTCGAACTCCTCCCCGCTCAGATAACCCAGTTTGAGGCAAGCCCCGCGCAAACTGAGATTCTGGATATAGGCCTCGTGAGCAATCTTCGCGGACTTGTCGTAGCCAATATGCGGACTCAGGGCCGTAACCAACATCAACGAATTCCGCACATACTCGTCAATTCTTGTACGATTGAGCGTGATGCCGCGCACCATGTAATCGACAAAACCGCGGCAGGCATCGGTCAGCAACGTAACCGAGTGCAAGAAATTATGGATCAGCACCGTCTTGAACACATTCAGCTCGAAGTTGCCCTGAGACCCGGCAAAAACCACCGCTGCGTTATTGCCGTGCACCTGCACTGCAATCATGGTCATCGCTTCACACTGCGTCGGATTCACCTTCCCGGGCATGATTGAGGAACCGGGCTCGTTTTCCGGGATCTGCAGCTCCGCCAGACCGCAACGAGGACCGGAAGCAAGCCATCGAATATCATTCGAGATCTTCATCAACGATCCGGCAAGCGTGGTGACGGCGCCGTGCGCGAAGACCAGCTCGTCGTGCGCGGAAAGCGCGGCGAACTTGTTCGGATGGGTGCGAAATGGCAAGCGGGTGATCTCGGCGATCTTTCGAGCAGCGCGCTCGGCGAACTCGGGATGTGCATTGAGCCCTGTGCCGACTGCCGTGCCGCCAATTGCGAGATCATATAGGCCGTCGAGCACCTGCTCGAGCCGCACGAGATCGCGCTCGAGGAGGCTGGCCCAGCCGCCCATCTCCTGGCCGACGGTGAGCGGCGTCGCATCCATCAGATGGGTGCGGCCGATCTTGACCACGCCGGTAAATTCCTTGGCTTTCGCCGCGATCGCCTGCTGCACACTGCCCACGGCAGGGATGAGCGCCTCTTTGACTCGTTCGGCGGCAGCAATGTGCATCGCCGCAGGAAAGGTGTCGTTCGATGACTGGGACATGTTTACGTGATCGTTCGGGTGGATCGGGTTTTTCGACCCCAACACGCCGCCGGCCAGTTCAATGGCACGATTCGCAATCACTTCGTTGGCGTTCATGTTCGTTTGTGTGCCACTTCCGGTCTGCCAGATGCGCAACGGGAAGTGGTTATCGAGCTTGCCCTCGATGACCTCGTCGGCAGCCTGCTTGATCAGCCGCGCCTTGTCTGCAGGGAGCTTCCCAAGTTCCTGATTCACGATCGCCGCAGCCTTTTTCAGGACGCCAAAAGCGCGAATCAGCTCCGGCGGCATGGTGTCGTGTCCGATATCGAAATGGATCAGGGAGCGCGCCGTCTGTGCGCCCCAATAGACATCGCTAGGCACCTCGACTGTGCCCATGCTATCCGATTCAATGCGCGTCGCCTTCTTTACTGTGGGTTCCGTCATAGTCGGTAATCTCTATCCTTCCCGGGTTGAAATACTCGCTTGTCGATCTAAAGCAGTCAAAGTCTGGTGCCCAGGGCGGGAGTCGAACCCGCACGTCCCGTTAAGGACAGGGGATTTTAAGTCCCCCGCGTCTGCCATTCCGCCACCCGGGCGCCGAGCCAATAAACCCTATCCTAATGAACGGCTTGCTGCAACAGTGGCACATCGGCGCTGACATGCCTAGAGCCTTTGGTGTCGGTAGTGGTGTCGGTTGGAGTCTCCGTGAGGGCGTCCAATCGCTCCACAGCCGCAAGCGTGTGCTTCGGAGCGAGGTGAGAGTATCGCACCGTCATGGCGATAGGTCTTGTGCCCGAGAAGCTCCTGAACGGTGCGAATGTCCACTCCGGCCATGACAAGACGGCTGGCGAAAGTGTGCCGCAGGCAGTGCCAGCTAAACGTATTCAATCCGGCTGCCTTCAGGACTGGCTCAAACCAGCGTCGAGGCTCAGTGGCCCCGCCACAAACAAGCTCAGAGCCATTCGCTCGCTTTTCAAGAGTTTCCATGGCGCTCAGAGCCGCCCTATTCAGGGGGACGTGCCGAGCCGCGCCATTCTTGCTGCGCTGGATTGTCAGCATGCGCCGGGCGAAGGATACATCTTCCCAGCGAAGCCTGTATTGCTCACTCATTCGCAAGCCCGTGTGCAGAGCAAGCTCTAACTCGGCGAGGTGCTCCGGGCACGTGGCTTCGATAGCAGTCCGCAGCCTTGTCTCTTCCTCGGGTGACAAAAACCGGATGCGGGCGTTGTTTTCGGGGCGGTGTCGCACCAGCCGGGCCGGGTTTTCTTTCGTCTTGCCATTACGGATCGCCAGTCGGTAGGTGAGCGAGAGCAAGGCCCGGTAGCGGTTGATCGCGGCCGGAGACCATTTCTCCTGCTCGAAGCGCCGCTCGATATCCTGGGCTGTGATGGCCTCAGCGGGATGTTCTCGAAACCATCTGAGCAGAATCTCCATTCGGCCCGCGTCGTGGCGATAACTGAGTTTATTTGCCTTCGAGTAAGCCAGTGCGTCCTTGCCAATTTCACCGAAGGAAACCGTCGCGCGGCGTAGTTTCTCGGGGAGCTTCTTGCCTTGTAAGACTTCGGTCTTGCGCTTGCGGTACAGATCAATCGAAGCGCCTTTCGTGCCAGCCTTTTCACGCCGGAAGCGGCCCTGTGCGTCAATGTACCGAATCCAATAGACCTTACTTCCGTGAACTTTTTCGAAGATTCCGCGCGGATTGCCCCGCTTCTTGCCTGTTGTCTTAGCCCCTGTAGGAACCAGAGTGTCAGTTTGCATTGTCTTTCCCTTTCTTGGTGCGGGGACGCCCGCCGAGTTTGCCCCAGGTGCGCATTTTTTTGCGGAAGCCTGCCTGTCCCCACTTCCGCTTTCTGGCCTCTACGCTCAATCGAGCCAGTTCCTTTGCCGCTTCCGAACCCTTGTTCATGCATCAACTATAACCTAACGTTATCTATTGTCAAGATCGGCGTGCGAAGGCCGTAGAGAGAAGCAGTCACACGCACACAACGGGGGAACAACTCCTCCTGCGGCGATCTTGGTTCTTGGCTCGCCTGGTTCCGCTATAACTAGTCTTCTTGCAATCCCGGCAATCGCCGGGTCAGCAGCGTACCTACGGCAACCGGACAAAACAGCTTGACTGTGCCCACCGGCCTAGGCGAAGATGTGGCGAAGACGCTGCGCTTCAGTGATGCGCGGTGGTAGGCCAGACAATCCGAACGCCTTGAAGTCCGAGGCCCAAAGACCTGGCGGCTGGGAGGCAAGCTTCCGGTAGAGCCTCACCTCACGAGGCGAAATGTCGGACAACCCGAGAGGGCCTGACTGACCTAGTGGGAAAGACCACTCGGCGGCTCCACGTCAAGGAGTAGCAACAGGCCCGCACAACGGACAACCTGCCAAAAGTTGAGGTCTAACTTTGGGAGGTTTGTCTGAATATGCGGCGCAATACTTTCACTCACCAGCAAGACCATCGCTCTCAATCTGTCGCACCCAATTCGGGCCTGATGACAGCGAGCTCTGCACTGGACTTAGCACAGCAGGGCCAGAAACTCCTGGTCAGCAAGAAGGAAGCGGCCAAAGCGATTTCGTGCAGCGTCCGCACCATCGAGAACCTTATCGTCCAGAAAAAACTCCCATCCTGCCGGGTTGGGCGCAGGCGAATGATCCGCTGGCGTGCGCTCGTGGAGTTTGCCCGACGAGGCACGCCAGTCATAACCGGAGGCGATCATGCCAGCCGAAGAAATGGCGATAGCGATGAGTAGCGCACATCCTGACATCGTCGCGCTGCGGGAGCAGATCGCTCAAGCCGAGCGTGATCTGCGAGTGAAAGCACGTACCGAGGCGGTCCTCTTGGCCGAAGCTGAACGCTCAGCCTGGTTCGAGGTGCAGGAAAACTGCTTTTCCTTTGATTGGATTCGCTTGCGTGCTCAGGAATGCCTCGAAGCGATCGCGCACGGCAAGAAGGAGCGATTTCTAGGCGAGGGGCGGCTTGCAGAGTTGGCGTTGCGCGACGCCGATCGGGCAGACGCAGCCTACACCGTCATCAGTTTCTCCCGAATGAGCGATCGAGTCCGGTATCTGCACGGCAGCTCCGAGCGGGAAGCAATCATCAACGAAACCCTCATGCGGGGCGGCGTATTCGACGAACGCAACAAGTTCATGGAGATTCTGCGATGAATCCGATATGGGCAGGAGAGGAACTCCGGGACCGTAGGGTCGCCAAGTGGGAACACGCCATTGTGGATGATCCGACAATGCTAGGAGTGACGGAGACGAAGGTGGAGTCCAAGCCGGAATCTACAGGCACCACAAAAGCAAGGGCAAGTCGAGAATGGCCCAAGCCGTTAGCTGAGGAAGCATTAATCGGCCCCACAGGTGAATTCGTCCGCATCGTGGCACCGCACACTGAAGCTGACCCAGCGGCCCTCTTGTTGCAATTCCTGGTGGGCGTCGGGTGCATGATGGGGCGCAATGCCTATTTCCGAGTGGAAGCCGATCACCACTACTCAAATCTTTTTGTGGCCCTAGTAGGCAACACAAGTCACGGGCGCAAGGGAACGAGTTGGGGCCATGTCCGTGCGGTAATGAAGGCCGCCGCCGAGGAGTTTATGAAGAATCACATTAAAGGTGGACTTTCCAGCGGCGAGGGCATCGTTTGGCACTTGCGCGACGCCACGAAAGACGATCTCGGTGTTTCCGATAAGCGGCTGCTCATAGTCGAAACAGAATTCTCATCTGCACTACGGGTAATGGGCCGTGACGGCAACACCTTGAGTGCCCAGTTGCGCCAGGCTTGGGATTCAGGTGTGCTGCGAATCTTGACCAAGAATTCCCCCACCCAGGCAACCGACACACATCTTTCGCTTATTTCGCACATCACAAAGCAGGAATTGCTGCGCTACCTGAATTCCACGGAATGCGCTCATGGCTTTGGGAATCGCATCCTCTGGGTTGCAGTCAATCGCAGTAAGTTGCTTCCCGAGGGAGGGAATCTACATCCCGACGCACTTCGAGGGGTAATTGACCAGGTTAAAGCGGCGCTTACGTTCACCCAAACGGTTCAAGAAATAATTCGAGATGGTGATGCGCGGAAGATGTGGGCAGCGGCTTATGCCGCGCTCACAGCAGACCGCCCGGGACTTCTAGGCAGCATCTTGGCGCGAGCGGAAGCCCAAACAATGCGTCTCGCTCTCATCTATGCCTTGCTGGACCGTAGCCCGACGATTCAACGACCGCACCTAGAAGCGGCACTGGCGGTAATGGACTTAGTTACAGCTTCGGCGGAATGGATTTTTAGTGAATTCTACGGAGAACCTGATGCGGACAAGATTCTCACTGCCGTACGTGAGAGCGAGGAAGGTCTAACCAGGACCGAGATTAGCGGATTATTTAAGCACCATAAGGCCCTGTCAAAAATCGAAGCGTCCCTGAGAACGTTAGAAGACGGGCAGCTCGCCTACTCGCAACTTGCAGATACCGGGGGCAGGTCAGTGGAACGCTGGTTTGCGAAGGAGAAATAAGCGAAATAAGCGAATTAAGCGCCCTTATTTCGCATTCGCAGAAGAGACGACAAAATGCCGAGTTATCTTGAGATAGCCAGACAAGCCCTACGCCAATCGGACCTGCACGAGCAGTTCACGCCTGAGAGGGTCGCTGGAAGTGAAGACCCCTATGCCGAGCGGATGCAGGCTGCGATCCAGGAAGTAAACAGACCTGACTATCCGGCGGGGATGGTTCCCTGGCTAGAGCAGACTTACCCGTTCCTGTACCGCAAGCTCATAGACACAATCCCAAACGAGCTTCACCGGCTCTGGAGCCAACACAAGCCACTAGAGCAATTTGAGCGCGTTCTGCAGGAGTGGATTTCAACTCATGAGCAGGGCTGCGCTCTCTGCCGGGCGCATCTTGCCAAACAGGGAAGCCGGTAGCTCCCTCGCCAAATCGAGGCGGTCAGTTGGGCAGTGAGCCATGCCTGAGAGGAGGCGCAACCCAGGTACGCAAGAACCCTTCTGTTAGAAAGTGTCGCGCCACTGCAATTTTGCAGTCTCTGGGGCAACGGTTTTCCGCCCGCAAGGGCGGAAAAGAGGGAGCGTAGATGCCGAAGCGCGTCCACCCCGCCGGGCTTGCGCAGCGGTGCGCCTGCTTGCTAGATTCACCGCACGCATTCGCCCGATTGCGCGTTCTGCTTCATGGAGGCGTGCATAGATGTCGCCTGGGAACACTGGAGCAATCGCACCTGAGTCTGCATGTCCGGTTATTGCGGCGTTTCTACATTCCTGGAACGATGCCTTGCCGACCGATGAGGAAAGAAATCGCCTGGTGACACCGTTGATCCCTCGTCTGGCCCACACGCGTAATGAATCTCTCGAAAAAAACCGTTCTGCACTGGTCGCTACTTGGTTCGTGTCCATCCACGCTCCGGCATGGCTCCGCCTTGCTGCATTAAACGTACAAGAAGATGCTTACGCCGCTATGGAATCAGCTCGGGACGCATCCCTGGCCAAGATCGCAGCCCAGAAGGCAGTCCTGAACGCCGCTGGGGACGAGGGAGGAGCGTCGCCCATGGCCATGGGCAAGATCGCAGTCAGGCAACTTGCCTGGCTTGTGACCGATTACGTTGCCAGGAAGTCAGCTGATGCCGCCGCCGGGGACGCAGCCTTCGGTGTAGCCCAAGAAATAGCCTGGGACGCGGACTGGGACGAAGTCAGAGTCGAAGCATGGAGAGCAACCGGGTTACCGGCTTGGTATACAGCCAAGAATACCTATTTCTTGGCGTCCTGGGACTTGGCCAAGGCAGCAGCCGCAATTGCGGCCTTGGAAGCCGCCAAGGTCGGCAAAGGAGCGGTCGCGGGCGATGCGTGGGACGCGACCTGGGAAGCCGCCATGGTTGGCGCCAGGTTGCAAGCCTGGAGGGTTGTCAGGGACACCGCCGAGGTCGCCGCCGGAGACGCCGCCTATGCCGTAGCGGGGGTGGCCGCCAGGGACGCAGCCGCCGGTGCCGCCAGCGACGAAGGTGGAATGCTGGCAAAGGCCAGAGCTTATGCCGCAGCTAAATCCGCCGCCAGGGTGAAACTTGCTCCGACCGTAGCTGAACTGCAATAGTCCGCGTTCCAGCTTATCGAACGCATGATTGCAGCGTAAGTGGTAAGGGGCGGATGACCGCATATCCGAACAACGGAGGCGAGTGAGTCTGCCTGGTCCCGGGCAAGAAATTCTGAGCCGCCTGCCGCGCTTCGTCTCCCCCCACCTCTGGAATGTCCGAGTCTGCGTACCGCTCAGGCTGGAGGAATAAGTTATCGCTCGGCGGCGAGCGCAGTCGAACCGCCACCGGTGGACTCGACGAGCCGTTGGTTGCCGTCCGCCCCTACCACGAGGACATTGACGGTGATCCCCGCAGATGCTTTATCCGGCTGAAAGGCCCCCAGCAGCCGTCCCTGCAACTCAAAGGCTCGCCCCAGCTCACGTAACGCCAGCAGCGCCGCCCGCAGGTCGCCTTCCTGCTCTGCTTTGGCTCCCAGCGCCGGGCTTCGGCCTCCATTTGATGCATCTTTTGCAGTAGCGAAGCCCCACGTTCGTGTTTGTGAGTTTCGTCGGCGTGAACTATTTCTGCGCCCACATGCATTCGATGTCGCTGTAGCGCCCCTGTAGACGTGCCGCTTTGTGCCGCTATGCGACGTAACGGGACGCCAGCGACGATGTCGGCGTCAATCTTCCCGCGCTCGGCGTGTCGGCAAATCGTGCAGGTTCGTGGCATGGGAATTACCTACGGTCCAGCACGTGTGTCCTCAGGAACTGCCGTCGGTCCGTGTACTGTATGACGAAGAAATAAAAGGCGTTGAGTGTCAAGGACTGATTTCTTTAGACACTGATTCTGAGAGTTTTTTACGTGACTAACGCATACCGTTTGGCGAATACCACAGGCGGCATGTTGAGCGCGGAGTGAATCCGCGTGTTGTTGTAGTCCCACAGGGTGCGGTAGATCTCCGCCACTAGCTCCCCCAGTGTTTTGAAGCGGTTCGGATCTCCCAGGTCAACCTTGAATTTGTCGTAGAACGATTCCTGGTATCCGTTCTCCCAAGGGCACCCCGGGCGGCTCCGTGAAATCACGATGCCGCATCCATCAAGGATTTCAGTGAACGCCATCGCGTCATACTCCCTCCCGTTGTCGGAGTGGAATAGACCCGGGCGCGGATGATGGAGCAGGGCGTTGGAAAGCGCCTGAATGGTGAGCGCGGCTCCCTTTCTCACCGCAATTTGGATTCCCAGGATCCGGCGAGTGTAGAGATCGATCACGGTCGCCACATAGACCTTCTTTCCGTGCTGCACGAACTCGGTGAAGTCTGCTGCCCAGATGTGGTTTGCATATGCGGGCATGACCGCGAGCAGGAGGTTGGGATAGGTCCGGGAAACCTTGGATTTTCTCCATTTTCTGCCTCTCCTGCGGTAGGGCTTGATGCCAAACAGATGCATGACCCTCTGCGCCCGCTGGCGGCAGAGTCCCAGTGCCGTAGCAATTCGCCGGGAGCCGTAGGAGGGATGGATCTGCAGCTCTTCTTCCAGGCGGACCTTGAGGCGCCAGTCCTTCTCCTTCATTCTTGGGACGTAATACAGGCTCGCGCGGGATATGCCAAGGGCTCGGGCAAGCGCTGATTTGTTTCTTCCTTCGCTCAATTGTTTTTTTGAGTCATGGAGAGCTTGAGCGTGATCTCGCCCACGAGTTCCAGGAATTCTCTGTTCTGCTTCTGAAGTCGGGAGAACTCCGCCCAGGACGGGGCACCGGTTGCTCCCTTTACCATCCAACCATAGATGGTCCCTTCAGAAATACCGTGATCCTTGGCGGCCTGGGCCACCGAGATGCCCTCTTCCTTGACGCGGCGTAGGATATCGGTTTTTACGTTGGCTGCAATACGATGATGTTTTTTGTTCATATGACACCAGGGTAGTTAATTCCCAACCTCAGTGTCTAAATTACCCAATCCAGGGCATCTCTTCATCGGCATGTCCAGCTCTCCTTGAGAGTGATTCTCTCTCACTCCCGCTGAACTAATTCAAGCCGATCAGGTCAGGTGCGCAAATAAGGTTGCCAAAACAAGGATGCGAAAACGGCGTTCGAACGGACGCTCACCCGGCCCGTTTTTCCACCGCTCATTCGAATACCGAGTAAGTAAAATATTGACATACGATAACTATTATGGTAGCGTATGCCATGTTTAGCCGCCACTTTGCGTCCCCTTCGAGTATGTGTGCTTCCGCCAGCGAAGATCATTCCGCGGCATCACCCTTCCGCCTCTTCATGCTTCGCTCTTTTGCACTCTCCAAAGGGTCAAGCGTCATTTTTTCAATCTCTTGCGCACTCTTTGGCGAAAAACACCGGGGGTGGGGGGGTAGAGACCAAGTGAAATTGAACCCTCCCAGAATCTTTGACCTTAAGCCACGCAGTAAGTGGCTTGTACTTCGCACTTACAAAAAAGCCACCTGTAAGCCGCGCAGAATGAACACTTATGGCACAAAGGACTTAAAGTCGCCTGGAATGAACACTTACAAAAAAACCGGGGGGGGGGTAGGGGTCGAGCCGAAGTCCCCGGCGAGGGGAGCTTCGGCGGTAAGAAAGTGGGGTCGAGCGAAAGTCCCCGGCCCTGCAGGCCACGGTAAGTGGCGCTGCGGTTGCAAAGGGGAGCTTCGGCGGTAAGAAAGTGGGGTCGAGCGCGGTGCCCCCGGCTCGCTCGGCGAGAGCGGTAAAGAACGTGGGAGCCCGCGCGGTAAGAAAGTCGAGCGCGGCAGGATTGGCTTCAGTCATTTCCTGGGAGGGAAGCGCCGGTGGTGCTTGCAGGCGTCGCTGCAACGCCCACCTCCTGATCTTTATACTGAAGCTGGTACAGCCGGTAATAGATGTCCCGCTGGGCCAGCAGCTCTTGATGCGTGCCTTGCTCGCGCAGGCGGCTCTTGTGGAAGACCAGGATACGATGGGCATGTTGGATGGTGCTCAGCCGATGCGCAATGACGATAGCCGTGCGGCCGCTCAGAAGGCGGTCCAGGGCCTCGCGGATCATGAACTCGGTACGGGTGTCCACGCTCGATGTGGCTTCGTCAAGAATGAGGAAGCGGGGATTGTGCGCCAGGGCGCGCGCAAAACTGATCAGCTGGCGCTGGCCCACCGAAAAGGTCGAGCCGCGTTCGCTCACCGGCATGTCCAGCCCCTCGGGCCGCATATCCAGGAAGGGGCCGAGCCCCACCTCGCGCAGCGCGCTCTCCACCGCCCGGCGGTCGATGCTCTCGGTGCCCAGGCGGACATTCGATTCCAGCGTGCCGGCAAACAGGAAGGGGTCTTGCAGCACGATGCCAAACTGGCGGCGCAGTTCCTGCGAGCTCAGCTCGCGAATGTCGATGCCGTCGAGGAAAATCTGGCCGCGCTGGATTTCGTAGAAGCGCAGCAGGAGCTGGATGGTCGTGGTTTTGCCCGCTCCGGTGTGGCCCACGATGGCCACCGTCTGGCCTGATTCGACGCGGAAAGAGACGTCTCGCAGCACCCAATCTTCCTCGCGGGGATGGGCTCCGCCGCGATAAGCGAACCAGACGTTGCGGAACTCGATTTCTCCGCGGGGGCGGTCCAGCTTCCGGCCGCCCGTCGTCGCGTCGGCGCCCAGCGGTTCATCCAGCAGCTTGAAAATGCGCTCGGACGACGCCATGGCCGCCTGCAGAATGTTGAACTTGTCGCTCAGATCCTGAATGGGCTGGAAGAATCGTTGCGCATACTGCATGAAGGCGATCAGCACGCCGATCTGCACGGCGCCCGCCAGCGTCTGCAGCCCTCCAACCCAGAAGACGGTGACGATGGCGGCCACGCCCAGGAACTCCACGCTCGGAAAGAAAAGTGCGAACGCCAGGATGGCGTCTTTGTACGCCGCCATGTGCTGGCGGTTCAATTCGGCAAATTGGGCGCGCGCTTTGCGCTCGCGGTTGAACAGCTGCACCACGCTCATCCCGCTGACGTGTTCCTGCAGGAAAGCGTTGATGCGCGCGATAGCGGTGCGGATGCGCCGGTTGGCATCGCGTACCCGGTTGCGAAAGATCCAGGTCGCCAGGAAAATGAACGGCAGCACCGCGAACGTCGCCAGGGCCAGACGCCAGTTCATGCTCAGCATGATGATCACGAAGACCATCAGCAGAAAGGCATCATTGATCATGGCCGTTAGGCCCGTGGCAAACAGATCGTTCAGTGCGTCCACATCCGTGGTTACCCGCGTGACCAGGCGCCCCACCGGGCTGCGGTCATAGAAACTCATGGGCAGGTGCTGCAGGCGCTCAAAAATCGCCTTGCGGATGTCGTACATCGTACTCTGCCCCACCTTCTGCATGACCCGGATTTGCAGGTATTGAAACAGGAAACCCAGAACCAGCGCCGCCAGATAGAGAACAGACAGAAAGCCGACCCCGCGCATGGCCTGAGCTGCCGTGAGCTGGTCCCGCAGCGCGGGCACAATGTAATCGTCCACAGCGAGCTGAAAGAGCTTGGGGCCGGCCGCCACCAGGGGCGCTATCGGCAGGGTTAATAGGCCGGCAATCACCACCCACCTTGCGTACGGGCGAAGGTACCCCATCAGCCTGCGCGCCAGATGGGAGTCGTATGCTTTGCCCAGTGCTTCTTCTTCGCGGAAGTCGCTCATGCCCGTTCCAGCTCTTCTTCCAGCAACTGCTTTTGATACAGATCGTCGTAGTAGCCGCCGCGCCCGAGCAGTTCCTCATGACGGCCGCGCTCGACGATGCGTCCCTCCCGCAGCACGATGATCTGGTCGGCGTGACGCACGGTGGAGACGCGATGAGAAATCAGAATGGTGGTGCGGTTCCGGGTTACCTGTTTAAGCCGCCGGAGAATGCGCTCTTCGGTGTCGGTATCCACGCTCGAGAGGGCATCGTCGAGGATCAACATGCGCGGATTGCGCAGCACGGCGCGGGCTAGCGCCGTGCGCTGTTTCTGACCGCCGGACAAGGTGATGCCTCGCTCGCCCACCATGGTCGCGTAGCGCTTGGGGAATTCGGCAATGTCGCTCGCAATACTGGCGATTTCCGCGGCTTCGACGATCTCGTCATCGGTAGCCTCGTCTACTCCGAAGGCGAAGTTTTCGCGCATCGTGTCGCTGAACAGATAGGTATCCTGCGGCACAAAACCGACGGCCCGCCGCAGCGTGGCGAGCGGCCATTCGCGAATCGGGCGGCCATCCACGAACAGAGTGTCCGGCGGAGCCTCCCACAGCCGCGCGATCAGAGCCGCCAGGGTGCTCTTGCCGCTGCCGGTAGGACCGACAATGGCCAGGGTCGATCCTGCCGGAATCTGCAGGTTGATGTCGTGCAGAATACCCCGGCCATCTTCCTCCGGCTGCCCATTGGGGCCTGGGTGTGTGTGGGTGACCGGATAGGAAAAATTCAGATGGCGGAATTCGATCGCGCCGCGGATTTCGGGTTGCTGTTCCTGGCTGTCGGAAAGCCGCACACGCGCGTCGTTGATCGACGGATAGGCGTCGAGGATGTAGTTCAGCCGCCCCATCGACACGGCGCCGCGCTGGAAAATATTGGTCACAAACCCGATAGCCACCATGGGGAAGACCAGTTGCACCATGTAGGCGTAAAAGGCGACAAACTCGCCCAGCGAAATCGTGCCGGTGATAACCTGACGCCCGCCGACCCACAGCACCAGGACAAACATCAAGCCGATCAGCGCCGTCAGAGCGGGCATGAACAGGCTCCAGGCGCCAATCAGTTTCAGGTTGAAGGTTACATATTCGCGGTTGGGAGCGTCGAAGCTGCGGATTTCCGCAGCCTCCTGCGCATAGGCGCGGATCACGCGCACCCCGGCCAGGTTTTCCTGTGCTTTCGCGGAAAGCGTGGCCAGCGACGCCTGGATAGACTCGTACAGCGAATGAATGATTTTTCCGAAGTATCGCACCGCCAGGGCGCCAATGGGCACCGGAATGAGCACCCACAGACTCAATGACGGCGAGATCCGGACCATCAACAAGACTGCGAGCACCATGGTTACCAGGGTGGTGGCGCTGTACATGATTCCGGGACCGAGAACCATGCGCACCGAATTCAGGTCGTTGGTTGTTCGGGACATCAGCTCGCCGGTTCGGTTGCGCACATAAAACTCGGGCTCCATGGCCAGCAACCCGTCGAACAGATCGTTGCGGAGGTCGAACTCGATGTCGCGCGAAATACCGATCAGGATCCAGCGCGTCCAGAACAGGAACACACCCTTAAACGCCACGATCAGAATTGCCGCCAGGCAGTAAATGACCAGAGTGCGCACGCTGAGCGGCTGGTAGACCGAGGCAAACAACCGCGCCAACCGCGGCATGGCCTCATTCAGGCTGGCGAGCGGCTGGGGGCGGCCCGCCAGGCAGTCCATGATTACGCCGAAGACCAGCGGCAGCAGCGCCCCAATGATGCCCATCGCGGCCAGTGTTACTAATCCAACGGCCACATGCTTCTTGTAGCGGGCTACATAGGGGAGCAGTTTTTGCAGCTGCCTCCATCCGGGCATTTTCTTTGTGTGGACAAGGGGCTGCCCGGCAAGTGCCGGGGGGGTACGCGCAGCGCTGCTCATCGCCACTCCGATACGGGAGTCACGAAACGCAGGCGCTCGCGCGGTGAGGAGGTCAGAGCGCGAGGCTCCCGGCCTCGCTCGGCGAGAGCGGCAACAAACGGGGCGCTCGCGCGGTAGGACCGATACACTGCCGCGAGGAAGCCTGCCGCCATGGTGTTAAGCGATGGGTAACCCTGCACTGGATTCCGCCGGAGTCTAATCGTCGAGGTGCGCGCCGCACCTTGCGCTTGCAGCAGCGTAAAAGACATCTCCTCTCCGCTTCTTCCATCCTTAAGTTTTGCTTCGCCGGGCCTAAAGGCTCGGATAGGCAAGCGTGATCTCCACCACTCGGCCGGTATCACGGGCGCAGTAAATTTCCATGACCTGCGGCACGTCGGAGCCAGCCCCATCGAACCCATAGTAGAGGAAGACCAGTTCCTTATCTCCCTTCACCGATGGTCCAGTGAAATTTGGCTCTCCATAGATTTCGATTACCTTCCCTTGGGGGTCACCCAACCGCAAACCGCGGCCACTCACCCAGCTCTGCATGTCCAGGGCGTCGAAGCGGCCATCGTCGCATTTGCCGTCCTGAGGACCGAGCGACGACACGGTGATTCCCTGGATGACCGAGCGGGCGTCGACGCTAAGTTCGAGTGAACGGCCCGTGCAGGGGTCCCGCCATTCTCGGATCCCCGCAGGGTCCGGTTCGCTCGCATACTTGGACGTATATCGTTTGAGCGCGGCTTCCAGTGTATCGCGCCCGGGGCGCAAGCCCGCCAGCGTCAATTCGTTCGCGCGCTTGCCCGCTTCCTCCTGCGCGAAGGCAGCAAACGAAAGTAGCGCCGCACCAATGACCGAGCTAACGCACAGCGAGGATCTCATCCAGCCGCGCCTCAAGGTTTCCTTCTCCTTCCGACCACAATCGATGACGTTCGACCGGCAGCGCTTGCTCGATCGCCCGGACCCAAGCCAGGAGCTTTTGGATGTTTGCGCGCGTCTTTTCGTAATACTCCTGCAAGCGCATTTCGTCAGCCATCAAGGCCAGAAATTCGGCCTCTAACGGATCCGCGGGCACGCTGCGCACGCTGTGCGATCCCAGCAAACCGGCATGGCCGGTAAACCGATGCTCAAAACCAAGATCCACCATGAAATGACCCAAATCGGCAGCCGCGCCATCGTCGTACGCCTCGCCATTACAGATTAGGAGCAGCCGTTGAGGGTCGGGTTGCCAGAGGTCCGACTCGGCATCCCACTGCCACAAATCCCAATACCCTTCAACCTCATAGGTGCTATCGGCGTGGTGGTACTCGCCTGTCAAGGTCACCACGTCGGCCGGGCCCGTAACCGACCCGCGAAGATCCTGCTCCCGAAGGGGCGTCTCCGAGGGATTCACCGCGCGGATAAGCAGGCTCGTGAACCCGGGCCGTTTGGATGACAAGGACACCGTCGAGAGAAGGCGCTCGAAGTGCTCGAGCATCACCGCTTCGGAGTAACCGCGCGTCCAGAGACTGACGTAGGCGCGATTGGCCATCGGCACATTATACAGATTCCCTCAGGGTTGCCGCAGGCCACATCTCCCTCTGGCCCATGCGGCGGCCGAAACCCGGCAGGCCGCGCAGCCCGTCAGGGCTCGTAGTATTGTCCGGCAGGGTCGTACTAGATCGATTCCGGGGCGATATTCTTCGCGGACGGAGACCCAAGAAGGTCCAGCATCCTGCTCCGCAGGGTTTCGCCGAGGCTTGTGAACACCTGGTTGCAGATCTGGTGCAGGCGTTCTTCGGTGAGCCGCGCGACGCTTTCGATATGTTGCTCGGATTGCTGGCTGAGTTTCGTCACCGTGGTGAGCAACCAGGAATTGGACGCATTCTCCAGCCGTCCCTTGTATTCGGTCATAGCGTCACCCGATAGGGTGAGGATGGTCTGCCGCAATTGACTCTCGAGTGTTTCGCCTGTGGCGCGCACGGTATCGTTTGCCAGCGCTGCCTGCGACGCCAGTTCTCGTCTGGCGTCGCCTAGAACTTGTTGAGTCTGCCGGGACAATTCCGAGCGAAATTCGCCGGAAAGCTGCTGGCCGTTCGCTTGGAACCCCTCGCGGATCTGGGCAGCTCGCGCGTCCATTTGCGTCGAAAGCTCCCCCAGCACGGCACCCGACTTGCCTTGCAATTCCCCGAGTGCGGATTCGGTTTGGCTGTGCATTTGCCGTGCCAGTGCTGCGGCGGTTGTGGCGCCCATCTCGGCGGCCTGCTTGCCGGCGCGCTCGAGTGTTTCCCGTGCGGCTTCCTCGATCTGGCCCTGCGTGTGCCCGACATAATTGCGGCTAGAGTGATCGAGCTCTGTCGCGAACAAACCAGAAATCTCTCCCGCTTTTTCCCGTAACTGCTGCTCGCTTGTTCGAGAGCTTTTTCGAGCGTCGTCTGCATCTGGGTCTGTACTTTCTTTTCGTACCAGTCGGCAATCTTGAAGAGGGACTCGAACGTGGTGTGAGTCGTCTCAGCGGCTTTTGCGTCTATCTCCGCCAGCCACTTGGCTACCGCGGCTCGGGCCGACTCTCCCCCCTCGTGCTCCAGACGGGCTATGGATTCCTGCAGCCGGCCCAGCCCCGCTTCGATTACCCGTTCGGAAACTTTCACCAGGTCTTCCTGATGCGAGCGGACCCTGTCCTCCGTGGCGAGTACTCTGCGTTCCAAGTCGCCGACGGCCTGGCTGGCATGGTCGAGGCGCGATCTGAGTTGCTGTTCGAGTTCGGCAGCCAGTCGTGCCACCGTTTGCTGGCCGGCCGCCTCGAACTCCGGCTGCAGGCGTTCGGACCAGGCGGCAATGCTTTCTTCGGCGCGGCGGGCCAGTTCCTGGCTCTGCGCTTCCACCAGGCCCGTGGCGCGCCGCTGCAAATCCTCTTGCGCAGTCTGCGCTAGCCCGGCCAGTTGCGAACCCCATTCCTCCATGCCCCGGGTAGCCGATTGGACCTGGGTCAGCACCTCCTGGGCATGAGCCGCCTCGTGAGTCACCGAAGCACGCAAGGTCTCGACGAGGCTGTTTTCGGCTGCGGCGATGCTCTCACCGAAAGCGGTTCTCATCGCGGTGACGCGCTCGCCGATTTCGCTTTCCAATCGCTGGGTGCTTTCCTGAGAATGGCTCGCCAAGCGCTCGGCAGCTTGCCGCGCGGCGCTTTCCAGGGAAATTTCAACTTGCCGGCTCCAGCAGTCGGTCGCCACAGCGAGATCGGCGTCCAGGCGGGCCTGCCAGGCGGATTGCGCAGCCGCGGTTATGGCTTCGATTCTCCCGTGCAACTGCTGCGCCGCCTGATCCAGTTCGCCGATCTGGCCGCGTGCTTGATCCACCTTGGCCTGGATGCGCTGCTCGATTTCGTCGAGGACAGCGGAAGTGGATTCGCCGGCCTGTTTGTCAAGCAGCGCCACGTTTTCTTGCACCTCTTTTTCTTGCGCTTCTTTCAGTTTTGACGAGAAGAGGTCCGCGGCGTTTTCGGCGCTTGGCATCGCGCGCTGCGCCCGCATGGCAAGCTGATGCTCGAAGGCGGCGCCATGCTCCTCGGCGATCGTTTCGAGATGCTCGGCGAGTTCCTTGCTGGCTTGTGCGACACCTTCGTCCAGTACACGGCTCCATTGTTCGCGCCGCGTCTGGATCCGCGCCTCGTTGGCTTGTTCCGCCTGCGCCAGAGTGCTGCGCACGGCCTGCTCTGCCGCTGGGCCTGCCGCGGCATCCACCGAGCGTTCGGCGGCGTCTTTGACCTGGTTCTGGAGGGCTGCGATCAGCGGCTGTGCCTCTGCCGGCACGGCACGGGCAGCGCCTTCGCTAATCGCGGTATGCAATTGTTGTTTGGCTTCGTTCACTAGGTGCGTCATCTGCCGCGCCAGAGATGCTTCGGTGGCGCTGGGCAGCGGCCGCGGTGCGCCCATCCACTCCTCTTCCAGCGGCTCGGCGGATTCGAAAGGCCCCTCGCCGCCGATCGTTGCAGGCATTTCTGAAGGAATCTGGCCTGGCGCACCCTCGGGGAAGGGAAACCAGTCGGGCGGGGCAAAGGCAATCCCCCAAAGATTGCCGGGGGTCTCGAGTTCAACGCCCACCTGGAAAAGCTCGCGGATGGTGCGCGGGCGCTGGATCCACATCACCCGGCCCCGGGTGACCCGCGGCTCGCGGCCGGGTTCCGGGTGTGGCACTTCCAGGGTTATCCACATGTTCTTTAGCACATAGTGTTTCGACTGGTACCGGCAACCGTGGCAGTTGATGATGAGTGTGGAGGCGCGCTCCTGGAACGGCCGCCCGAGAGCATCCACACCACCCGCGGTGAGCGGCACCGCTTGCACGATGCGCATGCTGCGGCGCCATTGTGATTCAGGCCTGCTGTCTGGAGCAGATTCCGCCATCCGGCAACCCCATTGTAGATTCCAACTTGCGCGAAAGCTGGCCTAAAGGCAGGACTGTACTACGAATTGACCTGCGATGCTAGAGGTCTCGCCGACCCTCCATGGCTTTGAGCATGGTGATTTCGTCGGCAAATTCGAGATCGGAGCCTACCGGAATGCCCACGCCGATGCGGGTCACACGCACGCCAAGCGGTTTGATAAGTTTCGAGACGTATGCGGCCGTGGCTTCGCCCTCGGCAGTGGGATTGGTAGCCAGAATAATTTCCTCCACGGCTCCCCCTTTGAGCCGATCGATCAGACTCTTGAGCTTGAGTTGGTCGGGGCCAACGCCTTCGAGCGGCGCCAGGGCTCCTCCCAAGACGTGGTAGAGCCCGTTGTACTGCCGCGTCTTCTCAATGGCCAGAATGTTGTGCGGCTGTTCCACAACGCAGATCGTCTTGCGATTGCGTGTCGGGCTTGCGCAGTACAGGCACGGGTCGCAATCGGTAAAGTTGTTGCAAACGCCGCAGGCGCGAATGCTGGCCTTGGCGTCGCGGATGGCATGGGCCAGGGCCAGCGCCTCCTCGGGAGCCGCGCGAAGAAGATGGAACGCCAGCCTTTGCGCGGTTTTTTGGCCGATGCCCGGCAGGTGTTCGAGCTCGTCGATCAACCGGGCGACTGGTTCAGCGAAGTCAGGCATGGGAGCGTAGCGGTTCGGACGGCCGGCAAATAGCTGGAAATCGAGTCACACGGAATCCGTCAAAACAGTCCGGGGATTTTCAAGCCGGCGATTCCCGGCAATCCGCCCGCGAGGGTTTTCATTTGCGAGGAAAGCTCTTCGTCAACGCGTCGCGTCGCCTCGTTTACGGCGGCGCAAACCAAGTCTTGCAGCAACTCTGGGTCTTTGCTGGCGAAGATCTCTTGGTCGAACCGCACGTTGGTGAGCTGTTTATGGCCGTTCATGCGCACCACGACCATGCCGCCGCCCGACGAAGCTTCCACGTGCACCGCATCCACCTGCTTCTGCAGATTTTCCTGTACCTGCCGGAATTGAGATAGCATTTGTTGCAGAGCATTGACTTCCATTTTTAACCCTCACCCCGGTCCTTTACTTCGGAGATCCGCCCCCCAAACCGCTCGAGCATGGCCTGCACGATCGGGTCCTGCTCGAACCGAGCGCGCAACTCGCGCGCATTTTGCCGGGCGCGGACCGTGCTGAGCAGCACCGGCGCAGCTTCGAGTTTAACACAGACGCGCAGCGTCTGGCCGAGCACGCGGCTCGAAATGGCGCGCAACTTCTCGATTTGTTCGCGAGTCTGTAACAGCTCGGCCAGCGCTCGCCTCTCGGTAGGAAAAAACAGGCAGATCTCTCCGCCGTCAACTTCCCAGCGGCTGGCATGCTCGACCAACTCGCCGAGAAATTTCTGCTGGGAGACAAGCGCCGACTTGATCGCCGCCACTTGCGCAGCATCGAGCCCGCTGAATGATGCGGCGGCCGCGCGCACCGGTGAGGATGGAGCACCTGCCACGTTCGGCGCGCTGGCGCTGCCGGGCGCTGCGCCGCTCGATGCCGTCCCAGCGACGGCCCGATCCGTTATCAGGGAAGTGGCCGACTCTGATGCGGCTGCACCTGCCGCAGATGCAACGGGCTTGGCCTCAGCACCCCCCGCCTGCGCACTGCCGGAATCCCCGGAACCGTCGCCCGAACGCGGCCTGGATGCCGGCCGGGCCGCCGCTGGCGAAAGGCTGCCCGAGAGTTCCCCTAAAAGCTCTTCCAGCGGAACCAGGCGCGCCGCATTTATTATGCGAAGCAGTCCCATCTCCAAATGGAGGCGCGGGTCTGGCTTCCGGCGCAGGTCCTCGTCGATGTGCAGCAGAATCTGGAAAAATCTCGTTAGGTCCTCTTCGCTGAAAAGGGTCGCGGCGCGCGCCAGCCGCGAGCGCTCTTCCGCCAGCGCGGCCACCAGGTTGGAATCCGCCCCGCAAACGCGCGCTACGAGCAGATTGCGGAAATGACCGATCGCTTCGCGGCAAAACTGCTGCAAGTTCTGCCCCTCGGCAAGTAACCGGTGTACCAGGGTCAGCGCACGGTCCGTCGAGCGCGTCTCGATGGCGGCGACCAGTTCGTCCAGCACTTCAGCCGGGACCACGCCCAGCAGTTCGCGCACCTGCGCCTCGCTGATCTTCACGACAGCCTCGCCGGGGACAGCGGTGTGCGCAGCGGTCTCCGCGGGCGCTCCGCAGTACGCGCGCGCCTGCTCCAGCAGCGACATCCCGTCGCGCATACTGCCATCGGCGGCGCGGGCCATCACCGCGAGCGCTCCCGCGTCCACGTCCAGGCCCTCCTTGGCGGCGACAGCGCTCAGCGCCTCGGTGATTTCTGTGAAGGACAGCTCCCGGAAATGGAAATGCTGCGCGCGCGACCGGATCGTATCGGCCAAATCTTCGGGTTGCGTGGTGGCCATTATGAAAACGACTTTTTCTGGCGGTTCTTCGAGCGTCTTGAGCAGCGCGTTGGAAGCTTCCGTGGTCAGCATATGCGCTTCATCCAGGATCACCACCCGGAAGCGCCCGGACGCGGGCGCGTAGCGCACCATCTCGCGCAGTTCGCGCACCTGGTCGATACCCCGGTTGGACGCGGCGTCAATTTCCAGCACGTCGAGGGAATTGCCGCCGGAAATTTCGCGGCAGGCGTCGCACGCATTGCACGGCTCCGGCGTCGGCCCGTTCACGCAGTTGAGCGCTTTCGCCAGAATTCGCGTCGTGGTCGTTTTCCCCACGCCGCGCGCTCCCGAAAAAATGTAGGCATGCGCCACCCGGTTGGTACGGATGGCGTTCTCGAGGGTGCGCATCACGTGCTGCTGGCTCACCACTTCGGCAAACGTCTGTGGCCGCCACTTCCGGGCGATGACCTGGTAGCCCATGGAGTCCTCTTGTGGGTGTGCCCCGACGAACGGTGAGAGGAACTTCGGGTACTCCGCGGCACACGAAGCAAGCCCGCTACCGTTGCTCCCTTCCGGGCCTGGCGGAGTTCACGGGGAATCGTTGCACAGAGCCCGAAGTTCCACGCATCGACGGGAATTTTCGGCCCGCTCGCGCAGCTTAGCACACCGGTCCGCACGGCGACAGCACCGAGAAAACACCGCTGCGGCCCTGCTATGCCAGGCGGTAAAACCCTCCAAGGATGGCTCCGTACACTGCGTGGGCGAGCACCACAGAAACCGGCGTGCGCATGCCGTAGTTCAACGCCAAAAAACCCGGCGGTTCAAGTTGCCGGCTCGCTGTCGGTCCGTGCTGCTCGTTGGCCATGCGGGGGTGCACTCCCGGGAGCAAGCTCATGCCGACAACCAAAACAAATGAAGCGTGCACCAATCCGATGAGCATGCCTTGCCACCAACTGGCAGCACCCAAGGATTGGAACACCGCCGCATAGACCAATGAAAACAGCCAGCCGGTTGCTACGTGGACCAGGAATCCACAGAGCTTGGCTTTGTCGCGATTGGCCGTAAACATGGTGCCCAACATGTACGGGATGTTCATCCGCGTAAGCCCCGCACCATGGCTTCCGGCCATGATGGTGGTAAGAACGATGGTCGCCACAAATCCCCAGAGAAAACAGCTCCACCAGTTCATGCCGGCACCTCCCCGCCGAGCTCCACGGCCATGATGCGCTCCGCCCGGTGTGCGAGCTGCCGTTCGCCGTGTTCGCGTTCCCGGATGGAAAGTGCGGCGCTGATCAGGCCCACGTGGGTGAAGGCCTGCGGGAAATTGCCGAGAGCGTCGCCAGTCGCAGGATCGATCTCTTCCGCATAGAGGCCGAGGTCGCTCTTATGTGCCAGCAGTTGCCGGAAAACCGTGTGCGCCTCCTCCGGCGTGCCGCCGCCAAGCGCCAGGTATTCGGCGAGCCAAAAGCTGCAAATGCCGAAAGCTCCCTCGGGCGGCTTCCTCTGGTAGCGATACAGCAAGCCATTCCCCGCTCGCAATCGCTCGCTCACCAGGTCGTGCGTGCCCTTCATGCGTGCTGAGTCGGCCTTCTCGAACCCGTACCAGGGGAGCAGCAGAAGGGTGGCATCCGGTTCCTGGCCATCCAGCGTGCTGACATAGCTCTGGATCCGCTCATTCCAGGCTCTCTCTCGAATCTCCCGAGCGATTCGCTCCCGTTCCCGCTCGAAGAGCTCCCTCGGCACTCCCTGGAGGATGCCTCGCCGGCTGAGCATCAAGAGGCGATCTAGGGCCACCCAGCAGAGCAGGCGCGAATGGGTGTTGTGCTTCCGGCCCGATCGCGGCTCCCAGATACCTTCGTCCGGCTCTTGCCAGTGGCGCGCCACATACCGGCCGAATCCAATCAGAACTTTCTGCGTTGTCCGGTCGAAGTGGCCGCCGTGGAACGCGCACTGCGCCGCGCCGTCGATGACATCGCCATATACATCCAGCTGCAGTTGATCTCTCGCGCCATTTCCGATCCGCACGGGACGGGATCCGCGGTAGCCGGAAAGATGTGAAAGCTCGCGTTCGGCCGGAGGAACTTGTCCGTAGAAGGTGTAGAAGATTTTCAACTGGGGCTGGGTAAGGCGGGTGGCGTGCAGTATCCAGCCCAAAAAACTATCAGCCTCTCGCCGGTATCCCAGGCCGAGGAGGGTGCGAATGGTAAACGCCGCATCCCGCAGCCAGCAGTAGCGATAGTCCCAGTTCAGCCCGTCGCCCACGCGCTCTGGGAGAGAAGTCGTAACGGCTGCCGCGATCGCCCCGGAAGGAGCGTAGGTCAGCAGCTTCAATACCAGGGCACTGCGCACCACCTCATCCCGGTATGGACCTTGGTACCTGCATTGTCGCGCCCACGCGTTCCACCAGGCGACCGAACGCTCGATGCTCTGGCTGGTATGGATTCCCAGTGGGGGCAAGACCTGCGGGGATTCCTCCGAGTACGTTAGCGAGGACCACAGGTGGTCGCCGGCACGCATCACCAACTTGGCTTGTACAATGTTCTCACGGACTGCCAACGGGGCACTGCTGCGCAACCAGTACGCACCCCAGCCTACTTCGGTGCAAACCCCTAGGTTTCCTACCCGCCGGGTCACAGCGGTATCGAGCCCGTAATTGGGCCTTGGCCGGAAGTTGAACTCCAGCGGAACCTCTCCCGATATACATTGGACTTGGCGGACGAGCTCGTGATCGGGGACCAGATTTTCGCGCTTGAATTCTTCCGAGGCTACGGTCATCAGGTCGGTAAGACGCAGCGTGCCGCCGGCGGTGTGAAACTCGGTCTCCAGCACATTCGATTGGCCAACATAGTGCCGCTCGGTGCGGAACGATCCCGCCGGTTGGATCTTCCAGTGGCCGCCTCGCTCCGGATCGAGGAGCGCGGCAAAAATGGCCGGGCTGTCAAATCTCGGCCAGCATAGCCAGTCAATCGAGCCGCTTCGTGAAATCAAGGCTGCCGAGCGACAGTCACCGGTGATGCCGTAGTCCTGGATCTTTGGCGGTAAACCGTCAACGATGGGCTTCTCGCTCACGGATTCACCCTTTTGGTTCTTCTGGCAGGCCACCGGCAACGCGGCAGTCTCTTCTCCTCCAAAACTCGCTCCTCCGAAACTCGATCATCCATAGGATTGCCATGTTACACGGCGCGCACCGGGCAGCCCAGAAAGCGCACCCTGGCCCGAATCTCCCTTACAGTGCAAAACGGTTCAGAAAGACCAGTTGGCCGGAAAGCCAGGTCAGGCGGTTCATGAATATCAGGCCGCCTACAAAGAGGAGCAGCACGCCGCTCACCAGTTCGACGGTGTGAAGATGGCGGCGAAATCGCTGGTAGAAACGGAGGAATCGGTTGATCCCGGCTGCGGTCAGGAGAAACGGAATGGCCAGACCGGCAGAATAGACCGCGAGCAAGAAAACGCCTCGCAGAATGGTCTCCGTGTTGGCAGCCAGCACCAGAACGCCGGCGAGAATCGGACCAATACACGGCGTCCACCCGAACGCGAATGCAAAGCCAAGCAAAAACCCGCTCGCCACGCCGGAAAAAGCCACCCGCTTCTTCTCTCCTTGCTCACTCTGGCCGCCAAGATTTCGGAAGCGAACATCGCGGTTCATCCATCGTGTCATGGATGGCCCGGCAAGAAAAATAAAAGCGATGGAAAGCAATTGAACCGAGCCCAAAAAATCCCACGGCCCGAAGGTCTCCGTGCCGGAACGGCTCCAGGCGGCCATCGCTGCAACCACCAATGCGCCCCCGGCGGCCAGACCGGCTTTCACCGGGATCTTGATCAGCCACCCGATCAAGTGAAGCCCGAACAAGACGATGACGGCCCCGGCCACCGGACCCATCAGCGACTTATTGCGCAACAGAAATTGCCCCACGGCACTGGCGGACGCGCCGAAACTGATGAACACCACGGAGAACCCGCTGACGAACGCCAGCGACGATGCCCAGAGGCTGTTCCGGGGAGGCTGACCGGCGCGCAACTGCTCAACGCCAATGCCCGACAGCATGGAAACGTAGCCCGGCACCAGCGGCAAAACGCACGGAGACAGAAAAGAGATGAGTCCGGCGATCAACGCATAAAAAATCGATACTTCCACTCATAACCTCCGACAGCCTGTGGCCTCCGATAGCCTGTGGCAATAGTACCCGTTTTCTCGCACACCCAGCCACATTCTCCCTGTTTGTGCCGAACCACCTCGGGCGCACGTCCGCCTGTGCACGGAACAATTAGACGGCATTTCTCTCATTTCGGATTCAAAGTTTCTCTCAACGTAAGGACTAGAAGAGTGTTCGCGGACCGAGGCGTCGGTGTCCACACTTCGGTGGAGCTCACGACCGGTGAGCTGACCAGACGATAGGCGCGAGAAGGGAAAAGATTCAGATGTTTCGCACAGCGCTGGAAGAACACATGGCGCGTTGCCGGCGCTGCCGCGTTGTCCTCGACACGGCGCGCAGAACCTTCTAATTTGCCCGCGCCGTTGAGCCGCTTATAGTCCTGTCCGCGGTCAGCGGGTGGACCGCCCTTAAGCCGCGAGTGACCTTTCAGGTGCCCTCGGGCCAGTTTCTGACATAGCGGCGTGCTGCCCCGCAGCTCATTCGAACGCCAGCCCCTCGCCCTTCGAATGCCGCCCGTTCGAATATACTAACCAGTTAATATTAGTTGCCTTTCTAGATAATCCGTGCTAAGGTGTCCTATGTTCGCGCGCCAAGCTCGCTCCGGCAGACGAATCTCCTCCTGGCTTGCGACCACACCTGGCTGTCTCCCTCCGATCCATCGTCAGCGCCTTCTGAGTGCAAGCAGGCCCGTCCGTCTAGCCTCCAGCCTCGATTCGCTGGGTTTTGACTCTCGCTCCCACCATAAGTCCTTTCTATTGCGCACTTACGAAAAATGTACCTCTAACCATTCTAGAATGAACACTTATGCAACAAAGGACTTAAAGTCACCTGGAATGAACACTTACAGAAAAACCAGGGGGGTGGGGGGTGATTATGGTTACGTTCCGCACGCTTCGCGGTAGGCCCGGTCTAACAAGGCTCGCTCTTCACGCTCCTCATATTTTCCCAATCCGCAATCTCCTGTTTTCATGCGCTTGCGCACTCTTGCCCTCGCTCTTTTGCACTGTGCGAAATGTCAACCTACCTGCCTTCAAACGCTTACGCACTCTTTGGCGAAAAATACCGGGGGTGGGGTGCCCCATGATTCTGGAGTTCGCCGCTCGCAGCGCTTCGCCCGCTGCTGTGCTATATTGGCAGCCTTCACGAGGCCTGCTGGCATGAGTAAGCTGCGCATCTCTATCGTCGAATTCCTGAATACTGCGCCGCTCGTCTGGGGCTTTACCGACGGGCCGCTCGAGGGCCGTTACCATCTGTCGTTCACGGTGCCCTCGCTCTGCGCCGAGGCGCTGCGCTCGGGAGAAGCCGATGTGGCCATCGTTCCTGCCATCGAGTATCAGCGCATGGACGGAATGGTGGTGCTCCCGGACATGGCCGTCGCGGCCAAGGGCGAGGTGCGCAGCGTCTTGCTGCTGGCCAAAAAGCCCATCGAGCTTGCGCGGCGCGTCGCGCTGGACACCAACTCGCGCACCTCGGCGGCCCTGGTGCGCCTGCTTTGCCGCGGCCTCTGGCACATCGCGCCGGAATTTCTGGATATGGCGCCCGACCCTGTGGCGATGCTGTCCGCCGGCGACGCGGCGCTGGTGATCGGCGATCCGGCGCTGGCCATACGGCTCAAGGTTGACGCGCTCGCCCGGAAGCAGCCCGGCGGTAAGGCGTGTTGCGAGGGCGATCCTGAGGAACAACCTGTGCCAGGTATTGACACGCTCTTCGTCTACGACGTGGCCCAACAGTGGCGCGAGATGACGGGCAAGCCCTGCGTGATGGCCGTCTGGGCCGGCCGCCGCGATGTGATTACGCCGGAAGTGGTGGCGGATTTCCTGGCTTCCAAGGAATACGGCCTTTCGCAGATCGGCGAAATCGCCGAAGGCGCCGCTCTCAAGCTGGATTTGTCTCCCTGCCATCTGGAACGCTATCTGCGAAAGAACATTGATTTCTCGCTGGATGCCGAAAATCTGGAGGGGCTGGAGCGCTATTTTGAATTGTGCGCCGGGACGGGTCTGATTCCCCAGGCGCGGCCGGTTGAATTCGCTGCTGCGCCGATCAAATTCGCTGCTGCGCCGGTCAGGGTCGGACCAAGGTCGGACAAGGTCGGAGAAGGTCGGAAATGACCGCGCAACTCGCGTGCGGGAGATGCGTTGGGAGATGCGTTAGGAGATGCGTTGATCGATGAGAGTAACGGCTCAGGAAGCGCTGGCGATGTTCCAGTCCGATGATCTGGTGAGCATCGGCATGGCTGCGAACCAGTTGCGGAAAAAGAAGAACGATCCGCGCGTGGCGACCTACCAGGTTGACCGCAACATCAATTACACCAACTTTTGCACCGAGTACTGCTCCTTCTGCGCCTTCTACCGCCCCATGGGATCGAAGGAAGGCTACCTTCTTTCCCTGGAGACCATCTTCTCGAAGATCGAGGAGACCATCGCCCTCGGGGGCACCGGCATTCTGATGCAGGGAGGCTTGAACCCCGACCTGCGCATCGACTATTACGAAACCCTGCTCCGTTCCATCAAGCAGAGCTTCCCGCAACTGCACCTGCACTGCTTTTCGGCCCCGGAAATCTTGTGCATCGCCGAGGTTTCCGGACTTACGGTGCGCGACACCATTGCGCGGCTGCGCGACGCCGGGCTCAACTCGATCCCCGGCGGCGGCGCCGAAATCCTGGACGACGAGATTCGCGCGCGCATCTCGCGTCTGAAGTGCACCGCCGAGGAGTGGGAGCAGATGCACCGCACGGCCCATGCGCTGGGCTTGCGCACCACCGCGACCATGATGTTCGGCTGCGGGGAGGAGTTTCACCACCGCGTCAGCCACCTCGAACGGCTCCGCCGCATTCAGGAAGACACCGGCGGGTTCACCGCCTTCATCCCCTGGATGTTTGCACCGGAAAACACGGCGCTGGGCAAGAAAGTGCCGGAAGCCACCGCCGTCGACTACCTGAAAACCTTGGCCATCAGCCGGCTCTATCTCGACAACATCGACCACATCCAATCCAGCTGGCTCACGCCCGGCATCAAGGTCTGCCAGATCGGCTTGCAGTTCGGGGCCGACGACGTGGGCAGTATCCTGATCGAAGAAAACGTGGTTTTTGCTGCGGGCGTGCGCAACCGCACCAACGAAGCCGAACTGCGCCGGATCATTTCCGACGCCGGTTATCTCCCTGCCCAGCGCGATACCCTCTATCGCTGCTATTTCCTGAAATGAGTCGCGAACAGATCCACTCAGGCGCGGTCGATCTTCTGGACGTGGATTTCGACGATGTCGCCATCGGCGAGGTCGAGCGGTTGGAGCGGGCGCAGTGCGCCATCGGAGAAACGCGCCCGGACGCGTTGCTCGCGCCGCACCGCTTCCCCGCGGCCAGCGCTAGACGCTGAGATTTGGTCGAGCGCGATGTTGGCCAGCTCATCAGCTTCGCGGTTTAGCTCCCGGGGAAGGTGCTCCATTGCAAAATAGGCCAGCCCTCCGGCGAGTTTTTTTGCGCGCTCGAACAAAGGCCTCAGGTCCGGACTTCTGACTTTGTAACGACCCTGCATCTGGAGCACCAGCAGCTCCGAATCGCTGCGCACCACGAGGCGCCGGATCCCCTGGGTCTGAGCGTAGTCGAGCGCAGTGATCAGCGCGTAGTATTCCGCGACGTTATTGGTCGCGCGGCCCAAATACTTGGCGATCTCAATCAGCGTCTTGCCATCGGGCGCGCGCAGGATGACGGCATAGGATGCCGGGCCGGGATTGCCGCGCGACGCGCCGTCCACATTCGCGACGTGGACGCCCGTGGGCTTTTCCGGCTCAGCGAACAAACGAGTGGCTGCGGATCGTGGAGTTCTCGGTAGGCGTGCCATCAGACGGCTGCGAGCCGCTAATCCTCGTTCGCGCGAACGTCCGCAGCGCTGGATTGGGAACCTGCCGCCTCCGTAGCCGCGGCAGGGGGCGGTTCGACATAGTAAAGAATGCGCGAGCAGGATTCACACTGGAAAAGTTCGCTGGTGTCGCGGCGCAACTCCTGGAAGATGTGCGGCCGGATTCGGACGCCGCATAGCGAGCAGGCTTCGTCGCGAACTGCCGCGAGGCCAATCCCATGGTGGCGCCGGGCGATCCGCTCGTATCGCTCGAACAACTCCGCGGGAATCGAGGATACTTCTCGTTCGCGCTCGGCGCTTTTGGGCTCGAGTTCCTTTTGCAGGGCGGCCCCTTCAGCTTCGAGCTTCTGCCTGCCGGCTTCGGCGTTGCGCTCGACGACGGCGATCTCACTTTCGGCGGCCTTGACCTGCCGCTCGAACTCCTCGCCGGCCACCATTCGCTCCAGGAGGCGGTCTTCGGCCTGCGCTACTTCACCTTCGGCATGTTGAATTTCGTTCTGCAAGGCCTTGAACGCTTCGTTGGACTTGACCTGGAAGCTCTGGTCCCTGTATTTGCGAGCCCGTTCCTTCCAGCTATCGACATCCATCTCGTACGTCTTGCGGTCTTTGAGGCTCGCGGTGAGAGCTTCCTTGGCGGCGGCGAGCTGCTGGCGGGCATGGACCACGCGGCTATCGATTTCCGCGAGCTGTCGTGGAAAGGAGGCCAGGCGCGTGCGTAATTCGGACAAGCGTACGTCGGTGGTCTGCAATTCCATCAGGCACTTGATGTCCGGATGCATGCATGAAATTCTAACATAGGCTTGGCAAGTGTCCCGCTGCGGCACCGGATTCCGAATCGGAGCGGGGCGGGCGCAACGCGGAAACGTCCACGTCTCTAACTCTTTCGTAGATGTTTCGGCGGCGGACTATGCAGAAGCCGGTGTGGTCGCGTCCGACCAGAAACGCGCACCATGACTGGCGGGGCCGCCAGATTGACTCGGTTTGCCGAACCTGCATGCTCTGGTCGATCGAGAGCGTGGGGTAGTGGGGTGGCACGACACCGCCGCCCGGTGCCGCGGGGACACCGCGGTGGCGCGCGGTCACCATAAAACCACCAGGCGCGGTTTTGATCGAATACGCATAGCCGTCGCGCCCTGCTGGGTTGGTGGTCATGACCCCGCTCGAAACGAGCTGGCTGAGAGTGCCGTAAGAACCTTTTTGGGCGAAATACAGCCGCTCGGCTTGAGCAATGGCCATCAAATCCATCCGCACGCCGGTTGTGGAGATCACCTGGGTTGCCACCGTGCCGGGTCCGGGCGCGGCACGCTTGAGAAAATAGTAGTAGGCCCCAGAGGCGATCAGGGCAGCGAGCAGGAGTGAGGCCAGCGAGCGCATGCCCTGATTATAGGTTTCACGTGGTCCAAATCGCCGTGCTCCGATAAGGGTTGCTGCGAACTTGTCATCGGTCGATCTGGGGCGCAGCACCCTTCCATCAACTCTGTCGTTTCTAGGCAATGGGTAATTGTGTGTTGCGGGCCTCTCCACATCAAGACTTCATCTTTGAGCAACCATGGTTGGGGACAACGCGGAAACGGTACAGGTGCAAACCGCAGAAAGGGGTAGAATCGCCCGGGGGTGGCCGGACCGTTACTGTAGAACCTGTCGAGCATTTCGCCCGCAATGCCGACCAATATCGTAACAACCCGAATGAGACCTTTAGGCGGGATGGAGCAGGCGACGATGGGCAAGACCATTGACCAGGGGAAAGAGGAAGTTGCGAAACTGTGCCGGTACTTCGCTACCAACGGCCAGGCGTTTCTTGCTCCCGGCGTCAAAGAAGCCCATGTCCGCCAATCTCTGATCGACCCGCTCTTTGAAGCCCTAGGCTGGGACGTCCGCAACAGCGCGATGACTGCGCCTCAGTACCGGGAAGTCATTCCCGAAGACAGCCTGGATATAGAGGGCCAACAGAAGGCCCCGGATTACACCTTCCGTGTCGGCTCCCTGCCGAAGTTTTACGCCGAGGCCAAGAAATGCGGTGTGAACATCGGCGCAGACCCCACGACTGCCTTTCAGCTTTGCCGGTATGGATGGAGCGCCAAACTCGCGTTATCCATCCTCACCAACTTTGAAGAGCTCGGCGTTTACGATTGCACCATGCGACCCCACCCGAGCGAGAAGGCCAGCCATGCCCGAATCCAGTATTTCCGCTTCGCCGAATACCTCGACCGTTGGCGCGAGTTGTGGGACGTATTTTCACGCGAAGCCGTATGGTCAGGGGCATTTGACGCGTACGCCGCGTCCAAGCGGAAGCGCGGCACGTCCGAAGTAGACGTAGAGTTTTTGAAGGAAATGGAGGACTGGCGGCTCGCGCTAGCCGGGAACATCGCTTTTCGGAACAAAAAGCTGTCTTTGGATGACCTAAATGCAGCCGTGCAACTGACGATTGACCGCGTGGTATTCCTTCGCATGGCGGAAGACAGGGGCTTTGAGCCTTACGAGCAACTTTTGAAACTGTGCGAACGGCCCGATATTTACCCCCGCTTCATGCACGACCTGTCCCGACGGGCCGACCAGAAATACGACTCCGGGCTGTTTCATTTCCAAAAGGAAAGCGGGGTCTCCGAAGCCCCCGACCAGATCACACCAAAGCTCGTGGTGGACGACAAGGTCTTCAAACTGATTCTGCAAAGCCTGTACTTCGCTCACGGCTCGCCCTATCAGTTCGGCGTCTTGCCCGTCGAAATCCTTGGAACCGTTTATGAACGGTTCTTGGGCAAGGTGATTCGGCTCACTGCCGGGCATCAGGCCAAGATTGAGGAAAAGCCCGAAGTGCGCAAAGCCGGAGGCGTCTACTACACCCCGGCCTACATCGTTGACTATATCGTTAAGCACACTGTTGGCAGACAGATTGAAGGGCGAAGTCCAGCACAACTGGCTGGCTCCAAAGACAAACCGCCTTTCCGCGTCCTGGATATGGCTTGCGGAAGCGGCTCGTTTCTATTGGGCGCATACCGATGTCTTCTGGACCACGGCTTGAATTGGTACATCGAACATAAGCCGAAAAACTACAAGAAGGCCCTCTACAAGGACCCCCGCGACGGTCACTGGCGGCTAACGATTGAGGAAAAGAAACGCATCCTCACGACGCATCTCTTCGGCGTGGACATTGACCCGCAGGCCGTCGAAGTGACCAAACTCTCTCTGCTGCTGAAGGTGCTGGAAGGGGAGACCGACCAGAGCTTTTCCTTGAGCCAACTTGCCTTTGGCGATCGCGCCCTGCCCAACTTGGCAGACAACATCCAGTGCGGTAACTCACTGATCGGTCCGGACTACTTTGCCGGCAAGATGTTTCCCGACCCCGAGGAAATGAAGCGGGTGAACGCGTTCGACTGGCGCCAGGGCTTCCCCGAAGCCATAAAGGCTGAGGGATTCGACTCCATCATCGGCAACCCGCCCTACATTCAATTGTCAATGGAAGAATTTCGGAACGAAGCGGCGAACAACTATCTTAGAGATACATATCAGTTCTCTGGCGGTCGCCTGAACACTTTTGCCTTCTTCATCGAGCGCGCTCGCCAGTTAACACATGAGAATGGCAAGTTTTCTTACATCGTGCCGAATACAGTTCTAAGCCAAGAGTATTACGAAGACCTTCGGTGGAAGCTCCTTCAAGGCACACAGATTGACTCCGTGGCAAAAGCCCAAGGCCAAATTTTTAAGGATGCCGTAGTAGAAACCGTTGTCTTGGTTTTGACAAAGCGAACAAGGCAAAAAGATCAGAGACGCTCTAGGCCGAAAGGTAAAGTGGAATTTCTATCGCTTTACGAGAATGGGCTGACTGATGGTCACTCTCTTGTCGAACAGCGCGAATTGGAAGACAACTACAAGGCATCGTTCATCACGCCCCTCAACCGGGAAGTGCGAATCATTAGGAGAAAGTTAGAGAGAAATCCTCGCACATTTGGCAATTGGTTGAATATCAACCAGGCAATCGCTCTTAAGCATGACAGGGCTGCTTGTCTTACTGACCGCAAACAGAGTGCTTTGCACCGGGAGGTATTGGACGGGCGCCATATCGGACGCTATCTGACTGGCAAGTCTCCGAACTACTTTAAGTTTGACATCAACAAGATTCATAGTTGCAAACGGGAAGACATCTTCCTGCTCCCCGAAAAGATATTCTTCCGTAGGGTTGGTGACAGGCTAATTGGGAGTATTGACGTTCATAAGAAGTTCGCGTTGAACACTCTAGTTGTTATGAGTCCGAAGGCTGATTGCCCATTCAACCTGCGTTTTGTCCTGGCTTTATTCAACTCAAAGCTTCTTAACTTCTACTATGTGAACTTTCTGAAGTCATCAAAGAAGGTTTTTTCAGAGATCCAGGCTCGCCAGGTTGAACCATTACCTTTCCCACCAACTGATCTCTCAGATGGAATTCAAAAGGCTAGTTATGACCACATGGTAATGCTGGTCGATTCGATGCTCGGATTACACAAGCAACATGCGGCTGCAAAGTCGGCCGCGCAGAAGGCCATTCTCCAGCGTCAGATTGGCGCGACGGATGCGGCGATTGACCGCCTGGTGTATGATCTGTACGGTCTGACGGCTAAGGAAATCGCGCTGATTGAGAATGCAACCTCGTAACCTAGGCCCACAACGTAGATTTAATCTACCAGCTTCTCAGCCTGACTTGACATCCGTCTAGAGATATGACAAGACAGATGTAACGAGGCGCAAACGATGAGCGTACACGCACAGGTGCCCGCGCGGCCTGCCATGCACAACGGGCAGGGCGCGGACCGGCGGCGCAAGGTGATGGAGTGCTTGCGGGCCAAAAAACGGCCGGTTGCGGGCAGTGAGCTCGCACGGCAGTTTCGCGTGAGCCGCCAGTGCCTGGTGCAGGATGTGGCCATTCTCCGAGCTGGCGGGGAGGAAATCCTGTCGACGCCGCGTGGATACCGATTGCCGAGTCCACAAGCGGCGGCGCAGCGAGCCATCATTGCCTGCCGGCATGGTCCGGAGAGAACCAAGGAAGAGCTCAACATTTTGGTGGATCACGGCGTGAAGGTGATCGATGTTCTGGTGGAGCATCCTCTCTACGGCGAGTTGTGCGGGGGCCTGATGATCGAATCTCGGGCCGACGTTGCGGACTTTGTTCGGCGGTGGCGCACGACCAGAGCGAATTTGCTATCGACACTTACAGGCGGCGTACACCTGCACACGGTAGAGGCTTCCAGGCCGGAGATGATCGCGCGGGCCAAGGCAGAGCTTCAGGCGCGAGGCATCCTGCTGAAATGAAGGACACGCAACTGGAAATCTGCTCTGCTCGGGAAGCAAAGCTCAGAAGAGCTTTATTTAGAGGGGACCAGCTTAGCCTGGCAAACCCGGCGTATCTCCGCGCCGTGCGAGCGCTTCTCGAGGAGTTGTCGTTTGGCGATGTGGGGAAAGGCGATCTGACGGTCGGGGCGCTGGGGTTGGCGAGGGAACGCGCCACCGGACGTATCTGGACCAAGGAACCAGGAGTGGTCGCAGGAATCGAGGAATATTCCTGGCTGCTGAGCGGCAACGGCGTCGAGGTGCATCCCCGCAAGAAAGATGGCGATTTGCTGCCAAGCGGCGAAACTATCATCGAGATCGAGGGCCAGCGCGGGCAGCTTCTCGCGTACGAGAGGGTGGGCTTGAATCTCCTGCAGCGCATGAGCGGCATCGCGACGTTCACCCGGCGGCTACAGGAACTCGTTCACCGGCGCAACCCCGGCACGCAGGTGGTGGGGACGCGAAAAACTCCCTGGGGGCTGCTCGACAAGCGCGCCGTGCACCTGGGAGGCGGCGGGACTCATCGGCTGAGCCTCGCGGACGCTATCCTGGTCAAGAACAACCATCTGGCGCTGCTGGCCAGCCGGGAGGCGGAGGCGGTATGTGAAGCGGTACGCCGGGTGTGGCCCTCCCGGCAGCAGGCGGGGTTCATCGAAGTGGAGGTGCGCAGCGAAGAGTCGGCCCTGGCCGCCGCGCGAATATTTGGCCGACTGCAGGAACAGGACGGAGCGGTATGCCCGTGTTTGCTTCTGCTGGATAACATGAGCCCCCGGGAAGTGTCCTGCATTCTGGCGGCGCTACGGGCCGAGGGTTTGCTGGAAGACGTTTTGATCGAGGCCAGTGGAAATGTTTCGGAAGAAAACCTGGAAGCCTACGCCGACTGCGGGGTGGACGCTATCTCCCTCGGCAGGCTTACGCATTCTCCGCGCGAACTGGACATCTGTCAGAGACTTTCGTGAACGGATACGGGGAGCACACCAGACATGATTCTAGCAAGCAGCAAAGAGGTATTTGAGGATCGGTACACGCTTCCGCCCATCGAGGAACCGGGGGAAACAGCGGAGGAAGTCCGGGAGAAACAGGCGCGCATACGCCAACTCTGCCGGGAGCAAAACGCGGTGATCCTGGCCCATCATTACCAACGCCCGGAAGTACAGGAAGCGGCCGACTTCGTGGCCGACTCGCTGCGGCTTTCGCAGCAGGCGGCGAAGACGGGCGCCGATGTGATCGTGTTTTGCGGCGTCCACTTCATGGCCGAAACCGCGGCCATCCTTTGCCCCAATCGGGTGGTACTGCTGCCCGATCTGCGCGCGGGCTGCTCGCTGGCGGCTTCGATTACCGCCGCGGAGCTTCGGGTCTGGAAGGCGCGGTTTCCGCAGGCCGTGGTCGTCTCCTACATCAACACCTCGGCAGCCGTAAAGGCCGAAAGCGACTACTGCTGCACCTCCGCCAATGCCGCCAAGGTAGTGCAGTCCATTCCGGCCGACCGGCCGATCCTGTTCCTTCCCGACAAATTCCTGGCCACCGTGGTGGCGCGCCAGACGGGCCGAAGCAACATCGTCGCCTATCCCGGCTATTGCCACGTACACCGGACGATCCAGCCGGAAGACGTCACTTCCTTGCTCGAAGAGCATCCAGATATCGAGCTTTTGCTGCACCCGGAGTGTGGTTGTGTCAGTTCCTGCATGGCCAGGGCCGCTGACGGCAGCCTGCCGGCCGACCGGACCTTCTTTCTTTCCACGGAGGGCATGTTTCGCCACATCGGCGAATCCACGGCAAAGGAGTTTGCCATCGGAACGGAGATGGGCATGTTGCACCGCCTGCGGAAGGAACACCCGGATAGGACCTTCTACCCGGTCAACCCCAATGCGGTCTGCGCGTTCATGAAGACCATCACCCTAGCCAAGGTTCTGCATTCTCTCGAAACACTGACCCCGCAGATACGCGTGCCCGAAGAGATCGCTCGCAAGGCCCGAGGCGCAATTGACCGCATGCTGGAATTGGCGTGAGCCAGTCTGCTGTCATTTTGCAGGTGGGCATCGTTGGTGTAGGCGCCATCGGGCAGACCATTGCTACCGCCATCGACCGCGGGCAAGGACCCATGGTCTTGGCTGCGGTCGCGGATGCAGACCGGGATAAAGCAGAACGGTCTGCAGCCGGCCTAAGAAAACCTCCGCCGGTTGTGGCCATCGAAGAGCTCGTTCGCCGGTCGGATTTGGTTGTGGAAGCCGCCAGCCAGGCCGCGCTCGCAGAGATCGTCCCGAATGCGCTGGAATGGGGGAAGGACCTGCTGGTCCTGAGCGTGGGAGGGTTGCTCGAACAGGAAGACTGGTTTCTTCGCGCGAAGGAACGCGGCTGCCGGATTCACGTTCCGTCCGGCGCGATTGGGGGTCTGGATGCAGTGAAGGCGGCGAGCCGGGGCCGCCTGGACTCTGTGGTTCTGACCAGCCGGAAACCCGTCGCGGCACTGCGCGGTGTACCGTACGTGATCGAACGCGGCCTGAACCTGGATGATTTGAAAGAGGAGACCATCATTTTCGAGGGTCGCCCCGAAGAAGCATGTCGCGCGTTTCCGACCACCTCCAACGTCGCCGCTTCGCTGCGTCTTGCCGTCGGCGCATCCGCGAATGTTTGCATCCGCATCGTTGCCGTCCCAGGAGGCACCAAGAACATTCATGAGCTCCAGGCGCACGGAGAGTTCGGCCATCTTCGCGTGGCGACCGAGAATGTCCCGTCGGAGTCCAATCCACGCACCTCCCGCCTTGCCGCTCTCTCCGCACTGACCACCCTCGACGGCCTCACGCGGTCGCTGAAAATCGGAACCTAGCGGGAATCGGCCTCGCAACCCTTTTGCCGTGCCGTGCATCTTCCCATCTCTAGTTGTCCGCCAGATGCACCGCCGGATGCGCTACACTGATAGCTCACTGGTCGTCTCGAAAAACGAGATGTCAGACGACGCTAGAAAAGGACCATTCGCAGGCCTTTCAAGAGCGAAACGTGATCAAGCACCTCAGAACAATATTTCTGTGCGCGGTACTTTTTTCTGCCGTCGTTCCCGGAACCCTCGCGCAGACGCCCGCGCCAAACCGGCCCGCTCCCCTGCACATTGAAACGCACACGCTCGCCAATGGCCTGCAAATGGTAATGGCCGAAGACCACTCGACACCGATTATCAATCTTCAGGTGTGGTACCACGTGGGATCGAAGGACGAGCAGCCCGGCCGTACAGGCTTCGCGCACCTGTTCGAGCACCTGATGTTCCGAGGTTCGGCACACGTCGCGGCGGAACAGCACATGCGGATCATCCAGGCCATGGGCGGTGTCTCCAACGCCTATACCACCAATGACGCAACCGTTTATTTCCAGACGTTCCCGAGCAACTACCTGGCCCGCGCGCTGTGGCTGGAAGCCGACCGGATGGGCGGTCTTACCGTCAACGAGGAGAGTTTTGCCTCGGAGCGCGAGGTCGTCAAGGAGGAGCGCCGGGTCCGTGTGGAGGGCGTTCCCTACGGGCGGGTGTGGGAGGACCTGGGCGCTGCCGCCTTCACTGTGCATCCCTATCGCCATCCTGTCATCGGCAGCATGGAGGATCTGGACAAAGCCACCGTGGACGACATCCAGGGATTTTTGCGGTCTTTCTATCGCCCGGATAACGCCACACTGGTTCTGGTCGGTGACCTTTCCGTCGAGGATGCGGTCCAATTGGCCACCCGATACTTCGGGGGCATTCCGCGCCCCACGGACCCGATACCCCGCATCGCCGTGACCGAGCCGCCCCAGAAGGCGGAGCGCCGCGTAACGAAGTCCTATCCCAACACGCCCTTGCCCGCCGTGGTCATGGCCTATCGCATGCCGGCCATATTCACCCCGGACGCCTACCCGCTACGGCTGGCGTCCAACATCTTGTCGGACGGCCAGAGCAGCCTGCTCTACCGCAAGCTGGTCTATGAAGACCGCATCGCCGTACAAGCCCACGGCGAGACCAATTTCACTGAAGATCCAAACCTGTTCATCACCTTCGCGGTGATGAACCAAGGCAAGACTCCCGCTGAGGGCGAGAAGGCCATCGAGGAAGTGCTGGACGCGCTGAGAAAGGCTCCGCTGGAAGCCCACGACGTCGAAAAGGCCAAGAACCAGCAAATCGCGAATTTCATTCTGGGCCGACAGACCGTGCGGTCGAGGGCAAGCACCCTGGGGCGCTACGCCGTTTTCGCGAAGGATCCGAGCCGCTTTAATACGGAACTCGATCGGTATCTCCAGGTCACGGCTGCGGACATCCAACGCGTGGCACGCTCTTATTTCGCGCCCACACAACGCACGGTGCTAGTTGTCGAGCCGCCAGAAACGCCAGAAACGCCGGAGACCAACTAGGCGGCGCGATGAAGGAGCCTCTCCACATGCGGCGAAAAATCCTTTCCTGGTTGCTCCTTCTGAGCGGGGCGGTGCTTCCCGCAGCAGCACAACAGAACGCGACGCCGGCGCCCCCAGGCATCAAACTGGTTCCTGAGATGCCGGCTGCGGCCCCGCCGCGGCCGTTTCATTTCCCCGGGTCGGTCACCAAGACGCTGCCGAACGGATTGCGCGTATTTGTCATCTCCAGCCACGCTGCGGGCGCCGAAGCGCCGGTGCAACCATCCGTTTCGATCGAGCTTCTGATCCGCGATGCCGGAGCGACGCGCGATCCCGAGGGAAAGCCGGGTATCGCCAACCTCGCTGCCGCCCTGCTCACGGAAGGAACCGAAAAGCGCACAGCGCAAGAGATTGCCGGAGCGATTGATTTCGTGGGCGGTTCGCTTTCGGCCAACTCCGGGCGCGATGGAACCACCATCCGCGCCAGCGTCGTCAAGAAGGATTTTGAGTTGGCGATGGATCTGCTGTCGGATATCACCCTGCACGCCAAGTTTGCTCTGGAAGAGATTGAACGGCAACGGGAACAACTGCTGTCGGGGATGCGGATCCGATACTCGAGGGGCAGCTACTTGGCGTCGGCAGTGTTTCGCCGCGTTGTTCTGGGGCTAAGTCCTTACGGACTGCCCGCGGATGGCACGCCCGCTTCGGTGCGGACCCTGACCCGCGACGACTTGGTCGCATTCCGCGACCGGCGTTACGTCCCCAACCATGCGCTGCTCGCTTTTGCCGGCGACCTTACGCCGGAGGAGGCGTTTGCGGCCGCCGAGAAATTCTTCGGGGCATGGATGGCCGGCGGCTCCGCTGCCGAAATCACAGCCCCGGGGCGGCCTCCGGGGCTGCGCGTTTTCGTTGTGGACCAGCCTGAAGCCGTACAGACGCAGATTCGCGTCGGGCGTCTCGGCATCCGACGCAACCACCCCGATCACATACCGCTGGCGGTGACCAATCAGATTTTCGGCGGCGGATACAACAGCCGCCTCAGCACCGAGGTACGGCTGAAGAAGGGGCTGACCTACAGCGCGTATGCGAGCTTTGCCAGTTTCTTGCGCACCGGAACATTTGAGGCCCGCACGTTTACACGCACGGAAACCACCGTGGACGCGACGAAACTGGTGGTGGGCGAGATTGCCAGGATGGCTAGTGGCGAGGTGACGGCCGAAGAGCTCAACGTCGCGCGCGATTACCTCGCCGGCGTCTATGCGATTGCGACCGAGACGCCAGCGCGGGTCGCCGCGCGGGTCGTCACCGCGGCGTTCTATGGTCTCCCAGACGATTACAATCAGACCTATCCGGATCAGGTACGCGCGGTTACGGCCGAACAGGTCCAGGAGATGGCCGGGCGGTATTTCGACGCGGAGGACCTGGACGTGGTGCTGGTGGGCAACGCGTCTGTGTTTCGCGACACTTTGAAAGAGGCGTTTCCCCAGGTAAAGTACCAGGAGATTCCGGCGAACCAACTTGACTTGCTCGCCCCCGACCTGCGGCGAGGCGAAGACACAGCTCAGTCGGAATCACACATCGAAGTCTTCTCTGCACATACACCCTGAGAGCAGTATTCGATTTGCGAACCGGGTGAGACGGCTTAGACTGTTCGGTCTGGTGGCTCCCACGTGCGAGCCGGAGGAGCGATTGACGTGAAATCCACAGTGAGTGCCATACTCGCAGCCTTCCTGACCTTCGTGGCCTTACCGGCTGCGGCCAAGGGTAACCCGGCGGTACCGGCAACACCCGCGCCGCAGTCGGCGCAGGCGACGCCCTCGCCGCTGCTGGCGACCATGAAGCAAGAACTTGATCGCGAGATGGCCGTTCTCGGAAAGGCCGATCCGGCAGCCTATTTCATTACCTATACCACCACCGACGCCACTCGGGCCAACGTGGTGGGTTCGAACGGGGCACTCCTCTCCAGCCGGGAGGCACGCAACCGTTGGCTTGAGGCGCAGGTGCGAGTTGGCAGCTATGAACTCGACAATACACGCAGCCTGAGGGGCGGCAGACTGAACTTTACCGGCGGCTATGGCGAACCCGTGCCGATCGAAGACGATCCTGCCGTCTTGCGCCGAGCCATGTGGCGGGAAACCGAGAGCCAATACCGCGCGGCTGCCGAGGCTTTTATCAAGGTCACCACGAGCAGGGAAGTTCAGGCGCAGACTGCCGAACAAGAGGCGCCTGATTTCTCGCGGGAAGAACCGCAAGTTTTTCACGGTCGGCAGGTTACGCTCACCGTGGATCGCCGGCCATGGGAGGAGAAGGTACGTCTCTACACGCGCTTCTTTCGCGCTTCGCCTTCCGTTTTGAATTCGATCGTCACCTTTTCGGCGCAGGCGCAGAATCAGTATCAGATTACGAGCGAAGGAACGGAACTGCAATTCGGCCAGATCCGCTATCGCCTTGAGTTGTTCATTCAGGGCAAAGCTTCCGATGGAATGGACATCAACCGTTACTCCAACTTCGATTGGACGGAGCCCGGCAGGGAGCCGGATGACAAGACGGTGCTGGCGCAATGTGCCGCGCTGCAGAGGGAGCTCGAGGCCCTGGTAAAGGCTCCGCTAGTGGAGCCGTTTGCCGGCCCAGCGATGCTGACTGGTCGCGCCACCGCGGTTTTTTTTCACGAAGTATTTGGTCACCGCAGCGAGGGCTTCCGGCAGAAGGACATCCGCGAAGGCCAAACATTTGCCAACAAGGTGGGCGAGCAAATCTTGCCGAGCTTTATCTCCATCGTGGATGATCCGACCCAGCGCAAGCTTGGCTCTACCGATCTGCTTGGTTTTTTTCTCTTTGACGACGAGGGCGTGGCAGCCGAGCACGTGACACTGGTAGAGGACGGCATCCTCCGGAACTTCCTCATGTCGCGCCAACCGCTGCTTAGTTTTCTGCGCTCCAACGGGCACGGACGAAGACAGGTGGGATTGGTGCCGGTTTCGCGCCAGGGAAACCTGATCGTGAAAAGCAGTCATCAGGTGAGCGACGCCGAATTGCGGAACATGCTCATCGAGGAGATTCGCCGCCAGGACAAGCCGTTTGGCCTACTGATTGACGATATTGCCGGCGGATTTACCTTCACCGGACGCGGCCAACCGCAGGCGTTCGCGGTGCAGCCGCTGGTCGTGTACAAAGTGTATCCCGACGGCCGGCCGGACGAACTCGTGCGAGGTGTGGACATTGTCGGCACCCCACTGGTGTCCCTCACCAAGATCATCGCTACCGGCGACACGACGCAGGTTTTCAACGGGTATTGCGGCGCCGAATCCGGCTCGGTGCCGGTCGCCGCGGCCGCACCCGCCATGCTGATCTCAGAGATGGAAGTGCAAAAGAAGGAGACTTCTACTGACCGGCCTCCGATCCTGCCGCCACCGGCGCACGACCCCAAGGCACAGGGCGGCCAGCAATGATGCATCGATCTATTCTCCGGGCTGTTTTGCCCGAACGGGCGCGCTGGACAGCATCCTTCATCGCCATCAGTTGCCTTCTAGCCGCCGCGGTCTCCGGCCATGCCGCCGAACCCGCCGGCGTTGCGCAGATTGCCCGGGTTACCCCGGGCGATACGGATAGAGTACTGGCCGCACTGAACGACGAACTGGAGCGTTCCCGAGAGCGCCTTGTGCTGGCTGGGCAGGAAGTACCCTATTACATCCAGTATCGGTTGCTGGATCTCGACGAGCGCACCATCACGGTACAATTCGGAGCGATTATTACCAACACCAATAGGCGCAACCGGTCCATGAGCGTGGAGGTGCGGGTCGGAAACTACAAAGTGGACAGCTCGAATTTTCTCTCGCAACGGAGCTTCCGAGGTTTCTTGGGATCTACGGGCACGGTTGGCATCGACGACGACTACGACTCTCTCCGCCAGGATTTGTGGCTCGCGACGGATCAGGCGTATAAGCAAGCTCTCGATTCCCTTTCGCGCAAACGGGCCATTTTGCGCTCGCTCGCCAATGCGCCGACCATCGACGATTTTTCCGTCGTCCAACCGGTTACCCTCATAGAACCGCGCACCGAACCCGATTGGACCGCACGCGATTGGGAAGCCGAAGCCAAGACGGTGTCGGCTGTGCTGCGGAACTATCCCGAGCTTTCCAACTCCCATGTCACATATAAATTGATCTATACCACGACGTATTTGGTGACGACCGAAGGCACGCAGATTCGCGTGAGCCGCAGTTTGGCCGCTATCGAAGCTGGCCTCAGCGCACAAGCTGATGATGGCATGCGAGTGCACAACTTCCTGGCCCTCTACGCGAACCGGCCAGGCGATTTGCCCTCCGCAGAGGACGTACGTCAGCAGCTTGACCGCACAGGACGCGAGCTCGCGGCGCTTCGCGCGGCCCCTCCAGCCCCGGACTACGACGGGCCCATTCTGTTCGAACCACGAGCCGCTGGTTCGCTTCTGTCGCAGTTGCTGGGGCCATCCCTCGCTGGTGCGCGCCCTCCGCTGGCGGTTAGTTCCCGGTTCGACCAGATGATGCAGGCGTTGGGCGGGCGCAGTGAATGGTCTGGGCGCCGTGGCCAGCGAGTTTTGCTTCCCAGTACGAGCCTGGTGGATGATCCCACGGCGAAGGAGTTCCAGGGGCGGGAGCTTATCGGGTCCTATGAAGTGGATGAAGAGGGCGTTCCGGCGGAGAAAGTCACGCTCGTGGAGGACGGCATCCTGCGCCGTTTGCTGATGTCGAGGCGGCCTGGGCCGGAGTTCGAGCAATCGAACGGCCACGGCCGTTCAACCTTTCTAGGCGATCCCCGTCCCATGACGACCAACCTGTTTTTCCTCGACACCAACGCCCAGTCGCCGGCCGACCTGCGACAGAAATTCCTCGATACCTGCAGAGAAAACGGACTGCAGTGGGGGCTCATCGTTCGCGCCATGGACAACCCGGTGATCGCCAGCACGAGTCAGGAGGAACTTTCCAACTCTCTGGCTGTTTTGGCTACCGGAGTTGCCAGCGGCATCCGGGTGCCTCTGCTGGTCTATCGCGTAAACATTGATGACGGACGTGAGGAGTTGGTGCGGGGCGCGTTTATGTCCGGGTTGAGAGCCCGCTCGCTGCGCAATCTTCTCGGGGTCGGCAACGACCACGAGGTTTTCTCCTACACGCAGAATCAGGGGTTCGAGTTCGCAGGCACTGCGCTGGGCGCCTTCGGCAGCGCTGAAGGAGGCGTGCCCAGCTCGATCATCGCTCCGTCGCTATTACTCGAAGAGGTCGAAGTGCGCGGCCCGCGCAGCGAGCCCCGGCGCCTTTCGCTGGTATCACCGCCGCCGCTCCAGTAATTCACACCCATACTGATGCGCACCTGCATGCGCCGCCCGCGTTCCATGCCCGGCAAACGCGGCCCCGTGCGTTCCCGCAGCTCCATCGTATCATCGTATAATTGACACACCGATTCGAGCGACTCCGTTGCAGAGAGACAGCGCCATCTCCGATCCAAAATCCAGTTCGAAAAAAGAGATTGCGGCACTCGCCTCAATCGGCTCGGCCGTCGTACTGGTTTCGCTCAAGATTTTCCTGACTACCGCGACAGGAAGCCTAGGCGTGCTCTCCGAGGCGCTCCATTCCAGCCTCGACTTGGTCGCCGCAATCATCACGTACTTGTCCGTGCGCGTATCCGACCGCCCCGCCGACGCAGGTCACACCTACGGTCATGGAAAGGTCGAGAGCTTTTCTGCGTTTATCGAGACCGGCCTGCTGTTTCTGACGGCGATATACATTGTGTGGGAAGCGGTACAGCGGTTGTTTTTCAGGGAAGTCCACATCCGGCCAAGCCTGCTGGCAATCGGCATACTGGCGGTGGCACTGTGTATTGACCTCGTGCGTTCTCGAGCGCTCCAGCGTGTGGCCCGGGAGTATGCCAGCGAAGCCCTCGAAGCCGACGCGTTGCATTTCTCAACCGATGTGTGGAGCACATTGGCTGTCATCGTGGGCATAACCATGGTGTGGGTCGGCGACCGTATGGGCCTGCCGTGGCTCCGCTATGCCGACCCGCTGGCGGCTCTGGTGGTGGCTGCTGTAGTGATCTGGGTAGGTGCACAGCTTGGCAAGCGCACGCTCGACGCCTTGCTCGACGCGGCGCCAGAAGGTTTGCAGGGGCGTTTGGCACGCGCCGTCGAAGAGCTGGACGGCGTGCTCTCGACCGAACGAGTGCGCGTGCGCCGCAGCGGCAATCGCCATTTCGTGGACGTTACCATCAGTGTTCCGCGCGCGGCCAGCTTCGAACGGGTCCATGCCATTAGCGACGCCGTCGAGCGCCGGGTCGAGGAAATCGTGCCGTCCGACGTCATGGTCCACATGGAGCCGCGAGCGCATGCTGGGGAACACCTTTTCGACGCCATTCGCGCGGTGGCGCAGCACCAGGATCTAACGATTCACGAGCTTTCGGCGCATCCGCTCGACGGGCGGCTGTTCATCGAGATGCACCTCGAAGTGGACGAGCAGTTGAGCTTGCAAGAGGCGCATCATCTGGCCACCCAGCTCGAAGAGGAAATCCGCCATCTCCCATCGCTCGGCGATGGCTCCAGCGGCGGCGTGGTGATCAATATCCATATCGAGCCTCTGGGCACACAGATCGCCAGGGCTGACCCTTCCTCGAGGGAGATGCGCGCGCTCGCCGATCAGGTTGAAAGCTTCATTAACGGCCGGCGCGGGAAACTCGATGCGTTGGTGGACTGCCATGAGGTGAGCGTCCGGCAGGTGGAACACAAGATCCTGGTCTCCTGTCACTGCGCGATGGATGGCAGCTTGCCGATCGCCGCTATTCACGATCTGACCGCATTGCTCGAAGACAGCGTTCGGGAGAGATTTCCTCACATCGCGCGCGTAACGATTCATCCCGAACCGCCTGAGCCAAACTAGAGGGTTTCCTAAGCCAGTACCTCGCGCCCAGCGCAGCGCCGGGAATCGAAATTTTGCGCGGCGGCGGCCTTTTTTGCTAGGCTGATGCTGTACTGAGGGCTGTATCCCGAGGATCGGGAACGGCACCGGAGGCGCGTTATGAGCACCGCATTCGATGCGGGCAACGGGAAGATCACCGTGCCCGACATCCTGGCCTGGAAATCCCGACCGATGTTTCCCGATTCCGCCGCGCGCAAAATCGTCTGTCTCACGGCGTACGACTATCCGACGGCTCGTCTACTCGATGAAGCCGGTGTAGACGTGGTGCTGGTTGGCGATTCACTGGGCATGGTTGTGCTCGGGTACGAAACCACGCTTCCGGTGACGCTCGAGGAGATGCTGCACCACACGCGCGCCGTGCGCCGCGGCGTCCGGCGGGCCCTGCTGGTTGCAGACATGCCTTACGGCAGCTATCACGCCGAGATCGCGGAATCGGTGCGTCATGCCGTGAGATTCCTCAAGGAAGGCGGCGCCGAGGCGGTGAAGATCGAGGGCGGCGAGCGGCGCATGGAGTTGATTGCGCGGCTAGTCGAAGCCGAAATTCCGGTCATGGCCCATATCGGCCTGACCCCACAGTCGCATCACGCGCTCGGAGGATTCCGCGTTCAAGGCAAGACGGCCGAAGGGACTGAGCAGCTTTTGCGCGATGCCCGCGCCGTGCAGGCGGCCGGTGCGTTTTCGATTGTGCTGGAGTCGATCCCGAGAGAGTTGGCTGCCGAAATCACGCGCGAGCTCCTGATCCCCACCATCGGCATCGGCGCAGGCCCCGAATGCGACGGCCAGATCCTGGTGTTACACGATCTCATCGGTTTGGGCTTCGGTCACATGCCGAAATTTGCACGCCGTTACGCGAGCATTGGCGAGTCCATCTCTCACGCCGTGGGCGAATACGCGGAAGACGTTCGTTCGGGCCGCTTCCCGGCAGACGAAGAGTCTTACCATCTCTCCGCAGAAGTGCGCGAACGGTTTCTGGCTGTCCGGCGCACCTGAGGAAGGAAGGCCATGGATCCGGAACCCATGCGCCTGTTGTTTGCCTACGATGCCTGGGCCCATGCTCGCGGGCTCGGCGCTTGTGCCGCGCTTACGCCAGAGAAATTCACGCGCGCTTTGGGATCGAGCTTCAACTGACCTCATCGCGTTTTACCGCCAGCGCGCCAGCCAGGCTGTCCAGTAGAGGGCGCTCTCTTTACCTGTGGAAGTCATACACACCGTGGAGTGGATGAAGCAGGTGGCGCGGCAAGCGCGAGACGCCAGCCGCATCATCGGTTTTGTCCCCACCATGGGAGCATTGCACGCCGGCCATTTGTCACTTATTGAAAAGGCGCGCCGGGAATCGAACCCGGTGGTGGTTTCCAGCTTTGTGAATCCAAAGCAATTTGGCCCGGGGGAAGATTACGATAAGTATCCCCACACGCTTGACGCGGACCGCCGCGTGCTAGAAGAGATGGACGTGGATGTGTTGTTCGCCCCTCCCACTGCGGAGATCTACCCGCCGGATTTCCATACCACAGTGAGCGTCGCAGGCTTAAGTGAGCGCCTGGAGGGACGTGCGCGCCCGGGTCACTTCCGGGGCGTGGTCACTGTGGTCCTCAAGTTGCTTGAAATCGTGGTTCCGCGGTTCGCCTATTTCGGCCGGAAGGATGCACAACAGGCACGCATCATTCGTCAGATGGTGCGCGATCTGGCGCTCGATGCGGAAGTGATCGTCTGCCCGATCGTGCGCGCGCCGGATGGCCTGGCCCTGTCATCGCGAAACGTCTGCCTTTCTGAGGGCGAGCGTCGCGCCGCAACCGTACTCTTTCGCGCGTTGGATCGCGCACGCCAGGAAATCACGGCGGGGGAACGCGATACTCGCCGGGTGATCGAGGCCATGCGCGCCGTGCTTGCGGTTGAGTCGATGGCAGCGCCGGATTATGTAGAGATTGTGGACGCTGATTCATTTGAATCGGTGACGCGTCTGCGCGGGGAGTGCCTCGCCCTTCTGGCCGTACGGCTTGGCGGGACACGGCTGATTGACAACATGCGCATCGAAGTCTACGACTCCGGAACACGTTGCTCACTTTGACGGAGATTTCGAGAGAGGGTTGAACTCAGGTCACAGTACGGCTGAGCTTGCGAATCCGCCAAACCATGCCGGCATCCGTATTTGTTATTTGTGGCTGAGCCTGTTGGTTCCGTCCGAGCGTGGAAATCTTCAGAGCCGCCGGACTGCTTCGAGGGCTTCGGCAGCGTGGCCCTTGGACTTGACCTTGGGCCACATTTTGGCGATTCGCCCGTCCAGCGAAATCAGAAACGTGCTTCGCACGATGCCGAGAAATGACCTGCCCAGAAATTGCTTCATCCGCCGTGCGCCGTAAGCTTCGATGGCACGGAACTGCGGATCGCTGAGCAGCGTGAAATTCAGCTTGTACTTGGCCGCGAACCTGGCTTGCGCCTCGACGCTATCGGCGCTACAGCCCAGGATGACGGCGCCGGCCTTCTCAAATTCTTTCTTGGCGTCCTGAAATTCGCTGGCTTCGGTGGTACAGCCCGGCGTCATGACCTTGGGGAAAAAATAGAGCACTACCGGCTTGCCGCGCAGGCCGGAGAGCGCAACCTCACGGCCGTCCTGATCCTTCAAGCAAAAACCCGGCGCCTGATCTCCCTCGTGCAGCATTCCTCTCCCCAGGTTCAAATGAAGCCGGTATCCGGTTACTGAAGCAAACGCTTCAGGGTCTCGTTCACAAGCTGCGGATTGGCTTGTCCGCGCGAAGCGCGCATGACTTGGCCCACGAAAAACTTGAAGACACCCTCGTTGCCCTCGCGATATTTTGCAACGTTCCCAGGATTTTTTTCGATCACCTCGCGACACAGGCGTTCGATCTCACCGGTCTCCTGAATTTGCCCAAAACCCTCGGCAGCAATAATCTCCAGCGCCGATCTTCCCGTCTCGAACATTGCGGCAAATACCTTCTTGGCGGTCGCCCCAGTGATCCGGCCGCTCTCGATTTGGCGGATCAGTTCAGCAAGTGCTGCGGGCGAGACCGGACTGGCCTCAATTTCGCGGCCGGAGTCGTTCAGAAGACGAAGCAACTCGGTTTCAATCCAGCTAGCAGCCGATTTGGGCGTAACACCGGCCGCCGTAGTGCCTTCGAAGTAGTCCGCGAGGGCGCGCGAGGCCGTGAGTACGCTGGCGTCATACACCGAAAGACCGTAATCACGAATGAAGCGTTCGCGGCGCACCGCGGGCAGCTCCGGCATATGTTGTTTGATCTCATCCAGCCAGGCGGCACCCACACGAACCGGCAACAGGTCCGGATCGGGGAAATAGCGGTAGTCGTGAGCGAACTCTTTGGAACGCATAGGTTCGGTACGTCCTCGTCCGGCGTTCCACAGCCGCGTCTCCTGTACAATCCGGCCGCCGGATTCGAGTATGCCAATGTGTCGATCCATCTCGTATTCCAGTGCGCGCTGCAGGTAACGGAAGGAGTTTAGGTTTTTTACTTCGACCTTGGTGCCGAACTGCCCGGCACCGTTCCGGCGTACGCTGACGTTGGCATCGCACCGCAATGAGCCTTCTTCCATGTTGCAATCGCTCACGTCGGCATACTCGAGCACCTGCTTGAGCGTGTTCAGATAGGCGTACGCCTCAGCCGGCGATCGCAGGTCGGGCTCCGAAACGATTTCGGCCAGAGGTGTGCCACAACGGTTGTAATCGATGTAGCTATGGCGGTCAGAATCGGGGAAGCCTTCGTGCATGTTTTTTGCAGCGTCTTCTTCGAGATGCAGTCGCGTAATCCCGATCTTCTTGCGCGCGCCGTCATGTTCGACTTCCAGCCATCCCTGGGTGGCCAGGGGCAGTTCGTACATGGAAATCTGGTACCCCTTAGGCAGATCGGGATAGAAATAATTCTTTCGGGCGAAGCGTGACTTGTCCTGGATGTGCAGATGAAGCGCCAGCGAGGCACGCAGAGCCAGGTCCAAGGCGCGCCGGTTCAATACCGGGAGAGAGCCAGGCAGGCCGAGGCAAACAGGACATGTATTTGTGTTCGCCGGGTCGCCGAAACGTGTCGAGCACGCGCAGAAGATCTTCGTTGCCGTCTTCAGTTGCACGTGGACTTCAAGTCCGATGACGGGCTGGTACGCGGCTGCCGTATCCGGTGAGACGCGCGGTGTAGAGGGAGTAGCTTTTGTCATGGCAACCCGTGATTATAGCATTCCGTCTTTGCGCCGCCTCCCAGGGGCTCCTTCCATATTGCCCGGCTCACTGGCGGGAACACCAGGGAGCAAGAATTCCGAACGCATCCCCGAGTTGCTTCCGTACTACCGTTGGCGTGAGCGGCGTCGGGCGCGTGATACACTTTCCCCGTGAAATGCAAGAACATCCTGGAAGCGATCGGACACACTCCGCTCGTTCGCCTGAACCGCCTGACCAAGGATTTGCGGGCTGAAATCTACGTCAAAGCCGACTACATGAATCCCGGCGGCTCGGTGAAGGACCGTATCGGAATCACCATGATCGAGGAGGCCGAGCGTACGGGCCTGCTGAAGCCCGGCGGGGCGATCATCGAAGGCACCTCGGGTAACACTGGAATCGGATTGGCGCTGGTCGCAGCGGTGCGCGGTTACAAGATGGTCTTCACCATCACGGACAAGCAATCGAAGGAAAAGGTCGATCTGCTGAAGGCGCTGGGCGCCGAAGTGATTGTATGCCCCACCGCCGTGGAACCGGACGATCCGCGCAGTTACTATTCGGTGGCCCAAAAACTTGCACGCGAGATTCCGAATTCGTTCTACCCGAACCAATACGCCAATCCGATGAACCCGGAAGCGCACTACCGCACGACTGGCCCTGAAATCTGGCAAGACTCGGAAGGGAAAATCACGCACTTTGTATGCGGCATGGGAACCGGTGGAACCATCAGCGGCGCCGGGAAGTTTCTCAAGGCAAAGAACCCGAACGTAAAGATCATCGGGGTGGACCCCGTCGGTTCACTCTATTACGAATACTTCAAGACGGGCAAGATCGGCAAGCCGCGTACCTACGTGGTGGAAGGCATCGGGGAAGATATTTTTCCTTCGACGATGGAGTTTGGCGTCCTCGACGACGTTCTACAGGTGAACGATCAGGAATGCTTTGTCTGCGCGCGGCGGCTGGTCAAGGGCGAGGGGGTCTTCACCGGCGGATCGGGAGGGGGATGTGTCTCAGCCGCTCTGCGCGTGGCGCGCGATCTGCCGGCCGGGAATTTCGTCGTGGCTTTCCTTCCCGACACCGGCATGCGCTACCTGAGCAAGGTGTACAGCGATGAATGGATGCGGGAGCGCGGCTACGTGGACACGGAGGTGCCTCTCAAGGTCGAAGACGTTGTGGCTGTCAAACATCGCGGCGGGAAAGTCCGCGAAGTCATCCTGGCACAGCCCTACCAGACCGTCTTCCACGCCCTGCGCATGATGCAGGAGCAGGACATCTCGCAATTACCGGTGTTCGAAAACAGCGCAATCGTCGGCACCATTTACGAAGACCAGATCCTGAACCTGGCGCTGCAAGGGAAGGATTTGCGCAAGCTGGTGATCCGCGAAGTGATGAGCGGGCCCTTGCCTCAAGTGCCCCGCGATGTGCCGGTGCAGCGCGTCACGTATCTGTTGAGCCACGAAGGGCCGGCGGTGCTTGTCGTCATGGAAGAAGGGCGCTACGAAATCCTCACCAAGTACGATCTGATGAGCACCATCGCCGAACTGATGGAGCAGGCGCGCTAGTGCCGAATCGCCTTGCCGGTCTCGCTTTTCCAACCGATGCGAGCTCGTTGTTGTTTGCGGCCTGGATCTCATCCTGGAGCCGAAACAGAGTGGGACGGTCCGGCCAGGCAAGCGACGCCGCCCGTTATTCACAACGAACCCACTCCGACAAATCGCTGATGCGCAGGATGATATACAGCGAGATCTTGAGCGAGCGCCACGCGCCGACAAGGAATGCATGAAGATCGAAGAGTTTGAGAAGCGATTGCAAAGCGCTGTGCTCGTCGCCGACGGGGCCATGGGCTCGATGTTATTTGAAGCGGTGGGCGTGCAGCGGTGCTTCGATGAGCTGAACATCTCTCAGTCCGAGGCTGTTTTCCGCGTCCACCAAGCCTACATCGAGGCCGGAGCGCAGATCATCGAAACGAACACCTTCGGTGCGAATCGTTCGAAACTCGCTCCTCTCGGGTTGGGCGAGGAGGTCGTCGCGTTCAACCATCGCGGCGTCAAGATTGCTCGTGAGGCGCGCGAAGCGGCCACACGCGAAGTGCTGATCGCCGGGTCGGTCGGGCCGGTGCGCATGGCGTCTGAAATCAGCGAACTGCCGCGCGACGAAATTCTCGACATCTACCGCGAGCAAGCCGTGGCGCTCGAAGAGCGCGGCGTGGACCTGTTTATCCTGGAGACTTTCTCGAATCCCGATCTGCTGATTGCGGCCGTGGAGGCTATCCGGTCCTTTTCCGCACTTCCGGTGGTCGCTCAGCTAACATTTTCCGAAGAGGGCACGACACTCGGCGGAATACGTCCGCTGGACGCCGCGGCGCGGCTGGCGGAGAAGAATGTGCAGGTCATCGGGATCAACTGCACCCTGGGCCCACAATTGCTGTTGCCGATCCTGGAAGGATTGGCCTCGGCCGGACGACCGCTCTCGGCCATGCCGAATGTCGGGTTTCCCAAGCGGGTCGGAGACCGCATCGTTTATCCGCGGTCCTCACCTGAATACTTCGCTCGTTTCGCGCGCGAAGCGGCCGCGCGAGGCGCTCGCATCATCGGCGGCTGCTGCGGCACATCGCCAGAGCACATTCGCGCAGTTGCGGAGGCCGTCGAGAAATTGCGCCCGTCGGAGCTGGGTACTCCCGTGGCCGAAGCGGTCCCTGTAAGAGCGGCGGCAAGAGTTGCATTACGTCCGGTGTCGCGCCAGCCGGAAAGCAGGCTGTGGCAAAAGATCCAGTCGCGCCAGTTCGTGCTCTCGGTGGAAGTGGATCCCCCGAAAGGCGTGGCGCTGGACCGGTTGTTTGAGCAGGTTGACAAGATCATGGCCACGGGATGCGTGGACGCCATCGACATCAACAGCGGCACGCTTGCGCGCGTGGGCATGGATGCCATGATGGTCGCCGGGGCTCTCGAAGCCCGCGGCACCGAAACGATTCCGCACCTTACGACGCGAGACCTCAATCTCATCGGTCTGCAAGCGATGTTGCTCGGCGCCTGGTCGGTGGGCGGCATACGCAACGTGCTGGCGATCACTGGTGATCCGCCCTCGCTCGGTGACCATCCAGGGACCAGCGGTGTTTATGAGATTGATTCCGTAGGTTTGGTGAAGGTCGTCGCACGGCTCAATCAAGGCACCGACTGGGCGGGCAAGACGCTTGGCGGAAGCACGAATTATACGATCGGCGTGGCATTGAATCCGGTGGCCGAAGATCTGGACTATGAGATCGAACGATTCTTCGCCAAGGTGGAAGCCGGCGCCCACTTTGCCATGACCCAGCCGTTGTTCGACCCAGCGCATTGGCAGGCGTTTCTGCAACGTATCGGCGGCCGGTCGCCAGTGCCGGTGCTGGTCGGGATCTGGCCACTCTCCAGTTACAAACAAGCGCTGCGGCTGAACAACGAGGTCCCCGGCATCTCAATCCCCGAAACTGTGCTCCTGGAGATGGAAGCGGCCGGTGCTAAAGCTCGCGAACACGGCTTCGCCCTGGCTCGCCGCATGCTGGCTTGGGCGCGTTCGGAGGTTGCCGGAGCGTATCTGATCCCACCATTCAAGCGCTACGAGGAAGTCCTGGAATTATTTACTTGATTTAGCGGATGGGTTGCCTGTAGCAAAATGATCAATCATTTGCTAAAATCATGCCTGCCCGCCTTTCCCCTGAATGGTAAACTACCAATTTGATTTTGCTGTTCCCTATGGAGGGACTCCCATGAACCAAAAACTTCTGATGGTGGTGCTGGGTGCAGCCGTAATGGTCACCGGCTGCGCGACGAAGGGATACGTTCGTCAAACCGTTGACCCAGTCCAGGCCAAGGTAGACCAGGTTGCCGACCAAACCAACCAGCAGGGCACGGAACTCGCACAGGCTCGGCAAGATGTCTCCAGGAATACCACGGCGGTTCAATCCGCGGATGAGAAGGCTACGGCGGCCGATCAGCATGCCGGCGAGGCCATGACGAAAGCGAATCAAGTCGACCAAAAAGCGGACCAGAGCATTCGCGAGTTGAGCCAGCTGCGCCAGGTCGTCGCCAGTCTCGACGATTACACGGTGCTGAGCCAGACGAGCGTGCAGTTTGGATTTGATCGAGCCATTCTGAACGCGGAAAGCGAAACAAAGCTTGATGAGCTGGTCTTCAATACGTCGGACCTGAAACGCTACTTCATCGCTGTGGAAGGTTACACCGACCAAATCGGCGACCCGACGTACAACCTGGAGCTGAGCAAGCGTCGTGCTGAGGCCGTTGTCCAATACTTGGTTGGCGAGTGCGATGTCGAATTCCACCGCATTCACACGATTGGACTCGGGGAACAGAAACCGGCCGATACCGGCAGGGGTGCTCAAGCCCGAGCAAACAACAGGCGTGTGGAAGTGAAAATCTACAGCGCCGATGCTGCTACGGCTGCCGCACAGGGCGCCGGCGCCAGTTCGCCGTAGATCGGCTAGAAAAAACCAAACCGCTTGCGCCGACGTGTGGAAGAGGCCTCCACCTCCGGCTGTTCGGGTTCATAGGGCAAAGGACGCCCCTCGAACGCCGCGAGAGGATTATCACTAAACAAGGCTTGCGCGATGGACTCCCCCTGCTGCGCGGCAACTGCGTCGTATGCCTCGCGAAGCCGCAGCGGTCTTCTCGTGATGTTGTGCGCATCACTGGCGAAGAAGTGAACCATCTGTGCATCGAGCCAACCTTTGGCTGCTTTCTGGGCATGCGTGCCAAACTCCCCAAGGAACGACTGAGCCGTTACCTGAACATAGCAGCCTTGGTGCAGCCAGCGACGGAGTTGTTCCGGACGCCTCTGGATCAGCGGATTGCGCTCGGGATGAGTGATGATGGGCGAAACTCCCAGAAGATGCAACTGGTGCAGCGTCGCTTGGATATTTGGGGGAATCGAAAAGTTATTCAGTTCCACAAGCAGGTAATTCTTCTGATTTATAGTGTACTTGGCGGTGTTGGTCCGAAGGTCCTGCAGGTTTTCATAATTCAGATGAAAATCGCATCCGGTAGCTAGTTTCAATCGGTCGCCTATCTCTTGTTTGAGTTTCTCGCAGCGCTGGCGTACCAACTCGGGGTCAAAGCGAAATTGCCCACTGCAATGTGGAGTCCCCACCACGTGTGTAATCCCGTCTTCGATCGCCATGTCGGCCATCTGGAGACTTTCCTCGAACGAATCGGGGCCGTCATCCAGGCCGGGAAGAATATGGCAGTGGATATCAACCATGGAGAAAGAAGCATATCCGAGGGGGAACGGAGGAACAACGAAAAGTGAGTGACGTCAAGCTGCTGGTGCAAAAGGCGGAGAGTGCAAGTCCACCGTCCAAGTCGAGCCGGTAGAAAACCCCCAACGCGGCTGGCCTAAGTCAGCCAAGTCTCCTACAGCGGGCCGTTTAGTCCGTAGAAATGGGTTCTCCTGATCGCCACAGGTGAGCAGGGACGTTCACTGAATTCTTCTGTGATTGCATCGATTCTTCCGTGATCTGGGGCGTGATCTGGGGCGCCTCGTGCAGCTGTTATACTAAGCAACCCTGAGTGACGCACATGGAACCCGTCCAGACCAAGCTCGGAGCCGGCGAACTCGCGGACACGTTGCTTGCCGAAGTGCAGGAGTTCACCCGCGGCGCAACCGTGACCGATGATCGCGCCCTGATTGGGATGAGGAATCTGTGAGCCGCGCTGCGCACGGTGCCGGGCGCGGGTCTCGCTCGACCGGACCGATAGATCCCACGCGCTACACGCCGGAATTCTCCTGGCGGCGGAACGCGCTCGCCTGCCAAGGAGTCGCTCTTAATTCTATCGCCAGACGGGTTGGCACGCCCGCGTATGTCTATAGTGCCTCCAGCATTGCCAATGCATACCGCAAACTCGACCGTCCCCTGGGACGCCTGCCCCATACCATTTGCTACGCGGTAAAGGCCAACTCGAATCTTTCGATTCTCCGCCTGCTCGGCCGTTTGGGCAGCAGCTTTGACATTGTTTCCGGCGGCGAGCTGTATCGCCTCCAGCGCGCGGGGATCCCGGCGAAGCGGATGGTCTTTTCCGGCGTGGGGAAGTCGCGTGAGGAAATTCGCGAAGCACTGCGTGCCGGCATTCTCCTTTTCAATGTGGAATCGGAGTCGGAACTCGAACTGCTCGCGTCAGAATCTGCCCGCCTCCGGCGCCGTGCGCCGGCGGCGATTCGCGTCAACCCAGATGTCGCCGCCGGAGGGCACCCGCATATCTCCACCGGGCATCATCGGCACAAATTCGGCATGGATTGGGGAGATGCCCGCCGCTTGTATCTTGCGCATCGCGGCTCGCGTTGGGTCGATTGGCAGGGTATCAGCACGCACATCGGCTCCCAGATCCTGAGCCTTGCGCCATTTCACCGCGCCCTCAGACGCTTGGTGAACTACTTTGCCGACCTCGCGCGCGCCGGTGTCACCCTGCGCTATCTCGACTTCGGCGGCGGCCTCGGCGTGCGCTACGCAAACGAGCAGCCGCCCGATCCCAGCGATTACATTCGCACCGTTGCGGCACTCGTCCGCCCGCTCGGATGCCATCTGCTCCTCGAACCAGGACGGGCCATCGTTGCTCCCGCAGGTGTGCTGTTGACGCGCGTGCTGCGTACCAAGCAAACTCGTGGCAAAACATTCGTGACCGTGGATGCTGCTATGAACGACTTCATGCGCCCGGCGTTGTACGATGCCGTACACCCGATTACGCCCGCCCAGCGCGCTCCGAATACGAACCGACGCCGCAATCTCGTAGATGTGGTGGGGCCGGTATGCGAAACGGGAGACTGCTTCCTCGAGGACTGGCCGCTGGGGGAAGTTACCGCGGATGATCTACTTGTGATGTGGGGCACCGGAGCCTACGGCTTTGTCGAGGCTTCGAACTACAACGCGCGGCCGCGCCCGGCTGAAGTGCTGGTCGAAGGCAGCCGCTTCCGGGTCATCCGCCGCCGTGAATCACGGGCCGATCTGGTCCGTGGGGAATAATCTCCTTTCGCTGTGAGGAGCACCGCTCGGGTGGCCCCTATCTTCCTCCCCACTTCAACTTGTCACGCAGCACGCTGAAATAGCTCTTCTTCGGCGGTCGCACCAGGCGCAGCCACTCGGTGGCCGCGGTTATGACCACGCGATCTCCTGAGGCGAGCTCAACGCCCACTTGGCCGTCCAGGGTGAAATAGACGGAGGACTTCTCGGCGGCAAACCCGATCTCCACCTGCGTGGTGTCGGGGATGACCAACGGTCGGTTCGTCAAGGTATGCGGACAGATTGGCGTAATGACAAACGCCGAAACCACCGGGTAAACAATGGGCCCCCCGGCGGCGAGTGAGTAAGCGGTGGAACCCGTAGGCGTTGAAACGATTAATCCATCCGCTTTGTAATTACACACAAACTCACCGTCTAATCGCAGCTCGAGATCGACCATGCGCGCCAGCGCCGCCTTGTTCAGCACAGCCTCGTTGAGGGCACGGGCGCGGTGCAACAACTGGCCATTGCGAAGCACCTGGGATTCGAGCATCACCCGGTGGCTGTACCGCGCCTGCCCGTTCAACGCGAGCTCGAGCACCGGGTAAAGATCATCGAGTGTGACACTGGTGAGAAATCCGAGCCCTCCAAGATTGACCGGCAAAATGGGGATGTTGCGCTGATTCATCAGTCGCGCCGCGGCCAGCAGGGTGCCGTCCCCGCCAAGCACGATGAGCAGATCGGCTAGGGAGGGTAGCTCCTCGCGCGGGTGCCCGGAACTGGCCGGCGATAGGCAGCCGGCTGTCTCCTGATCGAGCAAAACCGTCACGCCACGTTCTGTCAGCCATGTGAGCAGCAGCGGCACGACCGTCGCAATATCCGCGCGGCGGGGTCGTGACACAATGCCGACGGTGCGAATCATGCGATGGATCCGTGCAATCGGTTGTCACTGCGAGCAAAGCGAAAAGTTTCTCCGTAAAAAACCACAAAGAAATTCCTCGCCAATCGCTCTCCACAAAAGTAGATGTTTATCAGCATCCTCTTCGACTCGTCCCGCTCTTGGCGAGAATTTAAACGGATTCTACCCCAGCGCCTTCACCGACGGGCGGGAATTCGCCGCCATGCCCAACAGCGCGTACAAAAAACTCCTGATTTCCCTCAGCTCCGGTCACCCGGCTGGGCCGAACGCCGAGTATCTCGAGGCCCGCTGAGACAGCTGCTGCACGCACGCGCTCGATGGCACGCTGATGCAGGGCCGGGTCGCGTACGATACCGCCGCGGCCGACGTCCTTGCGCTCAAGCTCAAACTGCGGCTTTACAAGGATCAAGAAATCGGGTCTCGGAGCTGCCAGTGTCGTGAGCCGTGAAAGCACCTTGGTTATAGAGATGAACGAGAGATCCACGGTCACGAGCGATGGCTGCCCCCCGAGGTCTTCCGGTGCGAGAAATCTTGCATTTTTTTCAATGGGCACCACGCGTGGATCGCACTGCAGTTTCCAGGCAAGCTGGCTGGTCGTCACGTCCACGGCGTACACGCGCACTGCGTCGTGTTGCAACAGACAATCCGTAAAGCCGCCAGTTGAACACCCCACATCTAGGCAGATCTTGTCGGTGGGTTGGATGCCGAAATCTTCCAGCGCTCCTTCGAGTTTCAATCCGCCGCGGCTCGCATAACGCAAATCCCTGCCCGTAATCTCGATCCCGGAATCGTCCGGGACCATAGCGCCGGCTTTATCGCTGCGCTGGCGGCCGACGCGTACCTTGCCAGCCAGGATTACGGCCTGCGCTTTGCTGCGGGATTCGGCCAGGCCGCGCTCCACTAGCAGTACATCGAGACGTTTCTTCGAGCTTGGACGATGGCTCTTCACGGCAGAAAGATTCGGATGCGCACCCTGCCATCCAGTTGGCTCAAGAGCAGCGGAGAACGAGGAACTCACTGAGTTCCCGCAGACGTGCCGCTCGCGGGCCGTAAGCTTCCAACTCCGCGATGGCACATGCCGCCAGTCGGTCCGCAAATTGGTGGGATTTTTCCAGATCAAACAGCGCCGGGTAGGTGGCTTTTTGTTGTGCCTGGTCCTTGCCGGCGGTTTTGCCGAGCGCCGCCGAGCACTCCTCAACGTCAAGAATGTCGTCCGTCACCTGAAATGCCCAGCCGATCTGATCACCGAAACGCCGCAACCGGGCAATGTCAGCTTCCACAGCCCTCCCGGTGATGGCACCCGACAGAATCGACGCGCGGATCAGGGCCGCCGTCTTAGAGAGATGAATGTGCTTGAGCGCTTCCGGTGTGATCGCTTGGCCTGCGGCCTCGAGGTCCGCCACCTGTCCGCCGACCATCCCGCCGCGGGTGCCAGCGGCTGCGGCGATCTCGGCAATCAAGGCGATCCGGCGCACGGGCTCGATATATCCTCCGGCCAATGTTTCAAACGCTAATGTCAGCAGCGCATCTCCCGCCAGAATCGCTATCGCTTCGCCAAATTGTTTGTGACACGTTGGGTGGCCGCGACGAAGATCGTCATTATCGAGCGCGGGTAGATCATCATGAATCAGCGAGTAGGTGTGGATGAATTCAAGCGCGCAGGCCACTGGCAAGACCGGTGCCATATCGGAAGAAAAAATACGGGCGGACTCCATACAAAGGATCGGCCGCACGCGCTTGCCGCCCGCGAATACGCTGTAGCGCAACGCCCGATGAATCGAGGCGGGACCCTCGTCGTCAGGCGGCAACAGGCGGTCAAGCGCCTTATCGACTTCCTGGCGATCTTCTTCGAAAAATACGGGAAGCTTCATTCGGCGGGTGAGTACTATACCTCTTCTTCGCCTTCCGGCTCGAATGGCTGTGCGACCATTGCGCCGCCAGCTTTCTTCATCAGGATTTCGACGCGGGCCTCGGCCTCTTCGAGTTGCTTCTGGCATTCGCGAGAAAGCTGCATGCCCTCCTCAAAAAGTTTCATAGCTTCGTCGAGCGGCAAGCTGGCGCTTTCCAGCTTGCGCACGACTTCTTCCAGGCGGCTGAGGTCCTGCTCGAAATCTCGTGGCTTGGCCGCTTCGCCTTTCTTACCCGGAACGGAATTCACGCTGCCGCTCCCTCGCCTCAACAAAGGCGAAGCCTCGATTCAGTCTTCCCAATTGTCGCCCCCATTACAGGAAGGTGCATGGTGCATGCCGCGTATCCCCGTGCACAAGCATTCTAATGCACCACCGAGAGCTGGCACAATGCTTGGCCGGAGAAGGCTGCCCGTTCAGCGAGGAAATCGGGCGGCAGCACGGGGGCGGCCACGTCCGGCTAGCGCGGGCCTGCCGGAGACCGGCTGGGGACTGCTAGAATCAAGCTAGCATGATTGGTTTAGGATTGCTGGGCGTGATATTGCTGGTGGCCGTTAACGGCTTCTTCGCCGCGGCAGAATATTCGCTTGTCGCCGTCCGTACCTCGCGTGTTCGCCAGCTCATCGAGCAGGGGAACCTGCGGGCGCGTGTCGTCCAGGAGTTGCTGGGACAGCTCGACCGGGTCGTCTCCGGCGTGCAGGTCGGCATCACACTCACCAGCCTTGGCCTCGGCGCGCTCGGCGAACCGGCGCTGGCACAGCTTTTCCTGCCGATGTTTACGTGGCTGTCGGGCAGCTACGCCGCAATTCTCGCGCACATCACAGCACTGACCATAGCACTTGCAGTGTTGACGTTTCTCCACGTGGTGCTGGGCGAGTTGGTGCCAAAGACGATTTCGCTTGAACGCGCCGAGCACGTGGCGTTGATCGTCGCGCGCCCCTTTTCCTGGTACTTGCATACCTTTCGTTGGGCCATCGACCTCCTGGACGGTGTGAGCGGCCGCATCGTGAACGCCTTGGGGGTCCCTCCCCGCGCGGGAACCCACACGCTGGCTCACTCCTCTGAGGAGTTGCAAATTCAGATTCGCTTGGCACGCGAGCGCGGCCTGCTGGCGCCCGGCGAAGAGCGCTTCATCCAAGCTGTGATGGAGCTCGGTCAATTGCGCGTCCGGGAAATCATGGTGCCCCGGCCCGATGTACATGCGCTGTCGGTGGAGGCAGGGCTTGATGAGGCGCTGATGCTTTTCGCGACCACGCAGCGCTCGCGCCTGCCGGTCTACGAAGGGACCCTCGATCATGTTCTGGGTTTCGTGCACGTCAAAGATATGCTGTGGGTCCTGTTGGATCGCGAGCGCCGCGTCGAAGAAGGCGCGACCGTGCAGCCCTTCGACCTGCGCCGTCTGCTGCGCGAGGTGCTGATCGTGCCGGAGAGCAAGCTCGCCGGCGAACTGCTCGTGGAGATGCGTACGCGGCGTATCACCGTCGCCATGGTCGTGGACGAGTTCGGTAGTATCCTGGGTCTGCTGACGCTCGAAGACGTCCTGGAGCAACTGGTCGGCGAAATTCATGACGAATTCGACGCCGTCCAAGCGCCATTGATCATCGGCACGGGCTCCGAAGCGGCCATGGTCTTCGACGGAGCCATTCCCCTGCGCGATCTGGAAACTCAGCACGGCATTCTACTGCCGGAGGACCCCGCCTATGCCACCTTGGGCGGCTTCGTGCTCGCCCAACTGGGTTTCATCCCCAGAGGCGGAGAGGGTTTCGACTACGGGGGATACCGTTTCACGGTAGTCGAGATGGACCGCCGGCGCGTGGCACGCGTGAAGCTGCAGCGCTTGGTTCCTTCGGGCGAGCCGCCTGCGGCGCCTTCCACGGAAAAAGAAGTGCCGGCCGACACCACCCGGATAGCCTCTAAGAGTGCAACGCAAGGCCCAGATCCCCAATGACCCGACACTTCCTGTTTCGTCTGCTGTTCGTCTTGCCTGCCGTATGGCTTATCCTCACCATGGTTTTTCTGCTCATTCATATTGTTCCAGGCGATCCCGTGGAACAAATGCTCGGCCCCGGCGCGCAGGCGTCGGACGTGCAGCAACTCCGCAGCGATCTCGGGCTTGATCTGCCGCTCCCCGTGCAGTATGGCCGCTATCTAGGCGGCTTGGTGCGCGGCGATTGGGGTCGGTCGTATCGCTTTCGTGAATCGGTCTTTGGCTTGGTTCTCGGGCGCTATCCGGCCACGCTCGAATTGGCACTGGCAGCGCTAGTGGTGTGCGTCTGCATCGCAATTCCCGCGGGCGTATTCAGCGCCAGCCGCCGCGGCAGTGCCGGCGACCGCGCTACCTCGGTTCTTACGCTGCTCGGCCTTTCCGTGCCGAATTTCGCGCTCGGACCTCTGCTGATTCTGCTGTTTTCCATCGCCCTTGGCTGGCTGCCCGTTTCAGGCCGCGGAGGGCCGGCGCATCTCGTGCTCCCGGCAATCACCCTGGGCACTGCGCTCGCCGCCATCCTCACCCGCATGGTGCGCGGTTCAATGCTGGAAGAACTGTCGAGCGACTACGTCCGCACGGCGCGAGCCAAAGGGCTGCGCGAGCGCCAAGTCCTATTTCGCCACGCGTTTCTCAATGCCCTGATCCCCATCATGACCATCATCGGCTTGCAGTTCGGGGCGTTGCTCGCCGGCACGATTGTCACCGAGACGATTTTTTCCTGGCCCGGCATCGGTCGGCTCGCCGTCCAGGCGATCAGTACACGCGACTATCCGCTGTTGCAGGGTTGCATCCTGGTGATTGCCCTTTCGTACGTCCTGGTGAATCTGCTCACTGACGTTCTGTACGCGCTAGTCGACCCGCGGGTACGCCTGTCATGAAAGGTGCGCCTCTCGTGAAGACTTCCGCTCTCGGCGAGTTTCTCCGGCACAGTCCTCTGGGACGTTGGGGAGTGACGATGTCGGTGGCGCTGATTCTTGCGGCAATGTTTGCGCCGTTTCTTGCTCCACAGCCTCCGTCGGTGCAGGACCTGCCGCAGCGATTGCTCCCCCCCAGTTGGCAGCATCCGTTCGGGACCGACGAGTTGGGCCGCGATATCCTCGCGCGCACACTGTATGGCGCGCGTATCTCTCTTACGGTGGGTTTATCCGTGGTGTTGGGCGCGGGGTTGGTGGGCCTCATGATCGGTTCCACCGCTGGCTATTTTGGCGGCTGGCTGGATCACGTCGTGAACATGCTGCTCATAAACGCATTCCTGTCTTTTCCGGGCATTCTGCTGGCCATTGCCTTTGCGGCGTTTCTCGGTCCTGGCATGGACAAGGTGATTCTGGCGCTCGTAGTCACCGGTTGGGCGGGCTACGCGCGGCTGGCCCGCGCGCAGGTGCTGAAGGTCAAAGAGATGGAATTCGTGCTGGCGGCGCACTCGCTGGGCGCGTCGCACCGGCGCATCCTCATCCGCCACCTCGTTCCCAACATTCTCCCCCCTGTTCTCATCCAGGCGACCATCGGTCTCGCCGGAGCCATCCTGGCGGAATCCACACTAAGTTTCCTCGGGTTGGGGGTGCTGGCTCCCACCCCGAGCTGGGGCGCCATGCTCAATGACGCGCGCAATCACCTACTCGACGCGCCGCACATGGTTGTGTTTCCAGCGGTGGGGATCGTTGTGGCCGTCCTGGCGTTTAACCTGCTGGGAGACGCGCTGCGCGACTGGCTGGACCCGCGCACCCGCGCCTATTTGCTCACCCAGGAATTATCCCGCTAACTGTTCCCGCGATTCTGCCACCCACAGCCCTATTCTTGCTGTCCGACTTTCAGCGTCACTTCCGCCCCCCGATTCACGCCCAGCAGCCGCGCCGCGTTCCCTTTATTCACTGCAATCTCCACAAATCCGCTGGAGCCCAGGATGGCGACCGGCTCGCCTGGCGGCCCCTGCGCAAACGTCTGCGCTAATTGCTCCACCTGTTTGGAGCCAATTTGCAGTGCGATCTTCCCATTGGCTAGCGTCTCCTGGGACAAGTCATCGGCAGCGAAGTTCGTCATCAGGTTGCCGAACGAGTCCACGCGGAGCACCACCCCTTTGAGCGCCGCACCATCGGCCTTGACGCGAGGCAGCGTGAAGCGCGCGTAATCGTTGATCACATCTCCGAATGCTTCGGTCAGGTGCGTTTTGGCCAGCCAGGCCGCCGCCGGAGCAAAAATGTCGCGCCCGTGAAATGTATTGCTCACCGGGCTCTGAAAATAGTGTTCTGCCGTAATGTGGCGGACTGTGAAGCTCGGCTCGCGTTCGTAGATCATCGAAAGCACGCCGTTGTCCGGCGCCACGAAATAGTGCTGCTCGCTGCTGGCGAGAATGGGTCGTCGCTGCGTCCCGACGCCCGGGTCTACAACGACCACATGCACTGTGCGGGGAGGAAAATAGCGATACGCCGCTCCGATCGTCAGTGCACCATCCAGCACATCGAAAGGGACTACGTGATGGTTGATGTCCACCACGGTCGCCGTCGGCAGGATTCGCAGGATGACGCCCTTGAGCACACCGACCAGATGATCGCTCGTTCCGTAGTCCGTAGTGAGGGTGATAACGGGATTGGACAAGTCCGAGGTCTCCGTCCTGAAAGGGGCCCGCGCCGTATGGTTCCAGTTCGCGGCACGATTCGTTCGCAACCTAACGAACACCTGCGGCATTGTCAAGCCAGCGTGCTCCACCCGTAACATGGGGGTCACATCTGGCAAGCCTGGATTTCCAGCAGCCACTTCTACGAGATCAAGGAAGCGTTCGAGACGTATGGGTATGAGGAGCTGGCCCCTCAGATGCGGCGACGACCGCTCATGCCCAATCAATCGTTGCCCGAGCTGTAGAAGAACAACCCGCGCCACCGAAGACCCGTGTCGGCTCATCTCCAGCCAAATCCGGCTCAGCGAAACGGAGTTTCTTTTGTGGCTTCTGTATCTATGGAAGGTTCAAAAAATAACCACGACGTGATCCAATAACATTTCTCTTGACCACAACGGTCTGGGTGATCCAAATCATGGCTTGGTCCCCTTCAGCAGGGGAACCGGTCAGCGTGACCTCGTCCTCCGCTTGGATTGAGTTCTCGGTCCAGCCCCTCTCGGCCAAAGCGCTACTGGAGGGAAGTTCCCCAACCCAGTTTTTGACGTTTCCCTGCTCGTCCTCTACCTTGAAATGTATTTTTGAATGGGGAGAACCCCATTCAAAACCATTGACGGTTCCTATGAGTCGAGTCGATTCCGACAAATCGTAGGTTTGGTCTACGTGATGAGCAAACAATGAGCTGGCGCCCATCAACAGGCCAATGGACAAAAAGATTAGCGCTTGGCGTTTCATGCATACCTCCCTGATCTTGGCAAGTTGCAGCCCATCGCTATGAGCCAGCATCAGTATGGCGACTGCCAGGGAATATTCTAGCCTAATTTCCTATGACGGTGAATGGTGGCTGTCCGGCTGCCTCATGCTATCACTAGAACATAAATCAGGGGGACGAACAAAGCGCCCGGCAAATTTGGATCTGGTTAGTTCGCTCGGTGCTTAGCCGCACCTGAGTGCACGCAAACATGCCTCATTCGGCAGTAGAGTGGAACCCCATTGGGGTTAGGCGTGGCACGCCACACTGCTGTGCGGATTCACGTGGGCAAGAGCGGGAGAGCTGTTTGCGCTTCGGTGGCGTCACGTAGACGTTGAGCGGCGTGCTTCAGGTGCGGGAGAGCGTTCATCGAAATCAAGGATCTCCTTAGGAAGGGAGGGAAAAGCTGGTGGGCCTGGGGAGATTCGAACTCCCGACCTCCGGTTTAGGAAACCGCTGCTCTATCCATCTGAGCTACAGGCCCAGAGAATCCATCTGTGTAATGTTACATTAGATTTAGCTGAATTGCAGTCGCGACTCGACCGCCCGACAGTGCGATACTAGCAGGCTTGTAGGAATTTCATCCGCAGTCAATTGTCGCGTTACCGGATTGCATTCACACTCTTTCGGTGTGATGCGATTTGACAAACAATAGAGCCCAAACAGAAACTACCCTCTGACAAAAGGCAGAGCGAGCCAACAGGAACTCTGATGCGAATTCTGATTGCGGGCGGCGGTCAGGTCGGAACGCTAATCGCGCGGCGGCTAATTCGGGAAAGCAACGAAGTTACCATCATCGATCGAAACGACGAACGGTGCGCCCAGTTCGAAGAAAAGCTGGACGCCAAAGTGGTCCGCGGGAACGCGATCGGTATGGGCACGCTGCACGATGCGGGACTGCAGGATGCCGAAATGCTCATCGCTGTCACCGGATCAGATGAAATCAACTTCCTGGCCTGCTTGATCGCCCAGCTAGAGTCCAAGGTGGGAGTTAAAGTGGCCCGCATCCGAAGCCACGAGGTGGAGCACTGGCGCCGCATGGCCAGCACGGCCGGGCTGCAGATCGATCTGATCATTCATCCCGAAACCGACGTTGCAGAGCGCATCATGCGGGTGGTTCATATTCCCGGCGTGTCCGACATCCTCGACTTCGCGGGCGGCGATGTCAAGGTGTTTGGCATGAACGTGGAGCCAGATAGTTGGTTTGCTGACAAGACGCTTGCGGAACTCGAGGCCGCGAGTCCCCCGAAGAACTCCCTGATCGCCATGATCTTTCGAGCCCAACAGGTGATCATTCCGCATGGGAATGAGCGCTTGTGTCCAGGGGATCACATCTACGTCGTAGGGACGCGGCATAACCTGGACGAAGTGTTTGCGTTCATGGGATTGAAGAAATAGAAGTTGCTCGATCGCGTCTTGATTGTTGGGGGGAAGCAACTCGGAATCACAGTCGCACAGAAGCTGGAGAAACAAGACGTCGGCGTCAAGCTAATTGAGCGAGATGCTTCCCGATGCGAGAGAATTTCTTCCATCCTGAAGCGGACGATCGTTGTGCATGGCGACGGAACCGACCAAACTACATTGGAACAGGAGAACATCAGGGGTGTAGGCGCTTTTCTTGCCCTGACGAATGACGACGAGAACAACATCATCGCCTCGCTGCTGGCTCGCCGCCTCGGCGCGAAGAAGGTAGTAGCGTTGGTCAACCGGCTGAACTATCTGCCTTTGGTGCATCGTCTAGGAATCAACACCTCGGTAAGCCCCATGCTGGCCGCGGGGGACCGCATCCTGCAATTCGTACGAAAAGGTCGCGTGCTGTCGGTGACGACGTTTCGCGAGGAGGAGGCTGAGGCGATCGAGTTGATTGCTGCGGACGGTTCGAAATATGTAGGCAGGAAGTTGCGAGATCTGCGCTTTCCGCGTGGGGCCATCGTCGGAGCGATCGCCAAGCCGAGCGGAGAGGTGATCGTGCCGCGAGGCGATGAGAGCATTGAGCCAAATGATCGTGTGATCTTCTTTACTCTAGAACGCATCGTGCCAGAATTAGAATCTGCATTTCTCGTGGAAAAGGGAGCCTGAGTGATTGACCCCCGGGCGGTCGCCTACGTGCTCGGCCAGTTTCTCTTGGCCCTAGCCGGCACGATGCTTATCCCGTTGTCTTATGCACTGCTAACCGACCACCAGAACCTGGGGGCCCTGGTCACCGCGGCGGTGATAACCGGCAGCGTTGGTGGCGCCGTGTTCTTCCTAACACCGCGCCCGACCCGCGAACTAAGCCAGCGCGAAGCGCTACTCATGGTCGTGGCAGTTTGGATTGCTGTGGGTCTATTCGGCTGCTTGCCCTTCTACTTCTCGAACAGCTTTACGAGTTTCACAGACGCGTTCTTCGAAGCAGTTTCTGGGTTCACGACGACCGGAGCAACGGTGCTGGAAGACGTGGAATTACTCTCGCGGCCGCTGCAGCTCTGGAGATGTTTTTCCCACTGGCTTGGTGGGATGGGGATCGTGCTTCTCGGGGTGGCGATTCTACCTTTGGTCGGACATGGCGGCATGCATCTGTATCGGGCCGAATTTTCCGGTGCCAAATCGGAACGGCTACGTCCCCGCATCGCGGAGACCGCCCTATCGCTCTGGAAGGTCTACTTCGCTCTTACACTGGCCGAGTTCGTGGCGTTGCGGCTGGCGGGGATGGACAGATTCGAAGCCCTGTGCCATACCTTCTCCACACTCGGAACCGGTGGTTTTTCAACCCGCACGGCAAGCATCGCTGGTTTCCAGAACCCGCTGGTCGAATACGTCATCATCGTGTTCATGTTTCTGGCGGGCATCAGCTTCATCCAGCACTACCGCTTCTGGGTGGAACGGCGGCCCAGCAGTCTTTTTTCGGACGCGGAGTTCCGTTCCTATCTTGGACTCATCATCGTAGCGACGGTGGTTGTCGCAATAATCTTGTCACGGGATACGGACCATTCGTTGGAGGTTGTGTTCCGTGAGGCCTTGTTTCAGATCGTTTCAATCATAACTACTACGGGCTTTGTGACGGCCAATTTCGAAGTCTGGCATCCGTTACCGCAACTGTTGTTCCTATCTCTGATGTTCGTCGGCGGTTGCACGGGATCGACAGCAGGAGGTATGAAAGTTTCGCGGATTCTGTTGTTGGCTCGCGTCGTAGACCGCGAATTCAAGCGAATGGTCGAGCGCCGCGGAGTCTTCTCCGTTCGCCTGGGGAGCGACGTGGTCCCAGAAAGCACCGTGCAAAGCTTGTTGAACTTGGTGTATTTGGCCTTCCTCGTGAATTTTGTCTCCTGTCTTCTACTAGCGGCGATGGGAGTGGATGTCTTGACCTCCATTTCCGCCGTGGCGGCATCGATGTTCAACATCGGGCCGGGCTTGGGTGGAGTGGGACCCCTCGATCATTACGGCCACCTTCCGGCGCCGGCCAAGTGGGTGTTAGTGGCCGACATGATCGCCGGGAGGCTGGAATTCTATACGGTGTTAGTGATACTAACTCCGGCATTTTGGCGAAGATAGCCAGCGGGTCCAAACCTGTCGCTGTAGGCCCAAATCAAATCCCTGTCCAATCACATCCTATCCCGCCACGTCGGTAGGCGCGCCGCATGGGCTCCCCAATCCGAATTCAGAGCGCGATGCCGACTTGCCCTTTGGGGTGTACAGTTTGGGATCGGAGATGTATTCTGCTTATCTAGCGCTTACCGATGAAGCTAGTTCTGCGCATTGCGGTAGTGGTGGTGTTGTTAGGGTTTTGCAGTGGTCTGTTAGCACTGCAACGCAGCCGACTCCCGCGATACGGGTATGGGGGAGATGCTCCTGCCCCCTATGGCAGTGGCGAGAAGACCGAATGGGCTTTCGCCCGGCTTCGTTATCGATCCTCTGGTGGCTTTGGGTATGGCCGCTTTGGAAGGTGGACAACCGATTATCCCAAGGCGGACCGGCAATTTGTCCAAGGCGTTCGCCGCCTGACTCGGCTGAGTACCCGGTCCATAGAGCAGGTGGTGAACCCAAGCAGCGATGATTTGTATGACTGGCCCTGGACCTACGCGGTGGAAGTTGGCAGTTGGGCCTTCACCCCGGACGAAGCTGTGCGTATGCGTGAATACCTGTTGCGAGGCGGCTTCCTGATGGTGGACGACTTTCACGGCACCTACGAATGGCAGAGTTTTCTTGCCGGGATGCGCATGGTGTTTCCGGGTCGCCCGGTCGAAGACTTGGCCAATAATGACGAGATATTCCACGTACTGAGCGATTTGGATGAGCGTTTCCAGGTGCCTGGCCTCCAATTTTTTCGATCCGGCCGCACCTATGAGCGGGACGGCGTGGAGGCCAAGTGGAGAGCCATTCGCGACGACAACGGACGCATCCTGGTGGCTATATGCCACAACATGGATCTCGGCGACGCGTGGGAATGGGCCGACCTTCCCCAGTACCCGGAGCGGTTCACGACGCTCGCATACCGGATTGGCGTTAATTACATCATCTATGCGATGACGCACTGAGCTTTCAGGGAAATGCTAGGAGTTCCCCGTGCTCAGTTCTTCTTGGCCCGCCAGGACCTAGGAGTAGAGGCGGTTCAGAAGAAAGGTGACAAGCCACCCGGGATGACAAACGACGCATCTTTAATGGCTATACGCGGTGAAATGGATCCAGACGTCGCGAGCTTATATCATTAGATACGTTGACACATCAGCAGGCCTCCGAGCGATTCGGGGCGCGGATTGTCCTGATCATGTTTGAATTTCTTTTCGGATATCCGAGATCGGTTTTCTCCAAGGGCGAATTCGTCCTGCTCGGATCCTGGCCTACGTGGATACTGATCCTGTTGATTCTTGCGGCCGCCGCTGGCCTGGCGTTGCTGATCCGGTCACGGCTGTCGCAGGCCGCTCCCGCCTTCAAGAGTTGGCGGGTGGGCCTCATCTGGGTTTTACAAAGTCTGCTCGCCGCCTTGCTGCTGGTGTTGTTATGGCAGCCAGCGATGCTGGTCGCCGAGCTCAAGCCGCAGCAAAACATCGTCGCGGTTCTGGTGGATGACTCTCGCAGTATGGGCATTATGGAAGATGGTTCCACACGGCAGGCGCAGGCCGTCGAAGCCCTTCAGGACGGCGTGCTTTCCGAGTTGGAGAAAACATTCCAGACCCGCCTGTACCGCCTCGACAGCCGCGCCTCTCGCATCCCGGGCCTCGAAGAATTACACGCTTCGGCTCCGGTGACCCGTATCGGCGAGGGTCTGAAGCGGTTGGCCGAAGAAACAACCGATCTGCCCATCGGCGCTGTGGTATTGCTCAGCGACGGCGGTGACAATTCCGGCGGCATCAGCCTGGAGACGATCTCCGCGTTGCGGAACCGCCGCATCCCAGTTCACACGGTAGGCTTCGGTCGTGAACAGGCCTCCCGCGACATTGAAATCCATGACGTCGCCCTTCCGCCCCGAGCCTTAACCGACTCACGTCTGGCTGTTACGGTCACCTTTCGCCAGCGCGGCTATGCGGGACAGAAAGCCATGCTCAAGGTCCGTGACGGCGAAAAGATCCTGGCCGCGCAGGAGGTCACGCTGGACTCCGACGGCAACATTCAAACCGAGGGATTGCTGTTCAACGCTGGTTCTGCTGGGCCCAAATCGCTGCAGTTCTCGATCGATCCCCTTACCGGTGAGGAAAACACCCCCAATAATAGCGTCACCCGGCTGGTCAACATTGAGTCGAACCATCATCGCGTTCTGTACGTCGAGGGCGAGCCTCGTTGGGAGTACAAGTTCATTCGGCGAGCGGAAGATGATGACCGGGTGGTTCAACTGGTTTCCATGCTCCGCACCACGGAGAACAAGATCTACCGCCAAGGCATTGATGACCCGATGGAACTGGCCGAGGGATTCCCGGCCCGCGCCGAAGATCTTTTCAAGTACGACGGCTTGATCATTGGTTCGGTCGAAGCCAGCTACTTTACGCCTGCCCAGCAGGAGTTGATTCTACAGTTCGTGGACCGCCGCGGTGGCGGCTTGCTCCTGTTGGGCGGCCGCTTTTCGCTGGGCGACGGGGGCTGGGCAGTCTCCAGCATGGCGGACTTGCTTCCGGTCGTGCTCCCCGACAAGCAGGATACCTTTCACCGCGATCCCGCCACCGCCGAACTCACTCCCGTGGGCGCCGAGAGTATCATCTGCCGCCTGGAGGAAGACCCTGTAAAGAACATGGAGCGATGGAAGAAGCTCCCCTATATGATGAACTACCAGGAAGTGGGCACGCCCAAGCCCGGCGCTGCGGTGCTGATCGAGATGAGAGTCGAGAACCGCAAAATGCCCTTGCTCGTTACCCAAAACTACGGTCGCGGGCGCGCCGTCGTGCTGGCGACAGCCGGCACATGGCGCTGGCAGATGAGCCAACCCCTCGAGGATCAGACCCACGAGTTTTTCTGGCAGCAACTCTTGCGCTGGCTCGTTTCGGACACCCAGGGCCACGTCACAACCTCCATGCCCAACCAGATGCTGTTCGATGACGGCCGCGTCCAATTGTCTGCCGATATTCGGGACAAGGAATACCTGCCCGCTGCCGACGCGCAAGTTGAAGCGCATATTTTGGGACCACAGGGCATTGCCGCCAGGGTGGAACTTACCCCGGACTCGAATACGCCTGGTGTGTTCCGCGCGGAATGGGCTGCCGATGAACCCGGTTCGTATGTCGTCGAGGTTACCGCCAAGCGCGGTGATACGGAGATTGGCCGCGACGTGCTGACGTTTCAACGGAAGGACGGCGTTGCAGAGAACTTTCGCACCGAGCAAAACCGCGAACTGCTCGAGAAACTTTCTGCCGAGACCGGCGGGCGCTACTGGCGGCCTGAGGAGTTGTCCAAGCTTCCGAGCGAAATTACGTATTCGGAGGCCGGAATCACCATTCGCCAGACGAAGGATTTATGGCATATACCGGTGATCTTCCTGCTGATATTACTTCTGCGGTCTTCTGAGTGGCTGCTGCGCCGCAAGTGGGGCGTAGTGTGAAAGCTCGATTCTTATTCGTCGGGCTGTGCGTCGGGCTGTGCCTTGGGGTCGCCGTTCTCGCCGCCGCCTCAGCCTACGCTGGAACGTATTACGTCACCGTCGCAGGCCTGGGTGGCGAACCCGACTACGAACAACGCTTCGCCGCACAGGCGAAGGACTTGGACGAGATTTTCAAAGCCTCGGGCGGCGATGCCCATGTCTATACGCTGAGCGGGAGTGAAGCCACGCGCGCGCGCCTCAGTGAAACCCTGGAGCTGATCGCACGTGAGGCCAAAGCTGAAGACGATCTTGTTCTCGTTCTTGTTGGCCATGGTTCCTTTGACGGCTTTGGATACAAGTTCAACCTCCCGGGCCCCGATATCTCCGGCTCGGAACTGGCGAAACTCTGCGACCGCGTGCCCGCTAAGCGCCAGCTCGTTGTCAATACCACGAGCGCCAGTGGCGGCTCGGTTGTTGCCCTGGGAAGACCCGGCCGCGCCGTTATCTCCGCTACCAAGAGCGGCGCGGAAAAAAATGCCACCGTCTTTGCACGCTATTGGGTTCAGGCGCTGCAGGATCCGGAAACTGATCTCGATAAGAACGAGGCCATCACCGCCTTGGAGGCGTTCCAGTATGCTGACCGGAAGACCGCCTCCTTTTACGAGTCGCAAAAACGTCTCGCTACCGAGCATCCCGGCTTCGATGACACGGGCCAGGGCGAAATCGCCCGCGCGGCTTCGACTGCGGACGGCCAAGGGCTATTGCTCTCTAGTGTCACACTTCTGCGGCTAGGCGCCGCGCAAAGGGCCTTCAACGATCCGGCTAAACGCGAACTGCTGGCGAAGAAGGAGGAGTTGGAAGGCCAGATCGACAAGCTGAAGTACGAGAAGGCCGCTATGTCCCCAAACGTGTACAGGAAAGAACTCACCGCCGTGCTCCTGGAACTGGCCCGCGTCCAGCTGGAGTTGGATCAATGATGCGTCCCATCCGAATCTGGGCGGTATGTGCGATCGGGCTGCTCTTTGCCGGAGTGTCGCACGCTGCCACTCCGGACGAGTGCCACGCCCTACGCAAGCACGGCCGTCGCGCCGAGGCGCAAATATGCTACGAGTCCCTTGCCACCGCCGGCGACGCTTATTTGCGAGCCGAAGGGTATTGGGGTCTGGAGAGGTATGCGGAGGCCAACAGCGAGTTTCGCGCGGCGGTTGCGCAGTCTCCTGGCAACGCCGCGTATCGCGTCCGCTGGGGCCGGTTGCTGCACGGGCGGTTTAGTAATGGCGATGCCGAAGGTCTATTCAAGGAGGCCCTGGAAATAGATTCGGAAAACGCCCAGGCTTACCTGGGACTGGCTCTCGTCAGCGCCGACGGTTTTGACAATCGAGCCGTCCAATGGGCCAGGAAGGCGCTGGAACTCGATCCGAAGCTGGTTGAGGCGCACGAACTAATGGCCAATCTGGAGCTGGAGAACTCCCGTCCAGAACAGGCCAAGCAATCGGCTGACGCCGCCCTGCGGCTCTATCCAGAGGCTCTCGATGCCATGGCCGTGCACGCCGCGGTTGAGGCCCTCGCTGACCGTTCGCCAGACGCCTGGTTTGCGAAGATTCGCCAGGTTGACCCCTCCCACGGACAGGCCTACGCCACGGTCGCACACCACCTGGTGCTCAACCGCCGCTACGAGCAAGGGATCGCCTACTATCGCAAGGCGCTCGAACTCAACCCGCGGCTATGGTCCGTGCGTTCGGAGCTGGGCATCAATCTTATGCGCCTGGGCCTGGAGGACGAGCCGCGCCGGCAACTGGAGGTGTCCTACGACAATGGCTACCGGAATGCCGCGACAGTCAATACCCTCCGCCTGCTGGATAGCTACAAGAATTTCGTCACCTTCAAGGACGCAACCACCGTCATCAAGCTCCATAACAAAGAAGCCGAACTGCTCCGCCCGTATGTGGAAGAGGAACTGAAGCGCTCCATCGCCACGTATGAGAAGAAGTACCAGATGAAACTCCCCGACCCGGTGCAATTAGAGATCTATCCGGACCATGAGGATTTCGCTGTCCGCACCATGGGTATGCCGGGCCTGGGCGCCCTCGGCGTCGCGTTCGGAGCAGTCGTAGCCATGGACAGCCCTTCGGCTCGAAAACCCGGCAGCTTCCATTGGGCCAGTACGCTGTGGCACGAGATGAGCCACGTTTTTATTCTGACAGCCACAAATCACCGGGTTCCGCGTTGGTTTGCCGAGGGGTTGGCGGTGCACGAAGAAACGCAAGTTTCTCCCGAATGGGGTGATCGCCTCACGCCGGACATTATTGCGGCGCTTCGCGAGAAGAAATTGCTTCCTGTCAGCGACCTTGACCGCGGCTTCATCCGGCCGGAATACCCGACCCAGGTTCTGGTCTCCTACTATCAGGCGGGCCGCATCTGCGATTACATCCAGAGCCGCTGGGGCGACGATACATTGCTCGAGATGGTGCGCTCCTTCGCCCAGCTCAAGACCACCCCCGAGGTCGTCCAGGAAAGTCTCGGGATGGCGCCGGAGGAGTTCGATAAGCAGTTTCAGGAATGGGTGTACCAGGACGTCAGCATGATCGTCGCGAACTTCGACGAGTGGACCAAGCGCCTGAAAGGACTCGCGGAGCTGGCCCGGAACCACCGGTACGATGAGGTGCTCCAGATAGGCGATGAGGTGCTTCGCCTGTATCCCGGGTACGTCCATGGCGCGAACGCCTACGAATTCATTGCCGAAGCTGCCCTGGCCAAGGGGGACAACCATGCGGCTGCAGACGTGCTTACCGCGTACCGGAATATCGGCGGCCGCAACCCGGAAGCGCTGCTGCAGTTGGCATCCCTTGAGGAGGGGTTGGGGAAACCGAAGGAGGCGGCCTCAACGCTTGACCGGATCAACTACATCTACCCGGTCAACGACCCGGAGCTGCACCGCCGTCTCGGCGGCCTGTGGTTCGAGCAACAGAATTATGCTGGAGCGATCCGTGAATACTCCGCCGTCTTGGCCTTGAACCCGCTGGACCAGGCTTCCGCCCACTTCAATCTGGCGCGTGCCTATTTCGCCGCCGGCCAGCGGGACCAGGCCAGCGAGCACGTCGTCTCATCGCTCGAGGCGGCCCCCGGCTTTCGCCCGGCTCAAAAACTCCTGTTAGAGCTTGCGGACTCTCAGAAAGGACAATAATCAGTGGCCACCATCGCACAACCAAGTCTGGATTCTGCGGAATTGAAGCAACGCATCGAACGTTTTCAATCGGTACGCGAAAACATTCTGGCCCAGGTTCGCCAGGTCATCGTGGGCCAGGAGGAAGTCCTGGACCAGATTCTCACCGCCCTATTTGTGGGCGGCCACTGCCTCATCACCGGTCTGCCAGGCACGGCCAAGACGCTTATGGTCCGCACGATTGCCCAGACGCTCGGTTTGGTGTTCAAGCGCATCCAGTTCACCCCGGACCTGATGCCCTCGGACATCACCGGCACCGATATTATCGAGGAAGACTCCGATACCGGCCGCCGTCGCTGGACCTTCGTGCCGGGGCCAATTTTCGGCAACATCTTACTGGCCGACGAAATCAACCGCACCCCGCCTAAGACCCAGTCCGCCTTGCTCGAGGCAATGCAGGAGCTTTCCTGCACGGTTCGCGGAAACCTATACCGGATTCCCGTGCCTTTCTTTGTTTTAGCGACGCAGAATCCCATCGAACTGGAAGGGACCTACTCACTGCCCGAGGCGCAGCTCGACCGCTTCTTGTTCAATACCGTCCTCGATTACTTGAGCGCCGAGGACGAGATCAAAGTGCTGGACCTGACCACGACCACTCGCGTCGCCCAGGTTGAGACAGTCACCAGCGCCGAGGAGATTCTCAGTTTCCAGCAACTCGTCCGCCTGGTGCCCATCGGCGATTCCGTCGCGCGCTACGTCGTGGATCTGGTGCGCGCCACCCGAAACAACAGCGGTTTGGCGCCGGACTTCGTCAAGAAGTACGTCAACTACGGCGCCAGCGTGCGAGCCGCGCAATTCATCGTGCTGGCGGCTAAAGCCCGCGCCCTGTCGCGGCACCGCTACCATGTGGCCTACGAGGACGTTACGGCCCTGGCCGTCCCGGTTCTGCGCCACCGCATTCTTCTGAATTTCCATGCGGAGTCGGATCGCATCGATTCCGATGAAATTTTGCGGCGCCTGCTCGAGCACATGCCGCCGCCCTCAGGAGTTTGATGCTGCAGCGCTTCCTGGACCCGTCGGTGCTGGCGGGAATCTCGGGCTTGGACTTGGTGGCCAAGACCGTTGTGGACGGATTCGTCGCCGGCCTTCACCGTTCGCCGGATTTTGGTTTCAGCCAGGAGTTTGCCGAATACCGCGCCTATAGTCCCGGCGATGACCTTCGGCACGTGGACTGGAATGTCTTTGCGCGCACTGAGCGATGCTATCTAAAGCGTTACCGCGGAGAAACCAACACCCTGTTGACCGTGCTCCTGGACGCCAGCAATTCCATGAATTACTCGTCCCACAAGATTACCAAGATGGACTATGCTCGGTTCATCGCCGGCTCGCTTTTCTATCTTGCAAACCACGCGCAGCGCGACGCGGCCGGATTGCTGGTCTTTGACGACGAGGTGCGCACTTATATTCGCCCCTCCATGCGCCAGGGACAGCTCCATCGCCTGTTGAGTGGGCTGGAACACGCCGAACCCCGCGCGCGCACCGATTTTGCCAAGCCGCTCCATCACTTCCAGAATTTCCTCAAGAAGCGGGGCTTGGTGGTCCTGCTCTCGGATTTCTACGAGTCGCCGGAGCGCATCGTTCGGACCATCGAGCCGCTGCGCTTCCACGGAAACGAAGTCATACTCTTTCATGTTCTCGATCCCCAGGAAATCCGCCCGAATCTCGGCGAGCCCGCCGTCCTAGTGGATCTGGAAACACAGGAGCGCATGGAGGTCACGCCCGAATACGCACAACACGAGTATCGCCGGAAGATGGACACCCATATCACGGAGTTGCGCGACCGCGCCCCCCGGTCCGGGTTGGATTATTACCTGCTGGTTACGGACAAGCCCCTCGACGGCGCTCTCCGCGAATATTTGACCATTCGCCAAGGGAGGTTCTAGATGGGCTTTCTCGCCCCTTGGTTTCTGGCCGGTCTGGCAGCGGTGGGGCTGCCGATCTATCTTCATCTTCTGCAGCGCCACAAGACGACGCCCCACGCGTTCAGCTCGCTCATGTTCTTCGAGCGGCACACGCAGAGCTCGATCAAGCACCGTCGCCTCCGCTATTTGCTTTTGCTCTCGCTCCGGCTTGCCCTGCTCGTGTTGCTGGCACTGGCCTTCGCCAATCCGTTCATTAACCGATCGGCTGCCAGCGTGGCCGGCGATAAGCTCCTGCTGGTCGTGATCGACAGCTCGTTCAGCATGCGCGCCGGCACCCGACTGGCCGACGCGCGCCGCGAAGCGCTCTCGGTGCTGGACTCCCGCAGGCCTTCGGAGCGAGCTCAGGTTGTTGCGTTCGGTTCCCGATCCACTCTGATGACCCAGGTCACACAAGATGCCGCCGAACTGCGTGCTGCTGTTGAGAATATTCAGGCAGGAGACTCCTATGCCAGCTTTGGCGAACTCGCTCAACTCCTGCGTTCCATGGCGGACAGTATATCTACGCCGATCGAGGTTCACCTGATCAGCGACATGCAGAAATCGGCCATGCCGGCGAGCTTCGCGGAAATGGCCTCGCCGGCGAACGTCCGTCTCATTCCGCACCCGGTTGCGGAGGTGGAACCCAACTGGACGCTGGAGAGCGTCAACGCGCCGAGTAAGGTCGCGGGGCCCGATCAGGTGCAGGTCCACGCCGTTGTCGCCGGCTACCATGCTCCAGCCGCCACCCGCACTGTTTCGATGCTGGTCAATGGTAAGACCGTGGCCACTCGCAGCGTCGCCGTGCCGGCTGCGGGGCGCGCTACGGTCGAGTTCCAGTCTCTGGACGTACCCTATGGCTTGACCCGCTGTGAACTGAGAATTGATTCGGGTGACGTCTTCCCAGCAGACGATGTGTTCCGATTCGCCGTGGAGCGCTCTGACCCCCAACGTGTTCTGTTCGTACATGAGCCGAGTGATTCGCGATCGCCCTTGTATTTCCGATCCGCCCTGGGCTCGGCTGCGGAGTCATCTTTCACGCTGGATACCGTCACCGTGGACCGGATGGCGAATACCGATCCCGCGAAGTACGACTTCGTTGTATTGTCCGATGTCCTTTCGCTACCGTCGTCTTTCGAGGAAACCCTGGTGGAATACGTCCGCCGCGGCGGCAGTGTCCTGATCGCCGCCGGAACATCTGCGGCCCGCCGTTCCCGCATCCCCGTTCTCGGTGACTCCATCGTGGAGGCCCGTTACTACTCCCGCGACGCTGCGCGCTTCCTCACCGTGGGCGAGGTCGACGCCTCGTACCCGTCCCTGGAACGATCCAACCGTTGGTCAGGCGTGAAATTCTATTTTGCCGTACGCGTAAATCCGGACGATGCTCGCGTCGTCGCCAGGCTTACGGACCAGACGCCTCTTCTTCTGGAGTGGAGTGTGGGCGAAGGGCGCGTTTTGTTGCTGGCATCAGGCCTCGACAATCTCACCAACGATTTCCCACTCCACCCGGTCTTTGTTCCCTTCGTCGAGCAAACCGCGCGCTATCTCTCCGGTATTCAGGCGCGAAGCGGTTCGCGGGTGGTTGATTCCTATCTCGAGCTGCGCACCGCCAGGGAACAAGCGATCAGCGTCGAGGTCATTGACCCCGAGGGCCAGCGGCCCCTTTCGCTGCAAGAGGCGGTCTCCGCGCAGACCTTGCAGATGACCAGCGCAGGCTTCTACGAACTGCATCTTGCGAACGATCGTCATGACTTGATTGGCGTAAATCCGGACCGCCGCGAGTCGGACTTGGATGTCCTTTCTGCCGATGTGATGTCGTTGTGGCGTGGAGACTCCGGCGCCGGCTCGCAGCAAGCGTCAGCGGAAGGACAAATCCAGGAAGCGCCCCGTCCCTATAGCCTGTGGTGGTACGCGGTATTGCTGTTGCTGGTGGTAGCCCTTGCAGAATCGCTCGTTGCGAGTCAATATTTAGGTACCCGCCGGGAGGAGCTATGAGGACCGCAGACCTACTCAACTCCTATATCGAGCAGATCAAGAAGCGTCTGCGTATGGGCGCGCTCTTGCGCGGAACCGCCATACTGACGTCGGCGGCGCTGGCCGTCACCCTACTTCTGGTCCTCATCACCAACGCCTTTGTTTTTTCGCCGGTTAGCATCACGGGTGCGCGCTTGACCCTCTTCCTGGCGTTGGCCCTTGCGGTCGGTTTCGGCTTGGCCGTTCCCCTGTACGGCCTCGATCGGCGTCGAGCCGCTGCCAAGGCGGAGGCTGTTTTTCCGCAGTTCCAGCAACGCTTGCTGACCTTTACCGAGCGCGGTCAGAGTGGTGGACGCGAACCATTTATCGACCTGCTGGCCGCGGACACCTTGGAGATTGCCTCCCAGGCAGAACCCTCCCACTTGGTGACCGATCGCACGCTGCTGACCTCACTCGCCGCCGGCGTAGCGTCCCTGGGCGTTTTGATCTGGATGATCGTCGCCGGTCCGGGATTCCTGGGACACGGCGCCGCGCTCCTCTGGGTTGGCACCGCGCATGCCGGTGCCCCAATTTATGATCTTCAAGTCGCGCCCGGCGACGCTGCCGTCCGCCGCAACACCAACCAGCTCGTGACCGCCGAGGTCCGCGGGATTCAGACCCCGAGGGTCACGCTCTACGCGCGTTACCAGAGCGCGTCGAAATGGGAACAGGTGTCCATGCTGCCGCAACCCTCGGGCCCGGGCTTCCAGTTCCTGTTTGCCGGTTTGCCAGAGGACGTGGAGTACTATGTTGAAGCCGGTCCCCTTCGCTCCGAACACTTCAACATCCGAGTCGTGGATCTTCCTGCGGTCGAGCAGATTCGCGTAATCTACCGCTACCCCTCCTGGACGGGATTACAAAATGTAGTGGAAGAGCACGGCGGTGATTTGCGCGCTTACGAAGGAACCTTGGCCGACCTTGAGATTTTGATGGATCGGCCCCTCCGCGATGGCCTCCTGGTTGTCGATGATCAGCAGAAACTTCCGCTATCGGGTGGTGAGGGTAACCTCTACAAGGGAACAATCCCTATTGAAAGGGACGGCATTTATCATGTGGCTGGCCTCGATCAGGGACAACAAGTGCGTCTCTCAAATGATTATTTCATCGAGGCGCGCAAGGCGAACCCTCCGGAAATCCGGGTAGCACGGCCCGGCGGCGACTACCGTGCCAGTTCCATTGAAGAGGTAACCATAGCGGCCACCGCCGCTGGTGAATTCGCTCTCAACAACCTGACCCTCCATTATTCGGTCAACGGTGAACCCGAACAGACCGTCGATTTGCTGCAGCAGAAGGGCGTTAAGGAGGCGGAGGGCTCGACCACCCTCTCCTTGGAAGATTTCAACCTGGTGCCGGGCGATCTGGTGAGTTTCTACGCCACAGCAAAGGATGCGCGCGCCGAAGCACGCACCGATATGTTCTTCATCGAAACCCAACCCTTTGAAAGAGAGTATTTGCAGTCCCAGCAGATGGGTGGCGGTGGCGGAATGGGCGGGGTCGATCAGACCGAGATCTCCCAGAGGCAGAAGGAGATCATCGCCGCGACTTGGAAGCAGCAGGGGGACAAGAGCGCTTCCAAAGAGGTGACGGCTGAAGCCGGGCGTTTCCTTTCGAGCGTGCAGGCTACGCTGCGCGATCAGGCTCTTTCACTGGCCGGCCGCCTCCAACGGCGCGCGCTCACCCGGCAAAATGAGGAGTTCAGCGATTTTCAGAAGGACATGAACGCCGCTGCCGAAGCGATGGGCCCGGCTTCCGAAAAACTGCAACAACAGAAGTGGGCCGAGGCCTTATCCGACGAACAGAAGGCTCTCCAGCACCTGCTGCGCGCCGAAGCCACTTTTCGGCAGATTTCCGTGGCCTTTGGAAGCCGCGGGAGAGGCGGCGGAGGCGGCGGCGCGGGCCGTGATCTTGCAAGCCTCTTCGATCTCGAGCTCGACACCGAGAAGAACCAGTACGAGACGGGGCAGACGGCCTCTTCCGCGGAGCAACGGCAGAAGGATATTGACGAAGCCCTCCAGAAGCTTGAGCAGCTTGCCCGGCGCGAGCAGGACTTGGCTGATCAGTTGCGCAGGGGTGGCCAGAATGTCCAGGAACAACGCTGGCAGCAGGAGATGCTGCGTCGCGAAGCCGAGGAGTTGCAGCGTCAGATGGAGCAGCTTGCCCGGAACGGTCAACAGGGCAGCCAGTCAGGTGCGTCCGGATCAGCGGGTCAATCCGGAGCCGCGGATCCGCGAATCCAGCAGACGTTGGAGCGGCTCCGTCAGGCCAATGAAGATATGCGCCGCGCCGCCTCCGGGGGGCAGAGCGCAGCCGATGCGCGTCGCGCGGCCGCGCGATTGAAGGAAGCCACCGCCTTATTGAGTGGTCTGAGACAACAACAGGCTTCCGAGCAGCTCGATTCGATTGTGAGTGAAGCCGATCGCCTCTCAGGGGAACAGCGCGAACAGGCCGAACGCATGCGCCAGATGTTCGGGCAAGTTGTGCTCGATCCTTCCGGCCGGCCCCTGACGGGCCCGGTCGGTACCCCGCAAGAACAGGCGCAGCTCGCCGAAGACCGTCTGCGCATAACTGGGGATTACGCCCAACTCGAGAGGCAGATGCAGGATGCGGTGCGTGATCTGGCCGCGGTTCAGCGTGCGGCGTCCTCCAAGCTGCGCGACGCCCTCGGCGAGGCGCAGCAGAACGATCTGCGAAATCGCCTTCAGAGGAGCGGAAATTGGATTCGCCGCGGCCTGGGGGCCTACTCGAACTTGGGTGAGCCAAATATCACTTCCAGCATGGAACAGCTGAACGATCAAGTGCGCCAAGCGCAACAGGCCCTTGGAAACACGCAACCGAGCGACCAGCAGGGGATTCAGAGTGCGCTGGAGCGAGTAGAGCGCTTGCGTAACCAGGTGCAAACTCTGGCCCGCGGCCAAGCCGGTCAACAAGGCCAGCAGAGCGGAAGCGCGGGTGGCTCTAGTGACGGTACGTTTGGGGGATGGCGTTGGGGACGTTACGACGGGGGTCTTAATCCAGGCCTGAATCCAGGCTTTGTAGCGCCACAAGGCCCGGAGACCCAGCCTTCTCCACCACCTTCTCCCGCTGAGATTGCGCGTGCCTATCAGGAAGCCATGGGCGACCTGAACCGGCTGCGGCAGGAGGTCCGTGATCAACCCGAGCCTCTGGCGGATATTCAATCGCTTATACGGGAGATGCAGGGCTTGGATCCAAGCCGGTTCCCCGGCGATCCTGCGCTGGTCGAGCAGCTTTACAACCAGGTGCTCTTGACCCTGGACAAGGTCGAGCTGGAGTTGCGCCGGCAGCTTGAGGACAACCAGCCTGGCCAGATTCACAGCGGCAATTCGCAGCCGGTGCCCTCGGGCTACCGGGAATCGGTCGCGGAATACTTCCGGCGGCTCAGCAAGAGGCAACAACAATAGGTCATGGGGTTATGCGGCTAAGAGTCGCTCCCCGGACAACGCTCATCTTGCGGTCCGATCTGCCGGTGGGTTCAGCCCGCGCGGCTGCCAATATCTGAATTCAGAGGATCCGATCCCGTAATCATAAGCACGATCACCCGCTCGGTTCCCACTGCTTCATTCGCCGGAGTTCACAAGATCATTTGCGCGATTCTGGCGCCGGTAACGTTTCGGCGCTAAAATATTCCAAGGGCCCAATGCGCGGCGCGATACTTGTTTTTCTCATTGCCTATTTTCTGAACGTAATTCCAGCCTTCGCTCCGCCGACCTGGATGGTCTTTTCCTTCCTTGGGTTTCAATATCCCTCGCTGAATGTGATTCTCCTGGCCCTTGTTGGCGCCCTCGCAGCGACCCTCGGCCGGGTCACGCTCGCGAGGATGTCCCGTATGGTCATTCGTGAGAAGATCATGAGCCAGAGCTCGCGCGACAATGTGGATGCCATCAGGGAGCAGCTGGAAAGGAGCCGGGGGCTTACTTTCGGAATCTCTCTCTTCTACGCGTTCACCCCCTTTCCGTCGAATTATCTCTTCATTGCCTATGGGCTCACCGGCTCCAGTCTGGTCTTGATCGCCTTTCCTTTTTTTATCGGACGTTGTGTCAGCTATAGTTTTTGGGGATTCACGACCTCAGCGTTCCTGCGCAGACTCATACCCGAGTCCAGTGACGCCATCCCCTATCTCAGCCTGTACTTCATCAGCAGCCAGTCCGCGCTTCTCTACCTGGTATATCTTTTCACCAAAATCGACTGGCGCTTTTTATTCGACGAGAGGAAATTGCGTTGGATGCCGCGCCATCGTCCAAGCTGGAGGCCGTCAAGAACGCTCTGATCGGATTGGGCATTGCCGGTATGACCGTATCCGAAGTGCGCGGGCACGGGCGTCAGAAGGGACACACCGAAACCTATCGAGGAAGAGAATACAGCGTGGATTTGCTTCCCAAGATCAAGCTCGAGCTGGTGCTGCCCGGCGAACGTGTAGACGGTGCCGTGAATGCCATCATCAAGACTGCCGCAACCGGCCAGATTGGCGACGGGAAGATTTTCCTCTATAAGGTCGCCGACACCATCCGCATCCGAAACCAGGAACGCGGTACGTCCGCCCTGTAGTTTCCTATCCATTGGCCGCGTAACCTTGCTTCCTCGGCAATGCTCGGCCTATGATGGACGAGGCGCAGTCGCGGGCCCAGGCTATCGTTTGCCAATGCTACAGAGCGGCACGCTCGGACCGGCTGAATTAGAAACCAGCACAGCGACCGAATAGCCCTCCCGGGAAGGAAACCGATGCCCCCTGGTCCTCCAACACCGGCAAGCCAGCCGCAGAAAGCGCCCATTGCCGGCGTGAAGAACCTGATTGCCGTCGCCAGTGGCAAGGGCGGCGTAGGAAAAACAACGGTCGCCGTGAACCTTGCCATTGCGCTGGCCCGCCTGGGGGGGGCTGTCGGTCTAATGGACGCCGACGTGTACGGGCCCAACGTTCCGCTGATGCTGGGCACCGAGGAGCAGCCGCGCGCCATTAGCGAGAAGCAGATCTTGCCGGTCGAAGCGTACGGCCTGCGGCTGATATCCATGGGACTTTTAATTCCCGGAGACAAGCCCATGATTTGGCGCGGGCCCATGCTGCACAGCGTCATGCAGCAGTTTCTGCGCAGCGTGGAGTGGGGAGAACTGGATTACCTGATTGTGGATTTGCCGCCGGGGACCGGCGATGTGCAGCTCAGCCTGATCCAGGCAGTCCCGCTGACCGGCGCGATCATCGTCACTACGCCTTCGATCGTTGCGCTCGCCGACGTGCGCAAGGCCATTGAGATGTTCCGCCAACTGAGTGTCGAAGTGCTGGGGGTGGTTGAAAACATGAGCTACTTGGTGTGCCCGCATTGCCGCGAGCGCGTCGACGTTTTTGGCCACGGCGAAGGGCGGCGCGTCGCTGAGGCCTACGACGTTCCGTTGCTTGGCGAAATTGAAATGGACCCGCAGATTCGCATCGGCGGCGATACGGGCAAACCCGTCGCTTCGCTCGAAGAGGACGCTCCAGGAGCGCGCAGCGTTTACGCAATGGCCCGTGCCGTCGCGGCGCGACTCACTGAGGTCACCGCCACCAGCGCCGGCCCGCGTATCGAGATCATCTAATCTAATCATTGCGGATATTCGTTCCGCTGGAATTTCAGCTAAGCTTGGCCAGAAGAGCGGTTCAAACCTAGGCGGTACTCCCACCCCCCGTGTTTTTGCCCAAAGAGTGCGCATGCGCTTGAAAAAAAATAGGTTGCGATTTTGAAGAGTGCAAAAGAGCGATGCCAAGAGTGTTTAAGGCACTGAAAATAGACGAACTCGAATGTCTCCCGTTGAATCCTATCAAATCAATTTCCGCCGCTTTCTAAGATTTCCTAGAGAAGAAAAAAGGCCCGCTGAATAACGGGCCGGTGAACAAATTCCTGCTACAAGCAATTATACCACGGGGATCAAATTCAAGGATTTTCGACCCGAACTCCCCGCGAGTGATGGTCGCGCGTTCCTTGTCAGTCCGCAAAGCCTATGCTAGCTTGGCGTGTTTATCCGGCCCTGAATAGGGCGTCGCGCCCCGAAGCGCAGCCTCTGAGGTGAGACCCCTGAGGTGAGACTTGATCCGCAGCTACCGTGGCCGCTGGCCACAGATCGCGAAATCCGCGTACATTGATCCGGCGGCGGTGCTTATCGGCGAGGTGACCATCGGCGAGCAGGCCAGCGTGTGGCCGGGCGCGGTGATCCGCGGCGATGTGCACTGGATTCGAATCGGCGCGCGCACCAACATTCAGGACGGCTCGGTGCTGCACGTGATGAAGGATGAATGCCCGTTATCCATCGGCGACGGCGTGACCGTGGGCCACGGCGCGGTGCTGCACGGCTGCACCGTCGAGTCGCGCGTACTGGTGGGCATGGGCTCCATTGTGTTGAACCATGTCCGGATCGGCGGCGGCTCGATCATCGGCGCCGGAACGCTGGTGCCGCAGCGCACCGTGGTGCCGCCCAGCAGCCTCTTCATTGGACATCCCGGAATAATCCGGCACTCCCTCACCGAGCAGGACCTGGCGACCATTGACGCCTACGCCGCGCGCTATATCGAGTATGCCGAAAGCTATCGCAACGAACCGCTGGCCCAGCCGGCCGCGCAAACGTGAAAATCCAGGCCAACAAGTTTCAAACAATAAAGGGCGTCCGCGATATTCTGCCGCCGGAATCGGCGCTATGGAATCGCGTTGAGCAGGCAGCCCGCGAAGTCTTTGAGACGTATGGCTACGGCGAAATCCGCCTGCCAACTGTCGAGGCCACGGAGCTTTTTGACCGCGCGGTGGGAACCGAAACTGACATTGTCGCTAAGGAAATGTACCGCATTGAAAACCGTCTGGAGTCGCTACGGGGCTGGTGTCTCGTCGCGATGGCATTGCACCCTTCTCGCGGCCGGGCCGATGTGTCTGAACAAACGCCATTCTTCATACCGCTCACAATGTTCGTGCAGGAGGCCCAGACTACTCTTGAAGAAGGGACCGCTCGCATTAGTGAGAAAAGCGCCTCCGCTATCCACACACTTTATGACATGGTGCATACAACATCGCGAATTGAGGATTGGGAGGACTTTCGTAAGCGCGCTGCGATTCTCCTCGGGCAGATTGAATTAGAACGTCTCGTCCTGCGGCCAGAGGCAACGGCATCGGTGGTGCGCGCCTACATCGAGCACGGGATGCACACGCGCCTCGGCAGCGTAAAGCTCTACTACCTGGGCCCGATGTTTCGTCGCGAGCGGCCGCAGAAGGGCCGCTACCGACAGTTCTATCAGATTGGCGCGGAGCTTTTGGGGCCGTCCGAGCACGCAGCGCTGGACGCCGAAGTGATCGAGATGCTGCTGGCGTTTTTCGCGCGGGTCAAACTGCAAGGCACGACGCTCCATCTCAATTCCATCGGCTGTGCCGGGCCCAAGTACAAAGACTGCCGTTCCGCGTATGTCACTCGATTGCGCAGCGAATTACAGAAGGTCTGCGAAAAGCTTGGGCCGGACAGCCAGCGGCGCATCGAAACCAATCCGTTGCGCGTTCTCGACTCGAAGGTTCCCGAGGAGCAGCCGATTATCGAGACGCTGCCACGCATCGGCGATCATCTCTGCGACCCCTGCCGCGAACATTACGCCAAGGTCAAGCAGGAACTCGCCCTGCGGGGCATACCTTACCAAGAGAACTGGCGGCTGGTGCGCGGGCTCGACTACTACATGCGCACTACGTTTGAAATCACCGCGCCGGGCCTGGGCTCTCAGAATGCCGTCTGTGGCGGGGGGCGCTACGACGGGCTGGTGGAATTACTGGGCGGCCCGGCTGCGACCAAAGGCATTGGGTTTGCTATCGGTACCGACCGGCTTATCCTGTCACTCCAGCAGGATGGCAAGGCCGCACCCAGCGGGGGCATCGAGGTATTTCTGGCCTGGTTCGGCGCGGGGACCTATCCTGCCGCGGTCGCGCTGGCGCGCAAGCTGCGCGAGCAGGGCATGGCCACCGAGTTGCAAAGCGGCGAAATGAAATTCGGCAAGTCGCTCGGCTTGGCGGATCGTCTCGGAGCGCGGTACGCCGTGATCCTCGGCGAGGACGAAATGGCCTCGGGACAAATCACGGTAAAGCGCTTGGCCGACAGCGACCAGAAAAAGTTGTCCGAGGCGGACTTGCTGACCTATCTGTTGCCGGAGCGCCGGTAATGGCGGCGCTCGACCTGCTGGGCGATTGGAAGCGCACCCATCACGGCGGCGACCTGCGCGCCGCCGACACCGGGAAACAAGTCGTGCTGATGGGCTGGGTGCACCGGCGGCGCGACCTCGGCAATCTCATCTTTATCGATCTGCGCGACCGCTCGGGAATCGTGCAGGCCGTCTTCAACAAGGAGCTTGCCCCTGCCGCGCACTCCCGAGCCGAGGAGTTGCGCGCGGAATATGTGGCCGCGGTTTGCGGGCGCGTGGAACGCCGCCGGAAGCCCAACCCCGATCTGGCCAGCGGCGAGGTGGAGGTCTACGCCTCCGAACTGAAGCTTCTGAACACGGCCAAGACGCCTCCCTTCGTTGTCGAGGACGAAATCAGCGCCAGCGAAGAGACGCGCCTGCGCTATCGCTTTCTGGACCTGCGCCGCCCGGGTCCGCAGCGCAATATCGCACTGCGCCACCGCGTCATCCTGGAAATGCGCAAGACGCTTGATGAGTTGAGCTTCTATGAGATCGAGACGCCCATGCTCACGCGCTCCACGCCCGAGGGCGCGCGCGACTATCTGGTGCCCAGCCGCATCCATCACGGCCAGTTCTACGCCCTGCCGCAGTCGCCGCAGATTTTCAAGCAGATCCTGATGATCGCGGGCTTCGACCGTTATTTTCAGATTGCCCGCTGCTTCCGCGACGAAGACTTGCGCGCCGACCGCCAGCCCGAATTCACGCAACTCGATCTGGAGATATCGTTTCCGTCGCAGGACGACGTCTTCGGCGTGATCCAGCAGGTCATGGTGCGCGCCTGCGCTGCGGCGGGCATCGAGGTGAAGCCGCCGTTCCGCCGCATGGAGCACCGCGAAGCCATCCGCCGGTACGGCAGCGACAAACCGGACCTGCGTTTCGGCATGGAACTGTGCGATGTGACGCCGCAGTTTGCACCCGCGAGTGAAACGCTGCATCTTGAGGGGAATGTGCAGGCGCTAGTGGCTCCCGGGGCGGCGGCATTTTCGCGCAAGCAACTGGATGAGTTTGCCGCGCGAGCCAAAGCACTGGGGGCGCGCGGACTCTACACGCTGAAAGTAGCAGCCGAAGGAGTGACCTCGGCGCTGGAAAAGACGCTCGGAACGGCGGGTCTACAGGCCATTGTCGCAGCAACCGGAGCGAAGCCGGGCGATCTGGTTTTGGCCGTCTCTGCCGCCGGGCAAATCCCGGGCACGGATGCGGCGGCACTGATCGCCGGACAATTAAGGTTGGTGCTCGCCGAGCGGCTGAACCTGGTGGCTAGAGACCGCTGGGAATTTCTTTGGATCACCGGTTTTCCGCTGTTTGAGTGGAGCACGAGCGAAAAACGCTGGGTACCGGCGCAGCATCCATTTACAGGAATCGTCGAGGAGGATCTCGGCAAGCTGGAGTCCGCGCCATGGGATGTGCGCTCGAAGGGCTACGACCTGGTGCTGAACGGCGTCGAGCTTGGCTCCGGAAGCATCCGAATCCACAGCCAGGACGTGCAGTCCCGTGTGTTCCGCCTGCTGGGCCTTTCTGAAGAGCAGGCGCGCGAGCGTTTCGGGTTTTTTCTGGACGCGTTGACGTACGGCACGCCGCCGCACGGCGGCATCGCGCTGGGGCTCGACCGGCTGGCGGCGCTGCTGGCAGGCGAAAAATCCATTCGCGAGGTCATCGCCTTTCCCAAGACCACCACAGCTCAGGATCTGATGGTCGACGCTCCGTCGCCAGTGGACAAACAGCAACTCGACGAGCTGGGCATTGCCCTCCAGCGCGAGAGGTCCTAAGCGTGTCTCGCATCCGCATACTCCCGGAAACAGTCGCCAACCGCATCGCCGCCGGCGAAGTGGTCGAGCGGCCGGCCTCGGTGGTGAAGGAACTGCTCGAAAACGCGCTGGACGCCGGCGCCGCCTCGGTGAGCATCGAAATCGAATCCGGCGGCAAGCGCATGATCCGGGTCATCGACGACGGCTGCGGGATGGCGCCCGACGATGCGCTCCTGGCATTTGAGCGCCACGCCACCTCGAAGCTGCGCTCTTCCGACGACTTACTCTCGATCTCCACGCTGGGCTTCCGCGGCGAGGCGCTGCCCTCGATTACCGCGGTCTCGCGGTTGCTGCTCGAGACCTGCTCCGCCGAAGGCGGGCAGGGCACCCGCATCGAATATGCCGGAGGCAAGCTGGTAGGTGTGAAACCGGCGGGAGTGCCCGCGGGTACATCCGTCAGCGTCGCCGACCTGTTCTATTGCGTGCCCGCGCGCAGAAAATTCCTGAAGTCGGAGACCACGGAGCTGGGCCATATTGCTTCCCTGGTAACGCACTACGCGCTGGCCAATCCCGACAAGCGATTTGCGCTGAAAACGCCGATGCAAGAGATCGTAAATGTTCCTCCCGTCGCGACCATGGCCGAACGCGTCTATCAGTTGTTCGGGCGGCAGGTGCTCGCTGAAATGATCGAGATTCCCGGCAGTTCCGCGCCGATTCGCGCGGCGATCACCGAAACGGAGCTGGACGCCGCCGGGCGCAAGGCGGAGATCACCGTGCGCGGGTCTATTTCCCGGCCCGAGGTGCAGCGCGCCAACCGCAACGGCATTTACGTTTTCGTGAACCGCCGCCTGGTGCGCGACCGCTTGCTGCTGCACGCCATCCATGAGGCCTACCGCAACATCCTGCCGGCCGACCTGTTTCCGGTCGCGCTGCTGTTCCTCGATCTGTCTTGCGAGGAAGTGGACGTCAATGTCCATCCGGCGAAGATCGAGGTGCGTTTTCGCCACTCGCAGTTTGTGCATGACTTCACCCGCGACACCATCCGCCTGGCCCTCGGCCGGGCGCGGCCGGTTCCGAGTTTCACCGCTGCGGCGCGTCCCGCGCCGGCCGAGGGCGCAACGGCAGCCGCCGCGGCCTATGCGGCGGGTCCGATGGCCGCGCCGCGCGCCGTCATCCCGGCACCGGCGAGCGATTCCGGCGCGTTCCCTGAACCGTTCGGCTTGACGACACCGCCGATTGTCCCGGACTCGCAGCGGTTTCCGTTCGAGGCCGGCGTGGCGATTCCGCTCGAAGGCCAGCCGGAGAAACCGGCCGAGCGTTCTTGCCAGGAGGGCGCCGTGCAGGCGTCCGCAGTCGCAGGCGAAGCGTCAGCCAGCGCCGCAAGCCTGGCGGATCTCAAGCCCCTCGGCCAGGTGAGCGCCAGCTTTATCGTGGCGGTCAACGCCGAGGGTTTGTGGATTGTCGATCAACATGTGGCGCACGAGCGGGTGTTGTTCGAGCAGCATTTGAGCGCGCGCCGCGAGGGCCCGCTGACCGGCCAGCGCCTGCTGGTGCCCATCGTCGTGGAGCTGGCGCCGCGCCAGCGCGTGATCCTGGATCAAATCGCCGAGGAACTGACGGCCAACGGCTTCGACGTGGCACCCATGGGCGCACAGAGCGTTGCCATTCAGGCTACGCCGGCGGGAATCTCGAGCGCCGACGCCGAAAGCCTGCTGGCCGAAATCCTCGAGGGGATCGAACGCGAGCGCCAAGCTGTCTCCATCGACTCATTGCAGGCCAAGATCGCCGCCACCACAGCGTGCCATGCGGCCATCAAGGTCAACATGCCGCTCGATCAGACGAAGATGGAGTGGCTGCTGGGAGAGTTGTCAAAAACCGATGCGCCCATGACCTGCCCGCACGGACGGCCGGTGGTCTTGCGGTATTCTCTGCGGGAGATCGAGCGCGCCTTCAAGCGGATTTGAATCATCCACAAGAGGCCATGCGCCTCCATCCAGGAACTTGACCGGTAAACTCATCATCGCCATCGATGGTCCGGCCGCCGCGGGAAAAACCACGGTGGCGCGGCGGGTGGCCGAACTGCTGGGCTACACCTATCTGGACAGCGGTGCGTTGTATCGCGCGCTGGCCTGGAAGGCGCTGCGGGACGGCGTGCCTCTGGACTCGCCCGGGCATCTTGAGGAGCTGGCGCGGGACACGCGGATCGATCTGGCACGTATGGGAACCGCGCTGCGCGTGCTGGTGGACGGCGAGGACGTCACCGAGCGCATCCGTTCGGCGGCCGTGTCCCAGGCGGCTTCGCATGTTGCCGTTGTGCCCGGGGTGCGCACCATGCTGGTGGCCCAGCAGCGGCGCGCGGGGGAATCGGGCGACGTGGTGATGGAAGGGCGCGATATCGGGACGGTGGTGTTTCCGAATGCCGGCCTCAAGATTTTTCTCGACGCCTCGGTCGAAGCGCGGGCGGACCGCCGCCGGCAGGAGCACCTCGCCAAGGGCGAACCGTTCGACCTTTCACGCATGCTGGAAGAGGTTCGCGAGCGCGACCGCCGCGACCGCGAGCGCATGGCTTCCCCGCTGGTGCGAGCCAGCGATGCTGTTTTGGTGGACAACACGGCCATGGACGCCGAGGAGACAGCCCGTCTGATTGTTCTACTGGCGCACCACCAGGGTGCCGGCGGGATCGAAGAACGGCGTTAGGAGGGGCTGGACATCGAGGCGAGAAATTCGCCGTTCGACTTGGTCTTCGAAAGCCTGCCCAACAGCAACTCCATAGCCTCCACCGGGGACAAAGGGTTGAGGACCTTGCGCAGCACCCAGACGCGGTTCAACTCGTCGGGCGGCATCAGCAGCTCTTCTTTTCGCGTGCCGGAACGATTGATGTCGATCGCGGGGAAGATACGCTTGTCCACCAGGCGCCGATCGAGGTTGATTTCCATGTTACCGGTGCCCTTGAATTCCTCGAAGATCACGTCGTCCATGCGGCTCCCGGTGTCGATCAGCGCCGTGGCCATAATGGTGAGCGATCCACCCTCTTCGATATTGCGCGCGGCGGCAAAGAAGCGGCGCGGCCGCTGCAAGGCGTTGGCGTCGATACCGCCCGAGAGAACCTTGCCCGAGGGAGGCGTGACCGCGTTGTAGGCGCGCGCCAATCGGGTGACGGAATCGAGCAGGATGACCACGTCGCGCTTGTGCTCGACCAGGCGCTTGGCTTTTTCGAGCACCATCTCCGCTACCTGGAGGTGCCGCTGCGGCGGCTCGTCGAACGTGGAACTGATCACCTCGCCCTTGACCGTGCGCTGCATGTCGGTGACTTCCTCGGGGCGTTCGTCAATCAGCAGGACGATCAGTGCGATTTCGAGGTGATTGGTGGTGACGGAATTAGCGATCGACTGCAGCATCATCGTCTTGCCGGTCCGCGGCGGCGCGACGATCAGCCCGCGCTGACCCTTGCCGACCGGGCAAAGCAGGTCCAGCACTCGTCCGGTCAAGTTGTCCTTGGCTGTCTCCATCTTCAGCCGGCTCTGGGGATAGAGCGGGGTGAGATTGTCGAACAAGATCTTGTTTCGAGCGACCTCGGGGTCCTCAAAGTTGACGGCTTCGACCTTAATCAAGGCGAAGTAGCGCTCGCCGTCTTTGGGAGGACGCACCTGGCCGGAGACGGTGTCGCCGGTGCGCAAATCGAACTTGCGGATTTGCGAGGGCGAGACGTAGATGTCATCCGGTCCCGGCAGGTAGTTGTACTCCGGAGCGCGGAGAAATCCGAAGCCGTCGGGCAGGCATTCGAGGACGCCTTCGCTAAAGATCAGGCCGTTCTTCTCCGTTTGCGCGCGCAGGATCTGAAAAATCAACTCCTGCTTGCGCATGCCGCCGGCGCCGGGGATGGTGAGATCCTTGGCGATCTTGGCCAGGTCGGTGATGTTCTTTTCTTTCAGTTCTGCGAGGCTAATGCTCATAGTTACCATTCCTTGCATAGGGGCCGGAGTGTTCCGGCTCTTTGTGGTGACTCGTGATGCGGGCGGGTGCCAACATCGTTCCGCCCTGCGGTGAAGCAAAATGAAATACGCTAAAAATTCGTCCAGGTTTCAAACGGGATCCAAACAGGCGGAGGCTAAACCTGGGCGGCTCTTGTCACTTTTTCGCCCCGGCAAATGCCCCTAAGTCTCCATCAGTTGGTTAATTCCTGATCTTGTTCCGCCTCGGTCTCGAACTTGGCCGCGACCTCCGGAACACCCGGATGAGCCGATGCCTGCAAGGGCCGCTCGAGTGCCAAGCCCAGCACCTCGTCCATGGTTTCAACGAACTTGATGGCGAGACCCGACTGAATCTCCCGAGGAACATCCGCCATGTCTTTCTCGTTGTCCTTGGGTAAGAGGACGGTGCGAATGCCGACGCGGTGCGCTGCCAAAAGCTTTTCCTTGACGCCGCCGATCGGCAGCACCTTACCGCGCAAGGTAATTTCGCCTGTCATGGCGACATCGCAGCGAACGGGAATGCGTGCCAGTGCGCTGGCAATCGCCGTGCAAATCGTGATCCCAGCAGAGGGCCCATCTTTGGGAATAGCGCCCTCCGGCACGTGCACGTGGATCTCCACGTGGCGGTAGAAATCTCGCGGCAGGCCCACGTTGGCAATGCGCGAGCGCACGTAGGTCATGGCCGCCTGCGCCGATTCCTGCATCACGTCACCCAGTTTGCCGGTCAAGGTCAGCCTGCCTTTCCCTGCCATTAGCGTGGCCTCGGTGGAGAGTACTTGGCCGCCAACTTCGGTCCACGCCAGGCCGGTGGCCAGGCCGATTTCATTTTTCTTCCCGGCAAGGAGTTCCCGGAACTTGATGACTCCGAGGAAATCGTTGACGTTGGCAGGAGTAATTTCGACCTTTACCTGTTTACCTTCTTTGATCACGCGGCGCGTCACCTTGCGGCAAATGCTGGCAATCTCGCGCTCTAGGTTCCGGACGCCGGCCTCCTGCGTATAGTGACCGATGATGGTGTCGAGCGCGTCGTCGGTGAACCCCACGTTTTGTTCCACGAGCCCGGTGGCTTCCCGCTGTTTTTTCACCAGGAAGCGCTTGGCAATCTCGCGCTTCTCCGTCTCCGTGTAGCCGGGCAGGCGGATGATCTCCATCCGATCTTGCAACGGTTGTGGAATCGTGTGCAGCACGTTGGCCGTGCAGATAAACATGACGTGAGAGAGATTGTACTCGACGTCCAGGTAGTGGTCGGTGAAAACGTGATTGAGTTCCGGATCGAGCACTTCCATCAGCGCCGCCGTGGGATCGCCGCGGAAGTCCATCGACATTTTGTCCACTTCATCCAGCACAAACACCGGATTGACCGTGCCGGCCTTCTTCATCATCTGAATGATCTGGCCGGGCAGCGCCCCGATGTAGGTGCGGCGATGGCCGCGAATCTCGGCCTCGTCGCGGACCCCGCCCAAGGAAACGCGCACAAACTTCCGGCCGGTGGCCCGGCCGATGGACATGGCCAGCGAAGTCTTGCCGACCCCGGGAGCGCCCACGAAACACAGGATCGAACCGCGAGGATTCTTCACCAGTTGGCGCACCGCGAGGTATTCAAGGATGCGTTCCTTGATCTTTTCGAGCCCGTAATGGTCTTCCTCGAGGATTTTTTCGGCGACGGAAATATCGCGAATCTCTTTGGACTTCTTCTTCCAGGGCACGGCCAGCAGCCAATCGAGGTAGCTGCGGCTGACGGTGGATTCGGCGGACATGGGCGGCATCATTTCCAGCCGCTTTAGCTCCTGCATGGCCTTTTCCCGGACATCTTTGAGCATGCCGGAGGTCTCGATCTTTTTCTTCAGCTCGTCGAGCTCGTTTTTCTCGCCGCGGCCCAGTTCCTTGTGGATCGCCTTCAGCTTTTCGTTCAGGTAGTACTCTTTTTGCGCGCGCTCCATCTGCCGCTTGACGCGGGAGTTGACGCTGCGGTCCACGTTGAGTTTTTCAATCTCACTTTCGAGGACCTTAGCCACACGATTCAGCCGATCGAGAACGTCAAAGTTCTCCAGCAGCTCCTGTTTTTCCTCCACGGAGATTTGCAGGTTGGCCGCGATGGTGTCGGACAGTTTGGCGGGGTCGTCCACCCGGGCTGCAGCGATCATCGTATCGTAGTTCAGGCTTTGCGAAAGCTTGACGTACTGTTCGAAGAGGTTGTTGACGCGCCGCATGGCCGGCTCGATTTGCGGCGACGTCTCCGCCCGGACCGGCGCCAGGCGCAAGGTGGCACGATAGAAGCCTTCTTCACCTGCGACCTGCACGGCCTTGGCGCGTTCGACGCCCTCCACCAGCACGCGGATGTTGCTGTCGGGCAGCTTCACGCTCTGCACGATATTGGCGAGGGTGCCGACAGCATAGATTTCTTCCGGCTTCGGATCGTCGATGGAAGCGTCGTGCTGGGTGGCCAGGAAAATCTTCTTGTCTCCGGCCAGCGCCTCTTCCAGCGCGCGCACAGAAGCCTTGCGGCCCACGATGAAGGGCTGCATCATCTGCGGGAAGATCACCATATCCCGCACCGGCATCATCGGCACTCGCTTCAACTCGCTTTTTTCCCGGCTAAACATGTCTTCTGAAGCCATTATCCCGCTTTTTCCAGAAGGTTCCAGTTGATTTCGCGGTTGCGAACCATTTCGGCGGTGACCGACAGATCGCGCACCTTGCGCTGGGGGGGCAGGCTATACATAAGGTCGAGCATCAGATCCTCGAGAATCATGCGCAAACCTCGCGCGCCGACTTTGCGCTGCAGCGCCAGATCGGCCACCGTTTCCAGCGCTTCCTCGGTGAAGCGCAAGCGGACGTTTTCAAACTCGAACAGCCGCTGATACTGCCGGATGAGCGCGTTCTTCGGTTCGGTGAGGATGCGCATCAGCGCGTCTTTGTCCAGGTCGCTGAGCACCCCCACAACGGGCAGCCGTCCGACGAATTCGGGAATCAGCCCGTAGCGGATCAGGTCGGTTGGCTGCGCCTGCTCCAGCAGTTCCACGTTGCGGCGATTGGAGGTCGTCGGCTGGGCATCGGTGTGAAAGCCGAGCGACTTCTGGCCGACCCTGCGTTCCACGATCTTTTCCAGGCCCACGAAGGCGCCGCCGCAGAGGAACAGTATATTCGTCGTATCCACGGGCGTAAATTCCTGGTGCGGGTGTTTGCGGCCGCCCTGCGGAGGCACGTTGGCGATGGTGCCCTCGAGAATCTTCAGCAGGGCCTGCTGTACACCCTCTCCGGAAACGTCGCGGGTGATCGACGGATTCTCGTCTTTCTTCGAGATCTTATCGATCTCATCTATATAGATGATGCCCTGCTGCGCCTTGGTAACGTCGCCGTCGGCGTTCTGCAGCAGCTTCAGGATGATGTTTTCGACGTCCTCCCCGACATATCCGGCTTCGGTCAGCGTGGTGGCATCCACGATGGCAAAAGGCACGTCGAGCATGCGCGAGAGCGTTTGCGCCAGCAGTGTTTTGCCCGTGCCGGTCGGTCCGATCAACAAGATGTTCGATTTCGTCAGCTCGACTTCGCCCGGCTGCCGGTTGAGAAAGATCCGCTTGTAGTGGTTATAGACGGCGACGGCCAGTTTCTTCTTGGTTTTTTCCTGGCCGACGACGTAGCCATCGAGAAACGCTTTGATCTCCGGCGGGCGCGGCAGGTGGCGGTTGATGGGCCCGGCTTGTTCGTGTTTTTCCTCTTCCAGAATCTGCTGGCAGACACCGACGCACTCGTTGCAGATGTACGCGCGAGGATAATCCGAGGGCGAGCTGATCAGCTTTTCCACCTGTTCCTGCGTTTTGTGACAGAACGAACAGCGCAGGGGTTCGTCCGTGCTAGCTTTTCTCACTGGTGTGCTGGCCTCCGGAAACCCTTCTGTCCTCTCAAGGCTTCGTCGTCCATTCTAAGCCTGTTTGCCCTTCGCCAATGGCCGACGGTCGTTTCCGCTACTAACCTTTACGTAGCGCTTAGTGGTGCTTGCGGATAATCTCATCGATCAGGCCGTACTCTTTCGCCTGCTGCGCGGACATGATGAAGTCTCTTTCTACATCCTTCTCGACCTTTTCCAGCGGCCGCCGGCAGTGATCGGCGAACAACTGGTTGATGACTGTCCTCATCCGGAGAATCTCCTTGGCGTGAATGTCAATATCGGTCGCCTGGCCGGAAAGACCCGACATCCAAGGTTGGTGGATCAAGATACGCGAGTTGGGCAGCGAAAAGCGCTTCTTCGGCGCCCCTGCAGTCAGCAGCAGGGCGGCAATGGAAGCAGCTTGTCCCACGCAGGTGGTGACCACATTCGGCCGGACGTATTGTATGGTGTCGTAAATGGCCATGCCGGCGGTAATGGACCCTCCCGGCGAATTGATGTACAGCTGGATGTCCCGATCCGGATCCTCCGCTTCCAGAAAAAGCAGCTGCGCAGTCACCAAGTTGGCGACGTGATCATCAATCGGCGTGCCGATGAAAAGGATATGGTCTTTTAGCAGTCTCGAATAAATATCATAGGCTCGCTCGCCCCGCGCGGTCTGCTCGACCACCATGGGGATAAGCGTTGTCGCACGAGGGGCCGAATCACCTATATATGTCATCGACGAATGCAGGAGCTTGGGGGATCTTGGTCAGGAACGCTCCGGCTCTCGGGTCCGAACGCTAGCACTTGCTTGTAGCCACGCGAGAGTCTTATCGTTGCGGAGCTTCGATTTGATCCTATCCAGTGCCCCCTCCTTTGTCAAGTTGGCGCGCACCGCTGCCGCCGATTCGCCACTGCGTTCGGCAATGGCCGCGATCTCGCGTTCTAATTCTTCCTCGCCGGCCTCGATGTTTTCCGCGGTCGCGATGCGGTCCAGCAGCAGCTCGGCCTTCACGTCTTCCATCGCCCGTTCCCGTTGCTGCCGCCGAATCGCCACCCAGTCCACATTGACGGCTCGGGGATCCACCCCTTGGGCGGCGAGCGCCCGGACGGCGCGTTCGAGCCGCACGTCCATCTGGTGCTCCACCAGCGACTCCGGCACCGGGAAATCGTGCGCGGCAATGATCTTGCTCAACACAGCGTCTCGAATGGCCGCGGTTTGCCGCTGCTCGCGCGACGCTTCCAGGCCCTGCCGGATTTTTCTCCGAAGTTCTTCCGGTGTTTTCGAGTCGCTGACTTCCTTGGCGAATTCATCGTTCAGTTCGGGCAGCTTTTTTTCCTTGATGCCGAGCACTTCCACGGCATAGGCATACTTCTTGCCGGCCAGCTTCTGGTCCGGATACTCTTCCGGGTAGTTCACCTCGAACCGGCGGTGCTCGCCCGGCTGCGCGCCGATCAGGTTTTCCGTGAAAGTCTCCAGCGTCTGTTCGCCGCCGAGATGGCACATTACGTTGGTGGCGGTGAGCGGCTCACCGCCGCCGGCCGGCGTGCCCGCCAGCTTCAGTTGCGCGTAGTCGCCCTTGATCAGCGCGCGTCCTTCGACAGGGACAAATGTGGCCGCGCGTTCGCGCGATTCGTCCAGCACCTTCTCCACGTCCTCATCGGCGACCTCAACCGCATCGATCTCGGCTTCGACGCCTTGGTAAGAGCCCAGCTCGAATTCCGGCAAGACCTCGAAGATCGCCCGGAATTTCAGCGGTTTGTTCTCCGCATACTCCACCTGGTCAATGTAGGGCCGCGTAATGGGTGCGAGCTTCTGATCCTTCACCGCCTTCTCGATCTGTTCGGGGACCAGGGACTGCAACAGTTCGCCCTTGATATCTTCGGCAAAGCGCCGGCGGATCAGCGTGACCGGCGCCTTGCCCGGGCGGAACCCCGGCACCCGCGCCACCCGCGCAAACTCCCGCGCCACCCGCTCGACCCCCTTCTGCACCTCTTCGGTGGGAATCTCCAGCTCCAGCTCACGTCGGCAAGTTGTCTCAGTCATGCTTTGTCTGCCCATGTCGGTCTGCCGGGGCGGCGGGACGGCGTTGATACTTGGCCGCGCGCATGCGCTGATCGCCTCGGCAAACTCTATTCTGGTGTCACGTTCGGGAAAAGAAGAACGGGAAAGCCAGCCCAGCAGGTCCGGCGCGCCGAGTATAGGGGAGCCCGCAGCACCCGTCAACTTCGTCCGTCCCCGTAGTCCAACCGCTCATACCCAGCAGGATTCATGATTGAGGATGGAGCCGAATTAGGTACAAAGTCGAAATCCGCTTGCGGAACTATTCTCGATTCAGGCCTCAATTCAGGCCTCGACTCAGGCGGCAATTCATTGCCGCCTCTTGCCCCCATGCTCCGTCTGTACGCTGGCCCTCGAATGGTCAACGTGTTAGCTTGTTCAAACATGGCTTCACTGTCGACAGGAAAACACGCTGGCTCAGGCGCAACGAGCAATCAACCTGCGGTCGCCGAGCCTACCTTTGCCGAGCGAGCACGTACCCTGATGTACCTGGGCAAAATCGGCAGTCTCTCGACACTCTCGCGCAAACAACCGGGCTTTCCGTTCGGATCCGTGATGCCCTATGGTTTGGACGGCCACGGGCGTCCGATCTTCCTCATCAGCACCATGGCCATGCATACCCAGAATCTGCAGGCAGACCCGCGCGCCAGCCTGTTAATGACCCAGCCGGATGCCGGCGGCGATCCCTTGGGTGCATCCAGGGTCACCTTGCTGGGAAATGTTTTGCCGGTACCCGAGCCGGAGATAGCGGAAGCGCGGACACTCTATTTGTCGCGGTACGAGAGCAGCAAATACTGGGTGGACTTTGAAGACTTCTCCTTTTGTCGCATGGAGGTGATCGACGTTTACTATGTGGGTGGCTTCGGGGTGATGGGCTGGATCTCCGCCTTGGAATATGACCGCGGACGACCCGACCCCCTGGCTGACGCTGCGACGGATATCGTCAACCACATGAACAGCGATCACCGCGACGCGCTCATCCTGCTGGCCCGGGTGTTTGCTGGGATGGAGGCACAGGAAGTGGCCATGACTGCGGTCGACCGGCTCGGCTTTCAAGTACGGTTGCGAACCCCGGAAGGCATGCGTGGTGCGCGCATCGCGTTCTCGCGAGAGGTCAGCAGTCCTGCCGAAGCCCGTAACGTTCTGATGGAAATGCTGGCGCAAGCGCAACAAAAAAGGTGATCCGAACGACGCGGAGCGTGCCGGACCACGACGGAACGCGCTCCCGAATGAAAAAAGTATGATGACCGGGTCCATGCAGAGTGGTGTACAGCCGCGCGGATTGACCGGGTTGCGCGTCCTGGCATTCGAGAGCCGGCGCGCCCCCGAGATGGCCAAGTTGATTGCTCATTACGGCGGCCAGGCCATCGTTGCGCCGTCGATGCGGGAAGTGCCGCTGGAATCGAACGTCGAGGCGCTGGCTTTCGCTCGCACGCTCGTCGAGAACGGCTTCGACATGGTCGTTTTCCTAACCGGCGTGGGAACACGCGCTTTGGTGCGCGTCATGGAAACAGTCTACCCACGCGAGCAGATCGTCGCCGCGTTGTGTCGCGTGAGCGTAGTGGCTCGCGGACCGAAGCCCGTGGCCGCGCTGACAGAGATAGGAGTTCCGATCACCCTGGCTGTGCCGGAACCCAACACTTGGCGGGATTTGCTGAAGGCGCTCGATGAAAAAAGTGATTCGCTGCCGCTAAAAGACCGCCGCATTGCCGTCCAGGAGTATGGCGTCTCCAATCCGGAACTGCTCACAGGGCTGGCGGAACGAGGTGCGCGAGTTTCGCGCGTGCCTGTCTACCAATGGGTGCTGCCGGATGATACCGGTCCGCTGCGCGCGGCGGTCGAGGCCATGGCTCGCGGCGAGGTGGACATCGCGCTGTTCACCACCTCGGTCCAGGTGCTCCACCTCCTGCAGGTCGCGGCGGAGATGAAGCTGAAAGAGGCGGTGCGCCGCGCCTTTGCGCAAATCCTGATCGGCTCGATCGGCCCCATCACCTCGCAATCGTTGCGCGAGCACGGCCTGTACGCCGATTTCGAGCCCGCGCACCCCAAGATGGGATTTCTGGTTACCGAGGCGGCCCAGCGGGGCGCCGAGATGATTCAGACCAAACGCGCCGCAAGTGCCGCGCCGCAACAATGAGATTTGAGGAGTCGGGGTCAGCAGCCTGGCCAGTACATCGGCCGGTACATCGACCAGTACATCGACCAGCACATCGACCAGCAACGAATTGATGAGCGCGGGACTTGGCTGGGCGATCCGCCACATTGGCAGAGGCCGCCACATGGGCAGAGGGAGGGAGTATGGCCAAAGCGACATTCGGCGCAGGATGTTTCTGGGGGGTCGAGAGTGCGTTCCGGCAGGTGCAAGGCGTGAGGGACACAGCAGTCGGCTACATGGGGGGCACGCTGCCCAATCCAACCTATCAGGATGTTTGCGCCGACCGAACCGGGCACGCCGAGGTGCTACAACTCGACTATGAGCCGAGCCAGATCTCCTACGAGAAAATGTTACGCGTGTTCTTTGAAATTCACGACCCCACAACGCTCAACCGCCAAGGGCCCGATTTCGGCAAGCAGTATCGTTCGGTAATTTTCTTCCACGACGCGCCGCAAGAAGCCGCAGCGCGGGCCTTGAAGGATGAACTCGACCGCTCGGACCGTTTCCCGCGCAAGATCGTCACCCACATCGCCCCGGCCGCCGAATTTTACCGCGCCGAGGAGTATCATCAGCGCTATTTTGAGAAGCACAACATCAGCGCTTGCGGAACGCACTGAACCGGCTCCGGGGTTCGCACTCGCGCTGAGCGGCGGCGGAGGCGGCGCTAGGCGCGAAGGGAATCCGCCCGCCAGTTTTTGATCCGGCGCTTGATGGCCTTGCGATCGGTCAACTTTTCGTCGAGGACTTGGCGGGCCAACTCGGGGAGTTCCTGGTCGCGGGCGAAGCGCAGCGAGATCAACTGGGGCACGGTGAATTCGCCCATGCGCGGCCGCAGGTCGGCCGGGAGTAGCCGCTCGAGCCGCAATTGCATCTCCAGGCGAATGACGCGGTCCTGAACCGTCAGCACAAAGATACGCGCGTAAAAGAACAGTACGATCAAGGCCGCAGCCACCAGGACATTCACCACCGAGCCGAATGTTATTTCGTTTCTCAATGAGAAGAGCGACCACCCGAGGTTGATCGCCAAGACGGAGAACACAAACCCGTGGTAAGCCGGAATGACTCGCCCGTGGTTCTCGAAGTTCTGAACTTTTTCTTTGGCCATGCCGCACCCCTTGCGTCCTTAGTTTGTGCCCATAGTCGCCGAGCGCCTGGCGGGAATCTTACAACTTTGTGGCCACCGGCGCAGCGGCTCGCGCCACGTAGTCGGCGGCATGGCGGTTGAACGCCTGCTCGAGCCGTTGCGTGATCGGTCCAGGGACTGCGGAGAAACGGTGGCTATCGATTTCGCCGACGCCGAGAAGGCCGCGATTCGTTGAACTGATGAAGACCTCGTCGGCGCCGATGAGGCCCTGTGGACGCAACGGTTTTTCTTCGATGATCGCGCCGGCGGCCGGAGCAATTTCCATCAAGACGCTGCGCGTCACACCTTCGAGGCAACCGGAGGAGAGCGGAGGCGTCAGGACCCGTCCGCCGCGCACGCAGAAAATATTCGCGGCGGTGCACTCGGCAACTTCACCACGCTCGTTGAGCATTACCACCTCGTCAAAGCCGTCTTGCTGCGCACCCTGCAAGCTCCAAACGTTGTAGTGCCACGAAGTGACTTTCACGCCCGCGAGCGGCGATGCGGCATACCGCGCGTGCTCGGCGATGGTCAGCCGCGCCGGCTCTCGGTAAGACGGCAGGCCGGCGGTGCAGAGCAACAAGTCCACCTCCGGGAGCTCCTCGCTGCTCTGCCAGAACCCGACTTTGTTATAGATCATGTAGATCCGCGCGGTGCCCTCGCGCACTTCGTTGCGGCCAATCAGTTCGCGCAATTGGGCGCGCACCCGCCCGGAGTCGAACGGGAAAGGGAGCCGGATGCGGACGGAGTCTTTCTGGAGCCTGTGCCAGTGGTGCTCAAAGGCGAAGGGTTCGCCTTGCAGGATGCGCAGCGTCGTGAACAGGCCCCAGCCGCTCAGCAGTCCGGCCTGACCGGGTGAGAGCCGCGCTTGCTCGATGGGAACGATGCGCTCGTTATGCGAGACGAAGCGATGGATCACGGTGACCGCAGTTTAGAGAACCCAGTTTACAGAACTGGCGGTAAACAGCATGGAAAATAGCGGCATGTTTTCGCGTGTGCGTTGGGCCGCATGCATCCACACCGGCGCGCTTGCGGCCGGGGCCGCCGTTGCGCCGTGTGGAAGCAGGTTAAGAATTCCTTCTACGACGGTCAGCTAATCCCGAACGCATCGACTTGCACGTCCAGAACGTGGTTCACGCGAAAGCCGGCCAGGCCGTCAGTCTTAGAGGTCATTCCGGTCTTGGGCGTGGTGTGAACCACGGTGCCGTTAATCACGTAGGAGATGCTGTTCCCCGACACGCGGACTTCCAGGGCATTCATGGACTTGCCGCTGGCGTCGGGTTTCTTGATGGTGGCGTGGGTGGTCTTGGCCTTCACATCATGCGTGGCCTCGCCCGCGCGATGCTTGACGAGATAGGTGCCATCCTGGGCGACAAGAAAATAGATGTAGTTCTGGCCGGCGCCCTCGAGCTGGTCGCCGCCGAAGACCAGACCGTAGTAATTGGTGTGCGAACTGGGCTCCAGCAAGGTGAAGTTCGCTTTGACCGTGTAGTTCCCGCTGGGCATGTTGGCGGGATTCCAGAATACTCCGGCTGGTCCGCCGGTAACGTGAAAACCACTTCCCATGGTCATGAACTTCAGGTTCGGAGTGTCGTCCGGATCCGCGGCACTCTGGCTCTTGTCCACGCGGACTTTCCAACCCTCAGGAGTCTGCGCCGAAAGAGAGACGGCGACGAAAGCAATCAGAGCGATGAGCAAGCTGCGTCGAAGCATTGGCAAATCTCCTTTTTCTTCTGAGCCGACCGGAAACGCTCAATTCGACTTACTGGCCGGCCGATGAGCCTCCCTAACGTACACGCAAGGGCGTCCGCTTGCAACGCCCCCGAGAAATTTTCAAGTGCAGGCTCTTTTCGACGTTCATCACCCTACCCCCACCCCGGGTGTTTTTCACCAAAGAGTGCCCCCAAAGCGCATAGATGCTTGAAAGCAGACGGATTGACGTCTTGCACAGCGCAAGAGAGTGAAGGCCAGAGTGCCCAAATGCATTGAAGACAGGAGATTGCGTCTTGGGGAGAATACGAGAATCCAAGAGAGCAGACGCGGCACTCAGCGTGGCCCCCCGAGTCGTGGACTTCGGATCGAACCGAAACGTAACCATAATCACCTGACTTTTTTACCGCGCGAGCCGCCACGTTCTTTGCCGCTCTCGCCCAGCGAGCCGGGGACACCGCGCTCGATCCCCACCCCGACTTTCTTACCGCCGAAGCTCCCCTTTGCGACCGCAGCGCCACTTACCGTGGCCTGCAGGGCCGGGGACTTCGGCTCGACCAAACTTTCTTACCGCGCGGGCTCCCCTTACCGAGGACACCGCGCTCATCCCCCCCGGTTTTTCTGTAAGTGTTCATTCCAGGCGACTTTAAGTCTTTTGTTACAGAAGTGTTCATTCTGGAAGGGTTACAGGAGCTTTTTTCGTAAGTGCGTAGTACAAAGGACTTATGTGAGGAGTCAAAGCTAGAGCCCAGACAATCGAGGCTGGAGGCTAGAAAGACGGGCCTGTTTGCACTCAGAAGCGGGTGACGATGAATGAGAGACGCACAGCCAAGAGTGGCTGTGCTACGGGTGATGCCTAATCTCTCCAAGCGATAGGATTGGCCAGCAAACCCGTTCGGCAAGCTCAGGGCAAGCATGCGCTACGTTAGCACAAATTATCGAGAAAGGTAACATATATTTACTTATACGGTATTCGAATAGGAGCGATTCGAACGGGCTGGGGAGCATCTCTTGGGTGGCGGGGAGGACTGCACTGCGCCTGGATGCGGGCGAGGAGGGTCTGCGTCAGCTTCTCGGCGAGAGGGCACATGGGCTAGTTGCGCGGAATTATAACAGCGAAGAAGAGCGCGGGAACACTGGGGAGTGCAGGAATTGAATATTTCAGATTTGAGAATTCAGACCGAAGCCGATACTACTTCGCAGTCATGCAGAGGGATTCCTCGTCACCCCGCAGAATCATCTGGGGTGCAAACGGCGCGCTTCTTCTCTCGGGATGAGGATGATGGATAGGGTGACGACTGAATGAGACCTGCTAGAACCCGTCGGGAAGAGAGCGAAGAGCGACCCGGTTTGTGAGAAACCGGTTGGGCAGCTCCCGCCTGCGGTCTTTCTTACCGCGCAAGCTCCCTGTACTTGGGACTTGCACACGGTAATCACAGGCTTCACTGCCGTTTTATTTAGAAAGGAGGTGATCCAGCCGCAGGTTCTCCTACGGCTACCTTGTTACGACTTCACCCCAATCATGGGCCACACCTTGGGCGCTAGCCTCTCTTGCAAGTTGGCATTGCGACTTCTAGTACAGTCCACTTTCGTGATGTGACGGGCGGTGTGTACAAGGCCCGGGAACGTATTCACGGCGTCGTTCTGATACGCCATTACTAGCGATTCCAGCTTCATGCAGTCGAGTTGCAGACTGCAATCCGAACTGAGCGCGGTTTTGTCGATTAGCTCCCCCTTGCGAGTTCGCGACGATCTGTACCGCGCATTGTAACACGTGTGTAGCCCTGGACATAAAGGCCGTGCTGACTTGACGTCATCCCCGCCTTCCTCTCCGTTATCCGGAGCAGTCCTCTTAGAGTTCCCCCTTGCGGGTGGCAACTAAGAGTAGGGGTTGCGCTCGTTGCGGGACTTAACCCAACACCTCACGGCACGAGCTGACGACAGCCATGCAGCACCTCTACCGGCGTCTCTTGCGAGAAGGCGATGTTTCCACCGCTGGTCGTCGGCGGTTCAAGCCCAGGTAAGGTTCTTCGCGTTGCGTCGAATTAAACCACATGTTCCACCGCTTGTGCGGGCCCCCGTCAATTCCTTTGAGTTTCAGCCTTGCGACCGTACTCCCCAGGCGCAGGACTTAACGCGTTAGCTCCGAGACGCACCCCGTAGGGGTGCACCCCAAGTCCTGATCGTTTAGGGCTAGGACTACCAGGGTATCTAATCCTGTTTGCTCCCCTAGCTTTCGTTCCTCAGCGTCAGTTGCGGTCCAGCGAGCCGCCTTCGCCACGGGTGTTCCTGCAGATATCTACGCATTTCACCGCTACACCTGCAATTCCACTCGCCTCTCCCGCACTCCAGCACAGCAGTTTCGGAAGCAGCCTCCAAGTTAAGCCTGGAGATTTCACTCCCGACTTGCCACACCGCCTACGAACCCTTTACGCCCAGTAATTCCGAGCAACGCTGGCCCCCTACGTCTTACCGCGGCTGCTGGCACGTAGTTAGCCGGGGCTTCTTATACCCGTACCGTCAAGCCCTTGCGGGCCGTTCTTCCGGGTCGAAAGGGGTTTACACTCCGAGAAGCTTCATCCCCCACGCGGCGTCGCTGCGTCAGGCTTTCGCCCATTGCGCAATATTCCCCACTGCTGCCTCCCGTAGGAGTCTGGACCGTGTCTCAGTTCCAGTGTGGCCGGCCATCCTCTCAGACCAGCTACCGATCTTTGCCTTGGTGAGCCGTTACCTCACCAACTAGCTAATCGGCCGCGGGCCCCTCCTCCAACGCCCTTTCGAGCTTTGATCCTAACGGCCGAAGCCATCAGGATGTTATGCGGTATTAGCCCCGCTTTCGCGGGGTTATCCCCCTTTAGAGGGCAGGTTGCCCACGTGTTACGCACCCGTGCGCCGTGCGCCCATCTCCTGTATTGCTACAGAAAACTGCGCACTCGACTTGCATGTGTTAAGCACGCCGCCAGCGTTCGCTCTGAGCCAGGATCAAACTCTCGTTTGAAGCTGGTTGCTCTGAAAATCAAAAACCCCGGCTTGCGCCGGGAGCCGAATTTCAGAGCGAACTTAATTATGTCGCTCAGTTCACTCATAAACCGAACGGGTTCTGGCATGTCTCATTCAGTTGTCAAGGAGCAGGCCTCCTGTCCAGCAGGAGGACTAGTGAGGGGATTGTAACATGGGCAGGTGAACTGTCAAGGTTGGGACAGCGTTGGGACAGCGCCGGACATGAATTCCGACTTCATGCGCACGGGCACCTTAGCATAGAATGCGCCATCGTCCATGGCATCCATTTCCTTCCCGCGATTACTGACAGCTCCGTCGGCGCCCATGACCCTGCCGATGACCCTCTGCTACCCAGCGGTTCATGTCAGGGAGAATTCGGGGGGAATCCGTAACGCCGAGGCTCCCGGCAAGGCAAGCTTCGAGCGCCAAGAAGGAACGCATGGAACTTGACGCTATTCGCACCGTCGCCGTGCTCGGCGCGGGCACCATGGGCAACGGCATCGCTCATGTATTCGCGCGCTCGGGGTACGCGGTGATCCTTCGCGATGTCGAGAAATCCCTCCTCGACCGGGGCCTCGCGCGCATCTCCAATGACCTAGAGCGCGAGGTCAAGAGGGGCACAGTGGCCGAAGTCGAGAAGCTGCGCATTCTTGACCGCATCGTGCCTGTTACCGACGTGACCGCCATCGCGCGAGCCGATTTCGCGGTGGAGGCGGTTCCCGAGCGGCTGGACCTCAAGCGCGCAGTGCTGGCCGAAGCCGACGCAGTGTTGGGACCAGAGGCCATCCTGGCGACGAACACCTCTTCCATTACGGTGACCGCGCTGGCCGCCGCCACGCGCCGCCCGGACCGTTTTCTGGGAATGCACTTCATGAACCCGCCACCGGTCATGCGATTGGTGGAGATCGTCCGGGGGCTCGAGACCGGCGATGCGACGCTTGAGACGGTGATGAGGCTTTGCGAAAAAATCGGCAAGAAACCTATCGCGGTGAAAGACTCGCCGGGTTTTGTCTCCAATCGCGTGCTGATGCCGATGATCAATGAAGCAGCATTTTGTGTGATGGAAGGCGTGGCCACGGCGGAGTCGGTGGACGCGGTGATGAAACTGGGGATGAACCTCCCGATGGGCTCGCTCGCTCTGGCAGACTTCATCGGCTTGGACGTCTGCCTGGATATTCTCGAAGTGTTGCATCGGGACTTTGGCGATGCGAAGTTCCGGCCATGCCCGCTGCTGCACAAGATGGTGGCGGCGGGCCGGCTGGGAAGGAAGTCGGGTCGCGGCTTTTACGAATATCAGAAGACGCCATGAGGGAAAATAGGACGACGTACCCTCTGACAGCTGGCTTCTTTAGTCTGCTACTCGCGACCTTCGCAAGAGGTCTGAAATACACAGGAGATCATATTTGCTTTTTATTCGCCTTGTAGTAGGATGGCGCGGGCAAGTTACGATGCCGGGGTTAGGATGGCATGGGTTAGGTGGTATCTGGTAAAGTGGGCCGCGTCCCCGGCGGCACAAATCCCTCGGGAGGTGAAACCATGGCGGATGGCCGTAACGATGACCGTGACAAGGTTCTGGAATCGACGATAGCGCAGATCGAAAAGCAGTATGGCAAGGGCTCCATTGTCCGCTTGGGCAACCGGGACGTACTGGTGCCGGTCAGCGTCATTCCGTCGGGCTCGATCAGCCTGGACGCGGCGCTGGGCGTGGGCGGCTTCCCGCGAGGACGGGTGGTGGAGATCTTCGGGCCGGAAGCGGGCGGCAAGACGACCATGGCCCTGCACGTCATCTCGCAGGCGCAGAGGATGGGCGGGCAGGCGGCGTTCATCGATGCGGAGCACGCGCTCGACCCGAGTTACGCGCGGAAGCTGGGCGTGGACGTGGACAACCTGCTGGTTTCGCAGCCCGACAACGGCGAACAGGCTTTGGAGATCACCGAAGCGCTGATCCGTTCGGGCGGATTGGACGTGGTGGTGGTGGATTCGGTGGCGGCGCTGGTGCCGCGTGCGGAACTGGAAGGGGAGATGGGCGATCCGCAAATGGGCTTGCAGGCGCGGCTGATGTCGCAAGCGCTGCGAAAGCTGACCGGCATCGTCTCGAAATCGCACACCTGCCTGATTTTCATCAATCAGATTCGCGTGAAAATCGGCGTGATGTTCGGCAATCCGGAGACCACCACCGGAGGCCGCGCGCTGAAGTTCTACGCCTCGATCCGCCTGGACATTCGCCGCATCCAGTCCATCAAGGAAGGCGATCGCGTGGTGGGTTCGCGCACCCGAGCCAAGGTGGTCAAGAACAAGGTGGCCGCACCCTTCCGCGAGGCCGAGTTCGACATCCTGTACGGGGAGGGCATCTCCCTGGAGGGGGATCTGCTGGACCTGGGCGTGACGCATGGGGTCATCGAGAAGTCCGGCACGTGGATGAGCTGCGGCGGCGAAAGGCTCGGCCAGGGCCGCGAGAACGCGCGGCTCTTCCTGAAAGAGCACAGCGACATCCGGGCGAAGATCGAAGCCGAGCTGCGCAAGAAGCTGGGCCTGGCGCATCCCGCGACCCAAGGCGGCGGAGCGGCAACTGCGAGCGAGCGCTCCTCCGATCGGGTTGCTCCGCAGGGGTCGGCCATGGCCGCCGCCGCAGCCCGCGGCAAAACGGGGCGTTAGCTAAGGTTGTCGTAACAGCCGCAACCGGGATCAGGGGGGGGGGCGGCGCCCCAGGCGCGCCGCGTCTGCCGCACCGACGGCGCGGCCTTCTTTAGGCTGCATCTCTGCGTTAGCAAACGGTATAGGGCGGGGGTACTAAGAGGTACCAAAGGGGAACCAGACCGGATTTCCTATTGCAGCCTCCGCTCTTGTTGTCTACAATCCCGCCTACCCCAGAAGGCCTGGGGGCAGATCGTTCATTCGGAGCAAGCCAGCCCACCTTCACCATGCTGAGCCGTCCCCGCTATTTCCGACTTTTCCTGACTTTGCTCAGCATGGTCGTGGTGTTTGCGCCGAGTTTGAGCGCCCAGCGTGACACGCATCGGGTCCGGAGAGGCGAAACCCTCTCCGGGATCGCGCGGAAATATGGGGTGAGCACCACCGCGCTGGCCGCCACGAATAATCTCAACGCGCGCGGCGTGTTCCGGGCGGGCGCAACGCTGACCATCCCGGCTGCTGGGTCCTCGCAGTCCGTCCGGCAGGAACCGGTTCGCTACCGCGTGCGCCGTGGCGATACCCTCTCCGGGATCGCGCGGAAATATGGGGTGAGCACCACCGCGCTGGCCGCCACGAATAATCTCAACGCGCGCGGCGTGCTCCGGGCGGGCACAACGCTGACCATCCCGGCTGCTGGGTCCTCGCAGTCCGTCCGGCAGGAACCGGTTCGCTACCGCGTGCGCCGTGGCGATACCCTCTCCGGGATCGCGCGGAAATATGGGGTGAGCACCACCGCGCTGGCCGCCACGAATAATCTCAACGCGCGCGGCGTGCTCCGGGCGGGCACAACGCTGACCATCCCGGCTGCTGGGTCCTCGCAGTCCGTCCGGCAGGAACCGGTTCGCTACCGCGTGCGCCGTGGCGATACCCTCTCCGGGATCGCGCGGAAATATGGGGTGAGCACCACCGCGCTGGCCGCCACGAATAATCTCAACGCGCGCGGCGTGCTCCGAGCGGGCGCAACGCTGACCATCCCGGCTGGTGGGTCCTCGCGGCCCGTCCGGCAGGAACCGGTTCGCTACCGCGTGCGCCGTGGCGATACGCTCTCCGGGATCGCCCAGCGGTTCAGAGTGCGCATGGCGGAGTTGCGAAGATGGAACGGTCTCTCCTCCAGCCGGATACTGGCAGGCCAGCGCCTGAGCATCTATGCCACCGGGGTGAGTGCGCGGTCGACTCGCGTCCGTGTTCCGGTCTTTGCTGATTCGACCAAGGACGATATTACAGATTACGACGATCCGCTCGTACGGGAGGCCGCCGTATCCGCCCTGGGCCGCTACAACGGCTCCGTTGTAGCGATGGACCCGAACACCGGACGTGTCCTGACCATTGTCAACCAAAAACTCGCCTTTTCCTCGGGGTTCATTCCTTGCTCCACCATCAAGCCAGTCATTGCGCTGGCCGCCCTGGAAGAAGGCGTCATCGAACGGGACACCATGGTCAAGGTTGCACCGCGCCGCTATTTGAATCTGGTCGAGGCCATGGCGCGCTCGAACAACCCGTTCTTCGAGGAATTGGGCCGGCGGATGGGTTTTGATACCGTTTCACGCTACGCGCGCCTTCTCGGACTCGGGGAGTTGACCGGTTACGGTATCTCCGAGGAACAACCGGGGGGATTCCCTTCTGAACCGCCCAAGAAGGGCGGGGTTGCGCGGATGTCCAGTTTTGGCGAGGGAATCCAGATGACGCCGCTGCAGCTTGCTTCCCTTGTTTCCACCCTGGCGAACGGCGGGACGATTTACTACTTGCAGTACCCGCGCACGGAGGAGGAAGTAATCAACTTCGTGCCGCGCATCAAGCGCCGTCTGGATATCACGGCGCTGCTGCCGGGCATTCGTGACGGCATGCTGGCCGCCGTGCTCTACGGCACGGCACGTCGGAGTTACGAGGGTGAAGGCGAGCAGCCCCTAGGCAAGACCGGGACGTGCTCGGAGTCGGGCTCCCGTCTGGGCTGGTTTGTGTCCTATGCGGATCGGGCCCACCCGAAAATTGTCGTCGCCGTGCTGATGCGGGGAAGCAGCACCCGCGTCAACGGAGCCAGCGCCGCCCGGGTCGGCGGACGATTCTACAAACGGTTGTACCAAGAAGACTACTTCACTGATTATCCGAACCGATCGGAACCACCGCCTTCCGCCGAGCTGGTCATTCCCGAAATCAGCGCCGTCGCGGAGTCCAATGACGGAGGCTGAGGTGACGGGGGCTAAGGGACGCCCTTTTGGCGTTGTTCGTACTGCGCATCCTCTCGCGCAGCACTCTTCTCTGCCTCGTGCCTGTCCCAATGATCAGTTTCCCCTTTCGAGATGCTCGTCGCCATTTTCTGTTGGACCAGCCGCTCCAGGAAGGTATTCTGACGCGGTGAGGCCCCATTGAGCCGCCTTTCCTGGATTCGTGTTGGCGCCGTTCTCGCTCTCGGAGCGCTGGTGCTGACGCTCACGTTCCGCGACCTCGGAGGCGCGCAGCGCGAATTTGAGCGCCAAGCCACACTCGCCAGGCAAGAAGCCGAACGTATTCGCGCCGAAGTGCTGTCTTATTCCAAGCAGCGCATTGCGCGAGGCCTGACGTTTAGCCGCGCCCTTGCCGACTTGGGCATCGAGCCGGTCACGGCAGCGGAGATCATCGGGTCCGCGCAGAGGGTATTCGACCTGCGGCGCATCCGCGCTGGAAACTTGCTGGAGATCGGCCGCTCCGTCGAGGGCGAGCTGCGTGACATCCGCTATCAGATTGACGGCGAACGCATTCTCTCCTTGCACCTGGGGAAGGATGGTTTTGAGGCCGAACTGCAACTCATTCCCACCAAGACGGAAACGTTGACCGTCCACGGAGAAATTGACGATTCCCTATTCAACGCCGTCACCGCGGCCGGCGAGAATCCGGAACTGGCCATACGCCTGGCAGACATTTTTGGGTGGGATCTGGATTTTTATGCCGACCCGCGCCGGGGGGACACCTTCCGCGTTCTGGTCGAGAAAAAGAGGTATCTGAACGGCGAGGCCGCCGGCTACGGGTGCCTTCTCGCGGCCGAATATATCAATGATGGGCGAGCCTATACGGCCGTGCTGTTCCACGACGATGTCGGCAATCCCGCTTACTACGCAGCCGACGGCAGTTCTCTGCAGAAGGTGTTCCTGCGTTCTCCACTCAAGTTTTCCGCACGGGTTACGTCGCGCTTCAGCACCCGCCGTTTTCACCCCATTCTGAAGCGGCACCGGCCGCACCTAGGAGTGGATTATGGGGCGCCCACGGGGACGCCGGTGCAGGCCATCGGGGCCGGCCGCGTCACGTTTGCGGGCCGCAAGGGGGGAAACGGAAACACGGTTGAGATCCAACACGCCAATGGCTACAAATCGATGTACTTGCACCTCTCGCGAGTTCTGGTGCGCTCGGGTCAGCGCGTAGAGACCGGCAGCCGGATTGGGCTGGTCGGCAGCACCGGGCTAGCCACCGGACCGCACCTCGACTTTCGCATCTCCTATCGCGGAGCGTTTCGCAACTTCGAAGTGCTGCGGCGGAGCCTGCCGCCCTCCGAGCCTGTGGCGCCTGCCGCCCTGGCCCAGTTCTCCGCTGTACGTGATCACGTCCTGTCACAACTCGACAGCACGCTCCAGACGCGCTCGGTCGAACCCGATTCCATTCCCTAATCTCGCCGCTGCGAGTTCAACCTCGCACGGTGCAGCCTCACTAGACAAGCCCATCAACAGGCAAGCTAACGACCAGCAAACCATCTATGCTTAACTGGGGATGACGGGGCTTGACTGGGGATGACGAGGAATGACGGGGAAAAACCGGGCTGCCGCGCGGGGGACTAGCGGACTTCCCAAGTATCGCCGGAACGAAGCAGCTCGCCGATATCTCCGGCGCCACGTTTGGCGGTGACGTCTTTGACCTGCGCATTGACGATATCTTCGTACCGCGGGAAGTCGCTCCAGGAGCGAAGCACGCCGATGGGCACGGGGAACCCGGGCAACTCCTCCATCTTGGCCAGCAACAGGGTGTAGGCCGGATTGCGGTACTCCACGTCGTGGATGAGCAAGTCGTGCTCGGCGACGCCGTTTCCGAGGGAAACCACTTCCAGGTCCGTGCCATTCAGGCGGATGCCCTTGTCGCGGTTCTTGCCAAAGACCAGCGGCTTGCCGTGTTCCAACTGAACGACGTGCTCGCTGCGCGCCTCCTTTTCCGTGAGGTACTGCCAAGCCCCGTCATTGAAAATGTTGCAGTTCTGCAGGATTTCAACATAGGCCGAACCCTGGTGCGCGGCGGTTTTCCTCAGCGTGTCCTTAAGATGCTGCTGGAGGACGTCCACGGAGCGCGCAACGAACGTAGCTTCGGCGCCGATGGCCAGCGCCAGAGGATTGAACGGGCGGGTGTCTGAACCAAACGGCGTGGACTTGGTCTTCTTTCCAAATTCCGAGGTCGGGGAGTACTGTCCCTTGGTGAGGCCGTAAATCCGGTTATTGAACATCAATACCTTGACCCCGACGTTGCGGCGAAGCATGTGGATGGTATGGTTTCCGCCGATCGAGAGCGAGTCTCCATCTCCGGTGACCACCCAAACTTCCAGCTCCGGACGGGTGAGCTTGATGCCCGTGGCGACGGCGGGCGCCCTCCCGTGAATGGTGTGGAAGCCGTAGGTGTTCATGTAATAGGGGAAGCGGCTGGAACAGCCAATGCCGGAAACGATGACAAACTTTTCGCGGGGAATGCCGAGCTCCGGAAACACGGACTGCACCGCGGACAGGACGGCGTAATCCCCGCATCCCGGACACCAGCGGACTTCCTGATCGGTTTGAAAATCCTTCTTGGTCAGAGGAGGCGATGCGGTGGTAGTCATCTTCTGGCTCCTGCCGGTTTGCGGGCGTCAGCCAGAACTTCCTCAATCTTGGCTTCGATCTCGGACTGCTTGAACGGCTGGCCCTGCATTTTATTATACCCTTCCGCGTCTACCAGGTACTTGGCGCGCAGCACCATCAACAACTGCCCCATGTTAATCTCCGGCACCAGCACTTTGTGGTAACGCTTCAGCAACGATCCGAGATTGGGGGGCAACGGATTCAGATGCCGCAGATGAACGTGGCCGATGCGATCACCGTTGGCTCGGTGTGACTTTACCGCCGCGGTCACCGCGCCGTAGGTCGAACCCCAGGCGACGATGAGCAGATCGCCGTCCGGATCGCCCACCGGGACGGCTTCCGGGATGTCCTGGCTGACGGCTTCGACCTTCGCTGCGCGCAGCCGCACCATTTCCTCATGGTTCAGGGGTTCATAGTTCACATTGCCGGTGACATCCTGCTTTTCCAGGCCACCAATGCGGTGCTCCAAACCAGGCGTGCCGGGAATGGCCCAGGGGCGAGCGAGGGTCTGGGGGTCGCGGCTATAGGGGAGGAAGCCTTCCGGATTGGTCGCAAAGTGAACGGGAATCTCCGGGATTTCATCCAAGCTGGGAATGCGCCACGGTTCGGTGCCGTTGGCCAAATATCCATCCGACAGCACGATAACCGGGACCATGTATTTCAGCGCGATACGGCTGGCTTCCATGGCGATCCAAAAGCAATCGCCGGGCACAGAAGGCGCCAGAATCGGTATGGGCGCCTCCGAATTGCGGCCATACAAAGCCTGCAGAAGGTCCGCCTGCTCGGTCTTGGTAGGAAGCCCGGTGGAAGGGCCCCCGCGCTGGATGTTGCAAATAACGAGGGGAAGCTCCACGGCCACGGCGAGCCCCAAAGCTTCGGTCTTGAGCGCCATGCCTGGCCCCGACGTTGCCGTAATGGCCAGCGCGCCTGAATAGGAGGCCCCGATGGCCGCGGTGATGGCGGCAATCTCGTCTTCGGCTTGAAAGGTCAGCACGTTGAAATTCTTGTATATAGACAGTTCGTGGAGAATGTCTGATGCCGGTGTAATGGGATAGGAGCCGAGGAACAAGGGCAATCCGGAGCGATTGGCAGCGGCCACGAATCCCATGGCTAGCGCTTGATTGCCGCTGAGGTTTCGGTAGAGGCCCGAAGCCAGCTTCGCCGGGGGAATTTCATAGCCGACTTGAAAAGCCTCGGTAGCCTCGCAATAGCTATACCCGGCCTTCATGGCGCGCTTGTTGGCTTCGGCGAGCAACGGTTTGGTCTTGAACTTATTGTCCAGCCAGCGGTAGGTGGAGTCCATGGAACGGTTGTAGAGCCAGTAGCACATGCCCAGCGCAAAGAAATTCTTGCAGCGGTTCATGCTCTTGACATCCATGCCCAGTTCCTCGAGGGCCGCCTGTGTCAATTTCTCCAGCTCCACGGCAAAGACGCGATAGGCATCGAGCGAATGATCTTCCAGAGGATTGGCGGTCATCTGGGCTTTGCGCAGATCGGCCTCGGCAAAACTATTGCTGTTCACGATCAGGATGCCGTTGGGCTGCAGATCCTTGATGTTCATTTTCAGGGCGGCGGGATTCATGGCTACCAGAACGCCGACTGCATCACCAGGCGTATAAATATCGCTGGAGGAAAATTGAATCTGGTATCCACTCACGCCCGGAAGCGTGCCCGCAGGAGCGCGGATCTCGGCGGGGTAGTCGGGGAAGGTCGCCAGATCGTTTCCGTAGAGCGCCACGGTATTGGTAAACTGGCTGCCGGAAATCTGGATCCCGTCGCCCGAATCACCGCAAAAGCGGACCACTGCCTTGTCAGCCAACTGGCGCTTGTGTCTGGTTTGGGCCGCGTCGGTGATAGTAGCCATGGGTCGCTATGGTCCCCCCTCGATGTTTTCTCCGCCGGAATTAACCTTCAGCGGGAGGTAGAATCTTAGGGGACGCTAACAACTAAATATAGCACAGGTTGCGCGCTGCGGCTGTCCCTGGGGCCATGGAATGCGACGCCAAGATCACTTTACTTTCTTCGCGCATCCGCAACAGGATGGGCCGTGGTCTCAATCCACCGCGCCGATTTCACCGCGCCGATTCCACCGTACAACTCCGACTGGTCCGACTGGTCCAACTGGTCCGACTAGCGCCTGTCGCGCCGCTGCCATGAATAACTGGTCTGCGCGCTCCTGATCGCCATACAATACTTGCACGTACTCTGAAGTGTTGGGGGCCAGGGGGCGCAAATGGACATCCGATACCGTGCGGGGCAGCACAGCCACAGGGCTTGCCGCTGCCGGCTGCTGCCGCTGCTGCTGCTGGGGACCGCTCTACATGCACAGTCGCCGCCCGTAACGACGACCGCAGCCGAAACCAAGGAGGGCTCTCCAACCGTCGCGGAGGCCAGTAGCTTCATCCAGCGCGCCGAGGCGCGTTTGCTGGACCTCTGGATTAAGCAAGGCCGGGCCCAATGGGTGGCCAGTAACTTCATTACCGAAGACACCGAAGCAATGGCAGCCGATGCCGATCAAGCGGTAAAGGCCGCGACAGCAGAGCTTGCGCACCAGGCGCGCCGCTTCGATTCGTTGCGGTTACCACCGGATGTGGCTCGCAAATTCATGCTGTTGAGACTATCCGTCAGTGTTCCGGCGCCACGAGACCCGGCGGCGCAGGCGGAGTTGGCCCGGATTTCGGCGTCCCTGGAGGCCGACTACGGCAAAGGCACGTGGTGCCCTGACGATCCTGACGAAAATAAGGGCAATTGCAAGCCCTTGCCCGATTTGGAGCGCATCCTCGCCCAAAGTCGCGACCCGCAAGAGATGTTGGCTGTCTGGCAAGGCTGGCATGCCATAGCGCGCCCGATGCGCGAGCGCTACACGCGCCTGGTGGAACTGGGCAATCGAGGGGCGCAGGAGATGGAATTTGCCGACATGGGCGCTATGTGGCACTCGAATTACGACATGCCCGAGCCTGAGTTCAGCAAAGAGCTGGACCGTTTGTGGAACGAGGTCCGGCCGCTCTATCTCTCCCTGCATGCCTATGTCCGCTGGAAACTGGCGGAGAAGTATGGCCAGGACGTGGTCAGCGAGGACCAGCCGATCCCCGCACATGTGCTTGGAAACATGTGGGCGCAGGAGTGGACGAACCTGTATCCGCTCTTGGCGCCGGCAAACGCGGGAACACGGGCAGACTTGACCGCCGCGCTGCGCGCCAAGAACGTGGACGCGATCGGAATGGTCAAGTGCGGCGAAGGGTTCTTTACCTCGCTGGGCTTCACACCCTTACCCCAGACGTTTTGGGAGCGTTCGCTGTTCGTCAAGCCTCGCGACCGCGACGTCATCTGCCACGCCAGCGCCTGGGATATCGACTTCCAGGATGACCTGCGCGTAAAGATGTGCATCGAGGTGAACGTCAGTCACTTCACCACCATCCACCACGAGCTCGGGCATAACTTTTACGAGCGCGCCTACAACCATCTTTCGCCGCTGTTCCAGGACAGCGCGAACGATGGTTTCCATGAAGCCATCGGCGACACCATGGTGCTTTCCGTAACACCGGAATATCTGCAACAGATCGGTTTGATCGCCGAGGTGCCGCCTGCGTCCGGAGACACGGGACTCCTGCTGCAGCGCGCCCTGGGGAAGGTCGCATTTCTGCCGTTCGGTTTGTTCGTGGACCAGTGGCGCCAGAAAGTCTTCTCCGGCGAAGTCAAGCCTGCCGGCTACAACCAGGCGTGGTGGGATTTACGGCGAGCCTACCAGGGTGTGGCGCCGCCGGTTCCCCGCACCGAGGCGGATTTCGATCCGGGTGCCAAATATCACGTCGCCGACAATGTTCCGTACACGCGCTACTTCCTGGCCACCATCCTGCAGTTTCAATTTCATCGCGCGATGTGCCGCGAAGCAGGCTACACGGGGCCGCTGCACCGCTGCTCGATCTACAACAGCAAGGCCGGGGGCCGGAGGCTGGCCCGGATGTTGTCGATGGGCCGGAGCCGGCCATGGCCCGAGGCGCTCGAGGTTCTGACCGGGGAGAAGCAGATGGATGCCTCGGCAATCCTCGACTACTTCGCTCCGCTGAAGAAGTGGCTGGACGAGCAAAATGCCGACCACCAGGTGGGCTGGAACTAGCAATTTCCTGCGAGAAGATCGGTTTTTTACTGCTCGATCACCAATCGGAAGAAAGTCTTCTTTCCTACGCGAACCGTAAAAGCAGCGGATGGATCGAGAGCGACTTCGGAGGCAACGTCGGTGAGTGTCTCGCCGTTGATTTCTACAGCATGCTGTTTTATCAGGCGGTCTGCTTCAGATTTGGATGCAACCTCGCCGAGGGATACCAGCAGTTTTGCCCACTTGTCCCTATTACTCGAAGGAATCAAGAGCGGCACCCAAGACTCACTGCCTTCTTTCAGGAGCAATGCCGAGCCCTTGGAAAGCCGCCTGATTCGGTGCTCTCTTATAACGGACGGCGACTGACGCTCGCGAAAGACACGGCGGAATTCGTCGGCCGCCTTCGTGGCTGCCTCCTCGCCGTGAAAACCCGCAAGGATGGTGTGGGCGAGCTGCATTTTCGTATCCATGGGGTGCAAAATGCCGGTGCGGACTTCTTCCTTCAGGCGCACGATGACCGGCGACGCAAAATCCGTGAGCAGCTCATAGTAGGACCACATCAGGTCGTCCGAGATGGACATCAGCTTGCCGAACATCTCCCCCGGCGGCTCGGTGATGCCGACGGTGTTGCCCAGACTTTTGGACATCTTGCGTTCGCCGTCGGTGCCCACCAGGATGGGCATGGTCAAAGCCACTTCCGACTGCTGCCCGTACTCGCGCTGAATGTCGCGCACCACCAGGAGATTGAACTTCTGCTCGGTGGCTCCGAGCTCGACATCGGCCTGGAGCGCTACCGAGTCGTAGGCTTGCAGCAGCGGATAGAGAAGCTCGTGAACCGAGATCGGCTGACCGTTCGCGAGGCGCGAGCGAAAATCCTCGCGTTCCAACATGCGCGCCAGGCGATACTGAGCGCACAGGCGAATCAAGTCCTGCCCGGTCAAGGGCCCCAGCCACTCGCTGTTGTAGCGGACCTCGGTCCGGTCCGGATCGAGAATCTTGAAGACCTGATCGAGGTAGGTTCGAGCGTTGGCGCGCACCTGCTCGCGCGAGAGCGGCGGGCGAGTTTCCGACTGTCCACTGGGGTCGCCCACCATGGCCGTGAAGTCCCCGATCAGGAAGATGGCCGTGTGGCCCTGATCCTGGAAGTGTTTGAGCTTGCGCAGCACAACGATGTGGCCGAGGTGCAGGTCGGGCGCGGTGGGATCCACTCCCAACTTCACGCGCAGCGGCTTGCCGAGGCTGCGCGAGCGATCGAGTTTTGCGCGCAACTCCTCTTCGCGAATGATCTCCGCCGTACCCTTGCGCAGGGCGGCCAGTTGTTCCTCAACCGGGCGGAAAGCTTGCGGCGTGTTCATTCGCTGGTTGCCATCCGGAGCATGTCCGTCACCTTGTGGGGAGCACGCGGCGGTCCTCGATGCGGAACTGGCCGGAAAGAACCAATTCCACGGCCTCGGCGTAGATACGATGTTCTTCGGCAAGAATGCGGGCCGAGAGGGTCTCGGTGGTGTCTTCCGGCTCGACCGGGACCACCGCCTGCAGGACGATGGGGCCGGCATCGAGATTCTCGTCCACAAAGTGCACCGTGCAGCCACTGAACTTCACGCCGTATTCGAGGGCTTGGCGCTGCGCTTCGAAGCCTGGAAATGCCGGCAGCAGCGAAGGATGAATGTTCAGGATGCGGCCGCGAAAAGCGGAAACGAAGTAGGGGGAAAGCAGGCGCACAAAGCCCGCGAGACACACAAGATCAACGCGCGCATCATCCAGCGCGGCGACCACCGTGCGGTCATAGGCCTCGCGCTCGATCCCCTTGGACGGAATCACCCGCGCCGGCAACCCGCGCTCGGCGGCGGCAAGACCTGGAGCTCCCTCCCGGTTGCTGATGACCAGGGCAATCTCCGCATCCGGGATACGCTCTGCGGCAATGCTGTCGGCGAGCGCCATGAAATTCGAGCCGCGGCCGCTCAGCAGCACGCCAATACGCTTCGCCATAATCGCAGAAAGTTAACATATCTGCCGCGAGCAGCCAAATTGCTGATCGGCAAGAAGTCTTTTCGGTGTGAGGACCGGTGTCCGGTTTGCAGTCGGCTGGCGGCCAATCAGGATGGCCGTGCTTCCTGAGCGATAGAACGCAGGGCGGCTTGGATTTGCGGAAGAGCGGCAAGCGCAGCTTCTCTCCCGGCGCCGACCAACTCCGCAGTCCTGGCGAAGTCATCCCACGCAAATTCCCTCAACTTGGGGGTAATGACCACGTCGGACTGGAGCCGCCATCCCACGTCGGCCTGGAGGCGAGCAATAGAAAACGAGCGGCCGATGACATCGACGACATTTTTCGGCCTCTCGATGCTTTCCGCTTCCAGGAACACGGCGATAACCACTTCGGCGCCCATAGCCCGTACCGCGTCCACGGGCACTGCCGCAGCGATAAAACCATCCACCAACATTCGGCCGTCGTATTCCACCGGCTGAAAAAGACCCGGGTACGCGCAGGAGGCGCGAAGCGGCGGCCCCAGCAGCCCGTCCGTGTAGGAAACCGCCTCTCCGCTCACTAGATCGGTCGCCACAATCGCCAACGGCACCTTCAACTCCTCAAACGTGTCTACTCCCAGAAATTTTTTTGGGTAAAGCTCCAGGCGCTGGTTGGAAGCCAGGCCCATGCGGGAAAACCTCCACTGGCCGAAGTTGCCAAAGCGGATAGCGGCTGCCTTGCGCACCACTTCATCAAACGGGTGGCCGCTGGCGAAGGCAATCCCCGCCAAAGCTCCTGCACTGGTGCCGGCGATGCAATCAATCGGGATCTTGCTCTGCTCAAGCGCTTGGAGTACGCCGAGGTGGGCAATACCGCGTGCAAACCCGCCGCCGAGGGCCAAGCCGACCTTTCGCCTTGGCAATGGACCCGGCGCCGGGCGGCGCTCGGTATATGCTAAGTCGCGAATGCGGTGGACAGCGGTCTCAAGCCATCCCATGAGCGAGGGTCTCCTGTGGCTCCTCATCATATTGGAGACTTTATAGGCCTTTTTGGATGCTCGGGCTCGCCGGTTGACCCCCTCAGGCCCCTTCTGTAACCTTGCAAACCGGCCTGTGGTCGCGCGATACCCGATTCGGCGAGGTTGCCATGAAAGTTCGCATTGAAAAGGTAGCCGTTCTCGGTGCCGGCACAATGGGCTCGCGCATTGCCGCCCATCTCGCCAACGCCGGGATACCGTGCTGGCTTCTGGATATTGTGCCATCGGAGCCGGCCCCGGAGGAAAAGTCTCGCGGTCTCACATTAACCGATCCGATAACGCGGAACCGTATAGCCCGCGCGGGCCTCGACGCTGTTCTAAAGGCGCGCCCTCCGGCGTTCTTCACGCCCGCCGCGGCGGCCCGCATCACCATCGGCAACTTCGAGGACAACCTCGCCTGGTGCGCTGGCGCCGACTGGATCATCGAGGCCGTCGCTGAGAACCTCGAGATCAAACGCAGTCTCCTCGCGCGAGTGGCGGCGCACCGCCGCCCCGGCACGATCGTCACGACCAACACCTCGGGCCTGCCCATCCGGCAGATTGCCGCCGAGACCGATTCGGACTTCCAGCAACACTGGGCCGGCACCCACTTCTTCAATCCGCCGCGATACATGAAGCTGGTCGAGCTGATCCCCGGGCCAGCCACCAAGCCCGAAGTCCTCGACGCGCTCGCTGATTTCTGCGACCGACGGCTGGGCAAGGGTGTGGTGCGCGCCAAAGACACGCCGAACTTCATCGCCAACCGCATCGGCACCTTTTCCATGCTCACCTCTCTTCGTCTGATGGCGGAGCTCGGAATGACCATGGAGGAAGTGGACGCGTGCACGGGCCCGGCCATCGGCTGGCCCAAGTCGGCGACCTTTCGCACGGCAGACATTGTAGGCCTGGACGTATTGGCCACCGTGGTGCGCAATATTTTCGAAAATGTCCCCGCCGACGAATCCCGCGAGATATATCGCCTGCCGCCGCTAATCGAGGAGATGGTTCGCCGCGGCTGGCTGGGCGAAAAAGCGGGACAGGGGTTCTACAAACGTGTTCGGAAGGGCAGCGACAGCGAAATTCTCACCCTTCATCCGGCGACGATGGAATATCGCCCGCGGCAGAAGGCGCGCTTCGCTTCGATCGAGACCGTGCGCACCATCGAAGACACCCGCGAGCGGCTGCGGGCGCTGCTCGGCCCCGTGCTCGCGGGCCAGCCGGGCGACCAGGCGCAACAGTTCCTGTGGAATGCGCTTTCCGAGACGTGCCTTTACGCCGCGCAGCGCGTGCCGGAAATCGCAGGTTCCATCGCCGATGTGGATCGCGCCATGTCCTGGGGCTTCGGATGGGAACTGGGGCCGTTCGAGCTGTGGGACGCGCTGGGGGTCGAGGCCATGGCGAAACGGCTCGAGCAGCAAGGCCGCGCGCTGCCCCCGCTCGTTTCCCGCCTGCTCTCCTCGGGCAAGAAGACCTTTTACGAGTCCGCACAGGGCGAGATGTTTGCCCTCGACGCCGTTGCCGGCACGTTCACGAATGTTCTCCAGCCCGGAGGCGTGATGGTCCTGAAGTCGCTCAAGGATCGGTCGAAAACCATTGCCGGAAATTCGGGCGCCAGCCTCATCGATCTCGGCGACGGCGTCCTGTGCTGCGAGTTCCACGCCAAGATGAACGCCATCGGCGACGACATCGCCGCCATGATGGAAGCCGGCGTCAAGCGGCTGTGCGCCGATTTCGACGCCATGGTGATTGCCAACCAGGCGCAGAATTTTTCCGCCGGCGCCAACCTGATGCTGCTGCTGGTCGCCGCGCAGGATCAGGAATGGGACGAAATCCACCGCGCCGTGCGGCGGTTTCAGAACGCCAATCTGGCCATCAAGCACGCCACGCGCCCGGTGGTCGTGGCCCCTCAAGGAATGGCGCTTGGCGGAGGCTGCGAAATCTGTTTGCACGGCGCGCGCATTCATGCCGCAGCGGAAGCGTACATGGGCTTGGTTGAAACCGGCGTGGGACTCATCCCCGCGGGTGGCGGCTCAAAGGAGATGATCCTGCGCGCCAGGGAGCATGCTGCCGGCGGCGAAGACTTCGATCTTTTTCATGTCATGAAGCCGGTTTTTGAGATCCTGGCCATGGCCAAGGTTTCGAGCAGCGCGGAGGATGCGCGCGGGCTGGGCTTGCTGCGCCCGGCCGACTTGGTTTCTATGAACCGCGACCGCCTGGTAGCCGATGCCAAAGCCACCGCGCTCGCCCTGGTACGCGCCGGATACCGGCCGGCAGCGCCGCCGCCTACCGATCCTTCGATCCGGGTGCTGGGCGAAGAGTTGATCGCGGGCGCCAAGCTTGCCGTCCACATGATGCTGCGCGGCGAGTACATCTCCGAATACGACGCGCATGTTGCCCGCAAATTGGCGCACGTGCTGGCCGGTGGCGCGCTCAGCGCCCCGCAATTGGTCAGTGAACAGTATTTGCTGGATCTCGAGCGCGAAGCATTTGTCAGCCTCTGCGGCGAACGTAAAACCCAGGAGCGCATCGCCCACACCCTCAAAACCGGCAAGCCCCTCCGCAACTAGCTCCCGGGAATGGAGGCAGCCCCTGCGCTGGCCGGGAACCCAAGCGGTCGGGAACCAAAGCAGCTTGACGCGGGCGCTAGCGCAGCTCTGCGTAGATGGATCGGACCGCGGCGCCAATCCGGTTCGGAGACGTCCAGTCGGCATGCTGGGCTTGAAACTCGGATGTCAGAAACTGCGCCGTTTCTTCCGCCGATTTTCCCTGGCTCTTGAATTCGCCCACTCGCCTCTGGAGGGCTTGCAGGACACCGCGCTGCTGCTGGATGAGGGAAGCGTCGCCGATTGCCCCGTGGCTGGGCACGATCTTGTCCGGACCAAGCGGCTCCAACTGGTCGAAGACGGCCAGCCACGTCTGGGCGCTGGAGTGCCCGCTGAACGACAGAAAGGCACGATTCATTACCACGTCACCGGCAAAGAGCACGCGGTCTTCCTCGACCAGCACCACCGTATCGCCGCGTGTGTGCGTAGAACCCAACGACAGGATTCGCACGCGAACTCCGCCGAGGTCGAGTGTGTGCTCGCGGTCAAAGAGAATGTCGGCGCGGCGAAACTCAACATCCTTCAGAAGTTCAGCCATGAGCGGTGTCCGGCTGGCAAACCGCGCAGCTATATCCTGCGCCAGTTCGTCCAAATCTTTCTGTTGCGCCTGAGAGACAATAAATTTGGCACTTGCCGGAAACGCCGAACTGCCCCCGGCGTGCTCGGGATGGAAATGAGTGGCCACCAGGTACAACTCGGGATTCTTGCTGACTTTGGCCACTTCTCGCAGCACCGTCTGACCATTGCGCGGCCCCAGGCCGGTGTCCACTACCAGCGTGGCCTGGCTCCCCACGATGATGCCGACGTTGGGAACGGCCCGGACGTTCCCGTCCGGGATCACGTACACATGGTCCGACACCTTGACCGTCGCGTTCTCCTGAACGAGAGGAGGCGGCGCCTGTGCCGCGAGGGTCGCGCTCCCGAACATGACGCATACGGCAAACACGGCCAGCCGGCTACGGTGCCATTCGTTCCCATGTAACGTCCGCATCTTGAAATCCTCCATGTCTTCTCTAGGTTGGCCCCAGCTTGAGACGCTTAGCGCGTCCTTCCTTGCGCGGCCTGTAGATCGCGCGGCCGGCCAATGGCCCAAAGGGCGGAATCTGTCCGCAGGAAAATCTGTCCGTTCACAATGGCGGGCGAACTGAGCGTGTAGTCGTCCAGACTATTTTCCGCGAGAATCTCGAACTCCGGCCCGGCCTTCACCACCGTGGTGACGCCATCCTCGCTGGTGGCGTACAGCTTGCCGTCGGCCAGCACCAGTGACGCGCTATAGGTGCCCGGTGCGACGCGCTGCCCGCCGTACACCTCCGCACCTGTGCGCGCGTCGTAGCAGTGCAGGACCCCGTTATCCCTCAAGATGTACAGGTAGGTGCCATCGCTGACGGGCGTGGGCACGTCCGGCCCGTTGCTCGTCAGCCAGACGCGATGCGACTCGGTCACATCGCCCCTGCCTCCGGCGCGAATCGCCAAGAGCGGTCTCACCCTGCTGGGCGCGAATACCAGATCGTCCAGCACCACGGGCGATGCCACGATGCGATAGGACCGGCTGTTGCGCGGGTTCAAGCCATTGGCGCGCCACAGCTCCTTTCCGGTGGCCAAGTCGTGCCCGGTGACGCAATCGCCGCCGGTAATGACCAGTTCCAGGCCGGTTTTGGTCTTCACGATGGCCGGCGTTGTATACGAGTCGGGCGACTCGCGAATGGCCTTGGTCGGGCGTTCCACGCGCCACACCGTCCGTCCGGTCTCCTTGTCGATCCGCAGAATGTAAGAGGGGTCGTCGGTACGCATCCCGTGCAGCACCTGGACATACACGGCTCCGTCATGCAGCAGCGGGGAGGAACCGTATCCCCAGTTCAGCCCGAAGCGGCCATATTCCCCGGTGATGTCGCGCATCCAGATCTCATTTCCGTCGAAGTCGAACCGGCGAAGCTGGCCGGTGCCCGTCAGCACCCAGACGCTTTCGCCGTCGGTAACCGGAGAAGGAGACGCCATGTTGGCTTTTTGGACCCGCCTGTTCCCGTCCCCCAGGGGTTTTTTCCACATCACCGCGCCCGTCTTTTGATTCACGCACCACAGCTCGATCCTGCCTCCATCGGTGACATTCACGAAGATGCGGCCGCCCCAGATGATCGGCGTGGCCCCGCTGCGTCCGGGGAGCGCGAGTTTCCAATGGATATTTTCCCGTGCGCTCCAGCGAACCGGAACGTTTTTTTCGTCGCTTACGCCGTTGTGCAGCGGGCCGCGCCAGTGCGGCCAAGTGGTTCCGGTGGAACCGGGAATCACGTTGCCCATGAGGAAAACAATGAGGAAAACCATGATGAGAACAAAGACGCGAGTGCCTCTCCACAATGCGCGTGTAAGCACGGCCTTTCCTCCCCCTCGACTCAGTTAGACGCAACGCTGGATTGTTTAGAGGCTCCAGTGTACCACCCGGCTGCCCTCGCCGCATCCGGTGAACCTCATCGGCGGGACTCAAAAAAGCCTGAAACGCCACTCTTCACGTATAGAACTGCCAAGCCGCTGCGCAATCCACGGGTTTTCCTTGGAAGTTCGAGGCAGTTCTGAAAGAGGAAGGAAGCGGCTCGCGCATTGGAACCGCTGCCGCTTCCCAGGGTGTGTTCTAGAGTGTTGCGGGTATTCTAGCCGATTCGGCAGACGGTCATCTCACCAAATTTCTGCATCCTTCCATCGAAAATTTCGATAGAAAGCTTGGGCGCGAAAATTTTAGTGGCTGAGTGAGGTCTGGAGCGCGCGAAGCCCTTCGCGCCATTTCAGCGCTCAGGTGCGGAGGATAACATGCCACCGTTGCTTCCTCACATGCGCCGGGCGCATCCTCTAGACTCATGAGGTGGACTCATGAGGTAAAATAGAGCTAACAGTCGCAAAGGCGCTCGCATGCGGAGGCCATTGCAAGGAAGGCCAGCCGCAGCGCGTATTTGCGGCGGGAGCGGCATCTTGGCGCTGATTCACAATGTTTGCGACCATCCTGTTAGGGTGGTCGCATCGAGTCCGGCCTGGCAGACGAGTATTCTCTATATTCATGTTAATTCCTTTAGAATGCGCACTTACAGAAAATCTGCACGTAACTACTGTATAATGAACACTTATAGAACAAAGGACTTAAAGTTGCCTCGAATGAACACTTACAGAAAAACCGGGGGGGCGAGCCGAAGTCCCCGGCTCGCTCGGCAAGAGCGGGAAAGAACGTGGGAGCCCGCGCGGTAAGGCAATCAAGCTTATGAAAGACGCTCTAATCGTCAGTTCGGTCCGCACCGCCGTCGGGAAGGCAGGCAAGGGTGCCCTGCGCGCCACGCGCCCCGATGATCTGGCCGCCATCGCCATTCGCGGCGCAATCGACCGCGTGCCAGGACTCGACCCCAAGGAAATCGAAGATGTCATCCTGGGCTGCGCCATGCCCGAGGCCGAACAGGGCATGAATGTGGCTTGCATCGCATCCCTGCGCGCGGGATTGCCGGTGGAAGCGTCCGCCATGACCATCAATCGCTTCTGTTCCTCCGGACTGCAAGCCATTGCCATGGCTGCTGAACGCATCATGCTAGGCCATGCCGAGGTGATCGTCGCCGGCGGCACCGAATCCATGAGCCTGGTGCCCATGGGCGGCAACAAAGTCGCACCCAATCCCTGGCTGATGGATCACTATCCGGACGCCTACCTCGGAATGGGTCTCACCGCGGAAAATCTCGCCCGCAAGTACGACATCACGCGCCAGCAGGCCGACGAATTTTCTTACCACAGCCATCAAAAGGCGCTCGCCGCCATTGCCGCCGAAAAGTTCAAGGACGAAATCGTGCCCGTCGAGGTGCACACAACCGTCGTCGCCGATGGCGACGGACGCGGCGGCCGCGTAAGAACTTCCACAAAGGTGTTTGACACCGACGAAGGCCCTCGCGCCGATACTTCGCCCGAAGCCCTCGCCAAGCTCAAGCCTGCGTTCCATGCGCGCGGCACAGTCACCGCCGGAAATGCTTCACAAATGAGTGACGGCGCCGCTGCTGCCGTGGTCATGAGCGCGGAGCGTGCACGCGCCCTGGGAGTGAAGCCGCTGGCCAGATTCCTGGCCTTTGCGACCGCTGGGTGTCCTCCGGAAGAGATGGGTATCGGGCCGGTCTTTGCCATCCCCAAGGCCCTGCGCATCGCCGGCCTGCAGCTCGACCAGATTGACGTCATCGAGCTGAATGAAGCCTTCGCTGCGCAGGCCCTTTCTGTCATTCGTCTCGCGAAACTCGATCCGACGCGCGTCAATCCCAATGGCGGCGCCATCGCATTGGGCCACCCTCTCGGCTGCACGGGTGCTAAGCTCGCGGCAACCATGCTGCGCGAACTCAAGCTTCGGCAAGCGCGCCACGGCATGGTGACCATGTGCGTCGGAGGCGGCATGGGAGCCGCAGGCATCTTCGAGCGCACTGCCTGAGAAATCTGCTGCTGACTTTTCTGAAGGAGAAGGTGAAGGAGAAGCCATGGCCGGCACCACAAAGCCCCCCACAAGGCCTCCGACAGGGCCCCCGACAAGGCCCCACACAAAGCCCCCACTGGGGCCGCAACCGAGGCAGCAACCCGGCGCGCTAGGCGGCGCCTTCCTGATCGAGCCGCCGCGTCCCGGCGATATCTTCACGCCCGAGGAGCTGAGCGACGATCAGCGATTGATCGGCCGCATGGCCCAGGAGTTTGTGGCCAAAGAAGTCACGTCGCTGGTCCACAAACTCGAGCAACACGAACTCGAGCAACACCAGGAGGGTCCCAAGGAAAGCTCTAAGGAAGGCTTGATGCCGCAATTATTGAAGCAGGTCGGCGAACTGGGCCTGCTGGGCGGCAGCGTCCCCGAAGAATACGGCGGTTCGGGCCTGGACAAGGTTTCCAGCACCCTGCTCTCGGAAAAAGCTTCCAGCTACGCTTCGTTCAGCGTCAGCGTGGGGGCCCACTCGGGCATTGGCACGCTGCCCATCGTCTATTTCGGTACCGAAGAACAAAAGCGAAAATACCTGCCGAAAATCGCCACCGGTGAATGGATCACCTGTTATTGCCTCTCGGAACCTCAGGCGGGGTCGGACGCGCAGAACGTGCGGACGCGCGCGGTGCTTTCGCCTGACGGCAAGCATTGGGTTTTGAACGGGCAAAAGATGTGGATCAGCAACGGCGGTTTCGCCGACGTCTTCATCGTCTTCGCAAAAGTGGATGGCGAGAAATTCTCCTGTTTCATTGTCGAGCGTGGCTTTCCGGGGCTTTCCGTGGGCGCCGACGAGAGAAAAATGGGATTGCGGGGCAGCTCCACCGCGCCCGTCTTTTTTGAGAACTGTTTGGTTCCCCGTGAAAACCTCCTGCACGAGATTGGCCGGGGCCATATCGTGGCATTCAACGTCTTGAACGTTGGCCGGCTCACGCTGGCGGCTTCCTGCCTGGGCGGCGCCAAGACCCTCCTTGAGGCCGCCGCGAAATACGCCAAGGAACGAACCGCTTTCGGCCACCCCATCGCCGAATTTGGCTTGATTCGCGCCAAGCTGGCCGATATGGTCGCCCGCACCTACGCGCTCGAGTCCATCGCCTACCGCGCCGCGGGAATGATTGATGGGGCAATGATTGATGGGGCGATGACGGATGCCGATGGTGAAACCGGCAAGACGCAGCACCTGATGAAAGCACTCGAGGAGTACGCCATCGAGTGCTCCATCGGCAAGGTGTATGGCAGCGAGGCGCTCGACTTCGTGGTGGACGAAGCTGTGCAGATCTACGGCGGATACGGCTTTCACGAGGACTATCCCGTGGCCCGAGCCTACCGCGATGCGCGCGTGAACCGCATCTTCGAGGGCACCAATGAGATCAACCGGCTACTGATCATCCAGATGCTGATCAAGCGCGCGCGCTCCGGCGCGCTGCCGCTACTGGCTGCCGGTCGAAAGCTGCAGGAAGAGATCCTGGCGGGGCCATCGCTCGAAGATGTCACCGATGGCGCGTGGGGAGCGGAAGAGCGCATTGTCGCGGCCGCCAAGAAGGCGTTTTTGCTTGCGGCTGGTGCGGCCATGCAGAAGTATCGCGAGCATCTTGCCGATCAGCAGGAGATCCTCGCAACCCTGGCCGACGTGGTGATCGAGATTTACGTGATGGAGTCCGCATGGATACGCGCCCGGAAGGCTGCCGCGCCATCCAGCGCCGAGGAGAACGCCGCCAGGAATACAGGGATGGCTGCAACCGCGCGGCTGCTGATTGAGGACGGTGCCGCCCGCATCGAGGCCAGCGCGCAGACCGCCCTCGCCGCATCGGTGGAAGGCGACATGCTGCGCACCCAACTTGCCGTGTTGCGCCGTTTTATGAAACGCGAACCGGTAGACACCGTGGCGTTGCGCCGCGTCGTTGCCGATGCCGTCGAGGCCCAGGACCGTTATCCATTCGATGGCCACTGATCCGGCTGTGGAGGTGCGCACGCGCCGTGCGGCTCAGCTCGCGCGTCGCTGAATGTTCTTTGATTGGACGTTCTTTGACTTAGATAGACTTGGAGAAGTTCAGTAGAAAGCTGCTCCACCGTCCACGTTCACAGACTGCCCCGTCATGGCGCTGGCTTCCTCGGACGCCAGGAATACGGCGGCGGCGGCAATCTCCTCAGCGGTCAGCCCGCGGCCCTGCAGGATGCCCTCAAGAAATCCCGCGAGCTGTTCCTCGGGGCTTTTACCCAGACGCTTGGCAAGAGTCCTTCCCATCTCTTTTGACATCTTGGTTTCCGTCACCGGACCCGGGCAGATGGCGTTGACGCGAACGCCGCGCCGAGCGCCCTCGGCGGCCGCCACCCGCGTCAAAGCCAGCATGCCGGCCTTGGCAGCGGCGTAGGGGGAACCCCACGGAAACGCCGCCTTGGCCGCCACACTGGAAATATTGAGTATTGCGCCCGAGCAACGCGCATACATTCCCGGCAGTACCAGACGCGTAAGCAGAAAAGCGCCGCGGAGATGGGCGGCGATGACGCGATCCCACTCTTCGGGTGTGATCTCCTCTATGGGTTTTACCGGACCGTAATCCCCCGCATTGTTGACCAGGATGTTCACCGGCCCCAAGTGTTCCTGGGCGGCGGCAACCAGATGCGCGCAATCGGTCTCACGCGAGACGTCGGCGGTAACGCAGGTTGCTTTGCCGCCGCACTGTTCGATCTCAGCAACGACCCCGCGGATCTCACTCTCCGTTCGCGCGGCAACCAGCACTGCGGCTCCTTCCGCGGCGAACCGGCGCGCCATGGTGCGGCCGATGCCGCGACCGCCGCCGGTGACGATGGCGACCCTACCCTGTAGACGCATGTACCATCCCGCCTTTGTTCAAGCAGAGAATTGGTGCAAAGGAAAAGCAGGGTAGCATCGTCGGGGTTGGCCCGCAAACGCGTATGTGGACACGGCCGGTGTCAGCGGCAGAGAATACACAACGAAGCGAGGCAACACGTTTTGACCAGCCGAGGAAGAGTCATTGTGGCCATAGGGCTGCCGGGCGCAGGAAAATCCACCTACTTTGCTCGCCGGGGAATCGTGCCGCTCGCGAGCGATTTGGTACGGCAACTGCTTTACGACAGCGCTGCCGATCAATGCCATCCCGAACGGGTCTTCGCGATCCTGCGCGAGCTGTTGCGTTGCCGCTTGGCTTCAGGCATGCGTACGACTTACATCGACGCCACCAATCTGACCCGGCGCTACCGGCGGCCATTTCTTGAGCTGGCGCGGCAGTTTGGCTGCCAGGCTGAAGCTCTCTACTTCGATGTCCCACTGGAGGTATGCCTGGCTCGCAACCGCAATCCAGGCGACCGGATTCGGGGCCATGGAAAGCAAGGTAGGAGCCGCGCGGTGCCGGAAATGGCTTTGCGACGCATGGCCGGAGAGCTCGAGCTACCGACCCGGAAAGAAGGCTTCGTTCGCATCTGCCGGGTGCGACCGGGCCTGGAAAAGTCGCATGGCAAGGCGTCGTACAATTAAGGTATGATCAGCGGTTTCAGGGTCTCTGCGGAGGACGGATTGGCGGATCGGCCGGGTAACGCGGGTAACGGAAAGAGAGTGCTGCGCGTGCGGCCGCGGGGTTTTTGTGCGGGTGTAGTGCGGGCAGTGGAGATCGTCGAGTTGGCGCTGGACGCCTACGGTCCGCCCGTCTATGTGCACCACGAGATCGTGCATAACCGTTTCGTGGTCCAGGGCCTCCGGCAGCGCGGCGCAATTTTCGTCGAACGGACCGAAGACGCGCCTGTAAATGCCGTGCTGATTTTCAGCGCCCACGGCGTATCGCCGGCGGTACGTGAAGCGGCCCACCTGCGTAAACTCCGAGTCATCGACGCTACCTGCCCACTGGTCACCAAGGTGCACCTCGAAGCGCGCAGGTTCGCTCGCGAGGGGCGCACAGTCATCCTGATCGGCCACAAAAACCACCAAGAGATCGTTGGCACGTACGGAGAGGCCCCGGAGAACACGGTGGTGGTGGATACAGTCGAGGCTGTCGATCACCTCGAGATTCGCGACCCGGATCGTCTGGCGTATCTGACCCAGACGACACTGAGTGTGTACGACACGAAGGAGATCGTCGCGCGCCTGCGGGAACGTTTCCCCGCCATTATCGGGCCGGCGACTGACGACATCTGTTATGCCACGCAGAATCGGCAGGAAGCGGTGGAGGTCGTGGCGCGCGATGTGCAGCTCATTCTGGTTGTTGGCTCGCTGAACAGCTCGAATTCGAACCGCTTGGTGGAGGTCGCGCAGCGCGCCGGAGTTCAGACGCGATTGATCGATGAGGCGAACGACATCCTTCCGGAGTGGCTCGAAGACGTCCAGAGCATCGGCCTGACGGCGGGAGCCTCCGCGCCGGAGGTGCTGGTCGAGCAGGTCAGCCGGCGTCTGGCTGCCTATGGCTTCACCGATCAGCGGGACATTGACCTGATCAACGAGGACGTGCTATTTAGCTTGCCGCCTGAGCTTGCCGTCATCGCTCCGGCAGGCAACAGAACCTAGCGAGCCATGAAGTGCTGGGCGGGCTGTTTTCGTTGCGGAAGCCGGCCGCGTCCCTGAAAGTTGAGGAGAACATTCTTGGCGGCCAAGATTATCCGTCAACCGAAGAGGATTGCCCTGCTGGGCGCGCCAACGAGTGCGGCGGCGCTGGCGGGGGGGCATGAGCGAGCGCCGAGCGCACTGCGCGCCGCGGGGTTGGTGGAACGGCTTCGGGACGCGGGGTGGGAGATTACCGACTACGGCGACTGCGCCACGCACGTCTTTCAAATCGACGACGAACATCCTCACGCAAGGAACGTGGCCCAGGTGCTTGCCGCGCTCGAAGAATTGCGCCCGAAAGTGGAGGTGGCTATCAAGTCAGGGGCACTGCCTATCGTTCTGGGCGGTGATTGCTCGACTGTCCTGGCCGCGGTCGCCGCGGCTCGCCGTTACTTTCGAAACATCAGTCTGATTTATGCCGACCGCGACGCCGATCTGAACGTGCCCGCAACAACACCGTCGGGGTGTGTAGATGGGATGGCGCTTTCGCATGTGATTGGGCGCGGCGCTCCGGAATTGGTGCGATTTTGGGGCGAGCCTCCCCTGGTACGGGAGCCGAATGTAACACTGTTCGGCGTGGAGCGCGTGGACCCACCTGAACAGCAGTTTCTGCAGCGCTCGCCTCTCCGGAGGTATCATGCCGAGGATGTCGCCAGAAGGGGAGCCAGTGCGGCAGCGGAAGAAGCCCTCCAGGGCATACACGCTCGGAACCACCAATTCGTGCTGCATATCGACCTGGACGTAATTGCCGGGGAGGATTTTCGTTCCGCGAACCTCTCCGCCCCGGGCGGGCTGCGGCTCGACGAAGTCCGTCAGGCGCTGACTGTTTTCGTACGCCAGCCAACGCTCGCCGTGCTCGAAATCTGCGCTTACAACCCGGATCTTGACGCGGACGGCAGCGCGGCCAAGCGAGTGATCGACTTGCTGGTGGAAGTCTTGTCGCCGCGGCTGGAAGATGAGGCAGCGCAAGAGCCCCAAGAACCCTCGGACGCAGCCGCAAGCGCGGCTGCTGCTTCCGCTGGGAACTCACCTTCTGAGCCTGTCGGACCCTCTGCGGGCGACACCCAGGCTTCCGAGAGTACGCCTGCGGCGGTCGATGCCCCCGCACCTGCGCCTGAGGCCCCTCCGGAACCTCCTCCCGCGGACCAACCGACCGGTGTTCCACCCGAACCAAGTGGACCTGCGAGCGAACCAACCTCCGGCAGTGCCAATACTCAAGATTCAGCGCAAGATTCAGCGCCAGATTCAGAGCAAGATCAGTAGTGTTCGGGAATGAGGAAAAAGTCCGGGGGATGGTGTGCGTGGATCAGATGGTATTCAGGTGGTATCTGGTCCGGTGGTGACGTTGCATCAGCGCCTGCGCTCAAAGGGATACGTGGGCAGCACGGAGCGGCGGCGCTCGTGGACATAAAATGCTTTCCAATTGACGGCCACGCCGGCTAACCAAAGCCGTCCCAACGCCTCAAGAATGCCGCGCGGCTCCTCTGCGCCAATCCATGGCCCAATCCTTGGTAACGATGCGAGCACCGTTTGTTCGGCTGGCTTGGCCGGATGCCGCCGGGCCAGCATGCTCAAAGTCTGGCCGGGGCCGACCTCCAGCAGAACATTTCGAGGGTCTTTCATCAGTTCCGCGACGCCATCAGCGAACCGCACCGTTTGCCGCACATGCTCAACCCAGTAGCCGGGCGTCTTGGCCTCGGCTGCGGTGATCCAGCGAGCCGTCACGCTGGAAACGTACGGAATCCGCAGTTCGCCGAATTTCACGCGGCGAATCGATTCCGCGAAGGGCGCGAGCACCGGCTCCATCATCGGAGAATGGAATGCGTGCGAAGTGCGCAAGGGCCGGGTCGCGACGCGCATTAGCTTAAGTTCCTTCTCCAACGGCTCCATGGCATGGTGCGGACCGGACACAACGCACAGATTCGGCAAATTGATCGCGGCGATTGCCAACTGCGGATTCAAGAGCGGCAAAACTTCCTTCTCCGGCATCCGGACGGCGAGCATTTTTCCGCCCGGTTGCTCCTCGACCAGAGAGGCCCGGTACGCGACAAGGGAGAGCGCGTCCTCCAGCGTAAACACGCCAGCCAGGCAGGCCGCCACATATTCACCGATGCTGTGGCCGATCATCGCCGCCGGCTCGATTCCCCAGGACATCCAAAGCTTCGCCAGGGCATATTCGATTGCGAACAATGCCGGTTGCGCAAGGCGAGTCTGTACCAGGAGTCGTTCCGCTTCCTTTTCCGTTCCATCGGCAGGAAATATCACCGAGCGCAAATCGGTCTCGAGAGAGGATTCGAGCAACGCGGCGCAACGGTCCACCTCCGCGCGGAACACCGGCTCGACGCGATAGAGTTCGGCACCCATGTTGGCGCATTGCGAACCCTGGCCTGGAAACAGGAATACCACAGGCGGCTGCCGAAACTGCAGATGGTGCGTGAAAACACGTTTCCGATCGCGTGACTCCAGGGCGGCAGCGGCCTTGCCGGCATCGCTGCAAGTCACGATACGGCGGTGCATGAATTCGCTCCGGCCCGTTTGCAAGGTGAACGCCGTGTCCGCCAATTCCGGCAATTTCGACAATGACCCGCGAGCGTCGGAGGAGTTGGCGATTGATTTCAAATGTTCGCACAGCTGTGTTGTCGTACGGTCGAGCGCGGCAGGAGTCCTGGCGGACAACACCAACAACTGCCACGGGCGCGAGGGGCCCGACGGGGGCAGGTCCGGCGCTTCTTCCGGTTGGTAGGGTCCTTCGCCCATAACTTATTCCTTCACCTTCCTCTCTGCTAATCTTAAGGATAAAGCTGAGACGAAGCGTTTGACGGTTTGTAGAGTCACCCCGTATAATGCGGTGTTCCCATTGGCGTCTGGAGGCCGGATGTACGCCGTAATCCGCAGTGGAGGGAAACAGTACCGCGTTGCGCCGGGCGAAACCGTGAAGGTCGAGCACCTTCCGGGCAAGATCGGCGGCAAAGTGACGTTCGGTGAAGTGGTTGCCGTTCGCACCGACGACGAAAAACTCCTGACTGGCAAGGATGCAGCCGCGGCCAAAGTTACCGGCAAGATTGTCTTGCAGGGGCGGCACGCAAAAGTCACGGTCCTGAAATACCGCAGGACCAAGCAATACAAGATCCAGCGGGGCCACCGCCAAGACTATATCGCTGTTCAGGTCAAGGAAGTTACGGTCTAGCGTGGCACCGTAGAAGGAATCGATCATGGCACATAAAAAAGGCGGCGGCTCATCGGTCAATGGCCGTAACTCACCCGGGCAGCGTCTGGGCGTCAAGCGCTTTGCCGGGCAATTTGTTCAGGCGGGCACGATCCTGGTCCGCCAGCGGGGCACGCCGCACAAAGCCGGCGCCAACGTAGGGCGGGGAAAAGACGATACCTTGTTCGCCTGCATCACCGGAACCGTGCGGTTTGAAAATAAGGGCCACTCGGGACGCTTCATCAGCGTTCTACCCACCGAAACACCCACAGCGGCGCACGATGCAGCCCCGGCGTCTTCCGCAAGCTAGTTCTGCACTTCTTGGGGGCGGCTCTGCGCTGGCAGGGCCGCCTGTTTTCGTTTTTGGCCGTGAAGAACCGCGTCCATGGCCGCCGATTGTGCAAATTCTTGGGCGGCTGGCGTATGCTGGGGAAGAAATAGCCATGTTCGCAGACGAAGCCAAGATCTACGTCAAAGGGGGCGACGGCGGCAGAGGCTGCGTTGCCTTCCGGCGCGAGAAATTCGTGCCGCGCGGTGGTCCCTCGGGAGGTGACGGCGGCACTGGCGGCAGCGTGATCCTGGAAGCCACACAGCACGACAATACGCTCCTGCGCTACCGTTATAACCGTGAATTTCGCGCCGCGCGCGGGCGTCACGGCGAAGGCTCGAACTGCACCGGTCTTTCCGGCGAGGACATGATTTTGCAGGTACCGGTAGGCACGGTTGTCCTAAACGACGAGACCGGCGAGCGGATCGCGGATCTTACCGCACCGGGCCAGCGGGTCATCGTTGCACGTGGAGGGCGCGGCGGTCGCGGCAATCAGCATTTCGCGAAACCCTGGCACCGGGCTCCCCGCGAGTTCGAGGAAGGCCAGCCGGGCGAGGAACGCCACCTGCGGCTGGAGCTCAAACTGCTCGCCGATATCGGTCTGGTGGGCCTTCCGAATGCCGGTAAGTCCACGTTAATATCCCGGATTTCGGCGGCCCGGCCCAAGATCGCGGATTATCCTTTCACCACGCTTGAACCCCATCTCGGCGTCGTCGCTGCCGATGGCATCGATGGACGCGGATTCGGCCGAACGTTTGTGGTCGCTGACCTGCCCGGCTTGATGGAGGGCGCGCACCATGGCGCGGGCCTGGGGATGCGTTTCCTGCGCCACATCGAGCGCACCCGGCTGATCGCGCATCTTGTCGACACCAGCGACGCCTCGATGGGGGACCCGATGCGGGATTTTGAAGTCATTCGCGGCGAGTTGGCGGCGTTTAGCGCGGCGCTGGCGGCCAAACCCATAATCGTGGTGGCCACGAAGCTCGACGCCACCGTTGACCGGACACGGTTGGACCGCCTGCGCGCCTACTGTGCCGAGCAAAGCCTGGATTTCTATACGATCTCGTCCGCTTCAGGTGAGGGGATTGCGGAACTAGTACGCTCCATGGCCGACGCTCTGGCGCATCTTGCCCCGCCTGCGCCAGAGGAAACCGCCAGCACAGCGCCGATACCGGAGGCGCGTTGAGCATACGGCCAGCCGGTCAGGCGCGCCACAAAGCAGCGTGCGGACGCCGAATCGCCTTATTTGGCGGAACCTTCGATCCCATTCATATTGGTCATCTGGCCGTCGCCAGGGCCGCCGAGCGGCGATTCCAGCTCGACCAAGTAATGTTCATTCCTTCCAGCCAGCCGCCGCACAAGCGCCCGAATGAAATGGTGCCCTTCGAGCACCGCTTCGCCATGGTGGCTTTGGCGTGTGCCGGACACCCGCGGTTTGTCCCATCACTTGCCGAGGCCGGCACGAAGGGTCGGAGCCATCGCATCTTCTACTCCGTGGATACCGTGCGCCGTTTTCGGCGCGAGTTTTGCCAGCCGGGCGATCGGCTGTACTTCCTACTTGGCGCCGATTCTTTTCTACACATCGCGACTTGGAAGGACTACACCCGGTTGCTGGGGCTGTGCGACTTCGTGATTGCCAATCGACCAGGATTCCGCTGCGACACTCTGTACCGGGCAATTGCGCCGGAACTTCTCGCGCGGCCACAGGCACCGGACAGGCCACAATCCCGCGCACCCCAAAAGCCGCGCTCGATTGCATTGCGCCGCACGACGATCCATTTGCTCGATACGGTGGCGAGTCACGTTTCGGCCACCGGGGTACGCCGGCGGCTCGAACGCGGGCAAACGATCCGCGGGCTTGTGCCTCGTGCCGTGGAAGATTACATTAGAAAGCAGGCCCTGTACCGGTGATCAGCAAAACGCTTGACCCAGAATTGCGCTGGGCCATTGAAGCCGCGCAGAACAAGCAGGCCGCTAATGTGACGCTCCTCGATTTGACCGGCTTGGGAGCCTTCACCGATTTTTTCCTGCTCTGTACGGGCTTCAGCACCCCCCAGGTGCAAGGCGTCTGTGATGCCATCGAGGAACAACTCACACTCCACGGCATCCGTCCCGAACATCGCGAAGGACGTGTCGGCTCCGAATGGCTGCTGCTGGACTATGGTCGTTTCATTGTGCACGTATTTAGCGAGCGATTGCGGGAGTATTACGACCTCGAGCGTCTCTGGCGTATTGCTCGCCGTACCGATTTCACCGATTCGATGCCTGACGCTCCCACTGCCGGAGGTCATTCGGGGTGAGCGACGCTCGCATTGAATGGGTGGCATGCGATCCGACCTCGCAGCGTGTCCTGGAGCTAGCTCGTAAGGTCGCTGAGACTTCGACCACGGTTCTAGTTACAGGAGAGAGCGGCACCGGCAAAGATGAGGTGGCCCGGCTCATTCATGAGTTGAGCCCGCGTCGCGATGCTCCGTACCTGAAAATCGATTGTGCCAGCCTGCCGCAGGAATTGGTCGAATCGGAACTGTTCGGCCACGAGCGTGGTGCCTTTACCGGCGCAATCGAACGCAAATTCGGGCGGCTGGAGATGGCCGGCGCCGGTACCATCGTGCTGGACGAAGTCGCGGTCTTAGCGCCGGCAACGCAATCGAAGCTACTGCGTGTCCTGGAAGAACGTACCTTCGAGCGGCTGGGGGGCACGGAAAGGCTCACCATTGGCGCGCGGCTGATCGCGCTGACCAATGCCGATCTGGTGCGCGCAGTCATTTCCGGGCACTTTCGCGAGGATCTGTATTTCCGCCTGAGCGTTCTAACGATCCACCTGCCGGCCTTGCGCGAGCGGCCCGCTGACATCGTGCCGATCGCCGAGTACTTGCTGGAGCGGATGGCCGCAGTGCACGGTCGGCCGGGTACCACGTTCATGGAGGCCAGCCGCCGGGTGCTTGTGAGCCATCAGTGGCCCGGAAATGTCCGCGAACTGAAGAATGTCATCGAGCGGGCGTTGATCTTCGCAAAGTCAGAGACGCTTACCCCCGACGATTTTCCGGAAACGATCCGCAGCGGCAACTCCGCTATGACGGCGCGCATGCGCTCCCTGGAAGAGGTCGAGCGCGACGTCATCCGGGCGACGCTTGAGGCGACGCGATACAAGATCACGCGTGCGGCCGAGATACTGGGCATCAGCCGTAAGACATTGCTCGATAAACGCAAGAAATACGGCCTGCACTAATGTTCCATGCATTGCTTCTTAGCCGCGGCCGGCAAATTGCGACCCAATTTTGGTTTACAATCCCAATGAAGTTATACTAAATTTAGCTTTGACCACAAGACGTGCCCTGCACAGGAGTTTGCGGTATCGTTCCGGCGCGCCTCCAAGAGGAGCCTCCTATGTGGAGAAAGCAAAACGCGTTCAAGATATCGCTTCCCCCTTCTGCACCTGCCGCCTCAAAGGCCGTCGCGCCAGCCACGCCAGCGGCGGCGAGTGGGCCGGCGCACGAGGCGTCCCCTGCGGCCGGTCATCTGAGCAAGGGACTGCTTGTCAAGGGTGATATCAGCGGCGGCGAGGATTTTTTTATTGGCGGCGAGGTGCATGGACAGATACGCATTCCGGATGGCAAAGTGACGATCGGTCCCACGGGCTGTGTGGTGGCTGGCGTTGAAGCGCGCGAAATTGTTGTTCGCGGCAAGGTAAAGGGCAACCTGTATGCCCGTGAGCGCGTACAGCTTGCTCCTACCGCAAATGTGACCGGCGACGTGGTTGCGGCGCGCATCTCTATTGATGAAGGCGCCACGCTGCGCGGCCATGTGGATACCATGCGAGAGGAACGCCGCGCCGCCCAGGTGGCTCCCATATACGGCGGCGCCCCTGCGAGCCAGCCGGCAGGGCCGCAACCCAAGGAAACCAGTCGCAGCGCATGAGCTTACTGAGCAGGCTTCGGGTAGCACATCCCCGCGTGTCAGCGAGTTCCGCCCCCGTGGGCGGTGATCGAGGGGTGCGCCAGCCGCTGCGCGCTGCGGCGACATCTGGAGAGCCTCCGCATTCGCCCAAGTCTGGCCGCTCTTCCAACGGTCTCAAAGAGTTTCTCTCGCAGCTCGAAGGTATAGATCGTGGACATTTGCTCGATCTGGGCTCGGTATCGCAATCCACAGTCAGTTTCTTCATCGAACGCGGCTTCAAGGTTTCTACGGAGGATTTCCTCAGTTCCTGGAGCGCTTTTCTGCGCGCCGAGGAGGAACTGCTGCGCTCGCTCCCGCCGGGTGCCGAACCCCTCGACTTCTCCGCGGCTGGACGCGTGGAACGGTTTCTCAGCTCCAACCTATGTCATGCGCCGGAATCATTTGATGCCATTTTGATTTGGGACATCCTGGATTATCTTGACCGCGATGCCATGTCACGCGTCGTGGCAAGGCTCTCCACATTATTGCGAAACCAGGGCGCAATCCTTGGCATGTTCCACACGCGCCTGCCGGTACACTTTCGACGCTATCGCGTGCTCGATGCGCACCACCTTGTGCTTGTGCCGGCTCCTCCGCTGCTCCAGCCCCGCCATGTCTATCAGAACCGCGAGATCCAGGAATTGTTTGAGGGTTTTCGCTCCTCCAAGACCTTTGTCGGGCGCGATCAGTTACGTGAAGGCGTCTTCGTGAAGTAGCTGCGACGCGAACCAGCCTGTTGCATTGAGTCCAGCCCGGGCGCGAAAGGAAGATAGATCAAGGGCTGCGGAGGGAGGATGACTCCACCGGGCTTAGAACGAATCCCACCTCCCGCTCCAGCCAATTCAACTGCCTTCATTGCCCGATATCTTGTTGTGCGTCCCCGTTTGAGATGCATCCCGGTACCTCTAGAAGATTAGCCAACACACCAGGGCGCCGACCAAGCTCATCGATATACCCCAGGCGAGGAGCCGGTTGAAAAGGGCGCGGAGGTCGGTGCCGACCGGCGCGGCAGCAAGGCAAAGCGCACCGAGGGTCGACACCGGTGAGAGGTCAACGAGATGGCCGCCAACGGTCATCGAAGAAACCAGGGCCATGGGAGCTCCCCCGCCCATTCGTTCGATCAGCCCCGGCACCATGGGGAGAAAAGCGGGCAACACTACGCCCGTCGTGCTGCTGTAGATCGAAATGAGCCCGGTGAAGAAGGCGGTGACTGCCGTGGCGCTGGCGGGTGTAGCCAGGCGCGCCAGGAAGTCGGTGAACAAGTCCATCCCGCCCGTCTTTTGGAGTATGGCTACCAGCGTCGTGACGCCGCAGACCATCATGATCGCCTTCCACGGCATCTGCCGCACTGCGGCGGTCTCATCGACAGCGCGCGCAAAGGTCAGCAATATGGCGCCTGCAAACGCCACCAGCCCCACGTTCAACTTGAGGAAGATCACGGAGATGATCAACGCGACGATGACCAGCAGCGTGAGTCGCTGGCGCCAATGGAACGGCTCCTCCGCGGTGTCTGCCTCGTCCGGCTGCGCGGCGGTGCCCGCCATGAGGGCTGTTTTAGGCGGCCGACGAAAAAACAAACGCCACCCGCCGAGGAGGAAATATCCGGAAAACGCGACGACTGTGTGGACAATCATGTTGTTCAGATAGATCGGCCACTGCGTATCGGCCAGGCCCATATTGGCGGCAATGCCGTTGACAATGATCCCCGTGGGGGCGATGGGGGAAACCGACCCAGCACTCGCACCGTTGGCAATCATGATGGTCATCAGAAACGGCGAGATGCCGTAACGTCCCGCCGCGGCCATACCCACCGGTGCCATCAACGCAGTCGCCGCGATGTTACCCGGACCAATCGACGACAGCACGGCCGTGAGCACGAAGAACATCATCGGAACAACGCCTGCGTTTCCGCGGCATAAGCGTATCGCGGGGCGCGCGATACGATCGAGAGTGCCGTTGACGTGTGCCTGAGTGAACAGCAGCGTGACTCCCACCAGGGTCAGAAACAGCGAAGTGGGAAAACCGGCGATTACTTCCGCCACCGGCATGCCCCCGAAATAGGTGCCGACAATCCACGCCAGCACGATTGCGAGGAAGCCGATGTTGACGCTCGAAACGCAACTGATCACGAGTGCCAACACCAGCGCAGCGAGAGAAATGGCAGCCAAGCTCATCAGGTAACCTAAACCGACAACGAATCCATGAGAGAAACGTTGTGGTACAGTCTGGGCGCGCAGTAGACACCGGCCCCCCAATCTGTGTCAAGGAGGCTCTTACTGCCGGGCGCCGGTGCATCCGCGCCAGACTGGCGATAACATGGCGGCCGGAATCCGCTAAGATTTGGCTTGAAATCCAAGTAAGCTAAGCAGCCGTCCGGTGCCGCTGATGGACCGCACCTTGACGGGAAGATACGGACCTCAAAATGGCGCATATCCGGCTGCACGACATCTCCAAGAGCTTTTCCAAGGACGTTCACGCTCTGGATCAGGTCTCGTTCGAGATCGAGGAGCGGGAAGTGGTAACGGTTGTGGGGCCTTCCGGTTGCGGCAAGTCCACGCTGCTACGGATCATCGCGGGGCTCGATTTTCCGACGGCCGGGACGGTGGAAATTCGGGGTCGGGTGGTGAACGAAGTGCCCGCCAGGCTTCGAGATATCGCCATGGTATTTCAATCCTATGCCCTCTACCCGCATCTGACGTGCTTCGAGAACCTGGCGCTCAATCTTCGCCTGAAGAAGGTGCCGAAGCAGGAGATAGAGAAGCGGATCCGTGAAACGGCACGTCTGCTCGAGATCGAAGAACTGCTCATGAAGAAGCCCCGCGAGTTGAGCGGTGGCCAGCGCCAAAGAGTCGCGGTCGGACGCGCCTTGATTCGCAACCCTGAGGTGTTTCTCTTTGACGAGCCGTTGAGCAACCTGGACGCGCTGCTGCGGGAACGCGTGCGTCATGAATTGAAGGAACTCTTCCGGGAAGTTCACGCCACTGTGCTCTATGTAACTCATGATCAAACCGAAGCCATGACTCTTGCTGACCGTGTCGTCGTGCTGGACAGAGGCAAAGTCCAGCAAATTGGGAAGCCGGAGGAACTATACCGGAGTCCAACGAATCAGTTCGTGGCCTCCTTCATTGGCACGCCGTCCATGAATCTCTTTGATTGCCGAGTTACACAGGGTGCATTTCGACTTGGCTCCGAGCTAGTCAAGACGCCGCTGGATTGGTCTGGCCAGGCAGTCATCGGTATCCGTCCGGAGGATATCTTGGTCGGCGAATCTGGGATTCCAGCTGCCGTCCGGTGGGTGGAGAACCTCGGAGCACAATACCTAATCGGAGTGCAAGCCGGAGAGACGGCCCTGTCGGTAACCGATGCGCACCGGCCAGCCGGGGATACCGTGCATCTTCGAATCGAAGCGGAGCTTGTGCATGTCTTTGAAAAGAACAGCGGTGCGAGTTTTTCTTGGCGCCGCTCTCGCGATTCTGTTCGTCTATAGTCTGCGCGGCCCGGCCTCAGGGGATCGGGTGGGCTTGTCGATTCTTATGGAGCCCGACGGGACCGGGGTGTGGCGGGATCTAGTGGCTGAGTTCAATCGGCGGAATCCGGGGGAGCCGATTCGTTTGATCGAAGGCCCGCCGGCCACGAACACTCGCGAGGATCTCTATTCGACCGCGTTTCTGTCGGGCGACGCGAGCTATGACATCGTCTACAGCGACAGCATCTGGGTCGCCAAGTTCGCGGCGGCCGGATGGCTGCTGGATCTGTCCGAACGAATCTCCGAGAGCGATCGGTCTGATTTCCTGGCCGTCGAACTCCGCGCAGGTTCGTACGAGGGAAAGAACTACCGGATGCCGGGCTTCACCGATGCCGGCCTTCTCTTCTACCGAAAAGATCTGGTTCAGCAGCCCCCGGAGACGTTTGAAGAATTGCTGAAGCTTGCCTCGTCTTTGCAGACGCCGGATCGCTGGGGATTCCTGTGGCAGGGCAAACAGTACGAGGGGCTGGTGACCGTTTTCCTGGAGGTCTTGTGGGGATACGGTGGCGAGTGGATCGAACCGGACACACGCGAAGTCCTCCTGGAAACCCCGGAAGCCATCCGCGCAGTGGACTTCCTTAAATCCACAGTCGGCACCGTTTCCCCACTTGCTGTCACAGCTTATACGGAAGAGGAAACCCGCAACATCTTTCAGAATGGCCGCGCAGTGTTTCTCCGGAACTGGCCCTATGTCTGGACCTTGATCCAACGCTCGGGAGGCGCCTTCAAAGATGACGTCGGCGTCACTTCTATGGTGCATGCTCCGGGTCAAGTGAGTGCCGCCACGCTGGGGGGGTGGGGATTTGGCATCTCCAGCTACAGCCGCGATCCTGACCGAGCATGGCAGTTTATCGAGTTCATCACGCGACCGGCGCAGCTCCGGCAAGTCCAGCAGCGGCAAGGACGAATTCCCTCGCGAAAGAGCCTGATTCCCCCAGAAATGCTCCCTGTGCTGGCCAGTGCGCGCCCGCGGCCGGCTATACCGGAATACGCACAGGCCTCGGATATTCTGCAGCGCTGGCTCAGCGCGGCCCTGACTGGGAGCGTTACCCCTGAGCAGGCGATGCGCGAGGCGGCAAAAGAGACCAAGTTTCTATTGAGGGACTAATGCCACCGCATAATTCCATTCGAACCTCGAGGAACGCAAGTGGCGACTTGCTCTTCTATCTGCCCGCGGCTGCACTGCTGCTGCTGGTGGTGGGCTACCCCATCGTCCGGACCGCCCTTCTCAGCTTTTCTCATATGACGCTGCATACGAACTTTCAGCCGGAATTCGCGGGCCTGCAGAACTATCTCCGCCTGTTGTCGGATTCCCGGTTTCACAACTCTTTGAAGGTGACCGCTACGTTTACGATTGTCTCGGTCGCGCTTGAATTCTCACTCGGATTGTTACTGGCACTGGCTGCGGACAACATCGTCCGCGGCAGAACGCTGATTCGGTCTTTCTTCCTGGCGCCGTGGACTCTCCCGACAGCCATCATTGCGGTCCTATGGGCATGGATCTTCAACGACCAGTATGGCGCATTGAATGCTCTGCTCCTGGGGGCCAACGTCATCCAGACACCGATCGCGTGGCTAGCCGGACCAATCAGTGCCATGGCATCGATTATCATCGCAGACGTATGGAAGACTACACCGTTCGTATTTCTGGTGCTCCTCGCCGGTATCCAGAACGTACCCAAAGATCTTTACGAGGCCATGGAGGTCGACGGCGGCGGAGCCTGGACAAAGTTCCGCTATGTGACCTGGCCATTTTTGCTTCCGTTCGTCTTCATCTCGCTGGTGTTTCGGATGATTCAGAGCTTTGCGATCTTCGACCTGGTCTACGTGATGACCGGCGGGGGACCAGGCGGTTCTACCGAAACGGTCTCCGTCTACTCGTATCAAACGTATATGCGCTACCTAGATATTGGATACGGCTCGGCGCAAGTCGTAGCTGTGGTCATCATCCTGGCGGCGATGGCCTTTGCGCTGTACCAATTGTTGCTAAAGCGATATGCGCGTCCTTTCTAGGTTCATCATCGCGCTGTTTTGCGTTCTGGCGGTTGCACCGATCGCCTGGCACCTGGTTTCCTCATTCAAGACTCCGGGGGAGCTCACGAACATACCGCCCACGTTTCTGCCGCATGATCCGACTATCGAGAACTATAAGGAACTCTTTACACGGCGGTCTTTCGGCCGGTACTACGCGAACAGTTTTGTTATCGCGACCTTGTCCAGTCTTCTTTGTGTCGCAGCGGCCTCACTTGCCGCCTACAATCTGACCCGGGCCGGTGACCGTATGCGCCGCGTCATTACATCCAGTTTGCTGGTGGTGGCGTTCTTCCCGCCCATCGTTCTGCTGTTTCCGCTTTACGAGTTGGTGCGAGCGGCGGGTCTGGTGAATCATCCCTGGGGATTGATCTTGTCCTATGCGGCCCTGAATCTTCCGTTGTCAATCTGGCTTCTCACGGGCTACTTTGGGCAGATCCCACACGAGCTTGAAGAAGCTGCCGCTGTGGATGGTCTCACGGGCCTGCAATCCTTAGTGAAGATCATCCTGCCACTGTCGGTGCCGGCGCTAGCCACCACCGGAATGCTGGCCTTCATCTTCGCCTGGAACGAATTCATGTTTGCTTTGACGTTCATGAATTTGGAATATGCAAAAACCATCACCGTCGGAGTGGCCACCCTGAGTGGGGCCTTCACCTATGAAATTCCTTGGGGATTGCTGGCAGCGGGGGTGGTAGCCAGCTCGCTTCCACTGATTCTGCTGGTCATTATTTTTCAGAGAAGGATTGTGGCGGGACTAACCGCCGGCGCAGGGAAGTGAAATACAGTACAGAACGCGGATGCGACTATACTTGAGCGAGGAGGGCCACGATGGCTGATTTCTACCAAACCGGCACCCTGACCACCCTGCACCGCTTGACGCGCAACCACACCGAACGTCTGGAAGCGGATCTAGAGAAATTTGGGCGCAACCGGCCCATCGGGCTGGTCCTCCCCGCCCTCATTTCAGAGTTCGAGACGTCCGCGATGCAGAGAATCGTAACCACGCTGCAGAAGGCGCGCTATCTGCAGCGGATTGTGGTCGTAGTCGGCCGGGCTTCCCGTGAGCAGTTTGTTCAAGCCAAGAGCTTTTTCAAGAACTTCTACACCCCCGTGAACCTGATCTGGGTGGAGAGCGAACGGACGCAGGCCCTGTTCAAAAAGCTCGAGGACCGTGGTCTGTCTGCCGGTCCGGACGGCAAGGGACGGTCCTGCTGGCTGGCCTATGGATATCTCTTGGCCATGGGGGATTGCGATGTGGTCGCCCTGCATGACTGCGACATCGTCAACTACGACGCGAGTTTGCTGGCGCGCCTCTGCTACCCAGTTACCCATCCACACCTAGGCTTTGAATTTTGCAAAGGCTACTACGCTCGGGTGACGGAACGAATGCACGGCCGGGTTACCCGCTTGTTCATGACGCCGTTGATCAGGACACTGGAAGAAATGGTGCCAGGCAATCCTTTTCTTCGCTATCTCGACAGCTTTCGTTACCCGTTGGCCGGAGAAGTTGCCATGGATATCAAACTGGCTCGCGTCAACCGCATCCCGGCTGACTGGGGCCTGGAGGTGGGAGTCTTGGCGGAGGTTTTTCGCAATTGCGCCGTCTCCCGAACTTGCCAGGTCGACCTGACGGATAATTATGAGCACAAGCATCAGTCGCTGTCGAGCGAGGACCCTTCGCAGGGCTTGGCAAGAATGACCGGCGACATCGCGAAGTCGCTGTTCCGCACCTTGGCGGCCGAGGGTCTGGTGTTCGCGGCCGACCATTTCCGCAGCGTGGAAGTGCGCTATATCCGCCTGGCGCAGGATACCATTGCCCGCTACTACGCGGACGCCATGATCAATGGCCTCAAGTTCGATCGGCATTCCGAAGAAGCGGCGGTCGCGACGTTTGCCAAGAGCTTGCGCATGGCCGCAACAGAGTTGATTGAAGATCCTACTGGACTCCCTTTGATCCCCAACTGGAACCGGGTCCTTGCTGCGATCCCCGAGTTCTTTGAGCTCCTGCAAGACGCCGTCGACAAAGACGCGCGGGAGCAAGCCGGCAGAGCAGCATAAGGAGAATGAATGGCGGAAGCTGTCCTTCCTGATGAGGCCCGCAGGGCCGTGGAATTTATCCGGCAGGCCGATATCGTGATCGGCATTCCCAGTTACAACAATGGCCATACCATTGATCACGTGGTGCGGGCCGCCTATGCTGGTTTGGCCAAGTATTTTCCGCAGTTCACCGGGGTGGTCATCAACTCGGACGGCGGTTCGACGGACAATACACGCGAGGCAGTCCTGTCCGCTCATGTGGCAGACAATCGTTTGCTGTTGCTTTCTACTTCCCCTGCGGCCGCCCACCGGCTGTCCTTCCCCTACCATGGCATTCCCGGCAAGGGAAGCGCTTTTCGCCTGATTTTTCAGTTGACGCGAAAGCTGAGCGCAAAGGTATGCGTGCTTGTGGATTCTGATCTCCGGTCCATTACCCCGGAATGGATCGACCTTCTGGTGCGGCCGATTCTCTTCGCCGGTTACGACTTCGTGGCTCCGTACTATCACCGACACAAGTACGACGGCACGATCACCAACAGCATCGTGTATCCCTTGACCCGTGCGCTCTACGGATTGCAGGTGCGGCAGCCGATCGGAGGGGAATTCGGCGTATCCGCTCGCCTAACCGAGCGATATCTCCAGAGAGACGACTGGGAGACCGATATCGCCCGTTACGGCATTGACATCTGGATGACCACCATTGCCATCGCAGAAGGGTTCCGCGTGTGCCAAAGTTTCCTCGGCGCGAAGCTGCACGATGCCAAAGACCCGGGCTCGGATCTTTCGGCCATGCTCCAGCAGGTAGTAGGCAGCGTCTTCCTGCTCATGCAGGAGTACGAAAGCGTCTGGCACGCAACCCAGGGCAGCCGGCCCGCCGAATTGTTCGGCTTCCGTTTCGATGTAGGATTGGACCCGGTTCAGGCCAATGTAGAGAGAATGGTCCAGACGTTCCGCCGGAGCTGTAGGGAACTCAGAGAGATATGGGCTCTCGCGCTTGAACGCGAGACTCTAATGCAAGTCGAAGCCCTGGGCAGGCAGTCCGTTGCCGGCTCCGCGTCCTTTCACCTCCCCGACGACTTGTGGGCCCGGGTGATCCTCGACTTCGCCTGCGCGTATCGGAAGAGTCCGTTGTCGAGAGGACAAATCCTGGGATCTTTGACTCCACTGTACTTGGCCCGGGTCGCTTCGTTCGTGCTGGAGACCGATGCGCTGGGGGCCGCCGAAGTGGAAGAGCGCATCGAGGATCTTTGCTTGACTTTCGAGAAGTTAAAGCCGTACCTGCTGGAGCATTGGGACCACGAGGGCCACTTGCATCCCCCGATTGAGACTGGCGTTCCGACCACGGAGCGGCAGAAGTTGCCAAAGGCCAGTTTGGAGGTTTAGCCATGCTTCAGACGTTGAGGATAGTTTTTGAAGGCACGCTTGAGCGCATCCGTTCTCACGCAATGATTATTGCTCCTTCGTTGCTGGCGGCGCTTACCTTCATCATCGTGGCATACATCACTGCCTGGCTGGTTAGGTGGATTCTCTACAAAGTTTTTAAAGGGCAGACCATCGACAAGTTCCTCCGGCAAAGTGGGCTGGCTTTCCTGATCGATAGTTCCGGCCGCCTACGCGCTACCCGGATGGTCGCCGAAGCCGTTTACTGGGTGATTCTCCTGAGCGGCGCGCTCTTGGGATTGAGTGTTTTTAATACGGAACTGACCACGCGGATGATTCAGGAATTTGTCTTCCTGCTTCCCTCACTATTGGTGGCGGTCCTGATTATCATCGCAGGCGCATGGCTGAGTCAGTACCTCGGCAGAAGCTTGCTGGTCTGGGCAGTCAATGAGAACCTGCCTGCTCCCAGGCGTCTGGCGTCCCTGCTCCGCATCGTGATCATGTTCGTAGCCATCGTGGTAGCAGCCGATCACCTGAACTTCGCAAGGTACGTGTTTCTCGCGTCTTTCGTCATTTTGGTTGGTGGCGCCGTGCTGGCAGCCAGCCTGGCAATTGGGTTGGGAACCGGTACCGGATTGCGTTGGTTCTTTGAAGAAAAGAAGGAACAGGAGGAGGAAACAAACGAACGGCCGTTGTGGAAACACCTCTGACGCTCGACGCAGGCCGCCTCTCCGCTCAAGCGTCCCCAGCCGACTCAGAAATCATTCTGAGGATGATTTCATTCCATCCCTCCGGACCACTCTTCTGGGTGATCATGCCGTTGGGGATCAAATTCTTCAGTTCTTCGGATTGTGGTGATGAGATCAAGATTGGAAGCTCAACTTCCTTAAGCAGCGGGAGGTCGTTCAGACTGTCGCCTAAGCCAAGGCTGGTGGCCGGTCCGAAAGCCTTGACAAAGAGTCTCTTGACCGCCCGAACGGCAACTCCCTTGTCGTTCGCCCCGGTAATGTGCCAGAACCGTCCGCCGCGAGTGCATCGCAGCCCCTCGGATTCAATCGCCTCTAAGAGATCATCTATCCGGCCCGGATCCAGGACTGTGAACGGCTCGTCATATTCACGCTGCTTAGCCAGTTCGGCAAGATCCGTGGGAAGTCCGCATGCGACCGCCACTTGCGCGGCGGTCATGTCGTGAAATCCCTGGACGCGGCAGGCGCTAGCCTCTGACGCTTTGTGCAGCGCATCCACCAGTGTTGGATACCGTGTTCCCCACTCCAAAACTTCGAAATTGTTCCGCCGGGCGGCACCGGTGATAGGCGCAGGAAAGTAGCCTTGAGGCACGAAGGCAGCTCCTCCGTTTTCAACAACGAACGGGTGCTGGTTCCCCGTCTTCAGGCGCCAATATTCTGTCTCCCCGCGAGTCTTACTCGTAGTAAAGATCAAGGGAATGCCCAAATCAATCAGCCGCTGAACCGCAGGTCGCGCGGCTTCCCACGAATAGGCTTGATCCAGAAGCGTGCCGTCGAGATCGGTGAATACGGGGAACAAGAAATTCAATGTTACCCTGAGTCCGCTCCATGACGCACGAACTAATAAGCGTCTGCGTGGTCTTGGAGATAGATCACACCCATCAAGACTATTGGCGTAAACTATTGCAGACACCCTGACCATCCGGTCAGAAGGATGCCATAATGAGCACAGCGGCATTCTATCTGTATGGGTGTAGACAGCCCAGGCCTGCTTGCTAGGAGAGCGAAAGCCTTCGGGTAGATTTAGATTAGGGTAGCTAGTATGCTGGCTGGATTTCGGGAGTGTCCGTGCCTGCGAATAAAAGCGCGAGTGCTACGGTGCCCAGACGTGCATTTAGGCCCGCTTTTCCCTCAGTTCTGAGGAGGTGGTGGGAAGCGATATTCGCCCGCGACCGGAGGCAAACGATTGCAGATCTCATCTTGCCAGGTCAAGATTTCGGGAAGCATGATTGCTCAAGGGAACTGCACGGTCTAATTGATGTACTCGTCCTGGCCCGCAGAAGAATCTTGACCAATATGTTCTTGCGCGGGTGGTTCAGCTTGTGGAGTTGGATTCTGATTGGCCTGATGGTAGCCGCTACGCTCAGCCCGAAGCTGGCCGGTGCAGCGATTTTAGCCGCGATCCTGATGGTCATGGGAGCCACAGTCATAATGTGGTGGACGTGGTGGACGCGGCCCTCTACTTACGAAACAGCCTGCCGGCTAGATTGTGCGGCCAGTCTTCATGATCGGCTCTCGACAGCACTTTATTTTGGCAAACTTGCGGATCCAGACGGAATAATACTTCGCCAGCGCCGTGACGCCTTGGAGAGGTTATCGCGGGTGGGTGTGCGGCAGCTATTCCCCATCCGGATACCTGTAACGGGTCGCCGTGCGCTGATACTGGCTTTGGCGGTTTCCGGACTTTTCGTCTACCGCGCGTATTACCAGGCGCCCTTGGCGGCTCTGCTGCAGACGACGGCAAGGTCGCATCTCATGCAATCCATACTCTCGCCTTTCAGGCAGGCCATGGATGATAAGGACGTCAGAAGGACCATGTCCCGCGTGAACCAGGATGCAGAGGCTATGGATGAGGGGGAGCGGGCAGCTAGATCAACACTGTCCTCTGAGGATCTTTGGCAAACAGACGATCAGGACGACGCCGAGCAGGACGACCGTTGGCAATCGGATTCACAACAAGGCAACCCCGCCGATCAATCCTCGTCCTTGGGAAACAGCCGTGAATCGTTGTCCCAATCTCTCATGAAGGCACTGCAATCCATGTTATCAAACGGATCGGGCTGGCAAGCGCAACCCAACCAGACTGCTCAGCAGCAACTTCCTCAAGGTCTTCCGCAGACAGATACCATGGAGCAATCCGGAGCAACCGACGGCGACAACCAACGGGACTCACAACAGGAACTTGGCTCGCAAAAGAAATCAGCGCAGGGTACTTCCGGTGGCGCAGGAGAGGACCAGAATCCAGGGACAAAAGACCTGCTGCAAAATTCGCCACTGTCGGTAAAAGCAGTTCCCGATCGTGTCGCATTGCAACCCAACGGCCTCCAAGAGCAAATACTCATGCGCACCAGCACTGAAACGGGCACCGCGAAGATCGCCGTTAGTGATACCTTGTCCCACGCAACAACCTCCGTGAATGGCGCAGAGCAGGAAAATATTCCGGGGCGTTACCGGCTTTACGTGCAACGTTATTTTCAACGCGAAAACAATAACAGCGGGAATTGAGGGTGAGAGTGGGTTCATGATGGAATTCACAGACACGAGTGACAAACTGCTTGACCGACAGATTGAATCGCTGGCCGAAAAGGTAGCGGAAGTACGCGATGAGATTTCCAAGGCCATCGTGGGCCAGAGGGAGGTCGTGGATGGCGTGCTCATGGTTCTTCTGGCGGGCGGCCACGTGCTCCTGGAAGGCGCACCCGGCTTGGGGAAAACCATGCTCGTGCGCACTCTCGCGCAGGCGGTATCGCTGAAATATTCGCGGATTCAATTCACGCCAGACTTGATGCCAGCCGATGTGACCGGCACTGCCGTGGTGCAGGAAAACGGCGACGGCAGAAAAGTGCTCGACTTCCAGCCGGGCCCCATCTTTGCCAATTTGCTGCTGGCCGATGAAATCAACCGTGCTACACCCAAGACGCAGTCGGCGTTGCTGGAGGCAATGCAGGAGAAACAAGTCACGGTCGCCCACAGCTCGCATGTGCTGGACGAACCGTTTTTCGTCATGGCCACACAGAACCCACTGGAGATGGAGGGAACCTACCCGCTCCCGGAAGCCCAGCTGGACCGCTTCCTCTTCAAGTTGCGCGTGCCGTTTCCCCGCCGCGAGGAATTGCACGAGATCTTGGAGCGAACGACGCAAAATGCTTCCGGATCAGTGCGGGCCGTGCTCGACGGGCCGCGGATCATGGAAATGCGCCGCTTGGTGCGCGCGGTGCCGATTGCACCGCACGTACAGGAATACGTGGTGAGACTGGTGCTGGCCACGCACCCCGACGGCCGGGAGAACTCCCTGGCAAACCAATACATTCGCCACGGCAGTTCGCCGCGTGGCGCCCAAGCGATGGCTCTGGGGAGTAAGATCCGCGCTCTTTTGGACGGACGGTTCAATGCCAGCTGCGAAGACGTACGAGCACTGCTACTGCCTGCTCTGCGACATCGGATCATCTTGAACTTCGAGGCCCAAGCGGATGGCCGGACAACCGATGACCTGCTGGAAGAGATCGCCGGCAAGATAAGCCAAGACTGAAGGTTCAAGCGAAGGATAGATACGCGAGTCACCCTTCACTCTGGGTTCAACCTTTATGGCTTCGCCACTTTTGCTCGACTCCACATTTCTGAAGGCGCTCGAACAGGTCACACTGCTGTGCCACACCAACTTGGCCGGAGTTGTAGGCGCTGAGCACCGGTCTCGCACCCACGGCCCCGGACTTGAATTCACCGATTACCGGCGATACAGCATCGGGGATGATCCCCGCTCGCTGGATTGGAACGCCTATCTCCGGCTAGGCAAACTCTTCTTAAAAATCTATCAGACCGAACAGCACATTCCGGTGCGTATCCTATTGGACGGAAGCGAATCCATGGATTGTGAAGGTGCTGACGAATCTAAGTTTACTTACGCAAAGCGGCTGACTGCGACTTTCGCCTATATCGCCCTTCTGCACCTGGACACCGTTGCGGTGGTGCCTTTTGCGGAGCGGTTGAACAAACCACTGGTGGTCGCCGGCGGGCGCGAGCGCTTTTGGGCGGTACACCAATTTTTGCGCAAGCTTTCGTGCGGCGGCGGCACGGATCTGTCTCGCTCAGCCAAGGAATTCACGGACAATTTTCCCTCTCGGGGAATTGTCATCATGATTTCCGACTTTTTTGATGAACAAGGATGCGCGCGGGCGATAGAGATGTTGCGCTCGTCCGGCCATGACTTTGTACTGCTCCAGGTGTACAGCGCGGAAGAGCAGCGACCGTCTTCTAACGGCGAGTTCATTCTGGAGGATGCCGAGACTGGAGCCCGCCACACTGTGGAGTGCTCACCGGCTAATACGGCGCTCTATGAGAGCAGGTTTTGGGAATTCTCCGAGCGCGTGCGGGGGCTGGCCCTGCGCAACGGGGGACGCTACGCCCGCGCGGTGACGAACATTCCCTACCAGGAATTCGTGCTGCGCAGCCTGCGGAGCGGTCAGGTGCTGGAATGAACTGGCTTGCTATGAGCCCTTTCGAAGTGGCTGCTCTGTGGTCCGTGGCGGCTGCGCTGGCGGTGTGGCTCTACCTGCATAACCGTCGGTCATTCCGACGCCGGGTTTCCACGCTGCGCTTTTGGACCAGTGTGCACCCTATTTCCCAGGGGCAACGGCGGCGTCTGCGTGAGCCGTGGGCGTTGCTGGCACAAGTGTTGTTCTTGTTATTGGTCATCCTTGCGCTAGCGGATCTCCGCATGGGCGCCACGTTCGAGGGCCGCAGGGTCGTGATCGTGCTCGATACCTCAATTTGGTCACAGGCGCAGGCTGCAGGCGAATCCCCGTGGATTGACCAGGCGCGTGACGAGGCCGGGCGTGTTTTAGACGCGCTACCTCCATACGATCAGGTATTACTGACCTCGGCGGAAGCGAATGCACGGCTGATCATGCCCTTCACGACAGACCGGGCGGCTCTGCGCCGGGCCATTGCAGAAGCACGAAGCTCCAGCAGTGTCGCTGACGTGCCGCGCGCGCTGGAGATGGGCAGAGCCGCTTTGATCGGATCGAGACGCGGGCTGCTCGTTTACATTGGCCCGGGGATGCTCGATCAGCAGCAGGCGCAAAAGCTCGACGAATTCCGACGCAGCATGGGAACGGCCGAAGGCAGCGGCGACCACTTCCACTTTCTTGTTCGGTTAGTGGGAGGAGCCGCGGCCGTCGAGAACCGCGGCATCACCCGGCTTTCTGTGCGGCGCGATCCGGCTCAGCCCGATCGGTGGCATCTGCTCGCGCAAGTCAAGAACTACAGCGAGAGCCGGGCCAGTGTAGTGCTGAAGTTGTCGATCGATGGCCAGTCGCTCGGGCAACAAGCGATTTCCTTGGCCGCGAACGAATTGGCGAACGTGGAGGGTGAGTTTGTTTGGGAGCAGGGTGGCGTGCTGCGCGCCGAAATCGACCTGCCCGATGCTTTGAGTGCCGACAACCGCGCCCATATCAATCTCCCTTCCTTTCGTCGCGTGCGGGTGGCTCTGATTGTGACGGATTCACCGTTAGCAAATGAATTGTTCACCGTGCTATCGAGCAATCCCTATTTGCAGGTCGAGCTCGTGGGCCCAGGAACAACCGTGGATGGTACGCCCGACGTCGCCATTTATCAGAGTGCGAGCCTCCCGACCCAGCTTGCTTTCAACTCTATCTGGTTTGTCCAGGGCGATCGCGCGGCCGGTTCTTCTTTTCTGCGCGCTACAGGGTGGAACTCGCAGCACCCTGTAACACGCTGGATTCGCACCCACGACGTCAGTGTGCGGAACCCGACCCGGCTTCCCGTGTTGCCCACCGATACGGTGCTGGCATCGATCGAAGGAAACCCACCGGTACCTCTGATCGTGGCTCGTGAACAAAACGGACACAGAGTCGTTATTATTGGTTTTGATCCTGACGATTCCAATTTCCCGCTTCAGTCCGCTTTCCCGCTTCTGATGGCCGGGAGTATTGAATGGATGACGCATTCGGTGGAGGAAGTGGTCGACTCGTTTTCTGTCGGTGAACTGAACCTCCCGGGTCCCGCTACACGGATTATTGCCCCATCGGGAAGAGAAGTGCCTTTCGCGCGAAACGGGCCGGACGTGCACCTGCTCGCGACCGAAACCGGTACGTATCGTGTAATCGCGCCAAACGGCGAGAAAAGCATCTCGGTGAATGCCCCGCTGCTGCCGACGGATCGCTTGCAGGCGATTCCGGCAGAAACCGCTCCCATCGGGCCGGAACCGCCTCGGGAAACGGGATGGAACCTCTGGCGAGTGCTGATAGCTTTGGCGATTGTCGCGCTTTGGTTAGAGTGGCGGCTCTATTATTCCAGCAGGAGAAAAACGAAACTGACGGAGAGCGGGGAAGCTCCCGGCGACACCAAACTCCGAAGCTTTGATTCAGGCTCGGAGCGAAATCGGGCGGAATCCGACACTCGCGATCCGGAGTTCGTTACTCAGGCGGACACGTGACCCTCGATCACCCTGCGTTGCTGTTTCTGCTGTTGCTACTGCCCGTGCTGTGGTTGTGGATGCAGAGGGCGCCTGGCGCTTCGCGCGTGTGCCTGGCACTGAAGTGTGCTGCCTTCAGTGCTCTGGTCATCGCACTGGCCGGCCCGTGGGCGGTCATACGGGTGGACAAACTGGCGGTTACGGTGTTGATGGATACCTCGGCCAGCATGCCCCGCGACTCCTTGGAACGCGGCGAGGCCATGCTGCGCGATCTGGTGCGAAAAAGATCCGGAGCGGAGTTGCGCCTGGTGACGTTTGCGAGAGGCCCGCGCCTCCGCCCGATTCCTCCACAAGCAAATGACGTGACCATTCCCCAGGGCGTAGATCCAAGCGACGGAATGGTCACGGATCTCGAAGCAGCGCTTAACCTAGCCCTCAGCACGTTTCCAGCAGAGGGAGCACGGCGGGTGCTGCTGATCAGCGATGGTAATGAGAACCGCGGCCATGTGCTTACCGAAGCTCTGCGCGCTCGGGAGCGGGGGGTTGCAGTATTTACTGTGCCAGCCGGCGGCACGGCACCGCTGCCAGTGAAAGTTGTGAACGTTGCCAGCCCACAGAACGTCTTCTCCGGCGAGCATTTCACGTTATCGCTGCGCCTGGAAAGCGCACGTCCGTTGCCGGTTCGCGTTTGGATCACGTCCCAGGACCAGGAGATTGGAGCGGCAGCGCTGAGCCTCGAGGCCGGCACCAACACGGTTGACTTGGATGCCAGAATCACTCGGAGCGGTGTGCACCTGATGGAAGTGTATATCTCCAGCGCCGGCGCCGAGCAGATGTTATTTTCGCAGGCCGTCGCCGTGCGCCGGCCGCGCGTACTCTACATTAGGGGCGACGGCTGGGTTTCCGCGCCCTTACTGGACACGCTGAAACGGGCCCAAGTGGATGTCGAAACGGCGGGCGCTTTCCCAACGGATCCCAAGCAGCAGGATTGGGATGCCGTCCTGCTGGACAATTATCCCGACCATGAGCTCCCCGAGGACGAAGACGCGGCACTGGCAAAATACGTGTTTATGGGTGGCGGACTGATCTTCATTGCTGGCGATCGGAACGCCAGACTCGCTCGGGACCCCAAGACGCCGTTCGAAAAGATGCTGCCGGTGCGAGCTCAACTCCCCCCGCAGAAGCCTGTTGCAGTCGTGCTGGTGTTGGACAAATCGGGGAGCATGGAGGGTCAAAAAATCCAGATGGTCCGCGCAGCCGCACGCGCCAGCTTAGGCACGCTGCGGCCCATCGATAAGATCGGAGTCATGTTTTTTGATGCGACTCAGGAGTGGGTGGTGCCGCTGGGACTGGCTGTCGACCTTGCGTCTAAGGGTGATGTGGTAGACGGGGTCCAACCCGGCGGTGACACCATGCTTTATCAGGCTGCAGAGGCAGCGTTCCAAGCCCTCCTGGGCGAGGATGGCATCAGCAAGCACATGATCCTGCTTACGGACGGCGTCCAAACATACAAGACGTTTTCGGATTTTCCGCAACTTCAAAGTGATGCGGCCGCAAGAAACGTCACCATATCCACCATCGGTGTCGGAGCCGACGTTAACCGTGAACTGCTCGAGGAAGTGGCGCGCGCAACGAAAGGCAAGTCGCATTTTGTAAAGAACCTGGAATTGATTCCGCAGATCATCAACGACGAGGTGCGCTCTGTGGAGGACTTGGCGATCCAGGAACGCCCGGTATCTGCCGTCCGGGTCCGACCTGTGGAGTTTATCGACGGAATCGATTTCACTCAAGCGCCACGCCTTCTTGGTTTCGTTCAGGCGGAAGCGAAAGACGATACAGAAACTATCCTGCGCGTGGATGATGACAAACCACTGTTAGTGCGCTGGCACTATGGCCTAGGCAGGGCGATTGCTTTCATGTCGGATGCGAAGAGCCGGTGGGCTGCTCCCTGGGTGCAGTGGGAGTCATTCGGAACCCTGTGGCCACAGATGGTTCGCGATATTTCCCACCGCGACAAGACCGTTCGCGCGGGGGTGCGGGTGGGCAGTCGCGAAGGCGAAGTAATCGTGTATTACGACGTTCTGAAACAGGCAGACACCCAAATGAAGGTGGACTTGAGTCTGCCTGGCCATCCTAGCATCGTGGTGGAGGTGCCTGAGGGGGCTCCCCAAGCACTCCCCCTCGAGGAGACGGTGCCGGGCCATTACGAGGCGCGCATTTCTGTCAGCCAGCCTGGACTCTACCGCATTATGCCGGGCAGCTCGGAGTTGGGGTTCCCTGACGTCGGTTTCTATCGGGAGCTGGAAGAGACAAGGATGCAAACGGTCAATGTGACCCTCCTCAGTGAGGTGAGCCGCTTGACGGGTGGGCATGTGCGACCCTCGGTCGACCAGTTGCTGAACACGAGCGGTAATTCTGTGAGCGAACGCAGGCCTTTGTGGCCGTACTGGCTTTTGCTCGCGTTGGCGATAAATTTCGTGGAAGTTGCGATTCGCAAGGGCTTCTTCGAACGCCTGATCTCATGGCTCCAAAGGCGCACGCTGTTGCCGTGGGGCCGACAGCCGGCTTGAAGGTCTCCGAAATCCAGACACCAAGACCTGTCCCCCGTCAGTGCGAGTTGGGTCATGCTTTTACCTAGAGGTCTGCAAAGGCCGGGGAACCTAGTTGCGGGGCGGCTACAGTGAAGCGGCGCGGAAACTTTCTGGGCGGCGAGGCAGGTGTCGCGAAGATCATCGTCGCTGAGTGTGGGGTGCACAAGAAACATTAGACTGGTCGCGCCGAGTTCGCGGGCGATGAGCAACCGTTCTGGCGGGCGCAAGTCTGCTGGAAAAGCCTTTTCAAGATAGATCTCACTGCAACTCCCGGTGTAGCACGGCACGCCTTCCGCTTGAATCGCGGCCATGATGCGGTCGCGATCCCACCCGGAAAGGAGCCGTTCCGGGCGCACGTAGGCGTAGAACTTGTAGTAGGAATGGACGAGGTCGGCAGGCGGGGCCGGTACGCGCAGCGCCGGAATCGCAGAGAGACCCTCGATCAGGGTCGAGGCGTGCCGGCGTCGCGTCTCAACTGAATGCGGAAGACGCCGCAGCAGCACGCGGCCCACGGCCGCCTGAATCTCGGTCATCCTCCAGTTAGTACCGAACGATTCGTGCAACCAGCGGAAGCCCGGAGGATGGGCGCGGTGATAGACTGCATGATAACTCTTGCCGTGATCCTTGAAACTCCAGGCACGCTCCCACAGATTCTGGTCGTTGGTCGTGACCAGGCCGCCTTCACCGCCTGTTGACAGGATCTTGTCCTGGCAGAAGGAAAACGCCGCGATATCTCCGAGAGAACCGACAGGACGCCCATGGTAGCTGGCGCCGTGCGACTGAGCACAGTCCTCGACGACATGAATTCGTCGCGGCCGGGCAAGGGCCACGAGGGGGTCCATATCGCAAGGCCAGCCAGGTGGACTGCCACAATAGCGCGGGTGCGGCAAGTGAGCAGCGGCTTGATCGTTTCCACAGTCATGGTGCCGCTGAAACGGTCCATGTCGGCGATGACTGGTCTTGCGCCACGCATGGCGGCGCAACTTGCAGCCGCGATGAACGTGCGCGCCGGCACGATGACTTCGTCACCTGGACCGATGCCCAGCGCCATAAGTGCCAGTTCGAGCGCAACCGTGCCATTGGTCACGGCCACAGCATATCGGCAGCCGGCTGCAGCGGCATATTCCTGCTCGAATGCGCGGCCCTGATCACCTGTCCAATAATTGACCCGGCCCGAGCGAAGCACAGCCGCAGCGGCTTCGATCTCCTCGGCTCCGAAATGGGGCCACGGAGGAAATGGCCGCACGCGGAGAGGTTTCCCACCCTCAAGGGCCAGCTCGCCGGTGATGGTTTGCGCTGTTGTGCTCACGGAAATTCTGCCCGGCACCAAGCGAAAATAGCGGTGTGCGTCAGAGCTCGCCCTCTTGTCCCTCTTAGACAAGCTCGAGCAGGACACAATCAGGGCTCATCAGCCAGGCGATGCGGCGCCCGCAGAAGGCCACCGACGAAGTGGGCGGGTGGATTAGGAAAAACCCAGCGACACGCCAGTCGCGGCATGCTGCTTCGATGTCGGGGGTTGCATAACATAAGTGATTGAGGCCGCCACCTTTCCGCAGAGCGTTGTCGAGCCTGCTTTGCGGGCTATCGGGTGAGATCAGCTCTAACAGAGTGCGCTCGCCCGGCAAGACCAGAAACTGCACGTAGGCGGTCTGCACCGGGTCGTGAAGTTTGTCGCTGCGAAGTTTGTAGCCCATCCAGCGAGCATATTCACTCGCTGTGCTTTCAATGTCGCGCACCAGGATACCGATATGGTGCAGGCGGACCGGTCGCAACATTTCGGGAAATGGGTACATGGACGGCTGACTCCAGGCCTTAAACCAAGGAGTGCTTGGACACCAAGGCGCGTTTGAAATCGCCTACCGAGTGCAGTTCGGCAGCTTCGGCAGTCGTGAATTGCACGCCGAACTCTTCTTCGAGCGCCAGGAGTAGCTTGACCTGTGCCAAGCTGTCCCAGGCCGGCAGGACGTGCGGCGACAATTCGTCGGAGACGTCGAGCTGGTCGTCATCGAATATTTCTCGAAAAATCCGACGGATACGGAAGATCATAGGCGTAAATCTCCTGCGGGAGACTGACTAGAGATTCCTTGTCATACAGAGGAATGCACGATTGAAATCGGGACCGGTGACTTTTCGAACGCTGGCGCAGGCTGGGTTTTGTCATAGACGGTGCAGAACGACGGAAACGCGGACGTGTGGTGAACTTCACGCCGATACTGGCGCATACCGACGGGCAACGTTTCGATACACGTGAAGCCCAGTTGTTCAAAAAGCTCCGCAACCGGTCAATTTTTTGGTGTCGGATAGTACGCTCCAATGAGTGCGCGACACCCGGTTGCCAGCGCATACCGACACATCGCAGCGAAACTCGCTTCCGGAAGCCGCCGTCCAAGCACACGGCAACTCAACACCCATGTATCCACTGATAGGGTCTTAGCCTCACGCACCGCAATGAGCGCGCCGACAAGACCGCTGTCGCCAAAGCGGTCGCGCAAGCGCAACGCTTGCGTGTAGGTACTCGGGACGCCGAGCATCCGCCTCACCTCCGCTTCGTTATGACGCCGCCCGGTGAGATTGAACTGGTTAGTCCTCTGGATGAGCTGCACGATGCGAGGCAGATCGACTTCCTCAAACGGCCGCAAATCGATCTGCATTTCGAGGCTTTGGAGAAATTCCTCTAGTGTTGCACTGGTTTGGCGCACCATTTCGCGCTCGGTATCGGCGCGAAAGCTCCGCGAGCGGTTGCGGTCTTCGGCTGTAAGGGCAAGCGCTTCAAAGTGGCGCCCCCGGTCCAGCGCAGAAATGAATTCAGAAGGGTCCGCGGGCAGTTCGGGCACTTCGACCTCGGGCAGCCGGCGGCGGACCCACTCGCGTTCTACAGGGTTGTCATCAAGAAACACAAAGCTGTCGAGGCCGATGCGAAGCTGAGTGGCGATGCGGCGCAGATTTTCATCTTTGGAATCCCAGTTAGCAACGAACGCCGCGAAATCACCAAGCCCGAGGATGCTATCCGGGTGCGAGAAGAATGGCGCGCGCGCGTCGGCGTCATTGTTCTTCGAACAGACGGCCAGCAGCACGCCGCGTTTCCGCAGCGTTTTTATGTACCTTTGAAAATCGCGGTAGGCCTCGCCCGCACCACTGGATCCCAGAATGATCCCGCCAACGCCGTCTTCGCCTACCACTCCGCCCCAGAGCACTCCGTCGAGGTCAAGTATCAAAGCCTTGGCGGACAGTCCGAGCACGGCGCGAAGCAGCGCTATCTGATGGCGCGCAAGGTGGGGCAAAGCGGCGGCGGGATATTGCCTAGCGGTATGCCATTCAGTAGCGCGGTACCAATGACGCTTCCCAAAAGTCGCTGCCGCTTGCTCAAAGTCGAGGATGGCTACACTCGATTCGACGGCAGCCGCTTCTTGCAGCGCGACATTGATCTGTTTCAGGATGCGAGAGCGGCCCCCGGGGAGTGCGGCAGAGAGGCGGCCGTAGGACGCCACCTCAGGCACCTCGAAATTGTGCTGCACAACGTAAGCACCGAAGCGATGCCGGCACTGGCTCCAGAGCATGCGAAGGTCGGAAATGGCCTTGCTCACGGCAATACCGGGCTCCGCCGACTCCTCGGACAAACCAAGCACGCGCCAGTCTGTTGCGAAAAATACGACTTCGGGGTGAAACGATTGGAGCGGTGAAGCCGGATCGAGAATCTCCTGAGTCTGCTGGCCAAAGCCGCCGGCATAAAGTACGAGGTCAATTCCCGCCGCAAATGCGGTAATGCGCAGGATCGGCGCGAGTAGCTCGAAATTAGTATTCCCGAGCAGGGCTACGCGACACACACGCCGCGCCGCGGGTTTCGCTAGGCGTTCCAAGCGTGCCAGCAGACGGGCGTTGACCGCGAGCGTGTGGTAAGACTGTGCCAAACGCGTCGAGTCGCGCAGTGCGCGCGCAGCTTCATCCCCATCACCCGAAGCCAGCCGCGCACGACAAAGTGCCGCCAGGCGCACAGCCTCGATTTCCGACGATTGCAACGCCGGAGTCGCCTCGAGTTCACTAGCAGCCTCGCCGTGCTGGCCCAACCGTTCGAGCAAGGCGGCGCGCAGCCACCGTCCGCCAACCTCATCATTGCCTGCCAGTGCGCAAATCACCTCTCGCGCCAGGCCCTGGTCGCTATCCGCCAGCGCGGCGGCTGCGTCTTGGAGTGCCCGCACGCCGCGCGTGGTGAGATCAGGCACGAGTCTCGCTCCCGGCCCGCTGTCATGATTAGGCAATGGAGAATCCTCCGTCCACAACCAGCATCGCGCCAGTCACCCATCGAGATTCGCCGGACAGCAGAAAGGCCACCGGTCCGGCAATGTCTTCCGGACAACCGAAGCCCAGCGGATGCCGGGCCTCGAGTTGCGCCGTCTGAGCCGGCGCGAGCTTGCTGAACCAGCCCTCGGTCATGGGCGTGCGCACGACGCCAGGAGCAACTGCATTGACGCGGACTCGCTGGGTGGCCAGCTCTACTGCGAGCGTGCGCACCGCTGCTTCGAGGGCGGCCTTCGAGGCAGCGTACGCCATCGCGCCGGGCGCAGCCGTGCTCACCGCTGCAGAGGAAAACAACACAACGGACGCCTCGCGCACCAGCAGGCGGGCACGCAACGCCAGCGCCAGCAAACCAAGACTGCTCTGGATGTTCGCCTCCCAGGATTGCACTAGGCCGGCGAACGACTCCAAACGCAACGGACGAAATGCGCGGATGCCTGCAGCCAGTACGCAGCCGTGGAGCTGGCCAGCGTCAGCGTGTATTTGTGTGACCAATTGCTTCACCGCCACTTCATCAGTGAGGTCGGCGAGATGAATACGATGGGGACGCCCGTCCGCAACTTCGCGCAGCGCTGCCTCGTTTCGTCCTACGAGCCACAACTGGGCTCCCTCATGTGCCAGTCTCTGGGCGCAGGCGCGCCCGATGCCGGAAGAGGCTCCGGTCACCAGAATTGTCTTGCCATCAAATCGGGCCATAGTTTGGAACAGACAGCCGCAAAACAAGGGAGAAAGCTCTCGATTGTTTGCCTAGGAGAGCCCTCCTGCAGGCACCGGTGCAGACTCTAGCGCTGCGACACCCGACGGCCAGCGGATGACCGTCGCCGCCCACGACAGTCCCACTCCGAAACCTATGGCTAGCACCAGCACGCCCGGCCTGATCTTCCCTGCGCGCCAGGCATGGGTGAGAAGGATGGGAATCGTTGAGCCGCTGGTGTTGCCGATATCTTCCAGGAAAACGTGCGTCTTCTCGGCGGGAATCTTCAGTTTGCGGAACAGATAGTCCAACATGTACCGGTTCGCCTGGTGAAAAAGAAACATGTCCACATCGCTCATGCGCAACGAGAGGCGGCTGAGCAAAGTCTCGATCGTCGGCGGGACAATGGAAATCGCGAAATGAAAGATGGCTGCGCCGTTCATCCGCATATTTTCCGGTGTACGGACATTGCTCTCGGCGTCGATGGTCTCGATTCTTGATGCGCCGCACCGGGGCTGCCGGAACCCTCCGGCGGGGATCATCAGATAGCGATGCCCTGTGCCGTCGGTGCCCAACTCGAATCCGAGGAAGCCCTCTCCTTGCGGAACCTCGGCCACCAGGGATGCCGAGCCACCATCTCCCATCAGCGGCACCAGGGCGCGATCCAAGGGATGGATGGTGCAGCTCATGGTGTCGCCGGTGAGCACCGGCGCACGCGAGGCGATGCCGGAAGCGATCAACCCATGGGCCACCGAAAGTGCATAGACGTACTGGCTGCAACCGAGATTGAGATCAAATGCGGCGCAGCGCTTGCTCAGCCCCAGCCGTTCGTGCAACACGCAGGCCGTCGTGGGCAGCAAGTAGTCGGGGGATTGAGTGCAGAAGATGAGCAGGTCGATGGTGCCGCGGTCCAGGTTGTGCCGGCGCAGCATCCGCTCGGCAGCCGAGTAGGCCAGGTCCGAGCCGCAAATGTCCGGAGAAGCGACGCGCCGGTTGCGGATACCCGAGCCCGCCAGCACTTTCTGCATGGCTTCGACGCCGAAGCGCTGCACCAACTGCTCGTAGGTGAGCACTGCGCGCGGCAACTCATATTCCGCCGCCAAGATGCCGGTAGAGATAGCCACGTTCAGTTCTGAAAGCCGCTTTCTACGGCGGCAAGAATGTCGCCAAAGGTCTGCGCACGGGAAAAAAGTTCCGGCCGCACCCGCACTGAAAGCTTCTCGTCAATTAGCACCAGGGCCGAAAGATAGGCCACCGAATCCCATACGTCGATCGAATTCATTTCCGTTTCCGGCCCCAGTGAGCCTTCAGGCAGACTCAGCATCTCTTCGAATTCACGGGTGAAATCTTTCTGTGTCATGCGCGTTCCTCCGCCTGTGCAGTTCGCCGAGCCTCCTGCGAGGTGCACGTCCCGGCACCTCGCGAAATCGAAAACGGAGCCGCGGGCACGCCGATGGCGCTCAATCCAGGCGCGAGGTCGGTGATGAGAAATGAGTTCGCGCTGAGCGTGGCTCCAGCCCCGACCGAACGGCCCTGAAAAACGGTAGCGTTGGTTCCAATCAGGACGCCCTCGCCGAGCACCGCCCCACCCAGTACCTGTGCACCGGGACACAACACACAGAAATCAGCCACCCGAGCGCCGTGACCGACGATGGCGTGCAGGTTGAGCGCGCAGTGGCGTCCAAGCCGCGCGTAAGGCGCCAGAACGGCTCCCGCACCTAATACGGTTCCATCACCAATCTCCACGTGGCGCGCTTGGACGACACCTGGATACACCAAGGTTGCAGGGCGCAAGCCATGCTTTTCAGCTTCGTTGCACTCGCGGCGGCGCACTTCGGGTGCGCCGATGCCGCAAGCGAAATACACGTTGCGCGGCAGGCGTTCGAGTGCCTCCCATCCTCCCAGGATTGGCCGGTCATACAGCATGCGTCCTTTCTTGGACGGTGTTGCAGGATCCACAAAGCCGAAGATGTCCCAGCGTGCCTCAATAGCGTTGCATTCGTCCATGATCCACAATACTTCCTGCGCGTATCCCCCGGAGCCGAGGATCACCAGTGGCTGCACGATGTTCTCCTTTCCAGTGGTGATTACTTGCGGGTGCCGACAACACTGGCATCGGAATTTACTGATGTTCCGCGAAACTCTTCCGCCGTAGCATGACCGGGCTGGCTGATGCCTTGAGACCCCAACGTTCGCCAAAGCGTTTCGACCAAGATACGCAGATCGAGCAGGAGGCTCCGGTGGTCCACATACCAGACGTCGAGTGCGAATTTGTCTTCCCAGGTGAGGGCGTTCCGGCCGCGCACCTGTGTCCAACCTGTGATTCCCGGTTTCACCAAGTGCCGTCGGGCCTGTTGAGGCGAGTATCGGCCGAGATACTCCCTCAGCAACGGCCGCGGCCCGACCAGGCTCATCGTCCCGGTGAGTACGTTCCACAGTTGCGGCAGCTCGTCGAGACTGGTATGGCGAAGCCATCGGCCCACCGGTTTCAACCGACCCTCGTCCGGCAGAGGTTTGCCACGGGCATCACGCGCATCGGTCATGGTACGGAATTTCAGAAGTGTGAAAGGCCGTCCGCCCAGTTCCGCACGTTGCTGACGGAACAGCGCCGGCTGGTCAAGAGCCACAAGGATCGTCAGCACGATGGCGGCCATGAGTGGCGAGAGCAACACGAGCAGAGCTGCAGAGACCAACACGTCTAAGGATCGCTTGGCCAGGATGTTCATTCCGGTCGGCACTAGTTCTGCATGTGCCAACGTTACATGTTCGAAATCTTCGGAGCCGATATACGGCAGCGGCAACTCGTTAGCCTTGAGCAAACAGCAATATTCGGCGGCGAGGGCCGCCCAGACTCGCTCCTGCGAAAACTCTGTGAGAACGCGCTGGCGTCCGCCGCTAGCAAGCCGAAGGGCATGCGCGGGGTTGCTGAGCAGGTATTCGAGCGCCGCGACCAGCTCTTTCGCGTCGTCCGGTGGCACCAGAAACCCGTTCACACCATCTACCACAGCATCGACAGTACCCGTTACGCGCGCAGCAATCACCGGTTTACCGGCTGCGCCGGCTTCGAGAACGACATTCGGGAAGTCTTCGCGGTGCGTCGGCAGGGCGACGATATCCATGACGTGGAACAGGGGAACGACGTCTTCTACTTGCCCAACCACAACGATGTTGGGATCACTGTGAATGCGTGCTGCCGTACTCGCCGGCAGTGGATCCCCCGCCTCCGTTTGGCCCACAAGCAACAGCCGCAATGCCGGCCAACGGGGCAACAGACGGGCGTAAGCGGCAACGAGCACAGGCACACCCTTATCGCACGTGCAACGGCCAACGAAGCCAATCACTGGCGCGGCCGCAGGGATGTCTAACTCGCGGCGCAAGCGCTGCGCCTGAGCGGTTCTCTCCGGGCTGGGCGCAAACCGCGCTGCGTCCACTCCATTGCTGCTCCCGGCACAGAGGACGACTGTTTTTTCTCTCGGCACCAGGCCCTCTCGAACGACCCGTTCGCGAAGGCTGAAGCTAACGCAGAGGACGCGATGAGCTGACATGCAGGCCAGCCATTCAGCCGCCAGCAAAATGCAACGCTTTAGGCCACGTGCGGTCTCCCACCGCAGTCCGCGCAGCGTGTAGACACGACATGGGACCCCAGCGAACCATGCGGCCAGCCCGCCCAGCAGCCCGGCCTTGGGCGTGCCGACGTTCGTCAGACATGGCCGGATCCGACGAATTTCTCTGTACAGCGCAATCAAGGCGCGAAGGTCGGCAGCCGGAGCAGGTTCGCGCGCCAGCGGCACTTCGAGCGGGGTGGCACCTTCAGCCATCACCGCGCGGGCCAGTCCCGGCCCCGCTTCTGCTGCAACAAACACGTCAAAGCCGGCACGCGTGAAAGCGGCTAGCTGGCCTCGCAGCAACCCAACAGCCGCCGCCGACGTCACGACGTAAAGCAGGCGCGGCCGATGACTGTTCTGATGGTTCAAGAGGCTACCGCTTCCATGCGAACATCCAGCGGCTGCGGCTGCCTTTGTTCGGCAAACCATGCCTGGAACATCAGGATGTCCCACAAGTGGTAATGCCAGGCGCCACGGCCGGCCAGGTGTTCGGCCCAGAGCGCACGGATTGGCCGGGGATCGAAAAAACCTTCCTGTTGCAGGCGTCGTTCCTCGAGCAGGTCCGCGGCCCATTCGCGCAACGGTCCTCGCAGCCAGAGATCAAGCGGGACACCGAAGTCCGACTTGGGGTGATCTACCAGCGCGCGCGGGATATACTTGTTAAGCAACTCCCGCAACAGCCATTTGCCGGTTCCGCGCCGCAGCTTGAGGGCCACAGGAAGACTCCAGACAAACTCCGCCAGGCGATGGTCTAGGAACGGAACACGCGCTTCCAGACTGTTTGCCATCGTGGCGCGGTCTACCTTGACGAGGATGTCGTCAGGCAAATAGGTGATGGCGTCCAGTAACATCATCTGCTCGGCAAAGGTCTTTCGGCCAGACCAGTTGCTATCTACATCAAGAAGTGTAGGGGGTTCGGTTGCGCCCAAAACCACGGCCGCCGGAGCCATCCAGTGCGAGGCCAAGCTGCCATAGATCTCGCGCAAGTTCCCCAAGGGGAGGATGGCCGCGAGCTTGTGCATCTTGTAACCGGGGATACGTTGGCGCAGCGCCCGGGGAAGGACCGGGTCAAATCCTGCGAAGGCAGAACCCCATGCCTGGACCGGCACGCGCTGCAGAAGGGCGCCCACGGAGGATCGCGCCGCACGCGGCAGCCATCGCCAAGAGCGCCACAGCCGCTCGGTCCAAGCATAGCGGTTATAACCGCCGAATAGTTCATCGCCTCCGTCACCGGAAAGCCCGACGGTCACGTGAGCTCGCGCCAGTTGCGCGATCAGGAATATGGGAATTTCGGATGAGTCCGCAAAGGGCTCACTATAAATCTTCGGGAGTAACGGAATCACCGCGCGCGCTGTCAAGGACTGATTTCTTTAGACACTGATTCTGAGAGTTTTTTACGTGACTAACGCATACCGTTTGGCGAATACCACAGGCGGCATGTTGAGCGCGGAGTGAATCCGCGTGTTGTTGTAGTCCCACAGGGTGCGGTAGATCTCCGCCACTAGCTCCCCCAGTGTTTTGAAGCGGTTCGGATCTCCCAGGTCAACCTTGAATTTGTCGTAGAACGATTCCTGGTATCCGTTCTCCCAAGGGCACCCCGGGCGGCTCCGTGAAATCACGATGCCGCATCCATCAAGGATTTCAGTGAACGCCATCGCGTCATACTCCCTCCCGTTGTCGGAGTGGAATAGACCCGGGCGCGGATGATGGAGCAGGGCGTTGGAAAGCGCCTGAATGGTGAGCGCGGCTCCCTTTCTCACCGCAATTTGGATTCCCAGGATCCGGCGAGTGTAGAGATCGATCACGGTCGCCACATAGACCTTCTTTCCGTGCTGCACGAACTCGGTGAAGTCTGCTGCCCAGATGTGGTTTGCATATGCGGGCATGACCGCGAGCAGGAGGTTGGGATAGGTCCGGGAAACCTTGGATTTTCTCCATTTTCTGCCTCTCCTGCGGTAGGGCTTGATGCCAAACAGATGCATGACCCTCTGCGCCCGCTGGCGGCAGAGTCCCAGTGCCGTAGCAATTCGCCGGGAGCCGTAGGAGGGATGGATCTGCAGCTCTTCTTCCAGGCGGACCTTGAGGCGCCAGTCCTTCTCCTTCATTCTTGGGACGTAATACAGGCTCGCGCGGGATATGCCAAGGGCTCGGGCAAGCGCTGATTTGTTTCTTCCTTCGCTCAATTGTTTTTTTGAGTCATGGAGAGCTTGAGCGTGATCTCGCCCACGAGTTCCAGGAGTTCTCTGTTCTGCTTCTGAAGTCGGGAGAACTCCGCCCAGGACGGGGCACCGGTTGCTCCCTTTACCATCCAACCATAGATGGTCCCTTCAGAAATACCGTGATCCTTGGCGGCCTGGGCCACCGAGATGCCCTCTTCCTTGACGCGGCGTAGGATATCGGCTTTTACGTTGGCTGCAATATGATGATGTTTTTTGTTCATATGACACCAGGGTAGTTAATTCCCAACCCCAGTGTCTAAATTACCCAATCCAGGGCAATGCGCTCCAGAGCCCCCGTTGGCAAAATGCCGCCGGAGAGCGCCAGCACGTCCCCGAGGTTCTTCCGTTCTGCAGTTCGTATAGAGCCGGGCGCCGCACAGCGCCTTCGATAGTTATTTGTGATCCCAGCGGTGGCACGAGAACTGTGTCGCCGTTTTCCAGGCGCGCTAGATTGCCACCCACACCGCGCAGCAGCAAGTCATAAAGGTCCACTTCCTGGACGAGCTGGTTGCCGCGGAAATGCCGCGCGACGCGCAGTGACCCACCCGCAGTTGGCCCCCCGGCGGCGAACAGGGCATTAAGTGGCGTGGAAAGCGAGCTGATGTCGTAAGCGCCTGGATGGTGGACGTCGCCGACGACATAGATACGAATGGTACGTAAGTGAGAAAGTGATATATCTACCGAAATATTTCTGAACTGCGACCGCAGCGTCTGCTGGAGTATCCGCTGAACCTCGCTCAAGTTCCTCTCGCTTACGAAGACTGGACCTACCTCGGGCAGTGCAATGCGTCCCTCGCGATCCACCGTGCGACTGACTCGTTGGGAGATTCCGCCCCAGAGATTGATCGTTAAGCTGTCGCCGGGACCGACCACGTAATCCGGTCCGACGGGGAGATCGACTGGGAGCAAATTGGAATCACGCGCACCGTCGGTGAAGACGCGCTCGCCAAAGCGCTCAAGTCTTGCCGGACGTGCGGATACCTGCAGATACATATCGTAGAGTGATGGAATATAGGGATATGGATTTTCGCGCTGCACCAGCGACCGCGAGGACTCGAATGTTCCGGGTGCCGTGCCTTTCTTGGGAGCTGAGAGCGCGTCAGGCAGAGGAGTTGCCGGGTCGGGGGCTATGGATAGCTCCGGATTCTCGGAATCACCGACAGAGAGAGCAGCCGGTAGTGAAGTCAATTCCCAATCCAGGGAGCTGCGTTTGACCAGGAGCGAATCGGATCGTGACTCGCTCGTCGTGTATTGCTGGGGCGCCTGAGGTTCATTTCGCGGCGCCGCCGGAATGCCGTAATTGGACGAGACAGATTCGACCGGCGCCGCCCTGGGAACGCTGGGGGGACGATCTCGTTTCGGTGCACAGTCGGACCTTGGCATCTGCGTGCAATCGGGCACGGGCGGAGTCGTCGCGCCAAGCCGCAACTCGGGTGAGTTGATTTGCGGCGCCTCCGGATTGACCCGCAGGATCAGGAACCCGTAACGCTGCAGCAATCGCGTGGCGAGCGCACGGAACTCGGTATCTCCTTCGAGCCGTCGGAGAATCGCCGCGTCGGTCAGTTCCGAAGCGACAACTACTTGACCGTGCGTCGTTGCATCGTTCGCAATCCAGTGCTTGAGCTCGAGCATCAGCCCTGGTTCGTCGCGAAGCACCTCTTGAACTGCCGATGGAGAGGCCGCCACGCGCTTCAAGTTCTCAGCTGTTAAGTCAAAAATCGGTGCAGCGAGGTCGCTGCGTGCCACCTCCTGTGCTAGAGCCGGCAGAACTGCTGTCGCGAGCGCCAGGAGCGAAATTGCGGTTGCGCGTGCCCGTCGCTGTCGCCGCCGAGATAGCCTGGAGCGATTTTCGCGGGTATTCATGACGCACTCTCCATTCGCGGGTCTCCCATGCGCAGCGCGCGCAAGATTCCTTCCTCAGAACTCTCAACACTCTGGGACCGGATGGCCATCACCGTCCAATAGAACATCGAGGTGTCGTTCGAAGCGATGACCAGAATCCTGAGCTGTGGCTGGCAGTCCAAAACGAAATCGCAAATCGGCGGCCGCTGATTAGAATCCTCCAAAGCGATGATCAAGAAGTCCGGCCGCATCTGTTCTATGGCTTTGAGAATGTCCTCTTCACTTTGTGCCACCCCCACAATTTCGATGTCCGGCTGCTCGGAGATCGTGGTTAGCACCAACTCCCGCAACAGGCGCGGACGGTTGGCGACGACCACGCGAATCTTGCGCACCATGAGGGGAGAAGTATCCGTGTCTCGTGGCGCGAGAGGAAGGTTCAAATCGGAACCAGCATGGTCCAAAGATGCATGTAGGGTCTGAGTACCAAGTAAGTTCCCAATACGGTACCAATCTGGCCTGGTCCGAAGAGGGACTAGAGCAAGTGACCCTGGGAGCGACAGAGTTCGACCACCGACAAGCGGTCTTCAACCCCGACGCGCTGCAACATGCGGTGAATATGGTTCTTGACGGTTTGTTCGGAGAGGCTCAACTGGGAAGCAATCTCCTTATTGGTCAAACCCTCCGCGATCAGCGGCAGCAGTTGCTGCTGGCGTCGCGTGAGTCCAAGCTGTACCCGGACCCGCATGTTGGGCAGCCCGGACGCCTGCTAGGCCACGTGACGGAATAGCGTCCAGCACAATTGCGGTGGGCAGACTGCCTCGTCTTGCATGACCGCGCGTACTGCAGCGACAACGTCATCTGCCGAAGCATCCTCAAGCAAGTATCCGGCCACACCCTCGCGCACTGAGTTTAGGAAGACTGGTCCACTGTCGTCCATGACTAAGAGAATCACCTTTAGACGGGGCAGTCGTTTGAGCAATTCCGGCACAAGCGGCCGGCCAGCGCATTCCGCAGAGAAACCCTCCAGAAGGAGAACGTCAGAATTTTTTCCCACAACTTCATCCAGGATCTCCGGCATGCAATTTCTGACCCCGACAACGTAAATGTCGTTCTTCTTCCGAAGCAATCGGGCCAGCGCCTCTCGCAACAGGCGGTTGGACGACACCAGAAAAAGCTGGATTCTTGCTTCCACTATCCCTACCTTCGTTCCAGAATGGAACGCAAACCAGTCTTCTCTACACTTATGGTGCAATTGCCAGGCCGAATGGCACTTGCAGCTCATTCCCATATGCCCAATCAGTCGGAGTGGAGAGTACGCACGGATGGTAGATGGTATTGGACGATCCGGTGGCGCGAATGACGGGTGGCCTTGTCCAGTGATCAGCGACGGAGCCTGTGTCACGGGAGAAGATGCCGGGCTGGAAGCTAATTGTTATATGCCCATTGCCGACTTTGTGGAACCACAGAACAAGGGCGCGATTTTCAGAGATGCTCGCGAAGACGCGAAGGGCTTGCAAGAGAATCTGTCAGGATGTGCAGTCTTTTCACCTGCCAGCAGGCTGCCGGGCAGATTTCTGCCGATGCGGCATTCTTAAGCGCTTAGGGATGCGGACGATCTGAATCGATCCTAGAAGGAAGCCGGAGCCTATGATCCGGATAACAGCGATACGTGATCCAGCGCACAGCTCAAAAAGCCCGTTGCTATGATATTGCACGTGGGGACGCAGAGAGGCAGAAATATGACGGACCAGAAACAATTGGTTCGTGACGCACGGGATGTTCTGGAGGTTCTCAAGGTGGAGCTAGAGTTTCTGGAGAGCGGCGGATATGGAAATGCTCGCAGTGCGGGGTGGCGCCCGCAATTCATTTTCGAGGATTCACCATCATGTCTCAACTATGGTGATTCGGAGCGCCGGCAGCCGTGCTCCGATTGCATCCTGATCGGCTTGGTTCCTCCTGATCGCCGCAGGGAGAAGGTTCCTTGCCGCCACATTCTTTTGAACCAGCAAGGCGAAACGATTGACTCATTGTATCGCACGGGCACGCAGGAAGAACTGGAGATGGCTGTAGCCCAATGGCTGAAGGCTGCGATCCAGAAACTGAAAACCGAGCGGGCACAAGGCTAGGCGGACAACGGGAAAAGAAGCAAGGGCCCGCGGACGAATACCGGGAGAGTCAGGACAATGGCGATTAAATCCAAGCGGGAAGTGGCTCAGGTTCTGCACACTGAGGCCAATGGTCTACTGCGGCATGGATTCACAAACTTTTTCAACCATAGCTTCGCTTGCTTGCTAGGACAAATCCCCAGAGTGGAGACGTGCCAAGGCTGTCTGCTCGGAGATTATGTGCCTGTGGAGTATCGCGAGGAAACCTTTCCTTGTCAGCCTATCGCCCCGGCACACTGGGAGGAGATCGCGGATGTCCCAGGCCTGCCAGCAAGGATTGCTACGCGCTGGTTGAGCATAGCCGAGGAGCTGGAAGCTAGCGCGGAAGCTGAGGAAGCGATGGTCGAGACCCAAGAGACAAGCTGAGAAGAGTGGCCAGGGGTGGCTCAAGCCGGAAGTGTGGCTATCTATAAAGACGTGGTCCTCGTCCAGGGGGAGTTTGAGCGCGAAAAGAAGCAGGATGCTCCTAGTAAAGATACCTCGAAGATGTTTTCCAGTTTAGGCTCCTCAGGGTGCGCTTATACCATGACCGTTGTTTTCGGGAGTCCACCGGCCGGGAAAACTTCTCCCAGAGAGGAAGGCGCCTTGCCGCTCTGGGCGTCGACCACAGCGATGGTCGTGATATTGACGATGTCCTCCACGTCGGCGTCACGAGGCAGGACGTAGACCGGTTTGCTCATGCCCATCAAGATGGGACCAATGGCCTCTGCGCCGCCAATGCGCATCAGCAGCTTGTAGGCGATATTGGCTGATTGCAGGTCCGGGAAGATCAGCACATTGGCAGGGCTCTTTAGCGTGGAGAACGAATAGTCATGTTCCAGCATCTCCGACATGACAGCCGTGTCTGCCATCATCTCGCCGTCGATCATCAGCGACGGGTCTCGCTGCTTCACTAGTTCGGTGGCTCTGCGCACCTTTTCCGACAGCGGATGCTTGGTGCTGCCAAAGTTGGAGAACGAAAGCATGGCCACGCGCGGCTCGACTTCGAAGCGGCGGGCCACATGTGCCCCGCATAGCGCAATCCCAGCCAAATCCTCCGCGGTGGGCTCGATATTCACGGTGCAGTCAGCCAAGAACAACATCTTTCCCTCGCGGGTCACTAGGACATACAGACCGGATACTTTGTGAAAGTCGTCATGGACCCTGAGCACCTGCAGCGCGGGACGAATCGTATCCGGATAATGCTGTGTCACGCCGGAGACCAGTGCGTCCGCATCACCCATATGCACCATCAAGGAGCCGAAAATATTGCGGTTGTGGATCTGTTTCCACGCCTCGGAAAGGGTCACGCCACGACGCTGGCGGAGACGATGGAACTCATGGATGTATGGCTCACGCTTGCCGGACGTCGCAATATCCACGATCTCCATGCCTTTCAGGGAGATTCCCAGTTCCGCCACCCTGGCGCGAATCGCAGAGTCGCCGCCCAGCAGAATGGGACAAGCTACCTGCTCCCTGATGAGGATGTCGCAGGCGCGCAGAATCTTGTCTTTATCGCCCTCGGGGAAGACCACTCGCTTGGGGGCCGCCTGGGCTTTGCGGATGACTCTGCGCATGAGGCCGCGTGTCTTACTCAACCGCCCCTCAAGTTGCTCGCGGTATTCACCGAGGTTCACGTATTCTTGTGCGACCCCAGTGCGCATAGCAGCTTCGGCCACGGCTGACGATTCCCACACCAGCACACGCCGGTCAAATGGCTTGGGAATGATGTATTCAGGCCCAAACGCAATGCGAGAAACGCTGTAAGCCCGGCAAACCGAATCGGGCACGTCTTCCTTCGCAAGTGTGGCCAGGGCGCGGGTGGCTGCCAGCATCATTTCTTCGTTTATAGTTGTGGCGTGAACATCGAGCGCTCCGCGGAAGATGAAGGGGAAACCCAGGACATTATTGACCTGGTTCGGGTAGTCAGAACGGCCAGTGGCGAAGATCATATCGCTGCGGGCTGCCCGCGCCTCTTCATAGGTGATCTCAGGGTCCGGATTGGCCATGGCAAAAACGATAGGACGCGGCGCCATGGACTTGAGAATTTCGGGAGTGAAGGCGCCTTTGACCGAGAGGCCCACCAGGATGTCGGCGTTGCGAACTACTTCTTCCAGTGTGCGGTGATGGGTCTCCTGCGCAAAGCGCCGCTTGTACGGTGTCATACCCTCCTGGCGCCCCTTGTAAATCAGCCCCTTGGTGTCGCACATGAATATGTGCTCTCGCTTGACGCCCAGGCGGACGTAGTGCTCGGCGCAGGCGAAACCGGAAGCACCGGCCCCATTAAAGACCACTTTGATTTTGCTGATGTCCTTGGAGACCAGCTCCACGGCATTGATCAGGGCGGCTCCGGAGATGATTGCCGTGCCGTGCTGGTCGTCGTGGAAGACAGGTATCTTCATTGTGCGCTTAAGTGTTTCCTCGATCTGGAAACACTCTGGGGCCTTGATGTCTTCGAGATTGATGCCCCCGAAGGTGGGCTCCAACAACTGGCAGACCTTGATGATTTCTTCGGGATCGCGGCTGTCGATCTCAATATCAAAAACATCGATATCTGCAAAGTGCTTGAATAAAACGCCTTTGCCTTCCATGACGGGCTTGCCAGCCAGGGGGCCGATATCGCCCAAGCCGAGCACCGCCGTGCCATTCGTCACCACCGCGACGAGATTGCCGCGCGCGGTGTACTTGAAGGCATCCTGCGGCTTCCTGTGGATCTCCAAACAGGGTTCGGCCACACCTGGGGTGTAGGCGAGGCTCAGGTCGCGCTGGGTAAGGCAGGGCTTGGTAGGGATAACTTCGATTTTCCCGGGTCTGGTCCCGAGATGATAATCAAGGGCTTCCTGCTTTGAGCTCGCCAATGGGTCCCGCCTCGTCCTTCAAATGTCTTCATGCGACCGGCCCGAAAATATACACCTGACCGCCCAGGTATACAATGCTGCGGCTCATGCCTGGGTTCCTTTTCCCGTTGGTTCGGACGCCGGTGATTTTTATTAGGCTCGGCAGATAGACCATGTTAGAATGACCTTGCGTTTGTTGCTCTTGTGAAACCTTTAGATGCGTTTAGGGGGGTTGCAAGTTCACACTTGCAGCTCTTTTTTTGTTGTTTACGGCTGGAGGCTGAGAGAAGCATCAAATAGCTCAAATCAAAGAGGAACTCAGTGAAAGAACAAGGAACAGTAAAGTGGTTCAATGCAAGCAAGGGCTTCGGATTCATCCAGCGCCAGAGTGGCGAAGACGTTTTCGTCCACTTCTCGGCCATTCAGGGGGACGGGTACCGATCGCTGAACGAGGGCCAGGCGGTTGAATTTGAGGTTCAAAAAGGGCCCAAAGGCTTGCAAGCGTCTAACGTTACCAGCCTCTAGTGCCAAAAGGCGAGCCGACAGTTTTCGGCTCGCCTTGTTTTTGCAGGTAGTTGCAATCAGCAAGCGCCCCATGCGCAACAACATCATCGTACAATATGTTGGTTTTGAGGCGAAAATGCTGGTGCGCGAATATGCCTTCACCGTGCGTGAAGGTGGATCTGGTGAGTCTCGCGAATACACACTGGCCATCACCCAGGAAGCATTTGGGTCCCATCGAGCGCGTTATCAGGACGGGCCGGATATCTGTTCGCTCAGGCTTCATCGCGAGCTGGCCACAAACGAGAATCATCCCCTGCACACGCACTTTTGCGTCACCGACAATGAACTGACTGAGTACTACGACGCCCACAGGCAAAAAACCCTGCGTCGTTATCAAATACACTGTAAAGACTAAAGATCCTGGTGGCTCCCAGCGAAGAGATGGCGCTGGATGGAACGGAGATAACCTTGCCGCAGGCAATTGAAGAAAAATACGATCAGGTTCGCCAGCTCATTAACATCGGCAAAGAACGCGGTTATTTGCTGCACGAAGAGATCAGCGAGGTGCTTGCTGCCGACGTGGAATCGCCGCAGGAGATCGAAGACCTACTCTCGGCCTTCGGGCGCTACGGCATCGCTATTTATGAGGACGTTTCGAGCGCCCAGGCTGCGAACGCACCGACGGAGGAGAGTGCGGCTGCTGAGGAGGGACCCAAGGAGGAAGGGGGCGTCGCCGAAGAACCCGATCTCGACCTGAGTCCGGGTGCAGCCCTGAAAACCGAAGATCCTGTACGCGTATATCTGCGGGAAATGGGCACCGTGCCGCTGTTGAAGCGCGCAGGAGAAATCGCGATCGCCAAACGAATGGAACGGGGTCACCTGCTGGTGCTCAAGACCATCTCCCGCTCGCCCATTGTGCTCAAGGAGTTGAGGGCCGTCGGCGAACGGCTGCGCGAAGGCGCCCGATCGATTAAGGAAATTGTCCAGTTCGAGCGGGAAGAGCTGACCGAAGAAGAGATTGAGAAAAAGACTCGCGCCACGCTGGGAGTCTTTAGCAAGTTGGAAAGACTCACTGAAGCGGCGCTCACGCAATCGGTGCGGTTGAAATCCCCGTCGAGATCCAAGAAGCGCGCATGGCTGCGAGCCTGGCGGAAGTTGACGCGCACACGGATCGAGGCCTCCCTGGTGGTTCGCTCGCTCGATTTCAACCCGGCCGAGAAGAAGCGACTCATCGACACCCTGCGGCACACTGTCGAGCGGCTGCACGCGCTCGAGCGCGAGACCAGCAAGCTGAAGCGCCGGGCTGAGGCCAGTCGCGGCGACTTCGCCTCTCAAGCGCGCCAGAGTTTGCGCGCGCGGCGATCGGAGATCAAGGAAATCGAGCAAGCGAGCAAGGTCGGGCTGAACAGCCTGAAGCGCTCCCTCACCCTGATCCAGCGCGGCGAAGCAGAGGCCGGGCGGGCGAAAAAAGAGTTAACCGAGGCCAACCTGCGCCTAGTCGTGTCTATCGCCAAGAGATACACATACCACGGCCTGCAGTTCCCGGATCTGATCCAAGAAGGCAACATCGGTCTGATGAGGGCCGTGGACAAGTTCGAGTGGCGACGCGGTTACAAGTTTTCCACCTATGCCACCTGGTGGATTCGCCAGGCGATCACCCGCGCCATCGCCGACCAGGCTCGCACCATCCGCATCCCGGTGCATATGATCGAGACCATCAACAAGCTCACCCGCACGCAGCGGCAACTGGTGCAAAATCTTGGCCGAGAGCCCACTGCAGAAGAGATCGCTCAGCGCATGGAGATCCCTGTTGACAAGGTGCGCAAGACCAAGAAGTTGGCGCAGCAACCCATCTCCCTCGAGACGCCCATTGGCGAAGGCGATACCTATTTGTCCGAATTGATCGAGGACAAGGGTGTCGTGTCTCCCTCGGACACGGTCATCGGCCTCCATCTAAAGGAGCAGATGACGTTGATGCTGAAGACGCTCACGGCGCGTGAGGAACGAATCATCCGGATGCGCTTTGGTTTAGAAGACGGCAGCGAACGCACCCTCGAGGAAGTCGGCCAGTCGTTTTCCGTCACACGTGAGCGCATCCGGCAGATCGAAGCGGCAGCGCTGCGCAAATTGCGCCATCCGTCGCGCTCCGGTAAGCTTCGCGCCTTCCTCGAAGGCCCGTCCTGAGAAAAAAACATTCGTGATCGATTCGAAGTAGAAAGAAACCGTCTGGCGCTTTCCAAACGTTTTTTTCCACCTGCCAAGCCCTAACTTCTACTTCAGGATTCGCAAAAGGTTGCTGTAGTCGTCCGTCCAGAGGAGGGAATTTTTAGCCGGAACTGCTGTCCGCACGGATCTAGGCGATCGCACAGGTAGACTTTGTGGCTCGCGTGCGAGCAAGACCCAAGTGGCCGTATAGACCAGGTTCGCTTCGTCAGCGCTGTTGACGACGGTTGCTGTGCTCATTTGCAGCGAACGAGCCGCAGCCTGGACCACCGGCTCGAGGTCGAGAAACCTATTGGAGATGTGAACGGCCAGCAGGCCGTGTGGCCGCAGACGGTTAAGGTAGAGTTCGAACGCTTGGCGAGTGAGCAGGTGAATGGGAATGGAATCGCCCGAGAATGCGTCGATGAGTAGAACATCAAATTGGCGTTCAGGTTCTCGCTCAAGCGAAAGCCGCGCGTCACCGGGAATGATTTCGACGTTCGCCTTCGACTCGCGCAAGAAGGCAAACTGCGCCTGGGTCATGCGGGTCACCAGTGGATCGATTTCGTAAAAAGTGTACCCATCGCCATCCTGCCCGTAACTGGCCAGTGTCCCGGCGCCCAGTCCAACTATGCCCACGTCCAGGCTGCCCTGCTTGCGCGCTGAAAGCAGCGCCAGGGCGGCCCCGGATTCGGGCCCGTAATACGTCGTGGGCTGGGTCAGGCGCCCGGCTTCGCGGAGTCCGACCCCATGCACGATCGTGCCGTTTATGAGTTCTCGATAGGGGGGCTTGAAACCGGTTCCAAGCACATCTCTCACACGCAGAACGCCGTAGAAATTGCGGGCGGTTACACGGGCCTGCTCGCCTTGCCGGATCGTAACCCGATACAGGGAGAAGCTCAGGATAGCCACCGAGCCGATGGCCAGCAAAGACGCGGGCCGCCACCACCGCCGATGTAGGATCGTGGAAGGGTCGCGATAGAGCGCGACCCATATGAGGATGGCGCAGCCCGCGATGGCCACCGGCAGTTCATAAAATCCTCGAAACACCAATGGCGCAACGATGCTCACGAAGATCCCTCCCAAGGCCCCTCCTGCCGCTACCATCAGATAAAACAAGGTCAGATGCTCGGGGGATGGCTTGAGCTTCTCCAGTTCTCCGTGACACACCATGCAACAAACAAACAAGCCGGCGCAGAAGAGCGGCACCTGGAGAGCCGGCCCGGCGTTGGCGAAGTCCGCCGAGAGGGCATAGGTCATTCCACCCAGCGCTACGGCGAGTAGACGCAAAAAGAAGAAACGCCGATACCAGCGGTGGCCTTCAAAACATAGGATCAGGCTGAGCAGGTACAGCGAGAGAGGCACGATCCACAGCATCGGCACCGCAGCGACGTTCTGTGAGATATGATTTGTAATGGAGAGCAAAAGCGCAGCGGCATCTGCGGCCAAAGCCATCCAAAGCAGCCGGAGCTTCCAGTCCGGGCGCGCCCCGGCACGGGGTTCTTCCCGAAAACTCGGGGCCACTCGACTGCTGTGGAATGCGATCGCAGCGCAGCATAACCCAAACACTACGTAGGCCAAGGACCATCCGAGGGCCCCGTGCCTCGTGGTGAAGTACGGCTCCACCAATACCGGATAGCTCAAGAGCGCAAACAACGAACCGGCGTTCGAGAGCGCATAGAAGCGATAGGGACGGCCCCCTTTGCGCCTCCGCACGTACCATGCCTGAAGAAGCGGGCTGGTCGCCGAGAGAAACACGAAGGGCAAACCCACCGTCGTCGCCAGCACGCCGAGAATGTAGAGCGTTGGATGTTCCCCTGCCGCTGGCTTCCAGGAGGCGCTCGGCAAAATGGGGAGCTGGAGAAAACTCATCGCCAGCAGGGCCACATGTACGCGCGACTGGACTCGCGGGCTGGTTCTTTGAACGAGCCAGTAGGCGTAAAGGTTTCCGAGCAGGTAGGCAACCTGAAAGAACATCAGGCTGGTCGTCCAAACTGCTGCAGAACCACCGAACCACGGAAGAATGAGCTTCGTGAGGATGGGCTGGACTTGAAAGAGCAGAAAGGCACTCAGAAGGAACGCCCCACCCCAGAGGGCTAGCATCGGCTGATAGCGTTCAGGGTCCTTTACAAACAGACTTGTTGATGAATCGGGCTTATCCGTCAGGACATGTTCGCTCATTTGTCTATTTGTGCCAGACGCATGGAATCGCCATGCAAAAGACGATCATCACAGACAATGTTCCTTCGAAAGCATGTTGCTGTGGGTACGAGCGCAACCGAAAAGGATAGCAGGTTACCTTGCACGCCGCAGGTGAGCGCCATATCCCCGGAGCCATGGGCGCGCCTGTGTGAGTCCAACGCAAGCGGTCCGCTACTGCGGCCCAATGCCTTCAGGCAGCAGGCCCAATGCGCTCTTACAAGATGGGGCACAGTCCGCCAGCCCCTCTCCGGCTGGGCGCAAATGCGGCCCCCTATTGCGCTAGAGCGGAAATATCCATGAAGCGATTCAGAGAGCCAAGGTATGGGGTACCTTCCGTTGAGGAGTAGATCGGCGTTAAGAGTTCTTTACATGGATCTTATGCTGGTCCGGATTCTCTCTCATGGTATCCATGGACGCACATTGGCGGTCCCAGTGGGAATAGAACTTGACCGAAACTCCTCTTGGGGCCCCAGGGTTCGTCCCCGGGATGGAGATCGCAATGAACCGAGACGGCGCGCGGGGAGTCAGCGTCCGCAGGATTGCACAAGAAGGTGGCGTGACCATGAGCTGCAAAGCCCTCGCAACGCCGCGGGCTACTGTATGCAGACGGTCTTGATGTCGGTAAATTCGCGGATGCCGTGCAAGCCGAGTTCGCGGCCGTAGCCCGACCACTTTACGCCTCCGAAGGGCAGCCGGGGATCGGAAGCCACCATTCGGTTGATGAATACCATGCCCGCCTCGATTTCGTTGATGAACCGCTCGCGTTCCTTCTCGTCGTTGGTCCAGACGCTCGAGCCCAGGCCAAAGCGGGTGTCGTTTGCGATCCGAATAGCTTCGTCAATGTTCTTCACACAAAACAGGTTGGCGACGGGGCCGAAAAACTCTTCGCTGTAACCGGGGGAGTTTTTGGGCACATTGGTGACCACCGTGGGGGCATAGAAGAATCCCGGGGGCCCCAGCGGCGTTCCGCCAGTCAGGATGCGTCCACCAGCTTCGACCGTCTTGCGAACGTTGCGGTGGAGGTCTTCGAGGCCGCTTTTCGTGGCCAGAGGGCCGAGGTCGGTCTTGTCGTCAAAGGGATCGCCGACTTTGACGGCCTCCATGGCGGAGACAAATCTACGTTGGAATTCGTCGGCGATCGGCTCGGCAATGATAAAACGCTTGGCGTTGGTGCAGGACTGGCCGTTGTTCAGGATGCGCGCCTTGACGGCGGTGGCGACGGCTTCGTCAAGATTGGCGCTGGGCATGACGATGAAAGGGTCGCTGCCGCCGAGTTCGAGCACCACCTTCTTCACTCTTTTCGCGGCGCCGACGGCTACCTGAACGCCGGCGCCTTCGCTGCCGGTAAGCGTGGCGCCAACTATGCGAGGATCATTCAGGATCGCATCAACCTGCTGGGAGGTGATCAGAAGTGTCTGGAAGACGCCCTCGGGGAAGCCGGCGCGGCGATACAATTCCTCGATCATCAGTGCGCACTGCGGGACGTTCGAAGCATGCTTGAGAAGCATAACGTTGCCTGCGGCCAATGCCGGTGTAGACGCCCGAATCACCTGCCAGAAAGGAAAATTCCACGGCATGACTGCCAAAACAGCGCCGAGCGGCTGGTAGCAGACGTAGCTGCGGGTTGCGCTCGCCTCGACCACTTCGTCAGCAAGAAATCTTGGCGCGTTCTCCGCGTAATAGCGGGAGACCCACGCGCACTTGCGGGCTTCTTCGACCGCAGAGCGATACGTCTTGCCCATTTCGGTGGTCATCAGGTGGGCGAAAGTCTCTTTTTCGCTCTCCAGGATTTCGGCTATCTTGATGAACCACTTCGCGCGCTCGGCAAATGAGGTTTTTCGATACCTGGAGAAGGCGTTCGCTGCGCGCGCGAGCTTCTGCTCGATCTGCGCCTCGGTGAGCGGCTCGAACTTCTTGAGGAATTGTCCAGTGGAGGGGTTGATACCGCCAATAGCCATCTTCAGAATGCCTTTCGAAAATACTGTTAGAGTTTATTCCCACACCGAAGTCAGAGCGGGCTCCGTTGGGGATAGCTAGGGCCGACCGATCATACATCGGTCGACGTACGTTTTCGGAGGAGTTTCGAGGGATGCCGTGGAGCTCGAAACACTGCCACAATTCTGCGGGGATCCCACGGCGCCAAATCCAGATGGGGCGCCGTCTGGAAGCGACTACAAGCTCCGGAGAAGCCGGGTGGTGACCAAGGACCCAACTCTATCGACTGAGAAAGTGGCTCCCCGGGTAGGACTCGAACCTACAACATTTCGGTTAACAGCCGAACGCTCTACCATTGAGCTACCGGGGAATTGGGGGCTCGGAGCAGTCTAGCGAAGGCTGCCGGACAGTGTCAAAACTCCATCACAAAGTAACTCCCTGAAACTTGCAGGATTTCTTGGTTGTGTTCCACCATGGATTCTAAGACCCCAAGAACCAAGATTCCCTAGCAGGACCTACGACATAATCACTCGCGACCCAGCGCCACGATCTCTTCTCGCGAGAGTGGCCGGTTGAACATCATCACATCGTCCATCAAGCCGACATAGTTGACTCCGAGACGAATCGCGGCTTTCGACATATCCCACTCGAACGGTTCGATGATCGGCTCGCTCTCGCCCTGTAACATGCCATCCAGGTACAGACGTGCGACACCGTTCTTGCCCAAACCCGAGAACGTTATGGCCACGTGTGTCCATTTGCCGCGAGTAAATGGCGGTTGCTTCACGACTACAAGCCGCTTATTGAATGCTGGATTGTTGTCCGGTGGCAATTCGCTGGGGTTCCATGCCTTTAGGCTGCCAAAAACGCCCAGCCTAAAGTGACGCGGCTTGTCATCTCTTGTAAAGTCCACCCACACTGCGGAATCGTTATACGCCTTGTCCGTAATCTGTATGGGATCAGAATAGCCTGGTTCCAAGTCGGTGTTCGGGTCAAGGTTCAGCCAGAACGACACCGTCCCTGACCAGTTGTCGCGATCGAACGCAAGATTCTTTTCCGCGCGGTAGAACACGGCAGCGGTGTTCTTCGATTTGAAGCGAAGAGCATCGCCACGCCTGCCCTGGCCGCGCGCTAGCTCCACCGGAGCAGTACCCAGACCAGGCTGTGCAGAACTCTGTTCCATATAGTTGGGCGCAAAATAAATGCGCTTATCGCCCATGGCGACAGTCGCGTCTGTCGTTCCGTCAAAAGACGCGTGGAACGTAAGACCATTCGGGGGTGCCGCCATAATCCCAGTTGCGGCAAATGCCAACAACAACAATGGCACATGAGATCGCACGATGTTCCATATATCAGTAACGTTCATTTGGCCTCCAGACTACCACAGTATACGCTCCGTCCGTTTCATCACGTGGGGTCAGTCCATTTGTATCCTGCATAGTGACCGGTGCCGGGACTGTAGGGATTGTCGATAGGCACCTCAGGCTATTGGGCGCGGGTGAACTGAGTATCGTCAATCAGGACCTCAAAAATGGCAAGGACATGACGGCGGTATTCGACCATGCGCTCGAGAGCGTCGCGCAAGCCCGGCTCACGTTCGGCTTCACGGTGCCAACGAGCGAGAATACGCGGGGGCACTTCAATGTCTCGGCGCAACTCTTCGGCTGGGTGGCCGCGCAGAAACAAGCCATAGAAAAACGCCGCTTCTTGCTGCGGGTACGCGAACTCTCGTTCGCCGTCTTCGACGATTATGGGCGCGCTCCACATCTTCAGAAGTGGCAGTTTATCGAATGTCGGGATGGCGTCAAGACCCCTCCCACGACCACAAGAGCCCGCTCCCAGGCCAGAAGGCTGTGGCGAATCACCCCCGAGCGTAGCCGCTTATTCGTGTGTCGGGGGTCTTGAGTGCCGGTGCCGGAAAAACATCGCGGCATGGGCCCAAACAAGCAGATCAGGTCGGGTAGCGAGCGGAGCGCGCGAATTCGCGCAGCGCAGAGACGTTTGGCCCGTATACGCCGACGCGGACAGCGTCAATCGGCAAACCCAGTTGCTCCGCAGCGTCCAGATTTATGCCCGCATGGTCCAATTCCGAAAGACTGAAACCAGCTACCGGAAGGACACGATTTCCTGGTGCCGGAGCGACAGGCCGGGGAGGACGGTGCCGCCGCCACGGGCGTTGTGCTATCTCAAAGAACTGCTGCCAATCGCGCCTACCCCACATCGCTGCACCCTCGATGCGCTCAGAGCCGCTACCCAATTCGATGCAGCAGAGCCCCGTCCGGTCGCCTGTATTTTCTTGCCTTGCGACAACCCTCGTATAGGCTATGGAGGCCAAGGCGTCTACAGACATTCTTCCCCCGGTTGCAAATAGGTTATGCCGCCAGTCGCGGAGAACCTGGAAACCCCTGCGGCAATCGAATTGCTCTTTTTTCTTCTTTCTCTCTATATATACGTACCCTCCGGGCAGGGTGGTTCACAGCACTCGGCAAAATGGTAAATCGCACCATCGGCGGTATACTCAAGCATCCGCAAGAGTTCGTAAGGATTCCACAGGCATGCCGACGCCGGTCATCGTCATCCACTACCACGAGCTCTGGCTCAAGGGACGGAATCGCAACTTTTTCCTGGGCAAATTCTTGCTGGCATTGCGCCGCTCGCTTGAGGATTTTCCCGTCGAACACATCCGCCGGCCAGGCGACCGTGTGGTAGTTGAATTGGCCGAGGGCGCTCCGGTCAAGGATGTCGTGGCACGCATCGAGCGGATCTTAGGGATCGCCTATTTTGCAGTGGCGCGGCCGGTGGCGCGCGGGTCGAACGACGACCTCGAAGCGCTGTGCCGAGCGGCATGGGAGGAAGTCGAGCCCCTGGAGTTCTCTGGTTTCGCAGTGCGCGCCAAGCGCAGTGACAAGTCCTTTCCCGTGCGCGTGGGGGAAATCGAGCGGCGGGTCGGCCGCTACCTATTGGACCACCTGCGCGTGGCCGGTCGCGATGTGCGCGTGCAGCTCGACCACCCCGAACTGACCTGTCGCATCGAGATTACCCCCGGGCCGATGCTGGTTTACGCGCGGAAGATTCCCGGCGTCGGGGGACTCCCGGCCAATACGGCCGGGCGGATGGTTTGTCTGCTGTCGGGCGGATTCGACTCGGCTGTAGCAGCATACAAGATGATGCGGCGCGGCGCGCACCTGACTTTCGTACATTTTTGGGGCGGAGGTGCTCAACCGGGCGAGTCGTCGGTGCATATAGCACGTGCGCTCGTGGAGCGGCTGGTGTCATACCAACTCACCGCCAAGCTCTTTCTGGTGCCGTTTGAGCCGATGCAGAGAGAGATTGTGCACAGCGCCCCGGAGCGATACCGATTGTTGCTCTACCGGCGGTTGATGCTGAGGATTGCTGGCCAGCTAGGCCGCAGAGACCGCACGAAAGCGATTGTGACTGGCGACAGCCTTGGGCAGGTGGCGTCGCAGACGCTGCAAAACATGGTGGCAGTAGGTGCGGCCTCTCCCTTGCCGGTGTTCCGTCCGCTGGCAGGCGATGACAAACGGGAAATCCTGGCCATTGCACGGCGCATCGGCACCTTCGATATATCAGCCGAGCCCTTCCACGACTGCTGTCCGATGTTTATGCCGCGCATTCCGGCACTTCATGCCTCGGCAGCGGATCTCGATAACGCCGAAGTGCGATTGAACCTGCCGGAACTGGTGAGGCTAGGGGTCGAAACAGCGGCAGTCGAGCGGTATCGCTACGAGGCCGGCAGAGTTGAGCGGGTGGAAGAAACCACCCACATCGGAAGGCTTGCTACCAAGCAGCGTGGAGCGTGAGGGTATAGACGTGAGGTATAAAGCACGAATCAGTTCTAGCTGAAAGTGGATGCGAAGCGGCCGCTAGGCTCGCATCCACTCTCGAAAATCGGTTCATTCAGCTAATAACGGCCGCGGCCACCGCCACCCCCGCCACCCCCGCCACCCCCGCCACGACCGCCACCCCCGCCACGACCGCCACCTCCGCCACCTCCGCCACGACCGCCACCTCCGCCACGACCGCCACCCCCGCCCTCTCGAGGCGGACGCGCTTCGTTGACGACCACATTACGACCCATGAAGTCCTGGCCGTTGAGAGCCTGAATCGCACGGCTGGCTTCGTCATCATTGTTCAACTCGACGAATCCAAATCCGCGAGGCTGCCCGGAAAAGCGGTCGCGCACCAGGGTGACGCTGGATGGCGAGGCGCCCACTTGGATAAACCAATTGCTCACATCCTCTTCGGTAGCCTGAAACGGCAGATTGCCCACATACAGTTTTTTCAAGAGCAGACTCCTTCGTGCCGTGGTCGAGCAACTCCACGGGCTTGCGGCTGAAGAGGCAAGGTCAAATCCGTAGGCAGTCCGAACGAACCAAGGCTACTCCGGCGTAAGGTTGACGCTTCAGCTCTCACCGGGCATCATCCCGCTAAATGTAGACTGGCGTCAATCAAAACGTAAATAAGGCAGGCACCCCGGCGCCAACTGCACGCTCAAGGCCTGATGACCGCAGCGCTTTGACACTATAGACTCGCTACGTGCGGTAGCTGGCGTTGATGTGCACGTAATCCGCGGTGAAGTCGCAAGTCCACACACGGGAACGGCCGCCTCCAGATTTTAGGTCCACAACGACGGGGATGAACTTTTTCGACAGCCGGCGGTGCAACAGCCGCTCGCTGAAGGGATGCTCCATGCCACCCCGGCAAGTCAGGGTTCCGGCAAGGTACACGTCGGTCCGACTGGGGTCGAACTTCACTCCGGCGCGGCCGGCTGCGGCGAGAACGCGGCCCCAATTCGGGTCCCCTCCGGCAAACATGGTCTTCACCAGAGACGAGCCGGCGATGGTGCGAGCAACCTGCTCGGCGGCGCGATGGCTCGGCGCACCGCGCACTTCGACCTCGATCACGCGCCGTGCGCCTTCGCCATCGGCAACGATCTGCAGCGCCAGCGAATGGCAAACCTGCTCAAGCGCCACAACGAAGCGCCGGTAGTTCCCATCGGGACGCGTGATGACTCGATTCCTCGCGGCACCACTTGCGAGCACAAGCAGCGTGTCATTCGTCGAGGTATCTCCATCCACGGTGATGGAGTTGAAGGTCGTGCGAACAACGGAAGAAAGCGCCTGCTGCAATAGTGGCTGGCGAATGGCCGCATCGGTTACCACAAAGGCGAGCATCGTTGCCATCCGCGGGTGAATCATCCCGGCGCCTTTCGCGCAGCCGAGCAGGTGAACGGTGCGCCCGTTGAGACGGGACCGCGCCGCCGCCCATTTCTGGCGCGTGTCGGTGGTCAAAATGGCCTGGGTGAATCTATCAAACGCCCGGGCAGTGCGGTCCGCCACCGGCACAAGGCCTGGCAGCGCCCGAACAATGCGTCCGACGGACAACTGCAAGCCGATCACCCCTGTGGAGCAAACCAGGACCTGTGCGGGCGAACAGCCGACCGTTCGCGCAAGTTCTCTGGCTGTAGTGGCCGCCACGGCCATGCCCGCCGCACCGGTTGCGGCGTTGGCGTTGCGCGAATTGACGATGACGGCGCGGATGCGCGCAGCCGCAGCGCACAAGTTCCGGCGCGAGAGGACGACGGGCGCGGCCTGAACAAGGTTTTGGGTAAACACCCCGGCGGCAGCCGCCGGCTGCACCGCAAGGATCAGGCCCAGATCCAAACGCGGTGGCTTCCGCAACCCGCAATTCACAGCGGCGAAGCGGAACCCTCGAGGCAGCGCGGCCTGAGCAACATGCCTCACAGACGGATGGAGATCGCACCCGCCGGGGCCAACACCGGAAGAGCGAGGCGGTCAGGACAAGCCACGGCCACCATGGCCACCAGCTTGCACTTTCGAGCTTTCGGACAACCGTTGCAGTCGCGAGCGATCTTTTCGGGCAAGTCATGACGCGAAGTGGCAACAAAGCCGTGGCGCTCGAAGAACGGTGCAGCGTGCGTCACCGCAAAGACGCGCGCGATCTTGCGACGCCGCGCCATGGTCAGAGCGGCTTCGACCAGCCGCCCGCCCAAGCCGTGTCCCTGCGCATCGGGATCGACGGCAAGCGAGCGTATCTCGACTAGATCGGGGCTGTAGGGCTCCAGCGCGACACAGCCGAGCAGGCGCTCCTGAGCAGCTGCAGGCCCCGTCTGCGATACGTTGGCCGGAGTGCTTTCCGTGAGCACCAGGAAGCGCTTGCTGTGCGCGCGAACCTGATCGGCGCTGCGCGGCAGCAGTAATTCCTGATCCGCGTAAATCTGGATCAGCCGGCAGATTCCTCCCACGTCCTCTGGACGCGCAAGACGCGTTTTCATGTGCGGGCCTCCCAATGAGCCAGTCGGCTGCGGCATTCGGCAAGAGCTTGGCGCACGCGCGCCGGCGCGGTGCCACCGGCCACGTCACGGCTTGCAAGAGCCGCTTCGACAGTCAGGGCCTCCTGCAGATCGCCCTCAAACAGTGGTGAAAAGGTCTTCAGCCGGTCCAGAGGCATGGAAGTCCAGGACTCTCCCCCGCGCTCCGCTTCTCGTACCATTCGGCCCACAATCTCATGCGCGTTTCGAAAGGGTGCACCGCGGCGAACCAGATAATGAGCAGCCTCGGTCGCCAGCAACGCCGGATCGCCCGCAGCCTCGCGCAAGCGGGCCTCATTGAGACGTGAGGCCGCCACCGCGCCGGCGGCCACGCGAACCATCGCCAGGGCCTGGTCGTGCGCGGCGAATACAGGCTCCTTGTCTTCCTGTAAATCGCGCTGGTAGCCCGAAGGTAAGCCCTTGAGCGTCATCAGAAGCGAGATTAGAGCTCCAGTGATACGTCCGGTCTTACCTCGCAGTAACTCCCAGGCGTCGGGGTTCTTCTTCTGCGGCATCAAGCTGCTTCCCGTCGCATACTCGTCGGGCAAGACCATAAAGCCGAACTCCTGAGACGCAAACAGAACGAAGTCTTCCGACAGACGCGAGAGATGCATGGCCAGGGTGGCCAGGGCAAAAAGATAGTCGAGCGCGAAATCACGGTCACCGACGGCATCGAGGCTGTTCGAGGTGATGCGCGCGAAGCCCAACTCCCGTGCGAGCGCCATGCGATCCACCGAGAACGGAGCGCCGCCCAGCGCGCCCGAGCCCAGGGGGCAGGCGTCGGCCATGGCGCTGGCAGCCGCCAGCCGCTCGAGGTCGCGGAAGAATGCTTCGGCGTGGGCCAATAGAAAGTGGGAGAAAAGCAGCGGCTGTGCGTGTTGCAGATGCGTCATGCCGGCCATGGGGACACCCATGGCCCGTTCGACAAACCCGGCGAGCGCATCGATCAGCGCAGCGATGCCACGGCTCATCTCTTTCGCCGCATCCTTGACGAACAGCCGAAAATCAGCGGCCACCAGCTCGTTGCGGCTACGCGCCGTGTGCAGCTTGAAACCCAGTGCGCCGAGACGCTCGACGAGCGCCAGCTCTACGAAGTGGTGAACGTCCTCGGCCTGCGAGGCATCGAGCCATGCCGGGTCGGCGGAGGCGCGTTCGGCGATGCCTTCGAGGGTTGCGAGTATCTTGCTCTTCTCCGCTGCGGTCACAATGCCGGCCTGTTGCAGAGCCTGCGCCCAGGCGCGGTCTACTGCCAATTCATAGGGGAGCAGGCGGCGATCGTAGGGAAGCGACCGCTGAAAGTCGTAGAACAACTCATTGGGCGGCCGGTCAAAGCGCCCGCCCCAGAGCTTGCTTCCCGTGTGTTGCGCCGGAGGATTCACGGTGTCGAACCGCGCGCCGGTGCGGTGACCGGCATAGCAAAAAGATTGATGAAGCCTTCAGCGTCCTTGGGATTGAAGCGCGTCATGCGGAAGCTGGCGAGATCCTGGCGATAGAGCGAATAGGGCGACTGGCGCCGCGTCACGCTGACATTGCCCTTATAGAGGCGCAATCCCACCGTCCCGGTGACGTGCTGCTGCGCCTTGGAGAAAAAGGAATCGAGCGCTTCCCGCAAGGCGGTGAACCACAGACCGTAGTAAACCAGTTCGGCGTAGCGCAGCGACAAGAGCTGCGAGTAGTGGGCCGTTTCGCGATCGACGCACAGGGCTTCGAGTTCCCGATGCGCCAGGACCAAAAGCGTCCCCCCGGGCGTCTCGTACGCCCCGCGCGACTTCATGCCCACCAGACGGTTTTCGACCAGATCAATCCTCCCAACGCCGTGTGCAGCAGCCACTGCATTCAGTTCGTCGAGCAAGGCCACGGGCCCGAGACGCCGGCCATTGACCCCCACCGGAGTGCCGGCCTCGAATTCGATTTCCACCTCAGTGGCCTTGTCCGGCGCGCGCTCCGGCGAAACCGTCCACAGCCACATCGACTCTTCCGGGACATTGGCCGGATCTTCCAACACGCCGCCCTCGTGGCTGAGGTGCCAAATGTTGCGATCCCGGCTGTAGATATTGGCTTTTGTCTGCTCCACCGGAACGTTGTGCATACGGGCATAGGCGATCGCGTCTTCGCGCGACTGGATCTTCCATTCGCGCCAGGGTGCGATAATCTGAAGGCCCGGTGCGAAAAATTTATAGACCAGCTCGAAGCGCACCTGGTCATTGCCCTTGCCCGTACAGCCGTGTGCCAGCGCGTCGGCGCCGACACGCAGTGCGACTTCGGCCTGGCGTTTTGCCAGTACGGGGCGAGCAAACGAGGTGCCCAGCAGATACTTGTGCTCATACACCGCACCGGCACGCAGTGTTGGCCAGATGTAGCTGGCAACAAACTCTTCGCAGAGATCTTCGATAGTGGCCGCCGAGGCGCCGGTGGCAAGCGCCTTGCGCCGCGCGGCTTCGAGGTCTTCCTGCTGGCCGATGTCGCCGAGCATGGCGACGACCTCACAATCGTAGGTCCCTTTGAGCCAGGGGATGATGATTGAGGTGTCCAGCCCGCCCGAATATGCAAGAACTACTTTGCGAGGCACATCGGCTCCTTGTTCAGCGAAGTAACATCAACAGGATAGCTTTCTGCACATGCAGGCGGTTCTCCGCCTGCTCGAACACCAAGGAACGCGGCGAGTCCATGACCGCATCGGTGACTTCCGCACCACGGTGCGCTGGCAGGCAGTGGAGGAAAACCGCGTCCGGCGCGGCCAGCCCCAGCAACCGGGCATTTACCTGATAGGGGGCGAATAGGGTTTCACGCGCCCGCGCCTCGCCCTCCTGACTCATGCTCGCCCAAACGTCGGTGTACACGGCCTGAGCGTCCACGACTGCCTCCTCAGCCGAGTCGAACAGCTCGACCTTGCCGCCGCTCTTGCTCGCTTGGCTTTGCGCTTCAGCAAGGATTTCGGCACTGGGTTGGTAACCTGCCGGGGTCCCAATACGAATGGAGGCACCGACGCGAGCCGCGACCATGAGCAGCGAGTGGCACACATTGTTCCCATCCCCGACGTAGGCGAGTTTCAACCCGCTGAGCTTGCCGAAATGCTCTTTCATCGTGAAGAAGTCGGCATACGCCTGGCAGGGATGAAAGCGATCTGAAAGCGCGTTGATCACCGGGATGTTGGCATATTGCGCGAGCTGCTCGAGTTTTCGATGCTCGAAGACCCGGGCGACGATGCCCTGCACCCAGCGGGAGAGGTTTCGGGCCACATCGGGTACGGACTCGCGCTCACCGAGGCGCGAATTGGTATGGTCCAGAAGAATAGCGGCGCCGCCCATGCTTTGCATGCCAACCTGGAACGTCACGCTGGTTCGCAGCGAAGGTTTCTCCATGATCAGCGCGATGAAGCGTCCGCTGAGTGCTCCGTGGTAGTGGGCCGGGCGCGCCTTGATATCGGCGGCCAGGCGGAACATCTCAGTCATCTGTTGCGCACCCCATTCGGCGCCGGTGAGAAGATTGGTGGCAACGGCGAGTGGCGCAGGCATGGCAGTCATGGTCACCTCGAAACAGCCGGGGCCTGCGCGGAATTTACGCCAGCCGTTGGGGATGCAGCAGGCAGGGACCGTTTGGTCTGGGCAAGAACCACGCGGAAACGAACCAGGAAATCCTCCACGTGTCGCTCTGTGACAATGAGCGGCGGAAGCAGGCGGAGAACATGTTCGTGCGTGCAATTGATGATCAGACCATGGCGGAGCGCGGCTTCGGCATAGGGGCGTCCGTCCACGGTAAGATCAATCCCCAGCATGAGTCCCTCGCTGCGGATTTCGCGTACGAAATCAAATTCCGCTGCCAGCCCCGACAACCCCGCACGAAGTTGAGCGCCGCGTGCACAGACATTTTCCAGCAACTCTTCATCTTCGATGATGTCCAGAAACTCCAGCGCCACTGCACAAGACAGTGGACCGCCGCCAAAGGTCGAGCCATGCAATCCAGGCGAAAACGCTTCGGCAAAGCTTTCCTTGGCCAGAATGGCCCCCAGAGGAAGGCCACCGCCGAGCGGCTTGGCGACGACCACCATGTCCGGCAACGCGATGTGCTGCTGGTAGGCAAAGGGCCGGCCGGTGCGGCCTAGTCCGCATTGGATCTCGTCGGCAATCAAAGCAGCGCCGTAGTGCGTGGCCAGCTCGCGGGCCCGAGTCCAGAAAGGGGCACTCAAGGGGAAAATGCCGCCCTCGCCCTGGATCACTTCAACGATCACGGCGCAAACCGAATCATCGAACTGTGCTTCCAGGTCCGCCACATCGTTCAAACGTACGAAGGCAACGCCCGGAAGCAAAGGTTCAAACGGCTCGCGGTAGTTCGGCGGGTGCGTGACCGACAGCGCACCCAACGTGCGGCCGTGGAAGGAATGTTCGAGCGCAAGGATGCGTGTCTTATCGGCCGCACCGCGCTTCCGTGCCGCCAGGCGAGCCAGTTTGAGAGCGCCTTCGACGGCTTCGGTGCCGCTGTTGGTGAAAAAGACGCGATCCATGCAGGACCACGCCGCTAGCCGCCGCGCCAGCGATCCCTGGTAGGGGTTATGGAAGAGATTGGAGACGTGAACGGCGCGCGCCGCCTCTCGCTGCATCACCCGCACCAGCCGCGGATGCGCGTATCCCAGCGCATTTACCCCGATACCGCCGAGGAAGTCGAGATATTTGCGTCCGCGATGATCGTATACGTAGCAGCCCTGGCCACGGACAAAGACCATCGGCGGCCGCCGGTAGGTATTCATCAGGTACCGCGCCGCGCCTCGCATGGCCGCCGCAGCCGAAACGCGCCGCACCGGACGCCGGCCTTTTTTCGTGGTGCTCACTGGCCAACTCCGGCCCGTGCGGGATAGGTCGCCATTACGCGCGTTCCCGGGCCCTTTTCGCCATTGGCGGCGGCAAGAAGGCTCTGCTGATTTGTGCCGCCGACGATACGCACCTGTTTCACGCCGGCGGAAAGGGCCCGCTTGCAGGCCTCGAGCTTCAGTACCATGCCGCCGGAAACCTTGTTTTGTCGAACCAATTGTTCGATTTCAGCGTAGGAAACGACCCGCAAGACCTTATTGCCGTCGAGCACCCCGGCAACATCGGTCATATAGATGAGCCGGTCGACGTGAATGTATTCCGCGCAAGCTGCGGCCATATGATCCGCATTAATGTTGTAGATCTCTCCATCGGCGCCCAGCCCGAGGCAGGATGCCACGGGCACAATCTTGGCACTCCACAACGATTCCAGGAACTTCAGGTTCACTCCGGTCAGATAGCCAACGAACCCGAGCGACCCTGCAACTTCCCCGTGGACCATCGGCTCGGCAAGAAAACACGAGCCATCGGACGCGCTGATGCCGATGGCCGACTGCCCGGCAGCGGAAACGGCTCCGGCCATGCGTTTATTGAGCAATCCGCCCATCACCATCACCGCCACGTCGCGGACTTGGCGGTCGGTGACGCGCAGCCCGTTGACGAAACGGCTCTCGATACCCATGCCTTTGAGCGTAGCGGTGAAAATCTTCCCCCCGCCATGGACCACCAACAATTCATGACCTTCGTGTGCGAGTTGTGCGATCTGCTGTGCCAGTGAGCAGACCGCCTCCGCGTCATCGAGCAACGCCCCCGCAATCTTGACCACCATCCTCATTGCAAGCCCCCAACCTCCTGGAAACCCATCATCCAGTTCATGTTCTGCACCGCCTGACCCGCTGCACCCTTCCCCAAGTTGTCCAGGCAGCTCACCACAACGAGCCGCTCGCCCCGGCCATCAAGAGCAAAGCCGATGTCACAGAAATTGGTGTGCGCAACATGCTGCAATTCCGGCAAACGACCCGCCGGCCAGAGTCGTACCATCGGCTTGCCGGAATAGAAGCGACGATAGAGGACTTCGACCTCAGCCGCATCACGGCGCGCGTCGAGCCAAACGTAAAGCGTCGAGAGGATTCCACGCGCCAACGGCAGCAAGTGGGTCGAGAACATCACGTCACGCGCCGCCAGGCCCAGATGTTCGATGACCTCGGGCGTGTGACGGTGCGTGAAAAGCGAATACGCGCGGAAGTTTTCGTCCACTTCGACGAAGTGAAGCTCTCGTTTTGCCTCCTTGCCGGCACCCGATGCGCCCGACTTGCAATCACAAACGATGCCGCGCTCGGGCGCAATCCATCCGGCTTCGATCAGCGGCCGCAAACCCAGAATCACCGACGTGGGATAGCATCCTGGATTCGCGACCAGCCGCGCACCAGCCAGCGCGTCGCCATAAAGTTCGGGCAGCCCGTATACCGCTTCGGCCAGCAAGGCGGCATCCGGCGCCGGCAGTTTGTACCAGTCGGCAAAGGTCTCGGGGCTGCGGAAGCGAAAGGCGCCGCTTAGATCCACGACGCGCAGGCCGGCGGCCAGCAGCTTTGGCACGAGATCCAGGGAGGCTTCGTGCGGAGTCGCAAGAAATGCCAGCGTCGCACCGCTTGCGGCGATCGTCTCAACCGAAAACGGCCGACAGGGAGCTTCTCCCCAGCCACGAAGTTGCGGAAAAATCTCGGTGAGGCAGTTCACCGAGTGGGAACTCTCGCGCAGATAAAAGGTCGGCTTGGCAATTCCGGGATGCCGGAGTAGGAGCTGCGCCAGCTCGAAACCTGCGTAGCCGGTAGCTCCAACGACGGCGACCCGTCGCGGGTCGGTCATCGGAGCATGGCCTCCAGTTGTTGTTGAACGGCGGTACGCGCAGCCCGCGAAGGGGTAATCACCAGAACCGTGTCGTCGCCCCCGATAGTGCCGGCCACGCCACGGAGCTTTTCACTATCTACGGCTGCAGCGAGCGGCTGAGCGCCTCCGGGCGGGGTTTTCAGCACCAGCAGGTTGTCGGCGGGGCGAACGTCGAGCAGGTATTCCCGCACGGCACGCGCCAGCGGGGGCAGGGGTGGGACGGCGTCCTCACCCGCCGGCTGGAACGGCTTGTAGCCGTCGGCCGTTTTCACCAGTTTGAGTTCGGCGATGTCCCGGGAAAGCGTCGCCTGGGTGACGCGTAACTTCACTTGCGACAGCCGCCGCCGCAGCTCCTCATGGCTCGAGATGGTTTCGCCGGTAATCAATTTGAGTATCTGTCCTTGCCGAAATCGTTTTTGCTTGCCCAAACTTGAACCTTCACAAGATATACATCCGACTGCATAATTATGCGGTCCAGGATTTCGCCTGTCAACCATAAAATGCGGCGAGGTCGAAGGAACTGCATGACCGACCAGCGTATAGCTGGCGCCGAGGAGTCTTCCCGTATACTCTGGCCAACAGAACCACCTAGATCGCGCGCAACAGGAGAATGTCCATCATGCAAGCGACTCCCACAAGATGGCCTTCACCGTTTCCGCAGCGCACACTCGGCAAGAGCGGGCTGCGCGTCTCTGCGCTTGGTCTCGGCTGCATGGGCATGTCGGAGTTCTACGGTACACCCATTGAGTCGGAATCGATTGCGACGATCCACCGAGCCCTCGACCACGGAATGAGTTTCTTGGATACGGCGGATGTCTATGGACGGGGTCAAAATGAAGAGCTACTGAGACGCGCGCTTCGCGGCCGGCGCGCACAGGCCGTTCTGGCTACAAAGTTCGGGAATGTTCGCACGGACGATGGCCGCTGGTTGGGTGTCAACGGCCGACCGGAGTACGTTCTGGCTTGTTGTGATGCGAGCCTGTGCCGCCTGGGGGTCGAGTACATCGATCTTTACTATCAGCATCGCGTGGATCCCCAAGTCCCCATCGAAGAGACGGTTGGAGCGATGGCGCGGTTGGTCGAACAGGGAAAGGTCCGCTACCTTGGTCTTTCGGAGGCCGCACCAGCAACACTGCGTCGTGCCGCAGTCGTTCACCCGATTGCCGCCCTGCAGACTGAGTATTCCCTGTGGACGCGCGATCCCGAAGGGGAAAATCTGACGACTTGCCGCGAACTCGGAGTCGGATTCGTAGCCTACAGCCCGCTGGGGCGCGGGTTCCTCACCGGCCGAATCCGCAGCCGGGATGACTTGGAAGCCGGCGATTTGCGCCGCCACCATCCGCGCTTCCAGGGCAACAATCTTGGCCAAAATCTCAAGATTGTAGAGGGCATCGAACGGGTCGCAGCGGAAAAACACTGCTCGGCGGCGCAGCTTGCGTTAGCGTGGCTGCTCGCGCGGGGAGAAGATACCGTGCCCATTGTCGGGACGAAGCATCGCCAGTACCTGGACGAAAACGTCGGCGCCCTTGAAATCAAGCTGCCGCCGACCGACCTGACGCGGCTGGATGAGGCGGCACCTCCCGGTATGACCGCCGGAACGCGCTATGCGCCGGGAGCAATGCAGCGCCTTAATGTCTGAAAACTCCCTGGAACGATCTCTGCTGACAGCTACGAAACGAAGTCATGCTTGCCGGGATTCTTTCGTGTGCAATCTGTGCGAATCGTGTAGGGGGGTCTTACTTGCCGGCTTCTGGCGTTTCCGAACGGACTACAGGGGTAAACCCGAACAATCTGGCCAAAATTCGTTCCGATTTTAGACTAGCGTCGGGGAGACTTCCGGGTGCGCCGCTTGGCGCGCGTTGGATTCACCGGCGCATCGCCGATGAGTTCCGCAGTCATCAAGCTGGTGACGAAGAGTTTTCGGCCGTGGTGGTTAAAATCGATGGCGGTCCGTTCGGCGTCGGACTCCGTGACCACTCCCATGCCGTACTGCTGATGCCGAATCTGCTGTCCATTAGAGAGAACTTGCACATCTTCCTCCTTAAACAGATACCTCCACATCCAGGCCAACTAAGAGAGGCCCGGCTGTCTCCGTGCCCCCCCGCAACTTAGGTTAGAGGCTCACCACGCTCTCTGCCTCCAATCCCTTCAGACCCCTGCGGACTTCGAATTCCGCCGCCTGGCCTTTGTTCAGGTTACGGTAGCCGTCTCCTTGGATGGCCGAGTTAATGTGCAAACACATCCTCGCCAGTCTACCGTCGGATGAAGCCGTAGCCCTTGCTGGCCTTGAACCATCTTACAGTTTCTTGTTCCTTAACTTCGTTCCTTAACTTCTTTATCTTGAACTCTCTATGAGAGATATTGAGTTATTTGGTGCCTTTATTGTTTGCCGAATGCCCCCATGCTCGTGGCGCTGTAACACGTTGAAACACAAACCCACAGGGTTCTTCTTGCAGTCCATTTGAACGAATCAGAAGAGAATTCAGGAACAACAAGTGCAAATACTACCATAGGATAGCCTGATTGTCGAAATCCAATCGATTCCCCGGGTTGCTCGTAAGTTATTTTATCCAGGATGATTTTGGACCTCCCTATTAAAATGGAATCGTACCCATCTGCGGATAATGGGTCTTTTGACTTGAAACATAAAGATTGCAGCTTCAAGTTAAAAAGACCTATGATCCGGCTGTGCGTTTCCTTGACCCTTCTTGCGGCAACCAGTAAACTAAAAAATATCTAGAACAGGAGATGGAGCAGAATTAAATGCTGCTGTCGCGCGATTTTGTCGGCCACATGGCCAGTGAGCTCACTAAGCGCCTTCTGTCCAACAAGATGATCGAAGCCTCGGATCCGGCCATTCTGACCGGGCGAATCCGGCTGAAGATGGCCGAGGAGTTGGGCGTTGAGGACCGGCTCAATGAGGAGGTTCGCGAAATCCTCAGCCGACATACCGAGGAGATGCGTCGCGCCGGCGCGTCGTATCAAGAGATGTACAAGAAAATCAAAGGCCAGCTTGCGCGACAGCGGGAGCTGATCCTGCGCTGAGTGAAACGTAGATGCGATTGAGTCGCGAAAAAATCGTCCGGTTGTCACATGTCGTAACAGATGTTCTTGTCACCGGCGACGACGTCGAGTTCATCGAGGACCGCACCACCATTCGCCAGGGTATCGTCGACATCCTAATGAACCTGCTCAAACACGAGGAGCAGGTGGACGCTCAAGCTCGGCAGAAAATCGATTCCCAGAAGAAAGAAATCATAGAGGGCAGCGAAGAGTGGAGCGTGCTCTACCGTAAATATTATTCTGAGGAATTGCGCCGGATGGGCATTGTCAATCAGAGAGGGTAGTGTTCGTGTGCACTCATCCTTCAGGCCGGTAACATGCGCAAAAAGGGGCGTTTGCCGATGGCAAACGCCCCACGCTATCTCTTCAGTCTTCTCCTCTGCCTGGTCTTACGGGTTCGGGTAATCTTCGCTACGCCTCTTCAAAGTTGGACGATCTGGGTCCTCGGAAGGATCGGCGGTTTGAGAAGTGTCCGTTGGCTGGCCCTGGCCGGCTCTTCCCCGTTCGGTCCGAGTGCGCAGCGTAGGCCGGTCGTTCCTGTCCTTCTCATCCCGGAGCCTGTTGCGGTTGCCAATACCCCGCAGCCGTTCCTTTACCGAGTCAAATTCAGATGTGGTGACGATGTACTGGTCACGGGCCGGCAGGATCTCGGCGATCGACTTCTGCACCTTTTCCACGCGCTCAGGTGTAGGAGGGTGCGTCGAAAAAATCTTCGGAACCGTGCCGGGTTGACGCTTCTCTTCCGCCTGGATCTTCTCGAAAAAACTTACGAAGGCATTGGGGTCATAGCCGGTCTTGTACATGTATTCAAGGCCCAACAAATCGGCCTCGCGCTCGTGTTGCCGGGAGAATCTCAGGAAGGATAGAGGTATGGCGAAATTCAGGCCCTGATAGAGGCCGTAACCAGCCCAGCCGCCTGGCCCAAGCATAATGAGGGGAATGGTTGCCAATTGCATAAGTGTACCCTTCGTAGCATCTTTGGTGCCATGGCGCGCGGCCACGTGGGCGATTTCGTGCGCCATCACACCGGACAGTTCCGCCTCGGAATCAGCCCGCAGGATCAGCCCGCTATTCACATAGAAGAACCCGCCAGGCAGGGCAAATGCGTTCACCTGATCGGAGTCGATCACTTTGATCGTGAAGGGCACCTTGGCATCGGAATTGCGCACCAGATTCTGTCCGACACGATTGACATACTCGCTTACAACCGGGTCATCGACCAACTTGACCGACCGCTCGACCTCTTGCGCGAGACTCTTGCCTAACGCAATCTCCCGTTCCAACGAATAGAAGTTGATCCCGCCCCCGACGTTGCGGTTGCCGATGGCCTCAATATCTTCTTTGGAACCCGGTTTGACATTGACTTTTTCCTTTTGCGGGACGGGTGGTGATTCCGGCGATTCTTGTTGCTTCGCCTCACTCGGCGCGGACGACTGACTTTCAGGAGGTGGCGGTGCAGGCTGCGCTGGCGCTTGCGACAGGGCCCATGGAGACCCTATCAGCATAGCCAGCACAAGAGCGCCAAGCCGCCTAACGGACGATGTGTTGCTGCGGAAGCTGCTGCTTCGATTCATGGGGGGCCCCTCCGCTCTGGTTGCGCTTCCAGCCATTATACACCCCTCTAGAGTGTACGGTTATATTGATGCCAAAATCGCCGGAGGGGGTTTCCCCGACCGATCTACGACCGCCCCATTCTCCCCAAAGGAAACCTGCGCGCAGTTGGCTAATTGACACCCGGCAGAGATGTCCCTAGATTCTGTAGGGGTAATGACTGTCCATGCGCCGAGTCCAGGTTGGCCAATTGTGGAAAAAGCTGGATAGCAACGAACAGTATCTCGTGACGCGTTTGTATGAGCAAGCTCTGGCAACCATCGCCGTCCTCCGCCCGACTGGTTCTGAGAACGAGAGTACGGTAAAGGTCAAGGTCGAACGCACGAACGCCGGTCAATCTCTGCCCGGTTTCTCCATGGCGCACGACGCGGATGAGATCTAGTCGTTGTGGTTTACGTTTCTTGTTTGTTTATGGCAATGATATGCTATGTAGGTAGCCCCGAGTTGAAAGCCCGAATGGAAAGGAGGACCACCCGAAATGAGTTTGCGACCCATGGCGCACGGCATATTTGTTGTAGCGCTGATCTTGTCCTTGAATCTGCAGGGCGCTACGGAGAGCGTGACGGTATACAAGCTCGGTTCGTGCGGCTGCTGCAAAAATTGGGTGGCCCATCTGAGAGCGAATGGCTTTCAGGTCACGGCTCACGATGTGCCGAGCACCAGCGAGTACAGACGCAAGTTCGGCGTTCCCAATGTCCTTGGATCGTGCCATACGGCAGTCGTTGGGGGCTATGCCATCGAGGGACATGTGCCCGCTGCTGAGATTCGTCGCTTGCTGAAAGAGCGTCCGAAGGCCACGGGCCTGGCCGTCGGGGGTATGCCGCTCGGTTCTCCCGGTATGGAAGCATCGCGTCGCGACTCGTACAACGTTGTGCTCTTCGACGCTGCGGGCCGGAGAGAGATCTACCAGCATTACGTTGGCAACTGAATCGCGGTTGTATTCAGAACCGCCTCTAATCAGCAACGCCACGCCGCGCTGTTTTTTCACAGCGAGCGTACAGACAAGTCCACGACATCCTCGACCTGCATCACTTCTTTGGTCAGAAACGGTTCCGCGTATTCAACCCCGACCATCTCCCCATAAAAGCGCGCCACCAGCTGCACTCGCTGAACGAGCCGGTCGAGCGGCAGATAGACTTTTGCTCGCCGGGCGCGTCTCTTGGGCAGGAATTGGGAAGCGTAGGCCAGGATGGCTCGCTGGCGGCGGGAGAACTCGCGCGTGACATCCACCACGAAAGAAGGCCGCACGGTACGATCATAGGTCGTCGCGTACAACACCTTGAACGGCCGGAACGCCTCGCCCTCGAGGTCAAAGCGCTGGAGGCCCGCCAGGAAGCAAGCTTCATAGCCCAGTCGGGCCGCTGTGTAGTGATCGGGATGACGTCCCTCCCAGTAAGGAAGAATTACCGTGCGCGGGCGCAAAGCCCGAATGCGCCGCGCAAGGGCAATCTTGTAATCCATGCGGAGTTCGAGCCGCGCGTCTGGCAAGCCCAGGTTCTCACGGTGCCTGACACCCAAAATGCGCGCTGCCGCAGCGGATTCACGCCTGCGGATCTCGGCCGAACCGCGCGTGCCCATTTCGCCCTCTGTCAGATCGAGGATGCCGATACGCCAGCCACGCCGGGCCATCTTGATCAGCGTGCCGCCACAAGTCAGCTCGACATCGTCGGGGTGAGGTGCGATAGCTAATAGATCGAGTTTCATCATGCCTTCCCGGACGGGACGACCGAGTGAAGCGTTTCAAAGAATCCTTGTGAACCGTCTAAAAGTCAAGCGGGCACCTCTCTAGTATTCCTCGGCCCAAGCGGCTCCCCTTTCTCAGAGAGCTAGTTGCTTAAGGGAAATCGTCTCCGTGCGCGAATTTCCCGCTTCCCGAAAAGTGTGTTGGCAAGAATAGCCGCGCTGCTATGCTTGTCTGCGATGACTACACTAGGGGTGCTTGTGGTGGCGGCGACGCTCGCTGCCATGGGCGTCGCGTTCTGCAGATGCCGCTCCGGACCGCTGCCGGCTTATGGCTGGATTGGACTGGTGGTGCTCGGCGCCGCCGAGTGGCTGATGTTCCGCGGGATCGTGCCAGTAGCAACCTATTTCACGCCCATCGCTTGGACCGCGTACATCCTGATCGTCGACGCGGCGCTTTTCGCCATTCGCGGTAAATCTCGCCTGCACGATGCACCGCTGCAGTTCGCACAAGTAGCGTTGTTATCGATCCCTTTGTGGCTGATTTTCGAGGCCTACAATCTGTACTTGGCGAATTGGACCTACGTTGGACTTCCTACGTCGCTCCCGGCGCGCTGGTTCGGCTACGCCTGGTCTTTCGCGACGATCCTGCCGGGGATTTTTGTGACCGCGGATTTGATCAGATCTTTCGACTCGTGGGAGCGGCCGTCACGGCCGCTGCGATTTTCCCCTAGGGCGAGACAAACGTTTGTGGCTCTCGGCGCCACGTTGTTGGCGGTGCCGCTGATGCTTCCGCGCGCGGCTGCTTCCTACCTGTTTGGCTGCGTCTGGCTGGGTTTTATCTTCCTGCTCGACCCGATCAATTTCAAACTGGGGCTCCCTTCGCTCGAAGGCGACCTTGCCGAAGGGCGCCGGGGACGCCTATTTTCCTTGCTGGCCGCTGGCTGGGTGTGTGGGTGGCTATGGGAGTTCTGGAATTTCTGGGCACCAGCCAGATGGCTTTACATCTTTCCAATCCTGCAGAACCAAAATATTTGAAATGCCGGCTCCAGGCTACGTCGGGTTTCTGCCGTTTGCGTTGGAATGCTTCGTCATGTACGTGTTCGCGGCGTGGCTTTTGGGCAGGATGAAGCCCGCGCGGCATCAGGATCATGCGGCACCGCGTAGCCTGTCTGGCATGCCTCGCAGGAAATCTACGACCATGCCCGCCGCAATGACGGCAGTGCTGCTGAGTGCCTTGTTTCTGCCCGCGCCGGCGCGCTCCGAGGGCCTGGAGCTGCCTTCCGCGGCCCAGGAAGGGCTCGATTTGCTTTACTCATCGGGCCAGTCCGGCCGGGCCCTCGAGCTTTTTCGGCAAATCCAAAGCGATATGCCCGATCACCCTCTCGGCTACCTTCTCGAAGCCGATGCTCTCTGGTGGCAAATCTACTGCGAGACCTGCGAAATCAAATGGAACACCATCGATGCCTGGGAACGACCGCGCCGCCCCGAGGACAACGCGTACTTCGCGCTCACTGATAAGACCACCCATTTCGCGGAAGCGCGGATTGCCGGCGGTGATTCGGCCGAAATGGAGTTCTACGCCGGCATGGGCTGGATGTTCCGGGCGCGCTTGCTTGCGCTCCATGACGACCGCCTTGGCACTGCGCGTGCCGGAGTTCAGGCGCGCAAGCATTTCCTCCGCTGCCTCGAACTCGACCCGCAGATGGCAGACGCCTACGCGGGCCTCGGCCTATATAACTATTATGCGGACACGCTTTCAGGGTTCGCTAAAGTGATCCGCTTCTTCATGGGCATTCCCGGGGGCGACAAGGAGGAAGGCATACAGCAGCTCCGGATCGCGGTGGAGCGAGGTGTGTTGACCCGCGTCGAGGCCCGCTTTTATCTGGCCAAGAATCTGCGTAATTTTGACCGCGATTACGCCGCCGCCGAAGACGCGATGGCTCCTCTGGCGGTCGATTTTCCGCAGAACCCTTTTTTCCGGCTGGTGCTTGGAGATATTCAGGCCAAGCGTGGCCGCAAGGATCTGGCCGTGGCAAATTTCCGAGCTGCCGAGCAGATCCCCATCGCCGACTCTGCTTGCGCCGAGCGTGTCAGAACCTTGGCCATGCAGGCCCTCACATGGTTCACACCCAAGCCTGGATAGCGGCTAGAACCAGTCGTGGGTGGCGGGGCGCAAACGCGGCATAATCAGACCCTGGTAAGGGTCACCTGAATCGCGCGGGTCCTCGCCCTTGCAGCTCAGTACCGCCTCGAAGATCCTACGATTGGACACAACCCCGGCTCGTACTATTGACGCCGACAATCACCGTCCCTAGGATGAAAATTCTAGAGCACGATACTTCGCGTTAGCCAGTGTGGTGTCAACAATGCGTCTACCTCCGGTATCGCAACCGCCGAAGATTAACCAAAAGCGCCGTGGCATACGGTTGAATTCACGCGTGCCTGTGGCCATCGAATGGGAAGATGTCGCCGATGGGACGCTGCGCGAGCAGGCCATAACGCGTATCGTCGGTCCATACGGCTGTTTGCTCATGTTGCCGAAAGATCTTGCGGTTGACCAACGCCTCCAGGTTGTCAATCTTACTAGCCATCAGAGTCTTCCGGGCACGGTTGTCTGGAAGGGCAATGAGCGCTCCGAAGGTTGGGAATTCGGCATTGAACTGGAACGCCCCCCGATGGACTTCTGGGGCCTTGATATATGAAAAAGCCGCTTTCAAGCAATGTGGGTGGGTCACAACTTCTCCCGGGTGAAGAACGCCGGCGCAGTCAGCGCGTCATGATCCGGATACCGGTGACCCTGGAGTTAACCATCGCCAGACAAAAGGTTACTTTCCAAGCTGTCACTGTCTCGGTGAATGACTATGGTGCCATGGTGTTGTGTCCGCGCACGGTTGCCTCTGGGACCGAGCTGGAGATGCAAAACGATCAGACGCACCAAAAGCAGCGTTGCCGTGTAATCCGTGCTCCCGTCGAAAGTCAACAGAGTTACCTGCTCCCAATGGAGTTTGTTTCATTCGCTCCGGGCTTTTGGCAAATCTCTTTCCCGCCCGTCGATTGGAAACCGCCTGAGGATTGACCAAGAGCATTGACCAAGAGCATTGACGCCTCACCGTTGCGTCGTGGTTCCGCCACGGCGCCAAGAACCACATGCTCCGTCACACCCGCTTATCTTTTCTGCTGGATTGTTGAAGGCGGCAGATGGAAACCACACCCCTAAGGGTATTTACTCGTTCCCCATGCTGCCGGATCAAGAGAATATCCTGGGTGTGTAGCGAACGTAAGGCCGTAGCCGCGCGGGAACGTTGGGCAAGCTGAAAGCTTGCCGGCGCGACCCCCACGACCACCGTCGGGTTCGAGCCTAGCGCTTCTCCGCCGAAACGGCGAAGGTAACTTTCGCCGCGGCAACGTTTTCGAACTGGTCGTAGACCCTCACGGCCACGGTGTGTTCACCCGGTGGCACATTCTCCAATGTGACCGCGTATTCTGCCTCGGGAGAATCACTCAGTGCGCCGACGGGTGAGGCTAAAATCCATTCACCGGCATCCAGACTGTATTGCGCTCGGACAATGGCGCTCGTACTGTCATGGGCCCCAAAGCGAACGGTGGCGGACGGCTCTGTTCCGTCCTTGCTTTGCCCGGCCGTGATGCTCGAAATATCGGGCGGCGTATTGTCCACCACAAACCGCTCGCTTTCCCCTTCCGCCTGAAGCGCCATGTCAGGCGGGTTCGATTCGGCATCAGACGCGACAATCTTCAGATAATAGGCGCCATCGGCCATCGAGGTCGTGTCCCAGGAATGGAATTTCTGATCGAGTTTTTCCTCCAGCGGCTTCCAGCCCTTCTCGCCTTCGCCCCGGAAGTAGATCGCATATCGCACGTCGTCATCGTTGGCATCTCTCGCGCTCCAAAGCACGGCCTGGAAACCCTTCTCGGAAGATCCCCGCGGTGCCGGCGTGGAGCGTGAAGCTTCGGCCGGAGAAGGACGTTGCGGGGTCGATGCACTGCGCCGAGAAGGTGATGTCGCCGGAAGGCGTAACTGCACCGGTGTCGCCCTGCCCTGTGTCTGCCCGCCGAGGCTCGCGGCTCGGATTCCGGGGTCTTGCACGACAATGGAATCGAAGCGGGGCGCAACGTTCTTCGGGAGGTAAGCTAGATTCACCCAGGAAAGCTCAGGGGCGGGGCTGCTCCCGCTCTGCAGCACTCCTTTCCACTGCACGAACCTCGCCGCCGGGCAGTCCGCCTTCGCGTCTTTCGCATCCCGGTACGGGCCATACCAAGGACTCCAGTCGTTCGCCGGGTTCGAGGTGTTGCCGGAGCGAACATAGAGCTCCACGCCTGAGTTTGCGCCAGTGGCATTCTCGACAAACCAGGTGAGACGTCCCCAGCGCGAGAAGATACGAGCGTCGAAAGCCTCGGACTCGAAGCTCCCCTGGGATTCAAGTTCTGGTCCCAGCGCAAGCACCTTGCCAGGATTTGCGGTGGCCACATAGACTTTGCCGTCGGGTGCGCGGGCGAATCCGGTGACCTGCGCGGATTCTGTCTTCGCCAACCGCGAAAAAACACCGTTCGATTCCAGTTGGATCAGCCCCCCTTGGTTGCCAATCCCCAGCAGCAGGTTTCCGTCCACAGAAAGGCTTAGCGCGTAAACCACGTCCTGGCGCGACGCCCAAATCTCTTCCGGCGAGCCATCGGGTGAGATGTGATAGACGGCAGAGGTGGTCACCGTCGGAAAAGGGAGAAAGGGTGATCGCGTCGTCCGCTGTCTGCCGCCGACTCCCGCCGTGATCGTGATACTTTGTCCTTGCCCCCCCACGGTGGTCCTTGCCTGCTGTTGCTGCTGTGGCTGCTGTTGCCGTGTTTGCGGCGATGCCGGAAGTACCCGCGTCTTATCGCCGATGCCAGCCACGTAGAGGTTGCCGGCCGGATCCGTTAGCAAAGCCGTAATCTCCTGCTTCGGCGTCTCGTAAATGACATAGGCGCGGCGGACGCTCTCCCTACTCCCATCCTCGGCAGTTTGAGTCGCTGCGCCAAGTGGAATCCGCAATACGCGCCCATTGGGCTCGGTGCCGGCAAGCAGGTTGCCCTGATTGTCCAATGCAAGCACACGAATGTGTGCCTCATCGTCGGAATAGAACTCTTCGCTCTTTCCATCCGGTGTGACGCTGAAGATCTTTCCGGTGTCTCCGGTAGCGACGTAGAGCACCTCGTCGGGGCCCAGCACCAGATCCCAGATATACTTGGTCTTCGGATCAAAAAACACCGACTTCTCGCCTTGGCCCTCGGGTGCAATCTTGTAGACCTTGCCGTCGGGCAAGGTGGCAACATAAATATTGTCGCTCTTGTCCGCCACCAGGGCCTGCGCGCTCAGCTCCTCGGATTCAAAAACGGTCGTGGCATTGCCGCTAGGATCGAACCGCACTACCTTGGCGTTCGCGCCACCGGCGGCGAAGAGATTTCCTTGTGAATCCAGGCGCAGCGCCCGCAGGTAACCGAGATTGGTGTCGGCAAATGGAATCAGCTTCGGCGCGAGCACCAGTTTGCCGTCACTGCGCAAGGCCACGCCCTGAGCCGTGCCCTGCTCGAAATTGGCGTACTCGGACTGCCGCCAGAACCGCGTATGCTCCGCGGCGGCCGGTGAGGCCACGAGGCTCCCCATGGCTAGCATCACAGCCAGACAAGCGCTAAAGCAAAAATCACCACCCGGACGCGATTGCATTTTCTGTTTACGCATGGCACCTCGGACCGCGGGCGGCAGTTGCCCCTTCGCTAATTCACGACGCGGAAAGGAATTGGGCCGCACGACCGGTTACTTGATCTTGATGAACACCGAAGCGGAACCGGCGACGATCTCGCCCATCGGCACGGACCATTCGCCGGCGGTGGAATCGCGCAGCAGGATCGCATTGCCCGGAAGCCGTCGCTGGTTGAGAACGTTGATTTCCGACAGTGGCGCGTCCGGCATCTCCTTGTCTCCGACCACCAGGGTGGGCGCCGGTTTAAGCAGGGTGACGTAAAGTTGGTTATTACGGCGTTCTCGGTTGAGCAGCGCGATCAGTTGTTCGAGGCTGCTCAAGCGCCCTTGTGCCGCCAACAGATTGGTCAACCGCGACCGGTTCAGTGATTCCGAATCACTGACTTGCACGCGCCACGTGCTCCCTCGCGCGGCCTGTGGAGGAATGGTGATCGGCACTTCGCGGATCTCCGGTGCGCCCCGGTAGGGTCGCAACATGACCTTGATGGCCATCGATTCGCCCGGCGCCACTTCGCTGGCTTCCGGCCAGGCATCCAAAATCCTGGTGATACGCCGGCCTGGGAGGCTTTCCACCCGCAACTTTACGCTGTTGATTTTCGGGGTCTCGTACGTATTCGAGAAAATGCGCGTGAAAATTCTTTGCACGCTGGCGGCCACAAGTGTGCCGTCAGAAGCGAACTGGTCGGTCGGTGCGTACATGTTTTCGAGATTCACCGGCGAATGTCCGGCGATGTTAATGCTGCCGCTCAGCCGCAGGGTCGTGCCCTCCCCGTAAGCCGTGTTCTGGGTCAGCCCGTTGAACGCCACAAGACCCACCAGCATGGGGGTTAGCTTCGGATCGGAAATCATTTCCACGCGAAACTGTCTTTCTCCTCCCGGTGCGACGACGGACAGCTCCACCGGAATCATCGGCGCCGCTGCGCCAAGTCGGCCCATAACAGAGGTCAAACGATCCTGGGTAATGGCGCCGATTACACCGCCCCCATTTACGATCTTTGTGGAATTGAAGTCCGATGCCAGCGTCGTCAGCACGCGTCCCCGCGCCATGGGCATCTGGCTGGCCCCGAAACCGAAGAGCGGGTGGCCACAAGCATACACGCGGTCATCCACTATCGCTGTCACCGTGCAGGCCGCATGCAACGAAAGATCGCCCTGCACGAGGACCATGGTCACCATATCGGCCGGGACGATATCGGCGTCGTCGAGTGCAGGCGCGGCCGTGCCACCGGGCGCCGCCGACATTCCGTACGCCGCCCACTCGCCGGCATACTGCCGGATGGTGCTTGGCGCGAAGCCCGAGGAGATCAATGGAGCGCCAATCGGTTCCAGGTATACATTTCCCGGTACTCCAGACAGCTGCGCCCAATTGGAGGTAAGCGAATAACGCAGCGAGGCCGCCGCTGCCTGCCCCTCGCCAGCCGTGTCAGCCTGCCGTACTGCTGCGGGCTGCGGGTCTTCGGTCGGCAAGGAAAGTATGTCCGCAATCGGGGTGACGCCCGCAAGCGGTTCTTTGGTGAACACGCCGAACTTCAGTGAAAGTGCGCCCGCGAGCTTCCCGTTGATGTACACGGGACTGCCGCTCATACCGGCGACAACACCGGTGTGTTCAACTTTCGGCCCCTTCAGTTGTACCAGGATGATCGACTGCCGAGGCCCCATCAGATTTGGAAGCACGCCAATGACCTCCAAATCGAATTTCTCAATCTGGTTCCCAGCAAAGATCGTGTGGGCCTCGCCGGTCATTCCGGGCATGATCTCGTCGAGAGGCAATATCTCCGGCGAATCTTGTGCTGCGTGGGAAATCGCAGCAAAGGGCATGACCATGATGACGACCAGAAGTACAATCAGAAGGGGAAATCGGTACGAAATGCTGCTGCCAACGTGAAATACTTTGGGCCAGAAGGTCATTCTCGTGAATTGAAACCGAAGCTTCCTAGTCATAATACCCGCACTGGCTCTGGGAATCAAACCTAATGCCCGCCGGTTTGACAAAGCCCCGATCGTTTGACAAAGAAGTGCCCTGCGCGCAAGATATTTTCGCTTGCCGATTTCCTTTCTTGTGCCCAAGTGGCGGAACTGGCAGACGCGCTAGATTCAGGTTCTAGTGCCGGCGACGGTGTGGGGGTTCGAATCCCTCCTTGGGCACCAACCACTTACGGGCGGCGAGGCGGGTCCGTGGGACGACTTGTGTCGCGGTTTGTGGCATAACCACCCCCTAGTTTTTGTTTTCTGGTGCCCTTTCCTCTTGGGTTGGCTGCCGTGGCGTGGGGTGGGCGTCGAGGACATCCAGCGCGTTTCGCTTGGTCGCCAACCGGACATGCGAGTAGGCTTTCAGCATTGCGCGGTCAATGTGACCGGAGATTTCCATAATGGTCAAATCTGAGGTTTGCGACTCGGCCAGCTCCGTGACGGCGTGATGACGGCAATCGTGAAACCTGAAACCAGGGATGCCCGCCGCAGCCGTCAGTGACTTCCAGGCAGAACGCCAGGATTTCACGGGGCGGCCTGGGGCGACCGCGAAAACCGGCGAGTCCTCGCCGGAGGTTCCTAGAAGTTGCGCCCTTACGTGAAGCTCGCGCAGGATGTTCCATGCGGAGCCGTTAATCGGTATCTCGCGCACCCCCGCGTCCGTCTTGCTGGAACGCACAGAGAGAATCCGGTCAAGCCAATTGACATCACGCCACCTCAGGCCCTTGATCTCACAGGAACGCATTGTCGTGTTCAAGGCCAGAATCGCGGCCAGCCGGGCTATCTGCCAGTCGGGGCGCGAGGCGGCGACCTTCAGCAGATTCGCTTTTTGAGCTTGCGTGAGAGCCTGCCCGGCGCTTTTCTTGAACTTCAGGAATTTGAAGTCCCCGGCAACGCGATGCCACACCTTGCCGCGTTTCATTACCCGCCGCAGCAAGCCGACTTCGTGGTTGATCGTCCTACCGGACCGGCCCTTAACGTGTCGGTGAGCCTGGTAGGCGCGAATGTCGTCCGCCGTGATCGCACCCAGTGGTTTGCAGTCAAAGAATGACTTTAGTGCCTGCCCTGGATTGGGTAATTTAGACACTGAGGTTGGGAATTAACTACCCTGGTGTCATATGAACAAAAAACATCATCGTATTGCAGCCAACGTAAAAGCCGATATCCTACGCCGCGTCAAGGAAGAGGGCATCTCGGTGGCCCAGGCCGCCAAGGATCACGGTATTTCTGAAGGGACCATCTATGGTTGGATGGTAAAGGGAGCAACCGGTGCCCCGTCCTGGGCGGAGTTCTCCCGACTTCAGAAGCAGAACAGAGAACTCCTGGAACTCGTGGGCGAGATCACGCTCAAGCTCTCCATGACTCAAAAAAACAATTGAGCGAAGGAAGAAACAAATCAGCGCTTGCCCGAGCCCTTGGCATATCCCGCGCGAGCCTGTATTACGTCCCAAGAATGAAGGAGAAGGACTGGCGCCTCAAGGTCCGCCTGGAAGAAGAGCTGCAGATCCATCCCTCCTACGGCTCCCGGCGAATTGCTACGGCACTGGGACTCTGCCGCCAGCGGGCGCAGAGGGTCATGCATCTGTTTGGCATCAAGCCCTACCGCAGGAGAGGCAGAAAATGGAGAAAACCCAAGGTTTCCCGGACCTATCCCAACCTCCTGCTCGCGGTCATGCCCGCATATGCAAACCACATCTGGGCAGCAGACTTCACCGAGTTCGTGCAGCACGGAAAGAAGGTCTATGTGGCGACCGTGATCGATCTCTACACTCGCCGGATCCTGGGAATCCAAATTGCGGTGAGAAAGGGAGCCGCGCTCACCATTCAGGCGCTTTCCAACGCCCTGCTCCATCATCCGCGCCCGGGTCTATTCCACTCCGACAACGGGAGGGAGTATGACGCGATGGCGTTCACTGAAATCCTTGATGGATGCGGCATCGTGATTTCACGGAGCCGCCCGGGGTGCCCTTGGGAGAACGGATACCAGGAATCGTTCTACGACAAATTCAAGGTTGACCTGGGAGATCCGAACCGCTTCAAAACACTGGGGGAGCTAGTGGCGGAGATCTACCGCACCCTGTGGGACTACAACAACACGCGGATTCACTCCGCGCTCAACATGCCGCCTGTGGTATTCGCCAAACGGTATGCGTTAGTCACGTAAAAAACTCTCAGAATCAGTGTCTAAAGAAATCAGTCCTTGACATTCCTGCCACTTTGTCCTTCTCACGGCTTCGGGCTTCCCGCCAGTCGCCAGTTTGGAGGCTCAAGCGGTAGCGTTTGCCTTCGACCGCAAAGTCACACCAGTAAATTTTGGGAATTACATACCCTAGTGACGAAAAAGTTCTTGACAAGCTACGTAACTATTGTGTAGAATGGCCTTGCAAGTAAGGAGAACTACATGGCTTACAAGGCACTAGGAAAGCACTACAGGAATGGAATATCAACCAAGGAATTCTTCGGTACTTTCCCCAACGAGGCAGCCGCCGAGCAATGGCTCATCGAGCAGCGATGGCCAAATGGAATCCTGTGCCCGCGCTGCGGATCGGACAGCGTACAGCCCAACACAGCGCACAAGACGATGACGTTCCGTTGCCGCAAGAGCAAGGTGGGAGGTTGCGGAAAGCCATTCTCTACCAAGACCGGAACCTTCTGTACGCGCCGGAGAGAAACTAGGCCAGGAACGCCGCGAGAGCGGCGGACCCTGGCGGAGCAAAAACAGACCGCCGGAAATCTGTCTCAGGAAACGGTCCCAGGAGGAGCGTTTCGTGGGATACCGGAGGGATGTACACAGTGGAGCTATATGCACGCGTTCGGCGAGAGGTTGATGTTGAGGGGAAGAGCGAACGGCAGGTAGCCCGGGAGTATGGGCTGGCGCGGGAAACCGTTCGGAAGATGTTGCGGTATTCGGCGCCGCCGGGCTACCGGCGGCAGCAGCCGGCCAAGCGGCCGAAGCTGGATCCGTGGGTGGGAGTGATTGAGGCGATCTTGGAGGAAGATCGGAGACGGCCCCGGAAACAGCGCCACACAGCAAAAAGAATCCATCAACGATTGCGAGAGGAGCAGGGCTTTGGTGGTGGGTACACCATCGTGAAGGATTACGTGCGTCTGCGGAGGCTGAGCCAAAGGGAGATGTTCGTACCGCTGGTGCACCCTGCGGGAGACGCCCAGGCAGACTTCGGGGAAGCGTTGGTGGTGATCGGCGGAGAGGAGCAGAAGGCACACTATCTGGTGATCGATCTGCCGCAGTCGGACGACTGTTTCGTGATGGCATTCCCGGCCGAAACGACGGAAGCGTTTCTGGAGGGGCACAATCAGGCGTTTGCATACTTCGGCGGAGTGCCGCGGACCATTCTGTACGACAACACGAAGCTGGCGGTGGTGCGGATCCTGGGAGACGGGACGCGGAAGAAGACGCAGGCGTTTTCTGAGTTGCAGAGCCACTACCTGTTCCAGGAGCGGTTTGGGAGGCCCAGCAAGGGAAACGACAAGGGGAAGGTGGAGGGACTGGTCGGATATGCACGACGGAACTTCCTGGTGCCGGTGCCGCGGTGCGCGAGCTGGGAAGAGCTGAACACACACTTGCGGGAACAGTGCCGGAAGAGGCGCCAGCAGCGGTTGCGAGGGCACGAGCAGACCATCGGAGAGCGGTTCGAGAAGGACCGGACAGCGCTGTTGCCGCTGCCAGCGACGCCGTACGAAGCCTGCGACAAACGAACAGGGCGAGTGAGTTCTCTCTCTCTGGTGCGGTATCGCGGCAACGATTATTCGGCACCGGTGTGCTGGGGGCACCGCGAGATTCTGGTCAAAGGCTACGTCCACGAGGTGGTGATCTCGTGCGGCGCGGAAGTGATTGCGCGGCACTCCAGAAGCTATGAGCGGGAGGACATGATTTTCGACCCGCTGCACTATCTGGCGCTGCTGGAGCAGAAGACGAATGCGCTCGATCAGGCGGCGCCGCTGGTGGGCTGGGAGTTGCCGGAAGAGTTCACCGAACTGCGCCGACTGCTGGAAGCACGGCTGTCGAAACGAGGTAAACGGGAGTACGTGCAGGTGCTGCGGCTGCTGGAGACCTTCTCGATGGCGGAGGTCACCAAAGCGGTGGAAGATGCACTGCGGCTGAGAGCGATCTCCTTCGATGCGGTGAAACATCTTTTACTGTGCCGGATCGAGCAACGGCCGCCGCGGCTGGATCTGCAGAACTATCCGTACCTGCCGATGGCACAGGTGGCCACCACGGCGGCCGCCGACTACCTGGCGCTACTGACTCCCGTGCAGGAAGGAGTCCTCTGATGGAGACTCCTCAAGTTTTGTGGGGCATCACCTGAAGGCGCTAAGACTGCCGACCTTCCTGCGCGAGTACGACAAGGTGGCGCAGCAGTGCGCCGCCGAAGGGGTGGACTATCCCCGCTACTTGCTGCGGTTGTCGGAGCAAGAACTGCTGGACCGGGAGCGGCGGGCGACGGAGCGGCGCATTCAGCAGGCGCGGTTCCGGGTCGTGAAGAGCCTGGACAGTTTCGACTTTCTGGCGATTCCGTCGCTGAACAAAGCGCTGGTTCTGGAGCTGGCCCGCAGTGAGTTCATCGACCGCAAGGAGAACGTGCTGGCCTTGGGAAACTCGGGCACAGGCAAGACGCACATCGCCCTGGCGCTGGGACTGGCGGCCTGTCAGAAGGGCTACCGGGTGCGGTTCACCACCGCGGCGGCGCTGGTGCATGAACTGATGGAGGCCAAGGACGAGAAACGGCTGCTGCGCTTACAGAAACTGCTGGCCAGTTACGAACTGCTGATCATCGATGAACTGGGGTTTGTCCCGCTGTCGAAAACGGGGGCCGAGATGCTGTTCGAGATCTTCAGTCTCCGTTACGAGCGCGGCGCCACCCTAGTCACCAGCAACCTGCCCTTCCACGAATGGACCGAGGTGCTGGGCTCGGAGCGCCTCACCGGTGCCCTGTTGGACCGGCTCACCCATCACGTCCACATCCTGGAGATGAACGGGGAAAGCTACCGGCTGAAAGAGAGCAAACGAAAGCGGTCAGCGAAGCCTGCCAGCCGATAACGATTCCACCCTAACCCTCCCCACACGTCGCCACGATCGGGCTGGGGTGGCTTCCGCTCCGGCCTAACCGCGCCGCCTGAACGGAGGCGCAGGCCTCCGCTCCAGCCACCCCAGCCCGATCCAGCAAATCAACCCCTTCCCTCACTGGGAGTGATCTATTTTTCCTCCGCCCCTCTGGCCTAGTTTTTCTCCGCCCTTGACAGGACACGATTACATTAAACGATGTAAGGAAGACGGAGCTCTGGAGATTATGGGCACGATGCCTGCCACATTTTCGGAAGCCCTGCTTAAGGCCATTGGCAATTCGACAACGATGTCGGAAATAAAAAAGGGTCGGATACGCCAACTGATCCTAAGGCAGAGCGTCAATCCATGAAGCCACCCAAGCCCAAGACCGTCGAGCTGGTCAAGTCAGGCTACCAGCCCACCAAGGCCGAGATGAACGAAGAGTTCACGCTTCGAAAACCTGGCGGCGCGGTACCCACCGTGGAAGAGATTGCCCAGACCGTTTTTCATCCAGCCAGTATCCGTTGGATTGACAAGCCTAGGAAACGGATGCGGTGAGTTGGATTTCGTCACTAGGGTATGTAATTCCCTAAATTTTGTTCCGCCGAAATAGTGACCTGATCGGCTTGAATTAGTCCAGCGGGACTGAGAGAGTCTAGATCACAGCCCTGAGCCGTGAAACTGTGCTCAGAGGAGGACCGGTTTTAAAAATACCTGCGTCCGGAAATTAGGGTCCCATACTTGACTGGCCAGGGGGTTCCTTTGCGCCCAGCCGGGGGGTGCTGTAGCGGATACTGTAGCGGGTACCGGTTTAGATGCGCTGGGCAGGGTGAGTATCAACCATTCCAGCACTCTCTAAATGCAGGCGGTCTCTAAATGCAGGCATTTCCACTTCCCTGCCAATCCATCCGAGTAGGTCCCGCAATACGGGAAAGCGAACTGGCTCTTGAGGTGCCCCGTGCCCTCATTCGAACGCCTTGGGATTCATTCGAATCGAGTTCATTTGAATACCCTATCAGTAAATAAGTGTTGCCTTTATTGATAATTCGTGCTAACGTGTCGCATGCTTGCCCTGAGCTTGCCGACCCTGAGCTTACAGAATGACTTCGCGAGCAAAACTCGGTCGCGGAATCGGTCGCGGAAGTTGATCGCCCCTAACACAGCCGCTTCAGGTTTTGCTTCTCCTACCCATGGTCTGCGTTTTCTGAATTCGAGCAGGGTTTTCGATTCATCCCCCAGCCTCGAGTCTCCAGCCCCAGGCACTTACTCGCCACGTAAGTCCTTTATACTGCGCACTTATGAAAAAGGCTCCTGTAACTCTTCTGCAATTAACACTTATAGAACAAAGGACTTAAAGTTCCATCGAATGAACACTTACAGAAAAACAGGGGGGTGGGGGGTCGAGCGCGAGGCTCCCGGCAAGGGGCGCTCGCGCGGTAAGAAAGTGAGGGTCGAGCGCGAAATCCCCGGTAAGGGGAGCCCGCGCGGTAAGAAAGTTGCTATGCGCGCTAGTGGTGACTGCCCGCCTGCGCGTGGTCATCTGCAGGAGCCGCAGGGGGCGGCGGCGGGGGTGCAAGGCGCAGATCGGCCATGAACATCAATACCAGGGGCGTAACGATGGCAAAAGCAAGTATCGCGTACAGTTCCGGCAGAACCGCGCCGAGCGCACCGTCCGCTCCGCTCGTCACGCGCCAGACTAACCAAGCCGCGAGGAGTCCCACTACGACCGCGGGCATGCGGCTGTACTCCGTTACTTCCAGGGGCGCTTGGCAATGGGGGCAAAGGAAACCATCAGAAAACGCTGCGACCGATGTTGCGGAAACCGTTTTCATGCACTTCGGACAGATGCGAGCTGCCACCAGTCACCTCCGGACGGGAAAAGATAGCGCAAACAGGATCAAAACGAAAGCGCCCGCTCAAGTCACCAGCGCAAACTCAACACGCCGGCGCATCGGATCGATGCGATCGGCGCGCACGCGCACCCGATCGCCCAGTTTCCAGGCGTGGGTACGGCCTCCCCGGCCGGAGACAATGGCGTGATCGTGCTGGCGATACAGGCAACGCTCGCCCGTGTCTTCCTCCAGCCGGTTGATCGGCACCAGGCCCTCGACGAAGATTTCGAGAAGCTCGACGAAGAAGCCGAACTTCTGCACAGAAATGATCAGCGCGTCGTACTCCTCACCGAGGTGTTGTTCCATGAACTGCGCGGTCTTCCACTGGACCAGCTCGCGTTCCGCGCCATCGGCGCGCCGCTCGGCTTCGGACGATTCCGCCGCCACGGATGAGAGCTCGCCGCGGCTGTACGATCCCGTTTCGGCGGGCAAACCTTCGGGATGCGCGAGCGCCCATTTCAGCACACGGTGCACGACCAGGTCCGGATAGCGGCGAATGGGCGAGGTGAAGTGCGTGTACTGATCGAACGCCAGCGCGAAATGCCCCAGCAGTTCGACGGCATAGCGCGCCTGCTTGAGTGACCGCAACATCAGGTAGGACAGGATGCGTTCCTCGGGCGTTCCCGCGATCTTCTGGGTCAGGCGCTGGTAGTGCTGCGGGCGAATCTGCAACTGCTGCGACGCCGGGAGGGAGACCACCATAGGCCGCTGGCGCGACCCGCCGCCGCGGCCGTGGCGCACCGTCAGGCGCCGCTCGGAAAGACCCGGCACATCGAGCGAATACCCGAAGGCGTGTGCCAGTTCCTCGAATTCCAGGACCTTTTTCGGATCAGGTTTTTCGTGGACCCGGTGGAGGGAAATCAGGCCGCGCCGTTCCAGGTATTGCGCGACGGCCTGGTTGGCAGCCAGCATGAACTCCTCGATCAGGCGATGTGCGATGTTGCGCTCGCTGCGGATAATGCCGGTCATTCGGCCTTCCGCGTCGAAGGTAAGCAACGGCTCGGGCAGGTCGAAATCCAGCGAGCCGCGGCGTGTGCGCCGTGCCAGGAGCACCAGCGCCAGTGCCCGCATGTCGCGAAACCGCCCGGCCAGCGCCGCATAGCGTGCGGCCGCTTCCGTGTGGCCCTCGAGCACACGGTTGACATCGGTGTAGGTCATGCGTTCGGCAGAATGAATGACGCCGGACGCAAATTCCGCCGCGGTCACCAAGCCATCGTGGTCGAAATCGAGCAGCACGCTCATCACCAGGCGATCCTCTTGCGGGTTGAGCGAGCAGATACCGTTCGACAGTTCCTCGGGCAGCATGGGAACCGCGCGATCGGGAAAATATACGGAGGTTCCGCGTAGGCGCGCCTCGCGATCCAGCGCGGAGTTTCGAGCGACATAGTGCGCCACGTCGGCGATGTGCACTTGGAGATGCCAGCCGCCCGCACGGCGCTCGACGTACACAGCGTCGTCAAAGTCGCGCGCCGTTTCGCCGTCGATGATCACAATCGGCAGGTGACGAAAATCGCGACGCGCGTCGCGTTCCTCCTCCCCAACCGGACGCGTCGCCGCTTGGGCCTCCTCGATCACCTCGGCCGCAAAACGGTGGGGCAGGTGATGTTTGCGGATGAGAATTTCAACATCGACTCCGAATTCTCCCGGCCGGCCGAGCACCTCGATCACGCGTCCTGCCGGCGCAACGCCGCCGCGCGGGAAACGCGTCAACTCAACATCCACTACGGCGCCATCAAACGGGCCGAGCGCACGCTGGCCAGAACCGGGCTCCTCAGCGCGCCTGGCCCGAAGCCCTGCAGGCACCTCATCGCCGGGAGGAATGATGATTTCCGTCAGGATGCGCGTTTCGTATGGCAGGACGACATTGCCGCGCGGACCCCTTCGGAAAAGGCCGACGACAGTTGGATGGGCGCGATCGAGCACGCGTACAATCCGTCCTTCGGCGCGGCCGGCGGGCCCTCGAACTCGTTCGCGACGCTCGATGCGAGCCAAGACACGGTCGGCGTGCATGGCATCGGCCAATTGATTGGGGGGAATGAACAGGTCGCCATCCAGGTCTTTTCGGGGAGTTTCGGGCACCACGAATCCGTACCCGTCACGATGCGTGACCAAGCGGCCCACCACAATGTTGGGGTCCCGCGCCGAAGCTTTCGATGATGGCATTTGAGAAGTTGATTCCCGCAGCGAGGGGATGCGGCGACCGGCAGGCGTCTTCTTGGCTGGACGGCTTCCCGCCAGCTGATAACGCCCGTTGCGAACCTCGTGGATTTGGCCACGGCGCTTCAGATGGGATACGATTTTTGCCAAAGCACGACGGCCCCTGTGCCGCAAACTCAGTGCGGAAGCTATCTCCCGCAGGGTTACCCCTGTGCGTAACTGAGCCAGGAAATTCAAAACATCGTCATTGGTGAGCGGCTCCGGTGTGGACATAAGGGTGAAGCAATTGTAGCTGCATCGAATTCGGAGAGCTATGCCCGGTTCGGAAGCTATCATCTAACAACGCTCGGGGCGGCAGCAACCCTCGGGGTACCCCCCGTACTCCGGACTAGGCAGATAAATCTGACGCGGCAATGTTTTGGCAGCATGTTGCGAAGGATCGCGGAGCTTCCACCGCCAGCAGGATAGGCGAGCCGTAAACCGAAATAGATTTCGGTGCTGAGCGAGACTGGAGAAGGAAAAGTGTTTGAGGAATTGGCGGGAGAAGCGTCAGTTTTTTGGCTTTGAGATTTTGCCCCAGCCCCCGGAAAAGGCTCTGCACTGAAGAACCTGGCTGGTGCATTGCACACTAACAGGGGTGGATGTACGTTATCGGTCGGCCGGGAAGTAAAATGGAAATCGCGGCTTAGACTTCCCTTTCGGTTTCAACTCAGGGTGACCTATGAGCACATGTCGCTGTCATGCCCAGTCCACCGGGCAATTCTTTTCTTTTTTCGCACGACGCTCTCGCAAGCGCCTTAAGAGAAAAGGTTTTGAGCCCTCCCAGAAAAAACTGATGGCAGGCCTTGCACAGGTTGGTTTGGGGGAGGCGAGTGTGCTCGAAATTGGCTGCGGGGTTGGCCACTTGCATCAAACGCTGCTAGAGCAAGGGGCGAGCGCGGCTGTGGGCATTGATCTTGCGCCGAGGATGTTGTCGGAGGCCAAAGACTGGGCGGATGAGAGAGGGCTTGGTGATCGTGTCAACTATGTCCAAGGCGATTTCATGACCCTCGATGAGCGTATCGACAACGCCGATATCTGTTTATCGGACAAGGTGGTGTGCTGCTATCCGGATGCACAAGGGCTGGTGCAGAAATCACTGGCAAAAACCAAGCGGGTTTATGGGCTCATCTACCCACGGGATCGTTGGTTCATACGTTTGGGCGCCGGGGCCATCGCCTGCCTGTTATGGCTGATTCGATCAGACTTTCGGTCCTATGTGCATGATCCGGTTCAAATAGAACGCTGGATTTCCGGCGATGGGTTTGAGAAACGTTTCGAGGATCAAACTACTGCGTGGTTAACCCAGGTATACGTAAGGGCGTAAAGTTAGGTCCGCTGGTGGCCGTTCTCGGTAGTTCAACCGATCCCGAATTCGCTCTATCCAACGTCCGCTACTGTCAGAAGCAGACGCTCAGGTTTGCTGCACGCGCCTGGTTAGCAGAATGAAGATCATCACGTGCGACACCAGAAGCGCCGGAACAATCACCGCCGGAATGAAATATGTCGCTCCGAGATCCCCGTCCTGCGTGTAGCGAAGCCCCTGCGTCACAGCGTTGAGTAGATCGAGAGAGCCCTCGATATTGAAGATCCACACGATCGGGGTCGCGGCTGACCATCCTCGGCGAAGAGCGAGGATAGCTAGAAGCGCCAGTATGGCCGCCAAAAGGTCTCCATAGGCCGCAGGGTCTGCAAAGCGGGGATCCAGGGGCTGCGCCGTGACACCCGGAATCAAAAACGCCAAGCCTATAAATCGAGTACTGTGAAAGAGCAGCAATGGCGTCAGAGCTCTCGCCCGAGGCAGCGTCTGCAAGGAAGGCATCACGTACCATTTCGCAATGAGAGAGTACGCGATGAAGGCCATCAGAATGCTAAGCGGAAGAATAAGCTCTCTAGGCATACCTCACCCCCTTAAGCCGCAGGGTCTGATTTCGATTGCGACCCGGCGGAATTCTCAGAAATGAAATGCTCATTTCGCCGAGGAAAGCCGTCCTTAGTAGCGAGGATCACCATGCCAAACAAATTAAAACCTGCTGCGCGACATGAACTTCGTTGAGTAGGCTCCTGCCCGGACCGTGCCAAGACGATGCGTTTCGCAAACGCTATCGCCGGCCGCCAAGCAGTCCCGACCGCAGAAGGAAGTAGAGCAGCGTCAGCAGGGTGCTGACGGCCGCCGCCACGTAGGTCATCGCTGCCGCATTCAGCACCCGGTCTACGCCTTCGCGTTCTTGCGCACTGATAATCCCGTGTTCTACTACCAGGACTTTGGCGCGGCTCGATGCGTTGAACTCAACCGGCAAGGTGACAATCTGGAAGAGCAGGACGGCAGAAAACAAGACCGCTCCGACAAGGACCATATTCGTGACCTGACCGGCTTGAATTAGTCCAGCGGGAGTGAGAGGGAATTCACTCTGGAGGGACGCTGGCATGCCAATGAAGAGGTACAAGCCGGAACAGATCGTCCTGCTCTCCTCTCGCTCCCATTGCCGCTGAACATTAAAGACCAGGACCAAATTCGGGGAGAAGGTCGGTGGGGTTCCATCCCTCTTAGAGACCCATACCCAGGCCCCTGACTCATGCCCTATAATTGATCTCTAGGAATTATGGTTTCCTTCAACGAGACTGCGAAGCCGGGCGGACAGGAGCCGGGCGACCGGTCTGCCAAGCGTTCCAGCAAGTCAGGAGCGATTCTCGGAGCAACTGCGGTCGCGCTCGTCCTGGTGCTCGGTTACTTTTCCCTGACGTCATTCAAGCGCCTGGAGCGGCAGTTGGCCGGGCTCAGCCAACAGACGGAGGAGCTCCACCGCCGGATCCAGCGTGCGGAGGAGCAAACACAGGCCAGCGCTGAGCAAGCTTCACAGGCGGCGGCAAGTGCCCAGGCCGCAGCCCGACAGCGCGACCAGGCGAAGCAGGCGCAGGCCCGGTCCGACGCGCAGGCGCAAGCGGCCCTGCAGCGGGCGAGCGAAGCCGAGCAGAAAGCCGAAGAATATCGCCAGCAGCGCGAAGCCGAACTCGCGCAGCTCCAGCAGGTCCTGGGGCAGATTGCGGAAACGCGCCGCACCGCGCTCGGACTGGTCATGGCGCTGGGTGAGAACTCCATCCGGTTCGACTTTGACCAGTCGGACATCAAGCCGCAATACCGCGACATCCTGAACCGCATTGCCGGCGTTCTGATGACGCTCAAGGGATATTCGATTTACGTTTACGGCTACACCGATGACATCGGCACGCAGGCCTATAATCGGAATCTCTCTGAGCGCCGCGCCCAGGCTGTGCGCGACGTCCTGGTCCAGGCAGGAATCAATCCGGAAATCGAGGCGATAGGCTTTGGGGAATCCGACCCGCGCGTTCCCGGTGCCACCCCGCAGGCCCGCGCCGCCAACCGCCGCGTCGAGATCGGCATTGTCCATATAACCCTGGGCTTCCAGGGCCAGCCCGTCCCGCAAGAATAGTGCGTCCATCGATTTCCCTGGGCACCAAAACAGTGCAAATTGTCCCGCAACTGTCCCCGAACATCACCGGCAAGCCCGTCTCCTATTGGGAGGCCAATTTCCGAGTGACGGGCTTTCCAGAAACTAGGACCCTAGTCCGTCCGAAACTCGTGAGCACGAGCTAGCCTCCTCAGACTTGCGTCCTCGTTTTCAGCGGTTCGGAGCGTCAAGTGCATATTGAAATTTAAGAAAATCGCGAACGGTCAACTTCATCATAAATAGGCGGGGTGCCGTCCCGGCCCTGCCCCCCCTTGTCCCGTGTGACGTTCTTTGTGACGTAACCTGGCGTGCTAACCCAGCTAAGTGCTGATTTGCCGTTGTTGGTGCTGCTCAAGTGTCGCGCGCGCGAACCAGACCTATCCCCCGAGCTGCCAGTCAACTCTGCTCGTCGTCGCTCGGTGTATCCGAATCGGATTGGCTAATTTGCAAGCAGGGGTGGCCTGGCCGGGGATTTTTGTACCAGCGGGAGTGAGAGAGAATTCACTCTGTAGGGACGCTGGTATGCCGATGAAGAGGTACAAGTGGGAGCAGATCGTCCTGCTCTCCACTCGCTCCCATTTCCGCTGAAGTCAAACACTGGCTTGGACCATGCGCTGGGATTATGCGTAGGCCTCTACCGGCAGGGCGCAAAGGCACCGCCACTTTGTGTTAGGGATGAGGCTCCAGTTTTCCGACGCCGACAATTGTGGAACCGACCCAGCGCACCGCGCTCTGTTTTTCGGGGTTAGCATTGCTGCACCCTGGGGGCAATGCGATCTGAGATTGACACGAGAGGGCGGCGTGCGTATGGTTTGGCGCAGCAATAGAGTTGAAATCGGAAATCCCGGTTGGTATGGAACACACAATCGCCGATGCCATTTGTGAATCAGTGGGAAGGCGATATTCATTTCCAGAGACAGGGTCACAAATGTGGCTGTGCCAGCGCAGCAGATTATGAGCAGATGGCCGACACCTTCCTATTCGGCGCGATGAACGCGAATACCGGAGAATGCGTTAGTGCACCGTCAGCTCCCAGAGAAACCGAAACGGCGCTGGCAAGCGGTGCGGGATCGGGATCTGCTCCGCAGGCGGCCCAGGCAGCGCAACCGTGATCACGCGGTGGTTTCTCACGCTCTTGCAATCGCGGAAGTTCGACTCGGCGACGCACGAGGCAGTCCACCATCCGCCGGACCGGCGCTTGCGCGTGTAGATTCATCCTCGCCACCTCACGCTGGCGGGCGTGGCGGTGCTCGCCGCCGTGGCACTGGCGTGGGTCCACTACCTTATCTTCGGAATGCCTCCGGAGGCGCCGCTGCACATCGCGGCGGAGACGGCGACAAGCCCTTACGGCTTCCCGCCTTGGGTGCGGCTCACGCACTTCGTTAATTTCCTCCTCCTCACACTCCTGGTGCGCAGTGGTCTATCGATCCTCATGGATCATCCACGGCTTTATTGGAGTAGCCACTGCACGCCGAACACCGAATGGATGCGGTTCACGCCGCTGAAGGTGCCGACCGATCGACCGTGGCAGGCCAAGGACGATGCTCGCTACATCTCGCCGCTCGTCGCCCTGCCGGGCTACCGGCACACCATCGGCATGGCGCGCTCGTGGCATTTTCTCACCGTGCACGGTTTCGTGCTCAACGGACTCATCTTCGTCGCACTGCTCTTCTTGACGGATCAATGGAAGCGGCTCGTACCCACATCGTGGGAGATTCTTCCGCATGCATGGAGCACCTTCGTCCGCTACGCGACGTTCCACATGCCCCACGAGCTGAATGGCTTCTACGCCTTCAACCAACTGCAGCAGCTTGCCTATTTTGGCGTCGTCTTCTTGATAGCGCCGCTCTTGATGCTGACCGGCATGGTCATGTCGCCGGCCCTAGACAACCGCTACCCGTGGTTTCCAAAGCTCTTCGGCGGACGGCAAGTCGCGCGCTCAATTCACTTCCTCCTGCTCGCCTCGTACGTCGGATTCCTCGTCCTGCACGTGGGGTTCGTTGTGGTCACCGGCTTCGTGCACAACATGAACCAGATCACCGTGGGTCGCGACGATACGCATCCCATCGGCATGATCGTCGGGCTCATCGGCATCGGCGCGGTGGTGGGTTCGTGGATCGTCACGCATTACGTCGCGTGGAACAGGCCGCGCGCAGTGCAACATCTCCAGAACGCCATCGGCGCACCTTTCCTAGAGATGCTCACCAATCTTGAAGTCAAGGAGAAGTACACCGACGCCGACATCTCTCCCCACCTCTGGGCCAACGGCAAAGCGCCGGTGATCGACGAGTGGAAAGGTTTCGCCAAAGCGGGCTTCAAAGATTTTAAACTCAAAGTCGGCGGTCTAGTGGAACGCTCCCAAGAGTTCTCCCTCGACGACCTCAAAGCGCTCGGCAAGAGCGACCACATCTCCATGCATCACTGTATCCAGGGCTGGTCCGGAGTGGCGCACTGAGGTGGGATTTCGCTCGAGCGCCTCATCGAGGTTGTGAAGCCAAAGCCGGAGGCGAAGGTGATCGTCTTCTACTCCTTTGGCGATGGGCTCTTCGGCGGCCGTTACTACGACACTCAAAACATCGAAATCGTTCTGCGCGGGAAGGGCATGCTCGCCTACGAAATGAACCACGCTCCGCTCCCGGAGACCTACGGCGCGCCGCTGCGGCTTCGCGTCGAAAACCAGTTGGGGTACAAGATGGTGAAATGGATCGACCGAATCGAATTCGTCGAGAGTGAAAAGAACATCGGGAAAGGCGAAGGCGGCAAGAACGAGGACGACGAGTACTTCGACCTCTTGCCGACGATCTGAATGGACCCGTATCGCTCAGAGCCCGGCTTGGGGGGCCTGCGCCTCGACGCGCTCTTGCGTCGCTTTCCCGCAAAGCCCGTCCACGCCGCGTACGTCTTCATCAACGGATTCTTCTCTATCGCCGTGATGGGCGACTTGGCGTGGCTGACCGGCGTCCCATTCGCCTTCCCGTCGCTCGGACCGACGGCCGTCCTGCTCTTCTTCACTCCAATGGCTCCCGCGTCGAGTCCGCGGAGCATCGTGTTGGGTCATGCCGTCGGCATCCTCTGCGGCTACGGCGCGCTGCTCCTCTTGGGTTTGCAGAACAGCCCACAGGCGCTGCAAACGGGCTTCGATCTGGCGCGCGTGATGGCTGTCGCACTCTCGCTCGGCTGCACCGGCGGTCTCATGATTCTCCTCGGCGTGATCCATCCCCCGGCCGCCGCGACGACGATGATCGTCTCCCTCGGAATCCTCGCGAAGCCCTGGCAACTCGCAGTCCTCGAGCTCGCCGTCGTGGTGCTCGTCGCCCAGGCCGTCGTCGTGAATCGCCTGGCCGGCCTGCGGTATCCACTGTGGGGCGAAATGGCCACGTCTGTCGTCGTTCCGAGCGACAGAAAATAGGCTCCACTAGATTTCCTGAAGGAAAGCCTCATGCTCGCGGCTCCGGTGACTTGGTGGTGGTAGGACTCGCGAACGGAACGAACCGGAACAATGCAGTCGAAATCGTAGGCTTTACGAAGAGTTTGTCCCTAGTATGCCGCACTGTTTTTGAAGGTTCGGTTACGGAGACCCCTGACCTGCCTGATTTTTTAGTCCAGGAACAGTGAGAGGGTTTTTATATCACAGCCATGGGCTGTGAAGATGGATTTGCTCCCCAGTGGCTACAGGCCGCCGGGGCAGGCGGCCTGTAGCCGAGCGCCGAGTGCGGCCTCTTAGTGTTGTATTCCACGCGCCACATTTCGATCACCACCTGCGCCTCTTTCAGCGAGTAGAAAATCTCTCCATTCAGGCATTCATCCCGCAGCTTCCCGTTGAAACTCTCACAGTACCCGTTCTCCCAGGGACTGCCCGGTTCGATGTACAGCGTTTCTGTCCCCACACTCGCCAGCCACTTCCGCAGTTTCTTCGATACGAATTCCGGGCCATTATCGGAACGAATATGCTCCGGAATTCCCCGCCACAGCATCACGTCGGCCAGCGCCTCAATCACCTCATAACTCCCCAACCGTCGTGCCACCCGGATCGCCAGGCACTCCCGCGTGTATTCATCCATCAGCGTCAGCATCCGCAACGTTCTCCCGTCGTGCGTCTTCCCGCTTACGAAGTCATAGCTCCACACATGATTGGCTCGCTCCGGCCTCAGCCGAAGGCACGACCCGTCGTTCAGCCACAGCCGCCCTCGGGGCCGCTGTTTCTGTGGTACTTTCAACCCCTCGCGTCGCCAGATGCGCTGCACCCGATCCTTACCCACCTGCCAGCCAGCACCTTGCAGCAGCGCTGTAATCCGCCGGTAGCCATAGCGCCCATATTCACTGGCCAGCGCAACCATCGCTTCGGTCAGCGCATCTTCGTCGATCCTCTGGATCGCGGCGTAGCGTTGTGTCCTTCGCCACTGCCCCAGCAGCCGACAGGCATGCCGCTCACTTACTTCGTACTTCTCTCGCGCATGCTCCACCGCACAACGTCGCCGCTCAGGGCTCAGAAGTTTCCCGAGGCCACATCCTTCAGAATTTGCTTCTCCAGAGACAGTTCCGCCACCAAACGCTTCAGCTTCGCGTTCTCCCGCTCCAGCTCCTTCATTCGTTTCGCTTGATCCAGCTTCAGGCCGCCGAACTCTTTCCTCCAGCGGTAGTACGTTTGCTGAGTGATCTCAACTTCCTTGCAGGCTTGCGGGGTGGGCTTTCCGTTCGCAATTCCTACTTCAATCTGACGCAGCAACGTCACGATCTGCTCTGCTTTGTATCTCTTCATCGGCATGTCCAGCTCTCCTTGAGAGTGATTCTCTCTCACTCCCGCTGGACTAATTCAAGCCGATCAGGTCACTATTGGTTGCCACGCCTGCTGCTCAACAGGGAGCGCCAGCGGCTGAACCAGAGGAAACGCCACGGTTATCCAACGGGCGCCCGGATTTCAGCGGATTCTACGGTAACAGCGATCGCTTCCTGGGAGACTCCATAGAAGAAAATCCCCGTGACCACGTCGTTACAAGACTTGCGGACGGCTCGGCTTTCTTCTCCTACGGAGGGGCAAATTTACCCCAAATGGTGGCAACTGGCCAAAAAGATAACCAGCTGTCAAGGGCGGAGAAAAACTAGGCCAGAGGGGCGGAGGAAAAATAGACCACTCCCGGTGAGGGAAGGGGTTGATTTGCTGGATCGGGCTGGGGTGGCTGGAGCGGAGGCCTGCGCCTCCGTTCAGGCGGCGCGGTTAGGCCGGAGCGGAAGCCACCCCAGCCCGATCGTGGCGACGTGTGGGGAGGGTTAGGGTGGAATCGTTATCGGCTGGCAGGCTTCGCTGACCGCTTTCGTTTGCTCTCTTTCAGCCGGTAGCTTTCCCCGTTCATCTCCAGGATGTGGACGTGATGGGTGAGCCGGTCCAACAGGGCACCGGTGAGGCGCTCCGAGCCCAGCACCTCGGTCCATTCGTGGAAGGGCAGGTTGCTGGTGACTAGGGTGGCGCCGCGCTCGTAACGGAGACTGAAGATCTCGAACAGCATCTCGGCCCCCGTTTTCGACAGCGGGACAAACCCCAGTTCATCGATGATCAGCAGTTCGTAACTGGCCAGCAGTTTCTGTAAGCGCAGCAGCCGTTTCTCGTCCTTGGCCTCCATCAGTTCATGCACCAGCGCCGCCGCGGTGGTGAACCGCACCCGGTAGCCCTTCTGACAGGCCGCCAGTCCCAGCGCCAGGGCGATGTGCGTCTTGCCTGTGCCCGAGTTTCCCAAGGCCAGCACGTTCTCCTTGCGGTCGATGAACTCACTGCGGGCCAGCTCCAGAACCAGCGCTTTGTTCAGCGACGGAATCGCCAGAAAGTCGAAACTGTCCAGGCTCTTCACGACCCGGAACCGCGCCTGCTGAATGCGCCGCTCCGTCGCCCGCCGCTCCCGGTCCAGCAGTTCTTGCTCCGACAACCGCAGCAAGTAGCGGGGATAGTCCACCCCTTCGGCGGCGCACTGCTGCGCCACCTTGTCGTACTCGCGCAGGAAGGTCGGCAGTCTTAGCGCCTTCAGGTGATGCTCCAGCAAAACTTGAGGAGTCTCCATCAGAGGACTCCTTCCTGCACGGGAGTCAGTAGCGCCAGGTAGTCGGCGGCCGCCGTGGTGGCCACCTGTGCCATCGGCAGGTACGGATAGTTCTGCAGATCCAGCCGCGGCGGCCGTTGCTCGATCCGGCACAGTAAAAGATGTTTCACCGCATCGAAGGAGATCGCTCTCAGCCGCAGTGCATCTTCCACCGCTTTGGTGACCTCCGCCATCGAGAAGGTCTCCAGCAGCCGCAGCACCTGCACGTACTCCCGTTTACCTCGTTTCGACAGCCGTGCTTCCAGCAGTCGGCGCAGTTCGGTGAACTCTTCCGGCAACTCCCAGCCCACCAGCGGCGCCGCCTGATCGAGCGCATTCGTCTTCTGCTCCAGCAGCGCCAGATAGTGCAGCGGGTCGAAAATCATGTCCTCCCGCTCATAGCTTCTGGAGTGCCGCGCAATCACTTCCGCGCCGCACGAGATCACCACCTCGTGGACGTAGCCTTTGACCAGAACCTCGCGGTGCCCCCAGCACACCGGTGCCGAATAATCGTTGCCGCGATACCGCACCAGAGAGAGAGAACTCACTCGCCCTGTTCGTTTGTCGCAGGCTTCGTACGGCGTCGCTGGCAGCGGCAACAGCGCTGTCCGGTCCTTCTCGAACCGCTCTCCGATGGTCTGCTCGTGCCCTCGCAACCGCTGCTGGCGCCTCTTCCGGCACTGTTCCCGCAAGTGTGTGTTCAGCTCTTCCCAGCTCGCGCACCGCGGCACCGGCACCAGGAAGTTCCGTCGTGCATATCCGACCAATCCCTCCACCTTCCCCTTGTCGTTTCCCTTGCTGGGCCTCCCAAACCGCTCCTGGAACAGGTAGTGGCTCTGCAACTCAGAAAACGCCTGCGTCTTCTTCCGCGTCCCGTCTCCCAGGATCCGCACCACCGCCAGCTTCGTGTTGTCGTACAGAATGGTCCGCGGCACTCCGCCGAAGTATGCAAACGCCTGATTGTGCCCCTCCAGAAACGCTTCCGTCGTTTCGGCCGGGAATGCCATCACGAAACAGTCGTCCGACTGCGGCAGATCGATCACCAGATAGTGTGCCTTCTGCTCCTCTCCGCCGATCACCACCAACGCTTCCCCGAAGTCTGCCTGGGCGTCTCCCGCAGGGTGCACCAGCGGTACGAACATCTCCCTTTGGCTCAGCCTCCGCAGACGCACGTAATCCTTCACGATGGTGTACCCACCACCAAAGCCCTGCTCCTCTCGCAATCGTTGATGGATTCTTTTTGCTGTGTGGCGCTGTTTCCGGGGCCGTCTCCGATCTTCCTCCAAGATCGCCTCAATCACTCCCACCCACGGATCCAGCTTCGGCCGCTTGGCCGGCTGCTGCCGCCGGTAGCCCGGCGGCGCCGAATACCGCAACATCTTCCGAACGGTTTCCCGCGCCAGCCCATACTCCCGGGCTACCTGCCGTTCGCTCTTCCCCTCAACATCAACCTCTCGCCGAACGCGTGCATATAGCTCCACTGTGTACATCCCTCCGGTATCCCACGAAACGCTCCTCCTGGGACCGTTTCCTGAGACAGATTTCCGGCGGTCTGTTTTTGCTCCGCCAGGGTCCGCCGCTCTCGCGGCGTTCCTGGCCTAGTTTCTCTCCGGCGCGTACAATTTCGAATGGCTGATCGTGGATGACGGCTCGAGAGACAGCCCCAAGGAACTCGTCGAGCGGTGGCAGGTCGAGAGTGCGTTTCCTATCCGCTACATCTACCAGGAGAATCAAGGCTATCATGTTGCCTTCAACAGGGGCGTGCAGGAGGCGAAAGGCGAGCTGTTTCTGCCGATCGCTGACGATGACGCTTGTGTCCCGCAGGCGCTGGAGCGGTTAAAATACCACTGGGATAGAATCCCTGATAGCCAAAGGAAAAGGTTCTCCAGGGTCACTGTTTTGTGCCGGGACCACAATGGCAGGCTTGTGGGAGATCTGTTCCCCCGAGATATTCTGGATTCCGACTCGCTTGAGCTGGTGTTCAAATACAAGGTGAAAGGTGAAAAGTGGGGCTTCCAGCGAACTGATGTATTGAAGGAGTTTCCATATCCGGTGCTTCCGGGTGTCAAGTACATTCCGGAAGGTGTCGTGTGGTTTGCGTTGGCCCGCAGATTCAAAACGCGATTCGTCAACGAGATACTGCGTATCTATCACTGCGAGGATATTGGAGACCACGTAGACGCCCCCCCCCCCCCCCCCCCCCCCGCCGCCGCCGCGCGTTTCTGGGGCGGGATTTTTTTCATCGGCAGCTTCTCGACGATTTCATAGACCTGTTGCCTCAGTATCCGTTGGGTTTGTTTCGGTCAGCTATCAATTTCAGCCGCTATTGCTTTGACAGGGGAATGAGCCCAGGCTTTCAGTTCAGCGAACTTCGCTCGTGGCGCGCGCGGCTGGTGCTGGCTGCATCCATGCCCGTCGGGTACCTAATGGCCATTCGTGACAAGCGTAATGTGGCGCAAGTGATGCGCGTCTAAAAAAGCCTCGGACATGGATCAGAAAAACGTTATTCCCAGCAGACTAGGCTGCTCCGCAGCAACGCCCCACAGAGAGGAAGTGAAGCTACACCGGCACGATGAATGTGCAAGGCAGCACCAGACCGGGTGGGCAAATAACCAATTGGGCAATTGACGCACAAAGTCCTAACCGTACGTTTCCTAAGAACTCTAGAGTGGTATCTTGAGGCGAGCATATGCGAAACAAACAGAAGGGTTTCTCCCTCATCGAATTGCTGATCGTTGTAGCGATTATATTGATTATCGCCGCGATCGCTATCCCCGCCCTGCTTCGTTCGAAGATGTTGGCCAACGAGGCATTCGCGGTAGACACCATGCGCACACTGAACACGGCTGCGTTCACCTATTCTTCGGCCTATGGCGGTTTTCCGGCAGGGTTGTCGAACCTCGGTCCGGCTAGCCCGGCCACATCCACTTCAGCAGACCTAGTTGACTCGGTTCTCGCAAGCGGCACCAAGAGCGGCTACAGCTTCACTTGGTCAGCGGCAGCGCCGGATAGCGCGGGTAACATTAACGATTATGCGATCACCTCCGCACCGATTACCCCGGGCACGACTGGACAGCGGTACTTTTATACGAATCAAACCGGCGTGATCCGTGCGAATAGGACGGCAGCGGCGACGGTCAACGACAACCCGATCTAACCGAGACTTGAGTCAACCCGGGAAAGCGCTTCCCCAGCAATCTCTTGACCTCCAGCCTGACCGCAGTCGGTGGCTTTAGTCGCCGTGCGTAGCGGTTGTGCCAGCGGTGGGGGCACACAATCGCAGTGGTCTCATCCTCACTGAATCCCGCTCGCCATAGCCTGCCGACCAGGACATAGCGCGAATCGCTGCTGCCATCGCCAATCTCCCCGCGCCATGCCCGCGTAAGCTCATCTGACTTGTCCGCTCGACGACGGTAGATTCGTGGCTGACACGATAGGACCAGGGATTGACGCCCGCGTAGCACCCCCACAATGGAAAACGATAGCGCAATTCGTTGGAGCCAAAAGGAGGCCCAGATGAGGCCCAGACGAGGGCTAGACGAGGTTTTCTCGTGTCCCTTCGGCGGCTTATTCGTTCTCCTTGGGGGATCGGTCGAGCCTCTGCTGGACCTTGTCTCGCGTTTCACGAACTTGCTCGGCCTGGCCCTCGCTCGGAACAAGCTTAAGGTAGGTATTCAGGTCGTTGACCAACTCTTGATAGTCGTGCAACCGGCCGTGGATATTCGCCAGCAGCAGATACGTCTGCGCGTTGTCAGGATCAAGCTCCGCCGCAATCGTCGCGTTTGCTTGGGCATCAGCCAGATTGTTCAGCCCGTATAGGGCGCGAGCCAATTCATAGTACCCCTGCCACGCATTGGCGTTGAGCTCGACAGCCTTGCGAGCAAGCACCTCGGCCTCTGCAAAGCGCCGTCCATCGGTGAAAAGTGAAGCCAGCATGGTATAAGCGTCCACATACTGTTCGTCGCTCAGGGCAATCGATTTGCGCAGCATACGTTCGGAGCTGGCGGCGTCGCCCAGCTTCATGTGAGCCATACCCATCTGCGCGTAGGCCTCGTAGTAATCCGGATACTCTTTGATGGCCCGTTGGAATTGCGTCAGACTTCCCGCATAGTTGGCCTCATAGTCGGATTCTTAGTGAAGCAGCTTCAGCCCCTTTTGCATGGCGTCGTGTGCCTTGCGGGGAATGGAGAGTTCGCGCACGGAAACAATCGCGCCGCCTGAGGCCGCGCCATCCCGGTCGATTCGATGAAGTTCGAGTTCCAGAGAGACAGCATTGACAAAGCCTGTGAGGTTCATCTGTTGGTCGATGCGGTGGTAACCCGCGTGCCGAATGATCAGGCGGTAGTTGCCTTGGCGTATGTCGGTAAAGATGAAATCGCCATTCGGGCTGGTGAAAATCGAAGCGACCGTGAAACCGCTGAAATGGCGAAGTTGCACCAGGACGTTTTCCACTCCCTGATTGGTCTCCGCAGCGCGCAATGCGCCGAAGATGGTGACCCGGCCAGATGTCGATGGGGCGACCTCCCTTTGTGCGGCGAGCGGCAGGGGAGAAAGAAACAGAATAAGGAAAGCAACAGCGGAACCGAGGAGGCGCATTATCGTTACCTCCCACAAGTTTAGCACCTGCTGAGCGGCACGCAAATTAGGGAAGCTGCTTGGCCATAGGTGTTTCCCTTCAGGTCGGCGCTGATCGCATAACTCATTCGGCCAGGGCAACCCGCCACCGCCGCTGATGCACGTGCACTCTGGGAGACGTCAGTCGCGGACCTGCCCGTGTTACACTTGGCCGGGATATTGATTCTATTGGAAAAAGCTTTACCGCGATTACGCACGGGCAGGAGCCGATCATCGGCCTGGGGATAAGGATACCTACGACGTGCGACCGAGGCCCGACTATTCCAGGGTGCAGCATCAGCGACCCTTGCTGACGACTCTTAGGTGCGCCTGTTTCTGGATCGCCAGCGGCAATCTCACGCTCTACCCTGATGCGCGGCCCTCTTCGGCCAGCCAGGAAACAGAATCCGACAGTAATCCCTTCCTGGATTTTCGTGGACAAACTCCAGGCACCGTTCACCATATTAACGCCCGAGACCTGCCTGAGCCGTATGCAACTCCCGCAGTGCGGAATTCTCCTAGACTTGGTGAGAGGCCAGCAGACGCGTGGCCCAAGGTTCCGCCTGGTTTCAAAGTCGAGCTGTATGCAAGCGGGTTGGACAATCCGCGTCTGCTGCGGACTGCGCCCAACGGTGACGTTTTTCTTGCAGAGAGCAACCCCGGTCGCATCCGAGTCTTCCGCGGTATTACGGCTGATGGCAAAGCGCAAATGGCGTCAGTCTTCGCACAAGACTTGCAGCGGCCATTCGGCATCAACTTCTATCCTGCAGGCCCGAATCCGCAATATGTATACGTGGCGAATACGGATTCGGTGGTGCGTTTTCCGTACAGAAGCGGGGATTTGCGGGCGAGAGGGCCCGCCGAAACTGTGGTATCCGATATTCCGTCCGGGGCGCGGGTGACGGGCGGCGGGCATTGGACGCGAGACATTGCATTCTCAAAAGACGGCAGCAAGATGTACGTTTCCGTCGGTTCGTATTCCAACGTGGATGATACCGACAACAACAGAAGAGAATTCGAGCGAGCCGACATCCTGGAATTCAACCCCGACGGCACAGGCCGCCGCGTTTATGCCTGGGGCATACGAAATGCAGTTGGAATTGCGGTGCACGAACAAACGGGAGAACTGTGGGCATCGGTGAACGAACGGGACGGTCTGGGAGACAATCTGGTGCCGGACTATATCACGCGCATCCAGGAAGGCGGATTCTACGGATGGCCGTGGTACTACATCGGGAAGTATCAAGACCCGCGGCACCCGGGTAAGCATCCCGAGCTGGCCGCGAAGGTGATCGTACCGGACGTACTCGTGCAGCCTCACAATGCGTCGCTGCAAATGACCTTCTATGACAAGCAGCAGTTTCCAGAAAGATTTCGCGGAGGAATCTTCGCCGCCCAGCACGGCTCCTGGAACCGGGCGACGCCGACCGGCTACGAAGTGATCTTCGTGCCTGTGCGCAATGGGCGGGCGAGCGGGGAATACGAGGACTTCGCCACCGGATTCATCACCTCTGACGGGAATGTCTGGGGGCGGCCGGTGGGAGTTACGGTGGCCAGCGACGGGTCTTTGCTCGTGACCGACGACGGTTCGCATTCGGTGTGGCGCATCAGCTATGCCGCGCAGCCATGAAAGCATAGTCACGCTAGGTGTAAGAGTCTTGTTGCGCGCTTGTGGCCGGCAAGGCTGGCCCACAAACAAGATCTCGTTGACAATTTCAACCCTGAGGGATATGAGCTGAGTACCATTCAACCTGCTTGTTGCTATGGCTGCGTGAGCCATCTTTTGAGGGGATCTCGTGCTTGGACTCTGCGTGCCGCCAGCCTCCCGATTGGGCCCCCCCGGCTGGGCGCAAAGGCAACCCCCTGTTGCGCTAGAAATGAGGCTCCAAGTTCCCGGCACGGCTAGTTTCCGACCTGTAGGGAACAACGAGTCGCGCCCTAGGATCCGCTACACTTGACGCATGCTTCTGTGTCCCGTCCGCGGCTGCCACATGGCATTGGTGCGCGAGGAACGGCGGCTGCTCTGTCCGCGCGGCCATTCGTTCGACGTTGCGCGCAGCGGATACATCAACCTGCTCCAGCCACAGCAGCGGCGATCCAAGCGGCCGGGCGACACGGCGGTTGCCGTCGCAGGGAGGCGGCGACTGCACGATCGCGGCGTGACTGGGCCGCTGCTGGACGCCATTGCGGGGATCCTGGCCGCATCGCCGCGCGACATCGTTCTCGATGCCGGCTGTGGCGACGGTTTCTACCTCGGCTCGCTCGCTCGCCAGACCGGTTTTGATGCGCATGGCGTCGACATCTCGATTCCCGCCGTGGATGCCGCGGCGCGGCGCTTCCCCGGATGCGAGTGGATCGTGGCCAATGCGGATCGTTTCGTGCCGTACGCCGACCGCTCGTTTTCGATCGTCCTGTCGATCACGGCGCGGATGAGTGCGGGCGAATTCCGGCGCGTCCTGCGCGTCGACGGACACCTCCTCGTTGCGCTTCCCGCGCCCGACGATCTCATCGAGCTGCGCGGTACGGGCCGCGATCGCGTGGCCCACACCGTCGAAACATTCGCGCACCACTTCACGCTCGTCGATCGGCACCGTGCCTCGACCGCCGCCGATCTCGACGCTGCCGCCGTTCACGATGTCCGGCTTTCGATTTATCGGCCCATGGGATCGCGGCCGGCCGAAACGATGCGCGTGACATTCGGTCTGGACCTGCTGCTGTTTCGACCCGTATAGCCAGTCGCCGCCCGGGACGGCACCAGGCACCTATACCGTCACAGTCATGGGCAGGTCTGGCACCCTACAACGCTCAACGGCCATTCCTCTCAATGTATGGACAGACCGCCGGTCGGTAAACGCTGGTCTGAATAACCCGGGAATGGAAATTAATTCCCAGCGCAGAAAAAATCTTCCTTGACAGACAAAATGGCAGAAATGTAGGTTGCAGTCATGTCTTGGGGAATCGTCCAGCGATTCCTAGGACAAGCGTGAGGCGGGCTTGAAAAGGCAGGTAGCCCTGCATTTGCTGACCTTGCGATAAGGCTATATTCGTACGGAGGAATCATACATCTATGGATAATCCAAGGAAGTTCATCTGTGGCTTGGTAATGGCCGTGGCACTGGCTATGGTTGCCCCGTGGGCTCATGCGCAGCAGGCTGCCACGCTGTCCGTCAAGCCTCTGAAGGGTGGCGTTTATTGGATCGAAGGAAGAGTCGGAAACACCGGCGGCGTATTGGGAAACACCGGCTTCATTGTCGGTCAGAACGGCGTCATCGTCATTGACGCCAAGCAGAACGCGGAATTGGCGAAGGCCATGCTGGCCGAAATTGCCAAGGTTACGCCGAAACCGGTGACGCATGTGATTCTCACGCACAGCGACGGTGATCACGTCAACGGACTGGCCGGTTTCCCCGCCGGCTTGACCATCATTGCGCATGAAAACTGCAAGAAGGAGATGGAGAATTCTCTCGACAACCCGAACAGGCAGCCGGGTGCGTCAAGCGTCATCACTGTCCCTCGCGATCGCCTTCCCAATCAACTCATCAGCAAGAGCCAGGATCTTACGATTGATGGGGTACGCCTCAAGCTGCTGCATCTGAGACGTGCGCATACGGGCGGTGACCTGATGATATACCTGTCCGACCAGAACATCGTGTTTACCGGCGACGTGATCGTTACGCGCCTTTCTCGGCAGCGCAACTGCCCCGACGCACTTATCAAACAGGATAAGAGCGGTTTATCAGAAGGATGGATTGAGTCCGTGAAGGCCATGGTGGCCCTCAATGCAGAGATCTATGTTCCTGGTCACGGACTAAGTGTGCAGACCAGAGAAGACCTGCAGAAAAGGTTGACGATTGTTGAAGAGAAGCGGGAAAAAATAGGGGCCATGGTTGCACAAGGCAAGTCCCTTGATGAAATCAAAGCAGCGCTGGGCGAAGCTGGGGCGCCAGCCGGCCGGTTCCCGAGCTTCACCGAAGTCGTATACAAGGAATCGTCAACCAAGAACTAGATATCTGTAATGGAAACGAGGATCAGAGGCTGCTAACGGCGGGCTGTAGCCTAGAGTGCCGTACTGATATCCCCGGCTGGGCGCAACGGGCACCCCTCTCCTCAAGGAACCTGCGAGGCCTGAAGTAGAGTGTGTCGACACCCCCAGGGTCATGGGTCCCCGCCCGGAACCACGTAGGTTGAATTTCCCTAGAGTGTCTCAGGGACTTTTGCCCTCTTGCTGCGTCGTGACACCCAACACATGATGGTATCGGCGCTGATACACATCATGCCGACGCGGTCCTTGTTGCCCCACATGGACGTCCCAACGGCGAGAGGAGAAATAATGGATTGTCGCTATATCTTTACGGTGTTCACAGGCACATTCAACCGGGCTCAGACGTTGCCAAGGGTGTATGAAAGTCTGAAAGCGCAGACGTTTTGCGATTTCGAATGGCTGATTGTGGATGACGGATCGAGAGATGGCACCAAGGAACTCGTCGAGCGGTGGCAGGCCGAGGGTGTGTTTCCGATCCGCGAGAGTGCATTTCCTATCCGCTACATCTACCAGGAGAATCAAGGCAATCATGTTGCCTTCAACAGGGGCGTGCAGGAGGCAAAAGGCGAGCTGTTTCTGCCGATCGATGACGATGACGCTTGTGTCCCGCAGGCACTGGAGCGGTTGAAATACCACTGGGATAGTATCCCTGACAGCCAAAGTGAAAGGTTCTCCGGGGTCACTGTCTTGTGCCAGGATCAGAATGGCAAGCTCCACGGAGGTCCGTTCCCTCGAGATATTCTGGATTCCAACTCGCTTGAGATGGTGTTCAAATACAAGGTGAAAGGTGAAAAGTGGGGCTTCCACCGAACCGATGTATTGAAGGAGTTTCCGCATCCGACGCTTGCGGATATCAAGTTCATTCCGGACGGCGTCGTGTGGTTTGCGTTGTCCCGCAGATTCAAAACACGATTCGTCAACGAGATATTGCATATCTATCACTGCGAGGGTAACAGAGACCACTTAGACGCCCTCACCCCCTCCACGATTCCGGGGCGGGTTTTTTTTCATCGGCAGGTTCTCAACGAATTCATAGACCAGCTGCCTCAGTATCCGTGGGGTTTGGTTCGATCAGCTATCAATTTCAGCCGCTATTGCTTTGATAGGGGAATGAGCCCGGGCCTCCAGTTTGGCGAACTTCGTTCGTGGCGCGCGCGGCCGGTGCTGGCCGCATCCATGCCTGTCGGGTACCTAATGGCCATTCGTGACAAGCGCAATGTGGCGCAAATGCAAATGATGCGCGTCTAGAAGGCCTCGGACATGGATCCGGCAGCAAGAAATTGGCTAACCTTCGTGCGGCTCACAAAACAATCCAAACCGACAGCCACGACACCTGATCGGCCGGTCCGGGGCGATGGGCGCTTAGCGCGAAGCGCGCACAATGTTTTCAGCAAGTAGTCTCGGGATTTGCGGCAAGACGACCAGGCGTAGTGCCTGAGAACAGGACGGTCAAGTGTTTATCGGGTGTTTGTCGGGGCAAGGGATCTTGCGCGGCTGTGTGGCATAAGTCCACGCCGAAGGGCGTCAGGTGAGCAGGAGTGGGGGCATCGGACAGCCCAACGACGCGGAGATCGCTCTTAGCAGCTCTGCTTCGGCGACCGTAACCGTTCCGTCGGCAGTGATGCATGCGACTGCGGCCTGCAGGATTCGGCGCTTGACTTGGGGTGCCGCTTCTTCAAGGGTCGCCAGCGCGGCATCCAGCGCACCGAGGCCACACTCTTCGCCACGGCGCAGGTGTGCCCGCGGCAGCTCCAGGCTTTGGCGTGCCTGTTCGAACGCTCTTTGAGCCGCTCCCGCATCTCTGTGCCCAGTATGCGCCAATATCGACAGCAACAGCTCGCACTGCGGCTGAAGGGGCGCGAGAGAGCGGTATCGAACCCGAGTTGGTTTGACTCTACCGTGGTGTGTCTCCAGATTGTGCAGCAGGATCCGTTGCAGCGACCATTCGAACAAGTCGATGGTTTTGTCAGCCTGCACCAGTTCGGTGACGTTCTGCTTGAAGAGCTGGTATTGCGCCGACGTCAGGGCGCGCAGCGCCGGCAGTGTGATGTCCAGTAGCGGAAGTCGCGTCCTCACGTCGAGCATCCCGATGAGCGGTGCGAGCCTGAGGGTCTCCTGGTAAACGCCCTGATCGGCAGCCGCAGACAGATGGGTTAGCTGAATGTGCCGCGGCTCGGCCTCATGGTCGAGCAGCAGCGCATAGATGACGGCGCGCGCATCGTACGGTTCGCGAGCGGCACTGACGATTGACGAAGGCAGGCTATCGACCAATCTCGCGGCGTATTGAATATGGGCTTCGCTCGGCTGCCCAACGTGGTCGACCGCGCTCGCCACACGCTGCCGAAGGTCGCGATTCTCAGCGCCAGCGAAGCCGACAACACCCGCTGCGGCCGGCGGTGAGGCGATCGCGCGACCCGTGGGAGGTGACCCTGCGGGAAACGTGCCGTCCCAGGATGGCTCGATCCGGCGAATTCGCTTGGCGAGCGGAGGATGGGTCGAAAACAGGGCGCTGAAACCCGATGTGGCCCGGCCGAAGAACATATGGCTGGCCGCCGGCGCATTGGGATTCTGGATGCTCGAGCCCGTCGATACCCCGCCAATTTTCTTCAGCGCACCAGCGATCCCCTTTGAATGACGGGTGAACTGCACCGCCGAGGCATCGGCCAGAAACTCGCGTTGGCGGCTCAATGCCGCCTTGATCAAGTTTCCAAAAAAGGTGCCGAAAAAGCCGATGGCCATCAGTCCTGCACCAAGCGCAAGAAAGGGGAGTGGATTGTTTTGCCTGGAACGCCGGCGCCCGTATCCGGACAACGCGGCCATTCGGAGAACGAAGTAGCCGAGTATACCGATAATCAGAATGCCGTGCAGGATGCCGATCAACCGGACGTTGAGGCGCATGTCGCCGTTGAAGATGTGGCTGAATTCATGGGCGATGACGCCTTGCAATTCGTCGCGCGTCAGCCGCTCGGCAGTCCCGCGTGTGACACCAATCACCGCATCATCTGGTGTAAAGCCGGCAGCAAAGGCGTTGATCCCCTCTTCGTTGTCCAGCAGATAGACCGGCGGTGTCGGCGTGCCGGATGCAATCGCCATCTCCTCGACGACGTTCAGAAGCTGCTGCTCAAACAGGACTGAGGTGTCTGGATTGAGACGCCGGCCGCCGAGTTCCTCCGCGACCACCCGACCTCCGCCGCGCAACTGCGCGATCTTGAACAGGCTTCCACCGCCCACTACGATCAGCGTGCCCACCACGGAAAGGCCAATGAGTTGGGAGTCGGCGGCAAGCGTCCAGTCGATGGCCCCGGTCTCCGGATCTCGCCCGAGATACCCCATCGTTGCCGCGAGAAGGAGATCGATCGACACCATGATCGTCAGCACGGCCAGTACAAAGAGCATCACCAGGCGAATTGTGTTCCGCCGGGCGATGTCTTGGCGTTCGAAGAAGTCAGTTGCCATTGGCCTCAGAACGAAACCTTCGGAACTTCTCGAATCTGTTCGCTGTCGAACTCCAACAACGCACCATCCAGTGCATGACCGAAAATCCCAGCGAACGCGACGGCGGGGAACGTCTGTTTGTAGGTATTGTACAGCGTCACACCGTCATTGAAGGCCTGCCTCGCAAAGGCGACCTTGTTTTCGGTGGATCGCAGCTCCTCACTGAGCTGCATCATGTTCTGATTGGCCTTCAGGTCCGGGTAGCTTTCCGCCAACGCGAACAGCCGACCGACGGCTCCGGTGAGAACGCCTTCCGCAACAGCCAGGCCTTTGATGGCGTCGGGGTTGCCGGGATCCTGCGCAGCCTTCTGGAGGCCACCAGCAGCCTGATTCCTGGCATTGATCACCGCCTCCAGCGTCTCCCGCTCATGCTTCATGTAGCCTTTGACGGTTTCAATCAGATTGGGAATGAGATCGTAACGCCGTTTGAGCTGAACCTCGATCTGGGCGAACGCGTTCTTGTAGCGATTCCTATAAGTCACCAGCTTATTGAAGATGCCCGTCACGATCGCGCCGAGCACGACGACGACCAAGACAGCGGCGATCAGAGCAATAACCATGACCGACATGAGAAACCTCCGATATGCGTTAGGCGTACAGCTCTGCCCTTGCGTGGGGAATGGACTCGGTATCGTTCGCCCGAGTGGCTACCCTCACCCATGGTGCCATAATCCGTCAAAGGACGCGACGCCCTCGCGCAGCGAGGGGGCAGCATTCTCGACGGGGTCGAAGTCGATCGAGTCGTCAGCTGCTTGGTGTGCGGGTGGTGGCGATGTGTCCACAGGAGTCCATGCGGCCTCGACGGCTGGCTGCGAATTCGGTACGTGATCCTCAGCCAGGCCACAGCTCCGAGTGCGTTAGCAATCAACGGCCAATCAGGACGAGACCCGGATCAACAAAATAATTCCGCAGGTAACCAGCAGTTCCGTTGCCGAAAGCGGCCTGAATGTGGACGTGGGAAGCTTGCATGGCGCCGAGAAAGCCGACGAGCGGACGCTGCTCGAGATCACCAGCGGTCAGAACGGCGTCGTGCTGCATCAGCGCGCCGAAGCCTGTGCAGCCGGAGTACTCACCCGGAGCGATGGCAACGTTGTCATTATCGATAAACGTGCCATCGCTGCGACGGGGGAGATAGTCGACGGTGATGAGGTGCTCGTACTCGACGTAGATCGTGAATACGTGCTTCGCTCCATCGTCCCCCAAATACTGATAATGAGCGGCAAGGCCGAGAACGCCGCCGTAATCGTTACCTGTCGGGCTCTTGCGGGGCGACCATGGCTGCACGATCACTCGCGCGCCGATCAACTGCGCGTCACCGGAGACGGCTGCGAGTTGGAGCCCAAAGAGATCGTTGTCGGGCCGCACCGCAACGTGGTGAGCGCGATTGAGTTCGGCAATGGGTATTGAAGCACGCAAGTTGGCGAAGACCGGCACGCCTCGCGCTTGTCCGACGTCAATTCCTTTGTGCCGGTTGGCGCCCTGAAAAGGGCGCAGGATGTGTGCGCCAGGTACGCCGTAGGGGTCGGAGGGATCGCCAGTGGCGTTGAGGTCGCAGGGGCCAGTGGATAGCACCGCAATCGTCGGTGGGCGCGATTGGGCAACCCGTTTGCAACCTGCGGCGGCGATGATGGACAACAGGCAGAGCCCGAACAGAACCCGCATGGGGGCAGTATAGGCCGGCACGGAATGCATTGCGGATAGCGGCGACGTGCTCTGTTTCGCAACGGTTAACAGGGGTGCCGAAAATCAACTGTTTCTGAAATCGTGACTGAGCCAGCTTGCTCTATTTCTTACCAGCGACTCACTGGCTCCGTTGCTTGCAGTTGTTACCATTTCCTCGTGGGATGCAGTTGCCCCCGCCACCCCAGCCGCCTCCACCACCCCCACCCCCGCCGGACTGAGGGTCGAGGAGGAAGTCTGCGGTAGAGTCAGGGACTACGACACTGTTCTGGGTTGCGTCGTCGTATCCTTCTGCGCTGGCAGTCACAGAATAACTTCCGATATCAGGGATCCCATCCAACGAGTAGGCACCAGTGGCACCAGTCGTCGCGGAATTAGGGAAATTAGGAATGGCCACTTTCGCTCCGACAATTACAGGTCCAGAAGAACTTGTCACGGTTCCGCTAATGCTTCCGGTCGCCCATGACTGCGGGTACAGATAGGTCTCACCTCGCTGATCATCAATATGCAGAGACTGTCGTACTCCCGCATAGGTAGCTTCCATGATTGCGCCAGAAACCGGGGAGTGCCCCAGACCCAGAACATGCCCGTTTTCATGTAAAAAGACGGTTTCGACATCAAAGCCGCTGCCGCCGTTGGTGGTCCGTTGGAAACGGGTATTGAGGGCCATGTCGGCCTCGTCAATGCTGGTGCTGTACCACGTTACGCCAAGCGTGCAGCACCCGCTGAGCTTAATCCACCCGACGTCGTTAAAGCTGTCAAATGTCTGCGGTCCGAAACACTCCTTCACCAGGGAGGGACACCGAGCCGTTACACCGGGTGTAAAACTGAACTTGGAAGTACTGACACCGTTCCATGTGGCCTGAGAATTGCCGAGACTGGTGGACGCAGCCACCGGCTCTCCGGCGTCGTTATAATTCTGCAGCACCTGGTCATCGCCGGAGGTGCCATTGAAGAACTGGTCCCACACCAAACGGGTGGCCGTGAACTCGGCTGGCTGGAAAGGCCGGGCGCCTTGGTCCCGCAGGGCATTTTCAGCAACATCGTTTTCGTTCAGCCCTGGCGGGACAGCGATCGTCACGTGAACGATCACCCTCTGGTTCCCGATCACCGCTTCTCCGAATCTGCTTGCGATCCGGTTCTGCGCATACGCGGTGCTTGAACCGATTGCCAGGAAAACAACGGCCCATGCAATATGTAAACCTCGTCGCCTCATTAAGATCACCTTGCTCCAGAATCGGACCAAAATCGAGTACCGGGCATTCTACCCACGTCCGCTCTTTCTCCGTCAATGGTACGTAAGTCTTAGCCGACAGCTCTGTTGCGGCCATAGTGGCAACTGACTCGATCTTCACGCGCAGAAGGTCAGCGGGGCGCGATATGGAAAGCGCCTTGGAGCGCCTCGAAGCATTGAATGCCAGAGCGGTATTGCAGCAACAGCCGACAGAAACGCAAGCATTGCCTGCTCCAGCTGCTGCTGACTGACTCGCAGCGCATACCCCGGCTTTGTCCCTGTGCTTTCCTGTGCTACATTGAAGGCGATACGCCGCTAATCCGCACGGGTTCCTGCTGCTACAAAGAGGGAACTAATCTGCGGCTAAATGCGACAATTTTGGCGGCAGTTTCCGTACCGCTCTCCGTAACTTATAGATGGGCCGCTAGCTCAATTGGTAGAGCAGCTGACTCTTAATCAGCAGGTTTCAGGTTCGATCCCTGGGCGGCTCACCATCCTTTCAGTAAGTTAGAGTTTTCTTGGTACACGTCTGATTGTGGCTGTAGCGGGAACTGTAGCGGGTCGGTGTCGAAAGAGGCGTCGTTAGGGACCTATAGCTGTCGCAGGCGCGGCAGCCAGGGAGGCTAGGGGGGCCTTACCCCTACCGGCTGGGCGCACAGCCACCCCCCTCTTGCATGCAAGTATGGGACCCCAAATCGCGACACCGAACATTTCCAAACATAGGGTCACCGGGGCCACATTCCGATAAGACGACTTATCGGAACTTGGATCCCACTGAGGTTAGCTCTGGTGGCACTTCTTTGCGTCGAGGGCTGGAGAGGAGTAAAAAGGACGTCCCCGGCGCAGTCGCGACGAAGGACTAGACGCTGACGGCTTTCCCTGAACCTTCGTCCTCGAAGGTCAACATCAGCATGGAAGGTGACGACTTCGTCGACGGCGGGTTCGGCGCTGGCACGACGGGAGCGAGAATTGACACTGGCGTAGATGTGGAAGCTTGCTTGGTTGAGTCGCTGCAGCTCAGGTTGGTGGGAATCATAGTGGGCGGGAGGAATCCAGGATCGGCGTACATCCCACTAGCGGATGGCTCGTAGTCCGCACCCTGAGCAGTTTTGCGTGGCGCGCAACGGCGAACGTGTGTTCGCCTTCTACCAGTTTTCAGTGGTTAAACGACGACAGAATATATAGAAACATGCCCGCCAACACTCCAAAGGATGCGATCACAACACCCAAGCCCACCAGCAGTCCAGCGCCCACTACCTTCCTCAACATGGTTGCCTCCTCTAGCGGGGGAACTCTCGTTCTTCAACCGCATCTAGTCGCAACGCGGGGGCCAATTACGGGAAATCTCCTCCGTCGTGACCAATATGTTTGTCTGTGTATTTTCAATCACTTACCATTATTTTTTCTCTCTCTTAGAGCCCCTTTCTTCTATTTGGGAAATCGATGCTGCAAAGATTTTCACACTAACGGCGTGAGCCATCTTTTCCAGGACCTCCTGTTTGAACTATGCGCTGGGACTATGCGTAGGCCCTTACCGCCCCCACCGGCTGAGAACCGAAGTGCACGCTGGTGGCGGATGGCGCGGAGTTCGAGCAGGTGCCCGGGCCGGAAGCGAGACAAGTAGGCCATCAGCCCATGCCTGCTTTCACCCGCACCTCTTCTCGCAGTGCGTCGAGGAAGGGGCCGCTGAGTGTCACGGTGGGCTGCCAGCCCTTGCGCGCGCGACTGTGCCCAATTTTGTGTCATACCCGGCTCAAAATCGGTCCCGCTGAGGGTGTCCACGGCCCGTCGTTGCCAGCACACCAAGCGAGGAAGATGCGCTATTGAATATGTCCCACCGGTGGGACGTTAGGTGGTAGCTTTGGCCGCTACGAATTAGAAACGGATGCGGCTTCAATTAGGATGGAGGATATGCCACCGAAGGGTAAGACAATTCGTGTCCGAAGAAAGGCCGCCGTTCACCGCCGTTGACCGATGAGATCGCAAGTCACGCGCCAACACCCTCTTCAATGGGTCTTGGAGCCAGTGGAAGCCGAGCCTTCTTTTTTTCAAAGGCCGATGTTCGGGTGCCAGGCGGTCTATTTGTTCGGAAGACTGGTATTCGTCTTGGCTGCCAAAGAAGAACCTTGGAACGGCCTCCTAGTTTGCACGTCTCGCGAGTTTCATTCCGTACTCATTGGTGAATACCCCAGCTTGCAACCTCATCCGGCCCTACGCAAATGGCTCTATTTGGCACAGGTCCATGACAGCTTTGAAGAAACAGCTCAAAAACTGGTTCAACAAGTAGGAAAAAACGATCCGAGAATCGGTGTTGAGCCAAGAGTGAGTAGGCGAAGACGATCTTGATGTGCATCAATGCTAATGTATGGATGGGCTGCACAAATGTAAGGGGAGAGGAAATGAAACCGACAATGCAGGTACGGACGTTTCGAGTCGGCGAGCCTCGCAGGAGAGATGACGGTCTGCGAATTGGCACCACCAGGCGGCCACCGCGTGGGGTGCCTCGCGGTCGATGGAAGCGCGATGGGTACTTCGACGTCTGGTTCCCGCTTATAGCGCCGAGCGCCCGCCTGCTCCAAAGGGGACAAGGGAAAAACCTCGGCGATGCGATCGTCCGACACCGTTTCTTCAAGGCGTACGCACGGGAATTGAGGCAATCTCCCGCAAAGTACGGAGTGGCACTTCTCGGTGCGCTCGCACGACGGACGCCGCTCGCGGTTGGGTGTTTCTGTTCCGACGAAAGCCGATGCCATAGATCTGTATTGCGTGCGGCCATTGAACGGGCAGCACGCTCCTAATCGCTCCCGGTCGGGACCAACCATGCCCGGGGCGTTCTTTTACACTCCGCTAATTGAAAGAAATGGCCGATAGATTGGTGCGGAAGGAGGGATTCGAACCCACACGCCTTTCGGCGCCACCCCCTCAAGATGGTGCGTCTGCCAGTTCCGCCACTTCCGCACTAGGCATGGTAAAGACCGGGACTAGAATTCTAGCACCGGAAATTGAAGCCGCACCGCTGGGCGGGGCAGCCGATTACTCCGCCGGCGCAGGCGACGGTTGTGCTGGTTCCGCCGGAGCGGAAGCTGGCGCCGATTGTCCCGGTGTTGCCGGTTGGGTCAGAGGCGTCGGGGTTGCTGGCGCCGCTGGAGTCGTTGGACTGGAGAATTGCTCCAGCACGGAACCGCCTCCGCGCGCCGTGGAGGTCACACGAACGGTTAATGCCATCGTCGTGAACATGAACATGACGGCGCACCAAGTGGTGATCTTGGTCAAGATTGTTGCAGCGGCTCTCGGACCGAATGCTGTTTGGCTGCCCGACCCGCCGAACGCGCCGGCCAGATCAGCGGCCTCGCCACCCTGAAGCAAGATCACGGATATCAGAACCAAGCTCACGAAAACGTGCAACACCACGAGCACGGCGAATACATTCCAGCCGATCAAAAGCAAACCCACGCCGACCAGAAAAGATAGGGCCCACCTGACTTCCCTTGGCATTACTTACTCCCGATTCCCGTTAAGTTCAAAAGTTCACGATGGACGCGAACTGTTGCGCATCCAAGCTTGCGCCGCCGACCAAAGCCCCGTCGATCTCAGCCTGTGCCATCAGTCCTTTGCTGTTGTCGGGTTTGACGCTGCCGCCATAAAGAATGCGCAACGCGGCTGCTTGTTCCGAGGCAAAGGTGGTCGCCGCGACTTCGCGCAAAAACCGGTGTGTCTCGGCCGCGATTTCAGGGGTTGCCGTGCGACCCGTGCCGATGGCCCATACCGGCTCGTACGCGACGATGATACGCGAGAATTCGGCACCGGTCAACGCAGCCAGGGAGCCGCGGAATTGCCGCTCCAGCACCGCGTTTGTTTGCCCGGCCTCGCGCTCAGCCAGTGTTTCTCCTACGCACAAGATGGGGGTCAGTTCCGCAGCCAGGGCGGCCTTCACTTTGCGGTTGGCGCTCTCGTTGGTCTCGCCGAAAAACTGCCGCCGCTCGGAATGCGCGATGACCACGGCGCGGCATCCGGTCTCGACCAGCATCGCAGGTGACACCTCGCCGGTGAAGGCGCCTTCCGCGGCCCAGTACACGTCCTGGGCGGCAATCGCAATGACCGATCCGCGGGCCGCATCCGTCGCTGCCACCAGTGCCGTGAACGGCGGGGCGATGATGATGTCGCAGTGCGTCGCAGAGGCGACCAGTGGCTTGAACGCCGCGAAAAATGCACGTGTCTCCGCCTGTGTCTTGTACATCTTCCAGTTTCCGGCGATCATCGGTCTTCGCACCGTAAACCTCGCAGTCCAGAGTATTTACTTCTTGTCGGTGAGTGCTTCGACGCCGGGCAGCTTCTTCCCGGCTAGAAATTCGAGCGAGGCCCCACCGCCCGTCGAAATGTGGGAAATCTTCTTGGCGACGCCGGCTTGGTGCACCGCGGCAACCGAATCGCCGCCGCCGACAATCGAGGTTGCGCCGCGCCCGGTGGACTCGGCGACCGCTCTGGCCATCTGCAGGGTCCCTTGGGCAAACACGGGCATCTCGAACACCCCCATGGGGCCGTTCCACACGACCGTCTTGGTCCGCGCAATTTCAGCCGAAAAACGGCTGATCGTTTCGGGACCAATGTCCAGGCCCATCCAACCTTCGGGCGTCTCCGCCACTCGCACAGTACGCGTCTGGGTGCCGGCGCGCATCTCAGCGCCGATCACATGGTCGGAGGGAAATAGCAGGTTGAAATGGCGAGCCTTGGCGGTCTCGAACACACGGCGTGCCACGTCGATCTTATCGGTCTCCACCAGCGATTTGCCTACCGGCACTCCCTGCGACTTCAGAAATGTGTAAGCCATGCCTCCGCCGATGAGCATGGTGTCAACGACCTTTATCAAGTTGTCCACAACTTCGATCTTGTCCGAAACCTTGGCGCCGCCCAGCATCGCGATAAACGGCCGCTCCGGATTCGTGAGCGCCTTGCCCAGATAGGTGAGTTCCCGCTCCATCAGCAACCCGGCCGCTGATTGGCGGACGAATTTCGTAATCCCCACCACCGAGGCGTGCGCTCGATGCGTCGAGCCAAAAGCGTCACAAACGAACAGCCCATCGCTCAGTGCTGCAAGCTGCCGCGAAAACGCCTCATCATTTGCCTCTTCCCCGGCGTGATAGCGCACGTTTTCGAGCAGCAGGATGCCGTCTTTGGCCAGCGCTCGGCTCTGATTCTCCGCGTCCGCGCCGATGCAATCTTCGGCGAATTCAACCCCCGCACCTGTCAGCTCCGCGAGTTTTGCCGCCACGGGACGCAGGCTGTATTTCGGGTTGGGCTTGCCCTTGGGCCGGCCGAGATGTGACGCCAGCACCAGCCGCGCGCCGTGCTGACGGGCCCACGCAAGCGTCGGTAGCGTCTCAACGATGCGCGTATCATCGCTGACACGCGCGTCCTCCAGCGGCACGTTGAAATCTACGCGCACCAAGACGCGCTTGCCGGCCAGATCGAGGTCTCGAATCGAAAGCTTGTCCATCCGCTCGCCAGTGAGCTTCGTGCGCCGGCGCTAGAACCGATCAGCCATGAACCGAATGAGATCGCGGCAGCGGCAGGAATAGGCCCACTCGTTGTCATACCATGCCAGGACCTTGGCGCAGTGCTGGCCGACGACGCGGGTATAGCCTGCATCCAGGATCGAGGAATGCGAATTCCCGCGAAAATCAATGGACACCAACTCCTCTTCCATATACTCTAGGATGCCTTTCATGGGGCCCTCGGCGGCAGAGCGCATCGCGGAATTGACTGCTTCCACACGAACCGGTTTCTCCGTTGTAACCGTCAGATCCACGACGCTCACGTTGGCTGTGGGCACGCGCATCGCATACCCGTCGAGTTTGCCCTTGAGTTCCGGAATCACCAGGTGCAGCGCCTTGGCCGCCCCGGTCGAAGTCGGAATCATCGAAAGCGTTGCCGCTCGCGCCCGGCGAAGATCCTGGTGCGGCAGGTCGAGCAGTTTTTGATCGTTCGTATAGGAGTGGATGGTGGTCATGGCGCCGTGGACGATGCCTAAACAGTCGTCGAGTACCTTCGCGATCGGCGCCAGGCAATTGGTCGTGCAGGAGGCGTTGGAAACGACGTGGTGCCTGGACGGTTCGTAGGTCTTGTCGTTGACGCCCAGAACGAGCGTGTGATCCGGATCGGTCGCTGGCGCTGAAATGATGACTTTCTTCACCGGCCCACGCAGATGCTTGCGGGCTTCCGGGGCGGCCGTGAACAAACCGGTGGACTCCACCACGATTTCCGCGCCTACCGCGGCCCAATCGAGTTGCGCCGGGTCCCTTACTTTGAAGACCCGGAAGCTCCTGCCATTGATAGCGATGCTGTCGCTGGTATGCGTAACGCGATGGGGCAGGTTGCCCAATATCGAATCGTACTTGAGCAGATGCGCCAGGGTCTTGGGATCGGTAATGTCGTTGACGGCGACAATCTCAATGGTCGGATCATCCAGTGCGGCGCGCAAGATGTTCCGGCCTATACGGCCGAAGCCGTTGATCCCTACTTTAACGGACATGATTCCTCCAGGCAGCTTGCAAATCTGGGATTAAATGACAAATTCAGGACTGCGACAACACCCATGATGCTATGGTGCGCTTGCAAATGTGTCAACCGCGCCCTCGCACACCTGGGCGCAGGGATTACAGGTATTCGGTGACTCTGACGACTGTATCGCCCGCGAAACGGACGAATATGGTCTTGGTGGGGGGATAGCCGTAAATCCAGTCTTCGGTCTCCGTACCGTCCCGCTGGCGCTCGCGAACCTTGTGGTCCGGCTTGCCCAGGGCGGCTATGACTTGCTCGCGATCCATGCCGATCTCGGCGCGTTCTTGCTCGATAGCCTCTCGAATGTTCGACGGAAGACTCTCTACCCACTGCACTGCGGCCGAACGCTGATTGGAGAAGTCAAAGAGCACGGCCAGGTAGTCCTTCAAGTCGTCCGCTGACATGTTCGGCAGCGAACGACCGAAGTCGAGATACACGGTAGCGCCGGCCGGTGGTGGTTTGGTCGGCGTGTTTCTCGTGGTAGACGTCGAGATGGGGCCTCCCATATTCCATTGAAGGCGGTCGCGCCAGGAAGTGCGCCCGCGCGGGCCGCCATTGATATCCAGGGCTATTTCGTGGTCGCGAAAGTCAATCTTGGTGATTTGCACGTTGTCCCCGGCATTCACTGCGGCGCCGGAACTCCGAACGGCCTGCGCCAGCACCTTTGCATCGATTGGCTCACCGGCCCTGATGCGAAAGCCGTCCTTGCTGCCGGGCAACGCCGTGACCATGTGTGCAAACTCGCCCGAAACATACCGTATGATCTCCAGCCGCGACTCTGGCGTGAGCGGCCCCGCCGGAACGCTTGCTGCAGACGGCTGTTCATCTTGCGCCTGCGGGTGATCGAAGCTGGGCAGTACCGGAATGCTTTCACCTGCGGGAATCTGCGGGTGGTTGCTCGTTGACGGACGCAGCCGGAATACATAGCTGACATCAGGAGCCAGCACCAAGGCGGCCGAAGCGGCGATACAGGCAAGGCGAAACATCAAAACCCCCGACATGTAATTTTACACCCTGCGGCGCTGAGGGCAAGCCCCTCCCGCTCGGGTCGGGACAAGCGGTCCACCTCGGGAGTGCTGCGGGATTTACTCCGCCCTGACGCGAACGCCCTTGCGGTCAATGCTGTGTGGCAGCAGCGTGCCGCCTGCCGCCGTAGCCGCGGACTCGACGCGAGCGCGCGCCCCAGGTTCTACGATCAGCGCGACGCAACCGCCTCCTCCGGCCCCGCACGCTTTTCCGCCAAGGGCCCCCTGGCGGCGCGCATCGGCAAGGATGCGGTCAATCACCGGTGTCGAGATAGTGGGCAGATTGCGTCGGCGAAATTCCCATTCCTCGCGAACCAACCGGCCGAGTTCGTTCCAGGCATTCGCCGCAAGTGCGGCGCGGAGCTGTCGTGCCACTGCGGTGATCTGCTCCAGGTTGCGCCACACGCGGCGGTCGCCTTCTATGTGTCGCTTGAACACTTCCCAATTATTTACGCCCGACTGGCGCGGCTTGCCTGTGTAGCACACGACCAGACGGTGCTCCAGCTCGCGGAGGTTGCACTCCAGCGCCTCGCGCCGCTCGCCCCCGGTGTCGAGGTGAATGGCGTTGGCGCCGCCGAAGGCTGCCGGGTAATGGTCTTGCGTCCCCGTGGGAACCCGAATCACCATGGCTTCGGCATCGCGGCTGATGTGGATCCATTCCTGGCGGTCGAGCGACGCGCCCGTGAGGCGGTCGAGAGCCGCACAGATGGCTACGGCCATGGCGCTGGAACCGGCTATGCCTGCGCCAGCGGGAGCTTCGGAATCCGTGGTCAGCGTCAGCCCGTGCTTAGGGCGAAAAATTCTGACCAGGTGCGCGAGCAGCGGCAAGCGGTAGCGGGGCGCGCGCTCAAGTGCCGCAAACGAGGCGAAGCTTTCCCGGCGCTGCGTATCCACGGAAACTAGCGTGATACGGCGAGAGGAGCGTGGGGCCGTCTCAATGACGCAGGACGCATACCGGGTGATGGCGCAGTTGACAGTCACTGCGCTGGGATGAAACAGATACAGGGGCCAGATGTCCAGTGTTCCACCCGCCAGGTCAATCCGTGTCGGTGCGCGCGCTTCAATTCGCAATCTTGCGTTGCTCCTCTTCTGCCAGCTCCATCAGGAAGATCCCGGCCGAGACAGCCCCCGCCAATCTCATGCCCCCGCGTAGATCGCTGCATTATAGAACGGAGCAAACGCATGGATGACAGCCGTGCGGAATGCATCCTGGCGCGTGATGAGATTGCGGGTTAGCACACCCCAGGTACCTTGGGCATCGCGGATGTCCCGCCCTACGGCCAAGGCGTCAATTGCTAAGGACAACTCGGTCCCGCGATCGACGACTTCAACCATCAGTGCTTCCGGCAACAGGATGCCTCCAGAGTGGCCGTACGACCCGCGGCCGGAGTCATCCGCGACGTAAGCCCAGCTCTCCAGAAAGGCCAGTCGCCGGTCATCATCGCGCACCACGTCGAGCCCCCCTTCCAACCCGACGAAGAAGCGCCAAGGCTCGCCGCGTTCGGCTGCCATGTGAATTAGCTCCTGAGAACGGCCGTAGGCCCCGGCCATCAGTTCGGAACGGCTAAGTGGCGTGGGTCCGACGCCACTTGATACTTCGATCTCCACCACCTCGAATCTTGCATTCCGATCCAGTGCGGGCCCAAAAGCCTTCAGTGCTTCGGACACCGCCTGCAACTTCGGCGGGCGCTTACTGCCTACTGCAACCAGCACTGTTTGCATGGGAGGGGGGCCTCGATGCGGGATTCCGGCAACAGGTCGGCGGAAAGGCGGCTTGGCCAGGGAATCTGGAGCGGCCGAGGGGACTCGAACCCCCGCCTGCAGCTTGGCAAGCTGCCGTACTACCCCTATACTACGGCCGCATCAATTTACGACTTATAGCACGCCGCAGGGACCGCAGCAAGCAGCCCGGCGCTGGGTTCTTCCACACCATTCCGGCCAAACCATCTCGACTTCGGCCGAGGGCACAGACAAAGCCTCCCGTAGAGAAAAAGTGGGCCGGTCGAGTCCTGATTGGCTCCTGATCGGCGCTAGTCGAGCCGCACGATGCGCGTTGCCTTCACCACGGGAGATCTTCTTTGCCTCGCCGCGAAACGTTCCGCTTTCTTGCGATCCGTGTATACACGGGCAAATTTCTCACCGTCCGGATAAAACGTAATTACTTGCCAGTGGTGATGCTTCCGCCGCCGGTCTTTACCGAATGCTGAGCGTTTTCTGGTTTTCAATTTGTTATTCCAGTCGACCAAAAGAATATCGCAAAGTCTCCGAATTGTATGCAAGTACTAAGTTGATTGCTAGTCGCACGTGATGTAACGGGGTGAGTAATACCAAGTTGTCAATGTTCCACGCTGGAACAGCCGAAGTTTCCGCCGAATGCTTGAGGAGTTCGAGCTAGGAGCCCGGAGGCGAGTTGCGCACGCTCAGATCATGAACTCCGCTAACCAGGGACATTGCCGTGCCCACTGCCTGCGGCACCCACCACATGTGCCTGGCCCAACCGGCACGCCTGTTCATCATGCGCCGTCCCAGGTAGTCGAGCAGCATCGGCCCGGCCTGGATTGCGGCGTAAGGCGAAGCGTTCCCGCGGATGGAAGCGGGGAAGTCTTCGGGTGATGCCGTGCCGGCGGATACAACGCACTAGGCGCGTGATTCACGCGGGGTCATCCACTTGCGGCGTGGCAGCAGTTGCAGGAGCCGATGGTGAAGCTGGCCAAGAGTGCGATTGAGGATGTTTGCTCGCACCAGAAATCCAAGAACCAGGGGCCTGCGCATGGCGAGCTGGCTGAATGCCGTTTGCAGGCGGGCATCTTGGGGCAGATAGTGCAGTCCGCGCGCCAGTGTGTCCGCGGCAGCCTGGCGGCGATTGGACTTAAGGTAGACTTCGGCAAGGTTCAAATATAACTGCGCCTGGCGGCGGCCGCGGCAGACTGCGGTGTGGCAGAACTGCTCAGCTTCGACCCACTTGGCCTTGGCATGGGCAAGGCTCAATCCGTAATAGGAAACGTAGTACGGGTTCTCAGGGTCGCAGTCAAATGCATGGCGCAGGAGCTCCGTTGCCGCCTCGGGTTCACCGTCGCGCAGCCGCGCCAATCCCGCGCGAAAGTCCCGGAACGCGTTGAGATCAATAACCGCCTTACGATGCATGGATTCAGGGTAGAACGGCTGGCGCGCTCGCACCATTGGCCATTGGTACGGATTTCGGGCAGTAGCCGCGTGTACAGGTCCAACATGGCAGCGCTCCGAACGCCGGATCAGACCGCCAACAGTGCGTTCCAGTCGTAGAATTTGTACAATCATGTGATCCGTCCGAGGGGTGTGCGGGGATGGGCGGTACACAGGCGCGATAAGGGCCGACTTTCGGTTGTGAAAAACTATGTATTTGATCCGGCGGAAGTGGGAATGAATTCTTCTTTATGTGTCATGAAGTTTGGCGGCACGTCGGTGGGAGACGCGGCGTGCATTCGCCGCGCGACTGTCATCGTGCAGTCGGCGGCGGCACAGCGCCCGGTGGTGGTGGTCGTCTCCGCCATGAGCGGTGTCACAAATCGCTTAATCGAGGGTGCGCGCCGCGCCGCGGGTGGCAATAGCGCATTCGTTCCCGAGCTGATCGCCGGATTTCGCGGACAGCACATGACCGCGCTCGAGGCTCTGGTGCGCGAGGCGGCTGGGCGCGCGCAGATCGCGAAATCTTTGGATGACGTTCTTGCGGAACTCCAACGGCTGCTGCAGGGCACCGCTCTGCTTAGCGAATTGACGCCGCGGGTTCTCGACGCCATCTCCGGCACCGGGGAACGCCTCTCGGTGCCGCTGGTGGTTAGCGCGCTTTCGGAGCTTGGAGTGCGCAGCGTGGCCATTTGCGCCACCGATATTATTGTCACCGATCACCATCACGACCGTGCGGAGCCGCTGATGGCGGCGACCAGGGAGCGCACGGAAAAATGCCTGCGCCCCTTGCTGAACCAGGGCATCGTGCCGGTGGTCACCGGCTTCATCGGCGCCACGCTCGACGGCGTGCCCACCACACTGGGGCGTGGCGGCTCGGACTATTCGGCCACCATTTTGGGCGCGGCGCTGAGCGCGCAGGAAACGGTGATCTGGACCGATGTAGACGGCGTGAAGACGGCCGACCCCAAGCTGGTTCCCGAAGCGCGCACCCTTCCGGAAATCTCCTACAACGAAGCAGCCGAACTGGCCTATTTTGGGGCCAAGGTTTTGCATCCCAACACGCTTCGCCCGGTAACGGCCGCCGGCGTTCCCGTCTGGATTCGCAACAGCTTTGCGCCGGATAAGCCTGGAACGAAAATCACACCCGGGCGGGTAAGCGACGGCGGCGTCAGGGCGCTGACGGCGGTTGGCGACGTTACTCTGGTTACCGTGGGCGGGCCGGGGATTGTCGGCCTTCCCGATGTCCTGGCGCGATCCTTTGCCGCGACGGCAGCATCGCGGACCAGCGTTTTCCTGGTTTCGCAGTCTTCTTCGCAGAATGACATCTGCTTTGTAATTCCCTCGGCGGATGAGAAGCACACAGTGGAGGCGCTGCGAAGGGCATTTGCGCGGGAGATCAGGGAGCATCTGGTGGAACACGTTTCCGCCAATCCGAACATGGCCATTGTGGCCGTGGTGGGGGAGAACATGCGCGGACTTCCGGGAATCGCCGGGCGCACCTTCGGCGCGCTGGGCCGCGAAGGAATCAGTATCATCGCCATCGCCCAAGGCTCTTCGGAGTACAACATTTCGATGGTGGTCGATGCCAGCGCCATGCAGCGTGCCGTCGCGATCCTGCACCAGGAGTTCCGGCTGCAGGACGGTAGTTGCACCTGAGGTTGCCCTTTGGGGGGCTCTTCTCCCCACAGATCTTCGAACCTCAAATTCCCTTGTCCTTAACTCTTCTCCTATGAAGGGCTCCAATGCAAATGCTGGCCGTGGCGCTGGCAAGACTGGCAAGAGTTGATCCGTTGACGTATCTGCTAGAATTGAACTTCATACTAGGAGCACCGAGGGATCGTGTGGTCTCTAATGCGGTAGCAAAGCCAGAAAGATTCTTGGGCCACAAATTATGAGTCGCCCCGCATGTGTTCATAATGCAAAGCTTTAAGCCATTTAGAATCCGCACTTACGATACGGAACAGTCCCGTTGAAAAAGCGCAACTTTAACTCTTTCAGAATGAACACTTGTGGAGTGCTCCTTGATAACTGATTTAGAATGCGCACTTACGAAAAACCAGGGAGGTACTGGCCTTCGAGCCGATTCCATTGGTATAAGCCACCCGTATAAGCCAAAAATGGTGCGCAGGCTGGACGAAGCAAGAGTCAATTGAAGAGTGGCGCTTGGCGAGCGCAAATCCAACGTCGCTTATGTCCATGAATACACCGTATTCCCACCCCCCACGCGAGCCGTCAGACGGCCAGAGTGACGTGCAAGCGCCTGGAACCTCTGAGTCAACTGCGGGGGCGAACGTGGGCCAATCCGCTGCAGAAAGAATGGCCTTCTCGCATGGTGCAGCAGATGCGCGCAGCCCATTGGGATGGTATGACCTGCTCTACTTGGCGCTCTTTAATCTGGTTGGTGGATTGGCCATCACGTTGGCCGTCTCCGCCGTGGCCATTGGATTGTTTGATATTTCTGGTGCGCCCGTACTGATCGTGAGCCAAGGTCTCCTTTCCGCAGCGACGCTGGCATTCCTCTATGTGATGATTCGCGGGCGCACCGCGGCACCCTTTTGGCCATCCGTAGGTTGGCGTTCATTTCGCACGGCGATGCCGCGTGGCGCATTGGCCGTGCGTTACGTGCTTGGCGGCTTCGGGCTAGCCGTCGTGGTGGGCATTCTGGGAAGCTATCTCGGGGAGCCATCCCGTGTGCCATTGGAAGAGATGTTTCGCAGCCGGGAAAGCGTACTGCTGCTGACTGTGCTGGGCATCCTGGTGGCGCCGATCGTGGAAGAGACCGTATTCCGCGGTTGTATCTATCCGGTCGTGGCGCGGAAATTCGGCATACCTGTGGGTGTGGTTGCCACCGGAACGCTGTTTGGCCTGGCGCACGCGCAGCAGCTTGGGGGCGCATGGGGGCAGATTGGCTTGCTGATCGGGGTCGGCATTGTTCTGACTTATGTACGCGCTCGTGCCGGAACCGTCATGGCGAGTTACCTCGTGCATCTCGGATATAACACCATTCTCTTTGCCGGATTTTATCTCGCCACGGGCGGCCTGCGGAACCTCCCCGGTTCGTGAAGGCCGATACCGGCCGCTTGCTGGTCATGAGGGAAAGAACGCGTGCACATCGCGCAACCGATTGAGTGGACCCCGGAAGGCGTAGTCATGATTGACCAGCGGCGGCTGCCTGCCGAACTGGTGCGCCACACCTACACCGATTACCGCGAAGTTGCCGATGCCATTCGCAACATGGTGATTCGAGGAGCGCCGGCGATTGGTGTGGCGGCGGCCATGGGTGTGGCGCTGGGGGTGATGCACTCAACCGCGCGATCCGTCAGCGAATTGCGCGCCGAGTTTCCGCTGATTTGCGAGGTCATCGGTCGCACCAGGCCCACCGCAGTGGACTTGTTTTGGGCCATCGAGCGGATGAAGCGGCGATTCCGGGAAATCGCGGAAGGGAACGATCTCGAGGCCCTGCGTAGCGCGATGATCGAGGAGGCGCGACGCATTCATGAGGAAAAAAAAGCCACCGACCAAGCCATCGGGCGGTTGGGGGCCGAACTGATGCCGCAGGACGGCCAAGTGATGACGCAGTGCAATGCCGGGGCGCTGGCAACGGCCGGAATCGGCACCGCGCTAGGCGTCATTCGCGTGGCAGTTGAACAAGGCCGGCGGCTGCGGGTGCTGGTCCCCGAGACGCGGCCGTATCTGCAAGGTGCGCGGCTCACCGCTTGGGAGCTCGCCGAAGACGGTATCCCGCTCACGCTGATCACCGACAACATGGTGGGCCATTTCTTGAAGAGCAGAAAGGTCGGCGCTGTGGTGGTGGGCGCGGATCGAATTGCTGCCAACGGTGACACCGCCAACAAGATAGGAACCTACCAGATCGCGGTGCTGGCGCGGGAAAATGGCGTGCCTTTCTACGTGGCCGCGCCCACCTCGACGCTGGACCTTTCGATTTCCACCGGCGAGCAGATCCCCATTGAGGAGCGCGCTGCCGAGGAGGTCACCCACATCCGCGGAGTGCGCATCGCCCCCGACGTGGACGTGGCCAATCCGGCGTTCGATGTGACGCCGGCGCGTTGGATCGACGCCATCATCACTGAGCGCGGCGTGGCGCGGGCGCCCTATGTGGATTCTCTCGCCCGCCTGATCTCCGATTCTTCGCCGGTCGGTTCTGCTGCACCGGCCCCAAGGTTCGGTAGCCGTGCACTCCGGTGGTACCTTGACGGTGACTAGTTCGGTGGAGGGGTTTCCACGGGCTTCGATTCGCCGAGTTTGATCGTGGCGCCAAAGCGCTGGTAGTTCTTATAGCGCACGGTCATACGAATGCGCACGTCTCCACTCCGAAACTGAAGGATGTCGTCGGCGTGCGTGTAAGTGGGAAACCAGAAGTCGGCCTCGATATTTTCGCGATACGTCACGAAGCGCGGAAACAGATTGTCTTTGAGATCCGGCACGGCCTTGCCGTCGCTCTTGACGACCGCCAGATCCTGATCGTCCACCCAGATGGTTCCCTCAAAGTAGCGCTGCTTCTTCTCGATGCGCTTGGGGGCCACGCGGAACACATACGTGGATAGTTCGTCCACCTTCTCACGGCCTACGTATTGGACGTCGTATTTTGGCAGTTCCTCGGTGGTAAGGACGAAGGGCTGAACGTTCTCAAGGTCCTTGGAGTCTTCCGGGGAGAGGCTGATCATGCGAAGAGTCGACTGCGGCGCGTAGGTGACCCGTTCATAGCGCCTCCCTTGCGGGGTAAAGACGATGTCGCTTTCGAGCCGGTATTCACCGGAAACGGGACTGGTTGGTTCTGACTCCTGTACCAGCACGGTCTGGGTGTAGGTGTAGTTTTCCCGCTCCTGCTTGAAAGCGGATTCCTGCTGCGCGAACCGGCGGATAATCTCCTCCACCGGTATGGGCAGCGCTTCAGTCTTGGCCTGATCCGCTGCGGCCTGGGCGGCGGACGATTCCTGCTCCCGTGCGGATCCAACGGCTGGGCCGAGCCAAATCAGGGAAAGAGTCAACAACGACACAGCAACAACGAAAAGGTTCCGGAATTTCATATCACACTTCCTATTGGCGCGCCCATTAAGAACCCGAGCGAGCTGTCAAGGTTGCCTTCCCGTTCGCCATCTGACGCATCCGCTCTCGAAGTCTAACCCAGCCGCTGCAGCCCTGGGAGCAATTGTTTGCTTTGGCGGGGCTGTCGGGGGAGTCGGAGAAGATATGCCTCGTTCACCAGCGCCGCGCTTTGCAGAGTGTGGTTCGGCCGCTCGGACCGAAGGTAACGGCTGTGCTAAGGTAGTCGACCGATGGCAACCGCATCGAATACAGGTTCACCCGGAGCTTTTGACGCAGCGTCCGCCACGATTGCCGATGTCTTCGGACCGGGCGGGTTCCTCGATCGATGCATGCCCAATGGCTACGAACATCGCCGCTCGCAACTCGAAATGGCCGAGGGGGTCGAGGAGGCCTTTCGCACCAAGCAACATCTGATCGTCGAGGCCGGAACCGGCACAGGCAAGACGCTTGCCTATCTGCTTCCCGCCATTCGCAGCGGCCGGCGCGTTGTAATTTCGACGGCGACCAAATCGCTCCAGGAGCAGCTCTACACCAAGGACGTGCCGTTCGTGCAGAGGCACTTCGCCCCGCAGCTCAAAGCGGTGGTGATGAAAGGCCGCGCGAATTTTCTGTGCCGGCAGAAGCTTCATCAGATCGAAGGCCAGCCCTTGCTGAAGGGCATGGAAGAGCTCGACTGGTTCACACAGATCCGCGAGTGGGAGCGGCTGACGGAGACCGGCGATCGTGCAGAGCTGAGCTTTCTGCCGGATGACGCCGAACTGTGGGCCAGACTCGACGCGCGGCGTGAAGGCTGCACCGGCCAGAAATGCCCGGAATTCCATCGCTGCTTTATCACGGCGATGCACCAGCGCGCTGCCGAGGCCGACTTGATTATCGTCAACCATCATCTTTTCTTTGCCGATCTGGCGCTGCGCCAGGACGACTTCGGCAGCATCCTGCCGGAATATTCGGCGGTGGTGTTTGACGAAGCGCACGAAATCGAAGACGTAGCCAGCGACTACTTCGGCCGCCAAGTCTCCAATTATCGCTTGGAGGAGCTGGCCCGCGATGGCGAGCAGGCCATGCGTCTCACCAGCCAGGGCGGACCGGCTCTACTGCGCCGCTTGACGCGGCTGCGCGACCGCACGTGCGATTTCTTTGAGGCCTTTCCGCCGCGTGAAGGGCGCTCGCCGTTCGAGCCGGCAGCGCGCGCCGCATTCCTCGAACAGCACAGGGAATCTTACGGCGAGCTCATCGGCGCGGTAAAAGCGCTGGAGATCGAAATCGCGGCCTTGCCGGCTAAGGCGGACGAGCTGGTGACCATCGCGCGCCGCGCGGCCGAATTGCGCGACGTGCTGGTCTTTCTCCTGGAGTCCAGCGAGAAGAATTACGTGTATTGGTTCGAGCGGCGCGGGAAGGGCGTATTTATCGTGGCGACGCCGATTGACGTGAGCAGCATTCTGCGCGAGCGGCTCTTCGAGGTTTTTGATACCGTGGTGCTCACCTCGGCCACATTGGCCGTGGGCGGGCGATTCGATTTCTTGAAGCAGCGGCTGGGCGTCCGCGCCGCCCGGGAGCGCGTTTTGTCATACGAATTTGACTTCCGGCGGCAGGCGATGCTGTACGTCTCGGCACAGCTACCCGATGTGCGCGATGCGGGCTTCGCGGAAAAGGCGGCGGAAGAGATCGCTCGGCTGCTGCACTGCACCGCGGGCCGGGCGTTCTGCCTGTTTACCAGCTACAGCCAGATGCACCAGATCTTCGATCTGGTGCATGCCCGTGTGCGCTTCCCCCTCTTCTTGCAAGGCACAGCCCCGCGGTCTGTCCTGCTGGACCGATTCCGCGCGACTCCCGGCGCGGTGCTGTTCGCCACGGCAAGTTTTTGGCAGGGCGTGGACGTGCCGGGCGAGCAGCTTTCCTGTGTTATCGTCGACCGTTTGCCGTTCGCCGTGCCGACGGATCCTGTGGTGGCGGCGCGTGTGCGAACACTCACCGAAGAAGGCCACAACGCCTTCGCTGAATACCAGGTGCCCGAGGCCGTGCTGGCACTGAAGCAAGGTTTTGGCCGCCTGATCCGGGCACGCACAGACCGCGGAGTGCTGGCCATCCTCGATAACCGGATTCAGCGGATGCAGTATGGTAGAATTTTCCTGGAGTCCCTGCCGGAGTATACGTTTGCCCGGGATATCGCCGATGTGCAACGGTTCATGCATCCGCCGAGTTAAGGCTGGGGCGAGCGGAGTTCGCAGCAGGGACGGCCATTCGAGGGACTATGTTTCATGTCAGTGTGGAAGAGACGTTTTCTGCGGGGCACGCCCTGCGTGGATATAAAGGCAAGTGCGAAAACCCGCACGGCCATAATTATCGCGTGTGTGTCACGGTCGAGGGGGAGCAACTGGATTCGATCGGGCTGCTCTACGATTTCGTCCACCTGAAGCGGATCCTGAGGGACCTCATCGCCGGCGTGGATCATACATTTCTGAATGATCAGGCGCCATTTGATGCCATGAATCCTTCGACTGAAAACATTGCCAAGTTTTTCTACGATGAGGCATCCAAACAGATGCCGCAGGCCGCCAACGCCCCGCGAATTACCAGCATCACCGTTTGGGAGACCGACGAAGCGTCGGCCACCTATGCGCCCTGAGCGAGTTGCACAATGCGCCGCGCCTATCTGCTGATCGTTCTTCCAGCCCTCATCGTTGGCATCTTCTATTTGGTCATTTTCCACAGCATGGGATGGCAACTTCAGCCGGCGCCGTTTCTCGGCGCGATTGCTGCATTCCTTGTCGGGTTGCTGATCGTCCGCCGTTCTCGGCGGCGAAAGGGGAGGCGGCGAGGCGGCTAACTATGGTTATCACGGAAATTTTCCAATCGATACAGGGCGAGAGCACCTATGCAGGCTTGCCATGTACTTTCGTGCGGCTCACAGGCTGCAATCTGCGCTGCACCTGGTGTGACACGGCCTACGCATTCTATGGCGGCACCCAAATGACCGTCGACGAGGTGCTGGCGCGTGTCGGTGAACTGTCCGGCGGTACCTCAGCGAGTCTCGATGGCCGGGTGTCTGAGCATCCGCCAGCCTCGGTTGGCGGTTCGCTGGTCGAGGTGACCGGAGGCGAGCCGCTGTTACAACCCGAAACCGTCATCCTGGCCGAGCGGCTTCTGGCCGCAGGTTACACGGTGCTGATTGAGACGGACGGCGAACGATTTGTGGGGGTGCTGCCGCGCGAGATCGTAAAAATCGTGGATGTCAAATGTCCCGATTCCGGCGAGAGTGGAACGTTCCGCATGGAGAACTTGGAGGCACTCGACCAAAAGGACGAGATCAAATTTGTCATCGCCAGCCGCCGGGACTATGAGTTCGCTCGTGAATTCACACAGTGGCATGATCTAGCCCGGCGTGTGCGGCAAGTGCTGTATTCGCCCGTATTTGCTGATTCCCAGGGTGTTTGGCCCGGACTTGATGCGCGCTCGCTTGCGGAATGGATTCTAGCCGACCGGTTACCGGTGCGGTTGGGCTTGCAGTTGCATAAATTCATCTGGGATCCGGCGATGAAGGGCGTATGACACTGGCCGCGCTCCTGTCGTGAGGATCGGTGATGGTGGCTGGAAAGCCCAAGGCAGTCGTCTTACTGAGCGGCGGGATGGACTCCTGCGTGACCGCAGCCATCGCGCGCGACTCTCATCGTCTCGCCCTCGTGCACGCGAGCTATGGCCAACGCACGGAACAACGCGAGCGGCAAGCCTTCGATGCTATCGCGGATTTCTTCGAGACGGACGCGCGGCTGGTGGTGCGGCTCGATCATTTCGTGAACATCGGAGGTTCGGCGCTGACTGATCAGCGTATGGCCGTGCCCGAAGCCGAGCCAGGCGCATTGGTACCTAGCGGCGAGATCCCGCCGACCTACGTTCCCTTTCGCAATGCGCATTTTCTCTCGGTAGCAGTGAGCTGGGCTGAAGTCATTGGGGCTCGCGCCGTATTCATCGGCGCCGTTGCCGAAGACAGCTCGGGCTATCCTGATTGCCGCCCTGAATATTACCGAGTATTCGAGGAGTTGGTGCGTGTTGGAACCCGGCCGGAGACCCATATCTCGATCGTGACGCCGGTCATTGGCATGCGTAAGAGTGAGATTGTGCGCCGCGGAGTGGAACTGGGGGCGCCGCTCGACCTGACGTGGTCCTGCTACCAGTTTGAGGACGCGGCGTGCGGCACCTGTGACAGTTGCCGGCTGCGGCTGCAGGCGTTCTCCGAAACCGGACTTTACGATCCTATTCCCTATAAGGCCCGAGTTGCGAGATAATATATACTGCCTAATAATGTGGGACCGGCCCGATAGGGAAGGGGCCGGCATGGCGAGCCCGGCAGGCCTAACTAGGAGGATGGCACGTGAAGACGATTAAGCTTGTAAAGCAGATTGGGATGGCGGTGATGCTGATGTTCGCGCTGATAGTTAGCGCGGGCTTGGGCGCCCCTGTTGCCGCGCAGGATGACACAGCACGAGTTTCTGGAGAGGTCCGGAGCGACCAGGGCCAAGCAGTCCCTGGCGTGACCGTGAGCCTGCAGAACAAGGCAACCGGAGAGACGTTCGAGGCAACTACGAATACTTTTGGCCGGTACACCGAGAGCAACGTGCCTGCCGGTAGCTACACGGTTTCCATAAAGCAGGGAGAAAATCTTCTTTACACGACCGAGGTGGACCTCGCCGCGGGAGAAGACAAACCGTTGGACTTTGACTTCGCGGAGATCAGGGCCGGGGAGGAAGCCGCAGCGGAGGAAGCCGCGAGAAAGGCTGCGGAAGCTCGGGAGAGGTTTGCCGGCATGAAGGTACACTTCGATGCTGCATTGGTGGCGCTGGACGAAGCCAAGGAGAAGCAAGCCGAGATGGAGAGGCTGCCCACGGCTCAGCAGTCCGCGTTGCAGAGCCAAGTGAGTCAGGCGGCCGATACGGCTGCGACCGAGTTGCAGGCCGCGTTAGATAGGACGGAAGAGGGCAACTCGAATCGGGGCGTCCTGCTTGCAAGGTTGGGCGAAGCTCACGGCTTGGCCGGAAAATATTCCGATTCCGCGGCCGCCTACCAGACAGCCGTCGCGATTTCGCCGGAAGCCAGCAGCTATAACAATTTGGGGAATGCCTTGGCCAGAGGCGGCCAAGTGGATGAAGCTTTGGCAGCGTATCAAAAGGCCATCGAACTTGATCCCGAAAACACCGCCACCTACTGGCGCAATTTGGCCGTGGGACTCTACAACAGCGGGCGAATCAAGGAGTCGGTCGACCCGCTAAAGAATGCCGTCGAGGCCGACCCGACGAGCGCGCAGGCTTGGTATCTGCTCGGAGCAGCCCTCGTCAATACCATGGAATTCAAACAAGAAGGAGACACGCTGATTCCGGTGATAACACCGGGCACCGTCGAGGCCTATGAGAAAGCCTTAGAACTTGACGCCGACGGTCCTTTCGGCGCCCAGGCCAAGGACGGACTTGCACAACTGAAGGCGATGGGGTTGGGTGTCCAAACGAAGATAGAAATAGAATAGATCAGCGCAACCCCCGGGCCGCAAAAGACGCCGGGGAGATAAACCTGAACAGAAAGAAATTGCGTTTGGAGCCCCGCCTAATTCTTCTCGGGGCTCCACTCCTAGCTGTAGGTGATCTGTTCCTCTTCCCACCACGGGCGCTCTGTTTTTGACTAGGTGTATATCTAGTACTTGCAACTTATCTTAATTTCTCTTAGGAAGCTGCAACCTCCTCCTGAGACGGTCTCGCTAGACCCGCGTTGTCCCTTCACTGCGCACATCTCCCATGCATCGCCCTAGAGTATGCGGAGAGACACCAGCCCAGAAGCCGATGCGCAAGGCGTAGAACAACAAAGCCGTCCTGAATATGCCGAATTGCCGGTAGCGGCGCGATGAGACCGTTACAAAAGAGCGGATGACGCGGAAGTCACCCTGCTTCCTGAGTCTGCCGACGAGATCAACGTCCTCGAACAGCGGCCAATCTTGGTAGCCGCCGACGGCTTCAAATACTTGCCGGCGAACGAAGATGACCTGATCCCCGGTGGCTCTCCCCAAGGCCCGTGCGCGCAGGTTGATGCCAGCCGCCACTAGGCTCAGGCGCGTGCGATCGGTCTCGGGGAAACACACCAAAAAGCATCCGCCCACCGTTCTGGAAGCAGCCATCTGGCTCCGGATTTGCTCACCAGCGTCGGCCGGAAGTACGCAATCGGCATGAACGAAGAGTAGCACGTCGCCGCTCACCATCTTTGCTGCCGCATTCATCTGGCTCCCCCGCCCACGCGGGGTATCGATGACGCGTGCGATGTCCTGTTTTTCGAGTTCCTCCCGGCTGCCGTCCGTGCTGCCACCGTCTGCGACAATGACCTCATGGACCCATGGCTGACTCTTCAGGTTGGCCAGTGCTTTAGGAAGGTATTCACGTTCGTTGAGAACCGGGATGATCACCGAGATCCTTAGGCTATCGCCAGCTGACTCATCGAGTCGGAGACATTTGAGGACTGCCCGCGTTTTCGAGGCGCCGAGTTCATTGGAGAGAAGCCGCCCCTGAAGTGTGAACAGATCCTTGGGACCATCGACATCGAACCACGGATCAAGAGTGCGCACGTCTATCCCGCCGGCCCGCAAGCGCGCAAACACCTGGGCAAATGTATCGGGTTGGCTCCAGCCGATCCCAGCGAGCAGGCCTGGAGGGCATTTCCGCAGACCCAGTAGATAGAATCCCCCGTCTTCGCACGGCCCCATCACCGCATCCGCCTCACGCAAGGCGATTCGCGCGTGTTCGAGGAGGTGTGGTGGCAATCCCGGGCTATCGGCTCCCAGGGCAATTGCGAACGAAAAGCGTTCCAGCCCGCGGCGCAAGATGCGCTCCAGGCGGGCGCCGAGGTCACCTTCGCCCTGAAACCAAATCTCCGCTGAGCCCAGGCCGGTTGACGGAGGAAGAGGTCCCGTCGATGCGATCACCGCTTTCGCCCAGGGGAGTAGGTTGGCAGTCGCCCAGGTGTCCTGAAGGAAAGCTTCCGCCAGCGCGGCCGCGCCTTCCCTGTCGACAACCGGAATGAGGCGAGTCTTTGCCTTCCCAGGTTCGGGAGGTTTAGCGAAGATACACAGACAACCTTCCGGCTGCACGCTACCTCCGGAACTGGAAATATTTCTTCAGCAATTGGCGCACCCACGGCTTGAGGCGGGCGCGTAGATGCAGGTCGGCCGCGCGCCGGATGGCATCTGCCTGGGTGGGATAGGGATGGATCACGCCGCTTAGATCGCCTACCTTCAGTTGCTTGGTCATGGCGAGCACGACCTCGCCGATGGTTTCACCGGCGTGAGCGCTCACCAGGGTCGCGCCCAGAATCTTGCCGGTACGCCGGTTCACGTATAGACGAACAAATCCTTCGGTCTCTCCGTCCAGAATGGCGCGGTCCGTCTCGGCGAGTTCGCGTGTGAACGTTACGACCTGGGCTGGTTTTTCGTGGGCCGCAGCTTCGGTGATGCCGATGTGCGCGATCTCCGGATCGGTGTACGTGCACCAAGGGATCGCCAGCGCACTCATCCGCTTCCGCCCGAGAAACAACGCGTTCTGCAAAGCGATCCGCGCCATGGCCTCCGCAGCGTGCGTGAACTTGTAGCCTGAGCAGACGTCTCCGGCGGCATAGATGTCGGGATTGCTGGTTTGGAGCCCGTCATTGACGGTCACCCCATTCTTGTCAAACTTCACGCCGGCCGCGTCGAGATCGAGGGCGTCGAGGATCGGGCGGCGTCCGGCGGCCACCAGGACCTCGTCCCCCGCAACACGCTCTTCGCCGCGCCCGCAATCAAAAACGAGCTGCTTGCATCCCTCGCCGATCTCTGCCCGCAAGATGCTCGCCCCGAAGACCATTTGAATGCCTTCCCGCTCAAATTGGCTCTTCAGGATCCGGCCGGCATCCACGTCGTCTTTCGGCAACAGGACCTTCCCATGGGTGACGATCACCACACCGCTTCCAAAACGCCGGAACGTCTGAGCCAGTTCGCAGCCGACCGGACCCGCTCCGATCACCAACAAACGCTTCGGCAATCGCTCCAGCGAGAAGACGGTTTCGTTGGTCAGGTATCCGACTTCCTGTAGACCCGGAATCGGGGGTGAGGTGGCCCGCGATCCGGTAGCGATCACTGCTTTTGCAAACGACAGCAGCGAGCCGCCCACTTCAATTTTGTTCCTGCCGGCAAATCTGGCCTGACCGAGAAAGACGTCCACGCCCAAACCCGAGAAGCGCTCTGCGGAGTCAATCACCGAGATCTGGGCGCGCAGGCGCCGCATTCGCTCCGTCACACGGGGGAAATCGGCCTGGCCACCGCCGTCGAGCGATACCCCGAATTCCGGGGCCGTCCGCAACGTGTGCACCGCGCGTGCCGAACGGATCAGAGCCTTTGACGGCACGCAGCCGTAGTTCGTGCAGTCCCCGCCCATCAGGTGCTTTTCGATCAAGGCGACCCGGGCGCCGAGGGCGGCGGCACCCGCGGCGGACACCAGTCCTGCGGTTCCGGCGCCGATGACCACCAGGTTGTACCGCTCCCTCGGCGTGGGATTCTTCCATCCGGGTGGATGAACGTTTTCGATCAACGCACGATTGAAGTCATCCGCCGGGAGAACGAGTGGTTCTTTGCCTGGAACATGGACGGTCATGAAGGCAGGGCCCCTGATTCGGAACGCTCCATCCGTCGCGTGTCTTGAAGGGCTCGGTTTAGCGCGCGGCGCGAAATGCGCGTGATGAGTGCGGTGACAATTGCCGTCGCGACCAAACCCGCAAGGAAGAAGATTTGGCCCCACGGCCCCGCTTCCGGTCGTTGCCCGCTCAACAACTGTGCGGCGTTGATGATCAGCGAGCCAAGGTACACGACCAGAAATGTTCCCGGAAGCATGCCGAGAAACGACGCGACTACGTAATCGCGCAATTTCACCCGCGTCAGTCCGAGAGCGTAATTCAGCATGTTGAACGGGACCACCGGGGAAAGCCGCAACAAGAACACGATATAGAACCCGCGCGTGCCAACGGCCTCATCGATCGCAGCGAACTTTGGGTGGGTGGCGATGCGGCGCGCCACCCATTCCCGCGCAAAGAAACGAGCGACCAGGAACGCAATCGTGGCCCCGATCACGCTCGCGGGAGAGACCAGCAAGATTCCCCGGATGGGCCCGTAGATAAACCCCGAGCCCATGGTCAGCAGGGAGCCCGGGAGAAACAGCACCACACCAACCATGTAAAAGAGGAAATAGGCGAGAAGCCCCGCGCTCCCGGCGCTGCGGGCCCAACTAATGAAACCGAGCACCCAATCCGCAAGCGGAAAGAAACGCGCACCGGCCAGCACTCCCGCCAGCAGCAAAAGACCGACAAGGATTCGACTGCTTTTCTTCATGTCCCAGGGAGCAGACGGAGCAGGCCGGCCGCAGGCAGCGTAACCACCCAGGCCAGAAGCATTCGCCGCACTGTTTTCCAATTCACGGCCTCACCGTTTTGCAGGCCCATGCTGATGATAGCGCCAGAGGAGACGTGGGTAGCGGACATGGGAAGACCCGGCGCCGGAAGCCGCCACCAGAAGCAGCGCAAGGCTCATTGCAAAGCGCCTCCACAGCTCGAGCCTGCGCCTGCCGTGCAGCCGAAGCAATGGCTTCCTGTCGCAATCCGTTTGCCCGCCAGGCCACTGAAGGAATCGAGGTCCCAGATCGTGGGCGGCTGGCTATGACCTGTTGCCATAGGGACCTCCAACATCTGGTTAAAATCACAATCATAGAGTGTGCCGTCCCATCCCACGCTCACCAATGAGCGACACATCAGGCGGGAGACGGTGCTCGGGTTGAAGTGGTTGACCAGCAAGCCCATGTAGCCCTCGAATTTGCCGCTCGCATGTAGGTAGCTGGCAAACCGCTGGATCGGTATATTGGTAATCACAAAGAGCCGATCAAATTCGATACCGAAGTGTTCGCGCAACTCCCTCTTATAATCCACTTCGAGCTTTTCCTGCGGCGGCGGCAGGTAGTCGCCAAGCGGGTTGTAAACCAGGTTCAGCTTCAATTTCGACTCTGGCCGTCCGTACCCCAGCGCGTTCAGCCGCTGCAGCGCAGCGATGCTCTTATCAAACACGCCGCGGCCCCGCTGCTGATCGACATTCCGCGCAGAGTAACACGGAAGGCTCGCCGAGATTTCAACCTCGTGCGCGACAAGAAAGTCCGCGAGGTCCGCCATGCCGGGCTCCGACAGGACCGTGAGATTGCACCGATCGATTACCTGCCGGCCAGGGCGCCGGGATCGGGAGATCAGAAATCGGAAATGCGGATTCAGTTCCGGCGCGCCCCCGGTGATATCCACCGTATCAATCCCTGGACTGGCTTCCAGTAGTTCCATCATGCGCTCCGCCACGAGTCGCGGCATGATCTCGGTGCGCTTCGGTCCTGCATCTACGTGACAATGGTGGCAAGCCTGATTGCAGAGCTTGCCCACGTTGATTTGCAGAGTCGTGATCTCTCCACGGATCAGGGCGCCGCAACCGTGTTCCGTCAGCGCCTGATCAAAGTCCGGGCGGATATCGGTTTCGCTGGTGAGAATCGGGAAGGTAGGAGTTTGCGTAGCCATCAGCAACAGCTCCCATTGCCATTTCCTGGCCCGCAAATGCCGGGAGCGGCGGAGGTCGTCATGTTGTATTCGGCGCCCTTTGTCTCTCTGGGATCGCGGCGCAACGAGCCGGCGGCGCATGGAAACGGCGGCGCTTCTTCGAGCGGTGGCAACATTCGGGGGGGGGGAATCAACTCCAAAAGCGAATTGTACGGCTCCTGGGAATAGATTCGGAATGTCTTTTCGCACACAGCGGTACGAAAGCCCCGCCGTAGAACGTGCCCGTCGTCATCCTCGACTTGGCGAAATGGTCCGCGATACATGACCGCGTGCTTTTGGTCCCAACACGGGCCTTCCTTACCTTTATAGGCAGCCACGGTCATGCTGTGAAAATCGATGCCTTCGACGGTGCGCCAGGGTTGGTTCTTGCGCTCCCGGATCGTAACTCCATAGAAGCCCGCTTGTTCAAAGGCCTCCAGGAACTTATCCTCGCGGAGGGCGCCTGAGATGCAGCCGCTCCACAGGCCCGGATCCTGTTGCAGATGCAGCGCGACATCCTCGTCGCTGGTGATATCGGAAATCACGGCACGACCGCCCCGGCGCAAGATGCGAAACATCTCCGCAAAGAGCCGGGTTTTATCGCCGGGCCGCACCAGGTTCAGAACACAGTTTGAAACCACGACATCAATGGAGTCACTGTGAATCAGGGGCCACGATTTTCGCAGCTCGGTCACGGCTGCTTCCAACTCACCGAGGTCTCCGGTCGAGCGGACAGGATGGTCTTGCAACCAGAGGTCGAGAGCTTCCAGATTCAGCGTCAGATCTTGGATCCTGCCTCTGCGAAACTCAACGTTGGCATAACCAATGCGCCGCGCGACCTCTGAGCTATTCCGGCGAGCGACCTCCAGCATATCCGCGTTCATATCCACGCCAATCACCCGCCCGGCGGGCCCGACAATCTGGCTGGCAAGAAAGCAATGCTTTCCGGCTCCGGAACCGAGGTCCAAGACGGTATCGCCCGGCCGCAAATGCCGGGTCGGATCCCCGCACCCATAATCCCGCTCCAAAACTTCATCCGGAATGGCCGCCAGGAGCTTGGGATCGTAAGAGGTGGGGCAGCAAAGATCAGGCTGCGTATTCCGAGCTGCCTCGGCATAACGACTGCGTACCGCCTCTTCGAGGTTCACGCTCGCGTTAGACATATCACCTCCGCCGGTTTTGGCATTTGATTTGAGTGACGACATGACGGAACTTCTTTCTCAGTCTAAATTTAGATCACAGCGCTTGGCTTTGAAGTCATCCTTACCTGAAGTAAACAGGCGACCAACCGGCTTGGCAGACTTGTTCCTTATTTTATAGTACGACATACCAATAAGATCGTAATCTCCTAAAAAAGGGTTCATCCTTATGTAGATGTAGCTGACTATACGAAATCCTGCCAGCACCCATTCGACAAAATAGCAAGACTAAGCCACCCTTGATACCATGCGGTCGTCTGGCATGACGCTGGCCCATCTACGCCCTCGCCGGGAATCAACTGGAAGAGCCTGCTTGCTCCCCCCGCCTCTGTGCCCGCCGTCTGGCTGCTGGCTCTTTCGGTTCTTGCATCGGAGCGGAAGAAGATAGCTTTGGTTGTGTTTCGGCGATGGCCCGCAAGCAGCTGCGGCTGTTTTAGGGCGATCGTGATACATTTTAAGGCTGCGGCGATGACCAGATGACCATTCGTCAGAAAAGATGGATGATAGGGAAGCGCTGGACCCTCGCTGGCGGCAGCCTTGCCCTAGCCCTAGGCGCATTGATCTGGATGGGACGGCCGGGCCAGGCTGTCCAGTCGGTACCAGAAGCACGTGTGGATGGTTCGGCCTCGGGGGTACGCATGGAGAAGGTTGACGGCAAGGTCGTGTACACCAATCGCCTGATTGACGCGAAGAGCCCCTACCTCCAGCTCCATGCTCATAATCCCGTTGATTGGTTCTCCTGGGGAGAAGAGGCCTTCGAGAAAGCTCGTCGGGAGGACAAGCCTATCTTCCTGTCCATCGGCTATTCCACGTGCCACTGGTGCCACGTGATGGAGGAGGAGTCATTCTCCGACCCGGCGATTGCCGAGATCATGAACGGCAATTTCGTCTCCATCAAGGTGGACCGCGAGGAGCGGCCCGACGTGGATCGCGTTTATATGAGCTATGTTCAGGCCTCAACCGGCAGCGGCGGTTGGCCGATGTCGGTGTTCCTGACGCCCGATCTCAAGCCGTTTTTCGGCGGCACCTACTTTCCACCCGATGATCGCTACGGCCGGCCGGGCTTCCGCACGCTGCTCCAGCGGGTGCAGAGCGCGTGGGCCAGCGGACGGGAGAAGGTCCTTGAAGCAGCGAATACCGCAACTCAATTGTTGCAAGCACAGTTCAGCGCGGAGACCGCAGGGGGTGTCAATCCGAACCTCGACACAGCGGTGCTCGATGAGACCTACCGGCAGATCAAGGCGAGTTACGATCCTGCCGAGGGCGGGTTCGGCCCGGCGCCAAAGTTTCCCCGCCCCGTCGTGCTCAATTTCTTGGTCCGCTACTACGCACGCACAAAAGAGAAGACGGCACTCGATATGACCCTGCACACGCTGCGGGCCATGGCTCGCGGTGGCATGCACGACCATCTGGGCGGCGGATTCCACAGATACTCGACCGACAGCAGGTGGCATGTTCCGCACTTCGAGAAGATGCTGTATGACCAGGCGCAACTCGCGATCGCATACGCTGAGGCCTACCAGATAACCAAGGACACCTTTTTTGCCAATGTCGCCCGCGACATCTTGCAATACATCTTGCGCGACATGCGAGGAGAGGAAGGCGGCTTTTACTCTGCGGAAGATGCCGACAGCCTGATACAGGAGGGCAAACCCGAGCACGCCGAGGGTGCTTTTTATGCCTGGACTGCCGATCAGCTGGCCACCGTGTTGGGCGAAGAGCTCGCGGCCATTTCTTCCTATCACTATGGCGTAGAGCCGGCGGGCAATGTCCCGGCACAGCAGGATATCCAGGGAGAACTCGCGGGCACAAACGTCCTGATCATCCGGCACACGGTGTCCGAAACCGCCGCAAAGTTTGGAAAATCCGAAGAGCAGACGCGCTCGTTCTTGGACGCCGCGCGGGGGAAGCTGTTCACCGCGCGCGCCACCCGGCCTCGCCCTTCACTCGACGATAAGGTGCTGACTGCCTGGAACGGCCTGATGATTTCCGCATTCGCGCGGGCCTCCCAGGTGCTCGAAGAGCCGCGCTATCTCCAGGCGGCATTGAGCGCGGCCGAGTTCATCGAGTCCCGGATGTACGACGCGGGCGCCAACCGTCTGCAACGGCGCTACCGCGAAGGCGACGTGGATATCGATGGCGTGCTCGAGGACTATGCCTTTCTGATCCAAGGGCTGCTCGATCTGTATGAGGCGTCCTTCAACGTGAAATGGCTTTCCTGGGCCGTTCGCCTGCAAGAACGCCAGGACGACCTGTTCTGGGACGCCAAAGGCGGCGGCTACTTCGCGACGCGCGCGGAGGCCCCCGATATCCTATTTCGGATGAAGGATGATTACGATGGCGCAGAGCCTTCGCCCAATTCGGTGGCGGCGATGAACCTGCTGCGCCTGTGGCAAATGACCGGTGGCCGGCAGTGGCGCGGCAAGGCCGACTCTACCTTTGCCGCGCTTGCTGACCGGCTCGCGCAGCAGGGCTTTGCGGTCCCGCAATTGGTGGTCGCGTTCGACTTCAGTCTCTCGAAGCCTAAGCAGATCATTATTGCCGGAGAGCCAGGCGCCACCGACACCCGCGCGATGCTACAACTCGTGCACCGCCGGTTCATTCCCAACAAGATTTTGCTGCTGGCCGATGGGGGCCCCGCTCAGGCGCAGCTTGCGCGATGGCTCCCCTTTGTGGAAAGTGTCAGTCGGCAAGGCGGCCGGGCCACCGCCTACGTCTGCGAAGACTACGTGTGCCAGTTGCCGACCGCCGATCCGCAGGTGGTCGCGCGTCTCTTGGACGGAACCTGGACCGCCGGGGCCTTCAACCAGTAGGCGTTATCGGCGCCGTAGGAGGAGAAATCATGATGGACACAAATAAAATCGGCCGAAACGATCCTTGTCCGTGTGGCAGTGGCGAGAAATATAAGCGATGTTGTGAAAGAAAGCTTCATACCGCAGGTTCCAGCGGCATTCTGGCGCTCGTTGTCCTGGTTGGTGTCTTCATCGTGGCTATCGTAATGGGTATCAGTTGGTTCTCTCAAGATTCCGCTCCCGCCAACGCAGGCCACGTCTGGTCGCCTGAGCACGGACACTACCACAACTCATCCACTCCAGGTTCTGCTCCTGCCAACTCAGGCCGCGTCTGGTCGCCCGAGCACGGACACTATCACTAACGCGCCTTAATCCTTCGTGTGCCAGTGATCAGCGTACGGGAAGAATGAAGCGGCTGGACTTGAGGGCGGAAAAGAGAAAGAGAAAGAGAAAGAGGAGGATCGGAAATGGAACGCCGTATCATTAGTTACACCGTGGTGGCAATGGCCGTAGTGGGAGTATTGTCATTGTTATTGGTTTCCATACCTGCCGCTCAGAATGAGACGCCCGCCGAGATGCCGGAGGAGAGGCCAACGCCCGGCTCGCCAACGGACGCCCGGACTTCAGTGGATTCTATGGCGGTAAATACGGCGACGAGACTGGCGGTGCACTTGGCAGCATTGGTACCCGATTTGAGGACGGCTCGTTTCACTTCGACTACGGAGGGACCAATGTGGGCGCGTCGCTTCCGGCGCTTCAACAAGAGCCTAATCAACCTCCTTACAATCCAGAATATATGGCCAAGGTCAAGGAGATTGCGGACAAGATGTATGGCGGCAACTCGCTTGAAGACCCCGCGCTGGTTTGTAAACCACACGGCGTTCCGCGGGCGGAATTTCGCCACAGTTTGTTAATTCACACTCCTGATGCGCTGGCGATTCTCTACGAGGCTCGGCCAGGTCCGTACTGGCGCGTCATCTATACCGATGGGCGTCCTCACCCGGAGGAACCAGATACCTCGTATTTCGGCCACTCGATTGGCCACTGGGAAGGAGATACTCTGGTGGTGGACACGGTGGCCCTGAATGACGAAACCTGGCTTGCCGGAGAGCAAGAGGGTACTGTCAAATTCACAACGATTCACAGCGATCAAATGCACGTGATCGAACGGATCGGCCGCAAAGGGGACATGCTAACTTATGAGGTTACGGTCGAGGACCCGGTCATGTTCACTAGGCCGTGGGTAATGGAGCCTCGAACGATGCGGGTGAATCGAACGGGCGACTACATTCAGCCACAAATGTGTGTAGACATCACCAGTGAACACATGATTCGACCCACCCCGGAGGATCCGGACCTGAAGTGTGGCTGGTGCGTCTCGGAAAGTTTCTACGGCCTCGACAGCGATCTTCCCACCGCCCTTGACCGCCAGGAACACTATGAAAAGCTCAAAGAGCAAGGGTATAAAGGGGTGATCAGACCATCTACCCCCGAGGAATAGAGCGAACTGCTTCCCTTGTTTAACCCCAATACTCGTGACAAGTATTGGGGTCAAGCGGCCGCTAACCTCAAGAAAAGCCCTGACAATTGGCATCGTGGAGGGCCTGAACGAGGGTTTGAACGATAACTTGAAGAACCTTTGCCCTTGGTCCCCGCTGAGCCCCGCAGCCCGTTTCCCCGGCGCTATTCGATCTTATCGACCCGCTCCTTCCACAGTTCCCATGGCCGCGTGACGCTGAAGCTCGTTGCCCCTTTGGCCGCTTCCCCTGGCGAGAGGAAGGTGATTGGGCCAAGTCGTGCCGCTTCAGCCTGCAGCCGCGCATTCACATTGGCGTAATAGGAGCGCCAGACCGCCTGCGGGACTGACTCACCGACGACGGTTTGGCCGTGCCCGCGCATCAGTACCACAGGATTATCGCCAAGGACCTTGGCGATAGCGTCGCCGAGCTGGTTGTTGGTGACCATCATGTTGGTGTCGCCGGCCACCTCGCGAATATCAAAGATGGGCGTATCACTCCCGAGGAAGCCACCATTATGAAAAACGGGGCGAAGGGGGGTCTTGGTCACCCCAAAGGGAATCAGCCCCAGCGAGTGACCGTGTATCACGGACTTCACGTCAGGACGGGCGCGGTAAATGCCGCAGTGGATAAAACGCTCGCCGTAACCCCGGCCCTCGCCGCCGACGATGTTGCAGTCGAGGTCGTATTCCAGAATGTCCTTTGCGGTCACCTGCGATGGCGCCAGGCCGCGGGACATATAAAAGCGATTGGGATTCTGGGGATCACGGACGCTTACATGGCCGAAAGCGTCGAGCACACCCTCGTTGTAAAGAATGCGGTTGCCGTAAACGAGATCCTCGATCAATTGGGCTTTCGAGGGAGTCGCAGGCGGCGCTCCCTGTCCCGCCGACTTCACCGAGCCCAGGAAGAGGGCCGCGGATACGGCGCACAACGCGAACGCTACAAGGATTCTGATCTTCATGAAGTGCCTCGCACGCAAATTGAGTAACGACACAATTCCGTCTGCGCGTGAGTATACGCGGGTCGTGCGCGTCGCGTCGACAGGAAATACAGGAGGGTCCAGATTATCCTTCAGGCTGACAAACGAAACGCCGACCGATCCGAGGCCCGCCAGAGCATTCACCAGATGCCGCAGCGAACGGACTAAGCGGTCCAGGGGACGCATCAGCTAAGTGTGTGAAAAAGTTGGTGCCGGCGGTGGGACTCGAACCCACGACCTAGGGATTATGAGACCCTCGCTCCACCCCTGAGCTACGCCGGCATCGCATAGAGCGACCCATGGTAAGAAGCGGTCGCGGGTGGTGTCAAGCCGGACTCGGTGCCCGCGTTTCCTTACGATCTGGATTGGCGAACCGACAACGGTAGTTGATCGGCGGCCATGAAAAGGAAACGCTTGCTCGTTTTCTTGGATTACCGTCCGCCACAGCGGCTAAACGGCAAATGAGGTGCCGCAGCCGCACGTGCGGCTGGCTTGCGGATTCTGAAAAAGGAAGCCCTTACGCATGAGGGTGTCTTCATAGTCGAGGGTGATATTCTCCAGATAAGCATAACTCTTCGGATCCACGAAAATGCGCGCGCCATTTTGCTCGAAAACCCTGTCACGCTGGCGCGGCTCGGTTTCCAGCCGCATGGCATAGGACAGTCCGGAGCAACCGCCGCCTTGCACACCCAGGCGAAGCCCACCGGTTTCCGGAAGGCCTTCCTTCACCAGCAGCTCTTGAATTTTCTCCGCCGCTTTTTCCGTTACTTGGGTCATGAATTACATCCTGGCAATTTGGATGCCGGGAGCTGCCCCCTCTTTCCAGGTAAATTATACTATACTGGATCGCTTCCTTTAGCCATCTCATAAAGCGGCGACAGATCACGCAGGCGGCTGACCACCTCGATCACCCTGCGGATAACATACTCCACCTCTTCCGCAGTGTTGAAACGGCCCAGCCCGAAGCGGACCGAGCTGTGGGCCAGTTCTTCATCGACACCGAGGGCCCTCAAGACGTAGCTGGGCTCGACCTTGGCCGACATGCACGCCGAGCCGCTCGACACCGCTACGTCGTTGATACCCATGAGCAGGGATTCGCCATCGACGTGGGCGAAGCTGACGTTGAGGTTGTGGGGCAGGCGATGAATCATCGAGCCGTTTACGGAGATTTCGTCGAGACCTGCGAGAAGCCCATCTCTCAGATGATTTCGCAGACCTCCCAGCCTCTTGCTCTCTTCCGGCATCTCGTTCTGGCAAAGCTCGGCGGCTCGGCCCAACCCGACAATCCCCGGAACATTGAGCGTGCCGGATCGCATCCCGCGCTCGTGCCCGCCGCCGTCGATCAGCGGCGCCAATCGTACGCGGGGGTCACGGCGCCGCACGAACAGCGCGCCACAGCCCTTCGGTCCGTAAATCTTGTGGGCCGTGAGCGCCAGAAGATCCATATTGCTTTTCTGCACATCGACCGGAATCTTCCCTACCGCCTGCACGGCATCGGTGTGGAATAAAACACCGTTCTGCTTGGCGATCTTGCCGATTTCTTCGACCGGCTGAATGACGCCGGTTTCATTGTTGGCGTGCATGATCGAAAGGAGAATGGTTTTCGGCGTAATGGCGCGCTTGAGATCGTCCAAGTTCACCCGGCCACCCTTGCCCACGGGCAGGTAGGTGACGTCATGCCCCTGCTGTTGCAAGCGTTTACAGGTGTCGAGTACGGCCCTGTGCTCCGTCTCTTGCGTGATAATGTGGTTTCCCTTTTCGCGGTACATCTCGGCAACGCCCTTGATGGCCAGATTGTTCGATTCGGTGGCCCCGCTGGTGAAAACGATCTCTTTGGGCGCTGCATGGATCAGGCGGGCGACTTGCGCGCGCGCGTTTTCCATGGCCTCTTCGGCCGCCCAGCCAAAGGAATGATTCCGGCTGGCCGCGTTGCCAAACTTTTCTCGGAAATAGGGAAGCATGGCATCGAGCACCCGAGGGTCAACGGGCGTCGTAGCATGATTGTCCATGTAGATTGGCAGCCTTATGGCCATTTCGCTCACCGAAGCCCCTTGCAGACTCGCAAGGGAGTCCGCTTCCCTTAACAAAGCGTAGCCCCCAAGCAAGGATGAGTCAAGCCAACTACCGCCTTTTGTCATGCCCCCACTCCCTGTAGGATCTATACATAAATCATTAGCAACGTGAAGAGAACGGATTCTCGTGGCATGTGATTTGTAGCCATGGAAATGAGGAGGCTCTCTCATATGTGCATCTATTTACTTGACGTTGTGTCGGGGCTGTGATAAACCGCCAAGTTCTTATCGGAATGACTTGCTGAGCCCGAGGTGAGGAGGGATTTTGGAACTGCCCCTATTCTTGCGTACTATCGAAGAGACCGGCATCAGTACATGGATCCGCGAATCTCCGTCGCTGTGGGCCTTCCCACTCATTCTTACCGCTCATACTTTCGGCTTGGTTTTGCTGGTTGGTCCCAGCGCGATGATCGATCTCCGTCTTCTCGGATTCGCACCTGATGTGCCTCTTGCACCGCTGAAGCGCCTCTTCAAGTTTATGTGGGTGGGTTTCTGGCTGAATGCGGCATCCGGTTTAGTACTGCTCTTCGGCTATCCGACGAAGGCACTTACAAATCCCATGTTTTACATCAAGTTAACGCTTATCGGGCTGGCCATGTTCGTCTTGCTGAGGATCCGAAATCGAGTGTTCGGTGATGGGGAAGCGACTGAGGCAGCCATCGCGCAGTGTAGGAATCTGGCTATATACTCGCTGTGTCTTTGGGTGGCAGTCATTACAGCGGGTCGGTTACTGGCGTACACCTACTCATGGCTTCTCTATGGTAGTCCAGGGTCGGCCTAAGAGGTGCTACGGTCGCTTGCTAGCCTACCTAGCCGTCTGTTCTTTCCGTGAGGCAGCGCGGACGGGGGAATTGCCCTTAAGGAGTCACTTATGAATCTGGCACATGTGCACCTTCTACTGAATCATTGGCCGATCATCGGCACTATTTTTGGATTGGGCCTTCTCCTTGTCTCTCTTGCTGGAAAAAGCGCCGACCTGAAGCGAGCTAGCCTTGTAGTTTTCGTGCTCATTGCTCTCTTTTCCATGCCGGTGTATGTGAGCGGCAATGGTGCCGAGGAGATGATTGATAATGTTGAAGGTGTATCGAAAGCCACGATGGAAACGCACCGAGACGCGGCCTTTGTGGCGTTCGTGTTCATGCAGATCACTGGTCTCTTCGCTTGGCTCGGACTGTGGCAGTATCGGCGAACCTCACGTCAGGCACAGTGGAATGTGCTAGCTGTCCTGCTTTTTTCGCTTATCACGGTGGGCCTCATGACCCGAACCGGGAATACGGGTGGTGAGATCCGCCATCCAGAGATTGCACCTGTCCAAGAGGCGGTAACGAATTGGGCAGATATAGCGGAAGCGGCAAAGCCCGGGATATCCGCGTCCGTTGGATTGTACGTAATCGGAAATAAATGGCGATGGGCGATGACCGAGGACTTTCATTTCCTCGGAATGGGGCTGTTGTTCGGGGTTGTGTTACTCCTTGATCTGCGGATGCTGGGCCTGATGAAAAGCATCTCGTTTGCCTCCTTGCACCGGCTGCTACCGTGGGCGATCTTGGGATTCACCGTCAATCTGATAACCGGGATGTGGTTCTTTTTCTCAGGCCCCGAGCTGTACACGCGCAACTTCGCTTTCTATTGGAAGATTGGTTTGCTGGTGCTGGTCGGAATAAACGTTCTCTATCTTACGGTGGCTGACAGGGCCTGGGCTGTGGGACCGGGGGACGACGCGCCGCTAAGAGTCAAATTCATTGCTGGGTCCACAATATTGCTGACTGCAGGTGTCGCGTTTTTTGGCCGCATGCTGCCCTTCCTGGGTGTTGAATTCTAGCGACGGACACGACGCGTCCCAGGCCGGCTCGTAGAACCCAGCATACATTTCTTGATTTTTCGCCGCGCTGAAAAGTCTTTCTCTTACGGCTCAGGCCCATAACCAAGCCGCTTCCCACTGAGACGTTTCCCAGCAACGCGAGCATCCGTCGCAAGGTGAATGTGACGCTCTCTCCTGGCGTGAGGTTCGGGTGCGCGTCTCGCCCAGATCAAAATCACGATCGATGAGCATTTTGAGAGGAATTGACCAGAACAAACTTTCACCTCACAGCTTGCGTCAAAGTATCGAAATCAGGGGTATCGAAATCAGGGATTGCAGGCACTCTGAAGACCGAGATTGCAGGCCTCCTGAAATCGCTGCGCTGCGAGCGCCTCGTCCTTCTTAACACCCCCGATTCCACTGCGGTATATATCGGCGACTTCGGCGCAACTGGAGGCCGCACGGTTGCGGCACGCTTTTTCGAAGTTCACGATGGCCTTGGCGAAGTCAACCGGGGTTCCTTGGCCATACCTATAGCTCTGCGCCAGCCGGATGCACCCATGCGGCCAGTCGTTCGCGCAAGACTCGTTAAATAGAAGGAAGGCGCGCGTCGGATCCATGGGAAATCCGAGGCCAGCACGGTACATCGCGCCCAAGGTGAAGCAACTCGCACCCTCGCCGCGATCGCAAGCCTGCTGTAAGGCCTGCTGACCATCGGCGTTCACATGGGCGACGAGTCTCTCGCAGCCCTCGGGGGAGCCAAGGTCGCATGCGTGTCCAAATCTCACGCCGGCCAAGGCCGCGTTTCGTGGCACGATTCGGCCTTCGTTCAGCAGCATGCCGGCTTCGAGACACGCGTCGGCAAAGTTGAACTGGCAGGTGATCTGGAGCGTGTGCACCCACGTCTTGCAGGCGTTCCAACGGCCCTCCTGGCACGCTTGCTCCCAGAACGCGATGCTGCCGCCTGGGTGATCCTTGCCCTTGGCTAGAAACCCCGTGAACAGTATGCCGCAGAACAGGGCGGTCCACACGCCCATGTGGACAAGATTGTAGCGTTGCGGATGAAAAGCCCAGTCCGTGTTCAGCAGACGGACGCGAGCGGCCAGTCGGTCGCTTAGCCGGTCAAGCCATGGAACCATCAGGTTCAGTATCGGGATGCACAGCAGTTTGTCATAGAACGTTGGAGCGTCGTACCATCTAAGCGCCGAATACAAGCCGAATACCCCAGCGCCATACATAACGCCAAAGAGGATTTTGCCCACGGTCCTCCGCGGCGAGGTTGCCGGGTCGGTGACCAGCAAGTGTATACCGATAAAGACGGCGACCGGAATGCCGGAATCAATGGTGTGATACACGCCGGTCCACTGGGTGTACGCCAGGTTCAGCGCGACGAGCGTTCCTCCCGCCGCCACGGTAACCAGAGTGACGGAGAACAAAGCCTGCACGATCAGACCCAGCAGGAAGATCTCCAGATACATGTGCGGCGGGCGGGAAAGAGTGGTGGCAAGTTGCTCTCCCCAGGTGAGCGATGAGGTGCCTGTCGCCAGCAGGCCTACGGAAATGACGAAGGCCGAAAAAGCCGAGGGATTGAATATGTGGGTGAGACGGCCTTCGCGATGCCATCTGAGAAACTGTTTGCCCAAAACACCGATGGAGATGAACACAAACTGCAGGAAGAACCAATCATCCTTGAACCAAATGAACAAATTTGCGCTCAGGACAATCGGCAGCGGGCCGAAGCCGAGAATCCAATCATCTCGCCGCGACCAGGATATAAGCATGTCTAGGGCATAGACGAATACGATTTGAGCAGCGAGCAGCGGCAAGAACGGGTAGACCTCGCGCCAGTACATCCCCCAATAGAGGTAGATAAGCCCCTGCATCGCGAACTGGATGTAGTGCGCCTTATGGGGGACGAACTCGTAGCGCAGTACTCGCCCGGCGCGAACCACATAAGCTCGCAGCACGAAAAGAAAAAAGAGCAGCCCTCCTGTAATCCCCAAGAAGATCCAAACAAGCGCGGGGTTGAAGCGTACCCGGGGAAAGAAGGAGAGGCTGGCAAAGGCCAAAATGAACAGAAAGGCCAATTGCAGCGGAGGAACTCTGTTCAGGACATTCTTAGTGGTGGGCCCAGTAGCCATCGATTCCCCTGATACGCTGATACGCTTGATAAAATCTACGTAAGTCTAGCCAACGCATACTAGAAAGGGCAAGAATTTTGCCGAAGTGGATCGCACGGGTTCCATCAGGCTTGGCTACCGGACACCATACGAATTCGCCGAGTGCTGCAAATCATGCTAACGAATAAACGTCTTTGACTCCCTAATGTCCGGACGCTATACTGCCTCTCCGGAGGCCGCTTGGAAGCTCATGGGTGTCCTGGATAACCGTTTCGAGAAAAATTTCATGATCTCTTCGGTGGACTACGTGTTCAATTGGGCGCGGAAGTCCGCCATCTGGCCGCTTACTTTCGGCCTGGCCTGCTGTGCCATTGAGATGATCGCTGCCTCGACGGCGCGCTTCGATATCGCGCGATTCGGCGCCGAGGTGTTCCGGCCATCTCCCCGGCAGGCCGACCTGATGATCGTTGCTGGGACAGTCACACTCAAGATGTCACCCGTGCTGAGGCGTGTCTGGGAACAGATGGCGGACCCGAAATGGGCCATCTCCATGGGCGCCTGCTCCAGCGTTGGGGGTCCCTTCAACGCCTATTCAGTGCTGCAGGGCGTAGACAAGATTATCCCTGTAGACGTCTATGTGATCGGCTGCCCGCCACGTCCGGAAGCGCTTTTCTACGCGCTGCTGAAACTGCAGGACAAGATTGATCAGATGTCGCTCGCGAAACGGCCTACCGAGGTGCGGCTGCGTCCAGAGATGGTGGAGCAGTTCAAGCGCGGCGTCATGGTCGCCCAGACACCTGAGCCCCGCTGATTCGATAACGTTTCCCCGTAGTTGCTATGAGAAAGGAGCAAAGCAATGGCATTATTGCGCGCTGCGCGTAAGGATGAAGTTCCCACTGGAACCATCCGTGAGTTCCAGGTGGATGGGAAGACGCTCGCCATCTCCAATATAGAGGGGAAATTCTACGCGATCAGCAACACTTGTTTGCATCGCGCGGGGCCGCTTGGCCAGGGCGTAATTTCGGGCCAGGTTGTGACCTGTCCCTGGCACGGCTGGCAATACGACGTGACCACAGGAAAGGTATCGGCTAACCCCGCCATCGCCGTCTCTTGCTTCCCGGTCGAAGTCCGTGGCGAGGACGTCTGGGTGGACTGCGGATAGCATAATTGTTTACATAATGCACACATAACACACTATTTAGCACAATATTGCCTGATGTTTCTGGCGGTCATCGTCCAGGAAGATGTAGCCGGGGCACGGAACTTCCCTAGGCACTTTTTGCTCCCTTTGCAGGGCACTCGCGTGTATAGTGGGCGCCTTGTTCCGATTCGGTAAAATTGGATTTTGGGTCCGCCGCCTGTGCCTATAAATCGTCCAGAGTTGAAGCACCATTATTGGTTGTTCAGTGTGAGCCCCCACGATTATCATTGGGACACGTTGTTTGTAAAGGGCAAGGAGATGTGGCGTGGTGCTGGCTCGCGCGCCGACGCCTTGCGCCAGCTCAAGCACGTGCGCCGGGGCGACCGCATACTTTGTTACCATGCCGCTCCCGAGCGCGCGTTATATGCCCTCGCCGAAGTGACACGCGATCCGTACCCCAATACTCGCGATTCAAACGGCAAGGGTCTGGTAGCCGACTTGCGTGCGCTGGAGTGTCTTCCCCGCCAGGTCACGCTCGTTGAACTGCGCGCCAATCCGGCTCTGCGCAAGGTGAAATTCCTCAAGAATGTGCGCTTGATTATTTCTCCGATTGCGGAGGAGGAATACCAGGAGATTCTTCGTATGGCCGGCATCGTCGCTTCACCGGGCCTGCCGCTCCCTTGAATCGCAATCGCGGCCCCACCGGTTGTGGATACGCCCGCTGTAGTGCCCGCAACTGGCGCATTCTTGTTTGCCGGCCCGATCCGTCTCCAGGGTGGGTCAGGCGAGCCCTGTTGCGTGTTCGCCCCCCTGCTGTGACGTCCTGGAGCATGACGCCAGAGCCGCTTTTCTTCCCGCTTTGCTGCACTGGCGTCTGGCGGGCGTCTGCTACTTTTTAACACTGGAACGTTCCGTGCCGGAACTGCCGGAAGTCGAAACTATTGTCCGCGGATTGCGTGATGCCTTGCCCGGCAGCACCATTACCCGAGTATCTCTAGGCAAAACCGACTTCATCGACGACCCGGTTTTGCTTGATGAATCACTTCCCGGCAGCTGCATCGTTGCGGTCGAACGCTTTGGCAAGTTCATCCGCTTGGACCTCGTGCTGCCCGGCGGTGCTGTAAATTTGGGCGGGCGGCGGCACCTGCTTGTGCACCTTGGGATGACCGGACGCCTGATTGTTTGCCCGGCCGGCGCGCCCATCGCGCCCCACACGCACGCCTTTTTTCAACTCGATGATTCCCGCGAGCTGCGCTACATCGATGCTCGACGCTTCGGGCGCATCTTCCTGATCCCGCAGGCAGACATCGGCGCCTTTCGCAGCCGCTTCGGCAAAGATCCCCTGGAAATTTCCGACCATGAGTTCAGGCAGCTGTTCTTGGGACGCCGTGCTAGGATCAAAGCGTTGTTGCTGGACCAGAGTGTGCTACACGGCTGTGGCAACATCTACGCGGACGAAAGCCTCTGGCTGGCGCGGATTCATCCTGCGCGCATGACTGCCCGGCTGAGCGGCGCCGAACTGGCCCGGCTGCGCCGGGCAATCCGGCGCGTATTGTGCTCGGCGATCCGGTTCCGCGGCTCCTCGATTGCCGATTACGTTGACGCCCGGGGCACCCCGGGTGAGTACCAGCGGCGGCATCGCGTCTATCGGCGCTACGGGAAGCCCTGCTTTCGTTGCGGCGCGTCTATCCGGCGCACCATCGTCGCAGGGCGGGGCACTCATTTCTGCCCGCGATGTCAGCCGCCGCCGCGTCCCAAGAGCTATCCCGCGCGAAAATCATGAAATGTCTCCCCGACCAGTGCGGTAAAATCCCGCCCCCCGATTTCTCAATGGCCGCGCGCTTCTCGCATGGGATGCGCCGGGCCGCTGGAATGTGAATTTGCGAGCTGTCCTTCAACGGGTCTGCCGTGCGCGGGTGATTGTGGATGACCGTGTGAGGGGCGAGATCGGTGCGGGCGTAGTGGTTTTGCTCGGGGTGGCCAAGGGCGACACGCCCGATGCGGCAGCTTATCTAGCGGAGAAAACCGCGAGACTGCGCATTCATGACGATGCTCAGGGCAAGATGAACCTCTCGTTGCTGGAAAGCGGGGGCGCAGCCCTGGTGGTTTCGCAGTTTACTCTCTATGGAGATGTCCGGCGCGGGCGGCGGCCTAGCTTCGACCACGCTGCCCCTCCCGAAAAGGCCGGTACATTGTACGAAGAATACGTGCGCTGCCTGCGGGCGCTCGGTGTGCCTGTCGAGACCGGGGTGTTCCAGGCACATATGGAAGTCGAGCTGGTGAACGACGGTCCGGTGACCGTTCTGCTGGATTCGGAAAAAGAGTTCTGAAACCGAATGAGCTGCCGGCTCGAACAGCACGGGCAGAGGTGCTAGTTCTGGATGGAAGCGGCGGCTCGCCGCTGTTCGTACCGCTGGCATACCGCCTCTACTTAGTTTACTCTTCCCCCGGATTTCCGGGCTGCCCTCGCCAATACTCTTCAAAGCGCTCAGCGCCGCCGTCTTCGGAATCGACGCCTACCTCGTCGAAGTCGAGGTGGATGTAGGCTCGAGCCGCATGGGCGACTTCAACGTCGTAGGCCTGCCGGATATTGCCGTCAAGGAAAGCCGCGAGCGCATCAAGGCGGCGATCAAGAATTGTGGTTTTGATTTTCCCTCGCCGCAAAGCGTCACCATCAATTTAGCACCCGCTGATATTCGCAAGGAAGGCTCGGCCTTCGATCTGCCGATGGCCCTTGGGATTCTCGGCTGCCAGGGCGCGTTTTTCGGCAAGCCGTTGGCAGACTCCCTCTTTCTCGGTGAGCTTTCTCTCGATGGCAGCGTGCGCCCGGTGCGCGGTGCGCTTTCTGCGGCGCTCTGCGCGCGCGAACAAGGGCTGCGCGCGGTGGTGGTTCCGGAGACTAACGCACGCGAGGCGGCGGTTGTCGAGGGCGTCGGGGTCTATGGCATCAAGTCACTGCCGCAGGCCGTGGATCTGGTCAACGCGCCGGAATCGTTCACCCCGGTGCGGCTCGATGCGCGCGCCGCGTTGTCCGAAGCGGCGCAGTACCCTGTCGATTTGCGCGACGTTCGCGGCCAGCAGGGCGCCAAGCGCGCTCTGGAAGTCTCCTGCGCCGGCAGCCACAACATCATCTCCTTGGGGCCTCCCGGCGCCGGAAAGACGATGCTCGCCAAGCGCATCCCCACCATCTTGCCGCCCATGTCTCTCGAGGAGGCCATCGAGACCACGCGCATTCACAGCGTCGCCGGAATGCTCGAAAACTCTCGCGGCCTGGTCGGTACGCGCCCTTTCCGCTCGCCGCACCATACCATCAGCGATGCCGGCCTGATCGGCGGCGGCGCCATTCCACGTCCCGGAGAAGTTTCGCTCGGGCACCATGGCGTCCTGTTTCTCTACGAATTGCCCGAATTCCAGCGTAACGTCCTGGAAGTGCTTCGCCAGCCGCTCGAGGAAGGCCATGTCACCATCGCCAGGGCGGCGCTCTCGGTCACTTTCCCGGCGCGGTTCATGCTGGCCGCGGCCATGAATCCGTGCCCGTGTGGCTTCTTTGAAGACACGGCGCGCGAATGCCACTGCACTCCGGCACAAATCCAGCGCTATGTCTCGAAGATCTCCGGCCCCCTGCTCGACCGCATTGATATCCACATCGAAGTGCCCGCGGTGAAGTACAAGGAATTGCGCGGCGAAGCCTCCGCCGAGGATTCCGGCGCCGTGCGCCAGCGCGTCATCCGAGCGCGCCACAGACAGGTCGAACGCTTCGCCGCCGACAAGCGCGTCTATGCCAACGCGCAGATGCCGCCGAAGTTGGTTCGCAAGTATTGTGCGATTTCCGCCGACGGCGAGAGATTGCTCGAGACGGCGGTCACGCGGCTGGGGCTTTCCGCGCGCGCCCACGACCGTATCTTGAAGGTCGCTCGGACCATTGCCGATCTCGACCCCAGCGAAGGCATCGAGCCGCGCCACCTCAGCGAGGCCATCCAATACCGCACTCTGGACCGCAGCTACTGGGCCTAGCTTCGCTGGGCCTAGCTCCTCTAGGCTTAACCTCGGCCGCATCTCAACCTGGTTGAGCGGCTGCCGCATGGCTGGCCCCATTTGTTTTGTTGGGGTGTCTTTCAACCAATGAGCTTGTCGCATTCCGGAGCCGCGTTTCCTCACCTGTGATACGATGGGTGCTGGGAGCACCCTATGGCGCGCCACATCTCGCGCAAAGAGCTGAAGAAAGACGAAATACGCGAGACATTCAAGCACGGCGCCCAGGCCCTGTTCTCGCATAGGCGTGCGGCGTGGATCATCGGCAGCTCCGTTCTTCTTGTGCTGGTCGCCGTGCTGGGCTGGCGCTTCTACACCCAGCGCCTGACTGCCAGTGCTTCAGCCGAGCTTACCGAGGCCATGAAGGTCTATCAGGCTCGTATCCGCGGCGTAAATGAACCGGCCTTTCCCGGCGAGATCACTTACGTTGAGGAGAAGAATAAGTATTCCGATGCTGCGGATAAATTCACAGAGATTGCCGACCGTTACTCTCGCACACGGCCTGGCCGCGTGGCCCGCTACTATACCGCGCTCAGCCTCGTGGGTCTCGAACGTTACGAGGAAGCGGAAGAGGATTTGAAGACCCTGGAGTCAGGCAGCGATCAGGAATTTGCGGCCCTGGCGCGTTTCCATCTCGCGCAGGTTTACGACAGAACCGGCAGGGGCCCCGAAGCCCTCCCGCTCTACCAGCAGCTCTTGGACAATCCAAGCGTGTTTGTTCCCAAGGCGGTCGTCCTTCTGGCTATGGCCGACCATTACACCGCCACCGATCCCGAGCAAGCCGTCAAGCTTTATCAGCAGGTCAAGACGGAGTTCCCCGACACCCTGGCCGCCGAGCAGGCCGATCAGCGCCTCCAACTCCTTACCATCGAAGGCTGACCAAAGGCTGACCAAATGTTGACCAAAGGCTGACCAGTTGCACAGGTAATTCCGCCTCGCAACTGCTGCACTAATAAGCTCTTCTCCCTGTGCCATGTTGCACCTAAGCCTCTCGGCCCAGGCAAGCTTCTGCAACGACGAACCCTCATAGCCCTGTGGAGGGGAAGAGCCTCCTACTGCTATTTACTGGCATGAGATAATAGAGTATCGGTAGGAGGTCCGCTGGCTTGGCATGTACGGTGAGCCGACACTGGTCCGCCAGCCAAATCGGAACTATGCGCCATGCGCCCAATTACCAGCGTTCGGTCGTTGCCAGTCCCCGCCAAGGGGCGCTTTCGCGGGAAGGCAAATTTTCTGGCGCGCCTGCCAAAAGGCGCTGAGGACCGTGTGGTTTCTAGTTCCGCAGGACGATCGGACTCGGCCCCGCTCGTAACTCGCTGTTTAACACCAGCGCAGAGGGGCTTGCAAGTGTTCATAATAATAAACTTGAAGTCGTTTAGAATGCGCACTTACGAGCCAGACCAAGGCTCACTGAAAACACGCGACTTGAACTCATTTAGAATCCGCACTTACGGAAAATTAATCCATAACTGTTTTAGAATTCGCACTTACAAAAAACTAGGGGGTGGGGGGATCTGCTCTCGCTCCTTTTGCGCTCTTTTGCATTTTCCAAAACCTCAACCATACTGCTTTCATGTTCTTACGCACTCTTTCGCAAGAAGGACCGGGGTGGGGTGTATTACGGTTAGGACCGCAGCCTCTAGGCTGAATTGCACTATCATGCGTGGCTGCAGAAACTTTAAAATAGGAACCCAGTTGATATGACCCCAGCCTCAAAGAACTCGTTTGGCGCACGCGACACACTCGCTGTCGGCGACCGCAGTTACGAAATCTATCGGCTCGACGCGCTGGAGCGCCGGGGCATCGGTCATGTGAGCCGACTGCCGTTTTCCATTCGCGTGCTGCTGGAAAATCTGCTGCGCCAGGAAGACGGGCGTTTCGTGCGCCCTGCCGACATCGAGGCGCTGGCGGGCTGGCAGCCAGCGGCCGAGACACGGTCGGAGATCGCCTTCATGCCGGCGCGCGTGCTTTTGCAAGATTTCACCGGTGTTCCGGCCGTGGCGGACTTGGCGGCGATGCGCGATGCCATGGCGCGCATGGGTGGTGACCCGAAGAAGATCAATCCTTTACTGCCCGCGGAGTTGGTCATAGACCATTCGGTGCAAGTGGACAAGTTCGGCGGCGCGATGGCATTCGCGTTCAACGCTGAAATCGAATTTCAGCGCAACGTCGAGCGCTATGCATTTCTTCGCTGGGGGCAGAACGCCTTTCGTAATTTTCAAGTGGTGCCGCCGGACACGGGCATCGTGCACCAGGTCAACCTCGAATATCTGGCCCGCGTGGTGCTCGACGCGGCCCCCGATGGGCGTCTCATCGCGGTTCCGGATTCGCTCGTCGGCACGGACTCCCATACCACCATGGTCAACGCCCTGGGTGTGTTCGGGTGGGGCGTAGGCGGCATCGAAGCCGAGGCGGCCATGCTGGGCCAGCCGCTCTCGATGCTGGTTCCGGATGTCGTCGGCTTCAAGCTGCGCGGGCGACTGCCGGAAGGCGCCACGGCCACCGATCTGGTGCTGACGGTTACCGAGATGCTCCGGAATAAAGGTGTGGTCGGAAAATTCGTTGAATTTTACGGCACCGGCCTCTCCAGCCTCACCCTGCCCGACCGTGCCACCCTCGCCAACATGGCTCCTGAATATGGGGCGACCATGGGATTCTTTCCCGTCGATGCGGAAACACTCGCGTTCCTCCGCTTCACCGGACGCAGCCCCGAGCGCGTTACCCTGGTCGAGGCCTACACCAAGATGCAGGGTCTTTTCCGTACCGACCAGATGCCCGACCCGATGTTCACCGACACGCTGGAACTCGATCTTGCCAGTGTGGAGCCGACCCTTGCCGGACCTAAGCGTCCCCAGGATCGCGTGCCGTTGCGACAGGCCAAGTCCGCGTGGGCAAAAGTCATCGAAGGCGCCCCGCCAAAACGCGTGGAAGTGAAAAGCAACGGTGACCGGTTCGAGCTGGCCGATGGCTCGGTGGTCATCGCCGCCATCACCAGTTGCACCAATACATCGAACCCTTCGCTGATGCTCGGCGCCGGTCTGCTGGCGAAGAAAGCGGTCGAGCGGGGACTGCACTCCAAGCCATGGGTGAAGACCAGTCTTGCTCCGGGGTCGAAAGTCGTGACGGACTACCTCAACGCTGCGGGACTGACGTCCTACCTGGAGCAACTGAATTTTTACCTGGTGGGTTTTGGCTGCACGACCTGCATTGGCAACAGCGGACCGCTGCCGGAGGCCATCGGTTCGGCGATCAAGGACAACAGTCTCCTGGCGGTCTCCGTGCTCAGCGGCAACCGCAATTTCGAGGGACGCATTCACCCCCTGGTCCGCGCCAACTACCTGGCATCACCGCCACTGGTGGTCGCCTACGCGCTTGCCGGCCGCATGGACTTTGACATGGTAACGGAACCGCTGGGCAACGACGCCAGCGGCAAGCCCGTTTTCCTTCGAGATATCTGGCCCTCACCCACAGAAGTCGAGGATACGGTTCGCTCTGCGGTAAAGACCGGCATGTACCGCCAGCAATACGACGAGGTTTTTCGAGGTGACCAGCGTTGGTGTGCGCTGCCGGTGCCGGAAGGCGACCTCTACGCCTGGGATGACAAGTCCACTTACATCAAGCTGCCTCCAATCTTTGACGGCATGCCCAAGACTCCAGCCGAACTGACCAACGTTCGCGAGGCGCGCGTGCTGGCGGTTCTCGGCCACAGCGTCACCACCGACCACATCTCGCCGGCCGGCTCGATTCCACCCGACGGCCCGGCGGGTAAGTACTTGATTGCCAATGGCGTCAAGCCCTCGGACTTCAACTCCTATGGCTCGCGACGCGGCAATCATGAAGTGATGATGCGCGGCACGTTTGCAAACATCCGGTTGCGCAACCTGCTCGCGCCCGGCACCGAGGGCGGGTGGACGCTCCATCAGCCGAGCGGCGACAAAATGACCATTTACGACGCCGCCATGCGCTACCAGCAGGAAGGCGTGCCGCTCGTTGTGCTGGCGGGTAAAGAGTATGGGTCGGGTTCATCCCGCGATTGGGCGGCCAAGGGTCCTCAACTGCTCGGCGTGCGTGCGGTGATCGCCGAGAGCTACGAGCGCATCCACCGAAGCAATCTGATTGGCATGGGCGTCCTGCCGCTGGAGTTCCTGCCGGGAGAGACGCCCCAATCGCTCGGACTTGCCGGGCATGAGAGCTTTTCTATGGAGGGGATTGGGAGTCTGGCCCCGCGCGCGAAGATGCGCGTCCGTGCGCGTGAGGACAGCGGCAAGGAGCAGAGTTTCGAGGCCGTCGCCCGTGTGGATACGCCGGAAGAGGTCGCCTATTACCGCCATGGCGGGATTTTGCCCTACGTCCTGCGCCAGATGCTTTAAGGAGCTCTTTTACGTTTCTCGGGTGGCGGGAGCATGTTGCGCGAGGAAAACCAGCAGACCGATTCCTGCAAGGATACAGAGGGCACCCGCGGCCTGCGCGTTCGTCAACCCGAGGAATGGCCGTGGATTGATGCGGATGAACTCGACCAGAAATCGCGCCATCCCGGTGGCAACCAGATACCAGCCGAATATCGTTCCGACCGGCTTCCTGTCTTGTGCCGTGCGCCGGCCGATCCGCCACAGAAGATACGCGATCGCCAGCGCCGCCAGCAGTTCGTAAATCGGCGTCGGATGCACACGCTCGATCGTGGGCACCAGACCGTTCGGAAAACTCATTCCCCAGGGCAGGGACGTTGGGATGCCGTAATCACCGTCACCCGAGATCAGACAGCCAATGCGGCCTATGCCATATCCCAGCGCGGCTGCCGGCGAAGCCACGTCGAGCATCACCAGAGCTTTTATCCGGTGGTGGCGCGCCAGCAGCACCAAGGCGATGAATCCGCCAAGGAACGCGCCAAACCAGGCAAAGCCCATGGTACTGAAAAGCAGCGGCAAGGGATTCGCGAAGAATACTTCCGGGGTTTCGAGCAGATGATACAGGCGCGCGCCGGCGATCCCTGCCAGGCCGGTGACACCGATGATGGTGTCGGCGTTCGCGTTGATGCCCCGGCGGGCGAGATCGGCCCGCAACAGGAGAAAAGCGCAGATCAGGGATGTGGCGACCAGCAGGCCGTAGGTCCCAAGGGTCAGGGGCCCGAGATGGATATAAGGATACACGTCGTGATCCTGCCCGTTGGTCCGTCCTGGCTGGAGCCTCGCACGGACGGCCCGTTCCTCAGATTGACACGCGTCAGTATAGCGAAGGCGCCGCTCGTCCGCTGAGAATCACGAAAAGTGTCCGCCTTTCCTCAGGGTCCGAATTTGACAGTGCCAGGAAAGCAGATCAGAATCGATGGAACCTGGGAGGTGCAATTTGGCCACCCAACCATGTTTCCATTGTGACTCCATCGGCGACGGAAATTGTTCCGCTTGCCACGGCAAGGGAAAGATCCTAAGAGACGAGCCCCCCGGCGCGCTTGGCGTACTCGCATACGAATTATCTTGCAGTGTGTGTGGTGGTAGCGGCGAGTGCCAAACATGCGGGGGCGCGGGAGAACTCGAAGTCGGCGGCGAAGGTTGATGCCGTGCATCGAATGCTGCGGGGTTGGCCTGCGCTCGCGAAGCCGCCGCTTCTCGCCGCCTCTCGCTCTCTGGTGGTCCTTAACTAGCTGAGTGGGGCGCTGTTGACGTCAGCGGGGCCATTGGGATTGGCGCGGATCACGCCGGACTGATCGGTGAAGAAATAGCGCTGGCCGGTGGAGCCGAGTGAAACCGGCTCGGCAGCGATCGAGTATGTCAAGACATTGCCGGCGGCATCGGTAGCGCCAGCCGAATAGGTAAAGATGTAACCGCTCTTGGTGCCGCTGGCCAGCACGGAGTCGATCAAATCTGCCGAAGTGGAGGTTGCCGGGTTGGCCGGGCCGAGGTTCGACAAGACTTGCGGATATCCGCCGTAAATCGTCGAGTAGGTGATGGAGACGGTGTTCAGCGCGCGCAGCGAGCCTACGGCGGAGGCTTCGTTGGCCGTCATTTTGGAACGCAGGAGGTTGGGAATAGCGATCGCGGCGATAATAAGAATGATAGCCACGACGATCAAAAGCTCGATGAGTGAAAAGCCCCGCTGCTTGCGACCCATCTACTCTCCTGCGCGGGCCAGCCCTGCCGGACCGCAGAACAGCACAGCCTGGGGAGCACCGCTTGGACGCACATAATTATACTACTTATCGTTATTTTTTCCTGCCAAAGTCTTTTTGGATAGGGAAGCACCTCCGGAAAGAATGGGTTATGATGATGGGAAGCACCGGACGCCGGACACCATGCGGCCCGAATCATCCTCCGTCGAGTTGACCGAATTCCTTACCAGACATGCATCACTGGTGGCCTGGCTACACGCACAGTCGGGCGCCTCTCGCTGGGGCGTGTTGCGTGAAGAGTTTGCCGCCGCGCTCCACCGCAGCGCCGGGCGCCACTTTGGCGGGAGTGTACCCTCGGAAGAGGCATTGGATGTTTTCCTGTGCGGTCTCCATCTGACGGATTTGGCGATGGCTTGCGCGCTGCGTCAGGGCTCGGAGCAGGCGTGGGAAGAATTCATCGCGCGCTACCGGCCGGTTTTGTATGCTGCGGCACGCGCCATCGTCACCACGGCGGGAGAGGCGCGCGCGCGAACTCGCCGATTCGCTCTACGCCGACCTGTACGGCCTGAAGCGCGCAAACGGCGAGCCGCGGCGGTCCCTGCTCGACTATTTTCACGGGCGCAGCAAGCTGGGAACGTGGTTGCGGGCCGTGCTCACGCAGCGGCACGTGGATACGCTGCGGGCCGCGCAACGCACCGAGTCCGTCGACGATCAAGAGGGTGCCGGGATGCGATCCGCACAGCATGCCACGGCCACAATCGCGAAGCCCACCGACGTGGACCGCGAGAGGCTTCTTCCCCGTTTCCGGCAGGCGGTTTCAAATGCGCTGGCCGCGCTCGCGCCTCCCGACCGCCTGCTGGTGGCTCTTTATTACGTCGAGGAGCTCACGCTCGCGCAGATTGCGCGCTTGCGTGAAGTACACGAAGCCACAGTGTCGCGCCACCTCGAGCGCCTGCGCCGGGAACTGCGCGAAAATGTGGAGCGTGCGCTGGCCACTGGAGAGCCCGCGCAACACGGCCGCGGCAGGCAAGCAGGGTTGTCGCCGGCAGAAATCCAGCTTTGCTTTGCCTATGCGTTGGAAGATTGGCCGTTCGACCTTCGCCGGGCACTTTCGGAAGATGCGAGGCCGGATGGCGCCGGGGGAGCGTTAGAGGCGGCACATGCAAGAAATAGCGGCGAAAGCGTTCAAGGTAAAGAGGGCAAGCCCGAATGAGTCGTGACCCACATCATGGCGCTGCGGACCGTGATAAAGCGCTAGCGCGGCTGCTGAGGCACAGTGTGTACGGTACGGCAGCGGAACCAGCATGCCCGGACGCAGAAGTGCTTGCGGCCTACGCCGACCACGGGTTGGATCGAGACCAGGCGTCACAGTGGGAGAGCCACTTCGCCGCCTGCGACCGCTGCAGAGGAGTTCTCGCCGCGTTGGTGGTGGGCGCTGAGGAGCCGGTCGCGCCACAGCCACAGCCACGGGAAGAGCGCAGAGACCAGTTCGTTGCCGCAGCGACAGTACCAGCACCGTCCCAGGCACTGGCGTCAAAGCAACGGGTGGTGAGCCTTGTGCGGCGGCCAATGTGGTGGCCAATGCGGTGGCTGGTTCCCGCACTGGGCGCTGCCGCAGGGGTGGCTCTCTGGTTTGCGCTGCAGCCGGCACAACCGCTGACGCAAACCATGCCGACGCAAACCATAGTCCAGAGTCCGGCGGTTGTGCCGTCTGCGCCGGGTACGGATTCGGAGATTGCGCAAGACGAGGCGCCGCGCGCGTCCTCATCCCAACCCACACTACTTGCACAGCGTTCTGCTGCCGAGCTGCGCCGCGAACCGGAGGCCAGCCAAGAGCAAGAATCAGACGAGGCCCTGACAGCATCGGCTGCGCCACCCGCGGATGTCTCTGATTCCACGGCTTTCACCATTGCGCGGGGGGGGGGGGTCGCCAGCGACTGCTCAGTCCGGCGAAGCGCGAGGTGCTATAGGAGGTGCGATAGATAGCCTGGCGGCGACGGCACCGGCAGCGGCACTGGCCGCGCCATCGAGCGACGTCGAAGGAAAGGCGGCAGCCGAGACACCCGAAGTGTCTTTCTTGGCCCGCGAACAGGACGCCATCCTAGCTGTGACCGCCCCACAACCCGCGACGTTCCGCTCACCCGACCAGAGCGTGCACTGGCGGGTGGGCGCTGCCGGGCGCATCGATCGTTCTGTGGACCAGGGCCGCAGTTGGCAGGAGCAGCCGAGCGGCGTGGCAGCAGACCTTGTCGCCGGTGCTGCGCCTTTGAGTCAAACTGCTTGGATCGTGGGCCGGGCAGGGGTCATCCTGCGCACCACCGACGGCACCTCCTGGCAGCGCATCGCTCCGCCCAACGGGCTGCTACGGGACTGGACGGGCATCGAGGCCAGCGACGCCCTTCACGCTACGATTGAGTCCCAAGACCAACAGCGGTTCCGAACCGAAGACGGCGGGCGTACCTGGACACAGCAGTAGACCGTTCTTCTCCACCCCATCCTCCTCGCGTGCAAGAAATCCAGCGTCGTGCGTTCTAAGGGGGTGAGGCAAATGTCATGCGGAGGAAACCGATGAGAATACCCATTCTTGGCAAGGTTATGGCTGCAAGCGCTATGGCTGGACTGCTGTCCATCGTTCCATTACATCCTCGGGGGATCGCTGAACAGGAACCTGCGCCCGGCGGGTCGCAGCCCACCACGTCGCAGCAGGACCAGAGGGAACTGAGTGTGACCGTATACAACTCCAATTTGGCGCTGGTGCGGGACGTCCGTGACGTGACCCTGCCGGCCGGAACGTTTCAGCTCAAGTTCATGGACATCGCCGCCTCGGTGAATCCTGCGACGGTCCATTTCCGCTCGCTCAACGATCCTACCGGCCTGTCTGTGCTGGAACAGAACTACGAGTACGACCTGCTCGATCCGGCGAAATTGCTGGCCAAATACATAGGACGCGAAGTGACCCTGATGCGCGCCCGGCAGGTAAACGGCACGACGGAATGGGAAGATATCAAGGCCACGCTGATCGCCAACAACAATGGTCCGGTCTGGAAGATCGGAAACGAGATCGTCACCGGCTTCCATCCATCGAGCATTCGCTTCCCGGAACTGCCGGAGAACCTCTATGACCGGCCGACGCTGCTATGGACGCTCGAAAATCGCGGGCCGGCGAGACAACGGATTGAAACTTCGTATCTCGCAGCACAACTTTCTTGGAGCGCAGACTACGTCCTGAGGGTCAACGGCGACGAAAGCGCCGCAGATCTGGACGGCTGGGTCACGCTGGTGAACAACAGCGGCACGGCGTTCAACAACGCGCGGCTCCAACTGGTAGCCGGGCAATTGAACCGCGTGTGGCCGGAATTGCAATACAAGGCGCTCGATGTCCTGCGCTCCCAGGCTGTAGCCGAGGCTGCGCAGCCGTTTCAACAGGAGGCCTTCAGTGAATATCACCTGTACACGCTCTCCCGTCCGACATCGGTTCTGAATAACGAAAGCAAGCAGGTCAGCCTGCTCGATGCCGGCGGGTTCCCAATCGTGAAAACCTACGAGGTGAACGGGCAGTCCTTCTATTACCGCAACGCAATGCGCCCCGGCGCGCCGGTTAAAGATCCGGTGCGGGTCTACTACAAGTTCAAGAACGAGGCGAGGTCCAGTCTGGGCATGCCGTTGCCCGCCGGGACGGTACGCATCTATCAGGCCGATTCGCGCGGCAACATGTTGTTTGCCGGGGAAGACCGTATCAACCACACGCCGAAGGATGAAATGGTGAGCCTGCACATCGGGGACGCGTTCGACGTGGTGGCCGAACGCAAGCAGACGGACTACAAAGATTTCGGCCGGGTGCATGAGATGGAGTACGAAATCACGCTGCGCAACCACAAGACCACGCCCATCACCGTGGAAGTCAACGAACCCATCGGCGGAGATTGGGAGATGGTCAACTCGACCTACTCATGGAAGAAAACGGCGGCATTCGCCGCGCAGTTCAGCGTGCCGGTGGCCAAGGATGGAACCTCGGTTTTGCGCTACCGGGTGCGCGTGCGCTACTGAGATTCACAAGGCAAGCGGGGCGCCGCCGGGCGCCTCGCTGCCCCCGCCTTCTCAGACTCTATTTCTCCCGAACGAATTGTCAGGGTGCCAGGCACGGCAGCTTCCCGGTGGAATCCGTCCGTGTGGTGGTGGCGAGGAATGAGGGCGGCCAGATCGCCAAACGCTTGGCGATATCCGGAAAGTGTGATACATCCCCTAGCCTATGACTGATAACGAAGTGGACGTTAAAGGATCTGCCGGCGCGGCCGAAGCCAAAGACGAGAAATTCGAGGGCCTGCGGCGCAGGATGGGTTTGATCCTGGGGCCAGTGGTGTTTTTTCTGGTCCTGCTGCTGCCGATTCCGCAGCTCAGTACCGAAGCGCACCGTCTGGCGGCGATCATGGCGTTGGTGATCGTGCTATGGGTCACCGAAGCCCTGCCGCTCCCTGTGACCGCGCTCCTGGGGCCGGCGCTGGCGGTGATGCTCGGGGTGTCGGCCGTCCGTCCGGCATTCGCGCCGATGGCCAATCCTCTGATCTTCCTCTTTATCGGCAGCTTCATCCTGGCCCAGGCGCTCTTCGTGCATCGGGTAAATGAGCGCATTGCGTACGGGGTGCTGTCGTGGAAGTTCGTGGGGGCACGGCCAGGCCGAATCCTAATTGCCTACGGGATCATCGCCGCCTTTCTCTCAGCTTGGATGAGCAACACGGCCACCGCCGCGATGTTGGTGCCAATCGGCTTGTCGCTGATAGCGTTCATGGAAAAAGAAGGGAATATGCCGAAGTCATACGGCATAGCCTTGATGCTCATGACCGCGTATGGGGCCGGCCGCGGTGGTATGGCGACGCCGGTCGGCACACCGCCAAACCTAATAGCGGTCGGCATGCTCGAGGAACTGGCGGGGACCCGAATCTCGTTTGTCCAATGGATGCTGTACGCCGCGCCGATCACAATTGTGCTCATGTTGGCGGTGTTCGTGTACCTCAACTGGGTCAGTGGCGTGAAGGTCAAGGAGATACCGGGTGCTGAGAGGATCATCGAGGAGCGGCGCCGCGCACTTGGACCTTGGCGGCGTGGCGAGATCAACGCAATCATGGCATTTGGCGTCACCATCTTCCTATGGATTGGTCCCGGGCTTCTACCGCTGATCCTCGGCCAGGATAATCCGGTTGCTCGACGCGTTCTGACGTTGATGCCGGAGGCGGTGGCAGCGCTGGTCGGGGCCGTGCTTCTTTTTTTGCTCCCGGTGAGCCGGACAGAGCGGTCGACGATCACCTGGAAGCAGGCGGCCATCATCGATTGGGGGACAATCCTGTTGTTCGGCGGCGGCCTGGCGCTGGGCAGTCTGGCGTCGTCGACCGGTCTGGCGAGAGTGCTGGGTGAGGGGATCACCGGTCTGGTGCCCACCGACTCGCTGGTAGCTCTTACGTTCGCATCGGCGTTGTTCGCGATCGTGCTGACGGAGACGATGTCGAACACGGCTGCGGCCAACATCGTCATCCCCATCATCATCTCCATCGCGCAAGCGTCCGGGGTCGATCCGGTCACTCCCGCGGTGACGGCCGGCCTCGCGGCGTCGGTTGCCGCGATCCTCCCGGTGTCAACACCGCCCAACGCGATCGTGTACGCTTCGGGCAAGGTTCCGATCACGGTGATGATCAAGTACGGAATCCTGATGGATGTTTTGGCCGCGATCGTTGTCCCAACGATGGTCTTGCTGCTGCGCTAAGCGGCTGCGGGTGAAAGAAAAACCTTCTTCACGTCCGGGCGGGGGCTAGGGCCGCATTGGCTGTTTCCGCAACGGAATGCAGACCGCGGAGAGGCGGTTGCTGTAAGCAGCGAGAATGGCTCAATGCAGGTTTTGGAGAAGGAACGGTGAGCCTGCATCCATGTTTGATGCCGCGCCAGCGGGCGCTAGCTGTCTCTCTTTCAGATCTGCCTTATGTCGGGATGATGCGGCGACCAATCTTCTGGGGGAAAGACCACACTCCAGAACGTGCGATTGGGCAACGTGAATACGGCCCCCACTTCGCGCTTCCCATCCTGTAGTTCCCTAGTATGAACGACGACGCACTCCATGACACCCTGGGTGCGAATGTTACACAGCACGAGATGCTGTCCTTTTTTCACCGCAAAGGAAGAGAGAATCAATGCTCCGTCGGCACCGACGGATAGGGTGCGGGTTTCCTCACTAAATTGCGTCCCAAGCTCGTCATATCCCCAGACTCGAACGGGTAGCTCCATCCATATACGCTGGCTCCTTCGGCGATTGGCTGCCAGCCATGCCATCTCGTAGGACTCAACGACTCATCTGTCGAGAATCCGATGCTGCTCCGAGTAGACGGTGGTAAATGCCAGGCCCATGCCCTTGTGAGGCACGACGTGTACGACGGTTGCTTGCGCCTGAAAGGATTGCTCGCTTTTGGTAATCAATATCCCTGCGGCTTGCCCTAAACAAAGAGGGTTATCCGTTTCGACGTAACAGCCTCCTCAGCCTAGATTTCCAAGGCGGACTTTTATGTGCCTCCCAGACTGGTCTTCTACTATCTCGACGAGGGCTTGGAACTTGTGACGCCGATTCGCACGACGGTCTGAATCGCGCGGAGGGACTGAAGTGTAGGCAGGTCCGGAGTGAACCGCCGTGGCTGAGGCCGTAACCTTCCGAGAATGTTCGGTGTGTGTGCCCACTTGGATCTCCTGCATGTTGTTGCTCGATGGAATCTATCCGGCAACGCAATCGGTAGCAATGGAACGAAGGTACCAATAACGTGGAATAGCAATTCCGAAACAGTTCATAAACTTCCTCCGGAAGCAATCGTCAAACGCCCGTGGTGAAATGGCCTCTGCAACGCAAACCGAGCACCATCCAGCGAATTGCGCCGGCTTGCCTTGGTAGATCCTGCTCACCATGTTGAGTTACGGTACTGTGGATCCAGGAACCACCACTGAGTAGGCAGGCATGGGTAAAAAAAAAGAGCGCCCCGCGAATTTGCGGGGCGCTCCATCATTGTGTCGCAAGAAAAGCAGTTACTTCTTTTTCTTCTTTTTTGCTTTCTTTGCCTTTTTCTTGGCCATCCAGTATTTCTCCTTAACGGATCGTGTTACTGCGGTGCCGGCCGCGAAAAACAAACTAGCGAGAGTTCATTACATTACGGGAGCGAAGATGTCAATCCATTTACTGCATCCATGTCATGTTCAGTGCAACGCTGCTAGCAGAGTTGTCATGCATGAACGCGCAGTTTGCACCATGGAATGGTGCAAATGCCTCGTTCGTTAACGAGTCCATGCCGAGGAATAGGCGAGAAAAAAATGATGTTCAGTCATGTGCGGAGGGATTTCAGCGAATCACAGGCTGAATAGATTTCCATTGCCAAAACGCTGGACTGGCTCGGATCGTGACGGGCCCTGGCATGTATACACAAACGCCGGCGGCAGATTTCGCCAGACAATTCTGCGTCGCACGGAGCTGAAATGCCGATCGAGAAGCCGCGCAACATCAAATCGGCCCAACCGCCCGCCTTGTAACTGCAGTCCGTTGAAATATCGATACTGTGTGAAGATACTTCTTGCGTCGAGAAGGTTACCCAGGCTGCTCAAGAACGTGTGCCTCTGCCGGTCCGACATGAGCCCTAATCCCAGCGAGGAAACCACCGCGTCAACGTGATCAAATCCGCGACGTTCGACCTCCTTCTGCACCGTCTCTGCACTGGCATTGATGATCGTTAGCCGCCGATCGGAAAGCATCGACTTGAGATAGCGGGAAAATCGGGGATTGATTTCAAAGGCCAGTAGAGTAGCGTCGGAAGGCATGAGGTCGAGCAACGCTTGGGTCATGACGCCGGTGCCGCAGCCCAATTCGACAACAACCCGAGCCCTAGCCAGCGGCAGTGGGTGCAGCATAGCCCGAGTGAGATAGCGCGAACTCGGAATGACTGAAGCAACGGTGCGAAAGTCGGCCAGAGCTTCCAGAGCGAACATGGCCAGACCTGTCTTAATGGGGGCTTCGTGATTCGTGGAAAGGATTCTCGGTTCTCCGATCCTCTGCTGGATCTGTCCCCCAGCACTGAAGCGCTGAGCCCAAGTTTGCAGCCGTAAGTCCATGTTCGCGCAAGACCATACGTCAGCCTAGCTTTCTCGTCAACCTCACATGCAAATCTACATCGTTACCTCTGGGATTTGAATGGAAGACGCAGCAAGAAGTTGGCGACTCGGCTGAGGGAGTTGAGTCAGGCGCAGCGGACAGAATTTCCCCGGTCATGGGCGTCTCCTCAGTGCGATTTGATCCCGGAGATGTAAGGCGTTCATTCCTGGGATTGCTGGCGGTCGCTGCCCCTCAGAAGCGGAACAGGTAGCTAACCTTGATGAAGAACTGCCGGCCTGTGGAAGTTGTCGGTGCCCCGGCCCTGCGGATCTCGCCCGGTGCAGTGGGGTCGAACCTCAAGTTGTCGTACCGATCCGTGTAGCCGGCATAGATAGCGGTGCCCGGCTTCACCAAATAGGTGAGGAGGATATCGCCGGTCAGGCGCTTGAACGGGCTGTCTTGAATCAAGCCGGGATCCAGGAGCGAGGCGGAGTAGTCGACAATCGTGCGGACGGAGAGCGCCCGGGAAAACTGGTAAATGATCTTGGTGCGAAACAAGTGGTTGGTAAAAATCGTGGCCGAGTCCGAGAACCCGGCCGGAGTAAACCCCTGTCGCGTCCCGAGGCGTGTGTAAAAGTAGGATTGATCCAAACGGAATTGGGAAGACGGGCGCAGCCCCAATGTGAACGAGCCGGTGCCGGAATTGGCCAGGAACGGAGCGATGCCGGTCGGCGGGGAATAATTGACCACCGTCCCGTGGTCATAGGATCCCGACAGCAAGAGCCACCGGAGCCGCTGCGTATAGGCAGAAACACCGGTGCGCCCCTGGCGAAACTCTTGGTCGAGAAACAGCTCGAACGCTTCATACTGATAGGCCGAAAATCCGCTCGGACCGGTGAAGTCCATCGCGAATTCGGTATGAGCGTACCAATCCTGCAGCCGGCCCTGCTGGTCCCAGTTGCGTCCAAACGAAACGCTGGGACCGAAATTCAGCAATCGTTTGCCCTCGGGCTGCCAAAAATATCCGGCATGTTGATCGGTCTGCCGCACATCCACGCGGCGAATAAATCCCAAGGAGGATCGGAAGTCCGGACTGTAGTCGGAATAGCTGCCAACGTAGGTGAAGTGCCGTCCGCTGCGGCCCAATTCGGCGTAATACGAGGGACCCTCGAGGAGATTGCCATTCGAGTCCCGGTCATAGCTGCGGGCAACCTGTCCGGTAAGGGACCAGTTCGCGTTAAGTTGCAGGCGAGCGTCGAAGGCGGCCACGCGATTCCAAGTCGGGCCGAAATCCTGACTGGTGGCGAGGAAGCCAACGCTCGAGCGAGAACCAAACTCCCGCTGCAGCCGGAACATGCCGATGCCCGCCCGAGAACTGCCTGGAGCGCGAATACCATCCGGGGCCCTGTCATCGGCTGCCAGGGCGCCAACCGCCCAGCGCCCAAGCTTTCCCGTGAGCCTTCCTCCGAAGTCCGGGTCCACGATTCTGCGCGAAAAGAACAATGGGATGGGAGTCTGAAAGAAGCCAGCGTTCTCAAGGAAGAAAGGTCGCTTTTCCGGGAAGAAGACCTCGAAGCGCTGGTTGATCGTCACCTGCGGGTCATCGGATTCGACCTGGCTGAAGTCTGGATTTACCGTGAGATCGAGTGCCAGCGCGTTGCGCATCACGATCTTGGCGTCCAGGCCGACCTCCCCTTCGTTTTCGAAGAAGAAGGTCTGTCTGGGGGTGTCGAGAATGCGGGCGCGGGTAAAGGTGCCGTAAGGGATCAGTTGGATATTGCGGCCGGAGGAGATGCGTTCAATCCCATCGAGTTCGGCGAATTGGTGAACGAAGCCTTGCTGGCTCCTTGTTACGTGAGGCCAGAACGACGTCTCATTGTTGCGAGGGATCGAACGGCTGAGCGCGATTCCCCATTTCTGCACCTCGGAGCCGGGGAAGCGCAGGCTCTTGAACGGGATCGACATCCACACGATGTATCCCTGCGACGTCAGACGCCCCTCGGAATACCAAACCGTGTCGAAGCGCGAATCCGTCTCTTGTCCTTCACTCAGGATGCTGTCGCGCTGCACGCCCAGGGGGTTGGCCGAGAAGACGTAAGCGCGCTGGCGGTCCTGGAACGTGTCGAGGTAGACGGCTACCTGGTCGTCGTCCTGAATGTTTTCGCGGGGGGTCATGCGGGCCCGAACACGCCCTGGTCCTTCCCGGCACACGAAGACGACATAGAGATTCGAGTCGTCATAGGATAGGTACGCTGTGATCTCTTCGCTGACTGGTGTGCCATCGAACGGCTCCCGCTGGCGGAACCCTGTGATTTCGGCTTCGTACTCCCGCGGCAAGCCGATAAGAAAGTCTTCCAGTCGAGGATGCTGCGAAACTCGTGGAATCCTCAGCGAGGGCTGTGGCTCGATAGCCGTAGCGGGGCTGGCAGCGGGCTGGAACCGTGCTGATTGGGCAGGCACATCCGAAGTCCCGGCGGGTTCGCGTGAATATTGCGCGGCAGCCGGGGCTGGAGTGCTCAGGGCAAACAGAAGCAACGTAGTTAAGGTTCCCGGTAGGCCAGCCCGCCGTCCTCGACGTCTGCCCCACCCGCACAAGCCAAAGTCTTTATCCAGATCCAGGAAATTCATTTTCCACTTTTTCTTTTCCCGACTGCTACCAGCATCCATAGCAGAGGAATCGCACGTCACATCGAACGCCAGCCTATTGTGTCTAGCACCTTAGGCAGTGTCTATGATCCGGACAGTTCAATATCGATAGTACTTTCGTAACTTGCCGCTTTCAGCTACGGCTAGCCAGTCACCTCAAATATGATCGCGACTTTATTCTTCAGAACGCAGCGGAATCGCTCGCGCAAGGTTTGATGGAATCTGGCGAAATAGTCCAGCCACCAGAAACACGGCCACGCAACTGCAAGATAGCCGCCTTCTGGCCTGCGCATTTGCTCCAATGCTGCCAGCGCCTGCTCATCGTCGAATGGTTGGCCAATGTATTTGCCCTGCAGTTCCGGAAAGTAAGAGGTGCGCCAGGAAGCGAACAAGGCTGGATCGAGTGTCATCTCGTCCAGCAGGAACAGCCGCTTGCCCGGTGGAACGTGTGATTTCAAGGCAGCGGCAAAGCTGGCGCTTTGCTCTTGCCAGCGCGTTTCACCTCGCCGCATGGCAGCCTGCGGGAGCCATCGCAACAGCGGAAGACGCGCGCCAGCGGAAATGAGAAGACGCGTAGCGCCGGAAATGAGATCCGACTTCAGCGCCCAGTGACGCCAACCGAGAAGCAGCCGCCAGCAAGCTGCCCGTTGCCTGATGGGCAGAGGAACGCGAAAAGTAGGAGTCAGGAATTCCCACAGCAGCCGCCAGGCAGGCAATAGGAGTTTGCCGCTCTGATTGGGATCAAACCAGGCTGCAGCTTCTTGCGGACGTTTGGGGGAACGGTTGCCCCGATGGCCGATAGAAAACAGAAAGTCGGGAATTAAGTGAAACCGGCCGTGCAAAGTCAGCTCAGCCACCAAAGGCAGATCTGCGCCAGAATAGTTTCCCAGCAACGGAGTCTTGCGAAGAATATCGGAGCGAATCAGCCCGTAAAACGCGACAATCAATCCTTCCTGAGGTTCCACGAGTGCCTCCCTGTAACGAAGGGCCGGCACTGGGGAAGTAAAGTCTTCTCTGAAGTCCAGCTGTCTCAAGACTTTTCCGGAGGCATCAATCATCAAGGCCCGTGAATAAGAAAGCACCACGGACGGGTTCTCATCCAGGACACGAACGCATTCCTCGAGAAGGTTCGGCAAACAGACATCGTCGTGGGCTGCCCACTTGAAATACTTGCCCGTAGCCAATTCAAAGACCCGTTTGAAATTCCTAGAAGCTCCGCCATTGACTTCGTTGCGAAAGTACCTTACCCGTCTGTCCCTCGCGGCGTAGGATCGTGCGACCTCTTCGTTCCGGTCGGTGGAAGCGTTGTCGGAGATAATGAGTTCGAAATCCGTAAAGGTCTGTTTCAGGATTGATTCGATGGCTTCGGCGAGGAAATTTTCACCGTTATAAACGGGCAAGCCGATGCTGATTTTGGGAGTGCAAGGGGCTGCGGCAGCCGGAGACGCGGCTGAACTGCCGCATGGTTTAGGATTTCGCGACAAGACATTAACGCCGGTTCCTGACATTTGCTGTACTTCCTTTCTGCACTGCCCCGCGGCGCTGTTAGGAGGCGAGGCGTGCTGAGATCTCCGTCCGCAGATCAAACGCGACCAGATGGTCGTTTTGAACCACACGGCGAAACCGCGAACATAGGTAATCGTAAAATTCGGGATAGTAATCAAACCACCAGAAGGCGTGCCATGCGAATGCGATTGCACTTGCCCCGGGCTGCCTCAGGCGTTCCAGCTCGCGAATCGCCGTGGCGTTGTCTGCGGGTGCCCCCCAATATTTCCCGTCCTGCTCCAGAAAAGGGACTTTGCGAATTCCCTCGACGATTTCGCTCCCGCTCCACTGCTCCATATCGGCCAGGATGAGAAAACCCTCCGGTGGTGAGAGCTTCGCAAGTTCCTCCCGCCAAAGCCGCAATAGGCCCGAACCCCGGAGATATCTTTCCTCCACAAACCCTACTTGTTGCGGCTCGCGAACGAGATTCCACCGCCGTTGGATCCGGTCGAGGCTTCGTTTGGCCCGCGCCGTGTCCCATGCCAGAGAGAAATAGGGTCTGTCATCCATACAGATAGGTTCGGGAGGTTGGATAAAATGCACGACACACTCTGGATCGAACACCACTGGAATCTTGGCGTTGTAAAGAGCCAGGCTCAGGTCTACTTCATCACTCGCGATGAGTTCGTCGTCAAAAAAACCGATCCGGTCAAAGACGCTTCTGCAGAAAAACAAGCAATGCATCTCCATGAATTCCTGGCACCGGGCGGCACCACCTATGTCGTCTTCCTTATTTCCCGGGCGTCCCATGATTTCCCACCTTACGCCGTCCGGAGTGTCCACCGTCCTGACACTTTGCCCTGGATTGGGTAATTTAGACACTGAGGTTGGGAATTAACTACCCTGGTGTCATATGAACAAAAAACATCATCGTATTGCAGCCAACGTAAAAACCGATATCCTACGCCGCGTCAAGGAAGAGGGCATCTCGGTGGCCCAGGCCGCCAAGGATCACGGTATTTCTGAAGGGACCATCTATGGTTGGATGGTAAAGGGAGCAACCGGTGCCCCGTCCTGGGCGGAGTTCTCCCGACTTCAGAAGCAGAACAGAGAACTCCTGGAACTCGTGGGCGAGATCACGCTCAAGCTCTCCATGACTCAAAAAAACAATTGAGCGAAGGAAGAAACAAATCAGCGCTTGCCCGAGCCCTTGGCATATCCCGCGCGAGCCTGTATTACGTCCCAAGAATGAAGGAGAAGGACTGGCGCCTCAAGGTCCGCCTGGAAGAAGAGCTGCAGATCCATCCCTCCTACGGCTCCCGGCGAATTGCTACGGCACTGGGACTCTGCCGCCAGCGGGCGCAGAGGGTCATGCATCTGTTTGGCATCAAGCCCTACCGCAGGAGAGGCAGAAAATGGAGAAAATCCAAGGTTTCCCGGACCTATCCCAACCTCCTGCTCGCGGTCATGCCCGCATATGCAAACCACATCTGGGCAGCAGACTTCACCGAGTTCGTGCAGCACGGAAAGAAGGTCTATGTGGCGACCGTGATCGATCTCTACACTCGCCGGATCCTGGGAATCCAAATTGCGGTGAGAAAGGGAGCCGCGCTCACCATTCAGGCGCTTTCCAACGCCCTGCTCCATCATCCGCGCCCGGGTCTATTCCACTCCGACAACGGGAGGGAGTATGACGCGATGGCGTTCACTGAAATCCTTGATGGATGCGGCATCGTGATTTCACGGAGCCGCCCGGGGTGCCCTTGGGAGAACGGATACCAGGAATCGTTCTACGACAAATTCAAGGTTGACCTGGGAGATCCGAACCGCTTCAAAACACTGGGGGAGCTAGTGGCGGAGATCTACCGCACCCTGTGGGACTACAACAACACGCGGATTCACTCCGCGCTCAACATGCCGCCTGTGGTATTCGCCAAACGGTATGCGTTAGTCACGTAAAAAACTCTCAGAATCAGTGTCTAAAGAAATCAGTCCTTGACACTTCCCAGTCCATTATCGAAATGGACACCGGTACTCCCGCCGGGCCATCTTTCGATTATGAGAGGGACCACTACATCTGCCTGATGCTTTTCAATGGAGGCCAGGAAGCGGGACAACCATCCCTCTTGAACCAGATCGTCGTTGTCGATCAAGCACAGAAATTCGTCCTGAGCTTCTTTTATGACCAGATTGCGGCAGTGATTCGGCAGCAGATATCGATCTCGATGGATGACCTTGACGTTCGAGCGGCCGCGCAATAGGGGTTCCATCTGCTGCCAATACACTCTGGGAATGTTGCAATCGACCACGATCAGATTGAAAGGGATACGGGTACACTCGAGAATATTTCGCAAAGACTCCGGCGCTTGAGAAAACCGTTCGCGCGGCACGAATCCGACAGTTACCGTTGACATCGCAAGACCCCTCTCGTCTTTCTCATGTGGGAGTTTTCTTCCACCCTAAAGCTGACCGATCTGTCGCTGCTATCGATGGCAGAGATGACGACTTCCCGCTCCCGCCGTTCGGAGCCGGCTTCCTTCCCATTCCAATCTCAAGAAGCCGAGGCAGTACCTTTTCATAGCTGAACGTATCCTCGGCGATCTCCTTCGCCGCTCGGCAGTGGGCGGGGTAATCGGCGTTGACCTGCTCGATGCACTGGATCGCCTCCTCGAGTGAGGTGAAGGCCAGCACGCCACGACCGGTCTGTAGCCAGTCGCTGAAGCCTGAATCTTGCAAGATTACGGGGCGCCCGGATGCGAGATAGCAAACGCTTCTGTCACTGAACCAACCGCTACGGGTCTTCACATAACCGTGTTTGGCGGCACTGAACTCGCCGCGCGAGCAAGCGATGTAGTGTTGGTACAGCGGCAAATCGCGGCTGATTTCGAATGCATTTCGGACAGTCCATCCTTCCTCGCTCAATCGTCCTCGCGTTTCAGAATTGGCTCCCGCCAGCGCCAACTCCAGTCTCTGCTCCACGCGGCTTGGAAGCTTCAGCAGACGCAGGAATTCCTTGTCTTTTTGGCCATAGGGCTCCCCCTGGTAGTGAACCTCGCCGTAGGCGGTCCAGTTGGCAACCGTAGTAAAAGCACCATTAAGAGGGTGAGTCCTCAGGGCTTCTTTCTCAGCCTCTTCAGAACGCCATATCTCGGGGGCTACCGGAGGCACAGTGGGCAACCATTGAACTCCGTTGGTGGGAATGGTGCAGTTCTCTTGTCCGATGTTGGTTCCATAACTGAAATGCACATGGTATTCTTCGAGCCCCTCGACCCACATTTTTCCAACCTGGGTGAAGAAAGGGTCCATGTCGATCAGTGCACGACGGCGGCAAAGGCGGAACTCGGGTAGCCAACAAATCCCCCCTACGTTGAGCAGCAAATCCGCCTCACTCAGAATTCGCTTGGCATCAGGCCAATCGAGACCTGCTGTTCGCCCCGATTCCCGGTCGACGTAACACACCGGAAACGTGACCCCAAACCTGGACATGAGGTTGTGGAGATTTTCCAACCCATACCCGGGATCATCACTTGAGGCATGGGTCATCGGGTTGTAGCAGGAGTTCGGCCAGTCGCTTTCCTCTAGATAGAACACCTCGTGTCCGAGACGGAGCAAGCCAAAGACGTACTGGAAATAGGCCATCAGCATTCCTGCCATGAGATAACGGATCATGTATCCGCAGATAGCGACGCGTGCCACGTTACGCTCCTAATGGGCTCATCCAACCGCTTCCCAATACCTCGTTTCCCAATTCCTCTGCCTCGAATGTCTCGAAGTATTTCGTCTTTATCTTCACAGCCCGGCACGCTCCATCAAGCTTCCCACGACCTTCTCGGCGGCAAAATATTCCGCGGCGATTTCGCGAGCCGCGCGGCAGTTCCCGTCGTAATCGCTTTCGATCGCGTCAACCGCTGCAAGAACGTCATCCATGCTATGGAATGTGAACAGGCCCTTGCCGGTGGGAAGATACTTGCTGAAGCCGGTTTCCTGGGTAATGACCGGCCTGCCCGCGGCTAGATAGCAGGCGCTGCGGTCGCTGAACCACCCGGTTCTCGGCCGCACGTACTGGTCCCGGGCAACGGTAAATTCTCCGCGAGATTTCTGGATATAGGAACGGTAGCAGTCGGCGTTTCTCGAGATGCCCACTGATGCGCTGCACTGCGAGGAGCTGCGTGATGCGGATTGGGGGTAGCTGTCGGTGTTTTTCGAAATGTCCACTGATGAGTGAAGGTGCCACATATGCCGCTGGAGAAGATCGCGGACCTCGTCGGTGACACCGGACCCGGCTGCCAGTTCAAACCTCGCCGCATTCTATTGGGGCAGTTCGAGGAACTTTTCAAACTCGCGGTCCTTAGTCCAGTAGTAACGGTCTCCGCGGTACGTCACGTCCTTGTCCTTGTTGTGCCAAGTTGTAATCGTGGTGTACCGATGGCCGTCCTCATGAGGATTGTTCCAAAGGTCGAGTGCCACTGGTTACCTGGTTGGCAACCAGCGAAAGCGCTCGATCGGAACGTCGCAGTCAGGCGCGCCCAGGTTCTCCCCGAAGCTGAAATGGGTATCGTGCGCCCCAAGGAAGGCGATGGTTTGCTCGTCGCCCTGGGAGATCTTCACCTGCGAGGAAAAGGGGTCCGATTCCACATAAACGCGCCGTAGGCAGGACATGTGCTCTTCGCGAATCTCCTGGGCTCCCGTCACGTTGAGAAAAGCATCTGCTTCGCGATAAAGCCGCAGGATCTGTTCCTCGGTCATGCCATAGCATCGGCCGTCCGGGTAATTGCCTCGGAAAGCTCAGCGATCGCCGAACCCGTACTGCTCCAGTGCGGGCACCACCGCGGCGATATTGCGCGAGGCATCCGGCGAGCGATCATTCAGATCGGATCGTAAATCCACCGCCCGGAGTCCTCAATGTAATATGGGTCGTATCCGAGCTGCCGGAGCGCGAGCAAATAATGAAGGAACTGGTAGGTGACGCCCGCCAGCGGAAACCAAAAGAGGATTCCGGAGACAATGATCTTGCCTCGCTTAGGCCTAACGTTGGTCATCTTGTATATCCTCCGGGTTGCAGATGGCCGATCCCCCCCGTGCGGTTTACTCATACCGGCGCTTGCCGGTGTGTTCATTGTGCAACCACCTGCAGGGAAGCATTGCCGCCCTGCAGCTCATAGAATCGTGCGTACAATGCGCCGTGCCGCAACAACTCTTCGTGTGTCCCTTCTTCGGCCACGCGTCCACCATCCATGATCACGATCCAGTCTGCGTTCCGCACCGTGGACAACCGATGGGCAATCACGAAACTCGTCCGTCCTTTGAGTAAACGTGCCAACGCCGCTAGCAACTCCGCCTCCGTCTGCGCATCGAGAGCCGAGGTCGGTTCATCCAGGATCAGGATGGGGGCATCCTTCAGCAAAGCGCGGGCGATCGAGAGCCTCTGCCGCTGGCCTGCCGACAGCGTCGCTCCTCTTTCCCCGATGACTGTGTCGTACCCTGCCGGCAGCTTGCGGATGAACTTGTCGGCGCTGGCGGCAATGGCGGCTTCCACAATCTGCTCGGGACTCGCTCCGGGACGCCCGTACGCGATGTTCTCAGCCACGCTCATCGGGAGCAGGAATGGGTCCTGCAGCACAAAGGCGATCTGTTCCCGCAGGCTCGCAAGTTTCAGCTCGCGCACGTCCATGCCATTGATCGTAACGTTCCCCTCCCAGGGATCGTAGAAGCGAGGTATGAGCGAAACCAGGGTGCTCTTGCCCGCTCCGGTGGCGCCTACCAAGGCCACCGTCTCGCCGGGCAAGGCCTCCAGGTTAACGTTGAGCAGTACGGGCCGCCCCGGCTCGTAGCCGAACGTCACTCCCTCCAGGCGAACATGGACTCCTCGGCCGGACGCTGGAAGCGGTCTCGCCTGCGGATGCTCCCGCACGTGGTCATTTGTATCCAGAGTCTCGAAAATGCGGTGCGCTCCCGCACTGGCCGTGGCAACACTCGTGGAGAGATACGCCAGGGCTACCATGGGCGAGTAGAGCGACGTCAAATACGAGAAGAACACGAGAAGACCCCCGACTGTCAGGGATCCCTGGAGAACGTGAAAGCCTCCGACCGCCAGGACCACCGCCGTAGCCATCGCCGTCACAGATTCTGCTCCGATTCCGAACTGAAGCTGGGCAAGCAAAGTGCGAACGTAAGCACGCCCTCTCTCGAGACACAATTCGGAAAACCGGCGGTCCTGGGCGCTTTCCCGGCTGAAAGCCTGGACGATCGGCAGCGCAGTCAGGGTTTGCTCCGCCAAACCCATCAGATCTCCCTCCAACTGCATCTGGCGAGACGATCGTTCCTCCATGGGGCGGGCAAAGCGGCGGATGAGCACTCCAAGCGGCGGCGCCGCCAAAATGGCCAGGAGCGATAAGGAAGGGTCTAGCCGCCACATCACCGCGAACATCGTCGCCAGACTCAACAACGAGCCGAGTGCGGGCAACAATGCTCCGATCACGAGGACTCGCACGCAGCCGGCGTTTGCCGTGACCTGTCTGACGAGGTCGCCCGCCGAGTGGCGGCCGTGGAAGCGCAAGGAAAGGCGCTGCAAATGGTGGAACAGTTCTCCGCCCAAGTCATGCACCATCCGGCTGCCGGCACCCGCCTGGACGTAGGACTGTGTCATGCGGGCCCCCCATGCGCCCAAAAACAGAACGATGGTCCCAGCCGTAAGCCATGCCAGTAGAGCCTTCGGAGATTCTCCTCCCGGCAATGCGTAGAGCCAGGAAGTGGAAGGGGTCAAAGGTTCGTTCGCTAAGACAGAATCGATCACCAGCTTCAACGGCCAGGGCTTCAGCACGTCCAGGGCGACCCCGATAACCATCAGCACCGCCGAAAACGAGAGGCCCTTCCACTGCGGCAGGGCGTATCGGGCCAGACGCAGCCACCAGGGTCTCACGCGAGCACCTCCGATTGGGAACCCTGGAACTGGAGGGAATAAAACCGATGATACAACCCGCCCGACGCCAGCAGCTCACTATGAGTGCCTGCTTCCACGATCGTTCCGGCTTCGATTACCACAATGCGGTCAGCTCGCCGGATCGTTGAGAGGCGGTGCGCGACGATCAAGGTAGTGCGGCCAGCCATCAGACGCTCAACCGCATCGAGAACCTCAGCCTCAGTCGCTGCATCGAGCGCAGACGTGGGCTCATCCAGAATCAGAATCGGGGAATCCTTGAGGAGTGCTCGGGCAATCGCCAGCTGTTGGCGTTCGCCCCCGGAAAGCGTTGCCCCTTGTTCGCCGATCCGCGTGTCGTACCCTTCGGGAAGGCGCCGGATAAAGGCATCTGCGTTAGCCGCTTTTGCCGCTGTCATGATCTCGCCCGAAGTCGCGTCCGGCCGGCCGAAGGCAATGTTCTCGGCTGCCGTCAGGGGAAGCAAGAAAGGCTCTTGCAGCAGAAGGGCCACCTGGGCTCGTAGGCTGGGGATTTGAATCCGGCGTATGTCCATGCCATCCAGTGTGACGCGGCCCATCCAGGGATCGAAAAAGCGCGGGATCATTGACACCAGCGTTGTCTTACCAGCCCCCGTCGATCCGACCAGGGCTATCGTCTCGCCCGGACGGGCCTCCAGGGACACCCCTTTCAGAACCGGGCAGCCCGGCTCGTACCCGAAGGTGACGTCCTCGAGCCGTACTCGGCCGCTGCTTCTCGCTTCGAGCAGACGGGCTCCTGGCATTTCTCGCACTTGATCCTGCGATTCCAAGATCTCCAGCACCCGATCGATGCTTGCTTCCATCGGTTTCAGCGTTCCGTACGCTTGTAACAGGCTCTCGGCGGCGCCCTGCATGGTCCTCATGTAGGCCAGAAAAACGAGCAGCGTGCCGAGGGAGAGCGAGCCTGACAACACACTTCCACCGCCGACATAGAGGACCGTGGCGGCGTCGGCTGTGGTCACAAAACCAATGAGCAGCCCGTAAGCACCGGTCAACAGCGCGCCTTGCTGGGAGACGGTGACCGCGTCGTCTGCCAGGCTGCGGAAGCGCAGCCGGTTCCGCCTTTCGCTTGCAAACGCCTGGACAACCGGAACGGCCTGGAGTGTCTGGTGAACGAAGGTCAGCAGCCGGGTCTGGACCTCGCGCTGCGACTTTGCGCGGCGCTTGAGAGGCTGCCCGAAAATCACCGAGATAGCGGCCAGCATCGGCGCAACTGCCAGCGACAGCGCCGCCAGTTTGGCATCCAACTGCCAGGCAACCGCCCCGACGGTAAGCAAAGTCAGGACATTTTGCGCCGGCGACATGAGCACGCTGGCGAGTGTGTTTACGCTCCAGGGTCCTCCGATAAACGGCTCAGTGAGTCGCCCACTGGTCTCCGGACGTGAAACGCGAGCGAAAATCTTTGCAGCTGGTGAAACACATCGGTATTCAGGTCGCAGACCATGCTTTGCCCAGCCGACGTCTGCGCCCACAAAAGCCCCGCGCTCACCGCACTGTTTATTGCGAACAGCCCCAGGCTCGCTAGCGCAGCGACGAGAATCAAAACGGCGGGACTCGGGTGCAGGGCCACAGCCTGCAAGATGGACGTGACAAATCCAGGGGCCTCCGAGTGACCCAAGGCATGGTCTACCAGCAGTTTGAGTGGCAAGGGCTGGATGGCGGTGATCGCTGAGGTGACCGCGATCAAGCCAAGGATCAAACACAGCTTGCCCCTCTGCCGCATCAGGTACGGGATTAGCTGGCTGTACCGTGTTTTCTTCTCAGACCGTTTCACAACCCTTTTCACAATCCTTGTCCTGGGACTGGGGGTTCGACGCTCTCACGCACCATCTTCCTGCCCGCATCTTTACCATTCGCGGCAGGCATGGCGGTCATTACGAGAATCGATTCTGGCCGGGAGGAGTCAGCAGTGCCGACCGTTTGTGAAGGGATCGGCTTGGCCGCGGATGGCTCCGCAGCAATCCATTGCTTGAGCTGACGCAGCACTACACTCATGGCAGCTTCGCACTCCTGCAGACTGGAAACTGCGAGTAGCAATGCGATAACGCTCATGGTGCCGCAGGCTATCCAATTGCGTGCAATCCCTGCGCCGGCAGATAGCGCGATCAGCGGAAGAGTCAGCCCGATTCCGAACCAGGAATGCCGTGGCCAGACTCGCAGACGCGTCAACTACCGTCCTTGACCGTGCTCTTCGATCGCTATTTGCAGCCGGGCAGACCCCAGCAGGCCGCCGCGGATCTGGAGGTCCCAATCATCGAAGTCGCCGCCACGATGGACAACCGCGCCGCGTTCTTTCAGGGCGCCTTCGATCGGGCGCAGCCGATCTTCCGGCGCCTGCCAGATCTCGCTCCACAGCGCGAACGATCTCGGCCTGGGCAAGGACAGATTCTCCACGCGAATGCTGCGCCAAGGCGTCAGCCCCCAATGGACTCTTCCGAGGAGACGCGCCAGGGGTTGCAAGAAGTGCAGCAAAGCCGTAACACTGCGAAATCGCAGGGCTGCCAAATGGTTGCCAAGAAGGGTAGCGCACCTCGCTCGCCAGCCACTCGCGACGGCGTGGGCCAAGGGCGCCCCTGCTGCTGCCAGCAAAAAAGGTGCGGCCAGCAGGAGCGGCTTCCAGCCCAGGCCGAGCACGGTTACCAGCCCGAGCAATGCGACGACCAGGTACCACTCAGGCATCAGGATCAGCGAGGAGAGTGTTCCTGGCGATGGTTGATAGAGGCGTTGGAAAGGTGCTGTGCCCCACTGCCCCTGGTAGATGCGTCCTGCGGGTGGCAGAACGGTATAAAATCCATTCCCGTACACGCGGCCTGCCCAGGAGTGCCCCGCGGCGTTATATTTTTCCGGCCACTTCTTTTCCAGCAGAGCTTCAGCGCGGCCATAACCTTTCTGTTGCCTCCAATACATTCGGACAGAATTACGGCGGTGGTGCCAGACCATGGCGGCTGGGTTGAACTCAAGCTTCCCCCCGCGTTTCTGCAGGTTCCAGCAGACGTCTACGTCATCTCCCGCCGTCCGGAACTGTTTATCGAAGCCGCCGATCTCCTCCAGAGCGGATTTCAAAAAAGCCATATTGCAGCCTGGGATGTGTTCGGCCTCGCGATCCGAAAGCAGCACCTGGATGGGACCACCGGGCGAGTTGCTGACGCAGTCGGCGACCCATCCGTCCCCCAACGGAGGGATATTGGGCCCGCCAACACCGACAAACTCGTCACGGAGAAATGTGGAAGCCAGATATTTCAGCCAGTCAGGATCGGGATAGGCGTCATCATCGAGGTACGCCACGATCTCTCCGGTCGCCGCGCGAAGTCCGGTATTGCGAGCGCAACTGAGCCCTGCGTTGGGCGTGCGGATGAGGTGGAAGCCGAAGTCTGTGGCGCAGTCTACTTGGAAGTGATCGGTTGAACCGTCGTCCACCACGATCACTTCATAATTCGGATAGTCCAGCTTGGTAAGATGGCGAAAACATTCCGCGAGAGTACGCCCCCCGTTGTAGGTGCACACGATGACGGAGATCCGCGGCCACACAGTGTTTCCGGAGAAAGGCGCTTCGCTAAAGACCCGCCGCACGGCCTGGAGGGCGAGCTTCGGAGTACGATCGCGGCGCGTGAGGCCAAAGTCCCAATCTTCGATCTCACAGCCGCCCCGGTGCCATTCGTCTGTCCAGGAAAAGACGAATGCCCCGGCACTGCCGCAGGAAAACGCGCTGCGAACCTGCCATTCGAGCGACCGAGCTTGAGCCTCCTCGCCATTGCGCCGGCTGTCCAATCCAATTTCGGCCATGAGCAATGGCCGGTTCCCGGCCAGGTTTTGCAGCCGGGCCAGGTAAACCTCGAAGGCCTCCCGCGACTCCAGATAGACGTTGAAGCAGAATAGATCCAGAAAGGGAAGTTCCAGAAATTCGGTCGTCGGGAAGTTTACGTAGGTGAACAGAGCTTGCGGATCTTCCTTTTTCGTGGCGTGATACAGCCTCTCGATAAACTTCTCGACGCGCCGCCGCCCCAGCCAGCGCACGATTCCCGCGGGAATCTCATTGCCAACCGCATAGCAAAGCACGGCAGGGTGTCCCGCGCACGCGCGTACGCCGGCCCGCGTCCGTTCCTCGATCGAGTGCGCCGTGTCCGGATCATCCAGGAAAGTGATGTGTTGCTCCCACGGCAAGCCGATCATCACGCGGAGCCCGGATTGCCCGGCAAGGTCCAGGAACCATTCTGGCGGCACATTGTAGGTTCGAACGGCATTGATCCCGTTCGCGGCCATGGCCGCGAAGTCCCGCGCCGCTTGCGCCGGTTCGGGCTAGGATGTTCCGTCTACAGTCGGGCGGAAGGGGCCGTAGGTCACGCCGCGCACATAGAATTTTTCCTCGCCGACAAAGAGGAACTTGCCGCCCACGCGAGGACGCAGAAGCTTCTTCGGCTCACTCGATGTTTCGGACTCAAAAGTAAGGACTGGGATACTCAACTGGTTCTTCCTTTATCTATTCCTGGCTTCCGCTGATGGCTCCTGGATTCGGCTGGCGGCTGCTTGGCGCGCCGACAATGGAATGCCCAGTGGCGCGGCGTCTGTCGCTGAAAGGCGCGATCGATGCCATGACAGTGCGGTTCGCACAATCGTTTCCAGATCTGACCGGCTGGGCGTCCACCCCAACTGTTCCGCCGCTCGGACACTTCGGGCAACCAGGATCGGCGGATCGCCTTCACGCCTCGACTTCAGTTGCACCTTGATCTTGTGGCCGCTCAACTCTTCGACCGCTCGAATCACCTCGTGTACCAAGTGCCCCCGGCCTGTCCCGAGGTTCAGCGCAAGGTTCTGGCCCCCTCCGAGAAGGTGTCGAGGCGCTAGGACGTGCGCCTCGGCAAGGTCCGTGACATGAACGGAGTCGCGAATCGCGGTGCCGTCCGGAGTGGGGTAATCGGTTCCGAAGACCTCTACCTCAGGCAACCGGCCCAGCGAGGCATGAATCACGCGCGGAACCAAATGCGTTTCGGGATCGTGTTCCTCGCCTATTTCGCCCTCGGGATCGGCGCCTGCCGCATTGAAGTAGCGCAACACCACCGATTGCAGCCCGTATGCCTGGCCATACCAATGCAGCACGCGTTCGACGAACAGCTTCGTTTCGCCGTATGGATTCACAGGCCGCTGTGGATGGTCTTCGGCGATCGGTACTGTTTGAGGGATGCCGTATGTCGCACACGTCGAGGAAAAAACGACTCGCTTCACTCCTGAGTCCACGAGGGGGTCCAGCAGCGCCAGCGCATCCCGGACGTTGTTGGAAAAGTAGGAGCGGGGAGAAGACATCGACTCGCCAACGTACGCGGACGCAGCGAAGTGCAGAACGGCTTTAATTTCGTACTTGTCGACGATGTGACGAATCAGCGAGCCATTGGCGATGTCCCCGCGGAATAGCGGCCCCCACCTAACCGCTTCTGCGCGGCCCCGGCTGAGATTATCCAATACCACCGGCTGGAAACCCGCGGCGGAAACTAGTTTTGCCGTGTGGCTACCGATATATCCTGTCCCACCTGTTACTAAGACCGATACCAAGGTGTTCCTCTCCAAGACAGACGCAAAGTCGTGTCAGGCAACCTGTCCGAAGCGGCAGCCTGGCTACTTGTGCGTGAGTCCCAACTCAAGCGCGCCTCCTCTGAAAGCTGCGCCGCTGGGTGATGTGCCACCTTTGGGGGACATCCAAGTACGGCCTCACAACGGACTGCGCACAAATGTTCTCAATTCAGTTGGCAATCAATAGTCCAAATCGAAACAAGTTAAGTGTCGCAGGATCAGGTATATGCGAAATCGCCCCCCCGGGAAACGGTAGAAATTATTTTCCCAATCGCATACTGTTTCTTCCCCCAATCTTCATCGCCCGGCTTCCTAACTAGGGGCTGCAGGGGGAACGATTCGCCATTTATGGAGCATTCTCGATGGACCGTGTTCCAGTCTAAAAAGGGGAGTGCGTTGAGAGGAGGAGCTTGGGGATGAAAGCGCGCTGCTCAACCTGAGCGAGCGGGAAACCATGCGACGCGTATTCTGCTGAACCAATTCTGCTGAACCGTTTCGCGGCTAGCGAGAGACTGGGTTGTTGGCTATCGGGGGAATTGCCGGAGCGGCTGTCTCGCCTGCGGCAACCTCTTTGACAATTTGTGCGGCAAGGCTGCGGCTGGTGGCGCAGGCCGGGTCATCGAGCCGGCACTGGGCCAGCGTCAGTTTGCATCCGCAGGTGCAGGTCGTGGCATTCATCTGGTTCAGGGCATGTTGTTTCTGTTCGGCGGTTAACCCGGTAAAATCCACATCAGGCAACTCACCGGTGTTGGCCGCGTTTTTCCGAAGCACCTGACCGACGTTGGCAATGGTCTCAATACGGGCGTCAACAGCCATCCCTAGAAGAGCGCGTACTTCAAGATCGTACTGATCGAAGGAGCGGAGCCCGCGATGCCTCTGTAGTACACGCCCTTCAGGATTGATCAAGAACGTTGTGGGCAGCGCCGCAACGCCGCCCCACGCAGCAAGCAATTCAGGGGTGGCCATAACCACCGAGTAATTAATTCCGGCGCTGTTTGCAAACTTCAGAACCTCCTCCGGAGAACCCTCGTCCTCCGAAACCCCGACAATCATCAAACGTCCCTCATATTTTCGCTGCAACTCAATGAGTATGGGAATTTCCACCCGGCAGGGCGGGCACCACGTGGCCCAGAAATTCAACAGGACAGCCTTGCCTTTCCAATCCGCCGTCGAAACAACCTTGCCGGTGAGGTCGCGGGCCTGGAACGTGGGCGCGGGTTCCGGATTTTCGACGAAGTAGATAGTCGCCTGGCCGCCGGCTCCCGATGCCGGTACGGCCGGTACGGCCCGAACGGGCTGTCGCGCTGCACCTTTCAGGCGAAGCGTCCCGTAGTATGCGCCTGTCAGCGCCAGCACTCCACACGCCAACAGCAACACTCTCGCAATGTTTTTCCTTTGCATGGCGCGAACCCCCATTATGAAACCTCGGCACTCAGACCGCAAGCATCGGCCACACTTCACGTAGGTGTCACTAGCCATTCTGGACGGACACAGAGGTGTTATTCTATTCTGTGCTGGGAAGCCCCCGAGCTGCCTTGAGGAGATTTGAGGAGGCTTTGAGGAGGCTTGTGTTGCAGCCCGAGCACGAAACCGTAGACTCCCCAGTTGTAGTGGCCAGTTGTAGTCGAACGATATCTAGTATAGGAATAGCATCGTGCGCACGCGATTTACCGTAACGGCCGTCTTATTGGGCGTCTCTCTTGTGGGTACTCTTTTCGCGGCTCAACGCCCGTTTCGCCAATACTCCGGGGTCGAATACCGAAGGTATCCTTTACCCGCCGATCTCAGCGAGCGCGGCGAATGGGTATTTGCCCGCCTGATGTACCGGCCCGCCAGAATTGGTCCTCCGTTTCGGTGGTCTGGAGACTGGGCTGAAGGCGGGACCAGTTGGACCGTCGATTACCCGCAGGGCGATCGGCACATGGCTGAGGCTGTGAAGCGGCTGACGCGGATTCACGCTCGATCGTTCGAGCAGCCGGTCAACTTGGATGACGGCGATGACGTTTTCAACTGGCCTTGGCTTTACGCCGTGGAAGTGGGCTGGTGGGATTTGACCGACGAGCAGGCCGGAAAGCTGCGTGATTTCCTCCTTCGCGGAGGATTCCTGATGGTTGACGACTTTCATGGCACTCGCGAATGGGCGGCTTTCCTCGCCAGTATGCAGCGCGTTTTCCCCGACCGCCCCATCGTAGACATCCCGGACGATGACTCGATAGTCCACACGCTTTGGGATTTGGACGACCGCTTTCAAGTGCCGGGCTTGCAATTCCTTTACACCGGCCGCGCGTTTGAAAATGACGGCTACGAGGCAAAATGGCGCGCCATTCATGATGACCAGGGCCGGATCATGGTGGCCATCTGCCACAACGTAGATTTGGGTGATTCTGTCGAACATTATGACACTCCCAGGTACCCGCAGGAATTGTCTGCACAAGGCATGCGAATTTTCCTCAACTACGTCATCTATGCGATGACCCACTAAGATACGATGACCCACTAAATCACGTGAACAGTCCGCAGGGCGGGTTGGCGAATCCTTGAAGCCAGTGAGTAGAGTGGCCAGTGAGCAGAGTGGAGGGTATGGTGGCATCGAATCGCGCAGAAGCTATGCGATCCATCCGCTGCACCCGCCCATGAATATCCTCGCCGTAATTCCTGCGCGCTATGCTTCCACGCGCCTTCCGGGCAAGCCTCTGGTGCCGCTTGCGGGCAAGCCCATGATTGAATGGGTGTGGGAGCGCGTGCGCCGTGCGGCGTCTGTTTCCGCGGTCGTCGTCGCCACCGACGATGAGCGTGTTCGCAGCGCCGTGGAGGCTTTTGGGGGCCAAGTGGCCATGACGCGCGCCGACCACCGCTCCGGCACCGAGCGCGTCGCGGAAGTGGCCGCGGCGCACGGCGACGCTGAGATTCTGGTCAACGTGCAAGGTGACGAGCCGCTCATCGATCCCGCCGCGATTGATGCGGTCGTCGATGCCGTCGTCTCCGAGGACGCGGTCAGTGTTGCGACCGTTGCTGTTCCCATCACCAATCCCGCCGACATCATGGATCCCAATGTCGTCAAGACGGTCCTCGATTTCGATGGCAACGCGCTGTACTTTTCACGCGCGCCCATTCCCTGGGTGCGGGATCACAGCGGGTCGGTGCATGTGCGCTACCTGAAGCATCTGGGGTTGTACGCCTTTCGTCGTCCCGCTCTTCTGGAATTTGCAACGTTTCCGCAGGGGGAGCTCGAGAGGGTGGAGCAGCTCGAGCAGCTCCGCTGGCTCGAGAATGGCTACCGTATTCGCGTTGCCGAAACCGAGCATGATTCGGTCAGCGTGGACATGCCCGAGGACGTCGTCCGCGTTGAGCAGTTGCTCGCAAAACACTGAAAGTTTCAGACAGTAAGTCATCCGAGCGCGCAAAGGTGGCCGGCGCGCAAAGATAGCCAGCGCGCAAAGGTGGTTTGACGTTGGGCAATTCTGCAATTTTGTTTCGCGATCTGGCGTACGTTTTCGTGGCCGCGATTGCGGGTGGCTTGGTGGCGTGGCGGCTGCGGCAACCCGTCATCATCGGCTATGTCCTTGCCGGTATTCTCATCAGCCCACTGACCCCCGGTCCCTCCGTCAGCGATGTGCGCACCCTCGAGATTTTTGCCGAAGTTGGCGTCCTGCTGCTGATGTTTTCCATCGGCTTGCAGTTCTCGGTCAAGGATTTGCTCCACGCCAAGTGGGTTGCTCTTGCCGGCGGACCCATGGGCATCCTGCTCATGATCGGCGCGGGCATCGGTACGGGGCATTTGCTGGGATGGACCGCAAACCAGGGGATCGTCCTCGGGGCGGTCATCTGCGTGTCCAGCACCACAGTGCTTACTCGCATGCTGTCGGACCAAGGCCTGCTGCACACCGAATCTGGGCGGGTCATGATTCCGCTCACACTCCTCGAAGACCTGGCCGCAGTCATTCTGATTGTGCTGATCCCGGGGCTCGGCAGACCGGACGGATCCAGCTTGCAGACCGAGTTGCAAGAACTGGCCAGAGCGGGCGTCATTCTCGTGCCTGCTCTTTTCGTCGCTGCGAAGATTGTCCCTCCTCTTCTGAGGAGGGTTGTAAGGACGCAGAGCCGCGAGCTCTTTTTCATGGTTGTACTGGCCGTTTGCATGGGCACGGCAGCGCTAACCCAGGCCATCGGCCTTTCGCTTGCCTTGGGAGCGTTCCTGGCGGGCTTGATCATCAGCGGGTCCGATTATGCTCATGAAGCCCTGGCCCAAGTGTTTCCCTTGCGCGACGCGTTTCTGGCTCTCTTCTTCGTGACCATGGGACTCTTGATCGATCCCAGGACGCTGTTTTCAAACCTCTCCATCGCCGGAACGATTATCGCCCTGGTCATTTTCGGCAAGCTGGCCGTATGGACGGTCGTGGTCCGCGTGTTCGGTTATCCCATCTGGATCGCCCTTACGGTTGCGCTGGGGCTGACACAGATCGGCGAGTTCTCGTTTATTCTTGTCCGAGGTGCGCGCAACGCCGGGATTGTCGGCAGTGACTTCTATAACGCAACCCTGGCCGCATCGCTGGTCACCATCTTCATGAATGCAGCGCTTCTCCGCTTCGTTCCGGCCGCGCTGGCCCGCAGGCGACTGGCCGGACAATCGGCCGCACATCCCCATGCAGCTCCCGGACCGGACGGCCTGCGGAACCACGTTGTCCTCTGCGGCTTCGGCCGTGTGGGCAGCGCGATCGGAGCAGCTCTGGAAACTTTTTCCGTTCCGTACATTGTCGTCGAGCTGGATCCCGATATCAGCGGCATGCTTAAAACCCGCGGTGTGCCGTACATATTCGGCGATGCCTCCAACTCCCATATTCTCCATCGAGCGGAAGCCGAGCATGCCTCGATGTTGATTGTCACCATCCCGGACCCGGATCGTGCTCGTTTGGCGATCAAGAACGCCCGCCTCTTGAATCCTAAGGTCTCGGTATTGGCCAGAGCCCATCTGCGCAGCGATTGTGAGGTCTTGATCCAGGCTGGAGCCAATAAAGTCATCCAGCCCGAGATGGAAGCATCGGCGACCCTGATCCGGCACGCCTCCAGTTATCTGAGACTGCCTGACGAACAGATCAGAGCGTATCTGCGGGGATTTCGCGAGGCCATGGAAACCATCGAAGGCAAACCTGCGATTTCGCCCCTTGACCTTCCCGAAGTGCGCGAGGTCCGGGTGGAGGATTCGGCCTTTGTCGGCCGTTCCCTTCGCGACTCGCGGATCCGGGAGAATTTCGGTGTAACCGTTATCTCCATCACGCGGCCCTCGGGGCAGACGCTGCTGAACCCGCCTGCGGAGATGATGATTGAGTCTGGCGATACCATGAGGATCATGGGACTTCCTGAGGAGATCGATGCTTTCGTGTCTCAAGTTAGCACGCAAAACCACAAAGGATCGCCGAGTAGGTAGCAGTCTTCTAACCCGACTTTTTTACCGCGCGAGCGCCCCGTTTGTTACCGCTCTCACCGAGCGAGCCGGGAGCCTCGCGCTCAACCCCTCCCCCCCCGGTATTTCTGCGAAAAGAGTTCGCAAGGGTATGAAGACAGAGCAGTTGAGTCATCGGGCAGTGCAAAAGAGTGAAGAAAGTGAAGAGCAGAAAGAGGTAAGGGACGCAAAAGAAAGGCGGGGCGTATGGGGCGACAGCCTTCACACTGGGCCGCCAACGTTTTGAGAATCATGGGAGTATCTCTTCACGGGGCGGGGATGGGAGATCCCAAACAATCTTCATTGGTCCGGGACGCGTTTCTTTCGGGGCTTGCTCTTTTTCCATGGCAGGGAGAGTGCGGAGAAGCAAGCTGCCAACGTAGGCCAGGACCGCGGAACGGCGAGGAGAAATGCGGTCTTCGGCGAGAAGCGTAAAAAGTTGAGCGAGGGAGTGATGGATGCCCTCGGCAGAGTGGAAACTGTCGTTATCGCCGGTAAGGACGGCGGCGAGACCGGCGGAGCGGCGCTGCTTCTTGATGGCGCTATGGCGCGCACATAGGCGGGAAGCCGCACTGGAGCTAACGGAACGGCATTGGCGGCCCGAAGGGGTGCGGTATTGGCAGCGGGGCGGAGTATTGACCGGGGTTGCGATGTCCGGTGAGGATGCCTGGGACCGAGAGAGCGCGGAAATCGGAGTTTGTTCGTTCATTTTCAGACCTCCTGAATTGAGCTTCCGATGAGTTTTGCGAGAGTGCGAGAGTGCGAGAGATGAGGGAGCGAAGCAGAAGAGACGTTGCGAGGGTGAAGTGCGAGCGTCACGGTCCATGCTAGCAGATATGTACTCGAATGTATACATATTTCTTTATATTACTGTCTAGTATTCGATTCGAAGCGCGTGCGTTCGAATGACAGAGCGAGCACGCAGAGGGATTCCTCGTCGCTGCGCTCCTCGGAATGACGGGCAGGGGAGAGATCCTTCGCTGCGCTCAGGATGACAGAGGGGGGGGCAGTGCCGGCCTGAAGGCGGGGCAACGCGCAGAGGGATTCCTCGGCTCGCTTCACTCGCTTCCTTCGGCAAACTCAGGACAGGCGGGATGACGATCTCTGGTCGGATGGCCACGTTCAAATGGCAAGCGAGCACGCAGAAAGGCCAGCCGGGGCTTGCGCACGGGCTGCTTCGAACGTTTCCCGCGCGGCCCTTTGGCAGGGAGGCTAGTACGCAGGGAGGCTTGTACGCATGGAGGCTCAGATCTGCGTTTCGGAGGCTGTGTTCCTCCCGGAAAGGCAGTTCTCGCTTCTTCGTGGGGCGCGAAGGCTCCGCCAATTGTATCATCTAGTTGTATCATGGAGGTGAGACTGGCAACCTTGACGGCGAGTTGCAGGGGCGAGGGCGAGGGCGATGGGTGGCTGTGAGCCGAGAGGCCTTCGACGCCTAACGGGTTAGGAGAGGAAGATGAACGCGATGAACGGAAGTGCAGCAAGAGACCAGTGGCGGGTGAAGGTCGGCTTGGCCGAAATGCTCAAGGGCGGCGTGATCATGGACGTTACCACGGCCGAACAGGCCCAGGTCGCCGAGGAGGCCGGCGCGTGCGCGGTCATGGCGCTGGAGCGGGTTCCGGCCGATATCCGCAAGGAAGGCGGGGTGGCTCGCATGGCCTCCCCCCGCGTGATCCGCGAAATCATGGACACGGTGAGTATCCCGGTGATGGCCAAAGCCCGCATCGGCCACTTCGCCGAGGCGCAGGTGCTGGAAGCCCTGGAAGTGGATTTCGTCGATGAAAGCGAAGTGCTCACGCCGGCTGACGAGCAAAACCACATCTGGAAGCACGACTTCAAGGTGCCGTTCGTGTGCGGGGCGCGCAATCTGGGTGAGGCGTTGCGGCGCGTCGGGGAAGGCGCAGCGATGATTCGCACCAAGGGGGAAGCAGGCTCGGGAAACATCGTGGAGGCCGTGCGCCACATGCGCGCCATTACGGGCGAGCTGCGCCGGCTGACTACCCTGCGTGAGGACGAACTGGTGCGCGCGGCCAAAGAGCTGGGGGCCCCGCTCGAGTTGGTGCGTGAAGTGGCGGGGGCGGGAAAATTGCCGGTGCCTAATTTCTCGGCGGGAGGCATTGCTACGCCCGCGGACGCGGCGCTGGTCCGGCAACTCGGTGCGGAGGCGGTGTTTGTCGGGTCGGGCATCTTCAAATCCAGCGACCCGGCCAAGCGCGCCCGCGCGATCGTCAAGGCAGCGACACACTTTGACGATGCCAAGGCGGTGCTCGAGGCCTCGGGGGAATTGGGGGAGGCGATGAAAGGATTGGACGTGCGCCAGCTCGATCCCAAGGAACTGCTGCAGACCCGCGGTTGGTAAAGCGAGCAGCAAAAAGGACCGCGAGAAACTTTCATGCGTATCGGTATCCTCAGCGTACAAGGCGATTTCGAGGCCCACGCCCGCGTGCTCGAACGGCTGAACGCTCCCTACCTGCTCGTTCGGACGCCGAAGGAGGCCGCCCGAGCCGATGCCATGATTCTGCCAGGCGGAGAGAGCACGACGATGCTCATGTTCCTGAAGGAGGAAGGTCTTGAGGAACCCTTAAGGGCATTGTCCGCGCGCCGTGGAGCATTTTTGGGCACTTGCGCCGGGGCCATTCTGCTGGCCCGGGAGGTGCGCGCACCCGCGCAGCCTTCGCTTGGACTGGCTGACATCGTCCTGACCCGGAACGCGCATGGCCGGCAAGTAGCGAGCGAGGTGCGCCACACGGTGTCAAAGCTCAAGCCCGAGCCGATGGAAATGGTCTTCATCCGTGCGCCCATTATCGAAGAGGCCGGTCGCGACGTCGAAGTCCTCGCCAGCGACCGCGGCCGTCCGGTCCTGGTGCGGCAGGACCATCTACTGATGGCAACATTTCACCCGGAACTGACCGACGATACGACGGTTCACGAATATTTCCTGAAGCTCGCAGCCGAGACCGGGCGCAGCCAGGTCACTCCCTCCAGATCGAGGAGCGTAGTCTCCTCCTGATGCTGCGGCATGCACTTCGCTTGGATGGAGGAGCGCTCTTGCGAAGCGAGGGTTCGGCACTCGGCCGCCCGGGCCAAATGCCTTTTGACCGCGCGGCGGTGCTGTGGAACATTGTTAGCTGACGGTTAGCTGGCGGTGACCTGACGGATTTATTGGGATTCGACTCTAACATCGTACCGGCGGGTGCGCGGCGAGAACGCCTTTCATCGGAAATCCGCCAGGAGAAAACCCGTGTCCCGCGAAACCACTAGCGCCTCGCGCGAAGATTACCTCAAGGCCATATGGGAGCTCGAGCAGCCACCGATTAGCGCGCGCCTTGCCGAAGAGTTACGCGTCACCCCTCCGGCCGTGACGTCGGCGCTCAAGCGCATGACCCGCGATAGATTGCTGCATATTGCGCGCGACGGCCACATTCGCTTGACACGCAAGGGCCGCGTCGAGGCAGAGCGGTTGGCGCTGCGCCACCAACTCGCCGAAAAACTGCTGACCGATGTGATCGGGCTCGATTGGACGCGAGCCCACGAAGCGGCCGAGCTGCTCGAACACGGCCTCTCCCCTGAGGTTGCAAGCCTCCTTTTGCGGCGCTTCGGTGCCGAGAGTTCCTGTCCGCACGGTCTGCCCTTGCGCGGCGGACTGGCGCGGCTCCGGCGGACGGGGCGTGCCGTGCCACTGTCCGATCTTCCCGTGGGGCGCACGGTGGAGATCGTTTGTGTTTACGAAAAAGACCCCAAGTTCTTGGAATTTCTCAGTCGCCGACGCTTGCGTCCCGGAGTGCGCATTCGCATTCTGCGCCGCGAGTACGATGAAACCACCAGTGTGTCGGTCGGCGGCCGCAAAATCTACCTGGGAAAGCCGGCCACCACCCGCATCTGGGGGCGCGCCATTCCGTTGTAAAAGGTCCATGCTCAACGGATTGCGCTACTACTGGATACATGCAAAGGGTTATCGGCTGCGCCCATGGCGGAGCCCGTACATCCGATGGCGCATGGAAACCTTCTTCGGACCACCAGCTTCACCGCTCACCGCTGTCTGCTTCTGCCGTCTCCTGTGGCGCGAGCGGCATCGCGTGCGCGATTTCCTTCGCTGGGTCGACCGGTACCGCCGCCTGTAGGGACACACCAAGCTGCTTGCACACCAAGCACCCCAAACGCTTCCCAGTTTGGAAGGCGCCGCCCGATCCAATCCTGATCTTGCCTTGCTAAGTTCTAGCCTTGCTAAATCCTAACTGCGCCTTGCCAAGCTCTAACAGCCCAGCGGATTTATTCCGTCCTTTTCCCCATAACCAGGAACGAGTTCCTGCCCATTCTGATCGTGCCACTAAAATCATTCGGGTTGCCGCTGGCGTCATTGGTCACGACGACGTTAAACTGATGGTTCACATCACCTTCCATGACCAGCCCACGGATCACAGCTTTGCTCACCATGCCTTTAATTTGCATTTCGCCTTTGTCGGTCTTGACCATGCCAGTGACCTCGTTGCCCTCTTGCTTAAGCATCCACATCTCGTTCATGGGCCCCGAGATGGTCGAATGGATCGTCACGTTCCAGGTTCCAGCCGCTTCAACGTCCGGGGCTTCGGGTATATCTTGAGCGGCGGCCATCCCTGCAAATGCCACCACAAAAAGCCCCAACACCGCGATTAAAGTTGCATTCCTCTTCATGTTCGTGCGCTCCTTGTCTCATTGGCGAAGCCTTCTCGCCTGGTATCAGAGGTCCGGCGGCATTCCATCTTGCAACCGGAATACCCTGATCCGACCCAACGGGCGGATTCTATAGGAACCGCCCGCTGGCGTCAACCACGCGGACGGTGCACACGGATACCGGAAATCTGGTGGGAAAATCAGGTCTGCACTGGATGCACCCGAGGTTGATTCTGCCACTCCCTGCCCTTTGGCATCCACTTTGACGCAAAGGAAAAACCTGTTTGCCTGATCCTGGCGAGAAACCGTGTTACACCCGTAGGATCATGACTTCGGTGGACTTGATGAGCGCGGCGACGATCTGCCCTTTCTGCAGGCGCATCTCGCGCACCGCGTCAGCTGTAATCACGGAAGTGATGCGTTGGCTCCCAATCGAAAGCGTCACCTGGGCCATCAAGCCGCTGATCTTGACGTCCGTTACGCGCCCGACCAATTGGTTTCGCCCGCTCACCCGGCGGAAGGTGTTGCGCCGTTCGCTCACCTTGCGCCCTTCCGAGGCCCGGTAGAGGAATCTGTCGATTTCGCGCTCCGGGATGCGGTGATGCCCCCCGGCGGTCTGGATGGTGCGAATCTTCTTTTTATAGATCCACTGCTTGAGTGTCGGATAGCTGATGCCCAGGACTTGAGCAGTTTCGCGTGGCGAAAATAACTTGTCGTGGCTCATGGAAAGCGAACATACACATACTACGTTGTCCTGTCAGGCTATTGCCAGGGGCCGGATTCCAGGTTATGGTACGCCGCGTCACAGTAATGTAGGGGCAATGTCAGGGCACGGGAGGGCCAAGTGCGGGAACTGGACGCTACCTGCGCTGTCAAGTTTCTGTAACGCCCACCGCCGGAGATGACCTGCCCGGTGGGATTTTGATCCCAGCGAGAACCTCTAAGAATTAGCAAACAACTCTGGCACTACAGTCCAGTCTGACGGACAAACCGGGAGGGTGCGGGTGTGAGTTTAACCATCGTCGAAGTTGGGGATCCAGTTCTCCGGCAACGAGCGCGCCCGCTTGTACCCCGCGAGATTGCTGGCCGTGAGATCCAAGGCTTGATCCGCAAGATGCGCAAGGCGATGCGTGATGTCCCGGGCGTCGGCCTGGCGGCTCCTCAGGTGGGATTTTCCTTACAACTAGCGGTGATCGAGGACCGCGAGGAGGACTTGAAAAAGGTCTCGCCCGAGTTGCTGGCGGAACGGGAAAGGCGCCCGGTCCCATTCCACGTCATCATCAACCCGGTCCTTACCAGGGCGACAGGAGGACCGGTGGAGTTTTATGAGGGTTGCCTGAGCCTCGCGGGTTATTCTGCCTTGGTGCTCAGAGAACGAACGGTGCGAGTGGAATGTCTCGATGAACGAGGTAAGCCCAGAGTGATCGAGGCCTCCGGTTGGTATGCGCGAATTCTGCAGCATGAAATCGATCACCTTGGGGGAGTCCTATATATTGATCGCATGCGTAGCTGCACCCTCACCTCCATGGAGAATTTGAATCGTTTTTGGAAAGGCAAATCCATCTCGGAAATTCGCTCCGCCCTCGGCGCGTCAAGAAAGAGTCCCTGATCCTCACCGTGTCAAGCTCTGTATCCTGTCGGAAAACTTGGGATGGCTTGCCAGTTGCTCTTCTCTCTTTGCGAGCTCAAAATCCGCGAATTCAAACCCCGGGACTACAGTCGTGCCCAGCAGGGCAAATCGTCCGCCGGCTATCAATCTTGAGCCTTGCCACGTTCCTCGAGCCACGACTACCTGAGGCCTCATGCCAAGATCGAAATCAGTTCCCAGCGTAACAATCTCTCCCGCTCCTTCCTCCCTTAATTGCAGCATCTCCACGGGGTCCCTCAGATAGAGATGGTAGATCTCGTCGGAGGTCAATCTATGCAGCGCCGAAAATGTGTCAGGAGTCAATAAAGAAGTATATCGAGGTTCCGAAACATCGCTCCCCGGGGTAACGTCTTGGGAGGCACTCTCCAGGCAATCTCTCGTCGGATCGATACAGCTCTCCGTAGAATCCACCCTCCTCTGGGAGGGGCTTGAGCCTGAGTATTTTCTTCAGTTTTTCAATGTCCATGCGATTGACTCCTGGGGAAATGAAACCGTGAATTCCATGCGCCAATCAACTGCGCAAGAGCTGGCCAATGCCAGTTTGCCAATGTCGTGGATGCGGGCGTCGTCGGGCTGCGCGGATGTCCACTAACAGATGATGGGTTGACAGGCTCCCTCGACGCTACTTCTTGAAGAGATCATCGAAGGCCTTGCGGGCATTGTTCGGACGATAGGACGTGGCCCCGGCACCCCGCGAAGACGCGGCCGGCGCTATAGGAGCCGTGTCCTTTTCGATGGTCGTGCAGAAGGCGTAGAAAGTACATTCGTTGCGGGCGTCTTTTTTCGGGATATGCTCGGGGATGGGTTGTGTGCACTCGAAGCGCGCACCGGTGTCGAAATACACGCATTGCTTACAGCAATGCAGTTTGAAGCCGCACCGCGGGCATTGACCGGCGGGGTCAAATCCCTTCAGGAGCACGGCGCCGCAATTCGAACAGCGCGCGCGGGTGACCGTGCCAACCATGAGCGGTGTTCGTGGACCGATCTGCTCCTGGCGTGGGCGGCTCTCGGGTGGGCGTTTTTCCTTTTTTTTGGGGGCATCGGAATCCATATAGCCCCGATGGCCATACTTCCGTTCCAAGGATTACCTCCAGTGAGGGATATCTCCATCATACTCGCAATACACATGGCGCGACAAAAAAAGCGACCCCCTGTGAAATTGTGCAAAGCGGAAACTCTTGACGCGCCGAGCGCCTACGTTACTTTTCCGCTCTCACCGAGCGAGCCGGGAGCCTCGGCGCTACGGACATCACCGTGCACGCCGGGCCGTGCACGGCGGCTGTCATTCGGGCCTTATGGCCCCCGGCATTCCGCAGGATAGAGAGCAGGGATCTCTTTCCAGTCGTCGCCTGCGTTTTCGGGGTGGCAAGTCTGCGTGTGGCCATGCTCAAGGCATGCTCCGGCCGCTCTGCCAATATCGTGCCAAGCCCTCGGCGGGCAGGTCCGTCCGCACGCGCTGTCGCGGGGCACCAGCGGCAGCGAGCACCGCTTCGGCGGCAAGATAGCCACTGCGCACAGCCCCTTCCATGGTCGCGGGCCATCCGGTAGCTGTCCAATCGCCGGCCAGGAATAGATTGGGAAGCGGCGATCGCTGCGCAGGACGCCAGCGGTCCGATCCGGGCTCAGGTGAGAAGGTCGCGGTCATTTCTTTGATGACCATGGCTCTCACGAGGCTCGCTTTGCGCGCTTCGGGCAGGACTTCGGTCAACTCGCGCAGGCAGAGGTCGATGATCTCTTGGCGGGGGCGCGCCACAAGAGCGTAAGAAGCGCTAATGACGAGCTGTAGATATCGCCCCTCGCCCGGACTGCCGCAGAGCCGGGACTTGTTGAAAATCCACTGCGTCGTGCGATCGAGCAGCGTCAAAAACGGCTCAGCCATAACGTCACGGTCAAACCACAAATGCACGCCGGTAATCGGTGTACACCGCAGCTCGCGCAAGTTGTGGAAGAGAGGCTCGCGCTCGGCGAGGTCCGCCGGCAGGAGATCCAGCGCTGCTTGGTGCGGAACAGCCAAGACATAGAAATCTCCTGTTACTTCCTGGTCGTTCTTGACGCGCCGAGCGCCTACGTTCTTTTCCGCTCTCACCGAGCGAGCCGGGAGCCTCGGCGCTACGGATGTCTCGACTGCAACCACGCGCCCATCGGCCACGCGCAGACTGTGCACCCTGGCAGAGAGCGTCACCTCGCCGCCTTGGCGCTCGATGGCCACCCGGCAGCCGGCGTAAAGCTCCCCCAGTGGGACCCTGGGTATCCCCACTCGATAACCGGAGCGGTTCGAAAGGAATGCCTTCCAGAATACGTCCAGGCCATAGCGTGCATCCATGCGATGAAGCTCCTCGTTGAGCGCACTGACGAGGATGACGCTCCAAAAGCGCGCGATCGCGGCGGGCGTCTGGCCATGAAGGCGCAGCCAGTCGAGCATGCTCCTTTCGGCGGTATCGGCATTGGCATTGCGTCCACCTTGGCGCGCAATAGCGAGCATGGCACGGCTGATGGCACGCCGCTCGCTCCAGGGGAGCGAGGAATAGAGCGCCAAGGAGGGAGCGAGGTGCAGCGGTGGCGGCAAGGTCGATGTTTCCATGGAGCTGCGCCGGCCATCCCGGTCTATGAACGTCAGACGTTCATAGAAAGCGATCTTTTGGCTGGCGCCGATGCGCCGATAGAAGTCATCCAGATTGACGCAACAACCCAGCGTTACATGCTGGCAGTTGTCTATGCGCTCGCCCGTTGGCAGCACATACGATGACGCACGGCCGCCCAGAAATGGCCTTTGCTCGAGCAAACGAACATGGAAACCGGCGTCAGCCAGCCCGACGGCCGAGGAAAGCCCCGCCAGGCCGCCGCCGATCACGATCACCGTTTTTGAGGACATCGGCCTCCGACCACCACCCCAATCGCGCACGCAGCAGAATACCGGCTTTTTCCGCGGCCGTGAGGCGCACGCGTGAAGAAAATACGTCGAAGTCGCCGTCTTCCATGCGCGCCAGCAACCCGGTATAGATGCGCGTCAGCGCCCACAGCGCCGCTTGGCTGTCACGATCCACACGGCAAATCAGGCGCGCACCCTCGACATAGAAACGCCAAGCCCGTTCGGCTTCCCAGTGCAAGAGTTCGCGGACCGCAGGTTTGGCCCCGCCGCAGGCGAGTTCCTCCACCGAGCAGCCAAAGCGCGCGAGGTCTTCCGCCGGCAGGTAGACGCGGCCGAGTGCAAGGTCTGCGCGCAAGTCGCGAAGGATGTTGGTCAACTGAAACGCGATGCCCAGCCGTTCCGCCAGTTCCGGAGCGTGCGGATCGTCGAAGCCAAAAACGTGCAGGCAGCTGAGCCCGACCGTGCCGCCGACGCGATAGCAATATTCACGCAGTTGCTCGAAGGTCGCATAGGACGATTCGGCGAGGTCCATTTCCGCGCCGGAAATGAGGTCGTGTAAATAACGTGAGGGGATTCGATAGCGCCGCAGGGTATCTGCGAAAGCCGGCAAAATGGGATGCCCGCTGGTATCGCCAGCGACTGCTTGTTCAAGCAGAGCGCGCCAGCGTGCCAGAGCAGCCCGTTTTTCCGAAACCCGAGAAGAAGCGCCGGCAGCCGCATCCGTGGTGCCCGCATTCGTGGTGCTCGATGGTGATGGTGCATCGGTAACGTCGTCCACCAGGCGCATAAAGGCGTACAGGGCGCATAGCGCATTGCGCTTCGGGCGGGGCAGCATGTAAAACGCATAATAGAAATTGCTCGCTGCGGAGCGCGCCAGACTGCGGCATTGGATGTAGGAGGCCTCGATGGTGTCGATCGAACCGGCGGAATTCTGATTTCCGCGCGAGGCGGCTCCGGCCGGCGGCACTGGACTGGTTTTTCGCGCCGTATTCGATCCCGCCGTCAGGGCCGCCATGAACCGTCCTGCGACGGCGTGGCTGAGCAAACGTGCTCGAGTGAATTGCCCCACCGAGGGGCGATGCTCGAGCGTGTTGTAGCCGATGGATTCGATGGCCTCGAGTACCGCCAAGCCTCCTCGGCTGAAGAGATCCAAGTCCACGCGGAGCGCGGCGTCCACCTTTCCGGTTAGCGGTAAACCTTCGGCGAACAGCGCGCGCGTGCGCGCCAAAAGGTCCTTCATCAAGGCGGCGTACTGCGCGTCGAAATGCCTGGCCTCGATCACCTCGGCTGCAAGTCCGTGGTGGCTCAGGAGGTCGCCGGGAATGTAGATGCGGCCCTTATCGAGGTCGCGCGACACATCCTGCCAGAAGTTCGCGAGTTGCAGGGCCGTACAAATGGCGTCGGAAAGCCGCTGCCGCTCGGCGTCGCGGTAACCGCAGAGATAGAGCACCAGCCGGCCAACGGGATTGGCGGAATAACGGCAGTACCTCAAGACTTGGTCCCAAGACCCGTAGCGATGCACGACCTGATCCTGGCGAAACGCCGTCAGCAGGTCGCGGAACGGCTGGATGGGAATATCGAAGGCGCGAACCGTGGGCGCCAGGGCAACGAATACGGCATGCGATGGGCGATTGGCGTAGCACAGGCCGAGCTCGTGCTCCCACCAGTCGAGCAGCGCGAGTGCTCGCGAAGCGCTCGAAACCTCATCGGCCAAATCGTCCGCCCAACGGCAATAGGCATAGATGTTACAGAAATGCTGCCGCAGCCGGCGCGGCAGAAACCAGGAGGCTACGTGGAAGTTTTCATAGTGATGCGCGGCGAGCCAGCGCGTGTAACGCCCGGCTTCGGCCGGAAGACATGCCGGCGGCGGCAATGCGTCTGCGATCTCCAGTTCAGCGGGGGACTGCATGTGGCCTCTGAAATCGCGTCCGCAGCCTTGCGGAATCCCTTGACAGTCGTGTCCGCCCTGCTACGGAATCACCGCAACTTTCATCTCGCCATTCCGATGTTTCATGTGCTCGAAAATCAGTGGAAGTTCCCGCAGTGGGACCTCGGCGTTGACAAAGTCACTGGCGCGGATTTCGCCGCGAGAGATAACGTCGAGCGCTTCGCGGATGAAGCGCGGCGTGTGGTGAAACGTAGATTTGATCGTAATTTCGGAATAGTGCAGCGCCATGGGATCGAAGTGCACCTGGGCCCCGGGGGGGCATCCGCCAAACAGGTTCACCGTGCCGCCGGAGCGGATCATCTGCATGGCCCATTCCCAGGTTTGGGGCGACCCGACCGCCTCGATGACGGAGTCGGCGCCGCGGCCGTGCTCGGTGAGCCTGCGCACGGCGCTTACCGGATCGGAAAGTCTGCTAATGTCGAAGGCCGTGGCTGCTCCCATGAGCTCGGCGGCCCGCACCTGATTCGGCCGCTTGCCGATGGCAATGACGTTGACTCCCCGGCGCGCGAGAATTCGGATGAACTTCAGGCCGATGGGTCCGCAACCGATCAGCACTGTGGTATCACCGGGCGCGATGCCCGTCTCCTCGATTCCTCGTAGAACGCAAGCGAGCGGCTCCACCATGGCGGCGTCGAGAAACGGTACGTGGGACGGGATTGTCAGCATGTTCTGCCGGACGATGCGCCCCGGAATGCGAATATATTGGGCGTAAGCGCCATTGTTGAATAGGAGGTCATCGCAGAGATTGCTGCGCTCCTTGCGACAAAACAGACACACCCCGCAAGGCGCAGAGTTCGACGGCACCACGCGCGCACCAACCTGCAGCGAATTGCCTACGCCCGAACCGAGCTGTTCTACGATCCCGGCGAGTTCATGTCCGAAGACCGCCGGCGGTGTGATCATGCGCGCATGATAGCCGCGTTTCCACACCTTCAGATCGGTGCCGCAAGTCAGCGCGACTTTCACCCGGACCAGCGCTTCGTCGGGCGCCAAGTGAGGAATGTCTACACTTTCAATCTTCAGGTTTTCGCTGCCGTACAGGACGGCAGCAGTCATGTGACCGTTTGTCGCGACGCGAGGCAAACCTTCAGTCGATGGTGCCATCTAGAGTATTTCCATCAAGGTGTGATCACCACTTTCAAAGAATTCATCCTAGGTCGAGCGGACAAGGACAAAGCCTGTTCAAATTTTTCGAGGGGGAAGCGGTGGGTAATGAGCTCGCCCACAGGTAACGCCCGCGAAAAAACCAACTTGGCGGATTCGTTCAACCGATCCACCGCGGCGCTGTAACTGCCGAGGATCTCCTTTTCCTCCACCCCCACGGCTGCGGCGGGGAATTCAAGCTTCATGTGTGGGTCGTTTTGCGCAAACAGCAGTACGCGTCCGCCGCGGCGCGCGCACGCCAGCGCTTCGGTGAGGGCGCTGGGCGCCGGCACCGCAACCAGCACAGCGTCCGCCCCGCGTCCTTCCGTACGCCCCTGCAGTTCCCCGGCGAGACGTCCGGCCGCAGGATCGAACGCCGCCGTGGCCCCCAGGCGCACAGCGGCCGCGCGGCGGTCGGGTATCAGGTCGCTCACGAACACTATAGCGCCTGCAAGTCGAGCCAGCATCATCAGCAACAGTCCCATCGGTCCCTGGCCGATCACCAGGACAGTCTCGCAGGGGGCGATTCGCGCCTTTTCGACGGCCTTCAGGCAGGCGTTCACCGGTTCGACAAACGTAGCCTCTTCGAAACTCACGTCCGGTGGAATCCGCACCATGCCGCGTTCAACGATCCAGGGCATCGCGCGGACGTATTCGGCAAACCCGCCTCCATTGGGATCGAACCCCGCCGTGAGGCCGACCTTTCGGTACGCCGGGCACTGCGAAAACAGCCGCCGCTGGCAATAAAAACACCGCTCGCACGGCACATGGTGAAAGCTCACCACGCGGTCGCCCACCTTCCATCGGCGGACGCTCTTGACGCGCCGAGCGCCACCGTTCTTTTCCGCTCTCACCGAGCGAGCCGGGAGCCTCGGCGCTACGGAGCGGCCCATGGCAACAACCGTACCTGCGACTTCATGTCCGAAGATTTGCGGGGGAGCAACGAATCCGCCCTCCATCTTCTTGATATCGGTGCCGCAGATTCCACAGGCAGCGACACCGATCAGCATTTCACCATCGGAAATTGCGGGCACCGGAACAGATTCCATCCGAACGCGGCCCGGCCCGCGGTAGACCACGGCCCGCATTTCCCGGGCAGGCGGCGGGGCTATCGAAACCGAGTCGGCAATGCCAATTCCGGTGCTCATGTGGCGGCCGCCATTTCGGACTGCGAAAGATCCAGTCGGGAGTACAGCAAACCGACATATCGGTCCAGAAAGTCGGCAAGCTGCCGAGCCGCCAGCCGGCAATCAAGCCCCAGGCGGAGCAGGGCCGGAAGGCGTTGTGGCTGTCGGATGACGGCGGTAATCAGCGCGCCCAGGCGAATGTGCCCTCGGGCATCGATGGTGCGGTTGAAATCGTAGGGCAGCGACGTCTCGACCGTGTCGCTCACGGCGCGCACGGCTACGGCGCGAACACCGTGCCGCGCTGCTTCCGCCAAAATTACGAAGCTCTCCATTTCTACCGCGTCCGCCTCATCGGCAAGAGCATATTTCTCGGCCGCGCTCAAGACCACCCGCTCCGTGGTGAGAAAGCGGTCCATCTGACGGGCTCGGGCGTCACAGGCGGCCGCCAGCAACTCGCAATCACTCGCCACCGCTAGGTCTCTCTCCGCGTGGCGCACTAGGCGCCCCGCTAGGACTTCTCCGACCCCTACGTTGGGACGCAGTGCGGCGGCAAAACCGCTCGATATACACAAGTCGACCGGCGACGCCAGCGCTGAGCGCATGGCTCGCCTCGCCGCAACCGTTCCGATTCCCGTCAGTACCACCCGAACCGTGCTCCCGCCAATGTCGGCGGCATAGAGCGGAACCGGATCGCGGGCGACTTGCTGGAACCCGTGCTGGCGCCGCCAAGCCGCGAATTCGGTTGGTACCGCAAACGTTACCAGAATCTTCATCCTTCTGCAGTGACTTCCCCAATAAAAGTTTCCTTATCCTGCTTGCTGCTCAGGCCGCATGCAGTCCCTCGACCGTCTCGGCGCGTCTGGGGCCAACGTAGCCATGGTGTACATACCAACGGACCGCGCGCTCCAGGGCCCCCGCGACCGGCCCCGGCGTGAATCCCAGTTCCCGCCGCGCCTTTTCCGTATTGACGAACATGCTGTGGCGCGCCATACGGACCCCTTCCAGCGGAATCCGCGGCTCGCGGTTTAACACGCGCGAAACCGCTGCGTCGGCATAACCTGCTGCAAGCGCCACCGCGTGCGGCAACCGCCACCTCGGGGCGGGTCTCCCGGAAGCTCGCGCCAGCCAATCGAGGGCCTGCCGGAGCGTGAGATTTTCCGCGCCGAGAATATAGCGCTAGCCCACGCGCCCCCGTTTGGCGGCCAATAGATGGCCCGCGGCGGCATTCTCGACCGGCACGAAATTCAAACCCGCGTCCACGTAGGCTGGCATTCGGCCGTTCAAGAAATCCAGGATGATACGCCCGGTTGGCGTCGGCTTGTGGTCGCCCGGCCCTACCAGTGTCGTCGGATTGACGATGACCACCGGAAGCCCCGATTCCGCGGCGCGCGTCGCCTCCTGTTCGGCAAGCCACTTGGACCGCTTATACCACCCTATCATTTCGCCGAGGGATGTTGTGGTGCGTTCATCGGGAAGCGCATCGTGCAGTGGCACGGCTACCGTCGCGACGCTGCTCGTGTAGAGGAAACGGGAGACGCCGACGCGGCGCGCCGCCTCGAGCAGGTTTCGCGTGCCGGTGACATTTGAATCCAGGAGCTCCTGCGGAGCGTGAGCCCAAAGGCGATAGTCAGCGGCCACGTGATACACCGTCTGGACTCCTTCTACCGCGCGATCCAGCGACGCCCGGTCGCGCAGATCGCCCACCACGCGTTCGGCCGGCAAGCTTTCCTGCGGGCGCGTACCAGTTGAGCGGACCAGCAGCCGCACGTGTTCGCCGCCTTCAATCAGCAGACGTGCCACGTGACTGCCGAGAAAACCCGTCGCTCCAGTTACCAGAACGGTCATAGGATGCGAAAATCCCCGTCCGGAGTGACGACATCGGCGGGCGTGCGGCCCAAGGTTCCCGAATGCCGTCCATTCCCATTGCTGCCGGTACCGTTCTGAGGGCTGCCGTGTCCATTGCCGTTGTCCGTTCCAGCAGCGCTGGGGGCGCGCCTCGCTCCCCCCATCTTCCCTTTGAGCTGCCACTTCAGCAATTTCCAGTGGTCACCGAACTTTCGGTGCGCTCCGAGAATGGCCGACGGCTCAAAACCCACGTGCACCATGCAATCCTCACAGCGCGGGTCGCGCCCTCGGCCGTAATTCTGCCAGGGAGTTTCCTCAATGAATTGTCGGTACGTGGCATGGTGCGCATCGGTCATAAGATAACAGGGCCCCTTCCATCCGCGAGGATTGTAGGTCGGATTGCCCCAGGCCGTGCACATTAATTCGCGCTCGCCCTTTAGATATTCGCAGTAGATCGGAGAGATCATCAGATTGTAATTCTCGACGAGTGCGAGGGCCTGGCGGCATTTTTCGCGCACCTCATCCCGCGACATGAAGATATCCCGGGTCATGACGGCGGCATAACTGTAGGCCGGTGAGAGCATATACCCGTCGACGCCCAGCTCATGGAGGTAAGCATACAGCTCGGCAATCTCGTTCAGATCCGTATCTTTGTAGATGGTGGTGTTCGAGCAGACGTAGAAACCCGCGGCCTTGGCGGATTGGATGCCCTCGATGGCTTTGCGGAACACTCCGTCGCGCTCGACACACAGATCATGCGTGCGCTCCATACCGTCCAGGTGTACGTTCCAGAAGAAGCGGGAAACCGGCTGAAACCCATGCAATCGCTTGCGGATGAACATGCCGTTGGTGCAGAGATAGATGTGGCGGCCTCGCGCCAGGATTTCACGCACCAGACGGCCGATCTCGGGATAGATCATGGGTCCCCCCCCCGCAGATCGAAACGACCGGCGCACCACACTCTTCCATCGCCTGTAGACACTGCTCCACCGTCAGCATTTCACCGATGGTGGATTTGTACTCGCGGATGCGCCCGCAACCTGTGCACGTCAGATTGCAGGCGTGCAGTGGCTCGAGCATCATCACCAGTGGAAACTTCTGCCGGCCACGCATGCGCTTTCCGGCGATGTAGCGAGTCAGATTGGCGGTCAAGGTGAGCGGAAATCTCATCGGCTGCCTCGCGCTGCCTGGCTGCCATTCAGTTGCCCGGGAGGGATCTCCAATCCGCGAAATTGCCGTGACTCCTCGGTTCGGTTGCGATAGCGGGACAGGGCGTACAGCGGAAAGGAATTTCGGTAGAGATGATATTTCAGGTGGAAGACGCGCGGGACCCCGTCCCCGTGAACTCGTCTTCGTTCCACGATCCATCGGCGTTTTGCCGGTCCACCAGGTGCGTGACCGCCCGTTGGGTGGCGGGATGCTCACCATCGGAAGCGAATAAGCCGATGAGTCCCCAAGCCGTTTGCGACGGTGTGCTGGGTCCTCGCCCTTTGCGCTGCTGATCGCAGTAGGAAGCGGCGGATTCACCGAAGCCGCCGTCGTCGTTTTGGATCGAGCGCAGCCACGCGACGCCCCGCTGACAGGAATTGCTCCCGGCGAGCGCGAGGGTCTCGAGTGCGCGCAGGACGCCGCTGGTGCCGTACACATAGTTCACGCCCTAGCGTCCATACCACGCGCCTGCGGTTGTTTGCTCGCAGCGCAAGTAGGCCAGTGCGTGCCGGATCACCAGGTGTGTGGAGCGCCAGCCATAGCGGCCGAGACACTCGATGACACGAGCCGTGACATCGGCTGAAGAGGGATCAATCATCGCGTTGTGATCGGCAAAGGGAACCTGGGTTAGCAAGTGTTGATCACTGTCTCGGTCAAACGCGCCCCAACCGCCGTCCCGATTCTGCATGGATACTAACCAGGCCAGCCCGCGGCGAGCGGCTGCCTCCAAGCGGCGTCGATCGGGATACAGTACGCGCTGCAGGCCATCAGGACGAAAGCCGTGTCGTCCACGTCAGGGTAGAAATCATTGCGAAACTCGAACACCCAGCCGCCTGGCCGCGCGCCGGGATTTTTTACCTGCCAATCCCCCGGCCCCAGCACTTGATGATCCAGAAGCCAGCGTGCCGCGTCCAGCAACGCCGGATGATCGGACGGCACACCGGCTTCTTCCAGTGCCACCATGGCGATCGCCGTGTCCCACACCGGCGATACGCACGGTTGCACGCGAATCGAGTCCGCATCTTCGATCTCTAAACGGGCGAGCCGGTTTATTTCCCGTGCCGTGAGAGGGTCATCGGGTTCGTAGCCCAGTGCGATCAGTGCGAAAATCGAGTTCATCATGGAGGGATAGATGGCGCCTAAACCGTCGCTGCGCTCGACATGTTCCAGCAACCATGTTTGTGCCCGGTGCAACGCGCGTTGCCGTAGCGGCTTCCAAGGCAGGCGCTCGTAGAGTTTCAGGCAACGGTCGAGTGCCAGGAAGAAGTTCCGCCAACTAGGCCGATCGGCACCCCAATCCAGGGCAATGGCGTTCCGGCTGGGATCGCGAAAGAGCTCATCCACGCGCGCATGTTCCGGCAACGGCCAATACGGCTTGTGCGCGTACAAGATCGTGAGTGGAATGGCGATGGCGCGGATCCATGACGACATCTCGTAGATATTCATAGGAAACCAGTCCGGCAACAGCAGGATTTTGGGCGGAACGGCTGGGACCATGTTCCACGACACGCAGCCGGCCAGCGCCAGATAGAAGCGCACATAGGAATTCGTCGCTTCCAGCCCCCCCCTCCCCCCCCAGTTCGTGCACGCGGCGCCGAGCGCGCTCCATGCACCCCGCGTCTGGCTGGTCGCCTGCAAGTTTCAGGGCTAAGTAGGCTTTTACTGTGGCGTTCAGCTCCGATGGCCCTCCGAAATAGATATTCCAACCGCCATCGGACAATTGGCGCCGGCGAATGTAGTTGGCGAGCTTGGCTACGCGAGTGCGGTCGGCCTTTCCCAGTATGTGCAGGTAAAAGATGTAATCGGACTCCAAGGTCGTGTCGGCCTCGAGTTCACCCAGCCAATAGCCTTCCCTCGTCTGCAGCGAAAGCAGGTGATGCGCGCCGCGATCAATGGCTTCTGCGAGACGCTCCGACAGTACCGGGATATCCGCCGGTGCTTGCAGGTCGGCGGGTGGCCCCACCTCTAGACTGGTTCGAGATGCCATCTACCCTCCAGAGACCGAAGATCACCCGCATATGGATGCAGCCTGGGTCACCGTGAACATGTAGTCCGCAACTCTAAGACAGAGTTAAGTTGCCACGATGACGATAGAGATCCATGCGGGTGCTTCCAGGATGGCCTGCCCCAACCACCGTATCCTGATCCTGAGAGGGAGTGATGCAATTACCAACTCATTATCTGCACTATATCCCTGGGGGTCAATACGGAAGATGTCGTGTCGTTCCCAGGGAGAAAGCGGTGCCGCTGTACAGCATTTACGCTTACGCTAGTGTGTGATTCGTATCTTTCGCAGACGACCGAGCGGTGCAGTTTTGTGCTCATTTCTCCTGGTCCGGATAGATCGGGCTCTCCCCGGGCGGACGTGTTTTCCAGCGGCGATGGATCCACAGCCACTGGTCGGGGAATCGCCGGATATAGGACTCGATGACCTGGTTGAATAGGACCGTGTAAGCCTGAATGTCTGCTTGTTCATCGCTGGTGCGTTCGAGAGCAAGCGGTGGGTCACAACATAATCGGTATTTCCCGAGTGAGGTGTCCCAATAGGTATAGGTCGGCACGACCGCCGCACCGGTATGTCGCGCCAAACGGGCGACCCCCGTGGTAGTCGCCGCTGGGATGCCGAAGAAATCGACAAAGATGGCATCCTCGGCCGAATTGTGGTCGGCGAGAATGCCAATGCAGTGGCCCTCACGCAGCACACGCAGGCTGGCCCGGGCGGAGTGATCTTTGTCGATGAACTGGTTTCCGCTGAGGCACCGATACTGCTTCACCAGAGCGTCGACGCGCGCGTTGTCGATCGCACGCATCAGGAAGTGTAGCGGTTGGCTATAAAGCGCTACGGCAAACCCGCTCAGCTCCCAGGCGCCCATGTGTCCGCTGAGGAGGAGAACGCCCCGGCCGCGCCGCTCAGCGGCCAAGAGATTCTCCGCATCCTCGAACACCACCACCTGGCCTATATTTTCCCGCGTGAGGGATGGAAAGTGCGCAAACTCCGCGGCCAGCCAGCCGAGATTTCGCACCATGTCCCGGACGACGCGCCGCCGCTGCCGGTCCTGCCAGTCGGGGAATGCCAGACGTAGGTTGAAGAGGGCCGTGCGGCGCCAGACCGGCCGGAGCGGAAACAAAAGGGCTGCTAGGCGCGCTGCCGTCCATCGCGCTACGGGGCGCGGCAACAGTCCCAGGAATTTGAGAACCCCCCACGCAAGACCGTATTCCAAGCGTTTGCGCATGACGCGCCATTATGCGGGACGGTACAGCCCATGGCCAGAGGCAGTAAACGTATTCCTGCGCAGTGCTTCGCAGTGGCGTTTCGACAATCATCCAGCACCGCCATAGGGGGGCCAGTTCGATTCAAAATCCGCCCTGGATGCTAGACTGTGCGCCTGTGAATCCTCTCGCGCCAATTCGCGTCCGCAGTTCCGAAGAGAGGGCGACGGAAATCTCTTGGTCCAAGGCCCTGCTGGCCATAGGTGTGGTCAGCACCATGCTATTTGGCGGGCTCGGCGCTCTCGGCTTGGTCGGGCCGGACGAACCGCGCTATGCCGCGATTGCCCGGGAGATGGCGCAGACCGGCGACTGGGTGACGCCCCGCCTCTACGGCCGTCCCTGGCTGGAAAAGCCGGTGCTCTATTACTGGGCGGCGGCATCGGCCTTCCGCCTGTTCGGCGTCAGTGAATTCGCTGCGCGCCTGCCAGGAGCATTGGGGGCGCTTTTGGCGACGCTCGCGACAGCGTGGGCCGCATTGCGAATTTTTGGAATCGAGGCTGCGTGGCTCACGCTGCTCATATTGCCGACCACCATCGGCATGTTCACTTTTGCGCGCGGGGCAAGTCCAGACATGATATTCAGCGCCTCGCTGGCGCTCACGGCGGTCGCGGCCGCCGAACTGCTGGCAAAGCCGCGCCCCGGACTTCTGGCCCGGCTTGCGTTCGGGGTGTTTCTGGGCGCAGCGGCGCTGGCAAAGGGGCCGGCGGCAGTGATCCTGGCAGCCGGTGCGATATTCTTGTGGGCCCTCGGTTCGCGCCAGTGGCGAGCGGCGCTGCGTTTCTTGCATCCAACGAGCGTCGCCGCATTCTGCGCTGTCACAGTGCCGTGGTACGTCCTGGTCACGTTACGCAATCCGGAATTCTTCCGCGTCTTTTTTCTGGAGCACAATTTCCAACGATACCTCACGCCCGTATTTCAGCACCCGCAGCCGGTTTGGTTCCTCGGCGTCGTCCTCGCAGCCCTGGTCTTTCCGTGGACGGCATTGCTCGTTCCTCTGGCAGTGGACTCGGTGCGCGCCATCGCCGGCCGTACGCAGTGGGATTCACCCTTTCTGTTTTTTGCTTGCTGGGCGGCTTTCCCTGTCCTCTTTTTTAGCTTCTCCCGATCCAAGCTTCCGGGTTACGTCTTGCCGGCTGTGGCGCCACTGGTGTTGCTGGCTGCCGCCAGCACAGCGCGACGCCTGGGGACAGAAGCAAAAACCGCCAGGATGTGGATCGCTGCGGTGGGTTGCACCTTTATGGCGCTATCGCTTGCGGCTGGTTACTGGCTGCGCCGCTCGGGAGACGTGCCTGAGGTTGCGGAATGGAGCGCGGCGAAAAATCTACTCGCGCTGGCATTGATCGGCGGTGCGGTCTGCACCATCCTCGCGCTGGCACGGGGCGTTCGAGCAGGGATCGCCACGGCGGCTGTGTTAGTCGTCATCCTCGGAATGGGCGCCAACGCGGTACTGCTGCCGAAACTGGACCCTTTCCTTTCCGCGCGAGCAGTGGTGCGCGCTACTCCCGAAGAGATTCGCAAGGCGCCAAATCTCTTCGCTTTTCATGTGAATCGTTCCTGGAAGTACGGACTCGATTTCTATCTTCATCGAGAGTTGATGCCATGGGAGCCGAGTGCTGCGTCTCCCTGTTGGGTGTGGACCGACGCGGAAACAGCCGCCGAACTGTTCGAGCAGAGTCCGCGCTGGTCCGTGGTCACGCGAGCTGCGTCCGGTCCCTGGTTGCTGCGCCTGGAGTGAGCCTGCGGAGTGAGACTGCATTGTCCGATTGTCCCGGGCGCTTGGCCCGCGGGCACTCGCAACGGCGTTCCGCGTGGGCTACTGTTGGGCGGGTGCCACAGTCGACAAATTCAGCAGGAAAAAAGCGACGACTCGGTTTTCATAGTCGCGTTTTTCATCGTCAGGCATCCTGGCATAGTCGCCCCGCATGAGCAAAGCCTGTTCCTTCGGCTCCGGAGCCAAAGCAAAAAGCTGAACCGTCGAAGCGGCAAGGTCAGGCTGGTCCCGCGCTGCCAGGAAAAGCTTGGGCACCCCCGCCAGCCTTGACAGGTCCGCGGAAAGCGGCGGTGTTTCTCGGTATCGATAGTTGAACCAGGCAAACCCTTTCTCGACGAATCGGGGCAGCAGGGGCAAGGCCGCCAATCCCGAGCGTGCGAAGAGCAGTCGGACCATGTCCCGCGGATGGTCAAAGACGGATTCGACGACCACGGCACGCACGCGGGGGTCGGATTCCGCGACCGCCAGAGCCGTGTAGGCTCCCATATTGGTGCCCCACAGTCCGAAACGTGGGCGATCCACGTCACTGCGTTCGGCAACAGCTGAAATCGCCGCGCGCAGTTCCTGCACCTCTCGGAATCCAAGCGTCGACTTCGCTGTCTTCGATTCCGCGCGGCCAAAGTCAAAAAGAAACACATTGTACTGGTTATCCTGAAGCGCAATGGCGAGCGGCAGCAGCTCTCCGCGGGTCGTGCTATAGCCGGGACACAAAAGGATCGTCGGCGCCGATTTCAATCCGGGGAAAAACCAGCCCATGCGCGTTTCCGACTCCTCGACGGAATATTCCATGGCCTGGGGACGTCCCGGGAAACTCGTCAGATTGACGGCCGCGCTGCTTCCAACCGGCATGACGATGCGGTAGATCGCAAAACCCGCTATGATTGTTCCGGTCAAGACGGTGAACGAAACCAGCGCGAGTGCCGCCGCGATCAGTTTTGAATACCACCGCGTGGGATGGCTGAATTCGGAGAGAAGATCCATGCGGGTCGTGAGGATATCCGGAATTCCTCGGAATCACATAAATGTTAACATAGCAGGGCGGCCGGAACGCTCGCGCGCACGAACCCGTTTCCAAAACGACCAAACGCCCTGGGTCGCTTGGAGCGTACTCATGGATTGTCGGCCTCCGCTGCCGCCCACCGTTTCGAGAGGTCCGAGCCGCTCGCCATGTTGATCGTGGACTTGCGTCAGCTCAGTTCACGGCAGATCGAGCCGCTGCTCGCAGAGGAAGCGCGGCACTGGCGGGAGGAACTGTGCTGGGACTACCGCTCCTCGCTCGAGCTGATCAAGAAATTCGTGGATGCAAAATCTCTTGCAGGCTGCGCGGTCATGGGAGACGGTCACGTGGCCGGGTATACGTTTTACGTCCTGGAAGAGCATAAGGCGCTTCTGGGTGGACTGTACGTTTCCCCGCAAGGCCCTCAGTTGGAGGTGGCGCGGCAACTTCTGGCCGGCACTCTCGAAACGTTGCGTGCCCTCCCGCAAATCGAACGCATAGAGGCCCAACTGGTTCCCTTCGGTTCCAATTTCGACGAGGCACTCGCCGAACACGACTTTCGTCTGTACCCGCGCCAATTCATGCTGCTCCAATTCGACCGGGTCGCAGGCTCCGGGGAAACTGGCCGCGCGCCCGCCGAATCCACTCTGCGCGCCGCCCGTTCAGACCTTGCGCTCGAAAACTGGAACGACCGATATTTCGCGCCTTGCGCGCGGTTAATCCAACTGGCCTATGCGAACCACATGGACGGACAAATCAACGACCAGTATCGCAGTGAATCCGGCGCGCTGAAATTCTTGAAGAACATCATCATCCTGCCCGGCTGTGGCCAATTCCAGGCGCACGCATCGTTTGTCCTCCGTGCACCGCATAGTCACGAGCTGATGGGCGTCGTGCTGACGTCGGCGGTGGCCCCGGGGGTCGGACACACAACGCAAATCTGTGTCATGCCGGGTTATCAGGGGCACGGCTTGGGCAGACGCCTGATCACGGCGACCATCGCGGCGTTGCGCAACCGGGGTTTCACGGCGCTCTCGCTCACCGTCACCGCCGCGAACGAACGGGCCGTGCATCTATACCGGGATATCGGCTTCCAGTCGATCAAGATGTTTACCGCGGGTGTTTGGCAGGCAACCGGCCGCTACCGAACAGACTACGCTACTTCCGCGAGTGCTCGCGCAGCAGGCTTTTCAACTCGGACATGAACTCCTTCACGTCCTTGAAATCCAAATAGACCGAGGCAAAGCGGACGTAGGCTACCTTATCCAGTCTCTTCAGGCGCAACATGAGCAACTCGCCAATCTCCGCGCTGCTGCGCTCGCGCTGCGGCGCAGCGTGCACGAACCGTTCGACCTCCTCCACCAGCGCTTCGAGCTTCGGTGTGGCTACCGGCCGTTTCTCGCAGGACTTGAGCAGTCCTTGCAGGATTTTCTGCCGGTCAAACCGCTCGCGCCGGCCATCCTTCTTGATCACCATGTAAGGGATTTCGTCGATTCGCTCGTAGGTGGTGAAGCGCCGGCTGCACTTCAGGCATTCCCGTCGCCGGCGGATCAGATCACCGGAGCGGCCCTCGCGGGAATCGATCACCTTGTCGTCGGGATACGAACAGAATGGGCACTTCATGTTACGGAATCTCCTCGCCCCCGCGGGAGGGGCAACGTCTCTGCGGCGGCTATTCCATCGGCGTGCGTCCCCGCTTTTTTGGCTTGGGCTTCGGCACGCGCCAGGCGGCGCAGTTCACCCAGAGACCAGCCCTCTCGAACCAATAGCGGCCCTCCCGCAAGGCACGCCCCGCCGAAGGAGATCACCCACAGCAGGATTGCCGCCGCCGCGGCAGGTTCCGGCTCTATCCCGTGGATTTGCGTCAGGGCGATGAAACTGGCCACTTGCGCTCCGCCGCCTACACCCGGAAGCTGCAGGGTTGATCCGACCAGGGTGAAGCCGAGAACGATCATGGCCGCCCGAAGGTCCAATTCGGCTAACGAGCCGCCGAAACTGTGCAGGATCAGCAGGAAAACAAGCACCACCATGCCCCAGTGCAATGTTGAGTAAAACACAGCGGCAGCCAGATCGGAAAAGTTCCGGATCGCTTGCAGGCCATCGCTGAAACTGGAGAAATGCGCAGCGGCCCGCCGCCTCCAATTGTTCGACTGGCGCCAGGCGGCCATCCGCCGCTCCAAAGCTCCCGCGCCGTGCCAGTGGAAATAGGCGACAAATACCACGGCGGCCACCAGCCCGGCCAGCAACAAGCCTCCCGTCGTGCGCATCTGGACCTGCCAACCGTTGTCGCCAACTGCGGCGCCTGGTGAGACCAGCAGGCTCAGAGCAACGATAGCGACCGTGCCGGCAACGTCGAGCAGCCGCTCGAGTATGTAAATCCCGCACATGCTCAGAACCGGCAGGCGACACTTGCGGGCCAGCAGGAGCGGACGGACAGGCTCACCCGCGCGGCCCAAAAGGAAGACCCCAGCAAAGCCCATCAGGGTGGCGTCATAAACCCCAGCGAACGTCACCGGGCCCAGGTAACGGCAAAACCGTTTCCAGCGCCCGGCACGCAACGCATAGGCTGCATATATGGCGACCAGCGAACCGAACAGCAGATCTTTCCGCGTCCCCTTGACGGCATCCCATAGCCGCTCCCAACTGAAGTTTTCGAGGTTAATGGCGTTCCGTGATTGGTAGGCTAGGGCAACCAGCACAGCCAGCACCAGAACCGTAAAGAGCAGTTTTCGCCAGGCGCCCCGCATGGGCCGGGAGGGTACCCGTCGCAGGAAAGGGTGTCAAGGAAGTCGGTGAAGCAGCGTTCGGCCGCTCACTCTCGCCAGGGACCCCGAAGCACGGCGGGCCTGTAGCTCAGATGGATAGAGCAGCGATTTCCTAAACTCTAGGTTGGGAGTTCAAGTCTCCCCGGTCCCACCAGATGTTCAAAATCGCGCGGCCATACCACAGACAGTAGATGTCCGCAACCCAGTTCCGGCACGAGTCGTGGGCCAGTTTCCGATAAGCCGACTTATCAGGAGTTGGCGCTTAAAAGATTTTGATTGCTGCTGTTAACCAGTCGTGCTACGGTATGCTTGCGCTTAATTCTGTGGTTGGATTGTGCGGTAGGTTACTCTGGTCGAGTCCGTGAAAGTGATCTGAGGTCCCCCGCCTTGCGTTGTTTCCTCCCCCGTTTTCGAGCGTAATTAAACCAAGCTTGGCCATGTGCCGCGCAGAGGTTTCCTGCACTCGTGTGTGAACTCAGCGTCCCATCCGCCAGAGAAAAGACAAAATGCAGACTTTTTCAGAACTTCCGATTTCGCAGTACATGAAAGACCGACTTGCGGCAGCTCAGTTCGTAACTCCGACTCCGGTGCAAAAGGTAGTGATTCCCCATGGGCTTCAGGGAAGGGACGTCGTCGCCACGGCCCAAACCGGCACAGGCAAGACACTCGCCTACCTCGTTCCCATGGTCGAAGCGATTCTCAAATCCCAAGCTCCTGGCATCGCAGCACTGGTGCTCGTTCCTACGCGAGAACTCGCCATGCAAGTCGTCGCTCAATATGACGCCTTGCGGGGCAAACAGCTTGTGCCCGCGACTCTGGTCATTGGCGGTGTGGCCGAACAGAAGCAACTTACTTCTTTGCGCAAATTGACTCGCGTCGTTGTCGCCACTCCTGGCAGGCTTGAGGACTTTCTGGACCGCAAGCTCATCAACCTCCGAACTGTCCGTATTCTGGTCCTCGACGAAGCCGATCGCATGCTTGATATAGGTTTCGTCCCGGCAATCCGCCGCATCGCGTCCACGTTGCCGAAAGAACGCCAGACCATGTGCTTCTCGGCCACAATGGAAGCATCCGTAGCGCACCTGGTGCATGACTATACGAAGAACCCCGTACGTCTCTCATTTGGTTCGACATTGAAGCCTTCGGACAGCGTTCGCCTTCAGGCGTTTGAAGTGCTGCCGCTCAATAAGCAGGACTTGCTTCGCGGCCTGCTCGGCAACGAAACCGGACGCTGCCTAGTCTTCACACGAACCAAGCGCGGAGCTGATAGGCTTTCCTGGGACCTGACTCGCGACGGCTTTTCTACCGCCACCATTCATGGGGACCTCTCGCAATCACAGCGGACAGCCGCCCTGACGGGCTTCCAGAAAGGACGATTCCGTATCCTTATCGCAACGGATGTCGCCTCACGAGGAATTCACGTGGAGGACATTGCCCACGTCATCAACTACGATCTCCCCGAACTCGCGGAAGACTTCATCCACCGCGTAGGTCGCACCGGACGCGCCGGCAACAGCGGCGTCGCTTCCACGTTGATCGGCCGCGAAGTGCGTAACGATCTGCTAAAACTCGAACGCACCTTGGGTATCAAGATCGAACGCATGCAATCCGGGAACACACCAGCAGCCGTGCCGCCCCGCCAGCGCAAGCACATGGCTCCAAGCGGCAAGTTCGCAGTTGAACCACTGCTCGGCGAATTCCTGCAATCTCAGCTAGAAGGCTAAGAGTTTTTCGATCAGCGAGAAACCCACTCTTTTGCCCAACAAAGAGTGGGTTTCCATACACGCTTCGCGTCATCAGGCCCCAAGTTACAAAGTCAGTTTTGCTTCCTCTTTGAGATAGGGTAGCAAGGGCAATGGCAGTGAGGTCGGGCCCGGCAACTCCTGATAAACGGGGTTTTCTTCCGGTTGTCGTCCCCCTCTACGGGCCGGGGGCGGCGGATTCTACCATGCTCGCCGGGTGCGCCATCCTTGCGCAGCAAGGGTGGGAATTGTTCCGATTCGCATTGCCGCCGATTCCCGCCTAATTCCACGGCGAGTGCATTCCCCCGCCGCGCCAGCGGTGCGAAAGCGTCTCACGCCCGCCCGTCGAACCCGTCATTCCGAGGAGCCCCCCTCGGGCGGACAACGAGCAATCCCTCTGCGTCGTCGCCGCCGCCGAAGCGAGGGCCCTTTGCGCTTTCTTGGCTTTGTCCCTTGACAGATGTGGCAGCGTTTCGGGCAGCTACCCGCTGCACGATCCGCCACAGCATGTCAGACCCCACCTTGCATTTGTCTGGAAGGGAATAGAACAGTGGCGCGCCCTAGGGGACGATTTTTCGTTTTCTGGGCTGCCGCTCTCCTAAACCATAACATTCATCATGTGTCTACGGGGCAAGATCAACGAACCTGACCCCGCCGAAAAGTCCTTGCGGACAATTGACTTTTGGTTCCAAGTTTATAGGATCTTACCCAAATGCTCTCCCTCCAAGAACTTACAAAGTTCGACATCCAGTGTCCCCGATTGGTTTTCACTTTGGGTCTCTTGCTATCCGCCGTTCTTACCTCGAATGCACAAAACGGCGAATGGAGGTGGAAGGACCGAGACGGTCAAGTCCGAACACGCGCCGAACTTGAGCAAATCCTTCAGAAACCCCGAGAAGGAATTCTGATCGGCGTGGACCTGGGCGGCGCGAACCTGAGCAATGCGGATCTGATCGGCGCGAACGTGAGCGGCGCGTGGTACGAGCCCGCAACAGCCCCGCCCCCAACCTTTATAGTTGGAGCAGAAAATTTGGACGAGTTGCTATGGCGATTTAGCCCCCAAGCGCTGAGCGAACTTAGAACGTCTCTGCGGGCGTTGGGTTTTCGGTGGGGAGAACGTCAGGTCATCGCTGCGCTGCGCCGGCACGACCCTTCGACTCTTGAAACTATTCTCATTGATTGGACGTGCGAGTTCGGGGCCAATGCGTTGAGGCCACTTAAATTCGCAGGGGTTATCTGGCTAATATGTACGGCATTCTACTGGTACTCATTGCACCGGGAGAGTCGTTCGGATCTTTACCTAGTGGCGTTCGGAAAAATGGTTAATACAGGCAATAAGAAATTGCGTATTTGGAGACTTCGATATGACCCGCCCCAAAGATGCCGGTGGTATAAATACATCTTTCGGATGGCGATGCAAGAGGGGCACGCGGTACGCACAGCGGCGCTCTTTAGCCTAATGAGCACCTTTAATATCGGGTTTCGTGAGCTGAACTTTGGACGATGGATTCGCCTGCTCCAACGCCGCGAGTTCAACATCAAGGCCACCTTCACGATGCGTTCTGTATCCGGCATGCAGTCGCTCCTGAGTGTTGGTTTCTTGGCGCTCTCTCTTTTAAGTTATTTTTCTACTCCGTTCGCGCCCTAGGGTCGCTGGTCAGCAAACTACTGTTTCCCGAACATTTGAACGCTCCGCAATACGAACAAGAGAATCAGCAGACTAAGGCAGGTGCCGGCACAAGGTTTTCCGAACGGTCCGCTTTCGTGCGAAAAGTTTGTGGTTGCGACTCAAGAGATTTCCGCCGTTTCATCCATGGAAAGTCAATCTGTTGGAGGATATGAAAGAGTACCGTGTTGGATACGCGAGCCCCGAAGGCGCTCTTCCCTCATTCGAACGTCTTTCGGACTCATTCGAATCGAGTTCATTCGAATAACATATAAGTAAATATCTGTTACTTGTTTCAATCATTCGTGCTAACGTGTCTCATGCTTGCCCTGAGCCTGTCGACCTGAACTTGCAGAATGACTTCGCGAGCAAATCTTGGTCGCGGAATCGGTCGTGGAAATTGACCGCCCCTAGCATAGCCGCTTCCGGCTGTGTGTCGCCTGTCCGTCGCCTATTCCTTACCCGCATGTTGATCCCCGAAAGATACTTGCGCTTCCCTTTTGCATTCTTCCAGAACGCGTTCTCTTATTTTCATACGCCTACGCACTTTTGCCTTCGCTCTTTTGCGCTTGTGAAAACATCAACATCTGTATTGTCAATCTGTTGCACACTCTTTGGCGAAAATCACCGGGGTAAGGGGTTAAGCATCAAGTGAAACTTACCATTTCTGAATTTTTTATCCTTAACCAACGCAGAATGAACACCTACAGAAATGTCTCCTGTAAACATTCTAGAATGAACACTTATGGAACAAAGGACTTAAAGTTCCCTCGAATGAACACTTACAGAAAAACCGGGGGGGAGGGGGCAAATCTAGGTTTGCAGCAGGCGTTGGAGAGCCGGAAAGAATTCCGGGTAGGAGATCGCCACGCATTCGGCGTTCTGGATCGTCGAAGGACTTTCGGCGCCAAGCGCCGCTATCGCAAAGGCCATGGCCATGCGATGGTCGCCGTGCGGATCGAGGCTGGCGCCGCGCAGCCGAGGTGCCCCGCGCCCTTCAACGCGCATCCCGTCAGGCCGTTCTTCGACGCATGCGCCCATGCGTCGCAGGTTTTCGGCGAGCACTGCGATCCGGTCGCTTTCTTTGATGCGCAGCTCGCCGGCATCGCGGATCTCGATGCCCAGCTCGGTGTAGGGGCCCAGCGCAGCGAGCATGGGCAGCTCATCAATCAACTGCGCGACCGCCCCGCCCGAGATCACGCCCCCGGAAACCGGACCATGTTGCACGGAGACGTCGCCGATCAGCTCTCCCGCTTCCGTGCGCACGGAGACAACATTCACGGGCGCGCCCCAGCCGGACAGCACATCCAGGACAGCCGAGCGCGTGGGATTCAGGCCCACGTTGTGAACCAGCACCTGGGATTCCGGCAGCACCAGCGCCGCGGCGATGAAAAACACAGCGGAGGAGAGGTCCCCGGGAACCACCAGGTGGCGCGGCTGGAGTTGCGGGCGGCCCGTAATGCTCACGGTGCGTCCGATTCGCTGCACATTTGCGCCAAACTCGGTGAGCGCCAGCTGGGTATGGTCGCGGGTACGAACCGGCTCCTCGACGGATGTCTGTCCTTCGGCACGCAAAGCCGCCAGCAGAATTGCGGACTTCACCTGCGCGCTGGCCACCGGGATAGAGTAGTGAACCGGCCTCAGCACCGCGGCATGGATTTCGAGGGGCGCGAAATTGTTCTTGTGTGCCTCGATGCGGGCACCCATGCATTCCAGCGGCTCGACTACCCGGCGCATCGGCCGGCGCCGCAGCGAGGCGTCACCGGTAAGCTTCGAGTCAAACGCCTGGCCGGCGAGCACACCGGTGAGCAGGCGCATGGTGGTGCCGGAGTTGCCGGCATCCAGCGCGCGGCGCGCCTTGCGCAGGCTATCGAGTCCCGCGCCGGCAATGGCGAAGCGTTCGCTGCCCTTTCCGATCTTCTCGATTCCAATGCCAAGACGCTTGAGGCAGTCCAGTGTGCTGTGACAATCCGCGGCGGCCGAATAGCGCTCGATTTCACTGCGGCCCCGGGCCAGCGCCGCCAGGATGGCGTAGCGGTGGGAGATGGACTTGTCGCCGGGAGGCTCGATGGCTCCGGAAATCGACCGGGCCGGCGCAATTTTCTGCTTTGCCATGCAGGGAATTCTAGCACGCGTTCTCAGGATTTCCGGAGGCAGCCTCGGTGTGTGCAGGCAAGTGTGTGTGCAGGCATAGCGGGGTGCCGCAAGCCCGGCTGGGAAGTGAAACTTTTCGAGCAGTACAGGCGTACAATGTACGGAAGAGGGAATGTACGGAAGAGGGAGCGACCGTGAGCGCGTACAGGGTAACCGCCGTCCTGGGTCTGGCTGGTCTGATTGGTCTTGCTGGTCTGGCTGGTCTTCTAGCCACCGGCTGGAGTAGAGCCGAGTCACGAGGACCGCAGCAAAAAAGGCCGGCTTCCCAGACCCAGACCCAGATCCGGGCCCAGACCCATGATCGTGCCGTGCCCGGAAATATCGGCAACCAGGCGCCTGATCGGACAGAAACTGATCGAATAGAAGCTGATCGAATAGAAGCTGATCGGGCAGAAACTGGTCGGGCAGAAACTGATCGGGCAGAAACTGATCGGACAGAAACTGATCGGACAGAAGCTGATCGGGCAGAAACTGATCGGACAGAAGCGGACGCCGCGCAGGCCATGCAGCAGATGCGGCGCCGTGGTCAGCGGGAGAGTCCGCATATGCGCCTGACGCCGGTCTGGGAGGCCGCACCGCAGGATCTCGAACGCGCCGATCGAATCGTTGCGACCCTCGGCAAGGCCATCGAGCCGTACAAGGATTACCGCGTGGCGCTTGCCGATGGCTACCGGATCCTTCAGCCGAATCGGCCGCAGCCGGAATATCACTTCAACAACTACTGGAATGGTTACCTCGAAACTTTCACCTTTGATTCGGCGTGACCTACTTCACTCCTGTACAAGAAGACTCGCGACGGGTACGAGTTGATCGGCGCCATGTATACCGCCCCGAAAAGCGCGACCCTCGATCAACTGAACGAACGCGTGCCGCTGAGTGTAACTCGCTGGCACGCACACACCAACGTGTGCATGCCTAAGTCGCGCCAGAACGCCCAGGTGGACCAGAAAAGACTCGGCCTCAGCGGTTCCATCGCCACTCCGGAGGCCTGTGCCGAAGCGGGTGGACGGTTTTTCCCCCAAGTGCTCGGCTGGATGGTGCACGTGTATCCGTTTGAAACCTCCGACGACAAGGTCTGGGCCCGCTAGCCGCCCAGCGACTTGCCGGGAACAAGGTAATGCTCCACGTAATCGCGCACCGCGTCATCGAGCGGCGTAACGGGGCTCGCGTAGCCGGCTGCGCGCAATTTACGAATGTCGGCTTGCGTGAAGTTTTGGTATTTCTCGCGGATGGTCGCCGGCATGTCCACATATTCGATGCGCGGTTCCCGGCCCAGCGCCGCGAATAGCGCGCGGGCCAGTTCGTTCCAACTGTGCGCCTTCCCCGAACCGACATTGAAGATTCCGGCGGCCGAGGCATTGGCGGCGAGATGAAGGGTCATGGCCACGGCATCTTTCACGTAGAGAAAATCGCGCTTCTGTTCGCCATCCGGGTATTCAGGACGGTGGCTCTTGAACAGAGACATCACCCCGGTTTCCATCACCTGCGCAAAACCCTTGCGCACCACGCTCCGCATCTCCCCTTTGTGGTCCTCGTTCGGACCGAACACGTTGAAGTATTTTATGGCCACCATTCGGTCCAGCCAGCCTTGCCTCCAGGCGTGAAGATCCATCTGATGTTTGGAACTGGCGTAGGGGTTAAGCGGCTCCAAGCGCTCCAGGTTGCCCAGGTCGGCATCGTCCATGCCGGCCGTTCCGTAGCCATAGGTCGCCGCGGAGGAGGCATATACAAACCGCACTCCCGCCGAAAGGGCCCATGCCGCAAGATCCCTGGAGAACTCGAAATTATTGCGGCCGAGAAAGCCCGCATTCGTCTCCAGAGTAGAAGAACAAGCACCCAAGTGAAAGACGAAGTCGAATGTGCCAAGCGCGCCGGAGCCGAGCCGTGAGAGCGCCGCGTCGGGCTTGATGAAATCGGTGAACCGCAGGGGGCGCAAGTTGCGCTGCCTCTCGGTTTCCGGGGCGGAATCTGCGATCACTACGTTCCGGCATCCCCGGCGGTTGAGCTCCCAAACCAGGGCGCTGCCGATGAACCCAGCGCCCCCGGTTACCAGAACCTTGCTACCGGACCACGGACTCGTTTCCCTCGTTTCCATTATCATTGTCTTGTTGTCGGCCAACGACAACTCCTCGCTACGCGAAAGCCAAGAAAGCCAAGGTAGAAAGAAACGGGAATTATATACGCCTTTCTGCCTTGGCCACCGCGACAACTTGAGGTTTACTGCGCAGTGCTATAGAGTACCGCCCTTTCCATAGGGAGGCCGTAGGCCTATGGCCAGTCGCGGCCGGCAGCATCTGCGGATCTTACTGCGGCGCAAGACGATCGAGCGGCGCGTTAGCCAGCTGGGGTCGCAGATTACCCGTGATTTCAAGGGCCAGCGCGTGCATCTCGTCGGGGTTCTCAAGGGTGCGGCGATTTTCCTCTCCGACCTGATCCGGCAGATTCGGCTGGATATCTCGCTCGACTTCATGGGGGTCGCAAGCTACCACGAGACCCAGAGTTCCGGCCAGGTTCGCCTGACAAAAGACCTGGACACCAGCATCGAGGGGCTCAACGTGATCCTCGTGGAGGATATCCTGGATACGGGTTTGACGATGGATTATCTACAGCGCGTCCTGATGCAGCGCAGGCCGCGCCTGCTGCGCACGGCCGTCCTGCTCGACAAGCCTGGCCGCCGCGTGCAGGAGGTCCCCATCGATTATGTTGGCTTCCGAATCCCCGCTGAGTTCGTCGTCGGCTACGGGTTGGACTATGCCGAGCGCTATAGGAACTTGCGGGACGTACGTGTGCTTTCGCTCCCCTCGCCGTAGAGTCGCTGCGGGACGCATGACTCTGTCGGGGGGCGCCCCCGGATGAGGCCGAGGTCCGAATGACGCAGCCGCTAGATGCGCAGCAGCTCGAACAGTTGAATGCGCAGCAACTCGAACAGCTTGTCAGGGCGGTCGTGGAAGAGATCCTCGACTACCTGGGAGCGGCTCGCGGGGTTTCGGTCGCTGCCGAATTCGAGCCCAACGCCGGCCGCGTGGTTGACGCCGGCACGGGTCGTATCTCCGCCGGCGTGCCGCTTGCCGAGCTCTCCGGAAACGTCGCTGCCCTGATCGACCACACATTATTGCAGCCGGCCGCCTCGCGTTCCGACATCAAAAGGCTGTGTCAGGAGGCCGTGCGCTTTGGGTTCGCCTCGGTTTGCGTGAATCCCTGGTACGTGCCTCTGGCGGCGGAATGGACGCGAGGCTCGACGGTGAAGGTCTGCACCGTGGTCGGGTTCCCGCTCGGTGCTGCCTTGTCTCCTGTAAAGATCTTTGAGGCGGAAGAGGCCATCAAGCTCGGCGCACGGGAAATCGACATGGTGCAGAACATAGGAGCGCTCAAGTCCGCTCAGGACGAACAGGTCGAAGCCGACATCCGCGGCGTGGTCCAAGCGGCCCATCGCGGGGGTGCGATCTGCAAAGTGATTCTCGAAACGGCGCTGCTCACAACGGAAGAAAAGGTGCGGGCTTCGCTGGCCGCCAAACGAGCGGGAGCGGATTTCATCAAAACTTCCACCGGGTTTGGACCCGGCGGCGCCACCGCGGAAGACGTCGCCCTGATCCGCGCGGCGGTTGGCAAGCAAGTCGGCATCAAAGCCGCAGGGTCAATTCGCAGCTTGGAAGATTTGCAGAACATGGTGCGCGCGGGCGCGACACGCATCGGCGCCAGCGCCAGCGTAAGAATTCTTGAGCAAGCCGGCGGCCCTATCTCGCCGGGGTCAGCCTAGAAGCGGTTCTGCTTCTTGAACCTTTCTTGACGCTGGAGGCGAATTTCTGTAGAGTATTTGCTGCCATGAGGCCCCGCGCGCACCATCGTCACCATCGCCATCACCGATGGCAACCTGTGCCCGCGGAGGCTTGAGTAGCCGGCAATACAAGAAAAGCTCTCATCCACCCGCTGGCGCGGCAGTTGCCAGCGGGATTTTTGTTTCTGGAGGCGTGATGCAACTTGATTTTCTGAAACTCGACGGCCTGATGCCTGCCATCGTTCAAGACAACACCTCCGGCGAGGTGCTGATGCTTGGATTCATGAATCAGGAGGCCTATGCGGAAACCCAGGCCACCGGTGCGGTCACCTTCTTCAGCCGTTCGCGAGGAAAGTTGTGGCGCAAAGGGGAGCAGAGCGGACATACCTTGCGTGTCTGCGAAATGCGTGTGGATTGCGATGCCGATGCGGTGCTGGTTCGCGTGGAGCCCGCCGGGCCCGGCGTATGCCATGAAGGCTATCGAAGCTGTTTCTTTCGGCGTCTCGGACCGGATGGTTCGTCCACTGTGGTAGACGAACGGTCTTTTGATCCCGGCGCCGTCTACGGCAAGGGAGCGCAACCATGAACACCTTGCGGCTCGGGCTGCCCAAGGGCAGCTTGCAGGACTCCACGCTGCAACTGTTTACGCGCGCCGGCTGGCGCATCACGCTCAACTCGCGCAGCTATTTCCCCGCCATTGACGACCCCGAAATCACCTGCATGCTGGTCCGCGCGCAGGAAATGGCCCGCTATGTCGAATCCGGCGCGATCGACGCCGGTATCACCGGCCGCGATTGGGTCCTCGAAACGGGCGCCTCGGTGCGCGAAGTCGCCGAGTTGTTGTACTCCAAGCAAAGCCTTGCGCCCGTGCGTTGGGTGCTCGCCGTGCCCGACGACGCTCCTGTGCGCTCGGTGCGGGACATCGAGGGCAAGATCGTCGCCACCGAAGTGGTGAACTTGACGAAACAGTATCTCGCCCGCCACGGCGTCCAGGCGCGTGTCGAATTCTCCTGGGGAGCCACCGAGGTCAAGGTTCCTCGGCTTGCCGATGCCATCGTCGAGGTCACCGAGACAGGATCGTCCCTGCGGGCCCACCGGCTGCGCATTGTGGACACGGTGCTCGAATCCCGCACCGTCTTCATCGCCAATCACCAGGCCGCAGCCGATCCCTGGAAGCGGGAAAAGATTGCCAATCTGGTTCTGTTGCTCCAGGGCGCGATCTCCGCCTACACCAAGGTCGGCCTCATGCTCAATGTCCGCCGCGAGAACCTGGAGGGCGTTCTAGCCGCGCTGCCCGCGCTCAAGAATCCGTCCATTTCGACCCTCTCCGACCCGCAATGGGTTGCCATCAACACCATCGTCGGCGAAGAGGTCGTGCGCCACCTGATCCCGCGCCTGAAGGCGGCGAAGGCCCAGGATATTGTGGAGTATCCGTTGAATAAGATCGTGCTGTGATGCGCATTCAGGCTCTTACAGAGGCGGTCGCAAACAGGCTCTTGGCCGCGCGGCACCGGAGCGATTCTGCCGCCGACCGGGTCGCCGCTGGTATCGTTGCCGACGTGCGGCGCCGGGGCGATGCCGCTCTATTCGCATGGACGCGCCGCCTGGACCGAATGCGGCTTGCGCCGGCGACGCTTTGGGTGGATCCGCGAGCTCGCCGGGCCGCGCTGCGCCAGGTCTCGCGCGAACTGCGGGACGCGCTCAAGCACGCCGCGCGCAATATCCGGCGCGTGGCAGAGCGGCAGCGGCCTCGCAGTTGGAGCCTGGCGATCGAACCTGGAGTTCGCGTCGGCCAGCGCGTGACCCCGCTCGATACCATCGGCTGTTATATCCCGGGAGGCAGATTTTCGCTGGTTTCGACGCTTTTAATGACCGCCGTTCCGGCGCAGGTGGCGGGCGTCAGGCGCATTGTGGTCGCTTGTCCGCGGCCAAACTTGGCTGTGCTGGCCGCCGCCGAAATCCTGGGAATTGAGGAGATCGCGCACATGGGGGGCGCGCAGGCCATCGCCGCTCTCGCTTATGGCGCCCGGTCGGTGCCCCGGGTGGACAAGATTTTTGGACCGGGTAATCGCTATGTAACGGCCGCGAAGCGTCTGGTGAGTGCCGACTGCGCGGTCGATTTGCTCGCGGGTCCGACGGAAGTTTTGGTGGTTGCCACGCGAGGGAGGGCGCGCTATATCGCCGCCGACCTCATCGCGCAGGCGGAGCACGATCCGGATGCCGTGGCGCTTTTGGTGACCACCTCTCGTCCCTTGGCAAGGGAGGTGCGCGACGCCGTTGCCGAGCGTTTGAGCGCTTTGGAACCGAAAAATCCAGCGCGCCGGTCGCTCTCACTGAACGGCGCGATTTTGATGGCCCGCGATGCGGCGTCCGCGGTGTGCTTCGCAAACCAGTTCGCGCCCGAACATTTGAGTGTTCCCGGCGGTGAGGAGTCGCTTGCGCGAGCGCTGCATTCGGCGGGAAGTGTGTTCATCGGTCCGTGGAGCGCGCAGTCGGTTGGGGACTACGCCAGCGGCGCCAACCACGTGCTTCCCACCGGCGGCGGGGCTCGCTCGCGAGGGGGACTTTCGACCTGGGATTTCGTGCGTTGCGCCAGCGTCCAAAAGCTCTCGCGCTCGGGACTGCGCCGCCTGGCTCCGGTGGTCCTCGCGCTGGCCGATGCCGAAGGGTTAATCGCGCACAAAGGTGCGGTCGAAGTGCGCCTGTGAGCGCCAGGGTTCTACGCCGGCGAAGGCCATCCGCACGGAACTTCGATGGGGTCCGGGGCTCGTCTGGGATCCGGGTTCCCCCTTACATCAGGACTCTGGCCCCTTACCTGGCCCCGGAAGAGGGACGCGCCGGAAAGTTGCGTCTCGATTTCAATGAGAACACCGTTGGTTGTTCGCCGGCAGTCTTGCGGGCCCTGCGAGGCATTGGTCGTGAGCTGTTGGCCATGTACCCGGAATACGAACAGGCAAGGCGCCGCCTGGCTCGGCAGTTCGGTGTGCGGCCGTCCGAAATGCTGTTCACCAACGGCGTGGACGACGCCTTGCGCATGCTTATGGAGACCTTCGTCGAGCCGGGTGACACAGTTCTGATCGCCGAGCCGACCTTTTCGATGTATCGCTTCTTTGCGGAGGTCGCAGGGGCGCGTGTGAAGGCCATGCGTTACGACAGCGACATGCGCTTTCCTCTGGAAGCGGCACTGCGCGCTCTCAAGCGGTCGCCCCGTTTGCTCCTGCTGGCAAATCCGAACAATCCCACGGGCACGCTGCTCGATCGAAACACGCTCGGGCGCATCCTGGACGCCGCGCGGCGCACCCTGGTGCTGGTCGACGAAGCGTACTTCGAGTTCTCCGGTGTGACCGTGCTGGACTGGATTCGTCGGCGCCCCAATTTGGTGGTGGCTCGGACCTTTTCCAAGGCTGCGGCGCTGGCGGCGCTGCGGCTGGGTGTGCTGTTTGCTCGAGCGGATTTGGCCGACTGGATGCGGCGCGCATCTAACCCCTATCCCGTGAGCACCTTGGCCCTGGTGGCCGCGGAGGCTGCTCTCAAGGACCGCAGATTTTTGGCCCATTACGTCCGCCAGGTGCGCAACAGCCGGTGGCAACTGGCGCGGGATCTCGAGCGGCTGGGCGCCCGCGTGTTTCCGAGCGCCGGCAATTTCGTGCTGGTTGATTTCGGGCCTGGGGCCGGCCGGTTGGTGCGCCGACTCGCGCGCCGGGACATCCTGTTGCGCGATCGCCGGGAGGATTTCGGCCGCGATGGCTTTGTCCGCATCACGGCGGGAACCTCCGCGCAGACGGACCGGCTGCTGCGCGCGATTGAGGAGGAGTGGTGAAGCTCGAGCCCCAGCTGGTGATCTTTGACGTCGACGGCGTGCTCGTGGATGTGCGTGGCTCGTACCACCGCTCCATCGTGGACACCGTGCGGCACTTCACCGGCCGGCGCGTTGCCTATGACCAAATCCAGCAGTGGAAGCGCCGGTCGGGCTATAACGACGACTGGAAACTGACCACCGATTGGATCGTGGAACTCGGCCGGCGAGTGAAATACGTCGAGGTGAAGCGGCAATTCGAGAGGATCTACTGGGGAGTGAATGGGCAGCGCGGGCACGTTTGGCGAGAGCGTTGGCTGGTGCGGAGAAGTTGTCTCGAACGGTGGGCGGAGCGCGCAGAACTTGCTCTTTTTACCGGACGCACGCGGAAGGAGCTTGGGCACACTCTCGAACGCTTCGGCATAAAAGACCTGTTTCGCCGGGCCGTTGCCATGGAGGATGTGCGAAGGCATAAACCGGATCCGGAAGGGCTGCAGCGCCTGCTCGATGGCGCCGACCCGCGTTCGGCAGTCTACCTGGGTGACAACCTGGATGACGCGCTGGCCGCTCGAAGCGCAGGCGTGCCTTTTTTGGGGGTATTGCCGCATGGCAGCCGGGCGCACTCCGTCCGCGCCGCCCAGTTGCGCCGCCATGGCGCGCGGGCCATCCTGCACCATACCCGCGACCTGGAGAAACACTGGCGATGAGACAGGCACGGGTGCGTCGTACAACTACCGAGACCGACATCCAACTGCGTCTCAACCTCGACGGCCGCGGGCGTGCGCGTGTTTCGACCGGCATTCGATTCCTGGACCATATGCTGGAGCTGGTCGCCCGTCACGGAGCGTTGGACCTGGAAATCGCCGCCCAAGGTGATCTCGACGTCGATCAGCACCACACCGTCGAAGATCTGGGCATTGCTTTGGGGGAGGCCGTGCGGCGCGCGCTGGGTTCCAAACGCGGCATCCTGCGCGCGGGGTACTTCTTGATGCCCATGGACGAAACTCTCGCTGCCGCGGCCATTGATTTCAGCGGGCGCCCGCACTGTGTCTGCAAATGGAAATTTGCGGCGCGCCGCGTGGGTGATTTGGAACTTGAGTTGGTCGAAGATTTTTTTCGCGGGTTCGCGCAGGCCGCCGCGGCCAGCGTCCACCTTCGGCTGCTCTACGGCCGTTCCACGCACCATCAGGTGGAGGCCGTCTTTAAGGCCTTTGCGCGTGCCTTGCGGTTTGCGGCAACGCGTGACCCGCAGTTGAAACGGATTCTGCCCAGTACCAAGGGGCTGCTGTGAAGATTTCGCTGGTGGAGTACGGTGCCGGCAATCTGCCGTCGGTGGAACTGGCGCTTGCGCGCCAGGGCGTCCGGACCGAACGAGCCGCGACGCCCGAGGCCATTCGCGCCGCCGAGGCGCTGATCCTGCCCGGGGTCGGCCATTTTGGCCAGTTGATGCGGACGCTGAGCACCCAGGGCCTGATCACACCCATCGGGGAGGTGATTGCCCGCGGCTCGCCCTTTCTGGGCATTTGTCTGGGGTTGCAGGCGCTCTTCGCCGGCAGTGCGGAGGCTCCCGACGAACCCGGTTTGGGAATTCTTGTGGGACGCATTGCGGCGCTGCCGGCCACTGCCAAGCTCCCGCACATGGGCTGGAACCAGATCCGGCGCATTCGCGAATCGGCGCTGCTGGAGGGCGTGCGGCGTGACTCCTATTTCTATTTCGCCCACTCCTATGCCGCGATCGATGCGCGCGATGCCGCGGTAGCTTTGTGCGACCATGGAGAGCCGTTCGTCGCCGTAGTCGAGCGCGGGAATGTCTTCGCGGTGCAGTTTCACCCCGAAAAATCCGGCTCCACCGGCGCCCGCATCCTCGCGAACTTTGCGGCCTCGGCCCGCCAGGCGAGAATCGCGTGAGCCTGGCGCGCCGCATCATTCCTTGCCTGGATACCGACGGCGAACGGGTGGTCAAAGGCATCCGGTTCGTAAACCTTCGCGACGCCGGAGACCCTGCCGCGCTCGCGGCGCGTTACAACCACGAAGGGGCGGATGAACTGGTGGTTTTGGACATTGCCGCTTCGCGGGACCATCGGTCGACATTCCTGGAAACAATTCGTCGCGTGGCCGCCGAACTGGCCATACCGCTTACCGCCGGGGGGGGCGTGGCCACCGTTGACGAAGGCCGGGCCATCCTCCGGTCGGGCGCGGACAAGCTGACGGTCAATACAGCCGCCCTTCGGCATCCGCAGCTGCTGACCGAGCTGGCCGCCGAGTTCGGATCGCAAGCCGTGGTTCTGGCCATTGACGCAAAGCGCGTTGACTGCCATTGGGAAGCTTTCGTCCGAGGCGGACGAGAGGCCAGCGGGCGGGATGCCGTGCAGTGGGCGCAGGAGGGTGTCTCTCACGGGGCCGGAGAGATCCTGCTGACCTCGATGGATCGCGACGGCACGCGCGGTGGATTTGACCTTGCATTAACCGCGGCCGTGTCCAGCACGGTGAGCGTGCCGGTCATCGCCTCAGGGGGCGCCGACGACCCTCAGGATTTCCTCGAGGTATTCGTCCAGGGCCGGGCCGACGCAGCGCTGGCGGCTTCGATTTTCCACGACACGGTGCAAGGCCTCGGAGAACTGAAGCACTTCCTCGATGCCAGGGGCGTGCCGGTGCGATTAAGTGAATGACGGTTTGAGCGCGTGCCATCATGATTATCCCCTGTATTGACCTCCAGGATGGCCGCGCGGTGCAGCTCGTACATGGCCGCAAGAGGCGCCTCGCCGTCGACGATGTCTTCAGCCTTCTGGAGCGCTTTCGGAAATACCCGTTGCTTCACGTGATTGATCTCGACGCCGCCATGGGCCGGGGAAGCAACGCGCGTTTGGTGCGAGCACTTTGCCGGCGGGCACCCATGCGAGTCCGCGTGGGCGGCGGCATCCGCACGACGGCGCATGCGGCGCAACTCCTGGACGCCGGCGCGGAAAAAATCATCGTTGGCAGCGCGGCCTTCCGCCGGGGCCGGGTCAACAGCGCGTTTCTCTCGCGGCTTGCCAGGCGCATTGGCCGAAAACGCATCATCGTGGCCGTGGATACCGACCGCGGCCGCATTCTCGTGCGTGGCTGGCAGGAGAAGCTCGCCTTGCAGCCGCAGGATGTTTTTCGCGAGCTCCAACGGTGGACTTCGGAGTTCCTTTGTACCTATGTGGATAGAGAGGGAACGATGCGTGGCACCAACCTGGAGTGGTTTCGGGCCCTGCGCCGGGTCACGCGGCTACCCATCACTGCGGCTGGCGGGATTCGCAGCCAGCGCGAAGTGCGCGCCCTGGACCGGCTGGGCATGAATGCCGCTGTCGGCATGGCCCTCTATCTCAACCGACTGGCCTAGCACCGGGTGCCACGAACACGGCATCCTACCTCGCGGCGAATCGCCGGGCCTGCTGCCGCAGTGCTTTGGCGCGCCCGTCGTGCGCCGTGGCAGGGCCGAAGTGCGCCGCCGCCAGATCGTGCAGGATGCCTTCGCGCACCCCCACGCCGGGCACGATCAGTTCAGGGGTGCCGAGCCACCCTCCGATGGTATGCAGCACCACCGCCGCGACGCCCATGACCTCGGCTCGTTCGCGCCGCACCCCGAAGGCTTTCCTGAGTTCTTCCACATCCCGTCGCAGGATTTCCCATAGGCTGTCGGCCAGGCGGCGCAGGCTGAGGGTGTTGAACCCTGCCACACGCGGCCCCGGCGCCAGTCGGGCGAGAGCCTCCGAATTTCCACCGCAGGCTACCGCTGCGCTTCGTCCCAATCGTGAGGTTTTGCCGCCGTGCGACCTCAGTATGGACAGCACGTGCCGCCGCAATTGGGAATATCCTTTGGTAGCGAATGGCCCCGCCAGATCGAACATCTCCATCAGGCGAACCGCGCCAAGCGGCAAGGCCATGGCCCGATTCACTCTGCGGCTGCGCAGGAAGCTGATTTCCAAACTTCCCCCGCCCAGGTCGAGAATAACGCGCGGTGCGAACCGGCCGCTGGCCGCGGCGAAGACCGCCTGGCGTACAAACCGGGCCTCCTCCGCCGCGTCAATGACCCTGAGCTCCATGTTGGCCTCGCGGCGCAGGCGGCCGAGTAACGCGTCCCGGTTGGTGGCTTCGCGCACGGCGCTGGTTGCCACCGCGTCGTAGTCGGCCACCTCGTAGCGGTCCAGCAGATCGCGAAACTTGCGGCAGGCCTCCACGGCACGGCTCATGGTGCGCGAGTCCAACCGGTGTTGCGTAAACGCTCCGTGGCCCAGGCGCACCGGCCAGCGCACGCTAGCCAGTTCGCGGATTTCGGTTGCGGATCCGGCCCGCGCCACCACCCCGCGGATCGCGTTCGAGCCGGCATCGAGCGCGGCAATGATGTGCGGCCCCGGGCTTACCGGCATGGGGAGACTCCAAAGAGGGAATTACGCAACCGAAGGAACCTCGGGCAGCGGGGAGCCGGAAGCGCGACGTGATTCAGATGGCCCTCCTCGCTGAAAGGCTTTCCGCACCCCCCCCCCCCATCAGCCTTGGCGAAGCCAGAATATCATTGACGGCAAGCAGCAAGCAGCAAGCGGCAAGCGGAATTCTCGCCAACCGTTTTCTGTGCGTCTACGGCAGAAACGCCGGCGGCTACTGACACAACTTTTGCCCTTTTGCCCCCTTTTACCCCCTTTTACCTACGACCCGCTCCGGCCGGTGGGCGGAAAGGAGCGATCCTCCTGGCGCGGTCTTGTGACCCGCCAGAAATTCGGCGCCGGTTGCAGGAACTCCACCGCAACGGCGAGAGTTTGCGCATCGTGCGCTGCGACGTAGGCCACCCGGCACCGCTGCTCTGCCTCCGTCACCTTGTTGGTAAGCAGAAGGATTTGTCCCGGGCGCACCTTCGCCGTCATGATCAGGCGTGCCCCCAGCGCGCTTACGCTTGTGGAGTAGGCCTGCTCATGGAAGGGGGTTAGGCCGTCCGTATGACCGTAGACAAACACCGACACATAGGCCTTCCAGCGCGCGCTGCGGCGTCGCTCTGCCCGCGCGGGCCCGCTGCCGGTCTTCATCTCGGGCTGCTCGGCCACGATCGTTGTGCGTTTCAGCGCGTTAAGCATTCGGCTCATTAGCAGCTTTTCTACGGCCGGGCGCCCTGCCGTCCCTACACCTTAGCGCGGCGCGATGGCTCCGGGCGCACGAACTCGGGCGCCTCCCCCAATCGGTAAACGAGAGAAGCCCGACGATGCGCCTGTCGGGTCTCCGTCTATTTTTTCTTGTTTTCGGAGAGCCGTAACGACGCTGAATTAATGCAGAACCGCTGCCCCGTGGGCTGTGGCCCGTCGGGAAATACGTGGCCCAGATGCGCGTCGCAACGGCGGCACTTGGCCTCGGTGCGCGTCATGCCATAGCTCGTGTCCGTCTCCAGGGCCAAGCCGGATGCCTCCATGGGCGCCCAGAAGCTCGGCCAGCCCGTGCCGGAATTGAACTTGGTTTCCGAATCAAATAGCGGCTCGCCGCAACAGACGCAGCGGTAGACGCCCGGGGTCTTCGTATTGCAGTATTCGCCGGTGAAGGCCGGCTCCGTCCCTCTTTCGCGCGTGACGTGGTATTGCTCGGCGGTAAGCTGCTCCTGCCATTCGGCCTCGCTCTTGGTAACCTTTTCGTCCATCGCATCCCTCTGCAAATCCCTCTGCAAAGCTCGGGCTCCGATTCTATCCACCCCCGTCATCGCCCGTCAAAGATGTGCGGCAAGATGTGCGGCCTTATTGCAAAGACTGATTACAAAGACTGAATCCTTGCCATCCCGAGACTGCGTTACACTATGGGACATGTGGCCGCACCCGTCGAGTCCGTCGAACCCGCTGAGCCCGTCGCGCGCGTTGAGTGCGTCGAGCCCGTCGAGCGCTTTAAAGAAGACCAGCAAGATGATGTTGCTCCCGGTTGCCGCCATCGCCCTGGTCCTGCTCGTTTCCTACAGCGACGCGGGAACAGGTGCGGCGACCATACTTCTTGCTCATGACCGGCTGGCTCATGACCGGCTGGCTCATGACCGGCTGGCTCATGACCGGCTGGCTCATGACCGACTGGCTCATGACGGGCTGGCTCATGACGGGCTGGCTCATGACCGGCTGGCCCAGGACCGCCTGACCCAAGACCTCAACGATGAGCTCCTGGTTCCCGTCGAGGTCATAACCGTTGGCTTTGACAGGCGGGCTGAATCCCCCATCGTCCTCCTGCGGGATCCCGAGTCCGGGGAAGTGGTCTCCATCTGGGTGGGACCGGCCGAAGCCCAGGCCATCGCGCGGGCGCTCCGCGGCGTGACCATGCCCCGGCCCATGACTCACGATCTGATGGCCAACCTCCTGTCGGAACTGCATGCCGACGTCGAGGAGGTTCTGGTTCACGATTTGCGAGACCACGTCTATTTCGGCACCGTGCGACTCCGGGTGGCGGGAGAGAAAGAGGTTCGCAACGTGGACAGCCGTCCCAGTGACGCCCTGGCGTTGGCCTTGCGAACAGGAGCACCCATCCGGGTGGTCCGCAAGATTCTCGTGGAGCCCGTCAAATTCGAGTTCGTCGCCCCTGAGGGCCCCGATCAGGTCGTCCAGGCGCTGGGTGTCACCGTTGTCGCCCCGACGCCGGAACTGCGGGAGGAGTTCCAGCTCCCGGACCGAACCGGGGTGGTGGTGACACATGCCTTCGGACCGGCGAAGGAAGAGGGACTCCAGAGGGGAGACCTCATCGTCGAGGTCAACGCCAAGCCCCTTCGGGAACCGGTGGACTTTTTCCAGGCGATCCACGCCACGCCCTTTGGGGGTTCCGTCTCGATCACCTACTGGCGCGAAGGTGAAGAGCACCAGCTCCAACTCCCTTCAGACCTGGCCCCCGTGCAACCGCGGCGTGAAAATCTTGTGATAGCCTGACCCGCCGAGAATTGTGGTAGGCGGACACCCCGCGCGCATGGTGGGAGGGAATCTGACGCCCGTCCTTGGCACGTGTCATTCCGAGGCGAGTAGCCGGCCGCTTATTCTTCCTCTATTCTTCCTCCGGCCCGCTTTCTCGGAACCTCCGAAAGTCCCCGGCTCGCTCGGCGAGAGCGTCAACAAACGGGGAGCTTTTCGGGGTAAGAGAAGTCGAGCCAAAGTCCCCGGTAAGGGGAGCTTTGGCGGTAAGAAAGTCGGTAATATGTTCGCCGTAAGAAGCTTGATTCGGAGGCCGATGTGAGCGAGGGCACGCTCGAAGGGCAGGTAGCACTGGTCACCGGCGCAGCGCGCCGATTAGGCCGAGCCGTGGCATTCGGGTTGGCCGCCAAGGGCGCGCAAATCGTCGTCCATTACCGCCGCTCGGAATCCGAAGCAAACGAGGTCACGGCGGAGATCATGCGGCGGGGAGGGGAAGCTGTATCGCTACGGGCAGATCTGACGCGCATCGATGAGATCGAGCGCCTCTTCAGTCAGGCCCAGCGGCATTTCGGCCGGCTGGATATCCTGGTCAACAGCGCCGCCCTGTTTTACCCCACCCCTCTCGCGGAAACAGCGGAAGCTCAGTGGGATGCGCTTCTCGACTCCAACCTGAAATCGCAGTTCTTCTGTGCGCAGCGCGCAGCCCCGTTGCTTCGCGAACACGGACGCGGCCGGATTGTGAATCTTGCGTCTCTGGGCGGACTGATGTCCTGGCCTAAGTACACTGCGTATTGCGTCTCGAAGGCCGGCGTGATCATGCTCACGCGCTGTCTGGCGCGCGCGCTGGCGCCGGCGGTCACCGTGAACGCGGTGGCGCCGGGAACCATCCCGTTTCCGGGGGATGCGCCGGAACTGGCCGAGGCTTACATCCGGCGCGCCCCCTTGGCCCGCGCCGGTACGCCACAGGACGTCGTTGAAGCAGTCTTGTACTTGGTGAGCGCCGAGCTCGTGACCGGACAGGTGCTGGTGGTGGACGGCGGCCGCTCCATCCCGGCTTGAGGTTTTGCGGCGGCGGTGCAGTCTCAGATACTGGGAAACTTTCCGGGCATCAAACTCACGACCACCAGGCGCGCGACCAACAGGCGGTCGGCAGGAAGAAAATCGTACCGCGCAAGGTCCGCTCGACGGGCCCAGACGATACGCTCGGAGGCGAGGTTCCGAGGCCTCGGGAAGGGGTCTGTTGCGGAGAAAAATGTGAGTTCCAAATCGTCGGCAAGCCCGTCGTAGCGATGACGGGTCCGATGGACCGCGGGGCCGATTTTCGCGACGATGCCCAGTTCTTCGCGAAGTTCCCTGGCCAGCGCCGCGCGAGGCGTTTCACTGGGCCGGATTTTTCCGCCGGGGAACTCCCATTTCAGCGCCAAGAATTCGTCGGCGCGCCGCTGGCAGATCAGCACGCGCCCGTCCCGCTCGATGATTGCTGCCACGACGCGAATCACGATTTCAATCAGCTCTCGCTGCGGAAGTGGCGGGAGGGCCGCTAGCGCTTGCGGCAAACGGCCACGCCGTCGCGCAGCGGCACAATCGCAGGAAACAGTTCTCGCGAGGAGTAGACCCGGCGATTGAACTTCTGAATGGCGCGGGTTGAGTCATCGGAAGCCGGAGCCGACACCTTTCCGGTCCAAAGCACGTTGTCGGCAAGGAGCAGGCCGCCGCGCCGAAGCTTGGGCATTGCCCGGCGGATTGCAGCTGGGTATTGGGACTTGTCGATATCGCAAAAGATCAGATCAAACTTCCCGCTGGCTTGGCTCAGCAAGCGAACGGCATCGCCCACCTGTATGTGAATACGCCGCGAAAGGCCGGCGCGCCGGAAATAATTTCCCGCATCGCGGGCCTGGGCAGGATCACCGTCGGTGTAATGGACCTCGGCGGGAGGACCTGCCGCGCGCGCGAGCCAGATGGTCGAATACCCGATGGCGGGGCCCATCTCAAAGATTCGGCGCGCCCCGGATATCTCCACGAGGAGCGCCAGCAGCCTGCCGCGGCTGGGCCGACAATGGGGATACGCTCGCGCTGGGCGCGAGCTTCCATCTCCGCAAGTACCGCGTCTCGTGCGGGAACGAGGCCGTACAGGTACTGCTCAATGGATGGTTGCAGGATGAAGTTCGCCATCGCGGGACGTTACTCCGATGTTACTCCAAGGTTTGGCCCGGCTTGAGATCATGAATCTCCAACCCCGAGATATCTTGCGTTAGCTCGCGCAAGGTCTCGGGAGTTCCCGTCAGAGCAGGGAACGTGCCGTAGTGCATGGGGATGACATGGCGCACTCCCAGCAGCCGAATGGCCAGCACGGCCTCACGCGGGCCCATGGTAAAAAGGTCTCCAATCGGCAGGCAGGCAAGCTCCGGGGCATAGAGCTCTCCAATAAGTTTCATGTCGCTAAAGACGCAGGTGTCGCCCGCATGATAGACGGAGAGCCCGCCAGGCAGACGTATGATGTATCCAGCCGCCTCTCCAGCATAAATGACCCTGCCGTCATCTTGGATACTGTTGGAGTGATGCGCGTCGACCAAGGTGAATTCGATGTCGCCGAGCTTTTGCGTTCCACCTTTGCCCATCGGCAGCAAATTCTTGATGCCTTTGGATTCCAGCCACAGGCAGGTTTCGTAGATGGCGACGATCTTCGCCTGGTGATGGGGCTGGTGCTGGCGCGCCACATCGAGGAGGTCGCCAATGTGATCTCTATGAGCGTGCGTTGCCGCGATGATGTCCACCCGCGGCAGCGTCTTAAAAGCCGCGGGGCAGGAAGGGTTGCCGGCTAGCCAGGGATCGATCAGAACAGTCCGGCCGCTCTGCGTGGTAAGGAGAAACGTAGCGTGGCCCAACCAGGTGATCTTGTTTCCGGACATGCGCAGCATGTTGTTCAGCCCCCATAGAAAACCCTTCGCCGCGCTCGCAAGCGGCGCCCCGTCCTGACGGGGACCCCATAGTAGCCCTAAGTTGACGGTGGTCTCAACCTGCAGTGCTCCGGAGAGCAGCGTAATTCCAGTGTTCGCGCGATGACTTGTACGCCGGATTTTTTGATGGTATAAATAACTCGTCTGTTGTATGCGCTGGCCGATTGCTGCTAGCTATCAGGGGTTCCAGATCGCCTAAGGAGAGAGGAAATGGCTTACATTATCGCAGAACCGTGCATCGGAACGAAGGACACTGCATGCGTGGATGTGTGTCCGGTGGACTGTATCCACCCGCGCAAGGACGAGCCGACCTATGAGAGCGAGACCCAGCTCTACATCAATCCTGCGGAGTGCATTGACTGCGGGGCCTGCGTGCCGGTTTGCCCGGTGACGGCGATCTTCGTGCTGGAGGATTTGCCCGAAAAATGGCAGAACTTTACGGCCATCAATGCCGACTGGTTCGTCAACAAGGCGTAGCAGTTCGGAAGAATTAGAAAGCAGACTTGCCGCGGCGGGGTTCATCCCCCGCCGCGTTTTTGTTTGACGCCGAAAGATTTCCCGGCACCCGGCTAGAGCGTCTCGCATCTAATTTGCCGTACGTTTGCCGTACGGTTCTCCGTACGGGCGGCGCCTGGGAAGAGTCTATCGCTAGCGACTCATGCTCTGGCCGAAAGAGCCAGCCGGCGATCGGGTACAAGAACCAGGTTTCTGATTCCTCGACGACGCAACTGGAGGATTCCCGTGCCAAACTCCGCGATGTCCGCTCCCCCTGCCAAAGAAGAAAGGCCGCCGGTCCGAATCGCTTCGACGGCCATCGCTGTGCCGCCGCATGTAATTTCGTGCGGCCTGGTCAAGGAGTGCCTGGGGCGGATCTTCTCGCTTTCCGGCCGGCGGCTGGACGCGATTCTTGAGGTCGTGGACAACTCCCAGATCGATCGCCGTTATGCCGTCTTTCCCGTGGATTATTTGATCGAGTCGCGCCCGCTCCGGCAGATTAGCCGGGAGTACCGCGAACATTCCATTTGTCTGGGCCGTCAGGTTTCGCAGCAAGCCCTGGACCGCGCGGGCGTGGCTCCGCGCGACGTGGACCTTTTCATTACGGTATCGTGCACCGGTCTGATGATTCCGTCTCTGGATGCCTATCTGGTTCCCGAGATGGGCTTTCGGTCCGATGTGCGTCGCCTCCCGATCACCGAACTCGGTTGTGCGGCTGGAGCAGCAGGTTTGACACGCGCGTGGGAATACCTGCGGGCCTATCCGGATGCGACCGTGCTTCTATTGGCCGTGGAGTTGCCAACGCTAACGTTACAGCGGAGGGATTTCTCGCAGGCCAACCTGATTTCTGCGGTACTTTTTGGCGATGGCGCTGCGGCGGCGGTAGTCACCGGACGCGCGGGACACGGCCCCGCGATTCGGGATAGTGAAAGTTTTCTGTTCCCCGACTCCATTGACGCCATGGGATTCGACTTGCAAGATGGCGGGTTGCACATCATCCTGGCGAAGGAAGTGCCCCAACTCATTCGCAACCGCATCGGGAGCCTGGTAGATGAGTTTCTCGCCCGGCATGCGCTCACCCGTAAAGATATACAGGCCTACATCCTGCATCCCGGCGGCCAGAAGTTACTCGCCTACATGCAAGAGGAACTCCGAATTTGCCGTTGCCAAGTCGAGCCCTCCTGGGACGTGCTCCGCGACTATGGCAATCTTTCGAGCGCTTCCGTGCTTTTCGTTCTTAACGAATGGATGAAGCGGGATCAACAGGCCGCGGGAGACCGCGGCCTGTTGGCTGCCTTCGGTCCCGGGTTCAGCGCCGAGATGCTCCTGCTCGAATGGATCTGAGCGTCATTGCGTACCTGCTGTTGCTGGCTTTGGTGGCCCTCGAGCGCTTGGCCGAGCTGCAAATCTCCCGCGGCCATCAACAGCAGCTCGCGCGGCGCGGCATCGCGAAGCATCCTGACCCGCAGTTTTCCTGGATGGTCGCGCTGCATGCCGGTGTGCTTGCCGGAGCGATTCTGGAGGTCATCGCCTTCCGCCGGCCATTTGTCCCGGCCATGGGAGCCTCGATGGGACTCTTGTTGGTGCTGGCCACGGCGCTGCGATGGTGGGCAATTCGTGCCCTGGGTGCGCACTGGAATGTCGAGGTGATGGCGTCCGGCCCGCTCGGCGTAATCACCAGCGGTCCTTTTCATTGGGTTCGCCACCCCAACTATCTGGCTGTATGGGTAGAAATGGCGGCACTGCCGTTGATTCATACGGCCTGGATAACGGCGCTGGTCGCGACGGCCGGAAACACTTGGATCCTGCGGCATCGGCTTCGCATCGAAGAGCCGGTCCTCGATTCTGATCCAATGTATCGCGCAACCATGGCGCAAAAACCCCGCTTTCTGCCGAGGCTATTCTGACGTTTTACCCGTTGCGCAATGGATTTGCGGGAGACCATCCGGCCCCGGATCGTTCCCCTCGCCGAGAGCCTGGGTCCAGTGCTGGGCGGCGGCGCGCAAGGCGTCGAGCGCAATACCGCCGTGCGTGGCCGGGAATTTCGCTAGCCGCAGCAGGCCGGCATTGAGTAGCGAGCGTGCGCCGCCGCGGTTGCCCCGCAAGTAATGGTGAAACGCCGCCGCGATCTGAATGATGCCTTGCAAGAACGCTCTCTCGGGTTGGGGAGACTGTAGCCAGATCTCTTCCCAAGCCTCGTGAGCGTCAAAGAATCGCCTGGCGTTGAAAAGTTCAATCCCGCGGTGGAACTTGTCTTCCCGTTCGCCTGCGTGCATCTCTCGCTGCTGCGCTTGCTCCGGACTTGGTTTCATGGCATGTCTTTCTCTTCGCTAAGGGCATTTTGCTAAGGAGGATCTGGGGAGGCGGTCATTGTTGTCTGCAGGGTGGCAGTATCATACTACTGTCTTAGGGTGTCCTAACGCTGTTGCCGGGGCCGCGTTCGTTTCCGAGGAGCACAGCGATGTCGAAGTTCCATCTGGTTCTGCTTATCCATGCGCATCAGCCGGTAGGGAATTTCGACGCTGTTTTCGAGAAGATCTATCAGTGCTCCTATTTGCCGTTTCTCGAGTGCTTAGAGCGGCATCCCAACGTGCGTTTGGGGCTGCATTACTCCGGTCCCCTGTTCGAATGGCTTGAAAAACGCCACCCGGAATTCCTCGAACGGTTGCGCGAAATGGTCGGCTGTGCCCAGGTGGAGATGGTGGGAGGTGGTTTCTTCGAGCCCATACTCATCTCCCTTCCGCCCGAAGACCAAGCCGAGCAGCTTCGTTCTATGAGCGACTATCTCGTCCGACGCTTTGGGGTAACTCCGGCCGGAGCCTGGCTGGCGGAGCGCGTCTGGGAGCCTCAGCTTCCGTACATGCTTTCCTCCTGCGATCTGCGGTACACGCTGGTGGATGATATCCACTTTCTGGCGGCGGGCATCGACCCGGAACAGCTCCACGGCGATTACCTCGCGGAAGATCGCGGGCGAGTCGTTCGTGTCCTCCCCGGCCTCAAGTTCCTGCGCTATTTCGTGCCCTTTCATAGCGTGGAGGAGACGATGGAAGTCCTCCATGCCTCTGCCGCGCGCCATCCCGGGGGGATGGCGGCGATGGGCGATGATTGCGAGAAGTTCGGCGGGTGGCCGGGAACGTATGACCACTGTTATCGCGACGGCTGGCTGGATCGGTTTTTTGGCGCGATCGAGGCCTCGGGTGACTGGCTGGTTGCCACGCCGCCGGGCGAATACATCGCCGCCCACGCACCGCTGGGGCGCGCGGGCCTCCCTACGGCCTCCTATCCGGAGATGATGGAGTGGGCGCTCCCGACGGCGGCACGGAACGAATATCACGCCCTGAGCAAGGAGTTTGCCGGCCGGCCCAGTGTGCTGCGGTTCTTGCGGGGCGGCCACTGGCGCGGATTTTTCAGCAAGTACGCCGAAGCGAACCTGATGCACAAGAAGATGCTGTACGTCTCAGCGAAACTTCGCAAGGCCGCATCCCGCCGGTTGGTTCGGGAGAAACAGGCGAAGCTTGCGCGCGCCCGCAAGCATCTGATGCGCGCGCAGTGCAACGACGCATACTGGCACGGGATCTTCGGCGGAATCTATGCGCCGAACCTGCGCACCGAGATATGGCGCGAACTGGTGCGCGCCGAAACCCTGACTGACAAGGTGTCATCTTCCACCGGGCGGGTTTTGCGGCTGGAACGGCTGGACTTCAATGCGGACGGATGCGAAGAGTTGTATGTCACTTCGCGCCGGATGGCCGCGCTCGTTCAACCCGCGGAGGGCGGCACTATCGGGGCGCTCGATTTCCGTACCAAGGGGGTCACGTTTCTCAATTCCATGCAGAGGCGCGTCGAGGCATATCACGGCCGCCTGCGCGATGTTTCCCGCGGCAAGCCGGGCCAGGTGGCCTCCATACACGAGCAAGTGCGCGTCAAGGAGGAGGGCCTGGAGCGCGCTCTGCACTACGACCGGTGGCCGCGGCATTCGTTCCGCCTGCTGCTATTCCCGGCCGAGAAAACGTTCGAGGATTATCAGAGCCTGAGGCTCGAAGAACATGCCGGGCTGCTGGCGGCCCCTATGCGGTTCGCGAAGCCAAACCCGGCCGAATCCGCCTCGCGTGCGAAGTGCCCTCCGGCGCCATGCCGTCAGGGGCGGATGCGGGCGAACTGCTGCGGTGCGCTAAGAATTTTCGGTTTGCGCACACCAAAGCCGGGTACCAGATCAACTGTGCCGTCGAAATCAGCTCCGCCATGGCTCAGGCGCGCCGAGTGCAAGCCGGGATCGAGATGGTCATCAATCTGCTTAAACCGGACGGGAGCGACCGGTATTTCGAGACCTCCGTCGGCCGCCACCCGCTGCGCTGGGCCGCGGCGGTACCGGCGTTGGAATCAAAAGGCGTGCATTTGCGCGTCGTTGACGAATGGCAGGATGTGGCCGCGGCCATTGATGCGCCGGGGGCTTCCCAACTATGGATTTCGCCGATTGAGACGGTTTCGGAGTCCGAGGAGGGATTTGAACGCGTCTACCAGGGATCGCAGATTCTGGCCGTATGGGTCGCCAATCTGGCCTCCAGTTCTGCCTGGCATGGAGAAGTGACGCTGCGCATTGAGCCGGCACCGCCACACGGCGGGGCCAAGCCCTGAACAAGCCCTGATCAAGCCTGACCCTCCACCGTTCCTCACCGGGCGATGAGCAAGCTTTCCGCAAACGGCCACTCCGCGTCGATCCACTGCGATTCCAAGCCGAAACCGACGCTACCGGCCATTTCGACCACTTCCTCGGCGCGATACTTGTGGGAACTCTCCGTCCAGATCGTTTCGCCGCTGCGAAAGAGAATGCCGCAACCAGATCGAGAGCCAGCTTGAGGGCCAGCTTGAGGGATGAACACGTGCTGACGCCGTCGTGAACGCAGGTGCATTTCAACGCGCCTCGCGGGTGCGTCATACCGGACCACGTGTTCAAAGGCTCGAAGATCGAAGTCGGCGCCCAACTCCCGGTTGATTCTTGCCAGAAGGTTCAAATTGAAGGAGGCCGTGACGCCGAGCGGGTCATCGTACGCGGGCAAGAGCATTTCCGGCGGCTTCTCCAGATCGACGCCCAGCAACAATGCGTCCCCCGGATTTAATGTGCGACGCACCTCGGCCAGAAATTGACGGGCGACCGGCCGGTCGAAGTTGCCGATGGTGCTGCCAAGGAAAAGAACCAAGAGGGGTTCATCCGGGCGGCGGCGTGCGGCCACCGCAGGCAGCCCCTCCAAGTACGCCTGTTCGATGCCAATGATCTGGACGCCATCCATGCGGCCCAGTTCTCTTGTGGCGGCCGACAGGGCCGTTGGCGAGATCTCGATTGGATAGTAGGTGGTCTGCTGGTGGCGGGCCAGCGCCTGCAAAATCCAACGGGTTTTCTTCCCGGTGCCGCTGCCGAGCTCGGCGACCCCAACCGGCGAGGGCAACAACGGACGGACCATTGCTTCCGCGTGTTGGCGCAACAGGCGTTCGTCGGCGCGGGACAAGCCATACTCGGGCAGCAGCGTGATCACCTCGAAGAGGGCCGAGCCCACCGGGTCGTACAGATACTTTGACGGCAACTCTTTCTGGGTTGGCCGGGTCAGACCGGAGCGCACATCGGCGGCAAAACCGGCGATGGAGTATGAGGCGATTGCTTCCGTCAGTGTGCCGCCAGCCATGGGGCTTGAGTTAGTGTTCGACGCAGCGAAAACCGGCGTAAGCGAACGGATAGTGGGGCTGGAACCAGTTGCGAAACGAGCGCCGCAGCATGCACGCGGCGGTCCGAGGCGATGCACCTTTCAGGACGTAATGCTGGTTGTCAAAGAAATTGGCCGAATATCCGGGGTAGAAAGGAAAAGGCGCGAAACCGGGAAAAGGAGCGAAGATGGTGCGAGTCCATTCCCATCCGTTGCCGAGGAGCCCGGCAACCCCGAAGGCGCTGGCGCCCGCCGGGAACGCTCCCGCAGGCACCGGGTCCCAGCGGAAGAAATCGAAATTACCACGGCTGGCGTCAGGGGACTCATTGCCCCACGGGAAGGCAGGCTCCGTTCCTCTAGGAGTGCTGTAGGCGGCGCGGTTCCATTCTGCCTCGCTGGGCAGCTGTTTGCCCGTCCATCGCGCATAGGCCGCCGCCTCAGCGTGGCTTACGTAGACGGGCCAGTCCAGAGGCAGGGGAATCTCACCGAACATGGTGCGAAGAAACAGCTGATCGTTGCAAAGGAGCCAAAAAGCGGGATGGGAGATGCCGCTCGACTGTAGCCAGTTCCAGTCCGCGTCTTCCCAAAGGGAACGTTCCTGATACCCGCCGCTGGCCATGAAGTGCAGGAACTCGCGATTGGTGACCTTGAACGCATCGATTCGAAACCCCGGCACCGTAACACGATTTTCCTCAAATTCGTTATCCCAGCCGAAAGGACCGTTTTCCGCGCGCGGGAGGCCTAACGTCGCTGTCCCGGCTGGAATTTCCTGCATCCGCGGCGTCACCGGCGGCGCGATGGGGGCCGGCGAGTCCTGCCGGGGGAATTTGCGGTCGCTGGGCAATTGGTGCAGCATGTAGGCGAGAGTTTCAGCGTGCATCAGGCGATGCTCAATAGCTACATGGAGCAATTGCGCGGTTTCGCGGCAAGATTCGGCACGCGGGTCGAAGGTGGCCGCCAGGCGTTCATCCAGCGCATCGCGAATGCGGCGCAGGTAGGCGTCTACTTGGCCGCGCGAGGGCCAATCCCGCGGCCCATCACTCGGCAACGCGCCGCCGAGCGGATCGATGCCGAAGGCGAAGAGTTGGTCGAAGGCAGGGTCAAAGGGCGGCAGATCGAAGTGCCTGCGCCCAAGGAGGTTCCAGTCAAACGCTTCGAGGTGGCCAACATAGAAAATGATTCGATGCCGCTCGGGGATGGGACGATCATAGAATGCGTCTGTGCGAACCACCGCGAACAACTCATTGGTGCGCGCACGCGCCTCGGCCAGTTCTCGCAACAAAGAAACCGTCGAGCGTGCTGCCGCGGCCATGGTTCCCATATCATTCTCCCCATGATTTTGATGTGGTCACGCGCAACCGGATGCCGCCCAAGTCAGGATCCAACAGCGAATGGAAGCACTCTATCTAATCGTTTTGCGATGCGAAGTCAACTGATGGTTTTCATGGTCTCCGAATTTGGCGGGCCGCGCTATTGAGGAACGTGAGGAATCCCAACGCGTCAAACGGCATGGCCATTGAGCTGCGTGGCGTCACCTACTGCCTCGAAAGCGGCCGGGCGCTCATAGACAGCCTGGATTTGGCCGTGGAGCGCGGCGAGATGCTGATCCTGCTGGGCCGGAGCGGGGCAGGCAAGAGCACCTCTCTCCGGCTGATCAATGGATTGCTGGCACCGAGCGCTGGCGAGATTCTCATCGAGGGCCGCCGGCAGGCGGAATGGGACCCCATTCGTCTCCGCCGCAGGATCGGCTACGTCATTCAGGAGGTGGGCCTGTTTCCCCACTGGAGCGTGGAACGAAATATAGCCATGGTGCCGCGCCTGGAGGGTTGGCCTGAACCGCGCGTGCGGGATCGCGTTCGGGAGATGCTCGAACTGGTCGGTCTGGATCCCGCCGAGTTCGCCGCGCGATTTCCGCGCGAACTTTCCGGCGGCCAGCGCCAGCGTGTCGGTGTGGCGCGCGCGCTGGCTGCAGACCCACCCATCTTGCTGATGGACGAACCGTTTGGCGCACTCGATCCGGTGACCGGCGCGGAGCTGAAGGGTGAATTTCGAGCGCTTGCGGAAAGCCTGAGCAAAAGCATCGTGTTCGTTACGCACAATCTGCGCGCCGCCCTGTCGCTTGGGACGCGCATCGCGCTGCTCGCTGGGGGCCGCCTGGTTGGCGTGTACCGGCCCGAGGAATTTCTGCGCGCGTCTGAACCCGAAGCTCGTGCGTTCGTCGCATCGCTCGACTCCGGCCCGGACTCGCAAGATTCATCGACGCATGGAGGTGGGTAGTGAGCCTGTTGGACTTCTTGATTCAGCAACGCGGCGAGATTCTGAACCGGACGCTCGAGCACTTGTGGCTGGTGACTTCGGCGATTTCGGCCGCGGTTCTCATGGGGATCCCGCTGGGGATTGCTCTCGTAAGACGCCGCGCGCTCCGCCGCTGGGTGCTCGGAGCCGCGAACATCATCCAAACTGTCCCCAGCCTTGCACTCTTCGGTTTCCTGATTCCTGTGCCATGGCTGGGAGGCATCGGAGCCACTACGGCGATTGTTGCGCTCACGCTTTACGCACTGCTGCCTATTTTGCGGAATACCTTTGTGGGCATATCCGGCGTGGACCCCTCGGTTTTGGAGGCCGCTCGGGCCATGGGTATGACGCCGCGGCAGACGCTTTGGCAGGTCCAGTTGCCGCTGTCGATGGGTGTGCTCATGGCGGGCGTGCGCGTGGCAACGGTGGTCACCATCGGGATGGCAACCATCGCCGCAGCCATAGGAGCGGGCGGGCTGGGTGTCTTCATCTTCCGCGGTGTCGCCATGGCGAGCACTCCGGTCATCCTCGCCGGGGCCATGCCTGCGGCCCTGCTGGCAGTCTCAGCCGATCTGCTGTTGGGCTCGCTCGAACACAGGCTGACACCGCGGTGACCACGAGATGATGCGACAGGTTTTCCTCAATCGCCGCGAAGCCATCCGGTTGTTGGGTGGAGGGCTGCTGGCACTGGCATCTTGCCGCAGCGCGCGCGCAAGCACGGTCGTTGTCGGGTCCAAGAATTTTACCGAGCAGATTATTTTGGGCGAACTCTTGGCGCAGCAGATCGAAGCGCACACCGCATTGCGCGTGGACCGCCGGTTCAATCTTGGCGGCACATTTATTTGCCATCAGGCGTTGCTGGCGGACCAGATGGATCTGTACCCCGAGTATACGGGGACGGCCCTCACGGCCATTCTCGGCCAGCCGCCCTCGGGCGACGCTGCTGCCGTGTACCGGAGCGTTCGTGAAGGCTACCGGAATCGATTCGACCTCGAAGTCGGGCCGCCGCTGGGATTCAATAACACCTTCGCGATTGTGGTACGCGGCGGCGACGCCGCTAGCCTGGGCCTGCGCACCATCTCCGACCTGGCGCCGTACGCAAGCCGGTGGCGCGCCGGCTTCGGTTACGAATTCATGGAGCGGCCCGACGGCTACCACGGGCTCGTCGACACCTATGGATTGCGCTTCGCCTCCGAGCCGCGCATCATGGATTTGGGGCTGCTCTATCGAGCGCTGGAAGAAAAGCAAGTGGACATTGTCGCCGGAAATTCAACGGACGGCCTCATTTCCGCGCTCGGGATGATGGTCCTCGAAGACGACCGGAACTATTTCCCTCCCTATCAGGCCGTTACCGTCACGCGCGATGCCGTATTGCGCGAGCATCCCGGTCTTCGCGGCGCTCTGGACGCACTGGGCGGGAAAATTTCCGGCGAGGAGATGCGCCGCATGAATTACGTTGTGGATGGCGAGCAACGCGACCCGGCTGCGGTCGCTGGTGATTTCCGCCGCGTGCATGGCCTGTGAGCGGCGGACCTCCGCAAAACTCGGTGAGTTCCATCACCATCAGTACCCCGGTTCTTTAGGAAAGTGCAAAAGTAACAACTCGCTTGCGGGAGCTTGTGCCCCCCGGCTGGCCCAATCCTCGCCCATCCTCGCCCAATCCTCGATTGATGCATCACTATGAAGCACTTGAAAGAACCCGTAACGTTTCGAAACAGCTTTGAGGCACTTTTGGTCCCCGAATGGAATCTAGATTCTTGGCCGCTTGCTAACCGCTTGATTATCTAGGTAGATACAGCCGTAAGATGACTGTCCTACAAAGGCATCGGACGTGCTCAATAGAGGAGGAAGTGAATTTGGGGGCTATTCCCAGAGAATAATGAACGGGGGGGGAATTTGTTTCTCTGGCGACAACTTCGGGGCTATCTGCCCTGCATTTCAGCGTTGCCGGTCGCAATCGCATTGCTGGCCGTTTTCGCTCTTGCGGTCTGGCTGCGGGGACTAAGTTTCTCCTCTGAGTTTCTCCTTTTCTGCTATCTCCAGATCGCCGGCGCTCTGTTGTGCTTCACGTATGCGGCCAATGCCTGGGTGCGCTTTCGCGGCGCGCATGACCGGCTCACGCTCATGCTTGCCTCTGCGTTTGTCTTGGCGGGGTTGGTCGAGACGTTCGCCATTTTTGGATTCTACGAACAGTTGGCCGCCGCGGGAGAATTTTCTCTGGTTTCGCTGACGTGGATGGTGGGTCGCACGCTGCTGGCGGCAGTGCTGCTGACAGCGCTGGTGGTGGAGCGACGCGTTCCCCATTCCCGCGACCCCGGCAGAGAAATGGCCGTCGCCTTCGTGGTGGTCGGCATGGTTGCGTATCTGACCAGCGCGACATATCTCGGGTCGCAGATCGAGCCGGCGATTTATCATCAAGCCTGGATCGCGCGGCCGTGGGATTTGCTGCCGGCAGCTCTGTTCGTGGCGGCGGCGATCGGCTTCCGGCGCCGTGCGCGCGGCCGCCCGACCACCTTCGATCAGGTACTGTGCGCAACGCTGTGGGTCAATGTGGTGTGTCACCTTGTGATCACGCAGTCGGCGCGGTTCTTCGATGCTCCCTTTACGCTGGCACAAGTTCTGAAGGTGACCAGCTACGCGCTGGTGCTGGGTGGCGCATTGCTCGACAACGCGCGCTTGTTTGACCAAGTGCGACGCCTGGCGGTGAGCGACTCGCTGACCGGATTGGGCAACTACCGCAGCTTTGTTCACGCCCTCGAGAGCGAAATCCTGCGCTCGCAACGCACCGGCCGCCCCTTCGCCATGCTGTTGATGGACCTCGATGGTCTCAAGCAGATCAACGACAGGTACGGGCACTTGGCCGGCTCGCGGGCCATCTGCCGGCTGGGGAACGTGCTGCGCGTGCACTCCCGCGCGATGGACACCGCGACCCGCTACGGGGGGGACGAGTTTGCTCTGGTGTTGCCCGAAGCCAACTTTCAAGCCGCCCAGCGTGTTGGCCAGCGCATTTGCGAGCGGCTCGCAGAGGATGGCGAAGAACCGCGCATCACGGTCAGTGTCGGCGCGGCTGTGTATCCGCGGGACGGGCAGACCATGGACGAGTTGTTGAATTCGACCGATCGCGCTCTGTACGGAATGAAGCGGCAGAGCGATTTGGTGCCGACCTTCGTCCGCATTGCGGCGTGTATGTAAGTCACGCATCGGTTCTGGGGGAGAGTCAGTGACCAAGCAGTTCGCAATCTCGCGTCTGGAGGCCAGAATCCCCATGACGTTTGCCGTGAATATATCGAACCCGCAGCAGTCGCCCAGAGTGGAGACGACGTTCACCGAGAACGTCAGCTTGCGCGGGGCGCGCGTTCTTTCCACGTGCCGCTGGCGGCCAGGCGACCGGCTGTCATTTGCATTGCTGCCCGGGCATTTTCGCGTCGACGCGCGCGTAGTCTATTGCGGTCCGCAGCGCGACCGCGAGTTTGCCATCGGGCTTGAGTTCCTTGAACCGGTAGCGCGGTGGTTTTAGGGCCCTTCCGGTTCAGGAGATAACCTGCACGGATAGGAGGAAAGCGAAGGCAAAAAACTGGCGCAATTTATTTCCTGCAGACGCCGGCCGTTTCTGGCAGAGAAGCGGCCGGCGTCTGCATTTCTCAATGGCCAGAGGTCGACGCCTGTATGCGTTGCGGGTGTGAGCATGGAGATCAGGCAGATACTCTTGCAGGGCCGCACCCTGCGTCGATCAGGGGTTCGAGCACACGGAGGGTGTCTAGCACCATGCGGTCGGCCGAGAACCGCGCGAAGATGGTCTCGCGGGCTGCCTCCGCCAGCGTTCGCGCCAGTTGGGGATCGGTGAGCAACCGCGCAGCCGCGGCCGCGAATGCCGGAGGCGTGGCCTCCTTTACAAGCAAACCGTTCCGGCCGTCTTCGAGGGCATCGGTGATGCCGCCTTTCGAGAACGCGACGACCGGCAGCGCGCAGGCCATGGCGCTGAGCAGGGACGTTCCCAGGCCCTCGTTGAGGGATGGAAAGAGAAACACGTCGCAGGCGGCGTAAACAGATTCAATCTCCCTGACAAATCCGAGAAAGAGCACGGCGGGCATAAGGTTCATGGCGCGCACTTTTTGTTCGATCTGCGCGCGCAAAGGACCGTCGCCGGCGAGCAGAAGCCGGCAGCGCGGAAAGGTGCGGTGGAGCTCTGCAAAGGCATCGATAAGGAGTTCATGTCCTTTCTCTGCGGAAAAGGGAGCGACATACGCCGCCACGCGGTCGTCAACCCCAATGCCCCAGCGTGCACCCGCGCGGCGCCGGTCATCGGGAGAATCGCGGGGTGGGATTTCCACCCCGTCCCTGACAATTTCGACGCGTCTGGGATCAAGCCTGGCCGTCAGCAGTTCCTCGCAGACCGCATGCGACACCGCGAGAATACGCGCCGCGGCGCGATATCTAGCCAGGGCCAGGCGATTGCGAGATACAGGAAAAGCCACGCGGCGTGCCGCTACCAGCGGCACATGCCGATGGACACGCGCCAGCCATGCCGCGGTCAGCGCATGGGCTTCGTTGGCGTGAATGATTTGAAAGCGCTGCTCGTTGAGCAGGCGCCGCACGAGCCGCGCAGCGCTCAAACGCCGCACGCGATCGGAAGCGATGTGAACGGGGATATTTTCGGCCTGGGCCCGCTTCGCCAGTTCGGCGTTGCGCACGGAAAGCAATTCCGCCGGATGGCCGCGCGCGCGAAGCCCCTTGAGCAGCAAGAGCGCTTGCGCTTGGCCGCCGCGCCAGGCGCTTTCGAGGTCCAGCAGCAGCAGGCGCACGGTCAGGCGTCCCTGGCCTGCGGCCACTTGCGCTGCTCGAGCGTTTGCGGAGTCCTGAGAACTGTGCGTCTAGTCATCCGCGGTTGGAGCCCGGTCGGAGCGAAGCTGCTTCTTGTTGTTATGGTAGCATAAGGCCTTTGCGTGACTAGGGCCTACTGTCGTGAGGATCTCCGCCATCATTATCGTCCGCAACGAAGAATCGAACATGGCTGCCGTGTGCGAGACGGTCTCCTGGGCCGACGAAATCGTGATTGTAGACTCAGACTCGGCCGATCGCACCGTGGAAATTGCGCGCCGCTTCACCGATCGCGTCTTCAACCGTCCTTTCCGTGGCTACAAGGACAAGCATGAGTTTGCGGACGCCCAGGCCACCGGGGATTGGATTTTCTGGATTGACGCCGATGAGCGTGTCACGCCGGAGCTGCACGCCTCGATTGCCGCGCTGCGCACGCACTCGCCGGAACTTCTCCCGGACGGGTTCCGCATCGCCCGCCGTACGAACTTTTTGGGCCGCTGGATCCTGCATTCCGGCTGGTATCCGGACTATGTGATGCGCCTCTACCGCAAGGCGGGCAGCTACTTCGATGGCGTTTCGCCGCATGAAACGGCTCGGGTCAAGGGCCGTGTCGAAACCCTTTCCGGCGAATTCCTGCATTACACAAAGCGCAACCTCAGCGAGCACTGTGCGGTGATGGACTCCTACACGACGCTGGCCGCAGAGTATCTACACGCGCATGGCCGCCGCGTGGGCGTGGCGGGGCTTTTCGGCAAGTCCCTAGGGGCCTTCCTGCGCACCTACATCCTCAAGTTTGGTTTCCTCGACGGCACCCCGGGCTTGATTATCGCATCCCAAACAGCCTCCGGTGTGTTCTCGAGATACGCAAAGCTCTGGGAGAAGTGCAACGTCGCCGCGGAATAGCCGGCGCGCGGCACAAGACCGGAAAATCCGGAAGCTATCCGAGATGAAGGTGGTGATCCTGTGCGGCGGGCGGGGCCTGCGCCTTGGCGAGCAGGGCCTCTCCGTGCCAAAGGCGCTGCTGGAAATTGGAGGCCGCCCGATCCTCTGGCACGTGATGAAGACCTACTCCCGGTTCGGCCTGTGCGAGTTCATCCTCTGCCTTGGCCACCTAGGAGACCAGATCAGACAGTATTTCCTTGATCGAAGCGACTCTCACCAGGTTTTGCGCGAAGTTCCCGGGAGGGCAGACACCCTCTCCCACTATTGCGCCGACGGCGATGAGTGGCGCATCACCCTTGCCGAGACGGGTGCGGAGACAAATACCGGCGGCCGCGTCCATCAAGTCTTGCCCCACATCGGCAACGACGAAGATTTGTTCGTCACCTACTGCGACGGGCTTGCGGACATCCCCCTGGACAAACTGCTCGGCTTCCACCGAGCCCACGGCCGGCCGGCCACGCTGACCGCCGTACACCCGGCTTCCACTTTCGGAATCCTGCAACTCGACGGTGACGGGGTCATCCATGAGTTCCAGGAGAAGCCGCGAATGACGGAATGGGCGAACGGCGGTTTTTTTGTTTTCCGGCGCGAGATAGTAGAGTATCTCTCCGCGAATTCCATTCTCGAGCGGGAGCCGTTCGAACGGCTGGCGCGCGAGAGCCAGGTGATGGCCTACCGTCACTGTGGTTTCTGGGCTTGCATGGACACCTATAAGGACCACGCGGAGCTGCAGCAGCTCTGGGAAGGGAACCAAGCGAAATGGAAGACGTGGTAACCGTGGGTACTGTGGCAACGAAGAAGAGGAGCGGCATGCGGATGAGGCCACGCGGATGAGGCGGAGATGACCGATACCTTTTGGACTGCGAGAAGAGCCTTCGTCACCGGGGCGGCTGGCTTCATCGGCTCGCACGTCGCGCGTCACCTGGCGGAGCAAGGCGCCGAGGTGGTGTGCCTCGAGCGCGATTCGGTGCGCGCGAACCCACTCGAAATGCTGGGTGTGCGCCCCAGGGTGACGGTCGTTTCCGGCGCCCTCGAAGACGGCGCCCTGATGGAGCGCATCCTCAACGAGTACGAAATCGACGCCGTTTTTCACCTGGCAGCCCAGGGCATCATTGGGCTCGCCAACCGTTCGCCTCTCTCGACGCTGGAATCCAACATTCGCGGCACCTACACGCTGCTCGAGGCTTGCCGCAGGAGGCCGACGGTCCGGCGCATTGTGGTAGCGTCCTCCGACAAGGCCTACGGCTCGCACGAAAACCTGCCGTACACGGAAGAGTACGCGCTTCTGGGGCAGTTTCCTTACGATGCGTCCAAGGCCTGCGTGGACATCTTGACGCGGTCGTATGCCCACACCTGTGGCCTTCCCGCCACGGTCACGCGCGCGGCGAACGCCTACGGTTTTGGCGATTTGAATTTTTCGCGGATCGTTCCCAGCACCATTGTCTCGGTCCTGCGCAATGAACCGCCTGTCTTGCGAAGTGACGGCAAGGCCGTCCGGGACTTCGTCTATGTGGAAGATCTTGCGCGGGGGTACCTGCTGCTGGCCGAACATATCGAGGAAACGGCTGGCGAAGCCTTCAATCTCGGCTCCGGCGAACAGGTTCAGATCCTCGACTTGGTGGACCGGATCATCCGGTTGGGGGGGAAGGAAAAACAGCTGTTGCCGCGCATCCTGGGCGAGGGAAAACTCCCCGGTGAGATTGAAAAGCAATACATTTCCTCGGAGAAGATCTTTGCGCGCATTGGCTGGCGCCCGCAGGTCCCACTGGAAGAAGGTCTGCGCCGGACCATGGAATGGTACCGCGCCCACCTGGACAGGATCGTTGGAGGCGGTATCCGGCACCAGACCCAGACCGCCCAGACCGCCCAGACTGCCCAGACCGCCCACACCGCTAAGTCCAGCTGAAGTCCGGCAGAAAACTCACCCTGCGGATGAGCTGCGTTCCTTCCTAAACTGACAATCTTCCTTGGCAGTCTGCTTCGCAAACAGCGGGCTTGCCTACTGGACGTAGCCGATGTTGGAGGGCGGCGTAGGCGCGGGGGCCTCACGAATCGGCCCAAACTGGGTTTCGTAACGTGCAATGTTCTCGCCCAGTGCCCGCCACAGCCGTTTGGTGTGGCCCGGACTGAGGATGGCTCCGGAAACCAGCTTGCCATGCGTGCCATCCGTAAAAATGTAAATAAAGTGCAGAGTAAACTCTTCGAGATTGTGATGGATCATCACCAGATTGCTGTACGGCGCAACGAGTTCCTTTTCGTCGGCCTTGATCTGGACCTGCGGAGCCTGCGGTTCGGCCATGAGTTGCCCCTCCCCTGAACTTTTCCAAGACACGCTATCACAAGTCACGCTATCACAAAGACGGAGACATGGGCAGTGCTTCGGCGCGGGTCGAAGGCATTGTTCCTCACGGAACGCAGACCGCGGTTCCTCTTGACGCCTTCAGTCGTTAAGCGCCTTGATGCCTTCAGTCGTTAAGCGTAGTTTAATGATATACTTTATCGTGATTAACTAATCATGGCGGACTCCCCGCATTCCCCGCGCGGTCCCACTCTCTCGGAAGCCGATCGTTTGGCCGAGGTGGCTGGCGGCGCGTCTGCCGGCTGGCGGGCGGCCGGCGGCCTACCCTCGTTGCCTGAAGCCTATCGGACCATCCCGGTTGTCCACAGCGCTCCCTTCTGGCGCAAGGTGCTCGCGTTCTCCGGGCCAGGTTACCTGGTCGCCGTCGGTTACATGGACCCGGGCAACTGGGCCACAGATTTTGGGGGTGGTTCGAAATTTGGATATACCCTGCTGAGCGTAGTGCTGCTGAGCAACCTGATGGCGATGCTCCTGCAGACTCTTTCGGCCAAGCTGGGCATCGCCACCGGCCGCGATCTGGCCCAGGCCTGCCGCGATCACTACTCGCGGCCGGTACGAATTGGACTCTGGGTGTTATGCGAGATTGCCATTGCGGCTTGCGATCTGGTCGAAGTCCTGGGTTCAGCGGTGGCACTCAAGCTACTTTTTGGCCTCCCGCTGTTGGCGGGCGTGTTCATTACCGGCTTCGATGTTCTCATCGTGCTTGCCTTGCAGGGTCGCGGCTTCCGCTGGATTGAGGCCCTGGTCATTACGCTGATGGCCACCATTGGGGTCTGCTTTGGATATGAAATCTTTTTCGCGCAGCCCCTATGGCGAGAAGCCGCCGGCGGGCTGTTGCCGACCGCAGAACTCTTGCGCAACCGCGAAATGCTCTATCTCGCCATCGGCATCCTGGGTGCCACGGTCATGCCGCACAATCTTTATCTGCATTCCAGCGTGGTGCAGACGCGAGCCTTTGGACACGTTGTCGACGAGAAACGGGAAGCCGTGCGCTTCGCTATCCTGGACTCCAGCGTGGCACTCGGCTTTGCCTTTTTTATCAACGCCGCCATCCTGATTCTGGGCGCGGCGGTGTTCCACCAACGGGGGCTCACCGAAGTTGCCGCAATCGACCAGGCGTTTCAGTTGCTGACCCCCGTGCTCGGAGCGAGCCTGGCCAGCGTGCTCTTTGCTATAGCGTTGCTTTGCTCGGGGCAGAACTCGACACTTACCGGCACGCTGGCCGGGCAAATCGTCATGGAAGGTTTTCTGCAGCTGCGCCTGAAGCCCTGGCTGCGGCGTCTGGTCACGCGCTCGCTGGCCATCGTACCCGCAGCGCTGGTGATCGGTATCGCCGGGGAAAACCAGGTGACGACCTTGTTGATCTTGAGCCAGGTCATTTTGAGCTTTCAATTGCCGTTTGCCGTCGTGCCGCTCGTGCAGTTCACCAGCGATGCGCGGAAGATGGGCGAATTCGTGAATCGGCGCTGGGTAGCGGCGTTGGCGTGGTTGACGACGGGGGTGATTATCTCGCTGAACGTGTTGTTGCTCTTCCTCGTTTTCCGCGGCCAGGCCTGAAACTCATTCCGCACCCGCGGGTTCTTTCTTTGCAGCTTGCTTGTCTCTCGGTGTGTTAGAGAACCTGCGCCGGCTATTGCATTTGCGAAAGGGCCTGCTGTACTTCCTTCATCTCCGGAACGGCGGGAATGTCGTAATTCTTGAGCCACGCGATCTTGCCGCTCTTATCGATGATGGCGATGGCCCGGCCGGTGATCCCCTTGTCCTCGAGATAGAGGCCGAACTTCTGCGCGACGGCTCCCCGGGGATGGAAATCGGCGAGCAGCGGGTAGGCAATGCCCATGTTGTCGGCAAACGCCTTGTGCGACCAGACGCTGTCCACGCTGAGGCCTAATACCTGCGCGTTCAACTGTTCGAATTGCTTCATGTCATTCACGAAGCAGGCATGCTCGTTCGTGCAGACCGGACTCCAATCGAGCGGGTAGAAGATCAGCACCACGTTCTTGCCGCGGTAATCCGAGAGCTGGATGTCCTTTTGGCTTTGGTCCTTCAGATTGAACTCCGGTGCCGGCTGGCCCACAGCGATGGCCATGATGCCTCCTCAATTGTTTAGGTTTTGATTGCGTCCCATTGCCAGCGCGCGGAAACCACGCCGGAAACCACGCCGAAAACCACGCAATGAAGCGTGCGCAACAGAACGCACCATCATAGCCGAAGCCCCGCACCCCTGACAAACCGCGCCTCCGGTGTGTGTGGGGGGAGTGATGTCCCAGTAGGACAGCGCGAAACGTGCGCAGCGTCCTCTCACAGGCTCGTTCGAATCCTGCCCATTCGAATAGCATACAAGTAAATATCTGCTGCCTATCGTGTAATCCGTGCAACTGTGTAGCATGTTCGGTGGAAAATCCCATCCGGTAGCGTTAAGCATCACCCGTAGCGCAGCCACCGCTGGCTGTATCCCTTCAATCCATCGTCTGGTCCATCGTCCGGTCCATTGTCTGGGCCATCGTCTGCGAGTCGTTGCAAGCAGGCCCGCCCCTCTAACCTCCAACGTCGATTCCATAGCCTCTGTCACTCACTCCCCGCGTAAGTCCTTTGTACTGCGCACTTACGGAAAACACTCCTGTAACACTTCTAGAATGAACACTTACGGAACAAAGGACTTAAACTCCCCTGGAATTAACACTTACAGAAAAACAGGATGGGAGGGGTTCGAGCGCGAGGCTCCCGCTCGCTCGGCGAGAGCGGGAAACAACGGGGGCGCTCGCGCGGTAAGGAAGTCGAGCGAAAGTCCCCGGCCCTGCAGGCCACGGTAAGTGGCGCTCCGGTCACAAAGGGGAGCTTCGGCGGTAAGAAAGTCGGGGTGATTATGGTTACGTTCCGGCCGCTTCGCGGTCTAGCGACCTCACAAGGTTCGCTCTCTTGCATTCTCCCAACACGCAATCTTCTGTCTTCATACGCTTCCGCACTCTTTGCCTTCACTCTTTTGTGCTTGCGAAAATGCCAACCGCTGTATTGTCAGCTCGTTGCACACTCTTTGCGCAAAACACCAGGGTGGGGGGCACAGCATGGCGGCGTTTGCACTCAGTCGCCGGAAGTTCGATTACAATGAAAGATTCGTCTACCGGCGAGGGTGCCACTATGCGGCGAGGCCAAGCTCAATTCGCGGGTGTGCGTGCCCTGGTTTTCGATCTGGACGGCACGCTGATCGACTCCAAGCTGGATCTCGCGCTCTCGGTCAATGCCACACTCGAACGCTTGGGCCGAGCGCCGCTTTCAGAGGGTCGTATCTTCGGCTACGTTGGCCAGGGGGCGCCGCGTCTGATCGAGCAAGCCTTGGGACCGGAGGCCACGGCAGAGGAGTGCCGACACGGGCTCGAGTACTTTCTGGCCTACTATCGCGACCACATGCTCGACAATACGATCACCTATGCGGGAGTTCGCGAGGGGCTCGCGGCTCTTGAGGGCATGCCGATGGCGGTGCTGACCAACAAGCCCGTACGTTTCAGCGAGCAGATCTTGGAGGGACTCGGATTGGGCCGGTATTTTCGATTCGTGTATGGGGGAAACAGTTTTCCAACCAAGAAACCGGACCCGGCGGGCATGGAGGTGTTGCTTCGCGATTTCGGCGCTGCGCCCCAACAGATCATGCTCGTTGGCGATTCCGAAATTGATGTGCAGACGGCGCGCAACGCAGGCACGTGGGTTTGCGGCGTCACGTACGGCCTGGGCCGAGAGGGCCTGGTCGAAAATGGTCCTGATTTGCTGGTGGACAGCCTCACCGAATTGCCCGCCCATCTGGATCGCCAGCCTGCCCGGCCGCGCCTTGGTTAGAGCAATACCAGTCCCATGTTCGGCGCAGCCCTTCCTCGAATCCTACCCGCGGGCTGTAACCGAGTTTCTGGCGGGCGAGTGAAATATCGGCTTGCGAGTCGCGGATGTCGCCTTCCCGCGTCGCGTTGTATGTTGCATGGGTGGCACGACCGGCAAACTTCTCGAGCAGCCGCAAGGTTTCATTGAGGGTGTGCCGGCTGCCGGTGCCAAGGTTGAAGGCCATGCCCGCGACGCCCGGAGCTTCACACGCTTGCAGATTGGCCTCGACAACGTTTTCGACAAAGGTGAAGTCGCGCGACTGCTCTCCATCGCCGTAAACGGTGGGCGCGACTCTGTCGCGCGTCGCAGTAATGAACTGTGAAAGCACTCCCGAGTAGGGCGAACCGGGATCCTGGCGGGACCCAAATACGTTGAAATAGCGCAGGGAGACGAATTCGAGTCCATACACGCGGTGAAAGACTTGCCCGTATAACTCGCCGACCAGTTTGGAGACGCCGTAGGGGGAGATCGGCGCAGGCTGCATCTGTTCGTGCTTCGGGAGGGTTGGCGTATCTCCGTACACCGACGAAGAACCGGCAAACACGACACGGCGCACGCGGGCGTCGCGGGCGGCCACGAGCACGTTGACGGTGCCGTCCACATTGACGTGATTTGTTTCCAGGGGATCCTTGACCGAACGCGGCACGGAAGTGCGCACCGCCAGGTGCAGCACGTAGTCGATGCCCCGGCAGGTGCGCTCAAGAGTTTCGCGCTCGGTGATACTGCCGTGAATCAAGTCCACCTTGTCTCGGACCTTCGCGAGATTTTGTTCGCTTCCGCCCGACAGATCGTCCAGTACGGTTACTTGATGGCCGCGGCGGACCAATTCCTCCACGGTGTTTGAGCCGATAAACCCGGCTCCGCCTGTTACGAGGTAGCGCATGGCGATGATTCCATCGGAAATGCCTCCATCCGTAATTCCGGACTTTCTTATACCATGCTCGGTTGTGATGTGTGGTTTCAAATCAAAACAAGCAGGGGGCAGGCTGATCGAGCGCGGCGGATGGCACGGAAGCCGCACACTCGATATTTCGATGCTCCTATTTGCAGCGAAACCTGAACATGCATGCACCGCTGGTGGTTGATTTAGGGCCGGAGATTTGCGGGTCGCTTGAAACGGCTGCTGAACGCGAGTGGCTGGTGACCAACGGCCTGGGAGGTTTCGCGTCGGGGACCGTTGCCGGGTTGCTCACGCGCCGCTATCACGGCCTGCTCGTTGCCGCATTGGATTCACCACAGAGCCGCGCGCTGCTGGTGTCCAAGTTGGACGAGGCGGTCCGTTACGATGGCCGCTGCTACGCGCTGGGGACGAACCGATGGACCAGCGGTTCCACCGTGCCGGACGGCTTTCGCCTCATCCAGCGTTTTCGTCTGTCAGGCGCAACACCGGTCTGGACGTTCGCCTGCGGTGACGCACTTATCGAAAAGCGTATTTGGATGCAGGAAGGCGCCAACACCACCTTCGTTCGTTATGAGCTGCTTCGCTCACTGGCCGGCTCGGTGGAATTGGAGATCAAGGCCCTGGTAAATTATCGCGATTTCCACGGCACCACCCGCGGGGGCGACTGGCGGATGGAAATCGCGCCGATCGAACGAGGCCTGCGGGTGACGGCGTTTTCCGGAGCCCATCCGTTTTACTTGCTGAGCGATTCCGCAGAAGCGGAACCGCGGCACGAATGGTATCGTGACTTCCACCTTCCGGAAGAGCGGCGGCGGGGGCTCGAGGATCGCGAGGATCATCTGCTGGCCGGCATCTTTCGTGCGCGTCTCGCTCCCAAGGAATCCCTCACGCTTGTATTCAGCACCGATCCGGCGGCGTTGTCGGGGAGCAGCTCAGCGCTCGCCGCACGGTTGCGGCTGGAGGAACAGCTTCTGGAATACTGGATCGCCGCACAGCCGCAAGCTTCGCTCGATGCCCCGCAGTGGATGCAACAACTCGTACTGGGGGCGGCCCAGTTTCTCGTGAAACGTCCGGCCGTTCAGGGCCCCGCCGCGGGTGCGATGATCGCCGGCTACCCGTGGTTTGACGACTGGGGACGCGACACCATGATCGCGTTGCGAGGACTTGCATTGGAGACGGGCCGCCCGGAACTGGCGGCTTCCATCCTGCGGACCCACGCTGGACTCTTAGACCAGGGTATGTTGCCGAATCTATATGCGGACGGGGAACAGCCGGCCGCTTATACCTCGGTGGACGCGGCACTCTGGTATTTCGAGGCCGTGCGGCAGTACTACCACCAGACTTCGGACCTAACTCTGGTGCGGGAGCTTTTCCCGGCGCTGGAAAAGATCGTTGATTGGTACGCCCATGGGATCCACTATTCCGTCCATGTGGATAAGCGTGACGGCCTGCTCCATGCCGGAGAACCGGGTTCGGCACTGACCTGGATGGACGCGAGGGTTGGCGGGCAGGCCGTCACCCCCCGAATCGGCAAGCCCATTGAGGTCAATGCGCTGTGGTACAACGCGCTGCGCACGCTGGCCGGATTTGCCTTCGCGCTCAACAAGCCCACGGAGGATTACACGCGTCTCGCTGAACGCGTCCAGCAAAGCTTTGCGCGGTTCTGGAACCGGGAAGCCGGCTGCTGTTTCGACGTACTGGACACTCCTGAGGGAAACGATGCTGCCGTGCGGCCCAACCAGATCTTCGCAGTCTCGCTTCCCGAGAGCCCGCTGAATGCCGAGCAGCGAGTCGCGGTGGTGAACACTTGCGCCCGGCGGCTGGTCACGCCGCATGGCCTGCGAACTCTGGATCCAGCAGATCCTCGTTACCAGAGCGTTTGCAGCGGCCTGCCCGCGGTGCGAGACGGCGCCGCGCATCAGGGACCGGCTTGGGCGTGGCTTCTCGGGCCCTTCGTGCTGGCGCATCTTCGCGTGCATGGTGATCCCGAGAGCGCGGTCACCTTCCTGGAACCCATGGCACATCACCTGCTGGCGGGCGGCTTGGGAACCATCGGTGAACTTTTTGACGCGGAACCGCCCTGTACACCCGGCGGGGCCATCGCGCAGGCGTGGAGCGTAGCCGAGATTCTGCGCGCGTGGCACGCCTGTCACGATGCCGGCCTGGGAGCCAAACGCGCAGCCGTTGAGGCCTGACGCTGCCCGGTTCACTTCCGCTTGGTCTTTGGGGGGACTTCGACCAACTCAAGCAACACTTTGCGTTCTTCGCCAGTTGGGACCAGGAAAAAATTGACCCGCGTGCCGTTGGCGCCCTCGCGCGCTTCCGGATAGACGGGTTCGAGTGCGAAGCGGGTGCGCAGGAGTTGCGTGGCGCGGGCGAGGTCGAGCACCTCACACTCCACCTGCTGGATTCCCTCGCCAAAACGAGCTAGGAACCGAGCGATGGCGCCGCTCCCGGCGGGATCCCGCGTGGTCAGGATATCGACCCGCACACCGTTGCCGAAATCCAGTCCGAATTCGTTGGCATCCTGATCGGGCGGCAGTTTGGACAGGCGCGGTTCTGCGAACCGCTGGTGAATCTCCGCAAAACGGGCCGGCTCGACGGCGACGCCCACGGTGAGCAGCGGACCTCCGCTGCGAATCAGTGCGCGAAATTCGCGGTCGGCAAACCAGTTTCGGAGCACCGGCTCGGCGGCGGCGCAGCCGCGGCGGAAGAGCTCGCGGGCGGCTTCCTCGCGCTGGCGCGCGTCGCGGCCGGCCAGCTGCGCGATCTTTTCTGCAAGCGCGCCGCCCTTTTCAGGCATCTCTCGCTCTGGCTGCGCGCGCCGATAGGATGGACGCTATCATTGCCGTGCTCAGCAAACCTCCAACGGCAACCAAGGAGACGAACGTCGACAAGTGAATCCACGGCTCGGCCAGCATTTTCGCTCCGATGAAAATCAGCACGGAGGAGATCCCTTGGTCGAGATACCGGAAGAGCGGCAATACGCCGGCCAGCAAGAAATAGAAGGCCCGCAAACCGAGGATCGCGCAGACGTTCGACGAATAGACGATAAACGAATCGCGGGTGATGCCGAACACGGCGGGCACCGAATCCAGCGCAAACAGCAGGTCCGTGCTTTCGACCACCACCAGCGCGAGGAAAAGCGGGGTGATGGCCCGGCGCCCGTCCCGGGTGACGAAGAAACGCGGTTCATCGTTCGTTTCGTCCATCGGGAAAATACGGCGCGCCCAGTGCAGCACCGGATTGCGCTCCGGGTGCAAATCTTTCTGTCCGAGCAGGAGCATTCGACCGCCGGCGTACACCAGGAATGCGCCGAACAGATAGAGCACCCATTCAAATCGATGAACGAGGGCCGTGCCGACGGCGATCATCAGGCCGCGCATGACCAGCGCTCCCAGCACCCCCCAGAATAGGACACGGTGCTGGAATTTCGGGGCCACCCCGAAGGCGCGAAACACCAGCAGAAAAACAAACACGTTGTCCATGCTGAGCGACTTTTCGATCAAATAGCTGGTGAAAAACTCCAGGGCGGGGGTGGGGCCATGGTTGTACAGAATCCAGTAGTTGAAGGTGAGCGACAAGGCCACCCAGACCACGCTCCAGATGGCTGCTTCGCGCAGGGAAATCTTGTGCGCGTTGCGGTTGAAAATAAACAAGTCCACCGCGAGCATGGCCACCACGCAGATGTTGAAGACGATCCACAGCGCCGGCGTGCCCATTTAGCGTGCCGTTCGGTTCGGCGATTCCAGGGCGTTCAAATCGGAAAGTTCGATGCGAGTGGTTTCTCCGGCGCGGACTCTGACGGCGAGATCCCACCGGAGACGCGCGTCGCCGACCAGGGCGGGTGTATCGAGGTTGGTGATCCAGTACGTGGCGGGAGCGATTGCGGCGAATAGGCCGCGACCGTTCAGATTCGAGTCTCCCTTGGCTGCGAGGTATCGCGTTTGCGCCAGCTCGAGCGTGCGGCGCTCGATGCGCTGCCGCTCCTCGCCTTGCAGCCGCAGCCAACTCTGGCTGGGATTCTCGTCGGCCAGCTGGGCATCCATCCCTTGCACCGCATCGGGATTCGCTGCCACGTAGCGGCGCAAGACCTGAGCGTACTCCTCGCGGGCACGCTGATATTTCTGCGGGTTCTTCTCTCGGTCGCTCTCTTTGTACTTCGGCGCCGGAAATCCCGCGAACCCCGCGCCATTGTGTTTCGTATAGGCGTCGAAAAATTCGGGGATGTCGGTGATGTCACCGGCGGTCAAGAGCTTGGTGAAATCAGTTCCGGCAAGCTGGACGGTATGATGTTTCTTCATCCATTCCTTCAGTTCGGTTGAGACTCCCAGGCCGTCAATGAAACCCTCGATGTCGGTCGGGGGCTCGATCTGCTCAGTCTCTTTGCGGATCTCTGTCAGGCTTTTGCGCAGCAGGTAAAAGGTCATCTCGCGAACGGGTTCAGGCCGTCCGCTCGTAGGCCTCACGGACGCCACAAATTCGATCGCGCCGCTCGCGGGAGCCTGCGCCGTGCCCGTTGCCACAGCGCAGAGGAAGACGTTGGTCAGCAGAAAAACACATAAGCCCGGCCGGAAGCGCATCATGGCCATCATCCTAACAGATTCATCGCCGGGTTGGTGGCGGCTTGGATGGGCGTCGTGCCGGGCACGACATGTGCCGCGCGGGAATGGAGATGATCGAAGAAAGGGTGCGGTCAGAGCAGGCGGAAAGTGACTTCGATAGGGGTGAGGGTCGCGACCGGCTTGCCATCTGGCCCACGAGCGGGCTTGAAGCGCCAGGTCCGTACCGCCTCGACAGCCTTTTCTTCGAGTCCCAGGCCGGGACCTTTCACGATCCGGATGTTGGTGGCGTGGCCGTCGGGATGAATAATAACTTCCAGCACTACTGTGCCTTGATACTTGGCCTTGCGAGCATCTTCAGAATACTGCGGTTCAGGGCAGTAGAGGCAGCTCGGGTAGCCGACGCCGCCCGTGCCTGGGCGGAAAGCGCCGCCGCCGGTGCCGCCGCCGAACCCCGGTCCCAGACCGCCGCCGGTGCCGCTCCCGATCCCGCCACCTTCACCGGTGCCAAATCCAGCGCCGCCGCCTGATCCGGCGGAAGCAGTCAACATATTGGCGAGCGGATCGCCGAAATTCACTTCATTGGGGCTGGGAATCTTCAGCTCAGGCGGCCCCAGCAAAGTTGACTCGACCGGCAGTTTGGGTTTGGGAGGCGTCTTGAGAGACGGTGGTGTAAGTTGAGTCAAGCTCCAAGCCGGCAATTTCCCTCGGGTTGGCGGTTCCGGTTCTCGCTGCCCTCCGCCACCTCCGCCGCCCGCCCGGTCTTCGGCCGGCGGCTGCTTGAAAAGGTAAGGAGAGAGATCTACCACTAAATCGACACCGACAGTTTGCTGAACAATCTCGCGCGCGAAAGGGGCAATGACCAGAATGGCCACCACTGCGTGCAGCCCAAGGGAGATGGCTTGTGCGCGGCCGAACTTTTCTCGAGAAGTCCAGATGGAGCGGACCGCAACCGGTTTGCTGGTTACCTTGAGCGGTGGAAGCTTCGGGGGTGCGATCAAGTCGCGCAGGTTGCGCCAGAAGACGCGGTATCCCGGTTGCCAATCAATGGCCATGCCGGAAGCAGCGGCGTTCTTGATGCGGGGCGCCGAACGGAAGAACGCCTTGAAGCTTTCGGAAAAGCTGTTGTCGAGGCCCTCCGTGCGGAACACCCGTTGCCGGGCGTTTCGCGGGATTTTCAGCGGGCGCTCGGTCAGAAAATCCTTGAGGTTAGACCACAGACCTGTGGGACGGAGTTCCGATGAGGACTCAAGACGCGGCGCTGAACCGGGGGAGACCTGAATGCCCTTTGCGTTGGGGGCGCAAGCAGTAAAGTTATTGAAGAGCCGCATAATGGAATCTTGGGAAGGGGAACGAATCCCCATTCAAAAACAAACTCCCATTCCAGTTAGACTCAAAGTCGGTCAAAAAGATGCCTAACGTACCTGGCCTGTGACTTGTTCTCCGTTCCATTGTAACATAAGGCGTTTCCTTGCAAGCGTCGTGTTATGCCTTGCTCCGACAGCTGAATCCGGAGAGCCAAAGGTAACTTATATCCGGGCAGTTGCGCCGACTGGATGACAAAAACGCCGGACTTAAAAAGTACGCTTAATCTTCCGCGAACGGCCTTTCCTATGAAGGCCAGCCTGCCGCAGAACGAGCCGCGCCTGCTCGCTGAGTGGGAGCAAAAGCAACTCTATCGCCGCATCCAAGAAGCGCGCGCCGGCGCGCCGGCCTATGTGCTGCATGACGGTCCGCCGTATCCCACCGGAACGATTCACCTGGGTACTGGCCTGAACAAGATCCTCAAAGACCTGGTGGTTAAATCGAAGACCATGGCCGGCTTCCGCGCACCCTACGTGCCGGGCTGGGATTGCCACGGCCTGCCCATCGAAACACAGGTGGAAAAGGAGCTGGGGACAAAAGGCAGCGTCTCCCCGGCCGAGTTCCGGCGCAGGTGCCGCGAGTTTGCCCTGCGCTACGTGGATCAACATCGCCGCGATTTCAAGCGCCTTGGTGTTCTAGGCCGCTGGGAGATGCCGTACCTGACCATGGACCCGCACCATGAGGCCGCCATCGCCTGCGCTTTTCTGGAGTTTCTCGAAAAAGGCTACGTCTATCGAGGCCTGAAACCGGTCTACTGGTGTATTTACGATCGCACCGCGCTGGCCGAAGCGGAAGTCAAATACGAAGACCACAGTAGCCCGTCCGTCTGGGTGCGCTATCCGGTGGTGGAGTCGCAGAACCACTCCTCGCAGAAGCAGGGCGGATTTTACGCCCTGGTTTGGACGACCACCCCGTGGACGCTGCCGGCAAGCATGGCCCTGGCTTTTCATCCCAGCTTCAATTACGTGCTGGCATCTGACGAGCGAGGGGATGTGTACATTGTCTCGGAAGAGCTCCTGGGGCGCGTTGCACAAGAGACAGGATTGCGGTTCGGCCCCGCCGCGGAGCCGTTTCGCGGCAGTACGTTTGCGCAGGCTAAGTTCCAGCACCCATTTCTCGATCGTGTGGTGCCCGGGGTGTTGGGCGAGCACGTCACCCTCGAACAAGGCAGCGGCATCGTGCATACCGCTCCCGGCCATGGCGCCGAGGATTTTCTGATCGGCCAGCAGTACCGTCTGGACACGTACGCGCCGCTCGACGATGACGGGCGGTTCACCGAAGGTTTGCTGGCATACAAGGGAAAGACGGTTTTCGAGGCCAACCCGGCAATCCTTGAGTTCCTGAAATCCCGCGGCGCACTGGTGCACGAAAGCCAGATCGAACACAGCTATCCGCATTGCTGGCGTTGTCACCATCCGGTCATTTTTCGAGCCACCGAGCAGTGGTTTGTACAAATGGATGGCGGCAGCGCAACGGTTCCGCCCCCCAAAGAGCCGCCGCTGCGTCAGCGCGCCCTTTCGGAGATCGCCAAAGTAACCTGGACGCCGGCCTGGGGCCGCGAGCGCATGCACGACATGATCGCCGAGCGGCCCGATTGGTGCATTTCGCGCCAGCGGTTCTGGGGCGTGCCCATTATTGCTTTTTACTGCGACAACTGCAGGAAGCCTCTCGAAGACGTGGCCGTATTGCGCCACGTCCTGCCGCTCTTTGAGAAGGAGGGGGCGGATGCGTGGTACACGCATCCGGAGGAGGAACTGCTTCCGGCGGGGACGCAGTGCGCGGCGTGCGGGGGCACACGCTGGCGCAAGGGAGATGACATTCTGGATGTCTGGTTCGATTCAGGTTCCACACACCTCGCAGTGCTGGATGCGCCCGAGAAGCCGGATGCCGAACTGCCGTGGCCCGCAGACCTGTATCTCGAAGGACCCGATCAATTTCGTGGCTGGTTCCAGAGTTCGCTGCTCATCGGGGCCGCGTTGCGCGACGCCGCGCCGTATCGCCAGGTGTTGACCCACGGCTGGACGCTCGACGAACAAGGGCGCCCCATGTCGAAATCCCTGGGCAACATCGTATTGCCGGCCGAGGTTTGCGAGAAGTGGGGCGCCGATCTACTGCGCCTGTGGGTGGCGTCGCAGGATTACACGGCCGACGTGCGCATGTCTCAAAACGTCATGGCACAGCTGTCGGAAGCGTACCGTAAGCTGCGCAACACCTTTCGCTTTGCCCTGGGCAATCTGGCCGATTTTGACCCCTCGCGTGACGCCGTTCTGGACGCTGAGTTGGAGGAGATGGACCGCTGGATGCTCTCCGAGACGGCAATCCTGATTCGCAATTGCAGGCGCTGGTACGACGATTTCGAGTTCCATCGCGTGTTCCACGCCGTCCACGGCTTCTGCGTCGTGGACCTGAGCGCGTTTTACTTCGACGTGCTGAAAGACCGGCTCTACACATTCCCCCCTAAGAGTCGTGCGCGGCGTTCGGCGCAGACTGCCGTCTACGAAATTGCCGGCGCGCTCGTGCGCCTGCTGGCCCCGGTCATCCCGTTCACGTCTGAGGAAGTCTGGAAGCACATACCGCACCGCCAAGAAGATCCGGATAGTGTGCACTTATCGGTCTTCCCGAATCCTGAACAATATGAAATCGGCAAGGGCGAGCTTGCTCCTCATATTGCATCTAACCAAGTGGAAAGCTGGCGCGCATTGCGGGCAGCCAGAGACAACGTCTTGAAGGCACTCGAACAAGCTCGCCAAGAGAAGATCATCGGAGGATCGCTTGAGGCCAGTGTGGTTCTGCTTGCCAACGGCGAGAGATTGAAACTCCTGCAGCGGTATCGGGACAGCTTGCGAGAGCTGTTCATCGTTTCTCAAGTGGAAGTTGTGGAGGACTTGAAGGTTGAGGGACTTGATGTCCAGGTGAAACGAGCAGATGGAAAAAAGTGTGAGCGTTGCTGGAACTATTCGCTGCGCGTCGGTGAAAACGCAGACTATGCCACGGTCTGTGAGCGCTGCGTGGCGGCACTTCGAGAGATCGAGAGCGGCGGCGCCAACGCTCCGCTGGGGGCTGCGCCGACCTCGGTAGGGTCCTCTCCACCGGGCGACGGTGCGGGCTCCTGATGCCTGCAAGGCTTAGCGGCCGCTGGCTGTGGCTGATGCTCGCCGTGCTGGTGGCCGACCGTGCGACCAAATACATCCTGGAACAGTCTACAACCGAAGGCTTTCGGCGTGAGCTGGTACGGAATGTAGCTTGGCTGGTCCATAGCAAGAATCCCGGTATCGCGTTCGGCTTGCTTGCCGAATCTGAGTCAGGTTGGATTGCAGCAGTGCTGATCGCCATTTCCGTCGCAGCCGTTTTTTGGATCGGATGGCTGCTGGTCACCGGGCATGCGGGCGGAGCGCCGACCCAGGCCGGTCTGGCCCTCATCGGCGGCGGCGCGGCCGGAAACCTGTACGATCGAGTGCTGCACGGCGGCGTGACGGATTTTATCGAGCTCCATGCCGGCCGATTTCAATGGCCGGCGTTCAATCTAGCGGATTCGGCGATCACCATCGGCGCGCTCCTGGTTCTCTATGAGTTTCTCCGCGGCGGACAGCATACAGCCAGGGCGCGTGCCTGACGTCCCTGCCATGCCTGCGCCAATTCGACCCGCACCGCGACGCTTCATCGCCACGGCCGGAGACTCCGGGCGGCGGCTGGATCTTTTTCTGGCCTCGCGCCTGTCGGAAATAAGCCGCACACGTATCCAGGAATTGATTAGCGAGGGGCACGTGCATGTGGGCGAGCGCCTGCCGCGGCCAGCGCATCGGCTCGCGGCCGGCGAGGTCATTGACATCGAGGTCTTGCCGCGCCCGCCGCTGGACGCTGTGCCGGAAGAGATACCGATCGAACTGCTTCATGAGGACCAGGACTTCGTGGTGGTGAACAAGCCGGCTGGAATGGTAGTACATCCTGGCGCGGGAACCCCGCGCGGGACCCTGGTGAATGCCTTGCTCCATAATTTGCAGGCCCTCTCCGGCGCTGGCGGCGTGCTGCGGCCCGGCATCGTCCACCGACTGGACCGCGGCACATCGGGCGCGCTGGTCGTGGCTTGCAACGATGCGGCGCATCGCGCGCTGGCCGACCAGTTTCGCGCCCGTACCGTACACAAGGTGTATATCGCGCTGCTCCACGGGCGTCTGGCGCGCGATAGCGGCACGATCACCCTGCCGATCGGGCGCGATCCTCGCCGGCGCACACGTATGACGGCGCGGCTTCGCGCCGGACGCGAGGCGCGCACGGAGTGGCGGGTGTTGCTGCGCCTCGGAAACTTCACCTTGGTTGCGGCGGAACCGCATACCGGCCGCACCCACCAGATCCGCGCCCATTTTGAGGCGGCGGGCCATCCGTTGGTGGGCGACACGCTTTATGGCGCCTCGCGACAGGCGCGCGCCGGGCACGTCCTGCTTCCACCCCTCGACCGCGTGTTCTTGCATGCCGCGCGACTGAGCTTTGCGCATCCGCGCGGTGACCGGGCAGTCAAAGTGCGGGCGCCGCTGGCGCGTGAACTGCGCGCCTACTTGGGTGAACTCGCCGCAGCAGTAGGGTTTGAGCCACGCAAGGTTGACGCAGCCCTGAGAGGCTACCTATAATTTGAGCTATGCGGTTCCGGATGGCTTCCGTGTTTCTTGCGATTCTTGCTTTCGGGATCGCCGACCTCTGGGCGCAGCGGCCGGCGGCTCCGCCCCCGCCCGTACCGGAACCCTCCGCTCAAACGCAGCCCATTCGCCGCAGCGTCGACTTGGTGAACGTGCTGTTCACCGTCTTGGATAAGCGTAACAGGATTGTTTCCGACCTGAATCAGCAAGACTTCAAGGTCTTCGACGACAGCGTGCTCCAGGAGATACGGTTTTTCGGCCGCCAGAGCGATCTGCCGCTCCGCGTGGGTTTATTGCTCGACACCTCCAACAGCATCCGCCCGCGACTCCAGTTTCAGCAAGAGGCTGCCATCAATTTTCTCTACAACGTGCTTCGAAGGGGCAAGGACCAAGCCTTCATCATGACCGTAGACGACATCGCCGACGTGGTTCAGGACTTGACCGGCGACCTGGACCTGCTGCGCGACGTGATCTTGCGGCAACGGGCTGGCGGGGGCACGGCGCTAAATGATGGCATCTTTGAGGGGGCAAATCTGCTGGCCCGCGAAATACCGTCTTCGACGAGTTCCGGGCTCTCAGCGCGCGGCATACTTGTGGTGATCAGCGACGGCAATGATAACTTGAGCCTGCGTTCGCGTGACCACGCCCTGGAAACGGCGCAACGCGCCGGCATAGTGATCTATACCATCAGCTCCAGCCCCAACTGGGTAACCCTCGATAAGGAAACCAGTGCGTTCAGTAGCGCCAGCCGCAAGTTCTGGAAGGACAAGGGCGACCGTGTCCTCGAGCAGTTCGCGGAAGAGAGCGGCGGCCGCGCTTTCTTTCCCTATCGTGTCGATGACCTGGTGCAGTCGCTTGCCGATATTGGAGAGGAGCTGCGCAGCCAGTATTCGCTCGCCTACGTTCCCAGCCGATCCCCAGACGGCAAGTACCATGAGATTCGGGTCGAGGTTGATGTCAAAGACTTGAATGTGCAAGCGCGCAAAGGCTATTACGCCGAGGTAGCGGAGGAACTTGGCCCTCCGCTCGATACCCAGGGCAACTGAAACCCCCGGTCAGTTTTTGGGTGCGTAGTACCCGCGGCGGGCCAGAACGTTGAGGTCTTTCTGGGTCGTTTCGACTTTGACCTTACGGTACGACCCGTCACGCGCGGAGTTGTTCGAGGTATAGCTCAGCGTATACTGGCTGCGTAACTCTTCACTGATCTGCTGAAATGCCTCGTCCAGTTTCTTCTCGTTGTTGACGACGATGGTACGCCCGCCGGTTTCTTCTGTGAGCTTCTTGGCCACGCCTTGGTTCATGCGGAATCGTGGATCGCCGATGAGCAGGACGTGGACCACGGTATCGGTGCGCTGCGCCGCTTCGATGGCACCCTCCAGGCGAATCCTGCTGCCCGAGTCTTGCGCGTCGGTCAGGATCACCAGCGCCTTGCGCCCGGCTTCCCCGGCAAGTTTTTCCTGACAGGCGAGGTAAATCGCGTCGTAAAGGACTGTTCCGGCGCGATTGGAAGGCAAAGGGCCTCGCGCTACCGGCACGTTGACCTGCGCGCGCCAGATGGCGCGGTTGAGAATGCCCCTGTCTTCGGTGAAGTCGGCCAGCAGGTCGGCATTGCTGTCAAAGCTCATCACCATGGCCAGATCGTTTTTGCGCAGTACGGCCGAGAGAAAACGGATCGCGGCCGCCTGTTCTGCCGGGAGCGTGTATTGCTCACTGCCGCTGGTATCGATCAGCAGACCCAGCGTGATGGGCAGCGTGGACTCGCGCGAGAAGAATGAGATCGTCTGCGGTGTACCATCTTCCGTGATTTTGAAGTCGCTCTGTGCCAGGTTGGAGATGATTCGTTTGCTGCGCTTGTCGCGCGCGGTGACGAAGAGATTGACTAGATTCACCTCAATCCGGATGGGCTGCTGCGGTTCCTGTTCCTGTTGCGCGGCGCGAGCGGTGACCCGCGGCAGTACCCATGGCGGCGCCAGAAGAGCCGCGATCAGAGGTATCACAGGAATCACACCGAGGCAGCGCGTACGCATCATATAATCTCTCCTGAAGTCGTTCTGCGTCATTATGCTTTACGATGCGGGCCCATGGCACGGAGATGCGCGCCGGGTTGTGAATGCCGCGCCGGCACGGAACGGCCAAACAATATCTCCTCAAACAATGTTTCCTCTACGAATCGTTGTTCTCCCGCGCCTCTTTCTGGCGCTGAGTTTGCTGCTCGCCACAAGCGGATCGCACCAAGCCTGGCCGCTGAAGAAGTGCGCAAGAGTCTAGTGGCCTAAGTCTGCGCCTACAGCGAGGCCGATGAAGCGGCTCTCGTGCAATTTCCATGCATTTTACACCCTTGTGCCCGATTTCACGACCGACAAGGATCAACTCATCATTATTGGGCTGAGAAGGGGGGCTGAAAGGGGGCTGAAGAGATTCGATTCGGGGGGTTGAGGAGGTTCGATGCGGGCAGTTTTTCTCCTGAAGTGGGATCGGACCTGCTGGCACCGATCGCGCGCGGAACGATTACTCGATTGTGGCACTCGATTGAGTTGCGCGTCCGTCGTCCCCGGCTGATTCTGCTGGCGCGGGATGGATATGATTCTGTGCAGCTCAGGTGAATGGCTGCGAAGTTTTGCTTGACATTAAATCGCGCGGCTCGTATAGAAGAAAAGGTGTGCAGCGCGGCATTCCGCCATGCACATTGAGTTCCGAGGGGAGAAGGCCTCCTGCGAGGCCATCGCGGCAGCAAAGTAGGAAAGCGGGGTGGCTCCAGTCGCCCCGCTTTTATTTTGGCTGGAGAGTTGCCACCGGCGCAGCCGGTGGAGCAGGCCGCTCGGCGGCTCCCGGCTCTGGCGCCTGGCTGCGGCACGGCTCATGCGCCGGGCACAGGAAACGAAACTCGCACATCTTGCACGGAAAGCCGGGATATGCGGGGAACTCGCGCGCGCGAATATTCGCGGCAACGTCCTGGATCACGCCGCGCACCCCGCGAAGTTGTTTTTCCTCGCGTTCGGCGGCTACGCGCTGGTTGGTCTGCAGATTGTAATAGACCAGTTGCGCCGGCTGGAGTCCGAGCACTTCGCGCGACGCCAGCGCGTAAATGCTGAGTTGCAAGTCCTTCCGCGCATCGGCGTCGGTCTTGGGTTTTCCCGTCTTGTAATCCACGATTTCCACCTCGCCCGGTCCGGCGCGATTGATCTGATCCATTCGTCCGGTCACCTGGATGTTGTTGTCCAGTTCGAGGGTGAAGCTTTTCTCCTGCGCGAGAATATCCGCCGGGGTAGCGAGGCAGCTCTCGTAGAAGGCGCGCAGCTGCGCGATGCCGTCGCCCAGGTAGCACTCTTCTTGGTAGCCGTCCTCGAATCCCGCCGAAGACCATTCCCGACGGAAAATGGCCTCGACCTCCTCGAACGGCAACCGGTTCCCTTTGCGCAACGCGGCGATCAGGTATTTGACGGTGGTGTGCATCACGTTGCCGAAGGTCGTCGCGGCCTGCGGGCCGCCGCGAATGCCCCAGACGCTCCGGAATAGATACTGCTGCGGACAGTCCTCGTAAGACTTGATGGCCGAAGCGCTCAAGCGCAGCGGTTCAAAGACCGGCGGCCGGTACTGCCTCGCCCACGTTGCGATCCGGGAATGGACGCGCGAGGTCCGGCGCGTAACGGTGAAGAGCGAATCGTCCATGCTCAACTGGCGCGGTTTCACAATGGCGCGCTGGCGGGGCGCGAGCTGTTCCACGTTTTGCCGGGCAAGGTGTGGGGTGCTCAAAATATCATCCAGAAAAACAGACGGCCGGGAGCGCTTGTTCACAACCGTGGTGAGCGTCAGCCGCTCGCGTGCGCGCGTGAGCGCGACGTAGAAGAGCCGGCGCTCCTCCTGCGTGTGGAAATCGCCTTCCGGCAGTTCTTCCTTCATCAGGTCTTCGGGAAACGCCAGCACGATCTTGCGCGAGGGTTGCGGAAAGCCGCGCTGCGTCAGCCGCAGGATAAATACGTGATCGAACTCCAATCCCTTGGCGGCGTGCACGGTCATCAATCGGACGGCTTCGCCGGCCTCCTGCTCGAGATTGATCTGCCCGCTGGCTTGCGTGAAGTAATCGAGGTATTCGACGAATTCAGCTAGGCGCGAAGTCTCGCTCTTCGATTGCCATTCGCGGATGAACTGCGCCAACCGGTCGAGGTAGCGCCGATCATCGGGCCCCACGACCAGCGGAAGTTGCAGCCATTCCGCCAGGGCGTCGAACAGTTCCCCCGCCGTCTTCCGCCGTGCTTGGCTCCGCAGTTCGGAGAGGCCGGCAACCAGTTCTGTGGTGCGGTGCGGCTGGCCGGTGAATGGCAGTTGGCCCTGCGCCGCTTGCAACGCATCCCACAGCGCCGGCTGCCTCTTCGTTGTGCGTTCGCACAGGCGAACCAGGTCGGCTGCTTCGAGTCCCCAGGCCAGCGCCGCCAGCACGCGCGCGCAAGCCACGTTGTCCCATGGCCTGGCCAGCAGACGCAGGTAGGCGAGCACATCGCGCACCAGGGGATGATTGAGGATCGAGAGGTTGCGGATCACGAACGGAATGCCGGCCGCCTCCAGCGCCTCCACCAGCGCGTCGCGATGAGCGTGGATGCGATAGAGCGCGGCAAAACTGTCCCATCGCTTGCCGGCGCGATGCAGACGCTCGATTTCTGCCGTGATCCAATGCGCCTCCTCCTCAGCCGACGCAAATTCGACGATGCGGACCTTTTCGCCGTCGGGCTTGTGCGGCGCCAGCTCTTTCTTCGGCAGCAGCGGTGAATCTTCAAGGAAATGAGTGATCCGTCCGGCGACGCGGAGGATGCGCCCGGTCGAGCGGTAATTATCCACCAGCGGCCGGACGAAGCGTGCGGCGGCAGCGGCGTCTCCGGGCGAGACACCGGCAAATTGCTTGAGGAAAATGGTAAAGCTCCCGAAGGAGGCCCCGCGGAACCGGTAGATGGCTTGGGCGTTGTCGCCGACGGCAACGATGTTGCCATGGCCGGCGCCGAGCCGCCACAGCAGTTCGAGCTGCGCCACGTTGGTGTCTTGAAATTCGTCCACCAGGATGTAACGAAAGCGCTCGCGCAGCCGCGAGGCGAACGCCGGATCGTCGTCCAGGGTTCTCACGGCGTCGAGCAACTGCATGCCGAACGTCAGCAGGCTGCGCTCGCGCAGCAGGCGGTCGCTGGCGCGATAGGCCCGCGCGATCTCCTGCTGCTGTGCGATGAGCTCTTCGCGCGTGCGCCGCTCATCTTCGCCCAGCTTGTTTTGAGCCAGCCCGTTTCGCTCGCGCCCATATTTTTCGGCCAGCGAGGCCACGTAGCGCTCGTAGTCGTCCGGCGTGATCAGTTCGTCCTGGCAGCGCGAGAAGAAGCTTACGAAATCGCGCAGGAATTGCCCGGGATCGGCCAGACGGCGATAGCGGTCAAGCGCCAGCACCCGCAGGTTGCGGCGCAGAAGAATCCAGTGGTCCTCCGGTTCGAGGGTGCGAAGTTCCGGAGTGCGCTCGATGAGCAACGAGCTGCAGAAGGCATGGAATGTGCCCAGGAAAACGCCGCGCCCGCGCTCGCCGGCAGCCCGGATGATGCGGTGCTTCATCTCGCCCGCGGCCCTGTCGGTAAACGTAAGGCCGACGATGGCCTCGCCGTGCAGCGCTGGGTCGGATTCCAGCAGGCGGCGGATGCGCTCGGTAATGACCCGAGTCTTTCCGGTGCCCGCTCCGGCAACCACCAGCAGCGGTCCCTCGCCGTGTTCGGTGGCCGCACGCTGTTGCGGGTTGAGGCGCTCGCCGGTTTCCGCCGGAGGCGTCAGGTCAAACAGGTCGCGCACCCCGCCATCCTAGCCGATTTGCGCACCCGAAGCACGAGCTCGCCCGCCGCTCTTCCGCGGTCCTGAATATCGGCGAGATTGACCGGATGTTGCCGCGCGCCCTGATACAACTTGATACAATCCGGCTGTACGAGTTGCCAAATGCCCTTTGGCCGCCTGATGCTCGCCCTTCCATCCATCCTGCTCGCGCTGGCAGCGGCCGGAGCCATCCTTCTAGCGCAGGGATGTGGCCGCCGAGATGTGGAGCGGGCCGCGAATTTCAGCGAACAGTACGAAGAAACGGTGGAGATGAAGGAGAGGGCGGTAGCCGCGTCGTACCCGTACCAACTATCCGGAACCCCCGAGGCAGAGACCATCAGCCGCGTGTTAGCGAAGATCCGCACGCGCAGCGCATCCCGCGCCGACCTGGAAGAAGCCCTGGGGGCGGAGCGTGGACGCAGTTGGTACGTCGATCATTTTGACGCCGAAATGGAAGCGTTTCGAACGTCCATCGCCGACTTGAGCAGCCGTGCCAGCGCCATTGGCGATGAAGAGATTCGCGAGGCTGCGGCCGATGTATGCCAGCAATTTGCCGTGACGATGGAAACTGCCAAGGGCTTGCTGGCCGCGCAACGCGAACGGTCGAAGCATGTCGCCGGCTTCTTCGCGACGCTCATCAGCAGAGAACGGCAGTTTCCATCCCGGACCGAGCTGGAGGCGACCGGCGATCAATTGCGGCGGCTGCGCGACACCATGGTGCAGGTGATGAATGAACACCAGGCCGCCTTCGGGAGATTTCAGGGCATCGTGGAAAGAAAGCTCGGGCTTGAGCTGAGGGGTAAATCCGAATGATGGGACCGAGCTAAGAGCCTCCATTTCGACCTAAATCGCACTCGTGTGCTGTCCCGCAAGTCCTTGACAAGGACTTGACAAGCCCTTGAATTGTCCCGTTGAGTGGGCGGAAGGCAATGCCAGTTGCCTGCGGAACGAACGCTCAGCCCCGGCTCCCGGGTCAGGAACCGCAACCGTGGCGGCCACTACTCAGGTACGGAAGAGCACCTCTTCGCGCTGAAAGAGCTTGATGGCGGCCCACAGCGCCGCCGCCGCATAGGCGCAGGAGGAGGTGAAAATCAACGCGATGTAGTTCCAGTGGTACCTGCCGGCAATGATCTCCCTACTCACTAGGCTGGTGTTGAGCACGGGAACGAGCGAGAGAGGCGCGTTCAAGTCAACGCCGGGAAGCACGGAAATCAGCGCCGGGAGAATGACAATGATGAGCAGCGGGGAGTGGTAACTCTGCGCTTCTTTGTAGCTCTTGGCGAAGAGCGCGATAGCCAGCAGGGCCGCCGAGAAAAAGACTGCGAGCGGCAAAACCATGAGAAAAACCGCCGCAGCACCTTGGAGGCCGATGTGGATCTGAAACGTCAACGCCTCCGGCTGGGTCAGGTATGCCACCGCGGCTTTTGCCGCGGAGAACGTGAGTGCCATCGATGTGATGGACAGGCCGGCGGCGAAGAGCGAGGCCGTTAAAACCATGAAAAACTTGCCAAGCACCAGATGTACACGCGAGACAGGACTACAAAGGATGGTCTCAATCGTGCCGCGCTCCTTTTCTCCCGCGGTCAGGTCGATTGCCGGATACATGGCGCCGGTCACGCAAAAAATGACGATGAAGTAGGGCACCAATCCGCCCAGCAGCGCACCGCTCACCCTCGCGGGCGACGCGACGTTCGTTTGCTCGATGCGGAACGGTTCCAACAGATTCTCCGGCAATTGCCGAGCCCGAGGCGTGCGGTCACGGAGATCGCGGAAGAAACTTTGCAATTTTTCGGCGCCCAATCCCGACCTGAGTTCCCCTTCGTGCATATAGATTCGAACGGTCACCGCGTCGCCCCGGGCCACCGCCTCGTCGAAATTTCTGGGAACCACGACAGCGGCGCGAATCCGGCGGTTTAGAATCTCCTCGGCATAGTCGCGCCGGCCCGGCGCAATGCGGATGTCCTCGAAGTCGCGCAATGCGGCGAGTAGCTCCGGGGAATCCTCGCCCCCCAGCACCATGACTGCGGGAATTTCCTGCACTGTCCGGCCATAGAGCGCGACCGATAACAGGCCAACGCCGATGGTGAGCAGGGGCATCAGCAGAACCGGCACTACGATCATGGAAATGACCGTGCGCCGGTCGCGTAAGGAGTCCCTGAGCTCTTTGCGATAGATCGTGCCGACGTTCCGCCAACTCATGCTTGCACCACCTCCAGGAAGATCTCCTCGAGGTCGTGGCGCCGATACCGCTCGCGCAACTCTACCAGCGAACCTTCGGCGGCCATCCGCCCGTGGTGAATGATTCCGATGGTATCGCACAGTTTTTCGGCTTCGGACATCACGTGCGTTGAAAAAAACACCGTCTTGCCCTGCTCGCGGCACTCGTGGATGAAGCGGGTAATCGTGCGCGCCGTCATAACGTCCAGGCCGACCGTTGGCTCGTCGAAGATCATCACCGGCGGGTCGTGAACGAGCGTTCGGGCGATGGACACCTTTTGCTTCATGCCGGTGGAGAGTGTGTCGCAGGAGCGGTCGCGGAACCCGTCCATCTCGAACCGCTGGAAAATGAGATGGATGCGTTGCCGCAGTGCATCCTCGGAGAGGCCGTAGAGCCGCCCGAAATATTCCACCATCTCCTGCGCCGTCAGGCGGCCGTACAGTGCGGTGGCGGTGGAAGAGAATCCGATGCTCGAGCGGACCTTGTCTGCGTCCTGCCGGATGTCGTAGCCCGCGACGCGGGCCGTGCCGCTGGTCGGCGAGAGTATGGTCGCCAGCATTCGCAGGGTGGTGGTTTTGCCTGCGCCGTTGGCTCCCAGCAGGCCATAAATGTGCCCTGGCGAGCAGCGGAAGCTCGCGCCATCCACGGCTTGAATCAGGCCGCGTTTCCTGTCCCGAAATTGTTTGCTGATCTTATCGGCTTCGATCACGACGACTCGTCTCGCAGCTGCGCACCTGCTCGTGCCCGTCTCCTTCTTGCAGCGGCAAGATCGGGAGCCGGCTGCCAGGTTCCCAGCTCCAGCTTGCCCTCCGCCAAGCGAACCAAAGCCTGCTGGTTGAGCCATTCCTCGATATCCTGGAGCAGACCCGCCTCCGCGTCGTTGACGAAAGAGCCCGAGTTGGCGTGCAATGAAGAATCAGGATGAGGCCGCCGTCAGCCCTTATGACATTTAGGGCACTGCTTGGCGTCAAAATTCTCGGGCCGCACACGAAACATGTTGTTGCACTGGGTGCAGACGCGATGCAGAACGCGCGGCGGTGGGCCGTCGGAGGTGTGCGATTTCGATGGAGTCTGGGATTGTTCCGTCACGTCGTGATTCTAGCATAGGCCTGCGAGCCTGGTGCTCCGGCTTTTGTTAGAATGCAACCATCGGTCGGAGGAGTCGCGGTTGGAGGAATCGGGAGAGTGAGCAGTGAATGCACCGGGCAATGACCAAGCGGACCAAGCGTGTGGGGCTCCTGTTGGGAGCCGCCGCGCTTGTCGTGGCCGGGTTGCTCTACCTCAATAGCCGTCGCCCGGTGCCCTGGGTGCTGGCGGTCGAAAGTCAGCCGGGCGATTTGGTGTCGTTGCCCGGCGACGTGCAACTTCGAGACGATATGGTGTCCGCGCAGAGGTTGTCGAATGAAGGGAAATAGGAATACTCGTGGGATCCTGTGGGTCGTAGTGTCGCTGCTTGTCGGCGTGCTCGTCGTGGGTGCAGCGCGGGCCGCGCACGCCGAATCAACCCTCTCGGCGGACGTCGAGCGGTTCTATCATGCTGGCAATTATGAACAAGCCCTGGAGGCGCTCCAGGCTGAGGCAGGGAAAAATCCGCAAGAACCGGCGCTGCATTACTGGATGGGCCGTTGCTTCTATGAGTTGCGCGATTACGGGAAGGCCATATCCAGTCTGGAACGGGCCGTCGCGCTTGATCCCAATAATTCGGAATTTCACCACGAGCTGGGCAGGGCCCTGGGTCGCAAGGCGGAGGAGAGTAATCGCTTCAGTGCCTTCTTGCTGGCGCGCAGGACGCACCGTGAATTGGAGTCCGCCGTCCGCCTGGACAAATCAAATCTCGCCGCCCACCGTGACTTGATTCGCTACCTCTTGTACGCTCCCGGCATCCTGGGCGGCGGGGATGACCGCGCGCTGGAGCAAGCGGCCGCTCTGGCTTTGGTGGACGCGGTCCAAGCGGACCTGGCACGCGCCGAGTATTTCGCGGCAAGCAAGAAATCCGATCAAGCCGGTGAGCAATATCAGAAGCTTCTGCAATCCAGGCATGAGAACGCCGGCGTTTATCTGGAGATTGCCGAATACTACCGCGACCGCGGCGAAGCGCAAGGCATGCAGCAAGCTCTGCAGGCGGGCGCGGAGATAGCCCCCGCTGACCAGCGGCTGGAATATTACCGCGGCGTCGCTCTGGTTCTGGCGCAGCAGGACCCGGCCGGGGCGGAGAGGCACCTCCGCACCTACCTCGCTACCGTCCCGCGGAACAGCGACTTTCCTGCCCATTCCTCGGCGCATGAATGGCTGGGAAAGCTGTATGAAACCCAAGGCAAGCTCGATCAAGCAGTCACGGAATATCAGGCCGCGCTCTCTCTCGACCCGCGCAACAAGACCTTGCGCGAGGGACTGAAGCGCATTCAGCGCAGGTAGCAGCGGGATGGCGTGAACATGAAAAGCACCGAACGGCGCGCGTCGCGGCGTTTTAACATGTTGCTTCCGCTGACCGTCCGATCGAACGGACCGGCGGGCGCAGTCGAGCTGGCGGCGAAAACGCGCGACATCAGCTTCCGCGGCCTCTATTTCATCACCGACGAGCCCTACCAGCCCGGCAATCAAATTGAGTTTGTCCTGACGTTCCCGAAAGAAATCACCAGGGCCGGCGAAATTGCCCTTCGCTGTTCTGGCCGGGTGGTTCGTGTCGAGCTTCACGGCGCCGGAAACGAGGTAGGCGCCCGGATCGAGCGGTATGAATTTCTCCCCGCCGCCGGGTAATACATCCATCGACGTGGGTTCTGTTCGGAGCCGCAGTACACAGTACAATGTTGCGTCCGAGCCCAGATGGGCATCGGGTGTGGGGGATCGTGAAGATGCGTCGGATGACTTTACTGGTGGATGCCGACGACACGCTCTGGGACAACAACGTCTTTTTCGAGCAGGTCGTTGAGCAGTTCTTTGAGCTGGTCGAGCCTTTCGGATACGCGCGCGCTTACGCCCGCCAAATTCTCAACGAGACGGAGCGGCTGAACATCCGCCAGCATGGGTACGGTGTTCGCAGCTTCGAACGGTCGCTCCAGGAAACCTACAGGAAGCTTGCCGGAAACATGGCTCAGCGAGCGGCGATCGTCAAAGTCGCCGCCATGGTGGCCGAGCTGGAGAAGACGCCGCCGCGCCTGCTCGAAGAGGTGCCGGAAACGCTCTCGTATCTTGCCAAGCGGCACCGGATGATCCTGTTCACCAAGGGCGAGCCCGCTGAACAGGCCGGCAAGGTCGAGCGATCCGGCTTGCAGGAATTTTTCGATGCCGTCGAAATCGTTGCGGAAAAAAGCGTAGAAACCTACAGCGCCCTGGTCAACAAACACCGCGTCGTAAAGTCACACGGATGGATGGTTGGCAACAGCCCGAGGAGTGACATCAATCCGGCACTGCGGGCCGGTTTGAATGCCGTTTTTGTACCGCATCCGGCCACCTGGGTGCTCGAGCATGAGGAGCTGCAAAGCGGCACGGGAAAGTTGTTGATCATCAGGCAATTTCGCAACCTGCGGGAACATTTCTGAATCGCCTGATTTCTGAATCGTCTGATTCACCCCGGACGCGGATCGGTCTGGCGCCGGGGCGTTTCTGTCATGGAATATTTCCGGCCTGGTATCTAATAGAGAGGCAGAACCGGCTGAAACGGAATGTACACGATTGCTCCCAGCTCGATGCGTGTGCCCTGGCGTTCGGCCGGACGGAACCGCCATTGCGCCAGTGCCTGCATGGCGTTCTCATCGAGCACGGGGTCCACCCCCTCCACGAGCTCTATGCTGTCCACCGTGCCGTCCTTGCGAATGATGGCATAGAGCACCACCTCACCCTGCACGCGCCGGCTGCGAAGCTCGGGTGGATACTTCGGGTCAACCTTCCGAAGCAACTCCGGCTTCCGAAGCAACGCCGGGCCCGATAGATTCGCCGGATCGGCATTCGTTTCCGGATTCCTGCTCTCGAGTTCGGCAAACCTGAGAATCCAGCTCCCCGTCGCGCTGGTCATGTTCGGCATGTTGATGTTCAGGGTGTAGATGGGTCTTGGTCCGAGCAGCGCCTCCGGCCTCACGCTCGGCTTGATCCTGGCGAGAAACGCGCTAGGTCGAGTGCTGGCGACTGGAACGGCTGGCGGTGCAGCCGCAGGCGTGCCGGGTAGTGCAGGCAGTCTTGCGATGCTGCCGCCTAGGCCGGAAATATTGGAATTAACTGTATCGCCGCGGCTGATGCTGAGGCCCAGGGGAGCGGTGTCGATAGTCCCGACTGGGCTACCTCCGCCGTCCCCCTTGGCGCTCTCGATAGGTGTTTCTGTGGGTGAATTGTCCGGCACGCCTGGCAATGTGCTTTCGGGCGCGATGGCCACGCGAGAGGAGAGGTTTCCTGGCGGCACTGCGGGCGGCATTTCCAATCCCGGCATCGCGGAGAGCGCGATCAGGCGCATGTCCGATCGAGTGCCAGCGGCGAGGTTGGGCTCCGGAGAGGGCTGATTTCGAGCTTGCCGGGACACTGGGTTTGGCAATGACATGGGGCTTATAGGCAGGGAGGGCCTCGCTCCCGCATCGAGCTCCGCGATATTCACTGCGCCCACGAGTGTTTCATGATTTGCAACTTTCGGTGGAGCGACCTGTTCCTGACGTACCGCCGGAGCTTTCGGCTGCAGGGGCGCCAGAGCGGCGGGGTCAATGCGCAGTCTTGGCTGGGTGATCTCGTTCCAGACAACGATGTTCGGAAGAGGGGGCAAGATTTTCGGGGGTTCGGGAGGCGTCGTGGGCTGGATGAGCGTCTGACGCGGATGATTCGGTAGCATGGGATTGTTCAGGATGATCTGTCGAGGATGGAACGCATCGGCGCTAGGCAGCGGCAAGGTTTCTTTCGCAGCCTCCGCGGGCGCCTCGGGCTTCCGGGGCGCCAGCACAATGAGCGGCAGATCGTCGATCGGACCGTACCAGGTAATCTCTACCCGCGGAAGCACGACCTTGGGGCGGGACGGCAGGAACGGCGAAAGTCGAACCAGCAGTAAAACGAAAGCCACATGCCAAAGCGCCGAAGCGGCAAATGCGCGATCCGGCAGCGGTCCCGATACCCAGCAATGGCGAAAGTAACCAGAGCCAGAAAACTTCTTGGGCGGTGCTGGCCCCCTGAAGAGCACCAGTAGGTTTTCGGTGAAATTGCGCCCCCGATTTCCCCATGAAATAGCAAGACGCGGGGCGGCCGAAGGCGAGGCATGCTGGTACGTTTGGGACGGCTTTCTGAGGAGAGAGAAATTGCCTTTGCCGGCTCGATTGAAAAACATTCAACCCGCCTCACCGAGAAAGCATTATACGATATGAGGCTGGCAGTGCTGGCATTGTATGGTCCGGCCCTCGCGCAATAGATTACCCGTGCGACAATGATTTGCCACCGCCGGCAGCAGCCGGATGGACGGACACATCCCATGCCCAACATGCCCGCATCCCAACAGGAAGGCATCTCCATGAGCGACACCTCACCTGCGGGCCGTCTGCAACGTCTTCGTGATTGCGCGAAGAGTCGTTGGCTGCGAGCCATGGTGGCGGCGTTCCTGGTCCTGGTGCTATTGGCTCTCCTCGCGCCGCGCTTTCTCAACACCGGCCGCTTTAGCGGCTTGGTTTCGAACTTGTTCACCGTGCAAACCGGCCGTCAGGTGACGCTGGGCAGCGTTCGCGCCACCTTCCTGCCGCGCCTGGGATTCGCCATCGAAGATTTCCGCATGGACAACCCCGGTGACTTCGCGCCGGGCGAATTCATCGTCGCGCGGGAGATTCGAGGCAGGCTGGCCTTTTGGCCGCTGGTGCTCCGGCGCGAGTTGCGGATTACATCGCTGGATCTGGTGCAGCCCAAAATCGTTTTGCTCCAGGACGAGAGCGGCCGCGTCAATTACGCGTTTTCCCCCGCTGCATCGCTGGCCGCCCGCCATCCCGGACTCATTCTTGCCCAGGCGGACGTTGCCCCCGGTGACGGCGGCTCCGGCCAGCGGCGCGAGCTTTCCCTGCTTCGGATGGACGAGGTGACGCTGCGAGACGCCGAGATCTTGTTCGGGAGCGTGGACCGCGGTGGCCGGATCACCGCGACGGTCATGGCCGCGGGGATCAGCGCGGATTTGAGGTATCTGATGCTCGAACCGCTCGAGATGCGCGAGTGGCAAATGGATGCGCAGCTCGGCGGCGTGCGGCTCACGCTGGCGGACTGGAAGGGGCCCATCACCATTGACGATGGTTATGCGAGACTCCGCAACGGCGGCCTGGATTCCGATTTCACGCTGGATCTCGGCAACGCCGCTCGTATGGAAGGCACGCTGACCGTAGCCGATATCGAGCACGCCGTCCCTGCATTCGACCTCCGGACCCAGGACCTCGATTTCGACGCGCTGATCGCTGGCCTCCAAACCGCATCCCCGAGTGCTCGAACCGCAAGTCATCGGTTTCTCCGAGTTTTAGCTGACGAGGATGCAGCCGGCGGCGCGAGCGTGCTTGCCGAAGGTCATCTCGCTGCAGAACGAATCCGCGCGGCGCCGTACGTGACCGGCCCTGCCACCGCCGACATTCGGCTGTACGCCGATCGCATCGAAATCTGGCCCTTAACCCTGCGCTTCGGAGATGGTTCGTTCCAGGTCTCCGCCCGCACCGACCGCCGGCAAATGCCGCAGCGCTTTTCCGTCAATTTGCAGGCGCGCAACATCCGCGTGGCCCAGATCGTGGACGTCGTGCCATCGTTGCAGAGCAAGTTCGCGGGCATGGGGGAGTTCGATGTGCAGTTCTTTGGCACACTCGGCGCCGGGTGGCTCGAGTCGCTTCAGGGGCGCGGGCAAGTTGCCATCCGCAATGGCCGCATTCGCGGCTTCGACCTGACGGGTGCCGCGCAATCGCTTGCCAATCTTGCCGGCCTCGGCGGCGACACGCCGTTCACCGCCATTACCGCTGATCTTGAGATTGGCGGCGGCCGCGTCCGCAACCGCCACATTCATCTCAACTCGCCGCGCGGCACCGTGGACATGCGCGGAACCATCGGCTTCGAAGGTGCTCTCCGCTATGACGGCCAATTCAGCCTCCAGATTGGCGCCCTACAACCTTCCGGAAACGAAGGTAGCGATAACTTCCTTACCGGCCTTCTTGGCAATCTCCTGGGCCAGAACCGCAAAATCGTATTGCCATTTTCACTGCGCGGAACCCTTCAGCAGCTGGAATTGCTGCCCGGCAGCGGCATATTGAACTTTCCGGCCCCCGGCCAGTCGAGCCCAGCGAACCGACCGAACCCGGCGGACCCGCCGGGGGAACCTCTCCCCTTTCCCAATCTCTTCGGCGAGCAGTGACCGGCATTCCACCCGCCCCTTTTTCGCTGCGTTCTCCTGCTTTGTTGCACCACACTGCTTCGTTGCACCAAACTTTCTTGTTGCGCCAAATCGGGATTGTGGGAAGCGTCATGACCAAGACCCCATGACAGAGTGAACTTGATCGACGGGAATCCCTCTTTAGAGGATAATTGCCGCCAATCTCGGATCACAGGAGGGGCAACCATGGGGAAGCAACTGGTGCTTGGTCTCGCAGTCCTGGTGCTCGTGGGCTGCGGCCGAAGTCCGCAAGACGTGCTGCAGGATACCGTGACAACCATGGGCGTCGCGGATTTGCGGACCATCCAATATTCCGGCAGCGGCAACTTTTTTGCGTTCGGCCGGAGCTTCCACCCCGACGTTCCCTGGCCACGATTTGACGTGACCCGCTATAGCCGGACCATCGACTACGAAGCTAAATCCTCGCAACAGGAACTTGTTCGCGTGCAGGGAAATAATCCTCCCCGCGGCGGCGGCGGGTCGCCGATCGAAGGAGAACTGCGGCAGGTCGCCATGGTCAGTGGTGACTACGCCTGGAACATGCAGGGCGACAACCCCAATCCGACGCCGGCTGCTGCTGAGGAACGGCAGTTGCAAATCTGGCTCACCCCCCACGGTTTCCTCAAGGCAGCTCTGGAGAACAACGCAACGGCAAGCTCCGAGACAGACGCGGGAAGGAAGGTCACCGTGATCTCGTTTACCGCGCTCGGCAAGTTCATGGTGAATGGCACCCTCAATGACCAGAACCTTGTCGAGAAAGTGGAGACCTGGATACCGAACCCCGTACTGGGCGACATGTTGGTGGAAACCAGCTACTCCGACTACCAGGATTTCAACGGTGTGAGGTTTCCCACCCGGATCCAGCAAAGGCAAGGGGACCATCCGACCCTCGAACTCACGGTGAGCAGTGTCCAGTCCAACGTGAGCGTCGCTCTAGAAGTCCCCGAACCGGTGCGGCAGGCCACCGTCCCACCGGTCCGCGTGGAGTCCCAGAGGCTGGCGGACGGGGTCTGGTTCCTCGGCGGTGGATCGCACCACAGCGTTGCCATCGAGTTCCAAGATTTCATGGCCATCATCGAGGGCCCCCGGAACGAGGAACGATCCCTGGCGGTGATCGCGGAAGCGAAGAGGCTGATTCCCGGCAAGCCGATTCGCTACGTCGTGAATACCCATCACCACCTCGATCACTCGGGCGGACTCCGCACCTATGTCGCCGAGGGTGCTACCGTGGTAACGCACGAGATGAATCGTCCTTTCTATGAACGAGTCTTTCAAGCCCAGCACACCTTGATAGCCGACATGCTGGCGAAGAGTCCCAAGCAGGCGACATTTGAGACGCTGACGGACAAACACGTGTTGACGGATGGAACGCGTACCATGGAAATCCACCATATTCAGGGCCACCAGCACAGTGAAGGCATCGTGATGGCCTATCTTCCGGGAGAAAGGATCTTGATAGAAGCGGATGCCTTCAGCCCGCGTGGACCCGGTGTTCCGTTTCCGGCCAATCGCATCCCCTACGCGGAACAGTTGTACGAAAACATGCAGAGGCTGAACCTGAACGTGGCGCGAATCGTGCCGATGCACGGTCCGGTAGTGCCTGTGGCTGAATTGCGGAGAGTCATTAGGCCCTAAGCATCGAGCTAGCAAAACAGGCTGGCAGCGCGGGCCTCCACGCGGTCCCACTTTCGGGAAGGTTGTACCTCGGCCGCCTCAGGCCTTCTAGAATCGCAAACAGGCACACCTGGGCCGAGTCCCTGATCGGCCTGTCGATGAACGGGACGTTTGCAACGCAGGAGAGGCATGGCCCGAAGTTGTATGCCGTTGGCGCCCAGGGCCGCCAGACGGGTCGCCATTCGAATGCGCAAGAACACCTCAACCCTCGTCGCCCCCCTTCGAACGCAACTTGTCTCCTTGTTCCCTCCGGCGCTCATGTGAATGGTAAAATAGTAAATAGTTATATTAATTTACTAGATAACCTGTGCTACTGTGGCCTATGTTGGTGAACGCGTCTTGTGCCCCGGATGATTCGGCGGGACGAATTCCTTGCACCTGTCCGGTTTGTCCCGGCCAGCCGGGGCCACTGCACTCCTGCCCCCAAAAAATACCGCTCCCACCCCTCCTATTCGCCTCCGCTGGAAGCGCCCGAAATCAAGTTATTTCAAGGCCATTTCAATGCCATCCAGGTGGCTCACAAGTGTTCATAATGCATGACTTTAAGTTATTTAGAATGCGCACTTACAAGCTAGAACTAGCCTCGCTGAAAAGAAGCGACTTGAACTCCTTTAGAATTCACACTTACGGAAATGTAGTCCGTAACCCATGTGGAATGCGCACTTACAAAAAACCAGGGGGGTAGGGGGGGGTGCCTTTCCCATTCTTCACTCTTTATTCACTCTCTTGCTCTTTGCAAAACCACAACCAACCTGCTTTCATTCTGTTGCGAACTCTTTTCGCAAAAACACCTGGGTGGGGTGGGTGGACCTTGCGCGATAGAAAATTCAGGAGCTTCTTGGGTGCGGCAAGATGAATAGCAATCAGCGAACTTCATGGCTCGCGGTCATCGGTCCAGGCATCCTGGTGGTGGCGACCGGCGTGGGGGCGGGCGATCTCTTGACTGCCAGCATAGCCGGTTCGAGGGCGGGATTGTCGATCCTTTGGGTGGCCGCTGTTGGCGGATTCCTGAAGTGGACCCTGAACGAGGGCATTGCCCGGTGGCAGATGGCCACGCAAACCACTCTGCTGGAGGGTTGGGTTACTCGCCTGGGTGGCTGGATTCAGTGGGTGTTCATGATCTATTTCTTTTTTTGGACGCTGATGGTCGGTGGAGCTCTGGTCAACGCGTGCGGTGTGGCCGCGGCGGGGCTGGTGCCGCTGGGTGACCCGAACACCTCCAAGATCATCTGGGGCGTTTTTCACTCCTTGGCGGGGCTACTGTTGGTTTGGGTTGGAGGCTTCCGGCTGTTCGAGAAACTGATGGCGGTGTGCGTAGCGTGCATGTTCGTAGGAGTCATGCTGACGGCAGTTCTGCTCGCGCCTGAACCTGGATGGGAGGACATAATCAAAGGTGTTCTTGTTCCGACGGTTCCGCAGGGCGGCCTGCTTTTGGCGCTCGGTGTCTTGGGCGGCGTCGGAGGGACGGTGACCCTGCTTTCCTACGGATACTGGATCCGCGAGAAAGGCCGCACCGACGAGGTCGGCGTCAAGCTGTGCCGGGTCGATTTGGGTGTTGCATATGTACTGACAGCGCTGTTCGGCATGGCTATGATCCTGATTGGCTCCCGGATCAGAGTCGAGGGCCAGGGAGCCCAGATTGGCTTGGAACTTGCCGGCCAGTTGGGATTGGCCTTGGGGCCCGTTGGCAGATGGACGTTCTTGGTGGGGTTCTGGGGCGCCGTTTTCTCGAGCTTGCTGGGCGTCTGGCAAAGCGCGCCTTACTTGTTCGCAGACTTCCTCGCCTTGCGGCGGCGATTACCGCTTGAAAAATACAGAAGCCTCAACCTCTCGCGAACTAGAGCCTACCGGGGTTATTTGATCGCCATCGCCTTGGTGCCGCTGTCGCTGCTGTGGTTGCCGGTCGTCCGCATCCAACTCGCCTATGCCGTCATGGGGGCGCTGTTCATGCCCTTGCTTGCCCTCACCCTGCTGATCATGAACAATCGCCGGGACTGGGTCGGGAACCGCTTCAAGAGCAGCTGGTTTATCAACGCCGTCTTGATCGTAATTGTGTTGCTCTTCGCCTTTATGGGCGTTCTGCAGTTTACCGAGAGCGCGGCCTCACTCGGCGGTTAGGCGGTCAGACGGCCGGGTTCAACGTCTCAGGATTTTCCGATGGCGATGAGCTCGTGATTGGTGCGGAAATACCACCGGCCATCCACCAGCGCCGGCGAAGCGAGCGTCATGGCGTTCAGCCGGTTGACGTGCAACAGTTCAAATTCGGGTCCCGCGTTTAGCACAAACGTTTCGCCTTGATCGTTCGTGAAGAACACCTTGCCGTCCACGCCGACCGGCGATGCCGAGAAGCCCTCGCGCCGTGCCACGCCCAGCCGTCCTTGCCACATGGTCTGGCCCGACGCCGCCCGAAAACAGGTGGCGATGCTGGCCATGTCGTTCACCGTGTACAGATAGTCCCCGTACAGGAGCGGCGAGGGAACGAACGGCGATCCCCGGGAGGTCTTCCACTCGACGTGCGTGTCGGTGACGTCGCCGCTCCCGCCGGGCCGGATCGCGAGCGTCGGACCCGCGCGGCCCGACGAGCAGAAAACCAAGCCGTGGCCGACGACCGGCGTGGGGATGACCTCGCGGAGGTTGCCGTCGCAGCGCCACAGCTCCTTGCCGTTCGCCGGGTCGTACGCATACACGCGGCGCTCGCTGCTGACGATGATCTCGACGTGATCGCCGACACCCACGGCAACCGGAGTGCCCCACCCGACCGTATGTTTTCGGGCGGTGCGCCAAAGGGTTTCGCCGGTGGCCGCGTTGAACGCCGCAATGAAGGCGCCCCCCCGGTGATCCTGGTAGAGGATGAGACGGTCCTCGAAAAGCAGAGGGGAGCCGGCGGTGCCGTGATAATTGTCGATGGTCCCGAGCGAGCGGTGCCAGACGACTTTTCCGTCGAAATCCACCGCTATCAGTCCCTTGTTGCCGAACGAGGCGTAGACCAGCCGGCCGTCGGTGGAGGGCGTTGCCGAGGCGTGGCTATTCTTCCGATGCAGATGTTCGGGCGTGGTGTCGGGTACGTAGGCCTGCCACAGCAGTTGCCCGTCAGATCGCCGGTAGCTCAGCACTGCCGCGCGTCCGTCGTCGTACGCGGTGGTGAGAAAGATGCGGTCCTCCCACACGATGGGCGAGGAGTGGCCGCGGCCGGGGATCGGCGACTTCCAGAGCACGTTTTCGGTGTCGGACCAAGTGTCGGGATATCCCGAGCCTTCGGCAATCCCTTGGCCCGACGGTCCGCGCCAGCGCGGCCAGTGCGAACGCGCTTCACTCGGAGGCACGATCATTTCGACGGGTCCGATGGAACCGGAAGACTGGCGGGCGCCATCCAGCGCGGGCTGCGAAATGAGGGCTGCGCCCAGGACCCCTCCAAACACCATAACGGAAAGCCGAAGATTCATGCACTACTCCTTCGCACGGAGGAATATGCGTATGATACAGAAGTGTAGTGCGAAACGCGAGAGGACGTCCGAGATCCGAAGGTCGTGTCTCGTCGATAAGGAGCACAACATGACGACACCAACCACCACGGCAACTGCAGCACGCCGCTATGTGCGGGTTGCCTCGCTCGCTGATGTTCGAGCCGCCGGCTGCCTGTCGGCGTCGGTCGAAGGGCACATGCTGGCCCTCTGGTATCACGAGGGAAAGGTGTATGCGGCAGACAACCGATGCCCGCACATGGGCTTTCCTCTCGATTGTGGGAGTGTTCAAGGCGGCGTGTTGACCTGCCACTGGCATCATGCACGATTCGATCTGTCCAGCGGCGGGACCTTCGACCAATGGGCCGACGAACTCCGCGTGTATCCAGTGGAGATCCGCGGTGTCGATATCTGGGTCGATCTGGGTCTGCGCGCCGATCCGCTCGCCCACCAGCGGCGGCGGCTCCGCGACGGTCTTGAGCGCGATATTCCGCTGGTCATGGCGAAGGCAGTGATCACCCTACTCGACGACGGCGGGAATTCCACTGAGCCGTTCCGCATGGGGCTCGAGTTCGGCACGCGCTATCGGCAGGCCGGGTGGGGGCAGGGGCTCACGATCCATGTTTGCATGATGAATCTGCTGCCGCAGCTCGAAGCCGACGACCGGATGAGAGCGCTCTATCACGGCCTGGCGGCGGTCGCGCGAGACTCAGCCGATATGGCGCCCCGCTTCATGATCCATCCTCTTCCCGATTCTTCTGTGGATTTCGCGACGATGAAACGTTGGTTTCGCCAGTTCATCGAGGTGCGCGATGCCGAGGGCGCTGAGCGGTGCATCGTCTCGGCTGTGCGGGCAGGCGCCACCGAGCAGCAGATGGCCGGCATGCTGTTTGCCGCCGCTACCGACCGTCGCTACATCCAGACCGGCCACGTACTCGATTTCACGAACAAAGCTTTTGAGGCTCTGGACCATGCGGGATGGGACCTGGCCGAACCCGCCTTGGCAAGTCTGGCAACGAAATATGCCAGTGCCGACCGGATGGAGGAATCGAACGCCTGGCGATATCCCATTGATCTGGTACACATCGTGGAGCGCGCATTCGAGGTCTTGCCGGCTGCCCTGGAGCAAGGCCGGCCGCGCCATGGGTCATGGGATGGCCGCGATGCCCTCATGCCGGTGCTGCTCGGCGAAGACCCTCAGTCCATCGCCGACGTATTGCTCGTGGCGCTTCGTCATGGCGCTCGTCCGGACGGGTTGGCGGGAGCCGTGGTGCACGCTGCAGCGCTGCGGATCGAGCGTTTCCACACCAGCAACGAATTCGGGGATTGGGACACGGCCTTGCATACCTTCACGTTCGCCAACGCCGTCCACCAGGGGTTGCGTCGAACGGATTCGCCCGAGTTGGTGCGAGGGGTGTTTGATGCCGCGATGAGCGTATACCTGGATCGATTCTTGAACGTGCCTCCGGCGTCCCTGGCTGAGCTGGACACCGCACAGAATCCCAAGACCCTCCTGAATGACCTGCCCGTCCTGCTGGATCGGCAGCAGCAGGTTAACGAGGCAGGGGCGCTGGTCAGTCGATATCTTTCGACGGGCGGCAGCCCGGATGCGCTGCTGGCGACATTGGGGCGTACCCTGCTGCGCGAGAACCGCGATTTCCACACCATTCAAACTGTTGAAGCGGCCTTTCGACAGTACAGCTTGTTGCAGAACACGCCCGCAGGAGCTTACATGCTGATCGCAGGAACGCGCTATTTGGCGGCCCACGCACCGACGGTGCGCTCGCAGGGTCAGACCTTTCAGATCGCCCGCCGGCTGTCGCGTGGGGAACGGCTCTACGAAGGGCTGTGAGGGCGACAACGAGCCTGCGCTTTCGTTCACCAATACCGATTTCCATGCCAGGATCGTCTTTTGGCAGGGCCTTCCAACGACAGATATGTGGTCTCAAAACGTCCGTCAAAAGCATCTTCCGATTGTCCGATTTTTTGTGGTGAGATAACCCCCCCCCCCGCCTGGTGTTCAGCCGACTGAACAATGCGCACTAAAGATTGCTCTCCGGCAAGATCTCCGGCGAGATCTCTGGCAAGAAGAGACCGGTTCATACGCGACACTTAATCCGAAGGCCGCGTGGGGAACGGTGTATCAATGGAAGCGACACCAGGGCAGTACCTCAAGGCAGTGCGGGAACGGTTGCAAATGGGCCTCCGCAACGTGCAAGAGGCAAGTTTGGTCATTGCGGCGGAAGAAGATGACGAGAACTTCCATATTTCCGCTGCGCGACTAACGCAGATCGAGAACGAAGAGTCCGTTCCCAGCGGGTACAAACTCTTCAGCCTCTGTTCGATCTACGGACTCGATTTGTACGATGTCTTGTGCAAGTACGGTATTGATGCGAATCGGACCCGCACCTACCGGGAGCGGTTTCTGCCTGAGACGACGCGCCTAGCCTCTGCAGAGGTCTACGGTTTCGAGCAAAAAATACTCGTTCCGGTTCGACTCGACCCGAGTTTTCGATGGGAGACGACGCAACTGGTCAATCGGGTGGTGGCTCTTTGGGGAGAGATACCCGCGGCATTTTTGGACAACTTTAATCCGCGTCGTCACACCTACGGTTACGTGGGCCTTGATGACAGGACCATGTATCCTTTGGTTCGGCCTGGTTCGCTGCTCATGATCGACCCGGAGCGGCGGCGCGTCATGCAGCAGGACTGGAAAAATGAGCTTGACCGCCCTATATACTTCGTGGAGTTGCGGGAAGGATACCGATGCGCATGGTGTCAGGTGGATGGTTCTCGGCTGATGCTGATTCCGCACTCGATCTCCAATGTACCTGTGCAAACATTCAGTTTAGCCAGTGAGGTTGAGGTGTTGGGTCAGGTGGTGGGTATGGCGCTCCGGCTGGTTCCTCCAAATACGCCCAATGGGGAGCCCGCACCAAGACTTCCAAAGCCAAACGCAGTTGTGAAATGAAGAATTTTCGCGACAGAAGGTTGCATCCCTCCGGGATCATTTCGTGAAAAGGCTCAGTTTGCCCCCATAGAGTCGCTGCCCGAAGTTCCGTTTCCCCCAGAGAATGAAAGTGTTCCCGCAACTCTCGCGTCACGTCCACGAGTGAGAGGTTGACGACCAAATCAAAAACAGCCTGGTGAGTTTTGCGAAGCGTCAAGTCCACCTCAGCGGTTGACGACACGCTGGCCCACCCTTCATGGAAGTAACGGCCCGTATAGGGATCTCTCAGGGACGCCAGAAATACAAGCTTCGCAAACGGACTCGGCAACGAGTTTAGAGCGTTTTGTAGATAGCGAGATATGCCGTTTTCTCGAAGCATGGATTTTCCTAGATTTTAGGCCAGTTCTTGCCCTGGCGCAATTCCCTAATTTTCAGCGGACTGAAAAAATCGAAGAAAAAATATGGAGCCAGCAGGAACCGCGTAGCGTGGCGCGGATTTCGAAACTTTTCTTTATGAGGTGATCGCAATGGATCCACTTCCTCCCCCCCTGCCTTGGTAAGGGGTTCATGGCAAGGAGGGGGGCAATGCCCCCCTCCACTAAGATGGCCGATTGGGAGTAGAATAGCGGCCATCGTGTCGCTGGCGTCGTATGTTGTCTACTTCGTGGGTTTAGCGCTGGAGGTGTGTCTTCTTTGGCGCCTGCTCCGCAAAGGATTGTGGCGCGAATATCCGTATTTCTATGTCTGTGTGATTTTCGTCCTCATCCGAACGGTATCGCTGTTTACCATTTTGTAAGTTGCACCCAGCCTATGCCGCGATTTGTATTGGAGAAGCGATATCGTAGACGTGGTTGTCCGCTTTCTCGTGGTGTGGGACATTTTTCGGCACACCTTTTCCAGAACCTTTATGGTTGATAGAGTGGGATCAAAGATGTTTTCCGTCATCGGGGCCGGCTCGGTGATATTTGCCGTGGGATCATTTTGGACTTTTCAGGCCTATGGTGAATTCCATTCGGTATATCCGGCACTGGAGCGCAGTTTCAGCTTTGCACAGGCAGTCATGGTCTTGTGGCTGCTGATCGAGGCGCGCTACTACGGGATACAACTTGGACGAAATGTCTGGGGAATTGCAGTTGCATTTGGAGCGTGGGTTTCGATATCCACAGCGAACAACGCCATGATCGATCTGCAGCATTCGTTCCTGCCATACTGGCAAATCCTGCGCCCGCTAAGCTTCGTTCTAATGCTGGCCCTGTGGACTTGGGCTGTCTGGGTCTACGCGCCGAATCCACCCCTTGCCGTGGAACCGGCGACTGACCCCGGCTCACAACTCAGGAGATGGGAGGAGAATTGGAATCGGACGATGCCCACCATTCGGAGGGCCAGGCACCCATGATCGGCCTACTGCTCTTCGCCATCGTGGGCATAGCCTTATTCATCGGCTTCCTGACCATAAGTCTCCAGGGTATCCCCAAGGGTGTTCCGGACTCTTCTGCCCTGACTGCGGTGAGTCAGATGGTGACCTTGGAAGGGGTGTCTTTCGCCAACCCGAACCGCTTGCTGGATGACACGGAGTACCAGATTCTCCGTTCCCATCCGGACTTGCGGCAGATCGCCAAACGATTTCGCAAAGATCGCCAGGAGCTGGCCCTGTTGTGGATCTCTTCACTCCTCAACGATTTGAAAAAACTGCGGCGCTTCCGCCAATTCCTGATCCAGCAAGGAGCCCGAGCGAGATTCGGTGAAGAACTCGACATCCAGCAGGCTTTTATTGGCTCGGTGATATTTTTGGTTCTCCTCAAGGTGTCGATTCACACCATGGGTCCTTTCGTATTTACTCGCGGGATGAGCCGCGCCAAGCGTGCAGTGGATAGAATGTCATTCGCCACTGCGGGCGCGTTGGCCCGAATCCCGCCGACGGGCTGGCCCGAAATCAAACGCAGTTGGACCGGAATGGCGGCTTAGCCTAACTTCCTCAAGAAGCGCCCCACAGAAGCGCACACAGAAGCGAATGTGTGATAGGGCTGACAGCGGTCAGTGCTCTCGATTGAGGATTGTTCGGGACAAGCGGCAGGCCATAGCAACACCTCCTAACAAATTCGGCTAACGAATTCGGCTAGCAAATTCGGAAGAAGCCGACTGCGCCGGAGGTTTGCGGAATTTCGGTTCCGAGAAGTGCGGCGGCGCCAAACGATCCGGCCAGGATCATCGGCCGTCTTGCGGAATGCGAAAGAGAGGCTGCCTCGCGTTTTGCGGGAGTCGCCGAAGTTCGGACTAGGATTGCCGGTAGATGTCGCGGAGGTACGCTTCGACGGCGAAGTCGGGGCCGAACTGTTCGATGCGCACGCCGGTGAGTCTGCAGAGGGGGACGGTGCGCTTGCGGAAGGCGGTTGGCGGCTGGACATTGTCCGCAAATGTGGTCCCTGCGAGTTTCGGGGCGTAGAAGAAGCGAATCTTGTCCACAAGGCCGAGGTGGAGCGCGGTTTGATTGAGGGTGGGGCCGGCCTCAAGCAGAACGCTGAGAATGTCGCGGCGCCCAAGCTCGCGCAGCACCGTTTGCAGATGGGGGCGCAAGAGCAAGTTCCTCGCTGCGTCCCGGTGACGCCTACGAGGCGCAGGGAGCGCGTTCGGGATGACAGGACGAGGCAGAAGGCGGATGACTTCGACGCCGGCGCGGCGCAGGGCTCGGGCGCGCGCACTGGATTCGCTGGCGCAGGTAAAGACGAGGACATCCTCGCGCGCGGTGCGCACGAGCTTTGAGCGCGGACTTAGGCGCAGGCGGGAATCTACGACAACGCGAAGCAGGGGCCGCCGACGCGGCAGGTCGGTGCGATCGGTGAGCAAAGGATTGTCGGCGAGGACGGTGCCGATGCCGGTCAGCAAGGCGTCGGAGGCGCGGCGCATTCGCTGAACCTCGGCTCGTGATGCCGCCGAAGTGATCCAGCGCGAACGGGCGGCGGGCAAGACGAGGTGGCCATCGAGCGTCATAGCGGATTTGAAGGTCACAAAAGGCCGGTGCGATGTAACCCAAGCGGCGAAAGCTTCATTGAGGCGGCGCGATTCCTCAACGAATTCCGGGGCGGATCCGACCTCGATTCCCGCGGCCCGAAGTTGCCTGAAGCCGCGGCCGGCGACGATAGGATTGGGATCGGGGATGGCGGCAACCACGCGAGCAACGCCCGCAGCAACGAGAGCACGTGTGCAGGAACCGGTACGTCCGTCATGGCAGCAGGGTTCGAGATTGATGTACAGCGTCGCGCCGTGTGCCGCTTTCCCCGCAGCTTGGAGCGCGATGACTTCCGCGTGCCGCACCCCGTCATAGGTGTGGAATCCTTCACCGACAACCCGTCCTGCACGAACGAGGACGGCGCCGACCATGGGATTAGGACTTGTGAGCGCCTCTCCGAGCCGCGCCAGGGCCAGGGCGCGTCTCATCCAGTGTTCGTCATGGGAAGAGGCTTGCGAGGGCATGGGGCATCAATCGGACATTCAATCGGACATTCAGTCGAACAGGGAATCGACGAAGGTTTGGGCATCAAACGATACCAGATCGTCGGCTGTCTCGCCGGTGCCCACAAACCGCACCGGCAATTTCAGCTCGCGCATGATGGGGACGACGATGCCGCCGCGCGCGGTGCCATCCAGCTTGGTCAGAACAATGCCGGTGGCGCCAGCGGATGCAGTGAACTCGCGCGTCTGCGCCAGACCATTCTGCCCGGTAGTGGCATCGAGCACCAGCAGGACATCGTGCGGCGCACCGGGAATGAGTTTGGCCGCAGTGCGCTTCATTTTGTCGAGTTCGGCCATCAAGTTTGACTTGGTGTGCAGGCGGCCGGCAGTGTCCACGATCACGGCGTCCACATTGCGGGCGCGGGCGGCGGCGAGGGCGTCGTAAACGACAGCGGCTGGATCGGCGCCGGATTTTTGCTTGATGAGCTCGGACCCGGTGCGGCCGGCCCAAACGGCGAGTTGTTCGGTGGCCGCAGCGCGAAACGTGTCGCCGGCGCAAAGCAGAACTGTGGAGCCCTCGCGGCGCAGACGGTGTGCAAGTTTCCCGATGGTGGTTGTCTTACCGGTGCCGTTCACGCCGACAACGAAGATGACCTGGGGCCGGGCGTCGCGACCGGCGCCGTTGGGCGGAATAGAAACCCCATTGAGGACCGCCAGTAATTGGCTCTTGAGGGCTCCGCGGAGCTGAGCCGCGTCGTGCAACGGTTCGCGGCCGGCAGCCTCGCGAACCGCATCGAGCATCTCGCTCGTCGTCCGGACGCCCAAGTCGGCAGCAAGCAGGGCATTTTCGAGACGCCGGAGTTGTTCCGGGTCGATGCGGCGATCGGCCCCGAACACGCTGTCCACGCGGGAGGCGATTTCCGAGCCAGTCTTGCTGACGGACTTTTTCAGCCGATCGAGCAGAGTCGAATCGTCAGGACCAAACAAAGTGATCATATGTTGACGGGGCCCCTTCGGTCATTTTAGCAGAAGCGGCGGAACGGCGCCTGGAGGCCACCGGCGACAGCAGTTAGGCTTGGACAAGAGTGGCAGCGACGCGCAGTTTGCCGGAGTGGAGCACGGCTTCCAGAGCCTCGACGATACGCTCATCGAATTTCGTGCCGGTAACCTTGCGGATCAAGGCTAGAGCGTCCTCGAACTCCAGAGCGGACTGATAAGGGCGATGCGTGGTCATGGCGTCGAGGGTATCGGCGATGGCGATGATGCGCGCCATCAAGGGTATCTCCTCGCCCTTGAGGCCGTACGGGTATCCGAGTCCGTTGACATGTTCGTGGTGCAATTCGATGCCGGGAATCATGTCTTTGAGTTGAGCGATCGGGCGCATGATATTGGCCCCCTTGGTGGGGTGTTGCTTCATCAACTCGAATTCGTCGTCGGTGAGCGTGCCGGGCTTTTTGAGCACGCGGTCGTCCACGCCGATCTTACCGACGTCGTGCAGGAGCGCGGAGATCCGCAGGCAGTCGAGCTCTTGGTCGGAGAGGCCCAACCGTTGTCCGAGGAGAACCGAATATTTTGCCACGCGGTCGGAATGGCCGCGCGTGTACGGATCCTTTTCGTCGATGGCCGCGGCGAGCATACGGATGGACTCAGAAAAAGCTCGCGGTTTTCCTCGGCCGCCTGCTTCAGCCGCGCGATGTAGCTCTCAATGTCGTCGGCCATGTTGTTAAACGTTTCGGTGAGCTCGCTGATCTCGGCGGCGCCGTGAACCCGAGCGCGCTGGTGGAATTCACCGCGGCTGATGGCTCGGGTGGAGGCGGCGAGCGCGCGGATGGGAGTGCTGATGCCCACGGCGAACAGGTACCCGAGAGTGATTGCGGCGAAGGTGACGACGACAACGAACGTCAGCGCCTGAGCGTTCAGCTCCTTGACGCCGGCGTCCTCGCGCGCTTTTTGCAAATCGCGCTGGGCAATAACAAACCATGCAAGATCCGGGATCGTGCTGTACGTGCCAATCATCTCGGTGTTTTCGCCGTTTTCGACGGTGATGAAGCGCTGCACAGTCTCGGTAGTGCGCAAGCCTTTGGGCAGCGCCATCACCCGGGAAACGATGGGGGAGGTGGAGCTCAGATCCGCGCCGGGGACGAACTGCCGTGTGTCCGGGTGTGCGATGATGTAGCCGTTGTAATCCACGACGAAGACCGTTCTGCCGCGTACGCTCGCTTCCTCCAGCCTGCGGAGAATGCCATCGAGCGATACGACTGCAGCCAGCATCCCGCTGAATTCTTCGTTTACCTCGAGCGGGATGGCCATGATGAAAGCCGGGCGGTTGTCGGGGCCGAGCACCAAGGGGTCGCTGCGGAAGATGACCGACTGCGCGCACGCCGCAAACCCCCGCTGCAGAGCCCTGCCCACAAACGGGTCCTGATCCGGGCGGAAGTTGCCCGCGCCTGTTCCCTTGCCGGACTTACCCACTGCGGTGAGATACAGGATGTTGGGATTACTGGCGACGAAATTCTCGAGCAGCCGGGTGACTTGTGGCGTTCGCATCGGATCGTCCACGCGATCCAGCAGGCCGGCGAGAGCCAGGATTTGTCGCCCGCTGATGAGCTGCTGGTACAGATTGGTATCAAAGAGCTGTACCTCTCCGCCAACTGAGCGCGTCACTTCAGTTTGCTGAACGCTTTCCGTATCGGTGAGTTTTTCCTGGCTGAGCCGCAGGACTTGGCGATGGTAGAAGGCCAGCGGCAGCGTGCTGACCAGCAGCATGGCACCCAGCATCATCCACAGCAGGCGTGGGCGCTGCAAGAGAGCTGACTTGAGGCCATGGGATCGCATAGAAGCTGGAAAGAGCTATTGTACGGTTCCGCCGACAGGCACAGAAGATGTGCCTCAGAGGCAGTTGGCTGAAATGCTACGGGTGGGGTTGTTGGGGTTGTTCCTGCTGGGCAACATCTCTGCGGGTACTGGCCCAATCTTTCTGCTGATCTCGTTGCTGATCTCGATCTCGCGGGTTTCAGAACAATGGAGCGCCTGAACGGGGGCTATTCTTGTTTTAAGCGGCGCTCCATCAAGTCCCGGATGGCTTCACCCGGCGCGCGACGCCCTTCGAGCACCGCGTGCATCTGCTCGGTGATGGGCATTTCGATGCCATACCGGCGGGCGAGCGCAAGAGTTGCAGCCGTGGTGCCTACTCCCTCAGCGACCATGCGCATGCCGTCGAGAATGTCCGCCAGCGGCCGGCCTTTTCCGAGTTCTATGCCCACGAATCGATTTCGGCTCAGCGCACCGGTGGCTGTAAGGACCAAGTCGCCCAGTCCGGCCAAGCCAGCGAGAGTGTCACGGCAGCCGCCCAGGGCCACTACCAGGCGGGTCATCTCCGCAAGCCCGCGCGTAATGAGCGCAGCAATCGTGTTTGTGCCGAGGCCAATGCCCGCGCATACGCCTGCAGCGATGGCAATGACGTTCTTCGCTGCGCCGCAAAGTTCCACTCCTACGACATCACTATTGGTGTAGAGACGCAGGGTTGGGCCGGAGAACTCCTTTTGTATGGTTGCGGCGACATCCGCATCGCTCGAGGCGACGACCACCGCAGTGGGGTCCGCGCGCGCGACTTCCAAAGCAAAGCTGGGCCCGGAGAGTACTGCGAGGCGCGGCACGAATCTGGGTGCGAAGGCCTCAGTGATGACTTCGCTCATCCGCGCAAGCGAGCCATGTTCCAGACCTTTGGTAGCGCTCACGAAGACCATCTCAGGCCCGGTCTCGGGATCGAGGTGGGGCAGCATCGCCTTGTACATGGCGCGCGCGTGCGCCGAAGGCATGGCGCCGAGCACGACAGTGACACCGGAGAGGGCCTCACCGAGGTCGCCAGTCATTTGGAGTTCATCAGGGACGCGCATACCGGGCAGATAGATGGCATTCTCCCTGCGGGTCTGGAGAGAAGCTAGGACATCCGCTCCGTGAACCCACAGTGCGAGATGATGCTGTTGCCGGCTGTGCCCGAGCGCGATAGCCAAGGCCGTGCCACAGCTCCCCGCACCGATAACGGCTATCTTTTTCACTGGTTTGCTCGGTGTTGGTTGCGACGGAGTGTGATTCGCGGCTCAGTACCTTGCAGCAGCCGGCGTATATTTGGCCGATGGCGCACAATGATCAGCGCCATCGCCGCGAGGCTTCCAGACGAAACTGACAGCGGCGGCGCGTGTGGCGGCGCGTAGAACACATAGATCAGCAAAGGCAATGCCGCCGCTGCGGAGATCGAGCCGAGTGATGCGTATCGCCAGAACCCGACGACGATGGCCCATACAACGATCGAGATGACCACTGCTTGCCAGCAGACCGGCAGAAAAACGCCTACGCCGGTTGCCACCCCGCGTCCTCCCTGGAAGCCAAGCCAAATGGGGAAGAGATGGCCGAGGATTGCGAGGAGGGCTGCCAGCATCATCCAGCGTACGTTGCCCCCGCTAACTTGGGCGGCGATCCACACGGCGAGGTAGCCCTTGCCGGCATCGAGTGACAGCGTAAGCAGGCCGGATAAGGCTCCGGCCTGGCGGGCTACGTTCGTCGCGCCAATGTTGCTGCTGCCCAGCTCGCGGATATCCCCGCGGCCGGCCAGTTGCACGATCAAATAGCCAAAGGGGATGGAGCCGAGAAGATAGGAGGAAATGGGAAGCCACCATATCGCTGCGAAACCAGACATTTGGTCGAATGCCACCGCAAGCTGGGGTGTCAAGACGCACGCTCCGGCGAAAAGCGGTAAGTTGCCAGCCGAGTATACTCGGCGCCTGCGCGTTTCAGGACACTTTGGTAGAGATGGAACTCGTTTACCATCGTCCGCCCGAATTCGGTTTGGGCAAATTCGGCTGCCGCATCGCGCAAACGGTCAACTCCTTCCACGGAATCGAATCTCGCCAGCGTAAGGTGGGGATGGAACTCGCGCTTTTCGCGCGAAATGCCGAACGGCGCCAGCTGGGTTTCGATGGCCGCGGCCAACTCACCGAGAGGTGCACTGGCTTCGATACCCGCCCAGAAGACACGAGGCCGCCGCGTGTTGGGAAAAAATCCCAAGCCCACGAAGCGCAACTCCGGGGGCGCACTTGCACAGGCGTTTTCGAGCGCCGTGCGAATCCGTGCGACCTGTTCGGAAGGAACTTCGCCGATGAATTTCACCGTGACGTGCACGCCCTCTAGACGCACCCAACGCGCGCTGCGGTTGGTCTTCTTAAACCGCTCGCACAGTCTTGCCAAAGACTCGCGCACCGACTCGGGAATATCCAGTGCAACGAAGAGTCGCACTCGATCAGTCTTGGCCACCGTCGAGCCTCGCCGGTTTTGTTTGCCGGGCGTAGAGGAAATAGCGGCGCACCATGTCCAGAGCGGTCTGGGAAGCCTGCCAGCGAATGTGGTCGCGGTCGCCGGGGAATCGCCGGCTGCACTCCCTGCTACCGGCGGAGTCGGCGAGGGCAATATGCACCAGTCCCACAGGTTTTTCTGCCGAACCACCCCCCGGTCCGGCAATCCCGGTAACGCCGATGCCGAGGGTGGCGCCGGTGCGCCGGCGAATTCCTTCGGCCAGCGCGCACGCCACCTCGGGGCTGACGGCGCCCTTGGACCCGATCAGGGCAGCCGGGACGTCCGCCCAAGCAGTCTTGAGATCGTTGCTGTAGCAGACGACGCCTCCGAGAAAATAGGAGGAACTGCCCGGGATGCGCGTCAGTCGTTCGACGACCAGGCCGCCGGTGCAACTTTCGGCTGCGGCAATGGTGGCGTGGTTCAGCGCCAGTTCGCGTGCCACGATTTCCTCGAGCGTTTGCCCACTCGCTGTGAACACCGCCTCGCCAAGCGCCATCGTGATGCGCCCGGCCATCTCGTCCAGCAGTTTCTCGGCGGCCGCGGCATCCGGAGACCAAACGCGCAGATGAACTTGGATCTCACCCGGGGCGGCGAGGATGGTGGTTTTTGCATCGCCGTAGAGCGTGTAGATGGGCGCGATGCGCTGCTCTAGCTCCGATTCGGTCAGTCCTGTAGCGCAGAACTCACGGTGAAATAACTTGATCCCGCCGGCCAGAGGTGCCAGCCGCGGCTCGACCCGCTCGGTGAACATGGCCTTGAGCTCGTGCGGCGGACCTGGAAGCAGTACCGCGATGTGCCCGTCGGATTCCAACCAAAGGCCCGGCGCAGTGCCGCGCGAATTTTCCAGCAGGTCGGCGCCTTCCGGGACCATGGCCTGGCGCACGTTTACCTCGGGCATGGTGCGTCCGATCTTCCGGAAACGCGCTTCCATGTTGTGCAGCAGGGCTTTGTTGAGCACCAGCCTGCGGCCGAGCAGTTCCGCAATAGAGTCGCGAGTCAGGTCGTCCAGCGTGGGGCCCAGGCCGCCAGTGGAAATCACCAGTTCCGTGCGGCTGAGAGCTTGACGGAAAGCGTTGCAGACCTGGCTGCGCTCATCGCCGATCACCGTCTTGCGCTGCACTTCAATACCGAGCTGGTTCAGCCGCTGGGTGAGGAAGAGGGAATTGGTGTCGAGTCGGTCGGGGGTGAGCAACTCCGACCCGATTGCGATGATCTCAGCTTTCATCGAATTTAGAATTTATTGCGGCAGAGGCAGACCCTCAGCGTCCCAGTCGAGGCTGAACGGAGCGCCGGTGGTCGTCAGCACCGCGCGCCGCGTGGGCAACAACGCTAACCCAACCAGGCCTGTGCCGCTCAAGACCAGGTCCGCTTCTCCGTCGGGCGTGATGCGCACGATCCCGCGGCGCCCGCTCTTGGACGCAGCGACATAGAGATTGCCGGTGCGGTCAAAAGCCAGGCCTTGTGGCCTCCCCAGGCCGCGGTAGAAGAGGCTTACCTCGCCGTGCCGATCGATGCGACAGATGCGATCAAAGCTCGACGTAGTGGGGCCGGCGACGTAGAGTTCGCCTGCCGGGCTGAAGGCCAGATGATAGGCGGAGATAGAAGGTTCAAGCGTAGCGAAGACAAAAATCTGACGGTCAGAATTGATCTTGAAAATGGTGCCGCTACGATCGCCTACGAACAAATTCTGCTCCTTGTCAAAGGCCAAGCCAGTGGCGATGCCCATCCCTTCGACCCACAGCTGCGAGCGGCCCTCGGGGGTGACACGGTGAATGGTGCCGTCATGACGGCAGGAGACGTAGAGGGTGCCGGCAGGGTCCAGCGCCAAGCCAGTCGGATTCATCAGTTCGGTGACGAACGGCTTTATCTGATAATTCGCCGTCACCTTATAGTGAGATACCGGCACCTTCTGCCCTCGCTGGCCGCTATAGGTGACGTAGATATTTCCCTCGCTGTCCACCGCAGGATTCCCGACCGGGTGCAGATTCTCGGCGATTTGTATGCCGAGCTGCATGGAGAACGGTTCGCTCTCGCCGTACGCCGTTGAAACACGCACCAGCCCGCTCACTGGTCCGTCCGGCACCCGCGCGACCAGGCGATTTTCTCCGGCGATCAGAAGACTGCCTTCGGCATCTCCAAATTGCACCGTCGGGCACGTATTGTTGCTCGACACAAATCCTGTCCCACATATGGCCACTTCACCGCCGGGAATGGCAGCTCCGGGGACTATGCGTTCAATCCGAGGTGTGGGTTTGCTGCCCAATGTTCTGTGTGACCGCCAGCTCGAAGTCGCCGCCTGACTTGGGCTACAGACCCAGATGCCGGGCAACCCCGAGTGCCAGCGCTCCGTACGCGCCGGCGATCCAATCATCCGCCATGATGCCCAGGCCGCCGTGTAGGGACTCAGCCTGCCGCGCGGGAAATGGTTTCCAGATATCGAAGACGCGGAAAATTATAAATCCCGCCAATAGATATTTCCAGTCGAGCAGGCCGCTTGCGAGTGCTGCAGCGAACCCGCCGCCGGGTTGCGCACCCAGCGCAGAGGGAGTCCCCGAGGCACTTAAGACGAGCCCAAACACCAGAGCGACTGCCTGGCCGGAGAGTTCGTCGATCACCACGTATTGCGGGTCCGGGCTGCGCGCGAATCTCGAGACACGCGCGCTTGCCCAAAGGCCGCCAAGCGCCAGGAAAATGATAAGGGCGAATTCTGCGCCAATGACGGCGGCACCGGCTTGTGTGCGGCTGGCGGCCGCCATCCCCGCTACCAGCGCCACTCCTCCTGCTGAGCCCCATGTCCCCGGTGCCTTGGGCAGGTAACCCAGACCCAGACCCGTGGCGACCGCCAGTGCCAGGTGTGGTCTCGGCGGGGCTGCGTCACCTTTTCGGTTCATGTTCATTGGGTTTGCCGGAGTCGTTCTGTTGCCGGTTCATCTCTTCGATTGCGTCTTCCTCAAACGCCGGCTCGGAAACCACGTAGCGCTCCGCGGCCCAGTTGCCCAGGTCCAGCAGCCGGCAGCGCTCGCTGCAGAAAGGAAACTCGGTGTCTGCGGCGGAATCGGTGGGCTTGCCGCAAATCGGACAGGAGTGCTTCATGGACAGAACTCGGCGTCCCCGGCCGTTCAGGCCAGCACACGCAGTGGTGCCCCCGTTGGAACTCTCCGGAGAGGCTCCGACGTATCGGGCGCTTGCGCGGACCAGGCGTCTTGGACCTCAAGCACACGACCGATCAGGTCGTAGTCGTGCGATTCGGTGATCTCGACCATGGCCATGTCGCCGGGCCGGGCGGCTCGTCCTCCTGTGGGCGGCGCGAGATCGCTCAGATAGAGTTTGCCATCGATATCCGGCGCCATGCCCTCAAGGCGCGCCTCCCAGACTAGCTCGGTGTCTTTCGACGGCCCCTCGACCAGCGCCGGCAATTGTTTTCCCACGAAACGCTGCAGGCGCCGCGCTGAGATGCGCTGCTGCAAAGCCATCAATCGGTCGCGCCGCTCGGCGATCGTCTCGGGGTCCAGTTTATTCTCCAACGAGTAGCTGGTTGTGGTCTCCACGTCGGAATAGGCAAAGACTCCCATCCAGTCGACCTCCGCGGCGCGTACGAACTCGCACAACTCGCGGAAATCCGACTGCGTTTCGCCGGGAAAGCCAACGATGAAAGAGGTGCGCAGCATCACTCCGGGAACGGTTGTGCGGATTCGTTCCACGAGGCGCAGAAACGCATCGCCATGCGAACCGCGCTTCATTCGGGCGAGCACGCGGCGACTGGCGTGCTGCAAAGGCATGTCCATGTATTTTACCAAGCGAGGATGTTGCCCCAGCGTCTCCAGCAACCGCTCGGTCACCCGGTTCGGATAAGCATAGAGAAAGCGCACCCACGCCAGACCTTCCATGCCTGCCAGGCGTTCGAGCAGCGCGGCAAGGCCGTCGCGCAGCCCGAGATCTTCCCCATAGGAGGTCGTGTCCTGGCCGATCAACGTTATTTCCCGAACGCCCGTTGAAGCGAGGTTTTCCGCTTCACGCACCACGGACTCGAATCTCCGGCTTCGGAACCGGCCGCGCAGTTGAGGAATAATGCAGAACGTGCAGGGATGATCGCAGCCCTCGGCGATCTTGAGGTAGGCAGTGTGCCGGGGAGTCGCCAGCACGCGGGGCGTTGCTTCGTGATAGAGGAAAGTGGGGGGGGCGGAGGGGAGCGCGCGCAGTTCGCCTCGAACGGCTTCCAGGATGCGCTCAACATCGCCGGTCCCGACCACTGCGTCAACCTCGGGGATTTGCTCAAGAATCTGGTCGCGATAGCACTCCACCAGGCAACCGGTCACCACCAAGCGCTGCGCCCGGCCGAACTTCTTGTACTCGACCATTTCCAGGATCGTATCCACCGACTCCTGCTGCGCCGGTGCGATGAAGCTGCACGTATTCACCACCAGCACGTCAGCGTCGTCCGCGTGCGGCGTCAACTCATATCCGTGGCGCGTTAGAATGCCCATCATCACCTCGCTGTCCACGAGGTTTTTCGGGCAGCCCAGGCTGAGGAATCCGATCTTCGGCATGGCAGGCTCTATATTTCCTTGAAAAAACATAGTAGCACACGAGCCCACACACGCCCGGCGCCGGAGCTGTGCCCGTTCGAATGGTTTTCAACGTTGCGATGGAACCGAGCGCAAAGCCGCCTCGATGCGGGAGAGTAGCGCGGCGACGCGATTGGCATCGGCGCCAAGTCCCCCAAAGCGGGCCGTTTGATAAAGATCGGTCAGCTCCCTGACGGGCTCGGTGAAGTTCCCGGAGGGCAGCGAGGTGGCGAATTCCAGAGGTGTCTGCCAGGAAGATTTCATCCAGCCCCGCCGTGCGAGCAGATGCAGCGCTCGGGAGTAGAAAAGCGCCGCATCGTGGGAGGGCAGGGGGCCGTTGCGCGCGCGCAGTTTCCGGGCGAGCGTCAGTCTTTCACGCAGGGCGCGGCTGCGCAAACACAGCGCTCCCGCGGCAATCGCGGCGAACAGGACAGGCAGCCAGGGTGGCAGTGCCAACGCCCGACCCTGCAGTTCACGCACCAAGTCTATTCCGGCCCTGCGGGCGCGCCGGAATTCGTCGCGCAATTGTGCTGACCAGTTTCGCGAGACGCGTCGCACTCCTTGCGCGAGCGTGTATTGATGCAAGAAGTCGTAATTGATGACCCACTCGCTCCACTGCAACTGGAACCAGTCCCAGTAGAAGCCGAGCCTGGTGAGAAGTCCAGTGGCGACCTCCGTGCTGGGTGGCGTCGGATCAAAGGCCAACCAGCCATATTCGGGAAACAAGACCTCCACCCAACTGTGTGCGTCGCGGGCGCGCACGATGTAGTTTTCTCCAAGGTTGTTGTATACGCCTGGGAGGAATCCGTTCACATAGCGGGCCGGCACACCCACGGTCCGCAGCATCACCGTCATGGCTGCGGCGAAGTATTCACAATGGCCGGCGCGCCGATCGAAGAGGAAATAAGCCAGGGGATCGGTTGCCGGAGATCCTGATAGATCCAGCGTGTAATCGTAGCGCGAGCGTAGATAGAGCTCGATGGCGCGCGCCTGGTCATAAGGCGTGCGCGCATCACTGGTAATTTGCTCGGCTAGCGCCGAAATACGCGGATCGATCTGCGGCAATTGCAGGTAAAGATCGCGGACCGGTTGTGGATACTCCGTCGAGGCGGCTCGAAGTGCCTCGGTCGGAATCTGAGGCATTGCGGAGGTGGCTTCATACCGAATATTGCCGAAATTGTGAAAAGGGTTTGAGAGCGAGCCGGTTTTGTCCACCATGAGATAGGGTCGGCGCATCCGCCGCCCGCCACGTCCGGTTCCGAGTTGCCCGCGTATCCGCTTGGGTTCGGGGGCCACAAAGAGCGCATTCGAGGCTATGGGTTCAAGAAGGACCGTGTACTGCAGCGGCAGCGCGTACGGGCGGTTGTTCGGCATAGCCTGATGCAACGAAATCCAGCCGTCCGCGCCCTGGCGGACAGCGATAGGCTCACGCCCGTCGGTATACCATCTGCGGCCGTCAAACGTAGTCAGCGCAATTCCCCGCCAACGCAGGTCCCTGGCGGCTGACGGTCCCCCCTCGACCTTGATTCGCATCACCAGGGCGTTGCTCCGCTTGATCTGGCCAATTTCGCCCAACTCGACATCGTCGCTGAAACCGGAGATCAGCGTCGACTGCAGGTTAAATCCTGACAGGTATCCGGCATTGAAACGAGGAATCAGGAAAAAAATGCCGGCCCCGATCACCAGGGCGCTGAGCGCAATGGTGCTTGAGGTGATACCGAGTGCCGCATGCAGCCGTCGTGCTAGCGGCGTGCCGGGTTCGAGCGGCGGGGAGGCCGTCTCTTCGGCGCTGCGGCGCATTTCAAGTCCGATGAAGGTGGATACACAGAGCGCCAGAAATACCAGGAAGAAGCCGAGGAACATCGAGCCCACGGTGAGGATCGCAGAGGCCAGCATCGCGGTGAAGGCGAGCAGAGCCAGGAACAGGTAGTCCCGCATCTTGGAGGCGCTGTAGAGGCGAACGATCATTGTGACCAGCATCAGGTGAACGGCCGCCAGCAGTGCTGAAAAGAGCCCTGGATTTTGCGCGTCGTCCGCGAGGGAGCGCGAGACCCACCACAGATCGATGGGGAAGTAAAGACAGTAAGCAGCCACGATCCAGGTGGCGGCGCGATGCGACAGCTCCGGTCCGCGGCCGCGCCACCAGCGATAACCTTTCACAAGCAAGGCCGCGGGCGCCAGTAGGATCGAAACCAGGTCCAGTTTGCCGGTCGACACCAGAGTCAGGACGCTTACGAGCAGCAGGAAATATAGCGATACCTGGAAATATCGCCCCAGCGCGGAAGGCGGTAGCGCCGTGGAGGTGGGTTCCGGTTTCATGGCGGATAGGACCAGTCTAGCATTGGTGAATCCAGGCGCACCCGCCCTGGTGCGAAACAGGCAACGCGAGCATCAAGACCTAGAGTGCTGCAAGGGCGGCCGCGGCAATTTTTTGCGTTGCGCTGGAGATGGGCAGGCGGTCAAGTTCTGCGAGTCGCGGCATATGCGCACCTTCTTTTTGCGGCAGCCGCTTGATGCGGGCGAGAAATGGCGTGAGACGGATATCGCGAAAGGTGACCGCATGCCGCGCCGTGGCAATCGGTTCCAAGGGTATGCGGCCTAAGCCCAGAGTGCGTTCCAGGTGGCGGGAGATTTCTAGTCTTGCGTTGCGCGCTGCCTCGACGGCGGGAAACTGCCACAACCGGGAAAACAGCGCGCCGTCTTCACGCCTCATCACTAGCGTGCGCCCCCGAGGATCCAGCAACACTGCAGCGGCAAGCGTCAATCGCACGGCCCTGGTTTTCGGGCGCGCGGCGGGCAACTCGTTCACCAGGCCGAGGGAGCGCGCGCGGCACCATTGTGTGATGGGGCATTGCGAACAGCGCGGCGCACGCGGCGTGCACAGCGTGGCGCCCAGTTCCATCATGGCTTGGTTCCAATCGCCCGGCGCGTTGCGCGCGAGGTGCTTATCGGCCATGCCATTCAGGCGCCGCCACGTCTTCGGCCGGCGCAGATTGCCGCGTACCGCGCCCAGTCGCGCCAGCACCCGCGCGACATTTCCGTCGAGGGCGGCGAGCGGCTCGCCATAGGCGATGCTCAGCACGGCAGCCGCCGTATAGCGCCCGATGCCGGGCAGCGCCAGCGCGTCTTCCCGTGCGCGCGGAAATCTCCCTCCGTGCCGGGCGACGATCTCCTTTGCGGCGCGGTGCAGGTTTCGCGCACGACTGTAGTAACCAAGCCCCGCCCAGGATCGCAGCACAGTTTCCACGCGCGACCGCGCCAGGCGGCGCACCGTCGGAAACTGCGTGCAAAAGCGCCTGTAACAGGGAGTCACTGCCGCCACGCGCGTCTGCTGAAGCATGATCTCCGACACCCAGATCCGGTACGGGTCGCGCGTTCGCCGCCAGGCCAGATCGCGCTTGGTGCGGCGGAACCAGGTAAGCAGTTGCCGGCGAAATTGTGGCGATTCGCTATTGGTCATGATGTCACAATCGTGGCATCCCACTCTTGGCCTTGCGGCGGCATTCTCGCACAACTGCGATCTGCTGTTGCTTCTGTACTCCGGTTATCGCCAGCGGTCGACGAATAGAATATAGGAGGAACTCCACAGGCTCGTGGGAATTGAGCCCCGGGGCTGGTTGGTGAGAATGATCTTGAAAATCTGGGGCCAGTTGGCCAATTCAGCAAGAAAGGTGTGGCCGGCTTGCGCTGGCTGGGGAGCAATGGTGGCGAGCCGGCCCAAAATGTCGTAGATAATCTCGCCGGCCGGGGCCATCGGAGTTTCGAATCCGGCCGTCCGAAAGGCGAGCACGGAGTCAATCTCGTGAAAGTGCCAGGCAAGACTGGCGCACAGGGTCACACCCCGGTTGAAGGCGGCGTCGCCCGAAGCGGGCAGCGCCTGCGGCGATGCGGAGAAGGGATCGAACACCAGCAGCACGCGGCGCTCATCCTCGCGCGTGAGTTCCCGCACCTGTAGGGAACCGGTCTTGGCCGAAGCCTTCCAGTCTACGTGCCGCGCACTGTCGGACCTTTGATACTCGCGGATCGCGTAGAGATCGTGCCCGCGTCCGCGCATGAAGCTTTCGAGCTCGCCACTCACAAGCGGCAAGATCTCATAGAACTCCTCGGTCGGTTCGATTGCTGGATAGGCCAGCGCCTCGATATGGGATTCGAGGTTGCGTGTTTTTTCGACAAAGCCAAAAGGAAACCGGGTTTTGAGGCCGAGCGCTTCCTGGCGGTAGAGGCCGCGGTGCGGGAAGCGCAGTTCGACGGTTTGTTGCGCGGCTTGCCGCCGCGGCAGATAGGGGAAATAGACCGGCTTGGCTAGAATTTCGGCGGGGTGCTGATTTTTCCGGTTCGACTTCGTGCTTTTGCCCAAGAGCTGCAACGAAAACGACGGCAGCGTGTGCTTGCGGTTGGCCAGCTCGACAAGCGCCACAACCGGTTGCCCAGCGAAAATGTGTTCCGGCAGTTCGAGCCGTACCTCGACGCCGCTCAGCACCGCCTGCGATGTTATTCCGGAAACGAGGATGGCGGCGAGTAGGGAAGCCAGAATCATGAAGAGCAGGTTGTTTCCGGTGTTGAGCGCCGCCAGTGCTACGACCAGGATGCCGCCCAGACAAACGATTCCTTCGCGCGTCAATCGGAACTCAATGCGGGGGGCCAGCCAGCGCAGAGGTGTGCGTCGCGCGAGCACCGGTAAGATGGTGAGCGCCACCCAGCCCGCCACCACAAGCGACGCCAGCGCCGAAACCGTAGCGAGCCCGATTCTGCCGGTCTCGGCCACCCCACTGGAATAAAGAGCGAGCAGCAAGGACACAGCGAGAGCCACCAGGGCGGTGGCGAAGCTTCGCCACGCCGAGCGATCCACAGATTTGCGCGGGGACCATCTCTGCCACCGATGCAACAGCGTGTTCGGTCGAGCGCGAGGCTCCGGCGGTTGCGGGTCCCGGTAAGGGGCGCTGCGGTCGAATTGTCTGTGCTCGCGCGGCAAGGAACTTGCCATCAGATTGGGACGTGCGTCGCCTCGACGATTTCCGTCAGTATACATTCGGCCTGCGACGACTTTTTTTGCGTGGTGGCGTACCGTGTGTTCACGACGACTCGATGGGCGAAGACCGGCAGGATCAGCTGTTTGAAATCATCCGGGAGGCAAAACGTGCGACCTTCGATGAAAGCGCGAGCTTGCGCCGCGCGTTGCAGCATCAGGGAGCCGCGAGGGCTCACGCCCAGAATGAGGCGTTCGGTCTGCCGGGTGCGCTGGATGATCTCCAGCGCATAATCGAGCAAGCTGTCATCCACCCGCACCTTCTCGACAGCCTGTTGCATGGCCATCACGTCGCCCGCTTCTATGACCGGCTCTACGATTGCGCCGGAGTGCGGACCGATGCGGGCTCGGAGGATTTCTTTCTCGCTATCTCGTGACGGGTAGCCCATGCGGATGCGCAACAGGAAGCGGTCGAGCTGTGATTCCGGAAGGGGATAGGTGCCATGGTGCTCGATGGGATTCTGCGTCGCCAGCACCATGAAGGGTTCTGGCAAAGGATAGGTGCGGGTGTCCACCGTCACCTGGGCTTCGTTCATGGCTTCCAGCAGCGCGGACTGCGTCTTGGGCGTGGTTCGGTTGATCTCGTCGGCCAGCACGATGTTGGAGAAGATGGGGCCGGGTTTGAAATCGAACTGCTGGTCGATTTGATTGAAGACGCTGATGCCGATCACGTCGCTGGGCAGCATATCGGACGTGAACTGGATGCGCTGGAACGGACAGTGAAACGAGTGGGCCAGGGCTTGCGCCAAGGTGGTCTTGCCCACGCCGGGCACGTCTTCGATAAGCAGATGCCCGCCCGCCAGGAGTGTCATCAGGGCGAGCCGGATGGCCTCGTCCTTGCCGCGGATGACGCGGGCGATAGCTTGCTGGAGCTGAGCGATCTGAGTGGCTGTCGCCGTGGTCATGGTCCGCATCCCTGGCGCCGTTTATTGACGCTCCTGGAAGCATCTGTTACAAACAATCGCTGTGGGCGATTAGCTCAGTGGTTAGAGCGCTCCCCTCACACGGGAGAGGTCCAAGGTTCAAGTCCTTGATCGCCCACCATTTTTTGGCCGCGTCGTTCCTGCACTTGCCGAGAGTGGCCTTCGAGCCATTCTAAAGGAATTCCGGATGAGCACGCTGCTCCGTTTTCTGGAGTTTTTCTCGTTAGGCACCTGGGTTGGAAGCATCCTGTTTTTCAGCGCCGTGGTTGCGCCGGCGGCGTTCACCGTGCTCGACAGCCGGGGACTGGCGGGCGCGCTGGTCGGTTTGGTGCTCAGCCGCTTGCATTTGCTCGGAATCGTTGCCGGGTTCATCTATCTAATTGCAGTTGCCTCCGGTGCGCGCTCGGTCGCCTCACTCGTGCGTCCGGCACCGCTTCTGGTCTTGGCAATGATCGTATTAACGTTTGTCTCGCAATTCTGGGTGAGCGAGACGATGGCGGCCCTCCGCACCCAAATGGGATCGGTGGACGCGATACCGGCTACGAATGCCTTGCGCGTGTCGTTTGACCGGTTGCATCGCATCTCGGTTCGCCTGGAAATGGCCGTCTTGGTGGCGGGGCTGGCCGCTCTGGTGTTCACCATCCGCAAACCGGCACCTTAAAGCCGGCGTGGTCCTAACGCTGGTGCCGTTCCAACTGACTCCACGCATGAACTACCTAGAACAGCCCCACTGCCATAGAGCCCATTGCCATTGAGTTGGAACGGCACTACGATGCGCGGGCCATGCAAACGGGGATCATCGGCCTCTCGCAAGTAGGAAAAACAACGCTGTTTCGTATTCTGACGCATGCCCGCCTGGAGAAAAACTCCGGCCGCGGAGCACCGCACATCGGCGTGGCTCGTGTTCCCGAGCCGCGTCTGGAAAGTCTCGCCGCCATCTATCATCCGCGCAAGGTCACGCATGCCACGGTCGAATATGTAGATGTGGGCGGCATGGTGCGCGACCGCGCGCGGGACGCGGCCGTGTTCGCCCCCCTGCGGAAAGTGGACGCGTTGGCCCACGTATTGCGTGTGTTTGATGACCCCGCGGTACCTCACCCGGCCGGTACCGTCGACCCGCTGCGTGATGCCGAGACGCTCGATCTGGAATTGATGTTCTCCGACCACGATCAGATCACGCGCCGCCTGGAGCGCCTGGAGAAAGATCTCAAGAAGAAGAAAGACCCGGTCGCTGAGCGCGAACATGCGCTGCTGCTGCGTTGTCGAGAGGCCATCGATGCGGAACGGCCGTTGCGCGAACTCGAGTTCACCTCCGACGAGGGCAAGGTCCTCTCAAGTTTTATGTTTCTTTCGCAGCGCCCCATGCTCTACGTCCTTAACCTGGGTGATGAGGAAGTCGCCGAGCTTGAACCTGCGGCCGCGCGTCACGGTCTGCAAAAACTTGGCAACCGGCCGAACAGCGCGGTAGTGCCGGTCTGCGGCCGCATTGAATCGGAATTAGCCGAACTCGATGACGCTGAGGCGGCCGAAATGCTGGCATCCTATAACCTCAAGCAGTCGGGACTCGATCGGCTCATCCGGGCCACCTATGATTTACTGGGACTGATTTCATTCTTCACTGCCGACGAGCCGGAAGTGCGTGCGTGGACGATTCGCCGCGGCACCCCGGCGGTGAAAGCCGCCGGGGTCATCCACACGGACATCGAGCGCAATTTCATCCGCGCCGAAGTCGTGCGTTGCGAGGATTTGCTCGCTGCGGGCAGTGCGCACGCGGCGCGCGAGAAGGGTAAGGTGCGGCTGGAAGGGAAGGAGTACACAGTGGAAGAGGGCGATGTCATTCTGTTCCGTCACAGCGGGTGAGCCTGTATGAATCCTGTACAGGAGCGGATGTTGCTGGCCCTGGTCCTGGGTCTGGCGGCTGCGGCCGGCAACGTGCTTGGCGGATTCTTTGTGGTGCGCGGCGGCTGGTCAAGGCGCTATCTGACCTATTTTCTGGCCGTGGGAGCCGGTTTCATGCTGGCCGCTACGATCCTGGAGATTCTGCCGGAGGCCATCCGCTTGCTGGGTGATTCGGCACTGGTGTTTGTCTTGATCGGTTACTTTGTCGTGCATTTCTTCGAGCACACCCTGGCCCCACACTTTCACTTTGGCGAGGAGACCCATCCCGAGGAGATGAAACTGCGCCATGCCGCACCCTCGGCAATCTTGGGCCTGGCCATCCACACGTTTTTCGATGGTGTCGCCATCGCGTCCGGGTTCCTGGTTTCCAGCTGGCTAGGCGGCGTGATTTTTCTCGCCGTCGTGCTGCACAAGCTGCCGGAAGGTTTCACTGTGTCTTCCCTGGTGCTCGCCGGAGGCGGCACCCGCAGAAATGCTTTGCTGAGCTCCGGTGTGCTGGGGGTGGCGACCATTCTCGGCGTCATCCTGACGGGACTGTTGCAGGCGCAGGTAAGCTACATGCTGGCTATCTCTACCGGCGTCACACTGTATGTGGCCGCGACAGACTTGATGCCGGAGGCCAATCGCGAGCCGGGGGCGCGCATTTCGATCCTCGTGTTTCTGGGTGTCGCGCTGTTGTTTGTGCTTCACAGGTTTTTCCATGTTCATTGAGAGCCTAATCTTGCGAGTTGCTAACCCGGTTCCGGCGCCCTGGCAGTTCCTTTGTGGCTTGCGGAGGCGAAACTTTTCGGCGCTCCAGGGGTTGGATACACTGTGGAGGTAATGGCCAGATCCGACGTCCAATTGATGCTGGACGTGAAGGCTGGAGACCAGTCATCCTTCGAGCTCTTGCTCCGCAAGTATCGGAGTCCTGTGGTTAATTTTCTCTACCGGATGGTTGGGAATTCCGCGACGGCCGAAGACCTGGCGCAGGAGGTTTTCCTTCGGGTGTACCGCGCGCGCAAACAGTACATCCTCGGCGCCAAATTCACGACTTGGATGTTCCGCATCGCCAGGAATCTAGCGCTCAATGCGCGGCGTGACGGCCGATACCGGAAGCTGGAAGTTTCCCTTGAGCAGACGGCCGAGGGCGGCGAGAACGATTCCCTTGCCCTGGCTATTCCCGACCGCCGGCCCGGTATCGAGCATAGCCTGATGGCCCGCGACCGGGCGGCCGTGATCCGCCGAGCCATTGCGGGGCTGCCGGAAAAGCAGCGTGCCGCCGTGTTACTGCACAAGTATCAAGAGATGGACTACGGTGAGATCGCCACGGTTTTGGAGTGCTCGGAAAGTGCGCTGAAGTCGTTGCTTTTCCGCGCGCACGAAACCCTCCGGGTCGAACTGGCTCCGCTCATTGAGCCCGATCCGGCACCGCGCAGCGAACACCAGGTCCGGGAAGCGAGGTCGCAATGAATTGCGAACAGATTGAGAAGAGCTTGATTACTTACCTCGATGGCGAAGCCAGCACGGGCGAGCACCGCCAGGTGGAGGCGCACTTGTCCGCGTGTGCCAAATGTCGGAAACGTGCCGAGCAGTTTCGTTTGCTCTGCAGCGTCCTCGAGGAAGTGCCGGCGATCTCTCCTTCGCCGGCGTTTGATGCCGCTGTGCGCGAGCGTATCGCCGGAGAGGAGCACCGCCGCGGCGTTTGGGAAAGATGGCTGGTGCCTTCGCCGCGGATGGCATTTGCGATAACCGCAACGGTGTTTTCAGTATGGCTGTGGTCGCAGGGTCCGAGCCGCCCGCCAACCGTCCCTGCAATCCTTCAGGGCAGCGAGGCTGAATTCAGCATGATCCAGGACCTGCCGGTGCTCGAGGACTATGACGTGTTGGCCAACTTTGCCGTGTTGAGTGAGTTGCCCGTCGATCCACAAGCGCAGCCCTAGCGGGGAGGGACAAATCATGACTCGAAGATCCTTACAACGAGGCTGCATGCTGGTGACGATGATCCTGGCCACGAGCCTTGGCGCGTTGCCGCAGCGGAGGCCCGCAGTACAGCGTCCAGGTGCCCGGCGTCCGCCCGTCGCGAGTCGTCAGCCTCAGCGCTTGGCACGCCGAATGCGCGATCTGCCGCCGCGCTGGGTCGATCGGCTGCGAGGGATGATGCCCGCCGAACAGGAGAAGTTCCTCAACAATAATGCACGCTTTCGGAATCTCCCGGCGGAACGCCGGGCACAAATCCGCCGGCGCTTGAAGGTATGGAACGAGCTAACACCGGAGCAACGCCATACCGTGATGCAGCGGCAGCGTGTCTGGCAGCAGATGACGCCCAGGCAGCAGCTCCATGTTCGTGAGACACTGCTGCCCGCTTGGCGGAATCTACGGCCAGCCCGCCGCCAGCTTTTGCTCCGGAAACTTCACGGCCTTCGCGACCTGGCAGACTCCGCGCGCACCGACAAGCTCAACGACGAGTCGTTTCTGACTGACCTAAGCCCTGACGAGCGCCAGATGCTGCGCGAATCGTCGAACCTGCGCATCAGCGGAGAAAAACCCGGCGAGCTGCAATTCGCACCCCGCCAGCCCTGATCGTTTATTAATTGGCCACATTTTGCCAGCCACGGAAACCTCCTCGCTAGCCGTTTGTAGCGGTCGTGTCTGCGACCACTATTCCTTGTGCTTTCGCTATCTCTGATTCCCGTAGCCAATTTTCCACAACCTTTTGAAAAGGAATGATGATTTGTGTTGACAAGGAAAAAACTGCCATTAATATCGTGGTCTCAAGTGGGAAGAAGTGGTGATAAGTGAAAAAAAGTGGTGACAGCGCCCAGGTTCGGCGCTGGTGGCGGGTTCCCAGGTGCTTCGTGGCAACTATCGGGCGAAGGTAGACGAGAAAGGCAGGCTGAAGATTCCAGCCACTTTTCTGGGAGAGCTGCGGGAGTACGGGATCCGGTTTTTCGTTACCAGTGAGAATGGTGATCGTGTGCAAATCCTCCCCATGAAGATCTGGAACGAGAAGGAAGAGAAGCTGTCCAAGCTCTCGTCGCACAATCGGACCAAGCAAAAGTTTCTCACGCGGGCGAACTATTACGGGCAGGTTGTGGAGCTCGACGGGCAGGGACGCATTCTGATTCATCCGATTTTGCGGGAATCGGCCGGGATGAAGGGTGATGTGGACGTGCTCGGGTACCTGAACTATCTGGAGGTATGGAACCACGCGCGATTCGTCGAGGATATGAAAAAGAGTCCGATTACCGAAGAGGATCAGAAGACGCTGGACGAGTTGGGCATCTAAGCGTTGGACTCAGTACACACGCCGGTGCTGGCCGAAGAGGTCGTGCGCTGGTTGCAAATCCGGCCAGGCGGGACGTACCTGGACGCGACAGTCGGGCTCGGAGGCCACGCCCTGGCCATCGTCCGGCAGCTTACCACGGGGCGGTTGGTGGGCATGGATCGCGATGTGCGGGCGCTGGATATCGCTCGCGAGCGGCTGAAGGATTATGGGGAAAAGGTGACGTTGATGCAGGGGGATTTCTCCAGGATTGACCAGGTCGCGAGGCAACTGGGTTTGTCGCCCGTGGACGGCCTGCTGGCCGATCTGGGAGTTTCGAGCATGCAACTCGATACGGCGGAGCGGGGATTTTCGTTCCGGCTTGCCGGGCCGCTCGACATGCGGATGGATTTGGATGCGGAGATGACGGCGGCGGACATCGTGAACCAGACTCCTGAGTCCGAACTCGCCGACCTGCTCTACCACTTTGGTGAAGAGCGGAATTCCAGAAGAATCGCCAGGGCTATCGTTCGTGTGCGTCCGATTCGCGACACCGAACACCTGGCAACGGTTGTGGCAGGGGCCCGTGCTTCAAGGGGAAGGCAGAAACTGCATCCCGCGACAAAAACGTTTCTGGCGCTGCGGATTGCGGTGAATCGAGAGCTGGAGGCACTCGGGCAGTTTCTAGATCGAGCCCCTGCCACATTAGTTTCCGGGGGACGCTGGGTGGTGATCAGTTATCACTCGCTGGAGGATCGTCTGGTCAAGCGACAATTCCAGCAGAAGTTTCGTGAAGGGGTGTTGCGGTTGCTGACCCGGAAGGTGGTGCGCCCATCCGGGGCGGAAATCGCCGCGAACCGGCGAGCCCGAAGTGCAAAAATGCGGGTTGCAGAGAAACTTCAGCCGACATCAAGTCCGGCAGAGTCACTGGCGATATGACTGAGTTTTATACCGTTAAATCGATCGACAATTCGCGCCTGGTGCAGCCGGTGGCGCCAAACCGGGTTCGCGGGATGGTGCGCGTGGTTGCGCTCGGGGCTCTGGCGGTAGCGGGAACCCTGCTCTACGCCTGGCAGCACTTTGCGTGTATCCAGTTGAGCTACCAGCTCGAAGCGCTCAAAGCCGAACTGGTGGAGACCGCCGAGATGAATCAGCAATTGAAGCTTGAAGTGGCCGGCCTGCGTGCGCCGTCGCGGATCGATGAAATTGCCCGGAATCAACTTGGCTTGACCGTTCCGGCTGCCGGGCAGATCGCCTCGTTTGGAATCTCGAGCGAGCGGGTATTGGCCGAACTGCGCGGCCCGGTCGCGCTGGAGCTCTCTGCTGGCGCCCGCCCGCGGCGGGGAATCGAAATCCAATAGATAGGAGTCTGTAATACCGGGATGGAACAGCGCAGTCTCGCGACCCGGCTTTTGATCGTGGCTGCGGTCCTCGCGCTGTGGACTGGGGCGGCGCTGGGCCGCTTGGCCTACCTGCAACTGTTCCAGTATGGCGATTATCTCGCCCGCGCCAAGCGGCAGCAGCAACGCACCATCGAAATCAGCCCCAAGCGCGCCGACATCTTCGACCGCAATCTGCGTGAGTTGGCGATGAACGCCACCGTGGATTCCTGCTTCGCCGTGCCCGCGGAAGTCGCTGATCCCAAGTTGGTTGCACGCTTATTAGGGCCGGTGCTGAAGATGCCGCGAGAGAAGATCGAAAGGCGACTCGCGAGCACCCGCTCGTTTGTCTGGATCGCCCGCAAGCTGCCGCCCGAGACGGCCGCGCGCATCCGAGCCATGAACCTGCGCGGAATTTACTTTCGGCAGGAGCAGGAGCGTTTCTACCCCAAGCGCGAGCTGGCGGCCTCTGTTCTCGGCTATGTGGATATCGACGAAAAGGGTCTGGGTGGCATCGAATACAAGCTTGACGACCATATCCGCAGCAAGCCTGATCGGGTGCTTATCCAAACGGACGCGCGCAGGCGGTGGTACGACAGCAGCGACCAGAGGTCCGACGCTGGGTCGAGCGTCGTGCTCGCCATTGACGAAAAGATCCAGTACATAGCCGAAAGAGAACTGGCCGCGGCCATCCGTCAGACCCGCGCGCGCACTGGCGCAGTGGTTGTTCAGGATCCGTCGAACGGAGAGATCCTGGCCATGGCGAACTGGCCGACGTTCAATCCCAATGCCCCTGCGGATGTGCCCCCGGAGGCGCGAATGAACCGCGCTATCGGGGCGCTCTATGAACCCGGTTCGGTATTCAAGATCGTCACCCTCTCGGCGGCGATCGACCAGAGAATTACCGATCCCGATGAGGTGATCGATTGCCAGATGGGTGCAATCTATATTGCCGGCCATCGGATCAGAGACCACAAGCCTTTTGGCCGGCTCGCCGTCGCTCAGATCCTTGCCCATTCGAGCGACGTCGGCACCATCAAGCTTGGCCTGCGCCTGGGCGCGCCAAAGCTGTATGAGTACATTCGGGCGTATGGCTTCGGCAGTTTGTCGGGAATTGATTTGCCCGGAGAAAGCCGCGGCCTTCTGCGGCGTCTCGAGAACTGGACGCCCCTTTCGGTGGGTTCCATTTCCATGGGGCAGGAAATCGGTGTGACGCCGGTGCAGATGGTGACCGCCGTTTCAGCGATTGCCAATGGTGGCTTGCTGTATCGGCCTCACGTCGTCCAGGCGTTGCGCAGGGGGGCCGAGCAGGTTGCGGTCGAACGACCGCTGCCGGTTCGCGTCATCCGCGACACGACGGCGGCGACGATGCGCCGCATGCTCGAAGGCGTAGTGCTGGAGGGTACCGGCAGGCGCGCTCGCCTGGATGGCTACACCGCAGCGGGTAAAACCGGCACGTCGCAGAAGTTTGATCCGGCCGCCGGGCGATATTCTGCAACCCAGTTCATCGCTTCGTTTGCCGGCTTCGCGCCGATCAACGATCCCGCGGTGACCATTCTGGTCCAACTCGATTCTCCGGTGGGGCCGCACGAGGGTGGCGTGGTGGCCGCGCCGGTGTTCAAGCGCATCGCCGAGCAAGTGTTGGCCTACTGGAACATCCCCCATGACGTTCCTTTTCTTCCGGCGCAGCTTCGTGCTTCACGCAGTTTGGGTGATGATGCCGCTGCGGCCGATCAATCCGATCTATCCGATCTGTCCGATCTGTCCGATTTCGATCCCATCCAGATCGATGCGTCCGAGGTTGCCGGTCAGTTCGCCCAACCTCTTGCCCAGCCTGTCGCTCAGCCTTCGATTGCTCCGACGGCGAAACACGCTTCCCGGTTGCCGCCGACTATGGGGTTTGCTGAGGGTGAGGGCGTCTTGGTGCCCAATCTGGCCGGCAAGAATGTGCGCGAGGTGACCGAGATCAGTCTGCGAGCCGGGTTGAACCCGGTGCTTATCGGCACGGGCGTCGTTCAAGAACAGGACCCCAGGCCGGGTGCTGTCGTGCGTCACGGCGGCTCGGTGACCGTTCGATTCAGCCGGGCACCGGCAAGGAGCCGCCAGTGAGGACCGTTGCAGCATCACCCCGCAAATTGAGACTGTCACAACAACATCGTATACTGTCAGGTAGCACGGTGAAACTAAAGGACGTAATCGCAGGGGCCGGTGTAGTAGAGCTTTTCGCGGACTTGGACGCAGAAGTTTCCTCCCTGGTCTATGACAGCCGTCAAGTCAACCCGGGGTCTCTATTTGTCGCCATCCGGGGAGAAAAATTCGATGGAAACCAATTCGTTTCTGCCGCCATCGAGCGCGGAGCGCGGGCCATCGCCAGCGAGACTCCCCGTCCCCCGGCGATTCCACAGGATGTGGCTTGGGTAGTCGTCAGCAATGTACGAAGGGCGCTGGCCACAATCGGCGCGAATTTCTTTGGCCGGCCGGCGGAGAAGCTTCAAATGGTTGCTGTCACCGGCACAAATGGTAAGACTACCACCAGCTTTTTAATTGACTCTATCCTGCACGCTTCCGGTCATCAGAGCGGCCTATTTGGCACCCTTGTGCACCGCACGCCGGTTGCCAGCCGTGCGGCAATGATCACGACGCCCGAATCACTTGATCTGCAGGGTTTTCTGGCCGAGATCGTCGATGCCGGGGGTACCCACGCGGTGTTGGAAGCCAGCTCGCATGCCCTTGTTTTGAATCGGCTATGGGGTTGCAGGTTTGCAGCTGCCGTCTTCACCAACCTCACGCAAGACCACCTCGACTTTCACAAGACCCTCGATGACTATTTTGCCGCCAAGCGGCTGCTGTTCGAGGGAACCGGTGCCGGCCCGCCGGCAGCCGCCATCATCAACATGGATGACTCATGCGGCGCCCGGTTTACCGGCCTCACGGCTCGCACCATTACCTACGGCCTGGCGCCTGGCGCCCAGGTGACGGCAAAGAAATTCGTGCAGGGGATCACTGGGCTGGAGTTTGCGGCCGATACGCCTGCGGGAAAGATAGAGGTTCGTTCGCCTTTGGTGGGGCGCTTCAACGTCTACAACCTGCTCGGCGCGATCGGGGCTGGCCTCGCACTCGGCGTGTCGCGAGAGGGCATCGAGACGGGAATCCGGAAGCTCCAGGCCGTGCCGGGCCGTTTTGAGCGCGTGGATTTGGGCCAGCCTTTTCTGGTCATCGTGGATTACGCGCACACCGACGACGCGCTGCGGAACTTGGTGGCCACGGCACGAGAGCTCGATCCCGAGGGACGCCTGATCACCCTTTTTGGTTGTGGCGGCGACCGGGACCGCAGCAAGCGTCCGCTGATGGGTGAAGCCGCCGGCAAGATGAGTGATGTCGTGGTGCTCTCGAGCGACAACCCGCGCGGCGAGGACCCATTACGCATCATTAACGACGCGCTGGTGGGTTTGCAACGCACCGCGGCCAAGGTTTTCGTTGAGCCCGACCGTGAACAGGCCATTGAGCTGGCGGTCGAGCAAGCACGTCCCGGCGATGTGGTGTTGATTGCCGGCAAAGGGCACGAAACCACGCAAGTGCTGAAAGATGGAGCCATCCCATTTGACGACCGTGAAGTTGCGCGTCACGCATTGCGCCAGCGCGGATATGGCGAATAAACGGATGGAACGGGAGCGGTGGATCCCGGCCTGCTGAGGAACCTGTGCTGTGGATGCTTCAAGAAGTGGCCCGCGCGTTGGGTGTTGCGGCACCCGCGGCGCTCGATCCTCTGGCCCGGGTGGCCGGCGTCTCGATTGATTCCCGCACCGTGGGCCGAGGCCAGTTGTTCGTCGCCATACGCGGCCCAAATCACGACGGACACGATTTCGTCGCAACGGCTCTGGACTCGGGAGCTAGGGCGGCCATCGTGGGCAGCGACAGACTTGCGTCCTATCCGGAGCGGGTTCGCGGGAAGCTTCTTGGCGTCGCGGACACCGGCGTGGCCTTGCAGGAGCTCGCGCGGGCGGTTCGGCGGGCCTGGGGGCGACGTCTTGCCGCGGTTACCGGTTCGGTTGGGAAGACCACCACGAAGGAGGTACTGGCGGCGTTACTGGGCGCGCAGTTTCGGGTCCTGAAATCGGAAGGCAACCTGAACAATGAATATGGACTGCCGTTGGCTTTGCTGCGCTTGGAGCCTGAGGTGGAGGCGGTCGTGGTGGAGATGGGCATGTCCCACCGGGGAGAGCTGCGGCGGCTCGCGCAAATCGCCGAACCCGAGGTGGGTGTCGTGACCTGCGTTGCCCCTGTGCACCTGGAATTCTTCTCTTCGGTTGACGAGATCGCCCTGGCCAAACGCGAACTGATCGAGGGCCTCAGCGGCGATTCCGTTGCCGTGTTGAACGCCGATGATGCGCGTGTCGCGCGTTTCGCGGAAATCGCGCGCGGAAGCGTTCTCACATTCGGATTCGGTAAGACTGCACAGTTCCGCGCCGAGGCGATCGAAGACCGCGGAGCGGAAGGCTCGGCGTTTGACTTCGTCTGGCCTGCCGGTCGCAGCCGGCTGACGCTTGCGTTGCCGGGCCGGCACAGTGTTGCGAATGCTCTGGCCGCTCTGGCCGCGGCCAGCGTATGGGGCATTGGCGCATCGCAAGCGGCGCAGGTATTCCCGCGAATGATGCCGGGTGAGATGCGCGGGCGGCTGCTGCGTTTTGCGCAAGGTTTTGCGGTTATCAACGACAGTTACAATTCCAACCCGGTGGCGCTTCAGGCGATGTCGGATCTATTGGCGCGCACGCCGGGCTATCGCCGTCGAATCCTCGCGGCGGGCGAAATGCTTGAACTTGGTGTGGACTCACCGCGCTGGCATCGCGAAGCCGGTCGCGAAGCCGGGTCCCGGAAACTGGATTTGATTGTAGGAGTCGGAGGCCACGCTGCGGAGCTTGCCAGGGGCGCCGTCGAGGGCGGCATGCCAGCCGAGCGCGTGCGATTTTTTGCCACATCCGCCGATGCCGGCGCATTCGTCAGTGAGGCGGTGGAGCCGGGTGACTTGGTGCTCGTGAAAGGATCCCGCGGCGTCAAGATGGAGCAAATCATCAAGGCGCTGCTCGCCCGGCATGAGCTGGCGGTCAACGGCAAGGAGGCGACGGCGATAACGCGCCATTAAGATGATTTATTTCCTTGTCCACTATGTCTCCCCGGACTTCGCTCGTCTGCTGAACGTTTTTCGGTACATCACGGTGCGCACGGCGCTGGCCAGCCTGACGGCGTTGTTGTTCGGCTTGGTGGTTGGGCCTTGGATGGTGCGACGCCTCCGGCAATTGCAGATCGGACAATTCATCCGCGAGGATGGACCGCGCAGTCATCAGTCGAAGGCCGGAACGCCCACGATGGGTGGCATCTTGATCGTGACGGCCACCATTTTGCCTACCCTTTTCTGGGCTGACCTCGGCAACCGCTATGTGCAACTGGCGAGCCTTGGCATCTTGGCCTTCGGCGCCATTGGCTTTGCCGACGACTACAGCAAGGTAATGCGGCGGCACAATCAAGGTCTGGGCGGGCGATCGAAGCTCTTTCTGCAAATCATCGTGAGTTTTGCCGCGGGTCTCGTGCTGCTGCTGGATCGTGGCGTCTATTCCACGCGGTTGATCGTTCCGTTCTTCAAGAACTTCCAGCCTGACCTGGTGATTCATGCGCTCTTGGATCACCCGTACCTATGGCCGTTAGCGTTCCTGCCATTTCTCGCCTTCGTCGTGCTGGTCATGGTCGGCTCATCGAATGCCGTCAACCTGACGGACGGTTTGGACGGCCTGGCGATCGGCTGTGTGATCATAGCCACCGGTGCGCTCACGATTCTGACCTACATCACCAGTCATGCCGATTTCAGCGCGTACCTGGACATCCAGCACTTGCCCCAGGTCGGCGAGCTGACCGTTTTTTGCGGGGCCTTGGTCGGCGCATCGCTGGCCTTTCTTTGGTATAACGCCCATCCCGCCGACGTTTTCATGGGCGACGTCGGATCGCTGGCCATCGGCGGCACCATTGGGCTGATTGCCGTGGCCATCAAGCAGGAGATTCTCTTGTTCTCGGTCGGTGGAATTTTCGTCATCGAGGCCCTCTCGGTCATTCTCCAGGTCGCATCGTTTCGCCTGACCGGCAAGCGAATTTTTCGCATGGCGCCGCTGCACCATCATTTTGAGCTTGCGGGTTGGAGCGAGTCCAAGATCATCGTGCGCTTCTGGATTGTGGCGCTGATCTTCGCGCTGTTTTCGCTGACGACGTTGAAACTAAGGTAGGGCCATGGGATTGCCCATACATCTGGAAGGAAAGCGGGTGCTGGTTGTCGGGTTGGGCCGCACGGGAGTGGCCGCTGCGCTGTTTTGTTCCAAACGGGGAGCGCGTGTCACGGCGAGCGAAGAGCGCGATGCCGCACACCTGGGCGGGGTCATCGAACAGCTTCGCAATGCCGGGTGCGCTCTGGAGTTGGGCGGTCACTCTACGGACATCTTTCTCCAGCAGGATCTGATTGTGCCCAGTCCGGGGGTTCCGCCTACTCTGGCAGGTCTGGCGGCGGCGAGGATGGCAAGCATTCCCATCTGGAGTGAAATCGAACTGGCATGGCGTTTCTTGCGCGGTCGCCTGGTGGCCGTCACCGGCTCGAACGGCAAGACCACCACCACATCGCTCATCGGGCACATCCTGGCCGGCGCCGGGCAGCCGGTGATCCTTGCGGGCAATATCGGCTCGCCGCTGATCGCCCACGTGGAGGAGTCCACTGAGGCCACTGTCGCTGTCGTCGAGATGAGCAGCTTCCAGCTTGAGCTGATCGACTCGTTGCGTCCCGATGTTGCCGTATTGCTCAACCTCACCCCCGACCATTTGGACCGGCATGAATCCTTCGAGAGCTACTGTCGCGCCAAGGCCCGTGTCTTCGAGAAACAGACGGAAGGCGATGCTGCCGTGCTCAATGCCGACGGAGCGATGGTTGCACGGTATGTCCCGGCACGGGCGCAATCGTATTGGTTCAGCCGGCAGAAGCGCGTGTCCAGCGGCGCCTATCTTCGTGGAGACCAAATCGTTTTTTGCCGCGATGGCGGGGAGACTGCCTTGGTAACCCGCCGCGACATCGGGTTGCGTGGCGAGCACAACGTCGAAAACGTTCTTGCAGCGGCTTCGGCGGCCTTCCTCATTGGTCTTGCCCCGGCGGCGATCGCCGCTGGTGTGCGCAGTTTTCCGGGAGTCGAGCACCGGCTCGAATTCGTCGCCGGGATCGCAGGCGTGAACTTCTTCAACGATTCCAAAGCGACGAATGTGGATGCGGTACAGAAAGCCCTCGACGCTTTTCCCGGCGGACTGGTGGTGATCCTCGGAGGCAAGGACAAGAGCAGCGACTTCAGACCGCTCCGCGAACCACTGCGGCGGCGTGCCAAGCGCGTGCTTCTGATCGGCGCGGCGGCGGACAAGATCCAGGAGCAACTGACTGGGGCTGTGCCTATCGAGCGCGCCGAAACATTGGATCGCGCCATCGCGCTGGCCTTTCGCCATGCGCAATCCGGTGACACGGTACTCCTGGCGCCGGCTTGCGCCAGTTTCGATCAGTTCGAGAACTACGAGCATCGCGGGCGCGTCTTCAAGGAGCTGGTCCACACTTTGGAAACAGGGCAAGCAGCGGTCACGGCGGGACGGAGGGGCTGAACGATGCCTCGTAAGCTGGAGATTGATAAGTGGTTGTACCTGCCGACCGTAGCCCTGTGTCTGATCGGCGCGGTGATGGTTTTCAGCGCCTCGGCGGTCACGGCCCGGGAGCAATACGGCAGCGGTTATTACTTCCTGTTGCGGCAACTGATCTGGCTGGCGATAGGTCTTGCCGTGATGTTCGGCATGATCCAGGTGGACTACCGGCGCCTGCGCCGGCCGGCGGTCGTATTTACGCTCTTGTTCGTGGTGCTGGTGATGCTTGTCGGCGTTTTCTTCCTCGACAAATCGCATGCCGCCCACCGCTGGATTCGAATCGGGCCGGTCGGCATACAGCCTTCGGAAGTGGCAAAACTGGCGGTGATTCTTTACCTTGCCTGGTTGCTCGAAATGCGCCGGCGCCCACGCAGCTTTGGCGTGAATGATGTTCGCCACACCCTGGTTCCGGTGCTGGGCGTAGTGGTGGTTGTGGTCGGTCTGGTGGTGTTGGAACCCGATTTGGGCACGGCGTTGCAGATCCTCCTCATTGCTCTCGGCATGCTGTTTGTCGCTGGGCTTTCGCTGACCTACATCGTAGGCGCCGCGGTGGTGGCAATGCCGGCCATCTACCTGTCCGTGGTTCGTGTCCCCTACCGCTACGACCGCGTGATGGCGTTCCTGAATCCCGAGGCCGATCCGCAAGGACGCGGCTTCCAGTTGCTGCAGTCGCTTATCGCCGTGGGTTCCGGCGGCTTCAGCGGCGTTGGGCTGATGGAGAGCAAGCAAAAGCTTTTTTATCTCCCGGAAGCGCACTCGGACTTTATCTTTGCGGTATGGGCCGAGGAGTTCGGCTTTCTCGGCGGGGCGGCGGTGCTGGTGTTATTTGCTCTTTATACCTGGCGCGGATTGCGTGCCGCTTTTCGTGCGCCGGACGATTTTGGCCGCCTTCTGGCGCTGGGAATCACCTTGATGGTGGCAAGCCAAGCGCTGATCAATTTGGGTGTGGTGCTCGGGATGATGCCGACGAAGGGACTTCCACTGCCCTTTATCAGTTATGGAGGATCGAGCCTATTCGTCATGCTTCTGGCTAGCGGCGTACTGCTGAACATCAGCCAGCATTCCGGCTGAGCAGGGAAGCGAGGCCGGCGGGGCGGCCGAAATTGAAACTATTGATCGCGGGTGGCGGTACCGGCGGCCATGTCTTTCCGGCACTGGCCGTTGCGCATGTGTGGCTTAGCCGGAATAGCAACCGGGAAGTAGTTTTTGTTGGTACCGAGCGTGGAATAGAGATGAAACTGGTTCCAGAGGCAGGCCTCGAACTCGAGACCATTCGTTCGGCGGGCCTGAAGGGCATGGGAATGGTTCGTTTGACGCGTAACCTGATCCAACTCGGCCCGGCCTTATGGGATTCGGCTGCCATTCTCCGCCGGCATCGGTTTGCTGCGGCCTTCGGGGTGGGCGGTTACGCAGCCGGCCCGATGCTGTTGGCGGCTGCCATGCGCGGCTTGCCAAGCGTAATCTTCGAGCCCAACGCTGAGCCGGGCTTCACGAACCGGATCCTGGTCGATATGGCCGTGCGCATCGCTGCGGGTTATCCCACGGTCGCGGAGCGACTGGGGCGCCGCGCTGTTTTTACCGGCTGTCCGGTACGCCCGGAGTTTTTCGCCTGCGCTCCCCGCCGGCCGGTGCCACCGTTCTGTTTGCTGATCACCGGCGGAAGTCAGGGGTCGCGACGCATCAATCAGGCCGTGCTCGACGCTCTGGCGGTGCTTGCGACGCACAAGAATCGGCTGGCCATCGTGCACCAGACCGGTGAACGCGACTATAATGTAGTTCGCCTGGCCTATGCGCAACGCGACTTCACGGCGGAAGTCGCCCCGTTTCTGTCCGACATGGAGAACCGCTTTGCCCAGGCCGACCTGATCGTTTGCCGTTCCGGCGCGATTACCGTGGCGGAAGTTGCTGCTGCCGGACGCGCTGCCCTCCTGATCCCCTTTGGCGCCGCCACGGACAGCCATCAGTTGCGCAATGCGCAGGAAATGGTGAGCGCTGGCGCAACGCGGCTTATTTCCGAAGCGGCGTTGAGTGGGGATCGACTCGCTCGCGCAATCCTGGCTTTGATGGATGCGCCGCAGACGCTCTCGGCCATGGGAGCGCGGGCTAGGACCATGGCCAAGCCGTCTGCGGCGAATGACATCGTCGATTTGATTGAAGAGGTTGCCCGACCGTGACCCGAGTGTTCCACAATTTTAAGCGGATTCATCTGGTCGGGATCGGCGGCATCGGCATGAGCGGGATTGCCGAAGTGCTGCTGACCCTGGGTTACACGGTTTCGGGGTCGGACACCCAGCTCTCCGCCATTACCCAGCGGCTGGAAAACCTCGGTGCGCGGATCGAGGAAGGCCACAACGCAGCGCACGTCGAAGGAGCCCACGTCGTGGTGACCAGCTCGGCTATCGGGGGACAGAATGCCGAGGTCGCCGAGGCTGGGCGATTGAAGATTCCGGTGATCACGCGCGCCGAGATGCTGGCCGAGTTGATGCGCCTCAAGTACGGCATCGCCGTGGCCGGCTCGCATGGCAAGACCACCACCACCTCCATGATGGCCTCCGTACTTGGTTCGGCCGGTCTCGATCCCACCTTTGTCGTCGGGGGGCGCGTCAATCACGCCGGCACTACGGCACGGCTGGGACGCAGCGACTACATGGTGGTCGAGGCGGACGAGAGCGATCGTACGTTCTTGCTGCTGTCACCGGTGGTGGCTGTGGTCACGACCATTGATCGCGAGCACTTGGATCACTACGCCTCGCTCGATGAGATCCAGGACGTGTTTGCTCAGTTCGTCAATCGCGTGCCCTTCTACGGCGCGGCGGTGCTATGCCTGGATGAACCGAATGTGCAAGCCATCCTGCACCGCGTCAAGCGTCCGGTGATTACCTACGGCACGGCGAACCAAGCGGACGTGGTGATCAGTGAAATCGAACTGCTGGGCATTGTCAGCAATTTCCGGCTCGCCTACCGCGGCGAGGACCTTGGGATCTTCCACCTGCCCGGCCCTCCAGGCATGCACAATGTGCGGAATGCCGCCGCTGCGGCGACCGTGGCGCTGCACCTGGATATTCCGGCGGATCTGATTCGTGCGGGCCTTGAACATTTCACTGGGGTGGCGCGGCGGTTTGAAGTCAAGGGCGCGATCGGCGGGATTACGCTGATCGACGATTATGGCCATCATCCGGTTGAGATTCGCGCAACCCTGGAGGCCGCGCGCGGCTGCCGTTACGAGCGCCTATTGGTCCTTTTCCAGCCGCACCGGTATACGCGAACGCAGCACCTCTGGGACGATTTCTGCCTGGCTTTCAATCAGGCTGACGTTCTGGTGCTGACGGATATTTTCGCCGCGGGCGAGCCGCCAATCCGTAACATGAATTCCGCGGCGCTGGCTGACGCGATTCGGGCTGCAGGCCACAAGAACGTCGTCTATCGCAGCACGCTGCAGGAGTGCATCGAGTTTCTGCAGCGGGAAGCCCGGGCCGGGGACGCCGTGCTGGCCATGGGCGCGGGCAATGTCGGCCGCGCGCTGGGCCAACTGGCCCTGCTGCTGGCCGCTCCCTATACCGGCGCGACACCTCATGCGACTTAGCCATCCCAAGCTCCTGGCCGCCCTGCCCGAACTCGGCGTCGAGCGCATTGCCAATGCCTCGCTGGCCGGCCTCACCTCACTGGGAATCGGCGGAACCACCGACCTGCTGCTGATTCGGCGGCACGCCGCGTTGCCCGAGCTCGTGTCGCTGTTGCATCAGGCGGATATCGCATACCGCTTCTTGGGCGGGGGCACGAACCTGCTGGTTCGTGACGACGAGCTGCCCTGGCTGGTCTTGCAACTGGCGCGCCAGGAGCCGGCGGTCCGCTTGGAAGGTAATTTCTCCTTTGTGGATGCCGCTGCGGATCTCGGCCGTACCATCACTTTTTGCGCCCGGCGCAATCTCGGTGGACTGGAAGGTCTCATCGGCGTGCCCGGCACCGTGGGTGGCGCTCTGCGCATGAATGCTGGCGCCTACGGCATGCAAATCGGCTCCTATGTGCGCGAGGTCCGATTGTACCGGGCGGCTGACCGGCAAATCGAGACCCTGCGTGGCGATGCGATTTGTTTCGAATATCGTCACACTTCTTTTGCGCCCGATGATATTATGCTCGCGGTGAAGCTGGAGCTGCCCTCCAAACCGTACCCTGAAATTCTTCAAGGGATTCGCATCTGCAACGAAAAACGCCGCGCCAGTCAGCCCCTCCGTCAGAAAAGCGCCGGCTGCATTTTTAAGAATCCGCCCGGAGTCTCCGCCGGCCGGATGATCGACGAACTGCGATGCAAGGATTTCGGCGTCGGCGATGCGCGTGTGAGCGATCGCCACGCCAATTTTTTTGTCAATGCCGGGCATGCCAGCTGCGCGGATATGCTGGATTTGATCGCTCGCGTGCGTGAGCGCGTTCGCAGCGCCTACGGCGTGGAGATGGAAACGGAAGTCATACTTTGGACCGACGGATGATGAGTACCGCGTGAACGCCGAACCGGAACTTTATCTGCCCGAAGCGCTGGCCGATGAGGAGCCGCGATATCTGCGGCGGCAAAAGCCGCTCGAGATCCGCCGTCGTAGATTCGGACCTCGCCACTGGCCGGCCTATCGCCGCTGGTTGTTGGTGAGCGTCGGGGTTCTTGCTGGGAGTTGCCTGGCTTACGCCGGCTTTCACTTCTTTCTTTTCTCCCCGCGCCTCGAGTTCACGAGCTACGAGCAGATCGAGATTAGCGGCAGCCGCCACGTTCCTCTTGCGGCCGTCACCAAGGTGTTTGCTCCCGATCTGGGCAAGAGCATCCTGCGGATGCCCCTCGATGCGCGGCGTTCAGCGCTCGCAGCCGTTACCTGGGTTGAGAAGGCGAGTGTGGAGCGAGTACTGCCCGACCGCGTCCGCGTCCATCTCACCGAGCGTACCCCCGTGGCGTTTCTTCGCACCGGGCATGATTTGGCGCTGGTAGACGCCCACGGCGTCATTCTGGAAAAGCCGACAGAGGGTAATTTTGCGTTTCCCGTCGTCAGCGGGTTGAGCGAGGTCATGCCCCTCCCCGACCGCGAGCAACGGATGCGGATGTTCGTCCAATTCTTGAAGGACATTGACCTGGTACGGTCTGGCGCAAGCGATCAGGTAAGTGAGGTTGACCTCTCTGATCCCGAGGACGTGCGCGCGACGCTCGCCGGGCTGGCGGGCTTCGAGCGACAAGTGCCGCTGCTGGTACGTTTCGGAGATTCGGATTTCGTGAACAAGTACCGCCTGCTGATCGAGAACCTCGGCCACTGGCAAACGAGTGCCGGCCGTGTGGAATCCGTGGATTTACGCTTCTCCCGGCAGGTGGTGGTGAATCCGTAGAGTGGCAGGACAGCGCGGGCAGTGTCCCCGGGCGGGCCGGCGGCCGGGAGAAGCGGCAACGCTCGCGTGAGATAGACAGTTCCGAGAGGCGCGGATTGGCTAAGAAGGATCGGTACTTGGTGGCCCTGGATATCGGAAGCACGAAAACCTGTGCGCTGATTGCCGATCTCGAGGAAGGCAACCCTAAGTTTCTGGCCATGGGCGCAGCCGAATCGAAAGGTTCGCGCAAGGGGCTCATCGTGAACCTGGACGGGGCGGTCACCTCGATCCGGCGCGCGCTGGAGGAGGCCGAAAATGTCGCCGGTGTCCCGGTCGAGTCGGCCATTGTGGGTGTGGCCGGCAGCCACATCCGGGGCATCAACAGCCGCGGAGGCATCGTTCTGGCCTCGCGGCCGCGTGACATCGAGCGCGAGGATGTCCGCCAAGCCATCGACGCGGCGCGTGCTGTATCGCTGCCCGAAGACCGGGAGGTATTGCACGTGTTTCCGCAGGAGTTCCTGCTCGACCGCCAGGACGGCATCCGCGATCCCATGGGGATGGTCGGACAGAGGCTGGAAGTCAACGTGCACATCGTGACCGCCTCGGCGACGGCGACACAAAACATCGTTACGGCCGTCAACCACGCCGGCGTGGTGGTCACCGACACGGCGCTCGAATCCTTGGCTTCCGTCGAAGCCGCGCTGACGCAAGATGAGCGTGAGTTGGGTTGCGCCCTGCTCGACATCGGTGGAGGCACCACGGAGTTGATTGTGTTTTCGGGAGGTGTCGTGCACCATGTCGCCGCGCTGCCGGTCGGCGGCGATCATTTCACCAATGATCTTGCCGTTGGCCTGCGCACCCCCATTCCGGAAGCGGAAAAAATCAAGCGCCAGTACGGCTGCGCGTGGCGAGAGTTGCTCGGCGAGGACCGCCCCATTGAAATCGCCAGCGTGGGCGACCGGCCGCCGCGCGCTGTGTTTTCACGCATGCTCCATGGAATCATCGAGCCGCGAGCGCTGGAGTTGCTCACCCTGGTGCTCGACGAACTGAAACGCGCCGGGCTCCACGCCCTGATCCCAGCGGGCCTGGTGCTTTCCGGCGGCGGTTCTCGCCTCACCGGATTCGTCGAGATGGCCGAGCGCGTGTTTGAGCTGCCGGTGCGCATCGCAGCCCCGCGCGGGCTCGAGGGCATGCCGGAAGAGCTTTCCCAGCCCGAGTATGCAACCGCAGTAGGGCTGCTGCTGTACGGGGCGCAGAGCCGCAGGGCTGCGGCGCAACGTCCCGCTACCTTGGTGGCGAAATTGAAGAGCATGTTTGCTGGCCAATGACGGCAAGATCGTCGCCGGCCGGCAACCGGGGGAGGACGATGAGGTCAAAAGAGTCGGGCATCAGGATATCGTTCAGTGAAGAGAACCAGTCCGGCGCGAGGATCAAGGTAATCGGTGTGGGCGGCGGCGGTGCCAATGCCGTCAACCGCATGATCCGTGCCAAGGTGGAGGGCGTCGAATTCGTCGCCGCCAACACCGATTTGCAAGCGCTCAAATTGTCGCAGGCGCCGGTCAAGCTGCAGATCGGAACGAAACTCACCAAGGGCCTGGGCGCCGGGGCCAATCCCGAGATCGGCCGTAAAGCCGCTCTCGAAGATACGGAGAAGATCATTGAGGCCCTGGAAGGGTCCGACATGATCTTCATCACCGCCGGGCTCGGCGGGGGCACGGGCAGCGGAGCGGCGCCCGTGGTGGCGTCGCTGGCCAGCGAACTCGGCGCGCTCACCGTCGCCGTGGTCACCAAGCCGTTTACCTTCGAGGGCAAGCGGCGGATGATGCAGGCCGAACACGCGCTCTCGGAACTGGTCGGCTGTGTGGATACGGTGATTGTCATCCCCAACGAGCGGTTGATGGATACCGTGGAACGCGGCACCAGCTTTTTCGACGCCTTCCGCATCGCCGACGATATCTTGCGCCAGGCGGTGCAGGGCATCAGCGACATCATCACCATTCCGGGCATCATCAACCGCGACTTTGCCGATGTGAAGATCATCATGCAGGGCCAGGGCTACGCGGTGATGGGCACGGCCGTCGCTTCCGGATCGAACCGCGCGATCGACGCCGCCAACCGCGCCATCTCCAGTCCGTTGCTCGAGGACAACTCCATCCAGGGTGCGCAGGGCATCCTGATCAACGTGACCGGTTCGGCCAGCCTTGCGCTGCATGAGGTGCACGAGGCCTCGTCCATTATTCAGAAAGCCGCGCACGAGAACGCCAACATCATTTTCGGCGCCGTGCTGGACGATGCCATGAAGGAAACGGTGAAGATCACCGTCATTGCCGCCGGCTTTCGCGAAATCGGACGCAAGCAGCAGGCGCGGCCGTCTTACTTGCCGAAAACCTGGAAGGCGGCGCGCGAATCCTCGACGCAGACCGTGGTGGGAGAAACTCCGCGCGAAGTCCCGCGTATCGTGAACGAGGTCATTCAGGAGGCTGCCGCGGACGACCTTGACGTCCCCACCTTCCTGCGTCGCCAGGCCCAAAAGGCCTAGCCGCAGCCTGGCACTCGTGTCTCGCGTCTGACGCGCGCTTTTCGAGGGGCGAACTCAGGTTCGCCCCTCACACATAGGCTTATCCTACAGCGAGCGAAACTCCGGCTGGCCTCTCCATACTCTGGGGAAGACTTTTTGTGGTCCGCTGACCTTGCGCCATGGAGACTTGGCGTCTACGGGCACTGCCTTACGAAGTCAGGCCGGCCATTAGACTGCCGGTCGGGGCGGAGAATGAGCGACGTCATCGGTGTGCGCGCAGCGGTGCTTGCGGCGCTGCTGGCTGAAGCGCAACGCGAGCCCGAAATCGAGTGCTGCGGCCTGCTTGCCGGCCACGGCGGCATAATCTCCGTGCTGCTGCCGGCGAAGAATGCCCTTCGCAGCGCGACGCAATATGAGATCGCGCCGGCGGAACTGTTTTCGTTCTTTCGCAGGATGCGCGCCGAGCGGCTCGATCATCTGGGGGTGTACCATTCCCATCCCCGGGGCGAGAACTTTCCTTCGCCGAGCGACATCGAGCGGGCCTTCTATCCATCCGCTGCTTACTTCATTGTTTCGTCGCGAGCGGACGCGCCGCGGCCGATTCGTGCCTTCCGCATTGTGGACGGGCAGGCGCGCGAGCTGATGGTCGAGCCGATGTAAAGGCAGTTGAGCGCGGCGTCCCCGGTAAGGGGAGCCCGCGCGGTAAGGCAGTTGAGCGCGGTGTCCCCGGCTCGCTCGGCGAGAGCGGCAAAGAACGTGGGAGCCCGCGCCGTAAGGAAGTTTAGCGCCGCTTCTTTGCGGACAGCGGTGCGTCCCTCAGGGTGTGTCCCCCCAGGGCGTCCCTCAGGACGTCCTTCAGGACTGCGTCGCCTTGGAGGCGAGTACGGCATGGTAGGACTCCCGCACCAGTTGGGCGGCGCGCTCCCAGGAATACATGCGAGCGTGTTCGTAGCCATGGCCGATCAGCGCCTGGCGCAAGGTTTCATCGGTCAGAATTTGCCGGATGCCGCGGGCGATATCAAAAACGTTTTCGGGATTCACCAGCAAGGCCGCGCCACGGAAAACCTCCGGCAGCGACGAGCCATTGGAAGTGAGCACGGGCGTGCCGTGCGCCATGGCCTCGAGCGGGGGCAGGCCAAAGCCCTCGTAGAGCGACGGGAACAGAAATGCCCGGGCGCGGGAATAGAAGACGCGCAGAACGGGGAGCGGCACGAAGCCCAGGAAGCGGACGTCTTCACGCACGCGGGCGCGGACCACGGCGTTTCGCAAATCGCTATGGTGGGTAAGCGCTTCGCCGATCACCAGCAGCTTGAGCTGCGCAAACTCCGGGTGTCCGGCCAACCCTGCCTTGGCCACGGCGAACGCCTCGATCAGCCGCGGCAGATTCTTCTGCGGTTTGATATTTCCGGCGTAGAGAACGTAGGGTGCATTTACGGCGTGGCGTTCCAGGATGCGATCACCATCCGTCGGCAATGGTTCGTTCAGGAAGCGCTCATCTACGGCGTTATAGGTGACGCTGATCTTTGCCTCCGGCACGCCGAAGGTGCGAGTCAGTTCGCGCTTCGATGATTTCGAGACGGCAAGGATGCGGTCGGCGCGCAACAGCGCCCGTTTGGCAAAGAACAGCCGGGCGGTCTGCAGGGACCGAGCGGCGCCGGCGGCCGGGGTCAAGATGTCGGTCAAATCGTGGACCGTAATCACCAGCCGGGTAGGCAGGATCGCGGGCGCGTAGAACCAGGGCATGTGCAGCACGTCCACTCGCCGCTGGCGGAGCAGCCACGGCAAATGCAGATGGGTGTGAAGCGTGCCGGGTTCGTGGGGGTAATCGAGAAGATCAAAATTTTCCGGGAGAGGGTCAAACTCTGCGAGGTGGCGCCGCTGTCCGATCAGCAGATAGGAGACGGCGTCATGCATCCGCGCCAGCTGGCTCACGATGTTGCGGATGTAGGTGCCCAGACCGTAGTCGCCGGCGCGGCGGATATCAATTGCTACGCGCATCGACGACCGCGATCAGCGATCCGCGCGCCCGGCCGCGACCTGGTAGGGGGTGCCGTCGGGAGCCATCCAGCGCCGCGTGTACAGCGGGAACGCGGCGGTGAGCTCCGCCACTTCGGCGCGAATGCGCTGCTCCAGCGCGCTGTCGCCCAGGTGCGTGAGGATCTCCCCGATCCATCCGGCGATGCGTTCCATCTCCGGCTCACGCATCCCGCGGGTGGTGACTGCGGGGCTTCCCAAGCGAATCCCTCCGGCGGTCATCGGCGGCGTCGGGTCGAACGGGACGGCATTCTTGTTGACGGTGATGCCGGCGCGATCGAGCGAGGCTTGTGCCTCCTTGCCCGTCAGACCGCGGGAGTACAGATCCACCAGAAGCAGGTGATTGTCCGTGCCTCCGGCGATGATGCGGAAGCCGCGCCGGCCGATCTCCTCGGCGAGTGCGCGGGCGTTGGCCACAACCTGTGCTTGATACTCGCGGAATCCGGGTTCCACGGCTTCTTTCAAGCACACCGCCTTGGCGGCAATGGTGTGCATCAGCGGGCCGCCCTGCGTTCCGGGAAAGGTGATGCGGTCAAGCTGTTTGGCCCATTTTTCGCGGCAGAGCACCAACCCACCGCGCGGGCCGCGCAGCGTCTTGTGGGTGGTGGTGGAGACGAAATCGGCGTGCGGCACCGGGGTGGGGTGCACGCCTGCGGCCACCAGGCCCGCGATATGCGCCATGTCCACGAAGAGAACCGCGCCCGCCGAGGCCGCAATCCGCGCCAGCCGCTCGAAATCAAATGTCCTCGAATACGCGCTGGCGCCGGCCACGATCATTTTCGGCTGGTGCTCGGCGGCCAGGCGCTCGATTTCCTGGTAGTCAATGGTCTCCGTATCCTGGCACACGCCGTAAGGGACGAAGTGGTAGGTCTTGCCGGAAAAATTCAGGGGATGACCGTGCGTCAGATGGCCGCCGTGGGCCAGATTCATGCCCAGCACGGTGTCGCCGGGCTGGAGCGCGGCCATGTACACGGCGATGTTAGCCTGGGTGCCGGAATGCGCCTGCACGTTGGCGTTCTCGGCGCCGAAAAGCTGCTTGGCGCGGTCAATGGCCAACTGTTCGGCGCGATCCACGAATTCGCAGCCGCCGTAGTAGCGCTTGCGGGGATAGCCTTCGGCGTATTTGTTGGTCAGGACGGAGCCCATGGCTTCCAGCACGGCTTCGGAGACCAGATTTTCCGACGGAATCAGTTCGAGACCGGTGGCCTGACGTCGCGCCTCCAGCGCAAGAATATCGGCAATCTCGGGATCAACCTCGCGCAGCGGGCGATTCATCCGCTCGGCAGATTGATTTCCGCGAGTGGTGCCTGATTTCGTGGCAGGATTGGTCATGAAGGGAACCGCCGGGAATTTTAGCGGATTGGCGCGCGGGATTGCAAACGCGCGGACTTGGGCTCCTCTGCCCGGTGCATGCCTCTCGTTTTCTTGGGACACTGGCGGCTGGCGGAGAAGCGCCGACTGTGTCCAGGGGAAGGGGCTCATTTTCACCTCCCTACCCCCACCCCGGGTGTTTTTGGCGAAAGAGTGCGCAAGAGATTGGAAGCAAGGAAGTTGATGTTTTGCGAAGTGCAAAAGAGCGAGAGGAGAGGAAGGAATGCTGTGATCGCCGAGAGGGGAAGGCGGTCGAGCAGAACAGTTCACAACAGAAAGTCTTGGCGCGAACCCATTCGGCAAGCCCAGGACAAGCATGGCATACGTTAGCATAAGGATAAATATCTTTCAAGTGTATACTGTGTGGTGATTCGAACGGACTGTGGAAATCAGTGGAAAACTGGGAGTTTCGAACGGCTCTTGCCACGACGTCTATGGCGAGAAGCCGTCACCTGAAGACCGCTGTGTGAAGTAAACCACGAACCATGAGAATGACGCACTACCCTCCGAAGTCGGGACCCTGAGATCTCTCCGGGGCCTGCTCCGATGGCCAGCCAGTTGTGTCGAGCGCGGGAGAAGCGTTATGATGCGCGGAACAGAGGCCCCAATCGGAAATTCCGATTTATTTTCGCACGGATGGAGGAAAACATGGTGGCGATTCGACTCCGCATTATGGTGGCAATTGCTTTGGTCATCGGATTCTTGGCGACGACACAGCTGCAGGCCCAGGAACTCGGCGTCATCAGTTTCCCAAACTCCGGCGCCCCGGCAGCTCAGGTGAGCTTCATTGAAGGTGTAAAGGAGCTTCACAGCTTCCAGTTTGATGAGGCGGCCGTGGCCTTTCAGAAGGCCGTGCAGATTGATCCCAATTTCGCACTTGCCTATTGGGGCGAGGCGATGACCTACAACCATCCTCTGTGGTCTCAAGTGGACGTGGATAAGGCCAGACAGACGCTCGAAAAACTCGCGCCGACGCTGGAGGGGCGGCTGGCGAAGGCAGGCACACCCAAGGAGAAGGCCTTCCTCGAAGCTGTCAATCAGCTCTTTTACACGCCTGGTGAGAAACTAGTGCGAGACAGTGCCTACTCCAAGGCCATGGCCGGGATGTACCAGCAGTGGCCCGACGATCATGAAGTAGCAATCTTCTACGCCCTATCGATCCTCGGCACCGTGCAGCGTGGGGACACGGGCTTCCGGAGACAGGCGCTCGCCGCATCTATCTCTTCGAGGGTTTTCCAGGAAAACTCGAAACATCCCGGGGCCGCGCACTTTGTCATCCATTCCTTCGATGATCCGGATCACGCGATCCTGGCCCTGCCGGCGGCGCGCGTTTATGCGGGGATTGCGCCCGCGGCGGCGCATGCGCTTCATATGCCATCTCACATCTTTGTGCAGTTGCGTATGTGGCCGGATGTCGCCGCCTCGAACATGGCGGGGTACGAAGCCGCGCTGGACGTTATCGCTCAGCTGAACACGGCCGAGGGAAGGGAGGATTTCCACACCCTCTCGTGGCTCGAATACGCCAACCTGATGATGGGAAAATTCGATGAAGCAAGAAAGAATGTGGAGCTTGCCAAACAAACTGTCGACCGCAACCCGGAGAGTCCGGCCGTCGAGCGAGGTTATCTCGGCATGAGGGCTCGTTACATTCTGGAGACCAAGGAATGGGAAAAGATCTCCCTGCCCGGCATGCCAGCCGCTACGGATAATGCCGCGCGTTCCAATGCCAATGGCATATGGATCTTCATAGCAGGATATAGCGCGGCCAAACTCGGCGACACTGCCGCGGCCGACCAAGCCGCCGCGCGGCTCCATGCCATGAGCGAGCGTATTGCGTCGGGCGGCAACGCGTATGCCGCCAAACCACTGGCAATTATGGAAAAAGAGGTCAGCGCCGTCGCGCAGTTGGCGCGCGGCCAAGAGGCGGACGCGGTGCGCTTGGCAAAGGAAGCAGCGGATATCGAGAGGACAATGGCCGCGCCCTCAGGTCCGCCAAACCCGATCAAGCCGGCACTGGAGTTGTACGGCGAGATACTGCTCGAGGCAGGCCGGCCCGCCGAAGTCGCTGCCGCATTCGAGCAAGCATTGCTACGGACACCTAACCGCACACCTTCGGTCCAAGGGTTGGCGCAGGCGAATGCAAAGAGGAATGAGTTGAGCAGCGCACGCTAGCGAAATAGCCACTCGTTCAGATGTGGTTTGCAGAGCTGCCCGCAGGCGGCGGGAGCCGGCTGCGGGCGCTGCGAGCCTTGGCGTCAATGTTGACTTGGGGTTGACTTGAGCCGTCGTGGCGGCACATTTCTCCTCGCCCTGGCCTATTGCCACTGGGTTCAAATTGCGGGAAGGCTGTGCCTTCCGGAAGATCTGCTTTTGCCACCGCCGGTCCGCCGTCCTCTACGTAATTAGCGCAGTAAATCTTCGAGTTGGGTGCGGAGGTCGGTTTTTTCGTCGCGGTATTTGGCGATGACCGGAGTATAAACGGAAAGGCCCCACTCCCTGCCGTGCCCGGTCAGAATAGGTCGGGAGCCGGCAACGACAACGGCTTTTTCGGGAACAATTAGAGGCTGATCGGCGCCGGCCTTATAGATTTGGCCGCGCACCAGATCGTAGAGCGGGGTGGAACGGTTGAGGATGGTGCCGGTGCCCAGTACCGCGCCGCGCTTGACGATGGTTCCTTCGTAAACGCCGCAGTTTCCGCCGACGATCACGTGGTCCTCGATAATCACGGGCATGGCGCCCACGGGCTCGAGCACGCCGCCGATTTGCGCGGCGGCGGAGATGTGGCAACTCTTGCCCACCTGGGCGCAACTGCCGATGAGGGCGTGCGAATCCACCATGGCTTGATCGCCGACATACGCGCCGACGTTGATGAACATGGGCGGCATGCAGGTGATGCCCTTGCCGAGAAAGCATGCGTCGCGGATGCTGGAGCCGCCGGGAACGATGCGCACGCCGCTGGGGACGGCGAGCGATTTTGCGGGATAGGTGTCTTTGTCAAAAAACGGCTGGTGCGCCGCGTCAATGGACATGTCCACGACCGCGCCCATGCGGAATCCGAGCAAAATTCCTTTTTTGACCCAGCTATTGACGCGCCATCCGCACGGCGACGCCGGGTCCGGCTCGGCCGCGCGCACGGTTCCGTCGTTCAGACCGTCTTTGAAGGTCTGAAAGATGCGCAAATGATCTTGGGTATAGCGATCCGGCGGGGAATCGAACAGAGTTTCGATCAGGTATTTCATCAAGTGTTCCATCGAATTTCCATTAGGGCTTCAATTGGCTTGGGCGGCGCGGCTGCCTCCAAGGCGCAAGGATTCGACTACGCGCCGTATTTTTTCCATGGATTCCCGCCGGGGAGGGACCAGGGGCAGCCGCCATACCGGCTCGAGCAAACCCATGACCGCCATGGCGGCCTTGACCGGCACGGGGTTGGTTTCGACGAAATTTACCTCCATCAGCGGCAGGTACTTCCGCTGCATGCGGCGGGCGGCCTCGAAATCGTCCGCCAGGCACAATTGCATCAGGCGGGTCATCTCCGTCGGGATTTCGTTGGCCACCACAGAAATGACCCCGCGCCCGCCCAGAGCGACCAGGGGCAGGGCGACGGCGTCATCGCCGGACAAGACCGTGAAGTCTGCCGGGAGATGGGCCAATATGGTGGCCACTTGGGCGACGTTGCCGGAAGCCTCTTTGACCCCGGCAAGGTTGCCAATTTCCGCCAGCCTCTTCAGGGTGGCGGGCTCGACGTTGACCCCGGTGCGCTTTTGCACGCTGTAAATGAAGATGGGGAGCGAGACCGCGGCGGCGATGGCCTTGTAGTGCTGGTAGAGGCCTTCCTGGGACGGCCGATTGTAGTACGGCGTGACGGAGAGCAGGCCATCTACGCCCAGCGATTCGAGTTCTCCGGCCAACTCGATGACTTCGGCGGTGTTGTTTCCGCCGGCTCCAGCCATCACCGGAATGCGACCCTGGGCTTCGCTGACGGTGATTTCCACGATGCGCAACTTCTCTTCGCCGCTCAGCGTCGGGCTTTCGCCTGAAGTTCCACAAGGCACGAGAAAACTGACGCCAGCCTCCACTTGCCGCCGCACCAGGCGACGCATGGCCACTTCATCCAGCGAAGAATCCTGGCGAAATGGCGTGACCAGGGCGGTCCCACATCCGGTGAACATTAATGATCCTCCTTCATTCCTGCCCGCGCCGAAAACAGATCCCTGGCGCGCCGGGATGGCGGACTCAGGATGACAGCGGAAGGAATGTTCAGCAACCTACCAAGCATGTGGCCTCAGCTCAGTCCAGAAAATTTGTCTACGACCCGAACAAGACCTCGCGAAACTCGAACCATCCCTTTTTCCCGATTATCCACCGGGCGGCCTGCAAGGCGCCGCGGGCCAAACCCTTGCGGCTGCGCGCGGTATGCCGAAGTGTAATGGTGTCGGCCGGCGAATCGAAGCCGATTTCGTGGATTCCGGGATGCGCGCCGGCACGGTTGGAGCCGGTATCCACGGGACGATGGGGGTCGGCTTTTTTCATCTCTTCCACCAGTCTCACTAGTGTACCGCTGGGCGCGTCTTTCTTGGCGGCATGGTGCAGCTCCCAGGCCCACGCGCCGTATTCGGGGTAAGGCGCAAACCGCCGCGAGGTCTCCGCGACCAGATGCATGAAGATGTTGACCCCGATGGAAAAGTTGGGGCTCCACACCAGGCCAACACCGCACCGCTCGACCGCCGCGCGCGCGCGCGCCGCCTGCTCCGTCCAGCCCGTCGTTCCCACCACGGTATTGACGCCTGCCGCCGCGAGGCGCTCGATGTTCTGAACCACCGCCGAGGGCATCGAGAACTCCACGGCCACATCAATGCCGCGGAAGCGCTCCGCGGTGATGCCGGCGCCGTCCGCATTGTCGTCGATGTCGAGCCGCAGCGGGACAGCGAAGCCAAATTGGGGCGCGAGCTGTTCGACGAGGCGGCCCATTTTTCCGTATCCGACAATGGCTAGGTTCATATTGTCCTCAGATTCTCCGATCTGCGCCGGGGAGACGTCAGCCGGACTGCAGGAGCTGCTTCACCATGCGCTGATAGATTTCCGCCGCCTGGACCAGCTGGGACTTCGCTACACGCTCCTCGCCGGTGTGGGCGACGTGGATGCTGCCGGGCCCGATCAAGAACGGTTTGCCCCACGCCCCGGCGAAGGCGGGAATGTCGGTGGTATAGGCGACCACGGTGGTTTCCAGGCCGGCCAGGGGCTCGAACCGCACGGCGGGCGTGTAGAGCACTTCGTTTGCCTTGGCCCGGCCGTCAACCGCCACGGCCATGGCCTTGCGGACCGGCGCGGGATCGCCCACCAGCCGGATGGCGATCTCGGCGCGAGCGGCGTCGGCTATGACGTTGGGCGCGCGACCGCCGGAGATCAATCCGACGTTGAGCGTACTTTTGCCGAGGAGGGAATCCTCGGGCAAGGGGATCCGGCGGACGTTCTCCAGCACATCGAGAAGTTTCTCGATGGCCGAATCGCCCAGTTCCGGGTAGGCGGAATGGCTCAGCTTGCCCCGGGCCTCGATTTCGTATCGCAGCATGCCCTTGGAAGCCAGCGCGAGCTTGTTCTCAGTGGGCTCGCCGTTGATGATGTAGCGCGAACCGCGGGGATCGCGAGCCGCCGCGTAGGCCCCGGCACTGTTGCGTTCCTCGCCCACCACGAAGAGCAATCCGAAGTCGCTGCATCCGCTGGCGAGCAATGCTTCGGCCGCGGCGATCATCGAGGCGATGATGCCCTTGGCGTCGGCGGAACCGCGCCCCCAAATGAACCCGGCGTCCTCGCGGGAAGGGAAGAAAGGAGGCACGGTGTCCATGTGCGTCGAGAGCGTGACTTGGGGCCGGCCCCAGCAGGCGAAAACGTTGAAGCGGCCAGGTTCGACCTCGCACCGCTCGGCGTGTCCCGAGGTGCGTGCCGCGAGATTGGAGAGAACGTCCAAGAGACACAGCCCGACCCGTTCTTCGTGATCGGTAGTGGACTCCATGTCAACCAGCCGGTGCGTGAGTTCGAAAACGTCCATGGTCGTTTTCCGTGAGCGGTGCCCGCCTGACGCGCCATTGGTCATTGATACGACGATACGACGCCTTGACGCGCAGGGTGTTCGCATTCGAGTTGAAAAAGGGACGGAGGCAGAGAAGGAAAATTCGCGAGGAGCTGCAGACTCGAGTCTTCGCTTCTCGATAGCGCTCCATCCGTCTTCAACCTTCAACGGATGACAGTGGGCAGGTTTTCTCCTGGCCCCCCAATCGCCGCGGAACGAGCTTCCGGCAGCGACTTCGGCGGATCTTGCCCGAACCCCTTTCGCACGGGCCTCCGAAGCTTCTCGGAATTGCCGGCCCGGCTACTGATGGCCTCCGCGCCTCTATCAACGACCGCTCAAGCTAGCAGGTTGGGCAAAGCAGTGTCAAGTTGATGAGGGCCTGGCGAGCCAATTAGGGATCAATTAGGGAGAGGATGAAAGCTGCCTGCCTATCGGGAAAACGATTTCCAATTGTTCGGCGCCGAATCGATCGGCCAGAACTCCGGATCGGGGCGCGCGAACTCGACACCCACTTGAGCAAGCCCGCCATGTGGCGAGCCGAAACGTGCAACTCGGCCTTCCTTTTCATCCCAAGTTTTCGGGTTGACCAGGAGAACCAGCTGCCCGACCCCTACCCGTGCGGCCAAAAGGAGCAAGGCCCCATGCGCGCTCACGGAAATGGTGAAGGTTTCCTCCTGGAAAGGCTGGCCTTCGACGGATTCACCGCGAACAATGAGGGGCACATCCAGAAGGAAGCGCTGGCTGCGCCGGCGCTCCGCCTGGCTCACAACAGATCGTTGGGCTGCGCTACTCATTGCGAACGAGATTTCCTCCGCGGGGAGGCCCAACGACGCCCGAGTTTCGCGCCGGAGGCTTGCGGTCCCCAACAGGTCACACCGTGAAACCAGGGGTGGTCAGACCGAGGGAGCCTCCGGATTGGTTTCTCCCGCTCCTGTCGCCGCTCCTTTGGCCAGCGACTCGAGCAAGGTTTTCGACTGCTCCTGAATCGCAGATACTGCCGCAACCATGGAGGAGTTCAGGATGGTCTCGAGACGTTGGCGGAAGTTCTCGATCTCTTTTTCGCTCGAGTGCACCCGCTCCTCTTGGGAGGCGCGCTGGCGGTTTTCCCAAGCCGCGCGAGCCTCATCCACGAAAGAAGCCAACGAAGACTGGACGCTGTTGCGAGTCTCGTTGATAAACTGCTCGATCTCATTCCTGGCCATGACGTGGAATTCCGCGAGGGCACTCCCGGCCGCGGTTTCCAACTGGGAACGCGCTCCGGCGGCGCGCGCCTCCAGGCGCATGGCTGCTTCGGAGGCAGTGCCCTGGGCTTTTTCGGCGAGCCGTGCGAGCTGCCGGTCCGTGACTCGCGCAGTCTCGCCATCGAACTCCTTTCCCGTTCGATCCGCAATCTCGCGCAGCCCCGCGGAAAAGCGCTCTCGCAACTCGTTGGCGGCCTCTTGCATGAAGCCCTGCACGTCGGCCAGCACAGGTTTCACTTCGAGAGCGCTCCTCTCCAGGCGCTCGGCAGTTTCCTGGCCCAGAGCCAGGAAGACCTCGACTTGTTTCCGCAAGTGCCCATCGGCTTTAACAATTTCTTCCTGCAGCCGGCCATGAAACTCCTCACGCGTGGCCGCCATGAATTTCTCGCTGGTTTGCGCGCAGTTCTCTTCGATCTGGCGAAGGCTTGCCTGAGTGAAGCTCTCCACGGTCGTCGCAGCTTGGTCGAGGGCTGCCTTGAGTTTTTCCGTCAACGCGGACGCGACCATCTTCTCCGCCAGCGGTTGTAGTTTGCCGTCCAGGGCCTGCAGCAACTGCTCAGGAGAGATCATCACGCGCACTGGCCTTGCCGGGGTGACCGAAGCTTGCGCAGCGGGCGTCGCGTGTCTTACCGGAATTCCCGATCCGGCCTGCACCTCGGCTGCGCCGCCTGCTGCCGCACTGAGGGAGTTCGGGTACCGCAGCCAATCTTGTGGGGGTGACTGGACCCCCCAGACGTTTGCCGGAGTCTCCAGTTCCACACCGACCTGGTAGAGTTCATGGGGGCTTCGAGGCAGCCGTATGAATCTCACTTGGGCGCGCACCGGGTGCGATTTTCCGTTGCCCGGTTGGGAAGGAACCTCCAGGGTTATCCAAGAGCCAGACTGGTACTCGTATCGCGAGGCGTAAAGGCAGCCGTGACAGTTCATGGCCACCGTCGAGGTTGTCTCTAGGAGCGTATTTTCGATTTTATTGCGGCCCGAAACGCTCAGAGACACCTTCTTTGAAACGCGCGTACTGCGACGTGTGGCGCTTGATGCACCAGCGTTCGGAGAATTGCTGACTGCCACGTCGGACATTCGTCTACCATCCAGAGAGGGAAGATGTGCTGAGCCTAACCTAACATTGTTGAACGCTGATGCGGGCAAACCAGCCGGCAGTGGTGCGAGAGAGTTACTCTCCTCGCTGCCTGCCGTATACTCTTGCCGACATGGTCGAAGCAGCTGCCGGTGATGCCCAATTTCAAGCCGCGAGCGATCAATCACTCCTGATCTGTTTTGGTGCACAGATCACGCCGGAAACCCACCAGCAGGTCATGAAGCTGCTGCGGCTGCTGGAGACGGAACCGGTTCCGGGCGTTCGCAATCTTCATCCCGCCTACTGTTCGCTGCTGGTCAAATTCGACGCGTTTGCACTGACGCACCATGAGTTGGAAGCCATCCTGCGGCCGTACCTCGATCGGGTGGAAGCCTTGCGCCTCCCAGAGCCACGGCAGGTGGAAATTCCCGTGTGTTACGGCGGTAAGCTTGGCCCGGACCTGGAGGAGGCGGCAACGCTGCGCGGAATGACGCCGGCTCAAGCTGTCAAGCTCCATACCTCCGGCGACTACGTCGTTTCTTTTCTGGGTTTCGTGCCGGGGTTTGCGTACCTGCACGGTTTGCCGGAAGGGTTTTCGACTCCGCGCGTAGCGGAACCGCGGCGGAAGGTCCCGGCAGGCAGCGTGGGGATCGCCGGCAACCAGACGGCAGTGTACCCCTTTGAAACACCAGGGGGTTGGAGGCTGATCGGACGAACGCCCTTAGCGATGTTCCGCCCCGATAGAGATGAAATGAGCCTTTTGTCCATCGGCGACCACGTGCGCTTTACTCGTGTTTCCAAGAAGGAGTTCGCGGCGCTGGAAAAAACATGCGGGTGATGGAAGTCGAAACGCCCGGCCTGCTGACCACGGTGCAGGATCTGGGGCGAGAAGGTTTCGGCGCCATGGGTGTCTCGCCCTCCGGCGCTGCCGATGCAATCTCGCTGCGGCTCGGCAACCTGCTGGTGGGCAACAGCGGGAACGCGCCCGGACTGGAAATGACGCTGCTCGGCGGAACATTCCGGTTTCCCGAGGGCTGCGTCATGGCCTTGACCGGTTCCGATTTTGACGCCGCTTTGGATCGGAAACCCGTGGGCCTTTGGACTACCGTACAAGTTCAGCCCGGCCAGACGCTGCGTCTCGGGCTCACACGTTCGGGAGCGCGCTGCTACTTGTGTGTTCAGGGAGGATTCGCTGTGAAGCCTTTTCTGGGCAGCGTATCCACCCACCTCTTGAGTGGGCTGGGCGGCTTCCAGGGGAGGGCTTTGCGGAGAAGCGATGTGCTGTATATCGGGGGCGCGACCGCATCGTTTCGCAAGAGGACTCTGGCGCCGCACTACCTCGAACACTTGGCGCCTCGCAAGATTTTGCGGGTTACTTCAGGACCCCAGAGTGCCTGGTTTCCCGAAGCGTCGCAGCATTCCTTCTACGCGGGTGCCTATCGCGTGGCTGAAGAATCAAACCGCATGGGGATTCGTCTTCTGGGCGCGCCTGTTCTCTGTCCCTTGAGCGGGCAGATGATTACCGAAGGCGTTTCACTGGGAGCTGTCCAGGTGCCGGCCGGGGGCTCCCCGATCATCCTGTTTGTCGAGCAGCAAACGACGGGTGGATATCCAAAGATCGCCAATGTAATTTCCGCCGACTTTCACAGCCTGGGACAGCTGCGCCCGCGCGATGAAATTCGATTTGAGCTGGTTGACCTGGAGACGGCCCGACCGCTGCTGATGGAGCAGGAGCAGATACTGGCATCCAATGAGCTGATTCTGCAATGAAACACATAGACCTGAATTGCGACGTGGGAGAAATGCCAGAGGCCATCGCCGACGGCACTCAGGAATCGATCATGCCATTTATCACCTCGGTCGGCATCGCCTGCGGAGGCCATGCAGGCGACGAGCAAACCATGAAGGCCACCCTCCAGCAGGCACTACACTGGAAGCTGGCCATCGGCGCGCATCCCGGCTATCCGGATCGCGCCCATTTCGGCCGCCTGGAGTTGAACCTTACCCCGCAGGCGATCGCCGATTTGGTGTTCGATCAGGTCCGCACCTTGGCTGATCTGGCCGCGGGCTACGGCACGCATCTGACTCACGTCAAGCCGCATGGCGCGCTCTACAACCAAGCGACCCGCGATCACGCGGTGGCGGAAGCCATTGCCACGGGCGTCGGGCGCTGGTCCCGGCAGGTGGTGCTTGTGGGCCTGGCAGGATCGCCGATGTTAGACGTGTTTCGTGAAGCCGGCTTTGCGGCTGCTGCCGAAGCCTTCGCCGACCGCCGTTATGAGCCCGACGGCGCCTTGCGGCCGCGCCAATTTGGCGATGCGCTGATTGGTGATCCCGCCCAGGCCGGCCAGCAAGCCTTGCGCATCGTCGAGCGAGGGACGGCAATGGCGTCCGGCGGCTCCGAAGTCACCGTCAAGGCGCAGACCATTTGCATCCACAGCGATACGCCGGGTGCGCCGCAAATTGCCCAAGCGGTCGCCCTGGCACTCCGGCAGGCTGGAATCGAACTGCGGCCTCTGTCCTACCCTCTGTCCCACGATGATGCGCTTAACTGAATTCGACGCTGCGTGCCTCTATGAGAGATCTTGGTTCAAAGTGTATGAATAAAGTTGAGTGTCCCCTCCGAGTTAGTCGACAAAGACCCGGAACAACGCTAAACTGCTGAATAGACTACCCATAGCGGGATTCCATTCAGGGTGGTAAATTTTCCTTTTCAGGGCTTGAATTAGGAGGTGCTGCTGTTTAATATAGGACTGAAATGGTTCTATATAGGCAATGGGCAGCCGGGAACCAGAGGCGGCCATAATGGTCAAGCTGGGCAAATTGACTGACTACGGGTTGGTGTTAATGAGCTGTATTGCGCGGAGTCAACATTTTCCGTTGCATTCGGCGCGTGACCTGGCAAGGGAATCTTACGTGCCGCTCTCTACGGTGCGCAAGCTTTTGAAGGAACTCGTACATAGCGGGTTGCTGATATCGCAGCGAGGCATTAAAGGAGGATACATCCTCGCCAGGGAGTCTCACGAGATCTCGGTGATTGACATCATCGTGGCGCTGGAGGGCCCCTTCGAGCTGACCGAATGCAGTTCGGACATTCAAGGCTTGTGCAAACTGGAGACCAACTGTCCGATTTCGAAGAATCAACGAATCATTAGCCAAGCCGTGCGCCAGGCGTTGGAAAACATAACCCTTTCCGACTTGATTCAGCCTCTGCAGCTCGTGGCGGTGAAGGATTCGCGCGGAAATCTCGTTCCGGTCATCGGGTTGGAACCTGGGAGGGTGCAATGAGTCAAGACGTCAAAATGAGCCAAGACGCCAATACGATTCGAGAGTTGGCGCAGCAAGAATACAAGTGGGGATTCGTCACCGAGATTGATGAAGAACTGGTTCCCAAGGGCCTGAACGAAGAAACCGTTCAACTGATTGCCAGCAAGAAGCAAGAGCCGGAATTCATGTTGCAATGGAGACTTCGAGCCTATCGGCACTGGACGTCGCTGGAGAAATCCGGAGCGGAGCCGAAGTGGGCCAACATCAAGTTCAGCCCCATCGATTATCAAGACATGGCGTACTACGCGGCACCACGAAAGAAGCAGAGCCTCAAGAGTCTTGAGGAACTCGATCCGGAAATCCTGCGCACCTACGAGAAACTCGGTATCCCGCTCGAAGAGCAGAAGCGGCTGGCCGGCGTGGCGGTGGACGCGGTATTCGACAGCGTCTCGGTGGCCACCACATTCAAAGAAAAGCTGGCTGAGCTGGGGATCATTTTCTGCCCGTTTTCCGAAGCGGTGCGCGAACATCCCGAGTTGGTGAAGAAGTACCTGGGCTCGGTGGTGCCGTACACCGACAACTTCTTCGCCTCGTTAAACTCCGCGGTATTCAGCGACGGTTCGTTCGTCTATGTTCCCAAGGGAGTTCGCTGCCCGATGGAGCTGTCCACCTATTTCCGCATCAACGCCGCGGAGACGGGGCAGTTCGAACGCACGCTGATCATCGCCGATGAAGGCGCCACTGTCAGCTACCTCGAGGGGTGTACGGCGCCCATGCGCGATGAGAACCAGTTGCACGCGGCGGTGGTGGAGCTGGTGGCGCTGGACAATGCCCAGATCAAGTACTCGACGGTGCAGAACTGGTATCCCGGGGATAAGAACGGCAAGGGCGGAATCTATAATTTCGTCACCAAGCGCGGCAAGTGTCTGGGCGCGAACTCCAAGATCTCTTGGACCCAGGTCGAAACCGGCTCGGCCATCACCTGGAAATATCCGAGCTGCATCCTGCAGGGTGACAACAGCGTGGGCGAGTTCTATTCGGTGGCGCTCACCAACAACTATCAACAAGCCGATACCGGCACCAAGATGATCCACATCGGCAAGAACACGCGCAGCACCATCGTGGCCAAGGGCATCTCCGCCGGTCACGGGCAGAACACCTACCGCGGGATGGTCAAGATCCTGAAAGACGCCACCGGGGCGCGCAACTACACGCAGTGCGACTCGCTGCTGATCGGCGACCAATGCGGCGCGCACACCTTTCCGTACATCGAGGTGAAGAACTCGACGGCGCGCATGGAGCATGAGGCGTCCACCTCGAAGATTGGCGAGGACCAGCTCTTTTACCTACGCCAGCGCGGCCTGAAAGCGGAAGATGCGGTTTCCATGATCGTCAACGGCTTCTGCAAGCGCGTCTTTCGCGAGTTGCCGATGGAGTTTGCGGTGGAAGCGCAAAAGCTGCTGAGCATCAGCCTGGAAGGCAGCGTCGGATAAATCCAAGCCCGCCCCAGCGGCACGAACGGCCGGAGAGGAAAGGGAATGAGCTTACTGGAAATCAAGGATCTGCATGTCAAGGTGGGGAACCACGAAATCCTGAAAGGCGTTCACCTGGCCCTGAATGCCGGCGAGGTGCACTCCATCATGGGCCCCAACGGCTCGGGGAAGAGCACCCTTGCTCAGGTTTTGGCCCGGCGGGAAACCTACGAGGTCACCGCCGGCGAGGTGCTCTTTGACGGCAAGGATCTTCTGGCCATGAATCCGGAAGAAGCCGCCTGGGAGGGCCTCTTCCTGGCCTTTCAATATCCGGCGGAGGTTCCGGGAATCAGCAATGCTTATTTCATGCGGTCCGCGCTGAACGCCATTCGCAAGCATCGCGGCCTGGAGGAGATCGACGCCATGGATTTCCTGCCCATGCTCCGCGAAAAACTGAAGCTCCTGGACATGGACGAGAAACTGATGAACCGTTCGGTGAACGAATCGTTTTCCGGCGGCGAGAAAAAGCGCAACGAGATCCTGCAGATGTCGGTTTTAGAGCCGAGACTGGCCGTTCTGGACGAAACAGACTCCGGCCTGGACATCGATGCCTTGCGGATCGTGGCCCAGGGCGTGAACGCGATGCGCAACCCGGATCGCGCCATGCTGATCGTGACCCATTACCAGCGGCTGCTGAACTATATCGTTCCCGACCGCGTCCACGTTCTGGTGGATGGCGTGGTGGTCCGCTCCGGTGGTCCGGAACTGGCCCTGGAACTCGAAGAAAAGGGCTACGGCACCATGGAAGCAGAGACGCACAGCACGGCTCAGGCCTAGGCCGGCGTGGGGAGAGACGCGTGCAACTGGCAACCCGGCAATTGAATCATTATCTGGACGCGTTCGGCGCGTTCGAGAAATCCGTTGCCGATCCCGCATGGCTGCGCGAGTTGCGGCGCGATGCGTTGGCCCGGTTCTGCGAGGCGGGGTTTCCTACTCCTCGCGTGGAAGACTGGCGGTTCACAAACGTATCCGCCATCGCGGAGACTCCCTTCCGGCTCCCTTCGGAGCGCGAAGCGCCGCTTTCGCAACGCGCAATCGAACCGTACCGGGTGAGCGCGGCCTGTCAGTTGGTTTTCGTAAACGGGCGGTTTGCCCGCGCGCTGTCTTCGCTGGACAAACTGCCGGACGGGTTGAAGGTCGCGAGTCTCGCCGAACAGATCGCGGAAGGCTCCGCGGAGATCGAGGCGCACCTGGGCCGGTACCTGGATATTCACCGGGACGCTTTCTGCGCCCTCAACACGGCATTCCTGAATGACGGAGCAACCGTGTTCCTTCGCCGGGGGACGGTGGTCGAGGAGCCCATCTACTTGTTGTTTATCTCCACCGAGACCGGCGCGCCCACCATGAATCATCCGCGCAATCTCATCGTGGCGGAGGAAAACAGCGAGGCCACGATCCTCGAAGAGTATGTGTCGCTGGGCGGGGGGACGGTCCTGAGCAATACCGCGACCGAGCTGGTCGCCGGCGAGCAGGCGGTGATTTCGCACTACAGGATCGAACGGGAAAATCGCCAGACTTTTCACATCTCGACCTTGCGGATCGAGCAAGGACGAAACGCGAATATCGCATCGCACTCCGTACTACTGGGCGGGGCTCTGGTGCGCAATAACGTGCATCCGGTGCTTGCCGGCGAAGGCGGTGACTGCCTGATTAACGGCCTGTTTGCCGGCACCGGCCGCCAGCATCTTGACAATTACATGCTGGTGGAACATCGCAGCCCCCGTTGCGGGAGCCGGCAGTTCTACAACGGAATCCTGGACGATTTTGCGCACGGCGTCTTCCACGGCCGCATCGTGGTCCACAAGGACGCTCAGAAAACCGACGCCAAGCAGACCAACCGGAACCTGCTGCTTTCCGACAACGCCCAGATCGACACCAAGCCGCAGCTGGAGATCTACGCGGACGACGTGAAGTGCACGCACGGGGCTACGATCGGCCAGATCGAGGAGGGCGCCCTGTTTTACCTGCGTTCGCGCGGGATCGATGAGGTGTCCGCGCGCGCGCTGCTGCTGGAGGCTTTTGCGAGCGAATGCCTGGACCGCATGAAGGAAGGGCCCGCGCGAAGGCATGTGAAATCCCTCATTCACGAGGGACTGTGGCAGATGACGCATTCCGCGGACACCGGCGCCGCGGCGCGCAGGGTACCGATGGGAGCAATCGAATGAGCAGCGTCGCAAGCAAGAAAACCAACGGTTCCTCGGTCAGCGCGGGCAATGCCGTTTCACTTTTCGATGTATACCGCATCCGCCGGGACTTCCCGATCCTGGAAAGCAACGCTCGGGGCAAGGCGCTCGTTTACCTGGACAACGCAGCCACCTCCCAGAAGCCCCGGGCGGTCATCGATGCCTTGAGCCGGTACTACGAGCGGAGTAATGCCAACATCCATCGCGGCGTCCATTTTCTTTCCGAGCATGCCACCGAGGAGCACGAAAGAGGGCGCAGGATCGCGCAGCAATTCGTGAACGCCGCCGAGGCGAAAGAAATCATCTTCGTCCGCAGCGCCACCGAAGGGATCAACCTTGTCGCCCACTCCTATGGGCGAACTCACGTAGAGGCCGGCGACGAAATCCTCCTGAGTACCATGGAACATCACTCCAACATCGTGCCCTGGCAGATGCTTTGCGAAGAGAAAGGAGCTGCGCTCCGGGTCGCTCCGATCGGGGATCGGGGTGAGCTGCTGCTGGACGAGTTCGAGAAATTATTGAGCCCGCGCACGAAAATGGTGGCCGTCACTCACGTTTCCAACGCGCTGGGCACCGTGAATCCCGTCCGGCGGATCATCGAGATGGCGCACCGGCAAGGTATCCCGGTTCTGGTGGATGGAGCGCAGGCTGCTCCTCACCTTGCGATAGACGTGCAGGCGCTGGACTGTGACTTCTACGTTTTCTCCGGTCACAAAGTGTACGGCCCGACCGGAATTGGCGTGCTCTATGGCAAGGCATCTCTCCTGGACGCCATGCCTCCTTACCAGGGCGGCGGCGACATGATCAGCTCGGTGACCTTTGAAAAGACCACCTATAACACGCTGCCGTTCAAGTTTGAGGCCGGCACCCCAAACATCGCCGGCGCCGTCGGACTGGGCGCCGGACTGGCCTATGTGCGGGATGTGGGGCTGGACCGGATTGCTGCGCACGAACACCAACTGTTGGCGTACGCCACCGATGTGCTATCGGGAATCACCGGTGTCCGCCTGATTGGCACGGCGCGGGAAAAGGCCGCGGTGATCTCATTCGTACTGGACGGTGTCCATCCGCACGACGTGGGGACCATTCTCGACCGCGACGGAGTCGCGGTTCGCACCGGACATCACTGCGCCCAGCCGACCATGCAGCGCTTTGGTATTCCGGCCACGGTGCGTACCTCCTTCGCCATGTACAACACCAAGGAGGAAGTGGACGCTTTGGTGAACGGAATTCGCAGGGTGCGCGAGGTGTTCGCGTGATCTCCGATCTCGGCGATCTTTACCAGGAGCAGATCCTGGAGCATAACAAGGCGCCTCGGAATTATCGTCGCCTGGCGACCGCGAACCGCGAAGCCGAGGGAAATAATCCGCTCTGCGGCGACCGTTTCACCGTTTACCTGAAGGTGGACGGAGACTCGATCCGGGACATCAGTTTTCAAGGGTCCGGGTGCGCCATCTCCAAAGCCTCGGCCTCGATGATGACCCAGATGTTGAAAGGCAAAACCAGGGCGGAGGCGGAGGCGCTCTTCGACCGATTTCGTCGTCTGGTGACGGGCCAGCCGCCCGCCAATGGAACCCAGAGCGATTTGGGCAAGTTAACCGTTTTCAGCGGCGTTTCCGAGTTTCCGGTGCGGGTCAAGTGCGCCATATTAGCCTGGCACGCACTGCTGGCCGCACTGAAGAACGAAGAGCAATCCATATCGACCGAGTAGCCAGCAACAAGAGCGATCCAACAAAGGCGATCCAACAAAGGCGACCCAACAAGCCCGACAGGCTCAACAAGAAGGTCCCTCATGGAAGGCAAAGAAGCAGTCACCCTGACCCGAGAATGCGAAGTGGTAGCCATCCCTGACGGCACTCGGGGTACGCTGCCGGCGGGCGCCCATGTCCGCATCACACAGCGGCTGGGCGGCAGCTGCACGGTGATGGACGCGAGGGGTGTGCTGTACCGTATTGCAGCGAGTGATGCCGATGCGCTCGGGCTTTTCGGTGGCGCCCCGGAAGAGACTCCACCCGCGACAAGCGGCGCCTTCAGCGAAAAGAGAGTATGGGACGAGTTGAAAACGGTCTACGATCCCGAGATTCCCGTTAACATAGTAGATCTGGGCCTGGTATATTCCTGCGACATTCAGATGCTAGAGCAGGGAGGACACAGGGTCGATATCAAGATGTCCATGACCGCGCCGGGCTGCGGCATGGGAAATGTCATCAAAGCCGATGTGGAAGGCAAACTGGCGCGCTTGCCGGGAGTGAACGAAGTGCACGTCGAGGTTGTGCTGGACCCGCCCTGGAATCCCGGCCGCATGTCGGAAGCGACGAAACTGCAACTCGGCCTCGATGCGGATTACGGAGGAAGCTCCTCCCAGTTTCCCATGCATAAGGGCGGATCGTAAGCAGAAGAGGTCCTCACCTAGCGGCTTACCTTATCCTGGATGAGTGCTTGCGCGACGGTTGACACTCGCCCCCAATCTCCGTACAGTCAGAATATGATGTCCGCCAAGAAGGCCGTCATCTTGCTGTCCATTGCCGCTCTGCTGCTCTTGCAGTTTTCTGACTGCATGGCTTCGGTGACCGCAAACAGTCGGATGAAGGAATGCTGCAGCTCCATGTCTTGCACTGCAGCGAATCAGGATTCTGGTTGCTGCCAGAAGATGGTTTCCGGCGAGATGCCCCAGGTATTGCGGGGCGCTCGCGTGTCGTTTCTTCCGGCGGCCGTTGCCATGATCTTGCAACATCTGCGCGTTGCGGTAGTTCCCGTCGTTCCTGGCCACCGAAACGCGTGGCAAGTGCAACAGCAATCGTCTCCGGAGCTCTACACTCTTCATCTCGCACTCCTGATCTAGACCCTTCTTCCTTGTCCGTAGCGCAGTCGTCTGCCCATTTCTTTGGCCTGACGTTCTTTCGGGCCAAGCGGGGCGGTCTCTATCACGGTTTCTTCAAATCGCAGTCAACACCGGTTGGCGAACATCTAGGGGAGGAAGGCTTCATGGATGCAGGAAAACAGAATCAGCACAAGCAAACAGCCAGGCTTCGGTTGCTGCCTCACTGTTGTGGGATGGCGATGATTTCCATCCTGCCAGCGGTGGTTTGTGTCGCCCAGGAGCCGCCAGCTGTCAGTCCGCCACAGGCTGCGACGCAACACGCGGCTGCGGCCATGCCGCTCGCAGAACTATTGAAGGAAGCGGCACAGAATAACCCTGGAATTCTGGCGGCCCAGAAGGCCGCAGAGGCCGCGCGGTATGGTGCCGCGCAGGTATCGGCGCTGCCCGATCCGCAATTCCAGGTTCAGCACTTCACCCTCGGTAGTCCCCGCCCGTTTGCGGGTTACACGAACAACGACTTTGCCTACATCGGCCTCGGCGCTTCCCAGCAGATCCCGTTTCCCGGAAAGCTGAAGTTGAGGGGCGCCGTGGCGGATCGCGACGCCGATGCGGTAACGGAACGGGCGGAAATCTTTCTTCGCGACGAAATCGAAAAACTGAAGACGACCTACTTCCGTCTGGCGTACCTGCAACAAGCTTTGGGGATACTTCAGAGGGATGACTTACTGCTTCAACAAATCGAACAGCAGGCCAGGGCGCACTATGGAGCCGGGCTGGGAAATCAGCAGGACGTTCTGAAGGCGCAACTGGAACGCACCAGGATTCTGCGCGACATTTCGACGAACCGCCAGGTGGCAGGAGAAGTCCAGGCGGAACTCAAACGCATTCTCGGACGTCCGCAAGGTTCGCCCGAGATGGTCACCGAGCCGCTTTCTGCCACCTTCCTTCGCTATACGGCGCGGGAACTCCTCGAGAAGGCGCGCGAACAGAATCCTGATCTTCGCGAAAGTGCAGCAATGGTTCAGCGCAGCCAGGCCTCTGTGGACCTTGCACGGAAGGAATTCCGCCCGGACTTTGGCGTCTCCTACATGTACCAGAACACGAGTCGCAGGTCTCGCGATCATTACGTACTCGCCTTCACCCTGAACTTCCCGCGAGGCAAGCCCATGGCAGGCCGCTCTGGCCCAAGCCCAGGTGAATCTCCAGCGCACGCAGCAAGAACTCGACGCGGAATTACAAGACGTATTGGCGGAGGTCCAGAGGCAATACGTCGTCGCCGTAACCCCGGAAGAACAGCTGCTCATCTACCGGGACGGCTTGATCCCGCAAGCGCAAGCGACCATTCAAGCCGGACTGGCCGCCTATCCATCAGAGCGCGCAGATTTTGAGGCGCTCCTCACTTCCTTTCAGGACGTGCTGAGACTTGACCTCGAATATCAACAAACCCTGCTAGATCACGAAATCGCTTTGGCTCACATCGAGCGATTCACGGGGGTGACGTTGCCATGACCGACATGCCCGAAAAGATGTCCGAAAGCAAGATCCCGGCCAGTGGGCCCGAAGAAATAACAAACCAATCAGCCGCCAATCCATATCGCCGCGCGTTTCTGGTCACGCTTGTCGCCTGCATCGCCTTTGCCGGTCTCGCCGCCTGGCTTTGGTGGCGCTCGCCCTGGAACACCCTAATGGTCCGACAGCAAACGACCCCGGTGACTGCGCCTTCACCATCCAGCGCGCCGCTCATGGCCGCCGCCCAAGAATTCCCAGCGCAATCACTGGAAGCACCACTAGCTCCCATTCAACTCTCGCCGGAACGCATGCAGAGGATCGGCGTGCAGATCGGCACTGTTGAATCCAAAGTGGTCAGCGACGAAATTCGCACCACCGGGAATGTCGCCGTAGATGAAACTCGCGCCGCATATGTGCAGGTCCGGTTTTCCGGCTGGATTCAAAAAGTATTCGCCGACGCGACCTACCAGTACGTCCGGAAGGGACAACCGCTCTTTACCATCTACAGCCCGGACCTGGTTGCCACCCAGGGCGAATACATCGTGGCCAAGCAAAACTACGAACGAGTGGGCGACAGTTCAGTTCCGGGTGTAGCCGCCGGGGCCGCCTCCTTGCTCGCCGCGGCTGCCGAACGGTTGAGGCAATGGGAAGTTCCGGCCGGCGAGATCGAACGGCTCGAGTCGAGCGGGCAGGTGCAACAGGAGTACGAGGTCGCTTCATCGGTCTCCGGCTACATCATCGAACGCGAGGCGCTGGCCAACAAGTACGTCCAGCCGGACACTCGGTTGTACACGGTGGCCGACCTTTCGAGCATCTGGGTATTCGCGCAGGTGTTTCAACACGACCTGGGCCGCATCAGGGCCGGGAACCGGGCGACGCTCACGGTGGACACCTATCCGGGCCGTGTGTTTTCGGGCCGCGTGGATTTCGTTTATCCCGATATAGATATGGCCACCCGTACCGCCCGGGTGCGCCTGGTGTTTCCCAATCCGGATGTGAAGCTGATGCTTGGAATGTTCGTCAACGTCACGCTGCGGCTTCCCATGGGCCGGCAACTGACGATCCCGGCCGGCGGCGTACTTCAATCGGGCATGCGGTCCATTGTATTCGTGGATGGCGGGCAGGGCCACCTCGAGCCGCGTGAAGTCGAGCTGGGGCCTCGCGTGGGAGACGAATTCATGGTGCTGAAGGGCCTCGACGCCGGTGAGCGCATCGTCACTTCTGCGAACTTCCTCATCGACTCCGAGAGCCAGCTTCAGGCCGCGCTCGGCACCTTCGTTCCGCCGCCGCCGGGAGCCGGCCAGGGCGCGCCCACGGCTCCTCAGGCCGAGATCGAGTTCACAACGGATCCGTCGCCGCCGCGCAAGGGGAACAACACGTTTCGCGTTCGGCTGCGAGACGCCGCCGGCGCGCCCATCACGGGTGCCGAGGTGCCCGTTACGTTCTACATGCCGGCGATGCCTGCTATGGGAATGGGCGCCATGTGCACCGACAGCATGCTCAGCGATCGGGGCGGAGGAGTGTATGAGGGAACCGGGGTGCTCGATTCCGGCGGGAGCTGGCAGGTGATCATCACCGCGCGTCGCGAGGGGCAAGTGATCGCCACCAGACAACTCTCCGTCATCGCCACCGGAGGGATGTAGGGTGATCGCCGCATGGATCGGGTGGTGCGCGCGCAATCGTTTTCTCGTTTTCACCGGAACGGTTCTGCTGGTGCTGGGTGGGATCTGGTCTCTTCGTCTGGTGCCGCTGGACGCCCTGCCCGATATTTCCGACGTGCAAGTGATCGTGCGCACCGAATGGGCGGGCCAGCCTCCCAACATCATCGAAGACCAGGTCACCTATCCGATTGTCACCTCGCTTCTTGCGGCGCCCCGAGTCCGTACCATCCGGGCGCAAACCATGTTCGGCGACTCATTCGTCTACGTAATCTTCGAGGACGGGACAGACATCTACTGGGCCCGTTCGCGCGTCCTGGAATACCTGCAGAACATTCAGGGTCGATTGCCGGCCAGCGTGCGTCCCACCCTGGGACCGGACGCCACCGGGGCCGGGTGGGTCTACGAATACGTTCTGATAGACACCACTGGCCGGCACAACCTGGCCGAGTTGCGCAGCCTCCAGGACTGGTTTCTGCGATACCAGTTGGAGTCCGTCCCGGGGGTCGCCGAAGTTACCACCATCGGCGGCTTTGTCCGCCAGTACCAGGTGAATCTCGATCCCAACAAGCTGCGTGCCTACAACATCCCGCTCTCCACGGTCATCGAGCGGGTGCGGGAGAGCAGCAACGAGGTCGGTGGGCGGTTATTGGAAATCGGCGGCGCGGAGTATATGGTCCGCGGCCTTGGCTACCTGCGGTCGCTGAGCGATCTCGAAAACGTACCGGTAGCCACGAAGAACGGAACCTCCGTGTTGATTCGCGACCTGGGCCACGTCACCTTCGGGCCGGACATTCGCCGTGGCGCCGCGGAATGGCAGGGTGAAGGCGAGGCCGTGGGCGGCATTGTGATCATGCGCTACGAATTGAATGCCCTCAACGTCATCGATGGCGTGAAGCAAAAGCTGCGGCAGATCGAACCGTCGTTACCACCGGGCGTGGAGATTGTCACCGGATACGACCGGTCGGGCTTGATCCGTGACTCGATCGACACCCTGCGGCGGACGCTCCTCGAAGAGGCGGTGATCGTCAGCTGGTCATCATGATTTTTCTGCTTCACTTCCGCTCCGCCCTGGTGCCCATCCTGACGTTGCCGATTGCCGTGGTGGCTTCGTTTATCCCCATGTACTACTTCGACGTGTCGTCGAACATTATGTTCCTGGGCGGCCTGGCCCTGGCCATCGGGGTTCTCGTGGATGCAGCGATTGTCATGGTGGAAAACGGCTATCGGAATCTCTCCGAACGCCAGTCCCAGGGGATGCCGGTACCCGAGCCGGAAAGAAAGCGCATTCTCATCGATGCAGCGAAGCAAGTCAGGCCGGCGATCTTCTTCTCGCTGCTCATCATTCTCGTATCGTTCCTCCCTATTTTCCTGCTCGAAGCGCAGGAGGGTCGCATGTTTCGACCGCTGGCCTGGACCAAGACGCTGGCGGTCGGTTTCGCATCGCTACTGGCCATTTCGCTGGTGCCGATCCTGATGCTGCTTTTCATCCGGGGACGGCTGATCCCCGAGTCCCGCCATCTCCTCTCCCGTATGACGCAGGCGCTCTATTTGCCCGTTCTACGGCTGTGCCTGCGCTACCGGAAAACCACTCTACTGCTCAACCTTACCTTTCTGGCGGTCACGCTGCCCCTCGCGCTGGGCATTGGAAGCCAGTTCATGCCGCAGCTGTACGAGGGTTCGGTGCTGTACATGCCCACTGCTCTTCCCGGGATCTCGATCACCGAGGCCTCCCGCTTGATGATCGAGCAGGACCGCATCATCCGCGAATTTCCCAAGGTGGACACCGTCTTCGGAACCGTAGGCCGTTCCGGCAGCGCGACAGACAACGCCCCGCTCTCCATGTACGACACCACCATCATGCTCAAGCCGCGCAGCCAATGGCGGCCGGGGATGACCTATGAAACGTTGATCCAGGAGATGGATGCCAAGCTTCAATTCCCGGGGCTCTCGAATACCTGAACCCAGCCGATCCAAATGCGCCTGGACATGACCTTGACCGGCATCAAGACACCGGTGGGAATGAAAATTCAAGGGCCGAGCCTGGACGGCATCCAGCAGGTGGGGGCGCAGATCCAGCAGGCCTTGTCCACCCTGCCGGAAGTGCGTTCCGTCTTTGCCGAACGCGTGTCACAGGGCTTCTATGTGGACATCGAAGTAAATCGGCCGGAAGCGGCGCGCTACGGGCTCAGTGTCGCAGACGTGCAGCAGGCGGTGACCTCAGGCATCGGCGGTGAGGTGATCGCCGAAAACGTCGAAGGGCGCGAACGCTACCCCATCAACGTCCGGTATAGCCGCGATTTTCGCGACAATCTCGAGGCCCTCGAAGGCGTCCTGATCGCCACGCCCACCGGGGCGCAAATCCCCATCGGACAGGTCGCTGCGGTCTCCTTCTCCCGTGGGCCGGCCATGATCCGCGATGAGGACGGCGTGCTGACGGGCTACGTATACATCGACCTGACGAGCACCGACTACGGCGGCTTTGTCGAGCGGGCCGATCAATCGCTTCGGCAAAGTCTGGCGCTGCCGGCCGGCTACACGTACGAGTGGTCTGGGCAATACGAATTCGCGCAAAGAGCCAAGGAGCACCTGCAAATCGTCGTGCCCATCGTTTTCTTCGCCATTTTCCTGTTGCTGTACATGGTGTTCCGTTCGGTTGCAGAGGCTGCCGTGCTCATCTTCCCCACCATCTATGCGCTCACCGGCGGCCTCATCCTCCAGTGGTTGCTGGACTACAACTTCAGCGTGGCCGTTTGGGTGGGATACATAGCTGTGTTCGGGATCGCGGTCCAGACCGGGGTGGTGATGGTTGTCTACTTGCACGAAGCCTTGGACCGCCGTTTGACCGCCGGCACTCCTCTGCGGCACGAAGACATTGAGGAAGCCACCATCGAGGGAGCTGTCCATCGCTTGCGGCCGAAACTCATGACGGTGAGCGTGGTGCTGGCCAGCTTGGTGCCGATCATGTGGTCCACCGGCGTCGGCTCCGACGTGATGAAGCCCATCGCCGCGCCCATCGTGGGCGGGATGATCACCTCCACGGTTCACGTGCTGATCCTGGTGCCGGTCTTCTTCGCGTTCATGAAGGAGCGTGCGCTGCGTCATGGAACGCTCCAAGGTAAGGGCGAGCAGTTTACCGAATAGCTAAGGAGGCTGAATGAAAGAAATCAAGGCGTACATTCGCAGGTCTCGCGTTAAAGCGGTCGTGAATGCCCTTCAACAGGCAGGTGCGCCAGGGATCACCGTGGTTGAAGTTCACCCCGTCGGCTACGGCTATGAATCAAACTACTTCGAGCCTGTTTTCACGGACGTAATGCAGAGGTACAAGTACCTCGAGATCGTCAAGCTGGAGGTAGTCAGCGCAGACATCGATTTGGAGCGGCTCATAGAAGTTATCCGGGCCGAATGCCACACCGGAGCTCAAGGCGACGGAATGATTTTCATTGCAGGCGTTACCGACGCGATACACATTCGTAGTGAAATCCGGGGTGAACAGGCGCTCAGGGTCAAGTAGCAAGCCCCTATTCTCTTGAAGATGCCCGCCGCGGCGTCTTGCAAGCCAACCCTGGCCATGAAGGCATCTTAGGTAGAAACTAGGAGAATCCCCTCTGGGGGTTTGAGAACCGGAGCCGAAGGTTTCTATGGCCAACAAACAACGATGCAATGCAGCAGCAGTGAAATACGTACAGCGCGTAGTACAAAGATCAAGGAACAACCTGTGCCTCGTCTACGTCGTGTTGCTGTTGGGGCTTGGCTTTTTTTCAGCCGTTGAGTCCCGCGCGGCTCAGGGTCCTGCCAACACCGCCGGCCGTGGTGAGTGCCGGGCCACGCGCAGCCAAATCCTGGGGCAGACGGTAGCCTATTGCGTCCTCTTGCCGCCGAGCTATGACACCGAGAAGACACGCCGCTACCCTGTACTGTACTTTCTTCACGGCTTGGGCGACAACGAACAGATGTTTTTCCATTCGGCCGGATGGAATTTGGTGCAAGACTTATGGGAGCGCCATCAACTGGGCGAATTCCTGATCGTCACGCCGGCGGGGGGCTCGAGCTTTTACATCAACTCGCTCGGCGGCGATTTTCGCTACGAAGATTTCTTCCTCCGCGAATTTCTTCCCATGGTTGAAAAGCGCTACCGGGTCCGCACGGGCCGCACATTCCGCGCCATGGGAGGCATTTCGATGGGCGGCTACGGAGCGTTGCGCATGGCTTTTCGCCATCCGGACCTGTTCGGGTCGGTAAGCGCGCACAGCGCTATGCTGATCGAAAGGCTGCCTGCGATCTCGGCGAGTAACTCCCAGGCGTCCGGCCGGCTTCGGGTTTTCGGCGATGTCTTCGACGCACCGGTCGACCGCGGCTTCTGGGAGGCCAATAACCCGCTGGCCCTGGTGCGGACGACGGATCTGGGGCGGTTGAAGATCTACTTCGATTGCGGCTCTGAAGACGACTACGGCTTTTATGTCGGCGCCCAAGCGCTTCATGATCAATTGGCGTCGCGCCGTGTCGACCACGAGTTTCATCTCTATCCCGGCGGGCACAACTGGCGTTATTTCATCGAGCAACTGCCGGCGTCGCTCCAGTTTCATTCTCACGCGTTTGGACTTTCTCCGGAAGCCGCTGCCGCCGTCAACTAGCCGCCTGCGAACGTTGGCTGTGCAAGAATCTAATTCCGCTGGGAACGCACTTCGGTGTCGAGCGCCGCTCGGTCTCGAAATTTGGCTAGCCGCGCGCGCAGTCTTTCCGGGTCCATACCGGCCGATTTGCATACCAGTCGGAAGTCTGTGTCCTCTCCGAAAATATACCGCTCAGCATCACGCTTTCGGCGCAGCGGCCCGTGAATCCATTCCTGTACGGTGCTGGCAATCACCGCCTGCCATAGGTGCACCTCGGGTAATACTTCTGGCTCGTTCGCCGAACCTGTAGTTTCTGTGACCATTTTCCGATCCCCCTTCCTTCTCGCCCTCGTCAGATCACTGCTCCAGCCACAGCGAGAAGAAGCAAGAATCAGGCCATACGCAAATCGAACCGCTCCTAAGCCGCCTTGCGGCAAACAGAAAACGCAGGCCTTATGAGCGTTCACAATATTGTCATGCAGCCGGAGACTGCCCGTGTGTTCCGCAGAAGAACAATGCGGGGTGAAATGTGCCAGCTAGGAACAGACGGGTACTACGTTTCCCATAGGCGATCGCAAGAAGTGGGGCGCGGCATGTGGGCAATTCGATACAATACATGACTTGTACTGAACATAACTTGTACTGAGAAGGCGGCACATGTCCCAAGCAACGGACAAGCAACGCAAAGCAGCTGCGGAGCCCCTCTCAGGTCTGGCGCGGGAGTCCGCTTTGCTACTGCGCGGGGAGCACGCCAATGCAGCAGAGGTTCTCGGGCCGCACCAGGTCGAGCGCAATGGCGCACGGCGTGTCGCAGTTCGCGTCCTTCAGCCTCATGCTGTGGAAGTCGCGGTGCTGTTCGGCGGCCAAGCGATTCACGCAGAGCGTATTGCCAGCGAAGGTTTCTTCGAAGCGTTCCTTCCCGTCGGCACCTCCGAGAGACTGGGCCCCCTGGACTATCGCCTGCGCCTGCGTTGGGACCATGGCGGTACGGTTGAGGTAGCGGATCCCTACGCGTTTCCTCCGGTTCTAACCGATTTCGACCTGCACCTGTTTTCCGAGGGGACCCACTACCGGACCTACGAAAAAATGGGCGCACATATTCGGGAGGTCGCCGGCGTGCGCGGGGTTCACTTCGCCGTCTGGGCGCCCAACGCCCGGCGCGTCAGTGTTGTGGGCGATTTCAATCGCTGGGACGGGCGGGTCCATCCCATGAACTTGCGCGGCGGTTGCGGTGTTTGGGAGCTGTTCCTGCCCGGTCTCGAGGCCAGCGCGATTTATAAGTTCGAGATCCATTCCAAACTCGGCGATCTTCCGTTTCTCAAAGCCGATCCCTACGCATTCGAGGCCGAGTTGAGGCCGAAATCGGGCTCCGTGGTGGCTTCGCTGGAACGGCATGCCTGGCAGGACGCGGAGTGGATGGAGGCGCGTGCAAGGCGCGACTGGCTTGCCGAACCCATGGCCATCTACGAGGTACACCTGGGTTCCTGGCGCCGCGTCGCCGAGGAAGACAATCGCTGGCTTACCTACCGAGAACTGGCCGAGCAGTTGATTCCGTACGTCAAGCAGATGGGCTATACGCATATCGAACTGCTCCCGGTGATGGAGCACCCGTTCGACGGATCCTGGGGCTACCAGACGATCAGTTATTTCGCTGCCACCAGCCGTTTCGGCACCCCCGCGGACTTCATGTATTTCATAGATCGCTGTCACCAGGAAGGGATCGGCGTGATTCTCGACTGGACCCCGGCGCACTTTCCTGTCGATGCTCATGGACTGGCGGAGTTCGATGGCTCACACCTCTACGAGCATGCCGACCCCCGGCAGGGGCGCCATCCCGACTGGGGCACGATGGTCTTCAATTACGGCCGCACCGAGGTGCAGAACTTCCTGATTGCCAACGTGTTGTTCTGACTGGACAAGTATCACATCGACGCCGTGCGCGTGGATGCGGTGGCTTCCATGCTCTACCTCGACTATTCGCGCCAGCCGGGCGAATGGGTGCCCAACGAGTTCGGCGGACGCGAAAACCTGGCCGCCGTCGCTTTCATCAAGCACCTCAATGAAGTTGTGCCCCAGTACCATCCCGGCGTGCTGATGATCGCCGAGGAATCCACCTCTTGGCCGGGAGTCTCACGCCCCACCTTCCTGGGCGGCTTGGGCTTTGCACTGAAGTGGAACATGGGCTGGATGAACGACACGCTCAGCTACATGTCGCACGACCCCATCCACCGAAAATACCAGCACAGCCGAATAACTTTTTCCTTGCTGTACGCCTTCAGCGAAAACTTCATCCTGCCGCTTTCCCACGACGAAGTCGTGCATGGCAAGGCTTCGCTGATCAACAAGATGCCCGGCGACCTGTGGCAGCAGTTTGCCAACTTGCGCCTCCTCTATGCCTACTCCCACGCCCACCCGGGCAGGAAGCTGCTCTTTATGGGGGGCGAATTCGGCCAGCGCAGCGAATGGGGCCACGATACGGGCCTGGAATGGAACCTCCTCGAATACCAGGAGCATCGCGGATTGCAGCGCCTGACGGCCGATCTCAACGCGCTGTACAGATGCGAGCCGGCGCTCCATCAGGTGGACTTCGATTCGCACGGGTTTGAATGGATCGACTGCAACGATGCCGATGCCAGTGTCCTTTCGTTCCTTCGGCGCACCAAGGATCCCGCTGAATTGATGGTTGTCGTCGCCAACTTTACGCCGGTTCTGCGGGAGAACTATCGGGTGGGAGTTCCCGAGCCTGGGTTTTATCGCGAGCTGCTGAACTCCGACGGCGACACCTACGGCGGCAGCAATGCGGGCAATGTCGGCGGCGTTCAAGCCCAGCCGGTACCCTGGATGGGCAAGCCGTACTCCCTTCCGCTGCGCCTGCCGCCCCTGGGTGTCCTGTACTTCAAGCCCCAGCGGTAACACCCGATGGAGCATCAGCGGGGAACGTCCATACAGACGACGGTTCAGGGCCTGACTGGTATCGAGCGCGTGGTGCGGCGCGACCGGCTTGTCGTCGCGCTGGCGCTGGTCCTGATTACGCTGCTCGCATGGGTTTACCTCTTTCGAATGGCGGAGGGAATGCGCGTCGCCTCCAACGAGGCGGAGATGCACGCGGCCATGGGCATGGCGGATATGGGCACATGGAGCGCGGCCGAATTCGTTGCCTTGTTCGTCATGTGGACCGTCATGATGGCCGGCATGATGCTACCGTCGGCTGCGCCTACCATTCTGTTGGTGGTTGGCGCGTACCGGCGCCGGGGCGGGCAGCAGGCGCAGATGGCCACCTTCGCGTTCGCGGGAGGGTATCTGGCCGCCTGGGCGGGCTTCAGCGCCATTGCCACGCTGGCGCAGATGGCGCTGCACGCCGCGGCGCTAATGTCGTCCGCCATGGCGAGTCAATCTGCGGTACTCGCCGGCGGGTTTTTCCTCGTCGCCGGCATCTATCAATGGGCGCCTCTGAAGAACGCGTGTTTGTCGTATTGCCGGTCGCCGCTGCATTTTCTGGCCGGGGAGTGGCGGGAAGGAACAGCCGGCGCATTTCGGATGGGACTGCGACACGGTCTGTTTTGCGTGGGCTGCTGCTGGGCGCTGATGGCGCTGCTGTTTGCCGCCGGGGTGATGAATTTGCTCTGGGTCGCAGCCATCGGGGTCTTGGTGCTCATCGAGAAGTTGCTGCCCCGCGGCCTGCTGGTCGGGCGCGTCACGGGCGCGCTGCTCATCTCCTGGGGGGCGTACCTGCTGGCCCGAGGCATGTGATCTCTAACTAGGAGCGCTGATGTAAGTCTTTGGGCTGCCAACGCGGTTTCAAGCTTTTACCCCACCTCTGGCGCACTGAGAAACGGAATCTTGAAAATGCGGTTGAGAGATCGGCTGCCGACGTCATATACTGCTTTGTTTTCTCTCGGTACTTTTTTCGCACTGGAGGCAGATAGTCTTACCGCGCGAGCGCGACCGCAGTGCACGGGCGATGTGTAAGGCTCTCTCTTGCCGGTCGATTTTGCAGCGAAGATGCGGGGCTTTGTAACAACGGGGGGCCCTGCGCTAACTCTTTGAATTAGGGGCGTGCTGACGATCTATGGCTAATACAGGAGCTAATACAGGGGCTGACAAAGGGGCTAGCAGCGGACAACACTTTGTCGCGGTCATCGGGGGAGCAATTTCCGGTTCTGTTTCGGCTGAGATACTGGCCGATCATGGGATACGGGTTGCCGTCTTTGAACAAAACATGAGGCCCTACGGGAAGATTGAGGACGGCTTGCCGCGCTGGCACGTGGAGCAACGCAAGCAGGAATACGGCCGGATTGACGCCCGCATGAAGAAACCCGGCGTCGACTTTATTCCCTCCACAAAGCTGGGGCAGGATGTGGAGTTCCAGGACCTGTGTAACAACTGGGACTTTTCCGCGATTATCCTGGCCAACGGAGCCTGGCGGGACAGGAGTTTGGGAGTGCCAGGAGCGGAGGAGTTCGTCGACCAGGGCTTGGTCTACCAAAACCCCTTCATCTATTGGTTCAACCACAAGAACGAAAAGGGCTACAACGGCCCACGCTACGAAGCTCCGGACGAAACCATTGTGGTGGGCGGCGGGTTAGCCTCACTGGACGTGGTGAAAGTCCTGCAAGTGGAAAACTACGAACGAGCGCTCAAAGCTCGCGGCATCGAAGCCGGCATGCACGAATTGGAAAAGCGCGGCATCCCGGCGGTCTGCAAAGCGCACGGCATTCAGCCTGAGGAGTTGGGCGTTAAGGGGTGTTTGCTGATTTACCGCCGCCGCGAGCAGGACATGCCGCTGCAGCAACCCCCGAAGAACGCCACCCCGGAGCAAATCGCCAAGACGGAACAGGTCCGCCTGAAAGTGCTTAAGTTGGCTCGAAAGAAATATTTGTTTCGGGTCCAGGATCGCAGGCTGACCACCGGCCTCATTGTGAAAAACGGGAGGATGGCAGGCTTGAAACTGACAGAAACTAAAGTCGAAGGGCGGAGAGCGGAACCGATTCCCGGCACCGAGCGCGAACTGCGCGCCCCCATGGTGATCTCCTCCATCGGTTCGGTGCCGGAGGTTATTCCCAGCATCGCCATGAAGAGCGAATACTACACCTTCGCGGACGAGGACCTGCCGCGCTACATCGGGGCCGAGAATGTATTCGGCGTGGGAAATGTGGTAACCGGGCAAGGCAATATTCGAGTTTCGCTGGTGCACAGTCAAAAAGTCGCCAGCCGGATCATCGAAAATTACCTAGGGGTTGGGGACGACAAGGGAGATTTTTCGGCTTTATATGCGTCCGCTGAAGCGCGGGCCGCCGGGAGGGCACAGGCGGTGGAGGAGAGCATCCGGCCGCTGCCGGCTCTCTCTCTAAGCCAAGTTGCGGCGATTGAGCGGCGCATCCGTGCTCTGCAAGAACGGATGGGTTACACCGATTACGACTCCTGGATCGCGAAAGTTACGCCACCCGACCTTGAGTAAATGCTTCGAGTAAATGCTTCCTTGAGTAGCGCGCCTCGCTATTCATAGGCCAGGGCATCTACGGGGTCGCTCCGGGCGGCCCGCAGGGCAGGGTAGGCCGACCCAGCCAGTGCTCCCACAATGGCAACCAGTATGGAACGCAGGATCCATTCCGGGGTGATCTGAATCTGCAGGGTGGGCGAGGTTCGATGCAGCACAGCCGTGATTCCATAGGTGCCAATGAGCCCAACGATCACGCCAAGCACTACCAGCAGAAGCGCTTCGGCAACGATCAGCCGGCAAATTTCCATCCGTGACGACCCCAGGGTCTTCAGAATGCCGATCTCCCGTCTCCGCTCCAGAACCATCGTATACATGGTCAGCAGAATCACCAGAAAACTGATGACTATGCCCAATCCCACAAAGGAATTAATGAACGGCTTGATCTCCGGCAAGTTGGAGGAGGTCATCAGCGACATGTACTCGGCCACAGACCGTATGCGGTAACCCGGGAGCAATTCTTCGAGTTCGGCAAGCACCGCTTCCGTATCGCCCGTGCTGCGAACATAGACAATCGACACTTGCTCCTCGGCCCCGATCATGTTCTGGGCGGTGGCCAGGGGCACGAAAAAGCGCGCACCTTTTCCGTGAGCAACGATGCCACTGACCGTAAAGTCGCGGTTCATAAGCGAGGTGGTATCGCCCACGCGCAGTTTGCGAGCCCGCGCCGCCAAATCATCGGCAATGGCCTCGTTCGGCTGCGTGAAGGGGTTGCCCGAGAGGAAGGTGAAGCCCTCGCTCAAATCGTTAAAGCTCTTGAAATCAGCTCCATATATTATGCCGAGCGTACCCGAGTCCACGAGCACCAGCACGCCGGCCGCCTCCTCTACGTTTGGAAGCTCGGCAATGGTGCCGACGATCGATTGCGGCACAACGGCGCTGCTAAAAGGAAAGAACATGGGCGAGTTCGGCGCCTGGACCATGATATCCGCGCCGATGCCCTCGGCCCGCGTGCGCCAATCCCCCAGGATTCCCGAGGTGAGGCCCGCAATCAGGAGAATCAGAAACACTTGCAGGCCGATGGCAACCGCGCTGAGCCCCGAGCGAATGGGGTGCACGCTCAGATTGTTCCAAAGCAAACGTAAATACAGAAATCGTGATGGGCGTGTCTGCTCTGAACTCAAGGTATCCATGTATCCATGTGATGTACGCGCGCGATTACTCTAGCATCGCGTCTGCACGCGGTCAAAAGAGCGGCTGGAACAGGAAAGTTTTCGGCTGCACAATTTCGCCGCTGGAAGCAAGGCATTTTTCCCGCGTCGGGAATGATCCTTACAATGGTTTTCAACAAAAGTGTTCAAAGGTCTGTGGAAAATCTTCCGGCGAACGGCGTAACTGCGGGTTCTTCAATCGGCTTGTACAGTTTGCACTATCGTAGTGCAAATCACCAAAAAAAACTTGGAACGCGGATTGCCTCTCGGCACTTAATACCATGGGGCGCCATGGGATTCTTGATAGCCAGACGAAAAAGGCGAGGCGGGAGAAACAGAAAGATTCAATACCACCTTCTAGCCGGACGTGCGAGGTGGATTTCGATGGTTTGCTCGGTCTGGTTGACCTCATACCACTGACCGTAAGTTTTCCAGCCCGGAAGGACCACTTGAATCAGGACACGCCCTTGCGGGATCTCCGGGGAACGTGCCACGCCTTCCCGATTGGTCTTGAGATTGAGCTCGAACTTTCTATCCTTCAACAGCTTGCGCTCTTCGGTGAACTTGACATAAACGCTGGCGTCAGCCACCGGCTTATTCTCGTCCCCTCCGGTGATCTCGATACGCAATCGCGAGGTGCCCTCCTGCGTTTGGGTTTCCGCCCGGTCTTGGGTGGCGCCGGTCAGCGGAAGGCAAAGCAACAGCGCGGCAAGGGTAAGCGCGGCCGGGAAGCTGGCACTTCGGTCCGCACGTCTCGTGGTTTGTAATAATTGACTCAAGCCGGCTCCTGAGCTATTTTCGAGCCGCAGTTGACGTCACCGCAGCAGCTATCTTCTTTCATACTCCTGCGGCAAGATTAGCGCAACCCAAAAGCACGGCGCAGCGGCCGGGGATAGTATGTGCCGTTCCGGAACGCAGCCACCGGTTCGAGGAGGCATGGATGGGATTCGCCACCGACACGATCCACGTCGGGCAGGAGCCTGACACGGCAACAGGGGCTATCGTGGCCCCCATCTACCAGACTTCCACTTACGTTCAGGAAGAATTGGGCAAAAACAAGGGCTACGACTACGCGCGCACGAACCATCCGAACCGGCGGGCCCTGGAACGGTGCGTCGCGCGTCTGGAGGTCGGCGAATCGGCCTATGTCTTCTCAACGGGAATGGCGGCCATTGACGCCGTCTTCCGTCTGTTGCGGCCCGGCGACCACGCCATTATTTCGGCAGCGGTGTATGGAGGCGTCTACAGGCTCACTACGCAGTTACTCGTGCAGTTCGGTATGGAGTTCAGCTTCGTGGATACCGCGGACCTCCAGGCGGTCCGTGAGGCGATCCGTCCCAACACCAAGATGATCTATGCCGAGACGCCCACCAATCCCACCATGATCCTCACCGACATCGCCGAGATCTCGAAGATTTCCGCTCAGCACTCGCTGACCCTGGTGGTGGACAATACCTTCCTGAGTCCTTATCTGCAACAGCCCATTCCACTGGGGGCGCACATCGTCGTGCACTCCATGACCAAATATCTGAATGGACATAGCGACGCCACCGGAGGAGCGGTCATATTGACCCGGCCCTCGGATGCCGAAAAAATCTACTTCCTGCAACGTTCCTCCGGCGCGGGCCTTGCGCCCATGGACTGTTTTCTGGTGTCGCGGGGAATCAAGACCCTCGCGGTGCGCATGAGGCAGCACGACGCCAACGGCATGGCCGTTGCCCAGTTTCTCGAAGGTCATCCCCAGGTCAAGCGGGTCTTCTACCCTGGCCTGGCGACGCATCCGCAGCACGCAATCGCGCGCAAGCAACAGCGCGGCTTCGGCGCCATGATCTCGTTTGATGTGGATACGCTGGAGGCGGCACGCCGCCTGCTCAATCACGTCAAGCTCTGCTCGCTTGCGGAAAGCCTGGGCGGCGTGGAGACCTTGATCTCCCATCCGGCGACCATGACCCACGCATCGATCCCGCGCGAGGTCCGCCAGCAAACCGGAATCACCGACGGGCTGGTACGGCTTTCCGTGGGTATCGAGGATGCCGAGGATCTGATCGCCGACCTCGACGCCGCCCTGGCCAAGATCTAGCCGGCAGGCCGCATCTCCGGGCGGGGATCGTTCAGAAGCGGCTCGGTTCCCGGCAGGCGCGTTTGCCAGGCAGGAACCGGCCGAACAGGTAGCGTAAGCGGTACGCGGCCTTGCAGGAACTAGAGACTTACGTCATAAATAAGAGGCGGCGAGCCATTAAAAACGCCCAGACCTCCCGTCTTGTCCTCAGGAGCGCGACGCGCGTTTTCGAGTGACATCTGGGATGGGTGCCTGACTACAGTAGGGGCGTCTCCCCAGCCGATATTCGCCGCACGAGTTGAACGATGCCCTTTGCCTGGAACCAGTGGGTAGGTCAAGTCGCCGACGGGCAGTTCCCGTTGCTTCGATACCTTGGTGGCTCCGAACAGGGTGCGGTGTTTCTAACCGAGCGCCCAGCGGGTGAACGATCGTTAAAAGCCGCCATCAAACTCATTCCGGCAGTCCCGGAAAACGACGAACTTCAACTCTCCCGATGGCGGCTGGCGGCCGAGCTCTCCCACCCTCATTTGATACCGCTCTATGAAATGGGACGCTGCGAGTTGGACCATGCGAGGCTGCTCTACGTGGTGATGGAGTTTGCCGAGGAGACCCTCGCCGAGGTGCTGCCCAGCCGGGCGCTCACGCATGCCGAGGCCCGCACCATGCTGGAACCCATCCTGGAAGTCCTCACCTATGTTCACGGCAAGGGTTTCGCGCACGGCCACATCAAACCGGCAAACATCATGGCCAACGGCGATCAATTGAAGATGTCGAGCGACGGGATGCGCCGTATCGGGGAGCCGTGTGACGGTCCCGGCACTCCGGACGCATACGCGCCACCCGAGAATTCGCGCGGTGTCATCCCCGTAACGGAAGCCATGTCACCGGCCGGTGACGTTTGGTCGCTGGGGGTGACCTTGGTTGAAACCCTCACCCAGACGCGGCCTGGCGGGCAAGCAGCGGGACAGACAGATCATTCGTCGCTGCTGCAGGGATTGCCGGAGCCTTTCCTCGATGTGGCCCGCCACTGCTTGATTCGGAACCCTTGGGCTCGGTGGACAGTGGCCGAAATCGCGGCCCGGCTGCAGGGCCGCCGTCCAGTGCCTCAGGTGCCCCTTGCGAAGCGTCCGACGCGCTCGACGACCGCCCGGCCGCAGGAACCGCACAAGAAACGACGCAGTTATGCTGTTCCGGTCGCGGCCGGTCTGCTGCTGGCAGCGATTCTGGCAGGTGCGAAACTATTCCGCCAACCTTCGGAGACTCCGCAGCCTCCCGCTGCTGGTTCCGCACAGGTGACGGCTCCACTCGCACCGGCGCGGCAGGAAACCGCTGCTCCGGTACCGGCCTCTACTCGGCTGGAAAACGCAGGAGCGGAGGAAAGAGCCAGGGCAGCAGGGAATTCACCCCCAGGCGTCCCGGTTCGCGGTGAGGTTTTGCGGCAAATCCTGCCTGAGGTGCCCGCAAGCGCGAGCGACACCATTCGAGGCACGCTGGTAGTCACCGTTCGAGTCAGCGTCGACCCCTCAGGCAACGTGGAGAATGCGGAATTCGAATACCCTGGACCGAGCAGGTATTTCGCGCGTCTGGCCTTGCAAGCCGCGCAGCGCTGGAGATTCAACCCGCCGACGATTGCCGGCCGAAACGCGGCAAGCAGTTGGACCCTGCGATTCGAGTTTACGCAAGCCGGGGTCAAAGCGATTCCCACGCAAGAGATTCTTTAGCCACCGCCCTCCGGTTAGACAGCTCAGAACGCAAGAAGTCTTCCTTGTCTACTTCCTCGGGCCTGCCTACTTCTTCGGCCGGAGACAATCCTCGAGCCAGGCCAGGTAGCGGGGCGATCCGGAGGCGATGGGCAAGGCAACGAATTCCGGCACGTCGTAGCTGTGCAACCGTTCGACTTCGCGGCGCAGGGCGGCGAGCCGCTTGCGCGAGCTCTTGATCACCAGCAGGAACTCGCGCGCGTGTTCCACCTTCTCTTTCCAGCGGTATACCGAGTCGACCGGCGCGGTGAGAACGTTGACGCAGGCCGCAAGCCTGCCCGAGACGATGGCCTGCGCGATGCGTTGCGCCTCTCGTCGCGAGCCGCAGGTGACCAGAACGACCACGTACCTCTGTTGGCGCGATTTTCGCATTGTCTCTGCTCCGCTTGCTCTTTACTCTTTGCAGCGGCCGATTGCTATCGGCTGCCACCCGGCTGCGCGCCAAGATACAATAGCGCGTCGGCGAAAACCAATGTCCGCTTCCGCAATCAAGTTTGGAACTTCGGGATGGCGTGGAATCATTGCCGAAGATTTCACCTTCGCGCAGGTGCGGATCGCCGTGGCCGCGATTGCCGACCACGTGCTCAGCCGCAAGAGGAATCCCACGCTGATCGTGGCCCACGACACTCGATTCTTTTCCGAGGAGTTCACGCGCACGGCGGCGGGGGTGCTCGAGGAGCGCGGCGTGCATGCGCTGGTTTGCGAAGGCCCTGCGCCCACGCCCGGTGTCGCCTTTGAGGTTCGACGCCGCAAGGCCGACGGCGCCATCAACTTCACCGCCAGCCACAACCCTGCCGAATATCATGGGCTGAAGTTCTCAGCAGACGACGGCGGTCCGGCCTTGCCCGAGGTGACGCGCGATATTGAGGCGCGCGCCGCGAAGTTGTCCTCGCGCGCCGGACCCGCTGCCTCCGCCTTTCCTTCGCTCCAGAAGGAGCGCGAGTTCGAGCGGATCGATCCCCGGCCCGCTTATCTCGACCGCCTCGCTGAGCTGGTGCAATTCGATGCCATCCGCAAGGCCGGAACTCGCATCGTCTACGACGCGCTGCACGGATGCGGAGCAGGTTACCTGGACCGCGCATTCGCGGCACATGGGATTGCCGGGAAAACCATCCGCGCCGAACGCGACGTGCTTTTCGAGGGCGGCGGCCCCGACGTTTCCGAAGCCAACCTTGCGCCGCTGGGCCGGGCGGTCACCGAACAAAACGCGCAGGTCGGCGTGGCAACCGACGGCGACGCCGATCGTTTCGGAATCGTGGATGCCGCCGGGCAATGGGTCTCGCCGAACCACATCCTCGGTCTGCTGTACGACTATCTGATCGAGACTCGCGGCTGGCGGCTGGCCGCGGCGCGCAGTGTTGCCACGTCGCATCTCATCGACGCGGTCGCTCGCTCCCGCGGACTCGCTGTGCATGAAACTCCGGTGGGATTCAAGTACATCGGCCAGCTCATCTTGCAAGACGCCATCGCACTCGGCGGGGAAGAAAGTGCCGGGCTCTCCATTCGCGGCCACCTCCCGGAAAAGGACGGTATCCTGGCCTGTCTGCTGGTGGCTGAAATGATCGCGACACGCGGCGCGCCCCTTGAGGAACAACTGCGCGGCCTATTCCGCCGCGTGGGGCGCGAATACTGGCCGCTGCGCACCAACCTGCACCTGCCCGAAGATGTCAAGGCCCGCGCCATGGAACGATTGAAAGGCGACTTTTCCGAATTTCTGGGCCGGCGCGTGGTGCGCGTGGACCGCACGGACGGGCTCAAACTGGTCTTCGACGACGACACCTGGATCCTGCTGCGCCCCTCGGGCACCGAGCCCTTGCTGCGCATTTACACCGAAGCCGCAAGTCCCGAGCAGTCCGCGCAACTGGCCGGCCGCGCCCGCGAGTGGCTCTTCGCCAGTGCGGCAGGAGCAGGGAACCCAGGAGCAAGGAACCAATGATGCGTATTGTGCAGCTACCAGCGTTCTGGAGCCGTCATGCGCGAGTGATTCTGAGCCTCGTCCTGCTGGCGGTTGGGGTCCATGACATCTTCGGAACCAACGGCTTCCTGGCCATGCGCCGCACGCAAAAGCAGATCGAGCAGACGCGCGCGAAAATCGAGCAGCTCAACCACGACAATAGCGAACTCACTGGCCAGATCGAATCCCTCCGGACTGATCCCAAAGCCATCGAACGCATTGCCCGCGAAGAGATGGGCCTGGCCCGGCCCGGTGAAATGATCTTCAAGCTCCCGGCGCCGCCTGAAAAATCCCTCGGGCCGGATCGCGCACCGTAGCCTTCCCTCTTTCGCCGGCGGATTCTTCCAGCGCGCCTGAGGCCGGTCGACGCACGTGCATGATCCACACCCTCGTCCCACACTTTCGTCAATGTCTCGTGGCATTTGCTGGTCCCGCCCCGGTAGGACTTTAGGACGAAAGCATCGCTGGTACGGTTGTACCGCAAGCAGTAGGACGGCTGTTACATTGCCAGCGCTGCAGTCGACTCTCTAGAGTGTCGTGTAGGAGGAGGCGAATGATTCTCCAGATACTCAAGATTCTCCTGGGCTGGGCTCTGTTATCGGCGGTGGTCGCCGCCGCGTGGGAACGGTACTTTGCGGCAGCGAGGCGCGTGCGATTGGGCGAGATACCCCTGAACGAGATACCCCTGGATGAAATACCCGACGAGGCGATCGACGAACTGCGCAATCTCCCCGCATACTCTCCCGAACCCTGCGAGGTCGCAGAACCATCTCTCAAGGTTTCTTGACGGTACTTAGCGGACCACGCCGGCCAAGGGGCTCGACGCGCTGGCGTACAGCTTCTTTGGAATGCGCCCGGCAAGAAACGCCTGCCGGCCGGCTTCGACGGCGTGGCTCATGGCGGAAGCCATCAGCACGGTGTCCTGCGCTTCGGCGATGGCCGTGTTCATCAGAACCCCGTCGGCGCCAAGTTCCATGGCCACCGTCGCGTCCGAGGCTGTACCCACGCCGGCGTCTACGATCAGCGGTACCTCGGTGACGCGCTCGCGCAGGATGTGCAGCGCGGCGTAGTTCTGTATGCCCAGGCCCGAACCTATGGGGGCGCCCAGCGGCATCACAGCCGCGGCGCCGGCGTCAACCAGCCGCCGTGCGACGATCAGATCGTCATTCGTGTACGGCAACACCACGAATCCTTCCTTCACCAGTTGCTCGGTGGCGCGCAACAGATCGGCGGTATCCGGAAAGAGGGTCTGTTGATCGCCGATGACTTCGAGCTTCACCCAGTTCGACAAGCCGGCTTCGCGGCCCAGCCGCGCCGTGCGAACGGCTTCTTCGGCGGTGTAGCAGCCCGCCGTATTGGGCAGCAGGAAATACTTCTCGCGGTCGACATAATCGAGCAGCGACTCGGTGCTGCGATCGGTCAGATTGACGCGGCGCACGGCGACGGTAACCATCTCTGCGCCCGAAGCCTGGTGCGCGCGCTGCATTTCACTGAAGCCGCGGTATTTGCCCGTGCCGACAATCAGCCGCGAACGGAATGACCGGCCGGCGATGACCAGTGGATCGCTCATCATGGCACATTGTACTGCGGGGACACGCGTGGCGGGAAATGCCGCGACACGAAGCCCGCGAGCCGCGCCGGCGGATCTCTACGGACGCGCGGGAGCCGGCTCATCAGCGTACAGGCGGTCGATTACCTCCGCGTAGCGCTGTCCGATGACGCGGCGTTTGAGCTTGAGCGTGTAGGTCAGCTCGCCACCGTCAAACGTAAGGTCCCGATCGAGCAGCGCAATGCGCTTGATGGTTTCATATGGCGCCAGATTCGAGGTCAGGCGGGCGATTTCGCCTTCCATCAGGTTGCGCACCCAGGGGTGCGCGGCAAGTTCGGCGCGCGAGTGGAACACCATGCCGGCCTCCCGGGCGCGCGCTTCGACATGGCCGAAGTTGGGCACGATCAACGCGGCGATGAACCGGCGCTGATCGCCCAGCAGCACCGCGTTCAGAATATACAGGCTGGCCTTCAGCGCGTTTTCGATCGGCGCCGGCGCCACCATCTTCCCGCCGGAGGTCTTGAGGATCTCCCTCTTTCGGTCGGTGATGATCAGATAGCCGCCCTCGTCCAGGCGGCCGATGTCGCCGGTAGCCAGCCATCCATCGGCAGAGAGCACGGCGCTCGTTTCCTCGGGCTTCTGGTAATAGCCCATCATGACGCAGGGGCCGCGCACCTGGATCTCCCCGTCATCGGCGATCCGCACCTCGATATCGGGAATCGGCTGGCCGACGGTCCCCATGCGGTTGGCCCCCGGAAGGTTGGTGGCAACGACCGGCGAAGTTTCCGTCAGCCCGTAACCTTGATAGATCGGCAGGTCCACGGTGGTGAAAAATTCGGCCAGCTGGCGCGAAAGCGGCGCACCGCCGGAAATAAACATCCGCATGCGGCCGCCGACCCCGGCGCGAAACTTCTTGTACACCAGTCGGTGGGCAATCCGCCACGCGAACTTCAAGCCGAGCGAAGCGGGCCGGCCGTAGGCGCGCCACGGCACCGCCCGGCGGGCCACGCCCATGGACCAGTCGAACAGCCACCGCCGCAGGCCCTTGGTCTGCGCGCCGCGCTCCAGAAGGTTGGCGTATAGCTTCTCGAAAAATCGCGGCACCGCCACGGTCGCCGTCGGCCGGACTTCCAGCAGCGCCTGCGCGACATCTTCCATCCGCGCCAAGTAAGCCAGCGGAATGCCGCGAAACAGGTAGCCATAGTCGGTGATCCGTTCGTAGACGTGCGCCAGGGGCAAAAAGGAAAGCCCCAGGTCGTTGGGTCCCAGTCCAAACCGTTCAAACGACGCCATCCCGTTGGACACGAAATTGGCGTGCGAGAGCATCACCCCCTTGGGCTCGCCGGTAGTGCCCGAGGTGTAGATGATCGACGCCAGTTGATCCGAGCGCAGCTCGGCGGCGCGGCGGCGGTAGGCCGCGATCTCGGCGTCGCCCGCTCGCACAATGGTGGTCTCGTAGAGCAGGGCTTTGCGCGGGAGCGCCGTCCCGGTCGGCATTCCCGCGGCGATGACCTGCGCGATGCCCAGGCGGTCGCGAATGCACAGCACGTTTGCCGCCTGTTCTTCTCCGGCCACGAAAACGGTTTTGGCCCCCGAATGGCGGACAATGTACTCGATGCGATCGGGCGATTCGCGGAAGTAGATCGGCACGACAACCGCGCCCAGGCCGGTCACCGCAAAATCGGCTGTGTGCCACTCGGGGCAATTAGGCGCCAGCAGCACAACGCGGTCTCCTGCCCGCACGCCCAGCTCGGCGAGCGTCGCGGAAAGGCCCGCGATGCACCGCAGCATCTCCCGCGCGGGGATGGATTCCCACCGGCCGCCGGCCTTGTAGATTTGCGCCTGCGGACAGGCGAAGCAGTCCACCGAATTGAGCAACCGCTGAGGGAGCGTAGGATATTCCATGGCCGGGGCTCGGACTTTACACTACAGTACTTCTCCCCAGCAAAGTTATCCGATGACGGGGACTTCTACGATGTAGGGAGAAAGACCGTTCGGATAACGCTGCATCAACTTCAGAAAGTTCTTCTGGTAATTCGGTGTACTTTGACTCGCCATGAGACAAGAATTCGCTCTGCCGATAATGTCTCGGCAGAATATGCGCACGTCGATATTCAAGGCGTCATTCAGTACGTTGTTATGCAAGACCATTCTAGAAGTGGAAGACGGTTCGACGAACAGTACACGGGCATAAGTACTACTGGGGTGCTGCAATGAACCCTGGTGAAAAAGCGAACACCTGAGTTGATGACAGATTGAGCCACACAGTCTCCCATTGTATTTCGGCGCGACGTAGCTATCGAACCAGCCGGCATATCGTGCACCAGTTGTTTGCCCGTCGGCAGATGACAAAGCAGCACAAATATCGGGAACCGCGAGTGCGGCGAGGAAGGATAAGTAGTACAGGTTCGCCTGAAGTCCCCTCTCGATCTGATCCAGTAAGTCCCTCATTCGAAAATTCTCCTTAATAAGAGGTCCTAACAAAGGATATCAAAGTGAGGTTACAGTACTGCCTCAGCAACGGCTGGCACGTGGGGCGAGAACCCAAAATCTCGGAGGTGCCGCGCTACAAACGCACTATGGCGTGCGCTAAGATGCCCCCGAGGTTCCTCACTTGCACAAGACTTGCACAAGCCCTCAGGCCAGGGCGTGACCTACGAACCGGTGCGCGCCCCTCGCGGCAACGCCCTCTCCTCGAAAGGTTGGCGGCAGGAAGCCGCCCTGCGCATGCTGATGAACAGCCTCGACCCCGAGGTGGCCGAGTGTGCCGCGGACCTCATCGTCTGCGGAGGCAGCCCGAAACCGGCGCGCGACTGGGACTCTTTTCGGGCCATCGTCGCGTCATTGCGCGAATTGGGGAATAACCAAACTCTCTTGGTGCAGTCAGGAACGCCGCTAGGCGTCTTTTCGACGCACTCGGATGCGCCACGCGTGATGCTGGCAGGCACCGATTGGACTTACATCGGCACGCAGGGCGCTCTGTCCGCCACCTATGAAGTGTTTTCCGCCGCCGCGCGGACCCATTTCGGCGGAACACTCGACGGACGCCTGGCCGTCTCCGGCGGCATGGGCGGACTGGGCGGCGCGCAGCCGCTGGCCGCAACCTGTAACGGCGCGGCTTTTCTGGGGATTGACGTTGATCCGGAGCGTATCAAGCGCCGCGTCAAGGCGGGTTACTGCGACGTGATGGTCTCGAGCCTCGACGAGGCGTTGCGTCTTCTGAAAAATGCGGTTCGCAGGCGCGAGCCTGTCTCTGTCGGCCTGATCGGCAACTGCGCGGACGTCATTCCGGAGCTGGCCAGCCGCGGCGTTGTCCCGGACCTGCTGACCGACCAGACGCCGGCCGACGCCCCCCTGGGCGACTCCTTGGACGGTTCCCTGGACGATCCCCTGGGTGGCCCCATTGACGGCCCCCTAGGCGGCGGTTACGTCCCGCAAGGGTTTGCGGTCCAACAGGCCGCGGAACTGCGGCAGCGCGATCCCCGCGCCTATCGCGATCGCATGTTCGATTCCATCGCTGCGCACGTGCGCGGCATGCTCCAATTACAGAAGTTTGGCTCCGTCACTTTCGAGTACGGAAACAATCTCCGCGCGCTGGCTCGTTCCCGCGGCGTGGACGACGCCTTCCACATTCCAGGATTCGCGCCGGAATATTTTCAGGGGCTTTTCGCCCAAGGGCGCGCGCCGCTGCTGTATGTCGCGCTTTCCGGCGACCCGGCGGACATTGCCCGCATCGACCGACTGGCGCTGGAACTTTTTTCCGGCGACGACCGCTTGCGGAAATGGATGGACCTGGCCGGCCGGCTCTCTCGCTTTCAGGGTCTTCCGGCGCGCGTCTCTTGGCTTGCGTGCAGCGGTTGGGCCAAGTTTGGAACGGCCGTGAACGATCTGGTCGCGCGCGGCGAGGTCAAAGCGCCCATAATCATTGCCTGCGGGCCTTCCCGGAGCGGCGCCGTTGCGCCGCCAGTTGGTAAAGGTGCGGGTAAAGATGTGACCATCTCCGCGGCTTCCCCTCACATGGCCCCTGACATAGACGATAACGCATCCGAAAAAATGCTCCAGGGCTCGGATGTGGCCACCGACTGGCCGGCTCTGAAGCTCCTGCTTGACCCCGGAAGTGGCTCTGCCTGGGTTTCTATCGAGCGTGCCTCTATCGAGCGTGACCCAACCGGCCACCCGCAGCGCACCGGCTGGGGCATCCTTGCCGACGGCACGCCGGAAATGGCCCAACGCCTCGAACGTTTCCTTTCCAACGAAGCAGCGCTTTGCGCCCTCCGCTATGGGGGGCGCTCTGAAAAGCTGGGCTGATTCGCCTGCGGACAAGACCTGCAAGGACAGCCTACAACTCAGCGACTTCGGGTGCAGTGCGTAGGCAGCTAACTGGGCACCGCTGCGCCGGGCGCCTTCGAGGTGATGATAAAGGCATGCTTGATCAGCAAACCAAAAAGGTTGCTGTCGCGTACCTCGTACGACCCGTGTTCAACGCGAACAGCCTTATTTAGGTCCTGCACCGACGCATCTTGAGGGTCAAAAAAGACGATGCGCGACAACTGAGTCAAGTCGCTAGGGCCCAAATCCTTCTTGATTCGGTCGACCAGATAGTCCAGAGCTCTCTTCGGGTCCGCTAATGCCCACGGCGCCGATACTATCAAGTCCCAGCGGTCTGGAACGTCTTCTCTCAAGAACAACGCAAATAAGGCGAAGTCGCCCCTTGCAGCGGCAACATCTGATTCTAGCTTCACAAACTTGGCCGGCAAATCGGTGGAGATCATAGTTCCCTCAACAGCTGTTCAGCGGCGCCGATCATCGAGTCCGCATTAGGTTTCTGGATCGTGCCGATAATGTTGTAACGGGACTCCGCCTTCCATACCGCTACAGCATTCCAGGATGGGAAGTGTTGTTGCTTGATTCGATCCTCCTGTCCTGAAAGACGCAGGAGCACATCCAGTTCGTGAGTTTGAAAGCTTCGATACGCCTGGAACTCTCCACTCGTGCTCGGGAACTTTGGCCAGTTGAGTGTCCGGCAGATACGGGCTTTCAGGGCCACCTCGACTGCGTAGCCGCACAGGTACACAGCTCCGTCATATCGTCTTGCGGCCAATAGCGCCTTAGCATCGTCCAGCCGGGCCTGCGCGATTCGGTCGAGTTCGGCAATTGCTATCAAGCTCTTGCCAATTGTAACAGCCAGGTGCCCGTCTCTTGGCAAAAAAGCTAGAGGTGGGGTCTTTTGCCTCGTCCTTCCGAAACCCTTCAAAAACCCTTTCAAACATGGACGCGTTTCGAATCTCATCTTCACTTTTCAACTGCCTGCCATATTTTCCACAGCGTCATTCGAATGACCACAATTAAACTATCTTGCATATCTATTTACTGTATGTTAATGTAGGCCATGTTTCGGCCGCACTCCCCTCGCACAAACACCCCTGCGTTTCGCCGCCACCAACGCTGCCACCGGCGCCGCACTCGGCTCGTGCCGCCTCACCCGTTCCCACAACATATCTTCTATCTGGATTGGGTCCCATTAAATAACATGCCGGGGTATCTTCAGGTGACGCGCAACGCTTTTTTGCGCTCTTTTGCTCTTTGCAAAACCTCAACCCGCCTGCTTTCATGCTCTTTCGCACTCTTTCGCAAAAAACACCGGGGGTGGGGTAGGGAACAAGTGATTAACCGTAAGCCACGCAGAATGAACGCTTACAAAAACCGGGGGGGGGGGCTGGTGATAACTAGAAAGATAGCACTCCACCGATTGCCAGATACGACGCCGCAGTGTGGTGCGAAGTGGTCAGCCGCCGCGAAATCTCGTATCATGATCCGGCAACGCGCTTCCATGGAAGATCGAGCGCCGTTGATCCTCTTCTTCACGCGTGCCCCTTCTTCGGCTTTCGCAGGATGCCGCTTTTGCAGGATGCCCGTGAGACGCTCAAGATACGCTCATGAGACGCTCATGAAGCAGGCCATGAAACGCCCATGAAAGAATTGATCGAATGCGTGCCCAACTTCTCCGAAGGGCGCGACCCTGCGCGAATCGACGCCCTCGTCGCCGCCATGAGCGGCGTGCCAGGCGTCTGGGTGCTCGACCGGCAAAGCGACTTCGACCACCATCGCTGCGTCATCACCCTGGCAGGCGAACCGGAGGCCGTGGCCGCCGCAGCCCTGCGCGGAGTGGGCAAGGCGGCCGAATTGATTGACCTGACGCGTCACGCCGGCGTGCATCCGCGCATGGGCGCGGCCGATGTGCTCCCCTTCGTTCCCCTGGGGGGGGTCACCATGGAGGAGTGCGTGGAGCTTGCGCACCGCGTGGGCCGCGAGATCTGGGAGCGATATAGGATTCCTGTCTACTTCTATGAAGCCGCAGCCACGCGGCCCGGCCGTACGAGTCTTGAAGAGGTACGCAGAGGGCAGTTCGAGCGTCTCCGCGAAGAGGTCACTTGCGACCCCGGCCGCGCCCCCGACATCGGCGAGCCGCGCCTGCATCCCACGGCCGGCGCCATAGCCGTTGGCGCGCGTAAGTTGCTCATCGCCTACAACATCAACCTGAGCACGCCGGATGCCTCGGTGGCCGATGAGATTGCGCGCGCGATTCGTTATTCGAGCGGCGGTCTGCGCCACGTGAAAGCCATTGGCGTGGAGCTGAAGGCGCGCGGCTTGGCGCAAGTCTCCATCAATCTGACTGATTTCGAGCAGACTCCCGTGCATCGTGTGTTTGAGATGGTGCGGCGCGAGGTCGAGCGCCGTGGATGCTCCATCGTCAGCAGCGAGATTGTCGGCCTGGTGCCCAGAAAGGCGCTGCAAATGGCCGCCGGCTATTTTCTCAGAGTGGAGGAGTCGGGGCCTCTTCCGGTGCTGGAAGACAAACTGGCCGCGGCGCTCAACCTCGACACGCCGGAGAGCATCTATATCAAGAATGTGGCGCAGGGATGCTAATCTAAAAGGCGGATGCCCGGCGGGAGGAAACCATGAAGCAACGAATATTTTTCGCAGCGGTCTTCTTGAAGGGCAGCATCGTGTTGAAGGCCGGCATCGTGTTGAAGGCCAGCATCGTGTTGATGGCCAGCATCGTGTTGATGGCCGGCATCCTGCCCGCGATCGCGAGCGCTGGCACGCTGGCTACCGACATCATCGGGATGTTCCCGCGGAATATCGGTGAGTTTGCCTATGCCGACTTGCGCCAGGCGCGTTCGCTGAGCTGGTTCCCGCAGCTCAAGGAACAGATGCTTCCGGCGCGCTTCCGGCAGTTCGAGCAGTTTCTTGCCGCTGCGGATATCGATCCGAACGTGCAGGTGGATGAGGTGGCGTGGGCGCTGGTGCCCGGTGGTCTCCCCGACGGAGAGGAGGCGGCGACGGCGGTGCCCACCAGCGAGGAAGTGGTCGGAATCGCACTCGGATCATTTCAACCCGAGACGGCGGAGGCCTTCTTCCGAGCCCAGCAATTGCCGGTGGTGAAAGTGCGCACCCACTCGCTCTATGCCTTCGGCAGCGGCTCCGGATCAGGCGACCTCTTCTTTGTCTTTATCGACTCGAATACCGCGGCCTTCGGCCAGCGCGCGCAACTAGAGAAGATCATCGCCGTGCTTTACGGCGAGGAGCAAGGCCTCTTTGCCAACACCGAGCTTTTGCCGCTCATCACCGCCGCCAACGGCAGCGGTGTCGTGTGGGCGGTCATGAACGCGGCCTATACGCGCCTGGCCATGCAGCAACTCGCTCCGGAAGTCGCAAAGTTTCCCCAGGCCCGCCAATTGGTCGCGCAGTTGCGCGCCTTGTCGATTACCATCGAGGCCGGCACAGGCGTTGACGCGCACTTCCAGGCTGTCTGCGCCACCCCCGATGACGCCAATACCTTCGCCGCCCTCATGCAAGCCGGCTTGCTCTACCGCCGCTATCAAGCGAGCGACTCCAACCCCGATCTCGCCGCCATGCTGGACCAGGTGCGCATTGCCCCGTCGGGCGACCGGCTGGACGTGCGCCTGTCGCTCACCAACGACCAGGTCGTGGCGCTGATTCGCCGCAATACCTTTTCGATCGGGATCTAGGTTGCGTTCAGTTGTAACGGTGGGAACTGGCCAGACCCACCTCGCACGCATTGCGGCAGTCTGGGCAATAGTAAAGGCCGTCGGTGCAGAGTCGAATCTCGTGCTGCCCCATGCAGTACGTGCAGTAGCGGTTGCAGGAGCACTCCCGTTCCGGTTTTTCGCACGTCGAACAGACGGTTTCGCTCATGGGGCCGACTATAGGCGGCCCCGGGAATCACCACAAGCCGCAAATTTCCGCCTGAATCGTAAGCGGAAACGCTCCCTGGGATCTGCCCCATGGCGGCCACGTCGCAGGCGGGACGTTTGCCCGGCGCTCCGCGCGGACCTATAATTTGAGGTTTGAGCCGAGCGTGTAAAGCCGTTCTGTAGAAGGCCTGTCTGTCGTGAGTGAGACTCCCAGCGCCAGCGTCGAAACTGCCGTCATCCGCGTTTCGGGCGCGCGCGTGCACAACCTAAAGAACATCAGCTTCGAGATCCCGCACGATGCCATCACCGTGGTGACCGGGGTTTCCGGCTCGGGCAAATCGAGCCTGGCCTTCGATACCATCTATGCCGAGGGGCAGCGCCGGTACATCGAATCGCTTTCAGCCTACGCCCGGCAATTCCTCGAACGCATCGAGAAGCCCGATGTGGATGAGATTTCCGGGATCGCCCCGGCCATCGCCATCCGGCAGAAAAACGCGACCCGCAATCCGAGGTCTACCGTCGCTACGGCAACCGAGATCTACGACTATCTCCGATTGCTTTACGCGCGCGTGGGCCGTACCTTCTGCGCGCGGTGTGACGCCGAAGTGCGTCGTGACAGTGTGGATGAAATCACGGCGCGGGTGCTGGAGCTCGCTGCGGGCCGCCGGTTTTACGTCCTCTTCCGCCTGGCGCTACCGGGCCCGGCCAAAAGGGTCGGTGGGCGCAAGGCCGCCCGGCCGAGCGGGACCGCCGTGCAGCAGGCGCTCGCTGACCTGCAGAAACGGGGATTCAACCGCCTCGTTCAGAACGGCCGGGTGCACGAGTTCTCTTCACCGGAGACTCTGCTGGACATCGATTTTACTGATTTCACTCAGCCCGTTTACGTGCTCGTAGATCGTCTCGCCGTTTCTCCGGAGATCCGGTCGCGCCTGGCCGACTCGGTCGAAATCAGTTATCGCGAAGGCGGCGGCGAGGCCATCTTGGAGTTCCTTCCGGCGGCATCCGATACCGGCTCCCGGCCCGGTGAACAGCGGGACGGCCCGCAGCGACTGATATTTAACGAGCGCTTCGAGTGCAAGGGGTGCGGACTGGTTTACCAGGAGCCGGAACCCCGTCTGTTTTCGTTCAATAATCCTTACGGGGCGTGTCCGCGCTGTCAGGGATTCGGCAACACCATTGACTTCGATCTGGACCGAGTGATTCCAGACCGCGGGAGATCCATTCACGAGGGAGTGATCGAGCCCTGGACCAAGCCGCGCTACCGCGCGCTGTGGCAGGACCTAAAACGGTTTGCACGCGCCCGCGGCATTCCGCTGGATATATCTTTTCGGCAGCTCACTGCCGAGCAGCGAAACGCCATCCTGGAAGGCGACTGCAGTGCAAAGTTTCTGGGCGTGAAAGGATTTTTCGCCTGGCTCGAGCGAAAAAAATACAAACTGTACGTCCGCGCCTTTCTGAGCCGTTACCGCGGCTACGCCACCTGCCCCGAGTGCGGCGGCACGCGGCTGCGTCAGGAAGCGCGCGCCGTCCGCGTCGAAGGCAAATCGATCACCGAAGTTAGCGCCATGACCATTGCCGAAGCGCGACAATTCTTCAGCACCCTGGCGTTGGCCCCGGAACAATCCGTCATCGCCGATAAGATCCTGGAAGAGGTGCGCCATCGCCTTGGCTTCCTCGACGAAGTAGGACTCGAATACATTACGCTCGACCGTCTGACCTCGACGCTTTCCGGAGGCGAGGCACAGCGGATTCAACTCGCCACGTCGCTCGGCTCACATCTGGTGGGCGCGATCTATGTGCTGGACGAGCCTTCGATCGGTCTTCATCCGCGCGACACGCACCGGCTGATCGAAATCCTCAGGAGCCTGCGCGACCTGGGCAACACCATCCTGGTGGTTGAGCATGACCCGGACACCATCGCCGCCGCCGATTACGTTTTGGATCTCGGGCCAGGCGCCGGGGAGGTGGGGGGCAAACTGCTGTTCGCCGGCCCGCGCAATCAATTGTTGGCTGCCCCGCAATCGCTTACGGCTCGCTACTTGAATGGCGAGATGCGTATCCCGGTGCCGGTGCGCCGTCGCCGGCCCGACGGGCGTTTCTTGCGCATCCTGGGCGCCCGCGCGCACAACTTGCAGAATATCGAGGTCATGATTCCGCTGGGCACCATGGTGGTGGTGACCGGGGTGTCCGGTTCCGGCAAATCCACGCTGGTCTATGACGTTCTCTATAAGGCACTGGAAACGAAACGAGCCCAGGGCAATTTCCGCCACCTCTGCGACGGCCTGGAGGGCGACGCAGCGATCACCGAAGTCGTGCTGGTAGATCAATCGCCTATCGGACGCACGCCACGGTCGAATCCCTCGACCTATCTGAAGGCCTTCGACGCCGTCCGCGAAGTCTTTGCCGCGACCTCGGAAGCGAGAAAACGCGGGTTCGCGGCCGGGCACTTTTCTTTCAACATCCCTGGCGGGCGCTGCGAAACCTGCCAGGGCGACGGCACAATCACCGTCGAGATGCAGTTCCTGGCCGACGTGGAGCTGGTGTGCGAGGAGTGCCGTGGCACGCGCTTCAAGAGCAGGGTTCTCGAGGTGCGCTATCGCGACAAGAATATTCACGAGGTGCTCCAACTGACGGCTCGCGAGGCGCTGCTGTTCTTCAGCGGGGTGCCCAAAGTGCTCGCGAGGCTCAAGATCCTCGACGAAGTGGGGCTCGGGTACCTGCGTCTGGGTCAGTCCGCCACGACCCTGTCGGGTGGCGAGGCGCAACGGCTGAAATTAGCCGCGCACCTGATGCACACCGCCAAACCGGGCATGCTTTACATCTTCGACGAGCCCACCACCGGCCTGCATTTCGATGATATCCAGAAGCTATTGACGGCCTTCCGCAAGCTGCTCGGAAGAGGCGCCTCCATCGTGGTCATTGAACACAACCTCGACGTGATCAAGTCCGGAGACTGGGTGATCGACTTAGGCCCCGAGGGCGGTGCGCGCGGCGGACGAATTGTGGCCACCGGAACGCCGGAACAGGTGGCCCGCAATCCCCGCTCCTACACAGGAAAATTTCTGGCGAGCGTCCTGAAAAATCACCACAATTCGCATAGTGGGGGGCGTAGCGGGGGACATGGTAGGGGACCTAGTGGAGGGAATGGGGGGGGCGTAGTAGGAGGGAATGATAGGGAACGGTCCGGCAACGGCGGCCCAGGCGGACGCCGCCCCACGGGTCAATAGCTCAATGATGGTCAACGAGGGTCAATGACGTTGCGACGTAAGGCGTTCCTGAGCACACTGCTGATCCTCTTGTTCATGTCGCTCATGTCCGAGACTCCCCTCCTCGAATTCGGGGCGCCTGCGTGGTCTCGCCGGCATCTTGCATCTTTCCGGGAGGTCATGAGCCTGCTCTCGCGACCATTGATCTACGGTACTATATACTTGACAAACCCAGGCAATCCTGAGATACTGGCGTCGAAGAGAGAGCGCCATGAACCTAAGCGAAATAGCCAAGCACTTTAGCGCAGAGGAAGCGGCCCGTGAGTTCCTTGAGGCGCAGCGCTGGCCCAATGCCAATGGGGCAGTCTGCCCGCATTGCGGTGTAGAGGGCGAGTCCTACCGCTTGCGGCCCGAGAAAGAAGGTAAGAGCCACGTTCGCCCCGGCGTGTGGAAGTGCGGCGGATGCCGCAAGCAATTCACCGTGCGCGTCGGCACGATCTTCGAAGATAGCCATATTCCTCTTCACAAGTGGCTCATGGGGATTCACCTTCTCTGCGCCAGCAAGAAGGGAATGAGTGCTCACCAACTTCACCGGATGCTGGGAGTGACCTATAAGAGTGCATGGTTTATGGCACATCGTATTCGCTACGCCATGTCGCAAGAACCATTACGCAGCAAACTGTCTGGCACGGTTGAGATTGATGAGACGTACGTCGGTGGCAGGCGGCACGGCATTGGACGCAGAGGCAGACCGGGCGCGGGAAGCCACAAGGCTCCCGTTGTCTCGCTTGTACAACGTGGCGGCAATGTGCGCTCTTTCCATGTGGCGAACATAACTGGCGCGAACCTGAAGGCGATTTTGCGCTCCAATGTGGCAAAGAATGCGAGCATCATGACGGATGATTACTCGGTCTATGATTGGGTTAAGAACGAGCTTCCATCTCATGACATCATTAGACATAGCTCTGGTAGCTATTCGCGCCGTGAAGGCGAGAAGCGCATTCACACGAATAGCGCAGAGGGATCTTTTAGCATCCTAAAGCGAGGCATGATCGGGACATTCCATCACGTCAGTAAGCAACACCTGCATCGCTATCTGTTGGAGTTCGATTTCAGGTACAATTTGCGTCATGTCAGCGACGGCACACGGGCACTCCATGCGATTAAGGAAATTGCTGGGAAAAGATTGGTGTACCGGTACTCATCCAAGCTAAGGAGCGCATAAGTAGCAAAAGCTCGCTGGCAGGCGAGCCTTCGCGAAATTCTTGGGCAACGACGAGTAACCCACTCGAAGTGTATCACAAACCTAAGGAGTGGGCCGTGGCAAGAAAAGAGCTTCGTTTCCAAATTGAAGGCACGACTCCGCACGTCATTCCCATGGCGCGGTTGGCGGAGTATTTGAAGGAGCTTTCTGTCTTGCTCGGGAATAAGCAGCACGTACACTTTTTGAGAGTGGAAACGGGTAGCTTGCCGTGCATCGTTGAAGTTGACCAAGAAGAGGAAGACAGCATTATCTCTCGCGTGAAAAAAGCCACGCTGAACAAGGGGCCGAGAGAAGCAGTCAAGGCAAACTCGACGGTGCGCACTATGCTTAAAAAGGATGAATTTTCCGCCGAATTCAAGACAGAAAGAGGTGAGACGTTTGCCAGCTATCCGCTTATTAAGCAAAGAAAGGAAGAAACCTTTGGGCCTTTTTGGCAAGACGGCTCTCTAGACGGAATAATCGTCAGACTCGGCGGCATAGATGAAACTCTGCCCGTGCATTTGGTCTACGAAGGCCGCACTCATATTTGCAATGCAAACCGGGAGATCGTAAGGCAACTTGGACCGCACATCTGGGGCGATCCAATCAGAGTGCATGGTGAGGGCAAGTGGTATAGGAATGCTCAGGGAACATGGGAACTGCAATTCTTCGACATTCACAGATTTGAGACCCTGCAAGCCACAACGCTTTCGGAGGCAGTGGCCGCGTTGCAGGCGATACCAGATAACGGCCCTTTGGCGCTAAAAGACCCTCTCGCGGAGATGCACAAGCTCAGACACGGCGAATAAGCATGGTAGGTTTTGACACAACCTTTCTGACGTTGATGTTTGTGCCGGACGCAAAACATCCGATTCCCGATGCAAAAGCGCGTGTAGAGTTTCTACTGACAGATCTAAGCGGTCGAGGTGATCAAGTTCTCATCCCCACCCCAGCGTTGAGTGAAATCCTGGCAAGAAGTGGCAAGGCCAGGAACGCTATCATCCAAAAACTTACTAAGAATCCCCGATTCGTAATTGCTCCATTCGATTAGCGCGCCGCCTTGGAACTTGCAGTCATGACCGACGTCGCTCTCTGACGATCCGACAAGCGAGAAGGATCGGCGAAGACGTGGGCTAGAGTGAAATTCGATAGGCAGATCGTCGCCATCGCCAAAGTGGAGCGAGTCTCTTGCATTTATTCAGAAGATCAGGACGTACGTTCAATCGGAAAGCGCGAGGGTCTATCAGTGCAAGGTGTAGCCGACATTACGATACCGACTGGCACTCAATTCAGGCTAACGCCTCCTGGGGAATAAGCTAACAAATGAAAACCGAGAAGCACGCTAAACGAAATATTTCGTTGAATCCTCTTCGACTGGACGAAGCTGTCTCAGCCTTACTGAAGGTGAAACCTTAGCCGAAACGGAAGCGTAAATCAAGGGCGAAGCAGAAACAGAAGACGAAATAATGAATTTCATCCGCCTGGACGATCCGGCGTCAAAAACCAGTCACGATGTTCAGGGCATTGCTTTGGAAGATTCGCATTTAGCCATTCTCTTTGAAGCTGTACTTGGTAGTCTTCTGTCTCTAGGAACGGCGCGTAGAGGCGATACTTCACCTTGTTGCATTTGTAGCATTCTACGTCGAGTTTATGGACGTACCCCCTGTTTTCCAATGCAACTGGCATTGGGCGGTCAGAACGAACAGTTAGGAATTGCATAAGCAAGGAAGCTATCTAAGTTCCCGTGGGTTTGTCAAAGGGATAATCCAGTTGATCTATTGATCTGGCCGCCAGACGCGCGGCCCCACGTCACTTTTCATTGGTTTTTTCAGGTCATTTGTTTACGATAGATCAAGATGGGCAGTAGAGGCGGTGGCGTGGCGCGTGGCAAGGCATTTCGGATGACATTTCGCAGCCTGTTCCAGGTGGGTCTGGCCATGGTCCTCTGCGCTGCGGCTCTGGGAACTGCAGCGCGCGCGCAGGATCGACTCACCCGAATGGAGGCACGATATGAATCCGAGACCGATCCGGTCCGCAAGGCCAAGCGACTCGGAGAACTCGTTCCGCTGGAGATTGATAAGGCCCGGATGGCCTTCCAGGCCGGCGGAGACGAGGAGGCTCTGGAAATAATCACGCGCTATCGCGATGAAGTCCGCATCACCTCCGACGCCCTTACCGCCAAGGAAGAGGACCCGGTAAGGCATTCGTCCGGTTTCAAGGAGTTGCAAATTGGCTTGCGCGTTAGCATTGGCTGGCTCGACGACTTGATTCTTATCATACCGGTGGATAAGCGCCCGTGGTTCTACGCTGTGCGCTCCGACCTTGCCGACGCGGAAGGCGAGCTTATCGACCTCCTCTTTCCCACGACCGATGAGAGCACCAGGAAGTAGCAAGAGCAATGCGAGGCCGCCATGCGCATCGGAATCTTGAGTTTGGCTTTTTTCATCCTGGGTGCCGCGTTGACGGGTCCGCTTCCGGCCCGCGCACAACGAAAGGACTACCTGTCCGCCGTTGAAGCCGACAAGATTCGCGATGCAGTGACACCGTCGCTGCGAATCAAACTCTTTCTTTCGTTCGCTGCCGCCAGAATCAAGAGGCTGCAATATGAACTCGATCATCCCGGCGGCAGTCTGCGTGGTGACGAGAGGTTGAATGGCGCCCTCAACAGTTATGCCGACTGCGTGGATGAAGCGGCGGACCTGATCGATCTCGGAGTGGAGAAGCAGCAGGATATCAGTGATGGCATCAAGGAGATGCAAGACCGTGGGCCGGAATTCCTGGCCTACCTGAAGGAGCTGGCCGCCCGGGGCACCGAAGTCGAGCCGTACAGGTACAATCTGGACGACGCCATCGAGGCCACTTTGGACGCCATCAAGACTGCCGACCAGGCCGTCGGGGAGGTTGCTCCTCCACCCGTGCGACGCAGACCGTGAGGTGCTCCGCCGCAAGGACACGCCTCGTGCCCGGCGGAGCGCAGATCTTCCATCGCTTGTATACGCGCCTCGGCTGCCGGGGCCGACCCCCGCGTTTCCGAGTAGAGTTCTACCCCTATGCGAATTTGATGCATACCATTCGCGTTCGAGACGAAGTTGCTTACGTGCGGCTCTCGGACGCGCTGCGGAATGCTCCCCTGGTGGTATTCGAGGCCGCCGCCGGCATTCTGCTGGCGCGGCTCTACCGGCGTCGTGCGCCGCGCGGGCTATTGTTCTGCTACCGGCGCTACATCGTGGCGCCGGGGACGCGCCGCCGGATGGCTGCGCTGCGCCGCAAACGCGGGCTTCGCGTCGATACCGGTTCCCGAGGCAGTGTGCATGACCTCGCCCCGATGTTCGAGCGGCTCAACCGCCGGTACTTCACCCGGCGGCTGCATCGGCCACGCTTGGGATGGAGCGCCCGGCCGTGGCGCTCCCAATTGGGATGCTTCGACCCGGCGCTGGACCAAATCGTGCTGAACCGCTGGCTGGATCGCGCGGCCATACCCGGCTATGTCGTGGAGTACGTGCTGTTCCACGAGATGCTGCACGTCAAGCATCCGCTGCGGGCGGCTCGATGCGGCATCACAGCCCACTCGTGCCGATTCCAGAAAGAGGAGAAGCGCTACCTGCAGTACGGCCGGGCGCGCAAGTTTCTCGACCGGTTACTGTGAACTTTCTCGGCGGGCTTGGCGCTGGATGCGGTCCGTCAGCTTGGTGATTTCCTTGAGTACCTTTTTGCGGTCCGGCGCTGTGCGGTAAAGCTCCAAGTACTTGCGATAAGCGGAGATGGCGCTTCGAAAATCCTTCTTCTTCTCGTACGCTTGGCCCAGCCGCAGAAACGGTTCCGCCAGTCCCGGCTGGAACTGCGCCGCTTCCTCGAAGCGGGAGATAGCGGCGTCGTACTTCCCGGTCTTCAGATAAAAGCGCCCGATTTCAAGGCTCTTATGCGCTCGCAGCGGGTTCCATTCGGGTTCCGGAGCCGGTTCGGCAGGGCGCGGCGGGCCGTTCTCGAGTTTCGATGCTTGGGCAAGCGCCGGCGGGGCGATCAAAGAGGGAGAACCAAGAAGGACCAGGAGCGCCAGGAGAGCCAGGAGAGCTAAGACCCATCGCTGCCGGGGACCGCCAACCGTCACGAGCGAGCTGCGCAAGACGTGCGTTACTCCGATTCGTTCTGCTATCATGAATTTCGCCTGGGCTGTCCCACTTCCGCGCCGATTCGATGAATCTGATTCGCTGAATATTGTACCTCCGCCATGGAGCTTAAGGAAAAAGCTGCCACCCTGCCCCAAGAAGTCGGCGTCTATTTGTTCAAGGATGCGCTGAACACCATCCTATACGCCGGGAAAGCGCGCAACCTGCGGTCCCGGGTGAGATCGTATTTCCTGGAGTCCCGTTGGGCCGATGCCAAGACGGGCTCGCTGGTGCGGGAGATCGCTGATTTCGACTACATCGTCGTGGACAACGAACGGGAAGCGCTGGCTCTTGAAAATAACCTGATCAAGCAGCACCGCCCGAAGTTCAACGTCCTTTTGCGGGACGACAAGACCTATCCGTACATCCGCTTTACGGCGTTTGAGAAATATCCGCGGGTGTACGTAACCCGCCGCCTGCGCAAGGATGGTTCCGTTTACTTCGGGCCTTTTTTCCCCCACAGCCTGGCCTACCGGATCGTGCATTTCATCCACAAACATTTTCGCGTTCCCTCGTGCACGGTGGACCTCAGCCGCAACCATCCGCGTCCGTGCCTCCAGTACTACATTCACCGCTGCCTGGGGCCGTGCGTCGCGGGTGTCACCAGCGATGCGATCTACGCCGAAGCAGCGCGCGACACGCGCATGCTTCTCGAAGGCCGCCGTCATGACCTGATCGCCAGCTCGCGCAAACGGATGATGCAGGCATCGGAGGAACAGCGCTACGAACAAGCGGCCAGTTACCGGGATCTGCTGCGCACACTCGAAGACATCGAGGAACGGCAGAAAGTCGCCGCCACGGCCGGGGACGATACCGACGTGCTCGCCTGGTATGCCGAACCGCCGCAGGTGGCGGCGAATCTGTTCCACCTCCGGGGCGGCCGCGTCGTGGACCGGCGCGATTTCTACTGGGAAGATCTCGGCGAGTTCGACCCTGGCGAGTTTCTTCCCTCGCTTCTGAAGCAGCTCTACCTCGACGCCGCGTATCTGCCGCGGGCCATCCATGTTCCACGCGATTTTGAGGACCGCGAGCTGCTCGAAGAAATCTTGTCCGACCGGGCCGCCGAGCTGGACGTGCCCTACCAGCGCGTCGAAATCGCCGTTCCGCAGCGCGGATCCAAGCATGCCTTTCTTGAACTGGTGGAGAAAAACGCGCGGCACTCGTTCGACCAGCGTTTTCGCGTGCTGAGGCCCAGCTCCCGGGCGATCATCGAAGCGCTGGAAGCGATTCTCAACCTGCCGGAACCTCCCAAGCGCATCGAAAGTTTCGACGTCTCACATATACAGGGAGCAGACACGGTGGCCTCCATGGTGGTATGGGAAAACGGCCGCATGAAGAAATCCGACTACCGCAAATTCATCATTCGCGGCGAGTGGGGGAATGACGATTTTTCCAGCATGCGCGAGGCTGTGGAACGCCGCTACCGGCGGGTGCAAGCCGAACGGAAGCCGATGCCCGGCCTGCTTCTGATTGACGGAGGTCTGGGACAATTGCACGCAGCCGCCGAGGCGCTCAACAAGCTGGAGATCATCAACCAGCCGGTGGCCAGCATCGCCAAACAGGAAGAGGTGCTGTTTGTCCTGGGACAGGAGGATGCGCCCATCCGCCTGGAAAAACATTCGCCGCTCTTGCACTTGATCCAGCAGATTCGGGACGAGACGCATCGCTTCACCGTGGGCTTCCACCGGCAAAGACGCTCCCGGCGCACGCTCACCACCGAACTGCACGCCATTCCAGGAGTCGGCACACGGACGGCACAGAAATTGCTGCGCGAGTTCGGGAGCGTGGCGCAAGTGCGGCGCGCGAGCGTTGCGGAGTTGACGCGCATCGTCGCGCGGCCTCTGGCAGCGCGGATTGCCAAGCATTTGCACGGCGCCAAGCACTTGCACGGTGAAGTTTGACATTCGGAAGCAGCACATTTATAGCTCCCCATTCGGCGGGTTGGTTGCATCGGATTACCGGGTATGTTAGTTTGGCGATGGAGGCTTCCATGGCGGATCGAAACGGATCGAAGGTCAGCTACTTCCTGGTCGGGATGGGAATTGGAGCCATCGTCGGAATTCTGTTCGCTCCGAAGAGCGGCGAAGAGACCCGCGACTATTTGAGTCACAGGGCGGAGGAAGGCAAGGATTACGCGCAACGCAAGGCTCGCGAACTGCGCGTGCGCGCCGACGACCTGGTCGAGCGGAGCAAGCACGCCGCGGGCCGGCAGAAGGAGACCATTTCCGCGGCGGTGGATGCAGGCCGCGGAGCCTATCAACGGGAAAAGAGCAAGGCGCAATAAGCAAGACAGATTAAAGAATAGAGGCTAACCTCGTGGACGGCTGGTTGATTGCTTTCGTGGGGAGTGTGACGGTTGTTTTGCTTCTGCAAACAGCTCTGCTGGCCGGGATGTATCTGCAGTTTCGGCGCACGAACCAGCGCGTGGAGCAGGTGACTCGCGAATTGCGCGAGGGCGCGCTTCCCATCTTGTCGGGGGTGCAGGCGCTGGTGGAGGACGCGCGAGGGCGCGTCGCCGGCATGCTCGAGGATACGTCGGAAATTACCCGCTTGGCGCGGGATCAGGTGCAGCGCGTGGACCGCATGGCGGCGGAAGGGGCCGACCGGTTGCGGCTGCAACTCCTCCACGTGGACCAGATTCTCACCGGAACTCTTGCGGCAGTCGAAGATACCGGGGCCACATTTCGCCGCGGGGTTTCGAGGCCGCTACAATCCATCGTGGCCCTCATTCGCGGCGTGCAGATCGGAATCGAGTTCTACCGCGGGAGTAACCGCCAGCACTATCCCCGCCCAACTGAGGTTCCCACCGAACACCAGGACGAAACGCTCTTCATCTGAAACTCCCGGCGAGGAATGCCGGACAAGCTCACGAGATCCAGCCGCCTCCCAGTACACGCTCTCCGGAGTAAAACACGGCGGCTTGGCCGGGAGTGACGGCTCGCTGCGGCACGGCGAATCGCACGCGAGCCGCATCTTGGCCGCGAGGCTCGATCACCGCCGCGGCTGGCGCGTGGCGATGGCGAATCTTGACCATGGCCTCGATGGGTCTTTGGAGAGGCTCTTCGGAAGGATCCCGCGCGATCCAGTTCACTTCGCGGACCAGGCAGATGTCGCGACACAATTCGCTCTCGTGGCCCACTAGGACCCGCCGGGTGGCGGGATCGATCTGCAGCACATAGAGCGGCTGGCCCACGGCGAATCCCAGACCCCGGCGCTGTCCGACGGTGAAATGATGCACGCCAGAGTGGCGGCCCAGCACCCGGCCTGAGGTCGTCACAATCTCCCCGGCATCGGCTGCACCACCTTCACCCGACACAGCCATTCCTTGGCCAGGGCCAGCGCGATTGGGGCCAGCGCGATAGGCTTCGATGAATTCGGCGTACTTTCCCGACGGAACGAAGCAAAGCTCCTGGCTTTCGGGTTTTTCGGCCACCGGCAAGCGCGCGCGGCGTGCGATTTCGCGCACCGTGTGCTTCGAGAGTTCGCCGAGCGGGAAGAGCGCACCCGCCAATTGCTGCTGCGTCAGGCCGAACAAGAAATAAGACTGATCCTTGCTGGCATCTACGGCGCGCAGCAATTCATAACGTCCGGATCCGGCATTCCGCCGGACCCGCGCGTAATGGCCCGTGGCCACACGCGCCGCGCCAATCTGGCGCGCAGTCACCAGCAACTGGTCGAACTTCACCTGGTTATTGCACAGGGTGCAGGGGATCGGCGTGCGGCCCGCCAGATAGTCCTGGACGAACGGACGGATCACAGTTTCCTCGAACCGCCGCTCGAAATTGACGATGTAGTGCGGAACACCCAAATGTTCGGCGACACGCCGCGCGTCGTACACATCATCGAGCGAACAACAGCGCTGCCCGGCAGGCTCGGCGGGAGCGAGTTGGGGAAAACGCTGCTGATTCCAGAGCTGCATGGTGAGCCCCACAATCGGCGCACCCGATTCCAGTAAGAGGGCCGCGACCGCCGAGCTGTCCACACCCCCGCTCATGGCCACGGCGGTGAGGTCCGGGGTGTCGGATTGGCGGCTCATGGAGCGGAGGCCGCCTCCTGGAGCTTGCGAGGCGATTCGCGATGCCGCGCGACCACGGCGGGAATTACCTCCAGCGCCAGCGCGATGTCCTCTTCGGTATTTGCATAGCCCAGGCTGAACCGCACGCTGGCGCGCGCCTCGGAAGACGAAAGGCCAATAGCCGAAAGTACGTGCGATGCGTCCACGGCCCCGGCCGAGCATGCTGCCCCCGCCGAACACGCTATTCCTCGAAGGTCGAGCGCAATCACCAGGGATTCGCTTTCCACGGAAGCAAATTGCAAGTTGGTGGTATTGGGTGTGCGCGGGGCAGCACCACCATTCACGCGAGTGTATGGCACACGTTCGAGCAGAACTTGCTCGAAGCGATTGCGCAGCGCCGCGACGCGGGCATTCCTCTCCGCCAAGTGGAGGCCAGCCAGGCGGGCGGCTTCTCCCAGGCCGACGATGCCGGCAACGTTCTGTGTTCCGGCGCGCCGGCCGCGCTCGCTGTGCCCGCCGTGCAACAGAGGCTCGATCTGCATCCCTCTTCGGACATAAAGTGCGCCAACACCCTTGGGTCCGTAGAGTTTGTGGGCGGAAAGAGAAAGCAGGTCGGCGCCAAGGCACGCAATATCAATCGGCACTTTGCCAGCCGACTGGACCGCGTCGGTGTGAAAGCGCACACCAGCCTCAGCAGCCAGGCGGCCGATTTCCTCGATGGGCTGGAGCGTCCCGAGCTCGCTGTTTGCGTGCATCACGGTAATGAGCGCGGTTTCTGAACGCATCGCCCGGCGGATATCGTCAGGGTCTACGACGCCATCGCGGGGGACGCCAACGTAAGTGACGGTGAACCCGCGTCGCTCGAGGGTGCGACACGACTCCAGGACGGCGGGATGCTCGATGGTGGTGGTAAGGATGTGCCGCTTGCTGCCCGGAAGGGCCCCTAGGACGCCAAAAATGGCGGCATTGTCGGATTCCGTGCCGCCGCTGGTGAAAACGATCTCCGAAGCGCGAGCGCCGATAAGCGCAGCCACTGCTTCGCGCGCCTTCTCGACGGCGCCGCTGGCGCGCTGGCCGAAGGAATGGACCGAGCTGGCGTTGCCATATTCGCCGGAGAAATACGGCAGCATGGCTTCGAGGACCGCAGGGTCCACGGGAGTCGTGGCGTTATGGTCAAGATAAACGCGATGCACAGCTCTTCCTATGCGGACGTTTGCCGCAGCGCCTTGGGCGCGGCTGCCACAGAAGTGTTCCGACCAGAATAGCGGCCCCCTGTAAGGGGGTCAAGGAGACGGCAGAGCGCATGTCCATTGTGTACGTACTGGTGTGTACGTACCGGCTATCCGAATGAGCGGGGGAAAAGGTCAGGTGGAATGAGTCTCCACTCGAAACCGAACCAGGCCCAGCCGCGGCATTGTCTTGGCTATGAACCGGATGGTCACAGGGGAGGGATTGGGATATTACCGGCCCCGCAGGTCCGATTACACTTAGGGTGTGCACAGCTTGGGGTGTGCACAGCAGCCCCGAAGCGGTTCGGGGGCTCCAAAAGGTCGCAGGTATAAGGGGATCATCATGAGTGCCGATCAAGAAGTACAATCGCTGCCTGCCACTTTTCCCACCCCACAACTCATCACCGCGATGCTCAAGGGGCGCGAACATGTGAGCGATCTGGTCTTTTCACCGGGCCACGCCCCGCAGATGGAGATCAACGGCCAGCTTGTGGAGATCAAATTCCGTGGTCTGGACCGTCTCACGCCCGCTCACACATCCCAGATTACGCGCGATCTGATTGGGACAGCCGAACATGTCGCACGGAGGCTCGAGCAAGACGGCGCGGCCGATTTGTCCTACTCGGTGCCTGGCGTAGCGCGGTTTCGTGTGAACGTCTTCCGCCAGCGGGGGAGCCATGCGATCGTGATGCGCGTCATTCCCACCGCCATTCCCACTTTTGAATCGCTGGGCCTGCCGCCCCACCTAGGTGAAATCGTGCACCTGCGCAATGGAATCACTCTGGTAACCGGGCCGACGGGTTCCGGTAAATCCTCCACGCTCACGGCCCTCGTGGACCGCATGAATGAAGAGCGCGCCATCCACATTTTGACCATCGAAGATCCCATCGAGTTCTCCCACAATCACAAGAAGGGAACGGTGCATCAGCGCGAACTGCACAGCGACACGCCGACATTCGCGCTGGCCCTGCGCGCCGCACTGCGGCAGGCTCCCAAGGTGATCCTGGTGGGAGAGATGCGCGATCGGGAAACGATCGAGATCGCACTCGAAGCCGCCGAAACCGGGCAGCTGGTCCTTTCCACGCTGCACACCATCGATGCGGCCAAAACGATTGAGCGCATTATAGGTTCGTTCCCGCTGAGCGATCAGCAGACCATCCGCGCGCGCTTCTCGAAAGCGTTTCGCTTCATCGTCTCCCAGCGCTTGATTCCTCGGCGTGACGGAAAGAGCCGCATTGCCGTGCTGGAGATCCTCAAGTCCACGATGCGCACGCGTGAATACGTGGAAAAAGGGGAAAGCGAAGGCAAGACGCTCCTGGATGCCATGCGCGATGGCGACCAGGACGGCATGCAATACTTCGACGGGGAAATCGAAAAGCTCATCCGTGCAGGAAAGATTGATCTCGAAGTAGGCTTAAACTACTCGACCAATGTGGGAAATCTGCGCCTGGAACTGGCCGATCTCGCCGAGGAGACGAACGCCACGGCGCAATCCGAAGTGACCCCGTAGTGAATCATAGAATCAAGACGAGTGCTACATCGGATAGGTAGGGGAAGTGGTGCTACCGGCGGCCACTCGACCCCGGGACGAGTTCACTCGCGCCGGGCTCCCAAACTACTGGTGACGAATGGCCTCAGGTGCTCTCTGCCGGTCCAACGGCAGAATCTGTAAATTCCATTGCAGCGGGACCGACTCCGGCAGGTAGCAAACCTCGCTGTCGCACGCCTGATAATGCAACTGGCCGTCGATCGCAATGGTCTTGCCGTTCTCGCCGAGCGACGCGCGAAACTCATCGGCGGCGCTGACGGTGATGTCCTGACGAATGCGGAACGTTCCCTCGAAGACGGGCACGCGCTCCTGGATCGCCGGCAAGTAGAGAATCTCGGAGGGTGGATACGTCAATGACGCGAGCTCGATTTCCGAAGAAGGGGAGATCGTCAGCTGAATCGGCTTATAGCCTTGGACCTCCGGCGCGTAGACGTGGACATCGCTCGGCAGGCGCACCTCGACCATCAAGCTGATCCGGCTGCCCGGAAACCCCATGCGATCGGATTGGTCGACGGCCAGACCAAGATGGGGCGCCGTCACGTTCGCCCAAACCTCTTCGCCCAACTCAGGGAAAAGCCTGCCGATGACGTTGTTTGGAGAGAACCTTTGTTGATAGGCGTCTTCAAAGAACTTTTCTTGAATGATGCCATCGGCATCGATGACAAAGTATCCGGGCAACGCCATATCCTTCGTCATCCCGGTGGCCTGTTCATTGAGCACGCCATAGGCACGAATGACTTGCGAATCGGAGTCGGAGAGCATGGGGAATTCGATCTTCTGCCGGTCAGCGAAAGACTTCAAAATCTCCACGCTGTCATAGCTGACCGCCGCGAGCTTGAGGCCCTGCGCTTCAAATCGTTGCTTGGCATTCTGCAGCTGGACCAGCTGCACTTTGCAATACGGTCACCAATCGGCGGAACGGAAAAACAGCACAACCGTTCCCTTGGTTCCTCTTAGACTTTCGTTTGTCTGCAGCCGGCCAAATTGGTCGCGGAGGGAAAAGGTAGGAGCCTTCAGGCCGGCGGCCAGCCCAATGGCAGCGGAATCACTCGCAGGCGGAGGCGAAACTTGCTGGGCCTGGCCACAAGCTGCGAAACACAGGGACGACAATAAAAACCATGACAATTTCATATCCACCGGCTCCCTTTACCTGGCACTAGGATACAGCAACCGGGTCATCCGTGTCTCGATAATCCGTGTCTCGATAAATCCAATTGATCTGTTCACGGATGCCCGCTCCTGGTCATGCTGGTCATGCTGGTCATGCTGGTCAAGCTGGTCATGGCGGATGTGGAGACACGAAGAACGGACAGGAGCTCAGCGCAAGCTGTTCCGGAGCCGCTTGCTGGTCTTCTGTAAATCATTGGCGAGAGCAGTAACCTTTTTCTTCAGATCCTGAAGCTCTTTAGAAGCAACGCCTGCGGCCTTCGCCACCTTGCGAGCAGTGCGGTCAGCCCGGCCCGCAGCACTTCCGATCTTCACTGCCACTCTAGTCAGCCGAGATTTTCGAGCCATTGCGATTATCTCCTTTGCGCTTGCGGCTGTTAACGCTCACCGGCATTGTACTCCAACTTGCGGGGCCTATGGCCAATCGAGCGGGGTGCGGCATGTGGATCAGGCCTGGATGATATGGTTGCGGATCGCATAGCGGACCAATTCACCAATCGAATGTCACCAACCGCATGACAGTCGAGTCTTTTCATGATGTTGGCGCGACGTGTTTCGATGAAACGCGCCAACGCTACTTTGGGTGCCTGCAAGCTTAATCTTCCGGCTGGGCGTATAATAAATGGTGACCGAAAAGCAGCGGCTGGGCGGCCTGCCCAGAACGAAGCAGTTTTTTGTTTCTCGGCAGCTGGGATTTGCATCCAATGGAATGGCCGCACGCCGGTTGAGTACTGTAAAAGGTGTATCAGCTTCCGGCTGGTTTGGGTCGGAATGGGTAGTTTGATTCAGTTGTAGGAGGCTTCGGATAATGCACAAGTCCATGATTCAGGTTCGACGCTCGGTTGCCATGGCCGTCCTGGCCACAGCCCTTCTAGTGGGAGGCGCGTTGACATGGGGCGTCTCTTCGAACGATCACCTCGTCTTTGGGGCGCCAGGGGTTACGCTACAGGTGGCGACGGCCGAGAATTCTGCGAAGGCGGCGACCTCGTTCGCCGAGGGATTTGCAGATGTCGTCGAGCCCTTGCTCCCGGCGGTCGTTAACATCTCCTCCTCCAGAGTTGTCACGAGACAGGAGCCACGGTCCCCATTTGAGGATCCGCTTTTCCGACGGTTTTTCGGCGAGCAGTTCGGTGACGATCCAACACCCGAGGAACGGCGCCAGCGCGGTTTAGGTTCGGGGGTCATCGTTAGCCCGGATGGGTACATCCTGACGAATAACCACGTGGTGGAAGGTGCCAGTGAAATCCAGGTTTCGCTGATGGACAAGCGCCAGTTGAAAGCCACTGTGGTGGGCATGGATCCGCGCACGGACCTCGCGGTGCTGAAGATTCCTGCTTCGGATCTAACGCCCGTTACCCTTGGTGATTCCACCCAGTTGCGAGTCGGCGACGTCGTTCTGGCGATCGGCAACCCATTCGGCCTCGGTGAAACCGTGACCATGGGCATTGTCAGCGCCACGGGCCGCAGATCGCTCGGTATTGCGGGTCCGGGGGGGTACGAAGATTTCATTCAGACCGATGCGGCCATCAACCCCGGCAATTCGGGCGGGGCCTTGGTGAATACGCGGGGCGAGTTGGTTGGCATCAATACCGCCATAATCAGCAATCGCAACGGAGGGAATCAAGGCATCGGCTTCGCCATTCCCGTTGCCATGGCTCGCGGCGTTATGGAGCAAATCTTGACAACCGGAAAAGTTACGCGCGGTTATCTGGGAGTAATGATCCAGGAAGTCACGCCGGAACTGGCAAAGGTCTTTGGCATCTCGTCGCCCGAAGGCGCTCTGATCGCTGACGTCACACCGGATGGCCCCGGCGCCAAGGCCAGTCTGCAAAAGGGAGACGTTGTCGTCGGCCTGAACGGTGAGCCTGTCTCCGATTACAGCGGCTTCCGGCTGCGCGTTTCGCAAATGGCGCCGGGAACGACGGTGAAGCTGGACATCATCCGCAAGGGCCAGAAGCAGCAAATCACCGCCACTCTCGAGGAGTTTCCGGAGACGCAGGCTGCCAGCGCTACACCTGAGCCCGAGCCGGGTGAAAATGTGCTGGAGGGTGTACAGGTAAGAACGCTCACGCCTGAAATCGGCCAGCAGCTGAACCTTCCGGGCGGCACTCGCGGCGTTGTTATCTCCCGTGTGGATCCCAATAGCACTGCCGCCGACGCCGGGTTGCGACGTGGCGACGTGATTCAAGAGGTGAACCATAATCCGGTTGGCAATGTGCAGCAGTTCCGCGCGGCCCTGCGCGATGCTGGAAATCAACCGGTCCTGTTGTTGATAAACCGGGCGGGCGCCACGCTGTTTGCGGTGATCTCGCCGTGATACGGCAAGACCAGGGCCGCCGCGCGTCTTGATCGCACGTCTTGATCGAGCAGCGGCTTCTCAAAAAACACAGAGCCTGAGGCTAACGGTCAGCAAGACCCCAGCCTCAGGCTTTTTTTGTCTCATATGGGGAGGCAGTTTTCGCCCGGCTACCCAGGCGGCCAACGTGTGTCTAACGTGTCTCTCGGGATGCAGCCGGCAGACGAATCAGCCGCGCTTCCACCACGTTGGGGATCGATCGGAGCTGCGGGAGAATTTGCTCGGAAACGTCACCATCAAGACGCACCAATGCCAGGGCGTCGGCGCCGAGCACGGCTTCGCGCCGCCCGAGGGCAAACGTGGCGATATTTACGCCTTGCTGTGCGAGCAAGGTGCCGATCTGCCCCACGACGCCGGGAACGTCGCGGTTGCGTAGGAGCAGCACAGTGCCTTCGAGAGGTGATTCCAGTTCGATGCCGTTGATTCGCACCACGCGAGGCGTGGTTCCATACAAGACGGTGCCCGAAGCAGAGAATTCGGCGTGCCGCTCGTCGCCCGAAGGCGACACCGATATTTGCAGCAAGTCAGCGATGCCCCGTTCGCGGGGCCTTGTCGTCTCCTCGATCGCGAGACCTCGTTCGGCCGCCCGCGCCGCCGCGCTTACCAGATTGACGCGTTCGTCGAGGACCGCGTTGAGTACCCCGGCCAGTGCGGCGCTGCGCAGGATGTGGGTGCCGAGCTCAGCCGGCTCCCCGGCGCAGGCCATACGCAGCCGGCCAACCGGGAACGGCGCAGCCTGCGCCACCAGGGATGCCAGCCGCTCCGCCAAGTCCAGGTAAGGCTGCAGGCGGCTGTACAGTTCGGGCGAGATCGCCGGAAGGTTCACGGCATTGCGCACGGAGCCTTCCGCCAGATAGTCGCGCACTTGCTGTGCGATTTGCACACCCACTCCTTCCTGGGCTTCCGTCGTGGAAGCGGCCACGTGGGGGGTGGCGATGACATTCGGCAGCTGCAGCAGCGGCGAATCGCGTGGCGGCTCGACCGCAAACACATCGAGCGCCGCACCGGCGAGATGTCCTGACCGCAGACTTTCGGCGAGCGCCTCCTCATCCACCAATTCGCCGCGCGCGGTATTGATGAGCCGTGCGCCGCGCTTCATCCGCGCGAGCGTCTGTGCGTTGAGCATGCGATTCGTCGCCGGTGAAAGAGCCGTATGCAGCGATACAAAATCGGATTGCGCAAGCAGGTCTGGCAAGGGAATCAACTCCACGCCCCACTCCGCAGCAATCTCCGGCTTGATGTATGGGTCGTGCGCTACCACGCGCATCTCCAGGGCCTTGGCCCGCCGCGCCACTTCCGCTCCCACGCGCCCAAAACCGATGAGTCCGAGCGTTTTGCCACGGAGTTCGGCGCCTGCCGCGCCTGATTTCTCCCACCGCCCCGCATGCAGGGCCGCATTCAATTGCGGAATGGATCGGGCGAGCGCGAGGATCAAGGCCAGTGCATGCTCGGCGACGCTTGCAGCGTTGCCTCCGGGCGTGTTCATCACCAGGATTCCGCGGCGTGTCGCCGATTCCAAGTCAATGTTGTCTACGCCGACGCCGGCGCGCCCGACGATGCGCAGCCGGGGCGCGTGCTGGAAAAGCTCGTCGGTGACACGCGTCGCGCTGCGGACGATGAGCGCATCCGCATCGGCCACTTCCGCCTCCAGGGCCGCCGCAGGCGGTTGCGATATTTGCCAGCCTGTGTCGGTGAGTAACTGGATGCCGTGCTCGCTGATGCGGTCGGCGACGACGATTTTCATGGCCCCAAAGCCTACTGACCACGCGCACGGCTGTCAAATTCCAAGTGGCCCTATGGTATAGTGAATTTTTACAGATACCGATGGCATTTCTTGACCGCATCCAGAAAGATTTAACCGAAGCAATGAAAGCGAGGGATGAGCTGCGTCTCAGCGTCCTGCGCATGGTCAAAACGGCTCTCAAGAACAAGGAGATAGAAAAGATCCGCCCGCTCGAGGACGCGGAAGCGCTGCAAGTGCTGCAGACGCTCGTCAAGCAGCGGAGAGAGTCGGCCGAGCAATTTACGCGCGGCGGTCGCGCCGACCTGGCCGACAAAGAGACGCGCGAAGTGGCCTTCATCGAGGCGTACCTGCCCGCCGCCCCGACCGAAGCGGAAATCAACGGTGCCATTGAAGCGGCCATCGCCGAGACGGGCGCCAACACGCCCAAGCAGATGGGGGCTGTGATCAAGGCTTCGCGAGCCCACCTGGCGGGCAAGACCGTTGACGGCAAGGTTCTTTCCGACCGCGTGCGTGAACGTCTGGCACGGCCCGGTTAGCTCGCGCGAACATGCCGGCAATCCCGTGTACCTATGGCACTGCCGCAGGCCATCCCAGCCCGCTACACCGAAGAAGAGGCCGGCTACGTCAGCTTTCGCCCCGTAGTTCGGCAAACGTTCCGTCTGAACGAACTGCTGGACTTGGTGCTCAGCGTCACGGGCAAGAACCCGGCGCGCGTCCAGCAAATACTGCGTTCCGGCACCGTCGTCTATCACGCTTACCGGTACTGGTGGGAAGGTTTTGAGGCGGGCGATGCGGAACTCAACGCTCTGCTGGCGGGCTTTCCGGACCCTGATCCTTCGCGCGAGTTCTCCCGGGATGCCTGCACCCTCGCGCTGGTCGGAGGCGGCGGTTCGCCGGCGCGTGTGTTGCTCGAAGTTGACCGCCTCGGTGCGTCGCGCACGCGCCTGCTGCGGCGGCGAAGTTTTTGGGATGCGATGCTCGCGGCGGCCTCGGCCGGGCCGTTGGATTACTCCGGCTATTCCTATGCCCACCGGGCCGACCTCTACCGGCTGGAACTTACATCCGGGTCGCGCGAAACGCTCGCTGCGGCGGCGCAATTGCTCGCTCCCCGAAGCCTCCGGCTGGGTTTGCGCGTGCTCGCGAATGCCTCGCACGTGGTATTCATTTGCCCTCGCAAAGGCTGCTAAGGCTGCTGAGGTGGGATCAGCGCACCGGCACAGCGGGAGCCAGCCGATGGGGAAGTGTGTGCTCTTCGCTTCCCCGGCACCTGCGGCGTTCCGATGGCCGGGGGAATGATGTGACCGTGACGTTTGGTGACAGTTGTTTTGTGGAATTCGAGCATGTGTTCGTGGCGCGCGGAGCAAAGATCGTACTGCACGATCTTTCCCTGCGCATCTCCAGCGGCGAGCATGTAGCCATCCTCGGTCCCAACGGTTCCGGCAAGTCCACGCTAATCAAAACCATGACCTGCGAGTGTTATCCGATCGTCCGCGACGGGATGCGCGCGCGCATCTTCGGCCGCGAGCGCTGGGACGTATTTGCATTACGGAAACGGCTAGGCGTAGTGGCCGGGGAGTTGCCCAGTCAACGCACCCTGCACACTCACGGGCGTGATGCGGTTATCTCCGGCTTTTTCGCCAGTTCGATGATTTGGCCCGAAATGCATGTCACCAGCGCCATGCGCGACCGCGCGGATGTGGTTCTCGAGCAGCTCGAGGCTCGCCACCTTGCCGAGAAGCCCGTGGGCGAAATGTCTGCGGGCGAAATGCGCCGTATCCTGATCGGCCGCGCCCTGGCGCACAATCCGGAGATGCTCCTGATCGATGAACCCAGCAATGCGCTCGACCTGGCTGCGCAGAGCGAGCTGCGCCATGCACTGCACCAGTTGGCGCGCCGTGGAATTGGGGTCGTTTTGATCACGCACCACCTGGCCGATATTCCGCCGCAGATTGAGCGCGTGGTCATGCTGCGTGGGGGGAGAATCTTCGCCGATGGGCCGAAGCGCGAACTGCTGACCGAGCAACGGCTGGAAGAACTTTTCGGGGTTCCGGTATCTCTCGTCCGGCGGGATGGCTATTACCACGTTTGGTAGTAGAGTTTCACTCGCGCCGCCCCTACTCTGCGGCATCGTCAGGGACAGCAGTGGGTGGCGAGTGGCGTGGCCTCGAGTGCTCGAATCCTATACCGGTGCCTCTCAGCCTCTCCCTAATGTTGCTAGGAGAACGTCTGCTCCGCTTGAAGTTTTTGTGGAGTGGCTTGCCGGTAATCGGGAAACCCTGAACAGGGCCGAATGGTTAGAGGAGGAAACTCCATCCGGCCCCGGGGTGTGTTCGTGCTGCATATACTCCGCTTCTCAGCTGCCGTCAAGCCTGCCTGTGCCGCGGGTCGTGCTATCGCGATTGTTGAGACCTGAGTCCCTCCCTAAGGACATCCGGCACGTCTTCTCCGCCTCCGGTTGTCACTTTATCGCTGTCGACGCCGTAGACGCTCTCTGGGTTACACCAGCCACATAGATACTTGTCGTCTTCACTGGGTCCAATTGTATGCGGGCCGCTAACGTCTACACACATATACGGCTGAATCCAGTCCCAGGAAGGAGCTATGGTTGCACTTCTTGGATCCATCACCCAAGGCCTGGTGAACATGACCGGGTCTTCCACCGTGTTGTTCACGGTGATCGTGTTTCCCTCACGGGTCCAGCGTTCGATCACATGCAATTGATCGCTGTGAATCGACGTATACTTCTGATTACCGGTCTGGCTTCCGCCAAGCCAGGTCTCGTCATTTAGGCCGATCGTATCCACCACCAGGGTATCTCCCTCCCAGTGGCCGATAGAGTGGCCCAAATATGAAGTATCCAGAACATCTGGACCGGGATGCGCACGCCCGTCCGTATAGATTATGCGAAAGTCCGTGCCAGGAGACTTCTCCCAGAGAATTGCCATCATATCGTGGCGGTGAACGATCTGTACGTAGCTGAGCCCCAAGCGTGGAACGCCCAAGGGCTTACAATCATAATAGGGGTCTAATGTCGTGTTGCCGCCATACATGGTAGCGGCAATTGCCTTGACCTTTTCCATATATTCAGGCTTATACGGAGGTTGGTTAGGTTTCTGGCCAGTTGCCGCCAGTTGGGGAGTATTTGACCCTGCGTAATTATAGAAAATCGAGCCGTCCGGAGTTCTGGTAACTATGTGCTCGAAGGGATTTTCTTCTATGGGGTCTCCCATGAATTGGGCGCTATTGCCATAGAATCCGCTGAAATCCGGGTGCCCGTTGAGTAACCGTGGCGTTGCCACTGCATCAGCATCAGCCGCTGGCGTTCCCTGTTGAGCAGCAGGCGTGGCAACCAATAGTAGCGACACTATGCCTATAGTGGCCGCCGCGACTATGGCGTAACTAAAACTCATAAGACGAATTCTCACTGGATCCTCCTCTTTTTACAGCCTTTAGTTGGCCTAGGACTCAAGTAGAAATAGCTTACGGTTGAAGGAGCCAAGCGTGCGTCCCTGCAGGCACTCGCTCCCCGCTCATCTCCCAACCCTAGCTGAACCTTACGCTTGTGGCAATTTGTTGTCAAGTGGTTGTATCTCTAGTAGCACGACAATTCTGTCACACCTCATTACGACGGTGAATTCCAGCAGATGTTGACCGTGTTCCCACCCTCAATCACCACTGGGGCATTTCCGGGGAGCAACGAGCCAGTAAAGCCGGTCTCTGCGCTCCGTTGGAAATCGCTGCGCGATCCTCACTCGCACACTTTAATCCCACCAGTGGATGGACAATTGATGGAAGAAAGCAAAATGATTAGTGATTTGGCAGGCTCCCCAAAACGAAACGTCTCTTGACAGCATAGCGCACGCAGCTTATAAAAGAATGTTTGCTGTGACTCGTTATTTTTACTCCAATCAATACCGAGGTAGTGCAAGTTATCCATGGCAGATAAGGGCGAAGCAAATCCTGTAGAAAACACTACCGCAACCGTCACACCTGCTGAGTCAAAACCGCCAGCGGCAGCGGCGAAACCTGCCGGCAAGACGACCGGTGAAAAGCTGCCCGACCGGATGCGCCGGCGTCTGATATGGGCGGCGGTCTTCGGCTATCTCGGGGTGAATTTCCTGATGTTCCTGCGGTTTTTCTTTCCCCGCGCCCTGTTCGAGCCCAGCACGGTCTTCAGCATAGGCTTTCCAGGCGATTTCGCTCTGGGAATTGATGAGCGTTTTTTGATGGCCAATCGCGTCTGGGTGGTTCGGGAGCCGGACCGGATCTTTGTTATCTATGCCGTTTGCACGCATCTGGGGTGTACACCGGAATGGAAGGAGAGCGAAAACAAGTTCAAGTGTCCATGCCATGGCAGCGGCTATGACACCGAGGGCGTGAATTTTGAGGGGCCGGCGCCGCGGCCGATGGACCGCGCCCATATCGAGGTTGATCCCACAGGGGGAATCATGGTGGACACCAGCCGCCTGTATGTGCGTGACCCGCAGGCCGGGGTCAACAATTTCGGCGAACCAGGAGCCTTCATAAGCGTATAGCGTGATTCCTCGGGGCGGGCCTGAGGCGCAAGAGTTCAAGGGAGAGCAGTATGCCGGAAGAAAATGGGGGCAAGCGAGCGGGCTTGGTCGAACGCGTCCGCGAGGATGCCGGGGAGATCAGGAAGCTCGTCAAGGAAAAGGGCAAAGCGGAAATCGATGCCCTGAAAGAGCCCGAAAAAACCCAGCTGTATCGGTCCATCTTTCGAGTCAAGCACGACGAAACCCCACGGGCCCGCTCGCTCGGCGTGCTCAGCAATGTCTTCCTGCATCTGCATCCCGCCAAGGTCAACCGGGACGCCGTCCGATATAACTATACTTGGGGCATGGGCGGCATCACCTTTTATCTATTTATCGTGCTAACCTTCACCGGCGTCCTGCTCATGTTTTATTACCACCCCACCAAGGTGCAGGCTTTCCAGGACATCCTGTATCTCGAGAATGACGTGCCGTTCGGCAAGTTGCTGCGCAACATGCACCGCTGGGCGGCGCACTTGATGATCATTGCGATCTGGTTGCACATGTTTCGTGTCTTCCTGACCGGGTCCTACAAGCGGCCGCGCGAGTTTAATTGGTGCATTGGGGTGTTGCTGATGGTGCTGACGTTGTTGCTTTCCTTCACGGGATATTTGCTGCCCGACGATCAATTGGGGTTCTGGGCGGTGACCGTGGGCACCAACATGGCGCGCGCCACGCCGGGTCTCGGTAATGAGGGTCCGTTCGGTTCGCTGCTCGGGATGACGCCATACAATGACGTGCGTTTTGCGCTGCTGGGCGGCTCCATTGTGGATGCCAACGCGCTACTGCGCGCTTACATCTGGCATTGCATCGCCATCCCTTTGATTGCGGCGATCCTCATGGGCGTGCATTTCTGGCGCGTGCGTAAGGATGGCGGCATATCCGGCCCCGCGCCGGTGATGCTGGGATCGGAGATCAAGGAAGAGAAGGGGCCGCGGCCGGTGATCCTGCGCCCGAGTGGCATGAAGTAAGGGGAGAAGCAAGGGGAAGGGAAGCAAACCGGAAGTCTATGACAGGGGGCGGAATCAGGTAATGGGCGACTGGCATCAGCTTTGGGAGATCGTTTCGGCGCCGGATAACGTGCCGATTGTGGCGATGTTGTTCTTGATCCCCTTCTACGTCTGGTACGCGTTCCGGCAGGCTTTCGCCAATGATAGGCTCATCGCCAAACTCGAAGCCGATCCGGCCGCAGCCAAGTCAGCGCACCGCAAGACGCAGGTGTGGTTTCCGAAATGGGAGCGCGAGGTTCACACCTGGCCCTACCTGATGCGGATCGAGTTCCTCGCCGCGATCGTTGTTACCGTGGTGTTGATGGTGTGGTCGCTGGCGCTGGACGCCCCTCTGGAGGAGCCTGCCAACCCGAATGTGACTATGAACCCGGCCAAGGCACCGTGGTACTTCCTCGGGTTGCAGGAGATGCTGGTTTATTTCGATCCGTGGATCGCGGGCGTGATCATGCCCACGCTGATCATCATCGGTCTGCTGGCCATCCCGTACATCGATGCCAACCCATTGGGGAACGGCTATTACACGTACAAGCAGCGCCGCTTCGCCATCTGGGCGTTCTGTAGCGGTTTCATCGGGTTGTGGGTGGTGATGATCATCATTGGCACATTTATCCGCGGTCCAGGTTGGATGTGGTTCTGGCCTACGGAGACCTGGGATGCCCATCGTATCGTCTACGAGGTGAACCGGAACCTGGATGAAGTTTTTGGTGTGGATGGTTCCTGGCTGGCGTATCTGATGCCGGCCTCGACCCGGTACTATGCGCCGATCTTGGCGCGCATTATCTTCGGTTTTTTCCCGGTCGCGCTGTATTTCATTGTCGCGGCGTACGGGGTTTATCGCCTCATGAACGCCACGGAATTTTCCCGGAGGATTTTCCGCCGGATGAGCCTATTGCAGATTATCACCACCGACCTGCTTTTGGTTTTGATGCTGAGCCTGCCGGTGAAGATTCTGGCCCGGCTACTGTTCCGTATTAAATACGTGTGGGTGACGCCATGGTTCGGCATTTGATGCCTGCGTCCATGAATCCATTTATTTCCAAGGAGGAACGGGGTGCCTGACATCCCCCCGCAGGACCAGCGTCCGGACTCCGGTGGAGTCCACCAGACTCCCGACACCGGAAAGGATCCGATCATCAGCGGGAGCATGAGCCTGGCAATTCTGGTTTCTGTGTTCCTGTTGCTGCTCACGGTCGCCTGGTCTCTGTACTCCGAGTTTTTTGGTTTGCGGCCCTGGCGCGCATACCAAGACGAGTTCCGCGGGGTTTATGCCGCGTACCTGCAAAGGGAGATCGAGAGTCGCAGGGTTGATGAGCAGGATCTTTATGAGACTCCGGACTACCAGATGCTCAGGGGGGCCGTAGATTCGGCCATCGCCGCGGCGCTGCCTGAAACTCGGCAGATCCAGCCGCAGGTCGAACTCATTGATCGGCAGCGCGCTGCGATATCTTCCGCGTTTCAGGACGCGCGAGGCCGAGTCGGTGCGCTTACCTATGAACTGGAGCAAATTCCGGAGAGCAACGGGAGCGCCAGAGAGTCCAAGCTCGAGGATTTGAACGAGGCCAAAGCCCGAATCTACAACATCAACTGGTCCACCGAAGACGGAACCACAGTTCGCGGGTTCCATCATGACCAGTTGAATGACACCTTCACGGATCTGATGACACGCAGAGCGGCCTTGGTGGCACAACGGGGACAGGTGGACCAGCCGGCCAAGGACGCACAGGCGGTGCTCGATGCATTCCTTAAGGAAAAACTGGCCGGGTTGCGGTCAGCCGATCTTACGGGCCTGCTGCAAAGCGTTGCCAACCTCGATATCGAGCTGCGGCAGATAAACGTCGATCCACCGGGCAAGGCGATCAATTACGTCGGAGGAGCTAGTCTGGTGGATCGCTGCCAATCCTGCCATGTGGGTACGGACCCGATCGTCGTGCCTACAGTCATGACGCTGACCAAGGCCGACCTCGGCTTGGCGAACAGCCAGGACGCTCCTTTCACCAGCCATCCCAATCCCGACCTGCTGAGGTTCCACTCCCTTGAGAAGTTCGGTTGCTCACCGTGCCACGGCGGTAATGGGCGGGCGCTGGAAAGTGTCGAGAAAGCGCATGGCCGCTACGAACACTGGCTGTGGCCGCTACACTACCCGGAGAACTACGATGTTGGCTGCCAGCAATGCCACGCGGCCGACATGATCACCGAACACGCCACGGTACTCAATCGCGGCAAGGAGCTTTACCGCGAGCGGGGTTGCACCGGCTGCCACAGGTTTCAGGGTTTTGATGACCAGGATGAACAGTTGATTGCGATGCGGCAGGAAATAATTCAGTTGACGAGTGAGAAAGAAGCCCATCAGCTGGAGATTCCGCGCCTAAACCAGATGGCCGACACGGCTCCTACCAACGAGCTCTTCAGCCTCTATGACCAGCAGGCCACCAATCTGACCGTAACGGTCAGTAACATCGACTCCCAGCTCGAGCAGTTCGAGCGGCGTTCCCATAACCTGCTCCAGGAAATCAAGAAGATCGGCCCGGACTTGAAAGAAGTGCGCATGAAGCTCCACAAGGAGTGGATCCCCTACTGGCTGCAGAATACACATGTGTTCCGGCCTACAACCAAGATGCCACAATTCCGGCTGCAACCCGATGAAGTGCAGGCCATCTCGGCATTTATCTGGCAATCGGGCCTCACCGGGCCTGCGCTCCCGAAACAGCCGGCGGGTAACGCGGCCCGCGGTCAGGAACTGTTTGAAACGCGCGGATGCCTGGGGTGTCACTCGATTGGCGAAGGCTCGAATCTTGTGGGCAGCGACTTTGTGGCGAACTTGAGCCGGGTGGGCGAAAAGGCCAATTACGACTACCTAGTGCGGTGGGTGCACAACCCACGCGAGCGCACGCGCCCCTACTGCCCGTTCGAAAGGCGCGATCTGGGACCGGAAGATTACGCCAGGCACGGTCTCCCGTTTGTCTTCGATCTCGAGCACTCGCAGTGCCCGAATGACGGCCATGAGTTGGTCGTACAGCAGGCCACAGTGATGCCCAGCCTGCGGCTGAGCCCCCGGGATGCGCGCGACGTCGCGAGCTACTTGATCACATTGAAGAACCCCGATGCGCTTTACGAAGCCGCGGACTACATGGATGATCCAGGACTGAAGGACGAAGGTAGAGCTCTGGTGCAGTTCTATGGCTGTGCCGGTTGCCACGAGATCGCTACGCTCGAGGACGAAGGGCGTGTCGGCACCGAACTGACCAACGAGGGTAGCAAGCCCATCGAGCGTCTGGACTTTGCTCTTCTGACCGAGGAGGCCGCGCGCGGCATTCTGCCCGACGGGACGCCATCGCCGCGCGGTTCGTGGCACGACCTGAAGGGTTTTGTCGAGCACAAGCTTGAAGATCCCGCCGTGTTCGACGACGGAAAGTACAAGCCGGACCCGCGCGACCGGCTGAAGATGCCCAGGCCCAACCTCAGCGAAAGTGACATCGATGCCCTGGTGACCATGTTGCTTGGGAGCATCGATCCCACACTGCCGCCCGAGTACATGTACAAACCTGCTGATGAGCGTGCTGCTATTCAGAAGGGCTGGTGGATCGTCAGCAAATACAACTGCATGGGATGCCATCAAATTGCCATTGGGCAGGAGTCGGACTTGATGACTCTCCCCTTCTATCAGGGCGAAGACAAGATCAATTTGCCTCCCGATCTCACCAGTGAAGGGGCCAGAGTGAATCCCGAGTGGCTCCGGAATTTTCTTGCCGATCCCGCTCTAAGCACGATCAACACGAACAGCAACGGCGTCCGCACGTATCTTGAGGCGCGTATGCCGACGTTTTTCTTTTCGGATGACGAGATCAGGGCACTGGTGTCGTTTTTCGAGGCCATCTCACACCAGCCACAGCCCTATGTTCCTCCGCGCATCCCTCCGCTCCTCACAACAGAGGCGGACGTGGCGCGCCAGATCTTTACCAGTCAAGCAGCGCCATGCCTGAGGTGCCACGCCACCGGAGATCCGGCGCATGACAGAGATGCCACGGCTCCGAATTTTCTACTGGTTAGGGACCGCCTGCGCCCGGCGTGGACCACGCGTTGGATGACCCACCCGGAAATGATTATCCCGGGTACAGCCATGCCTTCCGGCTTATTCCGCCGGGAAGACGACCGCTGGGTGTTTTCCGGCCCCCTGCCGCCGGCTGCCCGCACCTATCAGGGCGATCATGCGGACCTGCTGGTTCGCTATATGTTCCAGCTTACTCCTGGGGAGCAGCACAGGCTCCTCGGGCAAACACCGACCACCACGGCAGCGGCGCGTTAGACGCGCGCGCGTGCATCAAGTAAGATGGTCTCTGCCGCTGGGATCGGCACTGCGAATTCTGATTTCACAGGAGGAAGAATCCGCCATGAAAGGTAAATCGCCATTCTGTATGACCGTGGTTGTTGCTCTCGCGATTGCGATGATTAGCTGCGGCGGTAGTCAGGAGAGTTCCGAGGCACCTGAGGCAGGCACGCCAACCGGGGGCCTGACGGTGGATATGGCCACAGCAGGCTCGGTAAAGGGCACGATCAAACTCGATGGCACGCCGCCGAGAATGAGGCCCATCAGCATGGCGGCCGAGCCGGCCTGCGCGAGGCTGAGCTCCGAACCGGTACTGACCCAGACCGTCGTCACCGGCGATGACGGCGCGCTGGTGAATGTGGTTGTCTACCTCAAGGGCGATTTCGCCATGTATTCGTTTTCCACCCCGCAGTCGCCGGTGGTAATCGATCAGAAGGGATGCTTGTACGTGCCCCATGTTGTTGGCATGATGACCGGCCAGCCGCTGAATGTCACCAACTCGGATGCGACCACGCACAACATACATCCCATCCCCATGAATAACCGCGAGTGGAATGACTCGCAGCCGCCGGGAGCCGGACCTCTGAACCGGAGCTTTGCGCGCGAGGAAGTCGCCATTCCCGTCAAGTGCAACGTGCATCCCTGGATGCAGACTTATGTCGCCGTGCTCAGCCACCCGTACTTCCAGGTGACCGGCAGCGATGGCTCCTTCGAGCTGAAGAATGTGCCTCCGGGTACCTACACGCTCGCGGCGTGGCACGAGCTATATGGCACCATGGAGCAGATGGTCACGGTCACCTCGCAGGTGGAGGAACCCGTCGACTTGATGTTCAAGGCGGCAGCGGGCGGCGACTAGTGCACCCGGGAAGTCTCGCCGGCGTGAGACTGCGGTCTGACCGCAGGGTCTGGGTAGTGATGGCGTCCGGCGAAATCGCGGGAGCGCGGCGTGTCACCGCCTCCCAAAGAGACGGCGCATGAGTGAAACGCGTCGCAATGGCAAGGTGCATGCATTCGCCGTGTTCACGGCGTGCTGTACGTTCTTGCTGCTGATTGCCGGCGCTCTAGTCACCTCTAACGACGCCGGCCTGGCGGTCCCCGATTGGCCGCTTTCCTACGGTTCGCTGATGCCTCCGATGGTGGGTGGCATCTTCTACGAACACGGTCATCGCATGATTGCGGCCTTTGTGGGCCTCCTGAGCATAATTTTGGCCGCGTGGCTGTGGCGCGTGGAATCGCGGAGATGGGTACGCTGGCTGGGGGTCGCGGCCGTCGGCGCTGTGGTTGTGCAGGGCATACTGGGTGGACTTACGGTGCTGTTCTTTTTGCCGGTACCCATCTCCGTGGCGCATGCCACGCTCTCGCAGATTTTTTTCTGTACCATCATGAGCACGGCGCTCTTCACCAGCGCGTGGTGGGAGCGGGGGCGCCTGTTGGCCGTGGATGTTCCGGGGACTCCCATCTTTTCGCTGGGTGTCGCCACAGCAGCGGCGGCTTTGCTACAGTTGATTTTGGGAGCTGTCTTTCGTCACCAGGGTTTCGGCATCATCCCACACCTGTTCGGGGCCGCCGTCGTGACGGCGCTGATGTTTTGGTTTGCCGCTGCGCTCCGCCGGCGTTTTGCTGACGTAGCGGTTTTGCGAGGTGCCGCGCGCTTCCTTCATGTGGTGATTGGAGCGCAACTGCTGCTGGGCGGGGCGGCGTGGTGGTCGCGCATCTATGGCGCGCAGTTCCCCCAACCGATTCCGATCACGGTAACGCTTACCGTCGTCCACACGGTGGCCGGCGCACTGCTCCTTGCGGCCGTAATGTACGTGACACTGATCTGCTATCGTCTGGTTCGTTCCTTCAGGGCAACGAGCGGCGTCGCCGTGATGAAGCCCCGGCAGGCGTGAGAAACCGATGAACAGCATACGAACCTCTGCTATTTCGGCGAGCCCGGCAAGGCCCGGGAGGATGACGCGCCCAATGGCATATGTGGCGCTGACCAAACCTGATGTCTCATTTCTCGTGATCGTGACCACCGCTGTCGGCTATCTCCTGGCCACCGGTTCGCTGGACTGGCCGGGATTGGCGCTTACCGTCATTGCAACGACCCTGGTTGCCGCCGGGACTTCCGCGCTCAACCATTACATCGAACGAGATTCCGATGCGCGGATGCGTCGCACCGCCTCGCGGCCGTTGCCCAGCGGCGTGTTGACCCCGGCGGAAGCGTTGTGGTTCGGCGTCGCTCTGACCGTGGTGGGCGTTCTGGGTTTGCTGTTCACCACCAACGCCCTGGCTACGCTGCTGGCGCTGGCCGCCTGTGTCAGCTATTTGGGCATCTACACACCGTTGAAAACGCGTACGACGCTGGCCACGCTTGTGGGTGCGTTTCCTGGTGCTGTTCCGCCGCTGATCGGCTGGGCTGCGGCGCGTGGTTCGCTTGGTTTCGGCGCTTGGGTCTTGTTTGCCATCCTGTTCCTGTGGCAGTTTCCGCATTTCCATGCGATCTCGTGGATGTACCGCGAAGATTACAGCCGTGCGGGCATCCGCATGCTGTCGGTGGTCGACACGGATGGCCGGGCCACATTCGGGCAGATCCTTTTCTGCGCTGCGGCGCTGATCCCGGTCAGCCTGTTGGCTTCGGTGACCGGGTTGGCTGGACTGCGATACTTCTTCTTCGCTGTGGTTCTGGGTCTCATGCTGGTCGAGGTCTGTGTGTGGGCGGCGGCACGGAAGACCAATCTTCGCGCCAAGTGGCTGATGCACGCCACCGTGGTGCATCTGCCGCTGCTCCTGGGATTGATGGTGCTCGATAGATTTTGGCGGTAGGAAAAACTCAATACAGGGGGTCAGGCAAATCCAAGATGTCCATCCCGCGCGACGTTCTGAGCCTAGTGACAATGTGTGCAGTGGTGATCGTACTTTCGCTGGCAGGCTTGGCGGCGTTCCTGACGGGCCTTGTTTCTAGTATGGACGGTTTGCTGCTGCTTCTGATTTGCCTGATGATGGCCGGCGTGTTTGGTGGCATGCTGTTCCAGATAGCGAAAGAGGAGGGCTGGCTGCCGGCGCGGCGAAGAAAGCAAGATAGTTCTGCGGCGGCACCCGCCAATCCGAGCCAAAAAGAAGGGAAGTAGGCCCCCGCCTGCATCGCACAGCGTGATCTTTGCTCCGACTCTCAACGCGATCCTGAACGCCGCAAGCGCGGTGTTTCTGGTGTGTGGCTACGTCATGATCACGCGCCGGCAGATCACGGCGCACAAGGCCTGCATGCTCTCCGCCTTTGCCTGCTCTACGGCATTTCTCGTCTCCTACATTCTGTATCACCTGCAGGCAGGAGCTCTTCATTTTTCGGGGCAAGGCTGGATTCGCCCGGCCTACTTCACCCTGCTCGGCACCCACACTGTGCTTGCCGTGGCGATTGTGCCGCTCGTTCTGATCACGCTCTCCCGCGCGCTGACACAGAAGTTTGATCGCCACCGGAGAATCGCGCGCTGGACGCTGCCCATCTGGCTCTATGTGTCGGTCACCGGGGTGATGATCTACTTCCTGCTGTATCATCTTTATGCAGGTCCAAGCACGTGATGGCGCGTTTTGCGAATCCGGACGAGACTGGAGCTGGAGGCAGCCCAGGCGCCGGGGTAACGCCCGAGGTCTCCCCCGTCAAACGGTATTGGCCCTTGGCGGTGCTGGCGCTGACCTTTCTTTTCGTGTTGATGCCGTTCTTGTTCTGGCAATCGACATGGTTTGGCAAACCGCTCAGTGACAGCCAGCTTCAGGAGTCGCTCGCAGACAGCGAGCACCCTCGAGAAATCCAGCATGCACTCTCTCAAATCACCGACCGCATCCTGTCCGATGATCCGGCCGCCCGTGACTCCGCCCGGCAGTTTTATCCCGAGGTGGTCAGGATCGCCGGGGAAAAGGATGATCAACTGCGGCTGACAGCAGCTTGGGTGATGGGGCAGGACAACAGTGTGCCTGAATTCCGACAGGAGCTGTTCCGTCTCTTGCAGGACCGTAATCCGATGGTGCGCCGCAATGCCGCTCTCGCCCTCGTGCGTTTTGGAGACACCACCGGCCAGGATGAAATCCGCTCTATGTTCCAGCCTTATGCTGTATCCGCTCCGCATGCCGGCAAGATGGCTGAGCGCTTGAAGTCTGGGGAAACAGTGAATCCCGGGATGCTGTTGGGCTGGATTGAAGCCGGTGGCGAACGCATGGAACTGCGATCGCCAGTTCCCGGCTCAATCCGTCGCTGGCTGGTTGCGAACGATGAGGCCGTGTCGGATGGCCAGCCGGTCTTGTTGATTGATCCGAGTCCCGGCGAGATCTGGGAAGCCCTTCGCGCGCTGTACCTCATTGGTGAACCGCAGGATCTGCCGGCCGTCGAGAAATTAGCCCGTGCCGACAATGGCATCCCGGACAATGTCCGCGACCAAGCTCAGCGTACGGCAAGTGCCATACAGGCCAGAGCCTCCGGCAACATTCCCCCATCTAAGGTGACTACCTCGCCGCAATCACCGAGTCCATAGACCACGCCTTGAGTCTCGCGCTGAGTTTCTCACCGGGACGGTACATTCATCTCGGTGGTACCGGGTTTCAGGAAGGATTAACGAAAACGGACTAGTAGGGGACTAGTAGGGAAGTGTGCCGTCCTGCGCTTCCCACTCTGGTGTGGGCACCATGTCAATGGCGTCCCACGGACAGCCTTCAAGGAAGGCGCCGTCCGGCCCCTTGCTGGTGCAGAGCTTGCACCCGATGCACAACAGCGGGTCCACGATAATGCGCCCGAAAGGCGGATGATCGGAGTCCGGGCTCCAGAACATGCACTGATCCACGGGGCAATACTCGACACAGGCGGGCGAACCCGCGCAGCCGGTGCAGCATTCATTGATCACTGCGAGAATGTGAGGTTTGCGCTTCCGCCGGTTGGTCTGGCCCGCCGACATCGGCGCGTGCTTGACCACCTGACCGCCTGTGTATTCTTCGATAGTCGGACTCGTGTACGCCACGTCGCGTCCTTATTGATTGTCGATTGTCGAGTTCCATTTTGTATTCTTGCCGACTGTGTTGCAGATGTCAATCGCTGCTGAGACACCTACTTCCTTACTAAATGCCGCCATAACGGCACTGGTAAACTCCGCCGTAAATGCCGTACCGCCCCCATCTCGGGTGCGGTAGCGTTCAAGTGTTATTACGCGCTCGATCCTCACTTGCAACCGCGAGGCCGGCACGGGACCGGGCACTGCCCATATCGGAGGCAGTATAATGCGTGGGACATTCCGTTCGAGAGCTGTAAAGGCAGAGGCAGAATTCCGGCTCGGGGGTTATATCGGGCATGCCACAGAAGTTTCTTCTATCATGGATTGTGATGTTGGTGGGTGCGGTTTCCGCATTCATGTCGGGTTATATTCTCGTCGACATTCTGATACGAGCTGGTGATTGGTATTACGTACTCCCTTATGGAGATGCACCTGCCGATCTTACAACAGGCCAGAAGCAGCCAATGCCTCGGGCTCCCGTATAAACAGTCCCGCAGGCGCCTCCAACAAGCGCTGAACCGCATGCGGATGCTTCTGCGGTCTAACGGAAAGCGATAACCCATCAGCGCCCCCGGCTCCGGTACCGGTAGGCTCGCAGGCAGAGTCCGGCAGTAAACCGCCGCCGGCTCGTCCCGGCGACTTTTTGTTGCAGGTGGCAGCATTGGCGCGCGAATCAAACGCCTATGTTCTAGCTCGGACTCTGCGAGAGAAAGGGTTCCCAGTTTTCGTTACCGCGCCGGATCACGATAACCTCTATCGAGTCACCGTCGGACCGTACGCCGACATCCATGCAGCCCAGCAGACCACTCTTGCGCTCAGGCAACAGGGATTTGAGGTCTTCCTGAAACGCCAGTAATCGTTCAACATGCAATGCGGTGTATGTCCTGGGAAGACTCGAACTCCCGATACGCCAATCGAATGAAACGCTCTTGGCCAACTTGGCCAACGCCGTTGGAACACCTGCTGGAGGAGGAAGAGTTGAGTGAGGAAGAGTGAAGATATTGCCACCCGGGGTGCGGGCATTAGCCTTGACAGGTGAAATGCCAAGAGTGCTCTGTCTAAAGTTAGAGCTTCGTTCAATAATGGAAGAGAAGAAGAGGAGGTTTTCAAGATGAAATCTCGTTTCATGAGCTATGGCGTGGCCGCAGGGGCCATGCTGGGTGTGTTGAGTTTATTGCTGGTTTCCATGCCCACTGCGCAGAATCAAGGGGACGCGAGTGTCTTTCCAAACCCTTACGAACAAGAGATAAAAGCCGGCGATCCGACACAAACCCCGCGGCTGGCAAACGGGAAGCCCGACTTCAGCGGGTATTATCGCGGAGGGATTGCGGGTGTTTCCAACGCGCAAGCCGATGAACAACCCGTGGTCAGAACAGAGGACGGCTCGGTATTCTTTGCTTACGGAGGGGCGCTCGCGGGAGTAGAAGCCGCCCAAGATGGCAATACCGTTGAGAATGCGGCCGCAGCCCGAGTGGAGCGCAACCCGGTTCCGTACAAGCCTGAATACCAGGCCAAGGCCGACGAACTGGTCAAGTTCGCCTATGGCCCTCGGGACAACAAGATGGATCCCACCCTGTACTGCAAGCCGGACGGTGTCATTCGCTCGCCGATCTCGAACATGCAAATCGTTCATAACCAGGATACAGTGGGAGTAATGATGGAGAAAGTGCCTGGGGCGTTCTTCCGCATCATCTACACGGATGGACGCGAGCATCCGGAGGATCTGGATACCTCCTTGTACGGGCACTCGATCGGCCACTGGGAGGGAGACACGCTGGTGGTGGAGACGGTGGGCCTGAGTGACGAAACCTGGATGGGCGGACAGACAGCCTCGATTCACAGCGATCGAGTGCACGTAACCGAACGCTGGACGCGCGAAGGAGACACCATCACCGTCGGAATGACGGTGGAGGACCCGGTTATGTTCACGAAGCCCTGGATGAAGTCTCGGAGTATGAAGCTCGGCCCAGCGGGCGATTATCTGATGCCCATTCCCTGTGTGGACATCACCAGCCAGCACCAGCTTATAAACACTCCCGAAGATACGTTTTTCTGCAACTGGTGCAATAAGTCAAGTCTGTATGGCGAGGAAACTGAGGAGCTGACTGCACCAAAGGCGATTCGGAAATAGGAAGCTCTTAAACTTAACAAGGTTAACGAAGTCCAAGAAGTGCCATATTACCTCCTCTTCTAGCCTGACCCCAGTGCCAACGACTGGCACTGGGGTCAGGCGGCGTACGATAAGTTCCCCTGCGAACGCTGGTCATTTACACTGGGATGCCGAGCTGTCATGACCCGGTGAACAATCGAGGCTGCGCGTCTCATACCAAAAGGTTTCTGGTCGTAGATCGCGTTTCTGATCGTACGTCGCCGTACGTCGCTTCGCGTTGCGTCGTCGCGTCGCATTGCATTGCGTTGCATTGCATTGATGGGTGCAATGTGACGGGTGCAATCCCGCAGTTTGAAAAGCACACAGTTCAGGAACCCTGAGCCACCGACACGCGGCTATGTGAAACCGTGCCTGACTAGCTCGGTTGACAAAGCAGGACCCCTCCAGTAGCCTTCTCGGTTTCCAGTTCGCACAGAAGGGGATTCATGGCTGACCAGAAGCTGCCGATGCGCGCCGGGGACTTCTCCGAGTGGTACAACCAACTGGTTTTGCGCGCCGAATTGGCTGATTACGCGCCGGTACGAGGTTGCATGATCGTACGGCCCTATGGCTGGGCGCTCTGGGAGAACATCCAGGCGGCGCTTGACCGCCGATTCAAGGCCACCGGGCACGTGAACGCCGCTTTCCCTTTGCTGATCCCCCGCAGCTTCATCGAGAAGGAACAGTCGCATGTGGCCGGCTTTTCGCCCGAACTGGCGGTGGTCACCATCGGCGGCGGCGAGAAGCTGGAAGAGCCGCTAGTGATTCGGCCGACTTCGGAGACCATCATCGGCCATGCCTATGCCAAGTGGATCCAGTCCTACCGCGACCTGCCGGTGCTCATCAATCAGTGGAATAGTGTGGTGCGCTGGGAGATGCGCACCAAGCTTTTCCTGCGCACGCTGGAGTTTTTCTGGCAGGAGGGCCACACCGCGCACGCGACGCTTGAGGAAGCGGAGACGGAGACCAGGCAGATGCTCGACATTTACACGGATTTTGCGGTGAACGAAGCAGCCATACCCGTGATTCCGGGGCGCAAGTCGGCGTCGGAGCGCTTTGCCGGCGCCGACCAGACGTACTCGATCGAGGCCATGATGGGCGACGGCAAGTCCCTGCAGGCCGGCACGTCGCACAACCTGGGGCAAAATTTCTCTAAGGCGTTTGGGATTCATTACCTCGACCGGGAAGGCGCATTGCAGTATTGCTGGACGACGTCGTGGGGCCTCTCCACGCGTTTTATTGGTGCGATCATCATGGTGCACGGCGACGATCAAGGATTGATCCTGCCGCCGCGTTTGGCACCGACGCAGGTGGTCATCGTGCCCATTTACAAGACTGACGTGGAGAAGGCGCAGGTTTTTGAGGTGGCGCGAAAAGTGCGCGAGGCGCTGGTGTCCGCGGAGATTCGTGTGCGCACCGACGAACGCGAGGGCACCAGCCCCGGGTTCAAGTTCAACGACTGGGAGATGCGCGGCGTGCCGCTGCGCATCGAGATCGGTCCCAAGGACGTCGCCAAGGGCAGTGTGGTGCTCGCGCGGCGTGACAAGCCCGGCAAGGAAGGAAAATCGTTCGTGCCGCAGGAAGGACTAGCGGCCGCGGTGCCGGAGGTGTTGGAGAGTATCCAGAAAGCCTTGCTGGACCGCGCGCGCGCGTTCCGGGACGCGAAAACCAAGGAGCCGAAGAATTACGAGGAGTTCAAGGCCGCCGTCGAGACCGGCTTCGCGTTTTCGTACTGGTGCAGCAGTAGCGCGTGCGAAGCGCGCATCAAGGAAGAAACCAAGGCAACAATGCGCTGTATCCCCGTCGAGCAGCCAGCAGGCAAAGGTGTGTGTATCCTCTGCGGCCAGCCGTCTGCAGAAAAGGGTATTTTCGGAAAGGCCTACTGAGCCGCGCGTATTGGCCCTCTGATTTCATCCTCGGATCGGATCTCGCCGCCTTCGACTCCCAAGACGTTACTCGCACGAACCTTCGGTTCGGCTGTGGCTCGACACCTCTGGAAAGCGGGTGCTAGCATCGGGCCCAGTGATCCGGAGGGGCATCCGGAGGTCGCATGGGTGAGGGCAACGCACTGGCCGGGATGAAGCGGCAGGATGATTCGAGGTGTAGTGACGTTCGGTACAGGGAACGTGGCACGGGTCGGCTGAAGGCGATCATCTGGCTGGCCATCCTGGGTACTATTGTGTATATGGGCATCAAGGTCGTGCCTGTCCTCCTGAACGATTATCAATTTGAGGATGCTATGAAGACGACGACTCGGTTCGCCTCGGTGAATCGCCAGTCTGCTGAGGAAGTTCGCGAAGCTGTGTTGAAAGAAGCTGCCCGGGCGGATGTTCCGATCCGGCGCGAAGATATCCGAGTCAGCGTCGGAGGCGGAAACGTGAGCATCGAGGCCAACTATAGTGTTACGGTGGATCTTCAACTCTACCAGTGGACTCTGAATTTTCACTCCACCGCATCGAACAACAGTCTCTAATCGCGGAACGCTATGAACTCATCCGTCCGCGTTTTTCCTCCTCAGAAGCGGTTTTATTTGTTAAGCTTATATGTACAGTCGCGAATTCGTCCTGCATTTCCCTCCGGGGCGACGCCGAAAGCGGCGGCCATTTCTGGAACGACGCGAAGCCCAGCCGCGTGTAGAATAGAACCGTTCCTGCGTGCGAGGCGCAGGGCCTAAACTGTTGGAGGCAAATCGCGTGCGCGTCCGCATCAGCCGGGGATTCCTGACGTCGTGGTTGGGCTGGACCTTCTTGGGCACGTTTGTTGCTCTCCTGCTGTTTGCTGCAGGGTTTTTCATCAACCGCTGGGTCGCCTACGGGCAAATGATCGACGAGCGCCTGGCGGGCCAGCGAATCCAGACCACTGCACGGATCCATGCCGCCCCTGCTCACCTTTCCAGGGGCCAGGAGCTGACCGCGCCACAGCTTGTGAGTACACTCCGGCGCGTCGGTTACAGTGAAACCCAGACCGAGAGCGCGCCGGGCTGGTACTCGGTCCAAGGCGATGACCTGGTCGAGATCCATCCGGGGCCAAATTCCTATTTCGCCGGGAAGAATGCGCTACGTGTCGAGTTTGGCGGGCGCACAATCCGCCGCATCCGAAACCTGGATAGTCAGTCGATTATGGACACCGCAGAAATCGAGCCTGAACTGCTCACGAACATTTTCGACAGCTCGCGCGCGAAGCGGCGCCAGGTGCGATTCGAGGACGTCCCCCAGGTGCTGGTGGAAGCCGTGCTTTCGGCCGAGGACAAGCGTTTCTTCGAGCATCCAGGATTGGACGTGGTCCGTATCCTGGGGGCAGCCTGGGCCGACGTGCGCGGCAACTCAAGACTTCAGGGCGCCAGTACGCTCACCATGCAGGTCGCCCGGAGCTTTTTCTTTTCGAGAGAGCGGACCTGGCGGCGCAAGCTGGCCGAAACGACGATGGCGCTGGAGCTTGAGCGCCGCTTCACCAAACAGCAGATCTTCGAGTTGTACGCGAACGAGATTTACCTGGGCAACCGCGGCAGCTTCGCCATCCACGGGTTTGCCGAAGGCTCTCTGGCCTATTACAACAAGGACATTCGTGGCCTTTCTCTCAATGAAGCGGCGTTTCTGGCGGGCATTATTCGCGCGCCGAACCGCTACTCCGCAGCCGAACGCCGGCCAGAGCGCGCCGCTGAGGCGCGCGACCGTGTCCTAACTCAGATGGTCCAAAACCGTTTCCTTGCCGAGGAACAGGCGCAGGAGGCCAAGGACGCTCCCTTGCGCTTCGTATCTGGGGGCGTCGGTGACAGCAGCGCACCCTACTTCGTGGATATGGTGAACGACCATCTGCTGGATCGCTTTTCGCAGGCCGACTTGCTTTCCGAGAGCTTTCGTGTTTACACGACGCTCGACCCACAACTGGAGCGTGCGGCCGCCGAAGCCGTAGCCATCGGCATGGCGAATCTGGATGAGCAACTTGCCCGCCGATACGAGCGCTGGGAGACACAGGGACGAGCGGCCCGAGCGCAGGTGGCTTTGGTGGTGTTGGACCCGCGCACGGGTGCCATCCGGGCGCTGATTGGTGGGCGCAGTTACGGCCAGAGCCAACTCAACCGCGCTTTAGCTCGGCGGCAGCCTGGCTCGGTCTTCAAGCCGTTCGTTTTTGCAACGGCGTTCACGAATGCGGCGGAGGACGTTTCGCCGATTCTGACCCCGGCGACAGCCGTTCTCGACGAACCCACAACGTTCATTTTCAACGACGAGGAGTACACGCCGAACAACTATGGCGAGAACTTCCTCGGCACCGTGAGCCTGCGGGATGCGCTTACCTATTCGCTCAATGTTGCGACCGTCAAGGTCGCCGAGTTGGTGGGGTACGGGCGCGTCGTGGAAGTGGCAAGGCGAGTCGGCATACCTCCGAACATTCAGCCGACACCGGCGCTTGCGCTCGGTGCTTACGAGATGACGCCTCTTGAGGTAGCGGGAGCTTACACGGTGTTCGCGAATGGCGGCATGCGCGCCGAGCCCATGTTTATTGATCGCGTCGTCAACACACGAGGCGTGACGCTGGAGAGCAATTCCCCCCTCTCGCGCCCGGCGCTCGACCCGCGCGTCGCTTACCAGGTGACCAGCGTTCTCGCAGATGTCATCAATCATGGCACTGGGGCGTCGGTACGCGCGCGCGGCTTTACCGGGCCGGCCGCCGGCAAGACCGGTACGTCCCGCGACGGCTGGTTCGCCGGATTCACCTCGAATCTGCTGTGCGTCGTCTGGGTCGGCTTTGATGACAACCGCGACCTGCAGCTTTCCGGTGCGGCATCGGCAGCTCCGATTTGGACCGAATTCATGAAACGCGCGACGGCACTGCCGGCCTATCGCGATCTGCAGGACTTCTCACGTCCCGAGGACCTTATCGAACTCGATATCGATCCCGACACACTCCAGTTCGCTACGCCGGATTGCCCGGTGACGCGCAAAGAGGTGTTCATCATCGGCACCGAGCCAAGTGAACTTTGTCAGGTGCACGGAGGTAGGTTGCTCACGCGGAGGCCGCCTGTTTCCTGGCTCTCCGGCTTGTTCGGGGGTGGCCCGCCAAAGCCCGAGGAGTCTTCGGAAACCGCAGTATCCGACCAGCCGCCGGTCAGGGAAACGCCACGCATCGCGGCCAAACCGGTTCCGGACACCACGCTACCGGTGGCCTCGGAAGAAGAATTCTCCAAGGAAGATGAAGAAAAGAAACCGGGTGTATTTCGCCGATTTTTTGGTATCTTTGGAGGTGGTCGGAGGGACGAGGACAAACCGTAAGACAATTCCCCGCTTCCGGACCATTGATTTACAAGGAGGCAATCGCCATGAGAGATTTAATCGTGGCGGCAACGGTTTTCGCTTTTTTCCTCGCTCAGCAAACCTCGTTTGCGCAGCATGCTGACTCCACCCCTGAAACATCCGCGACCACGGCGACAAATGAACCCGCGCAACCCGCGACACATCGAACACAGCGGGAGAAAGATGAGTTGAATGCCAGCATTTTGATGGCCACCAAGAGATACGAAGAGGCGGCCGAAGTCTACGAGACGCTCGCGAAACAGTACCCTGGTGACGCCTCTTACCTGAACTTTGCCGGGATCGCCCGTATACAGCGGGGTGATATCAACGGCGCCAGGAAACTCTTCGAGCGCGCCGTCAAGGTCGACAAGAACTTTTCCGATGCGCTAAGCAACCTGGGCACCATCTGGTTTTCGAAGAAGAATTACGGCAGAGCGATTCGCCAATACGAAAAGGCGATCCAGCTAAGGCCTGACACGGCCGGCTACTACACCAACCTTGGGTATGCCTATTTTAATCAGAAGAAGATTCCTCAGGCTTTCGAGATGTTCCATAGGGCGGTAGTCCTCGATCCTGGTATTTTCGAACGGGTCAGCCGCGGCGGGTCGACACTGACGGATCGCACCGTCTCCAACCGCGGCCTCTTTAACTTCTTGATGGCCAAGGCGTATGCCCAAGTGGGGGATGCGGCGCGTTGCGCGCTTTACCTGCGTAAGGCTGCCGAGGAAGGGTACAAAGAGAAAGAGATGGCCAAGGTGCGCAGCGACCCCGCCTTCGCAAGCGTCCTAGAAGATCCGGAGGTCCAGGCCGTGCTCGACCGTGCAGCGCCACTGGCTGACGCTTCCGCTGCCGCTCCCAGTTCGTAGCAGTCTGGGCGCCGCCAGGTACCCATCCAAACCGGGCGCTTCTGTTACAATAGCCGTAAAATGTTGCACCGTTATGTCTCTATCGGTGTGCTGGTGTCCGCGCTACTCACGAGTGTGCCCTCTTCCGGTCAGGTTTCTTCTTTGAACTTGGCAATGATCCCAGCCCAAGCTCAGCCCTCGCATGCAGGGGAGCCTCGCTGATGGGAACGCAAGTCGAGGCGCACCGCGAGCGGGCGGCTACGGGGCCGGCTGTCGTGGCTGGCTGGGTGGCCGTGTGGTTACTGACGGCTGGTATGATGAACGCAGTCGCGCAGCAGGCCGATACTCCTGCGGCACCGCCTGCCCCACGTGCAAGGGTGATCGAGCTGCGAATCGGCGGTCAGGTCGATCCCATCCTAGCGGAGTACCTCAACGAAGGAATCGAGCGGGCCGGGCGCGAACAAGCCAGTCTTGTCCTGATCACCATGGACACCCCCGGCGGTCTTGGTAACTCGATGCAGGACATTATCCAAGGCATCCTAACCTCGCCGGTCCCGGTTGTTGTGTATGTCGCGCCCAGCGGTGCGCGGGGCGCATCGGCGGGTTTTTTCATTCTCCTCGCGGCCGACGTTGCAGCGATGGCCCCCGGGACCCATGCGGGGGCCGCGTCCCCGCTGGCTGCTATCGGTGGCATTCCCTTGGATGTGAACGAGACAATCCGGAATAAACTATTGAATGATGCTACGGCCTTCCTGCGCAGCTATGCTGAAAAGCGCGGCCGCAACGTTTCCCTCGCGGAAACCGCGGTAACGGAAGGCAAGGCCTTCACGGACACGGAAGCGCTGGACGGCAACCTCATCGACGTCATCGCCGGTTCGCCTGAGGATCTGTTGGAACAGCTCGATGGACGAACCGTTGCACGATTTGACGGTGAGACCATTCGCCTCGATCTGGACTCCCCGGAGCGTATTGCGGTTGAAATGTCCGCCAGGCAGCGGTTCCTCTCGCGCCTGGTCCAACCTGACGCGTTCTTTATTCTTTTGATCGTCGGCGTGCTCGGGCTCTATACCGAATTCACACATCCTGGCTTGATCGTGCCGGGCGTGATCGGCGGTATCGCCATCGTCTTGGCGCTGTTCGCCATGCACCTACTTCCGGTAAACTTTGCGGGCCTGCTCCTGATCGTGTTGGCGCTTGCGCTGTTTATCCTGGAGGCCATGTACACGAGTCATGGCGTTCTCGCTATTGGGGGTGTTGCGGCGATGCTTCTGGGAGCCCTGATGCTGATACGCTCGCCGCTCACGGGCGCCGGCGTCAGCTTGGGCACGGCGCTTGGCGTGACTGTGCCGGCAGCGATTCTGACCATTCTGCTGATGCGTTTGGTGCTTCGCGCGCGCAGTTGGAAGCAGTCCACCGGTCCCGAGGAACTGGTCGACGCTGTGGCCGAGGTGACCGAAGCCCTGGAAACATCGGCAGGCGAAGGCTTGTTCATGGGCATGGTGCGACTGCATGGTGAATTGTGGCGCGCATTGGCGGGACAGAAGATTCCGGCGGGTGCCCGCGTGCAAGTCGTGCGGGTTGCGGGCCTGACGGTGCATGTCGCGCCGGCCGGCGAAACCAATTCGCGGCCGTCATAGGATCTCTGGAGATCTTCTCGAGGAACACCGGAGGCGTTGCGAGTCGGCAGCATCCATAGGAGGACAGAATGGACACCATCCCTACAGGTATCTTGATCGGACTGTTTCTCTTCGTGATCTGGTTCTGGAATTCGCTGTACGTGATCAAGGAATGGGAGCGGGGCGTTGTGCTGCGGCTGGGACGCATGCTACCGGAAGCCAAACCGGCCGGATTGCGGCTGGTCTTCTGGCCCATTGAGACCCTCTATCGCGTATCGTTGCGCATCGAGACGCTCGATGTTCCGACGCAGGACATCATTACGCGTGACAATGTTTCGGCCAAGGTCAACGCGGTCTGCTACTTTCGCGTCGTGGATGCAAACCGTGCACTCTCACAGGTGCAGAACTATTTATACGCCACTTCGCAGAAGGCGCAGACCACGTTGCGGAGCGTCGTCGGCCAGTTCGAGTTGGACGAGATTCTAGCCGAGCGCGAAAAGGTTAATACCAAGCTGCAATTGATCCTTGACGAGGACACCGAGCCCTGGGGTATCAAGGTAGCCAAGGTGGAAGTCAAGATGGTGGACATCCCGGAAATAATGCAGCGGGCCATTGCACGCCAAGCTGAAGCGGAGCGCGAGCGGCGCTCCAAGATCATCCACGCCGATGGTGAATTTCAAGCATCCACCAAGCTTGCCGAAGCGGCCGCTATCCTCCAGACTCAGCCTGCGGCGATCCAACTTCGGTACTTGCAGACGCTGACGGAAATCGGTGCGGAGAAGAACACAACAGTCGTCTTTCCGTTGCCGGTCGATATCATTAGCGCGTTCGTGAAGACGCTCCCGACGGAACGCTAATGGCGACAGGGACCAGACGAGGTGGCGACATCGTGCTGGCGGGGCGGCACATCGTCGGAATGTTCCTCGTCCTGGTGGTTCTCTTTGGGCTCGTGTTCGCGCTGGGATACGTGCTCGGCCGCAGCCATTACGATATGCAACTTCGCGCGGCGGCGAGCACTGTATCATCAGCGTCCGACGAACCAGCGGAGAATCCGGTCGCGGGCAGCCCTACATTGACTGAAGGTCAGTCCACGCCACCCGCCGCCGATTGGGAATTCTATCGCTCGGCCGAACCAAGCAAACCACCGGAACGTTTGCCTGCAAAACCGAAATCGGTGCCGGCTCCGAACCGAGCGGCGACCCCGGCGCCAGCCAAGGCGAGCCGCTCGATGAATGCGCCCCTCATTCCGCGCGGCGCCACGGTCCTGCAGGTGGCCGCTCTTCTACATGAAGCTGACGCCCTTGCTCTGGCACAGGCGTTGCAGCAAGAAGAGTTTCCCGCATTCGTTCTAAATCCCAGTACGGACCATTACTATCGTGTGCAGGTGGGTCCTTACGGCGACGCGCAGTCGGTGAATGCCACCCGGCGTCGGCTGGAGAGCCATGGCTTCAAGACTATCGTCAGGCGATGACAGCGGCGGGGCGCCCCTTTGCCGAACAAGGCGACGCGATAGAATGACCGGATGATCATCCCGATCCGCGCGCAGCGCGTGGTGCTCTCGCTCGGCTCCGGGCTGGCGCTGGCCTTTGCATTCCCTGAATACAAACTCCCTCTGCTGGGCTGGGTGTCGGTTGCCGGACTGATCGCGGCTGTGCTGGGCGCCGGACTCGTCGAAGCGGCCTTCTGTGGATTTGTCTACGGGGCAGCTTTCTATACGCTTTCGGTGCCCTGGGTCTACACCGTACTGCGGCAGTACGGGCCTCTTCCCGTATGGCAGGCCGTAGGCATGATGGCTCTGTTGGTGGTCGCCGCCTCGTTTTTCTGTGCATTTTTTACTGCCGCAATGGCATGGATCGGGCGGCGCAGCGCCAGCCTGGCCTTGTTTGCTGCGCCTTTCCTGTGGGTAACGACTGAATTCGGGCGGACGCACGTGCCGGACATCGGCTTCCCATGGAATCTGCTCGGCTACCCGGCGTCGGAAAGCTTGGCGTTACTGCAGGTGACGTCGCTGACCGGCATCTACGGCCTGTCTTTTTTGGTGGCGGCCTATAACGCGGCTCTTGTGGCCCTACTGCGCTCTCTGAATCGGTGGCCGTGGAACCGTGCCGCGCTACTGTCATTTGGCGCTCTTACCACGGCGCTCGTCTTTGTAGTCGTATGGGGAGGGCGATTCGTGCCTGCTGCGCACCCCACCGAAGTAGCTCATCTCGTACAGACCAATTTACCGCAGTCGACGACCTATTCGGTGGATTGGGACGTGATTCATGCTCGAGACTTGGAAGAAATCAGCCAGGTTACGATCGATGCCGGAAACAAACAGCCGGGACTGATGGTATGGCCCGAGGTGCCGGCGCCGTTCTCGATGCAGCATGTGGCATTCGCGCAGCGTGTAGCGAACATTGCCCGCGAAGCGCAAAGTTATTTCTTGCTGGGTGGGGTGGACTGGAAGCCCGCGACAGATGGCCGTCTGGCTCCCCATAACAGTGCAGTGCTGCTCGACCCTCAGGGCCGCCAAGTTTTTCTGTATGATAAGATGCATCTGGTGCCGTTCAGCGAATATGTTCCGTGGCGTCGGTTTCTCTGGTTTGCAAAGGATCTCACGGCGTTGATCGGCGAGTTCCAACACGGCACCGGCTACCTGGTGGGCGAACTACCCGGCGGGCCTTTCAGCGTGTTCATCTGTTACGAGGCGGTGTTTCCCGACGGGGTGCGCCGATTTGTTTTGGGCGGCGCCGCCCTGCTAATCAACATTTCGAATGATGGCTGGTTCGGCCGTTCAGCCGCTCCGGCACAGCATTTGGCTATGGCCCGGGTTCGCGCTGTCGAAAACCGCCGGTGGCTGCTGCGCGGCACCAATAACGGCTTCACGGTTTCGGTGGATCCCTATGGGCGTATCGCGGCCCGAATGGCCCCCGACATTCGCGGCGCACTGGATGCCCCGTACGGCTTTCGCAATGATTTGACCGCCTATACGCGTTGGGGGGACTGGATCGCGGAGCTCTCGGCCATCGTAAGCGCTCTATTGCTGGCGTGGGCGAGCGTTTGGCGAAAGCCCTTGCATGCCACACGGCGGCGTCGCAAAGGATTCTAACGATGATGATTGAAGATTTGCAGCATCGATTTGAGGAACTAACCCAGCGCATGGATCTCGTGCGGAGCTATCTTTGACGTTCCCCGCAATCGCGAGTTGATCCAAGAGCTCGAGAGTAAAACCTCGCAGCCCGATTTTTGGCAGAATCAGGAACAAGCGCAACGGATTCTCCAGCAGCGCAAGGCGGCCGAAGAGCGTGTCGCCGCTGGCGAAAAGCTCCTGCGCATCGTAAGCGACATCGAAACCTACCTCCATCTGGCGATGGAAGAGACCGATGTGACCCAGCGTGAAGGCGTGTTGCGCGACATCGAGCGGGAGCTGGCCGCGGCAGACGAATATGTCAGCCAGCTTGAGACCACCACGCTCCTGTCGGGTGAAAGCGACCCCCTCAACGCGATCCTCACCATCAAACCGGGAGCGGGCGGCACGGAGTCCCAGGATTGGGCCGAGATGCTGCTGCGCATGTATCTGAGGTGGGCGGAGCGGAAGGGCTTTCGCGCATCGGTGATCGACGTGCAACCCGGGGAAGGCGCTGGAATCAAATCGGCAACCGTCCGAGTGGAAGGCGAAAACGCCTGTGGGTTGCTGTCAACGGAAAGCGGGGTGCACCGGCTCATCCGGATCTCGCCGTTCGATCAAGCGGCGCGGCGGCATACCTCTTTCGCCTCGATCTTTGTGATTCCGGAAATCGACGACCGCATCGAGATCGTGGTTAAGCCGGAGGAGTTGCGCATCGACACCTATCGCGCTGGCGGCGCCGGCGGGCAGAACGTCAACAAAGTGGAGACGGCAGTGCGGATCACGCATTTGCCGTCCGGCATCGTCGTGCAGTGCCAGAACGAGCGCAGCCAGCACAAGAATCGCGAATTGACCATGAAGATTCTGCGTTCGCGCTTGTATGACCTGGAGATTGAAAAGCGCCGGGAGGAAACACGCGAGCGCGATAAATCGAAGATGGACATCAGTTTCGGCAGCCAGATCCGCACCTACACGCTGCAGCCCTACCAGTTGGTGAAAGACCATCGTACGAAATTCCAGATGGGCGATGTGGATCGCGTGCTCGATGGTGATATTGACCCCTTCATCCGGACGTTCCTGTTGGCGCGGGCCGGAAAGACGGTCGTCCCGGTCGGTGAAACCGCCGGTGACAAAGATGACTGAGCGGAGCTGATAGGAGGGATGTGATGTCCAATCGCAGGGAGTTCCTAAGAGGTGTGGCCGGCGCGTCGGCTGGGGCTTTTCTTCTAGGCAGTGGTGGTCTGATGCGCGCGGCCTACGCGCGGCCGCAGGCCGCTGGCGGTGCAAGTCGCCGCCAGGTGATCATCGGCGGGCGGCGCGTCAAGACAGTGGACGTCCACACTCACGCCTGGCTTGAGTGACGCTGATAAAACAGCGATGGTAGGGGGCACCGCACGCAAGTTGCTGAACATTCCAATGTAGTGCTGTGAATCAATCGTTGCCGTTGAATCATGCGGCGCACCCTTCTTAGAAGAGACAGATTGTTGCCGTCGCCTGAAATTGCAGGGCTGCCTCCTCTCTGTATCATTATTGCTCAGGAAGTTTGCTGTCCAGCCTGCTGGATCATTTCCAAGAAGGCAGTAGCCGAACGGGGCAGATGCCGGTCGCGCCGGTAGATGATGCCCAGTTCGCGCCACATCTCGACGTCCTTGATGGGAATCAACTTGATTCTGCGCGCACGCACATCATCGTTCGCAAAACCCTCGCTAATGAGGGATACGCCCAGATTGGCGCCAACGAAGCGTTTGATCATGGTGATGCTGGGCAACTCCATGACGATGCGGAGCTGGGAACCGTACGGCCGAAAAAACTTGTCGAGGGCCTGCCGGGTGTAGCCTGTCTTGGGAAAGATCAGCGGCTGGCCTGCTACGTCCTTGGCGGTTACCGCATCCTGCTTGGCGAGCGGGTTTTTCCGGCTGACCATCAGCACGAGGCGGTCGCGATAGATGGAATGCACTTTCAAACTCGGTGACTTGACGGGCAGGGTGACGATTCCCAGGTCGATGGTGCCGTCTTCCACCCGCTGCAGGATCTTGTGGCTGAAATTGCGGTAGATGCTGATCTGCACGTTGGGATAGAGACGGTGAAATCTCTCGAATACCTCGGGAAGCACATACAGGCATGTGGCTTCGTTGGCACCAACGGTGATGGTGCCTCGCGGAGTGTTGGACTGATCGGCTACCATCCGCAACGACTCTTGCCGCAGCGCGAGCATGCGCCCGGCGTATTCAAACAGCACCTCGCCCGCTGGTGTGAGCCGGACCGATTTTCCCAGCCGGCCAAACAGTTTCTCGCCGTATTCCTGTTCGAGCTGGCGAATCTGAGCGCTGACGGCTGACTGAGACCGGTACACCTTGCGGCCAGCCAGTGAAAAACTCCCCTGTTTGGCGACCTCGAGGAAGGTATTGAGCTGATCGAAATCCATGCTGGAGGCCGCATTCTAGCGGAAATGGGTCACGATTGCATCCCTTGCTGCAAGAACCGCGGGTCGAGACTGCAAGCCGGCGCGCTAGGGGTGTCTCCAGATGAGCCGGTGCGTGTGCCTCGCAATCATCAGCTCTTCATTGGTCGCTAGCGCCAGCACCTGGCACGCGCTTTGTGGCGTGCTGATGACCTCGGCATGATTTTCATTGCGGTGGCCGTCGAGACGAATGCCAAGATAGTCCAGTCCTCGGCAAATCTCCTCTCGTACCGGGGTCGCTCGTTCGCCAATGCCGCCGGTGAACACCAGCGTGTCCAGCCCCCCGAGCACGGCTGTCAGCGCTCCGATTTGCTTCCGAATCGCGTAGCAGAATAAGTCCACAGCCTCCTGTGCCCGCGGATCTGTGGTTCTTTGCTCCAGCAGGGTCTTCATATCAGAAGTGGTGCCGGAGACTCCCAGTAGTCCGGACTCGCGGTTTACAAGGCGCTCCAGCATCGCTCCGTCGTACTTTTTCTCCCGGATCAGGAACAGGAGCACCCCAGGGTCCAGGTCACCCGTTCGCGTGCCCATCACCACGCCTCCTGTGGGCGTGAAACCCATCGTGGTTTCGATGGAATGACCGTTTCGGATAGCCGTCAAACTGGATCCATTGCCGAGGTGCGCCACGATCATGCGTTTGTCCTGAGCTGCGGCCCCTATTTTGTGCACGATGTACTCACAGGAAAGCCCGTGAAATCCGTATCGCTGCAAACCCCAAGTCCAAAGTTGCCGCGGCAATGGAAGACGCTGCGCCAGGGGTGGCATGCGTCTGTGAAATGCGGTGTCGAAGCAAACAACTTGAGGAATTCCCGGCAGTTCGGACTCCATCATCCGGATGATTTTGAGTTCGGTGGGGATATGCAAAGGAGCAAGGGGCAGCAAAGCGCCAAGCGCTTTCAAGAGCTCGGGCGTAACCTTCTGGGCCTCCTCGCAATCAGCTCCCCCGTTCACAAGGCGATGACCGACCGCGGCGATGCGTATATGTTTCCGCCCGTTGAGCTCGGACAGAATCTTGCGAGTGGCCGCACCGTGATCTGGAAACGGGGAGCGATGGTCCAGGACGGGATTTTCCGCGGACTCTCGGATCCACAGGCGTCCTTCCGCATGTCCGATTCCTTCCGCCGCGCCGCGTGCCAGCAGGCCTCCCGAATTTCTGTCGAACTGGTATACAGCGAATTTGAGAGAGGAGGAATCGCTATTGATGGCCAGAACGGCGTGACTCGTTTCCATACGAAGACCAAGACGCGTGAGGCAGCTCCATCGGGATTATAGTGGGTGCCGCAGTCGCCGTGAACGTGAATTAAGATGCTTTACACAAAACCATCAGCTCTTCGAAATTCGCACGACCTGCACGGAGCAGGGGGCATGCCGAAGTCTATTGGCTTCTCTTGTAATTTCAACTTGAAATTCTTCCTCCCAGGCGTCGCAACGGTTGATTCCAACACCGACGTTGCACGTTCGATTACGGGGTGCCTGGTGGTACCTGTACCTTTGGCGCCTAGCACACCAGCGCCTCGAGCAGCTCGGCAAGGTTATTCTGACGATCTGAGTCGCTGGCGAAGAAAGGTTGCGGACAGCAGGTGCTGAGTGTATACATCAGCGGCAGGGATACTTAGCTTCATAAAGTGAGACATAGCAAGCGGCATTTCTGCTAAGGAGTGGAACATGAACAAGCTTCTTCTGCTTTTCGGCCTTGCAGTTATGGTTCTATTGCCCCTGAGTACGGTGTTCGCGCAAGCGCCCAGTCCATCGGGCATATCCATGGGTCATCTGCATTTGAACGTGCAGGATGTAGAGGCCAACAAAATGTTTTGGGCCACCATGGGCGGCACACCTACCAAGTTGAGCGACACCATCGAGGGGGTCAAGTTCGGCGAGGTTCGGATCTTCTTGAGGAAGGCCGAACCGGCCGGAGCCGCTGCGGGATCGGTGATAGGCCATTTCGGGTTCCACGTGCCTAATATCCAGCAGGCTATGGCGAAATGGCAGGCCGCAGGGTTGCGGACAGAGGCGGGTCGAATCCCAGGGCAGGGATATGTGTACACTCCGGACGGTTTGATCAGGATCGAGATTTTGGAAGAACCCTCTCTCTCTATCCCCATAACATTTCACCACGTCCATTTCTTTGTGTCCGACTCAGGTTCCGGCGGTGCGGGGGCGGCATCGGAAATCCAGGCCTGGTATGGAAGGATGTTTGGCACGAAACCCGGCAAGCGCCTCCGATTCGATACCGGCAACCTGCCGGGCGCGGAGCTGACGTTTTCAAATTCCAACATGCCCACCGTGGGAACCAGAGGACGGGCTTTAGACCATATCGGCTTCCAGATCAAAGATCTCGAGGCCTTCTGCAAGCGGGCCGAAGCCAGTGGGGTGAAGTTCGACGTTCCCTATACCGAACGGCCTCAGCTGGGAATTTCGCTGGCCTACATCACCGATCCCTGGGGAACGCGCATCGAGTTGAACGAAAACTTGAACCCCTAAGACCGCTTGCGCTGTTTCGCGAAGACTGTAGGAATCAAGGGCAGAGGCTCCGGCTCGGCGATTTCCTAAACAGCGCCATTCCGCGAATCTCCGCCAGCCGTTTGGTCCGTGCGGTGGCATGTGCGAAAATCACCTACAATGCGAGGAAAGGTACTCTGAACCAACATGGGCGTGCCTGGCGCAAGAAATATCACGCTGGATCAACCCGATGACCTGACCAAGGTTCTGGCTGGCGAGGGTTTCCTTTTTGCCCAGCTCGACAAGGTTGTGAACTGGGCCCGTAAGAACTCCCTGTGGCCTCTCGGATTTGGTCTGGCTTGCTGCGCCATCGAGATGATGGCCATGGCGGCGTCGCGATTTGATGTCGCGCGGTTCGGCGCCGAGGTGTTCCGCGCCTCTCCGCGCCAGGCAGACCTGATGATCGTCGCCGGGCGTGTGTGTCAGAAGATGGTGCCGGTGATCCGGCAGCTTTACGACCAGATGCCGGAACCCAAGTGGGTCATCTCCATGGGCGTCTGTGCGACCTCGGGGGGGGTATTCAACAACTACGCCGTCGTGCAGGGAGTCAACCAGATCATTCCTGTGGATGTGTACGTGCCCGGTTGTCCCCCGCGCCCGGAAATGTTGCTGTACGGCATCATGCAGTTGCAGAAAAAGATCGAGCGCGAGCACGGCAGCTTCCGCAAGAGCCTCAACCTCGGGTAACCCCTGGCAGCCCATCGAACAATCCCCTTGTGCGTTTAGGAAGAAACCGGGGCAAGTGCCGAGCGAAGCGGCAACTCGATTACTTCAGCTCTTTGACCTGCGCATTCAAGGATGCTGCCGGGGCTGTTGTGTTCGCCGCGGAGGTACCCCATGCCGATGGACCTGCCAAGCAACGGCGAAAACGCCGCGCTGGTGACGGCTCCTACCTCCGTGCCACTGGCGATCAGTGCGGTACCGGATGGGGGCGGCTCGGCACCGGCGAATTGCAGTCCCCTAAGGCGGCGATGGACCTGACCCCGCGAGCGGACCCGTTCGACGATCTCCTGTCCCGTGTAGCAGCCCTTGACATAGCTCACGTGCGAATTTTCCAGACCGACCTCATGAGGAATATGCCGTTCGCCGAAATCGGCTTCGAACCACGGCACCCCAGCTTCCAGTCGAATGGCGTTTAGAGCGCGATATCCGATCGGTGCGCCTCCGTGAGTTCGGGCCGATGCCGCGAGCGCATCCCACAGCTCGGCAAGATTGCGGCGGGCAACCAGGAACTCCGCCCCTGGAAAGCCGAACAATGAGCGGTGAATCAGCCGGCAGGAAATATCTCCGGACGAGCTTCGAACCACGGTCTCGACGTGCCCATGCCCTTCGAGGGAGGCCAGTTCCACGCCTGTCATTTTCTCTACCATCTCGGTGACTCTGGGGCCTTCGATGGCTAGCATTCCCGTCTGTGCGCTCTCATCCGCCAGCGTGGCATCATCCATGATGATGAATTTGTCGAGCGTCTCGGCCGTCTTTTGTCCGGCGCAGAGGTGACCCAGCACGATGAGCCGTTCCGGATCCGCTAGAGTTTCCAGTTCGGCCAGTATGTGTCCCTGCGCATTCAGGAATAAGCCGATGCAGCCTTGCCCGGGCGTAAGATCGCGGATGTTGTTGGTCAGCACGGCGTTCAAATAGCGCACCCGGTCCGGTCCCGTCAGCGAAAAGACGGCGCGAAAATTTGTATCCAGCAACACGACGGCGGTACGCGCCAGGCGGTGCTCCGCGGTAGGATCGCCAAACTGCGCCGGCAATACGACCCCGAAATAGGGCTCCAGTTCGGCTCCGGCGGCGCGATGTTGTTTGATCAGTGGTGATTCGAGGGTCGTCGGCGGCATGGAGAGAATTCCTCTAGACAGTGTAGCAAACGAGTATCGCTCTGCGCGTGAGATTGGAAGGCGCTCGCTGTTGACCCATTTCACCGGACTTGAGTACGATGCCTGCGTGCCTTCCCAACGGGGCATTGGGGGCGTGAGAGGATCCCATGACTTGCTCGAAGTGCGGTGGTTCGGTCCCTGAGGGCGCAGGATTCTGCGCCGCTTGTGGCCAGCCTGCGATTTCGTCTACGCCTCCGGTTTCGGAGTACGGTTCACGGACGGCTGCACGGTCCGTCGCTTATGCCGGTTTTTGGCTGCGGCTTGTGGCCTTCGTAATCGACTGGGCTGTGGTCTCGTTTGCCTTCAGTCCCATCTTGTTTCTGCTATTTCTCCGATCCGGCTTGATCACCGTTCCGCCGGCCCAACCGCCTGACGAAGCCAAGATGCTGGAAAACGCCGGGACGGTATTTGCGGCGCAAGCGATGATTTTTGTGCTGACCGGGTTGTACTACAGCTTGCTGGAGAGTTCCGCCTGGCAGGCCACGCTGGGGAAAAGGGCACTCGGACTGATGGTCACCGATCTCCATGGCGGACGAATCTCGTTTGGACGCGCGACGGTACGTTATTTCGCCAAAATCCTCTCAGGCTTCACCCTCTCCATAGGCTACGTCATGGCGGGTTTCACCGAGCGAAGGCAGGCGCTGCACGACATGATCGCGGCTTGTCTGGTCGTCAGAAAAGCCTAGCTTTACCGCCAACAACAAACGCAGCGCATCCGTCGCCAGGTCTGCGCCTGTTCCTCGCAGCCGGATGTTATAGTGATGCCGATGGCAAGTCAGCAGATGATCCACGAGATCCTGCCGGTGGGGCTTTTGCGGTGTAATTGCACCATCTTGGGCGATCCGGAGACCGGCGAGGCGCTAGTGCTCGATCCGGGCGACGAGATCGACCGCATTCTCGCGTTGCTGGCGCGCCATTCGCTCACCGTTCGCGCGATTGCGAGCACCCACGCGCATATTGATCACGTTGGCGGTCTCTACAAATTGCAGAAAGCGACTGGCGCTCCGGTGCTGATGCATGCCGATGATTTCGATCTGTATCGCCACCAGGATGTGCAGGCTGCCTGGATCGGCATGCCTGCTCCACAAGCGGCCAAGGTCGATCAGCCGTTGCGTGAAGGTGATACGGTACGTTGGGGACGCTTTGCGGCCAGCGTGCTTCACACCCCCGGACACACGCCCGGCAGCGTTTCCTTGTACCTGCCAGGAGAGCCCGGTCCGGAAAAGGCGCCGGCGCTGACACCGACCAAGCTGCTTGCCGGCGACACCCTGTTTGCCGGCAGTATTGGACGGACCGACCTCTGGGGAGGCTCGAGGGAACAGATTCTTCGTTCCATTCACCAAGAGCTGCTCGTGTTGCCGGACGAAACGCTGGTTTACCCGGGACACGGCCCGGCCACGAGCATAGGGGAGGAGCGTGCCAACAACCCATTCTTGCGGCATTCGAGTCCCCCGGCACGCCGGCCGTAACTCGTTGGTGGTCTTGCACTCAGGCGGGGCTAGTGGTCTTCCGCAAGCCTCTAACTACCAGAAAGCGTATTGTCGATCTGGAACTTCACGCGATATCTGAATCTTTACTCAAGCTTGGCCTCCGCCTCATAATTATAGGTGCCATACGAATCTCGTCTTGAACGGTTCGAGGCCGTAGGGCCGGACGGACGGCGTCGCGACGCAGAGTTCCTCCGAGCTGGCTTCCTGACTGCGGGAGATCAACCCGAGCTGTATTTCTTCCGGGTTTCAGGGGAAAGCGCGGAGGTTGTCGTCGGCATCTCCGGCAGCTTCCTGAGGCGTCTGCAACAGTCACGGACGTACCTGAGCCGGGAGGCGAAGATAGATCTCGCAGCCCTGCTTTTGAAGAGGCGGATGGAAGCCGGAGCCGCCCTCGAATCGCGAAATTTGTTGCTTCGGGACGAAGAGCTGTCGCAGTTGGCCGGCGAGCTTGGGATCCCGGTGTGAGGTTGGTCAATGAGACGCTCGGACTTGGTACACAACGATCAGCACGCTCCCATGGAACGCACCACGCAGATTGTTTTCGGCGAGCGGCAGCATCTGCTGCGGGTGCTCGATTCGCTCGAAGGCTCGCATCTGTCTTCGGCGCGCCGCAACCACGAGCGGCGCGTGCTCGAAGAGCTCATCCATGCGCGGACCAAAGAACTCAATGAGACCAACTCCTCCTGGGACGAAAAAGTCGGCATGGTCCTGAGCGCTGAAGCGAGCTCGGATCAGCTCGACAAACTGGCCAAGCAGGCACCCAAATCGGATTTTTACCTGCTGCGGCTGATCAGCGAGCATCCTCGAGTCTCTTCCAAGACGCTGGGTCGCTTGGCGCGTCATTCCTACGCCGCCATACGCGAGAACGTCGCGCGCCATCCCAATGCCGAGCCGGCCACGCTGGCCATGCTCTCCCGCGACCGCACCCAGCCGCTCTGGTACCTAGTGGCCTTCAATCCCAACACTCCCGGGATGCTGCGCCGCCGGTTGCAGGACCGTCTGCGGAAGCTTGGCGAACGCTCCGGAACCAAGTAGAAAACTGCTGCAGTGATCCCCAGAGTCCTCTACCTCGATTGGGTATTCATGCCACATGTTTTGGTTAACTAGCAGCGGTCCTGAACGATGACGGAGTGCCTCGCCGACCTGTTGGCGAATTGACACTCCACCCCGTTCTCCGTAGAATGCGTTGTACCCCACTTCCCCAGGAGGAAAAAAACAGTTTCGCGCCCTTCAAGTTGTCTCGTGGGCGTAACCTGTGCGGATGGACCCGAAGTATATCTTTGTAACCGGCGGCGTGGTTTCATCTCTGGGCAAAGGAGTCGCCGCTGCCTCCATAGGTTGCCTGCTCGAAAGCCGGGATCTCCGCATCACCCTCCAGAAGTTCGATCCCTACCTGAATGTTGATCCTGGCACCATGAGTCCGTACCAGCACGGCGAGGTCTACGTCACCGATGACGGCGCCGAGACGGACCTCGATCTGGGACACTACGAGCGGTTTACCTCGGCCAAGCTGACGCGCGACCACAACTGGACCACCGGACGCATTTATGAATCGATCATTTCCAAGGAGCGGCGCGGCGATTACCTTGGCAAGACCGTGCAGGTCATCCCGCACGTTACGGACGAAATCAAGGCCGCATTTCGCAAGGTCGCCGACGGCGTGGACCTGGTGGTCGTCGAGATCGGCGGCACGGTGGGCGACATCGAGTCGCTTCCCTTTCTCGAGGCCATTCGCCAGATGCGGCTCGAGCTCGGCGCGGAAAACGCCATCTTCGTCCATGTGACGCTGGTGCCCTTCATCCCCACCGCTGGCGAGCTGAAGACCAAGCCCACGCAACACAGTGTGAAGGAGATGCTGACCATCGGTATCCAGCCTGACCTATTGCTGTGCCGCAGTGACCGCCCGTTGCCGCGCGAGTTGAAGGCCAAAATCGCTCTGTTCTGCAATGTCGCCGAGCAGGCGGTCATCAGCGCGCGGGACGTGGATACCATTTACGCCGTCCCCGTGGCTCTGGTCGCCGAGGGGTTGGACGAGAAAATCCTGCGCCTGCTGAAACTCGATGCGCCGCCGCGCAATATGTCGCACTGGCTGGGCTTGCTCGAAAACATGCGTCACCCCCGCGGGGAGGTGCGCATCGGTGTGGTGGGCAAATACGTGGCGCTGGAGGACGCCTACAAGAGCTTGCGCGAAGCGCTCATGCACGGCGGACTGGCGCATTGCCTGCACACGGCTGTGGAGTGGATCGAGGCCGACGAAATCGACTCCCTGGATGCGGCGGCGCGGCGGCTCCGGCATTTGGACGGCATCCTGGTGCCGGGTGGTTTCGGCAAGCGCGGTATCCAGGGCATGATCAACGCCATCCAGTATGCGCGCGAAAACAAGGTGCCGTACTTGGGCATCTGTCTGGGGATGCAGTGCGCCACCATCGAATATGCGCGCAACGTCGCCAACCTCGCGAACGCCGACAGCACCGAGTTCGACCCGCAAACCCCCCACCGCGTGATCTACAAGCTGCGTGAACTGCTGGGAGTGGACGAGATGGGCGGCACCATGCGCCTGGGGGCCTGGCCCTGCCGCATCGAGGCCGGTTCGGTTGCCCATCGCGCCTACGGCATGCTGGACATCAGCGAGCGTCACCGGCACCGCTACGAATTCAACTGTGATTATGAGCAGCAGCTGGTGGCTGCCGGTCTCCGCATCACCGGCCGCACGCCCGACGGCACCTACGTCGAAATCGTCGAGGCTCCGGATCATCCGTGGTTTCTCGCCTGCCAATTTCATCCTGAATTCAAATCCAAGCCGCTTGCGCCGCACCCCCTTTTCGCTGCGTTTGTGGGGGCCGCGCAGGGTCGTCGTCGCGGTGCGGATCGCTCGGCGATGGACAGTCGTGTACCCGCTGCGGCCGAGACCTCCGGACGAGACTAGCACCCGCGAGACAGCGGCATCTGCATTGCAATTCGGCGGTGTCCCGCATAGGCTTACACTCCGCCATGAGCGCCCAAAGAACCACGCCCATCCGCAGGCCGCGCGCGCGCACCGTATCGATTGGACGCGTCCGCATCGGGGCCGGCCAGCCGCTGGTGCTCATTGCCGGGCCCTGCGTGATCGAAAGTGAAGCGCATGCCATGCGCATGGCGGCGCGCCTGGTGAAAATTGCCGCAGCGGCGCGGGTGCCGCTGGTGTTCAAGGCGTCCTATGACAAGGCCAATCGTTCTTCGATGGAATCCTATCGCGGGCCGGGATTGGACGCCGGTTTGGACGTGCTGCGAAAAATCAAGTCCCGCTATGCTGTGCCCATACTGACCGATGTTCACGAGCCGTCGCAGGCCGGGCGGGTTGCCGAGGTTTGCGAGGTGCTGCAAGTTCCGGCCTTTCTTTCGCGCCAGACCGATCTGCTGATTGCCGCCGGCCGCGCCGGCCGCGTCGTGAACCTCAAGAAGGGCCAGTTTCTCTCGCCGTGGGACATGGCCAACGCCGTGAAGAAAGTCGAAAGCACGGGGAGCCGCAATATTATTTTGACCGAGCGAGGCGTCTCGTTCGGGTACCAGAACCTGGTGGTGGATATGCGTTCGTTTCCCATACTGGCCAGGACCGGCTGCCCGGTGATTCTCGACGTTACGCATTCGGTGCAATTGCCCGGCGGGCGCGGCACGGCCAGCGGAGGCCAGCCGGAGTTCATCGAACCGCTGGCGCGCGCCGGCTGCGCCGTCGGCGTGGACGGAATCTTCCTCGAAGTGCACGAGCGGCCCGCGCGGGCGCTTTCGGATGGCTCGAATGCCCTGGCGCTTGACCGTTTGCCGGCGCTGCTCGAACGGCTCGGGCAAATGGCCAAGCTGGTGCGCTCATGGAACCCGCGATGAGCATCGAAACAGCGCGTCGCGTCCTGCGTATTGAGGTCGAGGCCATCGAAGGTTTGATGGCCCGGCTCGACGCTACCTTTGATCGCGCCGTCGAAATCCTGTTCGGTTGCAAGGGCCGCGTGGTGGTCACGGGAATGGGCAAGTCGGGATTGATCGGCCGGAAGGTTGCCGCCACATTCTCTTCCACCGGCACCCCCTCGGTGTTCCTGCATCCGGCCGAAGCGCTGCACGGCGATCTGGGCATGATCCTCCCGGGTGACGCGGTGCTGGCCATTTCCTACGGGGGCGAGACCGAAGAGATCGTGGCGCTCCTCGCGACCATCAAGCGGCTGGCGCTGCCGCTGGTGACGCTGACGGGCAAGGTGCGCTCGACGCTGGCCTCGGCCAGCGTCGTGGTGCTGGACACCAGCGTGCGCGAAGAGGCCTGCACGCTCAATCTGGCGCCTACCGCTTCGACGGCCGCGGCCATGGCCATGGGCGATGCCCTGGCCATCGCCCTGCTGGAGTACCGCGGTTTCAGCCACGACGATTTCGCCGCCTTGCACCCCGGCGGGCGGCTGGGAGAAAAGATGCTGCGCGCACGCGACTTGATGCATACCGGCGACGCGTTGCCGTGCGTGGCGCCAGAAACGAAAATCCCGGACGTCATTTACGAGATCAGCAAGAAGGCCCTGGGAATGACCACGGTTGTCGATGCTGCCGGACGGCTTGCGGGAATCATCACCGATGGCGACTTGCGGCGTCTGATGCAAAGGAAGCGCGGGGAATCGTTTGAGCTGGCCGCGCGAGATTGCTTGACGCCCAACCCCGTCACCATTGCGCCCGCCGAATTCGCCTCGAGCGCATTGCGTCTGATGGAGCAGCGCAAGATCACCTCCGTGGTAGTGGTGGACGAGAGCCGGCGCGCTCTCGGCGTGCTCCACCTGCACGACCTCTGGACGCTCGAGCTCTTCTAATTAGCGAGGGCCAGCGAGGGCCAGCAAGGGAAGGGAACCATCGTGCCGAAGTCTCGTCGCACCAAGTCCGACAGGGTTCCCGCCGGCGTGGCGGCCCGCGCCCGCAAGATTCGCGTATTGCTCATGGACGTTGACGGCGTTCTCACCGACGGGCATGTGAATCTGCTGTCGTTGCCCGACGGCACGGTGGTGGAGATAAAGGCGTTTCATGCGCACAATGGTGCGGGATTGAAACTGGCCCAATTGGCGGGGCTGCGGACGGGCGTTATCTCTGGGCGCAAATCGCCGGCCGTTGAGCGTCGCGCGCGGGAAGTCGGGATGGAATTTGTATATCAGGGTCGCGCGGACAAACTTCCCGCCTACCAGGAGATTCTTCGCGCGGCAGGGGTTCGCGATGCTGAGGTGGCGTATATCGGTGACGATCTACCGGACCTTCCGGTCATGGAACGGGTGGGCTTGGCCTTGGCGGTGGCCAATGCTGTGCCGGAGGTTCGCCGGGCGGCTCATTACGTTACGCGCCGGGGCGGCGGCGACGCCGGCGTGCGCGAAGCGATTGAATACATTCTCAAAACGCAGGGCAGGTGGCGTCTCTTGGCGCCCAAGGCCAGAGCGTAAAGAGAACGACGCCGGGAATTACCGTCGCCGGGCTGTTCGATGAACTCTATGGAAAACGGCGCCGAAGATGGAGTCCACTCGTGGTCAGGCTGGTGGAGCGGGCGATGGGAATCGAATCCAACGCCGAGTGCGGCTAAGTTACTGGTTCCATTATTATGTAAGTGTCAATAGAGTGATTATCGGAGAAATTCCATATAGGACTCTTCTGCGATACCCAGCGCCCGGGCGAGCGTCAATTTCGCGACGTTGTACGTGTAGAGACTCAAAACCACGTTTTCCTCCGCTTCCTGAGCTTGAAACACCGCGGCACTGCCAATCGGCTGGGGCGATGACCCTGCCACGAAGCGGGCCAACTGTTCTTCGGCAAGTTCCATTGAGCCGCGCGCCAGCTGTACCTGCTCCGCGGCCGCCTGCACATCGAGCAGCGCGTTCTGAATTTCGTAGTAGATCGCGTCGCGCAGATCGTTCAGCTTTGCTTTTTCCTGCTTGAGCTCCGCGTCTGCCTCGAGCACCTCCCCACGAATATTGCCTCCCTGAATGATCGGTACACGAACGATGAACCCGATTCCGAAGGTCATCTTTGCAGAGGACGCATTGAGGCCGATCTTCCCATAGTCGCCCTGCAAGCGGACCGTCGGGAGACGCCTGCCGTTCGCGGACCTCAGTTTTGCTTCCGCCGCCTTCACCCGCGCGATCTGTGCCTGGACGTCGGCCCGATCCCGCCACGCCCGCTGCAGCGCGGCATCCAATGAGATCGGCTGTAATGGGGCGTAGGGCATCTGATCGGTGAGCGTGAACTGCCGGCCGTGGGGAAGCCCGATGGCCCGTGCGAGCGCGAGCTTCTGCTTCGCAAGAGTGTTCTGCAGCGTGATCACACGCTGCCGCTGGCCGAGAAGCCGTGCCCGTGCGGGCAGTGAATCGGTGCCGGCACTGCGGTTCGCGACCAGTGCGACCTGGGCCTTCCCGGCGTGCGCCTGAGTCGCGGCAAGACGCGCAGCCGTCGCACTCACCTGGAAATAGAGATTGGCAATGCTCGTCACCACCAGGTCTCGCACGTGCTTATACGAATGCCGCTCGGCGGTCGTGCTTGCCGCTTCCATCTTCGCTTCATACAAGTTTGCGATATCCAGAAGTGGCTGCGAGGCGAACATGCGCGCGTCGAAGGTCCTGAACGGCCCGACGACGGATCCTGGGAAACCGAAGGCTTCGGGATTGAACATCACCCTGGTCTCATCGATGCCTGCAGACATGTGCGGCAGGACGTCGGCCAGTTCCTGCCAACGTTTGCCGTGCTGAAGCCTGACCTCTTGCTCCTGGAGGAGCACGCCGAGATTCGTCTGGAGACCCCGCTGGATGGCATCGGCTAGCGAAAGCGAGAGCGCAGCCGAGGCTGCTGCATTCGGCGATTGCACCCCAGGCGTGGTCCAGAGGTTGGGCACCGCCGGACTCAGCCCAACCTGGGCATGTACCGGTCCGAAGAAGCCCGCGACCAAGACGGCGGCGAATGCGTGTGTAATCTTCATGAAACTCTTCCTCCACACAAGAATCACCATCAGTTCAGAGTAACGGGTCACGATTATATGCCTATTCTGCACTAGCGTGACGTTGCGGTTCTCGGATCTGCCCCGATCCCTTGCATTTTAGGGGTCAATTTCAGGGATGGAAGCCAGAACGGCCAACTGCATCAACAGGATTTATGGAGCGGGCGATGGGAATCGAACCCACGTCCGCGGCTTGGGAAGCCGCCATTCTACCATTGAACCACGCCCGCTTCGGTTTTTACCCTACCAGAGCGATATGCTGGCCTGCAAGTTCTTCCTGCCCAGGATAAAATGAAGCACTAAATAATGAAGCACTTGTTGTGTGCCACATGGCTGGTGGAGTTCGGCATAGTGGAAGTGGCCTGTGAGTATTTTTGCTCCCGCAATTGATCCCATGTGGTTTCCCACGTATATTCGAGCCATTAAAGGTTGCTCTCGTTTGATGAATGTAGAGCCGCGCAAACTGAAGGCGGAGGGAAATAGGCTTTGGCGATGAGCAGAGGATGAGCAGAGAATGAGCAGAGGAGGATTGGTTGCGGCTGTTATGCTGCTGCTGCTGGCAGCCGGGGGCATCTATTTCATCCAGAAGACAGGAGGGGGCGCTCCGGGAGAAAACGGAGAAAACAATGACCGGGGGGAAGAGGGGGTCTACCGTACGGCGCTCTTTTCTGATCTGACCGCGCAGAATCCCTGGTCACGTTTTGGGCCGAACCCGACGGTCTGGAACAGCTACGCTACGGCAGGCACTTACGTCTCCCTGTTTGGATACTCGACGAAGCGCTTCGACTGGATCCCAGTCCTGGCCGCCGATTTCCCGGTTTCTCTCAAGTATGATGAGAGCCTCCAGCTATGGCGTTCCATGGTTTTTTTGGAACAAGGGATGCGCTGGAGTGACGGCACAGAGATCACCGCTCACGATGTCGCTTTCACTTTCCAAGCGATCCAGAGTTTCGGAGCACCGAATCTGGGAGGCAACATTGCCAGCATGGCGCCGGAGGACGTGCTCAGCCGCGTCGAGGCGCTCGATGATTATGCGGTTGAGTTCTTTCTCAAGCGGCGCGATGCGCGATTCAACTTCAACATCCTCATGGCGCCGGTTTTTCAGCGGGCCTTCTGGGCGCCCAAGGTCGAGGCCGCGCTGGCCGGCGACGACCCGCTCGGGGAGATCTTCAATGTCGACGTCCAGGATGAGCCGGTCTTCGGGGGCTTTCTTTACGGCACCTGGGAAAGAGGCTCGTTTGTCAACCGGCTGCGTAATCCTCGCTTCAGCATGGCGGGATCGGTGGAGCGGCTCTATTCGAACGGCGCAGTCCAATTGAAAAAGGAAGGGCTTTACGACTGGACAGGTTACGGTCGGCCCGAAGGCGATGTGGAACTGGAAATCGTGACCGGCCCGTATATCAACGAGGTTAACTATCGCATCTTCGGGACGCAGGCCACGGGTGTCCTGGCGCTTCAGGGAGGGCAGGTGGATTACCTGTTCAACCCCTTGGGACTGGAAAAGGGTTTTCGAGACCAGCTCGCGGGGACACGGGGTGTCCAGCTCATCGAAAACCCAACCAATGGAATGCGTTACCTCTCTTTTAATTTGCGCCGCCAGCCCATGAGTATTCTCGAGTTCCGTCAGGCCGTGGCCATGCTCATCGATAGTGCATTCATCAGCGAGCGCGTGCTGCAGGGCATTGCCTATCCTCTCCACTCGGTGGTGCCTCCGGCAAACGCCTTCTGGCACAATCCGGATACCCCGGTGTACGGCCAGGGAATGAGCCGTTCCGAGCGCATTCAGGAAGCCGTGCGCCTGCTCCGATCGGCGGGCTTTTCCTGGGAAAGGGAACCGGAACTGGGTGCGGACGGCAACCTTGTGCAGTCGGGCCGCGGACTGAAACTGCCCAACGGCCAGCCGGTTCGGGAACTGGAGCTGCTCGGGCCCGGCGATGCCTACGATCCGCTGCGCGCCACCTTCGCCTTGTGGATTGAACGCTGGCTCAACGAGGTGGGCATTCCCCTCCGGGCCAACCTGACGGCTTTTAATATCGTGTCGGAGCAGGTCTTCGACCGACAGGATTTCGACATGTGGATTCTGGGCTGGTCGCTGGGCATCTATCCCTCCCATCTTCACGATTTTTTCCATTCCAGTCGCGCCGGCCTGCGCGGCTTCAACGCCCAGGGATACAACAATCCAGAGTACGACCGTCTCGTGAAGGAGTTCCTCGCCGAAACAGACGACTTCGAAAAGGCGCGCCAGCTCACCTTCGAGTTGCAGGTGTTCTTGGCGACGGACCTGCCTTACGTCGTTCTCTTCGATACTCCGATCGTTGAAGTATTTCGGAGCGATCGTGTGCGCTATCCCGTTCTAGACATCATGGGCGGAATACAATACAACGCCATTACCGGTGATGCGTTCTTGACAACTGTCCAGCTCATCCGGTGAGGCCCACGAGAGACTGTTAGCCTATGGCGCGGTACATTGCACGGCGCTTGCTCCAGGGTGTGTTTCTACTCTTTCTGGTGGTCACCGCGGTTTTCTTCACCTTTCAAGTCATGCCTGGGGATCTGACGGCCATCTTTATCCAGCCGGATATTCCCCCGGAAGCACGGGAGGCGCTGATCGCCCGCTTGGGACTCGATCAGCCCATCCACGTGCGCTACGCGGCGTTCTTCAGAGATTTCGTCCACTTCGATCTGGGGGTGGCATTCCCCACGCCCTCGTTCCGGGGGGGGCGCGCGGTGACGGACATCATCGCGGAACGCCTGCCCCGCACGGTTCTCCTTTTCGTGGTGGTGGTTCTGGTCAGTTACGTCATCGGCTTCACTCTCGGAAAGACCATCGCCTGGCGTCGCGGCCAATGGGTTGAGTACGCGGCCACCCTGGCGGGAGTAACGTTGCTGAATGTTTTCGTGCCCGTGGCCGCACTTTTTTTCCTGTGGCTTTTTGCTCTAAAGCTCGGCCGCTTTCCCTTCGGCGGCTGGCAGGATTTCGCTCTTTGGAGACCGTTTCTGGATAGGGGACTTACCTCCAACGACGTCATGATCCCCATGCTGGTCACCGGCCTGCTTTTCATCGCCTGGCTGGTGTTGCTTTCTCGCGTGACGCGGGAGATCGACCACCCCCTATCCCGCTCCCTGCTAAGGCCGGTGGGCTTGGGATTCTACCTGGCTGGAGCGCTTTGGTGGTGGAGTCGATCCGGGCTGGGCGTCTTGGCCCTGGATATTTTCTGGCACATGACGCTGCCGGTGCTCACCCTGGTGACTCTGGGGTTCGCCAGCTCGATGCTGATTATGCGCGATTCCATGCTGGAGACCATGCGGGAAGATTTCGTACTGGCCGCCCGGGCTCGGGGACTTCCGGACCGGGTGGTTCGCGACCGTCACGCCGCCAGGCCGGCTCTTTTGCCTGTCATCACCTCGTTTGCGCTTGCCGTAGCCCTGGTCGTGGACGGAGCCGTCATCACCGAAACCTTGTTTTCATGGCCCGGCATGGGACATGCCCTGCTCCGTTCCGTCTTGGAGCGAAACTATCCGGTGACCATCGGGACCACCGTGGTCTTGGCGGGAGCCGTGCTCATGGCTCATCTGATCGTGGATATCCTGTACGCCTATCTCGATCCAAGAATTCGTTATGATTGATTCGTTATGATTAGAGATCGCGCAGGACGCTCGGATCATCTACTGCGAGGATGGCGGACCAATTGGCGCATCTTCCTCGAAAGCCGTGTCGGTCCGGTGGGTTTGGCGATTATCGCCTTTTTCGGGCTTCTTGCTCTTCTGCAGCCGCTGCTGGTGGGCACGTTTTGGGATCCGCAGGTTTACCACCCGGTATACGGGTTCACCACCTACGACACCTTCCCCATCCCGCCGCGCTCTGAGCACCTCCTCGGGGTTGGCCGCTTTGGACACGACATCCTGAGCAGGCTCATGTACTCGGTGCGGATAGCCTTTTTCTTAGGGATTGGGGCGGCCCTGATCAGCGTAAGCATCGGGACCGTTGTCGGCTGCCTGGCTGCCTTCTATCGGGGTAGTCTGGTGGACACCTTCTTCATGAGACTGGCGAACTTTCTGATCATTCTCCCGACGCTTACGCTGCTGATCGTCCTGACCGGGGTGATGGAGATCACCTGGTTCCGGCTTGCTCTGATCATCGGAATCCTGGGGGGTTTCGGGGGAATCACCATCATTCTGAAATCCCGGGCCCTTACGGTGGTCGTCAAGCCCTTCCTGGATGCCGGACGGGTGGCCGGAGGCTCGGATCTGCACCTCCTCACCAGACACGTCATCCCCAACGTTCTCCCTCTAAGCTTCTTGTACATGATGTTCACGGTCACCACCGCCATCTTTGGAGAGGCCGCACTGAGCTTCTTCGGGCTTCTGCCGCACGTCCGCATGAGTCTGGGGCTCATGATCAATGAAGCGTACACGGCCGGCTACCTGGGAGGACCGTTCTTGGTCAGCTACTGGTATCTGTGGGTTCCGCCGGGCCTGACCATCACCCTCCTGTGCGCCGCATTCTATTTGCTGGGGCGAGGGCTGGACGAGGTGGTCAATCCACGGCTGCGGAGGAATTGAAACGTGGCGGGAGCCTTGCTGGAGGTTCGCAATCTGAGCATGCATTATCAGACGCGCAAGGGCGATGTTCACGCTATCGACGACGCCTCCTTTGTCCTTCAGCAGCGCCAGGTCTTGGGGTTCGTGGGCGAGAGTGGCTGTGGAAAGACCTCCATCGCTCTCTCCCTGCTCGGTCTCCTGCCTGAGAATGCTCGAATCCTCGGCGGGCAAATCCTCTTCGAAGGGCGCGACCTGATCGGTCTTCCCCAGGAGGAAATGCGGCGAATTCGGGGAAAAGAGATCTCCATGGTCTTTCAGGGGGCCATGAACGCGCTCAATCCTGTCTATACCGTGGGCGAACAGATCGTGGAAACCATTCTCGCCCACGAGCCGGGGGTACGCGGGCGCGAGGCCCGGGACCGAGTTCGGAGGCTGTTTGCCGTGGTGGGGCTGGAGTCGGACCGCATCGAGCACTATCCGCACGAATACAGCGGTGGAATGAAGCAGCGCGCGGTGATCGCCATGGCCTTGGCCTGCGGCCCCAAGGTGGTCATTGCCGACGAGCCGACGACGGCCCTCGATGTCATTGTCCAGGACCACATTCTCCGCGAACTTCAGCGGATCCAGCAAGAAACCAACCTGAGCATGATCTACATCTCGCACGACATCGCCGTCCTCGCCGAGGTCGCCGACACCATGGGTGTCATGTACGCCGGCCGCCTGGTCGAGTGGGGCCCCACACGCGAGATTTTCTCCCATCCCATCCACCCCTACACTCGTGTGCTGATGTCCGCGTTTCCTTCCATCCGTGGCCCTTTGCGGCAGCTTCAAACTCAGGTCGGTGAGCCTCCCGACCTCCTGGCCCCCCCGTCGGGCTGCCGTTTTCACCCGCGCTGCCCGCGCGCCACGGCCCGGTGTGCTGAGGAGGACCCGCCCTGGGAGCGACACCGGGGAAACAGTTTTGCCGCCTGCTGGCACCCTCTCTTGGAAACCGATTCGCAGCAGGAGCTGTCGTCGTGAGGAACGCGCCTCTTGCGCGGCTGGAGGGAGTCAGAAAGCTCTTTCCCGTATCCCATGGCTTGCTGTCTGGAAAACGCCGCTTCGTGCACGCAGTCGATGACGTCAGCTTCGAAATTTATCCGGGTGAAGCCTTCGGCTTGGTCGGGGAATCGGGCTGCGGCAAGACAACCACCGGACGGTTGGCTGTGAAGTTGAACCAGCCCACCAGCGGGCGCATCTTCTTCCGGCTCGAGGATGGCCCAGAAGTCGATCTGGCCGGAATCGAGCACCGCAGTTTCCGGCGCCGGGCGCAGATGATTTTTCAGGACCCTTACGAGTCTCTGAACCCGCGCATGACCATCCGCAGCATCGTCGCCGAACCGTTGGACGTTCAAAACATCGGCGACCGCGTGGAACGCGAGGCCCGTGTGGTGTGGGTTCTGGAGCGCGTGGGGCTGGCCCCCGCAGCCAGTTTCCTCTTCCGCTATCCCCATGAACTCTCCGGTGGGCAGCGCCAGCGGGTCGCCATTGCCCGTGCCGTGATCCTTGAACCCAGTTTCATCGTTGCCGACGAGCCTACCTCGATGCTCGATGTATCCATTCGCTCCGGGATTATCAATCTCCTGCTGGACTTGAAACGAGAGCTTAAGGCCGGCTTTCTCTATATCACCCACGATCTGGCGGTGGCCCGTTACATGTGCGAGCGCATCGCCGTGATGTACCTGGGAAAGATCGTGGAGCAGGGGCCCACCGAGGACTTGATCAACCATCCGCTCCATCCCTATACGCGCGCTCTGATCTCCGCCGTCCCGGTTCCGGATCCGTTCTATCAGCGTACGCCCCCTAACCTGAAGGGAAGCCTTCCCCGGGCCATCGATCCTCCCCCCACCTGCCGCTTTCTGGACCGTTGCCCTATAGCCACCACCCACTGCCATCAGGCCGAGCATCCACCCCTGGAGGAGAAGAGGTCGGACCACTGGTTGGCCTGCTACGAGGTGTAAAGCCTTAAACAATGCCCGGCTCCCCGACCGGAGTAGGGCGGCGTTTCCATGGGTGTCGCTTGGCTTGCGAGGCGATTTGAGGTTGAAGCCAGAGGGCGGGGGTCGTATGGTGTGGCGCTGAAATAGAGTTGAAATCGAAAATTCCGGATAAGTGTCCATCAGGGCGGCCAAGACGGAAATCCCGGATTGAGTGGTCGCCCTAGTAATAGCCTGGTAAGGGCTTTGGGAAATTATCCGTCGTGGAAAGGACGGGTTATGGCACTCAACATAAGCAATCGGGAAGTGGACGGGGTGGCCGTTGTGGGGCTCGAGGGCCGCATCGTGCTTGGCGAGGAAACCAGCGCTTTGCGCGAACAAGTGAAGAGCATACTGGCAGCGGGAAAGAAACAAATCGTGCTGAACATGAATAACGTTACCTATATCGACAGCTCGGGGCTGGGCGCCCTCGTTGCAGCCCACCACAGCGCACATTCGCAGGGCGCTTCGCTCAAGCTTTCCAACCTAGGTGCGAAGTTCCGCGAACTCCTGCAGGTCACGAGACTGCTGACGGTTTTCGACGTGCACGACTCCGAAGCGGCCGCGGTGCACAGCTTCGGAAAATGATTTCTAGTTGAGAGAGCCGGAGGCGGGGTGCGCCCGCCCAAACGAAACTGGCCGCGCCCGAAAGGGCATTCCGTTTCGATACAGCGTGAGGTCGCTCAGCAGCTTTGTGTGAAAATCCCTGCTATCCTTGACTTGTTTGGCCCGGACTCAGCCATGGCATCGAAACGTCAGCGCATCGAAGTAACGTTGGAGACACGCCTCGACAGCGTCACGGTAGCCGAGAATATCTGCGCGCGCGCCGCGGAGTCCGCCGGCTTCTGCGAGGATGACTGTTACAAACTTTCCTTGGCTGTTCGGGAAGGGGTGGTCAATGCTCTCCGCTATGGCAACGAGGAACAGTGCCACAAGAAGATTCACGTGAGTTTTGCTGTGGAGAATGGCAAGTTCGTTGTCTGCATCGCCGACCAGGGGCGCGGTTTTGATCCCTCCAGCCTGCCTGATCCTCTCGCCGACGACAATTTACTGAAAACCTCCGGTCGGGGCGTTTTTTTGATGCGCACAATCATGGATGAGTGGGATGTGGAACGCTCCGACAGCGGCGCCGAGGTGGTGATGGCCAAGCGTCTCCCGGCTTCCGGCAATCGAACCCGCAGCCCGCGCGGCGGCTGAGCAGGCCAGTCCGTTCTGCCTTTCGCAACAGGCTAATCCTTCATCGCTCAGAACAGGAGGTCTGCTCTGTCCCCATTCGAATGCTTTGCGGGCGCCTTGGGGGCCCGTTCGAATCAAGCTCGTTCGACCAAGCTCATTAGAATGACATATGAGTAAATATAATTAACTGTTTAGATAAGTCGTGCTAACGTGTCGCATGCTTGCCCTGAGCCTACCGACCCTGAGCTTACAGAATGACTTCGCGAGCAAAACTCGGTCGCGGAATCGATCGCGGAAATTGATCGCCCGTAGCACAGACACTCTTGGCTGTGTCCCTCCCATTCGTCGCCTGCGCCTTCTGAGCGCAAGCAGGCCCCTCTCTCGAACATCTAGCTTCAATATTCTAACTTCCGCCACTCACTCTCCTCGTAAGTCCTTTCTACTACGCACTTATGAAAAACGCCCCTGTAACCCTTCCATAATGAACACTTCTGGAACAAAGAACTTAAAGTCCCCTGCAATGAACACTTACAGAAAAATCGGGGGGGGGGGCGAGCGCGAGGCTCCCGGCAAGGGGCGCTCGCGCGGTAAGAAAGTCGGGGGGCGAGCCGAAGTCCCCGGCTCGCTCGACGAGAGCGGAAAAGAGCGTGGGAGCCCGCGCGGTAAGAAAGTCGGGGTGCTTATGGTTACGTTCTGCCGCTCCGTGGTCGAGGCGAACTCACGACGTTCGCTCTTTTTCTATGCACCCAAGACGCAATCTCCCGTCTTCATATACTTACGCACTCTTGCGTTCCCTCTTTTGCACTTGCGAAAATATCAACCCCTGTATGTTCAATCCATTGCGCACTCTTTGCCGAAAAATACCGGAGGTGGGGGGCGAGCCGAAGTCCCCGACTCGCTCGGCGAGAGCGGGAAAGAGCGTGGGAGCCCGCGCGGTAAGGCAGTTGAGCGCGGTGTCCCCGGTAAGGGGAGCCCGCGCGGTAAAAAAGTCCTCTTGCGAACGGTACGCGGGTGGAGGCACATTTTCCTCCCCAACCGTATTTTCATCCCCAACCATGGAGATTAGGTGGCCCTGTCATGTAATATCGCCAAAGCAATATTTCCAGTTCGGCTGGCTGCCGCGTGTCACGCGGAATTGCGGGAGGTATCATGCGCACACTGAAACTGTGGATTGGCGCCGCCATCGTCTTTCTGGCCGGAGCCGTGGTCATCGCCCAGCAGGGGCCGCAGGGACAGGGGGGCTTTCCGGGGCAGACCCGCGGCGTCATAATCGAGGAAGGACAGCCGTGTCCTCCCGGCATGACTCTGGTCCGCGTCGGGCGCTGCGCCGCGCCGACGCTGTCGCCTCCGAGCATCGTGGATTACAGGCCGAAGTCGACGCTGGTCACCGAAGAAACCGTCGTGACCCGTGCCAAGTTTCCGGTGGTAGACGTCCACAGCCACCTACGCCTCACCGCTGAGAACATGGACCAGTTCATTCAGGAGATGGACGAGTTGAACCTGCGGGTGCTGGTGAATCTTAGCGGGGGCAGCGGCGATCGGTTGAAGCGCAACATGGAACTTATCCGCACCAGTGCGCACCCGGATCGATTCCGCGTCTTCGCCAACGTTGACTTCGATGGTGCGGGCGGCCCCGGATGGGGCCAGAAAGCAGCCGCCCAGCTCGAACAGGACCTCCGGAACGGCGCCATCGGCCTAAAAATCTTCAAGAATCTCGGCCTGAGCGCACGCAAGGTGGATGGAACGCGGCTCAAGGTGGACGATCCGGATCTCGATCCCATCTGGGAAGTGTGCGCCAGGATGAACGTGCCGGTGCTCATCCATGTGGCCGATCCGGCCCAATTCTTCGAGCCCATCGACTATACCAACGAGCGCTGGCTCGAGCTGGGAATTTTTCCCAACCGGCGTTATCCGGCGGACGGCTCCCCGCGCTTCGAGGATTTGAATGCCGAGCGCGACCGCATGTTTGCGCGCCATCCGAACACCCGCTTTATCAACGCCCACTTCGGCTGGCACGGCAACGACCTCGCGCGAGCGGGGCGCCACTTGGACGCGCTGCCCAATGTGGTTCTCGAGGTGGGGGCCGTCCTCTACGAGTTCGGACGGCAGCCGCGCGCTGCGCGCGAGTTCTTCATCAAGTATCAGGACCGGATTCTATTCGGGAAGGATGCCTACCATCCGAGCGAGTTTCCCTCGTTTTTCCGCGTGTTTGAGACCAACGACGAGTATTTCGACTACTACCGGCCCTACCACGCCAGCTACAAGATGTACGGCATGGGGCTTCCCGATGAGGTGCTCAGGAAGCTCTATTACGAAAATGCGCTGCGGATCACCCCCGGGCTGCCGCGGACCGGCTGGCCGGCCACGACGGAGCCCGCCCAGGCGAGGTAAACGAGCGAGGTAAAAGAGGAGCGGACCTGTGTCCCCGGTTGGGCAATCCGCTAGTCAGATATTCATAGCGATACGCGCACACACTGCAAGTTCTTCCCGGCCGTGTTAACCTGAGCGGCGATTTCGCCGCCCAACGCGGCCTAGGAGGATGGTGTGGCCTACAAGGACTTGCGCGAGTTTATGAGCCGCTTGGAAAAAGCGGGGGAATTGAGGCGCATTGCCGCCGAAGTGGATCCCGTGCTCGAGATCACGGAGATCACGCAGCGGGTGACTCGCTCCGGAGGCCCGGCGCTGCTGTTCGAGCGACCCAAGGGCTCGCGGGTTCCCCTGCTGATCAACATGCTCGGCAGCGAAAAGCGCATGCTGCTGGCTCTGGAAGTGGAACGACTCGAAGAGGTGTCCGACCGCATTCGGTCATTCATCGATGTCCAGGTGCCGCAAGGCGTGCTGGACAAACTCAAGATGTTGCCGAAGCTGGCCGAGCTCGGCTCCTTTTTCCCCAAGAAAGTCAAATCCGCCCCGTGCAAGGAATTGATCCGTCGGGACAATTTCTCGTTGCTGGAGTTTCCGATTCTGCAGTGCTGGCCGCAGGACGCGGGCCGGTTCATCACTTGGCCTCTGGTGATTACGCGGAACCCGGAGACGGGCAAACGCAACGTAGGTGTCTATCGCATGCAGGTATTCGATGAACGCACGACGGCGATGCACTGGCAGACACAAAAGCACGGTGCCGAACATTTCCGCCGGGCCTGCGCGGCCAATCCCGAGGGCCGCATCGAGGTCGCCGTGGCCATTGGTGCCGACCCGGTCACCTGCCTTGCCGGCATTTTGCCTATTCCGCCCGATCTCGACGAAATGATGTTCGCGGGTTTCCTGCGGCGAGAACCTGTCGAGATGGTGTCCTGTGAGACGTGCGATCTGGAGGTGCCGGCGAATGCTGAAATCGTGTTGGAAGGCTACGTAAATCTCTCGGAGATGCGCACCGAGGGGCCGTTCGGCGATCACACCGGCTTCTATTCCCTCGAAGGCGAATACCCGGTCTTCCATGTCACCTGCGTTACGCAGCGCCGCAATCCCATCTATGTGACGACCATTGTCGGTCCGCCTCCCCAGGAGGATTTCTACATGGGCCATGCCGTGGAACGCATTTTTCTGCCGGTCATGAAGCTGCAATATCCGGAGATCGTGGATGTTGCCATGCCCGCCGAAGGCATCTTCCACAATCTGATGATCGTGGCCATTCGCAAATCCTACCCGGGCCATGCGCGCAAGATCATGAGCGCGATTTGGTCGTTGGGCCAGGCGATGTTTACGAAAGTGGTGGTGGTCGTGGATCACGACGTTGCGGTGAACAATTTTCGCGAGGTGGTGTGGAAGGCGCTATGCGCCATCGATCCCGAACGCGACGTACAGTTTGTGCTCGGGCCGGCAGACACGCTGGACCATGCGGCGCGCCGCCAGGATTTTGGGTCGAAGATGGGTATTGACGCCACACGAAAATGGTGCAGCGAAGGATTCGACCGGCCGTGGCCGGATGAAATCGTGATGGATGCGGGCACCAAATCTCGAGTGGATGCGTTATGGCGGAAACTGGGGTTGACGTAACCCGCAAGGAATAAATGCGGCGTGTCCATACCTGGTGGTACTAAGAGTTCTGTTACTCAAGCTGTAGTACTTCCATCGCTGTTTCCATATTGAAACACCCCTTCCACCCCGTATTCTTAGGACAACTCACCCTATTGCCGTGTTGACACGCGTTAGAGGCAGTGCCAAATTCACGAGCAGGGTTACGAGACCCGGGTTACAAGACGCGTTGTGCGGCCATGAAAAGAGCGCGCCGGCACAACAGAGTAGAACCACTGAGGAGATGGGACCAAAAATTCCTAGGACGGTCATCGGTAGCGGTGACAGATGCTCGCGAAGTCATGAACCTGCGACAGGCCTCGCAATATCTGGGGGTTTCGCCGGACACGCTTTACCGTTACATATGTGAGGGTGAAGTTCCGGCGTTTAAGTTGGGTAGTCGTTGGAAATTGCGAAAGACAGTGCTCGACCGTTGGATGGAGCGGAAGATGCGCCAGTCGCGGATCCGCCAGTCGCGCATAAGCAAGCGGCATTAGCCGCACGGAGCGGCTTCCAAGGGCAGCAGAGAAAGGCGAAGCGATGTTCGGTACGGGCAAACAGAAGCCGGTGGTAGGTCTCGACATTGGGTCGAGCTCGATCAAGGCAGTCGAGTTGAAGGGGACCAAGCAAGGCTGGGAATTGGTCAGCTTTGGACTGGAATTCCTGGCCCAGGACACCGTCGTTGACGGTGCCATTATGGACGCGCCGCAGGTGGCAGCGACCATTGGGGACATCTTCGACAAGAACCAGATCAAGACCCGGACGGTGGCGACATCGGTTTCCGGCCATTCGGTGATCGTCAAGCGCGTCACGCTGCCGACGATGACCGACGAGGAACTGTACGACCGTATCCAGGCGGAGGCCAGCCAGCATATTCCGTTCGATATAGTCGATGTGAATCTAGATTACCAACATCTGGAGTCCATCGACTCGCAAATGGACGTACTTCTGGTGGCAGTGAAGAAAGACAAGATTCTGAATCATACCAACGTACTGGCCCAGGCGGGCAAAACGCCGAGCGTGGTGGATATTGACGCGTTTGCTCTGCAGAATTGTTACGAGGTCAACTACGATCCCGATCCTGGCGAGACGGTAGCGCTGCTGAACGTCGGTGCAAGCGTAATGAATATCAATATCGTCCACGGGGGAATTCCACTCTTCACGCGTGATGTGTCGGTAGGCGGCAATCAGTATACCGATGCGCTGCAGAAGGAACTCGATCTCAGTTACGAAGACGCCGAGCGGCTCAAGAAGGGCGAGGCCATCGCCGGGGTAGCCGAAGATCACCGGGGCACGATTCTGCGCTCCGTTTCCGATATCTTGATTCTCGAAATTCAGAAGACCTTTGACTTCTTCCGGGCCGCCGCCGGCGGAGAGAACATCCAGCGGATCTATATCGCCGGAGGCACCTCCCGAGTGCCCGGATTGGTCGATTTGCTGCACGAGGAATTTGCGCTTCCGGTGGACGAGCTGTATCCGTTTCGCAAGATCATCATCAACCCCGGGCGGCACAGTGAGAGTCAAGTGCGTGATCTGGCCCCGCGTCTGGCCATTGCCACCGGGCTGGCGCTCAGGAGTTTGGACACCTTATGATTCGGATCAATCTACTGGGCAGGGCTCGGCCGAAGGCAACGCGAGAGGCTCTGCCGCTGGAAGCCACGCTGCAGGCTGTCTTTCTCATTGCCGCACTGGTGATCTCGTTCGGAGTCCTTTATTTCCACTGGCGCGCCATGACCCAAGAGGCGGCGGAGGTGCGAGTGCACATCCAGCAACTGATGGGCGAAAAGGCGCGACTCGAGCACTTGAAGGCGCAAGTGGACAACCTCGAACGCCAGAAGGGGGTGTTGCAACAGCGCATCAGTGTGATCCAGGAACTGCAGCGCAATCGCAGCGGTGGGCAGGAGTTGCTGAATGCCCTGGCAAACACGGTCATTCGCACGGACACGCTCTGGCTGACCTCCCTGGAACGGAATGGCAATGCGCTGATCATCGAAGGGACGGCTGGCTCGATTAATGCCGTCGCCAATTTCATGACGCAGTTGAAGATTTCCGGTTATTTCGGCGAAGTCGAAATCACAGAGTCGCTGCAAGACCCCATGGAGACCGCGGTACAAGCATTCAATTTTAGGCTGACGGCCCAGTTCACGCTGCCCCAGCCAAGGGGCACGGCGCCGGCGGGCAGGGGATAGGGGAGACGCTATGGACATCTCTTTTAGAGAGGCTCCTTGGTACATCCAGGCCCTGGTGTTCGTGGCGCTAGCCATTTTTTTGCTGGTTGCGGGGGAGTACGTTCCAGGGTTGCCGGTTGCCAAGGCTCGCACGGAGCTGCAGGCATTGCAGGAGCAGGATACTGCGCTAAACCAGGAAGTAAGCTTGCTGCAGGGTATCGAACGGCGCCATGCGGAATTCACACTGGAGAGGAATGCGCTCAACAACCAGCTCGACACATTGCAAACGATCGTCCCCGAGGAGAAGGCCGCCGACGACTTCATGCGCTTGCTCCAGGGTGCTGCCTCGGCGGGCGGTATCCAGATCCGAAGGCTGACGGCCCAGCCGGTGGTCATGCTCGAATACCACTACGAAATGCCCTTTGAGATTCAGGTGGACGGCCCTTACTACAACATAGTTAATTTTTTCTCCCGGCTCAGCGGGTTGACTCGGATCATCAATGTCGGGAATCTCAGCTTCGACGAGCTGCCCGAAGGGCAGACCTAATACCCGGTGCGTGCCAGCACGACCGTTACCGGAACGTGTATCGTGACGACGTTCTTTACCATGCCGGCCGCCGAGCCGGAGACTTCCCAGACGGCGTTGCCATCCGGTGACCCAGAGAGCGCGCGGCCGTAGCGCAGGATCGAGCCAATGAAGCGAGCCAATGATGGGATCTAGATACGGAATCGGACGAACTACCAGGGGGCCGGCAAAGGCCCTATGGGTTGCCTTGCTGCTGGTTGTGATAACGGCGGCCGCAACCTCAGTCGCAGCGCAGGATGCGCCGGATGCGGCGCAACAAAGTCCGGCCTCGCCGAGTCGAAACGTGGTGCGACGAGATCCCTTTGCGGCGCTGATTAGTAAGAACCGAGGCAACAATGGCTCAGTGCCGGAGCGCCTGCCGCCCGGAAAGGCGGGGTTGCAAGTCTCCACGTTGAGCGTGGACGGCGCCGCTCGCGGCCCCAACGGCATGATCGCCGTGGTGTCTAATCCCCAATAGCGGGTGTATTTCCTGCGAGAAGGGGACCGGGTCTACGACGGTCAGGTCGCCAGCATCACGATGGAGGCGGTGTTGTTTCATCAGACCGTAAGAAACGCCCTTGGCGCGCCTATCGAACGCGACGTTACAAAGCGAATTTATCCAATTCCAGGAGAACAGCCATGAAGATTCACTGGCGGGCCCTGTGGCCCGGCGGACTGTTTCTGGTAAGCATTGCGTTTCTGTCGCTGCTTGCCGGCGCGCAGGCGGTCCCGGCGGATGGGGTGTCCGAGCTGCCGGCCATTTCGGTCGCCCGGGTGGAGATTGCCCGAAACGGCCAGGAAACGACGGTCCGCGTCGAGGGCAGCGGCGGGAGCGGGCATTTGAATTACCATGTCTTTCGGCTTCCCGATCCGCCGCGGTTAGTGGTGGACTTTGAGCGTGCCCGGCTCTCGGTTCCCCGGAACGTCATTCCGAGCAGCCATGAGCCTGTGCACCGAGTTCGTCTGGGTCAGTTTCGGCCTGACCGAGTGCGGTTGGTGGTTGACCTGGAGCATCGGGCAAAATTCTCGCTCGAAGATGGCGAACAGACCATGAGCGTGCACTTTCCGGATGCCGCGTCCGCCCCGAAGAAATCGACGGCTGGCTCCAGCGCGGCCGCCCCGAAGTCTGCCGCGAAAGAGCCGTAGGATTCACAGGAGGAGATAGCAAAGCTGAAACAGTCCGGTGGTGCTGCGGCAGGCACCCGGGAGTTTGCATTGCCGGCCACATTGATCGATGCCACTGCTCCTCTGGCCAGCCCGGTCTCACAAGCGATCCCGTCCGCCGCCGCACCGCAGAGCGCGTACACCGGGGAACCCATTTCAGTGAACCTGAAGGATGTTGACCTCCAAGACTTCTTCCGCTTGATTCACGAGATCAGTGCGCTCAACGTGGTCCTGGATCCTGCGGTAAGCGGCACGGTCACCCTGGTTCTCGACGAAGTGCCCTGGGATCAGGCGCTGGACGGCAATGTATTGCGTATCGTCACCCAGGACACGCTGCAGAGGGAAGCGGAAGTCAAACGCGATCTGGCAAGGGCCGAGGACGAAGCCATCGAACCGGTTACCACAACGCGCGTTCTAAGTTACGCCAAGGCCAGCGCGATCCGCGATACCCTGGCGAGATTCCTGTCCGCGCGCGGCGAGATCATCTCCGACGATCGCTCGAACATGCTCATCATTCGCGATATTCCTTCCTCCATCCCGCCGGTGGATAACTTGATTCGCCAGCTCGACCGGAAGTCGGGACAGGTGGAGATCCAGGCTCGTGTGGTTTCGGCGTCGCGCGCGTTTGCCCGTGACATCGGCACTCAGTTTGCCTTTGCGACCACCAGTGCCGGCGGGCGAACCGTCTACGGGGGTGCTACCAGCGTGGGCGCGAGTCCCATAGATGTGCGCCCGCTGGCGCCGCCCCTGACGGTAGGCGATAGTGGTGCCATGCCGTTTGCTTCCAACCTACCGGCGAGTTCACCGTCCAGCGGCTTCACCTTCGCACACGCATCGCCGAATTTCGCCCTCGACTACATCATCACCGCCGCCGAGTCGAAAGGTGTCGGCAAACTGCTGTCGAGCCCCACTTTGGTGACACAAAACAATGCCCTAGCCACGGTGTTGCAGGGCACCAAGGTTCCCATCCAGACCACGATCAATAACACGATTTCGATCCAGTACATCGACGCGGTGCTGAAGCTTCAAGTGACGCCGCAGATCACCGCCGAGGGGACAGTGTTCCTGGATGTGCTGGTGGAGAACACCCAGATCGATCCAGGGATTCCGCGAGTGCTGGGTATTCCCGCACTGAATACGCAGTCGTCCGAGACCAAGGTGCTGATCAATGACGGCGGCACCGTCGTCATCGGCGGTGTCATGGTGTCTTCGCAAAGGACCGACGTGCAGCAGGTGCCCCTGATCGGCAGCATCCCGCTCATCGGCCACCTGTTCAAGCGTACCTCGGTCAATGTGCAGTCGCAGGAGTTGCTCTTTTTCCTTACGCCACGGATTCTGCCCGGATAACGGCCGCACCGAGTATAGTATTCCCGCCTTTGGGGGAGGGGGCCTTGGTTTCCTCCTCTTTCTCTCATGGACGAACCGGACCAGGGCAGACTCGACCAAGCACGTCGGGCAATGGACGCGGCAGGAGTGGATGCGCTCGCTGTCACGCATCTGTCAAACGTGCTCTATCTGTGCGGTTTCACCGGCAGCAACGCTGTCCTGATCGTTCTGCCTGATGCCACACACCTGTTTACCGACAGCCGCTACACCGTCCAGGCGCGCGATGAGGTTTCCAAGGCACATGTGCATATTTCCCGGGGGTCGCTTTCCGGAACTTACGGTGCGTTTCTCGGCCGCTGGGCGGGGCAGAAACGGCTGCGTGTCGGATTCGATCCGGCGCACCTGACTTTGGCGGAGTGGACGCGGCTACAAAAAGCGGCCGGCAAGCGAGTACGGTGGACTTCCGCGGCTGGCCTTGTGGAGGGCTTGCGAGAGATAAAAAGCCCTGATGAACTCGAGACCATGCGCCAAGCGGCCAAGCTTGCTTCCGAGGTGATGGCCGAGGTGCTGAATCTCCTGCGCCCGGGCGTGACTGAACTCGACCTGGCTGCGGAAATCGACTATCGGATGCGGCGGAAGGGAGCAGAAGCGGTCGCGTTCGAGTCGATTGTGGCCTCGGGTGCGCGATCCGCGCTGCCGCATGCCCGGCCCACCGCAAAGCGGTTGCAGAAAAACGAGTTGGTCGTCCTGGACCTGGGTGCTATACTCCGCCACTATTGCAGTGATTTGACGCGCACGGTCTACTTGGGACGCGCGCCAGCCGACGTTCGCCGGTGGCACCGCGCTGTCGAGCAAGCGCAACAGGCGGCGCTTGAGGTGCTTCGCGTTGGAATAACGGGTGGCGCCGTGGATCGAGCGGCGCGGCGGGCGCTCCGGGGCCAGAAGCTGGGGCGGTATGTCGTGCACAGCACGGGCCACGGTTTGGGTCTGGAGGTTCACGAGCCCCCGCAGCTTGGCAAAGGACAAACGCAGAAGATTCGCGTGGGGAACGTGGTGACCCTAGAGCCTGGAATTTACATGGAAGGCATTGGCGGAATTCGCGTCGAAGACGACGTGGCCGTTCATTCCGGCGGCGCCGAAGTGTTGACCAGCGCACCCAAAGGACTGCTCGAGATCTGACCCTTCATGAAGGGAACCAAAAATAAGAAGAGAGCTTCGCCCGCCGAGTTTGCCATGCCCGGCGTCGATGTGCAGCAGCTCGAAAAATTGATCGATTTCATGGCCATCCATGGCCTGGAAGAGTTCGAGTACGAACACAGCGGCTTGCACATCCGGATAAGAAAAGCGTCGCCGGGCTTGAACGTGCACTCGCGAGCTTCCGTCGCTCCGGAGAGGGCGGCAACAGCACTTGCCCCGCCGTCCAGCGGATCCCGTGCGACCGCTGCCGCCGGTGCCGGTTCCGAAGAGGTGATTTCGGCACAGGCTCAGACCGCCGAAGAGTTGCACATCATCAAGTCGCCGATTGTGGGGACGTTTTATGCGGGGCCAGGTCCTGAAGCCGCGTCGTTCGTCCGCGTTGGTGACACTGTGCAAGTGGGGAAGGTCGTCTGCATCGTGGAGGCCATGAAGCTGATGAATGAAATCGAAGCGGATGTAAGCGGCGAAGTCGTGCGGGCCCTCGTCGAAAACGCCCAGCCGGTGGAATACGGGCAGGGACTCTTCGCCATCCGCCCGACAAATAGGAAATAGCGGCCCGACGGGAACTCCTTCTGCCCATCATGTTCCGGAAAATCCTTATCGCTAATCGGGGCGAAATTGCCTTGCGCGTGATATGCGCTTGCAAGGAATTGGATATCGCTACCGTCGCGGTCTATTCGGAGGCGGACCGCAACTCGCTGCACGTGCGCTTTGCCAAGGAGGCCGTGTGCATTGGTCCGGCGCGCAGCTCGGAAAGCTATCTGAACATCCCGCATGTCATCAGTGCCGCAGAAATCACCGACGTGGATGCCATCCACCCGGGATATGGGTTCTTGTCCGAGAACGCTAATTTTGCGGAAGTTTGCGAGGCCTCGCACATTACATTTATCGGGCCTGCGCCGGAGATGCTGCGGCTCATGGGCGAGAAGGACCGCGCCAGACGAGAGATGGCCGCGGCGGGCCTTCCCGTCCTGCCGGGCAGCAACGGCATCGTCTCCGACGCGGCCGCGGCCAGGTCGGAGGCGAAGCGCATCGGGTTCCCAGTGATGATTAAGGCTTCGGCGGGCGGCGGCGGGCGCGGCATGCGCGTCGTGCACAGACCGGAGGAGTTGCTGCCAGCGTGGGAAACGGCCCGCAATGAAGCCCAACAGGCTTTCGTCATACCCGACGTATATTTCGAGAAATTTATCGAACGGCCCCGGCACATCGAATTCCAGGTACTTGGCGACCGCCATGGAAACGTTCTGCACCTCGGCGAGCGCGAATGCAGCATCCAGCGCCGCCACCAGAAGCTGGTGGAAGAGTCGCCTTCGCCCGCTCTGACGCCGGAATCGCGAAACGAACTGGGGTGGCGGGTGGTCGCGGCGTTGAAGAACATGGGCTATACGAATGCCGGCACGGTTGAGTTCTTGATGGATGAGGACGGCTCCTTTCATTTCATCGAGATGAACGCACGCATCCAGGTCGAACATCCGGTGACCGAACTGGTGACCGGTGTTGATTTGGTCAAGTCGCAAATCCGCATCGCCGCGGGCGAGAAGCTCGAGGACGCCGTCGGATCGGTCGAATTCCGCGGCCACAGCATCGAATGCCGCGTAAATGCGGAAGACCCCGAGACCCTTGTGCCCTGCGCCGGGCGCATAACCGCCTTTCAGATGCCGGGAGGCACTGGGGTGCGCGTGGACACGGCCGCCCATGCCGACGCCATAATTTCCCCTCACTACGATTCGCTGGTCGCCAAGCTCATTGTTCACGGCAGGGATCGCACGGAGTCAATAGCGCGGATGCGGCGCGCTTTGGAGATGTTTGTGATCGAAGGCATCAAAACTTCACTGCCCCTTCATCAGCACATTTTCGCGGAGCCGGATTTCGAGGCCGGCTGCCTGGATACGCACTTCCTCGAACGCGTGATGCCGATGGTCAGCAAGTGAGCCGGCGCGCAAATGAGCATTGTCTTCCCGCCGCTCTATGCAATAATCGACGCAGATTTGCTCCAGATGCCGGAATGGTTGTTTGCCGACCTGATGGTGGAATCCGGGGTTGAGCTTCTGCAATATCGCGCCAAGCATGCCAGCAGCCGCCGCGTTTTCGAGATCTCCAAACTTCTTGGCGCAAGGTTGTCCGAATGCGCGCGAGGGGCGGCGCGCGCACCGCGCTTGATCGTGAACGACCGGCCGGACATCGCGGCGCTGACTCTGGCGGGGGGCGTGCACGTCGGCCAGGATGATTTGGGGGTCGAAGAGGCGCGCGCCATCGCCGGCTGCGAGCGATGGGTGGGAGTTTCGACGCACACCCTGGAGCAGGTCGAGGCCGCCGACAAGAGTTCCGCCGATTACATTGCGTTCGGGCCTGTTTTCCCCACGGTGACGAAGGAACATGCCGGCTCTGTGGTCGGACTGCAACTGCTTTCGAAGGCGCGCGCTCGGACAGCTAAGCCGCTGGTGGCCATTGGCGGCATTACCCTGGAGCGGGCGGCGGAAACCTATGGTGCGGGTGCCGATTCGCTGGCGATTGTGCGCGCCTTGATTGCTGCCAGCGATCCGCGGGCGCAAGCCCGCGCGTTCCTGAAAGAGGCCGCGCTCGCCGGACGAACCGGCGGACCAGAGAGTGTCTGAATGCGGGGCCGCTGCGGAAATGATTCCCTAGGCTGTTGAGTTGGACTTGGTCACAACCGGTTCCTGACGGGTAACGAGATGCAACAGATCAACGATTGGATGCTAGCGATCAACGGGGTGCTTTGGAACGACTGGGTGCTGATGTTCCTTCTCGGCGTCGGCGTGCTGTTCACCGTCTGGAGCGGCTTCAGTCAATGGCGGGTCCTTACGCACGGGACCGCCGTGGTGCGGGGCCGGTACGACGACAAAAACGATCCCGGCGCCATCAACCACTTCCAGGCCCTTTCGACGGCGCTCTCCGCAACCGTCGGATTGGGCAACATCGGCGGGGTTGCTTTGGCCATCGCCCTGGGCGGGCCCGGAGCGGTCTTGTGGATGTGGGTGGTGGGGTTCTTCGGCATGGCCGTAAAGACCACCGAGGTCACGCTGGCAATGCTCTATCGCGACACCTCCGATCCGGAGAATCCCAAGGGTGGTCCGATGTGGGTGGCGCGCAAGGGGTTTGCGCAGCTGCATCCGTCGCTCGCCGGTGTCGGCAAGACCGTGGGCCGCGTTTTCTGCCTCACCTTGCTGGTCTCAACGATCACCGGCGGCAACATGTTTCAGGCGTGGAACGTGGCCCTGCTCACCGAGCGCTATTTTGGAGTGCCGGGCATCGTCGCCGGCATCGTGCTTGCCTTATTGGTCGGCATGGTGATCATCGGCGGCATTAAACGCATCGGTGCGGTGACTGGAAGGCTGGTGCCGTTCATGTGCGGCCTGTATATGCTGGCGGCGCTGTATGTGGTTCTCCTTCATCTTGGCGACGTGCCGGACATGCTGCGGCTGATCGTGGTCTCCGCATTCACGCCTGCCGAAGCTCAAGGCGCGTTCCTCGGCGGTACGGCCGGTTACGCCTTTCTCTGGGGAATGAAGCGGGCGTTGTTCTCGAATGAAGCAGGACAGGGTTCCGCCCCCATCGTGCACTCCGCGGCCAAGACCAATGAGCCCGTACGCGAAGGCATCATCGCCGGCATGGGGCCATTCATCGACACCCTGGTGGTCTGCGCGCTCACCACGTTGGTGATCCTGCTCAGCGGGGCCTGGAATCGCGGACCGGAAGTGCGCTTCGATCAGCCGCCGGTGGTCGTTCAGGCGGCTCCCGATACCTGGACCGTTGAGGTCCCCCCGCTGCCGCTCAAGTCCGACGCCCAGGCGCTCATCAGTGAGCAATGGAAGGTGGGCGACGGCGTGTTCATGCTGTTACGCACGGAGGCCGACCGGAATACGGCGTCGGACCTGCGCCGCATTTCCGGCAGCGTGCGGCAAGCCGCTGTGGTAACGCTGACCGACGGGTCCACCGTGCTGGGCAGGATCACCGGCGGGCAAGGGGGTGGAGTGGAGTTGGAGATTGAGGAGAATGGCGCGACTCGAACGCGCAGCTTCAGCCCCGACGAAGTGCAACGGATTGACCGGCAGCAGTTCGTTGTGGACTGGGGCACAGTCACGGCGGCTCGACAGCCCGATGTCGAGGGGGCCGGCGTGTATGTGGATTATATCGGCGCCTACCTGACCGGCCATGCCTTCGATCGGGTCCAACCCGGCCTTGGCCGCTGGCTGGTAACGATGGCGTCGTGGCTATTCGCGATCTCGACCATCATCGCGTGGAGCTACTACGGCGAGCAGGGCATCGTCTATCTCGTCGGTCGGCGCTGGGTGTTGACCTACAAGGTCGTCTACTGTCTGCTGATCCTGGTGGCGACGGCAGGCTTCATCACCCGAGAGGATGAACTTGACAACCTCACCGGCCTGGGCACGGGTGTGATGCTTTTCGCCAACATTCCGATCATGCTTCTCTTTGGCCGCCAGGCGATGAGGGCCTATCACGATTACATCCATCGATTCAAGACCGGGCAGATGGAGCCGCCGCACAAAGCGCCTGCTCTCACCGAGGTGGTGGAAGACAAAGATGTAGAGTGAGGTGGGAGCCCCCTCTTCCACTCCCGCCTAGCGGTTCCCTTGCTCGAGTCCTATCAGCGGAGGCGTAGGGCATAATAAGAGATCGGGTGACGACGTTTGGGTTGAGGTCACGGGGAGTTGTGATTTCCATCACAGACCCGGTTTGTTTGATCGTGGGATAAAAGTAGCGCTGCCCCAGGCAGGGAACACAGGTGGCTGATTCGCCGTGGTCAGCGCTGGAACGCTCAAACAAAGGAGGGGAATCATGATCGCAAGAATTGCTTCCGCACAACGGCCTGAAGAAGCGACCGCGGAAAGTGGCTCTGTGAAAGGGGAAACGCGGATCGCCTTGAACAACATTCTACTGTCAACCGATTTCTCCAGATCTGCAGATGCAGCCGTGCCCTATGCCCTTGAAATTGCGCGCTTGTACGGCTCGAAGGTCTATATGACTCACGTGAGAGCCGGACCAAGTGACTGGAACGAGGCCAACGAGAAAGAAGTTGAGAAGCTGCACGACCGTTTCCGTGACATCCCCCACGAGATTCTGGTCGCAGAGGGCGACGTGCTCTCTACCCTGTTGAACCTGCTTGCCGAGAAGAAGATTGATCTAGTGGTGACCGGCACGCATGGCCGAACGGGGCTTGGCCGAGTGCTGGTGGGCTCGGTTGCCGAAGCGATTTTTCGTGAAGCGCCTTGCCCGGTTCTAACCGTTGGGCCGCGCCTCTTGGCGGATCCAAAATGGAGCTTGAAAATCAAGGAAATTCTCTATGCCACTGACCTGGACATGAAGACCCCCGCGGCAGCCGCACATGCCATCTCCCTGGCCCAGGAAAACCAGGCGCGCCTGACCCTCCTCAACGTGGTGCAGGAGCCAAAGACAGGCGTGGTTGATTCCGAGCGGTTTATCACCTCAAAGCTGCGCCAGCTCCAGGAGGTGGTTCCGCCGGAAGCCGAACTCTGGTGCCAGCCATACTGCATGGTGGAACAGGGAAATCCGGCTGAAAAGATTCTCGATGTCGCCGGAAGATACCATGCTGACCTGATCGTGCTGGGTGTTCGGCCGCATTCGGTCGCCGTGGCCACCCGGCTTTCGCGTCCCACGGCTCACCGGGTTGTGGCCGGGGCCACATGCCCGGTACTCACGGTTCGCGGTTGAGGGGGCCGCGAATCCCAGGAGGCAACACGGTCCGGCGAAGGCTTGCTTGACCCTTAGGAAGCATTTGTGAAAGCCTATGCCTTCGCCGGAGCCTTCTTGAGTGTGGCCATAGGGGCAGGTGCCGGCCTTGGTGCCTACACGTTTATTTACGCCAAAGGCGATTCCTATCTGACCGACGACCCTGGAGCTTGCGCGAACTGCCACGTGATGCAGGGTTATTACGACGCCTGGGTGAAGTCGAGCCACCATGTCGCGGCGGTGTGCAACGACTGCCACACCCCGCCGGGTCTCGTTGGCAAATACGCGACGAAAGCATCGAATGGATTTTGGCACTCCTTCGCATTTACAACGGGACGCTTTCCTGACCCTCTGCGCATCAAACTGCCCTGGATTGGGTAATTTAGACACTGAGGTTGGGAATTAACTACCCTGGTGTCATATGAACAAAAAACATCATCGTATTGCAGCCAACGTAAAAACCGATATCCTACGCCGCGTCAAGGAAGAGGGCATCTCGGTGGCCCAGGCCGCCAAGGATCACGGTATTTCTGAAGGGACCATCTATGGTTGGATGGTAAAGGGAGCAACCGGTGCCCCGTCCTGGGCGGAGTTCTCCCGACTTCAGAAGCAGAACAGAGAACTCCTGGAACTCGTGGGCGAGATCACGCTCAAGCTCTCCATGACTCAAAAAAACAATTGAGCGAAGGAAGAAACAAATCAGCGCTTGCCCGAGCCCTTGGCATATCCCGCGCGAGCCTGTATTACGTCCCAAGAATGAAGGAGAAGGACTGGCGCCTCAAGGTCCGCCTGGAAGAAGAGCTGCAGATCCATCCCTCCTACGGCTCCCGGCGAATTGCTACGGCACTGGGACTCTGCCGCCAGCGGGCGCAGAGGGTCATGCATCTGTTTGGCATCAAGCCCTACCGCAGGAGAGGCAGAAAATGGAGAAAACCCAAGGTTTCCCGGACCTATCCCAACCTCCTGCTCGCGGTCATGCCCGCATATGCAAACCACATCTGGGCAGCAGACTTCACCGAGTTCGTGCAGCACGGAAAGAAGGTCTATGTGGCGACCGTGATCGATCTCTACACTCGCCGGATCCTGGGAATCCAAATTGCGGTGAGAAAGGGAGCCGCGCTCACCATTCAGGCGCTTTCCAACGCCCTGCTCCATCATCCGCGCCCGGGTCTATTCCACTCCGACAACGGGAGGGAGTATGACGCGATGGCGTTCACTGAAATCCTTGATGGATGCGGCATCGTGATTTCACGGAGCCGCCCGGGGTGCCCTTGGGAGAACGGATACCAGGAATCGTTCTACGACAAATTCAAGGTTGACCTGGGAGATCCGAACCGCTTCAAAACACTGGGGGAGCTAGTGGCGGAGATCTACCGCACCCTGTGGGACTACAACAACACGCGGATTCACTCCGCGCTCAACATGCCGCTTGTGGTATTCGCCAAACGGTATGCGTTAGTCACGTAAAAAACTCTCAGAATCAGTGTCTAAAGAAATCAGTCCTTGACACAGCCATTCGAGACCCTCACGGCGATGAAAGGGAATTGTCCTGCGTGCGCTGTCACCGGTCGGTAGGGCATCTGCAATGAAGACGCTCTTCAGAACGCAGGAGATCTCCATGCGCGAACGCAGGACACATCCCTCCCACGGAGAAGGCGGAATGAGCCGGATTCGCTTCATGCTTCTGACTTCCTGTGTGGCTGCGTTGGCGGCCATCGGCACCGCAGCGCTGCTGATCAACATTCTTGAGCGCAAGCAGGAGGGGCTAAACCCGTTCTTCCGGGTGGTAGAACTCAACAAGGATACGGTAGATCCGGAAACCTGGGGGAAGAACTTCCCGCTGCAGTACGATGCCTACCGGCGGTCCACGGACCAGGTGCGCACCCGTTTTGGTGGCAGCGAGGCCATGCCGAGGACGCCCACCGAGGTGGACCCGCGGTCTGTGGTAGCGCAGTCACGGCTGGAGGAAGACCCGAGACTGAGAACCATGTGGGCCGGTTACGCCTTTGCGCAAGACTTCCGCGAAGAGCGCGGCCACGCTTACATGCTCGAGGACCAGACCTTCACCGAGCGCGTGCTCGAGTGCCGGCAGCCTGGCACCTGCCTGCACTGCCACGCGTCCTTGGTCGCTCCGTACGCCAAGGCGGCCGACGCAGATCTGAATCAGACGCCTGCATCGGAGTTCGAATCGGTCCTGATCCAGGGATTCGAAACAATGAATCCCATGCCGTATGAGGAAGCGCGCCAACGGGTTATGCACCCCATCGCGTGCATCGACTGCCATGACCCGCAAACCATGCAGCTACGGGTCACACGGCCGGGATTCCTGGAAGGCATCCAGGCGCTCAAAGCCTCCGAGGGCATTGCTAACTACGACTCCAATACCATGGCCACGCGGCAGGAGATGCGCAGTTTCGTTTGCGGGCAGTGCCACGTGGAGTATTACTTCCGGGGCGCGGAGAAGCGACTGGTCTATCCGTGGTCGAAAGGGATCAAGGTCGAAGAGATCCTCGCCTATTACGATGAGGCGGGATTCCGTGACTGGACGCACGAGGAAAGCGGCGCGCCGGTCCTGAAGGCGCAACACCCGGAATTCGAGCTGTGGAACCAAGGCATTCACGCGCGTTCCGGGGTGGCCTGTGCGGATTGCCATATGCCGTACATGCGTGAAGGGGCGTTGAAAATCAGCGACCACCACGTACGCAGTCCTGTTCTGAACCTGAATCGTGCCTGTCAGACGTGCCACAGGTGGCCGGAGGAGGAATTGAGAGCGCGCGTCGAAACGATTCAGGAACGCACCTTCCAGTTGCGCAACCTGGCCATGGACGCCCTGACGGATCTGATCAACGACTTGAGGGCCGCTACCGCCGGCGGAAGCAGCGATGTGGAACTAGCTTCTGCGCGCAACTACCAGCGCAAGGCGCAATTCTTCCTGGATTTCATCGAAGCGGAAAACTCCACCGGCTTTCACGCGCCGCAGGAAGCCGCACGAATCCTGGGCAACTCCATCAACTTCTCTCGCCAGGGGCAAATAGCCCTGCGGACGCTGCCAAGCGGAGGGCGAGGCGCCCCGAATTAGCCAGCAGGAAATCCTTCCGGCAGAAGTCGTCAGGGCGCGCTGTGGAATCTGACGCTCGAAGGACACCGCATCTACAGAACCTGGTCAGTATAGGAGCCGCTCTCGTGCTCGATGGGCTTGCGCGCGGGGACCGGCAATAACGACCAGCTACGCGCTCGTCATAGGTTCAGCGGTCAGGATTTTTCCTGGAGAACTTCACGGATCAGACCCTTCATTCGCTCGCGGTCGGCTGGCTGCAAGCTCATGGAGATGGGTTTACTAGCTTCGCCGAAATACACGCTCAGGTGCGGAAACGGAATCTCGATGCCCAATTCGTCGAATTTCTTCTTGATCCTGCGATTCATCTCCCGGCCTACGAACCACTGTTTGATGGGGGCGGTCTTGAAGCGGACCTTGATGATGACGGCTGAATCGGCAAACTGATCGACGCCGAGCACCTCAAGCGGGGCCAGGATGCAAGCCTTGTATTCCACTTCTTGCATCAATTCTTCGGCCACCCCCTTCAGCACCTCGACGACGTGGTCGGTGTCTTCCTTGTAAGCGACGCCGATATCAAAAAGGTAGTAGGAATAGCCATGCGTCATGTTGGAGAGGGTGTTGATGGCCCCGTTGGGGAAGATGTGTACGGTGCCGTCCAGGCCCCGAAGGACGATGGTGCGTATGTTCAGCGCTTCCACCAATCCTCCCGTTCCGTTGATAATGGCCACGTCGTTGACGCGAACCTGGTTTTCGAGCAAGAGGAACAGGCCGGAGATCAGATCGCGCACCAGATTCTGAGCTCCGAATCCCACCGCGAGGCCGACCACGCCGGCCCCCGCCAAGATGGGGCCGATATCGAAGCCCCCCTCACGCAAGACCATGATAATGGCGACGATCCAAATCACTACGCTGACGGTTTTTCGAAATATTCCACCGAGCGTCGCGGCACGCTTTTCCAGCTCGATGTCAGCGCCTCCTTCTTGCATGCGCTGTACGAGCCGCTTTCTTATTCGGGGGATGGATTTATTGACTATCTTGGCGGCGACAAAGGCCGCGGCGAGAATCACGGCCATGCGCAGGGCATGTACCAGCAGCGGTTGCAGTGCTATGCCTGAGAAAAGCTCCATGGCTTCGCCATGCTACCATCATGTGCCGCCCAAAAAAACAGCCACGGCGCCAACTTTTTCTTTGGTTTCCAAACAAGACTAGCGATTCAGGGCCCCGAGCGTTGCGGGTGTTTCGGGAGAGAGTTTTGCCAACTACTGAGGATTGTGCCGCGCTTCGGTAAGCCTCTGCCATCCACGCTTGCCGGCGCCTCCGGCCATGGACAGCCTTATCAGTTCCCGCCGATGTTCGTGCCGATGACCTCTCCCGAGACAATGATTTCCACCCGGCGGTTCATTTGCCGGCCTTGGGCGGTTGCATTGTCGGCGATCGGCGCCCCCTCCCCGTAGCCGCGCACAGACGTAGAATCGTGGGCGACACCGTTTTCCACCAAGAAGCCGCGCGCCGACAGCGCTCGCTGCTCGGAAAGAATCTGATTCAAGTCACTGCTGCCCGTACTATCGGTATGCCCTTCGATCTCTATTCTTAGCGACGGGTAGTTGAGAAGAATGCCCGAGAGCCTGGCGAGTGCCTCGCGTGCGCCAGGACGCAGATTAGCCTTGCCCACGTCATAGAGCACATCGCCTATGTTCACGACCAGACCGCGGTCTGTGTCGCGGGTAGGCAACACACGATTGAACAAATGCAGCAGCGTTGCTCGCAGTTGCTGTCTCTCGCGCTCTGCGCTCTCGGCAGTTTCAAGAGCCTGCCGAGTGAACTCGGCCGCCTTCGCCAAGGCCTCATCACGGGCTGCTTCCGCTTTTTGTCTTTGGCGCTCGACCTGGCCGCGCGCTTCCTCTTCTGACTGCCGGCGCCGCTCGGCCGCTTCCGCTTGATTCTTGGCCTGGGTTTCACGCTCGGCGGCGGCGCGCCTTTCCGCGGCTAGACGTTCCTCTTCCTTGCGCCAGATGGTAATGAGGCGCGCGTCCTCGAACGTTTGCGTGGCTTCACGGGCCGCCGGGGGGATGGCGTTCCATTCGCTACGCCCCAGGGCGTCTTCCGCGCGTGTCAGTGCAGCTTCGGCCTTTACCCAAGCGTCGGGAGCATAGCGATCCGCACCCTCCTGCTTGCCAATGCGCATCGCATTGCGCGCCTCATACATATCCATGGGAATCGTAGGATCGAGAAGAAAAGGCTCTAGATTCGACGTTTGATACTGCCCGCGATGGAAAAGCTCATACTTGGTTTCGGTCTCACCCGCCTCACCGCGGGTATCCTGCCGGGGGACATTTTGGAGAACGACTGCCTCGCTGGGGTAGGTGATGGCGTAATACGGTTCCGCGGTCACCATCAGGCCCAAGGTCTGCAACTGCGTGGTGACCTCCAGCTTGGCCTTTCCGTTCTTGACGATCAGCTGGCCAAGATTGATCGGCCGACCCTCGGAGGAAACCGCCCATAGGACGTAGGTCAGGTATTCGGAACCGAACTGTGTGGCGGGCGGGAGACGTTCAAACTCCGCCCTGATGAGAGTCGATCCCTCCCTGCTCTGCACTCTGGCATTTCCTTTTGCCGAAGGCTCCAGAGCAGTGCCTGCGAAATCGATTCGAGTCGATGTACGGGGGGCATAATTGACGGTGGTGATGGTTCGCGATACCTCGGAGCTTAGGATTGGCGTACGGTCTTGTTCTTGCGCATGAACGATGGGAACCGGGAGAGAAGACAGAACCAACACCGCCCCGGCATAGCATCGAAGCGTCCTCATGGTCAGGTACCGTAGATCTCCATGCCTCGGCAATTGTATCACCATGCGGCACCCTCCGAGAAGGCGCTCACCGGCAGTGGAGTCAGGTCGTCGCGAGCATGGCGGTGACATACATCAGCGCCATCCCAAGGGCGAATCCCCCGAGGCCAAATCTGCTGACCAGCGCACCGGCGCCGCCCGCTGTGCGCATCTGGTAGCGGGTAATCTCAATCACCACTTGCGCGATAGCGCCCGCCCCGATGGCCAGGAAGAGCACCGCCCAAACGGCGGTGTACGCGACCCCGCCGATGATGGCGCCGGGGATGGTGGGTGCGCCCGCCAACAGGCCCAGCCAGAGCAGGTGTATCCACCGGAAGCGCGATTGCACGACCGGGGCGACCACCGCTACGCCCTCGGTCAGGTTATGCAGGGTGAAGCCCAGCACCAGCAACGTGCCCACCGCCACCTCGCCCAAGGCGTAAGCGCCGCCAATGGCCAGGCCCTCCCCTAGGTTGTGCACGCCAATGCCGAAGGCTACGCTGTAGGCCAGTGCTAATCCGCTGTGGCCGGTGGGACCCGCAGCCGGCGAGCGTTCTCTCAACCAGCGCGAGATGGCATATAGGGTCATCACGCTCAGGATCACGCCGATGGCCACGATCGCGACGCCCTGATAGGGGCCGGGAACCATTTCCGAGGCCTCCAAAGCTTCCTGCAGCGAGTCCATTCCCAGGAATACCAGCAGGCCCACGGTAAAGCTGAGCAAGAAGAAATACCAACGCGCGGGTAAGGCACGCAGGAAGGGAAGCCAGCCGATGCCCAAGAAAACAGGGATCACTCCCACGTAGATCCCCAACAGCGCAAAGGTGCCCAGCGTGCGCGGCCCCAGCACGGGAGTGGTGGTGGCTATCGGAATTTCGTGGGTGAACACCAAGCTGTTGCTGGTGATCAGTACAATCTCATATGGCTCGCCTGCCACCCAAGGATACATGATCTGCACAACGGTGCGACCAAGCCGCGGGATGGGGCCGGTCGGCTCCACCTCGAATTCCCAACTGGCGCGGGTGATCCAGCCGATCTGCACCTGTTCGATGCTGACCGGCTCGGGGCCGGTGTTGAGAACATGCGCCCGGATCTCACCTGGGAGCAGCACCACCCGCTCGAACTCCAGCTTCTCAATAGGCGCGGGCGAGGCCATGTCCAGCCCGGTGCCGTGCACCAGGAACAGGTAGACGAGGCCGCCGATCAGTAGCAGCGGCAACAGTGCGCTGACTACCACCAGGGCCCGCGAAGGGGAGTTCTTGGTTGGTCTTTCTGGTGGCCCTGGTGGCGCTGATGTCGCCATCCGCTTCCTCCTCAACTTGCCATCGCGGTTTTCAGTGCCGGACGGGAGCGATCACCCGCCATACGGCTCGAATCAGTCCGCCTTGCCGGTAGCGCCTTCCTCGGTGACATGGAACCAGCCCATCAGACCCTGTTCCATGTGTTCGCCGACGTGGCACTGGAACATGAAATATCCCGGCCACTCATAGTGGAACTCCAGCATGGCGCGCTCGGCGATATTCAGCGTTTTCACGTCGGTGTACTCGGTTGGCTGCAGCGAAGTACCGCTGGGGTAGAGATCAAAGAGAGTGCCGTGCAGGTGCGGCACCATGGCTTCATCGAACATATTCATCACGTACACGCGCACCGACTCGCCCCTTTTCAGTTGAATCGGCTGATCGGCATACTGAAAGGCGCGTCCGTTCCAGGCATAGAAATCAGCCTCGCCGTCGCGGTCCAAGTCAAAGGCGCTCATTACCATGGCCAGTTCGCGCATCCTTTTCCGTCCCTGCTTGGGCTCGATGATCATCATTCCATAGAGGCCGTTATGGATGTGTTGCGAAGTGGGCATGCTGTGGCAGTGGTACGGCATAATGCCGAAGGGACCGGCCACGAATTCGTAGACGTACCTTCCCTTGGGAGGGACGATTTCAAACACCCCGTCCATGCCCGCCGGGTGGATGCCGTGGAAGTGAATGGTATGTGGGAAGTTGCCTTCGTTGATCAGCGTGATGCGGACGGTTTCGCCTTCGATAGCGCGAAGCACCGGCCCCGGCACCGTGCCGTTGAACGTCCAGGCGGGAATTTTCACCCCCGGCGCCACCTCATGTTCCACATCTTCCTCAACCACCAGCGTGTATTCGCGAAGGCCGTTGGGGGCGGGTGCAATCGGCGGAAGCTCGGGGTTATAGACCTGCCGGGAGCTGAACCCTCGGTGAGCCGGATTGTCGTATTGGTAGATACCGCTGCCCCGCTGTGGTGGGGCGTGCTGCCCCTGTCCGGCGGCGGGCGCCAGCTCCGGCAATGGGTTTTGGGCGCGCACGGAAAGCCCCCGCCATGCCGCCACGGTGATGACGGCGAGGGCCACAACGGTCAATATCAGCAGGAAGCTATGTCTTCTCATGCCCCTATCCTTCCCTCCCTTGTGAACTCACATGAGCCCCTTACAAGAGATCGATGGATAGATATTAACTGAAGTTAATCTTATTTGGCAATTTATGTTAAGTTACGGATGCTGGAAGACGTCAACGCTATCGTGGACCTATGCAATAACACAGTGCAGTAACACAGCGGTCAGCATTCGCTGCCGTAGGGTTTCTCTTGAGCCCTTCTCCATCACCTCCGTCCCGAATCCCAACGAAATAGCCTATCTCTAACTGCTGCAGTGGCTTGTGTGTGATCGTGTTCCTATGGTAGGTTGCCTGAAATTCACTGTATTCTCCTGTGGTTTCCGGAACTCGGGAGAACAGGCGCTCCGGGGAGATAGCCGGACCGCAGAGGCACGCTACTTTGCCGGCTGAGCGGCTCAAGATTTCAGCAGAAGCCCCCGACACCAACGCCCTACGATACGCCGCCGGGATCATCGCTCGCGGCCATGTCGTCGCTGTGCCTACGGACACCTTTTACGGCTTGGCGGCGGATCCCTTCAATCTGGCTGCCGTGGATGAGATCTATCGAGTGAAAGGCCGTCCTGAGGATCGGGCGCTGCCGATCCTGGTAAATTCCATCGAGCAGGCCATTACCCTGACCCGCAATGTGCCTTCGAATTTCCTTAAGCTGGCAGAGAAGTTGTGGCCGGGGGCGGTCACGCTTGTGGTGGATGACTCCTACCACCTGCCGCTCAAGGTTACCGGAAACCAGGGGCGCGTAGCCCTGCGCTGGCCGAACTCGCGGATCGTCTGCGCCCTCATCGAGCAAGTCGGTGCACCCATCACCGGCACCAGCGCGAATGTTTCCGGATTTCCCTCCTGTTCGAACGCCGAGGAGTTGATGAAGCAGCTCGGAGGACGCATACCGCTGATTCTCGACTCCGGCGAAACGGGCGGGATGTGTTCCTCAACCATCGTGGACCTGCGCGGCGAAGAGTGGCGCATCGTCCGCGAAGGGACGGTCGGCAAGGAGGACATCGAGCGTGCGCTCGGTGATTAGGATGATGGCCGCAGCCTGATGGCGGTGAGAAAGTCATAGCCGCCGGCGGGGGTGAGAACGATGTTCTCGATGCGGCGGCGGTGTACGCAAACGTTGTGGGTATACCACAGATTCAGATAAGGCAAGTCCTCGGCAACCATACGCTGCACTTCTGCGAAGAGCTGCCGGCGGCGCTCGCGGTCCGCTTCGACATGCGCCCGGTCGAGCAGCGAGTCCAGGCGCGGGTTGCGGTAAGAGCCGCGATTGGCGCCGTTAGGCGGTATCCGGCGTGAACTGAAGATAAATTCGAAAATGTCCGGATCGTTGTTTCCACCTACCCATCGCAGCGCATAGAGCTGGAAGTTTCCGCGCGAAACATCGGACAGAAGCGTCGCCAGCTCGAGAGGGCGCAGCTCGAGGTCCACCCCGACGCGGCGCCACTGCTCCTGCAGGGCCGCGCCCAGCACACGGGTGATTTCTTCGGTGTTGGTTTTGAGCGTCAGGCGCAGGCGCATGTCGCCGAGTTCGGGACGCCGGGGAAAGCCGGCGGCGTCGAGCAGTTGCTCCGCGCGCTTCGGGTCGTAAGGATAGCGCGGCACATCGGGTTCGTAGGCCCAGCTATTGGGCGGGAGCACACTGTAAGCAACGCGTGCCTGGCCGCGCAACAGGTAGCGAACCATCGTCTCGCGGTCCGTGGCATAGGCCAGGGCCTGGCGCACCTGGCGATGAGCAAGCGCTGGGTCCGTTACGTTGACGGCAATATACGCGTAAGTCGTCCCTGGCCCCTCGATCACTTGCAGGCCGGGATTCTTGCGCAATACGGCCACCATGTCGGGGGTTAGCGAGCTGAGCGCCAGGTCGGCGGTACCCTTGCGAAGCTCGAGCGCGCGTACGATGGCATCGGGAACGATGCGGAAGCGTACGCGTTCCACCACCGGTGGGGTGCGGAAATAATCGGGATTCCGTTCGATGACCACATCGTCGTCGTGACGGGCGCGCACGAACCGAAAAGGCCCCGACCCGACTGGGTGGGCGGCAAGATCCGCGCCGGAACCCGCCGGCACGATGCCCACTGCGGGGCGAGTCAAGTTCCAGAGGAACGAGGCATAAGGCTCGGCGAGGCGAAAGATCACCGTGGCGGGATCGGGGGCTTCGATGGCCCGCACCATGCGGAAACTGCCGCGCTTGACCGTAACAATCTCTCCATTGCGAATGGAGTCGAAGGTGAACTTCACATCGGCCGAGGTCAACAAGCGGCCGTCGTGGAATCGCACTCCGGGTCTCAGGTGGAAGACATAGGTCAGCGGGTCGGGGCTCTCCCAGCGCTCGGCCAAATCCCCGCGCGGATTCATCTGCTCGTCTGGTTCGAGCAGGCTGCTGAAGAGCAAACTGTGAAGCCGCCCCGATTGTGCGTCGGTCCCCACGCGGGGATCAAGGCTGGTGGGCGTAGTCTCAATTAGGAAGGTCACAGTGCCCGGCTCTTCGCGGAGGCCGCTGGAACAGGAGGTCGCGAGCAGCGCCACTGCTGCCAAGAGGACGCTGAACGCGCGGGAGCGACGAAAATCGCGGCGTGCGGTGAGCTTAGCGTGGCGGCGCATAGCAGGTCTTGCCCAAGATGGCTGGCCGGCGGGCGCCGGTGGCGCCGGGCAGGTTTGCCGGCCGGCGGTGAACGGTTTCATTGGCCAGCAGCGCGAACGCGAAGGCCTCCTTCGCGTCCACAGGTATGCCCAGTGAGTCTGAGGTGAGGACCGTGATTTCCGACAATGCGGCTGACAATTGCGCCATGATGAGCGGGTTGTGTGAGCCACCGCCCGCTACGATGAGTTGGGTGAGGTGTGTTCTGGGAAAAACCCAGCGGCGAAGGGCATCCACGACGGACAGGGCGGTCAAGACCGTTGCCGTGCGCACCAGATCCGCGGGCTTGGCCCGGCGTCGGCCCCCCCACGAAAGAATCCGGCGGACATAGGGTGCTCCGTATTGCTCGCGGCCCGCTGTCTTGGGCGGCGGACGCCGGAAGTACGGATCGGCGAGCAAACTGTCGAGGAGTTCGGGCAAGAAGCGGCCCCGGGCAGCCATCTGCGCGTCGTGGTCGTGGGTGTACCGCCCGTGCGTGAAATGGCGCACTAAACCATCCAGAAGCATATTGCCGGGGCCGATATCGAAGGCGAAGATGTCCCGTGGCCGTGCAGCCCGCGGAATCACCGTGACATTGGCGATGCCCCCGATATTCAGCGCAGCGCGGCCTCGCCCGGGGTCGCGATAGAGCAGGTAGTCTGCGAAGGGAACCAGCGGCGCCCCCTCCCCTCCTACGGCTATGTCGGCGGGCCGAAAATCGCCCACCGTGGTGATGCCCGTCTCCGCGGCAATCAACGCGGGCTCGCCGATCTGAAGAGTGGAAGCGACGCGGGCGCCGAGAAAACGGCTTGGCCTCCCCTGGTGATAGACGGTCTGGCCATGGGAGCCGATCAGGCTGATGCGCTCCGGACTCACGCGGAATTTGCGGCAGGCACGGAGTACAGCCTGCGCAAAGAGCTGTCCTATGCGGAAATTGAGTTGGCTGATCTCTCCTGAGGATGTCCCGGTGCCTTCGGCGACGCGCAGAACGGCGGTGCGAACGTTTGCCGGAAGCGGAAAGGTGACGAAATTCTCCAGCTTGGCCCGTGGGCCGTCGTTGTCTTGGATGTCCGCAATATTGTCGTCCTGGCCGCCGGCAATACGGACCAGCGCAACGTCGATACCGTCCGCCGAAGTGCCGGACATCAATCCCAGGACCAGGCGCGCGCGCTCCGGGCGGTGGATCATGAGATCTGTTTCTTCAGTTCGGCCAGTAGATTGAGAGCGTCAATGGGCCGCAGATGATCGAGATCGGCCGAGCGCAGCGCCTCGATCACTTCGCGGTCCAGTGGAGTAAATAGGACCTGCTGTTGGCCTCCGCCATTTGCTTGGGTGGCTGGCGGCGTGAGGTGTTCACTCAACTGGTGCTCGCTTTGCTCGTGCCGTTGCAGAATTTCGCGTGCGCGCTCGATGACGCTGTGGGGAAGCCCGGCCAGACGCGCCACCTCTATTCCGTAGCTCTTGTTGGCGCTGCCTTCCTCGATGCGCCGCAGAAATACGATCTCGTTCGGCGTCTCCTGGACCGAGACATGGATGTTCTTCACCCCGGAAAGCACTTCGGCGAGTTCGGTGAGCTCGTGGTAGTGCGTGGCAAACAGGGTGCGTGCCCGGGTGTGCGCCTGGAGGTGCTCGACCACCGCCCAGGCGATGGAAAGGCCGTCGAAGGTGGCCGTGCCGCGGCCGACTTCATCCAGCAGGACCAGGCTCCGCGGCGTTGCCAGATTCAGGATGGTGGCTGCTTCCGTCATCTCCACCAGAAACGTGGAGCGGCCGCGCGCCAGATTGTCCGACGCGCCGATGCGCGTGAAGATGCGATCGGTGATCGGTAAGCGCGCCTGCTCGGCAGGGACGAACGAACCCATCTGCGCCAGCAGCAGGATCAGCGCCACCTGACGCAAATAGGTGGACTTGCCGCCCATGTTGGGCCCGGTGATCAACAGGATCTGATGAGTCGTGCTGTTCAAATACGCGGCGTTGGGCACGAAGCGCTCGCCTTGCTGCGCGAGCAGTTGTTCGATCACCGGATGCCGCCCGCTGAGGATATACAGCTCGCCGGTATCGGTGAATTCAGGACGCGTGTAATTGTGCGCGGCGGCCAGGTGCGCCAGATTGGCCAGCACGTCGAGTTGCGCGATGGCGGCGCCGGTGCGGCGCAGCCGGGAAGATTGTTGCGCCACCCAGGCGCGCAGTTCGGCAAACAGCCGCCGCTCGATTTCCGCGATGCGCTCGTCGGCGGACAGAACGTTGCGCTCGTGCTCCTTCAATTCCGGCGTCGTAAATCGTTCGGCGTTCACCAGCGTTTGCTTGCGCTCGAAGTCCGCGGGGACCAGATGCAGGTTGGATTTTGACACCTCGAGATAGAAGCCAAATATCTGGTTATAGCGGATCTTCAGCGAACCGATGCCGGTGTGTTTGCGCTCCCGCTCCTCCATGGCGGCGATGATCCGGCGGCTTTGTTGGCCTAGGTCGCGGAACTGGTCCAGCTCGGCGTAGCAACCGCGGCGGATAACCCCGGGGTGGGACGCCTGCGGCGGAGGATCTTCGGCGAGGACCTCCTCGAGGCGCGCCTGTACGTCGGCGAGCTCGTCCATCTGGTCATGGAGGGCGGTCAGGCGAGCAGCCGTGCAATTCGCGAGATATTGGCGCACCAGCGGAACGCGCGCCAGAGACTGGCGCAGGGCCGCCAGATCACGCGGCGTGGCCAGTCCAAGCGTGGCGCGGCTCGCCAGCCGTTCGAGGTCCTGCACGCCGCGCAGGTTCTGGCGGATCTCTTCACGCAGCATGGTGTGGGCTTTCAGTTCGGCCACGGCATCGAGACGCGCCGCCAGTTCGTCCCGGTCCACCTCCGGCCGCAGTATCCATGTCCGCAGCAGGCGCGCGCCCATGCCGGTCGCCGTATGATCGATTGTCCCCAGGAGAGAAGAAGGGGCCTTCCCGCGGGGCGTCTCTTCGGCGAAAAGCGGCGCGACGAGCTCCAGGTTGCGAACCGTCACCGGATCCAGCATGAGGGCGTCCTGCTGCTCGTAGTAGCGAATGCTGTCGAGATGCAGGAGCGTGGAAGTAGATTCCTCGTCGGTCCTTGCGGATGTTTCGCGCAGGTAGTGTACCAGCGCCCCCGCCGCGCAGATGGCCTGCGGGTGCCCGGCGAGGCCAAAGGCTTCCAGTCCCTTTACGCCGAGTTGCTCGGAAAGAATGCGCTCGCCATAGTCGCGGTCAAAGACCCATTCATCAAGCTGCGTCTCAATGCTTTCCAAGACTCCGCTGCCGGCGGCATCCGAGCGCAGCGGGGCTGCCTGTGTGAACAGCCCGGCTTGTCGCGGGATCAATGTCTCCCGTGGACGGAACAGGTGCAATTCATCGCGGAGCCGCTCCTCCGCATCGGGCCCGGCCAATTCCGTGGCCCGGAACTCTCCCGTTGAAACATCCACGCAGGCCAGACCGATCAACAGGTTTCCCGGCGTGCGGGCCACCGCTGCGAGAAAGTTGTTTTCCTTGGGCTCCAGGATCTGCAGGTCCGTGGCGGTTCCCGGGGTGATGACGCGGATCACCGAGCGCCGCACCAGCCGCTTGCCGGGCATCGGTTGTTCCATCTGGTTGCACACTGCGATTTTGTAGCCGGCGCGCAACAGGCGGGCGATGTAGGTCTCCGCGGCATGGAAGGGCACGCCGCACATGGGCACCGGCTTGCCCTGCTCGCGGTTGCGCGAGGTCAGCGTAATGTGCAGTTCGCGCGATGCAACGATGGCATCTTCGTAGAACAGCTCGTAAAAATCGCCCAGGCGGAAGAGCAGAAGGGCGTGCGGGTATCGCTTCTTGATTGTTTGGTACTGCCGCATCAGTGGAGTGGCTGCTTCGGTCATGCGGCACTCGCGCGCCGGCATTATACTAGTGCCGTTCCGGCGGAATCCACTGCGCCAGATTGGCACAAGGCATCAGCCAAACCACCATGCGCATCCGCAAGAACTTTCCCTGCGCAGAAGAGGAGGCAAAACTTCGCATTGCGGGCCGCCATGACGGTGTGGGTCACGCGTTTTATGAACTCTTTTTCTTTTGCGGCCACTCTTTTCTTGACAAAGGCTATGACTGCCTTTAACTACATTCGGTTGAGGACAACTGTTGGCGATGCGCCACTCGTCGGCTCAGGAGCCCCTTCCCGGTAGCCGCTTCGGCCTTGGAGAGGGCGTTGTATGGGATCGTTGCGTGGGACTGTGGCCCCCCGATGGGGTCGGTAGCGGGCTTTCTCGGGGAAGAGTAGATACCGACTAGGGGACGGCAGATCGGTTTTTTCCGATGACCCGTGGTCGGGCGATCCTCCCGGCCACGGGCATTTTGTTTTGTTCGGAAGGCGCGGACGGTTGCCGGACCAGCCGGGAAAGGTGCGCATGTCGACGCTACACGCAACGGAGTTGCTGGGCGGCAAGGCCTACGACGCCCAGGGAAACTTCGTGGGGCGTGTCACCGAGCTATTCATCGAGCCGGCGGACCAGCCCAATCGCATCGCGCGCTACTTGCTTGGCCGGGGCAAGTACCTTCCGCTGCTGGCGCGGCACGATCAAGTCTCCTTTGTCGCGCCGGGTGTGGTCCGGCTCAACGTCGGGGAGAAAGAGCTCGAGCACTACCACCCGAATGAGGCCTGGCTGGCCGTTCGCAAAGACCTGCTGGACCAGCAGATTATCGACACCCACGGCCGCAAAGTGGTGCGCGTAAACGATATCGATCTTGCCGAGCAGCGCTGTAACGGTACGGTCGAGCTGCGGGTCACCGATGTCGACGTGGGCCTCACGGGCGCAGCGCGCCGGCTTCTGCAAGGCCTGGTATCGCCGTCCTTGATCCAGCGCTTGCAAGATAAGCTCCCGGCCCGGCTGATTCGCTGGGAATTTGTCAACTTGATCGAAACCGATCCGCTGCGGCGTGTGAAGCTGCGCATTAGCCACCAGAAGCTCGAACGAATGCACCCGGCGGATTTGGCCGACATCATGGAAGAGCTTTCCGCTGCCGAGCGGCAGGCCATCATTGCCTCGCTCGACGAGCAGTTCGCCGCCGAGGCCTTGGCGGAGCTGGATTTACGGCTTACCTCCCAGATCGTCGAAAAACTCGATCCCGAGAGGGCCGCCGAGATCATCGAGGAAATGGAGCCGGATAAGGCTGCCGACGTCCTGGCCAATTTGTCCCCGGAGGTGTCCAAGGACGTTCTCGAGGAGATGCCCGGCGAGGAGGCACGAGAGATGGAAGGGTTGCTGCGTTTCGAGGAGGATTCCGCCGGAGGCATGATGAATACCGACTTCATCTCTGTCGGTGAAAATACCGCCTCTGCCCAGGCCATCGAACGGATCCGCAGCCAGGATGTGAGAATTGAGGAGCTCGATGCCATTTTCCTGATCAACTCGGACGGGCCGTTGACCGGATCGGTGCCTGTGGCCCGCCTCTTGCTTGCACCCGCGGAGCAACCGGTGACGGAACTAAAATCGGAGCCGCTCCTCTCACTGCCCCCTGAAGCGGATGAGAAAGAGGTGTTCGAGTTGTTCGACAAATACAACTTGCGCAGCCTGGCAGTTGTCGATCCGGAGGGCCGCCCGATGGGCGTCATTACGGTGGATGACGTGATCAGCCGGCTCCGCCATCGTTAGAAGATGCTCCCCGTGCCCGGAGACCCGTGCCCGGAGATTGGATGCCGTGATTCACACAACCAGTACTGAACGGTTGGCGTCTTGGCGCCAGCGCGCCCTCCGCGCGCAGCGGAGCGGCCGGCACGCCTGGCGGCGATTGGCGATACTCCTCGCGGTTCTCGGCCCGGGCCTGATTACTTCCAACGTGGACAACGACGCCGGGGGGATCTCCACCTACTCGCTGGCCGGGGCGCAGTTTGGGTACCTGTTGCTGTGGTCGCTGGTGCCCATGGCCATTGCGCTCTACGTCACCGAGGAGATGTGCGCGCGAATGGCGGTGACCACCGGCAAGGGACTGTCCGACCTGATCCGCGAGGAGTTCGGCTTCCGGTCGACGTTTTTCGTCATGGCCATCGGCCTGCTAGTAAATCTTGGGAACGTGATCGCGGAGTTCGCTGGAATCGCAGCGGCCATGCAGATTTTCGGAGTGAGCCGCTACATCGCCGTCCCGGTTGCGGCGGTCATCGTCTGGGCGCTTGTCCTGCACGGCACGAGCCGCCAGGTGGAGAAAGTCTTTCTCGCGCTCTGCACCTTCTATGTCGCGTATTTCTTTGCAGCCATCTTGGCCAAGCCCGACTGGATGGATGCGGCGCGGCACACCGTCATTCCCACCCTGCAGTTCGACTTCGGTTACCTGTTGATGCTGACGGCGCTGGTGGGTGCGACCATCGCCCCTTGGCAGTTTTTCTACCTGCAAGCTGGTTTCGTCCAAAAGCGCGTCGGGCCGCGCCAATACCCGCAGGCGCGCGCCGATGTCATTGTCGGCACCGTCAGTTGCATGTTCGTAGTATTTTTTATCATCGTGGCCACGGCTGCCACCCTGCATGTTTCCGGCCAGACCGATATTACCGGTGCCGCCGACGCCGCGCGCGCTCTCGAACCCCTTGCCGGACGTTGGGCCGCGCTGCTCTTCGCCTTTGGACTGCTGAACGCCTCCTTGTTTGGCGCTTCGATCCTGCCGCTTTCGACGGCGCACGTCATCTGTGAAGGTCTGGGCTTCGAGGCGAGAATCGATCGTAAGTTCAGCGAGGCGCCGATCTTCTATTGGCTGTATACGGCGTTGATTGTGGTCGGCGCCGGGTTGATTCTGATACCGAATCTCCCGTTGTGGACCATCATGGTGCTCTCGCAGGCGGCCAATGGCGTGTGGTTGCCGATCGTACTGATTTTCATGATTCGTCTGGTGAACCGGCGCGACCTGATGGGTGATCTGGTGAACGGCCCCGCGGCGAACGTGATTGTCTGGGCCACCAGCGTGGTGATGATTGGGTTGACGCTGGTCCTCATCTATTTCGGCTTGTTTCACCGTTCCATTCCACTCTTCTAGTGTTGTGTCCCACAGATTCCCTTAAGAACTCTGAGGCGGCTCCAGGGGCTGAAGCCAAATCTTGTTATCTTCCACATACTTCGTATCTTCGTAAGTGTTGACAGCACTGTGTGATTCACTGAGAATGCTTTGTTTCATTTTCGCGCTTTGATGATAGGGTATGGCCGAGTTCGTCTACTTCTTATTCGCGGATTCGAGGTCAATGTAAATGGAGAGTCACGAGCACGATGTCCTGATTGTCGGCGGCGGCGGGGCGGGCCTGCGGGCGGCGATTGAATTGATCGAGTCTTTTCCGCAGCTTCGCGTTGCGGTGCTGTCCAAGGTCTATCCCATGCGCAGCCACACGGTCTCGGCCGAAGGAGGGGCGGCGGCAGTCATCAAGTCCAATGACAGCTTGGACCATCACGCGTATGACACCATTTCTGGGTCGGATTGGCTGGGCGATCAGGACGTGATCGAAACCTTTGTCAAAGAAGCGCCGGCGGAGATGATCCGCATGGAACACTGGGGTTGTCCCTGGAGTCGAGAGCCGGATGGTCACGTTGCCGTGCGCCCTTTCGGGGGCATGACCGTCGAGCGCACTTGGTTTGCCGCGGACAAGACCGGCTTTCACATGCTGCATACCCTCTATCAGACCTGCTTGAAATTCGCGTCCATAAAATGGTACGACGAGTGGTTCGTAACTAAGATCCTGGTCGACGAAGGCCGCTGTCAGGGTGTGGCTGCGTTGGAGTTGCTGACCGGCCAGGTTCATACGGTCCTAGCCAAGGCCATAATCTTGTGTACTGGGGGGGCGGGCCGTCTCTTCCCATTTACCACCAACGGTGCCATCAAGACCGGAGATGGCATGGCGCTCGCCTATCGGGCTGGCGCACCCTTGAAGGATATGGAATTTGTGCAGTATCACCCGACTGGACTTCCCGGCACTGGCATCCTTATTACCGAAGCTTGTCGCGGGGAAGGCGGCATCCTGGTCAACAAGGATGGTTACCGATACCTGCAGGATTATGGATTAGGGCCTCCCGACCCTTGGCCTCGCTTAAAAGCCATGGAACTGGGACCTCGCGATCGTCTTTCGCAGGCTTTTGCACACGAAGACGCAAAAGGCCGCACCATTCCCGGTCCTTACGGAAATGTGGTCCATTTGGACGTGCGCCATTTGGGCGAGGAAAAAATCAACAAGAAGCTGCCTTTCGTCCGGGAGTTGGCCAAGAATTATGCAGGCATTGATCCGGTTCACACTCCCATTCCAGTCCGCCCGGTCGTCCATTACATGATGGGGGGAGTGGACACGGACATTGAGGGAGCCACGGTCCTCCCGGGCCTCTTTGCTGCCGGAGAATGCGCCTGTGTCAGTCTGAACGGCGCCAACCGTCTGGGCTCGAACTCTCTTACCGAATTGCTGGTTTTTGGCAGGCGTGCCGCCCAAAGTGCCGCGCAGTTCGCTCTCGCGAATCGCAGTCTTGCCGTTCACAAGCTTCAGTCGCAGGCCAACGACGAGCAGCAGCGCATCGCCGCGCAATTTATCCGCAAGCAGGGAGGCGGCGAGCGGATAGCGACGATCCGCCAGGCAATGACCAGCGCGATGGAGACGGGTGTCGGCATCTATCGCACGGCTGAATCCCTGCAAAAGGCGTGCTCGGCCATCGCCATCTTGAAGGATCGCTTTCGCAATGTTCAGTTAGACGACCGCAGCGTTTCCTTCAACACAGAGCTGATCTCGGCTTTGGAGTTGGAGTTCATGTTAGATGTGGCGCAAGCGCTGGTGCATTCCGCGCTCTTTCGTGCAGAGTCGCGCGGTTCCCACCAGCGCACCGACTATCCCAAACGGGACGACCAGAACTTCCTGAAGCACTCCACGGCTTATAAGGCCGATGGCGAGCCGCGCATCGCGTACAAGGACGTGGTCATCACTCGCTGGCCGCCGGGAGAACGAGTCTATGGCAAATAGCACTGCCGACAGCACCATCCGCTTGGACGTCTTTCGCTATTCTCCGGAAACAGCGGAAGGGCCGCGCTTTCAAACCTACGAAGTGCCCTTTCACAAAGATTGGGTTGTGCTGGACGCCCTGAACTACATCAAGGACCAGTTGGATGGTTCGCTGTCCTTTCGATGGTCCTGCCGAATGGGCGTTTGCGGCAGTTGCGGGATGATGATTAACGGGGTCCCTAGACTCAGTTGCGCGGCGTTTCTCAGAGATTATTACCCCAAAGCGGTTCGCGTCGAGCCTCTGGCGAATTTCCCGGTGCTGCGAGACTTGGTGTTTCAACTGGACAGTTTTCTTGACAAGCTGAAAAGCGTTCAGCCCTGGATCGTTCGCAAGGAGGAAAAACCTGTCTCGGAGGGGGAGCATCTGCAAAGTCCGGCGCAACTGGCTCGATACAAAGATTTCACCATGTGTATCAATTGCATGCTGTGTTATTCCGCTTGCCCGGTAGTCGGGCTGGAACCCAATTTCCTGGGCCCGGCGGCCATTGCTCTGGCCCAGCGTTACAACCTGGATTCGCGTGATCAAGGGCGGCCGCAGCGGCAAGAGGTCGTCGCTAGTCACGACGGGATCTGGCAATGCACCTTTGTGGGTGAATGTTCCGCAGTGTGCCCGAAGCACGTGGACCCTGCCGGCGCCATTCAGCAAGCCAAGGTGGCCAGCACGATCGACTGGTTCAAAGAGGTGCTTTGGCCCTGGGGAGGCAAGCAATGAAGCCTTATGTGCGGCCTATGCCGGCCACCTGGTGGTTGCGGCGGTGGCCCTACCTTATCTTCATGTTGCGGGAACTCAGCAGCGTTTTTGTCGCCGCCTATCTCATCCTCTTGTTAGTGATGATCTACCGCGTCTCCCAGGGGTCGGCGGCTTATGCTTCGTTTCTCGAGACCCTGCGGTCTCCCGTTGCTATCTTCTTTCACGTCGTTGCTCTGGCGTTCGCATTGCTTCACACCATCACTTGGTTCAATCTAACACCCCAGGCTGTGGCCGTCCGTGTGGGTGAGGATCGGCTTCGACCGGGACTGATCATTGCACCCAATTACGTCGCCTGGGTGGTTGTCTCTGCCATCGTTGCGTGGATTCTCGTGAAGGGATAGGTCATGGCGAAATCGAACGAACCGATTTGGTGGTCTCTATTTTCTGCTGGTGGTGTAGTCGCAGCCTTCCTGGCGCCCGTGCTCATCTTCCTTACGGGCATTGCCTGGCCGCTGGGGCTTTTGCCGGTGGATGCTCTACAGTTTGACAGGGTGCAAGCTCTGCTCTCGCACCCGCTCACGCGCCTCGTCTGCTTTATCTTGATCTCTCTTCCGCTCTTCCATTGGGCCCACCGCTTCCGTTTTATGCTTGTAGACATGGGCCTGAAGAGCGTCGGCACGCTGATTGCGGTTGTGTGCTACGGAGCCGCCATCACCGGCACCATTGCGGCGGCGGTGATCCTCTGGGGATGAGACTCACCGGCGTAATGCTCTCACTGGCCTCGACGCCCAAAGATTTGCTCGCACTTAACATCGCGTGACCGCCGCCGTTGCGCAGGCTGGCACCCTGTGTTAGCTTTGCCGCATAAAGAGGATCGCGCGCTGCGAAGCCGCAGCCTGCGGGAAACCTGTGAGAAGGCAGACGTGAAGTCGCCGGAGCTCGACCAAACCGCCAATCGGGAAGAGGCGCTCGTGCTCGAACAGCTCGAATCACGCGCCCTGCCGCGCCACTTGGCGATCATCATGGATGGAAACGGCCGCTGGGCGCAGCGTCGGCATCTGCCGCGCATAGCGGGCCACCGCGCCGGGGTTCAATCGGCACGCACGGTGATCGAGACCAGCGCCCGGCTCCACATTCCCGCCCTCACGCTTTTCGCTTTTTCGCTGGAAAACTGGCGCCGGCCGAAGACGGAAATCGATTTTCTCATGCGTCTTCTGTGCGAGTATCTTCGTAAGGAATTACCCGTCATGCACCGCAACAATATTCGCCTTCAGGTCATCGGCCGCGCCGATCAACTCCCGGCAGCAGTGCGGGCGGACGTCGCCAAGGGCGTGGCCCAGACGGCCTCCAACACGGGGATGCGCCTCGCCGTGGCCCTGAACTACGGTGGACGCGCGGAGTTGGTGGACGCCTTCAATTCCATCTTGGACCGCGTTCGCCGCAAGGGTGTCCAGAACAATGGCTTCTCCACGTTCCGCGTGGACGAGCAGATGATTGCCGAGAACCTCTATACCACCGGCCTGCCGGACCTCGATCTGTTGATTCGCACCAGCGGCGAAATGCGGGTCAGCAATTTCCTGCTCTGGCAGATCGCCTACGCTGAAATCTACGTCACCGACACCCTCTGGCCCGACTTCACGCGCGCGGACCTCTACGCCGCTCTGGTGGATTATCAGAAGCGCGAGCGCCGCTACGGCGGCTTGTCCGCGGCGGCGTGCCGAGACAAAGCGGCCCTTCTCGCCGAATGAAACCCTGCGGCGACCCAATCCAGCATGCCGGGCCGTTGCTTGGCCCTCGGCGGGGGAATTCGTGACCGCCGCGCGCATTGCCACCGCCGCTGTGCTGATCCCCGCCGTGGTGACGATCGTGTGGTGGGGTTCGACGGGGTTGATCGCAGCGCTGGTGAGTCTGGTGACGTTGCTCGCGCTGATCGAATTTTTCTCCCTCGGGAAGAGAGTCGGCCTGCACGCCTATGGTTTATGGACCAACCTTTGCGCGCTGGGCGTGCTGTTCCAGCAGTGGGCTGCGACCGGGACGCAGGAATGGGTGCTCGGCCGCAGCCTCCGCCTGACGCGGGCCTCCGCAGCCTTGCAATGGCCCCTCGAACTGATTTTGCTGATTTTTGTTCTCGGTGCCGCCGCTCACGTATTTTTCTCCCGCCGGCCGCTGGCTGGCGCCTTGGGCAATATTGGTATGAGTGCCGCGGGCCTGCTCTTCATTGTGTTGCCGATCAGCGCTTTGGTGCGTCTGGATGGCGTTGCCGTGATTGGCCCTCGTTTGTTGCTCTTCGTGCTGGTGCTGGTGTGGGCTGGCGACACCCTGGGCTACTTCGTCGGCCGCTGGCTCGGCCGGATACCCATGGCGCCGCAATTGAGCCCGGGGAAAACTTGGGAAGGAGCGGCGGCGAATCTGCTTGGATCGCTTGCCGTGGGTGTCGGCTTCGCGCGATGGCTGCCATTTGATGCGGTCCACCTGCTGCTCATGGCGTCGCTCGGAAACATCGCCGGCCAGGTCGGTGACTTGATGGAGTCGGCCTGCAAGCGCAGCGCCGGTGTCAAGGATTCAGGGTTGCTGTTGCCGGGGCATGGGGGCGTGCTGGATCGTATTGACGCTCTCTTACTGGCCGGGCCGGTGGTTTGGTACTATTTCGATCTGGTGCTGGCGAAGCGACTCTGAAAATCTTCCTCGCTTGTGCCGCAGCCGAACGCTAGATGAAATCCATTGCCATCCTGGGCTCGACCGGTTCCATCGGACGCCAGACCGTCGAGGTCGCTGAATATCTGCCGGAGACCTGTCGCATCGTTGCCCTCGCCGCCGGAAACAACGTGAAGCGGCTTGCGGAGCAAGTCCTGCGCCACCGCCCGGAGTTGGTTTCTGTGACCGATGCGGCCCGGGCCGCCGAGCTGCGCGATCTTCTCCGGGTGGCGGCGCATGACCCGCTGCCCGAAATCCAGTGGGGAAGCGATGGCCTCCGCAGCGTGGCGACGCATCCCGGCGCGGAGATGGTCGTTTCGGCCACCGTGGGAGTGGTGGGTTTGGAAGCCACCTACGCCGCCGTGCGTGCGGGCAAGCGTGTGGCGCTTTCCAACAAGGAGGTCCTGGTTGTCGCAGGCGAGCTGGTGATGGAGGCAGCACGCGCCGCCGGCGTCGAGTTGTTGCCGGTGGACAGCGAACATAACGCCATTCATCAGTGCCTGCGTGCCGGGCGCCGCGTGGAAGTCCGCCGCCTGATCCTGACGGCTTCCGGCGGACCGTTTCGCAAGACACCGCTGGCGCAGATGGCTGCAGCCACGCCGGAGCAGGCGCTCGCCCATCCCAATTGGCGCATGGGTCAGCGGATCACCATTGATTCGGCCACCCTGCTCAACAAAGGATTCGAGTTGATCGAGGCGCACTGGCTTTTTGGCATGGACCCCGCACAGATCGACGTGGTCATTCACCCGCAGTCCGCCATTCACTCCATGGTCGAATACGTCGATGGTTCCATCCTGGCACAACTTGGCCCCGCGGACATGCGCCTGCCCATCCAATATGCGCTAACCTATCCGGAGCGGTCGGCATCCAACGGAGGGCGGCTCGAGTGGAGTATCCTGCGGCGGCTGGACTTTCAAAAAATTTCTACGCGCCGTTTCCCCTGTCTGCGGCTTGCCCGGGAAGCTTTGCGGCAAGGCGGAGCTCAGCCGTGCGCTCTGAATGCCGCCGATGAGGTTGCCGTGACGGCCTTTTTGGAGCGCCGGTTGCCGTTCCCGGGAATTGCGCGAGTGATTGAAAGGGTCCTCGAGCGCATGCCGCGCGTTTCCTTGCGGGTCATGGAAGATGTCGCGGCGGCTGATCGGGAAGCGCGGCGCTTGGCGCAAAAGGAGGTAGCGCGCCAGAGCGGGCAAGGTTCGGCGGCGCATGGACATCGCGTTGCGGTAGAATGATTGGGCGCCCTCGGCGTTTCGAAGTTCGCTAGAGAAGTTCGCTAGAGAAGTTCGCTAGAATCGTTTTGGGATTCGCTACAATCAAAGAATCAAAGAATCAAGGAACAAGAGAATCGAAGAATAAAAGAATCGAAGTATCGAAGAAGGGAGCGACGTGCTGACTGGTGTGATAGCGGTGGTCCTTGGTTTGGGCTTGATGATCCTGGTTCATGAATGGGGCCATTTCCTCGTCGCCCGCATGTGCGGTGTGCGCGTCGATGTTTTTTCCATCGGCTTCGGGCCCCGGATCGCAGGCACGCGGCGCGGTCAGACCGATTATCGCTTGAGCGCGTTGCCGCTGGGCGGTTACGTCCGCATGGCGGGCGACAACCCGGCGGAAGAGCGCAGCGGTGATCCCGACGAATTCCTGTCCAAACCCCGCTGGCAGCGGGGTCTGATCATCATGGCCGGGCCGGCCATGAATTTCCTGATGGCCGTGGTCCTGACGGTAGGCCTGTTGATGCACGGCAGCCAGCAGCCGGCTTATGCCGACCAGCCGATGGTTATCGCCGGCGTCATGGCGGATTCACCCGCGGAGGAGGCGGGCATCCAGCCCGGCGACCGCATCGTTGAGTTCAGCGGTTCAGAGAATCCGACGTGGGACCGCGTTGCGCTGGAGTTGGCTCTCTCCGCGCCTGCCAGCGAGCAACCGGTAGTGGTCGAGCGCGACGGCCAGTTGGTCTCCTTGAGCGTCAGCAGCACGCCGCAACCGTTCGCTGCCCTGGGTTATCCCGCCGATCCGGTCATTGTGGGCACTGTGAACCCCGAAATGCCGGCAGGGAAGGGTGGCCTGTTGCCGGAAGACGTTATCGTCGGCGTGGATGGCGTGCAACTCCGGAGCCCCTTCGAGTTATCGGAGATCATCCAGCAGATCGGTGACCGGCCGGCAGAGTTCGAGGTCCTTCGCGACGGCCAAACGCAGAAGCTCGAGCTGCACCCCGCCTGGGGAGATCCCGGCGACGGCAATCCCCGTTGGCAGATCGGCATCGCCTATCGCTTCGCCACCGTCGAACGGAAGTATTCGTTTCCCACGGCGGTCGTCAGGGCCTCGCAGTTCCATACCATCCTGGCCAGCAAGCTCGTTTACCTGGTGGGAGACCTGTTCACCGGACAGGTTTCGCTCAAACAAGTGCAAGGTCCCCTGGGCATCGTTCAGGAATCCAACCGGGCGGCGCAGCGGAGCTTTGGCGATCTGATCAGCCTGATGGCCCTCGTGAGTCTGAACCTTGCCGTCCTGAACCTGTTACCCATTCCCATCCTGGATGGCGGGCACATCTTCATGTTGGGCATCGAGGGTGTGCTGCGGCGCGACCTGAGTCTGAAGATCAAGGAGCGCGTGGTCACCGTGGGCATGGTCTTCCTGCTGTTGATCTTCGTCATCGTCATGTACAATGACGTCGCGAGGTTGTTCCTGCGCCCCTGATATGGCCTCCCTGCCTTCTTCCGTGACCACTCGGCGCCGGGTTTCTTCCGGCGAGCGTCTCAACGCCCATGCCGACCCCGGCCGCCTGCGCAGCACTCTGCAAAAGCAAGGCGTGCGTTTGACCCGCCAGCGCCGGGTGCTGCTCGATGTCATGGATCAAGCCGAACAGCACTTGAACGCCGATTCCATTCTGGAACGTGCCAGGCAGATTGATCCCCGCATCCATCGCGTCACCGTCTATCGCACCCTGGAGATGCTCAAGAGCCACGGCCTGCTCGACGAGCTGGATCTGCTCCACATACACGGCCATGGTCATTATTACGAAAGCCATGGCCTGCGCGACCATATCCATATCGCTTGTCTGTGCTGTGGCAAGGTGCGCGAGGTGGAAAGCGACCTGTTCGAGGAACTGAAACGCCAGATCCAGCGCGACACCGGCATCCACATCACCGTCACCCGCACCGAGATTGGCGGCTACTGCGAATCCTGCCGCCCCTGACCTCGTGGCCGGACAGTCCGAGACATTTCATGCGGAATTAGAGCCCGCGGGGAAAAATGTGCCTATTTGTGTGCGAGCGTAGTCGAGACATCTAGAATGCACCGTTCAGTTCTTCTTTCGGCTCAGAACAATTGAGATTGCCATCCAAAGATTGCAGGTGACATGCTCATTGAAGTTTTCATACAAAATGAAGCCGGTTCAAACCTGAAGAAGTATCACAAAGAAAAAACACTCGAATACGAATTTGCGAGACTGGTATCGCGTGCCTACCCGTATCCGTATGGGTTTGTCATGGCGACAACTGCAAGCGACGGCTTGAATGTTGATTGCTTTGTTGTTACCGAAACATCGCTCAAGACCGGACAAATCGTGAAATGTGAACCCATCGGGTTGATGGAACAGGTCGAAGACGGTCACGAAGATCACAACGTTTTGGCTAGGCTTGTGAGTGACCCCGCTGGTATTACCACTGACACGGAGGCAATCCTCGTTGATTTTGTTCAGAATGTATTCAAGCACATCGAGGGGAAACAAGTTCGCGTCGGGCGCTTCTTACCTGCAGCGGACGCTGAGACGCACATCAAGAGACACCTAGACCTTTTGTGACCAAGGCTTCTGGCTTGGTCTGCTTTGGCAAGAGCAAGGCCTGATAACTGAAGCTTGTAACGTTGCAACCCGCTATTGGTTTGAGGTTTTAAAGTTTCGGCTCTGCGTGCTCCAAAGGCGGTTGCGAATGCTGCATCGCGTCATTCAGCTTGCTTGCGGGCAGCTTGCGGGCTGGCGGTAGAGCATATACGTGAAGCGGCCATGCAACCAGCTTTCGCCGGTCGCGCCGTCATGTTTGCTGTCTATGAATTCACTGAGCACGTGCGCGTAATGGCCTCCCAGGCGGACCATCTCCTGTTCCAGGCGGATGCAAGCCTGAGCCATCAGATCCTCGTAGCACCCATCCCACAACTCGTCCCGATGGGCGAGTGTACCCGGCACACGCGAGCTCGTCGCTTCGACGATATGTTCCCCCATGGCTTCAGCTTCGGACGGAGGCAACTCACCGTGCCAGTAGATGCGCCGGAATGCGTGCGGGGAGGAGGGAATTGAACGTGGGGCGCGAAGTGTTTTGCGGTCGTCACGACCGCTGAGTCGAAATTTCCAGGCGCTCATTTGGAGGACTTCGCGCCCCACGACTTCGGAATCACCTGAGTCATTTCGCATCTTCTTACATTCCCTCCTCCTTCGCCTCCTTTATACGCCCCGCTTGGAACCCAGTCTGTGACCTCAATCCGCTCGCGATGTGATCTTCGGCACAATCTGACACAATCGCCGCAGCTACATTCCCCCTGTGGTTGTAGCGCCCCGCCTTCAATCCGTCACATGCCCGCCGTACCCGCCCTCTGTCATCCTGAGCGCAGCGAAGAATCTCTCAACGCCCGTCATTCCGAGTAGCGCAGCGGCGAGGCGGGTGGGTGCCCCATCCTTCGCGTCTTTCGCGAAGGGTGGGCGCGAAGGGTGGGATTGAACATGTGTTGTTCCCTCTGCATCGCGAGATACCTCGATAGGTTTTCCACCGCCCTGCCCATTTTCCATAGCCTCATTCGATCGACCACAAGTAAACCATCTTGTATTCCTATTTACTGGATGCTAACCTATGCCATGTCTCGGTCGCGCCCCCCTGTACATTGCGCTGTGTATTCCGCTTTTCGGAGCCGCAAAAGGCTGTGGGGCGGCCTGGTGAGCCAACCCGTATTTCCAGAAAATCCCTATGTGATTGGAGAACTTTCCGTGGAACAAAATCCCGCTGAAACATCGCTCAACACTGAAATTGTCGAATCCTCGCGCCCAGTCTTGGAGATTGCGCCCTTGAGATTGCACAAGACGGCCGCTGCCAGTTCCCCTACACGGATGGCCGCCACTGCCGACTGCCGCGCTGGGAACAGCACCCTCGCTACCGCCTGTCCCACGCCCGTCAGGAGCAGCAGCTTCTCGCCACCGATGAAGTCGGCGAAGAACTGGCCTCTCTACCCGGGCAATTCAAGACCCCTAGCGACGTCAACCACGTCTTGGGAAAACTCTTCACCCTGCTGGCGCAAAATCGCATTTCGCGCCGCGACGCCGTTTCCCTTGCCTATATCGCCCAACTCATGTTGCACAGCCTTCCCTCCGTTCGCCGCGAGATCAAGGACGGCCTCGGCCATGCGAGCTGGCAGGAAACTCTGTCCACTGTTTTCTCCGGCGGTTCAGGGGCCGCTGACAACTAACCAGCGCACAATGAACACTTACAAGAAAACAGCCTGTAATCCTTGCAGAATGAACACTTATGAAACAAATGACTTAAAGTTCCCCCGAATGAACACTTACAGAAAAACCGGGGGGTGGGGGGTGTTATGGTTACGTTCCGGACGCTTCCGTTGAGCCGAAATCCCAAGACGCGATCTCTTGCATTCTTCAGAGACTCATGCCCTGTGTTCATGTACTTATGCACTCCTTCCTTCGCTCTTTTGCTCTTTGCAAAAGCTCAACCTCCCTGCTTCCACGCTCTTCTGCACTCTTTGGCAAAAAACACCGGGGGGGGCGAGCGCGGTGTCCCCGGCTCGCTCGGCGAGAGCGGCAACAAACGGGGCGCTCGCGCGGTAAAAAATTCGGATGGATATGCCGCCAGTTCGAGTATGAATGCGAGCAGAATACTCTCCATGCGTATTTCAGCCAGACTGACCAGGTTCCGAGAAACAACGCTTCGCGCGGCAGCGTTGTGCTTGGTAATCAGTGCCATTGTTTCTTGTAGCGGTGCGGGTGATTCAGGTAATCGAGAATCAGCCGATCCGGCTTATCGCACTGCCATGGAAGAATGGCGCCAGGATTATGAAGTGGCTCTCACGTCAGACAATGGCTGGCTGACCGTGTCCGGGCTTTTCTGGTTGCACGAAGGGGAGAATCGTTTTGGCTCAAGCCCTGTGAACGATATCGTCTTGCCCGCCGCGTCCGCGCCGGAAGAAGCCGGCTCCTTTGTCTTTCACGACGGCAAGACCGTCGTACATGTGAAGCCAGACGTACAGGCCACCATGAACGGCCAGCCGGTCCTAACGGCTGAGTTGCGTCCCTTTTCGGGGGACCAAATCCATCTGGGTGACCTGGCCTTGTATGTTCATGTCAGCGGAGACCGGCACGCCATCCGGTTGAAAGACAAGAACAGCAAGTTGCGCAGCGAGTTTAGCGGCCTCAATTGGTTCCCCATTGACGAATCCTACCGCCTGGCGGCGCGCTTTGTGCCCTACGACCCGCCCAAGGAGGTGGAGATCCAAAACATTCTGGGTGATTCCGCCCAGGTTCCCGTCGCCGGCTATGTGGTCTTCGCCCTGCATGGGCAGGAGTATCGTCTGGACGCCCAAGCAGACCAGGGGGGGAACTTGTACTTCGTGTTCCGAGACCTGACCAGCGGCAAGGACACCTATTCCGCGGCTCGTTTCCTCGAGGCAGAGGCGCCGGAGGATAGCGCCGTGGTTCTCGACTTCAACCAGGCCTATAATCCGCCTTGCGCCTACAATCCCTATACCACCTGCCCGCTCCCGTCTCCCGAGAACCGGCTCCGCGTCGCCATCCCCGCTGGAGAAAAGATCTATGGCGATGGCTAAATCGCATAGGAGAAATGCTAGGCGTGCGGCGGCCCCGTGGGGCCCGTGGAGCTCGAATCGAGCTGCCGGAAGAACGCCCGGACTTGTTCGAGATCGGTTCCAATCTGGCGAAGCAACTCCTCCGGCCCACTGAATTTGCGTTCCTCACGCAGCCTCTCCCAGAAACGCACCTCCAGGCGTCCCTCGACGACCGGTTCGGCAAAATCGAACAGGTGGCTTTCAACGCTGTGCTGCGTGCCGTCGAACGTCGGGCGAGTACCGATATTGGTAGCCGAGCGATACAGTTTTCCTCCCACCAGTGTTTCCGTGGCATAGACGCCGGTTTTGGGTGCCAACTCCTGTTCCGGCGTAAGATTGAGCGTGGGCACCACCAGCGTGCCCCCGCGTCCCGTCCCCCTCACGATCTCCCCGGTAAGCGCGAACGGCCGGCCGAGCAGGCGCGCCGCCTCCGCCACACGCCCGTCGCCGACCGCGTTGCGTATGGCGGTGCTGGAAATCACTACCCCGCCGGAGATCACCGACTCGACGATCTCCACGGCGAATCCGTACTGTTCCCCCAGTTTTTCGAGCAGCGCCACGTTGCCCGCTTGTCGGTGTCCGAAGCGGAAATTGGCTCCCACCAGGAAGGCCGACGCGCGCAAGGGCTGGACCAGAATGCTGCGGACGAATTCTTGGGGAGAAAGCGCGGCGAGCGCGGCGTCAAATCGCAACACCAGCGCGGCGTCGAGCTCGAAGGAGGCAAATCGTTCGAGCCTTTGCACCAGTGTCTCGACGAGCGGCGGTGCTTGCGCGCGCCGCAAGATCTTGAGCGGGTGAGGGTCAAAGGTAACCACCGTGGCCACGCCGCCCGAAGCGCGCGCTCGTTCCACGACGCTGCGCAGAATTCTCTGATGACCGAGGTGCAGCCCGTCAAAGTTTCCGATGGACACAACGGCACGGCGCCCCGAAGGGCCGAACTGCGCGGCCCATTCCACCGGGGAGTGCAGCACGATGAAGCGGCTCACTCGCGCACCTCGAAGTGCAAGCCGTCGTAGGCCAGTTGGACGTGCGAAAACCCCGCGCGCGCGAGGCGCTCGTTGGTTTCCCGGTGCGGGAGATCGTGCGCAATGTGGGTGAACCATCCGCGGCGCGGCTTCAGTTCAGCGATCAGGTCGAGCGCCTGAGCCACGGTTTGATGCATGGGGTGCGGAATATCACGCAGCGCATCGAGCACCAAGTGGTCCGCGCCGGCCAGCAGCGGTTTGGATTCCTCGGGCACCCGGCTGAAATCGGTGAGATAGGCCAAGCCGCCGATGCGAAAGCCCAGAACGCCCATGTTACCGTGTTCGGCCGGCACCGGCGTCCAGCGCGCGTCGAGCAACTCGAAGGGGCCGTCGATCACGTGCGGGGCGACTTCTAGAACCGTGCTCAGGCGGGGTGCGTCGTCAAAGACGTAGTCGAAGATGCGACGCAGGATGGCCAGCGTCTCTTGGGAGGCGTAGATGGGTAAGGCGGCTTTCTGCCTCATGGTGTACGGGCGAATGTCGTCGAAGCCAAGTATGTGGTCGGCGTGTCCATGGGTATAGACGACGGCCTCCAGCCGGTCGATTTTCGCGCGCAAGGCCTGAAAGCGGAAATCAGGCGTGGTGTCGATCACCACGTGAGAGCCCCCGCGCGAGAGCAAAAGGGAAGGGCGCGTGCGATTGTCGTGGGGGTCGCTCGACTCGCAAACGCGGCAGTGGCAGCCAAGGCTCGGCACCCCCATCGAGGTGCCCGAACCAAGTACGGTCATGCGTAACGGGAACGATTGCGTCGTCGTGCCGGTGGAAGACACTTTTCGGCGCGCTTCAGGGACGGGCCTTGGCGTGTTCGCGGGCGGCCTTGGCCTGGGCCTTGGTCAATTCCATAAAGGAAAGTTTCAGGTTACCCAGCAAATCAATCAGCAGGCGATCGTCTTCCGGCGCCAGATTGCCGCGCGTGGTATCCCGCAGCGCGTCCAGCATGTCAATCATCTCGCGAGCGCCTTCCAGATCGAGGAGGGGCTGCCCGGTGCGCGGATCGGGATAGGCCCCGAGGAGCATGGCGATATTCTGGGCAATGAAGTTGACCAGCATTTGAAATCCGCGCGAGGGTTTCGGCGCTTCGGTTTCCACCGGTTGCGCCGCGCCTGTCTGTGGCCCGGGCGCCCCGGCAATGGCCGATTGTGCTGCCGGCTTGGGCTGCACCTCCTGCTGTAAGCGCTCTTCGCGCACCGCTTCGTCGCGAAGCTTGCCCTCGGCATCGAACAGCCGGCGGTCGATCACTTTGAAGGTTTCGTCCTGCTTTGGATCTGCCAAAGGAATCCGTCTCCCGGTGTATGGTTTCGTTAAGGGTGGCTAAATTGAAAAGCCAGTTTAGCATCGGGCCGCGCGCCACCACAAGCCGGCGTGATCGGCACACACCGAGCGTCACCTGTGGTTTCGGCGCGAACGCACCCCGGGGAGAGGACCCGAAGTGTGGCGCGGTCACATGTCCACCCGCCACCGGCTGGGCGCAAAGGCATCCCCCCTCTTGCAATAGGTATGAGGGTCCAATTTCCCGACACGCTAGTTTCCGAAAACCGCGTTTGTCGGGACCCGTTTGCAGGGACCTATGACGAGGTTTGTCACCACACGGGTTATGAGGGCATCACTCATCGGAACCTCCTCACCGACAAGTGTGATGTTGGTCACATCCGGACGTGATGGCGGTCACAGCAATTAGGAGATTATTAGAGCAAATAGAGGTTGCCGTCGAGCCCCGGGTCGGGGGAGGGGGGAGGGGGGGGGGATCTATGTCCGCCCTCCCCCGAGATGAGCCTTACCGAGGAATTCCTCAAACTGCTGGCGGAAGAGCAAAATCCGCGTCTCAGTCGCCGATGACGGCACACAAGGCAATAGCCATAGCTTGCAGCCCGCCATCACCCCCGCCATCAGCCCCGCCATCACCCCCTCCATCACAGGTGACGGGAGGTTCGTGGTCTTTACTTCCAACGCGACCAACTTCGTGCCGATGGACGCCAATGGGGACCTCGCGGACGTCTTTATCGCCGCCACCGGCTTCGCCTCCGGACAGTGAGGGCGGTCATTCGCAACTCGTCTTGCGCTAGACGCTCACCACCGCCCTGATTGTTCACGCCACCAGGGGTGTCAATAGGTCCACCCAAGCCACGGCTGCGTGAGCCATGGCCCACTTGTCAATTTGGGGCGGCTACCGTAGACTGAGCGGTTCAAATCGAGCGAGCCGGATCCACCGTGGCACCACGAAAAACTTCCCAGGCGAGACCGAAGCGGCAGCCACGAATGCGCGCCAAGGCGCAGAAACAACTGCGCAACGCGTCGGGGAACGCGTCGGAGAACGTTTCGGGGAACGTGTCGAAAAAAAAGACCGGCGCACTGTTTGAGGCTTTCGTGGCGCTGCAGGCGCGCCTGCGTGCTCCGAACGGTTGCCCGTGGGACCGCGAGCAGACCCATGACACCCTGCGCCCCTACCTTGTCGAGGAGACCTACGAGGTGCTGGATGCACTCGATTCCGGCGATGCGGCGAAATTTGCCGGCGAGCTGGGCGATCTGCTATTGCAGGTGGTGTTTCACGCCCAGCTTGCTGCCGAGGCGGGCCGCTTCGACATTCGCGACGTGATCGAGCACGTCCACGCCAAGATGGTCCGCCGCCATTCGCATGTTTTCGGCGAGGCCCAAGCGCACACCTCAGCGCAAGTGCTGAAAAACTGGGAGCAGCTCAAAGCGGAGGAGCGCCTTGCGGAAAGCAAGGATTCGGGCCAAGCGGCGCACCGGGAATCGGCCGGAGTCGCGTCGGTGCTCGATGCCGTCCCGCGCACGCTGCCCTCTTTGCTCGAAGCGCACCAGCTTACGCGCCGTGCCGCCAACGTGGGCTTCGATTGGCCGGACGTGCAGGGCCTATTCGCAAAACTCGGAGAAGAGACTGACGAACTACGCCGGGCGCTCGGCTCGCAGGATGGCGCACGACGCGAAGAAGAACTGGGCGATCTGCTTTTCGTGGGCGTGAATCTGGCGCGTTTTCTCGGTCTGGATTCCGAAATTGCGCTCAAGAAGGCCAATCGCAAGTTTTCACAACGGTTCCGGGAGATGGAGCGCATGGCCGCTTCCCGCGGGCAGCAATTCTCCGAACTTTCCGCAGACGAAATGGAGGCGCTGTGGAGCGAGGCCAAGAGCCGCGAGGCGGGGCACGCGCCGGACAAGTTCAAACGTTAAGACGCGCCCGGCGCGCTCGGTTATCGAGCCGCGAGGAGTGAAACAGTGAAGAAGGCGAAGAGCAGACGGCCGGTCTTCTTGGCTCGAACCCCGGCTCGAACTCCGGCTCAACCCCCGGTTCCAACCCAATCCGCCGGCGCAGTAGTTGTTCGCCACTGCCGCGGTTTTGCGGAATTTACGGCATGCATGGAGATCGAGCGCGCTGTGTGGGCCAGCGCGGACATTGATATTGTGCCGCTGCCCATTTTCGTGGTTGCGGCAGAGACGGGCGGCGAAGTGCTGGGGGCGTTTGATGGCGACCGCCTGACCGGGTTCACACTGGCCCTTGCAGGCCTGCGCGGCCGCCGGGGCTTCCTGCATTCGCACATGACGGCGGTGCTCGAGCCGTATCGGAATCTCGGGGTTGGCCGGAAGCTGAAGCTGTTTCAGCGCCAGGATGCGCTGTCGCGCGGAATCGAGCTGGTGGAGTGGACGTTCGATCCGCTGGAAGTAAGGAACGCTCACTTCAACTTCGGGTTGGGCGCGATCGCGCGGCGCTATCTGCCGAATCTCTATGGCATCACCACCAGCCCGTTGCACGCAGGCCTGCCGACGGACCGCGTGGTCGCGGAGTGGTGGCTGCGATCGGCGCGGGTGCGTGGCTGCGTTGGTGCGAGCCACAGGAGAAAGCCGGCGCGACGTCCGCGCAAACGGAAGCTGGTGCAAGTTCGCGTCCCGACCGAGATTGCGGCGCTCAGGCGTAACCAGCCCGACGAAGCGGCACGCATTCAATCGGAAATTCGCCTCGAATTTGAACACTGGTTCAGCCAGGGCTACGCCGCCACGGCGATCAAGACCGACCCTGGCGGCAGCACCTACCTGCTGGAACCGTGGTCAAAGCAGGGATAGGGGCGGGACTGGCCTGTTATGCGGTTGCGCACCGTGACGCTGCGGGAGATCCAGATGCCGCTCGTCGCGCCATTCGAGACCAGCTTCGGGCCCACGACGCTGCGCAGGATCCTGCTGGTGGAAGCCGATGTGGACGGCCTAAGCGGGTGGGGCGAATGCGTCGCCGGCGAGGGGCCTTTTTATGCGCCCGAGACGGTCGAAACAGCCTGGCATGTTTTGCGCGATTTCGTGTGGCCGGCGCTGCGGGGAAGGGAGTTGACCGCCGCCAGCGAAGTTTGGGCACTGCTCGGCCATATCCGCGGCCACAACATGGCCAAAGGAGCACTGGAGACGGCTATCTGGGACGCCGAAGCCCGCCAGAAGCAGATGCCGCTGTGGAAGCTGATCGGCGGCGAGCGCCAGGAGATCCCCTGCGGGGTTTCCATCGGCATCCAGGAAACGGACGAAGAACTCACCCGCGTGGTGGAGAGGGAGTTGGCGGCCGGTTACCAGCGGATCAAGCTCAAGATCAAGCCGGGACGCGACGTCGAACCGGTGACCAGGGTGCGCAGGAGCTTTCCGCGCATCCGGCTGATGGTGGACGCAAATTGCGCGTACCGCCTGGAGGACGCTCCGGTTTTCAGTCAACTGGAGACCTATTTCCTGATGATGATCGAGCAGCCCCTGGGGTGGGACGATATCTGGAGCCACGTGGAGCTGCAGCGCATGCTGCAGACGCCAATCTGCCTGGACGAGTGCATCCACGGCGAAGAGCAGGCGCGCGCCGCATTGGATTTGGGCGCCTGCCGAATACTGAACATCAAGCTCGGCCGCCTCGGCGGATACACCGCTTCGCGGCGCGTGCACGACCTGTGCAGCGACCGTCAGATTCCCGTCTGGTGCGGCGGGATGCTCGAATCCGGAATCGGACGAGGGCACAATATCGCCCTCTCGACGCTTCCCAATTTTTGCCTCCCGGGCGACGTCACCGCTAGCCACCGGTATTGGACCGAGGATATTATCGAGTCGGAAGTGACGGTCACTCCGCGGGGAACTATAGAGGTACCATCGGGGCCGGGCATCGGTTATGAACCGCGTCGCCAGCGTATCGACGAGCTCACAGTCCGCCGCGAGGTTCTCCGCTAAGGCCGTGCGCGGCGGCGTTCCCCCGTCCGACCGGTACTCGCCCGCGCGGCTCGCGCTGGGCGTGGGCTTCATCCTCCTCGTGTAATCCTTCAACTTCATCTTCGGCAAGGTGGGACTGCGCGAATTGCCGCCCGTGGCGCTGGCTTCATTCCGAATTGTCATTGCCGGCTTGGCCATGGTGCCTGTCCTGCTGTTTGCCGTTTGGAAGGAGCGGCGGCGCGCCGAAGAGGCGCCAACCGCTGAACCGAACCCGTTGGCGCTGCGCCCATCACGGCGGGACATCTGGAGGTTTGCTTACCTCGGCTTCTTTGGCGTGATCATTAACAATGGTTTCTTCACCGTTGGATTGCACTATATCTCGGTCGGTCACTCCTCGCTGATTGTCAGTTCTGCGCCCATCCTGGTTCTTCTGATGGCTTGGGCGGCCCGGATGGAGCAGCTCACAGCTCGCAAGATCGCGGGGCTGGCGCTGGCTTTCACCGGCGCCGTGGTGCTCGGTCGAGATCAGGCCGCGAACCTGCAGGCCGGATGGCAGGGAGACCTGATGGCTTTGACTGCTGTTCTGGGTTTTTCTCTGTACACGGTGCTGGCCAAGTGGGTGTCTTCTGCGTACACCCCGACGCACGTGAACGTGTACACTAACATCTGCGCGGGATTGCTTGTCTTTCCTGTCGCCCTGTGGCAACTGGCAAAGATTGCGCAGGCCGAAGGCATCCGTTCTGTGGGCTGGCAGGGGTGGGCGGCGGCCCTCTACATGGGAGTCCTGGCATCGGCGGTCTGCTTTTGGCTGTATTTCTGGGCCCTTCGCTCCATGGCTGCGTCCCGGCTGGCGTCCATGAATTATCTGCAACCCCTTGGAGCAACGTTGCTGGGCATTACGCTGCTGGGCGAAAGGTTAACGTCGCACTTTATGGGTGGCGGATTGCTGGTTTTCGCCGGATTGTTCGCGATTCAGTCGGGTCGTGGAACGATGAGCAGGGCCAAATCTTGATAGTTCATGCACTGGTTTAAATAGTTTTCCTGACGCTGAGGACACTCATGATTGCCGATCCGGCCCTTCGAGCGAGCAGACGCGTGGCGGTGATCCCCGGTGATGGTATCGGCATCGAGGTGACCGCCGAAGCCGTGAAGGTCCTGCGTGCCGGTGCACAGACGGCTGAGCGTCCTCTCGAACTAGTGGAATTTGACTGGGGCGCAGAACGCTTCCTCCGCGACGGCACGACCCTCCCCGAAGACGCCGTGGATATGCTCCGCCGGGAATTCGACGCGATTCTGTTCGGTGCGGTGGGCGACCCGCGCGTTCCATCCAATCGGCACGCTGCCGACATACTGCTGGGACTGCGCTCGAAGCTTGATTTGTACGTCAACGCGCGGTGGATTGAACTTTTCGATTCATCACTCACGCCGCTGCGGGATCGCACCGAAAGCGATATCCGCTTCGTGATCCTTCGCGAGAACACGGAAGGGATCTACGCACAAGTGGGCGGCCATTTGAACCGTGGCGGACCGGACGAAGTGGCCATCCAGGAGGACATCAACACGCGGAAGGGCGTTGAACGGATCATCCGCTACGCGTTCGTCTACGCGCGCGAACGCAATTTAGGGCGCGTGCTGATGAGCGACAAGTCCAATGCCATGATTCACGCACATGAACTGTGGAACCGCGTTTTCGCCGAGGTGCGCGGCGAATACCCGGATATCGAGGCTCGCCACCTCTATGTGGACACCCTGGCCGCGGAATTGGTGCGCGATCCGAGCCAGTTTCGCGTCATCGTCACCTGCAACCTGTTTGGCGATATTCTCGGCGACCTGGCCGCGCAGCTTGCCGGCGGAATCGGCTTGGCGCCATCGGGGAACATCCATCCCGGAGGGGTCTCGCTTTTTGAACCTATACACGGGTCGGCGCCGGACATCGCGGGGAAGGGAGCCGCCAATCCCATCGGATCGGTGCTCGTCGCGGCCATGCTTTGTGAGCACCTCGGCTGGCCGGAAGTAGGCAAGGCCATCCGAGCGGCGGTTCGTGCGGCTCTTCATCAGCGGGAGACCACGCGCGATATTGGCGGCAGGCGTTCGACTCGCGAAGTGGGCGACTGGCTGGCCGGCCATGTGGCTGCGCACCGCAGCCCGCCCGGGCAACGCGTCGCGCCAGCCGGGTCCCAGCTCTAGCTACGCAACCTCCGGACCAAAAGCACCCCCAGCAGGAAGCCGCCCACGTGCGCCCACCAAGCAACGCCGCCTTCACTGGCGTCACCCAAGCTGCCGAGCCCGCTCAAGAACTGGATGACGAACCAGTAGCCCAATAGCAATACGGCTGGCAAGCGCACCGTAAAAAAGAAGAACAGAAGAGGGACCAGCGTGAGGATCCGCGAGTAAGGGAAGAGCATGATATACGCACCCATGACTCCGGAAATAGCGCCGCTGGCCCCCACCCAGGGATGAGCGATCCCCAGTTCACCAGGATGTGCACCACGCCCGCACCAACCCCGCAAAGCAGATAAAAAACGAGGTAACGCGCACGGCCCAAGCGAGTTTCGACATTGCCCCCGAAAACCCAAAGAAAAAGGATATTACCGAGCAAGTGGAGAAGGCCGCCTTGCAAGAACATGCTGGTGGCAAGCGGCTTCAGCGCCAATTCGAGATTTCCACTTGTGCCAGTTAGGACCTGTCCCACGCGGGCCGGTACGACACCGAAATTGTTGACCAGAGCAAAGCTGGCGCGCGGAGGAAGGGACAGTTGGTAAAGAAAAACTAGAATGTTTGCGGTGATGAGTAGGCCGTTGATGACGGCTAATCTGCGGCGTTGGTTCTCGGCTCGAAGTGGGATCACGGTGGCTTAATGTTTTACTTTATAATTGATTTGCCGGGACTCTCGCGAGCTGCATACGCGTGCAACTCATCACCGTCAAACGCGCTCGCGTGGCGCCTGCCAGTGCGCATCAGTTGCTCGATTTCACCAACCGGCCGAATGCCTCCGCGGGCACCGGTTGCAGTGCAGTTGAGCGCGGCGGCGGCGCAACTAAAGTCAAGAATGTGGTCGAGCGGCTGGTTCTTGAGCAGAGCGTAGGCGAATGCGGCGTGGAAGATGTCACCGGCACCGGTGGTATCCACGGCCTCGACACAGACGGCGGGGGAGTAATGAAACCTTTGGCCATCCCATGCCAGCACGCCGTCACGGCCGAGCGTGGCTCCCACCACCCGGCAGCGATAGCGGCGAGCGATGGCCGGGAGCGATTGCGGTAGATTTTCTAAGCCGGTGAGGCGCCGCGGGAATTCGCTGGAGCTGATGAGAGAATCAACGTGTTCAAGTAATTCTTCAACTTTAGGATGCAGGTTGTCCAGATCTGCCGTGACCAGGACACCCGCCTCTCTGGCCCAGCGAGCCGCGACGGCTGACGGGGCGCAAGGGTGTCCGTCTATATGCAGCAGCCGCGCGCGCACAAACCACTCGGGGCGCAACTCAGAAGGAACAATGTCGAGGCGGCCATCTCGTTTCCACAAGATGGTCCGCTCGCCGGAAGAGTGTTCGACCAGGATATAGGCGAGCTGGCTTTCGCAATCGGGAACTTCGATTAGATGCGCTTCAACGCCCTAGCGCCCGAACTCTTCATGCTGCAGGCGGCCTGCGAGATCGTCCCCAATCTTTCCGACGTAGCGTGTGCGAAGGCCCCAGCGCTGGCAGGCGACTGCGGCGCTGGCAACCTGCCCGCCAAGGAATATGTCGGAGGAAAGGATCTGGACTTTGGAATTGAACGCCGGGAAGTGCGGCAGGTGAATGATGGTATCCGCAGCGTTCAAGCCGAGGCCCACGAAATCCACTTGTGGCGGAATTTTTCGCATGGGGCGCATGGGGACAGACTCTATGCGAGCGACAGCAATTTGCAAGAGACAGCGCCGAAACTTCTTCGGGTATCGCCGCCCAACCACGATAGCGTTTGCGCGAGTTGCAATGCTATGGTAATTAGTCTGGCTTAAATTCACGGCGCTGCCGTAACGGTCGGCGCGCCGACACTGCGATGCCGGTCCGCGAATCCGAGGCCATCGTCTTACGCAGCTTTCCTCTCGGCGAAAGCGATAGGCTGGTCAGTTTTTTGAGCCGCACCTACGGACGGATGCGCGGGGGCGCCAGCGGCGCGCGCCGGACCAAGAGCCGCTTCGGTTCGACGCTCGAGCCGTTGTCTTATATCCGCATCTGGTTTTATGAACGCGAGACGCGGGAGTTGGTGCGCATCAATCAGACCGAACTGATCGAATCGTTTCTGGATGCGCACCGTGATTACGCCACTGGTGTCGCTTTGGCTGTCATCAGCGACGTTTGCGAGGCGGTGCTCGGCGAGAGGGAAGTGACTGAACAGAACTTTCGCCTGATTCTGGCGTCGGCGCGGGCCATCCGGGCAGGGACTGAGCTGCCCCTGGCACTGGCGTACTTTTCGCTCTGGACGGTTCGCCTGGGGGGCTGGCTGCCGCTCCTGGATCGTTGCGCGCGCTGCGGCGCCGAATTGAAGTCCGGAGGGTATCTATCACCGCGCGGAACGCTTCTGTGCGGAAGTTGCCGGCTTGCCGGCCAGCGCGCGGTTTCGCAAGGGGCACTTGAGCTAGCGCGCCGGCTGCTCGGCGAGAGATTGGAGAGATTGGCGGACGTGCCGTTTGCCGCCGGCATGGTGGTCGAACTGAGAGATTCCATGCTGGATGTGATCGAGCATCACGGCGAGAAACGATTGCCGACCCGGCGGTTACTTTCAGCCACAGCGGAGAATCCGATTTGAAAACTAGAGTGAAACATGAGAAGCGAAAAGGCCCGGCGTTTCAGGATCTAATCCTCCAGCTTGAAAAATTTTGGGCTGATAAGGACTGCGTGCTGCAGCAGCCGTACGATATCGAGGTGGGTGCGGGCACCATGCACCCGGAGACCTTCCTGCGCGTTTTAGGGCCGGAACCTTATCGCGTTGCCTATGTGCAGCCGAGCCGCCGGCCGACCGATGGGCGGTACGGCGAGAATCCCAATCGCCTTTATAAACACCATCAACTGCAAGTGATTCTGAAGCCGTCACCAGCCGATATTCAGGACCTTTATCTAGAAAGCATACGTTCCGTCGGGATCGAACTCTCCCAGCACGACATCCGTTTTGAAGAAGACAATTGGGAATCGCCCACCCTGGGAGCCTGGGGAATCGGCTGGCAGGTTCTGCTTGATGGTTTGGAGATCACGCAGTTCACCTACTTCCAGCAGTGTGGCGGTGTGGACCTGGACCCCGTGTCGGTTGAGTTGACGTATGGCCTCGATCGCATAGCCGCGTACCTGCAGGACGTGGATAGCGTATTCGACCTATGGTGGTCGCGTGATCGCCGTTACCGGGATGTAAGGATGGCGGAGGAACAGCAGTTTTCCGGCTACAGCTTCGATCGCGCCGACGCAGCCACAACGCGAAAGTTATTCGACCTGCATGAGCGTGAAGCGGGGCACTTGCTGGACGCCTTTCCGCGGTGCGACCCGAAAGGCAAACACACCTTCCCGGTGCTGGCCGCATACGATCATTGTTTGCAGTGCTCGCACCTGTTCAACGTGCTCGACTCGCGCGGGGTCATATCGGTGACCGAGCGGGCCACGTTGATTGGCCGCGTGCGCCAAATGGTGTGTCGCATCGCGGCGGCATATCTGGAGCAGCAAGCAATGAAGGCGGACGCGGAGCGAGGTCTGGCATGAAACCAGCCGTTGCAGAACTTCTTCTGGAGATCGGGTGTGAGGAAATTCCCGCTGGGATGATTCCCCATGCCGCAGAGGAACTCAAAGCGATACTTGAAAAATATCTGGCAGCTGAGAATTTGCTCGATGGCGCGGAGATAGAAACGTTTGGCGCGGCTAGGAGATTGGTGGTCACTTGCCCAAGGCTGCGCCTCAGGCAGGAAGACATCGTCCGGGAGGTAACGGGGCCGCCGAAAGAGATTTCCTTCGATGCGGCTGGACGACCGACACGTGCCGCCGAGAGCTTTGCTGCAAAGCAAGGTGTAACCGTATCGAGCCTGGAGATGGTGACCACTCCCAGGGGAGAATATCTCGTCGCGCAGCAGGTCACCAAAGGCCGGAGTGCGGCGGAACGGCTGAGCGAAATCCTGCCGCGCGCCGTTGCTGAAATCTCCTGGCCGCGAACGATGTACTGGACCGGCCCCGCCGGTATGCGGTTCATCCGACCGATCCGCTGGGTAGTGGCGCTGCTGGGAGGGCGACCTCTGCGATTCAAGATGGCAGGCGTTGCGGCTGGAGGTGCTACGCGCGGCCATCGGTTCCTCGGCAAACGCCGCGTTCCGGTGAAGGGGTTCCGGGACTACCTTGTAAAGCTCCGGAAGAATTCCGTACTGGCGCGGCCAGAGGAACGGAGGAACAAGATCGAGCGGGAATTCACCCGTCTTGTTTCGCGAAACAAACTGCGCGTAAACGAGGACGCGAGGCTGTCGAACCTAGTCACCTATCTGAACGAATTTCCCACGGCGATCCTCGGCAGCTTCGATCCCGCGTATCTGAGTCTGCCGGAGGAGATCCTGATCACGGTGATGCGCGGTCATCAGAAGTATTTCGCAGTGCGCCGACGCGACGGCAGTTTGGCTCCGCACTTCCTGGCGGTAATCAATCTGGATCGTGATCGCAGGGGGCTGGTGTGTGCCGGACACGAACGCGTGCTGCGCGCGCGATTCGCCGACGCCAGATTCTTTTGGGAGGCGGACCAGAAATGTCGGCTCGCCGACCATCTGCCAAAACTTGCGCAGGTAACCTTTCAAGCCAAGCTGGGCAGTTATGGCGACAAGGTGGAGCGGATTCGGGTGCTGGCGCGCTGGCTGGCGGGGCATTGGTTCGACCGGGGCATTCACGGCGCACGTGTAGCCGATGCCGACCGCGCAGCGGAATTGGCGAAGTGCGATCTGGTCACCGACATGGTTCGCGAGTTCACGGAACTGCAAGGCATTGTCGGAGGCCTGTACGCAAGAGCCCAAGGAGAAAGTGATGAAGTGGCCTGGGCTGTGTACGACCACTACCGGCTTGCGGGAATCGCCGATCCGATTCCCCGCAACCTCACGGGATGCATCGTTGCCATTGCGGACAAGCTGGACACCCTGGTGGGCTGCTTTGCAGTCGGGATCGTGCCCACAGGTTCGAGCGACCCCTTCGCTCTTCGCCGTGCGGCCTTGGGTATAGTTAAGGTGATACTTGAAAGTAGACTCCAGCTCTCTCTTGCCGAACTGGTGGCTGCAGGGGCGCGTGAGCTGACGACCACTGTTTCTGGCTTGCAGGTTACAGCAGAGCTTGAAAGGAAGGTGCTCGATTTTCTGGTCGAACGGGCAAGATATATTCTGCAGGAGCGCGACGGCTTCGCTTACGACGAAGTGAACGCCGCGCTAGCTGCGGGCTCGGACGATCTGGTGGATGCGGTGGAGCGGATCAGCGCGCTGCGCGCCATCCGCAAGACCAGGAACTTCGAGCCGCTGGCGATTTCGTTCAAGCGCATTCGGAAAATACTCGCGAAGGCCGGCCCGCGCGAGCAATGGCGGTTGCCCGCCGTGCGCCCGGAGTTGTTTGAAGAGGAGGCCGAGCGCAAGCTGCATGCCGCGGCGCGCCGCGTGGCGCAGGAGGCCGAGCAGCATAAGTGCGCCGGCCGCTATCGCGACGCGTTACAGGGAATTGCCGGGTTGCGGCCCGATGTGGACGAATTTTTCGATCGCGTCATGGTGATGGCCGAACAGGATGAGGTGCGGCGCAACCGGCTCACGCTGCTCGCAGAACTGCTCGGGGAGTTTTCCACGATTGCTGATTTCTCGGAGCTCGCTGCACGCGAGCGATGAAGTTTCCGCGCTGCGCTGCGCGAATTTTTTTTGCAACGCAATTAGGTTTTGATTAATTTCCGGTTTCATGATTTTATGATGGGCCTCTAAGACTGCCAGTGCAACTTGTCGGCGTGCCGACACATCGCGCAATCAGAGAGCATTCCATCGGGAGGGTACAGGTGAGATACGTATATTTTTATGGAGCGGGCAAGGCCGAAGGCACCGGCGAGATGAAGGAGTTGCTTGGCGGGAAAGGCGCCGGGCTGGCGGAGATGACGCGCATCGGCCTTCCAGTACCGGCCGGCTTCACGATTACCACGGAATGCTGCGACCATTACTTAAAGCATGGCCGCAAGTACCCTGGCGAGCTGCGTGCGCAGGTGGCCAAGAATCTGGCGCGTCTCGAGAAGGTCACCAGGAAGAAGCTCGGCGATGAGCGTGACCCGCTGCTGGTGAGCGTGCGTTCGGGTTCGGCCCGCTCGATGCCGGGAATGATGGAAACCATCTTGAATCTTGGACTGAGTCCGCGGTCCCTCGAAGGACTGGCCCGGAAGACCGGCAATCCGCGCTTCGCCTGGGACGCCTATCGGCGGTTCGTGCAGATGTATTCCAGCGTTGTGATTGGCCTTCCGAAGGAAGATCTTGAGGAGAAGCTGCGCGCCATGAAGGCGCGGCTCGGCATCAAGGACGATACTCAAGTATCGGCGGAGAATTGGAAGAAGCTGGTCGGTGAATATAAGAAGCACTTTAGGAATAAAACGGGGAAGGAATTTCCCGACGATCCCACCGAACAACTCTGGAGCGCTATCGGAGCGGTATTCGAGTCCTGGATGGCGGAAAGGGCGGTGACCTACCGCCGGGTCGAGCGGATCACCGGCCTGCTGGGCACGGCCGTCAACGTCGTGCAGATGGTCTTCGGCAATACGGGGGAGAACTCCGGGACGGGCGTGTGTTTTACCCGCGACCCTTCCACCGGGGAAAAGACTTTCTATGGAGACTTCCTGATCAACGCGCAGGGGGAAGACGTGGTGTCGGGCATCCGCACCCCGATGCCTCTGAATGAGATGTCGAGGCACATGCCGCAAGTTTACAAACAACTGGAACGGGCCCGAGTCATTCTGGAAAAGCACTATCGAGACATGCAGGATATGGAGTTTACGGCGGAGGAGGGAACGCTCTACATGCTGCAGACGCGCGTGGGAAAACGCACCCCCGCGGCAGCCTTCCACATCGCCACAGACATGGTGGGCGAGAAGTTGATCACCCGCAGCGAAGCGCTCCAGCGGATTCTTCCGGAAGACGTCGAGCGGATGTTCTACCCGATTATCGATTCCTCGGTCGCGCCGCAGGAGCTGGCCAAGCGAAGACTGGCCACAGGGATCAACGCGGTTCCCGGCGCCGCTTCCGGCAAGGCAGTTTTCACCGCGCGTGAGGCCGAGGAGTGGGCCGAAGGGGGTGAAAAAGTCATTTTGGTGCGGCGCGAAACGAGCCCCGAAGATGTTGGCGGCATGGCCGTTGCGCAGGGCATCCTCACCGCCACAGGCGGCAAAACCAGCCATGCCGCCGTGGTCGCCCGCGGTTGGGGCAAGTGCTGCGTGGTGGGCTGCGGAGACCTGGACATTGATTACAGCAAGAAGACTATGTCCATCGACGGGCGAGTCATCCGCCAAGGAGAGTGGATTACTCTCGATGGCAGCGAAGGAGCCGTGTATGAGGGCGAAGTTAAACTGGTGGCTCCGGAGATGCCCAAGAGTTACCACGTCCTGTTGAAATGGGCCGATGAGGTGCGTCGCCTGCGCGTGCGCGCCAACGTCGATACCGCGCGAGACGCGCGCAAGGCCCGCGAGATGGGGGCCGAGGGCATCGGACTTTGCCGCACCGAACATATGTTCTTTAAAGACTTCGAGCAACCCGAACGCAGCGCCGAGCGGCAGCTCGCCATCCAGGAGATGATTATCGCTGATGACCCGGAGGCCCGGCGCAAGGCACTCGAAAAGCTCCGGCCTTTTCAACGGAACGACTTCATCGGAATCTTTCGAGCCATGGATGGGTTTCCGGTCACCATCCGGCTGATCGATCCGCCGCTGCACGAGTTCGTTCCCCACGAATCTCTACAGCAGCAGGAGCTCGCTCACAAGATCGGCACGAGTCCGGAAATCGTGGCGCGGCGCGTGGAGCAGTTGCGCGAGGCCAACCCCATGCTCGGGCACCGCGGGTGCCGCCTGACCATCACCTATCCGGAAATTCTGGACATGCAGGTGGGGGCCATCATCGAAGCGGCCATCGAGTGCCAGCAGAAGCAGGGTATTAAAGTTCTTCCTGAGATTATGCACCCTTTGGTTCTGGATCGTAAGGAGTTGCAGATCTTGGTGGACCGGACGCGGCGGGTTGCCGATGAGATCATCAGCAAGGCCGGGGTGAAACTCAAGTATTTGGTGGGCACCATGGTGGAGTTGCCGCGCGCGGCACTGTTGGCGGATCAGATTGCCGAGGTGGCTGAGTTTTTCAGCTTCGGCACCAACGACCTGACACAAACCACCATGGGACTGTCGCGTGACGATGCCGGCCGGTTCTTGCCCGACTACCTGAACGAGGATAAAGCAGCTATTTTTCCGACGGATCCTTTTGTCACCCTCGATCGCTCCGGCGTGGGAATGTTGGTGGAGTGGGGCATCGTCCGGGGACGCTCCACGCGCCCGAAACTTAAGATCGGCATCTGCGGGGAACACGGCGGCGACGCCGAAAGCGTCCGATTCTGCCATCAACAGAAGATGGATTATGTCAGTGCGTCGCCCTTTCGCGTGCCGATTGCGCGCTTGGCGGCGGCGCAGGCGGTCATCGAGGAGCAGGCGGCGCGGCGCCGGAAGGGCAAGCGGCCATCGAAGCGGCGCTAGCGGGAGAGCGCCGCACACTGTGGTGTTGACGATCGGGATCGGTGGCGGGTCGGGTGCGAGCGAGGCGGCCATCACTGATCGCGTCATTCATCATCCCTCGTTCCTCATCCATCACCCATCACCCATTATCGCAGCTCTCTCCGAGCGCTGCGGACTCGCACCCCAGTCTCGCACCCCAGTCTCATGCCCCAGTGAAGATCACTACTACCAGGGCCTTTCACATTCGCTCCGCGAACGCGGTTGCACTGTCGACTCCGTGATCGATCTCGTCACCCGGAAGGTTCGCTCCTTCGCTTGCTGCCACTGGGCTCTATACTTGGATGAACGTACCCTGGCTCGGATCAGCCAATAGTTAAAGAAATAGTTTAATTGTGTGATGGCCACAGAGATGGCCCGCAGAAGAAAGCGAATCTGAGCGGATGGGCGTGAATTTCCTGGCCACCGATCGAGGTGGCTTGCGGTAACCAAGCGGCATGCTCGGGCGGGATCGAGCTATGTCGCAGGTGTATTGAAATACGTCCGTCGAATTTGTATAAAAAATTCGGCATTGAAAAATAATGTTGGCCCTTCTTGGTTCGCGAGCCATCTAACTGTTGAAGCTACGTGGAGGCGCACGGACATGCACTATAAAGGGCACTATGAAGGTCTTGTTGGAAGGTACCGCTGGCTTGCGTTCTGTGTGGTCTGCGCGGTGGTGTTGAGCGGATCGGATGGATTCGCGCAGGTTGCCAATCCCCGGGTGTCTGTGTTTGGCGGCGCCTCGCTATTGGGTGCGAAGCGAAGTTTCATCGTCGATGGCGATCCAGTTCGCACCGAGTTCAAAAATGGCGTGTCGTTTGGCGCACGCGGAACCCTGGACTTGGGTGAGCATTGGGCTGCGGAAGGGATGTACAGCTTCAACCCCAACGACCTCCGGGTTACCGAGCCTGGAGCCGCGCGCACATTCGATCTCCGCTTGCACCATTTCGCGGGCAACGCGGTCTATTTTTCGAATCCCCCCTTCAGCCTCTTTCGACCCTTTGCAACCGTTGGGATGGGGATCAGCCGTCTTAGCGCCACGGGCGACGCCAAGGTAGCCGCCATTCAGCGATTCCTGGACGACTCAGTTATCCTCCGAGACCGCAACAAGTTCACTGTGAACCTCGGTGTAGGAATCGAAGCCAAGTTTTGGGAGCAGGTTGCTGTGCGGTTCGACTTTCGCGACTACATCAGCGGTATGCCGCGGTTTGGACTGCCCAAGGAACCTCCTAGTCCGGGAGCGCCTTTCTTCCCGGTGAGCGGCTTGATCAACAGGTTTGAACTCTCGGCCGGCGTTGTACTCTACTTCAGCCCGTACTACTAGGCGCGCGACTGTGGCTAGGTTGGCATGTTGAGGAAAAAATAGAGGCCCAGGACAACGAAAATGACGTCAGGGGACCCGGCGGCCAAAAGGGGTGGCAACTGACCAACGGCTCCCAACGCTTCGCATAAAGCCGATAGACCCCGGTAAGCAAAGCTGATGCCGATGCCCATGGCCAGCCCCCCGATGGCGCCCCGCGTTCCGACCAGGATCGAGAACGGGACCGCCAGCAGAATCACGATGGGAGCGATCAGCGGGAAAGCCAGTTTCCTGTACAGTTGCACGGAGAGGCGTGCGACGTCAAAGCCCGCCTGTCTCAACTCGGCGATGTATTGCCGCAGTTCCCACCAATCCATCTGATAGCTCTGGCGAACTTCACGGCTGAAATACGAGGGAGGCTCATCCAGTTCCGCAAGTTGGAGGACATCGAAGGAAGCATAGCTTGTGACGCGGTGGTCTTGGAAATCGCGCACCCAGCCGGACTCCAGTATCCAGGCTTTCTGCGGCTCCTCCCAGTGGGCGCGCGTTGCGTAGACGCGCCGCCGCACGGCGAACGTTTCCGGATCCAGCTCCAGAACCTGGAGGCCGCCAAAGAGTTTGCGATCGCGGTCGAATAGTTGATAGTTATAAAACTTGGAGTTGTTCCCGGCGATCCATTGGCGCCGCGGCTGGAGGTAAGTCTGCGGCGGGCGTCCCTTGATCTGGTTTCGCAACGCGTCCTGGCGCTGGTTGGCATACGGCAAATAGGTGCTGTCGAGGACCATAAGGCCGACGGAAAAAATCAGCCCGGCCCCCAGTAGCGGCACGGCGACGCGGTACAGACTGATACCGGAGGCCTTGAGCGCTACCAGTTCATTGTTCTTGGTCATCACCCCGAGTGTGACCAGGGCCGAAACCAGGCACCCCAAGGGGGCGAATTCATAAAACAGGAAGTAAGAGAGATACCAGAAGTATTCGGCGACCTCGCGCAGCCCGGTGCGGTGTTGCGCGATATCCTCCAGCAGGTCGAACATTGTGATGGTCCCGTAAAGCAGCAGGAAGCCGGCCATTAACAAGGCGAAGTAGAAGAGAAAATTGCGCAAGAGGTATACGTCCAGGATCTGCGGAAAGCTGCCCGCGGTGCGAGGCCGCCGCGCAGGGTCCATGGAGGAATGAGCTGTATCGCGGAAGATGAGGGGAGCTTCATCCTCACCGGCAGTTCCACGGGAAACTGGCTCCATTCGCTCGGAGGGAGGAATCTTTGGGCCTCCCGGCCGGCGTGAGGTTCGCCACGGACGCCAGCGACCCCAATCGGAAAGCACGCTGAGAGCGTGTCCGAAGCGCGCCGCTCCCTGCGGCTGCTCGACGCGCGCCAACCCCAATACCCCCCACAGGCCGATGAGCATGTTGGCGGCCCAGACTCCCAGCCAAGGCGGCAGTGTTCCCTGACGCGCAAGTCCCACTCCGGTAACGAAGATCGCGTAATAGCCGCAGATGAGCAGCAGGGCGATGACCAGACCTGCAGACCGGCCGCCCCGCCGGAATCGAGCGCCCAGCGGTATGGCTGCCAGCGCAAAGACCAGGCAGGCAAAGGGGAAAGCCAGCCGCCTGTGGAGTTCGATGCGCGCCTGCGCGGCATCCTCGCCGCTCACGGCAGCGAGCGCCGCCAGCGAGCGCTCTGCATGGGTGGGTTCGAGCTGAGCCCTCTGGGCCAGCACCGTGGTGTCCACCGCGAAATCTCGCTGCGCAAAGCTGGAAATGATGTACTGTTCAGGGTCACGAAGCGAAAACTCATGTACGCTGCCGTTACGCAGGTGCACCTGCAACTGGTCCTGTTCGCGGTCACTGGTTACAATGGCCTCCTCCGCCAGCGTCAGGCGTGACACGTCCCCCGCATCCGATTCGGCCAAGAAGACGCCTCGCCACCGCAAGGCGGCGACCGAGACATCCTGTACGTATACGTATAGGACCAAGCGTGGCAATCGCTCATCGAAGACGCGCGGCTGCACCTGAAAGGACGCCGGTGTCGTCAGCAGACGATCCTGGAGCGCCCGGAGCGTGCGCACCGAAAGAGGGCCGAGCCAGGCGGTCATGCCTAGGGTCAATAGGGCCGCGCCCAGCGCGAGCAAGCCGACGGGCACCAATAGTCGCCGGTGCCGTATTCCCACGGTGTTCATGGCGATCAGTTCGCTGTCGGAGGACATTCGGCTGAGGCCAATGAGCACGCCCACGAGCACGGCGGTTGGCACGGTGAAGGAGAGCACGCTGGGGAATGAACTCAGGAACAGCTTTGCGACGTCTGCGGCGCCGCCCGAGTGGCGTACCAGCAGATCCATGAGGTTTACGAGCCGAGGCACAAACAAGGCAAACGTCAAGACAGCAAGAGCCAGTAGCGAGTGGGAAAGGAGTTCGCGGCAGATATAGCGATCAATGATGCGCATCGCCAGTCGTGGTCATTCTAGCACGTCACCCGGGTTATATTGCGGAGCAGAATCGGCATGAACGCTCTTCATCTCATTGTGCTCTGGCACATGCACCAGCCGCAGTACCGCGATTCCGCCACGGGCCGCTACATACTCCCCTGGACCCGTCTACACGCCCTCAAGGACTACTGGGGCATGCTCCAGGTGCTTGAAGAGTTTCCCAAGGTGCATGCCACCTTCAACATAGCGCCTTCGCTCGCCGCTCAGCTGGAGGAGTACGCGACGGGCAAGTTCGATGAGTCGTGGTTCACACTGGCGTTCTCCCCGGCCGAGGAGCTGACACCAGAGGCCAAGGCCGAGCTCATCGTTCGGGGTTTTCAGACCAATCGCGAAAGCCTGATCCGGCGCTGGCCGCGCTATGCCGAGCTGTTCGGTCGCGCGGAGGCGGCGGGCCAGACGGGCGCCGTGCGCACCTACGGGCTGCGCGATTGGCGCGACCTGCAGGTGCTGTCGCAACTCGCATGGATGGATGAGGAGTATCTGGCCTCGGATCCCGTGGTATCGCGGCTGTCGGAGAAGGGCTCCGACTTCAGCGAAGCCGATAAGGATCTGCTGCGCGCCAAGCAGAGGGTCGCAGGTTCTATTCCTGCCGGGCGCGCCACTCAACCTTTTTGTTTTCAGCACCCGTTTACCTTTCCTCTCATTGCGGAAGACGGAATCGTAAAGAAACCGTCAGAAAACTGGCTCTAACTGGCCAGTGCCGTAAAGAAAGTCGCGCCGCGCTCGTTCGCCCGCCGGTCGAGCTTCGACAGCGCTTACCGCATCATGTTGAGCTTCGCATGGCTGTAGCGCTTGAACACCTGCGAATCACCCTGTCTGAGCATCTGCGTCACGAAATGATCCGCCACCCCACCGGCACTCAGCCGGGTCGCAAACGTGTGGCGCAACTCGTATAACGAAAAATGCGGAAGCCCGGCGCGCTGCAGCGTCCGGTCCCACAGCTTGCGCACCGTCGCGATGTGCGGATTGCTCGAGTCGATCTTCGGATTAGGGAACAGGTAGTCGGAATCGCCGCTCTGCTTCATCTGTAAGGTGAACGCTTCACGAGCCCGCTCCGTCATCGGCATGTCCGCGATACCGTTCACCGTCTTGGAATCCGGCAGATGCACGATCCCGTTCTGCATATCCACCTGTTGCTTCCGCATCGGGATCAACTCGCGATAGGGCCGCAGCCCCATCTCCACCATGATCACGATGATGTTGCGCAAGTACACCGGGGCGCAGGCTTCCAGCCGAACCTGCTCCGAGGCACTCAGATAGTGCGGCTTGCGCGTCGTACCCGCCAGCGCGACCGGAAACTCCACACTGCCGCACGGATTGACCGCCAGCCGCCGCTTCTTCACCGCCACGTTCATAATGCGTTTCAGGATGCGAAGCTCCTGATGCACGGTGGCTGGTTTGAGCTTGCCGCGAAGTTGCAGCCCTGACTTGGTGTACACCCGCTTGCCTGTGTTCAATCTCGTCATCAGATACGCTTCTATATCTTCCACTGTGATGTCCGAGAGTCTCTTCTCGCCGAACCGAGGCCTGAGGAACTTCAGCGCGCCGAGGTTTTGTAGATGGGTCTTCTCGCTCCGGAAGGGCGGTTGAGAGCGCTTCTCCAGGAACCAGTCCGCCCACTGGTTGAAGGTGATCCCACCGTCCGGCGCGGCGCTGGGCAGCAACCCCTCGTCGCGAGCCACCAACCGCTTACGCATCACCTTCTCGGCTTCGCCTTTTTCCCTCTGCCCTGTCGACTCCTGTCTGAACTTTCCGCTGTGGTCCCGGTAGCTCATCCACCAGACGCGTGAATCGCGCCGGCGGTAGAGGCTACCCGATGTATTTCTGGGTCTACCTGTCTTGTTGTTCATCGATTCCTCCATTCACATGAAATTGCTGGCGCCACTCGACCAGCTCCGACAATCGGAAGCGGATCGAGCGGCCCATCATGCGGTAATGGGGAATCTGCCTTCGCTTGACGTAAGCATACACCAGGGAGGGGCTGACGCCCAAGAAGCAGGCGGGCGTCTTCCACGGTTTTCTCCCAACTCCTTCCTCTCGTTGCTCTTACACGGTTTTGGGGCTTCTGCTTTCGCTCGCAACGCCTACGGTTAGCCCGCTTGAGGGGCGAGTTTTCTGACGGTTTCTTGACGGTGGTTGCTGTCACGACCATGCTCTACTGGGTGCGCAGCACGTTGTTGCAGTAATGGTTTTCGAGCTGCCATCGCCCCGCTCGTCGTGAGGACGCGCTTCGTCGAGCCAGGGGACCTACTTTCCTTAACCATCACCCTCTGCTTCGGAGTCCACAGCGAAGCTGTAGGGACCGCTCTCTATTTCCTTCTTAGCCTTTAACCCGGATTTCCACTTTGGTCGCAGTTCTGCTAACCATCGGACAGCTTCTGCCGCCTTTATTTATGCGGGTTTGAGCGCATCGAAGAGGGTGAGGAGGTCAACACCCAGTGGGTGAAAAAGAAAACAAGCCGTTTCAGCTATCGTTCAACCGGTTTCTGAAGGTCGATTTCCAAGGCTCGCGAGTTCCCTCGGATGGCGGGCTTGTTCTGGTCCGAGAACTGGACGAGCGGCTCGGACTGGGCAAGCTGATCGACGAGCATCTGACGGATTCGCGGCAAGGCACAAACAAGAAGTTCCCGTTCGCCGATCTGGTGCGGCAATCGGTGTACTCGCGCTTGGCCGGTTACGAGGACCTCAACGACGCCGTGCGCGTCTCCGCCGATCCGACGTTTCGCTTGCTCGCCTCACAGCAGAACTGGGATCGCGGTGGGGCGCGGCCCTCGCGACGGCAAAGTTTTGAGACAGAGCTGTTGGCTAGTGACGAGAACCTGCTGGGGCGGATAGCGGTGAACCGCGAGTTGGTCGCGCAAGCCGTAGCCACCGGACGAGCCGAACGGGACCATTCCGGGGATTTGCGGGGCGCGCTGCCCCCCGTGAAGGGAAAGCATTTGGCCGCCCTTACCGATCCGAAGCAGGTGGACCCGTTGCTGCGAGTCCTGGACGGCTACCACGGGACGCTCATCGTGCGGTGCGCCCTGCGGCTGGCTCCCCTGGTCTTCGTGCGACCCGGGGATCTGCGCAGAGCCGAATGGTCCGATATCGACCTGGAAGCAGCCGAGTGGCGGTACACCGTCACCAAGACCGACATGCCGCATATCGTTCCCCTTTCCCGCCAGGCGGTGGAGATTCTGCGCGAACTGCATCCTCTGACCGGATAGGGACGTTATGTTTTCCCCAGTGCCCGCCGTCCGAGAATGCCACTCTGCCCGCCCTGCGGAGCATGGGCATTGGCCGGGAAGAGATGACTGCCCATGGCTTCCGGGCCATGGCGAGAACCATTCTGGATGAAGTGTTGGGCTTTCGCCCTGACTTCATCGAGCATCAACTGGCTCACGCGGTGCGGGACCCCAACGGGCGGGCCTACAACCGCACGGCCTATCTGCCGGAACGGCGAAAGATGATGCAGGCCTGGGCCGACTACCTAGACCCGTTGAAGGCGGGTACAGAAGTCATGCCGATCCATCCAAGTGCCTGAGCTTGCGATGGAGAGCCTCTTGGTTGGTTCTCGGGTGCCAAGGGGCCACTCCAAGGGCACATGCGGCTCACTTCCGAGCAAGGTTGCCGATCTCAACGACTCAGGCAACTCACCCTCGGACAGGACATCTGCTCACTCCAGCACTCTGGTCTTGCGCTGGCCGATGTCGATCTCGGCCATCTCGCGAGCCAGCGAGTCCAGTTTCGAGCGTGCGGCCTCGCCCGGGCCCGCAACCTGCATACCGTCGCATGGCTCGAAGGCGGGCGACTGTTTCTTGTACCTGCCGCTGTGTTGTGATAACATTTTGATAGCATTAAGTTCCGGAGAAAGCCATGGCAACCGTCAACGTGCGGCAACTCGATGACCACGTGGTACAGCGTCTCAAACGGCGCGCCGCCGCGAACAATCGTTCCTTGGAAAGCGAGGCGCGGCACATTCTCTCCGCCGCTGCCGAAGACGATATGGCGATGAAGCGGAAGTCCTTCCAAGAGCTGGCTGCAAAACTGCGGCGCGGCACCCAGGGTCGCGTACAGACACCCTCCGAAATTCTCATCCGGGAAGATCGCGAGAGCGGACATCGGATTATCTAATGCGCTTGGTCGTGGACGCCAGCGTTGCGGTCAAGTGGCTGGTCGAGGAAGAGGGGTCTGCATCGGCGGAGCGGCTGCTCGAAGGCGACCATGATCTGCACGCACCGCGCCTGATGGTATCTGAGATCGCCAATGCGCTGTGGCGCAAGGCCCGGCTGGGGGAGATTGGGCCCGGCGAGGCCGGGGTGCTGGCTGCTGCCGTTCGTGAAATGCCGCTCCACTGGTCCGATGACGAGCGCATCTGTGCGGACGCGGTCCGCCTTGCGCTTGCGCTCGACAGGCAGGTCTACGATTGCGTTTACTTGGTGCTCGCGCATCGCATCGGCGCCACGCTGGTGACGGCGGATACGCGCTTCGCGAATGCCGTGGCGGCGACCGAGCACGGCGGCGCGGTGGCGATTCTAGAGGACTTGGTGATGGATCCAGAGTGATGGCCGACGACGGCAATGAGTGACTCCGCATGCCGGGCCCAGTGGAGAAATGACCAGGACACCCGAACAGAGAGCACGGTCCGACATCGATGCAAGCCTAACCGCAGCTGGTTGGTCCGTTCAGGACCGCGAGGATATCGACCTTACCGCCGGTCGTGGCATTGCGGTGCGTGAATTCCCGATGAAGCCGGGTTTCGGCTTCGCCGACTACCTCCTCTATCTCGACCGCAAGGCCGTGGGCGCTATTGAGGCCAAGGCCACTGGTACACTTACGGGCGTCGAACCACAGTCAGCCAAGTATGCGGCCGGTTTGCCAGACGACCTGCCCGCTCACCGTCGTCCGCTGCCGTTCCTGTTCGAATCCAACGGCTCAGTGACCTATTTCACCAACGCCCTCGACCCAAGACCTCGCAGCCGGCAGGTGTTCAATTTTCCGAGGCCCGAGACACTAGCGGAGTGGGCTGCCCAACCGGAGCAACTGCGCGCCCGGCTGAAGGAACTGCCGCCACTGGATGAAACGCGCCTTTGGAACGTACAGACCCGCGCCATTCGAAATCTCGAAGCGTCCTTCGCCGATGCTAACCCCCGCGCGCTGGTGCAGATGGCCACGGGGTCCGGCAAGACCTTCACCGCCGTCAATGTCACTTATCGCCTGCTGAAATACGGCGGGGCGAAACGAATCCTGTTCCTGGTGGACCGAAGCAACCTCGGTAGGCAAACCTGGGATGAGTTCGCCAACTTCGAGCCGCCCGACGATCCACGCAAATTCCCCGATCTCTACACCTTACAACGGCTCACCACGAACGCCATCAACCCCGCAGCCAAAGTAGTCATCACCACTATCCAGCGCCTCTATTCAATGCTCAAGGGCGATAACGAGTTCGACGCCGGCAATGAGGAAGGTTCCTCCTTCGACTCCGCAAGGCCGTGGCAGGGGGAACCGCCGGAGGTGGTGTACAGCGAACGAATCCCACCTGAGTTCTTCGATTTCATCGTTGTGGACGAGTGCCACCGCTCCATCTATGACCTTTGGAGCCAAGTGCTGCTCTATTTCGATTCCTTCCTGATCGGCCTCACCGCGACCCCCGCCGGCAAGACAATCGGCTTCTTCAACCAGAACCTCGTCATGCAGTACGGCCATGACGAGGCGGTGGTCGATGGCGTGAACGTGGACTTCGACGTCTACCGTATCCGTACGAAGATCACGGACCGAGGGGCGACCATCGAGGCCGAAGATACCGGTGTCTACGTCGACAAGCGTAACAAGCTGACGCGCGCAGAGCGGCTACAGCTACTCAACCAGGACCTTACCTATACCGCCCAACAACTCGACCGCGATGTGGTGTCAGAAAGCCAGATCCGCACCGTTCTTCAGCAATTCCGCGACAAGGTTCTGCCGGAAGCGTTTCCCAATCGCGGCGAAGTACCGAAGACTCTGATTTTCGCCAAGGATGACTCCCACGCCGATGACATTGTCCGCATCGCGCGAGAGGTGTTCGCCGAGGGCAATGACTTTTGTCAGAAGATCACCTACCGCACCGGCTTCACGAGAATCACGAAGACGGTGACTGAGGACGATGGAAACGAGACCGAGGTGACGGAATGGGTTAAGACCTCCAACCTTACCCCCGAGGAGATTCTCGCCAATTTCCGCAACAGTTATTTCCCGCGCATTGCCGTCACCGTGGATATGATCTCCACCGGCACCGACGTGAAACCGATCGAGTGCGTGTTCTTCATGCGCAATGTGAAATCCGCCGGTTTCTTCGAACAAATGAAAGGGCGTGGTGTCCGCGTCATGTCGCCCGACAAGCTGCGTGCCGTGACTCCCAGCGCCAAAGTCAAGGACCGCTTCATCATTGTGGACGCGGTCGGGGTGTGCGAGCGGGACAAGACCGACTCCTGCACGCTCAATCGTCAACCCTCGAAGACCCTGCAACAGGTGCTCGAATACGTCGCCCAAGGCGGCACCGACCCCGAGGCGCTGACCACGCTCGCCGGGCGGCTTGGCCGATTGCAGCGGGAATTCACCCCTGCCCAGCTTGCCGAACTCAAAGACCTCGCAGGCGGGAAGTCGTTACCGGACCTTGCTCATGGCCTTCTGAACGCCTGCGACGCCGATGCTCGGATTGGAGCTGCGAAACAGCAGTTTGGTACTGAACGCCCAACCGAAAACCAAGTCTGGAGGTCGGGCATTGCCCTCACCGAGGCCGCCGTCACGCCGTTCTTAAAGGCGAACTTCCGCCGTCGGATTCTGGAAATACGCCAACAGAACGAACAAACCATCGACCGCCATACCATTGACGATGTTCTCTATGCGGGTTTCGATGCCTCAGCCGTAGAAAAGGCACGAAACAAGATACGGGACTTTCGTACCTGGATCGCTGAACACAGGGATGAACTCACTGCCCTGCAGGTGCTGTACGCGGGCACCCGCCCGCTCAAACTCTCCCTCGGAGACCTGCGACGGCTAAGGGACGCACTCGCTCGCCCACCGATGGCAGCGACGCCCACTCAGCTATGGCGCGCTTTCGAGGCCGTGGAACCGGAGACGGTCAAAGGAGCCGGCGGTCATCAGCTAGCGGACCTTATGAACCTCGTGCGGCACACCCTGATCCCGACCTTCACGCTCGTGCCATATCAGGCCGAGGTGCGCGAACGCTATCAGGCTTGGCTGCGGGAGCACGATGCGGACAATGCTTTCACGTCCGAGCAACGTGAATGGCTCGACCGCGTGGCCGAGCACATCGCCACCAGCCTCACCATCGAGCCGGCGGATTTCGAGACCGGCTGGTTCGGCCAGCAAGGCAGCCTGGGCAAAGCACACGCGCTGTTCGGGGACCGACTCAGACCCCTGATAGCAGAACTCAATGAGAGGCTGGCGGCGTGAACGAACAGTTGGATCGATTGCCATCGGGTTGGGCGACAACGACTCTTGGAGAAGTCGCTTATCGGCGAACAGGTAAAGCTGACCCTCAAGCTAATCCGGAAGCCAGATTTGTCAGAATGGACCACATCGAAGCACACACGACGCGATTACTTGGGTCGGTTCCAGCAGTCTCGATGAGAAGTACTGCAAACACGTTCGAGCCCGGTGATGTGCTCTACGGCCGTCTTAGGCCTTATCTGAATAAGGTGTACCAAGCCAATTTTCCGGGTCTATGTTCCAGCGAGTTCATCGTGATATCAGAGACCTACCATCTACTTGGCGCATTCCTGAAGCATCGGCTCAATTCAAGTGACTTTGTTCAGTTCGCAAATGGTATCAACACTGGCGACCGTCCGCGGGTGGACTTTGAACAAGTATCGATCTTCAACATCCTGCTCCCTCCAAAGGCTGAGCAATCCCGCATCGCCAACGCGCTGGACGAATTGTTCTCCGACCTCGACGCCGGCGTCGCGGCGCTAGAGCAGGTACGGGACAAGCTGAAGCTCTATCGCGCCTCGATTCTCAAGGCGGCTGTCGAAGGAGCGTTAACCGCCGACTGGCGTAAGGAGCACCCGGACGCCGAACCCGCCAGCGACCTTCTGCAGCGCATCCTCACCGAACGCCGCCGCCGGTGGGAGGAGGACCAACTCCGTAAGTTCGCGGAGAAAGGCAAAGCGCCGCCGAAGAACTGGAAGGCGAAATACAAGGAGCCTGTCGCGCCGGACACCAGCGATCTGCCGCCAATATCCGAGGGGTGGTGTTGGGCCACAGTGGATCAGTGTTCATCACTGATTCAGTACGGCTCTTCGGCCAAAACCGATCAGAACTCGGCAGGAGTCCCGGTTTTGAGGATGGCCAACGTTACTTCAGATGGAAGATTGCTCCTCGACAATCTGAAGTATTTGCCATCCGACCATGATGAGTTTCCCAACTTGCTTCTCGAACAAAGCGATCTGCTATTCAATCGGACCAACAGTGCAGAACTGGTTGGGAAGACAGCGGTATATTCCGGGAAGCCCTTGCCCTGCTCGTTCGCCTCCTACCTGATACGAGTACGTCTCCTTGGAAGCGTTGACCCAGCGATCGTAGTTTGCGCACTAAACGGTGGTTTGGGAAGAACCTGGATAATGCAGGTGGTAAACCAAACTGTTGGGCAGGCGAACGTTAACGGGACGAAACTTGCTGCTTTTGCGTTTCCGTTACCGCCTGCAGCCGAACAAGATGCCATTGTTGAAGCCGTCGAAGACCAACTATCGACCATTGACCACCTCGAGTCCGACCTCAACGCAAAAATAAAGACCGCGCAGGGCTTGCGGCAAGCGATCCTGAAACATGCCTTCACCGGCAAGCTCGTGCCGCAAGACCCGAACGACGAGCCGGCCTCGGAGCTGCTGAAACGTATCTCCGCCGAGCGCAAGGCGCGGGCCAAAGAAGCCGCAACTGCAAAGCGATCGGAAAGGAAAACCAGCGGCGCTCGCACGAGAAGAAGTTATCGCGCGAGGCTACGCAAGGAGAAGGTTGATTGATGGCGGAGAACAGACAATACGAGGTAGCTCTTTCCTTCGCTGGCGAGCAGCGCGGGTATGCCGAGCGGGTGACAAGGGCACTTCAGAGTCAGGGAATTGATGTATTCTACGACGGGTTCGAGATGGTCCGGCTCTGGGGAAAAGACCTCGTGGAAGAATCTCATGAAGTATTCGAGCGTAGGGCTGCTCGCGCCGTGATGTTTATATCAAAGGAATACGTCGAAAAGGTTTGGCCGCGACATGAGAGACGGTCGATCCTGAGTTGCGCAGTCCGAGAGAAATCCGAGTATGTTTTGCCAGTGCGCTTTGACGACACTCCTGTTCCCGGTTTGCCGGATTCCATCAAATACGAACAAGCCGATGGCCATTCGCCAGATGAACTTGCAGCGATGATTGCCGAAAAGCTCGGGATCAAGCGTTTTGCGGGCAAGGCTTCAGATGTGCCACCCCCGCGAATGACATCTCGGACCGGCGAGGTAGTGTTCGATTACAGCAGCCATAACGGCCGCTACATCATCGGTCATGGACCGCTGGAATTCGAGACGAAATGGACCAGAGCGAGCAAAACGAGCATCCATGTGTACAACGATCCTGCATCGATCAACGGTGTCGCGCTGGCCGGAGGCTGCACATCCATCGCACAAGTGGTGAATGCTGAGTTGCTTGACTATACATCACGCACTCGGTGTCCCTGTCTCGGACAGATCGTCGTGTTGCGCAACGTGAAGGGCTTCTACGCTGCCGTTCAGGTGCTTGAGATCAAGGACGATAGCCGTGGCGACGACAGAGACGAACTTCGTTTCCGATACGCCATTCAGTCTAATGGTTCAGACAATTTCACCGAGTTTAACGAGTTATAAGGTTCGGACCCCTCTTCCCAATCGCGCTTGTCTATCCCCGAACTGGGATGGGATCAATTGATGGATGCATCACAGATCGGCAAACGGGCCTGGAGTTACGCTGGCGTTCTACAGGACGCGGGACTCTCCTGCTTTGAATACGTAGAGCAACTGACCCTGCTGCTGTTCCTCAAGATGGCGGATCAGCTAACAGAGCCCCCCTACGAGCGTGCGCCCATCGTGCCGCCGGAACTTGGCTGGAAGGCTCTCCTGCCACTTGATGGGACAGCGGTGGAAGACCAATACCGCGCCAGCCTCGAAACGCTCGGGTCCAAACCCGGCATGCTCGGTGTCATATTCAAGGGGGCACGCTGCGAGATTCACAATCCAGCACTATTGAAACAGCTTATTGTCAATCTCCTCGATCAAGTGGACTGGCTCTCGCTCCCTGTGGACGTGAAGGGCACCATCTATGAGGAGCTCCTGGCTCGTTCGGCGCAGGAATCCGCGCGCGGCGCGGGCCAGTATTTCACCCCACGACCAGTGATCCAGGCAATGTGCGAAGTCACACAGCCGACGCCAGACGACTACATCTGCGATCCGGCTGCGGGCACCGGTGGTTTTCTTTGCAACGCCTATCAGTATGTACTCGACCGCTACGGCAAAAACCTCGATGGCGACGAAAAACGCGCGTTGCAAGAGAAACTGGTCGAGGGCATGGAGCTATCGGCTAAGGTCGGCCGCATGTGCGCGATGAACGTCTATCTACACAACATCGGCGGCGACAAGGTGGTCATTTACACGGGACACGACAGCCTTTCCGCGCCCTGGAATCGCGAATACTCGATAGTCTTGACTAATCCCCCGTTCGGCAAGAAGCAGAGTCTCCTGTTCGTCAATGACGAGGGAGACACCGAGCGGGAGGACCAGATCATCGTCCGCGAGGATTTCTGGACCTCGACCAGCAACAAGCAGCTTAATTTCGTCCAACACATCTACACGCTTTTGAAGATTGACGGACGTGCGGCAGTCGTGGTGCCGGACAATGTGTTGTTTGAAGGGGGCGCTGGCGAGAAGGTCCGTCGCAACCTGTTGGAGAAATGCCGCGTCCACACCTTGCTGCGGTTGCCGACCGGCATCTGGTATTCGCCAGGCGTCAAGGCCAACGTGATCTTTTTCGACAAGAACGAAGGCCGTGCGGAGCCCTGGACTGACAGGCTTTGGATCTACGATCTTCGCACTAACATGCACTTCACGCTGAAGCAGAATCCGATCCGGCGCGAGGACTTCGACGAGTTCGTTGAGTGCTACAAATCAGGCCGGATGCACGAACGCGAGGCGACGTGGAGCGAGGACAATCCCCAGGGCCGCTGGCGGTCTTACGACTACGACGAGTTGCTAAAGCGCGACAAGCTGAACCTTGACCTCTTCTGGATCAAGGACGAAAGCCTGACCGACATAGACTCGCTGGCCCCGCCTGACATCATCGCCGCAGAGATCGCAGACGGTCTCGAAGCTGCGCTGGAACAGTTCACCAAGATCGCAGCGCGTCTTGGGCAGAGGGACACCACGAATGGGTGATTTGGAGCGTTGCGGCCACCCCTGAGGATGGTACTTGTTAGGTGGCGACATGCTTCGCGTTGACCTGACCGGCGTTTTTTGGCTCGTCAGCAACCACTTCTCGATCCTCTGGGGCAGCACCAGTCGCCGCCAGAGGTTGCCCAGATTATAAGCACTGTACACCGACTGCCGCAGCAGATCCGCAAAAGAAAACCGCGCATTATTTGCCCGGGAATCGGTCAGGTGCTCGTCGATGAGTTCGCTGAATCCCAGACGCTCGTCCAACTCCCGCACCAGAATCAGTCCACCATTGGAGGTTACCCGCGACCCTTGAAACCCGACTCGCAGAAACCGGTTGAACGACAGCTGAAATGCCTGTTTTCCGCTCTCACCCATGGGGTTTACACCTCCGAACATTCCTGTTGATGCTCAAACCTGCATCAAGATTGACGTTGGAGGTCAGCAGAAGGTTGCCGCTGATAGTTCATAAAGGAAATCCGGGTTGAAACGTGTTAGTGCGAAGGAGAGGACGCAGATGAATGGCTGTCTGTTGGGAACTGAAGGCATGCATCAAGAAATATGAGGCGGTAACGAAAGGAGTGGAGGTGTATAATCCGGTCGGCAAGCGGGTCAAACAGAAAATTCCGGGTGAAGGCTTTCAACGCAGATTAGTTCAGGCGCCAGTGACGGATGCCAGCTTCAAATATAGTGACCAAAAGGAAGAGGGGGTACTTCCTCAATTGGCCCGGCCGTGAGAATCTCGCCAACAGCATTAGCAAATTTCAAAGTGATTGGAATTCCGTCTCCAAAAATGCAGGTGTTATAGTTCAGCTTGGTCAACGCCAGGATGTCCCTCAGTACCGTATCGATCGCCGCATCCCCCTTGTTGACTTCAATGGCAAGTGGATTCGGAACCTCTCTGCCCGGGTACGTCTGAATCCGTGGAGTCCATCCCTTCGTCCACAAGTATGCTTTACGCTTGCCGCGAATGTGGGCTAGGCCCCGAAGTACTGGGTTCTGTCCTTTGCGATAAAGTTTCAGGTTCTTCTCCTCTCGGATACGTACACCGACCATGTTTGTCTGGGCACCAGCCGCAGCCCTGAACCCTTGCCACTCTTTGTCTTCAAAGCGCACCTTCCCATGTATGAACATTTCCCTGGGTGGTCGGCCGACCTTTTTGTGATAGGACTTAAGCGCCAACTCTCCCAATGCTTTCGCCGCGCTATAACTTAGGTGGTAGTCCCCGGTTTCTTCGTTGTACCAAGGTCCCAATGCACCCTTGAAAATCACGCCATCTCCAGAATCCAGGAACATTTGCGCAGCACAGCACACATTTTTTGTGCTGCCCGTAGTCTCGTCCTTCTTGAAGACCAAGCCCAGGTAGCATACCCCCTCCCGAATATCAGCAACCTTCCACGGCCTGCCTCCGACCTTGTAGAAAACAGCAGTACAGAGATTCCAAGCAATCTCGGATTGGCGAGCGACTTGCCGAGGGTCCACGCCGGCATCACCAATCTTGCCGACGTTCGCAAGTGTACTCTCCTTGACAATTTGGGTAAGCACCATATCGGCAAGAAGCCTAGCCTTGAGTTGGTTATGAAACTGCTCCTCATACACGTACGGGGTAGCATCCTGCTCCAATTCATTGAACAACGAGCCCTTCTCGTAAAACGATCTTGCCACCCAACCCTTCTTGAACGTTTTCCCGGCCTGCTGACGAACTTCCGGCTCGACGATTGAGTTTGGGCGGCAGTATTTCCAAACGCGGTCGGGGACCACGACAAACCACAACTCGGGCTTGTCCTCCTCCTCTCTTTTCGCCTCAGTGATACGGTTGGCAAACACCGTTACGGTACCAAATACTCGTTGGTGCGGCTCATCAAGATAGACGTACTCGTCTATCTCTTCATCTGTGATTGTAACAGCCAGTATCGGCCTGCTATTCCATGGTGTGCGGAAAACCGTTTCAAATCCAGAGAAAGGCGGGCGGCCAAGCTGAGCGGGGCGCGTAAAGACGGGCTGCTGTACCCAGTTCACCCAGCGGTGAAAGTACTCGATACCGGTTTTCGTCCCGATTACCCCGGCCTTAATGCCATATGGCCTGCCTTCGTCAAGGGGTCCAAATAGTGTCAAGCCGTCGCGGGGATCTTCAGTCGCCTGCTTGTGGCGAAACAGCAGACGCGGCTCAGGAATATGGATAAGCTCGTTCACTCTGTCTCCGAACTGGGTGCGTCCTCGATATCTTCGTCCTCCCCGAAGTCTCGGTCATAATCATCAGTCGGTTCCTGATCATCGGCAGGCTTGAGGAGTTGTGGGTCCGTGTACGAAATCGGGCTCTGAAAAAAGGCTGGAGTTATGGAGACCGACAGTTTAGCTTTGCTTCCGAGCTTCATTTCTAGTTCAGTACCTCCATCGGCCAGATAAGTTGCGACAGCAAGATTCAGGTCCCGCCATTTGTTGTTCCACCAATTCTTACATTGACTGCGCCGAGCCGCGGCCAGCCGCTTCTTGCTCTCCCAAAGGGTCCTTCCGTCATTAGTAAACAGAACATGAGGTTTGAAAACATAGGAAAGTATCGGGTGAACCTGAGGCCGCGCTTCCATCCCAAAATGCCAATAACGCTTCACGCTTACGCCCGTTGTGGGATTCGTTCTCGTGCTATAGCCCACCATGGCACGATAGGTCCTGTTGCCGTCTACCCCGCGAAAGAAAACCTTATCGTTGGGCACCCAGCCTTTCGGAAAGTAAAAGCATTTGGCCTTGTTCGCCAGTTCGTAGACCGGCAAATTCCGCTCTGCCAGGATATGCTCCCAGGCCAGACGCAGGAGCCTGAAGAGCTTCCGACCGAAATCAGTCTCTTTAAGGAGCTTTGCGACCTCAACCGGCTTGGATTCCTCTGCGATGTATAACTCAGGCCCGAGCTTGCCGTCAAAGTCGGCCGCTTCGGCGAACGTGATGAGCGAAATGCCATCTTGGATCGCCGGGTACGGGAACTCCAAAGGACCCTCAATTATTCCAATGCCTTTTCGCGCAATCGAGTGGAAATAGACGTGCTTGGGTAGAGAAGTCACAGGAAACCAGTTCGATAAATACTCCTCAGGTTCTCTTCGCAACCCCTCCTCAGCATTAAATTTCGTGCGCCACCACTCATTGACAGCGGTTCTGTTGAATTGGGGATCTTTCGGAACGACGTCCTTTTCCAATTTCTCCAGCAATGTGGCAAGCCCGGTTCCCCACCGTTCGAAGGGCACCGCGTTTATCCGGGTAATTTCTATCGTGATTTCACCGTGAGGCAGGTCGTCGATGTGCAGCGGAATAATAAAGTCTTTTAGGTTTTCTCTCCTGGCGACACTCTGAGCAAGGTGCAGTTCCTTTAACGGCCCGTCTTTTGAGTTTGAATTGCGGGAGAGTACAAAGAGTACTTTGCCAGCACTCGTGCGAATAAGTTCCTCAATATTGTCCCAAAAGATTTCACCTCCAAGTAGTTCTGTAATGTCACTCCACACTTTGTAACCCTCGTTCGCCAGTTGCGTCGCCAGCCACAAGGTGAACTCGTTGTCTTCCGGATTGGCGTGACTGAGAAGCAGAGTGTCTCGGGGCATCTTACGGACCTTCTGTATAACTGGTGGCAAATAACCGGAATTTCCATTATGACCCCTGCCTATGATGAATGATATGTCGGTGGGCCTGAGTTGGAACACATTTTTGCCGCTTCCCTCCTCAGGAGAGAAGGCCGCCGGATTCCCTCATTTTCAGGCAGGTTGATCCAGACCTCGCCGCCCCCCCACCTATTTCTCGGATCGTCTTTGCTGCTCACAGGCTCCGCCTACTCATCAGGCACCGGCAGGGCAGCAATCCTCAGCACCATCGCTCCGAACAGCCTCCGCGTCAGAGGACCCTCCGCCAACAACAACCAGTAGTAGCGGGCATGCTTAATCAGACGACCGCCCGTCGTCCATCCGGGCGTTTCTTGACGGTGGTTGCTGCCACGGCCATGCTCTACTAACTGCGCAACACATTGTTGCAGTAATGGTTCTTGATCTGCAAGCCCGGCTCGTCGTGCCCTGGATTGGGTAATTTAGACACTGAGGTTGGGAATTAACTACCCTGGTGTCATATGAACAAAAAACATCATCGTATTGCAGCCGACGTAAAAGCCGATATCCTACGCCGCGTCAAGGAAGAGGGCATCTCGGTGGCCCAGGCCGCCAAGGATCACGGTATTTCTGAAGGGACCATCTATGGTTGGATGGTAAAGGGAGCAACCGGTGCCCCGTCCTGGGCGGAGTTCTCCCGACTTCAGAAGCAGAACAGAGAACTCCTGGAACTCGCGGGCGAGATCACGCTCAAGCTCTCCATGACTCAAAAAAACAATTGAGCGAAGGAAGAAACAAATCAGCGCTTGCCCGAGCCCTTGGCATATCCCGCGCGAGCCTGTATTACGTCCCAAGAATGAAGGAGAAGGACTGGCGCCTCAAGGTCCGCCTGGAAGAAGAGCTGCAGATCCATCCCTCCTACGGCTCCCGGCGAATTGCTACGGCACTGGGACTCTGCCGCCAGCGGGCGCAGAGGGTCATGCATCTGTTTGGCATCAAGCCCTACCGCAGGAGAGGCAGAAAATGGAGAAAACCCAAGGTTTCCCGGACCTATCCCAACCTCCTGCTCGCGGTCATGCCCGCATATGCAAACCACATCTGGGCAGCAGACTTCACCGAGTTCGTGCAGCACGGAAAGAAGGTCTATGTGGCGACCGTGATCGATCTCTACACTCGCCGGATCCTGGGAATCCAAATTGCGGTGAGAAAGGGAGCCGCGCTCACCATTCAGGCGCTTTCCAACGCCCTGCTCCATCATCCGCGCCCGGGTCTATTCCACTCCGACAACGGGAGGGAGTATGACGCGATGGCGTTCACTGAAATCCTTGATGGATGCGGCATCGTGATTTCACGGAGCCGCCCGGGGTGCCCTTGGGAGAACGGATACCAGGAATCGTTCTACGACAAATTCAAGGTTGACCTGGGAGATCCGAACCGCTTCAAAACACTGGGGGAGCTAGTGGCGGAGATCTACCGCACCCTGTGGGACTACAACAACACGCGGATTCACTCCGCGCTCAACATGCCGCCTGTGGTATTCGCCAAACGGTATGCGTTAGTCACGTAAAAAACTCTCAGAATCAGTGTCTAAAGAAATCAGTCCTTGACAGCAGCTCATACGGAGTCAGTGCGGTTCCTATTCCTTAGCGCGGCATTCAAACCAAAGTTGGAGAAGGTTCAGGAATGGCGTGAGTTCTTTCGTAGGACAAGAACGTACTACCTGTCGAATCTGGAGGAGCGGCCCTTTGATATTCCTTACATTATTGCAGCACGATTCCTTGAAAAACGACATACTTTGATAAATCTTTATATTGAGGATGCGTTCTTGCTTGCTGTGACCGACCTCACGCTCGAAAAGCCAGAGCCTTCCACCATATGCGATGTCGTAGACGAGCTGTTGGAGAAACATGGTGTCGCTGATGCCGACTTCACGGTGAATTTGGATTGCCTGCCGGATCGGTATCGGAAGTATGGAGAAGGGATGCCGAAAACGAAATTCGGAATGTACGAATTTCGGAGATGAGTCGGCGGCAACTTAAGAGGCGCACTTGAGCTGGATGGCGGAGAGTGGGCTTGATTTAGTGACAGGCACCATCCGAGCTGCCAGCCAGGGGTCACTTGGAGTGAACGCTAGATAGGGCCCCGTGTAGCTCGAACGAGAGCCTGATTTCTGGACGAACCAAGGAGTGGTAGGGCAGCAGACTCATCCCCACATCCCCACGAATGTTGACCGTCCACGCCCTCGAAGAGTACCCTTTTCGCGTTTCTCTCCCAACGCTCATCCGAGGTGCAGCCATGAAACTCAATCTGAAGGCTACGGCCGCCGCGGCCGGCATCTTGTGGGGACCATCTTGTGAGGATCATCTTGTGAGGAGCATCTTGTGAGGATTCGATGCCTTGTTTTTGACAGGGATTGCAAACGTCATCTGGCCGGGCTACGGGCAGGAGTTCTTGCAGCTCATGGCATCCATCGATCCTGGATATCAGGCGCCCGGATATCACGCGACGCCGACTGTCCCGCAAGTCCTGGTCGCCACGCTTTACGGCATCGTGGATGGAGCCATCTGTGGAGCGGTCTTCGCCTGGCTCTACAATCGCTTCGCTCACACTTTTGCTGTGAGTGGCTAGCTCGGAATCCAGCTCGTCTTTAGCTTTGGACTTTCTGCGCTCGTCGCCATCCTGTCCGCCGCTCCTTCCGTGCTCGCGCTATTGTTTTTCGCGCGGCAGAGGCATCCGCCTGCTTTGCGGACCCCTAGAAAAGCACTTCTGGGCGCCGTGTCTTCCACAACCCGGGCGTTTTTCCACAGCTTCATTCGGATCCCAATGAATAAACAGCTTTTCGGATGTGTACTTCTCTGCTAACTTAGGCCATGTTCGCGCGCGCTGCATGTGCCCCGTGCGGTTCTAGGGTTTCCGGATTCCGCATCGGGTCGCCCCCCTCGCACCCTAAGCCGCTCCTCCATTCCTTGCTTTCCCGGGAGCGCTCGCTCGGCATTCGCCTGGTAAACTACCTGCGTAGACAAGTCCTTTATAATTCGCACTTACAAAAAGCGATCATCCGGCCAGGATGGTCGTCCCGAGTGCCGCTTGGCGGACGAGGGATCACTCCTCGTCGCTTTGCTGCGGAATGTGGCCATGGCCAGGGAGCATAAGTGCCTTATACTTCGCACTTACGAAAAAGCAGCCTGCAACCTCTGTGTAATGAACACTGTGGAACAAAGGACTTAAAGTTCTCTCGAATGAACACTTACAGAGAACCGGGGGGGAGGGAGGGAGGGGGCCATCCAACGAGGATAATGTTCCTCGCTCTGTTGCACTCGGAAAAATCTCAACCTGGTGCTTTCATGCTACTACGCACTCTTTGGCAGAAAATACCGGGGGATGGGGTGCCACATTACGAAGTTGCCACTCTTCTGAGGCCATGATGGGACATGATAGGGAGCAGGGTACTATTGGGATCGAACAAGGCGCATCTTCACAGTAATGCCAGACCAGTTATGCCAGACCACTTATGAAAGACGCAGTTATGGAAGATAGTGATCAATCCAAGCGGATGACCTCTCCTTTCCGTTCCGGTTTCGTAGCCATCGTGGGGCGTCCCAACGTCGGAAAATCCACGCTGGTAAACCGCTTGGTTGGCCGCAAGGTCGCCATCGTCACCTCGCGCCCGCAGACCACCCGCAATCGCATTCTCGGGATCGTGAATCGCCCCCATGCGCAAGTGGTGCTCATCGACACCCCCGGCGTTCATCGCGCCGAAACGGCACTTGCCCGGCACATGATGGACGAGGTAACGCAGGCTCTGGAAAGTGTTGACGTCCTCGCGGTGATGATCGACGCCGCTGCTGGGCTCACAGAGCCGGACCGGCTGGCCTTGGAGCGTGCCCGCCGGCATGAAGGCCCCCTCTTTCTGCTGCTCAACAAAATTGATCGCATGCCCAAGCCGGCTTTGCTGCCGCTGCTCGACGCCTGTGCGCGCCAGGGCCAATTCACGGAGGTCATCCCCATCTCCGCGCTGACCGGCGATGGTGTGGAAACCGTTCTCCAGCGGTTCATCGCCCTTCTTCCCGAGGGAGAGCCGTATTTTCCTCAAGACCAGTCCACCGACCAGCCGGAGCGTTTCCTGGCCGGCGAGATCGTCCGCGAAAAAGCCATGACCTTTACCCGGGAAGAAATCCCGCACGCCATCGCCGTGCTGGTGGAATCATTCGAGGAGACCGAGCGGCTCATCCGGATCCGTGTCACCCTTCACGTCGAGCGGGAAGGGCAGAAGGGCATCCTGATCGGGCACGCCGGCCAGACGCTCAAGAGGATCGGCACGGCCGCTCGCAAAGAACTGGAAGAGATCCTGGGGGTGAAGATTTTCCTCGAGTTGCACGTCAAGGTCGTGCCCGGCTGGCGCGGAAGTTCCCGCTCGGTGCGGCAGCTCGACTGGCGCCGTCAGCTCGAGCGACTCAGCCAAGAATAGCGAGGGCCGGCTAGGGACCAAGGCGCATCACGGTTCGGCGGATATGCCCAAGGCCTTCATCTTGCGGTACAGATGGCTGCGTTCCAGTCCCAGCGCGGCGGAGGTTTGGGTCATATTCCAGCGGTTCTCCTCCAGCTTGCGCAGGATGAATTCCCGCTCGTAGGCGGCTCGGGCTTCGTGCAGCGTGGCAAACGGCTTGGAGGGGATGCCGGTGGCTTCGCGGTAGAGTTCCGGCGGCAGGTGCGCCGGTTCGATGCGCTCATGGGGGCAGATGATGACCAGCCGTTCGATCAAATTGCGCAATTCGCGCACGTTCCCGGGCCAAGCGTAGCGGCTCAGAACGCCGAGCGCCGTATCGCTCAACTGCTTGGGCTTGCGGCCGTACGCGCGGCTGAATTCCGCGAGGAAATGCCGCGCCAGGGTGGGGATATCCTCGGTGCGTTCGCGCAGCGCCGGCACCGTGAAAGGGACCACGTTCAGGCGATAGAACAGGTCTTCTCGGAACGCCCCTCGCGCGATCTGTTCTTCCAGTTTTTTGTTGGTGGCGGCGATGACTCGGACATTCACCGTGCAGGGCTGGTTGGATCCTACGGGCTCGAGGCGCTGCTCCTCCAGCACCCGCAGCACCTTGGCTTGGGTGCGCAGGCTCATGTCGCCGACTTCATCGAGAAAGAGCGTGCCGTTGTCCGCCTTTTGGAATTTTCCCACCTTGTCGTCGCTGGCGCCGGTGAAGCTGCCCTTGAGGTGTCCGAACAGTTCCGACTCGATCAGCTCCTCGGGAATGGCCGCGCAGTTGACCTCCACGAAGGGTTCGTGGCTCCGCAGGCTGGCGGCGTGCAGCGCCCGCGCCACGAGTTCCTTGCCCGTCCCGCTCTCTCCATAGATGAGCACCCGGCCGTTGGTGGGCGCGGTCAGCGCGATCTGCTGCCGCAGAGCCTTCATGGGCACACTCTCCCCCAGTACCTGGTAGCCCTGGCCGAGCTGTTCGCGCAACTGCCGGTTCTCTTCTTCCAGGAGGTGGAATTCGAGCGCCTTTCTTACCGCGCGGGCGGTCTTTTCGATGGAAAGCGGCTTCTCGATGAAATCGAATGCGCCGAGCTTGGTCGCGCGCACCGCCGTTTCGATGTTGGCGTGGCCGGAAATCATCACCACCGTGGGGGCGTGCCCGTTCTTGCGCACCCATTCCAGGGTCTCCAGTCCGTCCATCTTCGGGAGCCAGACATCGAGCAAAACCAGATCCACGTTTCTCTGCGCCAGCCGCGCCAGGCACTCCTCGCCGCTGGCCACGGATTCGACGGTGTAACCCTCCTCCGAGAGGACGGAGGCCAAGGAGTGGCGGATGCCAGCTTCGTCGTCCACGATGAGGATGGAGGGAGCCATGCTGTTTGGTCTCGCGTGGTCCTAAGTTTTCAAGGGAAGCGCCGCCGGAACCGGTTCGGCTGCCGGCAGTTCGATGACAAATCGCGCGCCGATCGGCAGATTGTCTTCGGCGCGAATTACGCCGTGATGTTCGGCGATGACCCGGCTGGCGATGGCCAGACCCAGCCCCGTGCCGCGCTCTTTGGTGGAAAAGTGCGGCAAGAACAGCTTGTCCTTGTCCTCGGGAGAGATTCCCTGGCCGCTATCGGCTATGGCGAATTCGACCGTGTCGCGGCCAGCATGAAAGCGGGTCGAAAGTTCGAGCTGCCTGGCAGTAGCCCCTTCCATGGCCTCCGCCGCATTATCGATGAGGTTGACGATTACCCGGTGCAGCAATTCGGCGTCGGCCTTGATGAGCGGCAGGTCCGGGGCGTAGCGCGCGTCGATCCGAACGCCCTCCAGCCTGCCGTCAAATACATCGAGGGCGTTGCGAAGAATCGCGTTGGGGTCGGCGGGCGCCAGGCGCGGGACGGGAAATCGCGCGAAGCGCGAGAACTCGTTGACCAGCCCTTCGAGCGTTCCGACCTCGCGCCCGATGAGCACGGTGCATTCACTGACCAGGCGCGCCAATTCCGGCGCGTTCAGGTTTTCACCGTGACGGTCGACATAGCGTCGCAAGCGGTCGGCGGACAGCTGGATGGGAGTGAGCGGATTTTTAATTTCGTGCGCGATGCGCTGCGCGATTTCCTGCCATGCGGCCGCTTTCTGGGCGCGCAGCAACTCGGTGAGGTCGTCCACGACGACTACATAGCCGGCGCCGGCCGTGCGCGGCCCCAGGGAGCTCACGATAACCGCAGCATGCACCACGCGGCCCGCCAGGCGCAAGGTCAGCTCCTTGGATGCGGCGCCCATGCGCTGCGAGCGCCGAATCAAGTGCTGCACGCCGCGTCCCGCTTCGCTTCCGGCCGCGGCGGCGAATGTGTTTCCCTCCCGGGCGGCGTCGCCGAAGATCTGTCTGGCGGCGGTGTTGGCCCGCAGAATCTTGCCGACCGGGTCCAGTGAGAAAACTCCCGTGGGGATATTCTCGAGAACGGTTTCGAGCAGCACGCGGCGGCGGTCCAGCTCCTGCACCGCCTGCTGCAGGCTTTGTGTGAACTCATGGATCTGCTGGCGGCTATCGGACAACTGCGCCGTCATTTCATTGAAGGATCGGACCAAGGTTCCCAATTCGTCCTGAGCTTGGACTTGCACGTGGGTATCGAGATGGCCGGCGGCGATCTCGCGCGTCGCTTGGGCCAGCGCCTGGATGGGCACGGTCATCTGCTTGGAGAGGTACAGCGCAAACCAGGTGGCCGAGAAGAGAAGCAGCAGAGTGAAGAGCAGCAGCGTCAGCAGGATCTGCCGCTTGAAGGTCTGGATCTGTTTATACTGCGCGTCATAAGCCGCGGTCTGCAACGCGATATGGTCGTATCGGTCGAGGAAATTGACAGGCAGGCGATAGGCTGCCACCAGAAATTGCGATCCGATCGGGGCGCGTGCTGCCAGAAAAAGACCGGATTGCGATTCCCATAGCTCTCCACCGCTCGGAAGGGCCCGCGCAAAGTTCAGGGTGGGATCGGGCGCCGGAGGGGAATTGGACGAGTGCACCACGGGCGCCACGGGGCCGTTCGTTTCGATGACCCAGGCGCCTTCTGCCCCCTCCTGAACGGCGCGGCGGGTGGCGGTGTCAACATCCGGCCCCGTCGCAGCGGACGACTCCGCCGCAGCCATGACCACCAGACGGTTCGTAAGATTTTCCAGGCGCAGGTAGTCAGCGCGGTTGAGATCTTGCATCAGCGCCTGCGTTTCGGCGTTGGCCATCTCCAGGGGGCGCGGGAACCAGCGATTGAGGGTGCGATTCATCAACGCGTAGCTGATGAAGAAAAGAAAGACCAGGGGCAACAGCGAGACGGCCATGGCGCCGAGCACCATTTTGGTCTTGAAGCGCGAACCGAACTGCTTGGCGCGGCGTTCGGCCCACAGATGAAGCAGGGTGCGGCCGAGAACCAGGCCGAAAACCAGCAGGGCCACGACGATGAACGTCGACAGGGCATACAGAACGACGAGTTCATTCCACTGGCGCGGCTCAAATGGAATGCGGAGGGAGCCAAAAGTGATGACTCCAGCCAGCAGCAAGCCCAGGAACAGGCCGCCGAGGCCGAGCCAGAGGCGGGATTTGCGCGGGTGCGGTGTCATCTTGTGCTTGTGCGCTCCGCGACCGTAGTGGCAAGCGCCGTTCCTGCGGGTCGCAGCGGAGAGTCCGCAGGCAGGTGCGGCGCCAGAGGACATTCGGTGCAGCGAGGTTCCCGCGGACGGCACCAGTTCTTGCCCGCATGGACCAATAGCGCGTGGAACTCATTGTACACCCTCGCCTCGCGAGGCAGGCTGGTCTCGACCAGTTGGCGCACGCGCTCGTAGTCGTCCGCCTTCCGGGCCAGGCCGTGACGCCCAAATATGCGGTGCGTGTATGCGTCCACGACAAAGATGGGATGACCTCCGGCGTAGAGCAGGATGGAATCCGCCGTTTCAGGGCCTATGCCGTGAACCCGCAGCAACTGCTCGCGTAATTCGATGGTCGGGGTGCGAAACATCCGCCCGAGCGAGCCGCCATGCTCACGCCGGAGAAACCGCACAAACGCCTTGAGCTGCCTGGCCTTTTGCCGGAAGTAGCCGGATGGCCGGATCCGCCGCGCCAGCCGCGGCGTGGAGACGCGCTCGATGGCCGCCGCAGTCAGCAGGCGGGCGCGCCGCAAATTGGCGATGGCTCGCTCGACGTTGGACCAGGCGGTGTTCTGGGTGAGGATGGCGCCGGCAATGACCTCGAAGGGTGTTCGCGCAGGCCACCAATGCATTGGCCCCAGGGCTTGGGAGAGGGTGCGAAAATAGAGAGGCAGGGCCGTGCCGACGGCAGCGCCATGGGGCGCGGGCCGCGCAATCGGAGGGAGTTGCGAAACCGCCGCTGGCGCGGCTGGCGCAGGCGAACTCATGGCTTCCGCAAGATAGCCAGCGGAACGCGTGCAAGTCAAGCATGGCGGTGCTGATGGCCGCCGGTTGCTACAGAAAAGAGACCGGGTATTAGCGCTTAGAATACGACTCCGCAAAGCAAGCGCGTCAAAGAGCAAACCATTCTGCTAACGTTTCTAGGTCACGGCACCACAGTTCGAGGTCCGTCTATGTCTGTCCGGCTCGGCGAAATGCTGATCAAAGAGAGCTTGATCACTGGCGATCAGCTCAAGCAAGCCGTCGAGTACCAGCAGGCGCACGGCGGGCGGCTGGGGAGCAGCCTGGCCAAGCTGGGCTACATCACCGATGACGAGATCACCGAAGTTCTCTCCCGGCAGTACGGGGTTCCTTCGATCAACCTGAGGTATTGCGAGGTCGATCCCACGATCATTAAGCTCATCCCGCAGGACACGGCGGCGCGCTACCAGATTGTGCCGCTGTCACGCGTGGGCTCCACGCTGACCATCGCCATGACCGACCCCACCAACGTTTTTGCCATGGACGATATCAAGTTCATGACCGGCTTCAACGTGGAGCCAGTGGTGGCTTCGGAATCCTCCATCAGTGAAGCCATCTTGAAATTCTACGGGGAGGTGAGGAGCGGGGAAGAGCTGAGCAAGGTCATGAAGGACCTCGGGGCCGAGGAAGGCGGCGACCTGGAGCTGGCGGCCGAAGAGCGGGAGATGGACTTGGCGACGCTGGAGAGGGCGGCGGAAGAAGCGCCGATTATCAAGCTGGTGAACCTGGTTCTGACGGACGCGGTCAAGCGGGGCGCGAGCGACATTCATATCGAGCCTTTCGAGCGCGAGTTGCGGGTGCGATTCCGAGTGGACGGCGTGCTGCAAACGGTGATGACGCCGCCCCTGAAGCTCAAGGACGCCATAACCAGCCGCCTCAAGATCATGTCCAAACTGGACATCAGCGAGAAGCGGCTGCCGCAAGACGGCCGGATCATGATCAAGTACCGCAAGGAAGGGAAGATCAAGGAACTGGACTTTCGCGTCTCGACTGTTCCCACACTGTTCGGCGAGAAAGTCGTCATGCGGCTGCTGGACAAGGAGAACCTGCGGCTGGATATGACCAAACTGGGATTCGATTCCGATTCGCTTGCGAAATTCGAGAGCGCCATCCTGCGCCCCTATGGCATGGTGCTGGTCACCGGTCCGACCGGATCGGGCAAGACCAACACGCTGTACTCCTCGGTGGCGCGGCTGAATACGCCGGACACAAACATCATGATCGCGGAGGATCCGGTGGAGTTCCAGCTGGCCGGCATCAATCAAGTACAGATGAAGGACCAGATCGGGTTGAACTTCGCTTCGGCCCTTCGTGCGTTTCTCCGGCAGGACCCCAACATCATCCTGGTGGGCGAGATCCGGGATTTCGAGACGGCTGAAATCGCAGTCAAAGCGGCCTTGACCGGCCATCTGGTCCTTTCCACGCTGCACACCAACGACGCCCCCTCTACGATCAGCCGGCTGATGAACATGGGCATCGAGCCGTTCCTGGTGGCGACCTCCGTCAGCTTGATCTGCGCGCAGCGCCTGGTACGCCGCATCTGCACCAACTGCAAGGAGCCTCTGGAAGTGCCCCAGTGCCCTGGATTGGGTAATTTAGACACTGAGGTTGGGAATTAACTACCCTGGTGTCATATGAACAAAAAACATCATCGTATTGCAGCCAACGTAAAAGCCGATATCCTACGCCGCGTCAAGGAAGAGGGCATCTCGGTGGCCCAGGCCGCCAAGGATCACGGTATTTCTGAAGGGACCATCTATGGTTGGATGGTAAAGGGAGCAACCGGTGCCCCGTCCTGGGCGGAGTTCTCCCGACTTCAGAAGCAGAACAGAGAACTCCTGGAACTCGCGGGCGAGATCACGCTCAAGCTCTCCATGACTCAAAAAAACAATTGAGCGAAGGAAGAAACAAATCAGCGCTTGCCCGAGCCCTTGGCATATCCCGCGCGAGCCTGTATTACGTCCCAAGAATGAAGGAGAAGGACTGGCGCCTCAAGGTCCGCCTGGAAGAAGAGCTGCAGATCCATCCCTCCTACGGCTCCCGGCGAATTGCTACGGCACTGGGACTCTGCCGCCAGCGGGCGCAGAGGGTCATGCATCTGTTTGGCATCAAGCCCTACCGCAGGAGAGGCAGAAAATGGAGAAAATCCAAGGTTTCCCGGACCTATCCCAACCTCCTGCTCGCGGTCATGCCCGCATATGCAAACCACATCTGGGCAGCAGACTTCACCGAGTTCGTGCAGCACGGAAAGAAGGTCTATGTGGCGACCGTGATCGATCTCTACACTCGCCGGATCCTGGGAATCCAAATTGCGGTGAGAAAGGGAGCCGCGCTCACCATTCAGGCGCTTTCCAACGCCCTGCTCCATCATCCGCGCCCGGGTCTATTCCACTCCGACAACGGGAGGGAGTATGACGCGATGGCGTTCACTGAAATCCTTGATGGATGCGGCATCGTGATTTCACGGAGCCGCCCGGGGTGCCCTTGGGAGAACGGATACCAGGAATCGTTCTACGACAAATTCAAGGTTGACCTGGGAGATCCGAACCGCTTCAAAACACTGGGGGAGCTAGTGGCGGAGATCTACCGCACCCTGTGGGACTACAACAACACGCGGATTCACTCCGCGCTCAACATGCCGCCTGTGGTATTCGCCAAACGGTATGCGTTAGTCACGTAAAAAACTCTCAGAATCAGTGTCTAAAGAAATCAGTCCTTGACACAGTAGTCGTTGCTGGATGCGGGTTTCACCCCGGAAGAAGTTAAGAGCACCACGGTGTATCACGGCGTCGGCTGCAGCGTGTGCAACAAGTCCGGATGCAAAGGGCGCGTCGGTCTTTACGAGGTGATGGAAATTAACGACGAACTGCGCGAATTGGTCCTGGTGGGCGCCTCGGCACTGGAATTGAAAAAAAAGGCGCTGGAGATGGGAATGGTGACCTTGCGGCGCAGCGGGTTGATCAAGGTTGCCGCCGGTTTGACGACTCTCGAAGAAGTTTTGCGCGAAACCATCCTATGAGGAGAAGCCTGACATGGCCGGAGTTACGCTGAGCGATTTACTCAAGAAAATGATCGAGATGGGCGGCAGCGACTTGCACATTTCCACCAATAGTGCACCGCGGATACGAGTTAACGGCAAGCTTCGTCCCATGGAAATGGCGCCGCTCACCGCAGCCGACACCAAAGCGCTGGCGTATAGCGTGCTGATTGTCAAGGACTGATTTCTTTAGACACTGATTCCGAGAGTTTTTTACGTGACTAACGCATACCGTTTGGCGAATACCACAGGCGGCATGTTGAGCGCGGAGTGAATCCGCGTGTTGTTGTAGTCCCACAGGGTGCGGTAGATCTCCGCCACTAGCTCCCCCAGTGTTTTGAAGCGGTTCGGATCTCCCAGGTCAACCTTGAATTTGTCGTAGAACGATTCCTGGTATCCGTTCTCCCAAGGGCACCCCGGGCGGCTCCGTGAAATCACGATGCCGCATCCATCAAGGATTTCAGTGAACGCCATCGCGTCATACTCCCTCCCGTTGTCGGAGTGGAATAGACCCGGGCGCGGATGATGGAGCAGGGCGTTGGAAAGCGCCTGAATGGTGAGCGCGGCTCCCTTTCTCACCGCAATTTGGATTCCCAGGATCCGGCGAGTGTAGAGATCGATCACGGTCGCCACATAGACCTTCTTTCCGTGCTGCACGAACTCGGTGAAGTCTGCTGCCCAGATGTGGTTTGCATATGCGGGCATGACCGCGAGCAGGAGGTTGGGATAGGTCCGGGAAACCTTGGATTTTCTCCATTTTCTGCCTCTCCTGCGGTAGGGCTTGATGCCAAACAGATGCATGACCCTCTGCGCCCGCTGGCGGCAGAGTCCCAGTGCCGTAGCAATTCGCCGGGAGCCGTAGGAGGGATGGATCTGCAGCTCTTCTTCCAGGCGGACCTTGAGGCGCCAGTCCTTCTCCTTCATTCTTGGGACGTAATACAGGCTCGCGCGGGATATGCCAAGGGCTCGGGCAAGCGCTGATTTGTTTCTTCCTTCGCTCAATTGTTTTTTTGAGTCATGGAGAGCTTGAGCGTGATCTCGCCCACGAGTTCCAGGAGTTCTCTGTTCTGCTTCTGAAGTCGGGAGAACTCCGCCCAGGACGGGGCACCGGTTGCTCCCTTTACCATCCAACCATAGATGGTCCCTTCAGAAATACCGTGATCCTTGGCGGCCTGGGCCACCGAGATGCCCTCTTCCTTGACGCGGCGTAGGATATCGGCTTTTACGTTGGCTGCAATACGATGATGTTTTTTGTTCATATGACACCAGGGTAGTTAATTCCCAACCTCAGTGTCTAAATTACCAAATCCAGGGCAATGTGGCCGCAGCACTGCGCGCAGGAGGGCAGCGAGTGGATGCCATTGAGATTGATCCTGCCATCCTCGAATTGGGCAGAGCCTACCATCCCGAAGAGCCTTACGGCGATCCGCGCGTGCGCTCCGTGGTCACCGATGCGCGCTCGTTCCTCCGAACCACGAATCGCAAGTACGATCTGATTGTTTACGGATTACTGGACTCTCATACCCTCCTGAGCCATGCCTCTAGCGTCCGGCTGGATTCATTTGTGTACACGTTGGAGGGGCTTCGCGAGGCGAAAGGCCGGCTGAAAGAGGACGGCGTGATCGCTCTGTCTTTTTCGGTTATCAACTACCCGCTAGGGGTGAAGATTTACCGGATGATAGAGGAAGCATTTGACGGGCACGGGCCGGTCTGCGTGCAGGCAGATTACGATGGCGCGGTGGTGTTTCTTCAGTCCAGAAATGGCGACCTGGTGTTGCCCCCCGAAGTCTTAAGAGAAGCCGGCTTCCGAGACACCACATCTCGTTATGCCAGTGGGACCGTGGAAGTCGATGTGTCCACCGACGATTGGCCATTCTTCTATATGCCCCGCCGCGTTTATCCTGTGTCTTACAGACCGGTGCTGTTGTTGATGGTAATCTTTGCGGCCGTCCTGTGCGTCAATTTCCTTGGTGAAAGACCAAGGTTCAGCCATCTAGCATTCTTTTTCTTGGGTGCCGGCTTCATGTTGGTGGAAACCAAGGGCATCACCGAAGCGGGACTTGCCTTCGGGAATACTTGGCAGGTCATCGGGGTGGTTATTGCCGGGATTCTGGTCATGGCCTTTCTGGCGAATTGCGTCGTGCAGTGGCTGCGGATTACCAAACCTCTGATTCCCTACGTTCTGTTATTGGCCAGCTTGGTGTTGGGCTGGTATGTGGCGGGGAGTGGCGTCCTGCCCTCGACGGGCCGATGGGGCATTGTGGTCTTGCTTACCTGTCCTGTATTTTTCTCCGGGATTGTCTTTTCCATCCTCGTCGCTTCCCGAGGTGAAATTTCCGGGATTATGGCCAGTAATCTTCTGGGTGCCATGTGCGGCGGCTTACTGGAATACAACTCGATGTATTTCGGGTTCCAGTCTCTTTACCTGATCGCCATCGGCTCTTATGTCCTGGCCTTCGGTGTCTCATCTTTGATGCCGCGAAGTCGCACACTGGGTTGGGTTATGAAAGACGAACTCGGATGATCCGGAACGCAGATTGGAATGCCTGATCGCGACGGCTCTCCCTCATACCACGTTCATGCGGTCGCTCTCCTTGCGAAAGAGAAGCAAGCTCCATTACCGTACGATGCCAAGGGACACTTCAGCGACCGCAAGAATCGAAGCAGTTCTCCGGCGTGACGGTGCCGCTGTATGTTGGTCGAAACAGCCGAGGCCGGACGCGGGGAATCATCCACAATGTGTGTGCCGAGCGGAACCTTCACCCTCACGACAATTCAAAACAAGAGATGGTGGCTGGCCCTCTAGTCGGCCGATTGCGGCGCGGCGCGCATGCCGGCCGGAGCACGAGACCAGCGCCGCGCCAGCTGCGACAGCGGGTAGGCAATGGCGTAGACGGTAAGGACGGCCATGATGGGGTCCATGGGATAGCGATAACGCAGCGACGTGTGTGTCAGGTAGAAAATAGCTGGGAAGACCAACAGGATTAACGCCAAGGGCAGTGCCGCGTCTCTTCGCGCGCGATACGCAAACAGCGCGCCGAGGAGCGACAGCAACGCAAAAAGGGAGTTGGCCACGATCATGGCTCGCAAGTAGAGTGGGGCCGTGGGCCAGAGGTCGGCGGGCGGATCCCAAATGCCCAGCCAGTTGTTTGCAAAACGACGGAAGATGAATCGCGTTGAATCCACCGGGTGTGCCATCATGAACGCCAATGCCTCCCGCCGTTTCTCCTCCATATACGGCAGCTCCGTCATCCGGGCGTATTTGTGAGCCTCGTCCAGATTGTCGTTGGGGTGAAGCCATCCCGCCCAAGTGTCCGGCACCTCGGGATTGTTACCGAGCCACAGCTCCAGCCAAAAATTCGACCGCAGCGGAATGAATTGGTCGAAAACGACGTAGTTGCGGACCGTCCACGGTATCAGGCCGGCCAGGAAAATGGCGGCCGAGATGGTGGCGAGCTTCGCAGCATGCGGGAGGTTTTGCCGCAAGGGCCACAGCGCCCACAAACCGAGGAACGGCAGCACGGAAAGCAGCGAGGGATTGATCATGGCGCCCACGGTCCACAGCGCGCCGTATCCGGCCCAGGCCCACACGCGGCCGCAACCTCGCATTTGCAGGGTGGCCGCGACGAGCAGCGCCATCCACAATCCGGCGAGAGCGGTATCCCAAACCCAGATGACCGGGAAGAAGACCGCCGTGGGAAGAACGGCCCACAGCCATCCCGATGCCACGCCCGTCCTCTTTCCGAAGGCTCTTGTTGCAATGGCCATTACCGGCCAGCAGGTAAACGCGGAAAACGCGCAATCGAGCGCGCGGATCACGACATTCGAGAAGTAGGTGTAGGTGCCGAAGAGCTTGAACACCCCCGCCAGCAAATAGGGGTAGATCGGAGTGAACCAGGCCGTTGCCCCAGTCTCGACAAACCGCAACGGTGAACTGAAGCCGCGGCCCGAGGCAATGGCCGCCGAAACAGCGCCTGTCTCTGCCCCGAACGACATGTCTCGTATGGCCTGCACTTCGTAGAGTTGAAAGATATGAGACAAGAAGGCCAGCCGCACCAAGAAGGCAAGCACCACCATGGAGCCAGCAGAGCAAAATAGGTGTAGCAGTTGTTTCCGCAAGTGGATTGGCCCCCGGACAAACTCTCAGACAAACTCTCAGCCAAAGAGGATCGTAACCCTGATATTTGAGCAATCGAACTGCCAGTGTAGGAAGATCGCCTTACTTTTGACAATGGATGCAGCGAACTAGGGATGACCATATCGGTCCTTCGATTACATGGACTTGCATGCCCCTTGGTCTTGCTGCTGAACGCTGCGGTGTGGGCCGCCTGATTTTCCGGTTCACGACACGCCAGCGGGCTCGCTGCTCGACATTTTTTGGCCTCCCGTAATGACGTTTTTTGGCGTTGCGAGATCGAGATGCACTGTTGATCCTCCCGGCGAGCGCTCTGAAGCAGCGCCCGAGGCGCCGCTAACTCGCGGCGTTGCCATGCATTACACCATTTGTGTCTAACTGGTTAATCCCGCGTGGGGTGCTTGGCATGGAGCGTGCACTATTCATTCGCGATGCCCCGAAGCGGCAATCAAAAATTTAAGGAGAGTGTATGCGAAACAAACAGAAAGGATTCTCGCTCATCGAATTGCTGATCGTTGTGACGATCATTTTGATTATCGCCGCGATTGCTATCCCGAGCCTGCTTCGTTCGAGGATGGCGGCCAACGAGGCATCAGCGGTAGGGTCTTTGCGCACACTGAACACGGGCGCGGTTACCTACTCCACGACTTATGGTGGGTACCCAGCAGCGCTGACAAATATGGATCCGGCTAGCCCGGCCACATCCACTTCAGCAGACCTGATCGACTCAGTTCTGGCCGCCGGCACCAAGAGCGGCTACACCTTCACTTGGTCCTCGGCAGCGCGGGTTGCGCCGGTAACATCAACGAGTACGCCATTACTAGCGCGCCAATTACCCCGGGCACGACCGGACAGCGGTACTTCTATACCGATCAATCCGGCGTGATCCGCGCGAATACGGCGGCAGCGGCCACCGTCACCGACAACCCGATCTAGTCGAGAGTTGAGATTTGAGTCAACCGGGGAGGGAGCCCTCGCGCTTCCTCCCCGGTTTGCTATTTAGCACCTCGAAGTAATGGGCTCGAGGTCACGTGGTTGCGCTCGCGCTTTCTTGCTAGACTTCAGAAATGGTCCTAAGACCATTGGTATTACTGGCCGTCCTGGTAGCCCTTCCTGGAGCCATTGCTCTTGCCGCTGACACTTCCCCGGAGGCTGAGTCCGTGGTACGCGCTCTCGAGGTCCGGTATCGTGATGCCAAGACCCTGAAGGCGGTCTTTCTCCAGAGCTATAGCGATGGAAGCCACAGCGTTAAGGCCGAGTCTGGAACCGTCTATTTCAGCCAGCCCGGGCGAATGCGCTGGGAATACGAATCGCCGGAGAACAAATTGTTTGTTGTCGATGGCAAGACCGTCTGGTTCTATGTGCCCGCGGATCGCACCGTTACTCGCGCGCCGGTAAAGGAGAGCGTGGATTGGCGCACGCCGTTCGTGTTGCTAACGGGCAAGGCCAGGCTTTCTCAACTCTGCGACCAGATCGATCTCGCCGAGCATCGGGCAGAGACGCCCAATCACGTGGTCCTGCGATGCCTGCCGCGCGGGGAGAAGCTCGCGGCCCAATCTGCGCCACAGCAAGACGATACCCTTTTGGGCATCGCCACCCCTTCCCGGCAGTTCGATCAGGTGTTCCTGGAACTGGATCCGGCCACGGGTGAACTCGCCGCCGTGCGTGTGCTCGAACCCGGCGGTATCGAGGTGGAATTCCGCTTCGGCGACTGGCGATACAATCTTCCCCTCCCGGAATTATTCTTTCACTTTCAGCCTCCCGAAGGCGTGGCCATTGTTGGCGGATCGGCCACGCTCGAAGGCGCGCCCTGACGTTATTCGATTCGCGCGCCCCGGCAAACTCCCGCGAAATAGCGCAACCTCCGGATGCTAGACTCCGAACCGCAACTGGGAATCACGCCGCGGCCGCGGCGTGATGGCGACGCCAGGTTCAAGAGGCATGCCGCTTGTTTTCACAAGGGTGCGGTAGGCACGAGATGGGCGCAACCAAACGAGAGATCGGCGAAGGGACGCTTCTCGGAAGCGTGCTGGAGATTACCGCGCTGGTTTACGCGGCCACCATTCGATTTCAATTCGTTTACGACGACCATGGCCAGATCGTTCAGAACACACTGGTGCAGTCCTGGCGCTTCGTGCCGCAGTATTTTCAAGGGCAGGTCTGGCAATACCTCTTCTCAAACGCGCTGGCCAATTACTACCGCCCGCTAAACCTGCTCTGGTTTCGGCTGAACGACGCGCTGTTCGGTCTGCAGCCCGCCGGATGGCATGTGCTAGCCATCCTGCTCCACGTTTTCGCCACGGCGCTGGCCTACCTCATCGCTCGCCGGCTGGCCGGGCGGCCGCTGATGGCCGCGCTCACGGCCCTGCTTTTCGGCGTTCACCCCATGCGGCACGAAGTGGTGGCTTGGGTATCCGGCACCACCGAGTCCTTATGCGCCGTGCTGTTCTTGTCGGGATTTCTCGCATACTTGAAGTCGCGCGAGACAGCCCGAACCCGCTGGATGGCGTTGTCCGGCCTGCTTTATGCGGTCGCCCTGCTGGTGAAGGAGACGGCCATCGTGCTGCCGGCTGTCATTTTCACCCATGCCTGGCTTTACGGCGGCGGGTCGGATGGCAACGAGCAGCCGCAAGGCTGGATTCGCCTGTCGCGGGCGGCGCGACGGCTGCTGGTCTACGTGCCGGTGGCAATCCTTTATCTGGCCGTACGGGTCTCGGTGCTCGACGGCTTTTCTCATTCGGAGGTGAATATCTCGCCCTGGACGTTCGCGTTAACGCTTCCCTCCGTTCTGTTCTTCTACGTGCGGCAGTGGCTGCTGCCGATCCGGGTGGCGGCTTTTTACGACTTGCCGCTCGCCTCCCGAATCGACGTGACGGATGTAGTGCTTCCCTTGGCGGGATTGATTCTGTTGTCCGGAGCGCTGTGGTTTTTCCGGTGGAAGCTTGGCCGGCGGGAGGTGGCTTTCGCCGCCCTATGGACGGTCACCGTGTTGCTTCCGGCGCTAAGCTTGTCGTGTTTCCGGCGGGCGAACTGGTACACGACCGATACTTCTATTTGCCGGGCTTCGGCGCTGCCCTGTTGATGGCCTTGGCGTTCGAAAAGCTGGCGCGCGGCGAGGCCACATTCGGCATCCCGCGGCGGTTGCTTCTGGTCACGCTCGCCATTCTGGTTCCATTGTCGTATAGCGCGGCCAGGGCATCGAGCTACTGGCTTGATGACTACATCCTGTTCCAGCACACGCACCAACTGGCGCCCCGAAACACCATCGTGCGCAACAATTATGCCATCGAGCTGGCGCGCCGTGGCAACACGGCCGCCGCCAAGCCCATCTTCGCGGAGCTATTGAGGGAGAATCCCGACGACTGGCTGGCCACCTACAACCTGGATCGGCTTTCCTATCAGAATCGCGACCTGACCACGGCCAGGAAATACTTTGATCGCGCGCGCAAGATCGATCCCACACGGCCCGATAGTTTCCTGCAGCTTGGCCTGATCGACATGCGCAGCAATCGCCTGGAGCAGGCCGAGGCCAATATGCGCCGCGCGGTCGCGTTGCGGCCCACCGACCCCACCTTCCGCTTTGCGCTGGGGGTCACGCTCGCTCAGCGGGGCAATTGCAGCGCGGCGGAATCCGAATTTGCCCAGAGCTTGGCGTTGAAATCTGAATTCCGCCAAGCCAGGGAGCAAATGGAGGCGTGCCGGGCGCAAGCCGGACAGGACCATGCGCCGACAGTGCCGGCCGCCAAGCCCGGAATCGCCAACCTTCCTTGAACTGCGCGGTCCCTGGAGGATCGACGCTTGCTTCCCGCGCACCGCCGGATCACCGCGCAGGTTTTCGAGCGGCACGCACCGGATGCTGCGTTACGCCGAGCACACCGGATCGAAGCGGATGTACGCGGAAACCCGGCTTGCGGTACACTCAGACAATGGCCGATTTCGTTTGCAAGGTTGCGGATACGGCGGGCCGCGTATTCTCGCAGGTTGAGGCGGCGCAGTCGGTGGCCGAGGTTAAGCAGAAATTATCCGACCGCGGGCTTCTGGTGTATTCGGTCCATCGGCGCGGAGGTATGCTGTCCGCTGCGGTGGGCGGTCGGCGCAGCCGCACTCTCCAAGCTTCCGACTTCCTGATTTTCAACCAGCAATTCAATACCCTGGTCAAGGCCGGCCTGCCGATTCTCAAGGCTTTGGACCTGCTGGCCGAGCGTGCTGCCTCGCTCCGATTGCGCCCGCTGCTGCTGGACGTGCGCGACCGGGTGCGCGAAGGCGCGTCGCTCTCCGAAGCGCTCGAGCAGCAAGGAGCCTTTCCGAAGGTATACGTCACCTCGGTGCTGGCGGGCGAGAAGAGTGGCAACCTCACCGGGGTGCTCGATTATTACATCGCCTACCAACGCGTCTCGAAGGGAGTGAAGAAGAAATTGATCGCCGCGCTGATCTACCCGGTCATTTTGATTTGCGTGGCCGGCGCCATCGTCGGCTATCTGGTCACCTATGTGGTGCCCCAATTCGCGACGCTGTATGCCGATATGAACGTTCCCCTGCCCGAGATCACACAATTGCTCTTGGTCCTGACGGTGACCTATCGGCCGTATATTGTCGGAGCAGCCGTCCTGCTGGTCGTGGGCATCCTAGGAGTGTTGTTGTGGGCGCGCTCCGACGGAGGCCGGGCGGCGGCGGACCGGCTGAAATTGAGGCTGCCCGTCCTCGGTGAGATCTGGATCAAATTTCAGATCGCGCAGTTCTGCCGGACCCTGTCCACGCTTCTCGCGGGCGGCACCCCATTGGTGGGCGCTCTATCGACCGCGGCGGATTCCGTCGGCAGCTCTCTGTTGTCTGCGGGCATTGCCAGCGCCTCGCAACTGGTCCGCGAGGGGCAAACCCTGCACCAGGCGCTGGCCAGTACGCACCTCGTGCCCGAACTAGCTTTGGACATGATCGAAGTGGGCGAAGCCAGCGGCGCGCTGGCGCCCATGCTGGGAAGCGTGGCCGAGTTCTATGAAGAGGAGACCAATCAACGCCTCACCATGTTGATTACCGTGGTGGAGCCGGCGATCTTGATCTTTATGGCGGCTATAATAGCCTTCGTGCTGATTTCGCTCTACCTTCCGATCTTCTCCTTTTCGTTTGGCGCCGGGCCCGCCTAGACTTGAAAATGGAACCCATGGGAACTGCCAACTACAACAACACGCCGGCGTCCATGCAGGAAGCGCAACAGGAGTGCGAACGCAGCCGGCGCCTCTCCGAGCGCTACCGTTGTTCCTTCGTCGATCTGAACGAAGTGCACATCGATCCGGAACTGTTTCGCAGCATTCCGGCCGAGCTGATGTTTCGCTTCACTTTCGTGCCTCTGGAATTGCAGGATAAGCAGTTGATTGTAGCGGTGGCCGATCCCGGCCAGGTTCTGCTGAGCGATGAACTGCCGCTGCTGCTGGGAAAAAAACTGGTCCTGAAGGTGGCCACCGCGACACAGATCAGCGATCTCCTCAAGCGCACCGAACAGTCGCAACGCGTCCTCGAGCAGGCCACCGAGGCCTTCACCCTGCAGGTGGTGGCGGAGGAGGAGAGCGAGGAAGCCATCTCTGCCGACCGCCTCACGGGAGATTCCGCGGTCAGCCCCATCGTGCGCCTGGTGGACACGGTGATTTTCACCGCTCTCGAACGCCGCGCCAGTGACATTCATATCGAAGCGCGGGATATCGAAGTGGTCGTGAAATACCGCATTGATGGTGCCCTGGGCTATGCCATGCCGCCGATCTCCAAGGAGTGGCACTCGACCATCCTGTCGCGCATCAAGGTCATGAGCGAGTTGGACATCGCCGAGCGCCGCGTCCCCCAGGACGGCCGCTTCCGCGTGCGGTACAAAGGGCGCTTCGTAGATTTCCGTGTCTCCATCATGCCTTCCATTCACGGCGAAGACGCGGTGCTGCGGGTCCTAGACAAGGAGACCCTCTCGGAGAAGTTTCACAACCTGAGCCTCGATGTCATCGGTTTCTCCGAAGACGATCTGCGCAAGTTCCGGCGTTATATCCGCGAACCCTACGGCATGGTTCTGGTCACCGGGCCCACCGGGTCCGGTAAGACCACCACGCTCTATGCCGCCATCAACGAGATGAAGACCGATGAGGATAAGATCCTCACCGTCGAGGATCCCGTGGAATACCAGGTCCGCGGCATCACCCAAATCCCGGTCAACGAGAAGAAAGGGCTGACCTTCGCGCGCGGCCTGCGCTCCATTCTGCGGCACGATCCCGATAAGATCATGGTCGGCGAAATTCGCGACCAGGAAACGGCGCAGATCGCCATCCAGTCGGCTCTCACCGGTCACCTGGTATTTACCACCGTCCACGCCAACAACGTCGCCGACGTCATCGGGCGTTTCATTAACATGGGCGTGGAACCGTACAATTTCGTTTCCGCTATGAACTGCATTCTGGCTCAGCGTCTGGTGCGCGTGGTTTGCGAACATTGCAAGAGGCCCGTGCGGTATGCGGCACCGGTATTGCGGGCCGCTGGTCTGGACCCCGGCGAATGGGGCCCGGTGGCGTTCGCCGAAGGGGCTGGGTGCTTGGAATGTTCGGGCACGGGCTATCACGGGCGCACGGCCATCACCGAGCTCCTGGATCTCTCCGATCGCATCCGCGAGATGATCATCAGCCGCCGGCCGACCTCGGAGATCAAGCGTGCCGCGCGCGAGGAAGGCATGACCTTCCTGCGAGAATCCGGACTGGCCAAGGTGCGGCAGGGCACTACGACCCTCAAGGAAATCAACAAAGTGACATTTATCGAATGAATGCCCGCTGGCGTCACGCTGCGCCGTGGGATTGAAATGGGCGGGGAGTCAACGCGATTGGGATCGGAGGAAGGGTCGAAATGAGCACCGCCGATGGAATCCGGCAGGGCATGTACCGGAATCCGATGGTGCGCCGCATTGCGCAGTGGCTCGACACGCCGCCGCATCCCGCGGTGGTCTGCGAGATTGCCCCTGGGCACATCGCCGCGGCGCATTGGACGCGAGGGGGCGCGGAACTGGAGACGTTTGCCATCGAGCCGATTCCTCCGGGGGTGTTGGCGCCCACCGCGGTGGAAACAAATCTGCTGAATGCCGCCGAGATGCGCGCTGCCGTCGGCAGGGTGTTTGCGAGACTGCGAATCAGGGGGCAGGCCGTGGCCTTGCTGGTTCCCGATCCGGTGATTCGCCTGTTTGTGTTGCACTTTGATGTGTTTCCCCGGTCCGCAGCCGAGGCTGTTCCCTTGCTGCGTTGGCGGTTGAAAAAGAGCGTGCCGTTTGAGGCGGAAGAGACCCTGATCTCTTTCATTCGCCAATCTCCCCGCGACGAGGGTGTGGAGATCGTGACCGGCCTCGCGCGATTGCGCATCATTCGCGAGTACGAACAACTGATCGAATCCGTCGGAATGCTTCCGGGTGTGGTGATGAGTTCCACGCTCGCCGCCCTGCCGTTGCTCAATGACCATCGGCCGGCGCTGCTGGCCCGCGTTGCGGGGAAAACGTTGACCACGGCTATTGCTCGCGAAGGAATCTTGTGCGGCTTTCGCTGCATGGAGCTTCCGGTCGACGAGTCGGAGTTGTCTCCGCAGATGCTGCTGAACGAAATCTACCCGCTGACGGCCTACTACCAGGATACCTGGAGTGAGGGAATCGGCGCGGTGCGCCTGGCGGGCCTGGGCGGGCGTGCCGCGGAATTCGGTGCGCACCTCGAACCTGAATTGCGTTGCTCGGTCAGTTCTTTGTTGGCATCGGCGGCCGATGGAGGACAAAGCGCCACCAGCTTGCAGCCGCTTGTGCAACGCGATCTGGATGCGCTGGTGGGGTGGTCGTTGAACCGCGGCGCCTGAGGGCTCCTGAAATGGACGCCCTGAAATAGATGCTATGAAGATGCGCCTCAATTTGGCAACTTCACCGCTGGAGAGCGACCGGCGTTTCATCGTGGGTTCCGCTGCGCTCTGCATTCTGGGCGTAGCGGCCATGGCCGTATTGGGGTGGTACGCCTATGGTGTGTGGCGCACCAACATCGAAGTTCGGAGCCAGCAGGCGCAGCTCGACGCGGACATGAGCCGGCTCCAAAGCCAGCGGCGCGAATTGGAGCTTTTCTTTAACCGTGCGGATACCGTCCAGCAGCGCGACCTCGCGGCCTTTCTCAATGGTTTGATCGCACAGCGCGCCTTCCCCTGGACCAAGATCTTCATGGATCTCGAGAACAACCTGCCCAGGGACGCGCGCGTCGTCAGCGTCGAGCCCACGCTGGAGGGCGACCATGTGCAGTTGCGGGTCACGGTGGAAGCATTGAGTGATGCGGCCAAATTGGAGTTCTTGCGGGCTTTGGAGAGGTCCACGGAATTCTCCCAGATTCAACTGCTCAGCGAGAAGCGCTTGCCGCAGCCCGCCGACACCAATCCCATCGTGCTGTCCTTGCTGGCGCGTTATTCGGTGATCTAAATGAGCGGCCTGTTGACACCGAGGCAGAAGCTGGTTCGCTGGGGACTGGGCGTGGTGCTGTTTGCCGACCTCGTTCTGGCCGGCCTCAGCTGGCGGATGGCGACTGCTCCGCGGCCGGATCCAAGCGAACTCAACCTGCTCAGGCGGCAGCACGATTTGCTGGCCACGGATGTGGCGCGGGGCGAGCAGATTCGCAGTGAATTGCCGGCTGTCGAACAGCAAGGCCACGCCTTTTTCCAGGAACGGCTGCCTGCGGCAGCCAGCGGGTACTCCGTGGTTGTGGACAATTTCGGCGAGGTGGCGCGGCGTGCGGGCTTGCGCGCCGACAACGTCACCTTCCGCCAGCACAATCCGGACAATCGGGGCGTGATTGCCGTCGAAATTAGCGCCACCGTGAACGGCGATTATCCCAGCGTGTTGCGTTTCATCAACGGCCTGGAACGCTCGGATACTTTTTACGTTCTGGACGAACTCTCTCTGGCCGCGGGTTCGGAGGGCAACCTGAGACTCAATTTTCGCTTGCGCACCTATTTCCGGACCGAGGGATGACTCGACCGGTACAAATCGCTCTGCTCTGTTTACTGACCTTGCTGCTCGGTTACGTCGCCTATCGAAATCTGTGGCCGGCCAACGCGGCCTCGAGGGTCTCCAGCGTGAACGAGAGTTTCGTGCCGCTGCCGGTGGAGAACCCCGCCTTGCGGTTGGACCTGCTGGATCGACTGAAGGAGTTTGAATATCAGGGCCCTCGCCGGAACATCTTCAGCGCCACGCCGCTTACTCTTTCTGTTCCTGCTTTTGATCCCGCACCTGCCGTCCCCGCTCCGCGCGGGCCCCGAAATTCATCGTCGCCTCCGGCGCTGGTGGTTCCGGCAATGTTCTTCGGCCATGTCACCGACGCACAGACCGGGTCGCGGCGTGCTTTTTTCAGCGAGGGCGAAGAGGTTCATATCATCGGCGTCGGAGAGATCCTGCTGGAGCGGTTCCGCCTGCTGCAGATCGGCGACAGCAGCGCGGAGTTGCAGGAGATATCGTCCGGGCGCCGGACCACCTTGATCATGGAGGAGCCGAGAGGCGGATGAACCACACCCGAGCGGGCTGGCGAAGAGGGCAGGGAAGAAGAGAGGCCGGCTACACGGTGCTGATGGTCATTTTCTTTGTGGCCACGCTGGCCCTGGTGGCTACTGTCGCGACTCCCAATCTGCTCAACCAAGGGCGGCGTGAGCGAGAAGAAGAGATGGTATGGCGCGGCAAGCAGTATGTCCGGGCTATTCGCCTCTACTACCAGAGCAATGGACGCTTCCCGCCGAGCCTCGAGGAGTTGACCGAACCCAACGCGGCGGGCGTTCATTTTTTGCGCAAGGTCTACGCCGATCCCATGAACCCGAGTGATGGGAGCTGGCGTGAGATTTACGTCGCCCCCTCCGGAGAGCTTACCGGCAGTGTGCGGTACAAGAGTCTGCAGGAGATCGCCGTGTCCAATGCATTGAATGCAGCAGCTCCCGTTGCTCCTTCGGGTGCGCCGGGGAATGCTCCCGCGCAGCAGCAGCCCGGGGAGCAGCCGGACCCGGCTTCGCCCGTAAGTCCCGCAGAACCCGTTTCTGCGGGTTCGTTTCAGCCGGGCGGAGGCACGGTGTTTGGCGCGTCCCTCATCGGTTTGGGCAGCAAGACGAAAAGGCCTTCCTTGCGTATTTACGAGGGCGGGGAGACCTATTACGAGTGGGAATTCATTTGGAACCCGCTGGCCCATGGGATCACTACGCTTCCCGGCGGCACACCACCTGCGCAACCAGCGGGCGCGGCGGACGAGCCCGCTGGTCAAGCGAATGGCCAACCCGATGGCCAGCCTGACCAACAGGGCCCGGAAACCGGCGCTCCTGGTCAGGTTGGGGAACGGGCCGGAGAGCAGCCCGCCGGCCAGCCAAATACTCCGTAGCCGCCCAACCCAGCCGATGGTCCCGGCCCCTAAGATCAATTGTCCACATGGTGTCGAGATGGCGATGCTTTCTCGCCGAGCTTTTTGGGCCTCAGGTGGTCCCCAGCGCATAGGTTTCTATGGCGGCAGCGACACCGTTCTCGTCGTTCGAGAGTGTTTGGCGCCAGCCCAGGCATTTCAGCTCGGGCACCCCGTTGCCCATGACAACCGGCAGCCCCGCGAATTCCAACATCTCGCGGTCATTGTGGTTGTCGCCGATGGCCATGACTTCATGGCGCGCGACGCCGCGCTCGATGGCCCATTCGGCTAGCGTCGCTCCTTTCGAGCAATGCACGCGGAGGACATCCACCAGGGTGAAGTCGCGGGATTCATAGCAGGTGACGGCCAGCGAGAATGCGTCTGCATTTTGTGCTGCGCGCAACTGCACTTCGGCTTGCCGCATCTGGTGCACCGGTCCGCTGAACATCACCTGAATGGGATCTTCGGTGAGCGAATCCTCGAGCGGGGAGACGCGCGCGATGGAATCCCGGTTGCGAAGAAAGTAGCCCTTGCGCTGCGGATTGTTCCAGTCCAGATCCTCGAAGATGACCTGATTTTCGCGGGGGCGGTCGAAGACCACCGAAACCACGCTCCGGAACTCGTGCATTTGCAGGAGCACATCGCGGGCCGTCTCGCTGGGCAGCAGACGCCGCAGGTGCACTACGCCGTCCTTGGATTTCACCAGGGCGCCGTTATTGACGATCATGGTGAGCGGGCAAGGGATCTGGCGGGCGATGGGCAGAGCGAAATCGAAGCGGCGGCCGGTTACCAGCACCACCTCGATGCCGCGCTCAACGGCGGCGGCGATGGCCCGCAGATTGGCCTCGGACACCTCCGAAACACTGTCGAGGAGGGTGCCGTCAATGTCTAATGCGATCAATCGAACTGCCATGGGCTCATTGTACCTTGAGCAAGCGGGAGGCTAGAGGTTGAGTCACCGCGCTCGCCCCCGATTTTCTTACCGCCGAAGCTCCCACGTTCTTTTCCGCTCTCGCCGAGCGAGCCGGGGACTTCGGCTCGACCCCCACCCCCCCCAGTTTTTCTGTAAGTGTTCATTGCAATCAACTTTAAGTCCTGTGTTTCATAAGTGTTCATTCTGCAATACTTACAGGCGGCTTTCTTGTAGATGCGAAGTACGAAGCGCTCATGCTCCCTAGCCATGGCCACGTTCCGCAGCAAAGCGCCGAGGAGTGGTCCTTCGTCCCCCAAGCGGGACTCAGGACGACCATCCTGGCCGGATGGTCGTTTTCTGTAAGTTCGCATTCTAACTGACTTACGTGGTGCATTTTCTGAGAGGGCAGCCTGAGTCTCGAAGTGCGGGATACACATAGTCTAAAGCTGCGGGCGAACACATTCATCAAGCTCAGGCACCAAGCTCAGGGCAAGCATGGGACGTGGGTATTCGAATGAGGAGCGAAGGCCGTTCGAACAGCAGTCCACTAGAGGCGGCGCTTGATCTCGCGCTGGTATTCGGGGAAGTAGCGGCCAATGAGCGGCAGATCGAATTCGGGAAGGATGGATTCCTTGGATTCGCGCTCCAGGAGGAATTCGAAGGAACGCTCGATGAGCACTTGGGGTTCGACCTTGCCGGCGGCGAGGCGCTGAAGGTCTTGGGGAGCGAGGGTGACGCGGTGGGAGGATTCGCTTGCGCCTTCGGTGACCCGGACAAGGAAGGTGCCCTCGGCGATTTTCTCGACCTTGATGGTGGCTGCCATGATGTTTTCTCGGTGATTCTGGTCGGTGATTCTGGTGACGCTCTACAGGTCTTGAACCCCGCGCGGAACGGCTTCGGCCACAGCGAGAAGCCTGGACCGCGCGGCCCAGTCCTTATCCGGATCATCGATGAATCGATTATCGATGTCTAGCTGGCGAATGCCATCCCCGAATTGCGTTGGATCTTTTCGTATTTCATCCGCGTCGCTTCGTTTTGAGAAAGCGCAAAGGGTGCGGCACCTGCGTTGAGGAACCCCCGTTCAGGAACCGGTGATCAGGACGGCCCTGATTCGGACGACGTGGCGCGGGCAATAGAGACACGCGCCTCTCATTTGCCGACAGAAAAAAGATTTCCATCACTGCGCAAGAAGATCCGCCCGTTGGAAATGGCCGGAGAGGCGAGAAAACGCTCGCCGAGATCGTTTCGCGACAGGAGTTCCGGCTCGCGCCCGGCGCGCATCACGAAGGTTTCGCCGGTTTCGCTCAGCAGATAGATCTTGCCGTCAGCCGCAACGGGAGAGGCGAAGAACACGCCGCTGAGGCGGTGACGCCAGAGACGCTGGCCTGTCTTGGCGTCCGCGCAGGTGAGCACGCCGACATCATTGGTCATGTAGAGCAGTCCCTGGTAATAGATGATCGAAGGCACATAGGATGCGGCAGTTGGGCCCGTCCATTGGACGTGGCTACCTGTGATGTCGCCCCGGCCGCCAGGCCGGATAGCCACGAAGTCGCTGTTGCGAAACCCTCGGCTCAAATAAATCACACCATCGTGGAAGACGGCCGAGGGAACCGGCGTCCGGCGCCAGCTGCCGGCGTACCACAGGAGCTTGCCGGTTGCCGGGTCGTAGGTGTCGATGCGCTCCGAGGAGTTGACGATGAGTTCATCGCTCTCGGGTCCGGGCACAACCAGCGGCGTGTTATGGGAGACCAGGGCGCGGCCGCGATCGGCCATCCAGCGCTCCTTGCCGGTGCGCTTGTCGAGCGCCAGCAAATACGCCTTGGGCTGGTGGTCGCACAGGAGAATGAGGAGATCGTCGTACAGAGTGGGCGAGCTGCCGTGTCCCCAGAGGACCAGAAACGGCGAGTACTCGACGCCGAGATGGCGCTCCCATACAAGGCGCCCCTCCATGTCCAGGGCCACGATCTGTCCGTTGCCGAACCAGGCGTAAACCAGCTCACCGTCCGTGACCGGAGTGGGAGTGGCCAGATTGTGTTTTTCGTGGAGCTTGGGAAGCGGCTCGACCGCGCGGGTACGGTATTGCCACAATCGCTCGCCGTCGGACCAGCCGAAGGCTTCAACTACCAGAAAAACCTCGCCCGGAGGCGCAGGAGCGGTCCGCGCTCCGCCAATGGGATTTTCGAGTTCGGCAATCGAACGGTCGTCCATGGCCAGCCGCGGATGACTGCCCCTGGCCAGAGCGGCGTCGCCGACCTGCGAGGTGACAAACACCAGGTCGCCCCACAGAATCGGAGAAGAATTGCCGAGTCCGGCGAGTTGGGCCTTCCAGGCGATATTCTCGCTGGCGCTCCACTGCGTGGGGAGGCCGGTCTCCGAGGAAACGCCGTGGCTTGACGGGCCGCGCCATTGGGGCCAGTTCTGGGCGAGGAGACCGGGCACGGCCAGAAAAGAAAGAACGAGAAAAGCCGGGAAAACAAGATCCACCCGCGGGAGTACCACGGGGCTTAATGGTGTGGGTGGTGTGGGGGGTGCGGCCGGGTGGCTAGTCATGGGAAGGAGTATAGCGAAAATCCTGGCATTAAATCTCGCGACAGTATGAGCCTGTCAGCCAGTGTTTCTCTCCTTTTCGTATTTTGAGGCGAGCGCAGTCGATGCGCAGTCAAACTGACTCCGCCGGGCGCGTCCAAAGACTCGCGCGGGGGACCCGCCCGGGGAATCTCGAACGGTCACAAATCTCTCTTGCCAAATCCAACCGAGCCCGATCGATTTAGAGCCACGAGCGAGGGCCAATCTTCCTTTCAATCCAGACATCGAAACTGAGCTTGCCCGCTCCGGCAACCGAGAGGAACAAGAAAATGAAGCAGAATATGGCTGCACCTTCCCCGCCATTGAGAATCGGCCAAAAACCACGAGGCGCGTGAGTCCTGAAGTAAGCGACAGCCATCTGACCAGAGAGCAGAAATGCCAATGGCTTGGTGAAGATGCCCAAGGCCAGCAGCGGGCCACCGAACATCTCCATCACTCCGGCGACCCACCCAATTCCTGGAAACTCCTGGGCACGCCCTTCCAGGAAACCGAATTTCCTGAGTCCGTGCTGCCAAAACATGAATCCCGAGACGATGCGAAGAATGCTCAGCGCGTAGGGATAACACTTATCAGCGAGTGGTGATGTCACGAAACGCCTCCTTTTGGCTACGCAGGAATAGCCGCTCTTCTTTTTTACGCGCCGAGCGCCCACGTTCTTTCCCGCTCTCACCGAGCGAGTCGGGAGCCTCGGCGCTACTGACTTTACGCGCCGAACGCCCGCGTTCTTTCCCGCTCTTGCCGAGCGAACCGGGAACCTCGGCGCTACTGATGGCCACTGAACCTACCTGCTCCATGGCCCAAGAGTGCCAGAATGATACATGAGAGTGGGTGGTCTACGTTGAAAAAGTGACGCGGGTCACAGACCCGAGCCGTCAGATGTCTGGAACGGTGTCTGCCTCGGCGGCTGTGGAAATGGGGGTGATGATGCGGCGCACCACGAGGTTGTAAACGGTTCGCCGGTGATCGCGGCGCTGACCGGAAACGCTGCTGGACGAGGTGGTGACGACCACTAAATCGAGATCCGGAACGATGAATATATACTGCCCGCCGAATCCCCAGGCGAAGTAAGCCGGATGGCCGGCCAACGCGCTCATCCACCAGCCATAGCCGTAATACCTGTCGCTCTCGCGACGCGATTGCGCGCGCGGGATCAGGGACGCCTCCACCCACCAAGCGGGGATGATCTGACGACCGTTGCTCCGGCCGCGATTCAAATACAGCTCGCCGAAGGCCACCATCTGCCGCGGCGTCATGAGCATGTCGTTTCCGCCGAAGTAGATGCCCTGAGGGTCCCGCGGCCATGGAGGAAGCGAGAATCCCAGCGGCTTGGCCAGTGTGTCCTGGGCGAGTCGCCAGGTGTTTGTGCCGCTGACTTTGGTCAAAATCGCGGAAAGTAGATGGGAGTTGCCCGTGCTGTACTCCATGGTGGTGCCCGGCACGCTCCGCAGGGACCGGGTGAGGGCATGCCGCACCCAATTCGGGCTCTGCACCCAGGCGCCATAATTGCGATTGCTGGTGGTTTCCAGGCCCGACTGCATGGTGAGAAGGTCCTCGATGGTGATGGATCGTTTTGCCGGGTCGTGTTGCAGCGAGTCCGGGAAGAAGGAACCGATGGGTTGTTTGACTTCGTCGATCAGGCTTTGATCGATGGCGATGCCTACCAGCGCCGAGATCACACTCTTCGAAACAGATTTGACGTTGGCCGGGCGCGATGGCCGAGCGCCGTTGAAGTAGCGCTCGAGAAGCAGCTCGCCGCGCCAACTGACCAGCAGGCTGCGCAGACGCGGGAGATCAGCCATGGCGTCTGCGGCCGCCTCGAGCGAGACCACGGGTGCTGGTCGAGTGGCAGGAGCGCCGGCCGGCGCGGGCTTGGGCTCACCGGTGGTGACCGCAGCGCCCAGGAGCCACACCAGCACCAGAATGCTCGATGAACGACGCAACGCGGAAAGATAGCTCATCGGTCGCTTCTTAGGACAATTCCGGGGTCCGAAGATGGTTGAACGGCCAAAGTAAAGCCACAATAGACCCGTGTAGGATACCACTATCGTGGAATGCAAAGGCTATGGAGTTGACGGCTCAATCTCGATTGCCCCATGATGATCCGAAGATGAAAGTCCTTACAGCACCACAGATGCGCGATGTCGACCGGCTGACCGTCGAGCGCTACAGAATCCCCAGTTTGCAGCTCATGGAGAATGCCGGCACGGCGATTGCCGATTATCTGCTGACTGCGTATCCGGATATGGCCACGCGCAAGGTGGTGATCCTCTGCGGCAAGGGCAGTAACGGCGGCGACGGGTTGGTGATAGCCCGTTTGTTGCGCGAGCATGGGGCCTCCGCGCATGTCGTGCTTTTCGCTGAGCCTGCCGCGGTGCGCGGCGATGCCGCAGCCAACTTGAGGCGCTGGCAGCAGGGCATGGGCGATTTGCGCGCGGTGACCAGCCAAGTCGAATGGGAGATGGCCCGCTCCCTCCTTGGCGATGCGGATCTGATTGTGGACGCGCTACTGGGCACGGGTTTGGCCGGTCCGGCGGAAGGGTTGATGGCCACGGTGATTGAAGATGTCAATGCCGCGGGCACCCGCAACACACGACCGGCGGAGTTACGGCGGCCGCAAGTTGTGTCTGTGGACATGCCCTCCGGGCTTTCTTCCGACGCGGAAAACCATGGCGGTCCGGTGGTGGCGGCGTGCGCGACGGTCACGCTCACGGCGCCCAAAGCAGGCCAACTGGTATCCCGGCGCGCCGATCACGTCGGGAAACTCATTGTGCGTCAAATCGGCACGCCGCCCGCGCTGCTCGATGATGATCCAAATCTGAAGCTGCATTGGCTGGAGCCGGGTGAATTCCGCGGTTTGCCGATGGTGCGGCAGCGCGCCGCGCACAAGGGCAACTTCGGTCACGCGCTGTTGGTTGCCGGTTCGGTGGGCAAGTCCGGGGCTGCGGCGCTGGCGGGGCGCGGAGCATTGCGCGTTGGCGCCGGACTGGTCACCGTTGCCACGCCACGGGACGCCCTTCCGATGGTTGCCGCCGGCATGCCGGAGCTGATGACCGCGCCGCTGGCCGCGACTGAAGCGGGCACCGCAAGCATGGCTAACCTGGATTACGGCCGGTTCGATGCCATCAGCGGGGACAAATCCGTGCTGGCTATGGGCCCCGGCCTTTCGACGGAGGTGGAAACGGGGCAATTCATTCGCGCGGTGGTGGCCAAGACTTCACTTCCGGTGATTTTGGATGCCGACGGCCTGAACGCCTTTGCGACAAGAACGGAGGAACTTGACTCCCGTAAGACGCCTCTTTTGGCGATGACGCCGCATCCGGGGGAGATGGGGCGCCTGCTCGGGGTGAACTCAGGCGAGGTGCAGCGGCGAAGACTGGACGTGGCGCTTGATGCGGCGGCGCGGTGGCGTGCCTACGTGGTCTTGAAAGGCTTTTCTACCATTTTGGCGGCACCCGACGGCCGCGCTTTCGTCAATACCACCGGCAACCCGGGAATGGCCAAGGGGGGAACCGGAGACGTTCTGACGGGCATCCTTGCGGGCCTGACGGCGGAATTTGGCACCGAAGATTGGGGACGCGTCCTCGGGCTGGGCATCTACCTGCACGGTCTGGCCGGCGATTTGGCCGCTGCCCGCGTGGGTGAAACGCCGCTGGTGGCATCGGATCTCATCGAGGCGCTGCCCGCCGCGTTTGCCCAGCTTATGGCGGAGCGAGATCGTGCCAGCCGTTGAGTTCATCTCCCATTCGCCGGAAGAAACCATCGAGGCGGGGCGGAATCTAGCGAGGCGACTGACCGCGCCGGTGCTGGTGTTGCTCTCGGGAGAGCTGGGCAGCGGCAAGACGACGCTGACCAAGGGCATCATCAGCGGCTTGGGCGCCGCCCGCGAAGAAGAGGTCACCAGCCCGACCTTCACCCTGGTGCACGTGTTCCGCAATCATGCCACGGTCTATCACGTGGACCTCTACCGGGTGCAAGAGTTCCACGACTTGGAGACCATGGGGCTGGAAGACGCGTTTACTGAGCCCGCCATCGTGGTGATCGAGTGGTCGGAACGGTTCTCGTTGCGCAGCGACTGGCCGCGGGTCGCCGTGGGGCTCGAACACCTGGATGGGGACACGCGGCGGATCAGGATTTCCGAGGGCGGCCTTTAGACTGCCAGCGGCCCGCCAGCCACGATAGGAAGGTTGTTTGCTACCTGTTAACGGGTTGACCGTGGCGTCTTGTTTGGCTTGGGGACAGTTGTTAACCTAAAACAGATTCAATACTTACAGCTATGTCAGAACGCTTGACAACTTCCGGGACCGGTCACCCTGCACGGGTGAATCTGAAGACCTACGCCGCCGAGTTGCCGCTCAGCTCGCTGGCCATAGGCGTGGACAATATTCACCACGACGTGTATCTGAGCCCGCGCTGGATCGAGCAGACGCGCTCGTACCTGCTGGAGCTGATTCGGCAGATGGTCAACCTCACCTACACGGTGCAGAAAGACTCGCGGCGGCCAAAAGCTCCGGAACACGCCGCTTGGAAGCGCCAACTGCTGGAGCTTTTGCAGGCCTCGCTCATGCGCGCCAAGCATGAGAAGTCCATGGAGCTAGACCTCCTGTTGCGCGTGGCGCTCATAAAATTCCTGACGCAGGAGATCGCCAATCAGTTTGCGAACCTCATTCTGGAAGCCAAGGAATGGATCCGCAACCGCGGAGAGTACTTCGAGCGTTCCGAGCAGGCGCACGTCATGAAGTCGCGCTTGACGGAACTGCAGGGCGACCGGCGAAACATCTTTCGCCGCGTGGGCCAGCACGTTTACCAAGTGCTGGGCGAGATTGAGGAAAACCATCTGGCGCGGGCGCGGAGGGCTCTATTCGCGGACGAACACGCGGACGCATACCAACTGCTGGCCAACCGGATCGTCTTCGTCGAGGGCGGCCGCGACGACGCGCTGTTCCTGGAACAGTATGTCCTGCTGGGCAATTACATTCGCGATCAAGACCGCTTTGAAACGTTTGACGCCCTGCTGCTCGATTTTCTCAGGGAAACCGTACTCGCCGGCAAAAGCGGCGACCAGATGAGCACAGAATGGGCCACGCACCAGGGGCTGATGGATTTTGCGCTGGCCACGCGCGCCGAACTGGCTCGTTTGGAAGAAGAGCGCGACGCGCTCACGCGCCGGCTGGCGCGTGGCGGCGGGGTGTTGGCGCGTGTAGGGATCGGCGCCGACATAGCGCAGCTGCGCACGGCTTTGTCCGATGTCGAGCGCCGGCTGAAAAGGCTGCAGGGCGAACTCGAAAGCCTCGGGCCGCGGATGGAAGCCGTCAAGGCTAAAACCGATTTCCTGGCACAGGAATACCAGAGCCGGCTGGGAGACTATCTGAACGAACCGGAAAATGCGCGCCGGTTGTTCGATCCAAACTGGCCGGGCGAAAGCGACTCGGACGCTGCGAAGGGCCGTTCCCGGCTGCTGGAGGAGTGGCTCGAGCGTCTGAAACAACGCGACCTGCTGCTGCATGTCCTGGCCAGCTATGAGCTGAGAAATATCCACCACGACTACTGCCCGCCCGTTCACCTGCAGCAGCTCAAGAGGGCCCTGGTGTGGCGCGAGGAGTTCAAGCGCGTTGCCGAGATCCTGAAACAGTTTCCGGCGCGGCGATTCTCGCTCGATCGGATCGAAGCCTTGGCCAAGAAGCTGCGGCGCTACCCGCGCGGGGAGGCCCGCGCCGTGGCGTTGCGCTTTGCCGAGGATTTCATGCGCTTGCGGCGCGACTTGCGCAATTACGATCGGTTGACCACGGCGATGGAGCGGATTGGGCTCGTTCGCAGCGAGCACACTCGCGAGCTCTCGCGGATCAACAACAGTCTGTACGAGTACCTGCTGCCCGGCGAGTCGCGCCCGGCGCGGGATAACGTCGTCAATCATGCGGTGGTCAAGGCCGACGTGCGCGGGTCGACGCGCATCACCCAGGACCTGCTGGCGCGCGGACTGAATCCGGCAACCCTCTTCAGCTTGCACTTCTACGAGCCGGTGAAGCGCATCCTGGATAGCTACGGCGCGGCCAAAGTATTCATCGAAGGCGACGCCATGGTGCTGGCCATATTCGAGACGGAGTCCAACCGCTCGAGCCAGCGAGCCATCTGCAAGGCTTGCGCACTGGCCCGCCAGATCCTGGCCATTGCCGCGGCATACAATGAGCGCCCGGATTTGAGCGAGTTGCCACGGCTCGAACTGGGCGTCGGAATCGCATTTCAGGGCTCCCCTCCGACCTACTGGGTGGACAGCGACTCGCGCATCATGATCTCGCGGGCGTTGAACTTGTCGGACCGCCTATCGAGCTGCTCGCGCGTCGCACGCCGTTTGCTGGCGGACAAAGCTGCGCTCTTCCACCTGTTCGTGTTCCAGTCGGGGGTTCAAGGGGCCGAGGAAGAGGAAGCCGATGAGTTTCTGATTCGCTTCAACCTGAACGACGTGGAGCTGAACGAAGAGGGATTCGCCAAGCTGGGCGAAGAGATCGCTCTGCAATCGGTTGAGGTGGAATGTGAGATGCCTTGGGGCCGCGAGCATACGACGTTCTTCTACGGCGAAGCGCCCATCGGGGAAGGGTTGGAGCCTATCCTGCTGCGCCGAGGTTTTGTGCGACAGATGCAGGCGGACGGCAGCATCGGGCCGGCGGGGAACCGTGCCTACTACGAAGTCTGCACTCATCCCAAGGTCTTTGAGTTGGTGGAGGCCTTGCATGTGGCGACGGCGCACAGAGATTGAATCCTGGCCCGGCGCGCATCATATTTGTTGACGAAGACGCAAGGGGTCCGGTGATCTTCCCGGTCTTCAAACGACACCACTACCGATGTGCTAAACACCGATGTGCTCAGCCTTGAGCAGCTTCACCCCGTGAGCCAGTCGATTTGCTACAGACGGTGTGCGCCTTCTATCGTACGCTAGTGAGGCAATGATTGTTCGTGCTTCCCCTGCAACCGACGGTGCGGTTTTACCCTGGCGCATGTTCGGACCGATTCTCGCGGTGCACTTCTTTGGCACGCTCGGGTTTTCGCTGGCGATTCCGTTCTTGGTGTTCATCGTGGTTGACCTGGGTGGGGCCACGTGGACGTATGGCCTGCTCGGTGCGACGTACTCGACGTTCCAACTCGTCGGCGCACCGGTGCTGGGACGCTGGTCCGATCGCATGGGTCGTCGCCCGGTACTCGTTGCCAGCCAGGTAGGCACACTCGCAGCCTGGTTGTTGTTCCTCGTAGCGCTTTCCTTACCCGTCCAGGGCATCTTCAAGATCGCCGGGGCTACGCTGACTTTACCGTTGCTTCTGGTGTTCGTAGCCCGGGCCCTGGACGGCGCCACCGGCGGCAACATCTCGGTAGCCAATGCGTACGTGGCCGATCTCACTCGGAACACGCCCCAACTACGCCAGGTCGCGTTTGGACGCATGGGCATGGCCGCGAGTGTGGGTTTTGTCATTGGTCCGGCGTCGGCTGGATTGCTGGGTGGAACATCGTGAGGGCCGCGGTTGCCCATCGCCATCGCGGCAGTGATGGCGGCGGTGACCACCGTTGCGATCATCGTATGGCTGCGAGAACCGGGTGGGCGCTGCCCCGAAGGCCCAGAAGCTCCCACAGCTCTCGAAGCCGGGTTGAACCAGCAGGCCAAGCCATGCGACCGGACGCCTTCACCGTCAATCTCGCTGGCGACGCTGCGGCGCGGCCCGGTGGCTGCTATTCTCGTCGCGACCTTCGTGATCTTTCTTGGCTTCAACTTCTTTTACGCAGGTTTTCCGGTGCACGCCATGCAAGCCTACGGCTGGAATACGGGGCAGCTTGGGATTTATTTTGCGATTCTCAGCGGCATGATGATCGTCGCCCGGGGCCCGCTGCTCACGTTCGTTTCCAAGTACATTGGCCATCGAATTGTGTTCGGTTCAGGTATGGCATGCCTCATGCTTTCGCTGCTCTCTCTGGTGCTCCCCACTGGGGACGTTACCTATGTAGGAGCGGCGCTGTTCGCGCTGGGCAACGGGCTGTCCTGGCCAACCTTCCAGGCGAGAGTCGCGGAGGTTGCCGGCGACGCACAGGGCACCATCCAAGGCGCCGCCACCAGCGCCAGCAGCCTCGCTAGCATCTCCGGGTTGGTAGTGGGCGGCGTGTTGTACCCCGCACTGCAGGGCGGGCTTTTCTATGTGGCCGCAGCTCTCTTTGCGGTGGTGCTAGTGCTAACGCCAGTCTGGTTCCCGCGCGCGCAGCCGGCGTCATCGTAGCCGATCTTTCTCACACTGCTTGGTATAAAAACTCCACCCGGTCATGACAAGGAAGATATTGGTCCCCGCGAAACGAAAGATGAACGGAAGTACCACTGAATGAGGTTGTTGCGAGCAAGGGCGAGAACTTCTGTACAACTACGACTTCGGTGATTACTGGCAACACGTTCTAGTTGTGGAAAAGACGCTTACGCCCGCTGAACACGCCCGCTATCCACCAATTGCCTGGCGGGTGTGCGTGCCTGTCCTCCTGAAAACGTGGGAGGAATACCCGGCTACGAAGATTTTTTCAGGGCAATGAAAGACGCGAACCACCCGGAGCACGAGGAATATCTATGAATCCAATACTGACCCGCCTCAAGAATAGCGGGCCAGAATCTCTCAATCTGCTAGTAGTCTAGTAGCTTGGTTTTTACAGTGAACATCTGATAGTTCGTGAATTGCCCCTGACACCAATAAACCTTATGATCCAACTCCGCCTGCATGAAAATATTTACAGAGACGAGTTTCGGTTCTTCCTTTGGTTCCCTGAGCCACCTGTACATGACTGCGGCATGGAGGTTCCGCCACTTGGTTTTCGATGGAGGAAGGTCGTAGTTTTCGGTTATCCGAAGAATGTTCATGTTTTCATCCGTCCACACCTCGCCACTGCATGCCACGGCTCCGACCCAAGTACGCTCAAAGAAAATGAAGTCTGTGCTTGAACGGAATTCACATGCGTGATCTTCAACCTCCTCTTGATAAAGGAAGACGTGTATCTTGCGTCCGTCCACAAAGGCATCCTCGCCTTGTTGAATCTTCAATTTTAGATTGCTCCCCACCATATTGGGGAGCGTGGACCACTCCGAGCCGATTACGAGCACCGTTCTCGATTTCGGGTACGGAAGTCTCGACAGCTCCTTTTTGCCATCAGGATATTTTCTAAACACCTGATGACCATCTGTCACCCTGATTTCATGCCGCGACCATAGAACGGGAGTTTCTTCGCCGCCATAAGAAAGCGTTTGCACGGCAATGAAATTTTTCATGTCATCGACCAAACTTTGGCCTTCTCGCGCAACTGTTGAATGTCGGGTGATTCCTCCTGCCTGCGCTGAAGAGTATCCGGCGACATTCTTGGCAATGGCAGGATCGGGTTGTTCAATTCGTGTTTCAGGTCGTGTTTCAGGTAATGATCAGCCACTACCGGTCGTGGGTTTATGCCAACAGCCGGCCGTGGGTTTATGCCGGCAGCGGAAGTGTCGACGTCTTTATCGATATCACCCGACTCAGCGTGCGGCCGATACACATCCCGCGGGAAAAGCTTCGCATAGACCTCTGGCTGAACCATGCGGACAAATCCGGCCAGAGACCAGATTGGAGCGGCAACCGCGAACTCTGCATTCTTTGCCAGTCCTAAGAGAATTCCCACTGCCTGTTGGGTTTTGCGGTCGACTACAAGTCCGCCGCTTGCTCCAAGTCTGATGGATTGTCCACCTTCTCGTGGCTCAAATCTGAATGCCAAGAGCCCATTCTGGCCTTCTTGAACAAAGCTGCCCGGGACCCTCGTTAACTTGCGCTGGAATCTTATCAACTTGTTGTCTGCTGCAGGATAAGCATAGATGTCTACCTCTTGCCCCTCTTTAAGCTGATCGGGATAGAAAGAAATGCCATGCATACCTTTCTTCTCCAGAGGGTGACTCAGCCGGAATATTGCCAGATCCCGGACCGGAGTATATTTCATGCGATGGCCGGTAGTAGGATCCAGCCATTCATTCCATATCGCCCCCTCGTCGTCGGGGCTGGTGGCCAAATATCTCTCCAGTACCTTCTCGCCTTCAATCTTGAGCGGCAAGCCTGTCAACATGGCAACGTGATAGTTTGTTGCCACCAAAGCGCAGTCCAAGCTCAGGCAAAATCCGGTGCCAAGCTCAATCCTCACGGGAACGCCAAGTCTTAATTTGGGTCTTACTTTGGTGATTTTTACGACCACTTTCTCCGACTCGAACGGGGCAACCCCGTCACTTTGCCGGGCCACAGCAGCCGCGACGAAAAATAGCAGCGCCAACTGGACCAAGACCGTCAGCCCGCGAAGAACGGTTTTATGAGAAACGATTTGTCTGAAGTAAGTCAGTGGTTCGCTTCTGCGTGTAATGTCGGAATGCGTTTCTTCGAGTTGGTGACAAATACTCGAAGCAGGGGAGGGGGCACGAATGAGACCAAAGTCTCAGAATGCTAATTTGCTGTACGCAAGATAGTTCTGAGGGAATTTGTCCAACGATGGCTTTCTGTGGGTACCATCTTGGGCTGCGGGTGCAACCCGAGAGTTTCAATTCGACACGTTGAACTAATCTTTCTTCCTTCGGCGGCGCCAAGATTCTAGGGAGATTGCAATCATGCGCTTTCCCTAATCTTGATCGTTACCCTTTGAATGTGTCGAGTTATGTTATTTAGACAAATATATCCTCTAGTCTGTTTTTGATCTAAGTACTTCCGCAGAAACTAAGGCATGGTCGGCGAGGGCCATGTAAGTACCGTGCTATCCTCTGCCCAGCATCCTGCGGAGGCGCAAGGGGTCCGGTGATCCTCCCGGTCTTCAAAGCCGGCGATCCGTCCCATCGCGGGAGGGATGGTGGGTTCGACTCCCACACGCTTCCGCCAACGTTCTGTTGAAAAGTGCATGGCAAACCGACCTTGGTTTCTGATAGGATTCCGCCGGGGGAGGAAAGATGCCATATCTATGTGTTGTCGCCGCGATTCTGCTTCGCCTGGTGCCACATCCTTGGAACATGTCTCCCGTGGGAGCCATGTTCCTTTTTAGCGGAGCTACCTTTCATCGCAAGAAAGAGTCGCTGGCTATTCCCTTGGTTGCCTTGCTTCTGAGTGACGCGGCCGTGAATCACTTTCTTTATGACGGCCGATATGACTGGTTCACGCCGTACACGTGGGGCGCGTTTGTGCTGGTAGGTGTCATCGGGTGGGCGCTGCGAGGGAGGATCACCTGGGGGCGCGTGGTCGGCGCGTCACTGGCAGGGTCGGTGGTTTTCTTCGTTATCAGCAACATCGGCGTCTGGGCGATGGCTCGATTGTACCCTCTTACGTTAGAGGGGTTGGGGGCATGCTTTGTGGCCGCTGTGCCGTTTTTCCGCAACACCTTGCTGGGTGATTTGGCCTACGCTGCCGTGATGTTCGGCTCCTACCAATTTCTGCGCCACCGGCAACTGACACTGACGCCCGACGCCCGCTAGGTGGGGGTTGCCGCCCGCAGTTTCCGCAGCCGCACGAGAGATTCTGGATTGCATGTACCGCCAAGCGCTGGGCGCACAACGTGCGACAGCGCTCTTGGCTCCGTAGGTGCGGCGCGTGGTGGAACAAACCGCAGGCCCCAATAGCCACGATCCAAGGCAGGCTCTGATCTCAGAGCGCCCCTTTAGGGAATTGCTTCCGGCTGCAACTTACAGAACCCTCAGGAACTCGATGATGGCAGTGACTTCCGTGGGGGTCAGGTTGAGTGGACGACAAGAAGGGCTTAAATTGTCGTCCGTCCCGCAGCCTTGGTTTTTGAATTCCAACACCTCTCCTAGAGTTTCAAACACGCCGTTGTGCATATAGGGAGCCGTGTAGGCCACTGCTTTCAAAGATGGAGTCTTGAACTTGTGTCTATCTTCCTCGCGCTTGGTGATGCCGTAACGCCCCCAGTCGTCTCGTAACGGGCCGTCGGGCGGAACCCCGAGATTGTGAAAACCGGTATCCGATAAATCGGAGCCGGAGTGGCACTCGATGCAGCCGGCCTTGCCTGAAAACAACTGGTAACCCGCAAGTACCTTGCCGGAAAGTGTCTTGGACTCCCCCGCGAGCAAGCTGTCGTAGGGAGTGTCTTGCCTTTCCAGCGTGCGCATATATTGGGCAAGGCTCGTAGCAATCACCTCTTTGGTGATCGCACCACCAAAGAGGCGTTGGCTGGCTTCCCGGTAGGAGGGCACTTGATTCACTTCGCTCAGGAGTTCCTCCAGATCGCGATCCATCTCGATGGGGCTGGTGATGGGTCGGAGGGCTTGCTGCTCCAAGGTGGCGATTCCCCCGTCCCAAGAAAGGTTGGGAATCCTGGCCACCCCGAGCAAGGTCGGTGTGTTGCGTCCGCCCTCGATGCGCTTCCGTCCGCCCGTGGGGCGCCGGAGCCCGTCGATGAACATTCGCCGGGGTTGGTGGCAGCTTCCGCAACTCGTTTTTCCGTTGAAAGAGAAAATGGGATCAAAGAAGAACATCTCTCCCAGTTTTTTCACACTGTCAAGTTCAGTCTCAGCGGGGCGAGAGAACGGTTCCATGGGAAAAAACAGCAGCACAAACACGATACAGCAAAATGTTTTCGCAGTTCACTTGTGGCTTTCTCGCATGTCTAGACCCTCCCGTTCCTGAGTCTCACAAATCGAATGGGTCTCAGAAATCGACATGAATTCCGGTGCGCACCACTGCTTTAGGCGCCCAAAAACCGCTCTGAAAATATTCCTGGTTGAGTAGGTTGTCTATCCGGGTTGTGAATCGCAGCCGGGCGTGCTCCGCCTCCAGGAGGATGTAGGATCCCGTCAGGTTCAGCAGGGCGTATTCCGGGAACCGGTACGTTTGGGAGGGAATCGAAAAAACCAACCCAAAGACGGGGAAGTCGTAGTCGGAGACGGCGTAGGCTTGCAGGTTCAGGTTCAGGCGTCGCGTGGGCCTGGCATTGACTGTGAAATTCACCTGATGGTCGGATAGTCCCAAGACGCGGGTGGTACCCGCGGAAGTGGGAGATGGCTGGTTGGATTTGGTGAAGGTGTAGGAGCTGGTAAAATTCAAGAAAGCCAATGGGCGAGAGGAGACCGACAATTCAAACCCGCGGCTATTGCCGCCCTTGAGGTTGATATATCCGAATTGGCGTGAAAAAGGATCGTTGGGCGTGACCCCGAAATCAATGATGGTTTGCAAGTGGTTATAGAAGTACGTCGCGTTGAATTCCATTTTGTTGCCGAAGGCAAACCAATCGAAGCCGCCGTCGATGAACGTTGAGCGCTCTGCCCGTAGCAACGGATTCCCGAAATAGGATCGGAAATCTCCCGAGCCACCGCTCCCGAAGCGCTCAAAGAGAGCAGGGGAGCGGAATCCGTTGCCCCCATGGAGCCGCACCTTGGTATTCCACCGCGCCAGGAAATAGGCCAGAGATATGTCGCCACTGTAGGTGGCCGGCAGGTCCAAATCGCTTACCGAGGCAAACGGATCGACCGTCGGATCGCTGAATTGCGGCGGGTCCAATCCATACCATTGGCCGCGAAAAACCAACTGCAAATGCAGGCGCTGGTCCAGCAGCCGGGTGTGGTCGGCCGCCGTGAACGCCAGGGAACGCTGGGTGGCTCGCGTTGTCAGGCCAAAGGACGTCTGGTGCAGGCTGGAGGATTCAAAGCCCAGACCGAGCTGTGCCGTGTTGGCGGGATGAAGCGCAAACTGGTTGCGCCAGAACAGTTCATCCAGCGTCCCTTCGAAGCTACTCGTCCTTGGAGAGTCGATAAAGCCAAACTGTTGCGCTTCAGGCGAAACCGCAGGCCCATTGTCAAAACGGCGGCGGGTTTGGAGGGTCTGATATCCCACCGAGTAGCTCCAGAAGGTGCCAATCGAATGGTCAAAACGCGCCGCGACGCCATAGGAACGATTGCGCCCCTGATTGTCCGGATCGTCGAATTGTGTGTGGAAATTTGCTCCCGGGCGGGGAAAGGGGACTGCTTGGCGCACGAGTTGTCCCGGGGGCAAAGGCGGCAGATCGGGCAAGGGAGAAGGACTCCTGTTGAGGAACAAAAAAGAATCGGCAAGGTGGAAACGGAGAAACAAACGCGCCTGAGGGGTGAAGTCATAAGTAAATCGGGAATTCCCGCTCGAATTGCGGTAGGTATCCCGGCCGTCCAGGCCCCGGGTGTAGTTCACGTGCGTGCCGGCAATGGAATAGGAGAAGCGCCGACTGGCAGTCAGCCCTTCCAGTCCGCCAGCGCCTTGCAACAGCCCGAGCGAGCCACCCTCCAGAGAGACGAACCCGGCGAGCGATTGGCTGGGTTGTCGGGAGATTACGTTGACGAGACCGCCAACGGCGTTGGTGCCATAGAGCGCGGAGGCGGCGCCGCGCAGAACTTCAATTCGCTCCGCGCGTGTCACCGAAAGGTCGGAGAGGAGGGGGCGCGCGGAGCCTTTGATGTCCGAAGCATCGAGAAAGCGGAAGCCGTCGAGCAGGATGGCCGAGTCTTCCGGGCGCATCCCCCGAAAGCGATAACTGGACAGCGCACCCGGCCCACCCAGCTGCTGGATTTGTAGAGAAGGGATGGAACGCAAGGCGTCGGTGAGGAAAAAAAGATCGCGATTGGTAATTTCTTCGGCACTGATGAGAGAAACCGCTTTGGCAGTTTCACTGGGAATCTCCGGCAAATCAGAAGTGACTACAGATACATGCTGATGAAGCCCCACGACATCCAGAGCGATACGAAGGTATTCGGAGCGGTCGCCGAGAACAAGTCGGCGGCTTTGCGTTTGGAACCCATCCTGGTAACACTCCAGCAGGTACGTGCCAGCCTGTACATTCGGGAAAGAAAAGCTGCCGTCGTTGGCACTCTGTGTCTTGTGGAGAAGGGCCGTGGAAGTGTACAGGGTTACGAAAGCGCCGGGAATGGGGCTCCCTGTCTGATCCAAAACGATTCCAGAAACGGAGAGATCGGCTGCGCTGCATAGCGGACTTGCGGTCCAGATCAAGCAAAGCACACCAAAAGCAAGATACAAGTACCTGGGATGAGAGACCATTTCACTTCTCCTTTTGCCCTCGGCAGGAGGGAACGAAAGCGCTGTTGAACCGGTCTCCTGACTTGCGACGGGAAAAGGAGTTGCCTTTTCCAGCCCGCGCCTTCCCATCCCGTCGGCGGGACAGTGGCTTTCGTGCGAGCCTTGCCGTCGTTCACAGTTGCGGGGCAGTGGCGGATTCTCACCGCCTTCCCGTTCATTCGACAGCGGTACAGATGGTTAAGGATTTCCCAGCCGGAAGGGGACACTCCTCCAACACTCGGAGGGCGTTCGCGCAGGAACGCATCCCCATCTTCGGAAAACGATTCCAAGGAAAAGCTCTGGCAGAGCCAGAGATATGGCGAGAAAACTCATCGGGCCTCCCCTCGAAGCCGAACCGAGCTGGGGTTCTTGGCAGGTCTCCTGGCTGATGCTTTGCGGTCGGAACGCCTTCCCATTCACCCTTTCACATACAGGCAAACAGTGGCTATCGTGTTCCGCCCAACGCAATCACAGTGGCGGGGCCGCGCTGGTTTTTCACCAGCTTCCCTATGTTCTGAACAACGTGTTCAGAACAACGCCAAGAACGGGGGTGATGATGAACCGATCGATGAGCCTTGTCAAGGCTTGTCAAGGACGGTGTGGTGTTGGTGGGGGTTCACACCCAGGGACAAGCGACCCACCTGCTCTCCTTGAATTCCAGCGGAGGCACTGCATCAGCGCAAGAAGGTTTCGCGATGGGGCAGCGGGTGCGGAAGGCACAGCCGGAAGGCTTGTGGATGGGACTCGGAACATCGCCGGTGAGGCGCATGCGGCGATCCTGTGCACCTTCCGGATCGGGGCGGGGAACTGCCGAGAGGAGCGCGCGGGAGTACGGGTGCAGCGGGGTCGTATAGATCACCTCAGCCGGACCGATCTCCACGAGGTGACCGAGATACATCACCGCGATTCGATCAGAGATGTGACGCACCACGGAGAGGTCGTGGGCAATGAAGATATAAGAAAGGCGAAATTCTTCCTGGATGTCCCGCATCAGGTTGATCACCTGCGCCTGGATGGAGACGTCGAGAGCACTGACGGGCTCGTCGGCGATGACAATCTTGGGATTTGTCGCCAGAGCTCGCGCAATGCCGATCCGCTGCCGCTGCCCGCCGGAGAATTCATGAGGGTACCGATTGGCCTGCTCCCGCGTGAATCCTACCCGCTCCAAGAGCCACCCCACGCGGTCCCTTCGCTCGGGCGGCGACAAAGGGGTGTGAATGTTCAGCGGCTCTTCGACGATTTGTCCGACCGTCATTCGCGGATTGAGTGACGAATAGGGATCCTGGAAAATCATCTGGATGTCAGCGCGATACGGACGCATCTTCGCGCGGCTCAGGCGGGCCAAATCCAGGGCACCCGACGAATGGTGGTATACAACGCTTCCCGAAATCTCGACTCCGTAGACCATGGGGCGAAGAATATTGACGATCGCTCGCCCCACCGTGCTCTTGCCGCATCCGGATTCACCAACCAGACCCAGCGTTTCGCCTTGTTCCAACTCGAAACTCACGCCGTCCACGGCTTTTACTTCGGCGATCTTACGCGCGAACACGCCTCCCACAACGGGGAAGTTCACGCGCAGATCTTGAATGTCGAGAATCTTCATGGATTCACCAAATGACAGCGCACCCAGTGCCCCGGAGATGTCTCGACGAGGCCGGGCTCGATCAGAGCGCACCGTTCCATCCGTTCCGAACACCGCGTTTCAAACTTGCAGCCGGCGGGCAGGTCGAGAATACCGGGTACGTTGCCTGGAATCGCCGAAAGCCGCCGTTGCTTCTGACCATCGATGGCCGGCAAGGATGCGAGCAGACCGCGCGTGTACGGATGTTGCGGATTGCGGAAAAGATCCCTCACCGGCGCGACTTCCTGGACTTTTCCGCCGTACATGACGATGACGCGATGGCAGATCTCCGCCACCACAGAGAGATTGTGCGTAATCAGGAGAATGGCCGCGTCCTGCCGCTGGTCCTTGATCTGCAGCATGAGCTCGAGGATTTGCGCTTGGATGGTGACATCGAGGGCGGTGGTCGGTTCGTCGGCAATGAGGATCGACGGATTGCATGCAAGGGCGATGGCGATCATGACGCGCTGCCGCATGCCGCCGGAAAACTGATGCGGATAGTCGTTCATGCGCGAAGGGGGATCCGGAATGCCGACGAGTTCCAGCATGGCCACGGAGCGGTCGAAGGCCTCCTTTTTCGATAGCCGTTCGTGCGCGAGTACAGCCTCCACCAACTGCATGCCGATCGTGAACACCGGATTCAGCGAGGTCATGGGCTCCTGAAAGATCATACTGATCTCTTTTCCGCGCACGTCCCGGATCTCCTCCCAGGAGATCTTCAGTAAATCCCGACCCTTGAAGAGAATGGATCCCTCAACGATCTTTCCGGGAGGGTCGGGAATCAATCGGAGGATGCTGAGGGCCGTAACGCTCTTTCCGGATCCCGACTCTCCGACCAATCCGACGACCTCGCCTGGGAAGATGTCGAAGTCCACTGCATCGACAGCTTTGGCGGTCCCTGTCTCGGCCTGGAAGTAGGTCTTGAGATTTCGAACCTGTAGGAGTGGAACAGGCGTTGTGCTCACCGCAACCTCGAATATTCCTTGGGATCGAAGGCTTCGCGAACCGCCTCACCGATGAAGACGATGAGAAGGAGGGTGAGGAACATCGCGGCCAAAGGAAAGGAGATCAACCACCACTTGGTGAGATTCTCCGTTCCCTGGCCGATCAGTTCACCCCAGCTCGGCGTGGGGGCGGGAAGGCCAAATCCGAGAAAATCCAGAGCGACCAGCGCGGCGATATTCGCAACGATCATAAAGGGCGCGAAAGAGACGGCCGGTGTGAGCGAGTTCGGCAAGATATGTTTGAATACGATAGCTTGGTCTGAAGCGCCCATGGCAATGGCGGCGCCCACGTAATCCTTGGTTTTCTCGCGATAAAACTCACCCCGCATGTAATACGTAATGCCCATCCAATTAAAGGCGGTCAGGATCATTACCAGCAACCAAAAAGACGGCTGCAGAACGAGATTTCTTCCGGGAACGTAAATGGGGACGACGATCGAACTAATGATAATGATGGTGTAAAGGAAGGGCAACGAAGACCATATTTCGATCACGCGCTGCCCCAGGATATCCAGTTTCCCGCCGAAGTATCCCAAGATCGCTCCCACCGCTATCCCGATAGCGTAACTGATGGCCAAGACCAGCAACCCAAAGGTGAGAGACACATTGAGCCCGTAGGCCAGCCGCGCAAAGATGTCCCTCCCGCGGTCATCGGTGCCGAAGATGTGGTCCCAAGACGGGGGATGGGGAGGGTTTCCGGGAAGATCCAGGAGGGATTCAGTGGGACTGTACGGATAGGGCGGCAAGAGAACCCAGTTGCCTTGGTTCTGCTGGCTGAACGTCCGGGCCAGAGCCCTAAAATTTGGCTCACCGATCGCCTGCTGACCGAAGGTCGATGCCGCATAGTATCGCAACAAGGGGGAATAAAACGTCCCGTTGTATCGGACGAGCAACGCGGTATTGTTTACAAGCAAGGGCAAAAGAAAGGAGATGCCGTACGCGCCGAGAATAATGAGGAAGGAATAATATCCTCGCTTGATGGTGCGAAACTTGCGAAGGCGCTTGCGAAAGATGGAGACAGAGGGGCGTTCCGCCAGCGCTTCGGCTTGCGGCGCGCGCGGAATATCCGGGAGATTCGCAACCGCGTCCTGTGCGGTCATCTAAATCGAATCCTTGGATCCACAAGAACGTAGATCATGTCGGAGAGGATATTGCCGACCAGCATCAGCAGACTGGAAACTACAAGAATGCCCAACGCGACCGGATAGTCCCGCTGCAAGATCGAGGTGTACCCGAGGTAGCCCATGCCGTCGATGTTGAACACCTTTTCGATAAGGAACGAGCCGGCCAAAATAAGGCTGATTACGTGTCCCAGACCGGTGGCGATGGGAATCAGGGAATTCCTTAACGCATGAACGAAAATTACGCGGCGCTCGCTGAGGCCTTTGGCAAACGCCGTGCGAATGTAATCCTGCCCCAGGTTTTCCATCAGGGAGTTCTTCATCAGAATGGTAAGGGTGGCGAACGATCCGAGCATGTAGCACAGCACGGGAAGAAACATGTAGTGGAGCTGGGTGACGATCTTCTCGAAAAAGCCGAGGAATTCCCAGTTATTGGGACGGAAGCCGCCGAGCGGAAACAGATTCCAGAAACTGCCTCCCCCAAGCAACACAAGGAGCGCCGTCCCCAGAGCCCATCCGGGGATCGAATAGCCCAGAAAAACCATGAAGCTACTCAACAAATCGAAGCGGGAGCCGTGTCGAATTGCCTTGAGCGCGCCCAGCGGGACACACACCAGGTAGCTCAGGAAAAACCCCGTTAAGCCCAAAAAAATGGAGACAGGGAAGCGAGACTTGATCACGTCCCATACCAGGTCTTGATAAACGTAGGAGCGGCCCAGATCCAGGTGCAGGAGATTCCAGAGCCATTGGGCATATCGAATGTGCACTGGCTTGTCAAAGCCGTAGTAGCGCCGCATCTCTTCGATAGCGTCTTCCGGGAGGTCAATGGTTGCCGCTCCGCCGCCTACCCCTCCTTCGGTGGCCACCGCCATCTTGTAACGCATGATCTGGCGTTCCACCGGCCCGCCGGGGACGAAATGCGTCACCACGAACACGGCCAGCGTGATGCCGATGAAGGTCGGTATGATCAGCAGGAAGCGCCGGACGAAGTAACCAGTCATGAAGCGTTACAGGAGCCCCGTGCGTTCACCGCAGCGAAGATTGCTCTGTCTTATCATATTCAAGCCAGTAACGAACCTCGGTCGGCCCGACTTCCAGCTTCATGGACGGATCGCGCAAAGCCGCTTGCAGTCTAGTGTCTTTGTCCGGGTCGATCCACCACATCTGGTGAACCCCGTAATAGCCGGCAATGCGTGACAGGTAGCCCGGCGGGGTCCCAAACTTGTTCCAATAGATGACACGAGTGAATGGAGCGGACCAGTGCAAGGTGTACTGATAAGCGTTGGCCAGAATTCCGTCAATTTCACGAATGGCGCGAATTCGCTGATTCACGTCGAACATCTTGTCATATTCCTCGCAAAGCTCGTCGACGCGGGCGTTCTTGAATCCGGATATGTTGTTGGTGTTATCCACATCGGCGAGCGAGGAATGCCACGACGTCTCCGGGTTGGGAAAGAGCAGACCGCCCCACGCCTGTTGCGACATCTGGAAGCGCCGCTGGTTGATCATCTGGAATTGTGTTTCGGGAGTGATGAGGCGGAGATTCATGGTGATCCCAACCCTTCGCAGATCCTCCTGATACACGGTGAGGTGGGGCTCGAACGTCTTGGTGGTGTAGAGCAACTCAATCTGTAGCGGAACGCCGTTGTTAAGAAGCCTTCCCTGGGAGTCGCGGCTGTTCCAGCCGGCCTCGGCCAACAATCGCAGCGCTTCTTGTGGATCATACTCATTCGTTGGGTTGTTCGGATTCTCATACAGCGTACCGACGTAGTAAGAATTCTGTGGCTCGTACTGGTTGAACATGATCTTTTCGATCAGTTGCCGGCGATTGAGGAGCAGCGTCATAGCCTTACGGACACGAAAGTCGTCGAAAGGAGGTCTGCGTGTGTTGAAGGCGAACCCTTGGAATCCCTGCGGTTCATTGTTGAATATCTTGCGTTTTTGAACGAGCCCCCGCTGGACGTTGTCGAAATTCAGCTCTTCCACCCATCGCCGCGCGCGCGCGACGGGGTAAACATCCAACTCGCCCTTCTTGAACATTTCAAAGGCGAGGTTCTCATCGCGGACCACGACGAACCACAATTCATCGAAATTGGCCAAGCCCACGCTGCTTCTGGCCTTGGCTGCCCAATAGTCGCTGCGGCGCCGAACGGTGATGGTTCTGCCCTTAACGATGTCTTGTTCGCGAATGGTGTAGGGACCGGAACCGGGTAGCAGCTGGTAGTTATATTCCTTGAGATACGTTTCTCCATTGACGCTCTGCAGAACGTGCGCCGGGAGGATCAGCATGGAAGAGAAGTACAGGAAATTGCGCCAGTTCAATTCCTTGGCTTGAACGCGAACGATGTACTGGCTTTCTGCAACCGGCCGATTGAGCTTTCCGTAGACCAGTCGGTTCGATGGAGACTGCAAGGTCCTATCCATCACGAAGTCGTAGGTGGCCACGACGTCCTCGCTGGTGACCGGCATGCCGTCGGAGAAACGAGCGTTGGGATTGATGCGGAAGCGAAAGGTCATCTTATCGGTTGAGATCTGCCAGTGCGTGGCCAGCGAGGGGATGTAGTCGAGAGTTGTGGGATGAAGGGAGAGCAGGCTTTCATAGGCCAGCACCGTAACACGGTAATTGAATGCGGAGTTGGCCTCCGGGCCTTCCATTCGAAGGGTGCCCGGAAAGTCGCGTAGATAATCGCGGAACATGCCACCCTTAAGCGCCCGTGGGTCGCCGATGAGATCGAAATCCGTATTCGTTTCCCATCCTTGGCCTGTGAACCCTTTCCCTCCTTGCTGGGCGGGAACCGACGGATCGGCGCCGGAGTCTGCGTCGGGAAAGACAGGATAGTCCGCCTTGTCCAGGGAAACAGGTCCGGTACGGGCAGCTGGAGAAGGCGCGCTGGAGTCGGATTCCGGGTCGGAGCGCCCACCACAGCCGATGGTATTCGCCAGAACCAGCGTGGCGATGAAGACAAGCAGATTTCTGTTCATCATTGATCTCTCCCCGGGATAACGGGATATCTCGTTGGGACCGCATTGCCGGTCATCTTACAGTTTCTGCTTTCATTCCGCTTTGAGCCAAGCCGTCAGCCTCCGGCTTACTCACATCCTCCATCATCAACATGTTCTTACTGAACCAGTTTATCACCAGTTAAGGCCAACTCTCGGTCAGCGTGCCAGCGGTCCTTCATTTCCTGCCGGGCGGGACGCGGCGGTTCAGCTCTACCAGCCAGTTTTGTACGACTACGATTTGAGTTGCTGTCGCGGATGCTCCTTCGCCGGCTTCCTTGAGCATCAGAAAGCGTTGCCCATCGGTGGAGACATCGTAGTCGGGAGCGGAATTGGCCTCCGGAGCCAGCGTGTAGGATCCCTCGAAGAGGGTCTGGGACTTGCCCGCAGAAAAGTTGGGCTGCGTGGTGATCTCGACGGCCATCATCTTGTTCCCGCTGCGGTAGAACAGCTCCCGCCCATTTGGATTCCAGACTGGCTCCGTTCCACCCTCGGTTGAGATTTGCCACTTGCCGCCCGGGCCCGGATAGGGTTTCGCGTAAATCTCCTGCCGGCCCGATTCGTCCGACACGTAAGCGAGCCAAAGACCATTTGGAGAAAAACGAGGGGCGGTTTCGCTGAACTGCGTGCGGAGGAAAAGCTGGGTTTTTAGGTCGCTTAGCTGCAGTACGGAAATGTCCCGCTGTGTAGTGGGGTTGATTTCAATAAAGGCCAGCAGCCGCCCATCCGGAGAAAAAGAACTGGGACTGATAATGTCTTCGCCGGTCGTCAAGCGCTCCACGGCCCCGCTGCCGTCGGCCAGTTGCCAGTAAGTGTCCTGTGCGGCGTCCTTATTGGAGATGAATGCGATTCGTTCTCCGTCGTGGCTCCAGGTGGGAGACCGGTTGTAAGTGCCCTCGAACGTGAATCGGGTCAGCGCCGCCCGGAACAGATCGTACAGCCAAATCTGCGGCTCCGGTGCGTCTATGCTCATCGCCATGCGCTGACCGTCGGGGGAAAGACGCGGTGACTGATAGGCGCGAGCGGGAGCGGGTAAAGGTTGTTCTACGCCATTGCGACTGACCCACACCAGGCTGCGTTGGCTCGCCGAAGCGCCTCCCACATAGACCAGCGATCCGCTCCTCGAAATACTGTACTGGGCGGCTGCCGTTGGTGTTGTCTGCAGGAGGTCTTCTACCACAGGAATTGCAATGCCTGTGACCTCCATTCGCTGGACATCGAAGGGCACGGCCATGAGCGTCCCCGCCTGCACATAGAGCAGATGCCCGGAAGGCAAGTAACGCGGCTGCCTCCCCGCTTGGATAATCTCCTGCTGCTCGCCCGAATCCATCGAATACGCCCTAACCCGCAGGGTGGTGCCGATTCCCGCGGCGAAGAGGAAGGTCTTGCCATCGGTCAACAAGTCGGGCCAACGGTGACTGGTTTCGTCTTCCTCAAAACGAGTCAGTGGTTGCAGATTGCCCCCCATGTCCGACATTTCCTGTAGGACTCCAGCCTGGGTGGGCGCGAAGATGATTGTCCCCTGGCTGCCCCAAGTCGCTCCGCGGGGAGTCGCCGCATCGCCGAGGGTGATCGCCGGTTCCCCGCTCACACAGATTTTTTTCAATTTCCCGTCCGCAAAGAACCGAGCCACTGAGCATCTGGCGAGAAGAAGGGGGCTACCGCATCCTCGGTGCCCGGAATGGGCCGGGCTTCCAGCTGATCCATTGCCCGCAGATACAACTGCTGGGCGCCGCCACGGGTGGCCACATAGGCGAGGTGGCTCCCGTCGGGTGAAATGGCTACAGCCAATTGACTGAGTCCAGCGAGTTCCTCGCCCGGGGCCAGTGTTATCGCCGTGCGGGTGACGGGCTGCGGCAGAGGTGAGGGCGCGGGCTTGAGACTCCAAACGGCAAGGCTAACAACGGCCGCCAGCGCCAAGGAGGCGATGCTCCACAGAAGGACTTGCCGCCGGCTGGCGCGAATAGGTTTTGCTGTCGCGCTGGCAGATGCCGGTGATTGCAAACCGACTTCGGCAATCCATCGTAGCTCTTCGCGCAGATCGCTGGCAGTTTGCCACCTCTTATCGGGTTCCTTGGCCAGGCATCTTTTCACAACACGATCCAGCGCCAGAGGTGTCATCGGTTGAAGAGAGGACAGCGGCGGAGGATCGAACGACATGATGGCGGAGATGATGCTGGCCTGTGATTTGCCGTCAAACGCCCTCTTGCCTGTAGCCATTTCGTAGATCACCGCGCCCAGGGCAAAGATATCTGTGCGAGCATCGGCTTCTTGGGCTTCCAATTGCTCTGGCGCCATGTACTGAAGCGTCCCCAGTATCGTGCCCTGAGTCGTTATGTTGTCTCTTGTCGTCGGCGGTTCGGAAAGAGGGGCAGTCGGCGAAGGAAGCGGCGGCAGCTTCGCTAACCCAAAATCGAGCAGCTTGGCGCCGGATCTTGTCAGCATGATGTTGGCCGGCTTCAGGTCTCGGTGGGTTACGCCGTTGCGATGTGCCTTGTCCAGCGCATCGGCAATCTGAATGGCGAATTGCAGGACTTGCTCCAGCGGGAGTGGACCCTTCAGAAGCCGCTGCGCCAGCGTCTCTCCTTCGAGGAACTCCATAGCCAGAAAGTCGATGCCATCTTGGTGCCCGATGTCGTGGAGGACGCAGATGTTCGGATGGTTGAGACCAGCAATCGTTCGTGCTTCGCGTTCGAACCGTTCGCGCAGCTCGGATTGATCGGCAAGATGGCCGGGCAGGACCTTAATCGCGACGATGCGGTCTAAACGAGTGTCTTTGGCACGGTAGACCTCGCCCATTCCGCCCTCACCAACTGCGGAAAGGACCTCATAGGGACCCAGACGTTTGCCTGCCAGAATCGCCATGGACTGTCCTCTGCAGTATAAACCCTTGGAGGGGCAAGCGGGGAAACACGCCGGATGCTTACAGGCCCAAAATTGTGCGTGCTACAATCTCGAGTCGAGCGACATGGATGACCGACCCCCCGGCCATAGGCGATGCCACCCTTGAAGTCCTTCTGCCCGATAACTCCCGCCGTACTGTGGCCATCACGGAATCCCCTTTTTTCATCGGTCGAGGCGAAACCGGAAACCACCTTCAGCTCACCGATCCACGAATCTCCCGCCAGTGCGCCGCTATTCAATTAGAAGGCGGCCGTTACTATCTGCAAGACCGCGGGCAGCGAAGCGGCCTTTTCGTCAACGGCGACAAAATTGACCGCCGAGTCCTGCAGGACGGCGACGTTATCACTTTCGGCCTCGCAGACTCTTGCGACATCGCCTTCCGCTCTCTCTCGGAGCACTCGGCGATTCCGAATATCCTAAGCCGCATCGGAGATGTCTCCGGCAGCAGTTCTGCGCCTGGCGGCCTCAGCCAACTCAATCTCCTTCTCGAAGCGACCATGCTCCTGCACTCCCAACTTCCGCTGGACTCTGTCCTCAGCACGATGCTGGACTATGCAATTGCCGTTACCCATGCGGACCGCGGCCTTTTGCTCGAGGCAGATTCGACCGGCTCGCTTCGTGCACGCCTTGCCCGTCGCAGTGGCGGGGTGCGGCTGCAACCCGAAAGTTTCGCGCCCAGCCAGACGGCCCTCCGCTTGGGGCTTCAACAGAAATCGAGCACGATCACCGAAGATCTCGCTCGGGCGGATGTCGATCTGCAGGCGGCTCAGAGTGTCGTGGCGCAACAACTTCGAGCCGTGGTCATCATTCCGCTCTATACAGTGCATCGCGCCAGCTCCACGGAACCAGGGGGGGACGCCGAGCGCGGAGATCTTCTGGGGGTTGTGTATCTGGATTCCCGCCGCCCGGCAGCCTTTTCGAAACTGGACCGCCAAATCCTAGACGCGCTCGGCGGGGAAGCTGCCAGCGTTTTGGACAACGCGTGCTTGCTTGAGCGGGAACGGGAGCGGCAGCGTTTGGAGCAAGAACTCAGGATCGCACGCGAAATCCAACAAGCTCTGCTTCCCCGGAGCTTCCGCGAGTATTCGCATCTTATCGTCCGCGGCATCAATTTACCCAGCCTCACAGTCAGCGGCGACTACTTCGACGTTTTCCCGATGGAAACGGATCGCGCGGTTTTTCTGATAGCGGATGTCTCCGACAAAGGGCTGGGCGCCGCCCTGCTCACCACCATACTGCAGGGCGCTCTAGTGGGGTCACCGCAGGCGCCAACGCGTCTGGCGTTTTTGAGAAGCTGAATGACTTCCTTTGTGAGCACGTCGAAGTGGAGCGCTATGCCACCACGTTTTTCGGAATCCTGGGCGGCGATGGGCAGCTGGAATTCATCAATGCCGGCCATCCTTCGCCTTTGCTTCTGCGCAGGCGCGAAGTCTCGCAGCCTTTTACGGAAGGTTCTTTCCCTGTCGGCCTCATCTCCGGAGCCGATTACGCCTGCGCGCGTATCCGCCTGCAGGCGGGCGACACTCTGGTGCTGTTTAGCGACGGCGTCACCGAAGTCATGGATCCCAACGAACAGGAGTATGGCCTGGATCGCCTTCGCGAAGTTCTTTCTGGTCAGGACGGCACATCGTTGGATGGTCTACAGAATATGATCCTGGACTCGCTGGAGAAGTTCACCCGCGGCGCGACCCAGGCAGACGATATCACCCTGCTTCTTGTCCGCTACCGCGGGGAGGTGCCGAGCGCCGGGGCTTGAACACTTACGTGCAAGTATCAGGTCGAGCATAGAATCAAGTTATCGCCCCATACACATCTCGATCGTGGAAGGGGAACCGCTGGTTCGGTATTTCGGTACATGGAACTGAATGTATTGTTGCCGAAGCTAGACGATTTGGGCATCGAGGTGCAATTTGGTCACCAGCGCAGTGCGTACCGTCCCTCTGCCTTGGAAAGACCTGCCCCAACTTCATACGGACCACATCAACGTAGTTAATGAACTTGGCCGCCTGCGGGGTGCACTTCCCAAGGTTGATATGCCCAGCCGACCACCCCGCTCTTTGATCCACGCGCTATTTGACACGCCACAGCAGCTGTGCATCGGGAGCTCGGAGCAGATCAGAAAAACGGAGAAGGGGTATTTTCTAGTGTCGGCGACTTACGGGGGCGGCGATCTCGATGATGCGACTCGGGGCCAAGACTACCACCCCATGGAGGACCGAGATGGCTCCGGTCAGCCGGCCGGATTTGTTTAGGCTAATTTGCACGCCGCAGTTAGTCGGGGTCACAGTCTGGGATGAGGCGTTGTCAATCTCATTCTCGCGGAGCGGGAAGAAAACAGCTTGTGACTCCCGAGAACCCGTTTCGATGGAAAGGACAAGATGGTCGCCCTGGTCGGTTGCCTGGGCTTTCCAGCCCGTTGGCATCGCTTTGGGCCATTGATCCCGCGCCTTTGCGAAGAGTTCGCGGCGCACCGCCGCGTCGGCGGTCGGCCCGCTTCTCGATGGAATGGTCAGCGTCGGGTGTGCGCGCGCAGGGATACAAACTTCACGGCAGACCATATATCTCACGTCGGCGGCCAGCGTGGCTGGTGCGCCGGGATTGTAACTTGCGGGAATCTGCAGCGGTATCGCGAGCATGACGCGACCCTCGTAACCGTAGTCCACCAAGGTGCCGGTAGCAAGGCGCGTGGGAACGGGCCAGCGAATGTCGCCGGCGCGGAACCCTGAGGGAAGTTCCCATTGGACGCGCGGCGGCGCGCCAGCATCGCCGGGATTCACCCAGTAGGTGTGCCAACCCTTGTCGAGATCGAAGAGCAAACCGATCCACACCGTGCGGCCAGGCACAAGTGAGTTCTCCTCGGCTACGAGTTCTACCTTCGTTTGAGGTGCAGGAAAAGACTGCGCGGCAACGCCCACGGTCCAAGCTGACAAGCAGGTCAGGCTCAGGAGGGTCCTAAGAACCTTGGAGTCCCAAATGGATATCATTGCAAATCACGGCCTGTCGGTTGTCGGCACGCGACCAGCGGAATCGCCAACACCAATTGCATGATTCGGCCGCGCATCGAAGTTAAATGTAATGGTAACGTAGCCAACGGCAAAAAGAAACTTGTTCAAGCAATGGTGTCATCCGCGTATTTCCTGTCGACGCGACGCGCACGACCCGCGTATACTCACGCGCAGACGGAATTGTGTCGTTACTCAATTTGCGTGCGAGGCACTTCATGAAGATCAGAATCCTTGTAGCGTTCGCGTTGTGCGCCGTATCCGCGGCCCTCTTCCTGGGCTCGGTGAAGTCGGCGGGACAGGGAGCGCCGCCTGCGACTCCCTCGAAAGCCCAATTGATCGAGGATCTCGTTTACGGCAACCGCATTCTTTACAACGAGGGTGTGCTCGACGCTTTCGGCCATGTAAGCGTCCGTGATCCCCAGAATCCCAATCGCTTTTATATGTCCCGCGGCCTGGCGCCATCGCAGGTGACCGCAAAGGACATTCTGGAATACGACCTCGACTGCAACATCGTCGGCGGCGAGGGCCGGGGTTACGGCGAGCGTTTTATCCACTGCGGCATTTACCGCGCCCGTCCTGACGTGAAGTCCGTGATACACGGTCACTCGCTGGGGCTGATTCCCTTTGGGGTGACCAAGACCCCCCTTCGCCCCGTTTTTCATAATGGTGGCTTCCTCGGGAGTGATACGCCCATCTTTGATATTCGCGAGGTGGCCGGCGACACCAACATGATGGTCACCAACAACCAGCTCGGCGACGCTATCGCCAAGGTCCTTGGCGATAATCCTGTGGTGCTGATGCGCGGGCACGGCCAAACCGTCGTCGGTGAGTCAGTCCCGCAGGCGGTCTGGCGCTCCTATTATGCCGATGTGAATGCGCGGCTGCAGGCTGAAGCGGCACGACTTGGCCCAATCACCTTCCTTTCGCCAGGAGAGGCGTCCATGGCGGCGGCAGGCGTCAGCATCACGCGGCCATGGCAATTGTGGAAGGAACAAATCGGTAAGATCGAATAGCGCCGGGGAAACGAGCTGCAGGGCTCAGCGGGGACCAAGGGCGAAGGTTCTTCAAGTTATCGTTCAAAACCTCGTTCAGGCCCTCCACGATGCCATTTGTCAGGGCTTTCTCAATCTTAAGAATGACCTCGGCATCCCTCCCTTAGAGTGACGGGTAACCGGAGAAGGCGGCATTACTTAGTCCCTCACGTATTTGTTGAAGAAATCGAGAGTGCGCTGCCAGGCCAGTTTAGCTGCCGCTTCTCGGGGCCGCCCTGCTGAGAAACTGAGCGCCGAGGTTCACGAAACAGATCCTGCCTGTGGCGGCGATTTGCCGCGCCATCCATGGGGCTGGCGTCGCGCCCGGTTCCGAACGATGCCTCTGGAGCAACGGTTACCCTGACCAAACCACAATAGGCCGACGCAACACGCGCGTTGGAGGAGGTCTTTGTTTATGGTGTTTACGAGTCCTTAACAGGAACAGGGTCACCGATGACGATCTTGTCTCGTCCTTCCGACTTGGTCCGATACAGGGCGTCATCGGCTCTTTTCAGCAGGGCATCGGCACTGTCCCCGTGGTCGGGGTAGACGGCAATACCGAAGGAAAGCGTCACCGCTCCCAGCAGTAGCCCGGCATGCTGGACGTTTAGCTGCGCGATATCTTTCCGCAAGAGTTCCGCTCGTTTGGTGGCAGCCTCAATGGAGGTACCCGCTAGGATGAAAGCAAACTCTTCTCCGCCAAATCGGCAAGCGACATCTTGCCCGCGGGTGCGGTGTCTCAGGAGATTTCCCAAAGCGCGCAGCAGGGCGTCGCCAGCCTGATGCCCAAACATGTCGTTGAAGCGCTTGAAGTGGTCGATATCCAGCATGAGCAGGGCTAACTGCTGCTTGCCTCGAACTGCACGCCGCAACTCGCGTTCGAATGACTCTTCCATAAAGCGGCGGTTGAAAAGACCAGTTAAGGGATCGCGAATCGATTGGCCGCGAAGGACCTCTCGAAGTCTCAGATTGGCCAGCGCCAGAGATACGCGCTCGCCCACAGCTTTTGCTTGTCGCGCAAGGATTTCCGTTGGATCTGGCTGGAGTGCCAGGTCAGGGCTCAGGGACTTCGGCAGAGCATTGAGGTAGAGCACCCCCAACGTTTCACCCTGTGCCGCCAGGGGGACGCAGACATGACCACGACATACAGAGCTGCCTACGTGCCTGCATCGTAATGACGAAGCGGGATCATTGACCCAGTGAGTCTTGCCGCGGCGGAGCGCCCAGCAATCCTCCGGAGGGAAGGCCTTCTCAGTGCCAAGAGCGTCGCCCCATGTGGCTACCGCCACTACGAGGTCACGCGACGGGCTGGTGATGCACAACGCCCCGGCTGGAAAACCAAATGTGCTTTGCAGGAAACCTTCGATGATCTTGTAGGCTTCTTCAGCGGTCTGGCAGGACTGCAGAATATCCACCAATTCAGTCAGTTGAGCGGCTTCGCGGGTTTGCCGGTTCGCTTCTTCCAGGGTGGCGTTCAGTTTTTGGTGAATTTTTTCGAGAGCGTTTTTCTTCTGCCTGCGCTCGGTGACATCTTCCGCAATTCCGACTACCCGGATGAACTTGCCCCTTGAGTCGTGCACGGGGAAACTGCGCGAGCGAATCCAACGAACCGAACCATCCGGCCGCATCACGCGGTATCGCATGTCTGTCCGAACACCTTGCATAGCCCGTTCATAGAATCTGCCGACAGGTTCACGATCCTCAGGATGAAGCGATTCCATCCAGGCCTCGGGCCGGTCATAGAGTTCCTGCCGGGGTCTTCCCCAGATTTCATCGTAGGCGGGACTGATATAAGCCATTCGCACCGGGTCCGGTGTGTGGATAAAAAAGACCTCGTGAAAATTGTCTACCAGTTGGCGAAATTGTTCCTCGCTTTTCTGAAGGGACTCTTCCGCCTCGCGCCGATGTTCCGTAAGATCCTGCTTGATGGCAATGAAGTGAGTGATCTCTCCCTGAGCATTCGGCACCGGGATAATGCTCATGTCCTCATGGTACAAACTGCCGTCCTTACGCTCATTGATGAAAACGCTTTGCCATTTTCGTCCGGATAATATGGCATCCCACATGCTTTCGCATAAGGAGGTCGGATGCCGGTCGGATTTTGGCAGGTGAATGCTGCGTCCAGGAACATCCTCTCTGCGGCAGCCGGTTAACTGTTGAAACGCGGAGTTGACCCAGAGAATGGTTCCTTCGCGATCGGTGATGGCGATGGCGATGGTAGCCACTTCCAACGCGGCGGCCTGCACTTCCATGAACTCCCCATCCCGCAAAGCAACGCTGACACGAGCACGGTGTGGCTTTTCCTGATGCATGAAAATCCTTCTTGGAAGGGGGTGTTCGGGCGGCGGCAAACCGCTACAGCTGATTCTTTCGATCCTTCTTCGTACGACTGGTACGAAGGAGGATAGCGCGATCAATGAAGTGAGGAAACAGGGAAATCGTAAGAGTTACTCTGGCGCTGGCCGGTTTGGTCCAGCGATGTGGACTGCTGGTTCCTGCGTTAGACCGGAATGACAGAGCGAGTGAAGAGGGATACACTAATTCACATGGAACGCGAACAGGAAACCACAGTGCCAGAGATTCGCGTCGAATGTTATGCCGGCCATCGGGCCGATGAACGTCCGTTGCGTTTCACCCTTCGCGGCCGACTTTTTGAGGCCGCGGAAGTTGAGGACCGATGGTACTCGCCAGGCGCCACCTATTTCCGAGTTCGCTCCGATGACGGAAATTATTACATTCTCCGACACGACGAAGGTATGGACATTTGGACCCTGGATGCCTTTCGGGCTTCGCGCGATAGCGATGAGTTGATCTCACTCGAAGGCAAGGTCACGAGTGGGCCTCACGGGGCATCCTAACACTCCTTTCTCGTGCAGAGTTGTGGAGATGTCCGCAGCCGATGCAGGGCTGCGAGCGGCGTCCCCCGCCTCATGCTAGCAAACTCCGGAGTCGAGAGGGCCTGCACCTACTCTGGTGATTTTCGCTCGGCCACAATGCTGCGTAACACAAACCATAAGTTGGCAGGCCGTTCTGCCAGCCTGCGCAAGAAGTAGGGGCACCAGGCTGTACCGAACGGAACGTAGATCCGCAGCGGGTGGCCAGCGGTATAAACCTGTTGCTGCAAGTCGCGACGGATGCCGTAGATCATCTGGAACTCGTAGCGCTCGGGAGAAAGACCGTACTGGCGGATCTTTTCCTGTGCGTAGCCAACGAGCACCGGGTCGTGCGTCGCAATGGCGGTGGTGAAGCGGCCGTTTGTTCCCGGCCGAAGCAAACGATCCAGCAGGTGCCGATAATTGGCGTCCACATCCTTCCTTTTCTGAAAGGCGATGTCCCGAGACTCGCGATAGGCACCCTTCACCAAGCGGACTTTCGGCTCGATGGGTGCCAGCCGTTGGAGGTCATGTTCACTGCGCCGAAGATATGCCTGGATCGCAAGACCTGCATTTCCGTACCGGCGCTGTGTGATTTCGAAGATTTCGATCGTAGATTGTGTGTAAGTCGATGCTTCCATGTCGATCTCAATCGTGCGGCGTGCGCGCCTGGCGGTGGCGGTGATCTCCTGAGTAAGGGAGGCACACAGGCTCCGGTCAATATCCAGACCGAGATGCGTGAGTTTGATGGAGACGTTTCCATCGAGCCGCGCACGGTCGAGCGCGTGAATCATCCCGATGTAATGGTCACGAGCGTTCTCTGCTTCCGCGGCCGTGCTAACGTATTCACCCAGTTCGTTCAGGCTGACACGGCGTCCGGCGCGGCAAAGCTGGGCACTGGCATCGATCGCTTCCTCGAGTGTTTCACCGGCGACGAACCGCCGCGCGAAGCCGTACTTCATCCCGCACCGTGCCAGCGCAGTGGTAAAACTTTTCTTCTGGGAGAGCCAGAAAATGAACTTCCGGAACGGTGTCGTGTTGGTCTCCTTGTCGCGCGAGCTGTGACAGTGCCTCCGCGCGGTCCGCATCGCTGGTGAACGAACCCGACTAATTCTTGCACAATTCTTGTGAGGTTCGGCGATGCCAAGCTATTATTGAGCGTGCGAAATTAGGATTTGAGATGGAGACACGAGACACACTGCGTCATTTAATCCGCACCAAGCTCCGCGGCTACAAGTTTGTCGTTGTATCCAATCGGGAACCGTACATTCACGTTTACCGGAACGGCCGGATTGATTGGATCCGGCCAGCAGGCGGCGTGAGTGTTGCTCTCGACCCGGTCGTTCAAACCAGCCGTGGCATCTGGGTCGCCCATGGTGGGGGCCCGGCAGACCGAGCAGCGGTGGATGAGAAGGGGTATGTGTTGGTGCCTCCGGACCGGCCTACCTATCGCTTGAAGCGCGTTTGGCTGACCAAGAAGCAGGAGGAAGATTACTACTACGGCTTCGCCAACTCGGCGCTGTGGCCGCTGTGCCACGTGGCATACCGCCGCCCGATTTTCCGCGACCATCACTGGCGCGCGTACTGCGAGGTCAATGAGCTGTTTGCGAACAGTGTCGCCGAAGTGATCAATAATGACCGGGCTTTTGTTTTTATCCAGGATTACCACTTCGCTCTATTGCCCCAGATGCTGCGCGCGAAATGCCCGCGCGCCGTACTGGCGCAGTTCTGGCACATTCCGTGGCCCAACCCCGAAGTGTTTCGCATCTGTCCATGGCGGGAGGAAATATTGAAGGGCATCTTGGGGAACGACATCCTGGGTTTTCACATCCGATACCATTGCCGAAACTTTATCGACACCGTGGACAGCATTCTGGAGGCGCGGCCCGACCACGAAATGACCGCGGTGGTCTATGGCGGCCACACGACAAAGGTCCGCGCATTCCCGATCAGCATCGATTTCGAACAGATATCGCGCCTTGCCGCCGCGCTGGAAACGCGGAAACTCGCGCAGTCGCTGCGGCGACGCTATCGCCTCCCCGAAGATGTCATCCTTGGAGTCGGAGCGGACCGCATTGATTACACCAAGGGTCTGCCCGAGCGACTGGACGCCATCGATCTGCTGCTCGAACGCTATCCGCAATATCACGGCCGACTGGTCTTCTTCCAGGTAGGTGCCCCCAGTCGGATGCAAATTGAGGAGTACCGGAGGCTGAATGACGGAGTCGCCGAGCGCGTCGCCGCCATCAACTGGAAGTACGGTCGTTCTGACTGGCAGCCCATCATTTTCGTCCGTGAACATGTTCCACTAGAAACACTCCTGGCCCTCTACCGCATTGCACGTTTTGTCATCGTCAGCGCGCTGCACGACGGAATGAACCTGGTCGCAAAGGAATTCGTCGCTGCTCAGGTGGACGGGGACGGCGTCTTGCTCCTCAGCTCTTTCACCGGCGCGGCGCGCGAGTTGCATGATGCGATCATCATCAATCCATATGCACCGGAGGAGATGGCCGAAGCCGTCCGCGAGGCCATCGAGATGGAGCCCATCGAAGTGCGGCGCCGCATGGGCCGCCTGCGCGAGCGTGTGCGCGAGAACAATGTCTATAAGTGGGCTGGCGATATCATCGGCAAGCTCTCTCGGGTGAAGTGAGCGGCCCGCGCCACCTTCTGGACGCGTGGGAAGAGATCACGCCGCGACTTTCTCAGCCGCGACGGGTGGCGCTATTTTCCGATTTTGACGGAACTCTCGCTCCGATTTCCCGGCATCCTGACGCTGTGCAAATCACTCCCGGCATGCCGCAGTTACTTACTGCTTTGGTTAAAGCCGGAGCGCTGGTAGGCGTCATTAGCGGCCGGTCGCTCGCGGACGTATCTGCTCGTGTCGGTGTACGGGGCCTCTGGTATGCGGGGACTCACGGCCATTTTCTAAGGTCGCCAGGGAACCGCCGTTTTGAACTGTTGAACGCCAGGGAGCGCACCAGGATAGCGAATGTGTACCGCTGCTTGTTGCGTACGCTGGCCTCCCAACCGCAGATCCTGCTTGAGAACAAGAGCGCCAGTGTGGCCGTGCACTACCGCTGTGCTACGCGCGGAGCCCGTCAGCGCGCGCGGGAGGCTGTGCAGGCGGTTTTGGCCGGTGAGCCTGGGCTGCGTCTGTTCTCCGGGAAGAAAATCTGGGAGATTGTGGCCGGTGGAACCGTGGATAAGTGGACGGCGGTGCGGTGCATCCTGCGACGTCACCGGCCGCGACCGCGGACGATGGTGTTTCTCGGGGATGATTTGAGCGACGAATGTATCTTCGAGCAGATGCGCGGAATTTCAGTCCTGGTAGGGCGAAAACATCACACGGCAGCCTGCTTTTGGTTGCGCTCGCCGGCTGAGGTGCGGCGATTCCTGGAGCAGTGCCTTCGCCTGTGGGAATGAATCTGGAACAAATCAGCGCCTAGCTACCGTCGCAAATCACTCCTTCCTCCATGGCACTTTTGCGTACCCATCGGGTTTAATCGTAGGTGAGACGGTGTGGGCGGGAAAATCTATGGCCAGTGGCCGGGTCTGGCGCCTGAGCAACTCCAGGAAGGGCGGGACCTCGCGCTCAAAACGGACTTTCGTTCCGTGTTGGGCGAAATCATCTCCAAGCACCTGGGAACCAAGGAGCTACGTACCATCTTCCCTGGTTTTGAAAGCGATCCGACGAAGTTCTCTAACCTGCTCAGGGCGTAGAATCTTGACGGTACTACCCGTAGCTTCGAGCCCACGACGTTAGTCGGCGGCGGCGCGCGCCGACTCTTTCGCTTCTCGCGACGTCGAGATGCGCATTCCGTAAAACGAGCGATGCACAAAAAGGAAGGAAATCGCAAAGAACATCGTGGCGAGCAGGTGGGTCAAAGTTCCGCCGGCACCGGCTCGTAGGCTAATGGCCAGCTCGACAGCCAGCAGCCCGAACAGCGTGGTGAACTTGATGAGCGGGTTCAATGCCACGGCTGATGTGTCCTTGAACGGGTCACCCACCGTGTCGCCCACAACTGTGGCGGCGTGAAGCTCTGTGCCTTCTTGCTTCAGGTCGAATTCCACAATTTTCTTGGCGTTGTCCCATGCGGCGCCTGCATTGGCCATGAAGATTGCTTGGTACAGGCCGAACATGGCGATGGAGATGAGATAACCGATAAAAAAGAAAGGATCCACGAACGCAAAGGCCAGAGTTCCGAAGAAGACGGCAATGAAGATATTCAGCATTCCTTTCTGCGCATACTGCGTGCAGATCTCGACGACTTTCTTACTGTCTGCAACCGATGCCCTCTCCGTGCCCTCAAGCTTGATATTGGCCTTGATGAATTCCACGGCACGGTAGGCGCCGGTGGTCACGGTCTGGATGGAAGCGCCGGTGAACCAGTAGATCGTCGCCCCCCCGCTGATCATGCCTAGCAGAAACGGCGCATGTAGCAATGACAGCTTGTCCACGTTCTGCGTGATGCCTTCGGTCAGCAACATGATGATCGAAAAGATCAGGACCGTGGCGCCCACAACGGCCGTACCGATCAACACCGGCTTGGCGGTAGCCTTGAAGGTATTTCCCGCGCTGTCATTGAACTCTAGAAGATCCTTGGCGCGGCCGAAATTCACATCCATCTGGAAGTCATTTTGCACTTCCTGCTGGATGCTGGGAATACGCTCGATGAGCGACAGCTCAAATACCGATTGAGCGTTATCGGTAACCGGTCCGTACGAATCCACGGCGATGGTGACGGGTCCCATGCCCAGAAAGCCAAACGCCACCAATCCGAAGGCGAAGACTGGCGCCGCGACCATCAAGTTTTCGAGTCCCATCGAGCTGAGCATATAGCTGACCGACATGAGGGCGACCATGGAGAGCCCCAGATAGTAGCCGGAAAAGTTACCGGCCACGAGTCCGGACAAAATATCCAGTGACGCACCGCCTTCGCGCGCTGAATGTATAACCTCCCGAACATGGCGCGACTTGGTTGAAGTGAACACCTTCACCAGTTCGGGAATAATGGCGCCCGCCAGCGTCCCGCAGGAGACGATGGTCGCCAGTTTCCACCATTGGGAGGGATCACCGCCGACGTTCGGAATCATGAGGGACGAGATCGCATAGGTCAGTCCAATGGAGACTATGGATGTAATCCATATCAACGATGTCAAGGGCGCTTCGAAGTCCATTTCATCGACATGGCCGTACCGAGCCCTAGTGATGGCGCCGTTGATAAAATAGGCAACCGCGCTGGCGGCCAGCATGGCGATGCGCACCACGAAGATCCACACGAGCAACTGCACTTGGATCGTTGGATTCCTGACGCCCAGCAGAATAAAGGTAATCAAAGCGACGCCCGTGACGCCGTAGGTCTCAAACCCGTCAGCGGTCGGTCCCACCGAATCGCCGGCGTTGTCTCCGGCGCAGTCAGCGATGACGCCCGGGTTGCGCGCGTCGTCTTCCTTGATTTTGAAAATGATCTTCATCAGGTCGGCGCCGATATCCGCAATCTTAGTGAAGATGCCACCGGCAATCCGCAGAGCGGCCGCGCCCAGGGACTCGCCGATGGCGAAGCCGATAAAGCACGGGCCAGCGTAGTCTCCGGGAATGAACAGGAGGATGAAGAGCATGATGAGCAGCTCGACACTGATCAGCATCATGCCGATGCTCATGCCCGCGTCGAGAGGGATCTTGTGGAGGGGATAGGGTTTGCCGCGAAGGCTTGCGAATGCAGTACGCGAGTTCGCAAACGTGTTCACGCGGATGCCGAACCAAGCGACCCCGTAACTACCGGCAATCCCGACCAGGCTGAAAAGCAGGATGATCACCACGCGCAGGGCTTCGTAATGAAGCAGCACGCCGAAATACAGAATGATCACCGCGGCGATAAACGTCTCCAGCAGGAGAAGGAATTTCCCCTGTGTGATGAGGTAAGTCTTGCAGGTCTCATAGATCAGTTCGGAGATCTCCAGCATGGCGCGGTGCGCAGGCAGGCTCTTCAGGCGACGGTAGATGTTCAAGCCAAAGAGCAGCCCGAGCAGGCAAAAGAAGATGCCCGTCAGCAGCAAGGTATGGCCGTCCACACCGAGAAAATCCACCTGTGACAGGTCTGGAAGTATCAGACTGGCCTCGCCCCCTCCTGCTTCGACCGTCCCCTGTGCCAGAGCCCGTGCCGGACTCAAAGCAACCAGGAAACCGACTAGGGCGCATGCCTTCGCAAAAATGCACCCCAAGAACTTAGCGTTTTGACCTAATCGTTGGTCATGGAGCTTTCGATAGACCCAGACCCGTCCTGCTACCAACATTCTTCCTCCGCGACCTGAAAACTCCCCAGGGGGGATGCAAGGCGTGATTTAAACAGAAGGGTTACCGCAAACTTTATAGCAAGAGACGATGCAGCGGGTCAAGAACGCCCCAGCATTTGCTAGAACATGGTAGTCTTCTGTGAGTCGAGTCTCGTGCTCGCCATAATGGGGGACTATCAACTTCCACATTGGTTGCAAGCGGTAGTGGCTGCCAGCGGCGGCCTGGGTTTATTTCTCCTGGCCCTTACCGACTCCTTGTTTTTGCCGTTGCCGACGGTTAATGACTTGGTGCTGATCGATCTTTCCTTCACATCTCCCTTGCGCATGCCGTACTACGCCGGTATGGCCACGTTGGGCTCGCTGTCGGGCTCCCTGATTTTGTACTTCCTGGGCCGCAAGGGAGGGGAAGCAGCGTTTCACGCGCGGGCTGGCAAGCGTGCGGCCAAGATTCGACATTGGGTGGAACGGAGAGGATTCGTGAGCCTGATGATTGCGGCAGTGCTTCCGCCGCCATTGCCATTCAAGATTTTTGTCTTGGCGGCGGGTGCATTCAAGATGCCCGCGCGCCAGTTTATCGTAGCCTTGCTGATCGCACGAGCAGGGCGCTTCTACGGTGAAGGATACCTGGCGGTGCGATACGGCGAGCAAGCAGTACAGTTTATGATCCAACACAAGGTGGAAGTCACTGCCGCTCTTTTGGCCGCTATTCTCGTGCTGTATTTCCTTGTACGGCTGGTATTTCGCCAGGCGCCGGAGCAACATGCCTAGAGCCTGGCACAGTTTGGGTTATCAGGGGCGATGCATCCTTGCGCCGCTTGCATAGCTCAGCCGGTTCACGAGCCGGTACCGCGCGAGGTATCCGGAACTGCGAGGGTCAGAGCGTCGGGAACAATACGGAAGTCTGCCGGCAGGCGTCCTGCGAATTCGCCGTCCACTTGCGCGTAGACGGGCGTGTTGCCCAGCGGTTCGCAGCAGACCGCTGTGGCTCTGAGAAAGTGGGTGTCCCGGGTGTGTCTCAATCGCCCCGACCAGGCCATCGGCAAGTAGGCCAGATACCGCCAGCGGCTGCCGGTAGTGGCGATCATCAGCTCGAACTCGTCGCCGTAAAGGTCAGCCTCAGTCGTGATTTGAAATGGGCCTCCGTAGTGTTTCGTGCGGCCGACAACTACGAGGGTTGCGTCATAACTGTGACCGGCGACGATCACGCGGAGCCGCGGAAACTCCTAAACCGCGATCTGTCTGAACCCTTCGACCCAATAAGCCAGTATTCCCATGTGCCGCTTGAGAAGAAGGCTGACAGCATAGACCATCGCACCGTCGGCTCCCGCGCCAGCGACCGAAATGAAGTAACGCGCGGCCCGATTTCCTCGTGCGAATCTCACCAACCCCAATGCGATACGCCGGAGCACGCTGCCTGCAATCAAGGCCGCCGCTTTTTCAAGGTTCCACGGCAGGTTCAGTTCTTTGGCAAGCATGTTACCCGTGCCTGCGGGCAGCACGGCCAGGGGAACATGGCTCCTTGCGAGGCCGTTTACCACCTCGTTGAGGGTGCCGTCTCCCCCGCAGGCAATCACCAATTGTCTCTGATCACTCACGGCGCGCGCGGACGTGCCCGTCCGGCGCGCGGGTTAACAATCAATAAGGCTTCATGGATTCCTTTGAGCATGGGAACCTGCGTGCAGGTCGCACGGGACCAAGCCACATAAGAATGCCGTGGCAGTGCGCATTGTATAATATCGTTTCAGTTCGATAAAGGCGTCTACCGAGGCCCTATGCCACGCAGCAGAACAGTTTCCCAAGAAACTATGAACATTAGCCAGAAGATCGCAAAGCTGCGAGGGGAGATCCGGTATCACGAGTATCGATATTACGTCCTCGATGATCCCCTCATTGCCGACGCCGAATTTGATCGCAGGATGAATCAGCTCAAGGGGCTCGAGACTGAGCGTCCGGAGCTGGTAACGCCGGATTCTCCGACGCAGCGCGTAGGCGGCGCGCCGCGCAAGGGTTTTGAGACGCGGCGGCACCGGCCGGCGATGCTTAGTCTCGACAACGCGTTTTCAGATGGAGAAATTGAGGATTTTGACCGCCGTGTGCATGAACTCGCGGGCCGCGATCGTGTGGACTATGTGGTCGAGCAAAAGTTCGATGGCCTGAGCATCGTACTTCGATATGAAGGCGGCATCCTCGCGTGTGGCGTCACGCGCGGCGATGGCACGAGCGGTGAAGATGTCACCGCGAACATCCGTACCATTCGCGCCGTCCCTCTGCGCGTGGATTTAGCCGAGTGCGAGCGCGTCGGTCTGCCTGCGGATTTTGAGGTGCGCGGTGAGATCCTCATGCCACTCGAGGCATTCGAGGAGCTCAACCGCCAGCAGGAAAAGCAAGGCGGCAGGCGTTTCGCCAACCCGCGCAACGCCGCTGCTGGGGCAATTCGCGTTCTCGATCCCAGGATTACGGCATCCCGCAGACTCGATTTCGTCGGCTACGCGCTGCTGGCCGGTGGCCGTACTCCGTTCACTCGCCATTCAAAAGCGCTGGAGACCATCGCCAGGCTGCGCTTCGGGGCCTCTAGAGACTGGAAACTGTGTCATTCCCTCAACGAGGTGAAGATGTATTACCACGCCTGGGAAGCCAAACGCGAAATCCTTCCGTATGAAGTCGACGGCATTGTCGTCAAGGTGGACGAGACAGCATCGCAAATGGAGTTGGGTTCGACATCCAAAGCCCCGCGTTGGGCCATTGCTTACAAGTATCCCGCACGGCAGGAAAATACCGCGGTGCGCGAAGTCCGGTTCTACGTGGGACGCACCGGCGCGCTTACGCCTGTGGCTATTCTCAAGCCCGTGGCTGTTGGCGGCGTCACCGTGAGCCGATCGACGCTGCATAACATGGATGAGATCGAGCGGCTCGGGCTCGCCATTGGCGACACAGTGCTCATCGAGCGGGCTGGCGACGTGATCCCACACATCGTCAAAGTCGTTCAGCCGTCAAGAGATCGCCAGCCGGTACGGGTGCCTGAAAAATGCCCGGAGTGCGGCACGCGCATTCATAAATCCCCCGATGAGGTTGCCTACCGTTGCGTGAACGTCGTCTGCCCCGCTCGGCGAAAAGAGTCGCTGAGGCACTTCGCCAGCCGTCATGCCATGAACATTGACGGTCTGGGTACGAAGATCGTCGATCAGCTCGTGGACACTGGTTTGGTCAAGGATTTCACAAATCTGTATCACTTGAAGCTCGAAAAACTCGCGACGCTCGAGCGCATGGGGGAGAAATCGGCGCAGAACCTGCTGGGCGAGATTGCCACCAGCAAAAAGACCGATCTCGCCCGCTTGATCTATGCCTTGGGCATACGCTTCGTGGGCGAGCGCACTGCCGAATTACTCGCCGAGTCCTTTGGTTCGATGCCTGCCCTTGCCGAAGCGGATGAAGAGGCTCTGACGGCGGTGGCTGAAGTGGGCCCCAAGGTCGCGGCGAGCATCGCTGAGTTTTTCTCCGAGCCTGTCAATCGCCGCGTGATTGAGCGGCTGCGCGCGGACGGGGTGAATCCCACTTATGAGCGCCAAGTGCCGCGTTCGACCCGCCTGGCGGGGGCATCATGCGTTTTCACCGGTGCACTCGCCCGCCGGTCACGCGAAGAGGCCGCCACGCTGGTCGCGGCGAATGGCGGGAAAGTGTCGAGCTCGGTCAGCAGGAACACCGATTACGTGGTTGTCGGCGCGGATCCGGGTTCAAAATGTGAGAAGGCAAAGTCGCTGGGGGTGACGATTCTGAACGAAGATGAATTTGACGCCCTGCTCGAGGGCAACCTACCCCTGACCTCCAACATGGAAACAAGCTCTGCAGGCAAGGCCTCGAAATTGGCGCGTAGCCCCGCGCGCAACCGGCCTGCCAGAAATTCCCGCCACCCGAAGCTGTTTTAGCAACGTGCTGGCACCCTGCTGCCGCCGAGGGTTTCGGATTACGTCCATGCCATCTGCCGAGGTCCTCACGCAGGCGTGACGGCCAGCAAACCTTGAGTGGCGCGGCTCAGATCGAGTCCGCATTCCACCACACTTTCCCATCAGCGCTAACCGAAGTTTCCGAGAAACGATCAGGCAACGATGGTGGTGGCCACCAGATTAGGTTTCATCTCACCGCAGCCGCCACTCCAGTGGCACAAGCGTGTGTCACGCGGTCGCGGTATAATGGGGGGTATGCGAGCGGATCGGGTGATCGCTGGGCTTACGTCGCAAGATGGGAGCCCAGAGGAAAGTCCGGACTCCGTAGGGCAGCGCGCCTGGTAACGCCAGGGGGCTGGGCTGGCGACGGCTCGGCTACGGAAAGTGCCACAGAGAGAAGACCGCCAGTGCAGGCGGCATCGGTGACCGGCTGAAGGAGAAACCTTCGGCAGGTCTTCCACAGCCGCGGCGCTTGGCAAGGGTGAAACGGTGGGGTAAGAGCCCACCGCGCCAGCAGCAATGCTGGCGGCACGGCAAACCCCGCGCGGTGCAAGGCCAAATAGGAGGGGAGGGCTGGCCCGGCCCGTTAGAACCCTCGGGTAGGCCGCTTGAGCCGTCGAGTGATTGACGGCCCAGAGGAATGATCACCGCAGCGCGCTACCGTGGAGGCTGCCGTCTTCGGACGGCTGTTTCCCGGTGACACGCCGCACAGAATCCGGCTTACAGATCCGCTCGCTATGTATATTGCCTAATTGTCAGTGTGTACGAAATCTTTGAGTCCTGGCCGTACAGTAGGCCACGGAGATCAAGCGCATTGATTTTCGAGCTAGCTAACGTGGACACCCGGCCAAAAAACTCCAACGGCTATTGCGCCGCGCCTGCCCGGTGGTAGAATCAGAACGTCGGACGCCCGCAGCCGCCCGGTGAGCATCCGTTGAGGTTTTGGGGGGAGAATGTGAAGGCGAAGAGCAAAACCCTCAGCCTGCAGTTGTTGATTCTGGCAGTGTGGGCTGTGCTCCTGCTGCCCGCTCCTGCGCAAGTTATCGGTCCTGGTAAAACCAATCTCGCTCCCCAGCAGTCTGCGCCAGGCTCTAGCACACCTATCCAGATGGATGTGGCGCTAGCCTTGGCCAATGTCACGGTGACCGATCCGTATAACCGCCTAGTCACCGGCCTTGAGAAAGAACACTTCCGGATCTTTGAGGATGGCGTCGAGCAGGAAGTGACTCAATTTTCGAGCGAAGATGTGCCCATCTCCATTGGTGTCATCCTGGACATGAGCGGCAGCATGTCCGACAAGATAGGCAAGGCGCGGCAAGCGGCGGTGCAGTTTCTCAAGACCGCCAATCCAAAAGACGAATTTTTCCTGGTGAGTTTCAACGACCGGGCCGAATTAACCAGCCATTTCACCACCAGCGTTGAGGAGCTGCAGAACCGGATGATGTACACGTCAACCAAGGGGCGCACCGCGCTGTTCGATGGCATTTATCTTGGTCTCAGCGAGATGAGGGGTGCGCGTAACGGCAAGCGGGCCTTGCTCATCATATCGGACGGAGGCGATAATCATAGTCGATACAGTGAGAGAGACATCCGGAACTTCGTGCGGGAGGCGAATACCCAGGTCTATGCGATCGGAGTGTTTGACAGGGGCGGCTGGCGAACGATCGAGGAACGTTATGGCCCAACGCTTCTTTCCGGACTGGCCGAGATGACCGGCGGGCGAATGTTCCCGGTGGCAAGCCTAAATGATTTACCCGATATAGCTATGAAGATCGGGATGGAGCTGCGTAACCAATATGTTTTGGGATACACACCAAGCAACAAAGAGAACGATGGCACCTGGCGAAAAATTAAGGTCAAGCTGGCGCCGCCCAGAGGACTGCCGCCTCTCCGTGTCTACGCGAAAACCGGCTATTATGCCCTTCGCCAGTAGCAAGTCACACCTGTTACATTTGGTTGCAGTGCTGTGGGTAATGGTCGCATTATCGGCTGTCCGCGCCCAGCAGCCCGCACAACCAGCGCCACCTTCTACGGAAGCACCAGCAAGCCGCGCGAATGCGCAAGATGCCGGCGGGTATGCCATTCAAAGAGATGTCAATCTGGTCGTCTTGCATGCCTCAGTGTTCAACGCGCGCGGGCAATTCTCTCCAGGTTTGCAGCAGGAACATTTTCACGTCTACGAGGATAAGGCCGAGCAGAGGATTTCCGTCTTCCGGCAGGAGGATGTGCCTGTCAGCATGGGCTTGGTGATCGACAACAGCGGCAGCATGCGCCCCATACGATCCCTGGTCAATGCCGCCGCACTTACCTTTGTGAAGGTCAGCAACCCGCAGGACGAAGCCTTTGTTGTCAATTTCAATGACGACTACTACCTGGACACCGTTCAAGACTTCACCAACGACATCGACGAACTAAAGGATGCCCTGGAACGGATCGATTCCCGCGGCAGTACCGCCCTCTACGACGCCATCATCGGCTCGCTCGACCATCTAAAGAAGGGCAAGAAGGATAAGAAGGTGTTGCTCGTCATCAGCGACGGCGAGGACAACGCCAGCCGCCGAACTCTTGAAGAGGCCATGCTGGAGGCGCAGCACTCGGACGCGATTATTTATGCCGTCGGCGTGTTTGGCAAAGATGTGAAGGGCCGCGAACTCCGAAGGGCGCGCCGTGCGCTCACCGACCTTGCCACCGCCACCGGCGGACAGGCCTTTTTCCCGGAGGACGCGGGCGACACGGAATCCATCGCCACACAGATTGCGCGCGACATTCGCCAGCAATATACCATCGCCTATTACCCCAGCAATGCGGCCCGGGACGGGTCATTCCGCACAGTCCAAGTGAATGTAACTCCTCCGCGCGGTTACGGTAGGCTGTCGGTGCGCACGCGTTCCGGCTATTATGCGCGCACAGCAACATCGAAAAACTGAATAGCCCAAAAGGCCCGGGAAGTACATTTCCGAGCTGTTTGTTTAGGCTTGCACGGCTGCGAGAAAACTCTTGCCGTGCGGAATCGTGGCACTGAAGTTTTGGAGTACCGTCTGTCCCATGTCCGCCAACGTGACACGGACGCCGAGATCAACGCCTCCATTGCCGCTGGAACTGTAGACGAGAACCGGAACGTACTCACGAGAATGGTCAGTCGAAGGCCACGCCAGGTCAGGGTCGCAGCCGTGATCGGCAGTAATCAGTAGCAAGTCCGATGATCCGAGCGTTGCGAGGAACGGCCCTAGCCATGCGTCAAATTCTTCAAGTGAGCACGCGAACCCCTCGATATCTTTGCGATGATCATAGAGCATGTCGAAATCTACAAGATTGACGAAGGTCAGCCCCTTCGGATGTTGTTCCAATACCGCTTCCACCTATCACAGAGCAGGAGTATGTCCCGGAAGATTGGTGCTCGGTCTGGTTTCTTGACACTTTTCCAAGGCGCATGTTAGGTTCCGTAGCTCACAGAAATTTGTGGCGAATCCGCGTGACCGCTCCCACTATAACGCACCTCCACAAGACAGCGCTCAATTCTGTACACCGCCGTATGGGCGCCAAGATGGTGAACTTCGGCGGCTGGGATATGCCTGTGGAATACTCCGGGGTCGTGCGCGAACACCTTGCCACTCGCACCGCCGCAGGTCTATTTGACGTAAGCCATATGGGCGAAATCGAGGTTCGCGGGCCGCATGCCCTCGAGCTGGTCCAGCATGTCACGTGTAATGACGCCGCAAGACTGGCCGATGGCCAGGTACAGTACTCCGGACTGATGACCTCGGGAGGGAAATTCGTAGACGATCTGCTGGTCCACCGGATTTCGGGGGCACATTATTTATTGTGTGTCAACGCCGGCAATCAAGACCGGGATTTCGAGTATATCCGCAGCCATAACCGCTTTGGTGCAGAGGTGGAGAATACTGGCGAACGTTACACTCAGCTTGCTATTCAGGGACCTAAAGCGCTCGGCGTACTCGAACGCCTTACCCGTGTGCCTATTGCGGCGCTGAAATATTACCGATTCAGTTTTGGGGAAGTGGAAGGAATCAAGTGCTTGATTGCACGGACCGGCTATACGGGGGAAGATGGATTCGAGATCTACTTTTCGCCCGAACATTCCGAGCGACTGTGGATCGACTTGCTGGAGGCGGGCCGCCCCGAAGGGCTTGTGCCCTGTGGGCTGGGCGCCCGGAACACGCTGCGGCTTGAGGTCGCGATGGTCCTCTATGGCCACGAGATTGACGAAACGACCACGGTCTGGGAATCGAATCTCGGTTGGATTTGCAAACTTGATAAAGGCGATTTCCTCGCCCGCAAGGCGCTCGTAGCACAGAAGCAAGAGGGTATCCGGCGCTTGCTGGTCGGCTTTGAAATGCAAGATCGGCTCATCGCGCGTGATGAATACGCGGTACTGATCGGGGGGCGCGAGGCCGGGCACGTCACCAGCGGTTCGCCCGCTCCGTATCTCAAAAAGAACATTGGTATGGCCTACGTGCCGGTCGAATCGAGCGCCGTGGACACGGAAATCGCCATTGCGATTCGGGGCCAGCAGGCCCCAGCCCGGATCGTGCCGATGCCGTTCTACAAACGCGCCAAGTAACCGAGACGGTTGGAGAGGACATGCATCCAAGCGAATACCGCTATACCAAGGAACACGAGTGGGTCTCCCTGAACGGCGACATCGGCACGGTCGGCATTACGGATTACGCGCAACATGAGCTCGGCGACGTCGTCTATGTGGAATTGCCCAAGATCGGCGCAAAACTCAAGGCTGGCGATCTTCTGGGCACTGTGGAATCCGTCAAGGCAGTAAGCGATATCTATGCTCCCGTCTCCGGTGAGGTCACCGAGGTAAATTCCGCGCTGGTGAGCGCGCCGGAGACCGTGAATCAAGACCCTCACGGCAAAGCCTGGCTTATCAGAGTCAAGCTCGCGGATGCAACGGAACTCTCCAGTCTCATGGACGCCGCCGCCTATCAGGCCTATGTTTCCGATAAAGAAAAGGAAGCTTCGGCCTGATGCGCTATCTGCCGAAGGGCCCTTCCGAACGCCGGGAGATGCTCGATGCCATTGGCGCACGCTCGGTCGAAGAGTTGTTCCATTCGATTCCTGAAGCTTTTCGCATCAAGGATGCACTGCGCCTGCCCGGTCCGTTTTCCGAAGCCGAGCTGATCCGCTTCTTCCGCGACCGGGCGGCCGAAAACTCTCTGGGCTACACAAGCTTTCTGGGTGCCGGTGTGTACAATCACCTGCGCTCAGTGGTCACGGATGCGATCGTGCAGCGCGGCGAGTTTCTCACCTCGTATACACCCTACCAAGCGGAAATCAGTCAAGGCACCTTGCAGGCGATTTTTGAGTTCCAGACGCTGATGTGCGAATTAACCGGCCAGCAAGTGGCGAATGCTTCGATGTACGACGGCTCGACGGCGACCGCGGAGGCTGTATTGATGGCCGAGCGGCTCACCAGACGGCGGCGATTCTTGGTCGCGCGGTCCGTGCACCCGGAATACCGACAGGTTCTAGCCACCTACGGGCGTAACCTGGGACACGAGGTCATCGAGGTCGGCTTCACGGCTTCCGGCCAGGTTGACATCGCAGCGCTCAGCGCCTTGCTTAATCGCGAGACGGCGGCCGTGGTGGTGCAATCACCGAATTTCTTCGGGGTGCTCGAGCCGGTGGCGCAAATCGCGCAGATGACCCGATCCGCCGAAGCTCTGGCTGTCGTGGCCGTCTCCGAGGGGTTGTCCCTCGGAATCGTGCGGCCGCCAGCTGAAGCAGACATCGTTGCGCTCGAAGCACAGAGCTTCGGCCTGCCGCCCAGTTACGGCGGCCCCTATGCCGGCGTGATTGCCACGCGCGAGGAGTATGTGCGCCAGATGCCCGGCCGGCTCGCGGGTCAAACCACCGACAGGCACGGGCGTCGCGGATTCTGCCTGACGTTGGCGACACGGGAGCAACACATCCGCCGGGAAAAGGCCACCTCGAACATCTGCACCAACCAAGCTCTCTGTGCCCTGGCGGCTACCGTACACCTTTGTCTGCTCGGAAAACATGGCGTACGTGAAATGGCCGAGCACAATCTTGCCAAGGCGCAGTTCGCGCTCGCAGAGCTGGAAAAGATTCCCGGTGTTCAGCGTGCATTCACTGGTCCCGTATTCAATGAATTTGTAATCCGCTTCCCGCGCGCCGTGCGGTTAGTGAGCGCCCGGTTGCTTCATGAAAACATCATCGGACCGCTGCCGCTCGGTCCATGGCACCTGGATCTTGCCAAGTGCGGGCTGGTCTGTGTGACGGAGACGACTCCGCGTGGTGAAATCGAGCGCCTGGCGGCCGCCGTGCGGCGAATCTTGGCCGAGTCTGTATAAGGGGGAATCCGATTTGGCGAGCCGAGTCATGAAGACATCACGACACACGAGCCGGGACGAAGGGCTGATCTTCGAGCAATCTGCTCCCGGCAAGCGGGGCATGGAGCTTCCGCAACTCGATGTGCCTCCGGCCGACCCGCGGACCGTTCTGGGTGCCCATTACGTGCGAGACAGCGTGGAGGGCCTTCCCGAGGTCAGCGAAATCGAAGTCCTCCGCCACTTCACACGCCTCTCGGCGTGGAACTACGCCATCGATCTCGGGATGTATCCTCTCGGTTCCTGTACGATGAAATACAATCCCCGGGTAAACGAGTTCGTCGCCCGCCTCGATGGTATCGCCACCGAACATCCTTACCAGCCCCAGGAACTTTCGCAAGGCTGCCTGAAGATTCTCGCGGTGCTCCAGCGGTGCTTGCTTGAAATCACCGGAATGGACGCGGCGACATTGCAACCTGCGGCGGGCGCGCAAGGCGAACTGACTGGCTTGCTCATGATTCGCGCCTATCTTGCGCACTGCGGGAATGCCCGAAAGAAGGTGTTGATTCCAGATTCGGCTCACGGTACCAACCCCGCAACGGTAGTCATCGCCGGCTATGAAGTCGAGAACATCCGTTCCGATTCCCGAGGGCAGATAGATGTCGACCGCCTAAAACAACTTGTCACCGAGGACGTAGCGGCGCTGATGGTTACCAATCCTTCGACCCTTGGAACGTTCGAGCCGCGCATTGCCGAAGTGGCCGAAATACTCCATTCTCGGGGAGCGCAACTCTATATGGACGGAGCCAACATGAACGCATTGGCGGGCGTTGCCCGGCCGGGTAATTTCGGCATGGACGTAATGCACTTGAACTTGCACAAGACCTTTTCGACACCGCACGGTGGCGGTGGTCCCGGAGCGGGGCCGGTGCTCGTCAAGAAGCACCTCGAACCATTCCTCCCAATTCCGGTCCTGGTGGAGAAGGCGGACAGATTTGCGCTCGATTCGAACCGATCGCAATCGATCGGGCGCGTTAGCGCGTTTGTGAGCAATTTTGGCGTACTGCTACGCGCTCTGGCCTACATCCTGGCCTACGGACCCGGAATCCGCCAGGCTACAGAAGACGCGGTGCTCAACGCGAATTACATCCGCAAACAACTCGAAGACGTTTACGAATTGCCCTTCGATTCCCCTTCGATGCACGAAGTAGTTTTCAGCGACGCGCGGCAGAAGAAATGGGGCGTCAACACGCTGGATATTGCCAAGCGGCTGATTGACTACGGATTCCACCCCTATACGACAGCATTTCCGCTCATCGTTCCGGGGGCATTGATGATCGAGCCGACCGAATCGGAATCGAAGCAGGAGTGCGACCTGTTCATTGACGCAATGCGCTCCATCGCCCAAGAGGCTGAAACCGACCCTGAGTTGGTGAAGACGGCCCCGCACTCGACCCGGGTCGGACGCCTCGATGAAGTCGGCGCCGCGCGCCGGCCGGTATTGCGCTGGAGGCCGAAACTCCCTTCCGAGACGGTGGAGAAGGAGCCCTAGTATGGGAAGCGAACCGAATTCACGACGTTCTGAAACCCGCGCTCGTACGAAGCATAATCGCTATCCGGCGCAACGCAGATGATGTAGAGCAGCCCATCAGGGCGCATGGTGGTCACCAGCCAGTCCGTTTCTCCTTCGCCGAGGGGTGAATCGTTCGAGAGATATGTGGAGAGCGCGGGTCTGCCGTCCAAACGTATGTTGTCGCGCCGCCGTTCGACGTGCATGTTCGGATTGCTTTGGCGCATACCCTGAATCAACTGGTCGGTCGCGTCTCGCAACGTGGTCGCGCCGTCTCCCGCGCCGGCAACGCTGACGATCACGCCGTAAGCGAGTGATGACTGCCCCCTGCTATCGGTCACTACGCCGCCGTCCGGGGACAGGTTGAATGCGCTGCCCTGACCGCTGGCCTTCCAATTGTTCGGATAGCGCAGTTCGATCTCGTCTGTGCGATACGCGGCCGTGTCTCTTGAAGGGGGTGCGGGACGACCATTTGCTGCCCCGATCGCACCCGATCGCGGCTCTTTAGGCGGTGGCGCGAGCTGCTGTATATAGCGCTTGATATTCTTAAATTCATCCGAATCGGTCTTGTAGTTTCGAGGGGTCCCACCGAGATTGGCGACCTCTTGACTGGCACGCTGCATCCGGTTGCCCGGGTTTGGATGGGAAGAAAGAAACTCGCTCGTCGCGCGGCCTTGCGACTCTGCCTGAAGCTTTTCAAAGAACTGTGCTACCCCGCGGGGATCGTATCCGGCATCGTAAAGGAGCTGCGTGCCCATCACGTCGGCTTGCGTCTCATCGTTGCGCGAATATTTCAGAAGGACCGAGTTCAGCGTAAAGCCCGCACCGAGCTGCACCAGCAATCCTCCGACGGAATTGCCTCCGACCGCAGCACCTAGAATGCCCAAGGGTAACCGCCATGCGTAGGCTTTGGACGCCTGACCGGTGCCGTGACGCAGCGCAACATGAGCCGTCTCATGGGCCAGGACACCGGCGAGCTGTGCCTCGTTGTCAGCCGTCTCGATGACTCCTCTGTTGACATAGATGAATCCACCCGGCAACGCGAATGCGTTGATCGCGCTGTCGTTCACAACTTTGTACTGGTACGGGTATTTGTAACCCGTGGTGTGCGAAGCAATTTTCTGGGCAAGCTGGCTCATGTAATCATTTACGCGCCGATCATTAAGCATCCACAATTGCTTCTCGGCCTGCTGAGAAGCCTCGTGGCCTAGCTCAATGTCCTGGGTGGGTGAGAAGCTGTTCCAGCCAGGTTTGAGCTGCGTGCGGTCGGCCCAAACTGACTGCGTGGGCGCAACCAGGAGCGCCAACGATGTCACCAATATCAGCAACCGTTGCCCGGCGCGAGGCCCGAATTTACGATCCGGCTTTGCCCCCTGTCTGCTCATTTTAGACCTCCTATATCCAAGCCTCGAAATGGTACCACCCCGAGGTAATATTCAGCCTCTTTCACCACGTATTGGATGATCTGCTGTGCACCGGCGGCTCTCCCGTGGGGATATAACTTCGTGCGACATTAGGGTAGCCACATCGAAAAAGTAGCAGCAACATGAGAACCTTTCGAGAGCAGTGAAGGCGGGATAGCCAAGCCGCACGGTGTGAGTCTCGTGCGGTTTGGGCCTCGCGCGGAGGCGAGCAGTCGGCTGCTCCGAAATGCCGGGAGCGATTACGAATCGTGCTTCCGGCGACTGAATGGAGCTGGCATCGGTGCCAGAGGGATCGATGCAGGTGCCCTTGCTTCACGAGACACAACGGCGGGCGGTGCTTCGGTGACCTTACCCCCCGTGGCTCGTGCGGCTTGGGCGCCGGCAGCCATCGCTGCAGAGACAGGCACGGGCAAGATCGCTCCCTCGCCCTCCTTCTCGAACACCAATTTCTGCTTCTCTTCATCCCAATCGACGCATAGGATGTCGCCCAATTGCACTTGGTCGGTGGCCAGTAGGTTGGCCAATGGATACACCAAATGCCGCTCAATGGCGCGCTTCAGGTGGCGCGCACCATACTTCAGGTCCGTCTCTTCCTTTAGCAGGAAGGCACGCGCAGCTGGCGTCACACGGAAAAGAAATTGCCCGCGTGCCGTACCCAAAATACGGCGCTGCACCAGAGACAGCTCGATCTCCAGGATCTGCTCTAACTGCACTTGACGCAGAGGATGAAATACAACGACCTTGTCCAGCCGGTTCATGAATTCGGGTGAGAACTTGCGTCGCGCCGCCTCCTGGGCCGTCCGCTTCACTTTCCCGTCCAGCGTGTCCGCCGGCGTATTTTCGGGCTGCACGAAACCCATGCCCCCGGTCATCAGTTCGATGATCTCCCCACCACCGAGATTCGATGTCAGGAAGATCATGGTCTCCGACAGGTCCACACGACGGTTGTCTCCCAGCGTCAGAGTCGCTTTGTCCAGGATTCCCAGCAGCAATTGCCACAGGGCATCAGAGGCCTTCTCGATCTCGTCGAACAGCAAGAAAGATAGCTTCACCTTATCCGTGTGGTGTTTGGCTAGCTCTTCCTGCGTGATGAGTGGATGTGTCTCGCGGTGGCCCAAGTATCCTGGCGGTGAACCGATCAGCTTGGCAATCTCGTGTGAATGCTGGAACTCGGCGCAGTCCACCTTGATGACGGCGCGAGGGTCACCGAAGAGAATCTCGGCGGCAGCCTCTACGATGCGCGTCTTGCCCGACCCGGTTGGTCCCAAGAACAACAGGTTGCCCACAGGACGGCTGGCAGGGCTCATCTCGGCACAATAGACCTGGTATAGATCCACGAGTGCTCGAACGGCTTCCTCTTGCGCGACGATCTTCTCCCGCAGGGCTGACTCGAACTCCTGCGACTCGATGCTGCGCAGGTTCGGATCCAGCTGATGACGCTGATGACTGGTCTGCATGGCTTCGCTCCTACCGGAAATTCCGCTCAGCAGGTACGCCCCGGTGAGAAGTCCGGTCAAACTGGTCGAGTTTTACACCCACCGTAGACTGCAGAAGGCGTAACTGGGTCACCAGTTCGTGCCCGCTAGCACGTGCTTCCGAAACGTCCAAAAGCGGCGGGAAAAGATCTGCTAAATCCAGATTGAGCGAGCGAAGGTTAGCCACCAACTTGCGAACGTAAACGGATTTCGGGTCGAACAAATCAACCTGGTAGTTCACTTGCTCGCAGAGAGCTCTCCAGTTCACGTCCACGAAGGGGTAGGCGCGGGAAACCTGGCGCACGACGTCATCAGTGATCCGCGGGCGTTCGCCCAGAGGCGCCAGATAAAGTTGCTTGACTTTGCCATGCTCGCGCACGTTGTGCACCAAATAATAGCTGTTACCCTTGCGGCGTAAAAAAGCCATCAATTCCACCCTCTCAATTTCACTTCCCTGTCGTAGTGTACTCCATATCCACTACAGTATTCCATAGGATGAGCGCGATTCGCGTGGTGTTGCCTCGTACTAGTTACTCCCTGTCTCAGGGTGGAAACATTTGCGAGGGAGCGGAGAAGCTTGCACGCGCTGGTCGTGGTTACAAACGACCATGCTCTGTAATCTGCCTATTCAACCTCTTTATATTTAGATGCCTCAACTTCGTTTATCTTTGTGCGCTCCTGTCACGAAAAGCGCCCGACAGGTGCTGCCGTGAAGAACTGGCTAGCATCTGTCCGGTGCCGGTTAAAGCAGGTGGCAGTCATGTCATGCAATCAGGTGTACGAGAGGTCAATCAGGGGCCGTAGGACCACACCATTACGTAAAGGCGGCTGACGGGCGCTGCGAAACGTCCGATCGGAGGACGGACCAAGGATCGCTGGAATTGACTCTGCTCGGTGAGCCGCATAGTATCGTTCGTTTCACCCAGCAGTACCGGAGCCTCTGTGATCCAGGCCGGCAGTCGCCCCAAGTTCTATTTGACTACGCCAATCTATTACGCCAACGCGCGGCCACACGTGGGGTCTGCCTACACGACTCTGGTGGCGGACACGATTGCGCGGTTCAAGCGAATGCAGGGCTACGACGTAGCGTTCCTTACCGGCACCGACGAGCACGGAGAGAACATCGCCCGAGCGGCAGCCAAGCTCGGCATCACACCACGGGAACTGGTGGACCGCAACTCCGCTGTTTTCCGCGCGCTGTGGAATGAGCTGGGGATCAGCTACACACATTTCGTGCGCACCACATCCACAGACCACCTGCGAGCCGTGCGGCGGTTGCTGCTGCGCGCGCGCGATGCCGGTTATATCTACAAAGCGCACTATCAGGGCCGCTACTGCGTTCACGACAATCTCTACGTGACCGACTCGACCGAGCCGATCGATTGCCCGCTGTGCGGGCGGCCCGCCGAAGTTGTTTCTGAGGAAAACCACTTCTTCAAGCTTTCGGTGTTCCAGGACAAGCTGCTACAGCTCTACGAAGAGCAGCCCGGCTTCATCCGTCCAGCCTTCCGGCGCAATGAAGTGCTGCGATTCGTCGAGGGTGGCCTGCGCGACATCTCCGTAAGCCGCAAGACAGTCAAGTGGGGACTGCCATGGCCGGACGATCCGGAACACGTTGTCTACGTCTGGTACGACGCACTCGCCAGCTATCTGAGCGGCATCGGTTATGGCGACGACGAGCTGCAATGGGAGAAATACTGGCCTGCGCAGCTCCACCTGATTGGCAAGGAGATCATTCGCTTCCACTGCGTCTATTGGCCTGCTTTTCTAATGGCGGCGGAGGAGCCCCTCCCCAACTCGATCTTTGCGCACGGCTGGCTGCTCTTTGAGCAACAGAAGATGAGCAAGTCCAAGGGCAACGTGGCCTATCCAGAACCCATCGCACGCACCGTAGGCGCGGATGCCCTGCGCTACTACCTGCTGCGCGACGTGCCGTTCGGACAGGACGGAAATTTCAGCCATGACGCGCTGCTGACGCGCTACAACAGCGATCTTGCCAACGGCCTTGGCAACCTAGCCAGCCGCACGCTGACCATGATCGAGCGTTACTGCGGCGGGGAGGTGCCCTCGGCGCATCCGGAAACATCAGGGCAGGCCGAGACATCGCTCATCGCAGCCGTCAGCGGAGCCATACGCTCCGGGATCGAACTGTATGGAGAGCTGTCATTTTCCCGTGCGCTGGAAACGATTTGGGCGACTTTATCCCAGGTGGATGGTTATCTCACCAACCAGAAGCCGTGGACTCTCGCCTCGTCCTCGGAGACGGTGGAGGATCCCACAGCACGCCGGCGATTGGAAACCATTCTCTACCATGCCGCGGAGTCGCTACGCATCGTTGTGGCTCTGGCGCAGCCGGCGTTGCCCAACGCAACGCTCACGATATGGAATCAGCTTGGGCAGCCGGGCCCGATTGACAGAGTGCGACTCGACCGTCTCTCGTGGGGACAGTTGCGTGCCGGGACGCGCATCGGTGAACCTGCAGCGGTTTTTCCTCGTATCGACAAAAATGAAGCTTTAGAAAGGATTGCGACTATGGAACGGGATATTTTGCAACCACAGGGCGAGGGTGCTGCGGCGCCTGCCGGTCAACCCGCTGCGCCGCCTACGACGCGCATCGGGATTGGCGATTTCACCAAGGTGGAGATGCGCGTCGGCCAGATCAAATCTGCCGAGCGCGTCGCCGGCGCCGACAAGCTGTTGAAAGTGATGGTGGACATCGGCAATGAGGTGCGCCAGATTGTCGCCGGCATTGCCACGGTGTATCAGCCTGAGCAGTTGGTGGGCCGCAAGGTAATCGTGGTTGTGAACCTCGAGCCGCGGAAGCTGCGGGGCGTGGAATCTAATGGCATGATCGTCGCTGCCACGGCGGGCCCCGATGGCAACCCCGTCCTCGCAGGCTTCCTCGAAGACGTGCCGGTTGGCGCTCGTTTGAAGTGACACAGACTCGCGCCCGACCTCTATCCCATGGAAAAGTCGCCATCTTCGTCTGCGCCGCTTCCATTGATCGACTCGCACGCGCACCTGGACGCTTCCGGGTTCGACACCGATCGCAACGCCATGCTGGCACGAGCGCGCACGGCCGGAGTGAAAACGATCCTCGCCATTGGTGGCGGGCCGGACGCGCTTGATTCCGCGCTCCCGTATGCCGAACAGCACGGTTGGATCTATGCGGCGGCGGGCATCCATCCTCACGAGGCGAGGCTGGCCACCAATTCTCACTATGAGACGCTTTCACGCTTGGCGGGTCATCCAAAGTCTCTAGGTTGGGGCGAGATCGGTCTCGACTACCATTACGATTATTCGCCGCGCGATGTGCAGCAGCGTGTGTTCATCGAGCAGTTGGGGTTGGCCCGTGCTGCGCGCAAGCCGGTCATTCTGCACTGTCGCGAAGCATGGCCCGGCTGCCTCGGGCTGCTGGAGCGCTATTGGCGCACCTCGGGACTGGGGGGAATCTTGCACTGCTTCAGCGGCACGCTCGAAGAGGCACAACAGGGAATCGACATGGGCTTTTTGGTCTCGTTCGCGGGTAACCTGACGTATCCCAAGGCGGAGAACCTGCGCAAAATCGCCGCTGCACTACCGATGGAATCGCTGCTCATCGAAACCGATTCTCCATTTCTGGCTCCGCAGCCGCATCGCGGACAGCGAAACGAGCCCGCTTATGTCGCCGAGGTAGCGCAAACCCTGGCAATTGTGAGAGACTTGGCGCCGACAGACGTTGCGGCTCTGACTGCCGCCAACTTTTGCCGCTTCTTTCGCGTGGACGGAACGGTTCCCTGACGGTTTCCGGGCAACGGAGGAACATCATCGCACTGCTGACAACCAAAGAGGTCTTCGACTTGGTCCGGGATGATCTGGGTCGAGTTGAGCAAGAGATCGCCGACCAGACGGGATCGGCCAGCGAGCCGGTGGCGGAGATCGCACGTTACTTGCTGGGCGGCGGCGGAAAGCGTCTGCGGCCTGCGCTTCTGCTTCTTTCGGCCGGCTACTCAGGATACCGTTGCGACAGCGCCATCCGCTTGGCCGCGATCGTCGAGCTGATTCACAGCGCCACGCTCATCCACGATGACGTCATTGACGGCGCCGACACCCGCCGCGGGCGGCCGTCTGCCAACTCACGCTGGGGAAACCACCGCAGTGTGCTGGCCGGCGACTGGCTGTACATGCAATCGTTTCGCCTGGCTCTCGGAGAGCGGAACTTCAAGATCCTCGACATCTTGATTGATCTGACGCAGAGCATGGTCGAAGCCGAAGTGGCTCAGCTCTCGACCCTCTGGCGCATGGATATGAGCGAGCAGGAAGTGATCGAGCTGGCGGCGCGCAAGACGGCCCGCCTGTTCAGCAGTTGCACGCAACTCGGCGGCGTGCTCGGCCGTCTTGCCAGCGATGAGGAGCAGGCGCTGGCCGACTATGGCTACTATGCCGGAGTGGCTTTTCAACTGGTGGATGACCTGCTCGATTTCACGGCATCTCCCGCACAGCTCGGCAAGCCCGTCCTGAGCGATCTGAAGGAGGGCAAGGTCACCCTGCCCTTGCTGTATGCGCTCGAAAGTGCGGCCAAGAATGGCATGGCGGGCCGGCAGATGGTGCGCACCGTGCTCGAGGAAAAGGGCTTTTATAGTGTGCGCTCGGAAAATATTTCAGCACTGGTGCGCGATTCGGGGGCGCTGGATCGCGCTCGCCTGTTGGCGTATGATTATGCGCGCCGCGCCAAGTCCTGCCTGAACGGCGGCGAGGACACCGAATTTGGCCGGGCACTCTGCGCTGTCCCAGACTTTATCCTTGATCGCCAGCAGTGATGAGTGGCAGCCATGCTGCTGTTCAAACTCGTCTATCACAATTCTTACGACCTGCGCCTCGGAACACATGTTTTCCCTTCGCGAAAATACCGCTTGGTGCACGACGCCCTGGTTTCCGAAGGTTTGGCTGACCCAGCCGACATTCTGGTGCCTCAGCCGGCTAGCGATGACGACGTGCGCTTGGTGCACACGGCGGAGTGGTTGCATAAGCTCCGACACGATCGGTTGACCCTATCCGAGCGCATGCGGCTGGAGATTCCCTACTCAAAGGAGACCGTCCAAGCCTTCTGGCTGGCCGCGGGAGGTTCGATCCTCGCTGCCCGCTGCGCGCTCCAAGATGGATTCGGCGTAAATTTGGGGGGCGGATTTCATCATGCTTTTCCGGATCACGGCGAAGGATTCTGCATGATTCACGATGTCGCCATCGCCATTCGCCGGCTGCAGGCCGATGGGTCCGTCCGCAGGGTTATGGTCGTGGACACGGACGTGCACCAGGGGAATGGGACGGCGGCGATATTTGCCGACGATCCAGAGGTGTTCACCTTCTCGATCCATCAGGAAAATAACTACCCCGTGCCCAAGGCGTCTTCCGACATGGACGTTGATCTCCAAGATGGTGTAGGCGACGACGAATACCTCGATGCGCTGGCCAAGGGACTGGAAGGGGCGGTCGCGCGTTTTCAGCCTGACCTGCTCTTTTATGTGGGCGGTGCCGATCCGTATCGCGAGGACCAGTTGGGCGGGCTGTGGCTGACGCTCGGGGGATTGCGCCGTCGCGACGAGCTTGTTTTTGGCGAGGCGCGACGGCGCAATATACCGGTAGCCGTGACCCTTGCGGGCGGCTATGCCCGCAAGCTGGAAGATACAGTGACCATCCATGTCAGCACCGTGCTGGCCGCCCGCCAATTCGCCGGCGGGCGAATCAATTAGAAGCGGTGGCCGGGCGTTGGGGCCGGGCAATGCGTAGGGTGCAAATGTTGCCGGGGCGAGTGGCTCGCCTGCCAGGCCCGCAACTCTCATTGAAAATCGAGGAGAACGTCTACCGTTTGGCTTTCCGGGTCGGTGCGCAGCCAAGAACCCAAATCCGCGTAGTGCACGGGCCGGTTGCCGAAAATCTCTCTGCTCAGCTGCTCCAGCTTGGCCAGCATCTCGTCGATGTACACGCCGTCAGCGATCTGACCGGATCGTAGTTCCCATCGCAAGCGCACCGCGTCAGCGGCCTCGGGTGACAGCCCGGTAAGGATCAGGTTTCGCATACGGTATTGCGGGCCCTGGGTAATGGCCACGCGATAGGAGACCGTCGCGGCGGCATCATTAAACTGCGCCTGCGGATCAATCTTCACGTCCAGGTAGCCACGGTGCCTGAACTCTTGCTCGACGCGCTGCCAGCGATCCATCAGTTGTATCCCGTCGGCGAGCTGGCCGGGCTCGAAGAGGAACAACCTGGTAAGGGTTTCCGCATCGATAGCCCCGTTGCCACTCCAGCTCACTCCCGCGAAGTGGAAGACCGGTCCGGGATCGATCGGCAACAGCACAAGTACCCTTGAGGGTAGCGACTGCGTGGGGTCGCCCACAAAGCGGGCCTTCGGCACAGCAAAGTGAATTCGCAAGTGTCCGGCTGCGAGGTACAGTGGCCGAACTTGCTCGGTCAAGAAAAGCTCGATGGCAAGGCGGGAAAATGGCTTTCCGATCAGATCGCTGTTGCGGTCCCGAAGCTTTTCCGAGGTTTCCGCCAGCGCATCACCGTACTCGAGAGAACCAACGGTTAACTCCGGGCCCACCAGCCGAAGCTGCATCATCATGCCCTCGCCGGAAGGCTGGACCATGAGGTTCCGCTCGATCGTTCCGGTAATACCGCGCGTAGGAAGTAGGCCGGCAACGGTCGAGGTCATTTCGTCGAGCAGGGTACCGGCTGTGGGCGCTCTGCCATCGAAGAGCGGGACGGCACTGCGGATGGCGCTGATGAACTCCTCGTCCGTGAACCAGGGAAAGTTGTCGAACGAGACGGGCACGGTTGGGGCGTCTTCCAAGTCGAACTGCAGCGCGATGCCGTCCCGGCCGCTGGTGTAGCGGTAGTTGACGCGTGCGAAAACACCAAGCCGTGCCAAGCGATCGGCGACGGCCTGCAGTTGCTCGCGTGTCACGGAATCGCCTGGCTTCAGCCCGGATGTCCTGGCCAACAGCGGGTCGCTGTAATGCGAACCGGTGAAGTGGATTCCCGCGATGACCGAGGGCGCCGACGGTGTCGATGCCTGGGCGGCAGCACGCGGCGCTGCCACAACAACGGCCAACAGGACAGTGCAGATCGTGCCGGTGCGCAACCTCATGAGCCCATTTTAACGCCAACAGGGTGAGTTCTGAAAACGCGGCCGGAACTATTCCACGGTCACCGATTTGGCCAGGTTCCGCGGCTGGTCGACGTCGCAGCCGCGGCGCACGGCGATGTGATAGGCAAGAAGTTGTAGCGGTACGACTTCGAGGATCGGTGCGATCAGTTCGGGGGCGCGTGGAATTTCAATTACCACGTCGGACGCGCTGCGTGCCAACTGGTCGCCCTCGGTAACCACGGCAATCACGATACCGTCGCGCGCCTTCACTTCCTGGATATTCGACACGCTCTTATCGTAATGCACCATAGAGTCGGGGTCGGATTCATCCCGTGTGGCCAAGACAACGGTCGGAAGGTTTTCATCAATGAGCGCGTTGGGGCCGTGCTTCATCTCGCCGACCGGATACCCTTCCGCGTGAATGTAGGAGATCTCTTTGAGCTTCAACGCTCCCTCGAGCGCGATGGGGTAGTGGATGCCGCGGGCCAGATAGAGAAAGTTCGTGCAACGAAAAAACCGCCGCGCCAGATTCTCGTAAATGCCGCACTCATTGCCTTGCAGAATGGTTTCGATCTTCTGGGGAATACGGGTGAACTGTTGCATCCAGGTTCGGGTCTGATCGCTGGACAACTGATTACGGAGTTGGCCGAGGTAGAGCGCAATCAGGAACAGCGCCGCCAATTGGCCTGTGAAAGCTTTTGTAGACGCCACGCCGATTTCCGGACCGGCATGTGTCAAGAGCGTGCCGTTGGCCAGGCGAGTAATCATGGAGCCCAGGACGTTACAGATCGCCAGCGTCTTGGCGCCCTTCTGCCGGGCTTCCCGCTGCGCGGCTAGCGTGTCGGCCGTTTCGCCGGACTGGCTGATGCAGATCACCAAGCTGTGGCGGTCCACAATCGGGTCCCGGTAACGGAATTCGCTGCCGTAGTCCACTTCTACAGGGATGCGCGTCAGGCGCTCGATCATGAATTTTCCGGCCAGAGCGGCGTGCCAGCTCGTTCCGCAAGCGATGATTTTCAACTCCCGACAATTTCGAAACTCCTCCTCACTAATGTCCATCGGGTCGAGGAAAACCTTGCCGCTCTCGAGCGAGATGCGATTCAGCATGGTTTCGCGCACGGCATGCGGCTGCTCGAAGATCTCCTTCAACATGAAATGCTTGAAGCCGCCTTTTTCAGCCGTGATCGGATCCCATGTGACGTGGTGAACCTTGGCCTCGATCCGGTTGCCTTCGACGTCCGTCACCTGGACGCCCTTCGGCGTCACAATGGCGATTTCACCATCGGAGAGAAAGAACATGTCACGCGTGTGAGACAGAATTCCTGGAATATCGCTGGCGACAAAGTACTCATCTTTCCCCAGTCCCACCACCAGCGGCGGACCGTTTCGCGCCGCGACAATTTTCCTGGGGTCCTTGGTGGAGAGAATCGCGAGCGCGTACACGCCGTTCAGTCGCTTGACCGTCTTGCGCACGGCATTTTCCAGCGGACCACCGTCCATGTACTTTTCGACGAGATGAGCCACAATCTCTGTGTCCGTCTCGGTGAGGAACTTGTGACCTTGCTTCTCGAGTTCCCGCTTCAGTTCCACGTAGTTCTCGACGATCCCGTTGTGGACGACAACCACCTGGCCCTTGCAGTCCCTGTGTGGGTGGGCGTTCTCTTCGGTTGGGCGCCCGTGCGTGGCCCAGCGCGTATGGCCCAGACCATAGATGCCGTCAATGGGTGACTGGCGGATGATCTCTTCGAGGTTGCGAAGTTTGCCGGAGGCGCGGCGGAGTTCGAGCTTGCCGTTCTCGCTGACGACGGCTACCCCGGTCGAATCGTAGCCGCGATATTCAAGGCGGCGAAGCCCGTCGAGGATCAGAGGCACGACTTCCTTAGGCCCGATATATCCGACGATGCCGCACACGCTGGTTCTCCCTTATTTCAAGAAGCGGACGCCGTCGGGGCACGACGTCGAGATTTAGAGTAGCACACTGCTGTTTGAGAGCGACCGAAGGGAAAGGACCGCTTTCCAAAGTCGAAATGTTTACCGCTAATCGAAGGGTGCGAGGCGGACGCCTCTTTTTCTGGGCACTTACCGCGTTCTCTTCTTCTCCTGCGCTTGCCGCCTCATTGTCTCTTCATCGGCCCTTGCCGGGCCGTCGGTGATCTCGAAGCGGAACTCCTCAATCACCAGATTGGTGAGCACCTCGCGGGCGATGCGCTCCACCTGTTCCTGGGCGGCGGCGCGATCAAGCTCGCCCAATTCGAGCACGAAAAACTTACCCTGGCGTACGTCCCGGACTGCGGCGTAGCCCATCGAGGTCAATGCCTGCTGGACTGCCGCGCCCTGCGGGTCCAGTACCGTACCCTTCAACATCACCCAGATGTGCGCTTGCATGCGCGGCATTATAACAGCCCGAGCGTTGTCGCTCGTGCGTGAAAAGTACGGGACAGCGCGGTCTTTTCGACGGCAGGCAGAAACGCCGCGGAAAAGGCTGTTTCGGCGACTTGGATGATTTCCGCTGTAGTGAGTCCCATTTCGATGAGCGCGACATATTCTCGGTCGAGATGAGTCTCGAACATGGCAGGATCGTCGGTCGAAATGGTGATGGGAACGCCCGATCGCAAAAGCCGCCGAGCCGGATGCCCGTCGAGGCTGGCTGCCGCGACTTCGAGCTGGCGGGCCAGAGCACCCGTGCGCAGGTTGCTCGTGGGACAGATTTCCAGCGGGATGGAACGTTCGGCGAGCAACAGCATCAATGCGGGATCGCGTGCGGCGGCGATGCCGTGGCCAATACGCTCGGCTCCCAGTACTGTAATCGCATCGAGCACCGATTCGGGTCCGCCGATTTCGCCGGCATGAACCAGGCGCCGCAGGCCGCTGGCCGCAGCGAATTCGTAAACCCCGCGGAACTCAAGCGCCGGGACGGCAAGTTCATCGCCGCCCAGGCCGAAGGCCACAACGCCTTCGCTTCGCAACTCGGCGGCGCATCGCGCCACTTCCATTGCTGCGGCGGCGCCAAACTGGCGGACCGCGTCAAACACCCATTGTAATCGCAACCCGCCAGCCTCGAAGGTGGCGGTGGCTTCGCGTACGGCGTACAAATTGGCGGCAACATCCTGCTTGCGCAGAAGCATCACGCCGGCTGAAAGGGTCACCTCGGCATAGACGACGTTATGAGCGAGCAGTTGTTGGGCCATTTGGCGCGCCACGAAAGCATAGTCCTCGGGCGCGCGAAGGTAGGAAGTGACCCACTTGTAAGCCTCGATGAACCCCGAAAAGTCGCATGTCCTATAACGCGAGGCGACCTCGGCTTCCGCATACGTCTCGCCATACCGCGCCGCCAGAGCAACCACCGTGGCCGGCTCCATGGCGCCTTCCATATGCAGGTGGAGTTCAGCTTTTGGCAGGAGAGCAAGGTCGGAGTTCACGGCGCTTCACCGCGCGCGGCAGGAAGCTCGCAAGGGCTCACAAATCCACCGTGAGACGCGCTGTTGCCCAACCGTCCGCGTTTCATCAGGCCCACGTCAAATTCGCAAAACGCTCCATCAGTTTTTTCGTGCCGTGGCCTTTGAAGCTGACGGTCAACTTGCGGTCTTCCTCCTGTCGTTCGACCTCGATGATCGTGCCTGTGCCGTAGGTCGGGTGGCAGACCTGCTGGCCGATCAGCGGATCGGTAGCAGCACGGGGGCTTGGACGGGGCGAAGACCGAAAGGGTCGAGCTGTCCGCCGCTGGTCCGGCTCCGACCCCAATGTCCGCCGGGCGCGGTGCAGGAAGGCCTCCGGGACATGGGAATATTCGAAATCAGGTTCATAGCGTCGCTCCTCGCCCGCTTCCGTCAGCGAGCCGGGGGCGGTTTCCAGCAAGTTGCCTGGAATTTCTCGAAGGAAACGCGAGGGAGCGGAGGCTTGCAGCCGTTCGCTGCCATACATGCGCCGATAGGTGGCGCGTGTGAGGGTGAGCGTCTCTCGGGCACGCGTCATACCGACGTAGCACAGGCGGCGTTCCTCCTCGATCTCTTCGGGATCGTGAAGAGAACGGCTGTGGGGGAACGTGCCCTCCTCAAACCCCGTCAGGAAGACGTGATCAAATTCGAGTCCCTTGGCCGTGTGCAGCGTCAGCAGGGTGACGGCGGCACGCTCCTCAAAGCTGTCTGCGTCGTTGACCAGCGCGGCCCGATCGAGAAAGTCCGAAAGCGTTTCGCCGCGTTCGGTTCCCTCGGCAACCGCGTTCAGCAGTTCGTTCACATTCTCTGTGCGGGTGGTGTGCTCTGCCGTGTCTCGATGATGCAGCATCTCACGGTACCCGGTCAGTTCAAGCACGGCAGCCAGAAGTTGGGCGGGAGGAAGAGAGGTATGCTTTTCGCGCAGATCCTCGATGAGCTCGCGGAAACTCCTGAGCGGCGCGAGCGCCCGAGCTTCGCCGCGTTCGATAATCTTGCCGAGGGCTTCCCATAGCGATCCGCCATGCTGGCGGGCTAAGGCCTGCAGGGCCTCAACGGTGGCCTTGCCGATGCCGCGAGGAGGGGTGTTCAGGACACGCAGAAGAGACACGTCGTCATCCGGGAACATCGCCAGCCGAACATACGCCAGTGGCTCCTTTACCTCGGCCCGCTGATAGAAGCTGAAGCCTCCCAAGAGGCGGTAGCGCATCCCGCGTGCGCGAAACGCCTCTTCCAGAACGCGAGACTGTGCGTTCGTGCGAACCATGACGGCAAGGTGCGCGGCGGAATCTTCGGCGGCGAGCGCGGCAACCCGTCCGGCAACGTAGGCGGCCTCCCCGCGAGCGTCAATGGCCTCATAAAATACGAGAGGTGCGCCTTCGCCGCGGGTAGCTTCCAATTGCTTGCCACTGCGCCTCAGCGTGTTCTTGGAAACAACAGCGGACGCGGAGTCCAGAATCTTCTGTCGCGAACGGTAGTTTTGCTCGATGCGGAATACACGCGCGCCGGGGAAATCTTTGTCGAAGCGAAGGATGTTGCCGACGTCAGCGCCGCGCCAGCGATAGATGGATTGGTCTTCGTCGCCCACGACAAAGAGATTGGGAGTGTCTCTGGCCAGCAGACGCATAAGGTTGTATTGGACCTGGTTCGTGTCTTGGTATTCGTCCACGTGGATGAATTGGAAGCGCTGCTGCCATGCGGTGCGCGCATCGTCGAAGCGGCGCAGTATCTCTACGGCCTGCAGCAGGAGGTCGTCGAAATCGAGCGCCCTCGCTCGGCGAAGTGTTTCTTGGTAAGCGCCGTATATGCGAGCCTCCCTCTCGTTCCCTCCGGGTGATACCGTTTCCTCGAGGTCCATGCCGTGATTCTTCGCAAAGCTGATGCGTGACAGCAGTGCGCGCGGCGTCTCCCTGGCATCGTCTATTTCGAGGGAAGTCAGCGCCAGCTTGAGCGCCGCAAGCTGATCGTCGTCATCGTAGATGGCAAAGTCGCGCGGCAGGCCCAGGCGTGCCGCCTCCCGGCGAAGGAGGCGGACGCAGAAGGAGTGGAAGGTGCTGATCCACGGCTCGCCGGAATTGGGAGCGCTCGTTTCGAGGAAGGTACGGACGCGCTCGCGCATCTGATCGGCGGCCTTGTTGGTGAAGGTCACCGCGAGGATGGCATTGGCGGGTATGCCCTGGCTGATCAGATGGGCGATGCGGTGGGTGATAACTCGCGTCTTGCCCGTGCCGGCACCAGCCAGTACGAGCACGGGGCCTTGCGTTGCGAGCACGGCTTCGCGCTGTTGCGGATTGAGATCCTCAAGAAGATTCACTGTGCTTTGGGCCCGGCAGGCTATGCATTCTATGCGAACGCTACGGAAGGCGCAAACTGCCGCGTCAGGCGTTATGGAGCTGTGGGTACCAGGTCGGCTTCAAAAAAAAGCAGGGCTTCACCGCCGACCATGAACTCCAGGTGCCGAACAGTGAAGGAGGCGTTGGAGAGCCAATCATAGCGATGGTTGATGTCGAAATAGAAAAAGCCGTGCGTGGTGCCGTGAGGAGGGAGCACGTCGCTCGGCATCGCTGCAGAACGCAGCAGGGAGGCGAAGGCTTGCCAGTCCTTGTCTCTATCCGACCTTAGCGTGCTGCCCGGAAGCGGGAAGGGAAGCCGCCGCGGCCGCGGATCCTTCTGCACCTTAAGAAGTGTTCGATCAGCGACGTCCTCGGGGGAGATGGGGTCGAGCCTCCTGCGAGATCCCCCCGGCTGGCCGATGCGCAGTCGCACTGTCTGCAAATTGACGCGGATGGGCGAGTCGTTGTCGTTGCGAAAGTAGACGTCGATCGCCAGGATGCCCCCTTCGTAAGGCGAATGTTTGCCGAATTTCGCTTTGTATTGTTCGGCGGATACGTAAGGATTGACGGCCACGAGCAGCCCTTGGTGCGCGTCGCGGGCGGGCAGCGAAGCGGGATCGGTCTGAGCGCGCACCGCAAGGCTTGCGGCCAACACGAGACCGCCCGAGAGGACCATAACCAGATTCCGCTTCAGCATTGAACTCCCCGTGAGATGCACAGTATGGCCTATCGTTTGCCTGCTCCTTGCCGTAGGAATAGCTCGCCTATAATATCGCGATGGCATCTGCACCGCACCGGAATCAGTTCATGTATTTCCTATACAGCGTACTCACAGCGGCAGCAACTCTCGTGCTTGGACCCTATTTCGTGCTGCGGAGTTTCCGGAACAAGAGATACGTGCAAAACTTGCCGGAGCGGCTCGGCTTCCGATTTCCACCGGAGCTTGGCGCCGCGGGCGGTTCCGCGATTTGGATCCATGCGGTGTCGGTCGGCGAAGCGCTGGCCGCCGTGCCGCTGGCCCGCGGGCTCAAACAGCGTCTTGCGAACCGGCCACTGATAGTTTCAACCACGACCTTGACCGGACAGGCTCTGGTGCACGAGCGTATGAAGTTTGCTGACGCCGTATTCTACTTCCCGCTGGATTGGCGCGGCCCAGTGCGCCGCGCGCTGCGTGCCGTGCGGCCGGGCGTGGTGATCGTCTTCGAAACGGAAATCTGGCCCAACTTTCTGCGTGAAGCCAGGCGGGCCGGCGTGCCGGTCGTGTTTGTGAACGGCCGTCTCTCGGAGGCCTCCTTTCGCCGCTTCTCCCGGGCCTTTCGTCTTTCGTTTGGAATGCTGCGCGGGTTCCTGCGCCGGGTGTTGAACGACGGAGCGCTCTACCTCATGCAGAGCGAAGAGGACTCCGTGCGACTCATTGCCCTGGGTGCACCGCCCGAGCGGGTGGTGGTCACCGGGAACATGAAGTACGACGTGCCGGTTCCCGAGACAAACGAGCTGGTGGCTTGGCTCGAGGCCGAGGCGACGCGTTCCCGCAGGTGGCCTGTGCTCGTTGCGGGAAGCGTGATCGTGGGCGAAGAGCCTGCGGTCCTCGAGGCCATGGCCGCGGTTGATCGGAAGTGGCCCGAGGCGCTGCTCATCCTGGCGCCGCGCAAGCCCGAACGGTTTGACGCCGCCGCAGGGCTCATCGAGCAAGCCGGCCGGCGTACTGTACGGCGAAGCTCACTGATCCTGGACGGCGCATCGTCCAGTGTGTTTGCCTGCGCGCCGGGTGAGCCGCGCAGCGTGCTTTTGCTCGACACCATCGGAGAGCTTGCCGCCGTTTACCAGCTCGCGGATGCCGTGTTTGTCGGCGGGTCGCTCGAGCGAGCCGGAGGACACAACCCGCTGGAGCCTGCGGCGCTGGGGAAGGTTCCGCTATTCGGCCCTTCGATGGACAATTTCCGCGAGATCGCCGCCGGGCTTCTGCGCGCTGATGCTGCCTTCCAGGTGCGTTCGGGCGCCGAACTCGGTGCGGCGTGGACGGCGCTGCTGGCTGACGACGACCGGCGCAACCGTATGGGCCAGGCGGCACACCAACTAGTAGAGCGCCATCGCGGAGCCACGGCCGCAGTTCTGGGACGCGTAACGGCCTTGCTGGCGGCTTCTCAGGAACCTGGGTAATGCCGTCGCGACCATTTTTGGCGGCATTGTGGCCGGTCTCGCTGGCTTACGGCGGTGTCGTGCAACTGCGGACGGCCATGTACCGGCACGGCTTGCTTCGCCGCCGGCGCCTCGACGGGGTAGTGATCAGCGTGGGAAATCTTACTGTCGGCGGAACTGGAAAAACGCCGCTGGTTCTCTGGCTTGCCGAGCGGCTGGCTGCGGAAGGGCATCGGCCGGCCATCCTGACGTGCGGATACCGCGGAGGAGCGGAGTTGGATGCCAATGGCCTGCCGCTATCGGACGAAGCTGCGCTCTTGCGCTCGCGTTTGGGCGAGAGCGTCCCTCTTGGAGTAGGCAAGAACCGTTACCGTAGCGGCCGGACGCTTGAGCAACAGGGGGTGCACTGGTTTATTCTGGACGATGGCTTTCAGCACCTGGCGCTCGACCGTGATGCCGACATTGTGCTAGTGGACGCCACCGATCCATTTGGCGGCGGACGGCTGCTGCCTGCAGGGCGGCTGCGCGAGCCGCAGGGGGCCCTAGCCCGTGCGGACGTTGTAGTCATTACGCGCGCGGAGCACACCCCGGCGGTGGAAGCCATTGTAAAGAGATATACGCGTGCGCCCATTTTTCATGCCCAGACCGAGCTCGAGGCGGCCTTGCGCGCGCCGGCAATGGTTGCCGCCCTATCGGAAACGGACCGTGCGAAAATGAAGTTCCTTGCCTTTTGCGGTATCGGCAATCCTGCGGCATTTTTCGACGACCTGCGTCGCTGGGGATTCACCGTGGCCGGCGAGCGCCCCTTTCCCGACCATCACCGCTACACGCCGGCCGAGGTTGCGGCACTCGACCGGATGGGCGTGGCGGCAGGCGCCGAGGCGCTGATCTGCACCGAAAAAGACATTTTCAATCTGCGCGGCGCGCCCGAGACGCGGCTCCCGCTTTACGCTTGCCGGATTCGGTTGGCCCTTTCCGACAGCAATGGCTTCTGGAACAGGGTGCTCGAAGCTGTGCGGCGCCGCCGGCCGGTGACCCTGGCATGAAGATCCTGATCCGCACGCCCAATTGGCTCGGCGACGCCGTGATGGCCATCCCCGCGCTCGAGGCGATTGCCAACCGCTGGTCTGGCGCCGAAATTGCGGTGCTGGCGCGTCCGGCGGTTGCGGATGTATACCGCGGCCAGGCCTGCGCGCAGCGCCTCATCGTGTACGACTACCGCGCCGTGCATCGGGGCTTGTGGGGGAGAGAACGCCTCGCTCGAGATCTGCGGCGCGAAAAGTTCGACGCCGCCCTGCTGCTCCAAAATGCCTTCGATGCCGCCTGGCTTGCCTGGCGTGCGGGCATCCCGGAGCGGATCGGCTACGCGCGTGACGCGCGAAGCTGGCTGCTGACGCGCGCCATCCCCGTGCCGCGCCAGGGAGAGGTGGCGGCGCACGAATCGTATTACTACCTGGAGCTGCTGCGGCGCGCGGGATGGCTGGCAAAAGTTCCAATCGTGGACCGCATCCGGCTGTCGGTTGCTGACGAAGCGCGGCAGGCCGCTCGGCGATGCCTCTTGGCCGCGGGCGCCCAGGAAAGCAGGACGTGGGTTGCGTTTGCTCCAGGCGCCGCCTACGGCTCGGCAAAATGCTGGGCGCCCGACCGCTATGCCGCGCTTGCGGATCAGTTGATTGCCGACTGCAATGCCGATGTGATACTTTTCGGCGCGCCTGCGGAGAGCGGGATGGCGGCGCGCATCCTGGATGGAATGCAGTGTCGAGCACTCAATTTGATCGGCGCGACGAGCACGGCGGAATTGCCGGCGCTGCTTGCGGTGTGCCGGCTGTTCGTCGGCAACGATGCGGGGACGATGCACGTTGCGGCTGCGGTGGGGCTCCCGGTAGTAGGAATTTTTGGTCCTACGGACGCAAACGGTACCAGTCCGGTGACGCCTCGCTTCACGCTCGTTCGCCAGGCTGTTTCTTGCAGTCCCTGTTTTCTCAGGCACTGCCCCATCGATCACCGCTGCATGACGCGCGTCTCGGTCGACCAGGTCTTCGCGGCCGCTCGTGCATGGATGGAGGGCGCAGCGCGGCAGGCAGCCCCGAGTCCGAGGAGCATCCAGATTGATTGAAGGAAACGCACAGCGCCCGGCCGTCTTTCTCGACCGCGACGGCACCATCTGCGAGGAGGTGGGCTATCTGAATCATCTGAGCCGGCTGCAACTCTTTTCCTATGCCGCGGCGGCCATTCGGCGCCTCAACGACGCGCACTTGCCGGTGATCGTCGTGACCAATCAATCCGGCATCGCGCGCAAAATGTTCCCCGAGTCCCTGGTCATCGAAACTCACCAGCGCATCGCCAGCCAGCTCGCTGCCCACGGAGCCCGGCTGGACGGCTCTTACTACTGTGCGCACACAAGTCTGGATGGCTGTACTTGCCGCAAGCCCTTGCCGGGCCTGCTCGACAAAGCGGCAAAGGAACACTCCATCGAGCTGCGCCGGTCGTTCGTCGTTGGCGACCGCTATGCCGACATCGAAATGGCGCACCGGGTCGGGGCCAGCGGTCTGTTGGTTCTAACGGGCTACGGCCGGGGTGAGTACGAACTGCACAGCGAGGCTTGGCCGCGGAAACCGGATCGGGTGGTCGAAAATCTTGCCGTGGCCGTCGACGTCATCCTCGCGGACCTGCCATGAACGCGGCCCGTTCGGCAGACCTCGCGCGACTGATCGATGTGGTCGAACTGTTTCCCCAACAAACGATCCTCCTTTGTGGTGATTTCGTGGCGGACGAGTTTGTGTTCGGCGAAATCTCCCGCGTGTCGAGGGAGGCCCCGGTCTTGATCTTGCGCCAGCGCGAGGCGCAGACCGTTCCCGGCGGGGGGGCCAACGCGGCCAACAATCTGGCTGACTTGGGCGCGCGGGTTCACGCCGTCTCGGCCGTGGGCGAAGACGACGCCGGAGCAAAGCTGGTTGAATATTTGCGATCGAAGAAGGTGGACACCTCCGGCGTGGTGCGCGTCCGCGAATGGTCCACACCCGCAAAGACGCGGATCCTGGCCGGCTGGCCGCACACGGCACGCCAGCAGGTGCTGCGCATGGACCGCGAACCGGCGGCATTGCCTGCCAAGGCCGCGGACCTGCTGGTGCGCAAGGCGCGAAGCCGAATGGCGCGCGCCTCGGCCATGTTGGTCTCGGATTATGGCTACGGCACGGCAACCCCAGCGATGCTGCGAGCCGTGCGCGGACGAGCCCGCTGGCCGGTCCGCGTGGCGCTCGATTCGCGGTACCGGCTGCAAGAGTACGCGGGGCTCGAACTTGCGGCGGCGACGCCTAACGAGGCCGAACTTGAGGCCGCCCATAACGCGCGAATCGGGCCGGACACAGGACAACTGGAGAAGTTGGCGCGGCGAACGATGGCCCGCCTGGGCCTTGCGGCGCTGGTGGTGACGCGCGGGCGCGACGGCATGGCGGTCTTCGAGCGCGGGCGCGAGGCGCAGTCGCTGGCTATCTTTGGCAGCGACCAGGCGGTGGACGTCACCGGGGCCGGCGATACGGTCATTGCGGTATTTACGCTGGCCATGGCTGCCGGCGCCACCATGTTGGAAGCCGCTCAGCTGGCTAACTGCGCGGGCGGAATGGTGGTCATGAAGCGCGACACGGCGACCGTAACTCGCGAAGAGCTGCTGGCCGCGATCCGCGCCGAAGCCACCGGCACAACTTCGGCCTCCCCGGAATAGCATGATGGATACGCGCCACAAGATATTGCCTCGTGAAGAGTTGGCGAGGAGGCTGGAGCAACACCGGTCGCGCGGCGAGCGTATCGTGCTCTCCAACGGCTGTTTCGATCTTCTGCATGTGGGCCACATCCGCTACCTGGAGGGAGCGCGGCGGGAGGGCGACGTGCTCGTGGTGGCGGTGAATTCCGACGCCAGTGTGCGGCCGCTAAAAGGGGAAGGTCGTCCGATCCTGCCGGCCGGCGCGCGTGCGGAACTCGTCGCCGCCATCGCCGTCGTGGACTACGTGACGGTATTCGAGGAACCCGATGTCTCGGCGCTGTTGACAACGTTGCGGCCGGATGCCCACGCCAAGGGCACCGATTACACCGCGGAAACCGTCCCGGAGCGGGATACGGCGCGGCGCCTGGGCGTTCGCATCGCCATCGTCGGCGACGCCAAGCAACATTCCACGCGCGATCTGCTGGCGCGGCTGCGCAACCTGTCTCATGCCTGAAGCTGCCGTCCAGAGGTTTCTGATTGTGCGCCTCGGCTCTCTCGGCGACCTGGTGCACACCATTCCGGCGGTGACGGCACTGCGGGCGAGTTTCCCGGCGGCGAGAATCGACTGGGTCGTCGAACGGAAGTGGTCTCCGCTGATCGAACTGGTTACGGGTGTGGACACGGTGATTGCGCTCGAACGCACGGTCGCCGGGAACCTTCGCTGTGTTCGCAGGCTACGGCGTGCCGGGTACTCGTGCGCTATCGATTTTCAAGGCCTTTGCAAGTCCGCGCTGCTGGGATGGTGTGCGGGTTCGGCGCGCCGCATTGGATTCGATCGAAGCGCTGCGCGGGAGCCGGGCGCGGCATGCTTTTACAATGAGCCTGTAGAAAAGCCTGCTGGCCGGCACATCGCGGAGATGAACTTGGGCCTTGCCGTGCATGCTGGGGCAGAGAAGCCGTCCCAGATGCAATTCCCACTGCGGGTACCGGAAAGTGCCGTCAACAAGGTTCGTGAACGGCTTCGACAGGAAGGCATCGGCCCTTACGTTGTGGCCAGTCCGGGCGGCGGCTGGAAATCCAAGTGCTGGCCGCCGGATCGTTACGGCGCGCTATGTGCCGATCTGTGGCGCCGGCACAACCTTCGCGCGATCGTCAACACGGCACCGGGCGAGGAAGCGCTGACTCTGGAAACAATTCGCGGAGCGATGCCCGCGCAACCCTTACCCCTGTCTCTGCCGTTGCCCGAGCTCGCTGCACTGCTGGCCGGAGCGCGTCTGGTGATCGCCGCGGATAGCGGCACCCTGCATCTGGCAGCGGCCTTGGACACTCGGGTGGTCGGACTCTTTGGTCCCACTGACCCCGCGCGCAATGGGCCTCTGCCGCGCGGCACGGTAGTCAGAAATGCGACCTCGCAAGCCACGACCTACCTGCGCGGCTGCGTCCATTCGCCCGCAATGCTTTCTCTTACCGTGGAACAGGTGCTCGAAACCGTGGAACGCGAAATGAGTGTTGCGGCGTGACCTGGAAGTTGCAGAGAGTCCCTAATTTGTTCCTGGGTGGGCCAGGCAGGGCGCTCGGTTTTCATTAATAGAATTATAGCGACGCACCACAATGCAGCACTCTGATCCATCTCCGGCCCGTGAAGCGATTGTCGTTGTGCATGTGGCACGGTCCTGGGCCGAGGCTGTGGTTGTCCGCGGCTTGCTCGAAAACTGCGGAATTGCTTCGCCGGATCTGGGCGACGGCAATCCCTCCCAGTTGCCGAGCCTCGGGTCGTTCCTGTACGGGATCGAGATTTATGCCCTGGAATCGCAAGCCGAGCGTGCGCGCCAACTCATCGCGGAATATCTTGCTGGCGCCGGGGAGGATGCCGGTAGGAATGACGTCGAAGACCCACTGTAGAACCACTCTAGAAGAAGACCCGCTGTGGAAGAGGCGTACCCCCGCTGCAAGCCCGATGACATTCGCAGGCTATCGCTGCTCCAGAAATGCGCGGACTTCCATCCCCTTATCGCCGGCGAGCGTGGTGATGGCGCCGTCACGGTCGGTACGATACAGGCGGCTTCCTTCGGATTCGATCCGTTCCAGCACTTCTGGACTGGGATGGCCGAACGGATTCGACTCCCCGACGGAAACGGCCACGAAGCGGGGACCGACTGCCCCGAGAAACTCTCCGGTGGTCGAGGTTCTGCTGCCGTGGTGGGGAATCTTGAGGAAATCCGCCCTGAGCGGCTCGCTGTCACCTGCCAGTATGCTCTCCACCTGGCGTTCGATATCGCCGGCAAGCAGGAAAACTTCGCCTCCGTGCTGGAGGCGCAGGACCAGGGAATCGCTATTGCTCGCCGATTCCGAGGGGTCGCTGCTGGCGGGCCAGAGGACGCACACCTGCGTGCCCGCCCACTCGAACGCGTCGCCCCGCTTGCGGTGCACAACGGGCACACCGCGCGCTCGGGCTTCGCCAATCAGCGCGCGATAGGCAGGCGACTCTGTGTCGCGGCCGACCCAAAGTTCGCCGACCCGAAAGTTGCGCAGAATCGCAGCTAGCCCGCCCAGATGGTCCTGGTGTGCGTGGGTCAGCACCAGCACGTCGATCCTCTTCAATCCCCGTGTCCACAGGAATGGCGACACCACATTCTCACCTATATCGATTCCGGTCCGAATGCCGCGCAGGTAGCTTCCTCCCGGCAAACCTCCGCCGTCTACCAGCATGGTCCGCCCGTCGGGGAAGGCCACAAAGATCGAGTCGCCTTGTCCCACGTCCAGCACGGTAACCTCCAGGAGTCCGCTGCTGAGCTGCGGCGCGAACGGGTGTACCGCGATGAGCAAGGTCAGAGCAAGTGTGGATAAGGAAGCAATCCACAGCGCCAAACGCCTGCCCGTTAGAATCGCAACCGAGCAAACAATGAGCACGGCGAAAAAGACCGCCAGCAACGCCCACGGTGGAGTCGGCACACGGTAAGACGACCACGGGAAGCGCGCAAACCAATCGGTCCAGGCCACCAGTGCGCCAATGAACGACGCCAGGACGAGCCCCAACGCATGACCAAGCGCGCTCCAGATCAGGCTGGCCGATAGGGCCACGAAGCCGAGGGGCATGATGATTGCGGTCAGCAAAATGGCGGGAACATTCGCGAGAGGTCCGACTAGAGTGACCCGGTGGAAATACAGTGCCATCAGGGGCAGGATTCCGATCTGAATCACCAACGTGAGCACCATAATTTCCCAGAGACGCAGCGCGAGATGGCAGGGAGCCGTCGCCAGGCTTGTCGCAAAGCGAGAACAAGAGGCGGGAATGCGCTCCCGGACCCATCCCGCGGCGGCGCGTACATCCAGCCGAAACTGCGTAACTTGCGGCGGCTGTGCGCCATCGCGCGTCACGTCGCTCAAATGTTTGAGCGCCTGCCGGTATCGCTGGGAGGTGCGCTCGAGCAGCGGCACAGCCACCCCACCGATCGTTCCGGCCGCGACGAACGACAGCAGAAAGCTGGTATCGCCTAGCGCGGAGGGCTGCAAAAACAGAATGGCCAGCGCGGCTACGCCCAAGGCGTTGAGCGCGTGCGTGCGCCGGAACATCATTCTGCCGAGAAGGTACGCGGTGATCATCAGCGCCGCGCGGAGAATGGGCGGCCGGTCCTCGACGATGACCACGTAGGCGCCCAGAATTAGAAGGGTGATCAACGTTCGCGTTGCCAAGGGTCAGCGAAGCCTTCGCCCGGCCCACAGCAAGAGCGCCGCGAGCATCCCCACGTGCAGTCCGGCGAGCACCAGCACGTGGTACACACCCGTTTCGCGGAACCGGTCTGCCTGTTCTCTGTCGATGAAGCTCCGGTCACCAAGCAGCTGGCGCGAGCCACCGCCGCGCTGGTGGCGGACCCGTCGAGCATCGAGTCGACCTCCCGAAGCAGGCGTCCGCGCAATCGTCGGACCCGGTGCCGCAATGCCCGGGGCGTGCCGGCGATCCGCTCCATGAGAACCCGGTTGCGCAGCGTGGCCGTCAAGTAGACATCTTGCCGTGCGAGGAAACTTCGATAATCAAATGCGCCGGGATCGCCATAATTGCGGGGCACTCGTGCGCGCACCAGGGCTTCGATGCTTTCGCCGGCGCGCAGTGCCGCAGGACTCTGCGGCGTGCGTTGATCGTAAAAGTAGTTCACGCGCATCCCGCCCGCGACCGGCATCCAGGTTCCCGCCGATTGCACCTCCTCGAGGTCCAGGTTGTAACGCACGCCCCAGGGAAGCATCAGGGGATCGGCGCGCAATTGCCCGCGCCAGCGCAGAGGCTCGCTCAACTCCAGGCGCCCCTGAGCGAGCAGTTTGGTGACGTGATCGGCAGACAGCGCCAGCGGTTCGAGTTGCGTCGCAGCGGCCCCGATGAGCAGCCAGCTCATCAGGGAGACACCCGCGGCCCATTTCACCCGACGCCATAGGAGCAGGATAAAGCCAAGCAGCAGCAGAGCGAGGGAGGTTCCAAGAAACAGTGTGGGAGCGTGCGGCAGACGACCGGCAGTGGCCTCGCCGATCAGAATACCTGCCGCAACTGAAGCGGCGAGAGCGAGTGCTGGAAATCTCATGCACGACGCAAAAGTCGCACCACAACCTCCATATGATATGTCTGCGGGAAGATATCAACAAGGTGAAGTTCACTGATTCGATAACCCCCGGGCTTCTCTGGTGTGCCCACCAGCATGGCTAGATCACGCGCCAGTGTGGCGGGATCGCAAGAAAGGTAAGCAATATGGCGAGGCCCGAGCTTCACCAGGCGGGCCAGCGCCGGGACGGGAACGCCGGTACGCGGCGGATTGAGCACGGCGAGATCGGGTGTCTCATGCCATTGCTGAAGAAACGCCTCGACATGGGCGAGGCGGGCCGCGGGCGAGGCCGCGCCGCTTTCTTGCAGATTGATCTCCAGATCGCGCCCCGCGGCCACGTTGGATTCCACTCCGATGACGCGCTGGAAGCGGCGCGCCAGAGGAACAGTGAACAGACCGACGCCGGCAAAAAGATCCAGGGCCAGCCCGCCGCGAGTCTCGCCGAGAACGACTTCGACCAATTCATCCAGCAGGAAGCGGTTGACTTGAAAGAATGACAGATGGCCCACGCGAAAGGTGTGCGTTCCCACGCGATACAGGATGTGACCGGGCCCTGAGAGTTCAAAGCGGTCCGCGCGGCGGTTGTGAACTAGGAGCGTCTCCAAACCGGGGATTTCCGCGCGCAGCAGTCCGGCCAGCTCCTCCAGCGCCCCGCCCCATCGATCGAAGGAGAGACTCAACAGCAGTTTGGCGTCGGCATGATCGGCAAACGCCTCGACTTCGCGCAAATCGGCCGATAGCTTGCCCGCGGCAAGCAGGCGCGAAAGGGACGACAGCGTCTCCGCCAGGAGAGGAGAAACAACGGGGCACTGATCGGGGCCCTGATCGACCGGGCATAGTCTCTGTGAACCGGTCTCAAAATAGCCGATGGCCGGCGCCCTGCCGCCGCCCTGCGCAATCTTCCACTGCGCGCGGTTGCGATAGCCGAATGCCGGCGAGGCGTGCGGCACGATCGGCCCCTCCCACGCGATGCGTCCCAGGCGCGACAGCGTCTCGCGCAGGATGTCCGCCTTATACTCGAGTTGCTGCTCATACGGAATGTGCTGGTAGTTGCAGCCTCCGCAAGTCCCGAAGTGCGGGCACGGCGCCGCGACCCGCAGGGGCGACGGCGCCACGATTTGCGCAACACGGCCGCGGATGAATTTCTTCTTTTGCTCGCGTGGCTCGATCGAGACGACTTCCTCGGGCAGGACAAAGGGCACGAAGACCGTCCGCCCGGACTGATGGCCGAGGCCTTCGCCGCCATACACGAGTTTCTCGATCTTCAATTCAATATTTTCTGGCATAGGGGTTTTCCGGCATCGGGACTCAGGTCAGGTAGAACAGGCTGAGCCGGGGGAGCTCGAATCTCTCGAAGAGGCGCTTTTGGACGTATTGCCGCTCGAGTTGTCCAAGCTGCTCGGCGGTCATTCGCCGGCGGTAAGGCGCCAACTGGCGGTCGAGTTCCCGGCGGATTTCCAAGAGCATCCCTTCAGTGGCCCCGGCCGTCAATGCCGCCGTCAATTTCTCTTCCAGCACCGTCAGCCGTCGTTCTAGATCTTCGAGATCAATTTGCGCCGGGGAGTCGAGACACGCCACCAGCTCATCCAGCCTGGCCCGGGTCTGGGACAGGTGTCGCGCCAATTCGACGCCCTCGCCGGACAATCTTTCCTCCGCGCGTGCCAGGCGTTCGCTGTTGCGGGCGAAAAAACCGGAAAGCTCGTCGCGCGCAAACGGTTCCGAGCGGTTGCCGAGGGGCGCGGCTTGGGGGCCGGTTCCGGCTGCGGCCTCATTCTTCGCGGCTGCGGCATCGAGGACGGCATCCACGCAGTAAGCGAGACTCTTGAGCGGGCGTCCCGCCGCGCGGCGGGAGCGGCTGTAGCTTTCAAATGCGCTGTCAATGCCGCGCAAAACGGCATCGAGCGGTATGCCGGCCTTCTGCCAAGTTTCCACGATAGCCCAATCCAGCGGCGAGACCAGCAAGTGGGCGCCGCGCTTGCGCCAGAAATACTCCTCGATTTCGGTGAAATAGTTGAAATAGTTGAACGAGCCCATGGACGTGCGCTGCTACGCTCGCCTCTTGCGCGCCGATTTGGGCGCAGGAGCGGCGGGACGGGGAGGCGTCGCCGCTTTCTCCGATCCGTCCGGGCGAGCCGCCGGCTGATTGCGTTCCCAGATGATGCGCAAACCCTCGAGCGTGAGGTACTCGTCAACCTGTTTGATGTGCCGCGACACCCGCGCGATCAGCGGCGCCTCCCCGCCTGTCGCCACCACCTGGGAATTCTCGCCCAGGATACGCTTCATGCGGGTAATAATCCCGTCCACCAGATCCGTGAAGCCGTAGAATAGCCCCGCCTGCAGCGAATGCGCCGTATTGGAGCCGATAATCTTCCCGGGATCGCGGATTTCCACGCGCCACAGCCGGGCGGCCTGCGAAAACAGCGCGTCGGCCGATATGCCGATCCCCGGCGCCAGCGCCCCGCCCAGATATTCGCCGCGCGCCGATACGGCATCGACGTTGATGGCCGTGCCAAAATCCACCACGATGCACGGCCCGCCATACTTGGCGAAGGCGGCCACGCTATTTACGATGCGGTCCGCGCCTACCTCTTGCGGATTGTCGTAGTGGATGGGCATCCCGGTCTTGACGCCCGGCTCGACGAACAACGCTTTGGCCCGGAAATAGCGCTCGGCCATGCCTGCGAGCGTAGCATTGAGCGAGGGAACCACCGAGCTGATGATCACATGGTGAATTTCGCGGGAGTCCAGGTTGCTCAGGGTGAAAAGGTTGCGCGTAAGAATGCCGTATTCATCCACGGTCTGGTTGCGAGCGGTCGTCAGCCGCCAGTGGGCAACCAGACGCTCCTCGCGGAAGACCCCCAAAACGGTGTTGGTGTTGCCGACATCGATGGCCAGCAGCATCAGGGCGCCTCAGCCACGTCGCCGGACACCACGACCTCGATCCGGCCGTCGTCGCGGCGCACGCGCAGCAAGCCATTGGGTTCCAGGCCGTCGGTGGTTCCGGTAAACGTCCGTCCCCCTGTTGAGATGCGGACGCGTTTGCCGCGCGCGTACATCGAGACTTCGGTGAATCGCGCCAGGATCGGCTCCGGTCCTTCGTCTAGGAAGCGATTGTAGTAATTCTCCAGGTGGCGCAGCAACCGCACCAGCAACTCCAGCCGCGAATGAGATTTCCCGGTCACCATGCGCAGGGAAGTGGCCGTGCCCGCAAGGTCGGCCGGCATCCCTGTGTGATTCACGTCCACGCCGATGCCCACAATGACGAAATGAATACGGTCCGGCTCGGCGTGCATCTCGGTGAGAATGCCGCAAAACTTTTTGCCGGCGGCGAGCAGATCATTGGGCCAGCGCAGATCGGGGACCAGGCCGGTTTCCTCGACGACGGCATCCCGCACGGCAAGGCTGGCCACCATGGTAATCACCGGCGCCAGCATCGGCGACAGATCCGGGCGCAGCAGCACCGTCATGTAAATGCCCTTGGTCTTTTCCGAATGCCAGGTGCGCCCGGCGCGTCCCCGGCCCGCGGTCTGCTCCTCGGCCACCACCAGCGCGCCGTGAGGCTCGCCGGCATGGCCGAGTTCCAGCGCAACGGCATTTGTCGAGCCGGTTTTGAAGAAGTGGTGCACGCGCTTGCCGAAAGGCGAGCCCTGCAGGCGCCGCCGCACCAGGCTTGCGGAGAGCACGTCGGGCACGCGCTCGATTTGATATCCCATCCGGGCGTGGCCTCTGACGCGCACCCCGACGGCGCGCAATTGCTGCGCCCAGTGCCAGACCGCCGACCGTGTGACGCCGATTTGGCGGGCGATCTCCTGGCCGCTGATCACGATCATCGGATTTTCGGAGAGCAGTGTCAGCAGCGCATGCATGCGCCGATCGGTTGTGCCGGGTAGGTTGCGCATGGGCGGCTGGGAGCCTACGTCGCGGTCGAAGCGCCGGCACTCTTCTCAAGCTGTGCGAGCCGCTCGGTGAGTTTCTCGAACTCCACCCGGCGTTCGGCAAAGGTGGCCTCGAGCTGGCGAACGATTTCCGCGGGCGCGCGGCTGCGGAAGCTTTGATCGGCAAGACGATTCCGCTTGGATTCCAGGTCGCGCGCCAGGCATTCTTTCTCCTTGCCCAAGCGGGCCATCTCGGCCCGGACGCCTGCGGCTTGGCCCTGCGCGATGCGCACATCGAATCGAGGCGTCGAGCGGATGGAGCCCCCGACAGGGTCCAGATGTCCGCCCAGGAAGCGCAGTTCCGACAGGGTAGCGAGGCGCAGGATGACGTCGCGGTTGCCTTCCACGATGTCCCGGACGCCGGCATCCGGTGCATACAATTCCGCGGCCACCCGCCGTTTCCGGTCCAGCTTCATCTCGGTGCGGATATTGCGCGCCGCACCGATGATCTCTTGCAATAGAGCGACGTGCTGCTCGGCTTGGAGGTCGGACCAGGTCGCCGGCGGATCAGGGAAGCGTTCGAGAGCGATGGAGCGGGCATCGGCGCGCTCCGGAAGACGGTGCCATAGCTCTTCGGTAAGGAACGGCATGAAGGGATGCAGCAAACGCAGCGCCGCCTCGAAGGCGGCGAAAAGATTCCGCCACGCGGCCATGGCGAACTCTTTGCGGCCCTCGGCCAGCGCCGCCTTGACCCATTCGATGTACCAGTCGCAGAAATCGCCCCAGAAGAAGTGATACACCACGTGCGCCGCCTCATGAAACCGGAAATGCTCGAGCGCGTCGTTGACGGTGGCGGTGGTCTTCGCGATTCGCGAAAACATCCAGCGGTCGGCGAGCGGGATCTCGCCACCGGCGGCATACGGCGCTGCCGCCCGTATCTCCGGCGCGGCAAGTTCCTCGATGGTAGCGCCGGTGGACTCCCGGAATTTGTCGAGGTTCACGAAAATGAAGCGCGCGGCGTTCCAAATCTTGTTGGCAAAGGCGCGGGAGCTGAGGATGCGGTCCTCGCTCAATGTGATGTCCGTGCCGGGCGCGGCCATTACCGTCAGTGTGAAACGCAGCGCGTCGGTGCCGTGTTTCTCGATCAATTCGAGTGGATCCACGACGTTGCCGCGTGTCTTGGACATCTTCAGGCCTTCGGGATCGCGCACCAGGGCGTGCAGATACAGCGATTGAAAAGGGATGCGGTCCCGGGGTGCACGTCGGCGGTCTTTCATCAGGTGCAGGCCCATCATGATCATGCGCGCGTCCCAGAAGAAGAGGATGTCGTAACCGCTGACGAGCTGGCTGGTGGGATAGAAATCGCGCAGATCCGGCGTGTCGTCCGGCCAGCCCAGGGTCGAAAAGGGCCACAGCGCGGAGCTGAACCAGGTGTCCAGCACGTCATTGTCCTGCGTGATCTTGCCGCTGCCGCAAACTCCGCACCTTTCCGGAACGCTCGCGATTTGGGCGCGGCCATTCGCGATTTCGACGCGAGAATTGCGCGCCGGCGTCATTCCCTGGCAGTCCGCGCAGTGCCAGATGGGGATGCGATGGCCCCACCAGAGCTGCCGCGAGATGCACCAGTCGCGGATGTTGGCCATCCAGTTCAAGTAGATGGCGCGCTGGTTTTCCGGCACGATGGGAATCATTCCTTGCTCGGCCACGGCCATGGCATCCTTGGCCAATTCCTTCGCCTTGCAGAACCACTGCTCGGAAAGGTGCGGTTCGACCACCGTCTTGCATCGGTCGCAGACGGCGACGGCATGGGTGTGATCGCTAATGCTGACCAGCAGACCCTGTGCGCGCAGATCCTTGACGATGCGCCGGCGCGCCTCAAAGCGGTCCAGTCCCGCGTACGGCCCGGCAGCATCGCTCATTTTCGCCTCGTCGGTCATCACGTCGATTTCCGGCAGGTGGTGGCGCTGCCCGGCCGCCAAATCGTTCGGATCGTGCGCCGGCGTGACCTTGACGACCCCCGTGCCGAATTCGCGGTCCACGTAGGTGTCGGCGATGACCGGAATCTCGCGGTTCATCAGCGGCAGCAGAACCTTCCTGCCAATCAGGTGACGGTAGCGGTCATCCTCGGGGTGCACGGCCACGGCGGTGTCGCCCAGCATCGTTTCCGGCCGCGTCGTGGCCACCACCAGCGACTCCGCCGAGCCCAGCACCGGATATCGGATGTGCCAAAGGTGGCCGCTGCGCTCCTGATGCGCCGCTTCGAGGTCGCTCAGCGCGGTCATGCAACGCGGGCACCAGTTCACCATGTAGCGCCCGCGATAGATGAGTCCTTCGCGATAGAGGCGCAGAAACGCCTCCAGCACCGCGCGATACAGGGGCGGATCGAGCGTGAACCTCTCGCGGGACCAGTCGCACGACATGCCCAGCCGGATCATCTGCCGCTTGATCGTGCCGCCCGACTGCTCCTTCCACTCCCAGACGCGCCGCTCAAACTCTTCGCGCCCCATCTCCTGGCGCTTCAGATTCTGTTTTGCCAGTTCGCGTTCCACCACAACCTGTGTGGCGATGCCGGCGTGGTCCATCCCCGGCAGCCACAGCGTGCGGAAGCCGCGCATGCGGTGCCAGCGCGTGAGCACGTCAATCTGGGTGTGTTCGAGCATGTGGCCGATGTGGATGGAGCCGGTCACATTCGGCGGCGGAATGACGATGGAGAAGACAGGCGCGCCAGGCTTTGCGTCGGCGCGAAACAGTTGCTGATCGACCCACGCCTGAGCCCAGCGCGGCTCGAACAGGCGCGGTTCGTACGCTTTGGCGAACTCCTTCGCCTCGGGGTCGTCGGGCGCTTTAGGCTCGTCAGGCGCTTTGGGGTCGTCCGGCATGCTCACTTGGCTCAGCGACAAGCCACTAACTATACGGTCGGCCTAGAGACGGGTCAAATTGACACTGGGTTGACACCGGGCGCGAGCAGGGAAGAAGGAAGCGGCGGGTTTGACCGCAATTTGAAAATGCAGGCTACTTCTTTTTTTCGAGTTCGCGGCGGACCAGCGCCTCGACCACGGGGCGGAGGATTTCGAGGGTAACGATTTCGATCATCTGGGGCTGCATGCGTTCCATGACCTGGGCGACAAGGGACCCGACCAACTCGGTCGAGGGTTGCGCCGGTTTTTCGAGCTGCGCGGCAGCGGCATCGGTGACAAGTGTAGCTAGTTCGGCCGGGGGAGCTTGCAGGGGTTCCGCGGAAGCGGGTTCGGGATTTTCCTCCGGGACACCAATCGCAGGCGGTACAATTCCCGGAGGCGGTCCGAAATCATTTTCCCATGCGGGTGCCAATTCGAGGGGCCCGGCTCCTACCGCGGGTTGTTGAGATTCCAAGTCTGCATCCCGCTCAAGCTGCAGTTCAGTCCCCGGTTGGCGTTCTGGAGTCGCTGTTGGTTCCGAATCAGGCTCCGAGTCAGGCCCAGAACCAGACAAAGACATGAGCGGCGGTTCGGTGGGCTCCACACCAGCTGCACTGCCCGCTATCTCTTCGAGCGCAGGAAATGACGGTTCCAGCGGCGGCTCCGGCTCGCACTCAGCAGCGGGTTCGGGCGCGGGCGCTGCATAGGGGATAGACAGTTCGAGTTCTGCCGCGTTAGGCACCTGTTCGTCTTCGTCCGCTGCCGCACTTTCGCCTGATTGGAACGCATCTGCAGGAGGTAACAAGTTATCCTCAATCGATATGTCCGCCGGGGCGGATTCAGCCGCTGTCGGTCCATTGGCAACCGGCACCTCGGCCATTCATCCGGTTGCATGTCGGTCGGTTCCGTGTCGGTGTGCGTCGCAGCAGAGTCGAGTGAAAATTCATCGACCTCGGCGACCATGTCATCGGTTTCTTTTGTCTCTTCTGTCTCTTCTGTCTCGGCAGCCGCCTCAGTCGCTGGAGGTTCACTCCAGAAGACAGGTTCCTCGAGGACGGGGTCGCTCGCGGAACTCACTACGGGCTCAGCCTCATCGGCTGGCGCAGGCGGAGATTCGAGCAGGGAACCGAACGCCAATGGCTTCTCATCGCCGGCAAAGCTGATGCTGCCCGACGGCAATGCAAATTCTTCCGCTGGCGGATCGGCGAATTCAGGAACAGATGCTTCGGGCTCAGGCTTCACTTCCTTGCCGGCCTCAGCCTCGCCAGACACGCGCACCGGAACGGCAACCAGACGCTCCTCCGCCGACTTGACCAGCAGGCCCGTCACCATACTGATCAGCGAATCGGGCGGCATGAAGGGTTTCGTGAGAACTCCGTCGGCCCGCACGCGTTCCGCTTCGCGTTCATCCAGCGGATCGAATGCGCCGATGAGCAACACCACAGGGGTATGCATGTACTGCGGGTGGTCTTTCACGAAGTCGCAGACTTCGTAACCGTTGTGCACCGGCATAAAGATGTCGGTAAGCACCAGATCGGGTGAAATCTCGGCCATCTTGCGCACAGCCGCCCCGCCATTGCCCACGGCAACGACTTCGATCCCCGTGTCCTTCAACGCAAGCGATACCGACTTCTGTACGTTGCTATTGTCGTCGGCGATCAATAGGCGCGGCATTCGACCCACCCCGATGCAAACCTTTTCTTGCAGACGGCAAACTTTGCCGCCCCTGGCTATAGGTAGCACCGCGGAAAGGGCGAGTCAATTGATCTGCAAGACTGGTGCGTCAGATGCAACACTTCACGAATTGGGAAGCTCAGGCGTTATTGTTGCCCGTTAGACGATTCGTTTTCATCGCCGGAACTGGAGGAACCAGCCGAGCCGTTTGACGGCGAGGAGCCGGCGACGGGCGGCGGTACGGTCGTGCCCGGCGTCGCCTCGGACGAGGCGAAACCGGGTGTCACAGTTTCGATGAAGGCTTCACTCTCGGTCGCGGTGGGCTGTGCGCCGGCGCCGCCGATCGCCAGGTTTCCGGGAAGCAGCGTCTGTGAGTTGTCAGAGGTCGAAGGCGGCGTCAGGGTAGGAGTCCCCACGCGCGCAGCCATGCTGACATCGGGTGCGCTCCTGAGCATGCTCAGCGGGAGGCGGAACATTCCGGGACGATTGCGGGGCATGCTTTGCTCGGTTTCCATGCGCGCGAGCGCTGTGGGATCAGGATCAGGCACGGGTTTACCCAACTCCACCAGCTTGGCTCTGGCCTCTGCGGCCAATGGAGAGAGTGGATAGTCGCTGACGATTCGCGCGTAGAACTGGGCGGCAAAGTCGCCGTGCTCGGTCCGCTCATAGACCCTTGCCAGCATCCAGTTGGCCTGGTGGGCCCTGCTAAAAAGGGGATAGCGATTCACCAATTCCAACAAGCGCGAAGCGGCTGCGCGCTCCGCTAAGCGGATATAGTAAAAATTGGCAACGCGGTACTCGCCCTCGGCCAGAACCTCCTGCACTTCGCGCAGGCGCTGTTCCACTTCGGCGCGCATGGGATGGTCCGGATAGTTCTGAAGGTAAGCTTGAAATGCGGCCTCGGCTTCCAGGGCCTCGGTCTGATCCCGGTCGGGCTTTTCCATGCGGCGGAAATGCGACATGCCGATCTGCGATTGCGCGTAGGCAGCCTCGTCCAGGAAGGGGAAAAAGGTGATGAAGTCCTGGTATTCGGCGATGGACTGCGTCAAGCCCGTGGTGCCGGCTTGCTTGTAATAGGAATCGGCGACAGCCAGCTTGGCCTTGGCCAGGTATTCGCTGTCGGGATAGGTATTCATGAGGGTCTGAAGCTCAAGGCGGGCGACGGTGTAGCGGTTTTTTTCCAGATCGGCCATGGCCCTTTCAAACAGCAGCGTGTCGGGCGCGGCCGAATCGCCGTCCGGTATTCCTAAAGCGAAGTCCTTACCGCCGCAGCCGGCGAAGAAAAGGGCGGCTAGGAGTGCGGCTACGAGGCAGGTGGACTTGCGCATCATGCGGTCTATGCAGCCTTTCTATTCAATTCTATTTTATTCTATGCAATTTGCACCAGAGCCTCGGTGGTTTGGTGCATCATCAACTCTATGCAATCTGCACCAGCGCCTCGGTGGCTTGGTGCATCATCTCTATGCAATCTGCACCAGGGCCTCGGTGGCCTGGTGCATTAGGGACCGAACTGCCGCGGCCGGGTCCGGGGCGCCGAAAACCGAAGTGCCGGCTACCAGGATTTGCGCGCCCGCGCGCACCACCTCGGTTACATTGTCCGGTCCGATTCCCCCGTCCACTTCGATCCGGAACCTTTCATTATATCTCTGACGCATCCGCTGAAGCTGACGAATTTTTTCGGCAGCCTCGGGAAGGAACGCCTGTCCGCCAAATCCCGGGTTGACGGACATGATGAGCACATGATCGACCTTGTCGAGCACGTGGGAAAGCAAGTCCACGGGCGTGGCCGGATTGAGCACCGCCCCGGCACGGCAGCCATGCTCGTGAATCATGGCCAGAGCGCGGTCCAGATGGGGCGTCGCCTCCTGGTGGACGGAAATCATGCCGGCACCCGCGGCTGCGAAAGCCGCGATGTAGCGTTCAGGATTTTCAATCATGAGATGCACGTCCAGCGTGAGACGGGTTGCCTTGCGCAACGAGACCACCACCGGCACGCCGATGGAAATATTGGGCACGAAGTGCCCATCCATGACATCGACGTGAAGAATGGATACGCCGGCGCTCTCCACGGCGCGAATGGCGTCGCCGAGACAGGCAAAGTTGGCGGCCAAAATGGATGGCGCGATCTCGGTAGTCTGTAACACTCTTTCGTATCATAGCATCAAGCCCTGTCCGGCTGGAGCCAAAGACCACGGAGCGTTCCGGAAACGAGACCCCCCGGTATTTTTTGCCAAAGAGTGCAGAAGAGCATGGAAGCAGGGAGGTTGAGGTTTTGCACAGTGCAAAAGAGCGAAGGAAGGAGTGCATAAGTATATAAATAGAGGGCATGAGTCTCTGAAGAATACAAAAGAGGATCGCGTATTGGGATTTCGGCTCAACGGAAGCGTCCGGAACGTAACCATAATCACCCCCCAGCGCCACGGAGAGATCCTTCGTCCCCCAAGCGGGACTCAGGACGATCATCCTGGTCGGATGATCGTTTTCTGTAAGTGTTCATTCCAAGAGACTTTAAGTCCTGTGTTTCATAAGTGTTCATTCTGCAATGGTTGTAGGCTGCTTTCTTGTAAGTGCGAAGCATAAAGCGCTTATGCTCCCAAGCCATGGCCACATTCCGCAGCAAAGCGTCAGGGCTTAAAGTCGCGCGCGAACACATTCACCAAGCTCAGGCGGCAAGCTCAGGGCAAGCGTGGAACAGGTTAGCACGAATTATCAAGAAAGGTAATTGCTATTTACTGTATGGTATTGTAATGCCTGGCGGGAAGCAAAGGGGACAAGCTGTTTCGAACGAGGCGAGGGAGGTTGAGTCGAGCCGGAGTCCCCGGCGAGGGGAGCTTCGGCGGTAAGAAAGTCGGAAGTGTTCCGGAGCATTCGAATGGTCCGATAGCCGCCTGAGAACTCCTTCGAACCCCTGAGAACCCCCCAGAACTCCTGAGAACCCCTTCGAATCTTGACCCGCCGGAGGAAGAATTCGCTAGCGCCACATCGTCCGGGTATGAGTTTGAAAGCGATCTGGACCGGTGGCCACGGAGTTTGTGCTGTTTGCTCTGGACGGTAAATCCTTTCAGGGAAAACTCTAATTCGGTGGTGTCTCGCGGAAAAGCTTGGCGCGGATGGCCGTGGCGCGAGCCTCCATTTCCGCCGCTTCAGCTTCGCGGTTCGTCTCGCGTAGCAGCACAGCGTAATTTTCCAGGTCCGTGGCCAGACCTGGGTGCTCAGGGCCCAAGGCTTTCTCATCAATCGCGATGGCCCGCTTGAAGAGCGGTTCAGCCTCGGCGTAGTTGCCCTGCTCGTAGTAGAGCGCTGTCAGGTTGTTCAGGCCCAGGCCCACCTGCGGATGCTCGGGTCCCAGGGCTTTCTCCCAAATGACCAGCGCGCGCTGGTAGAGCGGTTCGGCCTCGGCGTAGTTGCCTTGCTCGCGGTAGAGCTCACCCAGGTTGTTCAGGCCCAGGGCCACGTCCGAGTGCTCGGGTCCGAGGCTGTTCTCCAGAATGCCCAGCAAGCGTTGGTAGAGCGGTTGGGCCTCGGCGTAGTTGCCTTGCTCGCGGTAGAGCTCACCCAGGTTGTTCAGGCCCAGGGCCACGTCCGAGTGCTCGGGTCCGAGGCTGTTCTCCAGAATGCCCAGCAAGCGTTGGTAGAGCGGTTGGGCCTCGGCGTATTTACCCTGGGTGCGGTACGACTCTGCCAGGACGTCCAGCGCCGTAGCCACGTTTGGGTGCTCGAGACCGAAACTCGCTTCTGCCACTTGCAAAGCCTCCTGAGCAACTAACGTGGCCTCGGCAATTTTCCCTTGCCGTGAAAGGGAGACAAATCTGCTGTTCAGTTCTTCCCAGTTTCCTTGTTGTGCAGCCACGGGACCGGCGAACCCAACGGCGAATAGAAATACAGCTATGCCTGCCGTGAACTTGCGGCGGGAACACATCATGGCTCCGCTCCTTATTCCTGGCGCTTATGCCGCAGAGGGGATGGAGGAGGACACCTTTTCGCCTCGGCGGCTTGGCGCACCGCTTTGTGCAAACTTTACTCCTGTGGTTTGCCGGGGGTCAACCGGCCAGCCAAGACACATGATCCCGCGCCGAAACGATTGTCTTCTGCACATTGCCCCGGGCCAGAGGAGATTGCCGATTACGCAAGAAGCTGGGCGCCGCGCTCGAAAACTTCAGTCGGCAAGCCTAGGGATCGCTTAATCTGGTAGTCCCGCTCAAAGAGGTTTGTTTCGGCGCTCAGACTCAATAGTTGGATCGGCGTGAGATGATTCCAAAAGACCAAAGCGTTCGACGTAAACGGCCAGTCGCTCGCGTAGATCAGGCGCTCCAAGACTGCTCTTTCCTCCAGGATGCGGGGAAGGTTCCGCCAGCGGAACATCGAAGCGAGAACTGCCGTATCACAGTAGAGGTTCGGAAAGCGATCGATCAGTTCGACAAGATTGAGAAAGAAGTCCTCCCGGAAAACCTCCTTATCAAGGAAACTGCCCATGCCCGTATGGGCGGCAATGACAGTGCAGCCTTCTTCGAGTGCTGGCAAGAGTCGAGCAGGATCAGTGAGCGTGTGGTCGGTGACTTCGGAAGCGTGCTCCGAGCCGGTGTGGACCATGAGGAGTATCGCATGCTCCGCGATACGCCGGTAGAACGGCCGAAAACGCTCTTCCGAAGGATCTACATCCTGGGTCGGTGGATGTATCTTGAGGACACGAGCCCCTTCCACTGCACAGCGGTCAAGCTCCTCGATGGCGTCGCGACGCTTGGGGTTGATGGAAACACAGGGAATGAAAAGGTCGGGATGCTCGGCCACGACGCGGAAAAGGTACTCATTGGGGACATAGAAGTTCGTCGCCTCACGGTTAAGGTTCCCCTGCGCGTCATAGCGCCCGTCTTGGGAAAGTAGCACAGCTTTTTTGATCGAAGAGCTTCGTAGTTGGCGGACGATCTCCCTCAAGTAGTCTTGGTCCATCTGACCTTCTTGGATACCGAGCAGGCGGCGGAAGAACGGGTAATTCCAGTGCTCTCGTTGTTTTTTCGAGATGAAGCAGCCTGTACCTCCGTCGCCGACTCCGAAGAGATGGACGTGGAAGTCGTAGAGCGGACCCCCCGGATTTGAGGAAGCAGTCTCATTCAAGATAAGTCCGCCTGTTGCTACCGCAAGGTCGCCGAGAAAGCTACGTCGGCTGAGTTTCATGTCATTTCCTCTGCCACAGTCGCATTATTCCTGACCGAACGGCCCACACAGCGAGGAATTGAAAAACGAATGCAACAACGACGGCCAATGTCAAGAATGCCTGAAAGGACGGTCCTTCCCAGAAATGGGCCAAGAGGAGAACTGCAATAAGTGTCGGTAAGCCAACGGTCAGAAGCCACGCAAATAGAAGGACGAAGACCCAGACTGGAGCTCCGAATTCTGCAAAGACAAGTGCAGCCGCACCAGCGAGGAGATTTAACACGCAAAGTAAAGCGGCCATGAACGAATTCCTTAGTGCTTGGCTTGCTCTTATTGCGCTCAACATGTCAGATGGTATTCCTGGCGCTTTTGCCGCAGAGGGGATTGAGGAGGACACCTTTTCACCTCGGCGACTTGGCGCACCGCTTTGGGCAAACTTTACTCCTGTGGTTCGCCGGGGGTCAACCGGCCAGCCGAGACAAACGGTTTCGCGGCGAAATGGTTCCTTTTGGGCACGGTTGGGGCAGGAGCCTGCTCAGCGAAAAGTTCATGCCGCGCAGTAGGTCTTAATTGGGGAAGGTGAGCCACGCTACTTCGGTGGGTTCTCTGGAAAAAGCTTGGCGCGGATGGCTGTGGCGCGAGCTTCCATTTCCTCCGCTTCTGCTTCGCGGTTCATCTCGCGCAGCAGGGCAGCGTAGTTCTCGAGCGTCGTGGCTACGTTGGGGTGCTCGGGTCCCAGGGCTTTCTCGACAATGCCCAGCGAGCGCTGGTAGAGCGGTTGGGCCTCGGCGTGGTTGCCCTGAGCGTGGTAAAGCAATGCCAAGTTGTTCAGACTTAGGCCCACCTGCAGGTGCTCGGGTCCCAGGGCTTTCTCAAAAATGGCCAGCGAGCGCTGGAAAAGCGGTTCGGCCTCGGCGTAATTGCCCTGGTCGCGGTAGAGCTCTGCCAGGTTGTTCAGACTTAGGCCCACCTGCGGGTGCTCGGGTCCCAGGGCAGTCTCCCAAATGGCCAGCGCGCGCCGGAAAAGCGCCTCGGCTCGACTTCTATCGGTGACCACGCCAGCGCCGTCACGGTACATGACGCCCAGGGTGTCGCAGGCTTGGCCATGATCTCCGTCGCACGCCCCTTGATACGCCGCGGCAGCTTCCGCGTGTTTGCCTTCTTGCAGGAAATCCTGGGCCTGGCTAAAGAGCGTTCGAGCCACATCGCTCGACTGGACTGCAACCCCACGCAAAACAAGCGGCGCGACCACCAGAGCGCATACCACCCCAACGAGTGCCAAAAAAGTCTTGTTCATGGTAGCCATATTCCTGTCAAAAAACGTACTGTCGAAAGACGGCTGTCAAAAAACGCGGAGGCCGTCTATCGGAATGTCCAGAGGGGTCTCGATTGATGACTTTTCAAACAGCCTGCGGGGATTTTCCGTCCGGCACAGGCACCTGTCAAGGAATCCTGAGTCGTGTGGCGACGCCGCAGAGGGATTCCTCGCTGCATGGCCGGACGTCCCGAGAAAACGGGACGAAGAAAGAAGCATCTGGCCATTCCGCTCGGAATGACGGACGCGGGGGTGTGAGCAACTGGAAATGACCATTAGGTTGGTAGTGGTCACATCGGCGGCGCGCCGATTCAGTATCACTCGGCGATGCCCAGGGTGACGGAGACGGGGCTCTCTATTTTAGCGCCCGCCGGAGGGGTCTGCCCAATCACGGTGCCGCCAGCGGCGCCAGCCTGGGAGATAAACGTTCGCCGGGCAACGCGCAAGCCCGCGGAGGAAAGGACGCGCTCGGCTTGCTGCAGGTTGAGCCCGATCACCGGCGGCATCACGTAGGACACCGGAGGGGGAGGCGCGGTCACCAGCAGGCCCACCCGAGGGCTAATGGCCTTGCTTCCAGCGGGCGGATCTTGCTGGAGCACAATTTCGGGTTCGATAAAGGGAAGATAGACGTTGGAAACCTCGCCGAGCTGTAATCCGGCCCGAAGCAGAGTGAGCCGCGCCAGGCGCAAGGACCGTCCTTTCAGGTCCGGAAGGATCACGGTCTGCGGCCCAAGGCTCAGGACCACGTGGGCATTCTGCTGGACCTTGATCTGCAAGCCGGGCGCAGGGCTCTGCCGCACGACGGCATCCTCGGGCAGCGAGCTGTAGATGCGGTCCGCGACGCGCAGACGCAGACCTTCCGCCGCCAGTATTTCCTCGGCGCCGGCGAGCGAACGGCCCACCAAGTCGGGCATGGTGACGATGTTCCCGCGGATGGCGATGCGCATGGCCGTGGTGGCGCTCAGGAAAGCGGCGGCGGCCAGTACCGATACCAGCAGCGTAATGCGCACCATGCGTTCGATTTTTTTGCGCAGGGTCATGGGCAGTGTCACGGCATGGGCAGTGTCACGGGCAGCGTCATGGAAGTTTTGCTTCTTACCGTCAGACTAGCACGCAGTGTGGCGGTTCTCAACGCGGGGCGGCACAGCTCGATTACGCGCGACGCCCGATTACGCGCGACGCCCGATTACGCGCGACGCCCGATTACGCGCGACGCCCGATTACGCGCGACGCTCGATAAGGGCGACGCTCGATAAGGGCGACGAAGAAGCCGTCGGTCTTCGATTCGGGAGAGAAGGTTCGGAAGAATCCCTGGCGGTCAAACAGATCTGCCGCACGGCATCCCTCCCGCAAGTGCGGTGCGAGCGCGGCCTGATCCTGAACGATTTGAAATTCTTTATTTTCTGCGAGCACTTTGAGGACCACCTGCTCGTTTTCTTCCGGCTCGAATGAGCAGGTCGCGTACACCAGGCGGCCGCCGCCGGCCAGCAAAGGCAGCGCGTTCGAGAGCATGGCCACCTGGCAGCGATGGGCGTTGCCGAGGTCGCCGGCTTCGAGCCGCCATCGAATTTCAGGATTGCGCGCCAGCGTGCCGGTGCCGGAGCACGGCGCGTCCACCAGAATGCGGTCAAACGTCTGCGCGAACGGCAAAGGGCGCGTGGCATCCAGGGCGACAGGAAAGACGTTGAGGGTTCGCGTGCGCGCCAGTTGCTCTTGCAGGGAGCGGCAGCGGTGTGCGTGGAGGTCTGCGGCGACAACGAAGCCGTCTGGAGCGACGCTGCGGGCCAAGAGGATGGTCTTGCCTCCGGGAGCGGCGCAGAGATCGAGCGCAGTCTGCCCACGCTGGGCCATGAGCAGATGGGCAACCATCTGCGAAGCCTCGTCTTGGGTGGTGATCTGTCCCAGGCGAAAGGCCTCGACCGCCGCCGTGTTGCCGCCTGACAGGGTGAGAGCCGAACGCAACCAGCGGCCGGGCGCGACTTCGAGGCCATCCGCTTCGAGCGACGCCGTAACAGCCGTGGCCTGATCCGAGTCGAGCACGGCACACGAGAGAGGGGCGGGGCGGTTATCGGCCTCGAGCAACAAAAGCGCGCGGCCTGCGCCAAACTGTTTCATCCATCGTTCGACAAGCCAGGTGGGATGGGAGTACAGGATTGCTGCGCGCTCCGCCGCGGAAGCACCGGCAGGAAGCAGCCTCTCGAGTTCTTCCCGGGAAACCTTGGCCTCCGGCGCGGCGCGGCGCAGTACGGCGTTGACCAGCGCAGCGGCCGAGCGCTTGCCCGCCCGCTTGGCCAGCTCGACCGATTCGCCGACCGCGGCATGCGCCGGCACGCGGGCCAGGTAACGCAACTGGTAAAAGCCCAGCCGGAGGGCGATCAGCACTTCCAGGTCGAGGCGTTCGACCTGCCTGTCGAGGCTGCGTTCCAGAAGAAAGTCGATAAGCCGCTGCCAGCGCAGAACGCCAAGTGTGATTTCGGTCGCCAGCGAAGCGTCGGCGCGAGCCATGCGCGGGCCCAGGCGCGCGTTCAGCAGGTCAGAAGCGTAAGCGCCTTGAGAGGCGACACGGCACAAGACTTCAAAGGCGATTTGCCGCGCAGCAGAAACGGGCATGAGGAAAGTGTACCTGCGCAGCGGTAGAAGTTGCCAGAAAGGAACCGTCTAGGAGCAACGCGCTAATCATAAGAGAAAGCCCATGGAGAATTCCCATGGGGAATTCCCAAGGAGAATTCTCATGGAGAACTCCGCAGGAGTATAGATCCCAGGGGTTATGACTCGAACCGCTCGCCGGGAGCAAGACGCGCGCCGTTAGTGAATTCGCGCGCCGTGATGCGTTTGCGTCCCTCCATCTGGACGGCTTCCAGATTGAGGCAACTGCCGTGGCCGCAAACCACATACACCGCACCGCCTCCCACGACGAGAGTTCCCAGACGCTCGGCGCTCCCGGCGATGGCGGATTCGGCCGGCCGGCCCCAGACGTGGCAGAGATGCTCTCGGAAGACGGTATATGCGCCGGGCCAGGGAATCAGGCCGCGGATGCGGTTGTAAATCTGCTGCGCGGGCTGTTGCCAATCGATGCGGCCGTGCTCCTTTTTCAGTTTTGGCGCATACGTCGCTTGCGAGGGGTCCTGCGGGGTGGTCTGAATTTCGCCGCGGTCCAGCTTGCGAAGCGAGTCGACGACCAGGGGAGCACCCAGCTCGGCCATTCGCCGCGCCAGCGACGGGGCGGCTTCATCCGGACCAATGTCGATCTGGCGCTGGAGCAGGATCGGGCCAGTGTCCATGCCGGCGTCGATCTGCATGCTGGTCAAGCCGGTCATGGTCTCGCCGCTCTGGATAGCCCAGGAGATGGGCGCGGCTCCTCGATATTTCGGCAGCAAGGAGGCATGCAGGTTGATCCAGCCGAGGCGCGGAATTTCGATCAAGGAACCGGGGATGATCTGTCCGTAGGCGATGATGACCACGGCGTCGGGGATTTGCTGCTCGAAAAAGTCGCGTGCCGAGTCCGCTCGGATTTTTTCGGGCTGAAACACAAAAACTCCGGCGTGGACCGCGGCGTCCTTGATGGCCGAGGAGGAAACGGCTTGACCCCGCCCGCGGGGCCGATCGGGCTGGGTCACCACCGCGTCGAGCGTAAAGTCGGGTTCGGAGAGAAGGAGGCGCAGGGTGGGCAAGCCGAAGTCGGGGGTGCCACAAAGGATGATGCGCATGGTCAGCCCTTCAGTCTTTCGGCGCCCGGGCTACCAATCGCCCGCTTTGCGCAGCTTGCGAATGCGGCGGCGGATCAGGTCGCGCCGGATGAGGCTCAGATGCTGCAAAAACAGGATCCCGTGCAGGTGATCGATCTCATGGCAGAAGGCGCGCGCCAGCAATCCTTCGCTCTTCATCTCGTAGACCTCGCCGCCGGCGTTCTGAGCGCGGATGGTGACGTACTTGGGCCGCGTCACCATGCCGCGAAACCCGGGAACCGAAAGGCAGCCCTCCTCTTCGCGCTGTTCGGCTTCAAAATGAATGACTTCAGGGTTGGCGAGCACTAGTTTGGCTTCGGGATTCTTCCCCATGCTGACGTCGATTACCGCCAGGCGTTTGCCGATGCCGATTTGGGGAGCGGCAAGGCCGAGGCCATTCGAAGCGTACATGGACAAAAACATCTCTTCGCACAGCTTGGCGAGTTCCTCGTCGAATTGTTCGACCGGCTTGGCTTGTACTTCCAGGACGGCGGCGCCGTATTTGGTAATGGGATAGATAATTTCACCTGTGAGCAGGATCTGCAGCCCGGCGCTGTCAAAGCCGCGCGGTGCTCAGTACTGGTCCAGCTGCCGCGCGTAGCCGTCGAAGTTGCGGCGCATCTCCGCCAGCGAATCACCGCCGAATTTTTCCAGGAACGCGCCAGCCAGAACCAGCGCCGTCATGGCCTCTCCGGCCACCCCGCCCGCCGGGACCACGCACACATCGGAACGCTCATAGGCGGCTTGCACGGCCTGCTTGGTGGCCAGATCGGCGGTGCCGAGCGGCCGCCGCAGCGTTGAGATGGGCTTGAGGTAGCCGCGAACCACGACGTCTTCACCATTGGTGATGCCGCCTTCGAGTCCTCCGGCGCGGTTGGTCGGCCGGACGAACCGGCGCTTGGCCGGGTCGTAGGCGATCTCATCCTGCACTTCGCTGCCGTAGGATGCCGCCGCCGAGACTCCGGCGCCGATGGATACGGCCTTGACCGCCTGAATGGACATGATGGCGCGCGCCAATTGACCGTCAAGCTTGGTGTCCCATTGCGCGTGACTGCCCAAACCCGGAGGCACGCCATGCGCCACTACCTCGAAAACTCCGCCGACCGAATCTCCGGCCCGCAGCACATGGTCCACTTCCTGCTTCATGCGCGCTTCCGTTCCGGGGTCGACGCAGCGCAGCGGCGACTCCAGGTTCGCGCAGACCGCCTCCATCTCGGGCCAGGCGGCCGGGCGATCAAGCTGCGCGTGACCGACAGCGACGACATGGCTCAGAATGCGGCACCCGAATTCGCGGAGCAGAAGCTTGGCCAGCGCGCCAGCGGCAACCCTGGCCGCTGTTTCCCGCGCCGAGGCCCGCTCCAGAATGTAGCGGGCGTCATGAAAGCCGAACTTGAGCGCTCCCGCCAGGTCAGCGTGGCCGGGGCGCGGCGCCGTCAGAGGGCGACGCGCGTCCTGATCGGCGGCGCGGTCCTCGACCGCCATAGCCCGCTCCCAGTTGGCCCAGTCGCGGTTCTCGATGCGCAGCGCTACGGGCGCGCCGATGGTCTGCCCGTGGCGGACGCCGCCGAGCGCTTCCACTTGGTCATGCTCGATTTTTTGCCGCCCGCCGCGGCCATAGCCGAGCTGCCGGCGGTGTAACTCGCGGTTGATGAAATCGAAATCCACGCGCAGACCGGCGGGCAAGCCTGTGATCCAGGCCACCAGGGCTTGACCGTGCGACTCTCCTGCTGTTGCAAACTGGAGCATCGGATCGTGCCGCGCAGCGGATAATGCGAGATACCGCGAGCGCGGGGCAAGAAAGTCGGCATTCTATCCGAACCCACCGGCGAGCGTAAAGAACCGGGGCCTGGAATTTTCGGAAAGAATGCAGCGCCACGCTCCCGCGAGCTTTTCGAAGGCGAATAGGGACGCGCTTTGCGCGTCAAGAAACTCACGTTACGTGTCGCGGCGAACTTGACGCGCCGCATGGCGAAGGCTACGCTTGCCGAGACACGCGTTCATGGGCTTTCATGGGCTGCAGGAGCGTGTTCCGGCAAAGCCATGGCGACGACCGACCGAGACCTGATCCCCGCCGCGGAGCCTTCCGCGTGGTCCTTGCTTACCGGGGGTCTCAAGCGGCAGATTAAGGCCGTCCAGGATTATGCGCAGCTGTGCGGTCGCGCAGTGGCGTGCCTGTTCACGAGACCGCGTTACATCGCCGATACGCTCGTGCAGATCGATATCATCGGCGTGGGGTCCCTGCCTATCGTACTGCTCACCGGGTTTTTCATCGGCGCGGTCATGGTGTTGCAAACCGCCGCTCAATTCGTGCGTTTTGGGGAAACATCGCTGACCGGAGACGTGGTCTCCCTATCGCTGGTTCGGGAACTGGGGCCCACCATCACCGGCCTGCTGGTGGCCGGGCGCAATGCCTCGGGCATCGCGTCTGAGCTTGGTTCCATGGTGGTCACCGAACAGGTGGACGCCATGCGCGCCATGGGCACCGATCCGGTACGCAAGCTGGTGGCGCCGCGGATGGTGGCGACCGTGCTGGTCATGCCCCTGCTGACCGTGCTGGCCGACTTCATCGGCCTGATTGGCGGCTATCTTGTTTCGCACTTCACGCTGCGCATCGGGGCCATCGAGTTCTGGACACGCGCGCTCAACGCGCTGGAGCTTTCCGACCTGGCGCAGGGAATGACCAAGCCGCTGGTTTTTGGCTTCATCATCGCGACGGTCGGCTGCTACCAGGGATTGCGCGTTCGCGGCGGCACGCAGGGCGTGGGGCGGGCCACGACCCAGGCGGTGGTCGCTTCTTCCGTGCTCATCCTGGTTTCCAATTTCTTCCTCACCAAGCTTGCGCTGTACATGGCCGGCAAAGTGTTTTAGAACCATTCAAGTGTTTTACAACCATTCAAGCGAATGGCCGGCCTATTCCCGCAACACGAAGCTGTCACGGCGCCGGGACGAACCGCCGTTCTCATGCCAACGGACCCCCGCGTTTCCATCTATAATTGAGCATCATGCGAGATGTCAGCACCTCAGGAAGCCTGCCGCACCAGAGCGGGAGCAACGCCGTGAACGAGCCGGTGATCTCCATGGAGGACGTGCGGCTTGGGTTTGACGAAGGAGACGTTCTGCACGGGATCAGCTTCCGTGTGGCGCCGAGCGAGACCAAAGTCCTGCTTGGCGAGACCGGGGCGGGCAAGACACTGGCCCTCAAGCTCGCCGCGGGGCTGCTGATGCCCAGCGGGGGGCAGGTGCGCGTGCTGGGACAGGACCTGGGCACCATGAGCAAATCCGCGCTGCTCGCTTTTCGCCGACAGATTGGATTCGTCTTCCAGGAGGGAGCGCTGTTTGATTCCTTGAGCGTCGCCGAGAATGTCGCCTACCGCTTGCAGGAAGACAGCGTGGCGCCGGAGGAGATCGAAGAGCGGGTGCGCGAGGCGCTGTGCTTCGTGGAGATGGAGGACGCGATCGATAAGCTGCCGGCGGAGCTTTCCGGAGGCATGCGGCGGCGCGTCTCCATCGCGCGGGCGCTGGTGAGTCGGCCGCCGGTGATGCTGTACGATTCGCCGACCGCGGGACTGGACCCGGTGACGGCGCGAACAATCATCACCCTGATCCTGAGGCTGCGGGATAATCAAGGCGTGACGTCGCTGCTCGCCACCCATCGTTTGCAGGACGCCTTCGGTCTGGCGAATTACCGGTTTGACGGGGAGCGAAACCGCGTGGTGGCGGCAGACGATTCTGCCGGCATGGGCAACGGACAGCCGGCAACGAACTTGCTCGTGCTTCGCCACGGCAGAGTGTACTTCGAGGGCGGCCAGCAGGCCATCCGAGAGTCGCCCGATGCGTATCTAAAACGTTTTCTGATGTGAAGGCCGAGGACCGAGGTCCTTCAGGAGGGCTGCAAATGGCGCAACGCAAGCAATTGGCATGGAGCGAGTTGCGGGTGGGGATCTTCGTACTTTTTGCGATCACGGTGGTGGTGGGTGGAGTTTTTTATATCACCGGCGGGCAACCGTTCGCGGCGCGGTATCGCCTGGTGACGCATCTGCCGGAGGTTGCGGGACTGAACGTGGGCGCTCCGGTCTCGGTGGACGGCGTGGAGGTGGGCAACGTGACCTCCATCCAGATGGCTCAGCCTCAGCCGGATCAACCGGTGGACCCGAGCCGCAGCGTCAGGGTGGAGATGCAGATCAACCGCGACTATCAGGAGTACATCCGCAGCGATTCGATGGCCAGTCTGCTCACCGAGGGTTTCCTCGGCAACCGCAGCGTCATCCTTCAGCGAGGGTTTACCGGGCGGGTGCTCGAGGAAGGGGAAACCGTGCCCGGCGTGGAGGAGAAGGCCATTCAGCAGGTCGTCGAACGCAGCGCCGATGTGCTGTTGAATCTCAACGCGCTGACCACGCAGATCAGCGAAATCGTGGAGACCATTCAACTCGGCCGCGGCACCATCGGCAAGCTGCTGGTGGACGAAACCATCTACGACCGGCTGAACGATAGCCTCACGCGTGTCGATCAGATGACCGCAGCAATCCAGGGAGGGGAAGGGACGATTGGAAAATTCATACAGTCGGACGCCCTCTATGCCAAAGCGGAGTCCGCCGTGAGCCGCGTCGACAATATCCTAGGCGCGGTCGAGCAACAGAGAGGCGCGCTGGGGAAATTTATCTACGATCCGAGCGTGCACGACGACGCCATGCAGTTTCTGGGAAACACCAACGCTCTGCTGGCGGATGTGCGGGAGGGCCGCGGCACACTGGGCAAACTCGCCACCGACGACGCACTGTTCGCGACGTGGCACCAGGCGGGCACGAATCTGCAGGCGGCGACCGCCAAACTCAACAATACCGGGACAACTGCGGGTAAGATATTCTCGGACCCGCAACTGTATGAGAACCTCTCGGGATTGACGGGGGACCTGCGCCTGTTGCTCGGCGAATTTCGCCAGAACCCAAAGAGATTCCTGCAGGTGAAGATCTCCCTGTTTTAGGCGGTTTGGCTTGGCCCAACCCGGAAGGCGATCGAGTCCCTCACCAGCCTGACGCCCACCAGGGTGCGCGCGCCTGCGAGGGTGGGCGAACCGAAATTCACATATAGAAAGTCATGCACAAGGTAATTCTCTACTCATTCCTGCTTATCCTTGGGCTGGCAGATCGCAAATCCTTCCAACCCTCACCCCCGGCCTGTACGAATCGCTAATCCAGCCGATCACAATTCTCACCATGGTCGGTTTGGCGTTCATCATGATCCAAGTCGGGTTCGAGTTTGAGATCGACAAATCGAATCCGAGGAAGTACGGGTGGGACTATGTGGTGGCAGCCACGACGGCCGCCTTTCCGTGGCTGTTCTGCACGTTCTATTTCCTTTTCGTGATTGCCGCGCCGGAACAGTGGGCAGGGGGAGCGCCTTGGGCCGAGTCACTCTTCGCCTCACGGTTTGCAGCCCCCACATCGGCCGGCGTCCTGTTTTCCATGCTGGCCGCCGGTGGACTTGCGAACACCTGGCTATTTCGCAAAGCGCGTATCTTGGCCATCTTTGATGACCTGGACACCATCCTCATGATGATTTCGCTGACCATGCTAATGGTAGGCTTCCGGTGGCAACTTGGCTCGGTGACGCTGATTCTTGCTGCGCTGCTCTGGGTTGCGTGGAAGTATCTCCACGCGCTCGCATACCGATGACGTGGCAATGGGTACTCGGCTACGCGGGTCTGATCGCGTTCCTCAGCAAGCTGGCCGATGAGCGGGTGGGGATTCGCATCGAGGTGCTGTTTCCCGCATTCGTACTTGGGTGCCTGGCTGCGAAATCCGACTCCCGCCCCGACACAATCGCTGCGACTCAACCGGATGAGGGTCTGCTAGCGCGCCCATCCGAACGGTTAGCTGCGAACCTGGTTACAGCAACCTTCATGCTCTCGGTCGGGCTGTCCTTGCCGCCGATGATGGGGGCAGCCGCACTGACCAGCGGTTGGCGGGTGATTTTGTTCCACGTGCTGGTCGTGACGTTGCTCTCCAATCTGGGAAAGTTGTTTCCGGCGTTTTGTTACCGCAAGGAGGCGTCCCCTCGAGAACGACTCGCATTGGCTGTTGCAATGTTTCCGCGCGGCGAAGTGGGCGCGGGCATCTTGATTATCGCGCTGTCATACGGAATCGGGGATCTGATGTTGACGGTGGCTATGTTCTCGCTGGCGCTGAATCTTCTTTGCACCGGTTTGTTCATAGTGGTGGTGAAGAAGCTGATCGGCACACCATCGGCACCGGCGGGTGCCGGAAGAGGCTGACAACGAAAGTGGATACCGTAATTGAAATCACTCTAAGGTTTTTGGGAGTTTCCACCGTCCTGCGGTTAATGCCTGCGATTACGGAATTACGGAAGGATCGAAAGGATTGCCCTCAGGGTTTTTCGGACTAGCTCGTTTGCATCGTGAGATAACGCTCGTAACCCAATTCATCGATCTGGTGCAGTTGCGCCTCCAACCAGTCCACATGTTCTTCTTCGTCCTTCAGGAGGTCCACAAAGAGATCGCGGCTTCCGTTATCTTTCTGTTCGGCGGCCACCTGCACAGCGGCGTTGTACATGACCACTGCGCTCCGCTCCAGCTTTAGGTCGTTTTCCAGAATCTCTTTTACGTTTCTACCGATGGTCAGTCTCAGTGGTTCCATGGCGGGCGTTCCTTCCAAAAACAAGACGCGCTGAACCACGGACTCGGCATGCTTCATCTCTCCGATAGCCTGCTTCTTGATGTGCTCGGAAAGTTTCTCATAGCCCCAGTTTTCGCACATTTCGGAGTGAAGAACATATTGGCTAATGGCGGTCAGTTCTTCGCGGAGAGCCCTATTGAGTTCGACCAGTACTTTCCGGTTCCCTTTCATGGCAAGAAGTATGCCGGATTGAATGGTGTGACGCAAGGCGGTGCAAAGGTTGCCCGGGGCTTGCTCGCCCCCGCAAGGCACGCCTCACGGATCGTCGAAGCCATGTGAATCAAAGTAGGCTACAATCACGGCCCGAGGTCACAAGGGGTCACAAGATGAAAGTGCTTCTTCCCATCGATGAGTCCAGATACTCGCAGGAAGCTCTGGGATTTCTCCTCCGGCAATTGCAGAAGCGCGGAACGCGGGTGCGTGTGCTGCATGTGATCGAGCCAGTGGTTGCCTACGTAACCGCGGGAATGATTCCCCAGTTGGTCCGGTCGATTGCGGGAGTCGAGCGGGATCGGCAGCGGGAGGCCCGCGCGCTCGTCACGCGGACCGCGCAGCAACTCCGCAAGGCAGGGTTTAAGGCCACCACGGCGGTCGAAAAAGGGGACCCCAAGACAACCATCATCGAGCATGCAGCGAAGTGGGGTGCCGAGCTGATTATCCTCGGGTCCCACGGGCTCAAAGGTATGAGCCGCTTCCTGATGGGCAGCGTGTCGGAAGCGGTGATTCGTCACGCCAGATGCTCGGTGGAGGTTGTGCGGCCCCGCAGTGCCAGGAAACGGGCAAGACAACGCAAGCGTTAGACGGCCTGGCCGGAGCGGATGCTCGCTATGTCGCGACGGCAAGGCTGCTTCCTAAAGCGGCCCTGGCTAAACGAATCAGCAACAAGAAGATTTCGCTCTTGCTTTTTTCATGCTTTGCAAGAATTGCCTGATTACGAAACTCGCGGCCAAGGTCCAGTACACGTTCCGTTGCTGATGGTGAGCGCACCCTGCTGATTGAGACTCGCGAATGAGCGGAAGGGGGTTCTTAATGTGCTGATTTGGCTTGATTTATCTAACTGGCCAGCGTATTATGTATGATTTAAGGACTCCCTTCCTCGACGACGGCAATTATCGGAGGTTAGCGTGAGTGAAAGAGTACTTGAGTTGCCCCGGATGATCTCTACAGGAAGGCTGCTGCGTGCGGTGGGGACATTTTTGTTTCTCCTCCACATTCTGGGCAGCCAGGGTTGGGGACAGGTCAGGGACAATTACGAGAGATGTTCCCAGGAGGTAGACGGCGACGCCGACGCGGCTCTTCACTACTGCACTGCCGCTATCGAGTCGGGACAACTCTCCGATACCAATCTCCGAGGTGCTCTCAACAACCGGGGCATTGCATTCAAGAACAAAGGGGACTACGAGCGCGCGATTCGGGATTTCGACCAGGCCATCGGGCTGAATCCAAACGACACCAAGGCGCTGAACAACCGGGGCGCCGCCCACATGAATCGAGGCGACTACGAGCGAGCGATTCCGGACTTCGACAAAGCGATTTGGCTTGACCCGGACTATGACATCGCATTTAAGAACCGGGGCGTCGCCTACATGAACATGGGTAAGGGAGACTATGAACGCGCGATTCAGGATTACGACCAATTTATCCGGCTGAATCCAGAGAGCGCATTTTCCTTACAAACGCGCGGCATACTTCATTTTTACCTTGCCAACTTTCAAAGCTCCGAGCAAGACCAGATGCTTGCCCTGCAGGCAGATCCTACCGACCCCTATTCGGCGATCTGGCTTTACTTGGCGCAAGCCAGGAGTGGAAAATACGCACAAAGCGAACTTGCAAGCTATGCTGAGCGCGTGAAATTAGCCGGCTGGCCCGCCCCGGTCGTCGCACTGTATCTTGGAAAAGCCACTCCCGAGACGCTTCTCTCTTCTGCCAAGGCATCGAGTCGGCCTAGAGACAGGGAGTGCGAGGCCCTGTATTACCTCGGCCAGCGCGCCTTACTCAGCGGAGATCGGGCCGAGGCCATACGACTCCTCCAAGCCGCCATCGCCACCGAGGCCAGGAGCAACTTCGAATACCGCGGAGCTGTGGCGGAGCTAAGCCGCTTGACAGCGCCGCAGTGAGGCAACCCCTTCGGCAGACCTCAGACATCAGACATGTTGTCCCCCTCCTGTCTCCCAGATGACGAAATCCGCCGAGGCCACTAGAGTTCTCCACTTGTGCTTGAAACCGGCTCCTTGTTTTCCTGCGGCGTGATAGAATTTCGCGTCCATGAATCAGGTCCGTCCGCTGGCAAGCACGATTTGGATCTCAGTTTGAGAACGAATCATCCGACCGAAAGCGGGCGCCCTTCCGTTCAAACGATCCGCGCAGAAGTTAACTTCGATGCTAGGAGCCGGACCCTAGTGAAAGAGCTGAAACCCATATGCGGCATGGCAATCCACAACGAGTCGATGCCATGAAGGAGGCGACATCTACAGGTTTGTTTTCGGAAATGAGGCGGTCTGAGCCCCGCAGGGCGGGTGTTCTGCCATCGCAGGAAATCCGGGAATTGATAGACAATGGCAAGATTTGTTCTCCCGTGGAAATCTCCGAAGGTCAAATCCAGCCTGCATCTATCGATCTGCGCCTGGGAAAGGTGGCGTATCGTGTGGAAGCCAGCTTTCTTCCCAGTCCCTTGCCAATCAGTGCCAAGATTAGAGCCTTACTAGTCGAAGAGATAGACCTCAGCGGGCCCGCATTGCTGGGTAAGGGACACGTGTTCATCGTACCGCTCATCGAAAATCTCGCACTCCCCGCCGATATGAGCGGCAAATCGAACCCCAAGAGCACTACAGGCCGCCTGGATGTTTTCATTCGCCTGATGACAGACGGAGGCGGGGAGTTCGAGTACGTTCGCGCCGGCTATCATGGCAATCTTTACGTGGAGATCGTTTCTCGGACTTTTCCTATCGTGGTTAGGGCAGGTACAAAACTCAATCAGCTTCGTTTCTGGAGGGGCAATCCGCAACGTGATGATGATGCTTTGCGAGATCTCGACCGCAAACAGCCGCTTGTGTATTACGAAGACGGCCAGAACTCGAGAGGTGCTCTGAAGGGAACTGAATCGCGAGTCGCCCCAAACCGCGCGAGTATCGGTGGAGGTGTGCGTATATCTGTCGATCTGCGCGGAACAGCCAGAACGAGCGTTGTAGCTTACAAGGCGAAGGAGGACGCTCCCGAGGTCGACCTGAGTAGGGTGGGTGCGTATGCCCCCCAAGCGTATTGGGAGTCGATTCCAAGCCCGGCATCGGAGCGGTTAGTTCTTCAACCAGGCCATTTTTACTTATTGGCATCAAAGGAGAGGATCGTCGTGCCAGGGAACTACGCGGCCGAAATGGAACAATATGACCCTTCCTTGGGTGAATTTAGCGTCCACTACGCAGGCTTCTTTGATCCGGGCTTTGGGTACGGCCGTGCGGGCGAAATCAAGGGGACCAAAGCGGTGCTGGAAGTCCGTGCGCACGAGATCCCCGTACTGCTAGAGGACGAACAGACGGTAGGGCGGGTCAATTATTACAAGATGGCGAATCTTCCAGAGAAACTATATGGCCGGGGTATAGGCTCGTCCTATCAACAACAGGGATTGGCACTGAGCAAGCAGTTCAAGGGATGACCCCGTAAGTAGGCCATCGCCAGGTACGAAAAGCCCCACGGAAGCTGAATTGCCGTAACGCCAAGTCAAAAGACACCATGGGGCTTTTTGGTTCCACCGGGGCAAAGGCGAGCGTGACAAGGCCGTGACAAGGCATTGATGGCTCGATAGGATTTTGATAGAATTTGTATGCTCCGTGCTGCGGACAGTAGTTTGGAGAAAAACGAAAATGATTCAACTGACCGATATTGCCGCAAATAAAGTCAAAGAGATCATGGTCCAGCAGAATCCAATGCCTACGGCGCTACGTGTAGCCGTCGTCGGAGGCGGGTGTTCCGGCTTCAGTTATCACATGGCCTTTGAGAATCAGGAAAATGCTACCGATAACGTGTACGACTGCGAGGGCGTGAAGGTCCTGGTGGACCAGATGAGTGAGATGTACCTCGAGGGCATCCAAATCGACTATATCGAGGGTTTGGAAGGAGCCGGCTTTAAGTTTAATAACCCCAATGTGAAGAGCACCTGCGGCTGCGGCAGTTCCTTTAGCGTTTAACAGCGCGCGGGCTCCCGGAATCTCTTCGATTGGGGAATAGGGTCGATCGGGGAATAGGGAATAGAGACCGGAGCCGACTTTTGTTCCTGCTGGTAAGGCCGTGTATAGAGATTATGTCCCGTAAGATGGGAGTCGAAACAGAGAAGGGCATAAATGAAGTATCGTATCGTTAGTTACAGCGTGGCCGTGGTAGCTCTAGTGGGTGTATTGTCCCTGGTATTGCTGTCTGTGCCGGCTGCCCAGGATGGAGCTCCAGCCACGAGCGCCGCCGACGTAACACCGCGGCTCCCCAACGGGCACCCGGACTTCACCGGTTTCTTTAACAGGGACCACTTCGAGGGTGATCCTATTGAAGAAAGACCCGGCGAGCACGTCGTTACCAGAACTGAGGACGGTAGTATCTTCTTTAACTATGCTGGGGCAAATTTGCCCCAACTGGCGGCAACTGGCCAAAAACCTAACCAACCTCCTTACAAGCCGGAGTATATGGAAAAGGTTAAGGAAATTGCCGCTACCATGTATGGCGGCAACACAACCTTAGACCCCTATTATGATTGCAAGCCCCTGGGCCCGGTACGCGCAGGACTTCGCATATTCCAGGTCGTTCATTCTCCTGATGTGATGGCGATCCTTCACGAAGCTGCGCCTGGTCCGGCCTTTCGCCTGATTTACACGGACGGGCGTGCGCATCCCGGCCCAGATGTTCTGGATACCTCGTATATGGGCCACTCGATCGGCCACTGGGAGGGAGATACGTTGGTGGTTGACACCATCGGCCTGAATGATGAGACCTGGCTTGGCGGAGCCCAGACCGGCGATCAGAAGTACACCTCGATTCACAGCGATCAATTGCATGTGATCGAACGCTGGACCCGCACCGGGAACACCATTACCGTGAATGCGACTGTGGAAGACCCGGTCATGTTCACCAGACCCTGGGTAATGGAACCCCGCAAGGGAACGCTTGCCATTCCAAGCGAGTTCATTGAGCCACAAATGTGCCTAGACGTCAGTAAGGACCATCTAATCAAGCCCAGTGCAAAGGATCCGAATCTCATATGTGGCTGGTGCAATCCAGTGAGTGTCTATGGTCTCGAGGGCGATAAAGTCACGAACCAGGACTATGTGCCGCCAAGGCGGCGCTAAAATAAGACGCTGAGCATTAGCGATTTGTCTCCTCCGGGCCTCCGCGACGGGCAGATTGCGGTCAGAAGCTCGTAGTGGGTGCGGAATTGTAATGATCTGAGTACTTCTCTTGGCATCAATTCTCGTACTTCCTCGCCATAGGCAATTCCCGAACAGCTTAGCCCATGCTCGAATCGAAACTCGCATAGCACGTGATGAAACAGGCCATTTTCAGCGGGAGACCAAGAACATCCAAAACGCTGCCCCTATGCTAATCTCAGCCCATGAAAATCGCCCTCGCGCAATTTAATCCGACCGTGGGAGATTTTGCCGGCAATGCAGCTTCCATTCTGGAACTGGCCTGCCAGGCCAAACAGCGCGGCGCCGATCTCGCGGTTTTCTCGGAGCTGTGCCTCTGTGGTTATCTTCCTCTCGATCTGCTGGAACGCCCAAGCTTTCTTGAGCGCAACCGAACCGAACTGGCATGCCTGGCGAAAAGGACGCCGCTGCCCATCCTGGTTGGATACGCCGGTCCTGCCCGCGGGCCTACCGGCAAGAACGTATCGAATGCCGCAGCCTTGCTAACCGATGGTCGGGCCGTCTTCGAACAACACAAGATGCTGCTGCCAACCTATGACGTATTTGACGAGTCGCGCTATTTCCAGCCTGCCAGAGCCCAGCAGGTTTACAGCACGGGCCGGGAAACACTCGGCATTACCATCTGCGAAGACATTTGGAACGATAAGAACTTCTGGGCCAAGCGTCTTTACGAAGTCGATCCGGTCGTTGACCTTGTCACCCAAGGGGCTACCGTGATCATAAACATCTCAGCATCTCCCTACTTCATCGATAAACGGGGATTGCGGCTGGACATGCTTCGCACCTTGGCCCGTTCACACCGGCGCCCCGTGGTATACGTCAACCAGGTTGGCGGCAACGACAGTTTGGTCTTTGACGGTAGCAGTCTCGCCCTGATGCCGGACGGGAGCCTTGCTGCGCAAGCGCGGTCGTTCAACGAAGATCTTGTGATCTTTGACACTGTGACCGGTGTCGGCGACATCCATCCGCAATCTGCCGATGAGCTGTCCGTCGTGCTCGAAGCGTTGATCTGCGGTACTCGGGATTACGTTAGCAAGTGCGGCTTCCGGCGAGTGATCGTTGGCTTGAGCGGTGGCATCGATTCTTCAGTCGTCGCCTGCATCGCCGCAGCCGCAGTTGGGAGTGGCAGCGTGACCGGCGTGGCCATGCCCGGACCGTACTCCTCTACAGGCAGCGTCGTGGACGCGCGCCAGCTTGCGAGAAACCTCGGCATCGAGTTTTCCGTCCTACCGATTCATGACATCTTCAATAGTTACCGGTCCGCCCTGCGAGACGTTTTTGCCGGCCACTCGGAAAATACCACCGAGGAGAACATTCAGGCACGCATCCGCGGAAATGTGCTGATGGCTCTGTCGAACAAATTTGGCGCGCTGGTATTGAGTACGGGAAACAAATCCGAGATGGCAGTTGGCTACTGCACCCTCTACGGCGATATGGCAGGCGGCTTGGCGCTTATTTCTGACGTGCCGAAAACGATGGTTTACGAACTCGCAAGCCGCATCAACAGGGAAAGGGAACTCATCCCCCGCGCAAGCATTGAGAAGCTGCCGTCAGCCGAACTCAAGCTCAATCAGACTGACCAGGACTCCCTGCCGCCCTATGACGTCCTCGACCCCATCCTGAAGGCCTATGTCGAGGAAGTACAAACTCCGGAGGAGATCGCCGACCGCTACCGCTTCCCACTCGACCTAGTGCGCTCGATTGCCGTTGAAGTCGACCGCAACGAATACAAGCGTAAGCAAGCGCCCCCAGGCCTGAAGATTACCTCTCGTGCGTTTGGATTCGGTCGTCCATTCCCAATTGCTCAGAAGTTTGTTCCCTGACCAAAGGAAATAACCAGGAACGTTCCTGGGGTCGTGAGCGCAGTCGCAATCCTGTGTGTTGCCATTGCAGTTGTCTAGCGATCGGTCAATGCTAACCCCACGGCTGACCCCTCGTAGACCGCCCCGGCGCCAGACCGAATCCGAGGTTCTATATGCAACGAAAGATGAACGCTAAGTAGTCCTTACGTGAAACATAATATACATTACCCATCCTCGCTAACGCTGTGCAGCTGCTGCTACGGCGACTGCCCCGAGGGCGCCGCCGATCACGAACCACTTTGCATTGCGCTTGACTCGCGACCAGAAGCCACCTCCACGAGCGGCGCGCACCGCGGTGTCACGTTGGATGGTGAGCAAAGAGACTTTGGTGCGTTCGTCTGTGAAATCATCCTTGGCAGCGGTAAGCTGCATTTGGCACCCACGGCAATCCTGCAGATAGTCATAGAGAGGCTTGAGGCTAGCTTGTGGCACACTGGCGACCGCGGGAGGTATGGGATCGGTGGGCTCAGGAGCAGGTATCTCGATACGAATCGGCTCTGAGAACAGCGGCAGTATTTGAGGGATTTGTGCCGCGGCTTGGGCAGGTGTTTGGACGGCACGCTTGGCTGCTTCGATTGCGGCCAGCGCCTTGGTCAGAACCACATCGCGCTCTCGCTGGCGCGCTTCGGTCTGCTCGAGGACCTGTTTGTGAGCGGCGAGCGTCGCTCGCAGTTCGACGACGGAGTCACGAGAGGCTAACCACGAACGAACCCCGAGCGCGGCGAGCGCGACGAGCACGAGTACAGCGATGCCGCGCAGTGCCGCAGGCAAGCGATGCAGCAGGACAACCCGCGAAAAGACCATAATTCCCCTCCTGGCGCGGTGATGTGCCGCACCTTAATCATCCAACATGTCCAGGGCCTCGGCTGCCACACGACCTGTCAAATAAAGTGGGGCCAGCGACGGCCTACGCAACGGATACTCGATGCCTCGCAGCAAGCCGGCACACCTACGACACACGGAGCGGCCGGCCTTTTCCACTTCGGCACGCGCGGAACACAAATTCCAGAAAAAACACGGCGGAGGAGCGACCTCATCCGTCACGATGTTCGGCACAAGGAATTCTCTTGTCCGATCTACGATCGGCTCCATTGGACACCTCGAATATTTAGTGAGAAGGCGAACCCGCTAAAACTGCGGTGGGGTTAGGAACTCTTGTAACGTCCCGTGCGAGCAAGAACAGCTTCGGGGTAGGCGTGATTTCCGCCGCCGTTTCCAGAGCAGCAGGGGCCCGGCTGACATTGCCTTTGGCAGCGGCGAGCTTGGCCACGAGCACACGACACCCGACGTCGAGCCCAACCGCCGGTTCGCACAGCGCCACCAGCGTGCTGGACGCAAATCCATGCTCGCGGGCGGTCTGGCCCATGACCTGCATCAAGTCCCAGGAAAATGCACGGGCTCGCACCTCGGTCCCGTTTGTGAAGCTGCCGCGGTCAATTTGCGGTTGCACGTAGCGTGCGTAAAACCCGGACTCATAACGAATCGCCCACGAATCCCAAGCCGATTCCTGCTCCACGATTGCGCACACCAGCTCCGGCCATAGCGAGTGCACGCGCGTGGCATGATGCGCGAGGGCGACGAGTTCGGGTCGTGACTTGAGTTGCGCCATGATTCAGATCGGACGTATCGCTCGTGCACCGTTTCAGAAAAGAGGCTCGGCGCGCGAACGGCAAGGGATTCAAGCGTGGTCCAAATTGGACAGTTCCCTTTGCGACGACACTAGTGCGACGGCACTAACTCCGGTGCTTGTTGGATCCATCGAATTCGATGAATCGCAACGGCGGAGGCTCGTCGAGCGCAATGCCCAGGTGCGCGGCGATCAGCCGCAGCGCCTGATAGACGTGCGGCAAAATGGTTGGTGGGCCACATCGCGCACGAAGGCGCGTTGGATTTCTTCATCGCGCATGTGACGATGCAGCCAGTGCAGAAACATGAAGAACTGTGCCAGCAGTGGGAAAACCAGAATAAGCCAGTAGGGGTTCATGGGTTCTCAGGGCCTCTGGGGTTGAATTGGTGCTCGGGCAAAGGGAGGTAACTCATCCGAAGATTCTGCCCAAAGCGCCGAGCCCTGACCAAGAACGGAATCCACGCCGCCCCCGCTGCCGCGGGAGGCGTTGGCGCGCACGCTGAGCAAATTGGCAGGAACGCCCTGGGCGCGTCCGAGCAGCGTGCTGTTGACGCCGAAGAGTCCGCCAAGCCCCTGCAATGCTGTGAGTTGATTCTGCTTGGACTGGCTGGCAAAGGCCAGCTGGTTTTTTTTGCGCAAGCGAAGCGCCTTGGCGGCCTTTCTCGCGCGCCAGTTCACCCAGCAGATCGCCAAAGCCGGCAGAGTTGCGCGTGCGCGCCCGGCGATTTGCCGCGCGCGACGCCAGCGCAGCAAAAGCGCTGGCGAGCGCCCCCATGGATTGGTTGGTGGTGGCGGATTTCTGGGCATCGGTGAAGCCGGGACTGGCAAGAAGATTTCGGTACCCCGCTGCGACCGTACTCTCGAGCGACTGGCCCCGGCGGAAGAGTTGCTGATTCCACGCGTTCTGTAGCGAGAGTTGTTGATCGGTCAACCTTCGCGTGTCCGCCTGAGCTCCGCGTCCCATTGGTAGCCTCCGTGCGCACGGGTTGCAGTGCGCGAAAAAGAATTAAGTGCGATTCCCTGCCTTGTTGGGTTCGTTTGCCAAGAAATGCCGGGCTGCCACCAGCGCGACGACTCGCTACAGAAAAGTTAGAGGCGTGGCGGTCGGACCTACGACAGTTGCCGCGTGTAGCAACTCCACGGATCGCGGCGCCAGCCGAGTTTCTCAAGGCGCCGGCCAAAGGCATGCGCAACTCCTGACGGCAAGAAGGCTTGTACGTCGGCAAGTCCTCGCGCCGCTGCCGCTCGGTGCGTACTTTCATGCAGCGCCACCAGCCACCGCCAACGTTCTCGCGGGCTGCCGTTGTGCGGATCGGCAAGGAGGTAGGCTTCTGCCGTAAGCCGCAGCAACGCGGCCATCCGCGGACGGCCATCATCTTCAACCACCGTGCGCACCAGGAACAACGGGTCGCCAACGTCAGGAAACTGGTAGCCGAAGTTCTGCGATGCGTGCATGGCACGCAACGCTTCGAAGTCTGCTTCGGTGTAAGTGCGCACCTTCATCGCAATGCTGTCACAGCTTCATCGGGTTAGCTCAGATCGCCCGCCGCAGCGAACTTTTCGACCAGCACATGGCGGTACGACACAAGTCCTCGGGTGGGACGTTGCGCATCCCAGCCAAGCAACGAACTTTCTACCGAATGATGGTGTTGTTTAGAGACTGCTTCTGAACGATGTCGAATCCGCTGCCGCCCTGCTGCGCTGTCGCCGTGCCGCTCCCCGACGAAGGCTGCAGTGTCGGGCCTTCCAGGCCGCCGCCGGTGACCGCCACTGGCGGCGAGCCAAACGTGACTGGCGGCGACGGTATCGAACCGAGATACTGGCTGTACGCGCGCCAGTAGAGCGTATGGTTGCCAAGGGCAATGCGCAGATTGCGCGAGCTGCCTAGAAAATGGACGCGCGGCGCGGTGAAATCCTGTGAGGTGTCGGACTCAGCGAAGTAGAACACGCCGCGATGCACCGGCGAGTTGTCGGTGATGGCAACGTCGTAGATGCCGTCGGCGGCAATCACCGATAGGCCACCGATCGGCGCCGATGGAGAGATGGAGCCTGCGGGTCCACGCCCATGGCACGGCCGAGTGAGTTGACTGCGGCCACTACCTGCCGCAGCGCCTCATAGAGATACGGGTCGCGGCCTTTGATCTGTGCCAGTTGTGGAATATTCAGCATTTCAGTTGACGAAGTTAGTCCTGCTAATTTCCGCCACAGACCGGCGACCAAGGATCGGGTTTAAGCGACGGTACCAGACGCGCCAGCCGGAACCACGCACCCGCCTGGTTGGTGCCCACCTGGAACGCGGCGCGCTCGGCGAGCACGTTGATGAGAAGCTCCAGGTCTTTTGGCGCCGGCGAACTCAACGGCAGCGGTACTAGCGCGGTCGGGAACGCCTGATTCACCGGGAACGCGCTGAGGTTCAAGTTCCCTGCCCCTTCGACGTAGCAGGTGAGGTATGAAAACAGCTTGCGATGCGCGCGCAACTGCAACGCCTGCTCGTCGTCGACCGTTGGAAAATAATATGTCGTGTAGTAGCCGGAGATTACGGCGCCATCGTCAGAGAGTTGCGAATCGCTCAACTCGTAGATCTTGTCGTTGCTGCTCCCATTGCCGATAAACAACTCCGCGGTGCCGTCGGGGCGCTCAACGAGCGCGGCAAAATTGCCGGTGATGTTCCACGGCGCCCACTTCCTCGCGCGGCCCGCAGCAAGCAACCGTCCGCTAGACGAGCTGGCGTGCACAGCGCCCAGGGAAGCGATCTCGTCCGCCGTAGACAAGCTCCGGTAATCGAGCACTAGGATGCGGTTCGGCTGTGTGGCCGGCGTGATGGGCACGCCCACGAGAATGCGCTTGGCGCGCGTGTCCACGCGCACCCAGACCGTGTGTCCTGCGGCCCAGTTGATTTGGTCCCAGAGCGGCTGAATCTCCTGAGACACCTTGATCGGCTCGCCGCCGGCGAAAATGTAGAGCCCCGAGCGATGAGCGATGACGGCCCAGTCCTCACCCGTGTCCACGCCGTGGACCGAGGGAGTGCCCACTGTGCGCGACACCTCGTCGAGGGTCCAGCCGGAGGGCTCGTTCACGCCATCGTCCTGGGTCGAGTAGATGGAGTGCTCCTTGACCAAATACAGACGGTCGCGCAGCACGAACGCCGAGCGCACCGCCTGGCCGTTATTTTCGGCAATGGACAGCAGGCCTTTCAGGCCTGTCAAGGGCGGAGAAAAACTAGGCCAGAGGGGCGGAGGAAAAATAGACCACTCCCGGTGAGGGAAAGGGTTGCTTTGCTGGATCGGGCTGGGGTGGCTGGAGCGGAGGCCTGCGCCTCCGTTCAGGCGGCGCGGTTAGGCCGGAGCGGAAGCCACCCCAGCCCGATCGTGGCGACGTGTGGGGAGGGTTAGGGTGGAATCGTTATCGGCTGGCAGGCTTCGCTGACCGCTTTCGTTTGCTCTCTTTCAGCCGGTAGCTTTCCCCGTTCATCTCCAGGATGTGGACGTGATGGGTGAGCCGGTCCAACAGGGCACCGGTGAGGCGCTCCGAGCCCAGCACCTCGGTCCATTCGTGGAAGGGCAGGTTGCTGGTGACTAGGGTGGCGCCGCGCTCGTAACGGAGACTGAAGATCTCGAACAGCATCTCGGCCCCCGTTTTCGACAGCGGGACAAACCCCAGTTCATCGATGATCAGCAGTTCGTAACTGGCCAGCAGTTTCTGTAAGCGCAGCAGCCGTTTCTCGTCCTTGGCCTCCATCAGTTCATGCACCAGCGCCGCCGCGGTGGTGAACCGCACCCGGTAGCCCTTCTGACAGGCCGCCAGTCCCAGCGCCAGGGCGATGTGCGTCTTGCCTGTGCCCGAGTTTCCCAAGGCCAGCACGTTCTCCTTGCGGTCGATGAACTCACTGCGGGCCAGCTCCAGAACCAGCGCTTTGTTCAGCGACGGAATCGCCAGAAAGTCGAAACTGTCCAGGCTCTTCACGACCCGGAACCGCGCCTGCTGAATGCGCCGCTCCGTCGCCCGCCGCTCCCGGTCCAGCAGTTCTTGCTCCGACAACCGCAGCAAGTAGCGGGGATAGTCCACCCCTTCGGCGGCGCACTGCTGCGCCACCTTGTCGTACTCGCGCAGGAAGGTCGGCAGTCTTAGCGCCTTCAGGTGATGCCCCACAAAACTTGAGGAGTCTCCATCAGAGGACTCCTTCCTGCACGGGAGTCAGTAGCGCCAGGTAGTCGGCGGCCGCCGTGGTGGCCACCTGTGCCATCGGCAGGTACGGATAGTTCTGCAGATCCAGCCGCGGCGGCCGTTGCTCGATCCGGCACAGTAAAAGATGTTTCACCGCATCGAAGGAGATCGCTCTCAGCCGCAGTGCATCTTCCACCGCTTTGGTGACCTCCGCCATCGAGAAGGTCTCCAGCAGCCGCAGCACCTGCACGTACTCCCGTTTACCTCGTTTCGACAGCCGTGCTTCCAGCAGTCGGCGCAGTTCGGTGAACTCTTCCGGCAACTCCCAGCCCACCAGCGGCGCCGCCTGATCGAGCGCATTCGTCTTCTGCTCCAGCAGCGCCAGATAGTGCAGCGGGTCGAAAATCATGTCCTCCCGCTCATAGCTTCTGGAGTGCCGCGCAATCACTTCCGCGCCGCACGAGATCACCACCTCGTGGACGTAGCCTTTGACCAGAACCTCGCGGTGCCCCCAGCACACCGGTGCCGAATAATCGTTGCCGCGATACCGCACCAGAGAGAGAGAACTCACTCGCCCTGTTCGTTTGTCGCAGGCTTCGTACGGCGTCGCTGGCAGCGGCAACAGCGCTGTCCGGTCCTTCTCGAACCGCTCTCCGATGGTCTGCTCGTGCCCTCGCAACCGCTGCTGGCGCCTCTTCCGGCACTGTTCCCGCAAGTGTGTGTTCAGCTCTTCCCAGCTCGCGCACCGCGGCACCGGCACCAGGAAGTTCCGTCGTGCATATCCGACCAATCCCTCCACCTTCCCCTTGTCGTTTCCCTTGCTGGGCCTCCCAAACCGCTCCTGGAACAGGTAGTGGCTCTGCAACTCAGAAAACGCCTGCGTCTTCTTCCGCGTCCCGTCTCCCAGGATCCGCACCACCGCCAGCTTCGTGTTGTCGTACAGAATGGTCCGCGGCACTCCGCCGAAGTATGCAAACGCCTGATTGTGCCCCTCCAGAAACGCTTCCGTCGTTTCGGCCGGGAATGCCATCACGAAACAGTCGTCCGACTGCGGCAGATCGATCACCAGATAGTGTGCCTTCTGCTCCTCTCCGCCGATCACCACCAACGCTTCCCCGAAGTCTGCCTGGGCGTCTCCCGCAGGGTGCACCAGCGGTACGAACATCTCCCTTTGGCTCAGCCTCCGCAGACGCACGTAATCCTTCACGATGGTGTACCCACCACCAAAGCCCTGCTCCTCTCGCAATCGTTGATGGATTCTTTTTGCTGTGTGGCGCTGTTTCCGGGGCCGTCTCCGATCTTCCTCCAAGATCGCCTCAATCACTCCCACCCACGGATCCAGCTTCGGCCGCTTGGCCGGCTGCTGCCGCCGGTAGCCCGGCGGCGCCGAATACCGCAACATCTTCCGAACGGTTTCCCGCGCCAGCCCATACTCCCGGGCTACCTGCCGTTCGCTCTTCCCCTCAACATCAACCTCTCGCCGAACGCGTGCATATAGCTCCACTGTGTACATCCCTCCGGTATCCCACGAAACGCTCCTCCTGGGACCGTTTCCTGAGACAGATTTCCGGCGGTCTGTTTTTGCTCCGCCAGGGTCCGCCGCTCTCGCGGCGTTCCTGGCCTAGTTTCTCTCCGGCGCGTACACAGGCCGTCGTAACTTTCCGGATCTTCGACGCCACTGGCGTGCACCAGGCTCGAGTGATAGGGCTCGGCGGTGGGAAAAATCTCGATGTTGTGCACCACGAAGCCGGCGCTAAGCGTGGGCGTGCCGTCGGCAAAGACGCGCAGCATCAGGTCGGAGGGCGCGTTGGCGAGCGGCGCGGTCAACACGGCGGTAAATTCGCCGAAGACGCCCGCAGGCAACGCGTTGACTTCCGCGGCAGTGACTTGCAAGCCCGTGGTGTCAAGGCTGGCCGAGGCGCTGTACAGGTCGATGTTCAGCGTGCCCTGCGTAACCGGCGGATACGCCTTGACGCGCGCCCGCACGGAGTAGCTGATGTTTGACATGATGCGCGGCACGCCGTTGGTATCGAGCGCCGCGGGCTGAGTGATCATTCCGCGGATGGCTGTCGCGCCGTCGCCGATGATGGCCAGAGACGCTCCCCAGATGGTGCTGAAATCGCGCAACGTCCCCGCACCATAGGTGGGATCCAGCGTCCAGCCTAGCGGGGTATTGCCTGTCCATCCGCCGTCGAAGCTCATGTTCCCAAAATTGTTGAGCTTGTTGCGCTGGCCCCACCAGAACAGGCGCGAAGCGTAGCCGATCACCCCGACACATTCGCCGAGTTCGACCAGGCGGAAAAGCCCATCAGCCGGAGAGCTCGACAGCAGTACGGCGTCTGAAAAATCAAGAGTGACGGTGGTGGTGGAGTTGTCGGCAATCTCCATGTTGGGCGTGTTGCCCAGTACAGTTGTGTAATAAAACGAGCCGCCTCCGGACGTTGTAAATGCCAGCACGCGCGAGATGACGTTCGATAGGCCCAGCGCCAAGGGAATGCCGCTCACCGTCACGCGCCACGCCCCGGCCGCCGTCCAAGAAACCGGCGGCGACGGCCGCGTAAGATAACCCTGGCGCGTCTTGAAAAAAACGATCACCTGATGCACGCCTGCGGAGATCTGCGGCACCAGGCTCGCTGTGTCCCTGCCCGAGTTGCTGTCCGCCCCGCTTTGCGAATAGGTGAAGGAGGAGGGAGACAAAACCGATGCCACCAGGAATGTGCCGTTGAAGGTGGCATCTGCGACCCCGGCGATGGTCACCGTCTGCCCCGCCCGGTAGCCATGCGCAACCGTCGTCGTAACGGTCACGGTGTTGTTTGCGCGAACCGCGCCGTCGGGAGCAGCGACGATTCCGAGCGACGCTTCGGCGGCTGCATCTCCGACGGAGGTCGGGCCGGCCGCGGGTCCCTCCTGGCTTACCCGGTCGAAGTTCGTGCCGTCGTACTGCCGCGGGATGCCGATCCCAAACTTGCCGTCAGAGAAGGCGATATACTCGCGGCCAAACAGCGTCGCCGACTTGGCGCGCGCCCCGGCTACGATGCCCGTGGCAATCTGCGTGAGCGTGCCCGGCGTCAGCTCGCCCCACAGTGTCCCGGCCCAGTCCAGCGCCAGCAACTTTGCCGTGAGGTCCGGCTGCACGTAGGTCTTCAGGTAATTGATCCCCGGATTCCCTGCAATCGGCGCAAACACGGAGGCCAGACCCGGCCGCGTCTTCACACCGCCGGGCACGAAGGCCACATCCGCGCAATCCGGGGACACTCCCGCCGGCAGGTCTGCCGGCGCCATGTCCGTCACCAGACCGCCGAAAAGATCGAGCGGCGCGTCTACTGTTCCCAGAACCGTCATCGTTGTTCCCAACTCACAAGGAATATGATTTCAGGTGGAACGTAATCTAAGCGATTAGACCTTAGCCCTGGCGCGAGGCGTACGGCCTGCGGCGCCGCATGGTGTGTTGCCCGCGTTGCGTGGCGCGCACCAGCAAGTCCTCGAGTGCGTCGGCGCCGACGCCATCCCATCGGGCCGCTAAGGGAGCGCCGCGCGCGGCTGACGCCATCGCCGCGGGGAAGTACGCAATGGCTTCCTGCGCGTGGCGCACCAGCACGGGGCTCGTGGCATCGACGAGGTCGGGATAGGCCCTCTGGTAGCGCAAGCGGATCTCCGCATCCCGAGTCGCCCCCAGAAAATAGATGCCGTCCGCGCGCCACTCCCAGAACTGGAGCCGGGCGCCCTGCGGCTGCGACGGCAATCCGCCATGACCGGTAAGATCGGCCATCTCGATGAAATTCTCAGACGAGCCGTCGGCGCGCTCCCACAGCTTGAGCGGCACCAGTAGATCGATCGGCAACTGGTTGGGCGGTGCCGTTGCGTCAGTAATCGAGACTTGCAGCGACGGGTCCACGGCGGTCACCGCCGGCACCACCAACTGCACGTCGTCCATCAGGAACGTTCCCGACCGGATGTTGGCGAGTGCACGCTGCACCTTGCGGTATGCGGCATTGGCGTAAGGCAGCAGAACGCCGTCTGTGAACAGGTTCCCCGCGGCATCGTTCAGCAGCGAACGCACCAGCGAGGTAATTTGGCCCGCAGTGTTGTACGCCGATGTTCCGACAACCGGCATGATTCCCTCCCCTGCTCTCGCGGTAGCCGCGGCTCATAACGCGCTCAAGATAAAGTGCGGTAGGCGCACTTCACGAAATTCGAGCGGAAACGGCCTGCAAACAAAGCGCAGTCAGTGTGTCTCAAGAAAAAACTCTCTCGAGTCGACGATCACTTCTCCGTCGGCAGCGGCGACTCCTTCAGGTAGGCGGCCACTCCAATGATGGCGCTCATCAGCGAACTGATTCCGGCGATGGCCAGCGTCGGCCCCAGGCCCGCTTGCAAATTGAAGTGCGCGGGATCGATGCCGACTGCGGCGAACCCGGTGATGACGCCGTTGGCCGCGCCGGCAATGGCTGCGGCCGCAATTCCCTTGGCCCACATCTCGAATCTAGGCATAGGCAACCTCCCAGTCAGAAGCGAAAGCGAGTTGCATTGCGAAACAAGTGTCCCTGCGGGAACCATCGTCTTCCCCGCGTGATCGCAGGTTGGCTCTAGTTCACAATCGAGTAGCTCAAACAAGCCGGATTGGTTGTCGGCGCTCCGCTGGCGGTGACGGTGAAACTGGTTGCCGCCGTGCGTGCCGTGATGGTGTAGGTGCGTCCCGTGTCGGTGTTGCAGGTCACGCTCAACCGTGTGCCCAGCGAGCTGTCTTCCTGGATGAAAATCTGACTGTCGGCCGTCACCCCCGTGGTGGAGACCACGGTGTCCGTGTCTGCGGCGTCGATTACAACCGATCTCGCCACCGCCGATCCGCAGGCAGCGTCGCCGGCGCCGTCGGCGCAATTTGTAGCTGTGGCCATGCTTGTGAACGTCTGCGCCGCCGTCCAGGTCTGCGCTAGGTTGATGCCAGCCACGGTGACATCGGCGTTCGGGAAGGTTGCCGTCCGCGCAGCCGTGGGCGTCCCAACTAACTTGATGTGATTGGCCGAGGCATCGCCAGGATAGATACGCCAGTTGCCGTCGGGACCGATACCGCCAATACGTTGATTCGCGTCGTTCCTAAAATCCCCAATGTCCTCTGTCTGCCCAGACGTCGCTTGAATATGCAGCCCGGTAGAACCCGTGGCAGGCGGTTTCAGGAACATCGTGCGAGCACGATAGTGGGTAGCGTCCTTGACTCGGTAATTGGTTCCATCGGAGACAATGGTGGCGTGGGCGCCGACGCTGATCCCGTAGGTCGACAGCCCATCAATCGTCCCTCCTCCTGTGGGTGTCACGGTGCATCCGCTGCCCTCGGAGTAAAACGTCCACTCCAAACCTTTGCTATCTGCCGGAGCCGGTAGCGAGATCGTCCCGGCATTACAGAGCAGTGTGCCTTCGTTGGACAGCAGAGAACGCGATGTCGTACCTGTGCTGATCAGGGTTCCCAGGGCAGCGCCCTGAATGGCGTTGTTTGACCACAGCCGAGTACAAAACGGAGTCGCTGTTCCAATGCAGACGACACCTGCTGTCACGTTCCTGCCAAGCTGCGCTGGGTTCGAGCAGTCCTTGTTGGGATTTAGGAAGATGGCCGACGACGGATTCGGGCTTGCCGGCGCAAATAGTGCGGTGCCTACTGGTGAGGGGTTGATGGCGATCAAATCGATAACATCGTTTCCGATCAACTTGAACATGTAGCTATCGCCCACGGCGTCGGCAAATCCGGGATTGATCAGGGTTACTTTCCCGATCTTTCCGGTGGCGTTGGTAGAGTCGATGACGAAATACGAGTTGTCGGCTGTTAGGGCTTCAAAGAGTGGGAAGTCAAAAAGAAAGTTCGTTGTCGCGGCGGCCGACGCATCGGTTGGCCCCATCTTGACCCCGCCGCCACTAAAGAAGCAGTTCGAGCATCGCACAATACGAGTAGCACCGGCACCCGTTGGGCCAGTCAGATCGAGTGAGGCGACCGTGGAACCTGTCCCAGATGCTGCAAATTCATGTCCCGCATGTAGAAGCCAAAGCTGTCCTGAATATGCAAGGGAGAGCCAGTTCCAGAAACGTTCTCAGAGATCTGGATATTATCGAGCGTCACCATTGGCGTGCCGCCGTGAATCAGGATGCCGTCTCCTGTCGCAAACGGCATGCAGAGATTGGACAGCACAAGACCACCAGCAGAGCCGACATTTATGTCGATAACTGGGTCAAGACTGTTGTGGGCCACGTCCGCGCATGGGCGGCGGCCAAACGACATGCGCTGCCCCCCTATACCGCCCTCAAACCAGTAGTTGCGTTCATCGAATAGAAAGCTGGCGGTCGGATTCAGTTTGTCGTCCATTCGTACATGATTCCATCGGCTAGCCGCAGGCCATGTCCAGGGATCAGTCAACCAGTCACTCGCGCCCTTGGGGGCGTAGATCGTGCCAGCCGTATCTGCGTCTGCAGCCGTCAGCGCGCTGTTGAACGCTGTCGTACTACTAGCTGCCCCTGTTGGGTCCGCCCCATAGCCGACCGCGTCATGCCACGGACTGCCGCTCTTAAAGCGAACGTCGTCATCGAAGGTCTCCGCTGCCGTCCACGTATTGGTTTGCCCCGTCGAAGCCACGGGGTCCCCTCCGGCGGTCAGCGCGCCGGTGATCGCCGCGCTGCCGTTCACCGTCAGATTGCCGGTGAGCGAAAGTGAAAACGCGGTGATTCCGCTGGTCGTGGTGAGCGAGGTGAAGGAGGGATCGCTCGGATCGTTCGGCAGGATGACGTTGGGAATCTGCTTGGTGATCATGCTCGGTCCGGAAATTTCGATCATGTACTGGCCCGGCGCAGCGTAAAAGAAGTAATTGCCCAAGCCGTCGGTGGTCGTGGGATTGGCTATCGCCTGGGTCAGCGCTGACCTGATCGGCTTGAATTAGTCCAGCGGGAGTGAGAGAGAATCACTCTCAAGGAGAGCTGGACATGCCGATGAAGAGATACAAAGCAGAGCAGATCGTGACATTGCTGCGTCAGATTGAAGTAGGAATTGCGAACGGAAAGCCCACCCCGCAAGCCTGCAAGGAAGTTTAGATCACTCAGCAGACGTACTACCGCTGGAGGAAAGAGTTCGGCGGCCTGAAGCTGGATCAAGCGAAACGAATGAAGGAGCTGGAGCGGGAGAACGCGAAGCTGAAGCGTTTGGTGGCGGAACTGTCTCTGGAGAAGCAAATTCTGAAGGATGTGGCCTCGGGAAACTTCTGAGCCCTGAGCGGCGACGTTGTGCGGTGGAGCATGCGCGAGAGAAGTACGAAGTAAGTGAGCGGCATGCCTGTCGGCTGCTGGGGCAGTGGCGAAGGACACAACGCTACGCCGCGATCCAGAGGATCGACGAAGATGCGCTGACCGAAGCGATGGTTGCGCTGGCCAGTGAATATGGGCGCTATGGCTACCGGCGGATTACAGCGCTGCTGCAAGGTGCTGGCTGGCAGGTGGGTAAGGATCGGGTGCAGCGCATCTGGCGACGCGAGGGGTTGAAAGTACCACAGAAACAGCGGCCCCGAGGGCGGCTGTGGCTGAACGACGGGTCGTGCCTTCGGCTGAGGCCGGAGCGAGCCAATCATGTGTGGAGCTATGACTTCGTAAGCGGGAAGACGCGCGACGGGAGAACGTTGCGGATGCTGACGCTGATGGATGAATACACGCGGGAGTGCCTGGCGATCCGGGTGGCACGACGGTTGGGGAGTTATGAGGTGATTGAGGCGCTGGCCGACGTGATGCTGTGGCGGGGAATTCCGGAGCATATTCGCTCCGATAATGGCCCGGAATTCGTATCGAAGAAACTGCGGAAGTGGCTGGCGAGTGTGGGGACAGGAACGCTGTACATCGAACCGGGCAGTCCCTGGGAGAACGGGTACTGTGAGAGTTTCAACGGGAAGCTGCGGGATGAATGCCTGAATGGAGAGATTTTCTACTCGCTGAAAGAGGCGCAGGTGGTGATCGAAATGTGGCGCGTGGAATACAACACTAAGAGGCCGCACTCGGCGCTCGGCTACAGGCCGCCTGCCCCGGCGGCCTGTAGCCACTGGGGAGCAAATCCATCTTCACAGCCCATGGCTGTGATATAAAAACCCTCTCACTGTTCCTGGACTAAAAAATCAGGCAAGTCAGGCGGTTGCGTTGGCGCAGGCCCGCCGCCAGCCGCTTTCTTGAACGCGATGATTGCCGTGTCCCAGGTGCTCGACTTGTTGAATGTCCAGTCCGTGCTATAGCAACCCGTTGCGCTAACGATTCGATAGGCCGCATGAAACCGCTTGTCGTCAGTCGTGCCCAGATCGGTGAAGGAATTGGTCGGGCCAGCATCCCAGGTGTGGCCGCCTCCGGTATCCCGCTTCACGGTCCCGATGATCAGATCGTCGACATTTGACGTTGAGTAAGAGCTTGTCGCTGGATTGGTGCTGCTTCCTGAGTTGGTCCCACCAGAGCCATCCAGCGGACTGCTTGTAGCGATATCAGACCACTCACTCACATCCACTTGCCGAGTGCCGCTGGTGTTCGTGTAGGTAACGGTAACCGTCGTTCCACTGCCGCTGGAGTTTGGCCCATACCATATTTCGCTGGCGTGGTTGACGAAAGACGCGACCGCTTTCACCCACGTCACCCCGCCGCCGGTAATCCCGGTGATGACATTCGCTGCGTCAAATCCTGCCGATGCAACGACCAAGAGACTGCCTGAAGCGGGCGCGGCGATGGTGACAACTGCGGTGCTGCCGGAGGCTGCCGCAGCCACGTCTTGAACGTGAGCGATGGCCGCTCGGAACGGATGCCGCTGCCTCCAGCGCCAGTATCGTTCCAAACGATGATCGTGGCGATGATCGTGGCGATGATCGCGTGCAGGATTTGGCGCATCCCGCCTGACCTGGTAGTCCGGCAGGTAGAGGCTGCCACGCCGGTTGAATGAACGGGTGACTTGCATTAGGTTCCAGCAAACCTCAAGAGCAAATCAACCGGAGCGGCCAGGAACGGTCCTTCCGATCCACGTACCTGCGTCCATGCCAGATTGCGGCCAGCGAGGCTATAAGCATGACTCCCCGCTGATGCGAAAATGCGATTAGCCTCCGTGCCACGCTGTATGGACATCCGCACCCCACGCGTCCTAGTACGAATCGCAAGCGATTGCCATGCCAGAGTTGTGTCGTTCCAAGTGAGCGTGACGGTACTCTGGTCGCCAAATTCGGCTATCACACGGGACGCCACTTCGCCTCCTCAAACGCACGACAAAGGATGGCCTTGTATGCCTCCTCGCTCAGCATTCCGCCCCGCTTCACCACTGCGCCATCCGGAATTTCCTTGAAGTTGTCGGCCATGCCAAACGATGACGGCAGCCACCAATAGAATTCGCCGCCGAACGCCACCTCTCCAAGAGGACCGTCACGGGTGACAACCGCGGTCACGTCGGTGTCCGGAGCCGCTGCTAGCTCTTCGAGAAAGTCCTGCCCGTGCAATATCCAGCGGATCTCACCGTTGCCGTAGAAGAACGCCACGTCCTTCATCAGAACTTGGCGTACCATACGATGGCCTGCACGCTCACCGCGGCGTTGGTGTTGATGCACAGCGCGTTCGAGGCCGCCGTCTTGAGTCCGGTGAAGCCCGACGTCATCACCACCAACCCAATCGGCCCTACGGAGCTGGCCGCCTGCAAGGGATAAGACGGGGTAATGTTCACGGGAGAGGTCGCGCAGTCGGTGCCTGTACCGTATCGCAGGTTAACGCTAACCGCCGTAGTTGTGGACTGCGAAAACTGATATCCGCAGACGTAGATGATCTCACTGGCCGTGAGCGCCACCAGTTGCGTCGAGCCGTTGGTGCTGGCGTCATAGACCGCCGTATTGTCGCAGTTGAGATAGCCAATTAAGTTACCGGAAGCGCCGCTCCCTCCCTGATAGCTGGCGTTGGTTGGGACTGTTGATCCTGTCGCGCCGACACCGAAGCCGGCGACTGCGGAGTTGTCGGAAGCAACGGTCACACGCTGCGAACCGGTTCCAGTCACGCCGTTCCCAGTCAAGATCGTGTTGCCACCTATCTGCGCCACATCAAACGGCTCATTGTCTGGAAACGTCCCGATGTCTACCGAACCGTCTACCGTCAGCGCCCCGCCATTGTCATCGACGCTTATTACGCCGGTGGAATCGCTCGCCATTGTGACCCGTAAGGCCGCGGCCTCTGTTCCCGCGCCGATAGGCGGCATCGTGCCAGCCCAGTCAACGGATAAGTTCCCTCCGTTGTCGGTTACCGGCCACGGGCCAGTCCCGGCATCCGCCGTGATGGTGCCGCTCATCGGCTGCGTAACCCCGGAACTGTTCACCCACATCCGCCCCGATGCGTCCACGCTCAATTCCGTACGGTCGCCGTCGGTATCCACAAGCGATGAGGGCGTGTCCTGGCGAACCACACCGGCCATGGTGAGCTGCTCGCCAGCCGCGGCCACCGTATCCTCGGCGTATTGCGTTCCCCCTCCGCAACCTGCATCGCACTCGACATGCAGATTCGATCCGGTCGGTTGGACGACCGTGAAATTCCCGGTTCCGGCGTTTGCGGTCACGGTCCCCGATACAGGTTGTGTTACACCGCTGCCGTCCACGGGCACTGCAGACGCGCGTAATTGCGCATCGGTCAGCGGCCCTGTTACCGTCACCGTGCCTTGCTGCGCGACGTGAAGTGCACGCGCGCTGGTAATTCTTGCCGGCGCTACTTAGTTCTCAGTAACCCCTGTGGTGGCGACATCGTCAAACTGTCCGCTGATCGGCACATGCTCGGACAAAGCTACGTCAGAGCCCGCGTGGGCTACATTGTCGAGTTTCTGCAGCGACGTGATTTCTGTGGACTGGTTGGCTGACGTGGAGGCCCCGGTAGGCAATGGAAGTGAGGCTGCTGAAACTGGTTGAGTGACCCCACTGCCGTCCACAGTCACTGCTGAGGCGCGCAGCTCGGCGTCGGTGAGCGGGCCGGTCACGCTGACCGCGCTCTGATCGCTCGCCAGCACCACGGGCAGCGAAGCGCTCATGGACTTTTGTCCTTGGGTGATGAGGCTGCCGCCGCTCGCCAGATTGAATACCTGGCTGCCGTTGCGCAGGAACCACGCCCTTACGGCGTCCCCATCAAGAGTTACATCGGTGGGAGCCGCCGCCCAGACGTACCCGCCCACAAGGACGGGATTCGTTGTCGTGCCCGGATCGTCGTGCGCCGTGACGCCCTGGACCAGCGGATCGGCCCACACCGCCGTGCCGTCGCCCTGGCCGATGGGAATCTTCCCCAGGGCCTCGCCGTTGCTGAACTCGACGCCGTTGATCTTGCGTGCGTTCACATTGCCGGTTCCGCAGAAGGTCAGCGTGCCACCCGTGTCCACGGTAATCGTTGCTGAGGTATTGGTGCCCGTGGTAATCAGATCAAACGACGAGCCCGCCGACGCCGAAGAGGTCAGGGTGAATGTGCTGCCCGAAAACGAACAGCTCATGTTCGTCGAACAATCAAAGGTCAGTAGGCCCGCCGGCCGCGTCGCTAGCACGCTGCCCTGATTGCGGAACTGCACGATCAGTCCGCCCGGCTGTTGTGGCGCAAACAGCGCGCCGTCGGCCGCCCGATGGATCACGCGCATCTGTTCCGGCCGCGGCCCGCTGTGCGCCGGCGCCGCCAGCAACAGCACGGTGACCGCGCATAGCAGCACCACAATGGCCCGGGCGATCTTCATCCACGACCAGGCCTGTCGTGCCCACCGTGCAGCCGTTTGCCGCGCGCGTTCCTGCCAAGTGGGCACATGCGCCGCGACTTCCGGAGGGGCGCCCGAGGTTAGAAGCCGAAACGCCGCCCGCGCCGCGCCTTCTTCTGACGAAAATCGCGGGTGCTGAAACTGCACGTCGACTCGCATACGCTCAAACTCCCCCGTATCGAACAGGAACTGGCGCGCAGCGAGGTTGGCCGGCCCGTATACCTTCCCGCCCCGCTGCAGCATGCCGCGTAGGATGTCGTTGTTTTCGTAAATCATTCTGCTATCAGTTGGAAGTTGCCCGTGCCGCCGATGGTCTCGATGTAGCCGACGATTTCGTTCTTCTGGATCAAGTTTCCTTGGGGATACTTGTGGAACAGGGTGCTTTCCGACGGATACTTCCGAAAGGCGGCGCTGGTGGCGCTTGGCGCGCGAATGAAGTACTCGCGCTGCGTGGCGTCACTCGGGTCTTGCCTAAGCGTCAACGTCGCACACGTCGCCGGCGCGACGATCGGATCGGGGTCATCGACGTTGTCGTAGGTCTGATTTGCCGTGGTCGCCATCGTCTAGACCAAAATTTTGGCGGTGAAGCCCGCGCCCGAGCCCACGGTCGCGCTCGTCACCTTGATGCGCAGGAACTTGGCGATTATCCCGGTAACGGTCTTGGCCTCGCCGCTGACCTCGGTCGAGCTGTCGATGTCCTTGTACTCGGCATCCACGTCGGCCATCGCTGCCTGCAGACTCACGTTGATGGCGTCCGGCGCCGTATCGAAGAGCGTCTGCCAGCGCACTGCCCGCCCGGAATCGGGGAAGCCGCCGGGAAACGTCACCGCAAACTGTCGACCGGCCTGAGCCGACCCCGGCACGGCCTCGCCATCGAAGGACAAACCGATATCGCCCGGCGAAACCGCCAGCGGCGGCACTGCATTGGCATAGCTCGGCATGTCGTCTTCCCTCCCCCGCCTCGTAAAGGGCGGTCAAAGATCAAACCCGAACAGCCACTCGAAAGATTGCCTGGTTGCGATGAAACTTCGGTGGGAATGCTCCAACAAAAAAGCCCGGCACCATGCCGGGCAAAAACCGAAATGCCCGGGAGGATCTCCCGGGCGCACTTTCCTAAGGCCTAGTGTACCACAGCTGTCAAGTTTTTTTTCAGCCCACGTTCACCGCGTTCTCTCGGAATATTACATACTTCATAAATCGCGCGCCGCGATCGGCCGGCGGAACCTCAAACGTGCGATGGACGAATCGAACGTGATCGAGTTTCAGCCCGCCGCCGCGATAGCGGAACCGCGCGTTCACAAACGTGACCTCTTTCACAGCATGGTCGTCGTCATGGTTTTATTCTCTGCGTAGCGGCAGCATCAAACACCCTATTGGCACCCTATAGGCACCCTATAGGCCGGGTTGCGAAGCCTTGGCAGCGGCCTCGATTGCGCCCGTGGCTTGCTCGGTGGTCCAAACGGCATTCGCCAGGAAGCGGTAATTGACGAGAGCTGCGGCATACCCGTCCAATTCCGGCGCCTGAGCAGCAGCCGTCGCGTCCTTAACCACGGCTATCTCGAAGCCCTGTTCGAGGAGTTCCCGAAGGTGCGACTCCACGCAGAGGTTCGCGGACATCCCAGCCAGAATTACCTTGGTAATCCCCCGCTTTCTGAGTTGCAGGGCTAGGTCATTCGTCTCCGGTCCATACACCTTGTGTGGGCTGGTCACGATGGTCTTGCCATCCTCGATGTACGGCTTGTAGCGTGCCAGCCAGTCCGCACCCGAACCAGCCAAACCCTCCTCCGTCAAGCTGCCCTTGCGATCAAACATCGTGATGCTGTGCATCATCGTCTCCACGGCACCGCCGAACTGCCAGCCCTGATCGGTGGGGTAGTAGTAGTGGGGCGACACGAACACCGGAAAGTCCGCTTCTTTGGCGGCCTTTAGGAGGCTCTCAATGTTTTCCACCGTGCCGTTTGCCGTGACGCTCTTACCGACCAATCCCCAGGTCACGCCCTCAGGGCTGAGGAAGTCGTTCTGCGGATCGGTCAGCACCAGCGCCGTGCGTTGGGCGTCGATTACCACACCGGGGTCTGGCAGCTGCGCCAGCGCAGTTCCGGCAGTGAACGTTACCATCACAATCGCAACTGCTCCGAATCTGACTAACCAATTCATCGTCTTCTCCTTTTCGAGTTGAAGTGGGGCCCTATGGGCCGCAACTCTCACACAGGGGACGGCGCGAAGTGGTCCGCAACCCGTGCGCTATCGTCCGTTCGCGTGCGGATTGATCCGAAAGGTGTGCGCCGGCGTCCACCTCAAGCCGTTGTCAAGGAGATCCGGGACGCTGTAGAATCCCCGCATGCTGCTGGACAAACTTCTGACCAATCTGGCCGTCCACGTCGAACCGTTTGCGCGCTGCATGCTAAGTACAGGCTGGCGGCTGGCCCTGCCCGGACCTCCCGAGGTAATGCTGCACTTCGTGCTGGAAGGACATGGTGCGATCCGCGGCCTGGACGGCAAGACTGATCCCATCGCGCCCTATTGGCTTGCCGTCGTGCCCGCGGGATGATCCATGCGTTGGAGTCTGGTGGCACGGTGCAGAACGAACAAAAGATAACCGCGTCGCCCGAGGGATCGCCGGTCTATCGCCTCGTTGCCGGCTCGCCTGATAACCCGGAGTTGGTCATCGCCTGCGGCGTGGTGAGCGTGCGCTACGGTCAGTCGCTGGGTTTATTCGACCACCTCCGTGAAATGCTCATCGTCGATTTGTCCGGCGCGCCCCAGGTGCGTGGAGCGTTTGAACGTATTCTTGCCGAGCAGGCTCAGGTTGGCCCCGAACGAGAGGCCATGATGTTAGCCCTCATGACCGAGTGTCTAGTTCACCTGTTCCGGCGCCTAGCTGAACGGGGCAGCCCGCTGCCTTGGCTCACGGCGCTCCAGGACCGACGGCTGGCTTTGGCAATGGACAAGATTCTTGAAAACCCCGGAGCTACTCACACTGTGGAGTCCCTCGCTGAAGCCGCCTCCATGAGCCGGTCCGCTTTTGCGGAGCGTTTCAACACCGCCTTCGGGCGCTCGCCCATGAGCCTAGTCAACCACGTCCGCTTGCAGCGTGCCGGGCTTTTGCTGCGCCAAGGCGCATTGTCGGTGGACGAGGTCGCCGACCGGATCGGCTTCTCCAGCCGAAGCCATTTCTCCCAGGCTTTTAAGAAACACTACGGGATCTCGCCGACTGCGTATCGCGCGCCGCGATCAGAGCAGTCATCTGACCTCCTTTGATCGCGTCTCCTGCCACCGTCTCCGCCGCCTGTGATCGATATCCTAGCGCGGAGGAAGTAGAGCGAAAGCAGTGCCAAACGGACTAGCGGACCTTGCCGACGATCGTTGGGCTAAGATACTCTGGCCTGGCTTTTTTACTTCTCGCAAAGCGGAGCACACCATGAGTCCAATCACAGAAATCGCCCCTGATATCTACCGCATCAGCTTGTTCAAGTCTGAGCTCAACTTGCAGTTCAACCACTTTCTCGTCAAGGACGATGAGCCCTTGCTCTTCCACACCGGCTACAAAGCGTCGTTTGCCGAGTTTAAAGAGCAACTCGCCAAGATCATGCCTCCCGCCAATCTTCGCTGGATCAGCTTCAGCCACTTTGAATCAGACGAATGCGGCGCACTGAATCATTGGCTCGACGCCGCCCCCCACGCCCTGCCTGCAACTTCCTCGGCGCGATCTTGAACGTCAACGATTTCGCCACTCGTCCTCCGCGTATCCTCCAGCCAGAGGAGACGCTGGTGACCGGCAAGCGCCGTTTCCGTTTCTGCTCCACGGCTCACGTGCCGCACGGATGGGACGCCGGCGTCCTCTTCGATGAGACCTCGCGCACCCTGTTTTGCTCCGATCTGTTGTTCCATCCTGGCGACGTCGAGCCGGTTACTTCCTCTGACATTGTCGGCCGCGCCCGCCAATCCCTTCTCGATTTCAACAAGAGCCCCTTTGCCTATTCCGTGCCCTACACACCCCAAACGGATGCAATCTTTGAACGCCTGGCCGCGCTCAAACCTGCGCTTCTGGCAACCATGCACGGATCGAGCTTCTCCGGCGATGGCGCTGCTGCTCTGCGGGCCTACGCACTGGCTGTCCGCGAAACGATGGGGGATTCTCACACGTAGACAACTTCACGGATGTGAACGTTGGCAAGAAGGGACGATACTTTCGCCCTGCTGCTGGCGTAATCAGCAATGCTCGAATGGATGCGGATTTGAGGTGCCCGATCCTCTCGCTAGTTCTTGACGTATTTCTTTAGAGCCATGGGACCGACTTCCGTACTATATAGGACCCCGTTGGCATCCACCGTTACACCTTCGGCCGTGCTCGTGAAAATAGGTACTCACATACGTCTCGAAAAGGCGTGCTATACTTAAAACCGCGTGCGAATGTGAGGTTTCCATGAGACCTGAGAGGCGTGGAGCACTGCTGGTTCTGGGAGTACTGACTTTTTCTGCTATCCTCGGCGGGATTTACGGTCCCCCCGTACGCGCCACGGCCGCCGACGCCGATAACCTTCGGGACTTTGTTCGGAAGTTCACCAGCGTTCTCTCTGTCGTTCAGCGCAATTACGCCGTTCCGCTGGATACCGACCGCACCGTTTACAACGGTGCGATCCCAGGCATGTTGCGGGTTCTCGATCCGCACTCCGCATTTTTTGATCCTCGCCGATATGCGCTGCTCCGCGAAGACCAGCGCGGCAAGTACTACGGCGTGGGGATGACCGTCGGCCCGCAGGCCGGGCGTACCGTCATTCTGGCTCCGATGCCCGGCTCGCCGGCCGTCAAGGCCGGCCTTCGTCCTGGGGACATCATCTGGACTGTGGAAGATAAATCCACCGAAGGACTGACCACCGCGGAAATTGCCGACCTGCTGAAAGGCCCCAAAGGCACCAACGTGCATTTGACCGTCAAGCGCGAGGGATACGCCGAGCCATTGCCCTTCACCGTGACTCGCGATGAGATCCCCAAGCACTCCGTGGATTCCGCCTTTCTTCTGCAACCCGGCGTCGGCTACGTGCGCCTCTCTGCCTTCAACGAAGCCACCGGAGGGGAGTTGGTTGCCGCGCTAAAGAAGCTCGATGTGGCCAACCTCGAAGGGCTCGTTCTCGATTTGAGAAACAATCCCGGTGGGTTGCTGAACGAGGCGGTGACGGTCTCGGACATGTTCCTGGACAAGAATCAACTCATCGTCTCCCATCGCGGCCGTTCTTCGCAGGAGCGCCGCTACTACGCCGTGCGCGGCAACCGCAATGTTCGGGTACCCCTCGTTGTGCTGGTCAACGGCGGCTCCGCATCCGCCTCGGAGATTGTGAGCGGCGCCGTTCAAGATCACGACCGCGGCTTGGTCGTCGGCGAGCAGACTTTCGGCAAGGGCTTGGTGCAGACGGTCTCGCCCCTTTCGGAAAAGACCGGCCTGGCCCTCACAACGGCTCGTTATTACACACCGAGCGGGCGCCTCATCCAGCGCGATTACATGGACGTTTCGCTGTACGACTACCTCTATAACCACAAAGAAACGGAGCCAACCGAAGTCAAATTCACCGATGCCGGCCGTCAGGTATTCGGCGGGGGCGGCATTGCGCCCGACGTAATGATCAGTCCGCCGACGCCGAACGCTTTCCAGCAGTCCCTGCTGCAGCGCAATATTTTCTTCCCGTACCGCGGCGGTGTCGGCAGCTTCACCACCCATTTCCTGGGTACGGAACCTGGAATTACCGAGGACTTGGTTGTGGATGATGACGTGATTGCACTGTTTCGCAACCGGCTCGACCAGGAAAAGATCTCTTACACGGAAGAGGACTTCAACTCCAATCTCGACTGGATCAAGCGGCAGATCAGGAAGGAAGCCTTCCTCTCTGTCTTCGGGCTGGCTGCAGCCGATAAGATTGCACTCGAAAACGACGTGCAGGTGGCCAAGGCCGTCGAATCACTTCCGCAGGCCCGCACGCTCTACGAGAAAGTGCGTCGCGTCACCGCGCAACGTCTTATCGGAGAGCGCGGCCAGCCGTAAATCCTCTTTGTCAGCTTTGTCAGCGCGCGCACTGGCGTTGGCAACCGCCAACCCCTTTGCTACCATGAACCCGCATCGGTGGGCGGCTAGCTCAGTTGGAAGAGCGCCTCGTTCGCAACGAGGAGGTCGCGAGTTCGAGTCTCGTGCCGTCCACCAATGACTCCCTCGGAAATCATGTCCGTGGACGTTCTGAAAAGGCTTTTTGAGCAGCATTTCGGCTCACCGGCCGGGCAGATACAGCCGCTAAAGGGCGAGCTCGGCGGTTCCGGGCGCAGAATCATCCGGCTTGCCGGTGACAAACGCACAGCGATAGGCGTCTTGTACCACGTGCGCGAAGAGAACGTCGCCTTTCTGGAATTTTCCAAGCATTTTCGACGACATGGCCTCCCGGTGCCGGAGATCTATGCGGAAGATTTGAGCCACGGCGCTTATCTCCAAGAAGACCTAGGGGACACGACGCTTTTCGAGTATCTCTCGAAGAATCGCATTGGCGAGACCATTGCTCCACAGGTGATGGAAACCTATCGTCAAGTCGTGGATGCGCTCCCATGTTTCCAGATCGCAGCCGGCCGCGATTTGAACTACGCCGCATGCTATCCCTGCGCCAGCTTCGATCGCCAGTCCATCGGCTGGGACTTGAACTATTTCAAATATTATTTTCTCAAGCTTGCCGGCATCCCCTTCAACGAACAAGAGCTGGAAGAGGATTTCGGCCGCCTGACGAAGTTCCTGTTGGGTGCCGACCGCGATTATTTTCTCTACCGGGATTTTCAGTCACGCAACGTCATGTTGCGTGACGGCCAGCCGTTTTTTCTCGATTATCAGGGTGGCCGCAAAGGCGCGCTGCAATACGACATCGCTTCTCTTCTGTACGATGCCAAGGCCGACCTGCCGCCGGCATTGCGGCAGCAATTGCTGGATCATTACCTCGATCGGCTTGATGGTTTCGTAAAGATCAAGCGCGAAGCGTTCATGCGGCACTACTATGCCTACGTGTACGTCCGCATTATGCAGGCGTTGGGCGCTTACGGGTTCCGCGGCTTCTACCAACGCAAAACTCATTTTCTGCAGAGCGTACCCTACGCGCTGAACAACCTGCGTTGGTTGCTTCACCACATCGAGCTACCTGTTGCGCTGCCGACGCTGATGGCGGCGTTCGAGAACATGCTGGTCTCGGAGAACTCGCAGAGTCTCGCTTCTGAAGCAGAAAAAGTGACCGTGCGGATTTCCAGTTTTTCATTTCACCGGGGCTTGCCGAAAGACGAGACCGGGCATGGGGGCGGGTTCATTTTCGACTGCCGCAGCCTACCGAATCCCGGGCGCGAAGAGCACCTCAAGACGTTCACGGGCAAGGACGCTCCGGTGACTGATTACCTGAGCCAGCAAGAGAGCGTGCATCACTTCCTCGCCAGCGCCGCATCACTGGTGGATGCCAGCGTGAGCGATTATCAGCGTCGCGGCTTCAAAAACCTGATGGTGTCGTTCGGCTGCACTGGCGGCCAGCATCGCTCGGTCTATCTGGCGGAGCAACTGGCGAACCATTTGCACCGCAGGAACGGGGTGGATGTCGTCGTGCGGCATCTCGAGCTGGAGAATCTGGGCAAATGAAAGCGATGATTTTGGCCGCGGGCCTTGGCGTACGCTTGCGGCCGATCACCGACAGCCGACCCAAGGCTCTGGTGGAAATCGCTGGCCGCACGCTGCTGGAAATCACGCTCTCTCGCCTGCGCGCCTTCGGGATTCACGAGGTGATTGTCAACGTGCATCACCGTGCCGACATGATTCTCGAGTATCTGAAAACCAACGATAACTTCGGTATGCGTATTGAGGTTTCTCGCGAAGAGATCCTGCTCGACACAGGCGGGGGACTGAAAAAGGCCGGCTATTTTTTCCTCGAGGATTCCAAACGTTCTGAAGAGCCGTTCGTGCTTCACAATGTCGATGTCATCCACACGATTGATTTCCGGCGCATGGTGCAATTTCATACGGAACATCAGGCTCTTGCCACACTGGCGGTGCAGGACCGGGAGACGACTCGTTACCTGCTCTTCGACGAGCAACTTCGGCTTTTCGGTCGGCGATCCGGACCGGATCAGAAAACGGAATTGGCTCGATCGTCACAGCGAGTGCAGGCACTGGCTTTTTCCGGCATTCACATTATTTCTCCCCGTCTTTTCGCGAGAATGACGGAGGATGGCGCTTTCTCAATTATCACTTCCTATCTGCGTCTCGCCGCCTGCGGAGAAAACATCCTCGCCTTTCGGGCCGATCAGTATTACTGGCGTGATCTGGGCAGGCCCGAAAATGTGGTGCAAGCGGCTCTGGATGTGAAGCACAAAGTTCTTCTGTCATGAAGTTCACTGTGTCCAGAAACCCCTCCAGGAAATCAGTAACGGAATAGGAAAGTTTCCTCTTTCTCTTCGCTCCACTTCGGAGTTGCTGTTAGGCGGCCTATGCAAAGGCGACGCCGCTGGCCGAAGGTCTTAGCGCACCGAGGTCTGCGAACACCGCTGAATTGCGGTAATCACGTCTTGTGAACTCCTGCCGTCAAACTGTTCACGTATGACATCAGCCGTGTCAGAGCTCGAGTGGACGCCACTTTCATCGATTCGAAACATTCCTGTCCAGGAGCCGTTGAGGGCGTAGCGAGGGATGCCGGTCACATCGGGGAGATCGGCTTGGGTCTCATCGGTAAGAAAAAGGTGTAGTGCTCTCCTCGTTTCATCGGATTGTACTGAATCGGCAATTCCGTGTACTGCCCAACTACACCCCCCTTTTGAGATATCACTACTTCTCGGATCGATTGCGGTCCTTTAGGCACTTGGCTGACCGACAATGTCGCATCTGTTTCTAGATAAAGAAAAAGCGGCCGAGATCGTTCCTGACGAAGCTGCATGCCGGGGGGGGGGGATCTCTCATTCTGCCTCGGAGCCAGAATCGATTGAACATAAGCCTCGACAATCAATTTTGCTTAAGACACTTTCTCTTGCGCGTATGCCAAATACTCCGCGTACGGCCCCTTGAAGTCCTCGATGTGCCCGCCTTCGAAATGCCAGATGCGCGTGGCGACTTCATCAATCACATCGTAGTCGTGGGTTACCAGCAGGACGGTCCCGTCATACTTCTCCAAGGCGAAGTTGAGAGCGTTGATGGATTCCAGGTCCAGGTGGTTGGTGGGCTCGTCGAGCACCATGAAATTCGGTTTCTGTAACATCAAGCGGCAGAAAATCAGCCGCGCGGACTCGCCGCCGGAAAGCGCACCCGTGGGCTTCAGGGCGTCTTCGCCGCTGAACAGCATACGCCCCAGCAGGCCGCGTAGTTCCTCCTGTGTCGCCTGTTGATCGAACTGCTGCAGCCATTCGATGACCGTGGTGCCTTTGACGATGGAATCGGTGTGGTCCTGCGCGAAGTATCCGACGGCCACTGCGTGGCCCCAAATCACTGTGCCCCCGTCGATCGCGAACTCCCTCTCCGTGTCGTCGATGTACCCCGTCGCGTTGCGAATGAGCGACTTCAGCAGGGTGGTTTTGCCGGCGCCGTTGCGGCCGACCAGCGCGATTTTCTCCCCGCGCGTCACGCTCGCCGTGAAGCGCTGGATCACCTGCACGCCGTCGTAAACCTTGGCGACGCTCTTGATCTCCAGGGGATTCCGCCCCGACGCCCGCTTCATGTCAAACCGCATGTACGGCCGCTGGATGTTGGATCTGGCCAGTTCTGAGGTCTGTATCCGCTCGACTTCTTTCTTGCGCGAGGTTACCTGCGAGGAACGCGTGCCCGCCGAAAAGCGCGCGATGAACTTATTCAATTGCGCGATTTTCTTTTCGCGCACCGCATTCTGCGCTTCGATGCCGGAGCGGACCTGTGTCTTGGCGAGGACCATATCGTCATACCCGCCGCTGTACAGGATCACCGTTTGGTAGTCGATATCGGCGATGGTGGTGCACACGCTGTTCAGGAAATGCCGGTCGTGCGAGATTACGATCAGCACTCCTGTGTAGTCGCACAGATACTCCTGCAGCCAGTGCACCGAATCAAGATCCAAGTGGTTGGTCGGCTCGTCCAGCAGCAGTGCTGGCGGGTTGCCAAACAGCGCCTGCGCCAGCAGCACGCGCACTTTCTGCCCACCCTGCAATTCACCCATCTTGCGCTCGTGTAGCGCGCCCTCCACACCCAGTCCGTCGAGCAGCACCGCGGCATCGGCCTCCGCCGTGTAGCCGCCCTCTTCTCCGATGATCCCTTCGAGTTCGCCCAGGCGCATGCCGTCTTTATCGGTCATCGAGTCGTGGGATTTGGCGTACAGGGCGTCCCGCTCCTCCAAGGCCTCCCACAGGGAGGCATTGCCCATGATCACGGTGTCGAAGACGCTGAATTTGTCGAAGGCAAACTGATCTTGCCGCAGAACGCCGAGTTTCTTAGGCCGGGTGACCGAACCCTGTGATGGCTCGATCTCGCGGGTCAGTATCTTCATAAGAGTGGACTTGCCGGAGCCATTCGGCCCGGTGATCGCGTAGCGGCGCCCGGCAAGAAACGTAGTGGTGACGTCCTCGAAAAGACGCTTGTCGCCGAAGCGCATGGAGATGTTATGAACGGAGAGCAAGGAAAATTAATTATACCGCGTTCGGCCGCAATCCGAACACACCAAGGATCGGGTGGAAGACGAAAGCCTTACCCTCGTCTATTTCGCTGCTGTGGGAACGTTGAATCAAAAGGACAAAGAACTGAGCACATTGCTGCTGTTCAAAAGTGAAATCGACACCGCAGATCAATCTGTTTGGGCTGTTTGGGAAGCCATTGAGCAACCCACGACCGTGTCACGCGATGCCCATGATTACCTGACGCCAGTCTGAGACTCGGCTAACCCTGTAATCGCGTGATGGCGCAAATCGTGGAAGCGCACTCCGGCGGCTTGAGGAATCTCGACAGGAAATCTTGCTATCCTGCGAAATCCCCTTCTTCCTTCCCGATTCTCGGTGGCTATCGGCTGTTCGACCAGTCGAAGTTGTACAGAATCCAGTTGGACTTCTCGGCCCCAATCGACACGCCTGCCGCGCTGGCGCGGTACGTCCCCTGACCGCATTGTCCCTTCTTCCAGATGAACCCGTCGGGAAGGTCGATGTTGGCCAGATGGTCCTCGCCAGTGATGGGGTTCTTGAAGGTGTCGCCGCGCCCCTCGCCGATGCCCTCGGCCTTGAAGATGCTTTTGGGGCCGCTGCCCTTGATCGAGATTTTGGCCTTCACCAATCCCACCACCTCGAAGGTCGGGCCCAGGAGTTCCCAAGGCAGCCCCCCGAGCTTCCCGGTGAAGATCTGGCCGAGCGCTTCGGCTTGCTTGTCGGTCGTGGACGGATCCACGACAAAGGCGCACTTGCCGTGGCCCTCATGGATAGCCTTAGGCCAGGCGAAAATCGCCGCGCACTTCACCCCAGAGAGATCAACGTCGCCGCACGAGCCCCGATCGATGTCCACCCCCACGAAGGCCCGGCAGCTGCCATCCTTCGAATTGGGGAACCCCCCGAAGTTGCAGCCACAGCCGAAATCACAGTTGCAGAACTCGTAACCCCGGCCCTTGAGTGCCCAGCGTGTTGTTGCTGCAGCTGTTGCCATCTGCCCTCCTCGTTTTTCTTGGTCGCATGGCGCAGTATATGGCAGCCTTGGCGCTGGAACAAAGGCGCTGGACCAAACACGCCCTAGGGAACTACCAGAAGAGTCTGCCGTACTCCCGAAATCCGGACGCTCTCGTAACTCTTTACGACTCCCATGCCGTCCTCAAAACAAACCAAGCCACTTAGACCTGATCTTACGCAACCACAAACGAAGAGAAAAAACGGCTCCGAGGTAACAAATTGTGCTGGCATTGAGCAGCCACGGCAGTCAGTTTGATTCGCTGCTGGGACCGTTCATTTCTCGTCCACGCGACTGTCAGAACCCAAAAGGCGTGCAGCCAAAAGCGTGTAGACTGTAGCCGTGCGTAGCCAGATCTTGCTCATCGTCATCTTGCTCAACTTCATCTTGTTCAACTTCGGCGCGCTGTTCCTGACGGTTCCGCAGGTACTCGCACAAGCCCAACGGCCCCCCTTTCCAGAGTGGCTCGATGACCTCCGTGCTGAGGCGCTCACGCGCGGCATCCGGCAAGAGATCGTCGACCGGGCGCTCGGAGACCTCAAGGAACCTCTGGCGGAGATCATCGAGCGCGACCGCAGGCAGACAGAATCGGTCCTCTCGCTCGAAACCTACATCTCGCGGCGCGTGAGCCCGGCGGTCGTCAGGACCGGCCGGCAGATGCTCTCGCGCCACCGTCGGCTGCTCAACCGCGTGTCGCAGGCTTACGGCGTGCCCACGCCGGTCATTGTGGCCATCTGGGGCCTCGAATCGGATTTCGGCCGTCACTCTGGGGTGCTGCCCAGCATTCCCGTCCTGGCCACACTGGCCTGGGACCCGCGCCGTTCGGCTTTCTTCCGCCGGGAACTTTTCAGCGTACTCGAGATCCTCAACCGCGGGGATATCGAGCTGGCCTCGATGCGCGGCTCCTGGGCGGGCGCAATGGGGCAACTGCAATTCATGCCTTCCAGTTATCTGGAGTACGCCGTGGACTTCGACGGGGACGGCCGCCGTAACATCTGGAACTCGCCGGCGGACATCTTCGCGTCGGTCGCCAACTATCTGAAAGGGCACGGTTGGGTGACCGGCCGGCGCTGGGGGCGCGAGGTGGTCGTGCCGCGCGCCGTCGCCCGCGACAGCGCGCGACGCACCGGCACCTGCCGGGCCAAACGCGACATGACCGTCGCCCTACCCCTTGAGGAATGGCAGCGCCTCGGTGTCCGGCGGCCCGGCGGCGGCGCCCTGCCGGTGGCCGATTTCCCTGGATCTCTCGTTTCCGGATCGCACCGCCATTTTCTCGTGTACGGCAATTACGACGTCTTGCTCGACTACAACTGCGCGCACGCCTATGCGGTCAGCGTCGGGCTACTAGCCGAGCGCATCGCTTACTAAGCCCCCAGAAGGACAAGGACTGTGCCGCGCCTGCACCCCGCTGCCCGGAGGCGCATCCACTCCTCTCCCGCCGCTGCTTCGGTGTGGTCTTCAATCCAGGATCCAGCCTGCCTTGGTCCTGCCAGGTTGGAGATGGAGGCGCATTTTGATACCGTAGGCAAGCGAAGTCCTATGAAGTTTCTGCCGCGCATTCTCGCGCTTCTGGTGTTCGTTACCTTCGCTACCAGCCTGTTGGCTCTGCAGCGGGGGCGTTTCCCGAGATACAGTTCCGGAGAGGATTTTCTCGCCCGCAGAGAACAAACTGAGTTTGCCTTCGCCCGGCTGCACTATGACGGCTACCAGGGCCGGGGCGCATGCTTTGGTTACTCCAAATGGACGACAGACTATCCCAAAGCGGACCGCCAGTTTGTGCAAGGCGTTCGGCGCCTCACTCGGATCCACACCCGCTCGATCGAAGAGGTGGTCGAGCCCGGGAGTGATGAACTTTTCGACTGGCCCTGGCTGTTCGCGGCCGAACCGGGCAGTTGGACGTTTACGGACCTGCAGGCCAGGCGTTTACGCGAGCATCTGCTCAAAGGCGGCTTTCTGATGGTCGATGACTTTCACGGCAGGTGCGAATGGGCCGTCTTTATGGCCGGCATCAACAAGGTTTTCCCCGGCCGCCAGGTCGAAGACCTGGGCGACGACGACGAAATCTATCACCTGCTGTACGATCTCGACCAACGTTTCCAGATTCCGCAAATCGGCTATTGGCGTTCAGGCAGGACTTACGAGAAGGGCGGCTATGAAGCGCGGTGGCGCGCGATCCTCGACGATACAGGCCGCATTATGGTGGCCATCGGCTACAACATGGACTTAGCGGACGCCTGGGAATGGGCCGACAGCCCTCAATATGCCGAGCGTTACTCCGCACTGGCCTATCGCGTGGGCATCAACTATATCGTCTATGCCATGACACACTGACGCGCTGACGCTCTGATGCACGTTTTCACCCTCCTGTCCGCTGCCCGGCCTTTTCTTGAATACCAATCCTGCCTTAACGTATGATTTTTTCATTATGGATGCCTCTGACCCCACACCAAAGCGCCAGCGATTGGCCCGAGTGTATGCGGAAATGAGTGAGGGCCAGTTGCGAAAGGTCGGAGACTCGGCAGATTCCCTGACCGAAGAAGCAAGGGAAGCATTGCGCGCAGAGTTGCGCCGAAGACGCCTGGATATCGAGTCAGCTGGTTCCGAACCGCCAAATCGCCTCAAGTTGCGGGAGCTTGTCACCGTCGGCACGTTCAGAGACCTCCCGGAAGCCCTGCTGGCCAAGGGCATGCTCGAATCGGCAGACATCGAAACGTCCTTGGCCGACGACAACATGGTCCGCATGGACTGGTTCTTCTCCAACCTTCTTGGGGGAATCAAACTCTGCGTCGCACAAGAAGACGCCCTGGTAGCCGCCAACCTATTGAACCGACGCATCCCGAATGTCTTCTCCGTCCCGGGTGTAGGAGACTATCAGCAGCCCAGCTGCCCGCATTGCCAGTCGCTGGACATCTCCTTTGAGGACTTGCATAAGCCCGCCGCCTGGATCAGCTCCTATCTCGGTGTGCCCATACCGTTTCCGCGTCGTCGCTGGAAGTGCCAGTCCTGTGGCCGGGAATGGCGCGAAGCTGAGCCCAAGACTGCATAGCAAAGACCGCATAGTTAAGACCGCATAGATTGTTTCCAATTCCCTTCCGCAGCCAGAATCAGAGGCCATAGGGAAACCGCGCTACAGCTTTGCCGGCCGCTGCACGTTTTGCTAGTCTCGTGACATGGCGTCCGCAACCAATGCCTCTGCGCGGACAATGACCCCGCGGGCTCTTGAACCCATCACCAGCCGCGATAACCGTTGGCTCAAACGTTTCCACGCCGCGCTTGCCGGCGAGCCGCGGCGCCGGTCCGACGAAGAAATCGTTGGCGTCGAAGGCGTGCGCTTGGTGGAGACCGTTTTGCGGTCGGGTGTCGAGATCATTGCCCTGCTTGCCAGCAGCGCGGGACGGCGACACCTAGAAACTCTTTCGCCGTGGGTTCCGCCCACAACGCGAATTCTGACCGCCTCCGACCGCCTCTTCGGCCACGTTGCGGCCACCGAAGCGCCGCAAGGTATTGCCGCGCTGGTGCGTCCGCGCATCGCCACCTTTGATGATCTGGTGTCCGGCTTGCCGCTGGTCGTCGTCTTGGCGGGTGTACAAGACCCGGGCAACGTGGGGGCCTTGCTTCGGACCGGAGTGGCTTTTCGCGCCTCCGGGGCGGCGGCCTGTTCCGCCGGCGGAATCGGCACGGCCAACCCGTTCTCGCCCAAAGCTCTGCGTGCTTCGGCGGGCTCGGCGCTGCGGCTGCCGGTCTTGCGCGGCGTCGCGACTCCGGTTCTGCTGGCGCAGCTTCGCATTGCCGGCGTGCGCATCTATGCTGCTTCTCCAGCCGGGGCCGCCACGCAGCCGGATAAAGACAAATGGCTCCGGCCCTGGGAGGCGGATTGGCGTGTCCCCGCGGCGCTCATCATCGGGAACGAAGGCGCCGGCCTTCCAGCGGATCTGGTGCGCTCTGCCGACGCCCTGGTGCGCATTCCCCAGACGGTCGCTGCTGGAGCCGCCGCGCCGATCGATTCGCTCAACGCCGCTGTGGCGGGAGGCATCTTGCTGTACGAGGCGGCGCGCCAGCGCGGTCTCGGCTGACGCTGCCCGCATCAGCTTTCTTGCATGGGCCCCTTTGCACGGGATACGTCGGAACACATTTGTGAGCCTGTTCGCCAAACTCGATCCCCCAAATGAAGCCGCTGGGCCGCAACCGCTTGCGGAGCGGATGCGCCCGCGCACCCTCGCAGAGTTTGTCGGCCAGCAGAACCTCCTGGGACCCGAAAAGCCTCTTCGTGTCCTGATCGAGCGCGACGAGTTCGGCTCGATAATTCTCTGGGGTCCGCCGGGCTGCGGTAAGACGACGCTGGCGCGGCTCATCGCGCGCCAAACCCGTTCCCAGTTCGTCGCCTTCACCGCGGTCGCGAGCGGCATCCGCGAAATCAAGGAGGTCATGGCCGGGGCCGAGCTCGCGCGCCGCTCCGGGCACCGCACCATTGTTTTTGTGGACGAGGTGCATCGCTTCAACAAGGCGCAGCAGGACGCCTTCCTGCCGCACGTGGAGAGTGGCAACATTGTCCTTATTGGCGCGACAACCGAGAATCCCTCGTTTGAGGTGATCGCGCCGCTGCTGTCGCGCACTCGCGTGTACACACTCGAGGCGCTGACCACCGCAGAAATCCTGGGATTGCTCCGCCGCGCGCTGGTTAATCCGGAGCGGGGACTGGGCCGGGAACAAATCGAATTCGCCGAAGGCCTCCTCGAGCGCATCTCCGTTTTTGCCAATGGCGACGCCCGCGCCGCCTACAACACTCTCGAGGCTGTGGTCCGCGCGGCGGTTCCGGGCGCCGATGGCCGCCGCGTCATTACCGAGGCGCTGCTCTCGCAAACGCTGCAACGCAAATCTCTCCCCTACGACAAGACCGGCGAGCAGCACTACAACCTGATCTCGGCCTTGCACAAGTCGGTGCGCAACTCCGACGCCGACGCGGCGCTCTACTGGCTCGCGCGCATGCTGGAGTCCGGCGAAGACCCCCTTTACATCGCGCGGCGGTTGGTGCGCATGGCCAGCGAGGACATTGGCTTGGCCGACCCGGCGGCGCTCGGCGTCGCGGTTACGGCCATGCAAGCAGCCGACTTTGTTGGCATGCCGGAAGGCAACCTGGCGCTCGCCGAAGCGGCGGTCTATCTTGCGCTCGCGCCCAAGTCAAACGCCCTGTACACCGGATACGGCCAGGCGCAGCGCGACCTGGCAACCACGGTTGCCGAGCCTGTGCCCTTGCAGCTGCGAAATCCGGTTACCGGGCTGATGCGCAACCAGGGATTTGGTCGCGGATACGAGTATGCGCATGACCACCCCGACAAACTGACCGCCATGACCTGCTTGCCGGCCAACCTTGCCGGACGGCAATACTACCGGCCGACCGATCAGGGGTTCGAGGAACGCCTACGCGTCCGCATGGAAGAGATCCGCAGGATTCAAGCCCGGCGCGAGCCCGGGCAAGGCAACGAGGAGAGCGATCCCTCGTCGCATCGCTCCTCGGAATGACGTTCTTACTTTCCATTCCCGTTACCGCAGCAGGCGCCGGTGGTCTTTCAGGATGCAGCGGTCCATAACCACCAATAAACCGGCGCGGCGCGCCCTCTCCGCCGCCGCTTCATGTACCACACCTTCCTGCATCCACACGGCCCGAGCGCCGATGCCAATTGCGGCATCCACCGCTTCCTGCGCAAACTCCGAGCGACGGAAGATGTCCACAATATCAATGGTGCCCGGAACATCCTCGAGTCGGGCGTAGGCTTTTTTGCCCAGAACCTGGTCCTCGTTCGGATTCACCGGAATGATCCGGTAACCGGCCGATTGCAGATACTCGGAAACCCCGTAGCTGGCGCGGAACCGCTTGGAGGAAAGGCCCACGACGGCGATGGTGCGCGCCGTGCGAAGCAGTTCGGCGATCTGCGCGTCAGAAGGAGGCAGCAAAGCCGTCCCGTCCGGGCTCATCGCGCTGCCGGTTTCGGATGGGCGGCGCGCCTGCGCTGGAAACGTTTGCTGCGCCTTCGAGCGGCGGGACGCGAAGCCTTTTCCGCCCGCTCAACTGCGCGTCGCAAGCGGTCAATCTCCGTTGGCTCCAGCCGCCGGTAGTGCCCCTCTTCAAGCGCACCGAGCGCGAGCGGCCCGAACTTGACGCGCTTCATCTTCTCCACCTGATGATCGGATGCGAAAAGCACGTCCCGCAACCGGTCATTCCGCGCATTGCTAAGCTCGACCTCATACCAGGGATTCTTCCTTGCGCCCGCCGCGGCTCCGGACCCGGGGAGGTGCCGCAACTTGGCCCCGGCGCGCTGGCGTACCTGACGCAGTGTCTCCGCGTTCAGCCCCCCCTGGAGCTTGACCCAATACACCTGTGGCATCTGCGCCGAGCTCTTGAAAATGCGATTGGCAAGCTCGCCATCGCTCGTGAGCAGCACCAATCCTGACGCCGCATAGTCGAGCCGCCCCACCGGGAACACGCCTCCGGAAAGGCCTCGCAACAGGTGGCGCAGGGTGGCTCGGCCTTCGGGGTCGGACATGGTCGAAACAACATGCGACGGCTTGTGCAGCAGCAGATAGGTGAGCTCCATGGGCCGCTGCACCAGCTGCCCGGCCGCCTCGATGCGGTCGCGCTCGGGATCGGCCTTGGCTCCCAGCTCGCTAACCACAATGCCGTTGACCCGCACCTGGCCGCTGCGGATCAACTCTTCGGCGTGGCGGCGCGAGGCGATCCCCCCACGAGCTATGATTTTCTGTAAGCGTTCGAGCATGGTCTTTGTTTGTTCTATCGAAATAGGTTAGCCAATCCTGAGGCCACAAAATCGAAATCTCTGCTGAAACTTTACCATTCAAATCCTCGGTAGCACTGGACCCTGCCGCACCAAGCACACAAACTTGAGCACCCAAATTTGAGCACCCAAATCCATCTTACCCTACTAGCCATCAGGCGTTCTTCGGCATCTGTATTAATGCGGATTTGCGGGGCCTGGTATTGTGTCCCGGGGTGCGAAGCGAACACCTTTGTCTTGACTAGTGCATCCCCGATGACCATCATGAAAACTTCAGGTGGCTGCTGTAACTCTCAGCCATTTTCGGCCTTTGGAGGAGATGAATGCGAGTTCGGGTGCAACCTAGAAGGCACAGAGCGACCTCCGGTTTCCTTTCCGCAACTCTCTGCATGTTGTTCCTTTTCTCCTGCTGTTCCACCGCTGTGGCGGCTCCCTTGGCAGTCAACGAGACCCCGCTCTCCGAACTCTTTCCCCGCACCGGTCTCGAAGACCGCGTGGAGTTTTGGAAACAGATCTTCACAAAATACGGAGAGCTTGACGCTGTTTTTCACGACCGGGACGACCTCCGGCTGATTTATGAAGTGGTTTCCTTTGAAAAGACCGCGGAATCGAGTGCCAGGGAAGATCTTCGCCAAAAGCGCCTGCGGAAACAAAAAGAACGTGAGCTGAAAAAGATTCTTACCGATCTGAGCCGGTCTGATCTGGGTCCGGACGGCCGCGGTCAGAGCGGTCTCGCTCCGCGACACAAGGAAGTCCTGGACCTTTTGTTATCGCTGGGCTATTCGCCGTCCCGGTCGTTGCTGCGAAAGCTGGCGAACAACATCCGGTCGCAAAGGGGAATCAAGGAAAAGTTTGCCGGAAGCGTCATCCTCTCCGGCAAGTATCTTCCCGCTATGGAGCAGATCCTTACCGAAGCGGGCTTGCCCCCGGAGCTTGCCTTCCTTCCGCACGTTGAATCTTCGTTCAATTATGAGTCCCGCTCCCAAAAAGGCGCTGCCGGCATCTGGCAATTCATGCCCCGCACCGGCCGCCGGTTTCTGCGGATCACTTCCTACGTTGATGAGCGGCTCGATCCACTCACGGCCACACGGGCTGCGGCACAGTTTTTGAAGGAAAACTACACCCGATTGAAAACCTGGCCGCTGGCCATCACCGCTTACAATCACGGCCCCAATGGGATGGCGCGGGCCCGGCGGCTCCATGGCACCGATTTCCCCGTCATCATCGAGAAATATCAGTCCCGTCGCTTTGGCTTTGCCAGCCAGAACTTCTACGCGGAATTCCTGGCCGCCATGGATATCGCGCGAAATCACGAATTCTTTCTGGGTCCCTTGGAAATTGCCGCCCCCCTCCTGGAGTTTGAGACCCTTCACCCGGACCGGCGGTACCGTGTCACCGAGATCACCGAGATCCCCGGACTGAGCGAGACGCTCTTGCGCGAATACAACCCTCACTTCGCGCGCGCTGTTTGGCGGGGCACCCGCACCCTTCCGGCGGGGTTGGGGTTGCGCGTTCCTCCCGGCAAGGGAGAGGAAGTGGCGCGCCTTCTCGACGCCGCGCCGCGGCAGCCGGAAAGGGTGTTCCGTACGGATGCCGACAGTTATCGCGTGCGGCGTGGCGACACTCTGAGCACCATTGCGCGGAGCTTCGGCATGAGTGTGGAAGACCTTCAGCAAGCAAACGGAATCAGCAATCCGCACAAACTGCGCGCTGGACAGGTCCTCAAGCTCGTCGAGAGTTCCGAAACCCGCCGCTATCAGGTGCGGCGAGGAGATACCCTGATATCCATCGCCATGCGCTTTGGGGTCTCCTTGGAAGCGCTCCTACGAACGAATCAAGTCAGGAACCGTCACCGAATTTTTCCGGGCCAGCTTCTTCTGATCCCTCTGTGAATTTGGGGCTGTGAATTTAGGGCTGTGAATTTAGCGCGACCCCGGAATCTGGGAGCGGCGCCAACGGGTCAACTCTCTTCCGCTGCGGCGTCGCGCGCGTGTCACCGCCGGCAGCACGATTCTTTCCGGGCGGCGGGGATATTCGGGCGGGCTGCGGTGGTAGTATAAGGAGCGTCGGGCTACCAACCGGCACGCCGTCCCCCGGCTCCATTCGAGCATTCGCGCCCATGCACGCCATCTCCCTTGCCGTTTTCGCAATGTTTCTGCAGGCGGCGCCTGCCGACCAATCTTCTGCAGTTGTGCCAGGCGCAGTTGTGCCAGGCGTTGTACCAAGCGTTGTGCCAAGCATTGAGGTGTTCCTGCAGGCGTCTTCATCGGACGCCAAGCAAGCCGATGCCGCGCTGGCCCAAATCGCAGCGAGCTGGAAAGACGGCTATACGCCCATGCTGGTTGAGATGGCCGACCTCATGCGGCGCATCAGCCGCGTCCGCGGCGACCCCTGGGAACAAGCTCGCGCCGGGACTCGCATCCTCCGCCTGACGCGATTTCTGGAGCAGCAGACCGGGAAATCCTTTGGCGCAAATCTGGATCGCTGGCAGGAGTGGATGTGGAGCCTGCCCTACGATCCTCACCCCCAGTATGTAACTTTCAAGAGACGGCTCTACACTCAACTGTATCCGGGATTCGGCGATTTCTTCCGCTCCCCTTTGCGCACCGCCACCCGTCTCGACCAAGTGGAATGGGGCGGCTTGGGAATCAACCAGATTCCCCCGCTTCGATTCCCGCGGCACATTCCCGCGGCCGAGGCGCAATATCTCGAGGACGACAATGTGGTGTTCGGCGTATATGTGGACGGCCTGGCCCGCGCATATCCCAAACGCATTCTAGCCTGGCACGAACTGGCTCAAGACCGCATTGGCAGCCTCGAGGTGACGCTGGTCTACTGCACCTTGTGCGGAACGGTTGTCCCCTACGACAGCCGCATCGACGGAGAGGTCCACACCTTCGGCACCAGCGGTTTCCTCTACCAATCCAACAAGCTGATGTTCGATGACGAAACAGAAACCCTGTGGTCCAGCGTCCAGGGCGTCCCGTTGGTGGGCCCGCTCGCCGGATCGGGAGTGCGCCTTTCGATCCTGCCCATCGTCACCACCACCTGGGGCGAATGGAGACGCGCGCATCCCAACACCACCGCCCTGTCCATCCAGACCGGTTTCCCGCGCGACTATTCGGAAGGCGCGCCCTATCGCGAGTATTTCTCCAACGACGATCTTCTCTTCAATGTCTCCAAAATGGATGATCGCCTCAAAAACAAGGACGAAGTGCTGGCCTTGCGGCTCCCATCGGCGTCCGGCGGAGGTGAAGCGCCTCCGGTGGTGGTCGCAGCCGACTTCCTGCGCGCGCGTCCCGTCTATCACCTCACCGTAGCCGGGCAGAACCTGGTGATTCTCACCACCCCTGCCGGTGCCAATCGGGTCTATCGGTCGGGGACTCATCGCTTTCGATCCCCTGCGGAGAACGGCCGGGTTATCGATTCCGACGGTGAAATCTGGATTGTCGAGGAGGATCAGCTGCGCGCTTCATCTTCCGCTGTCTCCCTGCCCAGAGTCCCTACACACCGCACGTTTTGGTTTGCCTGGTATGTCCAGCATCCCGATACCCTGCTCATCAAGTAGAGTAGTCCTGAAGTAGTCCTGCGTTAGCGGCATTCGCCCATCGCCACCCCGTCGCGACTGGAACAATCGTCGCGGCCTAGCGCCGCCTAGCGCAGCCTGTCAAGGCCTGTCGCGGCCTGTCATGGCTGGAGAAACTCCTGACTGCATGTGGAACGGCGGGCTAGAAGCCGCCGCCGGTTCTCTTCTGTTCTCCCTCGGGCCGTTCTTCCTCGGGGGCGTCAACGCCGCTCGGGCCCGTTTCCTTGGCGGTGGTGCCCGTTTCGTTAGGGGTGGTGGTTAGGACGGATCGTCGCCCGATTCGTCGCGCGATTCGGCAGCCGATTCAGGTGCCGGAAGCGTCGTCGCGGCCTGTCGAGGCCTGCCGCGGCTCTCCTGCATCTGGCGCAGCTTGCGCAGCGCCTTCCGCAACGCCATCCTCGGCTCCCAGGGCTTCGCGGGCCAGCGCCTCGAATTCCTTCAGGCTGGGCAGTTCGTCGAGATCGCCCAATCCGAACCGCATGAGGAACTCCTTCGACGTGCGATACAGAATGGGACGGCCGATGACCTGCTTGCGTCCGGCAGTGCTAATCAGGCGGCGTTCGAGCAGTGTCTGGATCACCCCGGCGCAGTTCACCCCGCGAATCTCCTGAAGCTCGGGCTGGGTGACGGGCTGCTTGTAGGCGATGACCGCCAGTGTCTCCAGCGCCGGCATGGTCAATCGCAGGGGCGGGCGCAGGCTCTTGATGAACCGGCGCACCACGTCGTGGTGCTGCGCCTTGGTGTAAACGCGATAGCCTCCGGCCACCGCGCGGATCTCGATGCCTCGTTCGTCCGGCGCATAACTGGCCACCAGCTCATCCAGCGCGGAGCGCACCACGTGCTTCTCTTCTCCGATGGCCCCGGCCAGTTGCTCGACCGTGGCCGGCTCGTCGGCGGCGTAGATGATGGCTTCGAGTGCGCTTTTCAGTTCCACGGGGTTCCTGCTCATGGATGCGGCTCGTCAATTTCCTTTCGGGGTTGTTTTGGGGGTTCTTTTGAGGGCGTTCCCGGCGGCTCGTGCGCGGGGTCCGGCGATTGGCCGCCGCTCTCGCCACCGGCAAACACCTCGTCGAACATCTTGTGCTTGCGGAGGATAATCGCGCCGAAGGGTTCGGCCTGGGTCAGAACGACGGCCTGCAGCCGCACCAGCTCCAAAACCGCAAGCAGCGCGCAAATCATGGTCGAGCGCGACGCACAAGACTCAAAAAAGGGCACCAGATTCAGGCCGTCGTCCGCGATCAGCAACTGAGCGCGCAGGATCTCCATCATCTGGGCGACGGTGCACTGGTCGTGTGAAAGCTCGATGCGCGCAACCTGCTTGCGCCGTTCCAGCACATCCTGGAAGACGTGCACCAGGTCCACCAGCGAGACCACCAACTCCCCTTCCACGTCTTGGCCTTCGTAAAGCGAAAGGTCGGGTTTGGACCAGACGTGCGCCTCGAGCTGCTGTTTTTGGTAGAGAAGCTGCGCGGCGTTCTTGAATTTCTCGTGCTCGATCAGGCGATGAGCCAGCTCGGCGCGCGGGTCCATCTGCTCCTCGGGTGGGGCCAGCGGATCGGCCGGCAACAGCATCCTGGACTTGATCAGAATCAGCGTCGCCGCCATGTAGGCGAAGTCCGCCGAAACGTCGATATCCAGCTCTTCGAGGTTGTGCAGGTAGTCGAGATACTGCCCGGTGATCCTGGCGATGGGGATGTTGTGGATGTCCATCTCCTGCTTGCGAATCAGATCCAGCAGCAGGTCCAGCGGGCCCTCGTAGGTTTCGAGATGAATGTTGTAGGGAGACGCCATCTCAGTGCCCCGCCGGAGCGTCCTTTGCTTCGGTCTTTGCTTCGGGCGCGGCCCGGCCAATCTCTTCGCGCTTCCCAGACCAGTCGAAAATAGCCTCGCGCACCCGTGCCATGGTCTGCTGCGCCGCGCTCTGCGCCTGCTTGGAGCCGGCATCCACGATTTCCAGCACCCGCTGCGGCTGCTGCTCGTACTCCTGGCGGCGCTCCCGAATCGGCGCAATCCACTGGATCAGATTGCCGGCCATCGCCGCCTTGCACTCGATGCAGCCGATCTCCGCCGTCCGGCAGCCGTGGGCCGACCACGCCTGCGTTTCCGGCGGGGAAAAGAGCTTGTGCCAGTCAAACACCGGACAAAGGTCGGGGTTGCCCTTGTCCGTGCGGCGTTTGCGCGCCGGGTCGGTCATCATCACCCGCGTCTTGTTGCGGATATTCTCGTCGCTCTCGCTCAGGGTGATGGTGTTCCCGTAGCTCTTGGACATTTTGCGCCCGTCGAGGCCAGGGATGCGCGGCGTGCGCGTCAGCATGGCCTGCGGCTCTACTAGCGATCGCTTGACCAACAAATACTTTCGTAACGATCCTAGTTTGATCAGAGCGTTATCAATACCCATTTCTCGAATCTTGTGCTTCACAACCACGTCAAAAGCAATTGCCTGCAGGTCCTTTGGAACAGCGTCATGGATACTTTGTGCTTTCGCAATTGACCTCAGGACCTCAGGGTCGTAATCCACTGGGTCAGCCGAGGGAACACCTAGCGCCTTTGCCAATTCGGAACGATCACCTCGGCACGCTGGATTGTGGAGCTCTGGTGAAATCTTATAGCCGTAGTAGAAATAGAAACGCTGGACGATTTCGCGGGTCAATTCGACGTGCGAGACTTGATCCTCGCCAACGGGAACCCATAATTCGCCGTCCGGCTCGCCGTACATCACGATGTCGGCCGATTGCAGCACCGGATAGCCCAGAAACCCGTAGGTGTGCAGGTCTTTGTCTCTGATATTATCGAGAGCTTCCTTGTACGTCGGCACGCGTTCCAGCCAACCCAGCGGTGTAACCATAGACAGCAGCAGATGCAGTTCGGCGTGCTCGGGAACCGAGGACTGCAGGAAGATCGTGCATTTCTGCGGATCGAGCCCCGAGGCCAGCCAGTCAATCGCCATTTCCACCGTATCCTTCGCCACGGCGGAGGTGTCGGCGTAGTTCGTCGTCAGCGCGTGCCAGTCCGCAATGAAGAAAAAACATTGGTACTGCTGCTGCGGATCGTTTTGAAGCTGGATCCAGTTCTGAAGCGCGCCGAAATAATGCCCGATGTGGAGCCGTCCGGTGGGACGCATCCCACTGAGGACTCGCTTGCGCTGAGCCATGTTGCTTGATGCTAGCACAGCGTTGCGAGGGCGAGAAGCGGAGTGGATCAGTTTCCAAAACCCTTGTTTCTCGGGAGTTGGCTCCATCGGGTGGAAATCATCCCATCAACTGGCGCCCTGCTCTAAAAAAGATGGCGCGCGCCCATAGGTTCGGCAAATAGGTTCGGTAAATCTGGCGGGGCAAAAAGCAGGCAGGAGCCAGGGCGGAGGTAATTCCCTACTGCTTGAGGCGAAACTCGAGCGTGATGACCGTTTGCACCTCGACCGGCTGGCCATTGAGCAGCGCCGGCCGGTAACGCCACTGGCGGACGCTATCGAGCGCCGACGCGGCGAACCTGCTGTCTCCGCTCACGAATGTAACGGCGCGCGGCACACCGTCTTTGCCGACAGTGACACTGACCTGCACGGCCCCTTCGGCGCCTACTTGCCGTGAAATGGCGGGTACACAGGATCAACGCGCTCGATCAGAAGGGCAGCCTGGATGCTCGATGATGGACGCACAGGTTCCGCCGGATTGAGCAGGCTATTCGGCAGGCTATTGAGCAGGCTAGTCGATCGAACGGCGATGGCACTGGGATCGAACGAGGCCCCTGGCGGCACAAAGTTATCCGGTACCGCTGGTTCCAGGGCATCCACCCGGGCCGCGGGTCGGCGCGGCACCTGCGGGGCCTGAATGGACCACCGCCGGAAAGCCTCCTTCGGAGGAGCAGCCGCCGCCACCACTGCCGCCTGAACGGGCGCGACAGGCGCGCTGGACGCACTGGCCGCACTGATCCGGGCTTCCCGAGGCGCAGTCGCTAGGCCGTTCTCCGGCGAAATCGGCCTGGAGGAGGAGAAGGAGGAGGGGGGAGCCTCAGCGTCGTTGGTCAAAACCCAGCGGCGGTTATTGGCGTCCAACACCTCAACCTGGAAATTTCGCGTAGCGCGGGGCTGCTGTCCAGCCACAACTGCCTCCGGCGCGCCCGTAACCGCCTGGCCGATATTCCCGGATGCGCGAACGCCAACCATCGTGGACGTGATTCCCATCATCGCCGCCACCGCCACACCACAACCGAAAAGAGCGGCCAGGGTGTAGGGAACCATTCGCGACTTCCGCACGGGCGGCGCGCTCAGCACGACTTCCGGTTTCCGCTTGCTCGCAGAGAGGCCATCCGCGCGGCGCGCGGCGTGCTGAATGTTTTCCGGCGCAGTCGTGGCGCCTTGGAAGAGACGCAGTCCGTCCGAGAACGGCGCTCTTGCCGTTGACGCCTTGCTGTCTGGCGGGGTATCCGGCGCGCCGGGGCTGATCCGCAGGTCCGGCAATGATAGCGTCGGCATTCCGGAAGAAGAACTGGGGAGCGCCGCGACTTTAGCCGACTCATCGAACGTGGGAGCAGAGCCAGGCCGCTCTCGTGCACTGATTGCCGCGCCGGCAGCGATTTCACGGTGACTATCGTCGGAGATCCATTTCCGGATCCGCTGCACCGCGCTGTGATCCAAGTTCTCGAACCGCAGGCCGCCGCCCCTTCTCGAATCATTGATCCAGACCAGTCGGCCACTGGCCTCGATCGCGCCGCCAATATCCGGGAGCGTGAACCTAAGGTTCAGGAGCTGGTCATCGGTCAGATTGACAACTCCGTGAAAGCTCAGTCCACTTTCGCTGAGGTTGATGAGGATGCCCCCGTTTTCGGGTCCACAGGCGATGTATGCCAGCCGTTCGAGCCTCCGCTGCAAGTGGCGCCTGCGGTTTTCGGTGGGGGTCGGACGCGGGGTGGTTAAGGGTTCAAGAGACATTCATCACCAAGAAGCGAATCAGCCGTTGGGCGCCGAAGCCACTTTCAGTTCCTGCCAGCCATTCGGGAACTCGATCTGATAACGATCCACCTGATCGAAGAGAACAAATCCTTCAATCTCCGCCAGCCTTTGGTTCACAAACTCCTTCAGCTTGGCCTCCATCCCGGGACCGGTGTCGTCGGGCCATGCAAAAGGATGGCGCAGCTCCAGGACCACGCGCGCCCGCTGCCGCGCAGGAAAAAATGTCGGATAGCTGAGCCGGATGTCCTCTTGGGAACTGAGACTCGATCCGATTTGAGTCGGCTCATCAGCACGAAGCTCCGGCCATCGGCGCTCGGGCCATCGGCCAAACGCCAGTCCAGATCCGTATGGTTTGTCAATTGATAGGAGACCAGCAGGCTTGCTTGCGTTGGGTTGATCTCCCTGAGCTCGGTGCTCACATAGGCCGCCTCAATGGCATCCGAGTTCCAGGTCCTCGGTTGGTCCGCCCGAAGGGAGTACCAGGAGTATGAGGCCCCACCGACAGCTGCGAAGAGCATCGAAATCAAGATCACGCGTCTTACGTTCATTCGGAATCACCGAAATTGAAGGAACCAAAAGCAATCAAGCGGTTGCGCCTGCCAGGTACGGTTGAAGCTCCCGGCCCCCCAGGTCCCAAGAGTCCCTATCGAAGATTGACAATCACCTTGCCAAACATATTGATCATCGAGGGACCGGCATAGACGCAGTCAAGTTCTAGCAGGATATAGACTTACAACTACGATCCGAGAAGCAGTCCCCAGCGGGCAAGTGCAAAAGTTTGCATATTGTGTGAAAACAATTGAGGAATATTTAGCATAGTTATTCCAACCGGGATTTACTATTTGGCCCACTTTTCGCGCATCGGACGCCCCTGCTTCCCTCCACACAGCGAATTTGCCACCAGAGCAGGCCTTCGGGAGTGGCCGCCTACTCGGAAACCATTTCCGGATCGTCCCTCCGCGTCGCAAGCCAAATAAGCCCCGATAAGTCGGCTTTTCGGAAATTACGCCGAAACCCTTTGATCATGGCATGCTGAGCCGCCATTTTTCGATAACCGCGCTTATCAGGAGTCCGTCCGGCTGGTCACGGCAATCAGCAAGGGTTTTTCCGTCCCGTCCTGTCCCGCCTCACCCCGGTCATCGCAAAGGCCGTTCGGGAGTTGCGTTGGGAATGGTTCTGAACGGAAAACCCTGCGTGGGATGGTTCCTCAGTCTGCGATCAAATACATACTTGCAGGCGCTCCGGTACTGTCAGCTGCCCAGTACCCTCAACTACTGGGTGCCTCCAGTCTTCTTCCTTCTTCTCCAGAGGCCCTCAAGGGGCCCTCCAGGAGGCACCAGCGACGCCGAACAGATACCGCCGAACAACCTAACCTAACAACCTAGGAGGTGACGTTTATGTCCATCGCGACGAAGTTAAACTCGTCGTCCACCCTGTACATGATCTCAGCCGTGGCGCCGGTTTTCAGATCGCCCTCTACCTTACCCGCCGGATCCCGGAAGAAAACCACAGTTCTTCCGTCAATGTCGGCAATAATAGTCGAATTCCCCTGTACCCCGACGACCATCACGGTCACGGATAGCTGTTGCGGAGGGCTCTGAGTGATCTTCAACGCCTGCATCTTCCCGCCTTCAATTTCCCGGTACTCAACGGTTACCGGAACTCCAATCGCTATGTTGCCCGTTACCTGGATATTTTGCGGGTCCACCACATACTGCTCGGTATCGATCATGGCCTTATCGGTCACGCCCAGGGCCATCGCTGCCCCTGAGATGTCCCTTATGATCCCCTGCTTGGTCTTTGTCTCCTGAGGAGAAGCCGACTGGGCCCAAGTCGACACAGCTGCGAGCAACACCATGGCCAGATAATGAAAGGGTACCTTGTTCCGCGTCATATAGACCTCCGTTACGAATACTAGCATGTTCTGCAATGAAGTCGCCGCAAATAAATTGCGCACCGATGGCCGCCAAGCACTTCCCAGACTGCTCGCCCTAACCCCTGCGCGCGTGGCCAACTACATGTTGAACAGTTCGCGGAGCCAAGGGGTCTGGCCGCGGCTTACGGGAATTTCCGTCTGGCGCCTATCGGCCATCTTGAGCACATAGCTAGATTTGAACCACGGCATGACTTCCTTGATGTGGTTGATGTTCACCAGGTGCGAGCGGTGCGACCGCCAGAAGCGCTCGGAGTTCAACAATTCCGACAGCTCTTCGAGCGTGCGGTAGTTCGAGGTGCCCTCGAAATCGCGCGTAACGATGGTGATCCTGCCGTCGGCAATCGAGGCGCACACCACTTCGGCCGCATCCACCAGCAACAGGCGGCCCTGCGTCTTGAGCAGCAGCTTGACCGGCGCTCCGCCGGACCGCGTGCCCAGCCGGCTGACCAGCGTTTCCAGGCGTTCAGCCGGAGATGCCGCCGTCCCCAGGACGCGCTTGGTGCGCTCGATGGCCCGTCCGAGGCGCTGCTTGTCGAAGGGTTTCAAAATGTAGTCCACGGCATTGACCTCGAAGGCCTGCACGGCATAGAGGTCGTATGCGGTGGCGAAAATAATGTGCGGCAACTTCAGCTTGCGGTCTTTCAGCTTTCGAATGACCCCGAAACCGTCGGGGCCCGGCATCTGCACGTCCAGAAACACCAGATCCGGACTGTGTTCCTTGATCAGCGCAACGGCTTCCACGCCGTTCTTGCCCTGCCCCACCACGCTGATTTCCGGAAAACCCTTCAACAAAAACGCCAGTTCCTCGCGCGCAGGTTTTTCGTCATCCACAATCAGCGTGCGAATTGTCCCGCTGCCGGCCATCCTGCAACCTTCCCCCTTCTCAGCGTCAGTATAGGAACTTCCCCGCCCGGGAGCAACCGGACTCGTCGAATACGGCGGCACCTCCCGCCGGGCTGGCCTTTCCGGCGCCCAGGCCGTAAAATCCCGCGTCCGCTCTTCCGCTCGGGCATTCTTCCGGCTCAGTCATTACAGGGCGTGACAGGGCATTACAGGGTTGACAAGACATGACAGGGCCATGACAGGGGAGGTCGCCGTGCGCAGCCAACGTGCCAAGATTCTGCATAGCCGGCTCGTGTATGCCGGCAAGATTTTCAGTGTGCGCCGCGAGCGAGTATCCGAGCCGGGCGGGGTCGTTTGCACGCGCGAGGTCGTGATCCACAGCAGCTCGGTCGTCGTGCTGCCCGTCTTCGACGACGGAAGCATCCTTCTGGTGCGCCAGTATCGGCACGCCGCCGGCCGGTTTCTCTGGGAGTTGGTCGCCGGGCGCATCGAATCCGGCGAGTCTCCGGCCGTAGCGGCTCGGCGCGAGCTGGCCGAGGAGGCGGGGTACACGGCGCGCCGGTTGCAAAAGCTGCTCGACTTTTTCCCTACACCCGGCCTCATGAGCGAGCAGATGTGGGTTTTGGTCGCCACGGGTCTCACCGGCGGCGCGGCACACCCCGAGGAGGACGAACGCATCGTCTCCCGGCGCTTCTCGTGGCCCACTCTCGAGCGCATGATGCGCCGGGGAACACTGCAGGACGGAAAGACCATCGCCGGACTTCTGTTTTATGCGCGTTTTGCGCGGTAGGCACGCTCTCCCACTGCGAACTCGCGCTTTCCCTCCCGCCTTCCGAGCTTGCAACACATTCCCTGCTGGTCTAGCATGCAGACGAAAAACTGCTTCGACATTTGAATCCAGGCCCCAGGACCGCCATCCATGAGCGTGCGAGAATTCATCAAGCATAACTTCCGTCACTTCAACGCGGCGGTGGTCGTGGATGCCGCCGAAGCCTATGAGCGGCAGATCGCGCAGGGCGGCAAGATGTTTCTGGCCATGGCCGGCGCCATGAGCACCGCGGAACTGGGCATCTCGCTCGCGGAGATGATCCGGCGGGACAAGATCCACGCCATATGCACTACGGGTGCCAATCTCGAAGAGGACATCTTCAATCTGGTGGCCCACACCCACTACCGCCGCCTGCCCAACTATCGCAATCTCACCGATGAAGAGGAAGTCGCCCTGCGCGACCGCGGCCTCAATCGCGTGACCGACACCTGCATCCCCGAAGAGGAAGCCATGCGGCGCATCGAGCGCCTGGTGCTCGAATTCTGGCAAAAGGCCGATCGCGAAAAGCAGCGCTACTTCCCCTACGAGTACATCTACCAGGTCCTACGGGGCTCCACCATCAGTGAATTCTATGACATCGACCCCAAGGACTCCTGGATCATCGCGGCCTGCGAGAAGAATTTGCCAGTCTATACCCCCGGCTGGGAAGATTCCACGCTGGGAAATATTTTCGTCGCCAACGTCATCCGCGGCGTGCTCTCGAATTACCAGATCGTGAAGAGCGGCGTGGAACAGATGGCCGCGCTGGTCGACTGGTACAAGCAGAACACGCAAACGCAGTCGGTCGGCTTTTTTCAAATCGGCGGCGGGATCGCCGGAGACTTCCCCATCTGTGTGGTGCCGCTCATCCTGCAGGATCTCCGCGAACGGCCCTGCCGGCTGTGGGGCTACTTCTGCCAGATTTCCGACAGCACCACTTCCTATGGGTCCTACAGCGGCGCCGTGCCCAACGAGAAGATCACCTGGGGCAAGCTGGACAGCGGCACGCCGCGGTTCGTCATCGAGTCCGACGCCTCCATCGTGGCGCCTCTCATCTTTGCCTATGTGCTTGGCCAGTAGGCCTACGTGCTCGGCCAGTAGTTTCGGAGACCGGTCATGGAAAACCGCGAGATCGCGCGCATCCTTCGCGAGACCGCGCAACTCCTGGAAATCGACGGGGCGCTGATCGGCCGCTACCGCAGCTACGAGAGAGCTGCGGAGCTGATCGGCAGCCTGCCCGAGTCCATCGAAGACCTCTCGCGCGATCCCAAGAAGCTTACCGAACTGCCCGGCATCGGCGACCGCATAGCGGAGCACATCCGGGAGATCCTCGAGACCGGAAACTACCGGCTCCGCGCCAAACTCCTCAAGAAATATCCGCCGCAAATCCTGGAGCTGCTGACCATCCAATCGCTGGGCCCCAAGAAAGTGGCGCTGCTGTGGCGAAACTTCAAAGCCGCGACCGTGGAGCAAGTCGAGCAACTGGCGCGCGCGGAAAAGCTGCGCGACGTGCCCGGCTTCGGCAAGAAGAGTGAAGAGAATATCCTGCACGCCATCGAGATCCACAAGAAGATCTCGGGACGATTTCTGCTGTCCGCCGCGGAACGGGAAGCCGCCAAACTGGTGGAATACATCGGCGGGTTCGGCGGGCCGGTGGAATCTGTGACCCTCGCCGGCTCGCTGCGCCGCGGCAAGGAGACCATCGGCGACCTCGATCTTCTCCTGATCTGGTCGCAGCGGCCCAAAGAGCCCGCGGCACGGAAAGCGCTTGCCACACACATCCTGTCGCACACGGGCGTCGAGCAAGTTCTGGCTCATGGAGAGAACAAGATCAGTTTCCGCCTGGCTGGCGGCCTGCAGGTGGACGTGCGTCTGATCGAGCCCGCCAGCCGAGGCGCCGCGCTGGTCTACTTCACCGGCTCGAAGGAGCACAACGTCAGCCTGCGCGGGCGCGCCAATCAGATGGGGTACACGCTGAACGAATATGCGCTGGCCACCCTGAAGGGCGAACGGCGGGTGGCCGGGGCAACCGAAGAGGAGATTTACGCCAAGCTTCGACTGGACTTCATTCCACCGGAGCTGCGCGAAAACGCCGGTGAGATCGAGGCCGCCGAGGAGCATCGCCTGCCTCGCCTGATCGAGCTTTCCGATCTGCGCGGCGACCTGCAAATGCACAGCACGACCAGCGACGGCAAGAACTCCATTGAGGAGATGGCCGAGGCGGCGCGCGCGCGTGGTTACCAGTACATCGCCATCACCGACCACAGCAAGGCGGTGACCGTGGCCAACGGCATGGATGAAAAACGCACGCGCGAACAGATTCGCGAGATTCGCGCGGCCAACGAGCGCCCCCTTGGCATCCGCATTCTGGCGGGAATCGAGGTGGACATTCTGAAGGACGGGCGGCTGGATCTGGCCGATGAAGTTCTCGCTGAACTCGATGTGGTGGTCGCCTCGGTGCATTCCTACATGAACCTCGACCGCAGCGCCATGACCGAGCGGCTGCTGGCGGCCATCGAGAACCCCTACACCCAAATCATCGCCCACCCGACGGGCCGCCTGCTGCTGCGGCGCGACGCTTTCGCCTACGACATGGAGGGCGTGCTCGATGCGGCCCGCACCCACGGCGTGGCCATGGAGTGCAATGCCGCGCCGGAGCGGCTCGATCTGACTGACGTCTACCTGCGCATGGCCAAGGAGCATCGAGTGCGCATCGTCATTTCCACCGACGCGCACACCACGCACACACTCGGGTTCATGCGCTACGGCGTGCAGATGGCGCGGCGCGGCTGGCTGGAGAAAAAAGACGTGCTCAACACGCTTCCGCCGGAGAAACTGCTGGCTGCGCTGCGACCCAAGCCCGGCACCGCCTCGGCGGCGACGCGGCGCGCAGCGACCGACTGAGGCACCTTTTCCGCGCGCCAAGAGGCCCATTGCACTGCCCTGGACCTAGCTAGCATGCTCGCCCCCCCCCACCCCCCGGCATTCATGCGAAAGAGTGCGTAATGGATTGAAAACGAGAAGCTTGAAGTTTTGCGAAGAACAAAAAGCGTAAGAAGAGTGAGTGCGGCCCCCCCCACGCCGACTTCCTTACCGCCGAAGCTCCCCTTTGCGACCGCAGCGCCGCTTACCGTGGCCTGCAGGGCTGGGGACTTCGGCTCGACTTCTTTACCGCGCGAGCGCCCCTTGCCGGGAGCCTCGCGCTCACCCCTCCACCGCCCGGCTTTTTTGTAAGTGTTCATTCCAGAATACTTTAAGTCCTTTGTTTTATAAGTGTTCATTCTGCAAGGCTTACAGGAGGTTTTTTGGTAAGTGCGAAGTATAAAGCACTTATGCGCTGCCGCGACGGCCACGTTCCGAAGCAAAGCGTCGAGAAGAGAACCTTCGTCTGCCAAGCGGAACTCAGGACTATCATCCTGGTTGGATGATCGTTTTCTGTAAGTGTTCGGCGCTGAAAAGCAGGAGTATACAGGGGAGCGCGACGCGAACGCGTTCGGCAAGCTCAGGGCAAGTATGGGCTACGTTATCATAAAGTAAATCTATATACAATATACTTTACTTAGGGTAATTCGAACGAGGGGCGAATGAGGCGCGGAAGATGTATTGGGCAGTGAAAATCGTGACAAAAATGCGCAGAACAGATCTTCGAAACGAATCCCAATCTTGCTACGCTAGGTTGAGCCATCCGCCCGGAAGCTAGGCGGAAAGTCAGGAAGTCGAAATAGCGTGCGATTGCGATATGCAATGCGCCTAGTCGCTCTTGCTAGTTCCACCGTTTGTGGAATTTTCTTCTTGGCGTTCTGCGTCCTACTCTATGAGGGCCTGAAATCGGAGCTATTCGTGAATCCGCTACTTGACGATATCTGCATTCCGCGCAATCGGTTTTCTTCGTTCACAAAGGACTCCTTTGTCATGACTGGATTATTTGGCCTTGGTTTTGCGGTCTCTGTCATCGCATACAGACGGTTGGCAAAGGAATCCAAGCCGGGTTTGTCGAAGGGATGATCCCGCGCGCATTTTTCAACTAATCCCAATCTTGCTACGCAAGGATGGGGCACCCGCTGACCTCTGCAAATTCCTCGATAGGAATTCGATCGGAATGGCCGCAGGAGTGGACGGTCCTCGGCAGGGAGGCTTTCTGCTCGGCTCGCTGACTCAATCCGCGGATGGACCCCCGGCGTGGAGTGCGAAACGAGGGTAGTGGCTCCGAAAGCCCAGGAGCCTCGCGGTCGGCGCCAGGAGGAATTCCGCGACCGGCTCGACAGCCGTCGGCATGAGGTGTGTCGCAAGCCCTTTGGAAAAGAGACATCTGCAACAGGGGTCGCGCGCCCCGCATGTTCTCGGGTGACTCATCAAACCAGCTATAGAGTTGCGCCAGGCAGGCGGCGAAAGAGATCGGGAAGGTAGGCGCCTCTCAACTCTCCACGACGACGCGCATCTCACCCGGATTGGACGGCTTGTGGCGTGTACCCGCTGGGATGGTCATGGTCTCGCCGGGCTCCAGGTCGAACGTCTGGCCGTCGACCCATACCCGCAGGACGCCTTCGGCGACCAGGAACGATTCGGCGAATTCCCGATGCCAGTGAATCGGAGGCCCCTGGGCGCCGGGTTCGATGACCAGCCGGGTGTAGGCAAGCGGCCCTTCGACCCGCAAAATCACCTGGTCGAAACCTTCCCACCGGCTGAGGAGCCGGTCTCCGGCGCGGGGAAGCGTTGCCGGATCCGGGTCTGCCAGGGGGAAGACCAGGAAGTGTGCCACGGCCCCGACAACCAGGTAGGCCGCGACTGCGCAGCCGATGGCGAGCAGGGCTTTCTTCGAAGCTCTCATTCCGTTTCCCCTCTTGAATCCTCTTCAATTCTCGGTGGTTGACACAGTGTCAACCTACTGTCAAGCTGGCATCGATTCCAAGCCCATGACCCTGCAAAGTCCCACGCGCGAGCGGATCCTCGAAGCAACCGCCCAACTGCTCTCCACGCGCCCTCCCTCCGACGTCAGGATGGCCAACGTGGCCGCTACCGCCGGGCTCTCCCGGCAAATCCTCTATCTCCACTTCCGGAATCGGACCGACCTGCTGGTCGAAGCCGCTCGCTTCATTGACGCCTGGGCTGGACTCGACGAGGCGCTGGCCCCTGTCCTGGCCGCCAAGTCAGGGCGCGAGGCGTTGGCGCGTCTGACGACTTTCATGGCGGTGTTCACTCCCAGGGTCTACCGGGTGGCAGCCGCGGCCGAGGCACTGCGAAGCTCGGACGAGGCCGCAGCCGCGGCCTGGAACGACCGCGCGGCCAATCGGCGGCGTGGGCTCGCGGGCCTCGTGCGACGCCTCAAGGCAGAAGGCGATCTGGCCGATGGCTGGTCCATCAAGACGGCGACCGACCTGCTGTGGGCCATGACGTCGCATGCGGTTTGGGGATACCTCGTCGAGGACCGCGGCTGGAGCCCCACCCGGTACAGGCGACATCTGCGGCGCGTGCTCGAGGCGGCGCTGCTCCGCGACGAAGCGCGAACCTCGCGATGAGCCGTTGCGCGCTGTGGATATTTGGGAGCAGTGTGCTATGTATGTGGAGAACTTCGAGGTGCATTTACTGTCTGCGTAAGCAGGGCAAGGCGAGCCCCTTGCCGATCTTGAGGTAAGTCTTGAGGTAAGCCGCCGCTGCGGACCATACGATTGGGAGGACTGCATGCTTTTCGGCTTCGCCGAGATCGGACCTAGGGAACGCTACAAGCTGCTGGCTTCGACGGTCACGCCACGCCCCATCGCCTGGATCGTAAGTCAGGATTCCGGCGGGCGGGTGAATGCGGCCCCGTTTTCGTTTTTCAATGCCTTCGCCAGCGATCCGCCAGTGCTGGGGTCGGGGTGGGCAGCCACAGGTCGGGTCAGCCGAAGGATACCCGCGCCAATATCCGGGAAACGGGAGAGTTTGTGGTCAATTTGGTCTCGGAAGCGATCACTGCGGCCATGAACGTAACGGCCATGGAGTTCGAGCCGGAAGTGAATGAATTGGAACAGGCGGGACTGGCTACCCAACCCTCCATCTATGTGAAGCCGCCGCGTATTGCGGAGAGTCCGGTGGCCATGGAGTGCAAGCTCTTGCAGATCATCGAGCTGGGCACCAGCAGCGGTTTGGTCTTGGGTCGCGTGGTCGCCATGCACGTACGCGATGACCTGGTGATCGATGAGGCCAAGCAACAGATTGACACGCCGAAACTGAAGCTGATCGGGCGCATGCACGGCACCGGCTGGTACGTGCGCACGTCGGACCTTTTCGAGGCGCCGCGTATCCCCGTAGCAAGCCGGAAACAACAGTAAGGCTGGCTCCTATCCAGAAGAAGCACCCTCGAAATAAGGCCAGTTGTTAGCTCAACAATTGTTAGCCCAACCAGCGAGAAAGGGGCGCTGACGGCGCGCCCCTTTTCTGTTTCCGCTTTGACTACCCTTTGACTATGACTATTCGACTAGCGGCGCCCGCCTCCCGCACCGCCGGGACGACCGCCGCCTGACGATCCGGCCGCACTGGGCCCGCCAAAACCTCCAGATTGCTGCGACTGCCGTCGCCGCGAGACCGCCGCGTCGCGCTGCGCGCGGGCGGCGTTAAGCTGGCCGAGGACTGTGGTGCGGCCAGTTTGAGACACTTCCATGGCGTTCTGGACGCGTGGCTTGGCCTCTTCAGGAACCTTGTCCAGCAGGCCGGCAAGCACTTCACCGTTCTTGCGGGTCGCCATTTCAACCCGCTCCAGGGCCTCAACCCGCGCGAACTCGTCACCCTCGAATTGTCCCTGAGCAATGGCTCGGTTTAGACCCTCCATACTGCGGCTGTAATTATCGAGGGCTACCTGTGTCCCCTTCGCGTCGCCTGCCTTCCCATGCTGGCTCGCATCTTGAATGTATTTCTCATTCTGCTTGAGGCGATCCTTGACATCCTGCAAGGTCAAGTTTCGCTGGTCTTGGCTTGCCTGCTCCTGTGCCCAAACGGCCGTGGGCATTGAAAGCAAGGTTGCGACGGGTAAGATCGCTAGAATAGCCTTGAAAGTCCGCATGAGTCCACCTCCCCTAGAATTGGTGCACCTTACACGGTGCAAATGGCGTGCCAACCGTTTTCCCCCATCGATTCTAAGCGCTTAGCCCTGTTTGAGATAGCGTGACGCTGTCTGATTCCGTACCAAGCCGTATAGAAAGGTAACAACTTACGGCCAGGAAATTCCTAGTACTGCGCACTCCGGTGATTCCCCACTGGTTGGGGACCAGTTGGCCTTCTACTGAGTGCCTACTAACAATGAGGGTCGCCGAATTGTCGTGGTCGAGCCCTGAACGGGCCCTGACCGGAGCCCTGATTAGAAACTGACCGGGGCCCTGACCGGAAACTGACCGGCTACGCCTCGCCGTACGGTTTGCAATTCCCCTCCGGTTTTCGCATGATACTGGGCTTTGCGCAGGGGCGTCTGGTCGATAGGACGCACTAGCGTCGTAACGGGAGTATCCGTGCTCCGGGCAGTGGTTTTGAGGTGGTGCACAGACAGGAGTGTCTGTGCCACTGGCAACGAGGGGGAACACAAATGCGCCAGCCCACGACGATAAGGCCGCCGAAGGGAAAACTGGGCGTATTGACGGTGGGCATGGGGGCCGTGTCCACGACCTTCATGGCCGGTGTGGACATGGTGCGCCGTGGCAAGGCGCTGCCCATTGGATCGCTGACCCAGCTTGGCACCATTCGCCTCGGAAAACGCACCGAGGCCCGCACACCCCTGATTCGCGAATTCGCGCCCCTCGAGGGGCTGGAGAATCTGGCGTTTGGGGGGTGGGACATGTATCCCGATTCCGCCTATGCCGCCGCCGCCAAGGCCGCCGTGCTTTCCCCGGAAGATTTGGCGCAGGCCAAGAAGTTCTTGAGCGGCATCCGTCCGATGAAGGCGGCGTTTAACCGCGATTACGTCAAGCGGCTGGACGGGCGGCACGTAAAAAAAGGGAAGACGAAATACGATCTGGCGCTGGAGATCCGGGAGGACATCGAGCGGTTCGCTAAAGAGTCGAAGACCTCGCGGCAGGTGATGATCTGGTGCGGATCGACGGAGATTTTTCTTACCCCCCACGAGGTGCATTCGACGCCGGCCAAATTCGAACAGGCCATGAAGAAGAACCACCCGGCCATCGCTCCGTCGATGCTGTACGCCTGGGCAGCCATCACCTCCGGCGTGCCCTTCGCCAACGGCGCGCCCAACCTGACGGTGGACATTCCCGCCATGCAGAAACTGGCGCGCGAGCACGGCGTGCCTATTTGCGGGAAGGATTTTAAGACTGGCCAGACGCTGCTCAAGACCATCCTGGCCCCGGGCCTCAAGGCGCGGATGATCGGCTTGAACGGGTGGTTCTCCACCAATATCCTCGGCAATCGCGACGGCGAGGTGCTGGACGATCCCGAGTCGTTCAAGACCAAGGAAGAATCGAAGCTCGGCGCCCTGGAGTACATCCTGCAGCCCGACCTCTACCCGAACCTGTACGGCAAGATGTATCACAAGGTTCGGATCAACTACTATCCGCCGCGCGGCGACAACAAGGAGGGCTGGGACAATATCGACATCTTCGGCTGGCTGGGCTACCCCATGCAGATCAAGGTGGATTTTCTGTGCCGGGACTCCATCCTGGCGGCGCCCATCGTGCTGGACCTGGTGCTGTTCCTGGATCTGGCCAAGCGCGCCGGGCTGCACGGCATCCAGGAGTGGCTGAGCTTTTTCTTCAAGTCGCCGATGTGCGCGCCCCAGCTCTACCCGGAGCACGACCTGTTCATCCAGTCCATGAAGCTGAAGAATACGCTGCGCTGGATGATGGGCGAGGAGCTGATCACCCACCTGGGCTCGGAATACTACGATTGACCGCGGCGCGGCATACATGCGACTGACCGCGGCGCGGCGGCGGCGACAGTGGGGCCGTCGATTTTGCGGCGGCATCCGGCCGGGCTATCTGAAATCGCGCTATATAGAATAGCGCTATCTAAAAACCTGATAGGTTCCATTGAAAACTTGCAGTTGCCCCCTCTGGCGCGCGCGGATAGTGTTTGACCAGCGCGGAGAAGGTCGACCCCGAAGCCCAACCCAGACTGCGCGGCGGCGGGGGGCTGGATGGGAACGGACTTGACGGGCTTGACGATCTTGACGATCTGGGGCAGTTGCGCTATCGTCCCCGGTTCCTACGCACCGGATACCTCAAATAGAAGGAGATAGGGATGGATCCTAAATCGGTCTTAGAACTGGCCGCAAAAAACAACGCCAAGATCCTCGATCTTCGCTTCGCCGATCTTCCCGGTCTTTGGCAGCACACCAGCTATCCCATTGGGGAATTGGACGAGGGCTCATTCCAGGACGGCTTCGGCTTTGACGGAAGCTCGATCCGCGGCTGGAGGTCGATCCATGAATCCGACATGCTGCTGGTGCCGGACCCGAACACCGCTTTCATGGATCCCTTTCGCGATGCGCCCACCCTGGTGATGATCGCCGATGTCGTGGATCCCGTCGCCCGAAAACCATACGGGCGCGACCCTCGGAATATCGCCAAAAAAGCCGAGGCTCACCTCTCGAAATCCGGCGTTGCCGATCAGGCGTTCTTCGGCGCCGAGGCGGAATTCTTCATCTTCGACAACGTCCGCTTCGATCAGGCCCCCCAGCACGGCTTCTATTTCATCGATTCCGAGGAGGGACGCTGGAACTCCGGCCGCGAGGAACACAACCTGGGCTACCGGCCACGCTACAAGGAAGGCTACTTCCCCACCCCGCCCATGGACCACTATCAGGATTTACGCACCGACATGGTGCTGCAAATGCAAGCCTGCGGCATGGATGTGGAGTGCCATCACCACGAAGTGGCCACCGCCGGGCAGTCGGAAATCGACCTGCGGTTCAACACCCTGCTGAAATCGGCTGACAACATGATGAAGTACAAGTGGATCATCAAGAGCGTGGCCAACCAGTACGGAAAGACGGTGACCTTCATGCCCAAGCCCATCTTCGGCGACAACGGGTCCGGCATGCACACCCACCAGTCGCTGTGGCAGGGCGGCAAGCCGCTGTTTGCCGGTGACAAGTACGCCGAGCTGTCGCAGCTTGCGCTGTGGTATGCCGGGGGCCTGCTCAAGCACGGGCGCAGCATCTCCGCTTTCTCGGCGCCCACCACCAACTCCTACAAGCGCCTGGTGCCGGGCTTTGAAGCGCCGGTGAACCTGGCGTACTCCAGCCGCAACCGCTCCGCGGCGGTGCGCATTCCCATGTATTCAGCCAGTCCGAAGTCCAAGCGGCTGGAGTTCCGCCCGCCGGACCCCTCTTGCAACGTCTACTTGACCTTTGCGGCCATGTTGATGGCCGGCCTGGACGGCATCCACAACAAGATCGATCCCGGAGGGCCGCTGGACAAGGACATCTTCGACCTGTCCAAAGAGGAATTGAGCAAAGTGCCGGTCATGCCGGGCTCGCTGGATGAGGCCTTGCAAGCTTTGCGGGACGATCACGCCTATCTCACCCAAGGCGGCGTGTTCAGCCAGGACCTCATCGATAACTGGATTGAATACAAGACCAAGAACGAAGCGGATGCCGTGCGCATGCGCCCGCACCCGTACGAGTTCCACTTGTACTACGACATCTGACGATCCGACCAGGATTGTCAGCCCGAACGCGCCTGGCAACATGGCCTCGCCCATGTCGGAGCCCGTGTGGGTACTCGTGCCGGCGTGCACGGCGCAGCGGATTGTGCTAATGTAGAGGGTCTGCGGGCCTGCCGCGTAATGCGCTAAGCGCGCGCGCGCTTTAAGAAAAAAACCCTGAACTGAACGAGGTTGCCGATTCATGAAGTCTTCATACAACTCCCTGCCAATCCCTGCCGATGGGGAAGTGATTCAGTATTCCGGAGGCACCTTCCAGATCCCTGACCGTCCGCTCATCCCCTTCATCGAGGGCGATGGCACCGGGCGAGACATTTGGAAGGCATCGCGGCGCGTTTTTGACGCTGCCGTCGACCGCGCCTACGGCCGCAAGCGGCGCGTGGTGTGGTTCGAGGTCCTGGCCGGCCAAAAAGCCTACAACCAGACCAACGAATGGCTGCCGCGGGACACCGTAGGGGCCATCCGCGACCTCCGCATCGCCATCAAGGGCCCGCTGACGACTCCCGTCGGCGGCGGTATCCGTTCCTTGAACGTGGCGCTGCGCCAGTTGCTCGATCTTTACGCCTGCGTGCGGCCGGTGCGATATTTGCCCGGAGTGCCTTCCTCGGTGCGGCACCCCGAGCGGATGAATCTGGTCATCTTCCGCGAAAATACCGAAGACGTGTATGCCGGCATCGAATGGAAATCGGGAACACCGGAAGTCAAGAAGCTGCTGGACTTCCTGAACAAGGAGATGCTCGGCGGCGGGCCCAAGCAGATCCGCCTGGATTCCGGCGTCGGCATCAAGCCCATCTCCCCGACGGGCACCAAGCGGCTGATGCGCCGCGCCGTTCTCTATGCCATCGAGCACCAGAAGCGCTGCGTCACGCTGATGCACAAGGGCAATATCCAGAAATTCACCGAAGGCGCCTTCCGCGACTGGGGCTACGAACTGGCCCGCGAGGAGTTTCGCCCGCAGATCGTCACCGAGCGGGAGAGCTGGATCCTGGATAACAAGGACCGGAATTCCGCTCTCACGGTGGAGCAGAACGCCGCCAAGGTCGAGCCGGGCCTGGAGCAAGCCACGGAGTCGTTCCGCAAAGAGATTTATGCCGAGGTCCAGCAGGTGCTCGGCTCCATCTACGCCACCCACGGCAAGGGCCAGTGGAAACAGAAGGTTCTGGTCAATGACCGGATCGCCGATTCGATCTTCCAGCAAATTCTGACCCGCGCCGACGAGTATCAGGTGCTGGCCACGCCGAACCTGAATGGCGATTACATCTCCGATGCCGCGGCGGCGCAGGTGGGCGGGCTGGGCATGGCCCCCGGCGCCAACATCGGCGACGGCTACGGCGTGTTTGAAGCCACGCACGGGACCGCGCCAAAGTATGCCGACAAGGACGTCATCAATCCGAGCTCGGTGATGCTCTCCGGAGCCATGATGTTTGAGTTCATGGGATGGACCGAGGTGGCGCGCCTGATTGAAGACGGGATCGCGCGGACCATCGGGCAGAAGCGCGTCACCTACGACCTCGAGCGGATGATGGAAGGCGCGAAGAAGCTGCACACGTCGGAGTTCGCTTCGGCCATCATCGAAAACATGACCGAAGGCGTCGCCGCCAACTAGACGGCCCCGCCGGGTGTTCGACGTTGCGCCCTTGGCCGTACACAAGCTGTAGACAAGGGTACACAGGGGCGCCGAAATGGGAGCCCTTCCAGCACGACCTTAACCTGAATCAATAAGGAGCATTGGCATGCGAAAGAAAGTGACGGTAGTGGGTGGTGGTTTTGTGGGTTCGACCACGGCGCAGCGCATTCTCGATCGCGGCTTGGCGGACGTGGTGCTCACCGACATTCTGGAGGGAGTTCCGGCGGGCAAGGCCCTCGATATGCTTGAGGCCACGTCCATCACGCGTTCCGATGCGCAAGCCACGGGCGTCACCACGGCCGCCGGCGATTATCGCGAAACGGCCAATAGCGACGTGATCGTGGTTACCGCCGGGTTCCCGCGCAAACCCGGCATGAGCCGGGATGATCTGCTTCGGGCCAACTACGAGGTCATCAAAGGGGTCATCGAGTCGGTCGTCAAGTACTCGCCGGACGCGATCCTGATCATGGTGACCAACCCGCTGGACGCCATGGCGCAGGCGGCCTACAAGATCAGCGGGTTTTCCAAGAACCGCGTGGTGGGCATGGCTGGGGTGCTCGATTCGGCGCGGATGAGCACCTTTGTGGCGCAGGAACTGGGTGTCTCGGTGGAAAACGTGCACTCCTTCGTGCTCGGTGGGCATGGCGACGACATGGTGCCTTTGCCCCGTTATTCGACCGTGGCGGGCGTCCCGCTGCCCGACCTGCTGCCCAAAGAGCGCATTGACGCCATCGTGGACCGCACGCGCAAAGGCGGAGCCGAAATCGTCAACTTGCTCAAGATGGGCTCGGCCTACTACGCGCCATCGGCGGCGGTGATGGAGATGGTCGAGGCCATCCTCAAGGACAAGAAGAAGATTCTTCCCTGCGCCGTGTATCTCGAAGGCGAATACGGGATCCGCGGGCTGTTTGTCGGGGTGCCGGCGAAGCTTGGCGCGCGCGGCGTGGAACAGATCATCGAAATCAAGCTGACGGCAGAGGAAAACGCGGCCCTGCAGAAGTCAGCCGCCTCGGTACAGGAACTGGTCAAAGCTCTCGGCGTTTAGGCTCTCGGCGTTTAGCTGCCCTCGACGTTTAGCTCCGGGCGGACTGGGCCGTGCAAAAGCGCGGTGCGAAAACGCGGTGCGAAAACGAAGCCACGCCCCTTTCCCTCCGGCACCGCGCAGCAGGCTTAGGGCATCGCTTCCGGAGCATTCGGCGGCGCAGGCCCCACGCGTTCCACCATTACGTGCTGGATATGCACCGGCGTGTTCGGCTTGTCGTTGGCGCCGCGGGGCACGCGGGCAATAGCCTTCACCAAGTCCACGTTCTCGCACTGTCCCCAGATGGTATAACCGCCGTCCAGCGAGCTGGCCGCCACCTCGGTGATGAAGAACTGGCTGCGGTTGGTGTCGGGGCCGGCGTTAGCCATCGCCAGCCGCCCCGGAACATCGAATTTAAGCCGCGGAGAGGTCTCGGTCTGGTAAGGGAACCCCGGGCCTCCGGGGCCTCCGGTGCCGGTGCCGAGGGGGTCACCCCCTTGGATCATGAACTGGGGAATAACGCGGTGGAAGGTGAGCCCGTCGAAGAACATATTGCGGTTGGACTGATTTGTGCGCGGGTCCACGTAAGATGTCTTGCCGATCGCCAATCCGACCATGGTGCGCACGGTGATGGGGGCCTCTTCTTCGAAAAGTTTACAGGCGATGTTGCCCTTGTCCGTTTCAAAGGTCATGTACAACCCCGGCTCCCTTGAATCACCGGCTTGCGGGGCGGCCAGGGAATTCACCGCAGCGGAACCCGCCGCCAGGACCACCAGGGCCAGATACCCCCATTTGAGTTTCAACATTCGTTCTCTCCTTCGGGATTCAGATGACGTTCTCACCGGCGTCTATCCTAACAGACATCCCTAGCAGACATCGAGCCCCGGCCGGCAAGAGCGCATTTCATTCTAGACATTTTGTGGCACGCGGTTAACATGCACTGGCTATAATGGGTCCGCCACCTCGACTCCTGAGGAAAAGATGCCGAGCCAAACGCCTGCCCAACTCGACCACCTGCTGCAAAGGCTGGAAAAGGCCAGCGCCCCGCTGAATCGCCAATCCTTGGAAGAGATCGCCGGAGAGATCGGCAAGCTATGCGGCGTCGCGCCCGACGAGGTAGCTGTCCTGGCACTTTCGCGGTCGGGGAAGGCGCTGAAATTCGTGCTCCCCGAGCGACTCCAGGGCGTTGGCGAGATTCCGCTGAGCAGCACCACGGCCTTGGCGGCGCGCACGGCGCGCGAGCGCCGCACGGACATTGTCAACAGTTTCGCGACCACACGCCATGCCAGCGTGTTTGAGGGAGTGCCGCTGGGCCGGCGGCAAAACGATGAAGTGATCCAAAAGATCATGAGTGCGCCGATCGTGCGGGAGGACAAAGTCATCGGCATTGTCCAAATCTCGCGCAAAGGGACCTCCAGGGCCACGAGCGGACCGGACTTCACCTCCAGCGATTTGCGCGGCCTGCAGAACCTCGACCCGTTGCTCGGCCGATTTCTCACACTGGAGCGGGAGGAATAATGGACGCGCGGCTATGGCATCGCAAGACGCCGCGGAAAAAATGCAGATTGTGGAAAAGTTATTGACAGCACTAAGCCTTCTTGTTACTTTCGCGCAGCTTTTAATATTTTCATCGATCGCGCCCACGAATTAGCGCAGGAGGCACCGCAGCCCGGCACCATCCATGGCCTTCGTTGCGAAACGGATATTCCTCACCAAGGGCGTCGGCAAGCATCGCGAGCGTCTCTCCAGTTTTGAATTGGCCCTGCGAAACGCGGGCATCGCCGCGTGCAATATCGTGCGCGTCTCTTCCATCTTCCCGCCCAATTGCCGGCAGATCTCGCGCAGTGAAGGGTTGAAGCATATCCGGCCGGGCCAGGTGGCGTTTACGGTGATCAGCGAAAACTCCACACGTGAGGCGCACCGGTTGATTGCCGCCAGCATCGGCCTGGCACTGCCAGCCGACAAATCCATGTACGGCTATCTCTCCGAGCATCACTCATTCGGCGAAACGGAGGAGGTGGCCGGCGAGTATGCCGAAGAGCTGGCCGCGGAGATGCTGGCCACCACCTTGAACGTAGAATTCGATTCGGACTTGTCCTGGGACGAGAAAAAAGCCGTCTATCGAATCTCCAACAAGATCGTCCGCACCATGAACATCACGCAATCCGCGGTCGGTGACAAGCGCGGCCTGTGGACCACCGTTCTCGGAGCCGCGATTCTGCTGAGCGACGACGATTAAGGCCGCCGGCGTCCCTGCCATCCCGGCTGCTGCTCGCTTTTGACACAACTGTAATTAGGAAAACACCGACCATGGAGTCGTCGAGGCGGACGCCATGATTCAGATCTTCGGGATAACCATCAACTCTTCCCTGCTGGCTTGGATCCTGATCGGACTGCTGGCGGGCTGGATCGCGGGCCTGATCGGCTCGGTACTGGGCGGGTGGATATTTTCCCACTTGCAGATCCTGGGAGGCGGCTTCATTTACGGCTTGGCGGCGGCCACCGTCGGGGCCGTTGTTTTGGTGAGCATTGCCCGGCTCTTTGCCGGGGGGCGCGGCCGCAGGTAAGGGTATCCGCAAACTTGCACCCCGCCGGACTCCCGGGAAAAACCCAAGAAACAAAAACCACCTGCCCGCTGCTTGCCCGGCTAGTTTTGGTGCAAGCTGGGCCGGCCGGGCCGCCCAGCCGCCGTGTGGTACGATGGAGCATAAACAAGGAGCGTAACAATTGAGCAAGCCTTCCCTTTGGGCCATCCCCCTCGGCGGACTCGGCGAATTCGGAATGAACATCCTGGCCCTGCGCACCGGGGACGACATCCTGGTGATTGACGCCGGCATGATGTTTCCGGAAAGCGAGTTGCTGGGCGTTGACATCGTTATCCCCGACATCACCTATCTGAAACAAAACCGCCAGGCGGTGCGCGCCATCGTGCTGACCCATGGTCACGAAGACCACATCGGCGCCCTGCCCTACATCTTGCGGGAACTGAACGTGCCGATTTTCGGGACCCGTTTCACTTTGGCGCTGGTCCGCAAGCGGCTGGAAGAACACGGCCTGCTGGATGCAGCGGATCTGCGCGAGGTCACCCCGGGGCGCCGCGTGGAAATCGGCCCCTTCGAGATCGACTTCATTCCCGTTACCCACAGCACCATCGATTGTGTGGCGCTGGCGGTGCGCACGCCGCTGGGCATCGTGATCCATACCGGAGACTTCAAGATGGATGCCACGCCCATCGACGGCCAGAGCTTTGACCTGCACTCGTTTGCGCGCTACGGGCAGGAAGGCGTGCTGGCGCTTTTCAGCGACAGCACCAACGTGGAGCGCCCGGGCCACACGCCGCCGGAACGCGCCGTGTGGGCGCGTATCGAAGAGCTGTGCCGGGCGGCTCCCCGGAAGGTGCTGATCTCCTGCTTCGCCAGCTCGATCCACCGGATCCAGCAGGTGGTGGACATTGCCGCAACGGTGGGGCGAAAAATCGGTTTTGTCGGCCGCAGCATGGTGGACAACGTGGAGATTGCGCACACCCTCAAACGAATGCGCATTCCCGACGGCATGGTTATCCGCCCGCAGGACCTGCGCACATTCGACTCCAAGAAGACGGTGGCCTTGGTGAGCGGGAGCCAGGCGGAGCCGATGTCTTCGCTGTCACGGTTGGCCGTGGACAAGCACCGCCTGCTCAGCATGGACCCGGAAGACACCGTCATTCTTTCCGCCCGCATCATCCCGGGAAACGAGAAGGCCATTTTCCGCATGCTCGATCATATGTTCCGCCGCCGCGCGCTGGTCTATTACGACGACAGCGGCGGTCTGTTGCACGTCTCCGGCCATGGCAGCCAGGAGGAGCAAAAGCTCATGCTCAATCTGGTGCGGCCGCGATACTTCATCCCCATCCACGGGGAATACCGACAACTCTTCCGGCACGCCGCCCTGGCCCGTCATGTGGGCACGGTTTCGGGCGAGATCCTGTTGATGGAGGACGGCCACCCCGTTGAGTTTACCGAGGACGGCGCCTATCGCCGGGAGCCGGTGCCGGCGGGACGCGTGTGCGTGGATTCCGGATCGTTCGAAGAGATCGAGGAATTCGTCATCCGCGACCGCCAGCACCTGGCGGAAGACGGCATCGTCGTGCCGATCATTGCCATCGACAAACACACCGGGCGCATGGAGTCCCGCCCGGAAATGGTGACCCGCGGCTTCCTGCCTTCGGAGAACGGCGACGATCTTCTGGCAGCGGCCCGCCAAGTGATCCTGCGCACCATCGAGGAGTCCAACTCCGAGGAGAAATCCGACTGGAGCGTCATCAAGGAAAAAATCCGCGTGGACCTGAAGCGCTATCTCAATAAGCAAACTTCCAAGCGCCCGCTGATTCTCCCGGTCATCCTGGAGGTCTGAGCATTTCGACTCTTCAGCAGCCACAAGATGGCGCCCGTGTCTGCTGCGGTGTTGCCCCCATGTCAGTCCATGTGCGGCCGTACCAGCCCGCTGATTTCGAAACCCTCTACGCCATCGATCAAAGGTGTTATGCGTCAGGGATTGCCTATTCGCGGCGCATGATGCGGGAAATCCTGGAACAGCCCGGTGCGGATTGCCTGGTGGCGCAAAGCGACCTGCTGGACGCTGGCCTGCTGGACGCTAGGGGGATCGCCGGCTTTCTCATCGCTGAAGCCCACGGCGCCGAGGGACACATCATCACCCTGGACGTCGTGGAGGGGCATCGCCGAAGCGGAATGGGCACCGCCTTGCTCCGCAGCATGGAGCAAGGTCTCCATGCGCACGGCGTTCGGGTGGTGTTCCTTGAAACGGCAACCGGCAACGAAGCCGGAGTTGCCTTCTGGAAGCGCCATGGCTACCGTAGCTGCGGCGTGCTGCGGCGATACTACTTGGGGCGGCTCGACGCTTACCTGATGCGGAAGGATTTCACCGGCGCGGGGGACGAGGCGCCATCGCGCGAGTCCGTCAAGCCGCGGCATGTGGACCCTTGAGAACCCTTGCGGACACTTGAGGACGCTTGACTGACTACCTGCTTTCCCTTCTGCTGGGGATCATTGAAGGCCTGACCGAGTTCCTGCCCGTCAGCTCGACGGCGCACTTGCGCGTCGCCCAAGCCTTGCTGCAAATCAACCTGACGGACGGCTACTGGAAGATGTATGCGATTGTGATTCAGTTGGGCGCCATACTGTGCCTCCCCGTCTATTTTCGAGCGCGCATCGCCAAGTTGCTTTCCACATTCCCGCGAGGCGATCGCGGAGACCGCACGGTGCTGACGCATCCTCTGAGTCTGATCCTTGTCGCTTTTGTGGTCATGGCGCTCCCCGCGCTTTTTCTGGTCCGGGTAATTGGCAAGAACCTGGAAAGCCTACAGCTCATGGGCGCATCCCTGCTGATCGGTGGAATTGTGATGTGGCTAGTGGACCGGAGGAACTCCCGGTGGGAGTCGGCCGGACGTGGTGTTCCGGGAAGTCCCATCCACACCTGGACCATGGAAGCCATGGGCTTGAGGCAGGCGATGGGGATTGGCGCATGCCAGATTCTATCGGCTGTGTTCCCGGGCACCTCGCGCTCCATGGCAACCATTGCCGCCGGGCAATTAATCGGGATGTCGCGCGCGGCGGCGGTGGAGTTCTCCTTCTTCCTTTCGATCCCCACCATGGCGGCCGCAACTGGCTACGATTTGCTGCGGTCCCTGGTGGGCACGGACGAAAATCCCATCGGGGTTTCGCAGATCGACGCGCATGGATGGGTCCTTCTGGCCATCGGTTTCGTGGCTTCCTTTTTCGTGGCCTATGCGTCGGTGGCCTGGTTCATGTCCTGGGTCCGGAATCGCGGGTTCGTGCCGTTCGCAGTGTATAGGATCATAGCGGGGACCGCGGTTCTCCTGTGGGCTTCGAAGTGGGGAGGGTAACCGCCGCGCACGGCAATAGCTCGCGGATCAATCCGGTGGCCGCGTTACCACCAGACACCCAGTTCCAATATCCGTGATTGTTTACAGCACTGCCTTTGGTATAGTCATCCTGCTGTTGAGTTTCCCCACAGCGGGGAACGCGCGTTAGCGCCCGTGCGCCCCGCCAGTAGCCTGTGTCCTTCCCCGAAGTAAGGAGATATTTGTGCGCTTGCTGAACCCAACCGAAAATCGCCGCCTGAACGAGACGGTGGGGTTCCTAGGCATCACGGCAGCGGTCCTGCTGGCTCTAGCGCTGCTTTCCTACACTCCACACGACGCCTCCTTCAACGTGGCGGGGCCGTCTCCCGAAGGCCAATCTGCGCGCAACTGGATCGGACCGCTCGGAGCCTACAGTACCGATTTGATCTTCCAAGTCTTTGGCTACGCCGCGTTCTTGCTGCCCGTGGGCATCTTTGCCATCAGCCTTCGCTGGTTCCGCAGCCGGGCCCTTGATTCGCCGGCGGGAAAGCTGATTGGCTATGGCTTGCTGGTGCTTTCGCTCACGGCGCTGCTGACCTTGTGGAGCCTGCCCGAGGTGCGCGGTGCGATTCCACCGGGCGGACTGCTGGGCACTCTGCTGGCGGAAGGACTCCGCGCGGCGCTCAACTCCGTCGGCGCGCACCTGGTGGTGCTGGCCTCCTTCCTTGCCGCGCTGACTCTGACCACGCGATTTTCCTTCACCTCCACGCACGCGGCGCTGCTTTTTCCGATCCAGCGGCTGCATCTGACCGGAAAACTGAAAGCGCGCTGGACGGCGTGGCACGAAGGCCGCGAGCAGGAGCGCCTGCGCCGGCGCCTGGAGGCCATCAAGATAGAGGGACGCAAACCGGTGCCGACACAAACGATAGGCGCCAAAGATACCCGCAACGCCCTTGATCTTGATGAGGTGCCCGAGAACGAACCACTCTTCGAGGATTCGGACCGGGAGCCGAACCCCGGCTCGGTACTGATCCTGCCCGAACCGGACAGTGCGGCGGCACCAGGGAAGAAAACGGCCGGCGGGCCCGCCATTGTTCGCGGCGTGACCAGCTTCCGGCTTCCCTCACCCGGCCTTTTGCGCATGGCCGAGCGGGGCGAGAGAGTGCAGGAAGACGAACTCAAGCAACGCGCTCGCGCCATCGAAAAGAAAGCCCGCGAATTCGATGTCGGCGGCCACGTCACCCAGATCAACCCGGGGCCGGTGGTAACCACATTCGAGTTCAAGCCCGAAGCAGGCATCAAATACAGCCGCATCACCGGATTGTCCGATGATCTGTGCCTCGCGCTGCGCGCCGAGTCCATCTTGATCGAGCGCATCCCCGGCAAATCCACCGTGGGCATCGAAGTCCCCAACCCTCATCGCCAAACCATCACTCTGCGCGAGGCCATCGAATCACCGGAGTTTATAAACTCGCCTTCCCGGCTGACGCTGGCTCTGGGCAAAGACCTGATTGGGCGCATCCGGGTGTCGGACCTGGCGCAGATGCCGCATCTGCTGATTGCCGGCGCCACCGGCACCGGGAAGAGCGTGTTCATCAACGCCATGATCGTCGCCATGCTGTACAAGGCCACTCCCGAGGAACTGAAGCTGGTGCTGGTGGACCCCAAACGGCTGGAGTTGGGCCTGTATGAAAACATTCCCCACCTGCTGGCCCCGGTGGTCACCGACCCCAAGATCGCCTCCAACGTGCTGCGCAACGCCTTGCGGGAAATGGAACGCCGCCTCAAGCTGCTGGCGCATCGCGGGGTGCGAAACATCGATCAATACAACCAGTCCTTCACCAAAGGGCAGTCGCTTTCGCTATTCGACAACCTCGAAGAAGAGGAACACCGCCCGCTGCCCTACATCGTCATCGTCATCGACGAATTGGCCGACCTGATGATGGTGGATACCAACGGGGTTGAGGAGTCCATCACCCGGCTGGCGCAGATGGCCCGCGCCGTGGGCATTCATCTCATCCTGGCTACCCAGCGCCCCTCGGTGGACGTCATTACCGGCCTGATCAAGGCCAATTTTCCGGCGCGCGTTTCTTTCCGCGTGGCCAGCAAGGTGGATTCGCGCACCATTCTCGACGCCAACGGCGCCGAATCACTGCTGGGCCGCGGCGACATGCTGTATCTGCCCGCCGGTTCGTCGCGCCTGAACCGCATACACGGGCCGATGGTCAGCGAGAGCGAGATCGTGGCGGTGTGCGATTTCTGGCGGGCGCAGGCCAAGGCCGCTTACAACCAGCAGCTTCTCGAACCCCCCAAGGACGAGTTTGCAAACACCGGAGGGGCCGAAGGAGAGAAAGAAGAGTTCGACGACGCGCTCTACCAAGAAGCGGTGCGTGTGGTCTGCGACATGGGCCGGGCCTCCACCTCCACGCTGCAACGCCGGCTGCGCATCGGCTACGGCCGCGCCGCAAGGCTCATTGACATCATGGAGAAGGACGGCATCGTCGGTCCTCCCGACGGCACCAAGCCTCGGGAACTCCTCAAGAAGAAGAACTGGATGCGGGAGTTCGACGACTCGCTGAAATAGAGACGCTCCCTCGCGGATTCGCTCCCTCCGCGCCTTGGAATTCCCCGTGGCCGGCCGCTCAGCCGGAAAACAGTCCCGGTGGGAGTCGTGCGGGCACGCCGTGCGGGATTCTAGACTCCCGTGGCGCTCTAGCTCACCAGCCGAGCGCTCAAGCTGATTTCGGCTTTGAGCAATCGTGAAATAGGACAGCCGGCTTTAGCTCCTTCAGCCGCCTTCTCGAAAGCCGCCTTGTCCACGCCCGGAATGCGCGCCGTGAGGTCGAGATGACTCTTGGTGACCGTAAAACCCGCATCGACCTTTTCCAGGGTCACCGCGGCCGTGGTTTCCAGGCTTTCCGCTGTGATGCCCGCGTTGCCGAGTTCCACTGAAAGGGCCATGGTGAAGCAACCGGCGTGCGCGGCGGCGATCAGCTCCTCGGGATTGGTCCCGCGGGCGTTTTCAAAGCGTGTGGCGAACGAATAGGGCGTGGTGGAGAGCACTCCGCTCTCGGTGGAGATGGTTCCCTTCCCTTCCTTCAGTGAACCCTTCCAGACTGCCGATGCCTTGCGGATCATGCGGTTGCCTCCTGTGGAACGTGAATGCGGCCGGTACAAGTACGAGCGGGTATTATCGCTGCATCAGCGCCTGGAGGGTAGGGACAACTTGGAAATCGGGCAAAAGCCCGGCTGCCGGCTTCCTCTTGGCTTTACCTTTGACCTCTCCTGCGAGGGCCGGAACGCCACGGTCGGCGCTTCAGGGCCGCCGCGCCAGGGTCACGGAATAAGGGTGAGGGAATATTGGAGACACGCACAGCAATATGCTGCTATGATCCAGGCAGCGATAGCTGCCTATGTCTCGCCTACGCAAACCGTGGAAAGAGATGACTCTCGGGCGAGTGTTCGCGCTGGCAGGCGCCTTGGCGATTCTTTTCGCCACGTCCTACCGGATGGCCAGCGGTCAACTACCCGTTTCCGAAATCCCCGCTTCGGCAAAGGGTGCGGTTGTGGTGGCCGAGCTCTTCACCTCCGAAGGATGCTCCAGCTGTCCGCCAGCCGACGAGATTCTGACCCGGCTGGTGCAGCAGCAGCCGTTCGATGGCATAACGGTCTTGGGCTTGAGCGAGCACGTGGACTATTGGAATCGTTTGGGCTGGGTCGATCCCTTCTCCTCTCGCGCCTTCACCCGGCGCCAAGTGGACTACCAGGAAGAGGTTTTTCGAACCCCACTCATCTATACGCCGCAGATCATTGTAGACGGCCACCTGGAGCAGACCGGGAGTAGGGCCGACCGTGTTTCCCAGGCCATTATTCAGGCCGCCCAGATCCCCAAAGCCAGCGTGAACGTGGCTGCTGCGCTCGAACCGGACACGGACACGGGGGACCTGCGTATCGGCATCGAGGTCAACGTGGTCGTCCCGCCGGAGGTCACCGTGCAGGGGGCGGCCAACGTGGTCCTTGCCGTTACAGAAGACCACCTGGGCATTGACGTCCTCGGCGGAGAGAACAGAGGGCGGCAACTCAAGCACACCGGCGTGGTTCGCAAGCTCTTAACCATCGGCGAGTTGATGCCCGAGACCCCCACCTGGTCAACGGAAACGTCGGTTCCCTTGGCGCCTCAATGGAAAACTGAAAATCTCAAGATCATCGTGTTCCTGCAGGAACAACAGAGCTGGCGCATCGTGGGGGCGGGCTCCTCCAAAATCGAGAGTCTCGCGGCTACACGCTAGGCCAGGCGCTCGACAGCGCGCTGAAGATTACGGCAGCAAGTAAAGAGGCACCAACTAGTTCCTTCAAGACTGATTCCTTCAAAACTGATTTCTTCAAGGGAGAAAAACAATGAAAACAGCAATGAAAACAAAGATGGTGGCAGGATTGGCACTTGTGGGGGCTTTTGGCTTCGGCGCCGCGACCCTGCCCGCCGCGAAAATGACCCTGACCGGTGCGGTGAGCGATTCCCATTGCGGCCTCAAGCACCGCATGGCCAACGCGGAGGCCTGCACCGCAGGGTGTGTTGGCCAGGGGGCCGACTACACGTTGGTGGTCGATAACACTAAAGTCTATACCCTCAAGGCGGACACTGCACAGAAGGCTGAACTTGCCAAGCTGGGCGGCAAGATGGCCATGATTACCAGCGACGTTGAAGGCACTACCATCACCGTCGCATCGGTGAAGATGGCCGCGAAGTAACTGTTCCTGGCATTCCTCCGCTGTTCCATCAGACGCTGCCCCCCTACCCCTCTAAACGGGGCAGCGTCAGAGCCTCTGAGCTTTTGTCTCCCCCCAACCCTTGTGCGTGCGGCTGCCGGCGAGGCACTCGTCGTCTGTGGTACCTATAACTGCGGCACCTATAACGTGTGGCGGCTATAACGCGAAGGGGGATTTCCTGCAGGGCTTGAATTTCGCCAATCGTTATGTTTAGAACGCGCCTAAAACGCGTCTAAAGCGCGTCCAAAACACCTCTAAACCGCCAACCGCCCCCAGCATGAAGATGCTGGAGGCGCCTGCCGGTTTCCAATGGTTGTTTCTGTTAGAAGTTGAGCCTGGCCCCGAACTGGACCTGGCGCGCTCCCAATAGAGTGGAGCTCGTTTGGGTGGTGTCCCCGAAGTCCGATTGCGGAACCAAACACGTATTCAGGTGCCCCTCCGGGCAACTCGAGCTCCCAGGTGCCGCGTAGCCGAACCCGTCCTGCTCCACGTCGAGCACAATGGTGCTGTTGAGTAGATTGAACATCTCACCGCGCACCTCGAAGCTGACGCCCTCGGTGATGCTGAAGGACTTCGCGATGCGTAGGTCCACGTTGGCGTACCTTGGCTTAGCGAAACTGGATCGAGGGATCCAAGTCGCGTAGCCGGGTGCGGGAATAGAGACGTTCCTCAGGAAGGAACCGGTTACACCACCATCCAATCCGCGTTCGCCATCGGGGCACGCAGACAGGGATATAGGTTCGCCCTCTACAAGGGCAGACTTGCACTGAACACTGCTGCTCGTCATCAGCGCGGAGTAGCGGGTGCCGGTAGTAGCCGTTACGCTGCCGGATAAGCTCCATCCGTCCAGCAACGCCCGTGCAGCGCTGTCCATGCCCTGGGCAAACTGAGGCTGCCAGATCACACTCGACGTGAAGCGGTGTGGGCTGTGGATGCCCGACAAGGATTGCACTGGTAGTCGGTTATAGGGGTTGAAGATCTGCTGGCCCTCAAGGTGGTTGCCTCTGCTCCCCGTCGAGGCGAAGGGCATTCCTTCATCGGTGGCCTTGCTGAGCGTGTAATTGACCAGTATCTCGAAGCCCTGGCTCATGGGCTTGCGGGCCGACAGAATCAACCCGTTGTAGCGAGAATTAATGATGCTGAATTCCGACAGGATAGCGGCGGCCGTCGGGTCCAAACGCTTGGTGAAGAAGGGCACCGCAATTTCCTGCGTGGTGGCGCCACTATCGTCCACTACGTCATAGAACTTAGTGGTGGGCCGATCCAGGTTGCCGTCATAGTGGGCCGGCAGATGCACACCGCGGGTGTGCACGTAGCTGGCTGAAGCGTTGATATTCCCCGGCAGGACGTGCTCCAGGGCCACTTCGAACTGGTAATTCCGTGGCCGGAGCAGGTCTGGGTCCAGTCCGCGAGCATTGCACTTTGTCGCATCCAGACACTGATCCCCTAGGGGATTATGTATCACGGGCGCACGCGCCCCCGGGACGGGAAGCGCCTGCGGGGCAGATGTCTGTTGCGCGAAGAGCACGTCGGGGTACTGGAGAGGACCGCAAAGCTCGGTCTCGTCTGTGGGTTGGCAGTTAAACGTTTGCTCCCGGATGCCGTTGGCCCTCAGGGCCGCCAGGAATGTGCTGCCGATGGTCTTGGCGAAGAATACTCCGCCGCCGACGCGCAGCACGCTATTGGGCGAGAAATTCCAGGCGATGCCGAGCCGCGGTTGGATGCCTTTATAGTCGATATTGAGCCGGGAAGTGTAGAGGGTGTAGATCGGTGCACGCAGATTGATCCCCGCCTCAAGATCACCAATCGACTTCTTGGGGAGGAAGAAGATGTCATAGCGCAGACCCATGTTCACCGTCACGCTCTGGGCTGCCTTCCAGGTATCCTGAAAGTAGAACGCTATATCGGTGTAATTCTCGATGGAGGGCCCGGAGAACACATCGCCCGGCGCTCGCGTGTCGCGAATCTGGGAGAATATGTTCCAGTGCTTGCCCGTCAGGCCGTCGCCGACATCCACACCATACAGGTCGACAATAAAACCGCACCACTGCTGTTCTCGGCTGGTGACGGCGTTGCCTGTATTGGGATTGATGTCGGAAGTGCGACATCCGTCAATTTCCGTCGCGGCGTTGCTGTAGTCGTACCGGCCAATTTTCGGGGTGCCGCTCAAGCGGTTGTCTTGGATCCGATTGATGTCAAACCCGGTCTTGAACGCGTGGGTGCCCTGGCCGAATGAGAAGTTATCGGAGAACTGCAAGCGCTTCTCATAGGTGAAGTTTGGGATGGTGCTCCCTGGGTTGAATCTGGTTATTCGATTGATCCTTACCTGAGGTGGGAAACCCCGAGGCTCGGCCCAATCATTATCGTCCCCCCAGTGGATGCGGAACTCATTCACCATGGTGGGCGAAACCAGCGCCGTCCAGGTGCCAATGAAGAATCGGTTCTGCTGGAACGCAGGGTTGTTTCGCGCGGTGATGCCCTGATTGTTCGAAGTTGCGAAGGCCGTGCCATTAGGGATCTTCCAGTCCCGGACATTGGCCAGCGCGCTGACATGATGATCCGGAGTCAACTGGATATCAAACTTGAGGAATTCAATGTCTTGCCGCAGGGTGCGCGGGAAAGTCCCCAGGTTCTCGGTCAAGGTGAAATTCGCGATGGCATCGCACTGCGCTTGGGTAAGCGCCGTGGGGCAGGCGATGTTATCGATGGTCGGACTTTGCTGGCTGGTGGTATAGCTGATGGGAGTGATTTTGCGGTAGCCGTCATAGGTGCCGAACACGAAGAGCTTGTCCTGGATCACCGGGCCGCCCACGCTTCCACCAAACTGGTGTTGCTGGTGAACTGCCTGCGTCGGATTGGTCGATCGGGCCTTGGTCAGCGGATCAAAGGCGTTGAACGACGGCTGCCGGTGGTTATAGAAGCCATCGCCGTGCCACACGCTGGTGCCGGACTTGGTCACCGCGTTCACCGAGCCTCCCGCCGACTGGCCCACGTCCGCGCCGAACCCGCTGGACTTCACCTGAAACTCGCGAATCGAGTCCGTGCTGTAGGCGTAGCCATCGATGTTGCCGCCCCGCGCGCCACCCTCCTGGGATTGGTTGTTGTTGGCGCCATCCACGCTATTGGTGTTGTACATGGAGCTCGCCCCATGGAAGACGATATTGCCGTCGGCGCCGTCCGGCGTCAGGCCGGGCGTGAGCAACACGAATTGTTCCCAGCGCCGGGAGCTGATCGGTAGATTGCTGACCAGCGTCTCGCTGATGTTTTGCGAATTTTCGGTCTTCTCGGTTTCGAGCACCGGCGTTTCCGCCGTGACCGTGACCAACGCTTGCTGCGCGGCCACCGGCATCTCGACGTCGATCCGGATAACTTGGCCCACCTGTACTCTTACCCCCAGGCGCTGTACGGTGGCAAACCCCGTCTGACTGGCGGTGACATCATAGGATCCCACCGGCAACGACGTAGCTCTGTAGAGTCCGACTTCGTTGGCCCCAAAGGTTCTCTCGACGCCGGTGTCGGTGTTGCGCAACACGACGGCGGCGCCCACCATGGCCGCGCCTTGCGCGTCCGTGACCGTGCCGGTAATCGTTCCGCTGGCGGCCTGCCCAAAGGCGGAACTTACAAAGCCGGCCAATAACACAACCACGACCAACCCCGCCACTCGAACACGCCGAAGTTTGCTAGAGCCCACAACTCCCAATAAACCCTCTAGTACACGCATTCCTCTTCCTCCTTCAATCTTTAAGCATCCGCGAGTTTGTACAAGCGCTGGATACACTGTCTCTCCAAGATACTTCTGGCCACGTTGGTAGTGGACCGTACCCCTTTGGCACTGCGGCTGTTAAGGGCAATCTTGAGTAGGAGGTACGGCCCCCCAAGACAGGTTCTAGTACCCGCATTGCTCTTCCCTGCTAATAAGCATCCCCTATTATTCTTAAACTATTTATTCCTAACCTTGATCCCTATCCAATTTGGGCCCCTGTAAATTTGCAGGAGCCGATCACCCCAGGAAGCTTTAACTAAAAGTATCAGAGCAAAAATTTTGCCACTCGGCATGTTTTGCGCGAATATTCAGATAAGTTGTTGTTAATACACTACTTACATTATCTAGACTAGCTTCCGCTGGTAAATGAAAAGCTAGTAGAAGCTACGCTTTCTCATAGGCTGCATCGCGAAATATGTTCCTTGGAAAATGGCCGATTCGAGTTGTTCCTCTTGATTTTGCCATGCCATGCTGGACATGACATGCTGGACACGATGTCTGGACACGATGTATCGCGCCCCCCCCCTGGACACTTTGGATACTTTTGGGCACTGCGGCTGTCATTATCTGTCATGGGAAATCTGCGTAGCGAGGTCAGGGCCACTACACTAGAGTCCATTTGAGGAACGGCATCTAGGCATCTAAGAACGGCGTCATTAGAAGCCATGGCGTCGCACGGAAAGGAGCAACCGTAATTAAGATGACTATCGCTCGCCTTCGTAGCACATCCAACGACAAACTTGCAGGCGGCCTCCGGCTGGCACTGGCAGTCCTGTTCCTTATGACAGGTGCCATGAAGCTGTTGGTCCCAATGCTGGCAGACGCTTGGTCGGGTCAGCTGCTGGCCGCAGAGATTCCGCTGTACACGATCTCGCGGTGGAGCGTGCCGTTTCTTGAAATCGCTATTGGTCTTGCTCTAGGTGCCGGTTTTGTGGTCAGACTGGCAGGAGTGGTGGTTGGCATCATGATTACGGCGACCTATGTTCATCTGGTGGTGGATGACCCGTCGTTGTTCCCTCTGCAGCCCAGCGCGCCTGTCATCCCGCTGGTGGTGATTGCGGTCTCCGCATACCTGATCTGGCGTGGGGCCGGAGCTTGGAGTCTCGATCTACGATCAACTCAGCAAAAGTAGTGAACCCAGCCATTGGAGCCATCGTGGTGCGGTTTTAGGGTAAAAAGCTGTGAGGCGAAAGCGAAGCAGGAACGATCGCGCGACGAGGATTAGATTATGACAATGCTGATCTCCGTCAATGTGGGACTACCGAAAGAGATTTCGGTCCATGGCAACGAAGTGCGGACTGGGATCTTCAAGGAGCCGGTGGCGCACCGCGTCGCCGCCCGCCGCCTCAACCTCGACGGCGACCGCCAGGCCGACCTCAGCGTTCACGGCGGTCCCGACAAGGCGGTCTACGCCTACCCCGCCGAGCACTACGATTTCTGGCGGAGTGAGCTTCCGGATATGGACCTGCCCTTGGGCCTGCCCTTAGGAATGTTCGGTGAGAACTTGACCCTCGAAGGCCTGCGCGAGGACCAAGTCAACATCGGCGACCGTTTCGCCATCGGCTCGGCCGAGTTCCAGGTCACGCAGCCGCGGATGCCCTGCTACAAGCTGGGCATCAGGTTCGGCCGGCCCGATATGGTCAGGCGCTTCCTTCACAGCCGCCGCACCGGCTTCTACTTTCGCGTGGTGAAGGAAGGCGACGTTGGCGCGGGAGACTCCGTGACCCTGCTCGAGCGCAACCCCGGCAACGTCACTGTGGCCGACATCACCCGCCTCTACGCCCTCAAGAAGAATAACAAGGACAACAAGGACAACGCCCAGCTGTTGCGCCGAGCCATGGCGCTCGAAGCGCTGCCACAGGATTGGCGCCAGCATTTCCGCGACCAGTATTCCCGCGAAAAGGCCGCCGGACTCGCCGGCTGACTTCCAGCGGGCAAAGCACCGCCCGGATCCGGCCAACACACTCCGCTATCAATGATCAATCCGCCATGGCCTGCCATGGAACGTCCCAGATGAGGGCTTCGGCCACGACACGCGGACAGCCGATGTGCGATGGGCGCTTGCGCATCTATTCATCTCATCTATTCGTCAACAACCCCAGGCTTAACCAAGCTTGGACGGCTGCAGGCGAGGCCCTTCCTGCTTGACACTCGATATGGTTTGGAAGAGACTTAGCCCATGCAGTACAATCAAGTTCGGTGCAATAGCGTGAGTGTGCCTAATCCCACGATTCGGAGCTGAGAGAGGATACATATGAGATATCACCACATTAACTACAGCGTGATCGCAATAGCTGTGGTAGGCGTTTTGTTGTTGCTGTCGCAGACCACCCCCGCTGCCCAGAATCAAGCGGCTGCTGGTACAGCAGCAACACCGCGGCTATCAGACGGGCACCCGGACTTCACCGGGTTCTATAATCGAGACCACTTCCTCGGCGACCCGGTGGAAGAGGCACTTGGTGACCACGTCGTTACCAGACTAGAGGACGGCTCGGCTTTCTTCTCCTACGGAGGGTCAAATCTGCCCCAATTCGAACCTGAGGTAGAAGAGAACCAACCTCCTTACAGGCCGGAATATATGGAAAGGGCCAAGAGGATTGGCGACGCCGCTTATGGCCGCACCTCAGCAGAAGACCCCCAGATGGAGTGTAAGCCGTTGGGCGTTCCACGCGCGGGGCTCAGCATCATGCAGCTCGTTCACAAACCCAACGTTTTGGCCATTCTCCACGAAGCCCGGCCAGGCCCGGTGTTTCGGGTGATCTATCTGGACGAACGGCCACACCCCGAAGGTTTGGACAACTCGTATATGGGTCACTCCATCGGTCACTGGGAGGGAGATACCCTGGTGATTGATACCGTCGGTCTGAATGACGAGACCTGGATTGCCGGGGGCTTTGATGCTCCAAAATACGCGTTGATTCACAGCGATCAGTTGCATGTGACCGAGCGCTGGACCCGCAACGGTAACCAAATTACGGTAGAGACCACGTTGCGAGATCCGGTCATGTTCACCGAGCCTTGGAAAATGGATACCAAGAGTGCATCCCTTGCTCCTGAATGGGATTGGATTCAACCGCAAATGTGCGTGCCGCTCGATAAGGAACATATCGTGACAAACGAGGAGATGATCTGCGGCTGGTGCAACCCCAAGAGTTTGTACGGCGGAGAGGGAGAAGATGTGACAGCCCCGGGTGCCGTAGAGTAGATCTTAGGGGGCGTGGGACGTGGAGGACTTGTCCTGTAACCGTGCCCTCTAACATCGCTCTGCAACATCGACGATGCCGCACGTTTAGTTGGTTGCACGTTTAGTTGAAAGTACGGCGGCGGAGGGCGAGACAGATGTTGCCCTCCCCTATCCGCGGGCTTCGCTGCTAGGCAGACAGTGCGGCCAAGCTATCTCGGCAGGCGGCGACCGTGCGCCGGATATCGTCGACGGTGTGCGCGGCGGATAGGAACAGGGCTTCAAACTGCGATGGCGGCAGGAACACGCCGCGATCCAGCATGGAGTGGAAGAAAGCGGCGAAGCGCCGCGCGTCAGAGCGTTTTGCTGCGGCGTAGTCGCCTACCGGCGCGCTGCTGAAGAAAAGTGTTAGCAACGAACCCGCGCGTTGGACCTGCCCTTCCGCCCTGCATTCCGTGAGAGCGTGGCGCATGCCGTCGGCAAGTTTTGCGCCTTTTTCTTCCAACGCCTGGTAGAACCCCGGCACCGCCAGCCGTTTCAGGGTTTCTATGCCCGCGCGCATTGCCAGCGGATTTCCAGAGAGCGTTCCCGCCTGGTAGACCGCTCCCACCGGCGCCACACGCGCCATCAATTCTCGCCGCCCGCCATAGGCTGCCGCCGGCAATCCCCCGCCAATGATCTTGCCCAGCGTGGTCAGGTCGGGCTCGACACCGCATAGCGTCTGAGCGCCCCCGAAGCAGAGCCGGAATCCGGTGATGACCTCGTCAAAGATGAGCAGGGCGCCGTGCCGGCGGGTCAACTCGCGCAGTTCGGCGAGGAACCCCGGCGCCGGCTGGACCACACCCATGTTCGCCGCCACGGGCTCGACGATGACGGCGGCGATGGCGCCCGGTTCCGTCTCGAAAAGGCGCTCGACCGACGCCAGATCGTTATAGCGCGCATCGAGTGTCAGCCCCGCGGTGGCCTGCGGCACGCCGGGCGATGCGGCAATCCCGAATGTCGCCAGGCCCGACCCGGCTTTCGAAAGAAAGCTGTCGCCGTGGCCGTGGTAACAGCCCTCGAATTTGATAATCAGGTCGCGGCCGGTAGCCGCGCGCGCCAGGCGAACGGCGCTCATGGTCGCCTCCGTGCCCGAGGAGACGAAGCGCACCTGTTCGAGCGATGGCAGGCCCGACCGCAACAGCATGGCCAGCTCGATTTCGAGTTCGGTGGTCATGCCGTAACTGGTTCCGCGAAGCGCCTGCTCGCCGAGCGCGGCGGAGATAGCCGGATCGACATGCCCCAACACCAACGCGCCCCACGAGCAAACGTAGTCGAGATAGGCGTTCCCATCCACATCCCACAATTGCGCCCCCGCGGCATGGTCTACAACCAAGGGGACCCCGCCGACAGCGCCAAAGGCGCGCACCGGGCTGTTCACCCCGCCGACCAGAACCTCGCGGCCGCGCTCGAAGATCTCTTCGCAACGCTTGCGGGTTTTGTGGGAACCAGTGGACATGGAGGGCACCGTTTCCGGCAAGAGTCCCTGCTCAGCAGGCTTTTCGCAGCCAGCGGGCCGCATCTTTGGCATGGTAGGTCAGCACCATTTCCGCTCCGGCTCGATGCATGCTCGTGAGCATCTCGAGCACCACGCGCTGCTCCTCGATCCAGCCGTTGCGCGCGGCAGCCTTGACCATCGCGTATTCGCCGCTCACATTGTACGCGGCGATCGGCACGTCGAAGCGCTCGCGAACCCGGCGGATGACATCCAGGTAGGCCAGCGCCGGCTTCACCATGACGATATCGGCTCCCTCTTCCAGGTCCAGGGCCACTTCGCGCAGGGCCTCGCGCGCGTTGGCAGGGTCCATCTGGTAGTTGCGGCGGTCGCCGAACTGCGGAGCCGATTGCGCCGTTTCGCGAAACGGACCATAGAAGCCGGAACAATACTTCGCCGCATACGCCAGGATGGGCAATTCGGAGAAGCCGTGCTCATCGAGGGTTCGGCGAATGGCCGCCACTCGGCCGTCCATCATGTCCGAAGGCGCGACCATGTCCGCCCCGGCGCGCGCGTGGGAAAGCGCCTCAGCGGCCAGCAGTTCGAGCGTCGCATCGTTTCTCACCTCGCCCTTTTCGATGACCCCGCAATGTCCATGGCTGGTGTATTCGCACAAGCACACGTCGGTGATAACGGCCAGGTGTAACTTCGCGCGCCGGACGGCTTCGATCGCGCGTTGTACCACTCCTGCGGGGGCAGCGGACTCCGAACCGCGTTCGTCCTTGTGCTCGGGAATTCCGAACAAGATCACCGCCGGGATCCCCAGGGCTTCGACCTCGCGGCATTCCTCGACAAAACGATCCACGGATTGCTGGTACACGCCGGGCATGGAGCTGATATCGGTGCGCACGCCGGTCCCCGGGACGACAAACATCGGATAGATCAAGCCGTGCGTCGTAAGGCGCGTCTCCCGCACCATGCTGCGAATGGCTTCGGTTCGCCGCAGCCGCCTCGGGCGTTCAATCGGAAACGTCATCCAGACCTCGCTTTCCCCGCGCTTTGTTCCGCAAAATAGCGCTCCAGCTCGGCGACCAACGAATCGGCCGTGGCCTTCGGCGCCTCCACCGCGACCCTCAAGCCGGCGTCCCGAATGGCCGCCGCGGTTGTGGGCCCGATGGCTGCCAATGCCACACGCCCTTCGAGCGCGCGCATCACTTCGCTCCCGAGGTCCCTCGCCAGGTGGTGGAGAGCCGACGGACTGAAAAAAGCCAGCGCATCCGCCTCGCCGCGTCGCAGCAACCCCAGCGCGCCGGCATCCAGCGATTCCGGGGCTGCGGTGCAGTACGCGACCACTGCGGTCACCCTCGCGCCCGCTGCACGCAAAGCGGCCGGCAACTCGCCCCCGGCGCGGTCGCTGCGCGGAAGCAGTACCTGCTTGCCCGCCAATTCACCGGTCATCTCTGTGGCCATCTCGGCGGCCATCTCGGCGGCCAGTCCCGCGGCACTGGACTGGCGGGGCATGAACGCCCCAGGAATGCCTTCCTCCTGCAGTGCGGCCCGTGTTGCCTGACCCGTCACAGCGTACCGAGGCCCCGGCACGGAAGGCTGGCGGCCCAGCAATCGACAGCGCTCGAAAAAGAATCGTACCGCATTGGCGCTGGTAAAGATCAGCCAATCGAACTGTTCGAACTCTCTGATGGCCCGGTCGAGCTCGGAAGTCTCCGGCGCCTCCAAAAAACGCACCGTGGGCAGCAGGATCACCTCCGCGCCCTCCTTCGTCAGCCGCGAGATCAACTCTTCCGACTGTTCCGGCGCCCTCGTAATCACGATCCGCCGGCCCGCGAGCGTGCCGCCGTTCACGGCGCTCAACGGCCACGCCCCGCCGACCGCAGAAGGCGGCCGGCTCCGCGATCGAGCAGCTCGACGGCCACTTGGCGTGCGAGGTCTCCCGTGTGGCGCGGCAAACCGGCCCGTTGGGCGCGCAAGGCTTGGCTCCCGTCGGGCGCCAGCACGCAAGCCTCGATGAGAAACTCCTCTTCCTTCATGCGTGCCCATACGCCCAGCGGCAACAAGCATCCTCCCTCCAGGCTCGCGAGCACCGCGCGTTCCGCTTCCACAGCTATCCGCGTTTCGTCGTGGTCCAGCTTGGCGACCGCCTCAAGAACCGCCGCATCACCTGCTCGGGTTTCAATGCCGATGGCGCCTTGCCCCGCGGCGGGAAGGCAGACATCGGGCGTCAACACTTCGGTGATTTGATCGCCCAGTCCCAGACGGTCGAGACCCGCCTTGGCCAGTACCACCGCGTCGCATTCGCCACGCTCCAGCTTCCCAAGACGCGTGTCCACATTGCCGCGCATTTCGACCATGCGCAGGTCCGCCCGATGATGCAGCAGTTGCGCCTGCCGCCGCAAACTACTGGTAGCCACGCGCGCGCCGGCCGGCAAACCGTCCAGACCGGAGCCATCGCGCGAAACCAGCGCATCGCGCACGTCTTCTCGCTGGCAGATGGCCGCCATCACCAGACTCGCAGGCACCTCGGTGGGAACATCCTTCATGCTGTGCACGGCCAGATCGATGCGGGCGTCGAGCAGCGCGTCTTCCAGTTCTTTGATAAAAATCCCCTTGCCGCCGATGGCCCGCAGCGGCGCCTCGCGCCGGCGATCGCCGGTAGTACGCACCAGAACCAGCTCCGCCGCAAGACCCATCGCCGTGAGGCGTCCACGCGCCAGTTCGGCCTGCCATTGAGCCAGGGCGCTGCCGCGCGTGCCGATGCGCAGCGGGGTCAAGGCCCTTTCCGGTCGAGTCGGAACAGGTCCCGCACTGCTTCCAGGTTTTGCAACTTCCGGCGAAGGTCGCGCACGCCCTTCAAAGCTTCCGCCGGCTGAAGCACCATCCGCTCCAGCACGTCGTCGACAACCCGGGCCATGCGGCTTCGTTCTTCCGGAGAAAGGTGCGGCATGGCGTCGAGCCGTTCGCGGAGGAAGGCGTCGCGCTCAGCCTCGAGGCGCGCGCGCAATTCCCGCAGCACGGCGCCCGTCTCCACGCTTGCCTGCCAGGCTTCGAATTTCCCCACGTGCTCGTCGACGATCGCTTCGGTCACCGGGATTTCCGCCTGGCGAGCACGCTTGTTCTGCTCGACGATCTCGCTGAGATCGTCCACATCGTACAGATACACGTTGTAAAGATCCGCGACACTCGCGGCCACATTGCGCGGGACGCCCAGATCGATCAGCACCAGGGACCGGTTGGAGCGCGCGGCCATGGCGCGCTCGAGCGCCGCGCGCGATACCACCGGCTCGTCGCTGGCCACCGCAAAAACGATCAGGTCCGGCCACTCCAGCGCCGCACCCACTGCCTCCCACTCCACGACTTCCGCGGATACGCGGGTGGCCAATTCCCGCGCCCGTTCATGCGAGCGGTTGGCCACCCGCAGCCGCGTGATGCCGCGATCCCGCAGGTGGCCGGCCACCTGCTCGCCCGTGGCGCCCGCTCCCAGGATGAGCGCCGAGTGGCCGCGCAATCTTCCGAAAATGCGCTCCGCCAGCCGGACACCGGCGAAGGCCACCGAAAGGGGCCCCTTGCCGATTTCAGTCTCCGAGCGAACGCGCTTGCCGACCTCCAAGGCTCCCTGGAACAGGCGATTCAGCACTGGGCCGGTGGCTCCATTCTGGGCCGCGATTCGATACGCCTCGCGCACCTGCCCCAGGATTTCCGCCTCCCCGAGCAACATGGAATCGAGCCCGGCAGCCACGCGAAACAGATGCTGCACGGCAGCCTGGTCGTAATGGCGATACAGGCTCCCGTTCAAGACCGTCGGTTCGATGCTGTGAAACGCCGCCAAAAACCGTTCCATGGCCGCGGCGCTGTCCCCGGCGGGCTCGGGCGGAACGCCGTAAAGCTCGCTGCGATTGCAAGTGGAAAGGATCAGCGTCTCGGAGAGCAGGCCGCGCGAGCGCAATTGCTCCGCGGCGCGCTGGGCCTCGGCGGGCGTGAAGGATACCCGCTCGCGCAATTCGACCGGCGCCGTTCGGTGGTTCAACCCGATGAGGACAATCTCCATCGGGTTCAGCCTCCTGCCGCCCTGAACACGCTGATCGAGCCGGGCATCAGAAAAACCTGTGATAATCCGATAGATAAAGATTCACGACACTGTAGCTGAGAAGCACGATCACAAAATTGAAGACGCACAATGCCGATGCCCGCGCGCCGCGCCACGCGGCCATGCGCCCCAGCAAGAGGTACCCGCCGTAGGCCGCCAGGATCACCAGGGTGATGATCTCCTTGGGATCGCCGTTCCAGTATTGCCCCCAGATCCGGTGCGTCCAGAAAACCCCGAAAGCGTTCCCGATAGCAAAAGCCCCAAGTCCGACGATCACGCTGCTGCGGCTCATCCGTTCGAGCACCTCGAGCGCCGGAAAACGCCACACGATGCTCCCCAATCGATGGTGGCGCAACAGCCGGTTTTGAATGAGATAGATCAGGCTCAGCACGAAGGAAAGCGCAAAGGCCGCATAACCGAGGACGTTGAGCGTAATGTGAAGAGCCAGCAGCGGTCCTTCGGCCGCGGGCGGATTGGCCACCACTCCGATGCCGGACCAGGAGGCCAGGAAGAGGGCCAGCACCACGGGCATTACAAATGCCCCGACCGACCGTTGCCGGTGGAATAGTTCGAGCCCCAGGTAGGTTACCGCCAGCAGCCAGGCGAGTAGCGAAAGCGAGCCGTATAAGTCATCATACGGCATGGTCTCCTTCCAGTTGGACCTCGCCACAAGCGCCAGATAATGGAGGGCGATTCCGCCGGCGAGCAAGGCCGTTGCCAGGCGCCCCAATTCGCGTCGCGCGGTGGCAAGAAATGCGATGTAACCGGCGACGCTGGCGGCGTAGCAAATGGCGGTGGCGGCAAACAGTTGATTCATCTTCTGGACGTCATTTCCCCCGCTCCGGCGCACCTTTTTGCTGCCCAGGCGCGCATCGGCGGGGGCGGGCCCAAACGGCTCTTTTCATCGGCAAAACGCATCGGCAAAACCCGCACTGACCTTACCATCGTACCGCTACAGGCGCCGCAATGCACCCCCTCCTGCGATTTGTTAAGATGAATGGGGCTGCGCCGCCCCGAACTGGAGAGTCCTGGCAGCGCGTTCAATGAGATGAACCTTCACCTCGACGCCGGCAACCGAAAAGCGCTGTTTCTCAGCGCCTGCCGCAGTCAACCGGTCCCGCGCGTGCCAGTGTGGATCATGCGCCAGGCAGGCCGCTACTTGCCGGAATATCGCGCCTTGCGCCAGAAGCACACCTTTCTGGAAATCGCCAAGACTCCGGAGCTTGCCGCCGAAGTCTCCCTGCAGCCCTACCGCTGTCTGGGCGTCGATGCGGTCATTATGTTCTCCGACATTCTGATCCCCGCAGAAGCCATGGGCGCAGGCATCGAACTGGGCGATGCCGGGCCGCTCATTCATACACCGATTCGCACCGCGGCACAGGTCGAAGCACTCGTTGAATTCGATCCCGAGCGCGACACGCGCTTTGTCGGCCAAATCATTCGCCAACTCTGCCGCGAACTCGGTCCCGGCGTGCCGGTCATCGGCTTCGCCGCGGCGCCCTGGACGCTGGCCTGCTACATGATTCAAGGCAGCTCGCGCGACGGCTTTTCTGCCGCCAAGACCATGCTCCTGAGCGAGCCCAAACTGCTGCGCGCTTTGCTTCGGAAGATCGCCCGCGCCACGGCGGCATACCTCAAGGCCCAGATCGCGGCGGGAGCCGCAGCCGTGCAACTGTTCGACACCTGGGCGGGTGAACTCGACGCCTCCGGCTACCGCGAATTCGAGCTGCCCGCAACGCAGCTTCTGATCTCCGAACTGGCCGCCGGCCAGACTCCGGTAATTCTGTTCGCCAAGGGTGCCAATCACCTGATCGAGTTGCTGGCCCAGACCGGTGCCAGCGTATTGAGCGTTGACTGGCGCCAGGATTTGAACGCATTGCAGAAGCGATTCGGCCGGCAGTTGGCCCTGCAAGGCAATATCGACCCCTGCGTCCTCTTGGGCCCGAAAGAGGCCATCGCTCGCGCCGCCCGTCAGGGAGTCGGGCAAACCGGCGGGCTGGGACATATTCTGAACCTGGGCCACGGAATCTTGCCCGATACCCCGGTCGAACACGCCCTGGCCTTCGTGCGCGCCGGCCAGTCCGCGCCCATCGCGGAATTGCAGCCGCAACAGGTTCCTGCGCAAGCCGCGGCGCCCGAAAAGCCTTCACCGGTGCCATGAACCCTTCCCCGCAGCCCGGCCTCAGCCTGGCGTTGAACCGCGATCGGTTCCGCATCTCGGAAGAATTCCTTGCCAGGTACAATCGCCCCGGACCGCGATACACCAGCTATCCCACTGCTCCGGTCTGGCGCGAAGATTTCGGCCCCGACGACCTCGAACAAGTCTTCACCCGCGCGGAGGAAAAACGCACTCCGGTGTCGCTGTACATGCACCTTCCCTTTTGCGAAAGCTTGTGCCTCTTCTGCGCCTGTACGGTAGTGATCGCCAAGGACCACGGCGCGGCGCCTCCCTACCTGGCGACCCTCAAACGCGAGATAGAGCATGTGAGCCGCTTCGTCTCCTCCTCCCGTCAGGTCGTGCAGTTTCACTGGGGCGGCGGCACGCCCACTTACCTCACGCCGGAGCAGATGGAGGAGCTCTTCCGGTTCGCCGCCGACAGGTTTTCGTTCGCTCCGGACGCTGAAATCGGAATTGAGGTGGACCCCCGCGTGACCACCACGCGGCATCTGGAAACCCTGCGGCATCTTGGCTTCAACCGCCTGAGCCTCGGCATTCAAGACTTCGACCCGGCGGTGCAACAGGCCATCCACCGCATCCAGCCGTTCGAGGCCACCCGCGATATGATCGCCGCCGCGCGGGCGCTCGGCTTTCGCAGCATCAATGTGGACCTCATCTACGGCTTGCCGTACCAGACGGCCACGCGATTTGCCGCCACCGTGGATCAGGTCCTGGCCATGGCTCCGGAGCGCGTGGCGCTGTTCAGCTATGCGCACGTGCCCTGGCTTCGCAAGCAGCAAGGCGCGTTCGCAAGCCATCTGCCCGAAGGCATGGAAAAGTTCCGTATCTTCTGCATGGGACTCGAAAAATTCCTGGGAGCCAGCTATGCGTACATCGGCATGGACCATTTCGCCCGGCCCGACGATGAATTGGCCGAGGCGCAGCGCAATCGCACCCTGCACCGCAACTTTCAAGGCTACACCACCAAGGCGGGAGCCGACCTGTACGGCATGGGGGTCAGCGCCATCAGCGGAATCGGCAGCGCCTACGCGCAGAACCATCGCCAACTGCCGCCCTACACGGAAGCCGTGGAGCGCAGAGGTCTTGCGACCATGCGCGGCTGCCGCCTGACCCAGGACGACCTTCTCCGCCGCGCCCTCATCAGCCGCCTGCTGTGCCACGCGGTCATCCGCAAGAGCGAGATCGAGGCTGAATTTGGCATCGGGTTCGACGATTATTTCGCGCCGGAAATGGCGCGCCTCGCCCCTTTTGTGGAAGACGGGCTGGTCGAGCCTCTTTCCGACCCTCTTTCCGAGGAGATACGCGTCACGCCGCTTGGCCGCATCTTCATCCGCAATATCGGCATGGTCTTTGACCCTTACCTCGAGCAGCAGCGCCTCGCCGAGCGGCCGCTGTTCTCGAAGACCCTCTAGCGGCGCGCCCCCTCGACCGTGTCTTCTCCCACAAATGTCCCGGTCATCGTCATCGGAGGCGGCATCTCGGGCTTGACGTGCGCCTGGCGCCTGCGGCGGCGCGGCGTCCCGGTGCTCTTGCTGGAGCGCGGCCCGCGCTTTGGCGGCCTGATCGGCACCGTCGAGAAAAACGGCTTCCTGTTCGACATCGGCCCGCAGAACCTGCTCGCCGTCCAGCCCCTGGCCGCGGTGATCGAAGAGCTGGGCCTCTCCGGAGAGTTGCTTCGCGCCGATCCGCGCGCCCCGCGCTATATCCTTTCGAAGGGACGCTTGGTGCGCGCCCCCTTGAGCCCGCCCGAACTCATACGAACCTCCCTGATTGACTGGCATACCAAGCTGCGCCTGCTCGGTGAGCCTTTTCGGTGGACCCGCCCGCCCGAAGGCGACGAATCCATTGCCGCTTTCATCCGCCGCAAGTTTGTGGAAGACCTTCTAACCAACCTGGCCGCTCCATTTGTCTCCGGCGTCTATGCCGGCGACCCGGAAAAGCTCAGCCTGCGCAGCGCTTTTCCGGCCGTGCACCGCTTCGAGCAGCAGTACGGCAGCGTCCTCCGCGGCGCCATGAAGTCGCGGCGTCATGGTCATAAGGGTCACAAGGACAGCGGCCATACGGCGTCACTGTGCAATTTCAAACGAGGCATCCCCACGCTGATCGAGGCGCTGACGAGGAAACTTGAAGATTCGGCTCGGACCGGCGCCGAGGTGATCACCATTCACCGGCGCCGCCGCCCCGATTCAGGCAGCTCCAGCGGCGACGATTCCCGCGGCCCTGGCGGCCCCGGCGGATTCGGCAGATTCGGCAAATTCGACGGATTCGATGTCACATGGACGACCGACAACGTCATGACCCGCCAGCTTCAGGTTGCGGCGGTCGTTTTGGCCACGCCCGCCGGGAAAGCCGCCGAATTGCTGGCCGAAATCAATCCCGGCTTCGCTCGGGCCCTGCTGCGAATCGAATATGCTCCCCTCGCGCAAGTCTCCTCCGGTTACCGGCTGGCGCAGATCTCGGCCCGAATGGACGGCCGGCCGCTGCGCGGCTTCGGCTTCCTGGTTCCGCGCACCGAGGGGATTCACCTGCTCGGAACGGTTTTTAACTCGTTTCTCTTCCCCGGCCGCGCCCCGGATGCGCCGGAGCCCATGGCCTCCTTCACCAGCTTTATCGGCGGGGCCACGGACCCCGATCTTCCCGCGCAGTCCGAGGAGGCCATCGCCGGAACCGTACGCAAGGAAATCGCCTCGGTCTTGGGCATCACCGGCTTGCCGGTTGCCGAGCACGTTTCCCGCTGGGACCGCGCACTGCCGCAATACAATCTCGGACACCAGCGGATCGTGACGGCGCTCGAGGACCTCTGCGCCAGCACCCCGGGTGTTTTCCTGGCTGGAAATTATCTTTCCGGGCCGGCCATCGGATCCTGCATCGAGCAAGCCCAGAGCACGGCTGACGCCGTCGCGCGGTTCTGCGCCGCGCAGCCGTAGTCGCGGATGCCGTCCGGACCGGACTAACGGCGCCTATCGCGGTGGCCGAGGCGCATCTTGCGCCGCGACAACGCCTCGCGGAACCGCCGGCAGTCCTCGTCGTTTTCGCACACCAGCGGCGTTGCAGGCCCCGGACACTGGGATTCATCCACGGCGACGAAGGTGACGTAGGCGCTCGTGGTGTGCTTCCGTTCGCCGGTCAGAACGTTTTCCGAAAATACTTTCACGCCGACTTCCATCGACGTATGGAAAACACGGTTCACGCTGGCCTTCAGGATGATCAGCTCACCCACGTGAATGGCATTGCGAAAATCGACGTGATCCACCGACGCCGTCACCACGCCGCTGCGGCTGTGCCGGTGTGCGGTAATGGCCCCGGCAATGTCCACCAGATGCAATACCCGCCCGCCCAGCACCGTCCCCCACACGTTGGCGTCCTGCGGAAGCACAACCTCCACCATTTCCGTGCGCGATTCGCTCACCAGCCGCCCGGCCGTTTCTGCGCGTGCGGCGGCCTTTCTTGCCCGTTTGCCTGCCACGTTCGGCTCCTTTGCGCCCGGTTTGGCGATGTCCGTAGGCGATGTCCGGGCGAAGCGCTATAATACGCGCTCTCGGATCATGACCCAACCACAGAAGAAAACCCGGCGCGCCATGCTCGAGGAGTTTGCCGCCGCGCATCCCAACGACGCCTTCGCGCTGTACGGCTTGGCGATGGAGTGCGCCAGCCAGGGCGACGCCTCTGCGGCCATGGAGAATTACGACAAGCTCCTGGCCTCCCATCCCGACTACGTGAGCGGCTATTTCCAGTACGGGCAGTTGCTCGCGACACTTTCTCGCACCGAGGAAGCGCGGCGCATGCTCACTAGCGGTATCGCTGTCGCCCATCGCGCCGGCGACCAGCATGCCGCCTCGGAAATGGAAACGGCTCTGTCGCAGTTGTAGCCCCCGCTGGCGTTGCTGCCGAAATCGGGAATTATACGCTTGACTTCTTAACTCCTAACCGCGAAATCGAAAATGGTCGAACGCGTTTGCCACCCAACGAGCGACCAGGGCGATCTGCGGTTGACACCAGAGGGCGGCAGGCATATGGTCTTGCGCAAGGATTAAAGTTAAAATCGGAAATTCCGGTTAACACTTCATGATAATTACCTGCTGTGTAGTCACCGGACTCGTTATGGAGCGCCGTGATCGAAGAAATCTCAGTTAGCCTCAAAGGTCTGGGACTAGCGTATGAATTTGGAAAATTAATCCGCAACACCTCGCGGGGTTGGGTGAAGAAATCCCCGTACAGAATCGTGTCCTCTCTGACAACTATTGAGTTCTCTTGGATGCAAGAGAAACAGACTAGTTACTATGTACGAGATCGCACTATCTATTTCCGTCGGGACCAGACCCCACTGCCACCATTTATGTACGGAACTGAGGACACTGACACAATAGATAAATTGATCGTCGATTCAACTTCTCTGAAGTTCCGAGAAAAGTCCGAAAAGCCTGCTCGGCTTTGGACACACATCAAACCAGATGACGAAATTGTTTTTTCAAAAGGTTCCTTTGTACGCTCAGTCTTGCTAGCGCACTCGATCGACGGCTACCCAAACAGTGATGAATCAGTTGAATCTGAGGTTTTCGAGTGGATCGATAAGACCAGTCTTGTGATTATTTTTTCACCGGGAAAGGAACCAAGAAACGTACAGGTTCTCTCGGGAATACTAGGCAAACCAGGAACGTTAAAGCCGGAGAGAAAGAAAGACTACGAGATAAGGCTCACCACACAGGGAAGGACAGCAATTATACGTGAATCCACCAATCCACCAATTGGAGCAAGGCACCAAATTGCCTGGTGTTGGTAAGAATCTATGCTACGCCACTTATTTCCGATTTACAAACCCCTACGCCACTAATCTCTGACTTACACATATATGCCTCCGCTTAGCGGGACGCTCAGGTTGGAAATAAACTATTCTGGTAAAAAGTCAAGTAAAATCCTATAAGTCCTTTTTACTGTGACAATTACCGACTCCAACCATTTTCAACTCTTTTCTTCTGTGATACTTCTTTGACCTTCATGTGCTTATTCTGTTCCTTGCCGCCGACATAGGCTTCATCCACTTCGACTATGTCCCGAAGCATGGTGAGATCGTTCCCGCAAGCTTCGCGGAGACGGTGCAAGAGAAACCATGCTGATGCTTGTCGGATTCCGATTTCTTTACCGAGTTGGAGTGACGAAATTCCTTTGCGTGACGTAACTAGCAGATCCACTGCATACAGCCACTTATGAAGCGGGACATGCGACCGCTCGAAAATTGTCCCTGTCCGAATCGTGAACTTGAACACACAGGCATTACAGGCGTAGAAACCGTCTTTCCGCTTCGTGATGCGCTCGGTAGCCTTGCACTTAGGGCATTCCGGCCCACTCTTCCAGAGCCTTTTTTCAAGGTATGCAATGGCACTCGGTTCATCAGGGAATTTGCTGAACAGTTGGAAGGTGCTTATTGTGCTTCGGCTCATTTTGGTTCTCTCACTCAACCAAATTATGCCTTAAAGAGGTTCGGAAGTCAAGCGTATAATCCCCCGGAATCGCAGCCTCATGTCACCTCGCCGATTCGCAACCTGTAACTAACACACGATCTTCCCGTAATAGGGCAGTTCATCCCATAAGTAGGGCCGTTCGTCCTATAATAGAGCTGTCTCGCTTTCCGGCACCTCGCGGAGAATTGGGGACCCATGGCAAAACACCCAGAAGCAAGCAATCCTGTGACCTTGGGAGCATGGCGCCAAGGCGTGGACGGCCAAGGTGTGGACAAAGGATGCGCCGCCGCGCGCACCGTCCGCGACGAGATGCGCGCCAACTTGCTGCGGAAGCTGGAGGAGGGCCAGCCGCTCTTCCCCGGCGTGCACGGCTATGAAGAGACGGTGCTGCCGCAAATCGTCAACGCCATCCTGGCGCGGCACAACTTCATTCTGCTCGGCCTGCGCGGCCAGGCCAAGAGCCGCATCTTGCGCGGCCTGGTGCAGTTTCTGGACCCGGAGATTCCTTACATTGCCGGCTGCGAGATTCACGACCATCCTCTGCGGCCCATCTGCCGCTCCTGCCGCGAACTGGTGGCCGAGCGCGGCGACGACACGCCCATCTCCTGGCTCCCGCGTGACGCCCGTTTCGTCGAAAAGCTCGCTACCCCCGATGTCACCATTGCCGACATCATCGGCGACGTGGATCCCATCAAGGCGGCACGCGGCGGCCGGGATCTCTCCGACGAGCTGACCATCCACTACGGCCTGCTTCCTCGCGCCAACCGGGGCCTTTTCGCCATCAACGAGCTGCCGGACCTGGCCGGCAAGATTCAAGTCAGCCTGTTTAACATCATGCAGGAGGGTGACGTTCAGATTAAGGGCTACCCCATTCGCCTGCCTCTCGACGTGCTGCTGGTTTTCACCGCCAATCCGGAGGACTACACCGCGCGCGGCAAGATTGTGACGCCGCTCAAAGACCGTCTGGGCAGCGAGATTCGCACCCACTATCCCGCAACCATTGAGGAAGGCATGGCCATAACCGCCCAGGAGACTTGGACCGAGCGCAACAGCGGGCGGCAGATTCGCGTGCCCGGCTACCTCACCGAGGTGGTGGAGCAGATCGCCTTCCTGGCCCGCGAGGACAAGCGCGTGGACCGTCGCTCCGGCGTCAGCCAGCGCCTGCCCATCGCCTGCACCGAAGCCATCATCAGCAGTGTCGAGCAGCGCGCCGCGCGCAATCGGGAAACGCATGCCGCCGCGCGGGTGGCCGACGTCTACGCCGCCATTCCGGCCATGACCGGGAAAATGGAACTGGAATACGAAGGCGAATTGCGCGGCGCCGATACCATCGCGCGCGAATTGATTCGCGCCGCCATCGGCAGGGTGTTTACGAAATATTTGGGCCAGTCCAACCTGCAGCCGGTGGTGCAATGGTTCGAGATGGGAGGCGAGCTGAAGGTGCCGGAAGGCGCCAAGGCCGCCGAGGAACTCGCCGCACTGCGGCGCATCCAGGGACTCCTGGAGCATGCGGACCGGCTGGGAGTCCACGGCAAGTCCGGCGCGGCGCTGCTGGCCGCCGCCGGTGAATTCATCCTCGAGGGTCTTTGGGCGCAAAAGCGCATCAACCGCAACGAAGAGCGAGGCTTTTATGCCGACCAGCCCAAGCCCGTGGAGCCGGGCGTGCCCCCCGGCCGTACTCCGCGCCGCCGCTACAACTAAGGCCGGCCCGGTTGTGGTCCGACGATTAGGGAAGACTTGTGAAATACACCCGTTATTCCCGCTACACCGGTGAGCCCGCCGATTCGGTGGACCTCGAAGAACTGGTCAAGCGCCTTGGCGATTTCTTCCTGCAAAGCGGCTTTGAGTCCCCGTTCTATGGCATCTCCGAACTGGACCCCGAGCACACAATGGAGACGCTGCAGGAAGCCGTTCTGCGCGCCCTGGCCGAAGGGGATCTGATTCCCCAAGACCTTCTCGACCAGCTCACCAAAGGCGAGTCCGAGGAAGCCGAAAAGCAGCTCCAGGAACTGGTGGACCGGCTGATCGAGCGCATGACGGAGGAGGGCTACATCAACCCCCAGCAGCCGCCTCAGGTAACGCAACCGCCCGAAAAAACCCCTCGCGGTCAATTGGATGCCCAGCGCGACGCACAAACTCAGGTGCGGTTCGAGATCACCGATAAGACCATCGATTTTCTCGGCTTCCGGACGCTAAAGGATCTGCTGGCGTCGGTGGGAAGGAGCAGTTTCGGCCGCCATGACACCCGCGAGCTCTCGACCGGCGTCGAGTCCGGCGGCGTTTCGCGCCCCTATGAATTCGGCGACACCCTCAACCTGGACGTTAGCGCCACGCTCTTCAACGCCGTCCGCCGCGAAGGCGCCCGCGTGCCCATCGCCCTCGACTATCCCGACCTGATGGTCCACCAGTGCGAATACCAGAGTTCCTGCGCCACGGTGCTGATGCTCGATTGCAGCCACAGCATGATTCTCTACGGCGAGGACCGCTTCACCCCCGCCAAGCGCGTGGCCCTGGCCCTTTCCCACCTGATCCGCACCCAATATCCCGGCGATTCGCTGCATCTGGTGCTGTTCCACGACAGCGCCGAAGAGATGCCTCTCGCCGAATTGGCCCGCGTGCAAGTCGGACCCTACTACACCAACACCCGCGAAGGCCTGCGGCTCGCGCAGCGCATCCTGGCGCGCCAAAAGAAAGACATGCGCCAGATCGTCATGATTACCGACGGGAAACCCTCCGCGATCACACTCGACGACGGCCGCATCTACAAGAACGCCTTCGGCCTGGATCCGCTGGTGGTCACCCAAACCCTGGAAGAGGTGGCCAAGTGCCGCAAGGCCGGCATCCTCATCAACACCTTCATGCTCGCCAGCGACTACTCGCTCGTCCATTTTGTCCAGAAGGTCGCCGAGATCTGCCGCGGCAAGGCCTACTTCACCACCCCCTATACCCTGGGCCAGTACTTGCTGATGGACTACATGTCCAAAAAAACCCGCCACGTCCACTGAGCTTCGCCGGTTCAGCTTGTCTCGCTCGGCTTGGCTCGCTCGGCTCACTCGACTCAAGCCAATCTCACTTTCAGGCGCCGCAGCGGCTCGTTCCATTCCAAATAATCCTAAACGCCCCCCGACTTTTTTACCGCGAAAGCTCCCCTCGCCGGGGACTTTCGCTCGACTACCCCCCCCCCGGCTTTTTTGTAAGTGTTCATTCCAGGGAACTTTAAGTCCTTTGCGCCATAAGTGTTCATTCCAGTAGAGTTACAGGAGACTTTTTCATAAGTGCGAAGTACAAAGCACTTACGTGGCGAGTGACTGCCAAAGGCTGGAGACTCGAGACTGGGGGATGCATCGGAAACCCTGCTCGGATTCAGAAAACGCAGACCATGGATAGGAGAAGCAAAACCTGAAGCGGCTGTGTTAGGGGCGATCAGCTCCCGAGATCGTGACCGAGACCGAGATTGACCAGCGAACATGACACACGTTAGCACGAATTACCGATAAAGGTAACAGCTATTTACTTATAGAGTATTCTAATGGCTCGATTCGAACCATCCTGCAAGACGTTCGAATGTGGAAGTGCCTACATTCAGAGAGTGCCTGCATTTAGAGAGTATTTGCTGTCCGCCGACCGCTTAGACGCAGCTAGTCGGTTGGGATTCCGAGCGAAACTGGCGGCGCCAAACGTTTCGGCGCCGCCTTCCTCGGGCTGCTGGCCGAGCGGCTCTGGTCAGAGAGAAGCTGCGCCAGCTCTTCATGGTTCCCGGCCAGGCCGCGGGCCTTTGCGGCCATCTTTGCGCGGTCTTCTGCCAGGATTGTGCATACGCCCGGTTCCAAATCGGTGGCGGATGGCCCGTATCGGTAAGCGCCTCTCGATTCTCGATGGACTTCGGCCAGCGCCGCGAAATTCTTCGCCTCGGCATCCAGACGTCTTGCATCCTTCCAGTAGTATGCGGCGATGGTATTGTGAATGTCAGACTTGACGGCTCTGGAGGAAAGCCCCGCTCGATCGTCGTCCCTGGTGGCCATTTTTCTCGCATAAGTCTGCGTTGCACCCAACAGGCACAGGATGGCCACCATCGCTGCCATCCAGGCTGTCGTCCAGATCGGGCCTCGCGTTGAAAAGGGTTTCATCCGAAAACCTCCCCCGCCGGCTATGCTCTGGCTGTTTATTCCACGCCCCATTTTTGCCCCTGAGCGCGCACCTCTACAGTGGCAACGGTCATGGTCACGGGTGACCTTGGTCACAAAAAAAAGACAAGATCCTTTGGGAGCAGCACCGACGGATGGCATCCGTTACCCGCTGAAGCACAGATGTGGTAAGATATATTTGCGTTTGTTGCTCTTGTAAACACCTTTGGATTCGTTGAAGGGGATGCAAGTTCGCACTTGCATCCCCTTTTGTCATCTACGGCTGGAGGCTGATGGGGAACATCAAATAGCTCAAACAGAAAAAGGAAACATAGTGAAAGAACAAGGAACAGTGAAGTGGTTCAACGAGAGTAAGGGTTTTGGATTCATCCAACGCCAAAGCGGCGAGGACGTTTTTGTCCATTTCTCCGCCATCGAAGGAGAGGGGTACAGGTCGCTCAATGACGGTCAGGCCGTCGCATTTGAAGTGACCCGTGGCCCAAAGGGCCTGCAAGCGGCCAACGTTACAAGCCTCTAGTCTGCAAGGGCGGCCGGGATTTCCCGGCCGCCCTTTTTCTCAGATCGTTCGAAGCTGGTACCCGAGAAGTTGGCACCCGAAGTTAGTACCCAAGAAGTTTGGTTACCAGAAGACTGGCAACGTCGTAGTGCAAGATGGTCGTGCAACATGGAAGTGCAAATGTTGGTTTTCGCGCGTTTTCGCGCATTTTCGTGCAAAGAGGCCTGGGCCATGCGTCCGATCTTCCTGTTTACCTGAGGCCGGCACCGGACGCTCGCTCCCGATTCCAAGGAGGAATCCATGACCCTTACCTTCAAGAAGCGACAGAAAGAAATGAAGAGAATGGAGAAGCAACGCGCCAAAGCGGAGCGGCGCCTGCAGAAGAAACTTGACAAGCGCGCCGGTATCGAAATACCGACCGATCCTATCACCGGTGAACCTATAATCATCGACGAAGGCGTTGCCGGCGGCGAACCTGTGGCCGGCGGCGGTGCTGTAGCCGGCGGCGGTGCTGTAGCCGGCGAGAAAGTAGCCAGCGGCCCTGTAACCGGCGGCGGTGCTGTAGCCGGCGGCGATAGTGCATCCGGCGATAAAGCAACCAGCGATAGCATGACCAGCGATAAAGTAACCGATGCTGCTAAATCAGTCCCGCCGAGTACATCGAGTACCTAGGGACAACTCCCTCTCCTCCTCTCTGCAGGCGCTCTGCCGGGCAAACCTGCATCGGACAAGAGCGTTGCAAGCCCCAGAATGCGCAGAATGTCCCCAGAATAGAATCAGAGAATAGAATCAGAATAAGCCTAATGGACAAGGACTTCATGGACATGGACAAGGAATGGACCGGCGAGAGGGCCCATTGGGACAAAATCCATGCCACTGGCTCCGCCGGACAATGGAGCTGGCACCGTTTCCATCTGGATACGTCTCTCGAGCTGATCCGGCACGCTCGTCTGGGTCCCGGCGCAAGGATCATCGACATTGGCGGAGGCGCGTCCACCCTGGTCGACGATTTGCTCGCGATGGGATTCCACGATCTCTCGGTTCTGGATGTTTCCCCCGCCGCCATGGAGATAGCGAGGCAGCGGTTGGAATCGCGGTCAGCGCAAGTGCGTTGGATTGTAGGTGACGTTATCCACGCGAAGCTGGAAGAACGTTATTTCCATCTGTGGCATGACGGCGCCCTCTTCCACTTCTTCGTGCAACCCAGCGGCAAGGCCGCCTACGTGGCCGCCGCCACCCGTGCCGTGAAAGACGGCGGTTTTCTGGTCATCTCCACGTTTGCCGTCGACGGGCCCACTCGGTGCAGCGGTCTGCCGGTTGAAAGATACGGCCCGGATGAATTGGCCCGTCAGTTTCCCGCATTCTCACCGCTGGTGAGCAGAGCTGAGGATCATCGCACGCCCTCGGGAACCCTCCAGCGCTTCACCACCATTTTGATGCAACGGGTCTGATGCAAAAGGCCTGATGCAGAAGGCCTGATGCAGAAGGCCCCGGTCTGAGCAAGCTCACAGACTGCGGTATGGGTACGCTCTAATTCTCAGCGGCATCCGCTGAGCCGCGCACCCCTTCATACCCCTGGTCTTTGAGCTTCTGATAGTGTTCCTGGCGGTCCAGCGCAGTGGGAAGATCGTTGTCGAGGCCATATTCACTTTGCGAGACGAACCAGCCGCACTTCAGGTCCGGATCCTTGGGGGTGGGCCGAATCATGTGTTCACTGGTGACGTCAACACACATTTGCGGCTGAATGTAGTCGCCCGTTCGATTCACCCGTACCGTTCGAGGTTCGATTACCCACGGCCTGGAGAACATCACCAGGTCCTCGACCGTGACCTGGAAGGTAAGCGCGTCCCCCTTGCGCATGATTCGTTCGATCACGCGCAATTGATCGCTGTGAATGGACGTGTACTTGACGCCACCGCCTTGGTTTCCGCCAAGCCAGGTCTCGTCATTGAGGGCCACGGTGTCCACCACCAGGGTATCTCCTTCCCAGTGGCCAATGGAGTGGCCGAAATACGAGGTATCTGGCTCTTCGGGATGCGAGCGCCCATCGGTATAGATGACCCGCCAGTACGGACCCGGCCGAGCCTCGTAGAGGATCGCCAGCATTTCCGGGAAATGAACGAGCAAGCCGCGAATTCCCGCCCGCACGACGCCGTCTGGTTTGCAAAACAGCTGGGGGTCCTCCAGCGAGTTGCCGCCATACATGGCATCGGCAATGGCCGTGACCTTGGCCATATATTCCGGATTGTAAGGAGGCTGGTTATCCGCCTGGGAAAGTGCCGGAAGCCCCGCGCCAAGGTTGGCCCCGGCGTACTGAAAATAAATCGAGCCGTCATCAAATTTATTGCTAACGCTGCTCAGCGGCCCCCCCAGTCTCCGCGCCGTATTTACCGCCGTAGAATCCGCTGAAGTCCGGGTATCCGTTGGCGAGCAGCGGTGTCGGCCTGTCTTCCGGGTTCGCAGCGGGCGCTCCATTCTGAGCAGCCGGCATGGAAACCAATAACAATGACAAGGCGCCTGCCAGGGCCACGACCACCACGCTGTAACTAATGCTACGAGTTTTCATTTTCAGTCCTCCAATCCTCATTCACAATCCTCTTCGATTCCCCTCCCTCTCGATCCCCGAAACCATCCACGCGCAAGCGTTTCGCGCCGTGTTCCAACGCTTCGTGCCGTGTTCCAAATCTTTGCATCTCGCTATTATGCCACCATTAGCCGGTGTGTCTTGTTGTGCTTCTTTGCCGTTGTCTTTTCCGGCGAGGAAATACTTCAGCGAGGCCCTATACAGGAAACGATCGTACCACCCGTTCGGACCGAGAGTTCTATAGCCCTCCGGCAGGTTCGGCGCGAGAATAGTCTCATGATCGGGAACAGGAAAAACCCCGCAAATGGGCAGGGTCGTTTCGCAGAGGGGAGCCGTACGGCAACTCTCAGACGGCTATGGCGCGAGGAAGAGGCGCAGGACTTGACCGAATACGCGCTTCTGCTCGTCTTGTTGTCCCTGGCTGCGGTCGCATTCTTGGGAACATTGGCGGACGCTATCGGCAATGTATTCTCAGACGCAGCCTCCAATATGACGGCTTCTGGCCGCTGTTGCGATTAGCTGCTGCGATTAGTCAAAATGACGTGCAGTTTTCTCCATCCGCTCTCCGGTCCTGAGGAGCGCGCGCGCGAAGCGAACACAGCGGTACCGAAGGCAAACTACTGAAACGGAGACACACAATGATTGCAACTCTCAGACGGCTATGGCGCGAGGAAGAAGCGCAAGACTTGACCGAATACGCGCTTCTGCTCGTCCTGTTGTCCCTGGCTGCGGTCGCATTCTTGGGAACGTTGGCGGACGCTATCGGCAATGTGTTCTCAAACGCAGCCGCCAATTTGACGGCTGCTGCTCCCTGATGCCGATACCCTCGCTGGGCCTCAGTCTGCCGCGCTGGTCACAGGCTGATCACAGAAATCGCACGCATCGAGTGCGCAGCGGGGGCGCTAGGTGCAAATCCATTCTCGCGTGCCGCTCCCGGCCGAGAAGCATCGCACGCCCTCGGGAGCCCTCCAGAGCTTCACTTCCATCCTGATGCACTTCCATCCTGATGCAAAAGGCCCCGGTCTGAGCAAGCTCACATACTAACGTTTCAATCAGGCGTTTCAGTCAGTGGTGAGAGAAGCGCTCTGCAAGCGGAAACCTCGCTACTTCGGTGGGTGCTCGTGGAAAAGCTTGTCGCGGATCATGAGCGCCGTGCCAGCTCCGGCCCGAAGGTTCTGGCGTTCAGCTGCTTCGCAAGCGCGAACGCCTCTTCCAGTGAATAGAGGAACGTTCCGGGATGCTTCGCCATCCAGCGTTCACCGGAGGATCGGGAAGCAAAGAAAAAGACGAAGTGACAGAACTTTGTCATCAAGGTGGTGGCGGAGGTGTCGAAGTCATGCGCATCGGGCAGCAGGAAGGAAACGACAGCGTCCTCGGGTTCTGCCGACTCGATCCGGTCCGGCCACACGAGAAGTCGCACGCCCTCGCCACTCTCTGGGTCGGGCGACGCGACTCGCACCGGCCGCCCTAGAATCTCGGAGATAAACAAACTGTCCCAGGCGCACCAAGTCCACAGCGTGCGGCCGTCTACCTCGAGGCGATGATGCATCGGCGCCGCCGAGAGACCGCGGAACCCGAGCACGCGGCCTTGTTCGTCGGGATAGACGAAGGCCTTGATCGAGTCTCGTGCGAGGAGCGCACTGGCCTCAGCAGCAGACACACCCAGGGCCTGGGCCAACTGCGCGGCATCGACCGCTTGGCCTTTCGCCAGTTCCCGGTACAGGATGATCGCAGCGCGCTGCTCGTCTAGCGAGAACAGCGGGACGTGTGGCGCCAGCCGCTCCCAGTACTGCGGCAAAGTCGGGATGTTGGTTGTCATCATCGTGGCCCCTCCCTTTCTCCGTTTTTATATCCCCCAGGAGGATAGGACGCACCAAGGCCATCCATGGATGCAAGCAGAATAATCTGGAACAACCTCAGGCTGCCGCGCTGGTCACAGGCTGGTCACGGAAGTCGCACGCATCGAGTGCGCAGCGGGGGCTAGGCCTAAATCCCTTCTCGCAGTTCGTCTCGCGTAGCAGCGCACGGTAATTCTCGCAGCGTTCGGCTTCGCCTCCGTCGCACGCCCACTCAGTTGCGCCTATTTTCCGCCGGGCCACCAGGCTAAGCCGTCCGGATAATTGCCGGTGTCAATCAGTTTCTCCACACTCCAATCCGAAGTGCGAATTACGACAATCTTCCGCGCGGGACTGCAGGAGACGTATGCCATCTGGCCATCGGGACGAAAGACAATCTCTTGCGCGTTGCCGGGGACGTCGATGGTGTGAACGATTTTCATGGTGGCAAGGTCAATCACTTCTATCTGGTCCGCCGCGGTAGCCAGCAGATACTTCCCGTCCGGCGAGGGAGTGGTGGCCAGTCCCTGCTTGGACAGCGAAATGCGCGTCTTGACCTGATTGGTTGCCGTATCGATGACCACAACCACCGGCTTTCTCATATCCGTGGTGAAAACCATCGTGTCGTCCGGCGAGATGTGGATGCGTTGCACGAGCATCTTTCGAAATGAACTGCCTCGGGCGTAGGGGCCAAAGGCATCCGTCACCACGGGAATAATATCCAGCAATGTCCGCTCTTGGGCATCCATGACGGAAACGGTTCCCGCGTATACATTGACGGAATAGACCCGCCGCCCATCGTGGGAGATAGCGACATCGTGAGGTTCGGGCTGGCCGGTGGGGATGGTCCCCGCAATGGTTATCGTCTTAGGGTCCAAAATGCTGATCGCGTAGTTGATCTCGTTCGTGATGTATACCATGCCGTCGGGACCAACCACCGAGTGGTGGGGCCGGCTGGGTTCACCGAGATCAACCATCGTGACGACCTTGCGCGCGGCAAGATCAATCACGGAAATCTGAGTGCCGTCAGTCCCCGGATTACCCACGCCGCCGGTGCCATACATGGGGACGATCGCGAACTTGTTGTCCAGCGTCACGGCAACTTCATGCCCGGTCACGCCACCTTCGTCTATTTCGGCCACGATCCTGCCCGCTTCAGTGTCGACGATGGCAAGAACTCCATTGATCTCGGGAGGCCGGCCTTCCTGCCCCGGCTGGCAGGCCGGGGCGAAGAACCAAACCCACACGTCAATGGAGGAAAGGTATGCCTGATCATAGCACGCTTAGCGAAGGCGATATCGAATATATCGTCGAGATGGTGGTAAGGAGCCCCAAGATGGCCGAACTGCTACGGAAGATGCTCGATGAGAAGTTCGGGGATCTCACGGACGAGTTCGAGGTCCTTCAGAAGCAATTCAAAGCCCTGGACCATAAGTTCGATCACATGCAAAAAAGATTTGGCAACCTAGAAAGCAACGTACAGATGTTTTCAGGACGGCTGGGTGTTGAGGCTCGGAAAATCGAGAAGCGCGTAGTGAGGGTCATCGATGAACACTTCAGCAAACTTCACGCCGTTCTCCGCGACCGATCCGAAAATTAGCCCACCAACTCCCGATACCGCAACCGCTTTCCGTCAAGCCTACGAGCGACCGAGACTTTCTGAATCCCGCCGTGGATGTGGGATTTCATGATGTCTTTGACCTAAATACCGGCACAGAATCTCTGAACTCCGAGGAATTGGTTCATTTTACTGTAGGCCTGAATTCCTTCACTACGGAAGTCGAGTTCAACGCTCCGCCCGGCAAATTGCAAATCTGCTCGATCATGTGCCGGTTAATCTGAATCGCACGAGCCATATCGTCGGGGGTCTTGAGCCCGCTAGACAAGAGGATATTTGCTGCTCGATTTAACAGTTGCGGCTCTTCAGGCGGTATCGTGTCGTCGTAAGGTTCGGCGCGGCGCCACTTCCGAAACGAAATCGTCTTAAACAGGTTTGTGGCCTGCTCTTCATCGATGACCCCCAAGTGCTTACACCTATACACCATCGCCTGAATGGAGACTTTCCAGCGGCGCTTCATAGGCAGGAAGGCGTCAATCCTCGTGCTGAACGGCTCGTCCAAGAACGAGTTCAAGGGAAGCAAAAAAGCGCCAGCAAACAAGTCGGCTTCGTGTTCGATCCTTTTTAGAGTCTTCTTATCCTCAAGGTCCTCAAGCCCGGCCCAGCGGTGCAGAATAAGATGGCCGAGCTCGTGAGCGACATCGAACCGTGCGCGGGAACATGATGTTTTCTCTGAAGAAAGGAATACGAGCGCCTTGTTGCCGTTCCAGAATGAGAATGCCTCTACATTTTCGTCAGGAATCACGCGACGACAAACAAGGACCCCTTTATTCTCAAGCAGAGATGCCATATTCGAGATCGGTCCAGAACCGAGCCTCCACATCTCGCGGCACTGAGAAGCCGCCGATTCAATCTCCTCATCAGTGTATCGACTACTCTCACTCACCGGTTCCAGGGCCAAAGGCAAATCGAGGCTGGGATAATTCACGAACTCGTCTAAGTACCTCGCCGTTCGTGCGAGCCAACTACCAAAGACCTCACAGGCCATGTTCCGGCGCTTCGTATCTGCCCCGATGGCTCGATGAAAGTGGATGCTGGCATTGCCGAACTCGGGTGCAGGGTCGCCCGAGAAATACGACAGCGGTTGATTAACTGCACTCGAGATCCGCTCCATGACGGGAGGTTCAGGGACAGTAAGACCCTGTTCGTACATTGAGATCGACTGTCGTGTGACCCCGACACGTCTCGCCAGTTCAGTTTGCGTGAATCGCATCGCAACTCGCGCATCGTGAAGCTTCGACGTGTTAAGGTGCCGCGTTGCGGTGACCGCCTTGGACGACTTCGGTACTAGTGGAATAGGATGTTTATCCGCCATGGTTCCTAAGCCACTTCGCGATTTGCTCTTTCAGGGTGATGGTGGCCTTGAAGCTCGTATCCTCGACCGGTGGACCTGGGTGCGTTACATCCTGCGGGAGATCTAGCAAGTTTCCAGTCCGGAAGATGTAGTCGTACCTACTCTTCGCGTTGAGGATTCCGAGATGAATGAACCCGAGCTCTTGGTGACCGTGAAACAGCAATATGGCGGGACGACCCGTGACACCGTCCTCCTCCATCTCAGGAAAGAGAAGCGGACCGTTAAACAGTCGTGCGTTTTCTCGGAACCTGACATCCCTCGGTTGACATCGCGGGTTAGCGACTTGACTGACGATGATTCTGGATTGCGGCGGGAAAATCTCCAAGTACCTCCCGGTAGGATTAGGCCTGCCAAACGATGCCCATCTGTAATCGATGTTCCACCTCCCAGACAGGATCAGGTTTTCGACTGCGTAGTCAACTGCCCAGGTTATGAGCCGACCTCGGTTGAACGCTGCACTTGGAACACGGAGGAGCGGGATTCCCTCCACGATGTCTCTAACCTCCGCGTAAGCAGACCTGAACACAGGCGGCAAAAGGACTTGGTATTTCAGTGGGACTTGGTCAACCAAGAATGCCTTTGCTACTGCGATGTCCACTATAATCCTCCACGCCCCGCTTGCTCTCTGTCTATGGCAAGAATATACGAAGAGGTAATAGATTTGTCAAGCGCCTCGGGCGTGCCGTTTTTGGCACAGTGGCGTTTAAGTTGTAAGCTCCCGATACCGCAGCCGTTTGCCGTCCATGCCTCGGACCACCTGCCTCATCTGGTCGATGGTATCTAGCCCGCGAATGTTGTGACGGCCAGCGAACTCGTCCACGTAGCGGCCCAGATGCTTCACGCTCATCTTGTGGAAGGTGCCGTGATAGCTGCACTTGAGCAGTGACCAGAAAGATTCGACTCCGTTGGTGTGGGCCATGCCGTGCACGAACTCTCCCGCGCTGTGCTTGACGGTGATGTGATTCGGCAGTCCCCGATAGGAGGTATGCTCATCGGTGTAGATGTGAGCGCCCGGCTCTGTGTTGCTGAGAACGAAGTCTTGCAGAGTTTCCATGCCTGTATCGCTCACCACTTCGGCATTCACTTTCCCCGTTGCCCGGTCTTTGACGCCAGCCACAATCGCCTTGCCGATAGTCCCGCGACCGGCATCCAATTTCTTTTTGCCGTGCTTGTTTCGTTCCTTGCCACCGATAAAGGTTTCATCCACTTCGACCGGGCCAGCGAACAACTCACCCTTGTCTTTGAACGATTTCCGCAGGCGGTGCGCCATGTACCAAGCTGATTTCTGCGATATTCCGAGATCACGATGCAGCTTCATGCTGGAGGTTCCCTTGATGCCGGTCGTGAACAGGTAGATGGGAATGATCCATGCCTGATAGCCGATATTTGACCCCTGCATGACCGTGCCGGTCTTGGCGCTGAAATACTTGCGGCAATCTCGGCAACGGTAAGGCATGGTGGGATGGCTGATCTTTCCTGTACTCACCGATCCGCAGCACGGGCAGCATATTTCATTCGGCCAGCGTTGATTCTCGAACCACAACTCGGCGATCCGATCATCCGGGAACATGCGGAGAAGCATTGCGAGCGTGATACCTTTCCTGTAACTCTTACCGGGTACTTTGTGTTTCATCATGGCCCCCATATGGAACAATAGTATCCCATGATGAAACCAATGTCAAGAACTATTTGGATACTTAGGTATATAATTCCCTTAAAAAAAGTCACCAGAAGGCAAAGCAAGCCCACTAATCGAGGGGTTATGCAATAGCTTTCAGGGCGATTTCAAAACGAGTAGCGCAAGGATACCCGAAGTCCATGGCTCGACAGATTGGCCCTCGTTCCGGCGAGATCAATCTCTAACGGGTCGCGGCTCCCGTCGCGCCAAACGACACGGCCCTTGGCCCTGCCAGTTTCGACGGTGCCGGAATCCGTGTAATGCCAAGCGACATCGAGCGTCAGGTTATCCGTTAGCGATGTCGCGACCCCCGCCGTCAGCATCCAGGCTAGATTAATCCGTCGTCCACCAGGAATGATGGTCGTCGTCCGCGCGAACTCCATATGCGTTTCATCGATATCGATGCGGGACAGGCCGACGCCACCCCCGATGAACGGGCTGAAGGGACCGAGCCGGGGCAACCCCAGTTCGGGGAGGTCCATGTAAGCGGCAAACATGCCGGATAGGGACGACAGATCTGCCGAGACCGCCTGTCTTTCCGCTGTTTGCACAAAATTGGCGCGACCGTTGAAGGAAAAGTCCGGACGGTGCTGAATGACGGCTTCGAGCCGCAGGGCAGGCACTACGACACGGCCGAACCCGAGCTCGAAACCGGCCATCGTTCCGAAATCGCCGAGCGATCCCAAGGGTGCAGCGTCGATACCCGTCCCGCAGCCATAGAGGGCCGCCGGTGAGGTGCTCGAACAGTCCTTATCCTTGAACCGCGTTTCTTCCGACCAGTCGAGAGCAAACCCGGCCCGGAAATAGAAATCATCTGAGGAGGCGGCCCGCGAAGGGACCGACACCTGGGTATCGACGGAGACAGCCGGCAGGATGAACGGGGCGGTTTGCGCGGACACGCTTTCGCTGATGGAGCCGGTCGTCTGCGCGAATGCTATTGCCGGAATGGCAGCTGCCACGATAGCCACGACGAGCGCTCTCCGAAGCCACGATGTGCGGAAACACATCATCGGTTTGTCCCATCCTTCGCGCCGATCAAGGCGCCCTCACTGACCTTGAGATTGTCCGGAATTCCGTTGAAAGTCAGCGACGCTCGGGTTACCTAGACTAGGCAGCGGCCGCTTGATTGGCAAGCGGTTTTCGGGAAACTGTGTTGGCCAAGGAGGCCAGCAGCAGCGGAATCTCCCGGAACCCGCGGACCTTGCGGAACTGCCTCTCGGCCACCAGCAGTCCCGACCCCACCCAGCGTTCGATCTGCTCTCCCGGGCGCCAGCGCTTCACGTTGCGGCAAACCGTCTCGACGATCGAGAACGCCGACTCGATCACATTGGTGCTGGCCAGCAACCGACGCAGCTTCTCCGGCACACCCAAGCGATGCACCGTGAGCGTCTCTTCCATCCCTTCTCCCAGACTTCGGGCGGCGCTCGGATTCAGGTCCATCAGTTCCCGATGCAGTTTCTCCAGCGCTCGCTTGGCATCGGCGTATGCGGTCATCCCGTAGGCGCTTTGCAGTTTCCTCTTCACCGTCTGGCGGTGCTCTTCCGGCAGGTGATCGAGCACGTTGCGCCGCTTGTGGACTTGGCAGCGCTGGATGCAGGCGGCTTGGCCCACATGACGGCGCACCGCCGCAGCCAGCGCCTTACTGCCATCCAGCACATACAGGCGGGGCACGCTGAAGTCCAATCCGCGTCCGGCCAGATCACTGAGCAGCTCACTGATCACCGTGGCATTTTCGGTTGCTCCCTCGCGCAGCCCCAACACCGTTTTGCGCCCGTCCCAGCCGATCCCCAGCGCCACAATCATCTGGCGGTCCCGGAACGGCGTGCCGTCGATCAGCACGACGCAGAGCCGCAACTCGCTCAGCGACCGCTCCAGCAACTCCCGCCGCTTCTCCCGACTGGCCTCGACGAAGTTCTCGCTCACCACCGACTTCTCGATCCCGTAGGCTTGCTGGAACTGCTGCACCACCGCACCGTAGTTCCGCGTCGAGAGCCCCCGCATCATTGTGTCCCACACCGACCGCTCCAACGGCGCGCTCCGCTGGAACAGCTCGAGCTCCGCATATCGAATAGCTAGCTAAGTTGCTTACTTAATGTAACTTGCAGAGTTACCAACTTCACGCATATACAATTTCGGATACAGTCAGATCGGTGAATGACGGGAGGCGTTCAAGCCATTGGTCCATCTCGCTGCGGTCAGTCTTTTCCGATGGCCGGTGTCGTGTTGCCGATCTGGCCTCGACCGAGAAGCACCCCACGTTCCCTTCCAAGGTAACCCAACCTCCGAAATTAAAGAAAGTTCTATCCCCGCGCGTGCCGGGGAACCTGCCGGCAAAACGTGACCACGACCCATGAGGTTCCGGCCCGACTTCATCGAGCACCAGCTGGCCCACGCGGTGCGGGACCCCAACGGGCGCGCCTACAACCGGACGGCGTTCCTGCCGGAACGCCGGAGGATGATGCAAGTTTGGGCGGACTACCTGGACCGGCTCAAGATGGGTAAGGAGATCGACGCAAACACGCTGGCCTCGGAACTTACCGACACCCCGGCGTTCCGACGATCATGAACACAAAATGCTAGGTTAATAATGTCAGCGTCTTCGCGCTCATCTTCATATTTCAAACACCTTCAGCACCTCATCGCCGTAATGGTTGATGACCTTCACGGCGAACCTGCCCGTTTCCGGCTTGTCGAACGGCCGGCTCACCGTCCTATACAGACTGCTCCAGGCGGCTTCGTCAATCTCCGCCCGTAGCGCCCTCTTGAGATTGTCATATGGTTCTTTGGCCCCTGTGAAATAGGCGTGACGCACGAAGAAGCTCTCGCCGTTGTAATTACTATCGATGAACCAGCAGGCCATGTCGTCGGTCGAAGCACTGCGGATCTGGCCGGTGGTCGGGTCGTACACGTCTACCCCCTTGATCTCGATCACAATCTGCCCGTTCTTCTGCTTCTTGATCTCCACGTCCGGCTCGCCGAAGACCATGAACAGGTTGCCTGCGCCGGGCTTCTTGAGTAGTTCATCGCCCATTGCCAAGTCAGGGTTCATCTTGGTGGGAAGCACCGTCAGTTTGCCGTAGCGTTTCACCTCTTCGGAAACATGCGGGTCGAAGGCGAAGCCGCAGACAATCAGCATGTCGAAGCCCACGCCCTGCACCGCCTCCTTGGCTGCTTCCTTCACCTGCTGTGGGCCGACAGTGCCGTGTTCCGGGCCGATGGAGACCGCGACACGTCGGCTCTTGGCGTCGGCGCTGGTATATTCGCCTACCGCGTGCAGCCACGCTCCGGCGTACGGATCGAGCCGGTCGAAGCTAATCCGTTCGCTCTTGCGGGTGTTCTGAACGCCCGCCTTCTTCAGGTTCTCCAGAATCATGGTGGAGAAGTCTTGATGCTTGCGCCCGTCTTGCTCGCTGATCGTGGAATCCTGATTCTCGTCGGCTGTGGAGAGCACGCGGTGCGGCGAGAGACTTTCCACCGAAAATGGCCCGCATACCCGGACGCACTTGTTGTCCTCGTAGGGTTGGTCGTAGAGCGTCTCGGTGTCGGCATGGCGGGCGATGGCCGCATCGATTTGCTCGCGCGTCATGCCTTCCTTGATGTCCGGGTTGTTGGCGATCGATTTGAGCGTGATGTGCGGTACGCGCTTGTAGACGAAGCCCTTGCGGATGTCGTGCTCCGTCTTGTATTCGGGCGGCATCTTGCCAGTGAGGTCGGCCTCCTTCTTGATGCCTTTGGGGGAATCTGCCAGTAGGTAGTACGGATACCTTGCTGCCATCAGGCGCGTGCGGGCCAGTGCCAGGGCGACGCGACTGGTGTCGCAGGTGATCCAACGTCGGCCCCACTGCTCGGCAACGTAGGCAGTCGTGCCGCTGCCGCAGGTCGGGTCAAGCACCAAGTCGCCCGGATCCGTGGTCATAAGGATGCAGCGCTCGATGACTCCAGTGGAAGTCTGAACAACGTATCCTTAATCTTGAGCTGGCGAAGTGTCGTCCCAAAGGTTGTTGATTTTAGAAAGCGGAAAATCATCATGAAAATACACATAACTTAAGCTATCACCTTCACTCTCTAACCGATTGACGCGTGCAAGCTTCTCCATTTTGTCCTTCGTGCTTACCCAGCACCCACCCTTTGGCGGTGAATAAACGTGGTCATTGAACTTAAAATTGTAAACGCTGGCTTCCGAAAAACTAGGTGCCCGCTGAGAAACCAGCCGATAAACCTTTGAGCCTTCAGGCAGGAGGTTAAGATTTTTAGATTCCTGATTTGATAGTCTTCTCCTGGTTCCAGTTTCGTCCTCAACGCTTGATCTATAGGAAGTTCAAAAACTCATTTCCTGGTGCGCTCAGGCCCAAGTCGAGCATCGTCGGCCGGGGCGCGGTGCAGGGTGCAGCCGTCCCCGCGCTCTGATGCCTCCGGGGACGATCTTCGGCGGCTACGAAGCCTACGCGCAGTGTGCGGGCCGAGCCACCCGGCCGGGGGGCGCCAAATCTCTGGAGGGTGACGGTTCGGAGACCGCGAGGGAGGCGTTCTCGCGCGCGGGCAGCAAATCAGTTCAGATCGGCGAAGATCGCGGGTCAGCTCGCGGCGAGAGGTGTCTCCAGGGCACCTTGGGGCCGGTGAGAGCCGGTGGCACGCGACGAGTCCAGCGCATCCGCTGGCCGTCGCGGTCCAAAAGTGGATCAACCCCGAAGCTTTTCTGCAGGGAGGCTGCCCACCACAGTCGCCGCGGCTTCCCGAGCCGTTCTTGCCCCAGAAGTGTAACACCGCATCGTGTGTCCGGCTCTTCACACGAGGCGCGAGCAGACCGAAGTAACGAACGTTGTGCCGGTAGCGATCGGGCACGTGATGGGCGAGCGCGGACAGGAACTCCGCCGACGTGTACGTGGTCTCGACGGTGCGTTTCGAGCGCGTGTCCTTCGTCACAAACCGGATTTCTTGACGGCTGATCGTCCGGAACCGGTGCTGCGCGATGGGCGGCCGTCTGGCATATCGGCCCGCGTACCCCAGGAACTGCTTCTTGCTGCGGAACCGCTTAACGTCGATGTTCCACCACCGTTCGTACTGAGCGGTGAGCAATCGCAGCAACGCGCCATGATCCAAGTCGGTCTCTAGCACGCCGGCCCGTGCCGCTTCCCGCAGCAACGTGATGACGGCGTAGCGCCACATCGGCATCAGCGCCTTCCGGTCCAGCCGGGCTCGGGCGCACCATTGTGTGCCATCCTCGCGGAGGCCGCCTTCGGACACCAGGATGTGCAAGTGGCAGTTGAAATTCAGGTGCCGGCCGAAGGTGTGCGGGATGACCACAATCATCAGCCGGATGCCGTACTGACCAGACCGATCTTTTGTACCAATCCTAGTGAGAGAGTTTACATCACAGCCTGGGGCTGCGAAATCGGTTCTGGGGGAAGAAATGGATTACAGGCCCCCGGCGCCGGGGGCCTGTAATCCAGCGCCGAGTGGGGCCGCACCGTGTTGTACTGCTGCCGCCACTGTCCGATCACGATCTGTGCCTCCTTCAACGAGTAGAAGATCTCTCCGTTCAAGCATTCATCTCGCAGCTTTCCATTAAAACTTTCGCAGTATCCGTTCTCCCAGGGGCTGCCTGGCTCGATGTACAGGGTTCCCGTCCCCAGATTCCCCAGCCACTGGCGCAGTTCCTGGGCGATGAACTCCGGTCCGTTGTCCGAACGAATATGCTCCGGAATCCCTCGCCACACCATCACGTCCGACAATGTCTCAATCACCTCTCGGCTCCCCATTCGCCGCTCTACCGGCAGCGCCAGACATTCCCGCGTATATTCGTCGAGCAGCGTCAGCAGCCGCAGCGTTTTTCCGTCATGAGTCCTCGCGCTGACAAAGTCGTAACTCCACACCTGGTTGGGCCGCTCCGGCCTGAGCCGCACGCAGGAACCGTCGTTCCACCACAACCGTCTTGTTGGCCTGTGTTTTTGCGGCACTTTCAGCCCCTCTCGCCGCCAGATCCGCTGGACCCGATCCTTACCCACCTGCCAGCCTGCTCTTCGCAGCAGCACCGTAATCCTCCGGTAGCCATAGCGGCCGTAGTTCGCTGCCAAGGCAATGATGGCCTGTGTCAGTTCATCCTCGTCCAGCCGATGCATCGGTTCATATCGTTGCGTTCCTCTCCATTGCCCCAGCAGCCGGCAGGCATGCCGCTCACTCATCCCATATCCTTGCTCGGCACGCTCCACCGCACAACACCGCCGCTCAGGGCTCAGAAGTTTTCCTGGGCCACCTCCTGCAAGACTTGCTTCTCCAGCAGCCAGGCGGCTTCCACGGTTTTCTACCAACTCTTTCCTTTCGTTGCTCTTACACGGTTTTGGGGCGTCTGCTTTCGCTCGCAACGCCTACGCCTAGCCCGCTTAATGGGCGAGTTTTCTGACGGTTTCTTGACGGTGCTTGATGCCATTCATGAGTCCGGCTCTCTGTTCACGCATCTTGAGGATAATCTGCTCGGCCGTGAATCGCTTTCTTGCCATCCTTGCCTCCTTCCTAAAATCAGAATCCCAAACATTTCACCTGGACTCGTTGTAGGGGGCAAGGTCACTACCGAATCCCTGACATCAAAATCGGTCTAGTTTTCGGGGAGCAGACCAGTTCCTTGTTCCGATTTATTGACATGTTCCCCGTTTGTGGTACATTGTCAGCGAACAAGATGAGGAGGTGCCCAAATGGCCAAGACCGAAATGATCCGTGCCCGCGTTGAACCGGAGTTGAAGAGCCAAGCCGAAGAGGTCTTCTCGGGGCTCGGTTTGTCGCCAACCGAGGCGATCACGCTGTTTTATCGACAGGTAACGCTGCATCACGGTTTGCCGTTCGCTGTGAAGGTTCCCAATGCCGAGACCATCGCAGCATTGCGGCAGGCCCGCACCGGAGAGGAACTCACCGAATACGCCGACCTGGAGGATCTCAAAGCCCGGCACGGTTGATCCCAATGCGCCTACTTACCACGAAGCGATTTGTCAAGGACTGATTTCTTTAGACACTGATTCTGAGAGTTTTTTACGTGACTAACGCATACCGTTTGGCGAATACCACAGGCGGCATGTTGAGCGCGGAGTGAATCCGCGTGTTGTTGTAGTCCCACAGGGTGCGGTAGATCTCCGCCACTAGCTCCCCCAGTGTTTTGAAGCGGTTCGGATCTCCCAGGTCAACCTTGAATTTGTCGTAGAACGATTCCTGGTATCCGTTCTCCCAAGGGCACCCCGGGCGGCTCCATGAAATCACGATGCCGCATCCATCAAGGATTTCAGTGAACGCCATCGCGTCATACTCCCTCCCGTTGTCGGAGTGGAATAGACCCGGGCGCGGATGATGGAGCAGGGCGTTGGAAAGCGCCTGAATGGTGAGCGCGGCTCCCTTTCTCACCGCAATTTGGATTCCCAGGATCCGGCGAGTGTAGAGATCGATCACGGTCGCCACATAGACCTTCTTTCCGTGCTGCACGAACTCGGTGAAGTCTGCTGCCCAGATGTGGTTTGCATATGCGGGCATGACCGCGAGCAGGAGGTTGGGATAGGTCCGGGAAACCTTGGATTTTCTCCATTTTCTGCCTCTCCTGCGGTAGGGCTTGATGCCAAACAGATGCATGACCCTCTGCGCCCGCTGGCGGCAGAGTCCCAGTGCCGTAGCAATTCGCCGGGAGCCGTAGGAGGGATGGATCTGCAGCTCTTCTTCCAGGCGGACCTTGAGGCGCCAGTCCTTCTCCTTCATTCTTGGGACGTAATACAGGCTCGCGCGGGATATGCCAAGGGCTCGGGCAAGCGCTGATTTGTTTCTTCCTTCGCTCAATTGTTTTTTTGAGTCATGGAGAGCTTGAGCGTGATCTCGCCCACGAGTTCCAGGAGTTCTCTGTTCTGCTTCTGAAGTCGGGAGAACTCCGCCCAGGACGGGGCACCGGTTGCTCCCTTTACCATCCAACCATAGATGGTCCCTTCAGAAATACCGTGATCCTTGGCGGCCTGGGCCACCGAGATGCCCTCTTCCTTGACGCGGCGTAGGATATCGGTTTTTACGTTGGCTGCAATACGATGATGTTTTTTGTTCATATGACACCAGGGTAGTTAATTCCCAACCTCAGTGTCTAAATTACCCAATCCAGGGCACCCCCCCCCACAGAAGATGACCGCTAATGAGATCGGAGAGAAAAGACTAAGCCCTCCCGTTAGCCGGTGACGACCTTCGAGAGCAGTCCGAAGACGGTAGGCACCGGAATGTTGCTCAGCGGCCAGATCACCTTTTACGGGTCCTTGATGCGGGATTGGACGGATTCGATTCGGTAAAGGCGTGACCAAGAAATAGAATAAATTGATGATCTACGCGCCCCGAGCGACGCTATCTACGATTATGTTGGACGATTAGATGGCTGGTGGGAAATAGAAATTCCAGTCACGCAACCAGCGCAGATCAAACGGAAACAAAACAAACATAATGATCGACATGCCACTTTCAGCTTTAGCTGCTCTCCTTAAACCGTTTATTAAGGTTGTTGTGCCCCGTGCTCGCCAATTGCACGCGGAGCGGCAAGCAGCACAGGTACCCTTCCAGCATCCGCCAGATTTCATGGATCACTCCCGTGACCTGCCTGATTTTTTAGTCCAGGAACAGTGAGAGGGTTTTTATATCACAGCCATGGGCTGTGAAGATGGATTTGCTCCCCAGTGGCTACAGGCCGCCGGGGCAGGCGGCCTGTAGCCGAGCGCCGAGTGCGGCCTCTTAGTGTTGTATTCCACGCGCCACATTTCCATCACCACCTGCGCCTCCTTCAGCGAGTAGAAAATCTCTCCATTCAGGCATTCATCCCGCAGCTTCCCGTTGAAACTCTCACAGTACCCGTTCTCCCAGGGACTGCCCGGTTCGATGTACAGCGTTCCTGTCCCCACACTCGCCAGCCACTTCCGCAGTTCCTTCGATACGAATTCCGGGCCATTATCGGAACGAATATGCTCCGGAATTCCCCGCCACAGCATCACGTCGGCCAGCGCCTCAATCACCTCATAACTCCCCAACCGTCGTGCCACCCGGATCGCCAGGCACTCCCGCGTGTATTCATCCATCAGCGTCAGCATCCGCAACGTTCTCCCGTCGTGCGTCTTCCCGCTTACGAAGTCATAGCTCCACACATGATTGACTCGCTCCGGCCTCAGCCGAAGGCACGACCCGTCGTTCAGCCACAGCCGCCCTCGGGGCCGCTGTTTCTGTGGTACTTTCAACCCCTCGCGTCGCCAGATGCGCTGCACCCGATCCTTACCCACCTGCCAGCCAGCACCTTGCAGCAGCGCTGTAATCCGCCGGTAGCCATAGCGCCCATATTCACTGGCCAGCGCAACCATCGCTTCGGTCAGCGCATCTTCGTCGATCCTCTGGATCGCGGCGTAGCGTTGTGTCCTTCGCCACTGCCCCAGCAGCCGACAGGCATGCCGCTCACTTACTTCGTACTTCTCTCGCGCATGCTCCACCGCACAACGTCGCCGCTCAGGGTTCAGAAGTTTCCCGAGGCCACATCCTTCAGAATTTGCTTCTCCAGAGACAGTTCCGCCACCAAACGCTTCAGCTTCGCGTTCTCCCGCTCCAGCTCCTTCATTCGTTTCGCTTGATCCAGCTTCAGGCCGCCGAACTCTTTCCTCCAGCGGTAGTACGTCTGCTGAGTGATCTAAACTTCCTTGCAGGCTTGCGGGGTGGGCTTTCCGTTCGCAATTCCTACTTCAATCTGACGCAGCAATGTCACGATCTGCTCTGCTTTGTATCTCTTCATCGGCATGTCCAGCTCTCCTTGAGAGTGATTCTCTCTCACTCCCGCTGGACTAATTCAAGCCGATCAGGTCAGGTGGTCCAAATTGTTGCGCCAAGTTGGCCAACAATACATTGCTCCTGAATTCCTGAAAACCCCCGCATTACAGGAATGGCTTGCCGAGGAACACGTCGCGGATGACCTGAAAGTGCTTGCAGCGGCGCAGATAATGACTAGCGCCAGCAATGATGCGGAAACTCGCGCACGACTAGCCCAGAGCTATTCGAACCGAACAGGTGAATCTCATCAATTAGCGAACGTACCTATAGACGTAGTCGTGGCCATTCTCGTGGCGGAATACATCACATCAATATCCTCTGACCAACGCCCGCTCGCTGGCATGATTCAAACACTCTCTGGTAGTATCGCCGAGCTGAAGGGGATAATTCCGCAAACCTCGTTCGATCCAATCACTCAAAGATCCCACACGGAGAAAGCGGAACAGGAATTAGATGAAATCCTGATGCTCCGAATCTTCTACCCACTTCGAGCACGGAGGAATATCCAAGAATTGCAGGGGCGCGTGGGTGATGAAGGCGATCTTGCGGCAGCCAATAATTCGGCCAAAAACTAAGGTCCGCTATTGGACCGCAAGGCTATGCGCCTCCGACAATGTAACGCTCACTTTGGCAAGACAGCTCAGAAATGAGCTGCAGCCGACTGATCCGGACATGGATCTATCTATTGTAGATGCCCTGCTCGCGGAGGCTGACGGTGACACAGCCAATGCACTTCGTATTCTTCGCGATCACGACACTCCCGATCCCAGATCAGCTTTGTTCAGCTTGCTGGCGCGTTCACAAGGTAAGCGCGGCGCTTTGGATTGGTTTGAACGACAAGATGCCCACAGTGATCCACAATTTTTCACTGCTGTCGGCTGGAGAATTTGGGCTGTTCGCATGGCCAAGGTTGGGAAATGGGAAGAAGCGGCGCAGCGCCTCCTTAGTTTCCAGTCCTATTGGCAGGAGATGCCCGCGCTTGCGTTGGTCGAAGGGGTTATCAACGCTGCCATGCGGTTGCCGGACGACCATCGGGAGAGGGCACTCGAGATCGTTCCCATTTATCAAGACGTCACCCCACACTTGGTGGCGAAAGCAGAGCATTATCACTCTCGCGCCGCTACCTGCTTCGAGTTCGCTGAACAGAGTCTAGCAAATATCGCCGATGACGATTTTGCACGATTCATTTCGGATTGGGGTCTCTGGATCCGTTTGATGGATCCGAACTCCACAAATAGGAACGTCGTCCGTGACGAGATTTGTCAACGCATGAAAGAGGGTGCGGAGGCAGTCAACCTAATGCAATTCGCGTGGGCCTTTGACATCCTGGTCGATGTGGAACCTTTGCGTGTGTATCTGGAACAAAGGAAACAACTAGGCGGGCTCAACGAGCATGAGCTTCGGGCGGAATGCCTTCTTTCTGTAAGATCAATGAAGCCTCGTGACCTCGTGATCTATCTGGATCAACACAAAACACGCCTGGGTGAGGTGCTGCCGCTCGCCACTGTGACGATAATGCATGTCGATGCTCTGGTAAGGGATGGCCAGACTGAAAGGGCGCGCGCGCTGGTCGTGGAACATGCCGCCGACCTTGGTGAAGCGCAATCGAATCGCCTGAATGTAATAATCGATGCCAAAGAGGGGAAAGATCCCCGGGAACAGCTTGAGCTTTTTTATCGCCAAAAGAAAGACCTCATCGATCTAAAGAATCTAGTTTCTTATTTGAAGACCGTGGATGATCGCACGGCGCTCCGGCCCTTGATCCGCGATTTATTCGACCTCGAGCGGACTGTCGAAAATGCGAAAGACCTCGTCAAATGCTTCGACGGTCCTTCCTTCTTCGATTACGCAGCAATTATCAGATTTCTGGAGGATAACCCCGATATCCTTGAGCGCAGCGATGACCTGAGGGCAGCCAGAGCATGGGCGCTTTTTCAGGCGGGGCGGCTTCAGGACTCAAGGGAAATCAACGACATTCTACTGAGCCAAAGAGCATATCAGGAAGACCTCCATCTCGACATCAGTATTGCGATTACCTCTGATGACTGGGAACGATTACCGGCAATCGTAGATCGCGAGTGGCCTCAGCGGGAATCACATGACCCTCATACACTCATGACTTTGGCGACACTCGCCGGTCAGCATGGTCAGACTTCCGACCGCGCAATCAAGCTTCGGCAAGGCCATTTGTGTTCTACCGATCCATAAGGTCGGATCGCTAATAGAACAACAAGCGGATACGAGCGAGTATGACGACTTGATCCTTTCAACAATGGATTTCTGCACCCTATTGCGCGACGAGGGGAAAATCGACGCGTCGACTTATCAGCGTGCAAGCTCATTTTTGCACCGACAGAGTCAATCACAGCAGGCGAGGCCCCCATCTTCGATCCTCAACGGTCCTATTTACATAGATCGACTTGCTCTAACCTACCTGAAAAGCGCCAACTTATTGCAGCCGATATCCGCCAGTAGTCTGAACATCCTAATCCATCCAGACGTTCTATACGAAATGTACTCACTCATTGAAGCGGGTGATGTGGGCGATGATCTCATTAACAGAATTGTAGGGATTCGGCATATTTTGCAAAACGCGGTGGAATCGGGAGCTGCATCTTTCCTGCCGCACGCTGCCGACCAGATTGAGCGATTTCAGAATCGCGAAATCCGATTCCAAGCGACAGCATCTTTGTTGGCGGGCAGCACTGCCTGCGATGCGCTCTGTATCGACGATCGCTTCATCAACAGCCACTCCGTCATGGGCGAGCCCCCTGAACGGTCAATCCCTATTGTTTGCGTATTGGACGTATTGCGCTACCTCGTTTCTCGGGGATACATCGATGTTGTCGGTCACTGGACAGCGCGACACAAGCTCCGAGAGGGCGGATTTACCTTCGTCCCGCTCGAATCTGACGAATTGGTCCATTGGTTGAAGGGGGCAAGAGTCAGCAACGGTCAATTGACGGAGAGTGCGGAACTGCGAGTTCTCCGTCAGACGATGGCCCGCATTGATTCTATGGAACTGGCAAATCCAAAAGAGATAATCGCATTGTCCGCCAGCGTTCCCAGCGCTTGTAAAGGTGCTATCGGGAACCTATGGAGAGACCCGTCTCTGACCATCGAACAAGCAACCGTACTGTCTGATTGGGTTTGGCGCCACCTGTGGGCTGCACCACTTTTGGGTGGACAACATGGTGCAGCGGGTGCCTATACGGATTTGATTCGAGAACTGCTATCTATGCGTCTAGCGCGTCTACTTTTACCAACAGCTATCCAGCCGCATGATCGTCGAGCTCATTATACTAACTGGATCGAGCGATCCGTGCTTGAGCCCCTGCGCCCCGCCAATGCAGACATTACCGAGAAGGCACTTACGTCCATCCGTGAGGCGATTTCCGCTCTTGAGAAAGATCAAGAGGTATTCGGAAACCGTTTTCTGGAGCAGTTGCCGGAGGCCGCTCGCAGTGTGGTCATTACCCAAGATGCGGAGTTCGCGAGGCGATGCGGTTTTGAGACAAGACGGATCTTCAGAATAGGGACAGATATCAATTTGGTAAACAGCGAGCCTTTTGCGGTCGCAAGGGTAGTCTTGGTCACGAATAAAGAGAGAGCCGTCCAAGGCATTGCTGGAAAAGAGGTAGCGATCGGCCTCGATATGAAGGACCAGAACATAGTCGTCAAATGGTCTGATCCCGCGGGCGTTTCCCATCAGGCAACGATTCCTCAATTGGCGCTACTTTCACCCAAACGAGAAACGCGCATCGCCACGCTTCTCAGTCTGATTGAACGATTCGGACCAACTGCCCCGGATTTCCAAGGGTTGCTCAAGAATCTGGAAACCCGTGAGGCGAATCACCAGGAGCTTTCAGTGATATTCAATGAGTCAGCTAATGGGGTTGCAGCTCTTCAAGCCAGCTTGATCCAGAAAATCAATTCCGGTCGCTTCAGTGCCATAGATGTCATCCCACAATCCGTTTCCTATTTTAAGCGATTTGCTGGCCCGCTCCCTGACGCACAAGACCCTGAATCATATGTTCGAGAAGTGCTTGTGCCTCATCGAAAAGAACTTCTGAGCAGAGATCTCCGGGGTGGTCTCGACATCTGCTGCCTCGGGGCATTACGGGACGACCTGATGCCGGGGCAATGGATCAAGACCATCGACTACGATTCTCTTTGGGGCGCACTCTCTTCATGTAACGCGGAAAGCAACCCGTTCTCGTTGTTGGGGGCGCTCGACATCGCGCTGTATCGGCAAGAGACCATAGGTTCCGAGAATTCTCGGCCAATGCTGTCACCACTCTTTTGGACGAACAACTCGGACAGCAGGATGGTCCTGACATATATAGGATTCTTCAGATTTTCTACGACTTTGTGCTCAACCAGATCAATCTTCTGGAGAAAATGTCGACCTATCCCGGCTACTGGAAGCGGATCTGCGCGTGGATACAGGCTGGCCTGATTGCCCGAGCCCTGACGAGGCCATCCTTTTCAATCGAGGTCGACGCTCTTCAGGAATGGACCCTCTATAACATGACCCTGGCCGGCGCTTATGCGAGACATTTAGATGCCAGGAAAGATCCCATGCTTTTTGCAGACCTCATGACGCCACAGTCTTTGCGGTCTGAAATACACGGTCGGCTCCATATCCTCAAATCACGTCATGAGAGCGAGGGACGCCAAGTGCCGCACTCGGAGGATATAGATCATGCACTTGCTTGGGCCGAAGATCGTGGGCAAGCGCTTGCCTTGGAGTTTCCTGGCCCTCTTGAGAGGGATTTGGACACTTACACGCTGTTCGTGGAAAAGGCCATCAAAGTGTGTCGGGCTGCGGGATGCGTAGGAATAATAGTCCTCATAGGCTGGTACAGCGGCTCGAAATTCTCCGCCCTGCGACGGTTTGTGGCGAGGACGACCGACCCTCGGGCTTTCGTCAACCTCCCATATGACGTTTTCGCAGCATGGGTGGATACCACTGTGTTCGTCCTCGCCAAAAGGGCGCAATCGCTTTCTTGGCCGCGCAAGGCGCGTTGCGTCGTTGCACTGAAAACATTTCCCAAACGTCACAAGATTGAATCAGCCTCAGAATTTGAGGGTGGGGTAGAGGAGGCAGAGTTAACCCACTGGTTCGCAGGTGGGGCCGATGGGTTTCTAACATACGCCGCCTCAAGTCAAAGTGCAATTATTCGGAAGGCTCAAACCGTAGGTAAGCCACTCGCGGACTTTGGCGACGTACAGCGGGGTGTTACGCCTTTTCATCTAACTACAACCCGTGAACATAAGAACTTGAAGGTCATAGACGACCAACGAAGCCCATTCCACAACAGGTAGCCGAGAAACTTGAAGACGCATGGACAGACAGCGCTATGGCATTCCCTTTACAGCTGCTCGTAATGTACTCTCAGATTTTTGCTTTGGGCAAACCGGAACTGGATCGCGCACTACAAGCCGTAAAGCCAATAGCGGAAAATAACTCCGATGCCGCGCCGCATGAGAATCTGAGGCTTTTGGAATTGGCCAGCATCGTCGCAGCAGCAAACCGTGACACCATGTTGGCGGATGGGATCGCGGATGCGGTTGTCAGTATCGTTCCGAGAATTTCAAAAGGAGAAGAAATTCAAATGATTCTCCGGATCATGTTGCAATCCGCCGCCGCGTATGAGGCACATGATGCCTGGTTCAAATGGCTAGAGGAGAGATTGGCCAGCATCGCGACACATTTGCCTCCGTCTCCGAACGAGTGCTTGCAGATGTTCCGGGATCATCTGGATGAGGTAAAGAGGGTCTTGCCGATGAAATCTTGGTTTCATCTTCGCGCCAAATCAATAGCGTCTGCCGGTGCGGCATGAGAAAAAGCGTGGGTCGCAGGATTTTGATTCATCATAATATCCCGGTTGATCTATGGCGACAAAATCCGATGCTTAACTCACAAGCCGAGGTCCATTTCGACCGGTTGATCCAATACGGCTTGGCCCCTCACCTTCTTCTAATCACTCACACCGACTGGTACAAAACATCGGCTTGGTCAGGAACTTGCGCCTAGCGCACAAAGGAGCGGTTTTGCAACGATCTGACAAAGGATATAATCCTCGAATCTATGGAACAGACTAACGGACAATCCGAACCGGCTAGTGCCGGCGAACTGACGCTGCGGCGCAGCATCGGCCTATGGCAGATGACACTCTACGCGGCCGGTAGCATGCTGGGCGCCGGTATTTACGGCCTGATTGGGCGAGTCGCTGGCGAGATGGGTTCGGCGATCTGGCTTGCCTTTTTGCTATCGCTGGTAGCGGCAGGGCTGACGGGATTATCGTATGCCTCGCTCGGGTCACGCTATCCGCGCGCGGGTGGCGCCGCCTATATCACGCAGCGCGCCTATCGCCGCCGCCTGCTCACCCATGTCGTGGGTCTCACCGTGGCGTGCTCGGGCTTCACCTCGATCGCCGCGGGTGCGCGGGTGGTGGGCGAGAATCTGCAAGCCCTGCCCGGCCTTGAGGGCCTGCCCACCGGCATGCTGGCGTTCATTTATCTCGCCATCGTCGGTGCAATTGTCTATCGCGGCATCCGCGAATCGATGTGGGTCAATGTCGCCTGTACGCTGGTGGAAGCGGGGGGATTGCTGCTTGTGATCACGGTCGGCCTGCGCTTCTGGGGTTCGGCGAATTTATTGGAATTCCCGGTTGGTTCGGAAATCGAAGCCGGCCTTCCCCTAGTGCTGATGGTGCAGGGCGTCGTGCTCACCTTCTACGCCTTCCTTGGCTTCGAGGATTCAATCAACGTTGCCGAGGAGTTGAAAAATCCACGGCGCGACCTGCCGTTCGGTCTGGTGATGGCGCTGGTGCTGACTGTCATCATCTATATGAGTGTGGCGATCACCGCCGTCTCGGTGGTGCCGTGGCGGGAATTGGCCGAAGCCAATGCGCCGCTGGCCGAAGTTATGACGCGCGCCGCGCCCTGGCTTCCGGCCTGGGTGTTCATCGCTATTACTATCTTCGCGGTGGCCAATACCGGGCTGATCAATTACGTCACCGCTTCGCGCCTCTTATACGGCATGGCTCGCGACAGGCATCTGCCGCGCTCTCTCTCCCTCATCCATCCGGTGCGGCGCACGCCCTATGTCGCCATTGGGCTGATCTTCGTGCTGATTGTGATTCTGATCCTGTCGGGTGACATCTCACAATTGGCCTCGGCCACGGTATTACTGCTGCTATTGGTGTTCTCCGTGGTGAACAGTGCACTCGTCATCCTGAAGCTGCGGTCCGGCGAACCGCAGGGCGCGTTCGAGCTACCCCTTGCGGTGCCTGCGCTCGGCGCCGTAGTCTGTGTTGCGCTGTTCCTGGCGCGGGCCGGGGCCGGCGACTGGCGCGCGCCGACCATTGCCGGCGTGCTGCTGCTGGGAGTCGGCGCGCTCTATCTCTGGCTCAGACCGAGGCTCGCCGCAGAAGAGGGGTAGCGTCGGGAGTTTGTGCCCCGGTGGCGGCGGGCGGTGCGAGGACCCGCCGCCGATCGAAACGGCCCGCGCTGAAGCCCTGATGGGCGTACCCCCGGCTGCGGGCTTCACGAAGACCCGTCGGTGGTAGTCTTCGTTCTCGGGCGCCCCGGCCCATCCGGTCGTTGCGCCAGACGACGACAGTTCCGACCTTGCGTGCTCCTGAATCCAGTCTGTCAGAAAGAACTCTATGACCCTGGACGGAATGTGTCCGTCAATCCAAATCAGAACCCTATTCTGACGCTTCAGCGCACCGTCCCTGACGTTAGGCTAGGGTATGCCTCAACTGGACAGAGCAAGATAAAGCGGGGGGGGGGGGGGGGGGGGGGGGGGGCGTACTCAGTAACGATGTTAGCCTTCTCGCGCTCTTTGGGGTCGTCGCCTTCGGCGTAAGGCATAAAACGAAGGCATCCTGGAAAATGCATTCTAGTGGGGATCAAATAATTTTTCTCGGCGCCGTGGGCAACTTCGTACACCGGCATTCGGTTCTTATCGCGGCCAGCGGCCATGTATTCTTGCTCCCCGTCTTTAAAAGTAGCGAACCACATACGCTCTCCTTTCTGCGTTTTTATTCCCTCACCAGAACGCAATATAGGTCGTGACCTGCCTGGCGATTTTCGGACCAGCTGAAGCCTGAGAGAATGGCGCTCTCGGAGAAACGAGGGAGCCATGAAGAAGACCTGGTTTACCGAAGATGCAGATGGTGACGATCCTCCGCGAGGCCGATCAGCGACCCGTTCCGGAGGTGGCCAAAAAGAACGGCGTCAGCGCCCAGACGCTCTACGCCTGGCGGAAACACTTCGGCACGTTGGAGCCCGCCGATGTGAAGCGGCTGCGGCAGCTCGAGCAGGAGAACGGCCGGCTGAAAAAGATGGTGGCCGATCGAGATCTGGAGATCGACGTGCTCAAGGAGATCACCCGAAAAAAATGGGAGTTATGTATTTAAGTTGACGGTAGGGGTTTCGGATGGGGTTGGTTCTTCGGGTTCCGGCTTGCTCCCCAGTAGGATTGAAACAACATCGTCAAAGGGTAAATCTGCCATTTCTGGAATACGATCTTTCTGTTGCATAGACTACCTCCTTTCCGGATTGACCTTCAGGACGTCCTCTATCGCTTCATCGAATTTTCAGCGGTTAGATGCTGATTGGATTTGTCACTCTATTTCTTGTCGGCTTCATCTTCATCCTTTCTTCTTTGGAAACAAGTCTCCATATATCGTCACAAGTTGACTCGGTGGATTTGTGCGCGGATATGGCTGAACGATTGGAAGGTTATAGCCCGCCACGTTTCCACTGAGGGCTAGTAATTTGGTGAGTTTCTTGCCCCCCTGCTCCAATCCGTCCATTGTTTGGAATTCGTCGGCCTTGTACAAGATCGCAGTAGCCAAATGGATGCCATCAAGGGTCGATATGGAACGTTTAGGGGTTGCATCCCTGTAGTGTTCTCGAATGGCTGACGATCTGTCAGTTATTCGTGCGTCGGCTGCTATTTCCATGACGTTCTTACGGCGCATCAGTCCTGAGTACTTGGCCTTTTGGTCGGCGGACAGCCGCCCTGTAAAAATCTCGGACCTTGCGATGGACGATGTAAATAGGATGGCCTTATTATTCTCAACCGCAAAGACAACATCTTGAATGCCGATAAGAACCGAGGATTGCCAATTTCGCTCACCCATGAGCCAAGCAAGCAATACCGCAGTATCCCAATAGATGATCCGTTTACCAGCTCGCATTTCGAATGTTGTCTATGTACTCTACAGAGCTTAGATCGCTGACCTGCCCCCCTTAAATCGGTCCAGTTGATAAGTTAGAGGTTAGGGTACGGACTGGACATGGAAGGGGGGAGGAATGCCGAAGAAGCGATATCCAGCCGAACAGATCATCCGACATCTACGAGAGGCGGAAGTGGAGCTGGCCAAGGGCCAGACAACGGGAGGGGTCTGTTGGAAGTTGGGAATTACGGAGCAGACCTATTACCGATGGCGGAAGGAGTACGGGAGCTTATGAGTGGATCAGGTGAGGCGTCTGAAGGAACTGGAACGGGATAATGGCCGACTGAAGAAGTTGGTAGCAGATCAGGCGTTGGACCTTGCGATTCTGAAGGAGACATCCTCGAGAAACTTCTGAGCCCTGAGCGGCGGTGTTGTGCGGTGGAGCGTGCCGAGCAAGGATATGGGATGAGTGAGCGGCATGCCTGCCGGCTGCTGGGGCAATGGAGAGGAACGCAACGATATGAACCGATGCATCGGCTGGACGAGGATGAACTGACACAGACCATCATTGCCTTGGCAGCGAACTACGGCCGCTATGGCTACCGGAGGATTACGGCGCTGCTGCGAAGAGCAGGCTGGCAGGTGGGTAAGGATCGGGTCCAGCGGATCTGGCGGCGAGAGGGGCTGAAAGTGCCGCAAAAACACAGGCCAACAAGACGGTTGTGGTGGAACGATGGGTCGTGTCTTCGGTTAAGACCGTGCTGGCGGGATCATGTCTGGGCGTACGATTTTGTGGCAGATCGAACCCGGGACGGTGCCTGGCTGTTCCAGATGGGACAGACTGAATATTCTCTCATTCTTTCCTCCACTTCTTCCTGACCTGATCGGCTTGAATTAGTCCAGCGGGAGTGAGAGAGAATCACTCTCAAGGAGAGCTGGACATGCCGATGAAGAGATACAAAGCAGAGCAGATCGTGACATTGCTGCGTCAGATTGAAGTAGGAATTGCGAACGGAAAGCCCACCCCGCAAGCCTGCAAGGAAGTTTAGATCACTCAGCAGACGTACTACCGCTGAAGGAAAGAGTTCGGCGGCCTGAAGCTGGATCAAGCGAAACGAATGAAGGAGCTGGAGCGGGAGAACGCGAAGCTGAAGCGTTTGGTGGCGGAACTGTCTCTGGAGAAGCAAATTCTGAAGGATGTGGCCTCGGGAAACTTCTGAGCCCTGAGCGGCGACGTTGTGCGGTGGAGCATGCGCGAGAGAAGTACGAAGTAAGTGAGCGGCATGCCTGTCGGCTGCTGGGGCAGTGGCGAAGGACACAACGCTACGCCGCGATCCAGAGGATCGACGAAGATGCGCTGACCGAAGCGATGGTTGCGCTGGCCAGTGAATATGGGCGCTATGGCTACCGGCGGATTACAGCGCTGCTGCAAGGTGCTGGCTGGCAGGTGGGTAAGGATCGGGTGCAGCGCATCTGGCGACGCGAGGGGTTGAAAGTACCACAGAAACAGCGGCCCCGAGGGCGGCTGTGGCTGAACGACGGGTCGTGCCTTCGACTGAGGCCGGAGCGAGCCAATCATGTGTGGAGCTATGACTTCGTAAGCGGGAAGACGCACGACGGGAGAACGTTGCGGATGCTGACGCTGATGGATGAATACACGCGGGAGTGCCTGGCGATCCGGGTGGCACGACGGTTGGGGAGTTATGAGGTGATTGAGGCGCTGGCCGACGTGATGCTGTGGCGGGGAATTCCGGAGCATATTCGTTCCGATAATGGCCCGGAATTCGTATCGAAGGAACTGCGGAAGTGGCTGGCGAGTGTGGGGACGGGAACGCTGTACATCGAACCGGGCAGTCTCTGGGAGAACGGGTACTGTGAGAGTTTCAACGGGAAGCTGCGGGATGAATGCCTGAATGGAGAGATTTTCTACTCGCTGAAGGAGGCGCAGGTGGTGATCGAAATGTGGCGTGTGGAATACAACACTAAGAGGCCGCACTCGGCGCTCGGCTACAGGCCGCCTGCCCCGGCGGCCTGTAGCCACTGGGGAGCACATCCATCTTCACAGCCCATGGCTGTGATATAAAAACCCTCTCACTGTTCCTGGACTAAAAAATCAGGCAGGTCAAGTTCGCTGGCGCGAATCTGTGCCGGTTCACTATCCAGCAGCTCGATTCCAATATACAGATGAGACTGGTCATACAGAATGCGCACGTGGGTGGATTCGGTCGCTTGCTGACCTTCCCTGGGCTCCTTCTGACGGAACCCAGAAATGACCGGCGCGGTCTCCCATGCGGCTTCCTCCAGGCGGCCATCGATAAGCGGAGCCTGGTTCGCCCACTGCGCTTTGGCAACAGGCCTATTTCGATCCTGTGGGGTGGATTCTTGGGCGAAAACCTGCGCGGAAAACAGGAGCAGGCACGGGAAGAGTACCCTCGAATTCCGATTTCTGCACACCTGCCAGAATACCATGTGTCGCCAGATTTCCTTCGATCAATCGACCCAAACTAAAAAAAGAGGATTGGCAGAGGATCATGTTGCCGCAATCGATGCGCGGTATGACTTAGGTCCGCTGGCTAAGGGCCCTCGACGTGATAGCTCCAAAATGGGCTCCCAAATAGCTCCCAGGATTCCCTACCCTGCTGATGCTCTTCGGCGTGCCCTGGATTGGGTAATTTAGACACTGAGGTTGGGAATTAACTACCCTGGTGTCATATGAACAAAAAACATCATCGTATTGCAGCCAACGTAAAAACCGATATCCTACGCCGCGTCAAGGAAGAGGGCATCTCGGTGGCCCAGGCCGCCAAGGATCACGGTATTTCTGAAGGGACCATCTATGGTTGGATGGTAAAGGGAGCAACCGGTGCCCCGTCCTGGGCGGAGTTCTCCCGACTTCAGAAGCAGAACAGAGAACTCCTGGAACTCGTGGGCGAGATCACGCTCAAGCTCTCCATGACTCAAAAAAACAATTGAGCGAAGGAAGAAACAAATCAGCGCTTGCCCGAGCCCTTGGCATATCCCGCGCGAGCCTGTATTACGTCCCAAGAATGAAGGAGAAGGACTGGCGCCTCAAGGTCCGCCTGGAAGAAGAGCTGCAGATCCATCCCTCCTACGGCTCCCGGCGAATTGCTACGGCACTGGGACTCTGCCGCCAGCGGGCGCAGAGGGTCATGCATCTGTTTGGCATCAAGCCCTACCGCAGGAGAGGCAGAAAATGGAGAAAATCCAAGGTTTCCCGGACCTATCCCAACCTCCTGCTCGCGGTCATGCCCGCATATGCAAACCACATCTGGGCAGCAGACTTCACCGAGTTCGTGCAGCACGGAAAGAAGGTCTATGTGGCGACCGTGATCGATCTCTACACTCGCCGGATCCTGGGAATCCAAATTGCGGTGAGAAAGGGAGCCGCGCTCACCATTCAGGCGCTTTCCAACGCCCTGCTCCATCATCCGCGCCCGGGTCTATTCCACTCCGACAACGGGAGGGAGTATGACGCGATGGCGTTCACTGAAATCCTTGATGGATGCGGCATCGTGATTTCACGGAGCCGCCCGGGGTGCCCTTGGGAGAACGGATACCAGGAATCGTTCTACGACAAATTCAAGGTTGACCTGGGAGATCCGAACCGCTTCAAAACACTGGGGGAGCTAGTGGCGGAGATCTACCGCACCCTGTGGGACTACAACAACACGCGGATTCACTCCGCGCTCAACATGCCGCCTGTGGTATTCGCCAAACGGTATGCGTTAGTCACGTAAAAAACTCTCAGAATCAGTGTCTAAAGAAATCAGTCCTTGACATGGCGAGCAAACTTAAAACAAATGGATTGGCCGAGAGGACAGCAATCGTGCGTCCCGCGGCAGCGATTGGAACACCAAGATTATGAGATTCGGGAGAGAAGCTGCGCAAAGGCATCCTTCAGGTTCGACTGACTTAACTTGCTCAGAATCCTCCGAGTGGGGCATAATAGGCCGCCAGAGACGGAGGGCAAGGCACGACTCTTCCCCACCAAGAACGGACACGTAGAAAATGCTTGTTCTTTCTCGCTATCATTCTGCTCTTTTTTGCGGGTCCTGCTTTTGCCCAGCGATGGAGCGGAGAAACCGAAGTGGGAACAGATGGCAATGGTCAAAGCTCCTTCTCTCAATTTCTCTTCATCGACTTCCAAAAAGTTAACTTCTCGGTTCGCTATTTCTGGGTCGATGGAGTTATTGACCGATGGGAGTTCGGCGCCGGCCCCACAATTCGAATGGGGAACTCGAACATCCTCAAGCTGCAACTCGGAGGAACGACAGCGCAGGAAGTGCTCTTGTCGGGAGTGGTGATCACGAAAGTTCGCGGAAGGAGTATCCTATATATTGGGAGTGCGGAACTCCCCACCGACGACGCCCCGAATGTACTATTTCAGAAACTGTTTGTAGCCCTGAACCAAGAAGGGACTTGGCAATTCAAAGTCCAAGACCTGCAGGTTGGCCGCAAACAAAGCTTCCTGCGTTTCGGCGTTGAATATCGGCAAGGCCTACCCCACAACTCACATCTTTTTTTCGGCCCGTTCTACGATCCCATTCGGAAGGCCCCGGGAGCCCACCTCGGGTTCCGCTTCTTCTAAGTTGTGGCTCGGGTTTCCCCTACATGCAAAGCACGACCCTAGGCACCCGCGGAAGCGCAGGCGTCAGCGGCTAGACCGTCTCTGACCGGCTCTGCCTCGCTCTCACCAGGCAGGGCTTACCGCTGGCCGACGAGCAAGGCCGGCGCCACACCGGCCTTGGGCCGGAACTTCTGCACGCGGCCCACATGAACGTCGGCAACGTAGAGGTTATTTTCGCTGTCGACACTGAACTGGTGCGGACCCCAGAAGCCGCCGGGAAACTGCCCGAAGGTTCCCCAGGAGGAGAGAAGCTTGCCGTTCAGGTCGTACTTCAGGATCTTTTGGGTGCGGCCGTCGCCCACCCAGAGATGCTGATCCTTGGACATGTAGATGTAATAGGGATAGCGAATATTGTTCCACTCATCCAGATATTTCCCGTTCCCGTCAAAGATCTGGATGCGCGAGTTGGCGCGGTCGCACACGTACACACGCCCCTGATTATCGATGGCAATTCCATGGACGGTGTTGAATTCGCCCGGCCCCTTGCCCGGCTTGCCCCACTCCAGGAGATACTTGCCGTCCTTGGAAAACTTGACCACCCGCGTGTTCACGTAGCCGTCGCTGACATAGAAGTCGCCGTTGGGCGCCCAGACAATATCGGTGGGCGGTTGAAATGCGCGCTGTCGTTGCCCGGCACATTATGCTCGCCCAGGGTCATGACCAGTTTCTTGCCGTCGCGAGTGAACTTGAAAATCTGGTGGGCGCCGTCGTCTACCATCCACACGTGACGTTCCGGATCGTAGGGATCCATCAGCACCCAGTGGGGCCGAACGAAGAGCCGGTTGTGCTGTTCCCAGGACTCGACCAGCTTCCCCTCTTGATTGAAGATCATCAAGATGTGATCCCATCGAGGCCACCGCTCTTGGTTGCTGGCCGCCAGGGAATAGCCGGCGGCGTTGCGCGAAGGAACGATGGAACTCGACGGCGGAAGCTCCGGCAAGCATCCGCGTTGAAAAACGAAGACGCGATCGGGGGTTTCGGCAAAGACACCAGGGACCGATCCCGATTGATAGCCCTCTCCGCAGACAGGCAAGGGCCAGCCGGCGGCCAGGTCATAGGGGCCGGTTTCATCCTCGCCCCCTTTCTGCTGCGCCACGGCGGCCATCGCAACCGCCAACAGGACAACCATCACCGCTACCACGCTACGCTTGAGCACTGGAGTACCTCCACCAGCCGAATATGCCGGCATGTTCTCACATCTCCACGTTCAGCACCACCACGGGCGCCACCACGGGGCCGCCATGGGCGCCACTACGGGCGGAAGCGGCGGCCCCCCTCGATGCCCCGATGGGCGCCGCGAGCGTGGTGGGCGTCTCGGTGGACGATTACCGGTGGCGGGCATCACTACTGGTGGCAAGCATCACTACTGGTGGCAGGCATCTACGCCGCGGAGAGGGCGCTGCCGCAGCTAGGCGCGCTGCTCGGCCAGCGGCCGCGCTTTGTGTCCTGATCTGCCCTACCGGGAACTTTGCGGCGGGAAGGGAGCGGGATCTCCTTCGCTGGGCGCGCTGGGGTCGCTGGGGGCGCGGCGGCGAACGCGCAGGCGCAGCACCTTGCGCTGGTTGGCTTCCACGACTTCGAAGTGCAGCCCGTCGTAATCCATTTGCTCGCCGGCTCGCGGCACGTGACCGGCGATATTGTTGAGAAATCCGGCCACCGTGGTAGCCGCAGCGGCATCGGGCAGCTCAATCCCAAACAGATCCTGAATCTTTCCGACGGCCACGCTGCCGCGCAATACCATGCCGCCGTCCGCTTCCCGGACAATGCTCGGCGTCAGAAGACCATCTTCCTTGCCCATCTCGCCGACAATCTCTTCGACCAAGTCCTCCACGGTGACGATGCCCGCTACCTCCCCGTGCTCATCGACGGCAATGGCCATCTGCTGATTGCGGCGCTGCATTTCCTTGAGCAGCTCGGAGCCGAGCTTGGTCTCGGGCACGAACAGAGCGGGGAGAACCAACTCCCGAACGGTGCGGCGCCGGGCATCACTCTCGGGGACTCGCAAGACGTCCCGGGCGTCGGCAATGCCGAGGATGTCATCGAGGGTCTCCTGGTAGACGACCACGCGGGAATACCTCGATTCGATCAGCAGGCGACGCAACTGCTCGATGGTGGCGCCGGCGGAAATGCCCACGATGTCCGGACGCGGCGTCATCAACTCCAGCACGCGCTTATCGCCGAATTCCATGACCTGCTCGATCAGTTCGGCTTCGTGCTCCTCCAAGATCCCTTCCTCTTGAGCCACCTCGACCAGAGCCTCGATCCCTTCCTGCTGCGCCTCGTGAGCATCGGGTTTCTCCTCTTCCGAGAGGTGCGCCACCGAAATCGCCAATTCGAGCACCGCGCGCAAGGGCCACGTCAACACCAGCGCCAGCCATACCGCCGGCAACAGCGGCCGGAGCCAGCGGCCGGCGGTACGCGCCAGCAGGAGGTGGGGAATCAACTGCGCGCACAGGAATACTTCAACGACCAGGTAGACAATCAACTGCGCCGCAGCTTCCCCTCGACGAGGAACGAAAAGGAACACGCCGAGCGCCGTTGCCACCGCTACCAGAATCAGGAACAACTGCGCGAGGATGGCCATGCCCAGGCCGGTGCGACGGCGCTCGAGCTTGATGCGGGGTTCGATTTCCGCCTCGAAAATATCCAGTTTTTCGTGGAGGCGGCCGGTGTTTACGCGGCCCAGCGAGCGGTAGATACGGTCCAGATAGAAGAAAACAATCAAGACCGCGCACAGGCCCATGACGGCCAGAGTATAGGCAAGAATGGTCATGGCTGATTCAGGCCGAACCGCCGGCGCAGCCGCTGCTCGAGCCCTTCCATCTGTCCGCGGTCGGTCTCATGATCATAGCCGGCAAGATGAATCATGCCGTGAAGGATCAAAACGTGGAGTTCCTGCGACAGGCTGCGCGAATACCGGCGCGCGTTGCGCCGCGCGACAGCCGGGGCGATGGCGATATCCCCCACGTAGCTTGTGGCGTCTTCCGAGCCGCGCTCTCCCACCGGCCTGCGCCCCGGACGTCGCCGCGGGCCTCCATTGGCGGAGAAGGAAAGCACGTCGGTGGGCCCGCGTCGGCCGCGAAACGTCCGTTGCAGGCGGGCCATCGCGGCATCGCTCACCAATCGCACCGCAACACTGTTCTCCGGAAAGCGAAGCTCTCGGCAGACGCGCTGGAGGAAATCCGCAAGGGGAACCACAGCCACGGGGATGCGATGCTGGCGGTTCAGAATCATCTTTCCTGGGCGGCTATTGCGTAACCCCGGCGTCGCCGCCATTGCCGCCGCCATCACCATCCTCGGACCCCGCAGGCGACGAGCCGCGAACACCCCGTGCGGCACCGAAGTCTTCGTAGGCTTTGATGATCTGTTGCACCAGATGGTGCCGCACGACGTCGCGTTCATTGAAGTACACAAAGGCGATCCCTTCAATGTTGCCGACCACCTCGATGGCTTCGACCAGCCCGGAGCGGCGGGCCGCGGGCAAATCGATCTGGGTAACGTCGCCGGTGATCACCGCCTTGGAGTTGAAGCCCAGGCGGGTGAGGAACATCTTCATCTGTTCGCTGGTGGTGTTTTGGGCTTCGTCCAGGATCACAAAGGAATCGTTGAGCGTGCGTCCGCGCATGAAGGCCAGCGGCGCGACCTCCACGATGCCTTTGTCGAGGTAACGCTCCAGCTTGTCGGCGTCGAGAATATCGTAAATGGCGTCATACAGGGGCCGCATGTACGGGTCGATTTTCTGCTCCAGGGTGCCGGGAAGAAATCCCAGGCGTTCGCCGGCTTCCACCGCGGGGCGCACCAAAATGATGCGGTTGACCTGCTTGGTCAGCAGCGCCGAAACGGCCATGGCCACCGCCAAATAAGTCTTGCCGGTGCCGCCCGGACCGATGGCGAATACCATGTCGTTCCACTCGATCTCCTCCATGTACCGGCGCTGGTTGACGCTCTTGGGGGTGATCGTTTTCTTGCCGAAGAGGCGGGGCCGGTCTGGGTGTCCGGGCTCGAGGATGCCGCGCAAGGTGGCACCGGGATCCTCGGTGGCCACATGCAGCAAGGCCTTCACTGCCCCATTGTCCATGTGCCGGCCTTCACGAACCAAGTCGTTATATTGATGGAGAATGCGGACGGCGCGGTCCACCTGCGGCGGCTGGCCTTCGATGGTCAAGTGATCGTCGTGGAGGTGGGTGGTGACGCGCAAAGCGGTTTCTAGCAGCTTGACGTTCTCATCAAGGGTTCCAAAGAGGTTTTCTACTTGACCTGCAATCTGGATGGTGCGTCGCATGGAGGGTGCCCGTCGGGGTGGCCCAGGGCGAATCTTGCCTCCGGTCTCCTAATCTAGATGCCTGAACGAGTATCAGGGTATCCGAACCCTTGGGCGGGGTCAAGCCGGCGACGGCAAGTTGCTTTGCTGCAAAACGTTACGCCTGCGGGGGAGAGCCTACGGATGCCATCCACCCCCTGTGAGGCTATTTCAGGCTGATCGGCTGATCAGCTGACGATCGGCACCACCCACGGGCGGTGTGTTTTGACAAATTGCAATCTGTTCGGTAGTGTAAGCGATTCTCGCCAAGGGAAAAGGAGCAGGGATGGCTCAGGGAATAGTGACCAGAATCAAGAAGCGCAAGAAGTCGGTGCTCAAGCGCGCCGCGCAATCGCTCCAGCGCGCCGCGAGGAACCGGTCGAATCGCACGCGCCTGCGGTCCGCGATCAAATCCTTGCGCAGGGCCATTGCCTCGCGCAATGCCGTTACGGCCGCAAAGCTGCTGACGCCGACGGTCTCGGCGATTGACCGCGCAGTTTCCAAGGGCGTGCTGGTGAAGAACACCGCGAACCGCTACAAGTCGCGGCTGACCCTGGCCTGCAACAGTCTTCACTCCGCTGCAAAGCCTTAACTCCTGCGAGCGGGGCTTATCCTGCCTTGGGCGCTGCGTCGGGGGCGATCAGGCGGGCCACGAGAAACTCCATGACCGCGCGGTGGTCCGGCGATCCGGACTTGAGACGGCTGTCGGCGTCGTACAAGGCGCGCAGGCCCTCCACCAGGTTGCGGCGCGGAATCTTTCTGGCGTGGCGCAAGGCAATTTCCGCCGTGGCCCGCCGCATCCCAAGCTGCCCAGCCGCCTGCCAGGCCGAGACGTGCGGCCCGAGTTCCTGCACTTCCAACAGCTTGCGATACATCCAGGCCATGGCGCCGACCAAAGCCGGAGGAGCCTCGCCCGCCCGCAGCAAATTATCCAGAAACGTAAGCGCGCGCGCCCGCTGGCGAGACGCCAGCATTTCCGCCAACTCCCAAACCGAATACCTCTTCTCCGAGACCACTAGCGCCACCACGTCGGGGCGGCGAATAGTCTTGCCCGGCCCGGCATAGGCGGCCAGTTTCTCGATTTCATTGCTCATGGCCGCAAGGTTGGCGTTGCACAGATCCACCAGTTCTTCGGCGGCATCGGCATCGATGGCCGCGCTGCGTTCACGCGCCATCTGGACGGCGAGCGCAACCGCCATGGGCACCCGCTCCTGGGGGTCTTTTGGCAGTTCGGCCGCGACCACCAGCGCCTTGGCGGCCAGAAGCTTGGCCAGCCGCATTCGCTGATCGAGAGACGCGGCCTCCAGCAGGAGCACGGTGAAGGGCGCTGGATCATCGAGGTAGGCGCCGAGACGAGCGACCACATCGTCGCGCGCGGCATCGGCCAGACGCTCGATGGCTTCCAGCCGGCTGACGATAAGTACCTGTCGCGGAACCAGCATCGGCACGGTGTTGGCCTGTTCCAGGATTTGCCCGAAATCTTCGTCCGCGGCTGAAATGCGAGCCACTCCCCATTCCCGAGCTGCCGGGTCCACGGAAATCTCCACGATCCGGTCGCGGCAGGCAGCGCGTAGGTAGCCGTCCGCACCCAGCAACGCAATGGCGGGCACCTGGCGGCCCTCGGCCAAACGAGACAGCAGCGATTCCGGAGCGATCATCGGCATCAGAAACCCTCCAGCAGAGCCGCCACCATCCGGGCTGCGAAATCCCGTGACATGCGGTCTAGCGCAGGCCCTTCTTCCTCGAAGAAGCTTGCGACGTCGGTGGAGATCTCATAGGTCTCGCGAAGAACCATATGGTCGTCGCGATAGAGCACGTTGCCGGTGCCTCGATCTTCCAAGGTTACCGCGATGCCGACGGTGATCAAGACCGCCGTGGCACGCCCTATTTCGGCGTCAAAGATGACCGGATTGCCTGCCACGCTGTTGACGGCGCCACGCAGAACGGCGTCCCCATCCTCCGGCCTGGGGACGACGCGATAGTTGGTCCGCGCGAGCAACTCCTGCACCACGGCATCCGTCAGGCGCTGCTCGATGCGATACCTCAATGTACGGTTCTCGAAGACCGGCACGGCGATGGTGTGCAGGCTGGACGGCAGGTTGCTGGCACGGCCAGCAAGGTGATACCCACAGCCGCCGAGCCCCAGCACCGAGGCCACCGCCAACCCGCCCACAGCGAAGCAGCTTGCGCGGCTAGTTGGCAAGGAGGCACTCCGCAATCCGTATGGCGTTGGCGCTGGCCAGACGCAGATTGTCCGCCGCGCCCCAGAACCAGTATCCGCAATCGGCGTTGGAATCGCGTTCGGGGCGTCCCATGACCGGGTGGGGTTGGCCAGCGACGCTGACGTTCGAGGGGCCAGGATCGTTTTCGCCCACCATGGCGAATCCCGCGGCCGCTAGCTGCTCGGTGAAGGAGTCCGGATTCTGCGGCGCGGAGAACTCCGCGTAACCGGCAAAGGCGTGCGCATAGAAAACCGGGGCCTGGACCAAAGTCATGGCGGGGAGAGGAACGCGGTCGGCGAGGTACCCGCGAACCTCCTGCGCCAGCGCGGATCGAACATCCGACAAGCGCTGGGGGCTGTCCGCGCCCCAGCGGTCGAGCAGGTTGAAGGCCACCTGCGCATCGAAGACTTCTTGGCGAACGGGCTGCATGGAGAGCAGCTTCCCCGTCTGGCTTTCGAGCTCGTCAATACCTGCCTGACCGCGTTCGGAAACCGGATGGAAGAAAACAAGGACCAAACGTGTAAGTGGAAACTTGCTCAAGGCCGCGGAGAGCGAGCAGGCAACGATGGCCGGCGCCGAAGGCGAAAGAAACAGGTTTCTCCGTCCGCCCGCGCCTGGAGAAGGGGCTGGCGCAGGCAGCAAGGCACCCAGCCGAGGGATCCAACGACGCGCGCCGGGAGAGGCAGCCAATCCTCCCGTCAGGTCAATGACCGTGGCCCCAGCACGCTCGGCGGCGGGAGTGCGTTGGGCAGCGAATCGGCCGGAACCAGTGAAAAAGACAAAACGCGTGCGTTCAAAGCTGGTCTCGTCCACCGCCTGGATGACCGCCGCCTCGCCGCCCAGTTCGGTAAGAGTTCCGGCATCGGATTCTTCATCGAGGAGACGGATCTCACCCGCCGGAAAGCCGCTTTCCTCCACCCATCGCTTCAGGTCCTTGCCGCGGAGCGAGGCCGCGCTGGTGATGGCCACACGCAGGGATTCGCGGCCGAGCATGTCTCAGACAGCCCGGGAAACCAAGCGGTGGCGAATCACACGGGCCGCATGGATGGCCAGCCCGCTGGCTATATAGGTGGAGGCCATCAGAAGAAGCACTGCTTCGGAATAGACGATGATGAGCCACACCAGCAGCGCCAGGAGCACGATTGAAACCGACGGCTGCCGTTTGCCCCAGGGAAGGCCCTTGAAACTGGGATAGCGAATGGTGCTGGCCATTAGCGCCGCCAGGGCCAGCATCAGACACAGCCAGGCCACGGACCACCGCCAATCCTGAAGAGGCAGCTTGCGGGCATGCACCGCAGCAGCCAGCATGCCTGCCGCAGCGGGTATGGGCAAACCCACGAAATAACGCAATCCGCCCGGGGCCATGCCCTGAACGTTAAACCGGGCCAGGCGCCACGCGCCGCAGATCACAAAAGCCAGACTCACCAACCAGCCAAGCTGGTAGACCTGGCGTCCCTGGAGCACCTCGCTGCCCAGCATGCTGCGCACTCCCCAAGCGAAGCCAAGAATGGCCGGGGCAATGCCGAAACTGACCATGTCCGCCAGCGAATCAAATTGCTTGCCGAAATCCGTGCTGGTGTGCGTGGCTCGGGCGATGAAGCCGTCAAAGGCATCAAACAGGATGGCGATCCCGATGGCCCGCGCGGCGTTGTCCAAATCACCCACATCCCCCTTGAGCGTGGCCAGGATCGCGTAGAAACCACAGAGAAGATTGGCCACCGTGAGCGCGCTGGGCAGCAGGTACACACCTCGGCGCAGGCGGTGATTGCGCGGTCCGAGGAATCCGAAATCCTGTTGCTGGTCTTCGTTCATTGACTCATTCGCTCATCGGTTCATCGCTCATTGGTTCATCGCTTATTGGCTCATCGCCATTGTGCCAGCACGCTCACGCCACCGGCCACATGTTGACCCGGCCGGACCAGCACCTCGGGGCCCCTCGGGAGCCAGACGTCCATGCGCGAACCGAAACGAATCAAGCCGATACGCTCGCCCATGGTCACCGAGTCGCCCGGCGATTTCCAGCACACCACCCGGCGGGCAATCCATCCGGCGATCTGCTTGAACACGATTATCCCGCGCTCGGTTTCGAGGTGCATGATGTTTTGCTCATTTTCCGCCGAGGCCCGCGCGCGCGACGCGACGTGGAAGCACCCCGGGCGGTACTCCACGCGCTCGAAGCGCCCGGCCATGGGCGCGCGGTTCACATGCACGTTCCACACCGCAAGAAAAATACTGATGCGCCGCCCCGCCCGGCCGTCGAACGTTTCGTCCACCACTTCCATGATCCGGCCATCGGCCGGCGAAACCACAGCCGCAGGGTCCGAGGGCGGCACGCGCTCCGGGTCGCGAAAGAAATAGACCACCAAAGCCGCCAGCAGGACGAGCGCCACGCCGGCCGCGTACCACCCCAACGCGATTGCCAAGATGCCCAGCGCGACCGGCGGCGCAGCAAACTTGTAACCGTCCCTTACCATACGCTGTGAGAATTGCTGACCAACATACCCTCTTTAGGATTGTACACAGAGTTGGGATTGTACACAGATTCCGGCGCCCCATCAGACCTACGGAGAAGAAACCATGGCGGACTTCGAGGCCAAAGCAATGCGCTTTTCCATCTCATCTTTGACCTGAAGCTTCATTTTCTTGAGGTTCGATTCGAGGAGGATATCTTCTCCACTCCTATAGGGAGTTTGGGAAAGCTGCTCGAGTTGCGCTTCATAGTGGGAATGCTCCTCGCCCAGGCGTCGAAATCCCGCATCGCTAGCTAGGAGTTGTTCGCGAATCTGCCGAAGCGTTACCGACATCGTCAGCCTCCTCTGGGTTCGGGTTTCACATAATTGCAGAACGTAGCACACCGATTCGGGGGCTCACAAGTGCTTTCGGGACTGCGTTCAACGTTCAACACGATGGCAAGGGCAGTGAAACCACCAAGGCGTCTTCGACGGGGTCCCGATAATAGGAACGGCGGCGGCCCACCTCGACGAATCCCGCCGAGGTGTAAAATGTGCGGCCCACGGAGTTGGACTCCCGAACCTCCAGAAACACAACGCCTGCACCGGCGGCTTTCAATTCGGCAATAACGGCTTCGAGCAAGCGGCGACCCAAGCCATGGCGGCGTTGCGCCGGCAGGATCGCTAGGTTGAGAATCTCGGCTTCGACGGCGGTTGCTCGCGCAGCGGCCATACCGATCACTTTCCCGCGGTCTTCCGCCACCCAGATGCGGATATCACCGCCGAGAGCCCGGAGAAGTTCTCTCGCAGACCATTGGGCGGCCTCGGGGCATTGCTTGAGAATCCACTCCACCGCCTCGCTATCCGCCGCAGCCATCGCCCTCACCAGGACGCGCACTGGGTTTCGCACTGGGCGCGCAGCCTGCACTCTCTCCGGCAGACGCTCTGCCCTCGCTGCCACTATTCCCCCTTCCAATTCAGTTCGGCATCCGACCGACGGATGTAATTGGCGTCAAGCCGCAAGGCATCCATAACCTGACCGCACAATGCCTGGCGGTATCCAAGCCGCCCGATCACCGGCGCCAGAACGGGAGAAACCCGTTCCACCGGAGACCCTTCGAAACACGAATGCAACAGGGTCGCGTCCATGACCTCCGGCGAGGGTGACGCGAAGATGGGGCGCGCTCCATCAGCCTTCTCATTCACAAACTCCAGGAACTCCCTCGCGCCAGTCACCATCTCCTCACCCAGCAGAGTCAAACGGCCGGGATCTTCGCCTCCATAGCGGTAAACGGCGCCAAACACCTGACCGCGCCTAGCGTCAACGACCGGCGCAAGCAGAGTTTTCGGCCGCGAAGCTGCCGGCAGGTTTACTTGGGCAGCGATACATTCGAGCGCGCTTACCGGAGCGATGGATCTCCCAAACACTTCCGCCCAAACCTTAACTGCCGTAAGTCCTACTCGTAGGCCGGTAAAAGAACCTGGCCCCGCAGCAACGGCGAACAAATCCAACTCCCCGAGGGATAGGCGCGCGCGCCCCAGCAACGCGTCCACACTGCCAATGAGTCGTACAGAGTACGGCTCGCTAGAACTATCTGCCAGCTGACCCAGAACCTTCTCGTCCTCGAGAACCGCCACACTGCCCGCTCGGGTGCTGGTGTCTACTGCCAAGGTGAGCATGAAAGTTGATCTTAGCGCAGTTCATCCACAAATATAGACATGGGTTCCCGAGCAATGGGGCGTCTGGCAATTGACATGCCATATTGGAAGGTTAATTAAACTTAAATTGCTGATTCTAAAGATCAATTCCTTGACTCATCAGACCCTTCCTTATTATAATTTGCGCTGTGCTATTCCGTAGGGGGACAGCCATTGCAATTCAATACCGGAGATAAGGTAGTTTACCCAAACCATGGTGTTGGCGTTATCGAACAGATCGGTTACGGGACGGTAAACGGACGAACAGAAACCTATTACATGCTGCGCATTGCATCCAGCTCTCTCAGGGTCATGATTCCCCGTTCGAATGCGGAAGCAGTAGGACTTCGACCGGTGATTCGAAACGGCGAGACAAGCAAGGTTCTTGGCTTTATCGAAAAAGGCAAATTCAACTCCCACCACGATTGGAAGCACCGCTACAAAGAAAATTCCGACCGCATGCGCACCGGCTCGCTGATCGAGGTAGCAGCTGTTCTGAAGAGTCTGGTGTCGCTGAGCCGAACCAAACCGCTGTCGTTCCGCGAGAAGAAGATGCTCGAACGGGCCAGATACCTGCTCGTCAGCGAGTTGGCGACTGCGCGGAACACCACCGCTGAGACCGTTGAGATGATGCTCACGAAGTCCCTCGCCAAAGCCCGTCTGCGCATGCCACCGTGCGGCGAGCTGGTTATGGCCGGCGACTAGAAGCTTCATCGTAGTAGGCCAGGGCGAAAATCATACCCGTCAAATCAGGGAGGGAGAAGGTTGCCCGCGCCTTCTTGGAGCCGCCGTGTGTTTGGGATTCAAGACCGGCCGCGGTAGCGGAGACTATGCCAGCGGAAGAACAGGTTCAGCATTGAGGGTGGCGTCGGCAAGCTCTCCGGCAACCAGCTTAGGGTAAGCGCCTGCAGCGATCATAGCCGCATTATCTGTGGATAGCTCGCGGCTGGGGAAGTGAACTTCGAGGCCGCGGCTGCTTGCCTGGCGCGAAAACGTCGCGCGCAATTCACTATTGGCAGCCACCCCGCCGGAAATCAGGACGCTCCGGGCGGCGGTTTCTTCCGCCGCGTTCAGCGTCCGCCCCACCAGCTCTCGAACCACTGTTCGCTGGAAGCTGGCCACGAGTCCCAGGGTATGCGAGCTGGAGAGCGGGAGCAACTGGGCTGGCCGGCGTTCTCCCCGAGCCAGTGCCTGGCGTCGTACTTCGATTTCCGGCGCCAATTCCGGATGCGCCCGCAGGTAATACAGCACCGCAGTCTTGATGCCGCTAAAGCTGAAATCGTAAGCGCTTCCCCTTACCTTGGCGACCCCAAACCGGACGCCTTCCCAACCGTCGCGCCCGGGTGCGGGTGCACTGGGGGCTAGCTGGTCAATGACCGGACCGCCGGGGTAGCCCAGCGCCAGGAGTCGTGCGACCTTGTCATAGGCCTCGCCGGCAGCGTCGTCGCGAGTCTGACCGATGCGGCGGTAGCGGAAAAGCGCCTCCGCAGCGCCGGAGGCTGGATCATCCACCGTCACCTCGTAAAGCACCGTATGTCCGCCAGAGACGATCAGGCAGACCGCTGGCAGCCTTGGTTCCCGCCCAGTGCGATAGGCCTCCAGGAACACGGCACGAACATGGCCTTCGAGGTGGTTGACGGCAATCAACGGCTTGCCCAGCGTGAGGGCCAGAACTTTGCCGTAGGTCAAGCCGACCAGTAGCGACCCGACCAGTCCCGGGCCCTCGGTCACAGCGACGGCATCCAAGTCACCGAACGCGAGCCCCGCGTCTTTCAGCGCTTCCCGAACCACCGGCACAATGCTGCGCAAGTGTTCCCGGGAGGCAAGCTCCGGCACCACGCCCCCATACTTGCGATGGATCTCGATCTGCGAGGCAATGACATTGGAGAGAATTTCCTTGCCGCCAGCCACCACAGCCGCAGCTGTTTCGTCGCAGGAGGATTCGATGCCTAGAATTCGCGCGCTCATGTGATGCTCGATCTTCGAGTCCAGCTTTCCATGTTAGCATGCAGTGGCAAACCAACCCGGACTCTCCAGCAGAGCACCTGTTTATTCCGCTTTGATCCCGCAGGCGATGGTGATTGACAACCCCAGCGGCTGTCCCGTATTGTGACGGTTCGCCCGCTTGGCCCGTTCGAGGGCGAACTTCTGTAAATCGAAGTCTGGACATCGGAGTGATGACCAAACCATCCAAGCGCGTGCGCAAGGCCATTCTCCCGGCCGCCGGCCTCGGAACGCGGTTTCTACCGGCGACCAAGGCGCAACCGAAGGAGATGCTGCCGGTCGTGGACAAGCCTCTGATCCAGTACGTGGTCGAGGAGTGCATGGCCTCCAACATCGAAAACATCATCATCGTCACCGGCCGAGGCAAGAACGCCATCGAGGACCACTTTGACTTCTCGCCGGAACTCGAGAGGTTCCTCGAAGATCGCGGGAAGAGTGACCAAGCCGATCTGGTGCGTTCCATCAGCAACATGGTGCACTTCAGTTATACGCGGCAGAAAGAACCCCTGGGGCTCGGGCATGCTGTCCTCGCGGCGCGCGAGCTTGTGGGCGATGAACCCTTTGCCGTCCTTCTGGGCGATGTGATTATCCCCGGCCCGCAACCCGCAACGCGGCAGATCATGGACGTCTACGAAGAAACAGGCATCGGGACCATCGCCGTGGAAAGTGTTCCGCGGGAGAACGTTCGTCTCTATGGGGTCATCAGCGGCGAACCTGCCGCGAACCCAAGATGGGAACGCCGCCTGCTGCACGTCCACGATCTGGTCGAGAAGCCGACTCCTGAGCAGGCCCCGTCGAATCTGGCGGTGACCGGGCGATACGTATTGCCGCCCGAAACATTCGACTGTCTGGAGCGCGTTCAGCCAGGCCGGGGGGGCGAGATTCAACTTACCGACGCGTTGCGCCTGCTGGCCAAGGAACGGGGCCTGTATGCGTTGATCTACGAAGGGCGGTCCTACAATGCGGGGGACAAGCTGGGATTCTTGAAGGCCAACGTCGAGCTGGCGCTCGAAAATCCCGAACTCGGCGAAGATTTCCGCGCTTACCTACGCGCCTTGAAGCTGTAACCCGCGCCCCTATTTCGCGTCTTTCGGGGCGGTCTTTTTCTCGTTCGAGGTGGCGGGCTTTTTTTCGGCCGGGTTGCCGGAGGGTGCTGCATCCCCCTTGTCAGACTTGCCGGGCTTGTCAGACTTGTCGGGGCTGTCAGCACCGCCCTGCTCTTCCGAGGGGCGGCTCGAAGAACGGGCGTAGTCGGTCACGTACCAACCGGTGCCTTTGAACTGAATCGCGGGCGCTGACATCAGGCGCTCGAGCTTGCCGCGGCAGCGCGTGCAGGTTTTCAAGTGGGGCCCGCTAAATTTCTCGATCCGCTCGACGAGATTCCCACACTTCTGACATCGGTATTCGTATAAGGGCACTTAGCAATATCCTTTTGCCAGCGAAGTCCAGGCCAGCGTTGTTCAAGCCAGCGAAGTGCCGAAAATTCTACCACGAGGACGACCGGCGAGGAGAATTCTCCGACGCATAGCGTTCTTCCGGTCTTGATAGAGCGGCCTTGACAGAGCCTCGACAGAGCCAAGAACCGCTGCCCTGGCGTGGTAGACTTCCCGTGCTGATGGAAACGACTCTGAGCAACGCCGCCTCGAACACCGGCTGCCTCTATTTGGTGGCCACGCCGATCGGAAACCTGGAAGACATCACCGTGCGCGCCTTGCGGGTGCTGGGAGAAGCGGACCTGATCGCCTGTGAAGACACCAGGCAAACGGCGAAGCTGCTCCGACACTACAATAGCCGCAAGCCGATGGTCAGTTATCACGAGCACAATGAGCTGACCCGGTCGGCGGAGCTGGTCATCCGGATCGAGCAGGGCACGCGCGTCGCGTTGGTGAGTGACGCCGGCATGCCGGTCATTTCCGATCCCGGCCACCGCCTCGTCTCCCTGTGTCTGCGGCACCACCTGCCGGTTATCCCCATTCCCGGCCCTTCCGCGCTGATCGCGGCGCTGGCGGCTTCGGGCCTGCCGGTGGAGGAGTTCCTGTTCGTCGGTTTTCTGCCGTCGCAGGCCCGCGCCCGCCGCAAGGCGCTCGGCCAACTGGTCAGCGAACCTCGCACGCTGGTGCTCTACGAAGCCCCGCACAGAGTGGCCGAGACCCTGGCCGACGCAATGGACCTGCTGGGACGGCGACCCGCAGTCATCGCGCGCGAAGTCACCAAGCTGCACGAGGAGTTTCTGCGCGGCGATTTGGCCGAATTGCTGGTGCAAATACGGAGGCGCCCGCCTCGGGGAGAGATGACGCTGCTGATTGGGGGCCTGGATCCGAATCAAGCGGCCGGCGTCCTGCTGCGATTCGAGCCGCTGCTCCGGCGCGTGGAGCAAACCATGCGCGAGCGGCACATCGACCAAAAAGCCGCGCTCAAGCTGGCCGCGCGCGAGCGCGGGATCACCAAACGCGAAGCCTATAAGCAGCTCCTGGCCGGCAGGTGAACCCGCCGCGAAGGGTGCTCATTCCCGTGGGGATTCCGAGAGAAAAAGGTGATGGAAGCGGGGACCGATGAACTTGACGCCAATCACCCGGCTGGAGCCGCCGATCTTGATGTGACACACCCGACCCCGCGTGGAAAAATCCGTCTCCGCCTGCCGGCCCTGACGCGGCAGCGGAATGCTGAGATCCAGCTCCACATCCAAGTCGATGTCGTGAGTCAGTGAAAATGCCGCTCCCCCGCGGCAAACATTCTCGCACATGGTCCGTTCCTCGAAACGCACCCCGGTGCGGTCGATGCCATGCACCTCGATCGGCAAGCGCACGCGCACGCGCCGTTCGGTGCGTTGCGGGCCGGAATCAGCGGTAGGCTGTTCTCTCATGCGACCCCCTCCGCGGTCCGGGCGTAAGAAAAGAACATCTCCACGCGGTCCAGCACCTCAGGCGCTGTGCGCGACTGATGCACTTCCCGGCGAAGTTCGGCGCCGTTGCGCATGCCGTGGGTGAACCAGCAGGCGAACTGTTTCATTTTGCCGACGGCGTCCGAGGCATCGGCGTCAGCCAGGTGGCGGAAATAAGCGGAAAGCAGGTGATAGCGATCCGCGTCAGAGGGCTCGTCAAACCGCCCGCTGGCGACGAACTGCTCGATTTGGCGGAAGATCCACGGATTCCTCGCGGCGGCGCGTCCGATCATGACCGCATCGCACCCGGTCTCCTGCACCATGCGCACGGCGTCGCCGGGCACACAGATGTCGCCGTTGCCGATGACCGGGATGCGCACCGCTTGCTTGACGGAGCGAATCAGGTTCCAGTCCGCCGCGCCCGCATATCCCTGCGCCCGGGTACGCGGATGAACGGCAATGGCTTCGACCCCTGCCGATTCGGCCAGCCGGGCCACTTCCGTAGCCACAATGCTCTTCTCATCCCATCCCGCTCGGATCTTGATGGTCAGCGGAATGCGCACCGCGGCGCGCACCGTCCGCAGGATCCGCTCCAGCTCACGAAGATCGCGCAAAAGGCCTGAACCGCCGCACTTGACGACTTTTTTCACCGGGCAGCCCAGGTTGATGTCCACCATATCGAACCCCAGGTTCTCGACCAGCTTCGCGGCATGGGCCATTACCTCCGGGTCGGCGCCGAAGAGCTGCGCGGTGATCGGGCGCTCCTCCGGCTCAAAGTAAAGATAACGGAGCGTGCGGGAGGTGGTGCGCGTGATGCCATCGGCGCTCGTGAATTCGGTCATGATCAGCCCGCACCCTCCCAGGGAGCGAATCATGCGGCGAAAAACCGTATCGGTGACGCCGGCCATCGGTGCCAGCACGGTAGCCGGCACAAGGAGCACGTCCCGAATGGTAAGAGCTGCCAGTGACATGGTCGTAAATCCCCTTCTTTTTTACAGTAAAGTGGTCTCCAGGCCAATGGAAGACGCTGGTTTCGGTTCTGGCTCCGGAGCCTGAACGCGGCCCCGCGCCCGGCCCGATTGCGAAACTGATGAGGAAGCCCTTGACGGAGCACTTGACGAAGCCGACGCCACCCCTCCGGCGCCCCGGAAACCGTCTGGCGGGAGAGCAGCACGCTGTGACGAAAGGTGCGACGCGAGCACTTCGGCCGAACCCTCAAAGAAACCGTCCACCAGTTGCGAGATGGCGCGAGAGCGCGCCTGCTCCTCGGAAACATTAGGCCAATACATCCAGGCCCGGCCGGTCTTGCGCCTTTGGATCACTCCTTTGTGCGCCAGCCGATCCAGAATGGTCATGATCGTTGTGTAGGCGCGCGGCCGGGTGGGAGAAAGAGCCTGCCGCACATCGCGCACCGTAGCTTCACCTAAACGCCACAGGGCGTTCATGCAGTCCAGTTCGAGCGGGGCAAGATCGAGGACCGAATGCCTGATTCCAGCCGATGCGGGAGAGCTTGCCATGGTCGTCAATCTTCGCCCTGGGGCTTCGCTCCGCCGCTCTCCTCGTGCATGGGAGTAGCCGGGAGCAAAACGGATTCATCTTTGCTAACCTGGTCAAGGCGCACCTGGTCAAGCCGTAGCAACCTGCGGTCGAGGGCCCTGCTGTAGGCGGTCCATTGGCCTTCGCCACTGTCTGCACCGAGCACGGACCGCGCGGCAGCCAGCTTGGAGTCCAAGTCGTCCAAGAAATGCAAAGCCAGGGCTTCCGGGAACATCGGCAGCTTGGGCGAGCCGAATTCGTAGTGCCCGTGATGGCTGATCAGCAGATGCTTGATCAGCGTCTTCAGTTCTGCCGGAAAACCCTCCATGGCGTCCATCTTCTTGCCGACCAGTTCCACCTCGAGAATGATGTGGCCCAACAGCCGGCCTTCCAGGGTGTAGTTGAAGGAGCGCTCGTAGCAGAGTTCATCCAATTTGCCGATATCGTGCAGGATGGCGCCGGCAAGGAGCAGGTCGGCGTCCAACTCCCGGTAGTGCCCGGCAACCAGACGGCACAGATCACACAGGCTGACCACGTGTTCCAGGAGACCGCCCAGAAAGGCGTGGTGCATCATCTTGGCAGCCGGCGCGCGCTTCAGGCGCGGGGCGATGGCCGGGTCATCCATCACGCCGGCCAGCAGGCGGCTGAGCCAGGGGTTGCGGATATCCGAGACATGTTCGCGCAACCGCGCGTAGAGTTTATCGACATCCTCGGTCGTATGCGGGAAGTAGTCCGCCAGATCCACTTCGCCGGGAGCGGCGCGGCGCAGCTTGTCCACCGCCAGCTGCGTTTTGCCGCGGTAACTCTCGACGCGCGCCTGCACCTTGACGATATCGTCGCGATCAAACGCCCCCGCCACCTGTCCGGCGTTTTCCCACACCCGAGCCTCGATGGTGCCGCTGCGGTCGCCCAGCTCGAGGCGCAAGAAGAGCTTGCCCTCACGCGTGGTGCGCATCTCCTTCTCGCATACCAAAAACAAGGAGGTAATGGTGGTGTCGGGAGCTAGATCAGCGACATAGGGGGTTTTCATGCGCCGCTCTTACTTCATGCCCAGGGACGGCTTCGGCCGTCGGTATCTCTTGGTCTATTCCGCTGTGGCAGGTTCCTCTTCAATCTCCATCCCGGGAACAGACGAGGTGTCCACATACCCTGACTTGACATCAATGTAGCTGTCCTCCCGCAGTTTGGTCAGATATTCGCGCAGCGCCGGCCCAATCTTGGCGTCATAGAGCCGGGCCATGATTTCGTTTTCCACTTTCTCCTCCGGCTGCAGCCCTGCGGTGTAATGCTCCCGCACCTGGAGAATCAGCAATCCCGCCTCGGCGGGGATGACGTCGGTGAATTGGCCCCGGTCCATCTCAAAAACCATCTCTTCGAGATTGGGCGCCAGCTGGCCGCGCTGGAACGTGCCCAGCTCTCCGCCCTCTGTGGCGGTGCTGCCCTCGGAATAGCTCCTGGCGAGTTCGCCGAAGTCTTCGCCACCCTTGACGCGCTGGAGCAGGTCATCGGCTTTCTTCCGCAGCGCCGAAATCTCGGCCTCCGGCTTGCCTTCGGTGGTGATGAAGATTTCGCGCAGCACCACTTGTTCGGGCCGGATAAATTCCTGCTGGTGCTCCTCGTAGTATTTCAATACGTCCGCGCTGTCCAGTAGGATCCGGCTGCCGACTTCCCGCCGGATGATCTCCTGCTGGTAAATCTGGTCTCGGACGGTTTCCCGAAAGTCCTGAAAATTCAAGCCCGATTCTTCGATGCGCTGCTGAAGCGCTTCCATGGAAGGAATCTTGTTCTGCTGCCGGATGTCGTCGAGGCGCCGGACCACGTCGCTTTCGACATTGAGGCCCAGATCCTTGCCGCGCTGGACCAAGAGCAAGGTATCGATCATGTCGCGCAGCAAATCTTTTTCCTTCGCCGCGACCCTCTCCTGGAGCTCGTCGGGGGTGCAGCTGGCGCAGTCTTGGCTCGCTTCCTCGCCTATCTGCGCCCGGGCGCGCTGGTATTCACTGCGGGTAATGATGTCATTATTGACCCTCGCCACCCCCTCCTCGACGATCCAACTGCGTTCCTGGGCGGCCGCTCCCGCGCAAAGCAGCATCACGCAGGCGCTCAACGAGAAAAGTTTGCTCATCTGCCTCCAGGCATTCTAGCTTCCCGCTTCCAGCCCGCGCAATACGTTTCGCACGGTTTCGACGATCTTGTTTGCGTCGCGGCTCCCCGTCATGGTCATCAATCCGCTGGGGTCTAGACGCATCCCCCTCTCTTTACGCACCAGCGCGACGAGGAGCTCCGGGCGCACGGCGGTGGTGGGATGGAAGCGCACGGCGATCTCCGCTCCGCGGCGCTCGACGCAGGAGATTTGCAGGCGCTCGCAAACGGATTTGAGCACCGCATAGTCCAGCAGATTGTCCACCGCCGGTGGCGGGGGGCCGAAGCGGTCGGCCAGTTCCCTCCTCACGCCCTCGCGCTCGTCATCACTGGCGATACCCGCGATCCGTTTATACGTCCGCAGCCGCAGAGCCTCGCCGGGGATGTATTCGGAAGGAATGCGGATATCGAGGCCGAGGTTGAGCGTGACGCGCACCTCCGGCGCGCCGGCTTCGCCTTGCTGGACGGCCACGGCGCGTTCCAGCATCTGGCAGCACAGCGAAAATCCGACCGCGCCGATGTGCCCGTGCTGTTCGCGCCCGAGCAGATTTCCAGCGCCGCGCAGCTCGAGATCCAGCGCGGCGATGCGGAAGCCGGCTCCGAGTTCGCTGAACTCGCGCAGCGCCGCCAGTCGTTTCCTGGCCAGAGGCGTCAGAGAGTTCTGCGGCGGAACCAGCAGATACGCGTAGGCGCGCTGATTGGAACGGCCCACGCGGCCGCGCAGCTGATACAGCTCGGAGAGGCCGAAACGGTCCGCGCGATTGATGAGAATGGTGTTGGCCCGCGGGATATCCAGCCCGTTTTCGACGATGGTGGTGGAGACCAGCACATCGGCCTCGCCGTGGATAAATTTCACCATCACCTGTTCCAGCTCCCGCTCGTTCATCTGGCCGTGGCCGACCACCACGCGCGCCTTGGGCGCCAGCGATTGCACCAGCTTGGCCATGGAATAAATGGATTCGACGCGGTTGTGCACCAGAAACACCTGGCCGCCGCGCTCCAGTTCGTCGCAGACGGCGCGGCGCACCAGCTCCTGGGAGAACGGGGCCACCACGGTTTGAATCGCCAGCCGGTCCCTGGGCGGCGTCTCGATGACGGACATATCCCGCAGGCCGGCCAGGGACATATTCAGGGTGCGCGGAATGGGGGTGGCTGTCATGGTCAGCACGTCCACGTCGCGGCTCATCTCTTTGAGCCTCTCCTTATGCGCGACGCCAAAACGCTGCTCTTCGTCTATGACCAACAGGCCGAGATCGTGGAAGCACACGTCGCGCGAGAGCAGCCGGTGCGTGCCGATGAGGATGTCCACCTTGCCTTGTTCCAAGGCGGCGAGCGCCTGCTTCTGTTCCCGAGTGGTGCGAAATCTGCTGAGCATCTCGATGCGCACCGGGAAGGCCGCCATGCGCCGACGAAATGTTTCGTAGTGCTGGAAGACCAGCACGGTGGTTGGCGCGAGCACGGCCACCTGCTTGGAATCGCAAACGGCCTTGAACGCCGCACGTAGGGCGACTTCCGTCTTTCCGTAGCCCACATCCCCGCAGAGCAGCCGGTCCATCGGCTGCGGACTTTCCATGTCCCGCTTGATTTCCTTGATGGCCGCGGCTTGGCCGGGCGTCTCCGCGAACTCGAAGGCGTCCTCGAACTCGTGCTGCCAAGGGGCATCGGCGGAAAAGGCAAAGCCCCGGGCCGATTTTCGCCCGGCGTAGAGTTCCAGCAACTGGTCGGCCAGGTCGCTCAGCGACTTGCGCACGCGGGATTTGCGCGCGGCCCAGGCGGTGCCGCCCAATCGATCGAGCTGCGGAGTGGCTCCCTCCATAGAGTGATAGGGCTGCACCAGATCCATGCGCTCGAGCGGCACATACAAACGGGCGTCGTCCGCATAGCGCAGGCGCATGAACTCGCCGCAGCGGCCTTCGATTTCAATGGTTTGCAGGCCGTCGAGCTGCCCGATGCCATGATCCACGTGCACCGCGTAGCTGCCCGGCTTCCATTCCGACAAGTCGGTGTAGAAACTCACCGCCTTCGGTCTTGTGCGCGGCCGGTCCGCAAGCGACAGGCCCTCAAAGAGGTCGCCGGTCCCGTAAAAGGCCAGGGACAGGTCGGGGATCGAAAAGCCTTCGGTCAGCGGCGCGCGAACCAGCACCACGGCGGCGGAACTCGACGGGCCACCTTCTTCGGTAAGCCGCGCGCCGGCGGCACTCTGCTCGATCTCACCGAGCCGATACGGCACCTCGTATTCACGGGATAGATCAGCCAGCCGCTCGAGGTCGCCGATGGTCGCCGCGCCGATCAGTACCTGCTCGCCGGAGGCGAGTCGCCCGCGCACTTCGGCCAAAAAGGCGGGGATCTGGCCGTGGTAGCGTGTAGTCGGCTGAACGCCGAGAACTCTGGGCGCGTTCCCGCCGACCTGCAACGCCAGCTCCCTAAGAGTCAAGCGCTGACAATTGGCCAAGCCGCTGCGCCAATCCTTTTCTTCAAGCAGCACTGGTTCTTCAAGCAGCGCAGGACCCTGCCCCTTCGGGGAGGCCGCATCGCCCAAACGCGCACGCCCATCCGCTGCCGCGCGCTCGATGGCGTCGGGCTCATCGAGGATCACCAGTAGCTGGTCGCGCAAATCGAACAGTGTTGCGCGCTCCTGATCCGCGCCTCCGGCGTTTCCCGGCTGCAAATCCCAAGCGGCGTCCTGAGCGCCGGGCACCCGAAACTCGGTCAGGGGCGGAAGCGTGAGTCGGTTCACCGGCCCGACGGAGCGCTGTGTTTCCGGATCGAACTCGCGCAGGGATTCGATGGTATCGCCCAGCAGTTCGATGCGCACCGGCCGCGCAGCCTCCGGAGGGAAAATGTCGAGGATGCCGCCGCGCACGGCAAACTCCCCGGGCATCTCCACCAGTTCGGTGCGCACATAGCCGGCACGCGCCAGGTGGGCCAGCACCTGTTCCAGGGGCACATCGTCGTCGCGCTCGAGCGACAGCGACAACTGTTGGTAGAATTGAGGCGCGGCAAAACTCACTAGGCTGGCTGCCACCGGAGCAACCACCACGGAAGCCTGGCCGGTTACGAAACGCCAGAGCGTCGCGGCGCGCGTCTCGAGAATCTCCGGGTGCGGCCCCACCCCCTCGCCCGGGAACCTGTCCAGTGCCGGCAGCAGACCCACCGAAGGGCCCGAAGCGCTGAAGGCGCGCTGAAAAAACCGCAGCGGCTCCGACATCTCCTCGGCGGCCCGTCCGCTCTCGACCAGCAAAATCACCGGGCGGCGCAACTCCGCTGCAGCCAGCTCGGCCACCAGCGCCTTGGCCGGTTTGGTCAGTCCGGCGATAGCCTCTTCCGCCGCGCCCCGGCGCAGCGAGTCGAGCGCATCGTCCACCGCCGGGTGATGCGCCACGCGGGTCAGTAGTTCGGTAACCGCAGGAAGAAGCATTAGTGGGGTGGCGTACTCGATCCCTTCGGATTCGTCTTGCGAGCTGCTTCCAGGATAGCCGAGGTGGAATAGCCCGGCTCGATGGGAATGGACACCACGGCTCCCCCGGCCGCCTCCACTTCTTCGCGTCCCACGATGTGGCCTTCCCAGTCGGCGCCCTTGGCCAGCACGTCCGGCAGCAGACGCGCGATCAGTGCGCGTGGCGTCGTTTCACCGAAGAGGACTACAAAATCCACGGACGCAAGGGAAGCCAGAAGCTCCGCCCGCTCCTCGTCGGGAACGAGCGGGCGGGAATCACCTTTCAATTGCCGCACGCTGGCATCGTTATTCAGTCCGACGACCAGCACATCCCCCAGCGACCGCGCCCGCTCCAACAAGCGGATGTGGCCGGGATGGAGAAGATCGAAACAGCCGTTGGTAAACACAACACGGTGCGCGCCGCGAACCGCGCGACCTGCCTGGCCCATCAACTCATCCTGCGAAAGAACGCGTTCCATCGTTTCGACTTGCTTCGAGCGGCCAGTCTCCGTCCCACGGACTTGGCCCCAGCAAAAAGTTTAGCATGCCCTTCCGATCCATCCTCGTTCACGGCTCGTGCACGCCTCCGCCCATCCTCGCTCGCACTGGCGTCGAGATCACCATGTAGGACCGTTATTTGACCCGGGAGAAGTCCTGAACGTTCTTTCAGAAGCTGAAACAGATGTGGGAAACCGCTGTCAATCCAGTGTCAATCCAGTATCAATCTTGGCCGCCCCTAGAAAGCTGTGCGGCGAGGAGCGGGCTTGCGCACCGGTGCGGGGGGGATCAGGCTGGCCATCTTGCGGATCATGGCCAAAACCAGGCGTTTATCGCCGTCGGAGAGCGTCGAGCTATGCCGCTTGATCTCCGACAAGAAGCGAATCTCCTGCTGGGAGAGTTCGCCGAGCATCCTTTGCGCTTCGAGATCTCGCGCCGTCTCCGTGCCCGGGAAGAAGTCCGCGAGGGTGATCTCCGTGGCTTCGGCGATTTTCGCCAGTGTTTCGAGGGAGGGGACGGTGTGCCCATTCTCAACGCGCGACAGATAGCAGCGCAATAAACCCGTGCGGCGCTCGATATCGCCCTGCGACAACCCGCGCTGCCCGCGGTACGTTCGGATCACCTGTCCAATATTTACTCTGGGTTTTTCCTTGGGCATCAAGCGCCTCGGAAAATCTTGCCGGTATCTTACGCAGCACGTCCAAAGCACGCAAGCGGATATTCGGCGGCCGCCCCCTTTGGGCGCTTGGGCGCTACAATTTTCTCAAAAGGGCCCTCCCCGCAGGCGCGGCAGCGCGTCCGCACGGCCCCACCCTCCAGGGAGAATCAGCCGGCTAAATACCTGGTGTCCTGAAGGATTGCTGCAGCCGGAACTCAAGGACCGTTTCGCTGGGCACGCGGACTTGCTCGCCGCGGGTCATCACGTTGACGGCCGTGCCGGCACCTCCGCCAACGCCGGCGCCAATCGCCGCGCCTTTTTCGCCGCCCGCGATGGCTCCGATTAGGGCCCCGAGAGCCGCCCCGCCAGCGGCCTTCCTGACCGTATCACCGCCGCGTCCTTTCCCGGCTATTTCATAATCGCCGGTCATGATGGGCTGCAATTTGTCATGGATCAGAAGATCCGTCAGTTCCAGCCTGAGTTGGGACTTCCCCGTAACCCGCCCGGCTTCTTGCGCCTCGGCCAGACGGCCGTAGACGTCTGTGCCTTTCGGAGCCACGGTGACGCCGTCAGCAACCAGGTCCGCCTCCAGACTGGCTTGGAACTTGTCTCCTACATGATTCCTGGATGAATCCACGGAGTCGATCATTCGGATCAGAATGCGCGTTCCCGCCGGTACGATGACCCCTCCGCTCGAGGGATTGCTGCCATAGGTGTTGCCGGCAGGAATCGATCGCGCACTCGCGCCCGCAGACTGGAAAGATCCAGCCGCCGGGGCGCCGGTAAAGGTGATGGAAAGGACCTGGTCCACTGTGTAGAGCTCGATCTTGCCGTTCACCTCAAACTGCACGGCTCGCTCGCTGCCACCCAGATACTTTCCCCGAATCACGTCGCCATTCTTCATTTGCAGCGTGTCGGCTGAAGAACTCAGGCAAAATCCAAACAAAATAACTGCCATTCTCAAGAAAACTCTCGGAATGTGCCGCATAATTGGCCTCCGGTTCATCTTAATTAAGCAATAAGCAATCAAGGCTGGGTTGCCATTTCCAAAGTTTGCGTTTCGACTTCCATTGCGCTCAGGATACACCGGCTCGACTGCGGCTTAAACACCCTGATGCGCCGAACTGTCCTCAAATCGACACGATCAACTTGACACGATCGACTGGGAACCTCGCGCTCTGACTTTTTTACCGCGCGGGCTCCCCTTGCCGGGGACACCGCGCTCGACCCCCGCCCCGGTATTTCTTGTGAAAGAGTGCGCAAGAGATTGAGAAAAGGATGCTTGAAGTTTTGGAGAGTGCAAAAGAGCGAAGCATGAAGAGGCGCAAGCATTGAAGAGGGGCAAGACTGACGCCGCGGAATGATCTTCGCTGGCGGGAGTTCGCAAACTCGAAGGGCAGGCAAAGTAGCGACCGAACATGGCATATATTACCATACTAGTTACCTAATGTCAATAGTTTACTTATTCGGTATTAGAATAAGGAGTGACAACAATCGGCGGGATGAGCTGCAATTCGAACGACGCTATCGCAGCCTTGCAAAAGAGCGAAAGGGATGCGGAACCCGCTGGAAGCCCGGCACTAGACAGGGATCTCGTGGATGAGATTTCCACACCGGCAGGCTATTCGCCCGGAAGGCTTTCGAACTGGTCTGCAGGGCACGGAGGATGTCCGCACCGAAGGACCATCACCTCTGATCCCTGGGCCACCAATGCCGCCTGGGCACAGTTCAAAAAAAGTCCGTGTTCGGCGATTCCTGGGATGGTGTCCAGGCGCGCAGCCAGACCGCGCGGGTCGTCCAGCAGGCCAAAGCGACAGTCGATAATGTAATTCTGGTGATCGGTTATGATGGATTCCGCCGGCGAGTGGCGATTGGTCACTACCACCGGCGCGCCGCCCAGACTCTCAATCTCATCCATGACCCAGGGCAGGGCAAACGGCACCACTTCCACCGGCAACCCAAACTTTCCCAATTGCGGCACGCGTTTCGAAGAGTCCGCAATCACCAGGAAATACCGCGATGCGTGAGCCACAACTTTCTCTCTCCACAACGCCCCGCCTCCTCCCTTGATCAAGGCTAGATCCGAGGCGATTTCGTCCGCGCCGTCCACGGTCAGGTCCAACCGCAGTCCTTTCCGGGGAGTGATGAGGGGAACACCGGCATCCGCAGCCTTGGCTTCTGTGGCTTTCGAGGAGCCAACCGCTTGCACCTTCAGCGCGCCCGCGCGAATGCGTTCACCCAGGAAACCGATGAAGTAATCCGCCGTAGAGCCGGTGCCGAGACCCAAGGTCATTCCGCTGCGCACCCAGCGCAGGGCGGCTCGAGCGGCGGCTTGCTTTTCCTGCTCCAGTTGTTCTTTGGCCAGTTGTTCTTTGGACTGATGCTCGCTCATGTGAGAGAGCATCATAACTCGGAACTGTCCCCGCCTCGTAGGGCTCGTAGGGGCTGGTGCTTCTCCACAGGGGGCAATCCCCTGCCCTACCGTGCTTTTCTGGATGGCCTAGATGGACTAGATGGCTTGGCTAGCCTAGATGGACCCGCGCTGCTCAACCTGGTGCTGGCGGCGCGCAGCACGGCAGGTTACGCGTGGTCTAACACCCCGAAAAGTCCCGGGCTTAGTGGGCTCACACGATCACGTCGCGGATGATGTCGCAAACGACGGACGTGCGGTTGTGCAGCAGGACAATGCTGCCGCTGATGATCACCCGGCTATAGCCGCTCGGCAGCCGCCGCAACTCCCGCTCGAGCGCCCACGGCAACGGCTGGACTCGCTTCTGCAAGCCCGGCGGCAGGGTGCCGCGTTCGCGCAACTGTTTGGCCAACCCTGGAGGCAGATGTTTGCGCTTTGCCAAACCAGGGGGGAGTTTGCCGCGACTGTGTCCAAACCAGCTGAGGATGGTGGTTCTCTCAGAGGGATGGAAGGTGATGTAGCGAACTTGGGAAGGGGACCGCCATTGATCACGTTGATCTCGTCGATCACGTCGATCATCCGTGTTGCGCGGTGCGGCATCGCCGGATGGCGCCACGCGCTGGAGTTGGGCCAGCTCTTGGGGGCTGATGGTCACCGCCGTCACGTGAAAGGTTAGAACTGTCTCGGCAGGCAGCAGGATCTCGCGCTTTCCGGTGAGGAATGCGCCCAGAGTCCCCGCCCCGGCGCCAGCCAATGCGCCGATGACCGCTCCTTTTCCGCCATCGGCCACTCCGCCGATGAGCGCCCCGGCACCCGCCGAGCCGCCAATGATGAGCACGTTGCGGGTTGCGTGGGAATCCGCCTTGAGGGTCAAGTCGCCTGTCTGGACGGGATACCGCGGTTGGACGTTTCTCAAATACAGCGTCAGGGACGCCGAACGGGACATCCGGCCGGAGCTTACGGCGTCACGCACTCGCCCGGTGACCAGGGCACCCTTGTGGGCCACGATGCGGTCATCTTTAACGAGTGGCTCGGCCAGCGGTTCCGGTGAAGGTATCTCCGGGCTGGCTGCTGGCGCTGCTTAGCGCGTTCGTCAACCGGATGGAAACCGTAGAAGGTGTCTGGGCCGCCGCACTTCCCGCAAAACCCATCGAAACCGCCAGCCCCGCCAGCAAAACCGCCATATAACTTTTCATGTTTGCTCTCCATGACGCGAGAAGGGTCGCGTGTCGTTCGAACATGAATCTCCATGCCTAGGCTACGCGCCGGCGAGCGAGTTGCCATCCTGTACGGAGGAACGGTTTGAGGGCAGGTGATGCAGCCCGGCGAGTTCTGAGCGACGGGCACGGGCGGTGCGATTGAGTGCTATCATGGGAAGGACATGCGCCTCCCTATCTTGCGCACCACCGAAAGGTCATGAAAAGAATTTCATTGCTCGGCGGCGTTCTCTTGAGTTCATTCCTGGGATTGTCTTGGGGGCCGGCTACCAAGCTTGCTGTGCCTTCCCAGGATCTACCCGGCGACACACGAGCTGCCCAGAAGCCCCATACCATTGGCATCGAACTCTATCGCAACCTGGTTTTCCTGCCCGTCCGCGTCAACGGCTCCGAGGCCCTGACTTTCGTGCTGGACACGGGTGCCGGCCTGTCCGTTCTCAACGAAACCAGAGCCGCGGAAGTCGGAGTACAACTCAAAGACGCAGACTTTGACAAATTGGCAAGTGGTGAACACACACAACGGGTTCCAACCGTGGGCGGCCTGACTTTCGAAGTGGACGGAGTCCGCATACAACCCAAGGATGTGGCCATCATTCCCTTGAGCGAAATGGAATCGTACCTCGGACACCGTGTGGACGGCGTGTTGGGAGCCGATCTGTTCCGCGCTTTCGTCACCGAGATCGACTATCCAGGGCACAAGCTGATCCTGCACCAAGCGGCAGACTATCGATACTCCGGTCCGGGGGCCATTGTTCCTACCATCAACTTCTCTGGCGTTCCGTTCGTACGGGCCACCATCTTCCCTTCGGGAATGGATCCCATTCGAGGACGATTCCTCGTCGATACCGGTTCGGTAGGAGCCCTGGTCTTAGACGCCGGACTTGTGCGACGGCACGGATTAGTGGACGGCAAACGAGACTTCCTGGAGCGAACCAGCTATGGAGTGGGGGGCGAGAGCAAAGAGCTGGTCGGAAGAATTGAGGAGCTGCGAATCGGGCCGTTCTCGCTGAACAAACTTGTCACGGAGTTCTCTCAGGCAACGGGCGGCGTGCTGGGAGGGAGAGCCGGAATCGGAATCATCGGCAATGAAATCCTGCAGCGCTTCCGCCTGATCGTGGATTACCGGCGCTCCCGGATGATCCTGGAACCCAATTCTGATCTCGAAAAGCTCTTCGAGACCGACATGACCGGCTTGCTGTTGGTTTCCGAGGGGCCGAATTGGGAGCAAATAAGGATCGAGCGAGTTTTCGAGGATTCTCCCGCTGCGCGGTCCGGGTTGCGCGCCGGTGATTTGATTCTGGCGATTGACGATCGAGCAGCAGGTCAATTCACGGTCGAGACGCTTATGGAACTGTTCAAACAGCCAAATCGAACCCACCGGATGCAAGTGAAACGCGGCGAGCAAATCCTTCAGGTTCGTCTTGCGACCATGCGCTTGATCTAGCCCCTTGATGTAGCTCCTTGACCTGGCCCGTGGATGACGAACCATGCGAGCCACAGCCTCCCGCCTAAAACCAGATTGGCGGCCACACCCGCCGACGCGCCGCACGACAAGTCCTAAAAAACAAGTTGCGAGTTCACCCCCCAATATTGGATACTTTCCGTCATGAGCACCGGGACCGCAATGTCGGCCGAGAGCCACGCGGCACACCGGCGGAGCCGGCGGTTTCGGCTGAATGTGCCCCTGGTCCTTCGCGGAGAATCCCCAAACAGTAAAACTTTCCAGGAAGAAACGCTCACCCACTCGGTAAGTGCGCACGGGGCCTTGGTGGTCTTGGCCACCCGAGTCGACCTTGGGCAGCGCCTGATCCTGCTGAATCCGGAGAACTGGGATGAGATGCAAGGGCGCGTGGCCCGAGTTTGCGCCGCGTCCGATGGCAGTTTTGAGGTAGGGATCGAGTTCGCCCGGCCGGCGTCGGAATTCTTGCCGACCGGTGCCCCGCCCCGAAAAAAGTACTTCGATTAACAGCTTGCCTTGTGGGAACGCAGAGGAAACTTCGCCGCGCTGTGTACGCGCCGAGTACCTGTTGCCGGGCGCCGGAGAAGGCGAAGGCGCATTCAACCGCCGTGCGCGCCCACGAGATTGCGAGTCTGTAGAGGCTTTCCGGAGTCGGCATCGAACCCGGCTGGCAACTGAACGTGAGGGCGCCTTACAATCCGTGCGTCATTACGAGCGGGGCATTACCAGCGGGCATTACCAGCGGGGCTCGCGCGGCTGGCGCACCGATTCGCGATAGTCTTCGGTCGAGAACCGTCCGCGACCTCCGCTACTGCGCTGCCCAAAACCACCGGAAGACGGACGCCGTTCCGGCCGTGGCGCGGCCTCGTTCACCTTCAGCATGCGCCCGCCCACTTCTTTGCCGTTGAGAGCGGTACTGGCCTTGGACGCCCCATCGTCATCCGCCATTTCCACAAAGGCGAACCCGCGAGGCCGTCCGGTCTCTCGATCCACGGGGATGTGAACGCGCGCGATCTGCCCAAAAGGTTCGAATAAGGAGCGCAGGTCGCCTTCCGTCGTCTGAAAACTCATGTTGCCAACAAACAGATTCTTCATCGCTTCTCCTTCATGTTTTCTCCTTCATGCTTCTCCGTAATGGTTTGTCTCTTCGATCGGGATTAGGTGGAGTGCTCACTCTCACTGCTCGGGTCCGCTGTTCGCGGCTGCTCATTCAAATGAGTTTGGGGCAGTTTTCCTCGTGGTGGGTTCTCGGGGCGAGCATTGAGAGGGTGCTGTCTTGATCCACTTGGCCCACAGGCGCTTTGGAGGCGCCCAGCCAAGTGCCTAGTATAAGGCTGTCAACAGATTTCCTCAAGTCTCTTGGAGCCCGAACTTGCTGTTCGGTGCGCCACCATCAAGAATCGCAGCTGAGTTTCCCTTAGTAATTAACGCTTTGGCGAACGCTTACTGTCCGGGAACACAAACCATCCCCACGCTATGCTAGGTTGGTTTCAGTTGCCCCGGCGCGCCAAGTTATGGTCACCGCACCCCCAGCACATTACTCAACCAAACGGCGCAGCACGCGCGTCGCTCAGGCTGTGTTCTTTACCGTCACGGGTATCGACGGGAACGGACAGTCATTCATGGAGCAGACTGGGACCATAGAGCTGAGCTTCCAGGGCTGCAGATACTTTTCCAGGCACCCCGTCCCAAAGAACTCTTGGCTATCCTTGGAGATCCCGAGTGAACAGGCGCATTCTCTGCCGCAGCACTCTCGGGCTCGTGTGGCGTGGGTGTGCAAATCGCGAAACTTGCGGGGACTTTTTCAGGTGGGAGTGGAATTCGAGGCGCCAGGCAACGTCTGGGGCCTTGCCAACCCACCAGAGGATTGGCAACGACCTGGCGCCTCCGAGAAAACCGGTGCGACGGCGTTTGAGGGAGAGATGAAAGAGCTGCTCGCTCTGGCCGAGACCGGCACCTACTACCAATTGCTACAGGTGACCTCAGAGTCGCCGCGTTCCCAGGTCAGGCATAACTACCTCCAACTCGCGCGCACATTTCATCCCGATCGTCATATGGCCCACGCCGAGCGGACGCAGCCGCTCCACAAGCTCATGGACGCGATAACCTTAGCTTATAAGACCCTGACGGACGAGAGGGCGCGCAAAAAATATGACCGGCAACTGGCCGCGTCCGGCACGTTCACCTTGCATCGGCATGAGAGCGAGTTCCAGACGACGGCGCAAGAATGCATGGAGAAAGCTCAAGAATGCTATCGGGCGCAGAATTATGGGGGTTCGATTCTATGGTTGCGCAAGGCGGTAGACATCGAACCCAAGTCCGCGAAGTATCACGCACTGCTGGGGCGCAGCTTGTCGGTTGCGGCGCCCTTTCGACGCGAAGCCCTTGAACACTTTCAGAAAGCTATCGGAATCGATCCGTGGAATACGACGACACACTTTCAACTCGCCAAACTCTATGAGGAGATGAAACTTCCCTGGCGGGCGCGCCCCCATTACCAAAGGGTCTTGGAGATTGATTCCGAGAACCACCAGGCCCGAGAACGATTGCGGCTACTCGATGCCGAGACGGGCAAGAAAAGTACGACAAGGCGTACCTTCATCGATTCCCTCTTCCGTCGTTCATCCAGGTAGGGCCGGCCCGCGGAAAGCCCGCCCCAAGGGAAAACGCCCGGCCGCTTGCGGCAGATCGTGGAAGCATCCAGGATTATTGCACTGCCCGCAGACCGGCTTGGGACTGCTTCCAAGTAGCTAAAAATAGAAAAGGGACATGGTGCCGGAGGAGGGAGTCGAACCCACACGGCCTTGCGGCCAACGGATTTTGAGTCCGCCGCGTCTGCCATTCCGCCACTCCGGCGCGCTTTGATTTTACACGGCTCGCCGCGCCCGCCAAAGCCCCCCCTCCGGGCGATTCACAATCCTTCGATTCTTCTCTTCTTCGATTCTTGGCCGCTCCGTTGTGCGGGAGCAGGCGGCTGTGTTGTAGAGTGAGGGCGTATCGGCCGTGCCCGCACAACGAACACCGAACGGGCAGCCCAGGGAGCCATTGATGAAACTCGGAGAAATCGCCGAACGCCTGGCATGTGAACTCGAAGGCGACCCGAACATTGAGATCCGCGGACTGAAAGGAATTGAACAAGCCGAACCCGGCGAGTTGACGTTTGTGTCCAACCCGCGCTACCGGCTCGCGACCCGCATGACGCGCGCTTCCGCAGTCGTCATCGCCAAGGATGTACCCATCGAGCGGAACGCCGATCTGCCGCCACTCGCGGCGCTGCGGTCGGTGAATCCCTATCTCGATTTCGCGCGCGCGCTGGAACTCTTTTATCAGCCGCCGCGCTATGAGCCGGGGATCCATCCTACGGCGGTCCTGGCGCCGACGGCGCGCGTGGGCCCCGGCGCGCATATCGGTCCCTACTGTTTCATCGACCAAGGGGCGGTGATCGGTCGCGACGCCGTGCTGCACAGCTCGGTGACCATCTACCGCAACGCACGAATTGGTGACTCGTTTTTTGCGCACGCGCACGCGGTGGTGCGTGAGGGTTGTCACCTCGGCGACCGTGTGGTGCTGCAGAACGGCGTAGTGATCGGTGCAGACGGATTCGGCTTCGCCAAACAGACCGACGGCCGCTGGTACAAGATCCCGCAGTCCGGCATAAGCGTGCTGGGTGATGACGTCGAGGTCCAGGTCAACTCCTGCGTGGACCGCGCCACCATCGGCGAAACCCGGATCAGACGCGGCACCAAGGTGGACGACCTGGTAATGATCGGCCACGGCTGCCAGGTCGGCGAAGACACGCTGTTGTGTGGCCAAGCGGGGCTTGCCGGCACAACCAAGGTGGGAAACGGCTGCATTCTGGGCGGGCAGGCGGGATGCGCCGGGCACCTGACCATCGGTGACGGCGCCATGATTTCGGTGCAAGCCGGGATCACCAACGATGTTCCGCCGGGCGTCCTGTACACCGGGGCTCCGGCCGTGGAGCACCGGCAATTCCTCAAAAATTCGGCGGCCATCAACGTTTTGCCGGAGATGGTCAAGACGGTGCGGCAGCTCAAGGCCGAGGTCGCGAAGTTGGCGGAACGCGAACGCTAAATAATTCGTTTGTTATGCGGCTTGTTATGCGCGTTATCAGCCGTTTGCGGGCGTTCGCGGGCGTTTGCGGGCGGTTGCGGGCGCTGATCGGGCGGCAGCGCTGCGGCAATCGCAGCGTGCACGCGCGCCGCAAGCTCTCTACGCTGCTCAAGCGTGTAAGCACGGGCATCCACCGGCGGACAGAAGCGCACGATCACTTCTCCCGGGGTAGTTCGCAGCGACTTCTTGGGCATGATGCGGTGTGCGCCAGCACAGGCCACGGGCACCACCGGCACCCCGGCCTTGATCGCCAGCAGGAAAGCTCCGCGCTTGAACGGGCGCAGGCGCCCATCGGGGCTGCGCGTCCCTTCCGGGTAGATCAGAAAGGAGGTGCCTTGCTTCATATATTCGGCGGCCAGATCCAGGCTGGCGACGGCTTCCTCGTAGTGCTCCCGGTCTACGGGGACGAAATGCGCCAGGCGAAAAGCCGTACCGACAATGGGAATGGAAAAAATAGATTTCTTCAGCAGGATGGCGATGCGGCGCGGAATGGCGCCTACGATGACGGGAGGATCGACGTTGCTGGTATGATTGGCCGCGAACAGACAGGTTCCGGCAGGGATGTTTTCCAAGCCCTCGACGCGTGTTCGTACTCCCACCGCGCGGACAATTAGAACCACACCCTTGCGCCCAACGTCAAAAAGCCTGCCCGCCGAGCGCGTCAAGACCGCGTGCAACAGGAACGGCGGCCCGAACAGCAACACGAAGAAAGGAAGGTATACGGCCACGATGGCGGTGCGAATCATCGCGTCGCGCCCAAGAGTACAGCACCGTCCTCAGCGAGCATTGACGGTGGCAGGAACGGCTTCTGTGGTTCCCTGAAGCAAGCCGTTGAGGATGTGTCGCTGACGCTCGTCCGCCTGCGGAATCTCCACCACGGAATACGCGGTTCTCCCGCGCGATTGGCCTCGTTCGCTCAGGGCCAGACCGGCACGCGACAATAACTCAGCAAGCGGAAGTTCATCCGTTCCGGCGACGTAACGGTCGAAGAACTCTTCGAGGTCTGCCGTGGCCTCGGGATTCGCCGCTCGAATCACTTCCTCTGCGACTTCACGAATGCCCTCGCTTTCCGGATACAACCGTCCTTTCTGCGCATATTGGCCGTTCAAGCGGCGAAGAACGTCATCGAGGCTGGCCTGGTTATCGGTGGCATCGCGAATGGTGACGTCGAGAGCCACCCCGAGCAATTGGCCCTTGTTGTAATAAGAGATGCTGAACTCGGGTCCATTGTAGAGATCATATTTCTCAAACCAGGCGTTGAGACTCGATTCTTCGGCGCTCTGCCAGATGTGCGCGGGACGACCCCGGAGTGTGGTGATCTGGGCGCCGAGGTCTCTCAGGAAGCGCGCCTTGCTCCACAACCCCGTGCGCACCAGCGTATAGGCCGCGTAGGTATTGGTCACGCCCTCGGCAAACCATAGCGAGCGTGTAAACATTTCCTGCGTGTGATCGACCGGTCCCAGCGATTGCGGGCGGATCCGCTTCACATTCCACAAATGAAAAAACTCGTGCGCCGTGATGTTCGCCATCCGTTCGGCCGACTCCACGGAAATGGCGGTGGAGTCGGCGTGCTCCATTCCCCCGCCCCCGAAACGCCGGCCGACGGATAGAGGAATGTGTACTCCGGAAACGGCGCATCGCCCATCAGGCGCGTTTGATAGGCAATGATTTTCGAGAGCATCTCGGTCAGGCGCGTACGATCCACCGCATCGCCGTGGATGACCACGCGAATCGGACGGCCGGCGGCCTCGAAGCGAAACTCAACGAATGAGCCGATCTCCACCGGAGCGTCCACCAGATCGTCGTAGTTCGCCGCAGTGAAGCTCGTCCCGCCGCCCTGTGCCGCCGAAACCACAGGCAACGGCACCGCCAGCCGCCATCCCGCTGGGATCCCCGCGAAGTCAATGCGCGTGTCCTCGGCCCGGCGGCTGGGAAGGTAGCAAAGTACCATGGCCAGGTTCAAAAAGGCGTGCTGCGCGTTGAGTTGCGTGGCAAACGGGCCCGGCTGGTCCCAATAGATCGCGTACTGGACGCGCACTTCGCCCCGGCCTGCCGGAGTTTCTATGCGCCAGGCCGCCTTATCAAGCCGCTGGACTGGCAATGGCGTTCCCGCCGCACCGGTGGCGCGAAGGTTCGATATCTGGTGGGCGAAATCGCGAATCTGGTAGAGGGCATTCCAGGCGGGCATCTGGATGACCACGCTATCCTGCACGTCGGGGATGTCCATGGTCACGTTGAAAGTGTGTTGCGCTGGCCGGGCGAGCGAGATTTCATATCGGATGGTGGCGCGCGCCGGGATAGGCGCGAGAAGGAACGCGAGGGAGATAAGGGCGAGGCAGCTCGATACCCCCCTACCCCCGGTGTTTTTGCCGAAGAGTGTGCAAGCATATGACAAGACGGCGGTTACAGTCTTCAGGTACCCAGGAGAGTGCATATGCGACTGGCGAGCGCTTCCTGTATGTGCTGATTCCGCATTGGTTATGGCTCTATTGGGCATCGGTGCAGATAGCTAGCAGTCTACTGGCCGACGAAACTCGGAAGGGCCGAGCGCCGTGCAGCAGCAACGTGTGCCGCTCCGCGCTCGTCGGAAAACCTTTCCGAGATGCGTACTCCTATTTTAACAGAAGCGTCAATTCTTGCGAGATTGAGCGAGTGGGGTCGCAGGAAAACATCTGAGCTGATGGTTTTCGCGCGCGCAAGGACCCGCAAGCGCTCAGAGGCCATCTAGGGCCGAGGAGTGTCAGCGGGGAGGCCAGTTGGTGGTCAGAAACCAATCAAGCCAGTCAGCGGAACTGCCCAACGAGCGGCCAGGGGGATTTGAGGTTGACGCCAGAGGGCGGGGGTCGTATGGTGTGGCGCTGAAATAGAGTTGAAATCGAAAATTCCGGATAAGTGTCCATCAGGGCGGCCAAGACGGAAATCCCGGATTGAGTGGTCGGACTGGTAATAGCCTGGTAAGGGCTTTGGGAAATTATCCGTCGTGGAAAGGACGGGTTATGGCACTCAACATAAGCAATCGGGAAGTGGACGGGGTGGCCGTTGTGGGGCTCGAGGGCCGCATCGTGCTTGGCGAGGAAACCAGCGCTTTGCGCGAACAAGTGAAGAGCATACTGGCAGCGGGAAAGAAACAAATCGTGCTGAACATGAATGTCAAGGACTGATTTCTTTAGACACTGATTCTGAGAGTTTTTTATGCGACTAACGCATACAGCTTGGCGAATACCACAAGCGGCATGTTGAGCGCGGAGTGAATCCGCGTGTTGTTGTAGTCCCACAGGGTGCGGTAGATCTCCGCCACTAGCTCCCCCAGTGTTTTGAAGCGGTTCGGATCTCCCAGGTCAACCTTGAATTTGTCGTAGAACGATTCCTGGTATCCGTTCTCCCAAGGGCACCCCGGGCGGCTCCGTGAAATCACGATGCCGCATCCATCAAGGATTTCAGTGAACGCCATCGCGTCATACTCCCTCCCGTTGTCGGAGTGGAATAGACCCGGGCGCGGATGATGGAGCAGGGCGTTGGAAAGCGCCTGAATGGTGAGCGCGGCTCCCTTTCTCACCGCAATTTGGATTCCCAGGATCCGGCGAGTGTAGAGATCGATCACGGTCGCCACATAGACCTTCTTTCCGTGCTGCACGAACTCGGTGAAGTCTGCTGCCCAGATGTGGTTTGCATATGCGGGCATGACCGCGAGCAGGAGGTTGGGATAGGTCCGGGAAACCTTGGATTTTCTCCATTTTCTGCCTCTCCTGCGGTAGGGCTTGATGCCAAACAGATGCATGACCCTCTGCGCCCGCTGGCGGCAGAGTCCCAGTGCCGTAGCAATTCGCCGGGAGCCGTAGGAGGGATGGATCTGCAGCTCTTCTTCCAGGCGGACCTTGAGGCGCCAGTCCTTCTCCTTCATTCTTGGGACGTAATACAGGCTCGCGCGGGATATGCCAAGGGCTCGGGCAAGCGCTGATTTGTTTCTTCCTTCGCTCAATTGTTTTTTTGAGTCATGGAGAGCTTGAGCGTGATCTCGCCCACGAGTTCCAGGAATTCTCTGTTCTGCTTCTGAAGTCGGGAGAACTCCGCCCAGGACGGGGCACCGGTTGCTCCCTTTACCATCCAACCATAGATGGTCCCTTCAGAAATACCGTGATCCTTGGCGGCCTGGGCCACCGAGATGCCCTCTTCCTTGACGCGGCGTAGGATATCGGCTTTTACGTCGGCTGCAATACGATGATGTTTTTTGTTCATATGACACCAGGGTAGTTAATTCCCAACCTCAGTGTCTAAATTACCCAATCCAGGGCACACCATGGTCACCGGGATGCCTGGGGCAGAAGCCTGTTTTTCAAGGCCAAGGCAGCCGCTCATAAAGCGACAGAGCTGGACGATTCGAGTGCAGAAGCCCACGCTGCACTGGCGTTGGTGTATTTCCGGTTGGACTGGAACTGGCAGAAAGCTGAGCAGGAGTTTTGCATAGCCCTTAAACAACAGGAAGGCCTTGCCAGCGTCCATCACCAATATGCGATGTTCCTGGCCATGATCAACCGCTTGGATGAGGCGCTGGTTCAGATTCGGCGGGCTCATGAGCTGGATCCGCTCTCACCGATCATCAGTACCGCCGTAGGTCGCGTTCTGCATTTCGCCCGTCGATTTGATGAAGCCATTGACCAGTGTCGGCGCACGCTTGACCTCAACGCACAGTTTCCAGGCGCTTACTTTGATCTGGGGTGCGCATATATTGAAAAAGGCATGTATCTGGAGGTCATCTCTGCAATGAAGAAATTGGGAGAGCTTTCCGGAGACAAGAAAATACAACTGTTGATGTTGGGCTTGACGTATGGCCGGATGGGCGAGCGGCAGAAAGCATTCCAGCATCTTGAAAAACTATCCCAGTATTCGCAAACGGGAGAAGTTTTGAGTTATCCAATCGCAATCATTCACATGAGCTTGGGTGACTTCGACAGGGCTTTTGAATTACTCGACCGAGCGTACCAACAGAGAGACAGCAGCCTCGTCTATCTGCGGTGTGATCCGAGTTGGGACCCCCTCCGCTCAGACCCCCGCTTCCATGGCCTGCTTCGACGCATGAATCTGGAGCCTTAGTAGCTGGCAAGAAGCAGCTTCGCCACGAGATGACGCATTTTCCTGCTCGTTCGAGCCGAGCGCAACGCAGCGACTCTTCAGATGACCCGCGCGAACGCGGGAACCTAAACCGGCATTACCGCATGCGTATTTCCAAAGGCTCGATCAGCCTGAATGTGAGTTGGGTCTCCGCCGGGATGGTAACGTCGCGATTGCCGGTGAGGACTGCTCCCGCCGTTCCGGCGCCCGCACCTGTACCGGCCCCAATGGCCGCGCCCTTCTTGCCCCCCGCGATAGCGCCGATAATAGCGCCGGCTGCCGCACCGGCTCCCACGCCGATAGCCGTGCGCGAGCCGCGCCCTTCGCTGGACTCGGTGACCGCCGCCACCTCAACCGGAACCGTCTGCCCATTGATCATGATCGAATCGAGAGCAACCGAAAGCTCGGCGCTGCCTCTGACCCGGCCGGCCTGCTCGGCCGCGATCACGCGCCCGACGGCCTTGGCTCCTCTCGGAATGACTTCCTTGCCGTCCACACGGACCGGCGCCGCGACGGAGGCTTCAAACCTGTCGCCCGAACTCTTGTCCTTGGTACTAAGGATTTCATCCACCGTCACCGTGATCTCGGTTCCCGCGGCCAACACAACCGGCTTGGGTGCAGGTGGGGGCGCGGGTTGGGGCGCAGGCCTCGCCGCAGGAGCCCCTGGCGTCGCCACAGCAGCCGTCGGTGCGGCATCGGAATCCTCAGTGGCACTCTCCGTCGTGGGGGAACTGCTGCAACCCCCGAGAGCCAGTAGAGCCACAGCTACAAGACATCGAATCAGCGCTGCGTTTTGCATCATCCCCGCCTCGTTTCCACAATAATGTTTCGACGCACACCAAATCCTAGCAGGATCCACGACCCGGTGGTGACACCGAAACCAGCACGCGCTCAGTTTTAGTCAACACTGTTAGTCAACACCGTCAGTCAACACGGGCCGGATCGAGGTTAGCCGGTGACTGCCTGCCGTCCTCCCAGACGCCGGGTCCACTCCGCCAGCCCCTCCAAGAGTTTCCGGATGTGCTCCTTGGTGTTTTCGTCCGTCAGGTTTCCCTGATCATCGAAGCGCTGGCGAGCATTGCCAATCAGGACTTCAGGCTTGTTGAGAGGGTGCATATTCAGAAATACAAACGTTTGCCGCAGATGGTATTGCGCTCGGGCCGTCCCCGCCGTCCCCGCCGAAGCGCCCATCACTGCAACGGGCTTGCCCTCCCAAGCGCTGTCGCCGTAGGGCCGGGACGCCCAATCGATGGCGTTCTTTAGCACCCCTGGCACCGAGTAGTTGTATTCGGGAGTGACAAACAGAATGGCGTCCGCGGCACGAACGCGGGATTTGAGGAGAGAAACATCTGCTGGCGTATGTGGTTCCAGATCCTGGTTGTAGGGAGGAATTTCATCCAGCTCGAAGATTTCGATCTACGTGCCCTGCGGCGCGAGTTGCTGGGCAGCGCGCAACGCCCCGCGATTGTATGAGGCGCGGCGAAGGCTGCCGGATATCTCCAGAATCGTCAGCGGATCGTTCATGAGGTTACCTCCTGACAGAGTTTGAAATTCATGTCGGGGCCCGAACTAGAACCACGATCGCCTCCGGCGACCGCCGGCGCGAAGAATTGGAAACCTACGCGCCGCCCCTCCCTTAGAAACGGTGATGCTGCTCTAACGGCTCGGCGGACGATAGGTAATGGACTTCTTCGAGGCTTGATTGATTTCTTCCGGCGTCAGCAGCACGGTGGTTCCTACGCTAGCCGCCCCGGCTGCGTTCACGGCCAGAGAAGCTGCGGCTGCGCTGACATTGTCGGGAAAGTCCAAAATCACATACACGTCGCTTTTGCCGAGGGCAAAATAGAAGGCTTCCAGCTTCCCACCGGCGATTTTCACAAGTTCCTCGACCGCCTTGCGCCTCGCGGAACCTCCTTCTTTCAGAACTCCCTTCGCACCTTCGGTGCTATACGAAGCTTCCCATAGATATTTCGGCATAACAGCCCTCCTTTCAATGTCCAATCAATGTCCAACCTGCTCGGGAATCCCGATCAAAACGAATCGCGGCTTATTCTAAGCCAGTTTCACGGTGTAAACGAGTGTCGTTCGAGTTAGTGACAGGCGAGGGCAGCGGAGATAGAATGTGGGATTCCGATGAGCGGGAATTTCACATCTAACATCCCTGCTTCGCGGTTGGCGTCGTTCGGTTGCGTCCTGGTCCTAGTCCTCGCGATCAACGCGGCGGCGCAGTCCGCCGGGGGAACGACCGCCAACCAGGCGCCTCCGCTGGTTCGTGCGGTACTGACCCACGACGCGGACGGTGGGGTTATCATACGCGCGACGCGCGTCACGCAACCGATCCGCATCGACGGACGGCTGGACGAGGAGGCCTACGCGCATGTTCCGCCCATCACCGAGTTCATCCAGCAGGTACCCGATGTGGGCAATCCCGTCACGGAACGGACCCAGATGTGGGTGCTGTTCGACGACACGAATATCTACATTGCCTGCCGCTGCTGGCACGAGCAGCCCGAGCGGATCTTCGCCGACGACATGCGTCGCGACATCTCCACGTCCTCGCACGACCATATCGGAGTCATGTTCGACACCTTCCACGATCGGCGAAACGGCTTCGTGTTTTACGTCTCGGCCATCGGTGCGCTTCGAGACGGTCTGGTTGCGGATCTGGGATTTAACTTCGATTGGAACGCCGTTTGGAACAGCGCCGCGGGCCGCTTCTCCGGAGGATGGATCGCCGAAATGGCTTTTCCATTCAAGACACTGCGGTACGGGCCCGGCAGGGAGCAAACCTGGGGCATCCAGCTCCGCCGCGGGATCTCTCAAAATAACGAAATGGCGTACATCACGTTGATACCGCCCACGCTCGGCACCTCGGGGATCGGCGACGAATCCTTGGCAGCGACGCTGGTTGGTCTCGAGGCCCCGCCCGCGGTACTGAACCTCGAAGTCAAGCCATACGGCCTGTTGGGCGTCACCACCGACCGTCTGAGCCAACCTGCGCTCCGCAACGACGCCACGTTCGATGCCGGCATCGATCTCAAGTACGGGCTCACGAAAGGCCTGACGGCAGACTTCACCTACAACACCGACTTTGCCCAGGTGGAGGCGGACGAGGCGCAGGTCAACCTAACGCGGTTCAGGCTGTCGTTCCCCGAAAAACGCGAGTTCTTTCTGGAAGGGCGAGGCATCTTCTTGTTCGGCCGCGGGCTTACGGGCGGGTTCCGCAGAGGTGATGGTGATGCGCCAACCATCTTTTACAGCCGCCGCATCGGCCTAAGCAACGCCAGAGCGGTGCCGGTGATCGGGGGCGCCCGCCTCACCGGAAAGGTCGGTTCCTGGAATGTGGGCGTGCTCAGCATGGAAACCGACGAAGATGCAGCCGTCGACGCCGCGCAGACCAACTTCAGTGTGGTACGGCTGCGACGCGACATCCTGCGGCGCAGCAACCTCGGCGGCATCTTCACCCGCCGCTCGGTCTCGACGGTCGCTCCCGGCGCCAATGACGTGTGGGGCCTCGACGCCAATTTCGCATTCTACCGGAACGTCTACTTCAACACCTACGTGGCGCAGTCGCGGACCGAGGGCCAGACTGGAGACGATCTAAGCTACCGCTCGCAGTTCAACTACAATGCGGATCGGTACGGGTTGACACTCGACCGGCTGGTCGTCGAGCCGAACTTCAACCCGGAGGTCGGCCTGCTGCGGCGGCGGAACTTCCGCCGGAACTTCGTCCAGGGCCGCTTCAGCCCTCGTCCGGCCAGTCACCCCCTGGTCAGGAAGTGGATCTCTCAGGCCAGCCTCGAGTACATCACCGACCACACGAACCGCCTGGAATCCCGCGCGCTGACCGGTGAGTTCGAGACGGAGTTCCACAGCGGCTACACCGCCGGGATCCAGTATGCGCGGCTGCATGAGTTTGTCCCGGAGCCGTTTTCCATCTCCGGCGGCGTGAGCATCCCCATCGGCGGGTACAGCTTCCAGAACCTAGAGCTGTCCTTCACTTCCGGCCGGCAGCATCGAGTGAACGGATCGGCCACACTCGATATTGGGAGCTTCTACGACGGCGACAAGACCACCGCCACGTTCCGTGGCCGCGGGGCGGTCACGCCACAGTTGGGCGTTGAGCCCAACATCTCGCTCAATTGGGTGGACCTGCCACAGGGCCAGTTCACGGCGACCGTCGTCGGCGCGCGTACCACCTATACTCTGACCCCCCGCATGTTCGTGTCTGCGCTCGTGCAATACAGCTCCAGCAGCATGTCCCTCTCGACCAACCTCCGGTTCCGCTGGGAGTATCAGCCGGGCAGCGAGGTGTTTTTCGTCTACAGCGAAGGCCGGTCAACGCTTCCCGTAGGCAGCACGGAACTCGAAAACCGCGGATTCGCCGTCAAGATCAATCGCCTCTTCCGCTTCTGATCTTCTTCTGACCTTGCCCCGCACGTTCTGACCTTGCCCCGCACGGCCTAGTCGGCGCGCGCGTGGCGTTTGAAAAACTCCACAAACTTGTCGGATATGGGCAACGGGTAGACGTGGCCGTGCGGGTGGATGTAGGCGACCACCGGCGCGCCCTTGCTGGAGGAATACAGGGTGCAATCTTCGCCGCACGGCTCGCCGCTGGTGGAGGTGCCGTTCAGTTCGCGCACCGTCCCGACCACTTGCATAATCTCCGTGAAGCCCCGGTCCATTTTGCCCACCGAATAGTAGACAGGCTTGGGCACGGTGAGACGAACCGATGGAGCCATTCGCCCGGCGACGATGGCGAAGGCCGCGAACGTGTCGGGCCGCGCTCTCCACAAGAAATATGTAAATCCGGCACCATCGGAAAATCCGCTGCCGTAGATGCGACGGTCGTCTACCGGATATTTTTCCCGGAGGGATGCCAGCAGGACATCGAGAAACTTCAGGTCACGGTCGCCGAACTCGCCCATCGCGTGCTGCCAGCCGGAATCCCCGGCACGGGAAGCCCGGGTCGCCAGACCTTGCATATAGACCACGATCGCTTCCGGCCAAACTTCTTGAAAGCGGAAAACCCGGGTGTCCTGCTGCATCGTGCCGCCGTGCCAGTGAAAACCGAATACCACGGGTACCTTTCCGACTCCCGCATTCTTCGGCGGAAAAACGAGGGCCTCGCGTTCCACGCCGTCAATCGTCCAGGTCATTCGCTGTGCGCTTGCCGCAGACGGAAGAAGCAAAAGGGCCACGCCAAGAGAAAAGACAAGAAGGACCCGGCTACGTAACTTCATGGTTCACACCTCCAAGGCCGACCATACTATGGGCACTGAGCCGCACAAGGCAACTTCATTCCCGACAAAGAGCATCGCGCTCCTCTGCGTCTCCTATCGTTCTATTTTAGCAGAGGCGTCAATCGGCGCTATTCAATGGGCGGCGCTATTCAATGGGATCGGCGGTTGAGGACAGCGCTAGTGGAGGAAACAACGAAAGGTATCAGGAAATTGAACACAATCTTCAGTCCCAGAAGGGCAGTGAATGGCTGACTTAGCAGGACATCGAACTGATTGGTCAAAGTCAGGAGGCAACCGACGACAAGCGCCAGAATGCAGTTGCACCGGAAAACGCTTCTCGTGAAAATGTAACCCAGTGTGCTCGAACTTCCCGTCTGTCGTGAAGTGGTGTCGGTCATTCCTCAGGCTCCTGCCTCAGGCTCCTGCGATGGCACCTAGTACGAAACAGTGTCAACAAAGATTATTCGGGGTTCGTGCCTGCCTATGCATTCGAATGATTTCCCGGCTTGGCCGCCAAGCAGGCGAGCTCCCAGGCGCCGATGGACGCGAGAGTAACACACCGCGTCAGAGCCCCTCGCACTCTGTTATCGACCGTGTGCTTTTGCCAATAGCTCGCGGAGCCGTAAGCGCAAACGCGTGCTGAGTTCCAGAGAGACCGCAAACGTGCCGGCCTCCGTAACAATCTTAAGCATCTTGCGCGTGGTGTTGTAAACGAGCGAGCACTGGCTGCATTTTGCCAAGTGCTCTTCCAAGACCTGTTTCACCTCCGGAGCAACCTCCCCCATCGAGGTAGTCGGAGAGTTCAGCCAGTGCCTCTCTGCAATTGAGCTTTGCTACCATCACCTTTTCAATCACCGACTACCCCGTTCTCTTTCTGGAAAAAGCAGCCTCGGGTCATTCCCTTTCAGTCCGGGGCTTTCAGTCCGGCGGATGGCCCACCAGGACGCTTGCAGGCCGCGAGATCGCTGGCTACGGCATAGGGGAGAGCAGCCTTCCGGAAGAGCAGGGATGCGGCCGCGAGTGATGGCGACCGGTTGTTCCCCACACGAATGGGGCTTTGTCTGGATGGCGTAACCAATGAGAGAACCAACAGCCCGCTGACCAGAAAACCCATCAACCAGACGAACATTACAACCCCCATTGTTTCTTCCTCCTCATGTGCGTTTCGTTTCTCAGTTATAAGACACCCGGGTTCAGGAAAAAGATTCACACCGTCCATGAGTAAAGTGGCGTGCAGCAACCAGGGACTGCAAACAAGGAGAGATGCCGGACGGCCGGGGCAACCCGGCCGTCCGGCTCCAACCAGCTACAACCATAGGCAACAAGAAACGGATCAAAACCGGAACACAATCCCCACCGAAGGCACAGCCATGTGGGCGGGTGCGTCCGAATTCAGACGGTCATCCGGCCGAGGATGACTGACTCTAGGGAAGGGCTTTTCCTGCGTGGAGGTCCTGGAGCGCGTTGACATCAAAGGAGTGCACCACCAGCGCCCGGATTCCGCGCGCGGCAGCCTGCGCCGCGGAAAGCGTGGTGATGCAGGGAACTTTGTAACGCACCGCAGCTCGCCGGATGGACTTCTCGTCGTAGAACGATTCGCGGCCCAGCGGGGTATTGACGATCAGGTCCACGCGCCCCGTCTTCACCAGGTCCACAATGTTCGGGCGGCCCTCATTGACTTTGAACACCGCCTCGGCTTCCACGCCGCCGGCATGGAGAGCCGCCGCAGTGCCGCGCGTGGCGATCAGTTTGAATCCCAATTTCGCGAGATCGCGAGCCAGCGGCAGGACCAGACGTTTTTCACGATCGTTGACGCTAATAAAGACGGTCCCCTTGCGAGGCAAGCTCTGCCCGGCAGCCATCTGCGCCTTGGCAAAGGCCTCGCCAAAGCTCGGCGCGATGCCCATGACTTCCCCGGTCGAGCGCATCTCCGGCCCCAGCACGATATCCACCCCGCGGAACTTATCGAACGGAAAGACGGGCGACTTCACCGCAAAATATTCGCGCACCGCCAGTTCGGAGACGCCGTTGTATTTGACGACCGGCAGGCTCAGCGAGGCCAGTTTGCGCCCGGTCAGCAATCGCGCCGCCACCTTGGCGAGCGGCACCCCCGTGGCCTTGCTGACGTAGGGAACGGTGCGCGAGGCCCGCGGATTCACTTCCAGCACGTACACCGTGTCACGCTGAATGGCGTATTGCACGTTCATCAGGCCGACCACGCCAAGAGCCCGCGCCAAGCGCTCGGTATAGTCTCGAATTCGCGCCAGGACCGAAGGGTGAGCGTCACCGGCGGCAACACGCAGGAAGAATCGCCCGAGTGCACACCCGCTTCTTCGATGTGCTCCATAATGCCGCCAATCACGACGGTCTCTCCATCGGCCAGCGCGTCCACATCCACTTCGGTGGCTTCCTCCAGAAATTGGTCGATCAACACCGGCCGCGCCGAGCCCATCAGCACCGCCTGGGCCACGTAGTCCTGCACCGTGTGCGCATCGTAGGCAATCACCATGGCGCGGCCCCCGAGCACATAGCTGGGCCGCACCAGCACGGGAAATCCGACCTGCTTGGCCACCCGCGCGGCCTCTTCGGGAACCAGCGCCGAACCGTTGCGCGGTTGTGGGATGCCCAGCTCGTCCAGCAGGCGACCGAATCGCCGGCGGTCCTCTGCCAAGTCGATCGATTCCGGGGCGGTGCCGATGATGGGCGCGCCATTGCGCTTCAGGTCCAGCGCCAGATTGAGCGGCGTCTGCCCTCCAAACTGCACGATCACGCCCTGGGGGCGTTCGCGTTCCACCACCGCAAGAACGTCTTCCAAGGTCAGCGGC
>CBDAMS010000012.1:0-834022 GCA_965197305.1 Candidatus Acidiferrales bacterium | reverse complement strand
GAGCGGCCCGTGGAGCGCCACGGTGAGGGATAGATCACCGTAAGCGATGCCGTCCGTTTCCAGTTCCACCAGCGCATCGCCGAGCCGGTCGCTCTCGGCGGCGGCGGCCGAGTCCACCATCGCCGCAGAGGTGCCTTCGGTCTCCTGAACGTGCGCGGCCATCGAGTAGCGTTTCGAGAAGTAATGCCGCTGCGCCCCCCGGATTTTCCGCCGGGCGGACTCCAGCCGTTGCGGGCGCCATTCCAGCGAAACCGTCATGGTGGCATCGAGTCGGTAGAGCTCTTGCAGGAGATTGGCTTGGGCTGCGCCGGGCGGGGAGAGCAGCGAGTAGAGAATCAGCGGCTCTCCATCGAGCCGCAGGTGTTGACGCTCCGCCTCCAATTCCGAGACGGCCAGCCGCCAGTTCATCCCGCTGCCGGTTGCCCCGGCCCAACCGATTCCGGGCCGGTTGATGAGCTCGTTCAAAACCTGCGACGCCTCCCGCGCTTCAAGCAAGCGCAACGGCGTCAGGTCATCGACCATCGCCCGGCCGGCCTCGACCAACTGCCGGAAGCTCGCCGCTGCCTCCTGGATGTTCGAGTAGAGGTAAATGGATTCGTTTTTGTTCCGCTTCCTCGCCATCCAGTTCTTCGCATAGGCCATCCACCAAGGCCCCCCGGTTCGTTCGCTTGCTACCGTCCGAAGCCCCGGATCGTGGCACCAGGCGAGGTAGGAGTTGATCTCCTGCACCCGGTCGGCCAAAAACGCATGGCGCTTACGCCGCCCCACCGCCGCCACGCTGCCGGCATCGGGGTCGTCATCCTCGAAGCGGCTGGCCCGGCGAAACAAATAGAAATAGAGCCGAGTCCAGGCATCGGCACTGCTCAACATCCGCTGCCAGCGGTCCACGACCCGATCCATCTGAACTGGTGTTTGCCCGTCCAGTACGCTTGGGGAAAGCTGCGCCATGCTGACCAGTTCTCCGGCCCGCGTAAGGCAAGTCCGGTTGTCATCGAGCCATCCCCAATAGGGGAGTTCGTCGGCCAGCGCTCCCGCCGCTTCATAGTCCCGCACTTCAAGATTTACATTCATGCCGTCACCGCCGGATCAGGAGATACCAGGGCTCCTTGGCCCACTTGCCGGGATCGTAGCGCGCCCGGAATTGCGCCGCCTTTCCCAGGATTTCGATCATGTTGGGGTCTTGCTTCCAGGCCCAAAATCCCGCTCCGTAGAGCACCGCAAAGATCATCCCTCCGCTCATAATGGAGTTGAGCGCATTCCACATCGCCATGCCTAACGTGGCGCTCAACAGGAACCAACGCCGCTCGACTCCCATGATCGTGAGGGGTTTGCTCAATGCCGGATAACCGCGCCAAACCTTGCCTTGCTCGCCGCGCTCCATTTAGAACAGCCACGCCATGAAATTGGCCGCGCCCATCGCCATGCCCAGGCCGAAAATGATCCCGGCGAGCGCTTTTTTCGAGCCGCCCTCGCCGAACGCAAACATCAACCCGCCGATCACGATGGCGATCAGGCTCAACCCCCGCGCTATCGGGCCGGTAAAGGCGGCCTCCAATACTGCTACCGCATCGAGCCAGGGGCTCGTGCCCTGAGCGAGCAGGTCACCTGCCGTTACCAAAACGAGGGCTATTGTCAGCCTCGCCCGCTCGCACATCCGCCGGTTTGCTGCTGTCATGCGAATCCTCCTGCTTGTTGGTTTATGATCCAGGGAATTCCCCCCGGTCCTCGCTTTCGAGCTTGGCTGCAAGCTCGGTCTGTCCTTGCTCCCCGCGCCGCATCGACCGCTCCATGAGATCGACCTTGCGTCCCACGTCGGCAAGCCCGAACGCGCGCGCTGCTGCGTAAATCGTCATGGCCAGGGTGACGACGGCCACCCCGCCATACCAGGCAATGGGTTTCCAATGCTCTGTTGCGATAATTCGTAGATGAGGTCTGAGGTATGTGAAATCATCGCCCGTCAACATCATGGCGGCTGCCAGGATGATGGCCGTGAAACCGATACTGATCTTCCAAGGCTGCATGATCGTATTCAGAGTTCGATGGTGCCCTTGTCCCGGCTTCCACCCCCGCGGCCGCCACCGCTGCGATCCCCTCGCAAAGCCCGGCTGATCAGCCGCGCCGCCTGAGCGCCGTTACCGTGCATCTGAAACCCGGCGCGGGCCTTGGCGGCGATACCGCCGATGCGGTAATGCTCTGTCGCAATCTCGATATTCACGCGCCCTGTCCGGCCCTCGGCGTCTGTGTATTCAAGTTGGGCGTCGGGGTAGAGCACCTGCCCGTCTTTGATGGGAAGAGCCAGGTCGGCCGCGGCCTGTAAACGGGCGGCGTCCGCCGCCGCTTTCCCGCCGCGAGCTCGTGCCGCCTCGCCGGCGCGGGCGATCTGCTTTTTCATCTCCGTGTCGATGCGGACCCGGTTCAGGACGGCTCCCTGCTTGGTGAGTTTCGCCTGTTCGATTCGAGCGGCGCGATAGATGGCAGTGTCGTGTGAGAGCTCGCCGCGCTTCACGAGTCCGGCATGTGTTTGTTGATCTCTGTCCAGGCCCTGTTCCTGGGCGCATCGCCGGGCGCGACTGGCCCCGGCTTGTGTGAGAGTGAGCACTTTGTAGGTGCCGCCTTTGGGTCCGGTGGCCTGATGCTCCCGCATGAGACCGCCCTTCACCATACGATCCACCGCACGGCGGGCTGTGTAGGGGTGACCGTCAAAATGCGCATCGGCCAAATCGCGGAACGAAACGCCGCGATACATTCCCACCTCGGCAAGCGCCCGCGCTGTGCGCCTCTCAAAGCTCTCGCGGTTCCGGCTCGGGGTATATTCCCGCCGGTGCCCTTCCCGCATCTTCTCGCGGCGCGAATTTTCGCGGGGATCGACCGCGCCCGGCTGCCGGGGGTCATCAATAATGTCTCGCGGGTCAAACACATAAGCTCCTTACAGGGTTGTCCGTCAGCGGCTCGGGCCGGTGTCTCGTTGCAGTTCCTTTCCTTGCTGCGGTTGCGGGCTTGGAGTGTGGCCGATCTGCGGTCCCTGGGCGTGGGAGTATTTCTGGGTAAGCTCCGCCGTTTTCTCTTTCATCGGCGCTTCGCGCTCGTGAGTGTGTGCGCGATCTATCAGGTAATCGCTCATGCGTTGCGCATCACCCGCTGCACGGTGAATCTCTCGCGGGTCTTTTTCCAGGACCTTCACCCAATTCTCGACGTAAGCCGCGCCCCGCTTCGGATCATGCCCCACGCCGACGCGCTCGCCCGTCATCATGGCGCTGATTTCGGCCCGCAGTTCCTCGCGGGCGTACTCGGGTGATCCAAACCCTTTTTCAATGCCCTCCTTCAACGACTCCCGGTTCATTCGATCCGGGTGCCCGGTCGAGTGCCCGACTTCATGCAACGCCGTCTGGTAGTAACCGTTTCGGGTAGGGAACTGATCGTGTTCCGGAAGCACAACCTTGTCCTCGGCGAGCCGATAGTAGGCCCGATCTCCGGCGACGTGCTCGACCGTCGTCCCGCTGGCTCCAATCACCCGCTCCGCTTCCCGGTGTGTTTGCCACTCGGGCGGCGCTTGCGCGGTGCGCGGCGGAAGGTTGAGCCCATCGGCCTGCTCGACGTTGAACACGGTGTATTGCCGGACTACTGGATGCGCCCGCTGATACTCCTGATAGACCTGCTTCCCGGCCTTGTCCTGGAGCGGCTTTCCGGCCTCGTCTTTGATCGTCTCTCTCGCCCGATCAGTGAAAAACAGCACCTTGGTTCCGCGTTCCCCTTTGCGGACCTGCCCACCCGCCGCTTGGATCTGGCCGTACGTTCCCCAACGGTTATCGCCGTGGCCCTGGCGGATGCCTCTGCTCATCAGGTAGAGGCTGTTGCCGCCCGTGTAGGATTTGCCGGTCGAGAAGTTCTCCGGGGTGCATTTCTCGCCCGGCTTCCACGGTTTCTGCCAGGGCGCGACCCCGGCCTTGATCTGTTCAATGATTTCGTCTGAGACTTTCTTCCCGTAGTCTTCACCCCGCTGCCAAAAGGATTTAGCCATGCCGCGCCTCCATTTCTTTAGTCGTGCCGATCCCACCGCGCCGCGTTGATCTCTTCCACGGTGCCCACGTCCTCCACCATCAAGCCGATCTGCTCTCCGAGTTCCCACGTCAGTTCAACCGCGAGCCCTCGATTCAGCGCCTCGTGAAATTCAGCCTCCGTCGTGGCCGTGGCGTACTTCTCGCCGTTCTCTTCTTTTTTTGGAATCATGGTTTCTCCCTCTCTTGGTTGCTAGCGCCCATCAAGAAGTGAAGGCCGCTTGAGGGGCGCAGACCCCCAGGTGCGGCCGCAGATGATGCAGGCGGGTTCAAATTCGGCGCTCTCGGCATATCGAGCCTCCCCGGAGACGCTTCCCGATCCGTTTTCGGACCGGGAAGGCTCCGCGGCCACGATACTGTCCGAATCGAAGTTGGCGGGGGAAGTATGATCCGTCACGCGGCGGCGGCAGCGTTCCCGGTAGGCCCGTTGCCGGTCGCGGTGATCGAGCCGTCCCTCCCGGCTTTGCTGGTGCCGCCGTTTGGCGGCTCTCAGTTGTTGCCGCCGTGCTTTCCGCCGGCATCGGTCGCTGCAGTATCGGTGGCCCCGGTCACAATGACGGCAGATCCAGAACACCGCGCCACAGCCGACACCCCGGCAAAGCCGTCGGCGCAGGGGCTCTTTGCGGGTCCCCATCGCCGCCCTTCCGGCGGGACTGGCCAACCGCGACTCGGCTTGGCAGGCGTGATCTTATCTACGGAGGATGTTTGGTCGTTTTTCGGGTCGGCACAAAAAACCCGATCGCTGCTAACGGTCGAGGTTTTCCCTTTCCGCCTTCGGCCAAATCACGCGCCAGACCGCGTATCCCTCGCCTGGCGGCGGCTGTCACTCGCTTTGCCTTAGCTGGTCCTTGCCAGGCATCGTTTCGCGGATGGTTCCGCGAAACGACGATCTCGAACGGGACGCACGACGCGATCTTAGGCGTGGCTATCTCAGCGACCCCGATCCTCCTGGTGCTCCGGATCATCAATCGGATGCGTCACCGGGAGCGGAGCTTCCAGAGCGCGGTCGGGGTCTCCCTCTTGGGATTCGTCCTTGTGCCTTCCGTATCGGCGGACGCTGCTTTTCTTGGGGTTCGTTCCGGCGGGGAATTCAATCAGGCGCTCGGTGTGGGTGTCGTTCTCTACATCCTCGGTTCTTGGATGTTTCGCCGGTGGATCATGTAGAGCGTATAGGGGCCGTTGACGCGCTTGTACTCTTTCCGGTGGCCGGGGTTGGTGCGGGGCAGGCTGCACAGCACCATCAACCGCGCCATGAAGCCTCGATCGGGGTTCGCTTCGCCGGCGCTGACAAGCTGGTTTACTTGATCGGCCACGGTGAAAGAGTGCCGCGCCTGGGGCGTGGCTTCGCGGATCGCCTTCACCGGTCCGTCCAGGCCGGAGAGAACTTCGGCGGCGAGAAGCAATCCTTGTTTGCTCTGCATGGCTTTATTCTCCCATGCCCCTCAGACAAGACAGGGACACTACCGGCGTCTATTCCTGATCCGGCATCTCCGGGACCGGCACCACCGGAAGCGTCGTGAAGATGCGGGTGCCGGGGTCCATTTCCAGGGCCACGGCGGTAAACAGATCCCCCCCTGGCGCACTGCAGCGCACCGACCCTGCGAAGTCGGACGTATCGGTGTCGGGGAACGCCTGGTCGATGAGCCAGGCCGTCTGCCCGTTGGCCTCCAGAGGGATGCTCGCGCCGTCGAGCAGCACGCCCTCTCGCATCAAGTCGCAGTGCACCAACCCCGCACTCGATTCCAGGTTGTGGAGCGCGACCCCCGTCGTGATTCCTCCCTCCTGGCGGCGCACCGGGAAGAGGACGTCGCTGACGGGCGGGCTGGCTCCCACCCCGGCCACCCCGAGGTCGGGGTGGTCAAACCGGAGCATCCCGCCGATGGGACCCTCCGAGACCACCCGCACCGATCCCGACACCAGCTCCCCTCGCCCGTGGGTCGAGATCGTGAGTACTCCCAGCGGCTCCATCTCGGTGCGGACCGTCAGAGCGCCGTCCTCGGTGATCTCCAGATCGCCCGTCACGTCCACCACCGAGTCGGGGGCAATCGGGTTGCCCTCGGTGTCGTAGAAATAAATAGCGGGACGGCTCGGAAGGATGTCCGTATGAAAGGGGGTGGGGGCGGGACGGCTCGGTTGGATGGACAGATTCACGAACACCAGATCGGTGATCCAGGTCCCGTTGGCGAAATGCGCAAAATCCAGGACCGTCTTCCCGCCCCCGCCTCCCGTCCAGTCCACCGGCACCACCGAAAGCGTGTTGAAGATGCGCTGGGCGGCATCCATCTCCACGGCGATGGCGGTGAACCGTCTGCTACCGAACACGGTGCAGCGCACCGACCCCAGGAAGTCGGACGTGTCGGTCGCGGTAAACACATCTTCGATGAACCAGGACGTCTGCCCGTTGGCCTCCAGAGGAATCTCCACCTCTTCCAGCGCGACGCCCCCGCTCATCAATCGGCAGCGCACCCCCACCGCTTCCTCTCCCAGGTTGTGCAGCGCCGTCGCCGTGCGGATTCCCCCCGCCTGGCGGCGGGCCGGGAAAAGGACATCCCGGACGGGCGGGCTGGCTCCCACCCCGGCCACCCCGATATTCGGCACGCCATAGCGCACCAACCCGCCGAGGGGTCCGTCCGAGACCACTTTCACTGATCCCGACACCAGCTCGCCTTGCCCGTGGGTTGAAATCGTGAGTTCCCCCAGCGGCTTCATCTCCGTCCGGACGGTCAGGCTTCCGTCCTCGGTGACCTCCAGATCGACCGTCACGTCCACCACCGATGCGGGATCAATGAGATGGCCCCCTCGATCGTAAAAGTAGATTGCGGGCCGGATCGGATGGGGAGACACATTCACGAGCACCATCTCGGAGGTGATGCCGGTCCCATTGGCGAAATGCGCAAAGTCCAGGGTAAACACTTCCGGCGCTTCCGGCGTGGCTTCGGCCCGTGGATCCGGCGTGGCACTCGCCGTCTCCACCGGGCCATAGCCCAGAGCGTTCACCCCCCGTACCTGGAACACGTATTCCCTGCCGTTCGTAAGATTGGGCACCGTCGCGGACCTCTCCGACGGATCAACCCTCACCCAGTCGCCGAACACCCCGACGCTCTCCCTCCAGCGGTATTCGTAGCGGACGATCGCGGAACCGCCGCTGTTGTCCGGGGTACTCCACCTCAGCGTCACCTGGCTGTTGCCAGGGTTCGCCGTCAGACCGATCGATGAGATCGGTACCGTCACCCCCGGCGGTGCCACTCGCACTTCCAACGTCGCCTCTTCGTTTGGTTTGTTGCCTGCGGCCGACGTGACGCGGCCCGCCGGCACGGTGAAGGTCAGCGTGTAGTTGTGGGCCACCTGGTCGGTCCTCGGGGTCACCGTGGTGGTGAAGATCCGGTCATCGGTGGTCTCGAATGCCGCCATGGTTGGGTTGCAGGAAACCGGGTTGTTTGCGCTATCGGTGCAGGGAGGTTCCTGCCGCGTTTCAATATCACCCCCGGTGAAGCCTCTCACCGGCTCGGAAAAGCTGAACCGCACCGCGAACGCACTCTCCACCGGAGGCGGCAGGTCGCTCGTCATCGAAACCGTCAGGGGCGGCGACTCATCGTCGTCGACGATCGTGCCCGTCGCGGTCGCGTCTCCCAGCGTCGCGTCCGCCGGGTTCGACAATGTCAGCGCGAAGGTCTCATCCTCCTCCTCTTCCGAGTCGCCCGTCGTCGGAACGCTCACTGTCTTCGACGTTTCGTTCGGCTCGAACGTCAGCGTCCCCGAGGCCGCGGTGAAGTCCGTCCCGCTCTCCGCCGTCCCGTCCGAGGTCGCGTACTGGACCGTCACCTGCCGGCCGCTCGCCGCCGACAACGACACCGTGAACTCAATGGCGTCCCCCTCGGTCGCGCTCGCGTCCGACACGCTCACCGCCGACGGGTCGCTGTTGTGGATCGTGCCCGTGGCCTCGCGTTCGCCGGCCCTGAGCTCCGCGCCGTCCGGGTTCGACAGCCTCAGCGTAAACGTCTCGCCGTCGTCCTGGTGGGCGTCGTCCATGATCGGCACCGTCACCGTCCGCTCCATCTCCAGCGAATTGAACCTCAGCGTGCCGCTCGTCTCCGTGTAGTCCTCGCCCGCCCGCGCCGAGCCGTCGCGCGTCGCGTAGTCGACCGTCACGATGCCCAGGCCGTGCGGCTCCAGGCGCACCGTGAAATCCATCTTGCGGTCGGCCTCGTGCGCCTCGGCGTCCTCCACCGAGAGGTACGGCCCCGCCGCCCGCGACCCGTCCACCTTGTGGCTGCTCTGCGTACCCTCCCTCCTGTAGGAAAGGTTCGCCTCGTGGTCCGTGTCGCTGCGGATGCTGTCGCCGTACACCACCTCGATCGGGTTGGCGGGGATCGCGATGCCGTTGCGGTCGATGTCGACATCCAGCACCAGGTACGCGAACACCAGCGTGTCCGTGCCGCCCCCCGACTCGTAGCGGGCCTCGCACACCGACCCGCAGGGGTCGCCCACCTCGAGCGCGAACGTCGGCTCGCCCTCGACGTGCACCCGCTGGTTGAACCGCACCCCGATGCGGATGTTCTCGCCCTCGCCGTAGGTGTCCGGTGTACTGCCGCCCCGCGACACCAGCCGCGGCGTCGACACCACTCTGATCCGTTCGATCACCGGTACCCCGTCGTCGTCCACCACCGTCACGGTGGCGGTGGACGGGTCGCCCACCGTGTACCCGGCGCCGGCCTGCACCGCCGCCGTGAGGTCGCCGTCCGGCTCGGCCAAACGGTCGTCCTTCAGCTCCACCGTCAGCGCCGCCGTCGACGAGCCGGGCGCGAACGTCACCGTCCGCTCCGTCGCGGCCCCGTCCGGCAGCACGTCGCGGTCCGCCTGCTCGGTTAGCGCCACCGTCACGGTCAACGCCGACCCCGTGGTGCCGGTGCGGCTCAGGGTGAATACGGCGGGCTGCTCCTCCAGGACCGTCGGGTTGGCCGCCGTAATGCTCACCGCCGGCGGCCTGTCGTCGCGGATGACGATGGTTTGCCCGGTCCCGCGGTTGTCGCCGATGTTGTAGATTTCGAACACGATGGTCTCGTCCGGCTCCGATTCGGAGTCGTCGACGATGCCGATCTCGAAGGAGTGCCGCGCCACCCAGGCCGTGCCGTCGGCGTTGGCCGAGAACGCCGAGACCGGCACGATGGCGATCCGGTTGCCCAGACTCCGCGGCCTGGTGTAGTCGTCGCCGTGCGTTGCCGTTCCCGGGCGCGGCCGATAGAACAGTTGCGCGTCGATCACCGGCGCGATGTTCTGCCGGGTCGTGAGCGTCACGGTCACGGTCGCCGTGCCCGCGCCCTCGTTCACCGCCGCCGGCGCGTCGATCGCGATGTCCTGGGGAAGGTCCTGATCGTCGTTCAGGATGGTCAGCGTCACGTCGTCCGGGTTCGGTATGGCCGGGTTCGACACGCCGCCGGACACCGTCACCGCGTCGTGCGGCTCGGGGTCGTCGTCGCTAACCGGACTGATCCTCACCGTGCCGGTGCTCCCGGTCGCGTTCGCCGCGAAGCTCAGCGTCCGGTTCGTGCTCAGCTCGAAGTCGTCGTCGGTCGCCGGCGCCACCGGGCTCGCCGAGATCTCCACCGTGAAGGCCACGGGCGTGGCCGGCGACACCGTCGCCGTCACCGTGACGGCCAAGAGGTCCTCATGGGCCTCGTTAGCGCTCAGATGCAGCGTCACCTCCAGCCCCGGCGGGATTACCACCGTGCCGCGGACCTCTATTCTCAGTTTGGATGCCGCCTGCTCCAGCCAACTGCCTGGTGTCCCCTGGTGACGCGTATCCCGGATGCTGAATCCGTGTCCGGTTGTCTCATTGTTCGAGGTAGTGAGGGAAACATCGAAGTTGGTTTCGTTGTTGGTCGTCGTGTTACTGACCATAACCCAGTAGTGCGTATCGGCGTCGAGTGAGAGGGGGTTTGGAGCCGAAAACGTCCGGTTGCCTGCCGTGCCCGTGTTGTTTCCAATTGGGTCGGCAGGATTGTCGAGCACGGCCAGCAGGGTCCCGGGATTGCCGGAACTGGCGTTGTCGTGAATCGCTACCTGCACGACCGAGCCCGTACCACGGTTTGTGTGCAAGTTCAGCACAATGCTCTGGAGCATGTATCCCGCCGGATTCGATCCGGTCGTGAACCGCTGGGCACCGCGGTTCTCGCCAATTTCAACACCAAATTGTTCAAAGTCCGGGGGGTTTATGTTGAGGTTAGTGTTGTGCCCCTGTCCGATATTCGAGACCAACGAGATCGCCTGCGCCTGGGCCGTCGTCGGGAGGGCGAGGGCGCCGGAGAGCGCGAGCAGCGCCGGGGCGGCCGGCGATCAGGCGGCGATGGCGGGCGGCGTTGCTCCCGTAGCCGAGGCGCAGTCATGGCCTCGGCTCGGCTCGGCTCGGCTCGGCTCGGCTCGGCTCGGCTCGGCTCGGCTCGGCTCGGCTCGGCTCGGCTCGGCTCGGCTCGGCTCGGCTCGGCTCGGCTCATAATAGCCGACTCAAAACGCTCGCTGGATGTCAAGTCTTTTGTCGAGTCGTCCATCCCTGTTCTTCCTCCGCGCCGTTCCGACCGGAGAAATCGCGCGCGCAAGGCGACGGCTCCGATCGTTCTCAGCATCGTCCCCGGCCCATTTCAGAAGCGCCCCATGAAACCGCCGTGTCGGGATTGGTCGATGTGTCGAAAGACACTGACCGCCGAGATACAGTCTGGAGCTTCGAACGGGTCCACGTCAGACCCGTCCCCGTTCCCTTACAGCCTAAGCGCACCTCAACCGGCTCGTAAAACTCAAAGAATCTGCCCTATGGAACAATATAATTTGGCCAAATTCGCGGCCCCTTCCCCCGTTCGATTGCTCGCGCATCTCGCTGAAAAAAAGGACGCGTACACGCACGATCGTGGTGGAGGCCGGGACGCTCCCGCCCGATGCGATCGGCAGAGCGGCCAGCTTACGGGCATGCGGCGCGGCCTGCCGTGGCCGGTGCGGGGTGTTGACGGTGATGTGGGATGGAAGGCGTCGCGCTGCGCGATTTCATGGTCGCCGGCTGGAAGACGCCGACGAAGCCGGGGCGGGATGGCGTTTCAGGATCTCGTCAAGCGGGAAGCAAGCCCGGCGTTCTGTTCCTCAGCGGCCGGCCTCTTTCCGTATCCATTTCCGGAATGCCCGGACTCCTGGATTGCGCCTGGAGTCGGCCGTCGTGATGAGGCAGCACCGCGCGGGTGCTTCGACCTGCCGGTCGAACAGAGGGACCAGATCGCCCCGTTCCATCTCCCGCGCGATCACCCGCGAGTGTCCCATAGCCGCCCCCATGCCCTCCACGGCGGCGTCGACCACCATGCTGTAGAGGCGGAAGCCCGCCGCCCGCGAGAGGTCCGGCGACGGTTTGCCCTGGCGCGCGAACCAGTACGGCCAGTCGGTGTCCCATCCGAGATCGTACAGCAGGGGCCAGTCATGCAGCTCGACCGGATCGCGGGGCCTTCCGCGCGCCTCGATAAGGCTCGGACTGCAGACCGGAAGCAGATCCTCCTCGTACAGCGTCTCCTCGAACAGACCCTCCGGGCGCGGCGCAGCGGTCTCGCCGACGTATGCGATCCAGATATCGAAATCGCGTCGCGCCGGGTCGACGCCGCGATGGTTGGTCTCCAGTTCGATGACGACGCCGGGGTGGGACACCTTGAAATCCGCGAGCCTCGGCATGAGCCACTTCTCGGCGACGGCCTCGACCGAAACCATTTTCAGTCGCTGTATCCCGGAATCACCTCGGCGGCGTTCCGTGACGACCTGGATCTCGGCCAGAATGCGCTGCACATCCTTCAGATACGTCTTGCCGCGCCCGTTCAGGCGCACACTACGATGACTGCGATCGAACAGCGCGCCGTCGAGATGCTTTTCCAGTACCTTGATGCGGTGCGCAACGGCCGACGATGAGACGTGGAGCTCCTCAGCCGCCTTGGCGAAGCTCTCGCGGCGGGCCGCGGCTTCGAAGAAGCGCAGGCATTCAAGCGGCGGAAGGGGCGGCATGGTCGCAGATCTCCGAACAGGAATTGTTGCCTATTGGATCGCCTACTAGGATAAGCGTGTCGCACACGAGCTAAGGAATGTAATTATTTGGGCTATGGGACATTATAGCTTGGGCAAATGCGCGACCCTTGCCGCGTTCGATTGCGGGCGCATCTTGCTGAAATAACCGGACGCCCCCGGCGGCTCCTGGCCGGGTGGGGTGGTGTTACTCGACCGCGAACGGTTCATCGCAGACTGTCGCATGGCGAACGAAGAGGCGGGTTCGCAGATGGCCTGCGGGCGGCCGTAGCGGGAATCTCCCCGGAAGACGATCCGGGTGCGGGGCCGGTGCCGGGTTGTGTTGCGACTTTGAGCGATGGCGGCTGGTAGGCTGAAGAGATCATGAAGAATGATCCTAACGCGGATCGAACACCCTTATAGAACGAGCCTTTGGCCTGGAGACGGAAAGATCAGGGCCGGTTAGGGAAAACCGGTCCTACATTCCGGAATAGACAGATCCTCGTTTAGGAGGCGGACAACTCCCGTCATCGTCAGAGCTTCCGGTCAAAACCAGGATATTATTTCTTTTTCGCCTTGCTCGGAGCGATGGAGTCCTTGGCGGCCTTGGCAACACGGAACTTCACCACCGTCTTGGCTGCAATCTTGATGGCCGCACCGGTGGCTGGGTTCCTTCCCATGCGAGCCTTGCGTCTCGACTTGACCAGCCGCCCGATGCCGGGAAGGACGAAGAGGCCATTCTTCTTGGTCTCTTTCAGGGCGGTCGCCGCCAGGGTCTCCATAAACTGGCGGGCAACTTTGTTGCGTAGCTGGCAACTCTCGGCTAGATGCCGGATCAGTTGAGTTTGAGTCATCGCTCTCGTAGCCATAATCCTCCTTCAAGGAAAAATTCAGCTTGAGTGGAGTTCCCCTTCACGTAACGTCCACCTTTACTTTCTCTCCGTGCGATTTCTGGAGACCAGCGATCCACGTTTCGGCGGCCCCGGCGACGCGAGTGATGTGCACACGTGACACACCACCGGTCTTGATGTACTCGAATGGCGTGCTCTCATAGAGCGGGCTTGCATGATCGATGGCTTCAAGGTGGGTGTCTGTCCATTCCTGGCCCTGTCTGCGGAGCCGGTTGCGGTGCGGCGGATTCATCCGTTGATTCATCATCCGTCGCCGCCTCGGGCCGACGTAGGCAAAAGGGGGAGCCCGGCCCGCGTTCGCCCGTCACAGGGCGAACAAGAGCTCGAGAGCGATAATCAAGCCTTCGCGTCCCGTGTCGCTGAGCGGCGCGGCACGGCACGATTCCTCATGCCCTGGTGCGCCGCGTGCCACGCCTGCGCGCGGCGTTCCGCCTCGCGCAAGTCTGTCGGTGTCATCCGCACGGCGACGGCGGCGCGCGCCGTCACGATTTGCTCACGCTCCGCGCCGGTTGACCGAGAGGCGGCGATGGTCAACCACATGTGGGCCTCGACGGCATCCGGTGGCACGCCTCGGCCCTCGGCATACATGCCCCCGAGGTTGTACTGCGCGCGCACGTGGCCCTGCTCGGCGGCGCGGCGGTACCACGCGACGGCCCCGGCGGCATCCTGTGGCACGCCTCGGCCCTCTCGGTACATGCCCCCGAGGTTGTACTGCGCGCGCGCGACGCCCTGCTCGGCGGCGCGGCGGTACCACGCGACCGCTTCGTCGGCATCCTGTGGCACGCCGAGGCCTTGGTCGTACATCCCCCCGAGGTTGCTCTGCGCCGTGGCGTCGCCTTGCTCGGCGGCGCGGCGGTACCACGCGACCGCTTCGTCGGCATCCTGTGGCACGCCGACGCCCTCGGCGTACATCCCCCCGAGGTTGTTCTGCGCCGTGGCGTCACCTTGCTCGGCGGCACGGCGGTACCACGCGACCGCTTCGGCGGCATCCTGCGGCACGCCGAGACCCTCGGCGTACATGCCCCCGAGGTTGTACTGCGCGCGCGCGTGGCCCTGCTCGGCGGCGCGGCGGTACCACGCGACCGCTTCGGCGACATCCGGTGGCACGCCGACGCCGGTGACATGAATGCCGCCGAGGATGAACTGCGCCTCGGCGTCGCCCGCCTCGGCGCTGGCGCGGAGGTCTGCGAGGGCTTGTGCGGCTGGCCTGTGTTCATCCTGTGTCTGAACACAGGCCGAACTGCACACCGCGAGGATGAGGGTGGCAACCACGAGGGTGCTGCACACAAGGTGGCGACTCATTACGTCTACTCCAAGGCGCTGGCTGACCGCTATTCGACGAGGCGCTTTGCAGCCGCCCCGTGATGCTGTCCGCCACGGCTCGAACGAATATTCGAGCAGTCCATAATTTTTTCGCCCTCCGCGCCGTTCCGACCGGGAAACCGCGCGCGCCTCAACAAATCCGTGCCGGCGTGAAGGTCAGTACAGGGCCGCTGTTCTCAACAGCGGTCAGCACGGCTCTCGCGCGCGCAAGGCGGCCGGTCCGGTCGTTCGAAACGTCGTCCCCCCGCCCATTTCAGAAGCGCCCCATGAAACCGCCGTGTCGGGATTGGTCGATGTGTCGAAAGACACTGGCCGCCGAGATACAGTCCGGAACTTCGAACGTGTCCACGTCAGACCCGTCCCCGCTCCCTTACAGCCTAAGCGCACCTCAACCGGCTCGTAAAACTCAAAGAATCTGCCCTATGGAACAATATAATTTGGCCAAATTCGCGGCCCCTTCCCCCGTTCGATTGCTCGCGCATCTCGCTGAAAAAAAGGACGCGTACACGCACGATCGTGGTGGCGGCCGGGACGCTCCGCTCAATGCGATCGGCAGAGCGGCCAGCTTACGGGCATGCGGCGCGGCCTGCCGTGGCCGGTGCGTGGTTTTGACGGTGATGTGGGATGGAAGGCGTCGCGCTGCGCGATTTCATGGTCGCCGGCTGGAAGACGCCGACGAAGCCGGGGCGGGATGGCGTTTCAGGATCTCGTCAAGCGGGAAGCAAGCCCGGCGTTCTGTTCCTCAGCGGCCGGCCTCTTTCCGTATCCATTTCCGGAATGCCCGGACTCCTGGATTGCGCCTGGAGTCGGCCGTCGTGATGAGGCAGCACCGCGCGGGTGCTTCGACCTGCCGGTCGAACAGAGGGACCAGATCGCCCCGTTCCATCTCCCGCGCGATCACCCGCGAGTGTCCCATAGCCGCCCCCATGCCCTCCACGGCGGCGTCGACCACCACGCTGTAGAGGCGGAAGCCCGCCGCCCGCGAGAGGTCCGGCGACGGTTTGCCCTGGCGCGCGAACCAGTACGGCCAGTCGGTGTCCCATCCGAGATCGTACAGCAGGGGCCAGTCATGCAGCTCGACCGGATCGCGGGGCCTTCCGCGCGCCTCGATAAGGCTCGGACTGCAGACCGGAAGCAGATCCTCCTCGTACAGCGTCTCCTCGAACAGACCCTCCGGGCGCGGCGCAGCGGTCTCGCCGACGTATGCGATCCAGATATCGAAATCGCGTCGCGCCGGGTCGACGCCGCGATGGTTGGTCTCCAACTCGATGATGACGCCGGGGTGGGACACTTGGAAATCCGCGAGCTTCGGCATGAGCCACTTCTGGGCGACGGCCTCGACCGAAACCAGTTTCAGCCGCTGTGTCCCGGAATCGCCTCGGCGGCGTTCCGTGACGACCTGGATCTCGGCCAGAATGCGCTGGACATCCTTCAGATACGCCTTGCCGTGCCCGTTCAGGCGGACTCCACGATGGCTGCGCTCGAACAGCGCGCCACCGAGATGCTTTTCCAGTACCTTGATGCGGTGGGCAACGGCCGACGATGAGACGTGGAGCTCCTCAGCCGCCTTGGCGAAGCTCTCGCGGCGGGCCGCGGCTTCGAAGAAGCGCAGGCATTCAAGCGGCGGAAGGGGCGGCATTGTCGCGGATCTCCGAACAGGAATAGTTGCCCATTGGAGCGCCTATTGGGATAAGCGTGTCTCACAGGAGTTGGGGAATGTAAATTTAAGGGCCATGGGACAATTATATTTGGCCAAATGCGCCACCCTTGTCGCGTTCGATTGCTGGTGCGTCTTGCTGAAATAACCGGACGCGCCCGGCGGCTCTGACCAGACCGATTTTTTGTACCAGTCGTTGTGATGTAATATCTCTCACCAAGGATTGGTACAAAACTTTGGCCGGTCAACCCGGGACGGTTCACCGGCTTGAGAATGCAGTAAAGCAATAGCCACGCAACGGGGCGTACTGCTCGACTTCGGAGCCATCACGCTCGAATTTCTCGACGTGGTGGCGATCGCTCACGACTTGCTGGGCTTCGAAGTGTCGCGTAGATCAATGTTCATCGCGCTCGTATCGAGTCTGCTTATTGCACTCGTCGCCGGTTTGCCGGCTCCTGCGCTCGCACAGGAAGACCTGACAGAGGAACAGTACGAAGCGCTCAGCCACGCGCTCGGCATGTCGGTGGCCGAAATCCGAGCGATGGGGCTATCGCCTGACGAGCTGCAGGTGCTTCTCGACGGGTACACCGAGCGGATCGTCGTCGTCGGTTCGCGCGCTCAGCCACGGAGCGTCGCCACGTCGCCGGTGCCGGTCGACGTGCTCTCGACGTCCGACATCACCAACCAGGGCGTCGTCAATCTGCAGGACCAGCTGCGCACGGTTATCCCGTCGTTCAACGTCAACACGCAGCCGATCAGCGATGCGTCCACGGTCGTCCGGCCGGCGATGCTTCGCAATCTGGCGCCGGACCACACGCTGGTCCTGGTGAACGGCAAGCGCCGCCACCGATCGTCGATCATCGATTGGCATGGCGGCAACGGCGTGGCGTATGGATCGCAGGGTCCGGACATCTCCGCCATCCCGGCCATCGCACTGCGCCAGGTCGAGGTGTTGCGCGACGGCGCGGCGGCGCAGTACGGCTCGGACGCCATCGCCGGCGTGATGAATTTCCAGCTCAAGGATGCCGCCTTTGGCGGCGCCCTGGAATTCACCACCGGCACCTTCGGTGAGGGCGACGGCGAGGCGTTCAACGTGGCGGGCAACGTCGGCCTGCCGCTCGGCGCCACCGGCTTCGCCAATCTCAGCCTGGAATACGGCAGCTCGAACCCGACCAACCGGAGCGCCCCGCGCAGCGATGCCATTGCGCTCATCACCGCCGGGAATACGCACGTCATGTCGGATACGCCGCAGATCTGGGGCTCGCCGGAAGTAGACGACGACCTGAAGCTGTTCGGGAACTTCGGCTATACGTGGGCCACCGGCGTGCAGGCGTACGCGCACACGAACTACGCTAGCAAGCGCGTGACGGGCGGCTTCTTCTTCCGCAACCCGAATACGCGCGGCGGCGTATTCAGCCCGGACGGCGGCCGCACGCTGCTGGTGGGCGACAGGCTGTGGGCCGAGACCAGCGTGCCCGGCGCCGGCAACTGCCCGACGGTACCGATCGTCGACAACGTCCCCGACGGCAACGCCCTCGCGGTAGTCGCCGCCGAGCCGAACTGCTTCACGCTCTACGAACGGTTCCCCGGCGGCTTCACGCCGAGCTTCGGCGGGGAGGTGCAGGACATGTCGATCGTCGGCGGCATCCGCGGGTTCACTAGTGCCGGCTTCAACTGGGATGCGAGCGCCTCGGTCGGCGCCCACGAGACCGACCTCTTCATCCGCGACACCGTCAACGCCTCGCTCGGCTACGACACGCCGACCGCCTTCGATCTCGGCAGCAACCGGCAGCGAGAGATCGGGCTGAACTTCGATGTCTCCTACGCCGCGACGGACATGGTCAACATCGCGGCCGGCGCGGAGTGGCGCGACGAGCAGTACCAGACCACCGAAGGCGAGCCGGCGTCGTGGAGGGTCGGCCCGTATGGGCGGGGACAAGGTTTCTCGGCAGGTTCCAACGGCTTCTTCGGTTACGGGCCACTCGCCGCCGGCACGTGGAGCCGGAGCAACATCGCCGCGTACGGCGATGTTGAAGTCAGCGACGTGGACGGCACGTGGACCATCGGATCGGCGGTACGCGTCGAGCACTTCGAAGATTTCGGCACGACGACCAACGGCAAGGTCTCCGCCCGCTTCGCCTTCGTGCGCGCCAGCGTCAGCAGCGGGTTTCGCGCGGCCACGCCGGGCCAGCAGAACGGCTTCAACATCTCGACCACCTTCGACCCGGCGATCGGCGACCTAGTCAACAACGGCGTCATCCCGTCAATCTCGCCGGTGGCGGCGCTTCGCGGCGGCGTGCCTCTCAAGCCCGAACGCTCCGGCAACTACAGCGCCGGCGTCGTCTTCGACACCGGGCCGCTCAACTTCAGCGCCGACTACTTCCTGATCGATCTGTCCGACCGGATCGGCATCACGAGCAACTTCAGCCTGCTGGACGCCGAGATCGGCAGCCTGCTGGCGCAGGGCATCGAGAACGCCCGCGACCTGAAGAATTTCCGGTTCTTCACCAACGCGTTCTCCACGCGGTCGCAGGGGGTCGACGTGGTCTCGACCTACACGCCGATTGCGCTGCGCGGCAACACCGTCTTCAGCGCCGTCTTCAACTACACCGACACCGAGGTGACCGACAACGACAGGGGGCTGCTGAGCGACCGGCGTCTGGCCGAATACGCCTATGCGCTGCCACGGATCCGCTGGAACGCGGGGATCAACCAGCGTCTGGGACGGGTCCAGATGCTCGGTCGCGTGAGCTACTACGGCGGCTGGTACGACTGGGACAGCGGGTTCCGGCAGGTATTCATCCCGTCCAGCGGGATCGAGCAGGGCTTCTTCGACGGGCGGCCGATCGTCGACGTGGAGGCGAGCATCGAGATTGCCGGCGGGACGACGTTGGCCATCGGCGCCCAGAACCTGTTCAACACCTATCCAGACGAGAGTGCGCGCGCGATGTCCGTCGGCGAGAAGTACAGCGAGTACACCCCCTGGGGATTCAACGGCGCGTACTACTACGCCCGCATCCGCTACGCCTGGGGCGAGTAGGGCGCGGTGCGGCGTTCATGGGAACGTCCGTGAACTCAGCGCACGCCGTCCATGAAACGAGCCCTGAGCGTCCCGCGATCCACCGACTCGCCCCGGAGATAGACGCCAGAGATCCGGCGCGTGTTCGTGATGTCCTCCAGAGGGTTCGCGTCGAGCACCACGAAACGAGGCGTTCTTGCCGGCGGCCACCGTCCCGAGGTTGCCTCGCCCATGCTCGTCGAACTGCGCGCCGAGGTCCTGCCGGCACTGCCGGCAGGACAGGTAGCCAACGTCCCCGGTTTCCCCGGCGATCTTCCGCGCCCGATCACGTGGGAGCAGCCAACGATGCGGTTGCGGATCTTGACTGAGGGCGGCGAGCGGCTCACGAAGCTCACCGCGCCGCTGAGCGTTGCCAGCTACCTGTCTCGCTCGGCGGAATACCGCGACCGGCAACGTGAATCATGGCGCGAGTTCCCGCGGGTGGTGCCCGGCGTACTCCTGGTCGTCTTTACTAATGGCCTGTCGACGCATCAGGCGGGTGCGGGCGTGTGACAAGAGGCGCTGCGCGATGAACGGCCCTGCCGTCTTCGGGCTCCTGATCGCCGAGTTGTGGCTCGCCTTCGCGAGCGTGGGTTGCTGGTTTGCGAACCATTGCGAGTGCTGCGGCCAGCGCTGCATAGGTAGCGTCTACGACCGGTGAATCGTCTTCCGATAGGTCGGTTTCAAGGGAGCCTCCTTGGATTCAGATCTGGTGAATCAACAATCCGTCACGTAGCTTGGGTTCGAACCAGGTGGACTTGGGCGACATGATGCCGCCCGCGTCGGAGATGGCCAGGAGCTCATCCGTCGTCACCGGCGCCAGAGAGAACGCGACAGCGGCGGCTCCCGAATCGACCTCCTGCTCGAGCGCACCTATTCCTCGCGCCCCGCCAACGAACGTCACGCGCGGATCGGTACGAATGTCGGCTACGTCGAGCACCGGCGCCAGAATCTGATCCTGCAGGATCGCCACGTCGAGCGGTTTTCCCGGCACCCGGCCGGTCTTGGCCGCCGCGAGGTCGATCGCATGCCAGGCGCCGTCGAGATACATTGCGACCTGTCCCTTCGGCGGGACTGGCGGGCCGCAGCTGGCGACCGGGAAGCGGGCGCGTAGCGCGTCCAGGAACTCGGCGGGAGTGCGTCCGGCAAGGTTCGCCACCGTGCGGTTGTACGCCAGGATGCGCACCTGGCTGTCCGGAAAGGCCACGCCGAGAAAGCACTGGGACGCGTGGCCCCGATCTCCACCCGACAACTCGTCGCGCGCCCGGGCCGCGCTGGCGATCCGGTGGTGTCCGTCCGCGATGTAGACGGCCGGAACATCGGCGAAGGCCGACACCGCCGCACTCGTCGCCTCGGCGGAGAGCCGCCACACAGTGTGACGTACGTCGTCCGGCGCGGCGACGTTGAGCAGCGGCGGCTCGGCCGCGCCGTGGGTGACGATGGTGTCGATCACCGCCGTCGCACGGTACGTCAGAGACACGAGGCCGGTCTGCGCCCGCAGCGCCACCATGTGGCGCGTACGGTCTTCTTCCTTGTCCCGCCGCGTCCGCTCGTGCCGCTTGATGACGTCGCGGTCGTATTCGTCGAGCGAAAAGCACCCGGCCAGACCGATCTGCTCGTGGCCCGCCGCCTGCATCCGGTACAGGTAGAGAGATGGCTCCGCTTCGACGACGAGCGGCGCCTGGTCGATCAGCGCCCGCAGATTGCGGGTCGCCAACTCGTAAACGGTCGAGCTGTATGGATCGACATCGGCCGGCAGGTCGATCTCGGCGCGAGACACGTGGAGAAAGCTCAGCGGATTGTCAGCCGCCAAGCGCCGAGCCTCGTCGGTGGATACCACGTCGTAGAGGACGGCGGCGACGGCGGCGGCTGCCGACGGCACCGGGCGAAGTGCACGGAACGGACGAATGATGGCCATGATGGATGATGGTTTATGGTTCGGAGCCTGCAGCCACCGTAACGGGCGCCGCCCAAGCAGCCAAGCCGGAATCAGTGTACCAAATGCGGAGGGGGAACCGGTTTAAAGAGGCTCTTTTCGCCTGCTCCCGCTCTTCTTCTCACTTCCAACGGCTTTCCCCGATCGAGTAGGAAAGCGGGGGACCCAGTGGTGTAGTAGCAGGTCGTCTTTCCCTAGATCGGCGGTCAGCCGATTGCCGCCAGCTTGGCGGGAGTGATCTGCCGGACCAAATATGATCCCTTTCCCCGGCCTAGAGACAACCCCGTGCTGGATCGGATCGCCTTTCACGACCCGGCCTTGCATACCGTGATCCAAGGTCTAGTACTACGCCTCTGCAGGCAGAAATACTAATTTATGAACTGGACTCGTTTGAAGGGGACAGGTCACCGTTTCAACGGGAAGTTTCGAGGCCAGTGCCTGAACGGGCGTCCCTCATTTTCGGCGGACGTATCGGCTCCACTACTGACATTGAGAGTTTGAGAACTGGACATTCAAGTGGTCAATCCCCGTTTGAGACGGGATGGCCTCCTTGCTACCCACCATTGGAGAAGGGGACGGGGTTGTGCATCACCTGGGGGCAATCTACCCACCGAAGGACGGAAGCGAGATTGAGCACTGGACGCTGTGCGGGGTGGCTGGAATCGTGGCCGTGGGCGGATTTCCTGGGGGCGGCTCTTCGCCGAGTAGGTGACGGAAGCCTGATGAGCGGCGGGGATTGCCCCGCCGCTCTCTGATGCGCGTCGCACTAGGATTCTGCCTGAGGCTCTTCTTCCTGCTGAAGCTCTCTGATGCGCGAGTGGGCCTGATCGGCCACTTTGGCAAGCAGCAACAGGTCGTTGCGATTGAAGCTCTGCGTGCTCTTCCATTGATCGTTGTCCTTGTAGAGACGGGAGAAGGTGACATTGTACCGCGTGCGGCCTTCGGTTCCGTTCGGCCAAATCGCAGCCTTGACGCGACCGATGCGGACTTCAGAGACAGGTTTGGGGTTAGCCATGATGTGTTTCCTCCTGAAAGTTTAAGGGTTTGTGAGCGTTTCCGCTCACCCGCAAATGGCGGAAACGGCCAAACCCTGACACGGGAGGAACAGCGCCGCCAAGCCAGTGACGGGCAGGACCGACAAGGGCAAGAGCGAGTGACAGACGCCCCAGACGAGGGGACCGTTCTGGCGCGAGCCTTGCGTCGGAACAAACCGGAACCGGCGAAGGCCAGCGTCTAATGGCTCAACCTCACACCCGTTCTCCGGTCGTAGGCGGCAAGCCTGCTTGGGGAATCGCAGCCGGGCCGGGGCACCTGGAACCGGACCGTTATCCCCCGGCGAATGGACCGCAGTGCGAAGGAAATTGCAGGATGTATTCTTGCCAAAGTGAACGGTATGGGGCCACAGGCTTCATTGCAGCAGGAAGCCGCGCCAGGGCAACACGCGCATCAGCGGGGGCATCCTGCCCGCCGCTTCCGATCTCACTTGCAAGCCTCAGTATACGGGCTTCGATCAAGTCTCGTAGCTCAGCGAGCCATATATGGTCTAAGGATATAATCCGGTACTGTCAAGTTGAGCAGAATCCGCCCGTTTTGCGGAAGGATTCTGCTGGATCAGAGACTTAGAATCAATGACTTAGCTGTGGCGGCGGGCGGCGAGAATGCCGCCAAACTGCTTAACTTGACAGTACCCTGATGGTAGACGAGATCGGTGTGGATGACTTCGCGGGACAGGCGGCGTTTCTGCAACGCGACCTGGTAGGCGAGGTGGCGCACCGTGAGGTCGTGTTTGGTGATGATGAAGCTTTCTTCAACCTGCCAGAGGCCGCGGTAGCGGGCCAAACACCTCGGCGGGAGCCATGTCGGGCCGATTGATGGCGATCTCCTGCAAGCCGTCCCAGCGCTCGGCGTCCTTGAGTTTCGCCTCGTCGATCCGCAGCCGCGCGGCGGCGGCGACGGTGAGAAAGCATGTGCGGCTGGAGATCCCCAGCAACACCGTGGTGATATCGCTCTTGCTGAGCTTTGCCAGGTGCTTCTCGACGGCCCGACGGTAGTTCTGCCGGTCCTTGTGGACCTGCTCCGGGCTCCAGTTGGACAATCAGCTGATCGGCGAGCTTTTCGTCAACTTGACAATGCCCCCACCGATCCCTGCTGGGAGGCTCGGAGGCTGAGGAGCAACTAACGTTGTCGGCCCCACCGCACGGTATCGAGCAATGTGTGGATTGCCGGTCGGTCCCCTGGCCGGTCGCCGACGTGGTGCAGCCGAACGACCCCCTCCGGGTCGACGATTACGTCGCCTCCCAGTTGGCTGACATCGCCACTCGGCATCCGGAGACGCCGCCCCCGTAACAGCAGTTTTACATAAACCCACCAGCTCGGCGGTCCGAAAATGCTCCACCAATGTCCCCGGTTCATGCCGTAGGCCTGATACATCTCCAGCGCACTGTCGATCAGTATCGGCCACGCCAGGCAGGTCTCCCGCGCATAGGCCTCCACGGCCGGGCCGCTCTGGAAGGTGACAACGACAACCTCGACGTCGAGTTCCTTCAACTCCCTCTCGTGCCGTCGCAACTGCGACAGGTGTTCCCGGCACGGCAGTCAGGCCAGGTGCCGGTGAAACACCAGCAGCAGCCAGTGTCCGGAGTAGTCCGCCAGCTGCTGCCAGCGGCCTGTGATTTCGGGTAAACGGAACCCGACGGCGGGGTGTCCACGTTTTGTTTCCATGTGTCAGCGGCAGCTTCCTGACCCCCATGATGCTCGGGATCGTCTTCGGCGCAATTTTGTCGGCACAACTTGTCTCCAGAACCGGCAGCCCATACCGGATACTGACCCTGATTGGCGATAGGTATAGGATTATGTATCTTATCCCCACCATGAAAGAGAATACGGGCTTCGCCCGGGCCGTGGCTGAATACTGTGCTGAACAAAACAACGTCGCGCCTTTCGATCCTCACGACCGCAATTCTCTTCTTGACTGGCGTCGCAGGCACACAAGACAACCACGCAGGATGATACGGTGGCGTGGACGGAATAGCCTTTCCCTGCGACCTGAGCTTCATTGGTCGCGACAGTTCATTGCCTCACGGATCGCTGATCGAAGGGAGTTTTGGTGGAACCCCAAGCGCCCCGATGAGCGGGTGCTGTGGGAGAGCAGGATTTATCTCGGTGAGACATTTTTTAACGAAATCATCCAGCATTCGGTGCCGCTCGATATGAACACCCCTTGAGTGGGAATAGCAATCTCCTGCGGACGCGAGCTTCATACAGAGCATCTGCCCACGGCGGTACTGTCAAGTTCAGTGGGAGCGTGGCAGACTTGGCCGATGAAACGCGACACGCTGAGCTACCATGGATATCGATTCCCACCCGACATTATCAGCCACGCCGTCTGGCTGTATCACCGCTTCGGTGTGAGCTTTCGCGATGTCGAAGATCTCCTGGCCCAACGCGGCATTACGGCGCCCTACGAAGCGATCCGGCTGTGGTGCCTCACGTTCGGTTCAGTATACGCTCGCCGGCTCAAGCGTCGACAGGGCCGGCTGGGCGACATCTGGCACCTGGACGAGGTCTTCGTCACCATCCAGGGACAGCGGCGCTATCGCTGGCGTGCCGTCGATCAAGATGGTGACGTCATCGATATCCTCGTCCAGTCGCGTCGCGACTGTCGGGCGGCTACACGCTTTTTCCGCAAGCTGTTGAAGGGCCAGGAGCGTACGCCTGGGCGGTTGGTCACCGACAAGCTGAGCAGCTACAGGGCTGCGCACCGAGCGGTCATGCCGTCCGTCGCCCATCGCACGGACCGATACGAGAACAATCGCGCCGAAGTCTCCCACCAGCCCACACGGCAACGCGAGCGACAAATGCGCCGGTTCAAATCTCCCGGGCAGGCACAACGATTCTTGTCCGTGCATGGACTCCTCCGCAACCTCTTCCGCGTTGGCCGTCACCTGGTGCGAGCGGTGCATCATCGGGAGCTACGAGGACGCTCTTTTCTCATTTGGGATGCAGTCACGATCGCCGCCTGACTCGAACTGAGATCACGATCCCGAGTACCGGCTCGCTCGACGAACGCTAACTTGACAGTACCCTCCGGGGTGATGGTCCGGGTGGTCAGCATGATGTGCGCGTGCGGGTTCTCGCCCTGCCCGCCGTGGTAGGCGAGATCGGCCACCATGCCACGGTCCACAAAGGCGCGCTGCGCGTAGTCGCGCACCAGCGCGCGGCCATCCTCCTGGCGCAGCTCGTGCGGGATCGCCACCCGGACCTCGCGGGCGACCTGCGCATCCTTCCGGCGCTCGGCCGCTTCGACCCCGTTCCACAGCCGTGCGCGGTCCTGCGCCCACTCGGGCGCAGCTTGCGGGGCCAGGATCTCAGCCCCGTCGAGGTCATCTCTGCTGCGGTAGTCGTGCTGCTCGCCCGTGCGCTCATCGGTCAGGCGCTCACCTGACCGATACGCCGCGCCAGCCACGGCACTCGCGCCAGTTGAGCGCGAAACCATTTGTGCGTTGAAGTGGTAGATGGCCACGCCTGTGGCCAGTCTAGCACGCCGCGCGCCGTCGCCGTTCGCACCACGTTGCGCAGCAACGTATAGGTGCGCTTAACTCGTTCTTGTGAACTCGTTAAGAGGGCTCGTGCTACGCTAGCGCCATGGCTAAATCAGCGGATGAGCGGATCGCCGAACTCGAACAACAAAAGCAGCAGATCGCCAACCGGATTGCGCGGCTGCGGACTATTGAATCGACTAAGGCACGTAAGCTCGACACTAGGCGGAAGATCCTCGCTGGAGCCCGTGTGCTCGACCGCGCCGACAAGGACCCGGCCTCAGCGCGGAACCTTAAAAAAGAAATCCTCGATGCCTTCCTGACCAAGCCCCAAGACCGGGCACTGTTCGACCTTGAGCCAAAGGAGTCTTCCCAATGAGCAATCAGAAAACAGGCGCTATCAAGGAAGAACCAACGCCGATACCTCTTGCCGAATTTCTTGAAGGAGCTCCACCCGGAAACGAGACAAGCGTTACCGACTTGGCCACGCTGTATAACCAAGGGATCTCTCCTCCGGGCAGTTACATTTTTGCCGCACCGGACATCCAGCTTCACTGCGGAAGCGATTCGTGCAACGGCACAATGTTCTTCAGGTGTACAGACGACCGCTCATATCTCAAGGCTGAAAAACGGCACTTGTTTTACGCCACCTACCGGTGTTCCAACTGTCGAAAGACCGAGAAAACATTCTCACTGGCGGCGGTCCGGGACGGATTCTCAGAAACCTCAGGTGACTGCTACAAGTTTGGGGAAAACCCAGAGTACGGGCCTCCGACGGCCGCTCGACTGATCAAGCTGATCGGTCCCGACCGAGACATATTTCTCAAGGGTCGGCGCTGTAAGAATCAGGGACTCGGAATCGGTGCTTTTGTCTACTATCGAAGGGTCGTCGAGAACCAGAAAAATCGAATTCTCGGCGAAATTGTCACTGTGGCCAAGAAACTCGGCGCGGCTGCGGAAGACGTTCAGGAACTTGAGGCGGCGAAGGCTGAAACGCAGTTCAGTAAAGCACTCGCCAGCGTGAAGGACTCGATACCACAGACGCTGTTGATCAATGGTCATAACCCGTTGAAGCTGCTTCATTCCGCCCTCAGTGACGGATTGCATGACCGCGATGATGCCCACTGCCTCACACTAGCGAGCAGTATTAGGGTTGTCCTTGCGGAACTGTCGGAGCGACTGCATCAAGCCCTCAAAGAGGAGGTCGAATTAAATAAAGCTCTCTCGCATCTTTTGAATCGAAAGGAGAAAGCCCAGACCTAAACGGCAGAGTCGTTGGCGCGTCTGGCTGGCAGCAGCTCTCCGGAGGGTACTGTCAAGTTCAGTGGGAGCGTGGCAGACTTGGCCGATGAAACGCGACACGCTGAGCTACCATGGATATCGATTCCCACCCGACATTATCAGCCACGCCGTCTGGCTGTATCACCGCTTCGGTGTGAGCTTTCGCGATGTCGAAGATCTCCTGGCCCAACGCGGCATTACGGTGTCCTACGAAGCGATCCGGCTGTGGTGCCTCACGTTCGGTTCAGTATACGCTCGCCGGCTCAAGCGTCGACAGGGCCGGCTGGTCGACATCTGGCACCTGGACGAGGTCTTCGTCACCATCCAGGGACAGCGGCGCTGTCTCTGGCGTGCCGTCGATCAAGATGGTGACGTCATCGATATCCTCGTCCAGTCGCGTCGCGACTGTCGGGCGGCTACACTCTTTTCCCGCAAGCTGTTGAAGGGCCAGGAGCGTACGCCTGGGCGGTTGGTCACCGACAAGCTGAGCAGCTACAGGGCTGCGCACCGAGCGGTCATGCCGTCCGTCGCCCATCGCACGGACCGATACGAGAACAATCGCGCCGAAGTCTCCCACCAGCCCACACGGCAACGCGAGCGACAAATGCGCCGGTTCAAATCTCCCGGGCAGGCACAACGATTCTTGTCCGTGCATGGATTCGTCCGCAACCTCTTCCGCGTTGGCCGTCACCTGGTGCGAGCGGTGCATCATCGGGAGCTACGAGGACGCTCTTTTCTCATTTGGGATGCAGTCACGATCGCCGCCTGACTCGAACTGAGATCACGATCCCGAGTACCGGCTCGCTCGACGAACGCTAACTTGACAGTACCCTCTGCGTTTGCTGAAACGGCGCAATCGGGCAGCATCCGACGGCCGGAGCAGCAGCGAGAGGACTCCAAACGGGGAAGTAGTGCGAAAACCGTTGTATGGCGGCCCGTGGATCGGCTACCCTGTTCGTGCCAGGACGGCCAAAAAGGAAATCCTGGTCTACAGTAACGCGGAGCACCCGCTCTCCGGTTCCGGCTGAACCGGCACAGGACCACCGCAAGAACGAAAGATGGCGTTAATCGATATCTGGCGCAATTCGCCCGAACAAATACGCGATAAACAAATAAACCAGCTCATTGCCTTCGCCGGCGAGGGAATTCTGAAAGACGGCAATAGCGCCTCGTCGGAGTTCCGTAGTTTTCTGGCTTCCGTATCGTCTGCACACTTGGAGCGGTATGCCAAGGAATGTCTTGAACTGAAATTTGATGGATCAGGACTTGCCCTTCAGGACGTTATTAATCAGGTCGGTTCACGGCTGGGATTCAAGGTCAAGGACGGCCTATATCGAGGCACGGTTCATGCAGTCGGCTATGACGGACTGTGGAGATCGCCAGAAGGCCAATCGCTCATCGTAGAGGTTAAGACGACGGACACGTATAGAGTTGCCCTCAACACAATAGCGGGCTACCAGAAACAGCTTGCCAGTGTTGATGAAATCGACCTTGAAACATCCTCGATCCTGCTTGTCGTCGGACGCCAGGATACGGGAGATTTGGAAGCTCAGATCCGTGGCTCTCGGTACGCTTGGGACATCAGGTTAATTAGTGTTGAGTACTTGCTCAAGCTGCTTGGCATTAAAGAGGGCGTAGAAGACCCACAGACTGCGGTTCGAATTCGCGCAATCTTGAATCCGCAGGAATTCACAAGAGTCGACGGCATAGTAGACCTATTGTTTTCTGCGAAGGAAGACATTCAGGAGGAAGTCCAGCCTGAGGACGCGGATGACGACAAATCGGCCCGCACTGAGAAAGCATTTACACCGGTCAGTTTCCACGGTGCCTGTATTCAAAGAATCAGTGAAAAGCTAGGGCACACGCTAGTGAGGCAATCAAGAGCGACATTCACGACGAGTGATGAAGAAGTTGCCTTCGTTTGTGCCGTGTCGAAAGAGTACGAGATACCGACAGGGAAGAATTATTGGTTTGCCTTTCATTCTCATCAGCGAGAGATGCTTCTCAACGCAAAGATGGGCTATGTCGCCTTCGGATGTGGCTCAGCGAGCAAGCTAGTGTTGATTCCTTATAAGGACTTCGATCCTTGGGTCTCAGAGATGTACGAAACGAGACGCGATGACGGGAAGATGTATTGGCACGTTCATATTCACGATGAGGGCGGCAAGCTGTTCTTGCACAGGAGGAAGGGGGGGGCTTCGAGGGTCGAATTGAATACGTATCTTGCCTGAATTTCAGAGAGGGAGTGGACGAACGCATCAAGAGTGCCTCCAGGCTTTCGTGACGCTTCCAGGAAGGCCCCTGGGGACAGAGCCCTTCGCACGTGCGCGTCGCGCGCGTAAAAACACACACTTTACGGGAACCGGTTTGTTTTTAGTAGGATAGGGACGTTTCTACAATGGGATTCGATCTGGTTGCTAAAGACAGGGACCTCGGCGAGAAAGGCTATTTTCGAGCCAATGTCTACCAGATGACCTTACCGCGAACTTCAATGATGATGGCGGGAGTAAAGGAAACTCTCGTCTATAAGAAATTCGCGGGAAACGACAGGCATTTGATAACACCGTTACAATCCAAACAAATCGCCGAAAGCCTCAGAACATGGCTGAAAGGCAGAAATCTGATAGTCGACCTCGCCGAACACAATGAAGCTGCGAAGGCGGCGAATAGAGCCTATCTTGAGATCTTTGAGCAATTGGGCAATGCCGAGGAGAAAAGCACGGCCCGCTATTTCTCCAAGAGTGAATCGATCCCATTCAAACTGGACTCCGGCGCGCGTCGAGTGATTCGGGAATTCGCTGACTTCTGTGCTAGGAGCGGTGGCTTTGGGGTCGAGTAGTGGCGTTGTTGCAGAAATCTGACTCCATCCCCAACGCTCTCCCCCCTGATAGGCTAGGGGATGGGCAAAAGCGACTACACCTTCCGATATAAGGTTCGCAACTGGCCGGAGTACAACCGGGCTCTGGTGAAACGTGGGCAGCTGACACTGTGGTTCGACACGGAGGCAGTCGCTGCCTGGCGTCATCCAGGACCCTTCGAAGGGCGAGGCCGGCCCAAGGTCTACGCAGATGCGGCGATCCAATGTGCGCTGGTCCTGAATTCGGTGTTTCACCTCAACCTACGGACTACTCAAGGGTTCCTTCAATCCATCGTGGCGCTCATGGCTCTCGACCTCCCAGTGCCCAACTACAGCACGGTGAGCCGAAGGCAAAGCGCCGTCGACGTCCGACTGAGTGTAGGGCCCACGGATCGACCACGACATGTCGTCATCGATTCGACGGGCCTGAAGATCTACGGAGCCGGTGAGTGGCACATCAGAAAACACCGAACCCTCCGCCGTAGGACATGGCGAAAGCTCCACCTAGGCGTCGATGAGACGACGAAAGAGATCGTTGCGATGGACCTGACTGCGAGCAACGTCTGACCTGACCGGCACTTTTTGTACCAAGTGGAAAGAGAGAGAATCCACTTGAGGAGGAAGTGAGGTCATGCCGACAAGGAGTTACAAGCCGGAGCAGATTGTAGTGGTACTACGGCAGATAGAAGTGCAGATGGGGAACGGGAAGACTGCGCCCCAAGCCTGCAAAGAAGCTGGGATCCACACCCAAACCTACTACCGGTGGCGGAAGGAATACGGCGGGCTGAAGGTGGTGCAGGCAAAACGGCTGAAGGAGTTGGAGAAGGAAAACACGCGGCTGAAGCGGTTGGTAGCGGAGCTTTCTCTGGAGAAGCAGGTGCTGCGGGATGTGGCACAGGGAAACTTCTGAGCCCTGAGCGGCGGCGTTGTGCGGTGGAGCGTGCGTGGGAGCAACACGGGTTGTCGGAACGGCATGCCTGCCGGCTGCTGGGGCAATGGCGAGGGACACAACGATACGAGCCGATTCATCGGGTGGACGAGGATGCTCTGACCCGAGCGATCATTGCCCTGGGAGCGAAGTACGAGCGATATGGCTACCGGAGGATCACAGCGTTGCTGCGGAGTGCGGGCTGGGAAGTGGGCAAGGACCGGGTGCAGCGGATTTGGCGGCGGGAAGGGCTGAAAGTGCCGCAAAAACAAAGGCCGCGAGGACGGCTGTGGCTGAACGACGGTTTCTGTGTACGACTGAGGCCGGAGCGACCGAACCACGTGTGGAGCTACGACTTCATGAATGCCAGAACGCACGAGGGGAGAACGCTGCGGCTGCTGACCTTGCTGGATGAGTACACGCGGGAATGCCTGGCGATCCGGGTGGAGCGGAGGATGGGCAGCCAACAAATCATTGAGGCGTTGTCGGACGTGATGTTGTGGCGAGGGATACCGGAACAGATTCGATCCGACAATGGTCCCGAGTTCATCGCCAAACAACTGCGCCAGTGGTTGGCAAATCTAGGGACCGGGACACTGTACATCGAACCGGGCAGTCCCTGGGAGAACGGGTACTGCGAGAGTTTCAATGGGAAGCTGCGGGACGAATGCCTGAATGGAGAGATCTTCTACTCGTTGAAGGAGGCACAGGTGGTGATTGAACAGTGGAGGGTGCAATACAACACGGTGCGGCCGCACTCGGCGCTCGGCTATAGGCCCCCGGCGCCGGGGGCCTATAGAGTCTGTGTGGAAACTCGGTTTAGCTGGCTGGAAATCAAGAGGGATCATGATCCCTTGCAGAATTTTGTTGTTTCGATCTTTGCCGAGTCGCCGGTCCGGGAGTCTGCTGAACTAGCCTTCCTGATCTAGCTTCGGTTTGTTGCGCCACAGGCGAGTGAGGTTGAAGGCCGTTGCGGCCAGCGCGAACTCCACCGCGACCTTCCCCAGGCCCCGCCTCCGGAACTGTCGCATTCCACGCTGTTGTTTCAAAACCCCGAACACGGGTTCCACGATCGCCTTGCGCCGCTGATAAACCGCCCGGCCAGCCGGATCGCGCAACTTGCGTCGCATGCGCCGGTGTTCCGGATGCCGTACAGCAGGCGCTTCGGGCGCGCGTTGGCCTCGGTTCAGTTCCCGTGCCAAGTTCGAGTCGGGCACATAGACGTCTAGGCCACGCTGGGCCAGTTCCACGATGGTCTCCAAGCGAAAGTAGCCGCTGTCGGCACTGACCTTCTGAGGCCGTTCCCGGCAGTGTTGCTCGACCGCCTCGACCACCGGAACCAGCATGGCGTTGTCGGTAGGATTTTGCCCGACCCGTTGTTCGACGATCAGATGATCTTCGCTGACCGCCGCCGTTGCTGTGTAGCCCAGCGTGAATCCTTTGCGGTCCCGCAAAAATCGGCTGTCGGCATCGGTGAGCGAAACCTTGTCTCGGCCCACTTTGCGCAACTGTTCCAGCCGCCGCGGAATCTCCTCCAGCCGCTGCTGGAGCGCTGCCATCTTCTCCGGTGCGACCTGCTGCCCCGGCGCTTCCTCGGGATCCGCCGTATTGCACTGCTTCTGCCAGCGGCGAATCTGCCGCCGAACCTTAGCCCGCTCGGACCGCAACTTTTTCATCGTCTCCACGCGCTCGCACGAGGCATTGGCCGCCACCCGCGTCGAGTCGACGGCGACGTGCCCCAGCCGACCCATACCGAGCGAACGCGCCAACTCCACCACCTGCGTGAACAGATCGTTCAGCGCCCGGGCATGCCGTGTGCGGAACTGGTTGAGGGTCCAAAAATCCGGTGTGGCCCCACCCGCCAGGTACCGGAAGGCCAAGTCTTCCCGCACCCGCTGCTCCAGCCGCCGCGCCGAGGTGAGCCCCAACACGTAGGCATACAGCCACACTTTCAGCAGCAGGACAGGGTGATAGGCCGGGCGGCCCTCCTCGACGTAGCCCTGCTCAAGCGCACTCAGTTCTAGCCGCTCCACGACTTGGTGCACAAAAAAACAGATGTGATCTTCTCCCAGCACCTCTCGCACGCTGGGCGGCAGCAGATACGCTTGCTCCGGGTTGTAGGGCAAGAATTTCATCGCGCCTCCTTAGGGCGCATTATACGTGACTCGCAAAAGCGGTTTTCACACAGACTCTATAGCCCTCCCCTGCCACTGAAACCAGTTTCACAGCCCCAGGCTGCGATGTAAACTCTCACTACGGTTGGTACAAAAAATCGGTCTGGTCAACCACACTGGAGGCGAACGCGGCGATGAAGTCGATCGTGCGGCGGGACAGCCAGCAAAGCTATCGGGAGTATCTGAAGCGGTTGGCGGAGGCCGAGGGGATCGAGGGAGCCGACGCAGCCCAGTTGTGGCGGATGGATCGGGGTCGGGCCAAGAAGGCGTCCAACGCGGAATGGGTAAACCCACACGATCCGGAAGCCGAGATCACCCGGATGAAGGACGGTCGCACGGCGCTGGCCTATAAGGCCGAACAGGCGGTGGACCTGGAGACAGGGGCGATCGTGGCGATCACCGCCGAGGGGGGAGCCACGGGGGACAGCGAATCGGTGCAGCAGACACTGCCAAGGACATGAGTTTCTGGAAGCCAACCGAGATTCCTAGTACCGCCCTGAATGGTGCCTCAAAGTGCATCACTATGTTGCAATGCCATGCATTCCACCGTACCATGGAACAAGATGTGTGTGGAACGGCAATGGTCCAGCGTCGGAAGAAAACGACAAGGTTGACGGTCAGCCTCAATGAGGCCGATTACGCCGCCCTGGATGCCATTGCGTCGAGGAGCGACGCGTCGCTGTCATGGGTGATCAGACAGGCAATCCATCGCTTCGTTCAAGAACACGGTGCCCAAACCGAACTCCCTTTGACTTTAGCGGGAGAGCGGGAGAAATCGGAACAGGGATGACGCTTCAGAAGAAAAACCGGATCAGTCGTATTCCGATGCCCAAAGAGGGCAGGTTTTCGCGCCTTCATGGCAAGAACCGAATCAGCATGGTCGGCGATTGCAAACGATCATTGGATGGCGTGCCAATCCTTCCGAAGATATGAAGAATTTGTCGAGATCAAGACCCACGGCGATCGACCTGTTTTGCGGGTGTGGTGGACTGTCACTGGGCCTACGTCGCGCCGGATTTAAAATTGTAGCGGCTGTTGATAACCACGATCTCTCGGTCGCGACTTACGGACTGAACCACAAACGCACACTTTTGATCCAGGACGACATTAGATCGGTAGACGCTCGGGTTCTGATGAAGAAATTGGGATTTGAGTCCGGTGAATTGGATTTGCTTGCTGGCTGCCCGCCATGTCAAGGTTTTTCCTCACTGCGGACGCTCAACGGTAAGCGTTGCATCGACGAACCTATGAACGATCTTGTTTTTGAGTTCGTCCGTTTCGTTCAAGTTTTTCGACCGAAATCCCTAATGATAGAAAATGTGCCGGCACTGTTGGATGACGCGCGTTTGGCACGTGTTGAATCGGAACTCGACGATCTCGGATACAAACACGATGCGAGAATTTTGAATGCGGCAGAGTTCGGCGTGCCCCAACGAAGGCGGCGTATGATTCTGTTGGCCAGCTGCAACGATCTTCCGTTGTTTGCGTCGCCCGTACGGTGCCGCCGATACGTGACGGGTGCGATTCGAAAACTGCCGCCTCCGGAGGTTTCGACGGACCCGGCGCACAGCTATGCCGTTCGACGGGCTGATCATGTAATGTCGGTGATCCGCCGGATTCCGAAGGATGGCGGCAGCCGTACCGATCTTCCGATAGAGGAACAGCTCGAGTGCCATCGGGATTTCGACGGATTCAAGGACATATATGGGCGCATGGCATGGAGCGCTCCGGCACCGACCATCACTGGGGGGTGCATCAATCCGTCGAAGGGGCGCTTTCTGCACCCGGAGGAGGACAGAGCTATCACCATTCGAGAAGCGGCGATTCTGCAAGGGTTCCCAGCCTCGTATGTGTTCGATCTGTCCAAGGGTTGTTATCCGGCGGCTCAGATGATAGGGAACGCCTTTCCACCCAAATTCGCAGAGCATCACGCGCGTTCACTTCGACAGCATCTCCGTAAGCTTCCCCCATCGGTAGATACTCGAAGGTAGACGGCTCCCGGCCCAAGGAGCGGCCATAAGGAAATCGAAGTTCACCGAGCGCCGGGTCGTCGGGATTCTCTAGGAAGCGGAGTCCGGTGTCCCGGTGGCCGACCTGCTTCGCCAACATGGCATCAGCAAGACGACGTTCTTCACGTGGCGGAGCCAGTACGCCGGTGCGTCGGTCGCTGATGTGAAACGCCTCCGCGAGCTCGAAGGCGAGCACGCAAAGCTGAAGCGGATGTACGCCGACGTAGCGCTCGAGCATGCGGCCATCAAGGACGTGCTCGCCCGAACATGGTCACGCCGTCCGCGAAACGACAGGTGAGTGAGGTGTTGGTGGCCGAGCACGAACTGCCGATCCGACGCGCCTGTCAGATCGTGAGACTGTCGCGGGCGGCGGCGCCTGAACTACCGATCGTGCATTCGGCCATGAACCTCAGCCCTTGAACACGCACTCTCGATGGTATTTCAGGAACTGCCGATGCGGATAATGTTGCCGCAGTTCGGGCAGTTTCAACCGCCGGTCCCTGTTGATCAGACGCAAAACATTGTCGGGCATGGACTTTTGATCGAACAATAAACTGAAATCATCGTCGATTGATATCAGCCCACGGTCAAACATCCAGTGCATCGTACCGCACAAGGCGACACCATTACGCACGCTGTCGGGTCCGTTATCCCCGACGGGACGGATGTGCGCCGCCTGCACTTCAGACCTGCCGCCACCGTTGATGATCCGGATACCGCTGACCGCGCATGTATCTTCATATGCGGATTTGATCGCCGATGCGAACGCGTGATCCCGAAACGGTCTGCGCGAAATCCTCGCAATGATCTCATGATGTTGTTCTTCGGGTTCCGCTGAGTCGCCGGAAGTCTCATCCGGGGCGGCAGCCGGTACCGGAACAGTGTCGCCATCGGCGGCAAGCGGTTGGCGGGGAGTCTCAAGCACGTTCACAAATCCCGCGGTCAGAATTTGGTGATACTCCGCATCTTCCAGGACGCGGACCGAGCGGCCGAATCGGCCCTTGTTGGTAGACCCGTCTGCTTTTCGAAGTGAGCGCTCATAGTAGATGCGTCCTTCCCGGAAGGGAACGGGCCGGTCGAACTCCAGGTAGTCCTCCACGAAAGCGTAATAATGGCCTTCCAATCTCGAGTCGCGCTGCACGTTCACTAGACGCGCGGTCGCGAAATACGACTGCCGTCCGTCTGAACTCGACAGCTGGCGGCCGGAACGGCGCGGCTCGTAGTAGACAATCCAGTCGTCGAGCGCACCCTCGATCGTATTCAGATAGGTGTGCGGAAAATGATAGCGGACTTCCGGGAGATCATCGTAAGCCGGGTCGACCCTGGTGGTTAGGACAGCCTTTGGCATGACGCAAACTACGAATCCGGACAAGATCGCATACGGGGCGCGGGCGCCCTCTTACTCGAGTTCGGTGCCCTGCGTAGCCGTGGAAGAGGGCCGCGCCATGTGCCAACTGCAACGCCTGATGACGTGGCGCGAAGCCGTTCAAGGAGTGCTTCGGGCATCGCGCGCAGGAGCTGGCGTTGCGTCGGTATGTCCAGGGGTTGCTCAGCGACAGCGCGCGCACGTCGATGGAAGCGATGCTGGCGCGCGTGACCGATCCCGGATCCTACCAAGCGTTCCAACACTTCATCACCGACGCGCCGTGGCGAGCCGATCAGGTCTGGCGCCAGCTGCGGGCCGTGCTGCCCGAGCGCGCGGGGCTGCTGATCTTCGACAGTACGAGCTTTCCGAAACAGAGCAAGCACTTGATCGGGGTAGCGCGGCAGTACTGTGGCGCGTTCGGGCTGGATCATTTCGACGGACGGATGTTGTCAGTGAAGACCAGCGGCACTTGAGGGCGCTCCGATTGTTGCCTTACACGCGTCCGCTGGTGTGTCAGCGGACACCGACGGAGTCAGGTCGACGGTTGGCTCCCAGTAACCCACGATGCGGTCGGCTGACGCTGACGGTTCGCCGAAGAGCTCCCAACGACTCAGGAACCAGTTCCAACACTGACAGGCAGTTTCCGGAAGCTGTAGACAGCCGTGGTCAACACCCCGGTTGGCGACCATGCAGTTGGGATCGTACAGACAGGCGTCGTTTTCTACGGTTCGGAGCACGATGTCGTCTAGGTTTTGCTCCAGCACAGTTCGAAGACCTCCAATCGTAAACTCGTTGCCTCCATTCGGATAAATGGCGAACGAGAGCGACATCGGGAAGAGATACTCAGACAGGCCGGTTTCTGCGAAGCCGCTGTCGACTGCGACGGCGCGCAACGTTTGGTGCGCTACGCTGTGAAGCAACCGGAAATACAGCCCAGGCCCGTAGCCGGGATGGCTTGGATCCTCGATTGGTTTCGGACTCCACGGCGGCGGCATCCGTCCGTCGAAGTCCGAGACTTGAGCCGCGAACCACGGAAGCACATCCTTACCGTTTGGCAGGTCCCGCTTGCTGGCCGCACGATTCGAAACGAGCCATCGGGCCACTCTATCGCGGTCAAGGCCAAAGACCAGCGCCTCGGTATGGATTGGGTTGGCATACAGTAGCGTCTTCACGGCTTCCCCTCTGCCGGCGCGCCCACGATACGCCACGAGATCGGCGTCCCTCGGTTCGAACCCACCACGGGAGTAGCCGACAGCGACGTATGTCACTGGAAACTCTGTAACGAGCATCGTCCTGTCTGGATCGAACCCGACCCTGCGGAGGACCTTCGGGTAGTTAGCGTAGGTCTCTCTACGCTTCTCCGGTCCGCGCGCGGCGAGCTCTGGCAGCCGAATGCTCGGTAGGTGCATTACCTGTTCGTACGCCTCGATGGTTCGGGCGAGCCCCACTCCACGGATCGCGTCGTCGATCGGATCGAAGTTGAGGCGGCTCGCCACCCGACTACGTAAGTTCTCAAAGCCTAGCGGGACGAACTTCGCTCGCAAGGCCGCCGCCTGCTCCTGCAGACCGGCTGCCTCCATCGCGTCGATCGACTTGAGGACGACGGGATCTGGCGTGCTGCTCTGCGTCTTGATAATGCGATTGGCTTCGTCGTCGGTGCACTCACCGAGCCAGCGTCCAAGGGATGCAACGATGAACTCCGGTCGATCGCGACGCTCCGAATGCTCGGGCGTGCGGACGTTGACGATGGAGACCCCGTGTCCCGAGAATGCGGAGCCTGCGGTATGCACCTGCAACGACATTCGTTTTTGCGTCCAATTGCATCCGGGGTTGGTACAGAAGAACTGGACCTCGGCTGGGGTTGAGCATGTTAAGCACTCCCAGCGGAAATCCTGGAAGCGAGAAACGCGGTCGTTCAATCTAAAGCCTGCGTGTGCTCTGCCCGAACATTTCTGCGGCGGGAGGCACGGAGTAAGGCTGCCGCACTCGTGCACGAATACAAACTGCAACTGATGGTTTCCGTCGGCGTTACGGCAGGTCGGACAAAACGGTGGCCAAGCCTGTCCGATCTGCGGTTCGTCGCTCTCGAACACCCGACCGCAGGAGGCGCTGGCGCAGCGCATCACCAACGGCCCGACACGGGTGAAGACCTTGCCGGGAACAACGACGTTGTAGTGAGTAGCAGCGAGTGGGTCGTCTGGGGGAAACTCGGGTGCTCGGTCCGAACCCTGTGACGTGTGCGGAGCGTTAGTACCGGCGGTCCTCCAGTAGCGCACGAACCGCATTGCTTCCTCGACGAGTTGGTGGTCGTCGACCTTCGGCTCTTGAAGGGCATCGTCATTCGAATAGCCGACGACCTGAGCAATGACGCTGCCATGGTCGTAGGTCTGTCCCTGCCGATACCGATACAGGATCTGACCCCGCGATCGTGCAATGTTCTTCGGCTCAAACGTCCTCACGACTTCCTCCGCGAACCAAGCACGATAAAGGGAACGCCCTCTGCGACGTCGCGCAGAGACAGCATGGGGGTGTAACGCAACCCCAGGTAATCCGGTGTACCGCGGTAGGTCGGACGGCCTCGGGCACCTACGCTTGCTGCAGCTCCTGCGGCGCGAAGGCTCCCGAGAGCTGTATCCAGATCCTCGACTACTTCGTCGCGGATCTCGGTCGCGCCTTCGTGTTCGAGAAAGTATGCGGAACTCAGGGACTCAAGAATAGGCTCGCGCTGCGCTGCCTCGAGACCGCCAGCGTCCGTCGGACGAATTGCCTCCTTCGCTCGTACGAGATCGTGAAGATGGCGCGGAGCACCGCCAGCCTCCCAGTAGTCTCGATTGGCCACCTGGAGGAACCGCGCCATCAGGAGTCCTGGCATAGTCTTCCGAGCGGCGTAGCGGCTCCAGCGGTTGATAGCCACAGGCTCGACCATCCGGTCCAGATACTCATGGAACTTCGCGTGGTATCGGAAGTGCGAACGATCGCGTTCACGAATGGGATTAAAAATCATGAACACGACCCCCAGAACCACTCGTCCCACACGAGAAGAAGCCTGGATGTATTCCGCCATCGCTTTCGGCATCCCGCTGAAGAGCATCATGTTGAGACGATCAATATCGACCCCGTGCGAAACCATGCTTGTCCCGATCACGGCCTCGGTCTGACCGTCGCGGGTCTGAAGATCATTGAGCGTCGCACGAACGTCGTCGAAAGGCGTGTCGCCGGACAGCTCGCGAACGCCAAGTTCCTTGAGCCCACGAGAGCGAAGATGCTCGTTCACCTGGCTCTCCATCGTGCGGCGCAGCTTTCCGAAATCGACCAGACTTGTTACGTAGGTAAGGCTGACTCGATACCGGTCGACAACGGCAGCGAACTCCGCTTCTGCCAGACCGTCGAGCGAGGGGACAGCAGCTTTTCCGTCGCGCTCAAGGCGGCGCACCGCACGGTGAAATGACTGGAGGATCCGCGCCATCGTTTGGTCCGCCGTCGCTCGGTGCGGCAGCACCCCTACGAACCGACGGAGGGGTTGGTCATCTCGCAGCTGCCAGTAGAAAGAACCGCGAAGGGACGGACCAGGCAGTGGCACGACGACCGACGGCAATCCGAACAGGTGTTCGCACTGACGATCCTCCCCTTCGATCGTCGCCGTCGTGCAGATGACCTTCATTCGTACGGGACGCCTGTCGGGCCGCTGGCGTTGAGTCAACTCCTGCTGCGTGACGGCCAGCATTCCTTCGTAGTGACCCGCGAACGCTCCGAGTTCTTCGTCAACCATGTGCAGCTCGTCGAGGATCTCCAGCGTCGGCGAGGGGTCGTAGAGCGGTTTTCTGAGAGGGACAACCGTGTGCCGCTGATGACCGCGCGCGCGTCTTTCGTGGCATTTCATCCCGCGCCCGAAGCCGTGCACGGTACACTCGCAGTCCACATCACCAAGCAGTGCACCGAAGCGGTCCGACAGCCCAATCATGGCGAGCTTGTCGAGGGTTCCGACCACGACGGATGGGAGATACCGGTAGATTTCGGTATCTACGACGTAGACTGGAAGGTCGCGATCGCAGCTCTTGCAGCGATGCACGAGTCGGAGCGCCGTCGGATCTGGTGGTGGGATTTCGATCGACTGATTTCCACAGAACGGGCAGCGATCGATGACCCTGAGCGCCATCCTCTTGCGTGGGTCTTCAATCAGAGACTTGAGAGTGTTCTCGTCCCGGCTAAGCGTGTTGGGCGTATTGCTTTCGCCAACGTAGAATCCGACAGAGAAGGGATCGCCGGGGTTTCCACCGACGTTGCGGATGCACTCTTGGTTTCGGAGCCGTACCTCGTCCGCGGCCGCAACGAAAGCCAGCTGGCGCTCGGTTTGCTGCAATGACAGGAGTCTCAGCGGGAACCGGCACCATGCTGTCGTGCCACGGCTCTTTCCCCGTAGACGGTCGAAGAAAAGGGCTACGGCGGTGAGGCCCAGATACGCTTCGGTCTTCCCTTGACCGGTCGGGAACCACAGCACGGTCGCTGAAGCGGTCGGATCTCTATCTGACGAGTCACCCCAAAGGCCCTCCGTGAACTCCGTCGGGGCATGTTCGCGCCAGGCGAGCGCTGGCACGTGACTAACGATGAACACCAGCTGGAAGAGCCGCCAACCAGTGTATGTCCGGTTGCTGCGCTCATTCAGCTCCAGCATCGTCTTGTTCGCGAGGCGGAAGGCGTACAGGAGGCGAGCGTCTCGCTCTAGCCAGCGGAGTCCTTCCCGAAACCGCGCAACCTCCTTCTCGAAGGCTGTACGGTCGGCACGCTTTCGCTGCGTCTGTTCGGGCGAGAGATTCTCAACGTTCCAATCGGGATGGGTTGCGTACTCCGCCAGGTCGTCCCCGAGCCGTGCTAGGGCCAGCAGTGGATCAGCTACCAGCTCGGAGAAAGACGTCGCAGGGTGCTCGGCAGAGGGCATTCTTTTTGTGGTGTGGACTGGTGCCGGAACCATCCGCAGCTCTCGAACGATCTCGCCGTCAAGCGAGGATTCCACGCCGCAGTTGCTTGCATACGCCGGCAGCAGTGGGTCGTAGCGATACGCGTCTGCTCCAAGGTTCATCCGCATCCCGAGTATCTGCCCTTTGAGTGCACGCACACGCAGATTGACGCGAAACAAGAAATGGTCACGAGCGTTGTCGTGGCGTTCCTTACCCCGCACGACGCAAACCGGGTCTGTGGAGCGATTTTCGAGCATCACAACGACACGGCGGCGGCATCCGGCAACGAGCCGAGACGAGACTGCGAGGTGCGCGCTCCATGCTGGAGTCGAGACAGTTCCAGTCACTGTGGCGATCCACTGGTCGAAGACATCGGCCGAGGCGAGAACATGGCCTGGCACATCGACTTCCCGTGCCGCGTCGTCCACGCTACGATACGCGGTGGGGTCCGTCTCGACTGTCTCTTTCATCTCATCAAATGCGGCGGCGAACTCCTCCCCACCGGTCTGGATCTGCGGACGCGTTGGATCGACTTCGGCAGAGATCTCGGGCAACTGGATGCGGCGACTCGAGAAGACGGTCACCAAGCGGTAGGTTCGGCCTGCTCGGTCTTCCGCACTGAGGTCTGGGTCGCTGTGAGCCAGTTGCTCCTCGTATGATGGGAAGACGCGGAAGTAGACTTCGCACCCAGCGGCCAGACTCAAAGTACAGCCTTCCCCAACTTCGAACTCAAAGCCGGCAGCGGGCGGGGTAACACGCCCGCTGCGGACCGTACCGGCAGACAGGTTCAGATCGTAGGGGGCGAGCGCACCCAAGTAGTACCGCGCAGAGGGCGGTTCTCCGACGCAGCGGCCGGGCTCCGCCGACCCAGTGGCGTCGCCGATGACACTCTCGACAATGTAGTCGGCCATCGCCTCTTGAGTGGCCTTAGTAGGTGTGAACGTCGTCTTCATTGGTCCGTCTCCCTCTCACGAGCCTCGTGCAGGCGTCCAACGACTGCGGCGGGAACGACGCCCACTCGCGCAAGTGAACGCACCCGCAGGATCTCGATGCAACCTTGAAAGTCAGCGGCGGTGATCCCACTACGCTCGTCGATGATCTCATCCGCGCGGATCGCGCCTGCCGTGGCAGCGCCACCCACTTGGATTGCGAGCGCACCGACCCGCTGCATTAGGTGCGCGTGTGCACCTCGGAATGCTTCTATCCCCTGGTAAATGATCTCGTGGTGGTCACGTAACGCCACATCTTCCAGCGCCTCTCCCACGCGCCGAACATCGAGTGGGTCATTTGGCCCAATGGTTTGGCCAATGACCCAGAGGCGCACCGTCTGGGTCTGTCTTCCACAGCCTCGCGCTCTGAGTTCGTCGGCGAAGGCGTTGTACGTTACGAATCGCTGCTTTCCCCGTCGGAGTCCGTCTCGCCAGTGCTCAACCCACATGGCCGCAGTCGCTAGGTGGGGGGTTTGCTTCGCTACTTCCAGCACTTTCGCGAGCACGTCTTTTCTCGCGTCGCCATCGAGAAAAACCACGTCGTCGCCAATCTCAAGCTGCGCTACTTCGCTTCCAGGCTCAGCACGCTGCTGAACGAAGCTGAAGCGCGTAACGCTACCCTCCAGATCCAGGACAACCCAGCGACCGTCCTCGAACGTAACGCGGAGCCCCTCTACCGGCCTTCCCCTCTCGGTCTCGGGCGAATCGACAGGCCGATATCGGTCGGCCTCAGCCTCCTCAAGGGATGGAAGTCCAGCGTCCCACAGCCCAGGCGGAACATCAGGTGGTTTCGGAAGATCCACGAACGCGACGTCCGAGGAGTCCACCATAGGCGCTGCCGAACTGTCGTCGACAACGCCGATACTCTCGCCCGACAGCTTCTCCCAGCAGCTGGCTTTGGCCGCGGGTCGTGCCAACCACCTCGAGTACTTCCGCTGATACGCAATCGTCTTTCGCACGTAGTCAGCCTCTACGAACGGTTCTTCTACGGAGAGGCGCTGCTCGGCGGCGTACGCAAGGACTCGGATATCCCGCGCGATCCCGGTCCGATAGATGTGGCGCGCCCATGCCGGGGCGAGTCCGGTGAGCACCGCAACCTCAGCGGGCTTCTCTTCCGCGATCTCGCTCAGACTACTCACGCGCACATGCCCGAGCTCAGGAGAACTCGCAAGATGCGCCCGATGCACTCTAGCCAGCTGCGCGGTTCGGGCCACGAGCATCACGTCACACCGACGGTCAACTTGTTCCCGAAGGACACAGTCCAACGCTGTCGCCTTTGGCGAGTGTTTGCCTAGTGACTGCGCGAGATCGCTGAGCTCAAGATGAACCATTGGGAGATAGAGGTCGCGTAGATCGCCGCGTACCTGGAACTCCTGGTGGTTCAGATCGCGCAGGCGGGCTTGGAAAGATCGGCCAGTTTGAGCCTCGTAGAAAGACGTCGGGACAGCGAGATGAAGAAGGTCTTGGAACAGCTCATGAGCCTCGTTCGTCAGTTCGCGAGCTTGGAAGGACTTGCGCGCGGTGCGGTGGAGAGGACCGACGTCGTTCCAGAACAGCGCGGCGTTCTCACAGACCTTCTGATTCGGGACGGGCACCGGAGCGCATTCGGTACCCACGGCGAGCCGTTCGAGACGCGTTGCGACTGGCTCAAGCGCGCTCCCGTCAGTCGCGCGAACGTATTCCAGGTCGCGTAGGTCGCCTGCATCCCAGGCAAAAACTGGTACCGTTCTTGCCAGGCGGTGTACGAGGCGATCCGATGGGTCATGCCCGACGAGGATTTTGGGCACGTCGATCGCCTTGAGCTCGTCCCAATCGTAGACGGGCAGGTCAACAATGATTAGGCTGAGGTCTCTGACCTCGGACAGTTCCGAGGCGCGGGAGACGAACAGCGTGCCCCAGGCGGCGCGTCTATCCGCCTTGCCAAGCACTGCAACCTCTCCCGTGGGGAGGCGCGTCGCGGCCGGCACTGCATCAAACAGGGTCGCGTCGCGGAGCTTCAGTCGACGGTACGCGCTCCGTAGTCGAAACCTGCTTGTTATGACAGCTACTCTTGCGTCGGTGTGCGGATAGCCGCCCAACTGCCCTTGGAGCTCCAGCATCCGCCACACGTGAACCGCGGCAGCGGTGAGGGGCACGAGTAAGTCATAGGGATCCGGCGAAATCAGGACGAGCGTCTTCCGCGTTGAAACGGCCCATTCGACAAGGCGCATCGCTGCAACGTCGATCCATGTCGCCGCCAAACGAAGGCCATCCAGACGCAACAAGCCGTCTGCAATGCACGTCGACAGCCCGGGCCGGACTCGCGGACGCACGTACTCAAGCCAGAAAGGTGGACTGGACGCTTTTGCAGAGGGGAGAGTACGGGGGCCGGGTACAGACTCATCCATCTCATCCTCGCTTTCGGGGCCGGGGGTGATACCACCCGTCCCGCGTTATCGCATAATCAACTTATACAGCAGCACAGATCCAAAAACAAGAATGAACATCCAAGCCGGTGGCTCCCCTATACTGTCGCCTGTGCAGTGCGTCGAACCTATGGTGACACGCCAAGAACTCGACCTTGAGACGTCCTGGCGGCAGTTGGCTGTGGTTGACGCGGTGTGGTTCAGGAGGATGTTCAGAAAATGGCTGACGTGTTCGACAAGGAAACGCGAAGCCGAGTCATGCGGACCGTTCGGACAGCCAAGACCGAGCCAGAAAACCGGTTGGACACCGCGCTAAGAGCACTGAGCCTACGCTTTTGCCGCAACAACCCACGAATCCTGGGCACTCCGGATTTCACCTTCCTAAAGGCTCGGCTCGCCGTGTTTGTCGACGGAGACTTCTGGCATGGACGAGCGTGGTCGCGGGATGGCGTGGCCCCAGCTACAAACTCCAAATTCTGGATCCAGAAGTTCGAGGGAAACAGAAGACGCGACCGACTGGTCGACAGAGAGTTGAGAGGGGAGGGTTGGTCGGTACTGAGACTTTGGGGGTCGGACGTAGCCAAGGACGCTAAGGCCAGCGCGCAGAGGGTGCGCACCCGCCTTCGCCGGCTGGCACGTGCGGGGCGGCCGTTTCCGGGAGGTCGATCCTGACCGCGCGGAGGGTACTGTCAAGTTAAGCAGTCTGGCGGCATTCTCGCCACCCTTCGTGACCGCTAAGTCATTGATTCCTAGTCTCAGATCCAGCGGCATCCTTCTGCGAAACGAGGGATTCTGCTTAACTTGACAGTACCCTCCGCTTCCTTGCAGGCCTGCGGCGCGGTCTTCCCGTTCGTCATCTGCACCTCAATCTGCCGTAGGATCGTTACGATCTGCTCTGGTGTGTAATTCTGGATCGGCATGACCTGACTTCCTCCTCAAGTGGATTCTCTCTCCTTCCACTTGGTACAAAAAGGGCCGGTCAGGTCAGAAACACCAGCCGCTTCCCGATCGACGCATTCATCGAGTCCCGAATCTCGTCGCGCAAGAGTCCGCTAGAGCGCCGCATCGTGGTCGCCCTCCCGTATACTTTCAACGCTCACCCGTCCTGCGTTGAAGTTCATCGGCAATCCAATCCGCAGCGTCATGACGATTCATGCCGGAAAAGACACATCGAACAGGGAGGTTGTAGCCTGTTTCTTTACGGACATCTTGCATAGTTACGCCCTGATTGTCGGCTACGATTTCCTTCCATTCGACCTTCACGTGGAACTCCTGTTCCTTGCCAAAAACCGTGTTGCCAGAGACGGCTTGGCCGTCAACGATACTCCCGACCGCCAACACTCCTTTGCGATTGACATAAGCAAAGACTCGCTGGCCTTCGGTGCTTCCTGTTAGATTAGCTGCACCACTCTCATAGCCGTAGATGGCGATTACACCCTGGTCAAACATCTGCCGGTACGTACCCGGAGCATAAGTTTCGTTCGTATTGAAGAACCAATCTCCCTGCCACTCGGCCACAACGTTCTCTCCTGCCAACTGAACCTTGGGCAGCGGCTCTATCTCCAGCAGGATGTCCGCATTATCTGTATCTGCATGGAGCGTGAAAGGCACAAAGCTAATCGGCACGCCATACTCTTTCAGCCATCCTACAATCCTCAACAAACCATCGTCAGAGCCGGGGGCCACGATACAAATCCGATGACCTTGTTGACGTTTGGGAATGTCTTTTTGATCAGATTTCGGGTCGTCGGTTAGCTCCCGGAACCGTTCGAGCAAGGAGACGTACGGACTTTCCCCGTGGCGTCGAGGCCAGTAGTCCTGGTCCATTTTTTCCAGATCTTCATAGTTCCTCCCAGTCATCGCCACCGCATATTCGAGCAGCTGGCCAACCGTCGCTCTGTCGGACCAGTCCCGTTTTATCTCGACGATGATCAAACGCCCATCGGCGTCCAAAGCCAATATGTCTGCCATGCGTTGACCGGCGACGGACTGACTGATCACCAGCACCTTCTCGACCCCAAACAGTAGCTCCGGGTTCGCGGCTATCCAGTTCTCCAAAGTTTTTTCGGTGAGGTTCAACTCTGACGCCACCCGTTCAATATATGGCTGAAACGCGTTCTTTTCTCCGTCGCGTATGAGTTTGAATAGCATCGGCGCCAACTCCGTTCTTCCTACAGGTTTTGGCCAATGATGTTGAATGTATTATTTGTCTTACAACGGAGGCATGTCTTTGTTTCACTTAGGCGCGTATTTTGCCGAGGCCATACGCCAATGGTCTTACCAATTGACGCCCCGCACTTGCCGCAGAAGTACTCCCGGGTACAAACCTGCCCTGAGCGATTGTCGATGATCTTGACGTCTCCTAACATTTGGCCTCCTTTCTAGCTCGATCCGCATCAACTTCAGCCCTCGTCCCCAAGCCGCGTTAGTTCATTGGGATGGCTTAATTCTTCCAATCAGTCCGCGCTGCCGGCGAGCCGGAACAGCATCAGCGCGAGAAAACCGCCCGCAAGCCCGGCCAGGGTGCCGATCAGGAGAACCGATGATTCGGCAAGCAATTTCCTCCTGGTCTTCCAGAAAGCTTCCGCTTTGTCGATCCTCCAGAGAGTGCTGTCCGTGGGTATGCACTGACTCTTGAGGACGCGAGGTTTGAGCTTCGCCAAGTAGACTTCCGGACCCGATTGGCCGATGGACTTGTTCACGTCACCCGAAATGAATGCCATGTTCGCGATGTTATCTGCCGTGCTGCGCGACTGCTCTGAGAACTGCGCGCGGGGAAGAATGTGATGACGGTCTATGTCGTTTTGAAGAAGGACCTTCCCGCCCGTGTAGAAATCGAGAAGGCCCCGATACCTACAGGCTATAACAAGCCACTCCGGTCCGCGAGGGACCGACTCGGCCCCACGTCCCGGTCCCGCTCCTGCCCTGGCCCGCGCCCGCCACGCGGCCTCCAAATGCTTTCTTCCCACCGATGAACCACGGAGTATTTCAACAGCAATCTGGTCGCTACCCTTATTTCGTGGTCAGGCTTCCACCGGCGTGAGCCGGTAGAGGCGGGCGGCGAACTGGCCCGCCCGCTGTAGGTCCCCCGCCCGCAGTGCGTCTCGGACATCGTCCAGTTTGAACGCGTCCTCGGGAGACAGGTACGGCGACCAGTCGCTCTCGTCTTCGATGAGGCGCACGTCCACCTCTGCGATAAAGTCACCTTCGCGCACGAGCTTCTTCGTTGATCGGTCTCTCATGTTTGCCTCCTCTTCCCCGACTCGTCCCACTTCGCGGGATCGGGTCGATATGCCGTGATCACGACGGCCGGAGAGATTCGACCCACAGGGATACCCCAGACTACATGAATCAGCCGCCCCGCTCCGTCTCGCTGTAGTACGAGGCAGGAAGGCCCTTTCGGGTAGTCCGGGTAGTCCTCGAGCAGAATCGCGTCCTTCAGCCCACCTACGACCTCTCGCACGCTGATCTGGTCGTCGGCCAGTTCGTCGTAGCCGTGGAGCGAGATGCGGGTCTCGCCGCGCTCCACGAGGGCCTGTATCTGTCCGAGGGTTTGGTGTATGCCTGCCATTACCGACTCGGCCCCACGTCCCGGTCTCGCTCATGCTCCGGCTCGCGCCCACGCCCTACGCAGTTCCGCGTCTCCCACGTCCCGGTGAGCCGCCGCTGCCGCTCGATAGATTCCTGAATGATTTCGCCGGTGGTCATGTACTTGTACCGATTGTTGATCCGGTCTTTCATCGCAATGATTGCCTTCCCGACTTCCTCAACCCCCTGCCGGAGCCACGCGATCAGGGCCGTCTCGTTCCTCGGCCAGCGCCGCGTTCTCCTTCTCCACCCGCTCGGCCTTCTCCTGGACAAACGAGGCCGTCTCCCCTGGCAACTCTCTGAGGGCCTGTGGGCCTAGATGCACATTGGGCTTGCGGCTCAACTGGGCCGCCCGCTCCAGCGCCCGATTCGCCACGCAAGTCTTTGATGTCTTGCCGTATGTCCTGCCGCAACCCGCGAGTGGCGTTGAGGATCAACCTCGCGAGCGCGACGCCCACAGCCAAAACGGCAATGATTTCCCCGCTTATGCTTTCCTTCAATCAGTCTGCCCATTCTCCCACATTCCAAGACAAGAATCACAGCAAACGACCACAAAAAGGGGGCGAACGGACCAGCCGGGTGATCTACAATCCAATAGCGTTTCACGCGGATCGAGCCGCTGTCGCGGAGCAGCCCTCAATGATCGAGCATCTGGACGATCGCATTGACGCTATAGAGGGTAGCAAACAGGAACGTGTCATCGCCGATCTGCCCGGCCCGGTCCAGGCGCTCCGCGAAGCCGGGCCAGCAGCGCAACGCCACTTCACCCAAGCCGATCAGGTGAGCCGGCTTGTATGAGTTTCCAGAACCCGTCGATCGAACGACTGCCCGTTGCCGAACACGGAATGGCCGTTCGCGATCCATCGCACTCCGTCCTCCGTAATATCTCCTGTACGAGCGTGTGGAGATCATCGAAGCGATCGAAGTACTCGATGGTTCCATCCGAAAACACATGCCTTGCACAATCTGTCTTTTTTGGACTGTCAAACGAGCAACCGCTTTCCGTCCTGGTACCGCTGTCCAGAGAGATTTGTGAATATGGTCTCAGTAAATTCTCTTCGTATTTGTTTTCCATTCCCTTGCCGGCAATTCCCTTCTCTCTCCTCATGAACGAAAATGCCGTTACTTTCGCGGAACCCGAAAGCTCTTTGGATGGCATTGTCCAGTTCACACATCACAAGCTGAGATAGCCCCCATAGATGGATCGCTGGACCGCGCCTGAATGCTCGATATCGATTTCATGGATCTCACTGAAGGTTTCGTGAATAAACGCCTCCAAGGCTAGCGGCAATTCGCGGTTCGACCGACTGCGGATAGAGGTATTCGCCGGCGCCGTATGGTGCGCATCGTTCTTCCGGTGCGACAACCAAGCCCCGCCATTGCTCAGCGGCGGTGCCGCACGTCAGGAAGAGTACAAGCGCGGCGGCACACAAGGTTATCAACTTCATGGCTCTTTTCATCCATAGACCGAGAAGCTCTGTGGTGATCCGAGCCCTGGTGAGATTTACTTGCCCTTCAGTTGCTCCCATGTCTTCGGTTGCCATTCCCGCGCTAACCGCTGGGCTTCGGCGATTTGTGAAGCAGTCATCTGCTCTGCCAGTTTGTCTCTCCCTGATCGGTAGCTCTCCGCCAATTTCCCCGTAGTCGTTCGAGAAGCGGCCAAGCTGATCCACTTGTGGGCTTGGACGTAGTCCTCGCGAACGCCCCGGCCTATGGCGTACCTGCCCCCGAGGTTGTATTGGGCTTGGGCATCCCCCTGCTCGGCGGCCAAGCGGTACCACTTCACGGCCTCCTGGTAGTCCCGGGGAACGCCCACGCCGTTGTCGTACCTGAGCCCGAGGTAGTATTGGGCGTCGGCGTGCCCCTGCTCGGCCGCCAGGCGGAACCACCTCACGGCCTCCTGATAGTCCTGGGGAACGCCATCGCCGTTGTCGTACATGTCCCCGAGGAGGAATTGGGCTTCGGCTTGCCCCTGCTCGGCCGCCAGGCGGAACCACCTCACGGCCTCCTGGTAGTCCTGGGGAACGCCCTCGCCGTTAGCGTACTGGACCCCGAGGTTGAATTGGGCACTGGCGTATCCCTGCTCGGCGGCCAGGCGGTACCATTTCGCGGCCTCCTGGTAGTCCTGGGAAACACCCTCGCCGTTGAAGTACATGACCCCGAGGTTGAATTGGGCGTCGGCGTCTCCCTGCTCGGCGGCCAGGCGGTACCATTTCGCGGCCTCCTGGTAGTCCTGGGGAACGCCATCGCCGGTGAAGTACCTGAGCCCGAGGAGGAATTGGGCGTCGGCGTCTCCCTGCTCCGCATCCAAACACAGTTGTTCGACTTCTGTGGTATGTTTCATCCGAATCGCCATTTCGTCCCTTCCCCGGCTTTCCTCCAATCCGTCTGCGCCATTCTCCCACGTCTCCTAAGCAAGGCCAATAGGAGCCGCTGAGAGGACCATCAACTTCCCCACCAAGCCCCCAGAGCATCCAGGTCTCGCACGGCCCCTTCCCGCAGAATATTTCCAAGGAAGCCCAGGACGATGGCCACCGTCCCGACCACCAACACAGCCTGCCATAAAGCCAAGCGATCCTCCTCCCGGTCCTTCTGGGCTCGGCGTTCGACCTTCGCATCGAACGCGACAACCATTTGGAAACTGCCATTCAGACTTGGGAATTCGGGATCGTTTGCGCAGAGGGAAACTCCGCTGACAGCTTGAGGAACTGCAGGCACTTGAGGGCGGCTGGATTTCTTCGCCCCTTGGCGGTGAGCGCGCCGCAGTAGTGGTTGTCGAATTCGACGAAGCGGTCGGCGAGCTCGAGCAGCGCACCGGTGTCGATGTACCGCTCGATGAAATGCCGCCAGCCGAGTGCGATGCCGTGCCCGGCGGCGGCCGTTTCCAGCACGTAGGCGTAATTGTCGAAGCCGATGTAGCGGGGCGTTCGTTCCGGACGTCCAGCGACCCGGAACCAGCCCTCCCAGTCCACCCAGCCCTCGTTGGGCCGTGTGAGATCGAGAAACGTGAGTTCACCCCAGCCGCTGACGGGTCCGTTGAGGATGTTCGCATGGGTCTGGGCATAGCCGGGCGAGCAGAGCGGTCTCACCGCTTCGCCATGGATCACCACGCGGTCCTCTGCCCCGAGCGTCGCCTCCCAGCCCAGCACCACGTCGGCGACCGGTTCGCGAGGCAGGTTCTTCATTTCGTAGTGGTAAGTCAGGACCCGGATCATGACCTGCTCGCCGAGCGCTTCGCGTAACGCTTCGTATCGCGGCAACAGCACGAAGTGCGAGGCCTCGTGCGAGCAGGTTGGCGTCTTCCACGGTCTCCCCCCAACTCCTTCCTCTCATTGCTCTTACACGGTTTTGGGGCGTCTGCTTTCGCTCGCAACACCTACACCTAGCCCGCTGGATGGGCGAGTTTTCTGACGGTTTCTTGACGCTGGTTGCTGCCACAGCCATGCTCTACTAACTGCGCAGCGCTTTGTTGCAGTAATGGTTTTCGAGCTGCTATAGCCCGGCTCGTCGTGAGGACGCGCTTTGTCGAGCCGGTCCTACCACCCGACACGCCCGCCGCTCCGACACTCCCATGGCTTGGCAGACATGCTTCACTGCCTGCCGCCGTCGGGGCGGGCTCAGAAGTTTCCCGAGGATGTCTCCTTCAGAATCGCAAGGTCCAACGCCTGATCTGCTACCAACTTCTTCAGTCGGCCATTCTCCCCTTCCAGTTCCTTCAGACGCCTCACCTGATCCACTCGTAAGCTCCCGTACTCCTTCCGCCATCGGTAATAGGTCTGCTCCGTAATTCCCAACTTCCGACAGACCCCTCCCGTTGTCTGGCCCTTGGCCAGCTCCACTTCCGCCTCTCGTAGATGTCGGATGATCTGTTCGGCTGGATATCGCTTCTTCGGCATTCCTCCCCCCTTCCATGTCCAGTCCGTACCCTAACCTCTAACTTATCAACTGGACCGATTGAAGGGGGGCAGGTCAAAAGTGAACGGTGCTGCCGCGATTTCGTGGGGAGGACTGCATGGTGACAAGGTGTGAATAAACTGTGTAAGGACTTGCGAGGACCGATTTACGACCGTGACAAAACCGTGACAAAACCCCCGAATCTGAGTCGGTTGGGATTAGCTTTGAGCGAAAAGCAGAGTCCCTAAATTATTGAACAATATAGAAGCAGATAGACCCAATAGAGAGGAGTTCAGTGCTTAGAAGGCAGATGCTCTATCCAGCTGAGCTACGGGCGCATCCTTACTAGCATTGTATCACTGACTTAGAAGCGGTTGACGCACTGCTGCAACAACCCTTCAAGACACAAGCTTATTAGTCTGATCGTCCGCGGGCTTCAATGGGCCACACCGTCTCGACAACACCATTTCGAGTGCCGAAGAATACGTTGTGGAGGTTAACGGTAGTGTCACAATGGCCCGGGGTGAACTCAACCTTGTCACCAACGTTCAAATCTCGACTCGGCTTCTTGAGCCTCAGAATCCCGTGCTCATCACCGCCAGGCGAATAACGGACACCGGTAAGTCCCTTCAGCACAGCGAGTGATCCGTCCGTTGATAGCGTCTTGCCACCGCCGTCTGTGATTGCTCGCCCCTGCGACGGACGACTGATTACCGTCGTCAAAACAGACAGCGAGTTGCCGAAGTCAGTGAATTCGGCGCTATCGAGTCCTCCAATGGCGCTATATTGCGCATCCATGAAGATATACGACCCTGGCTGAATCTCCGTGACCTCGGGAACGTCGAAATCGATATTGTAGGTACCTGTTCCACCAACGGTCAGGATGTCGACAGGAAATCCGGCGTTCACCAGTGCCGACCGGAAATTGAGGGTCCGATCCAGTGCACGCAGTTCGAGTGAACGTCGATTCTCGAAACCAACGATGTGCTGATTGTTTCCCGCGTAGGCTTGAATGCCGGCCAATTCGAGCCCTTGCTCCCTACTGATCTGGCTTGCCAGATTGACGGCCGCTTCCGAGGTGTCCACTCCTGTGCGGTTCTGTCCGACGTTGACCTCGACGAGAACCTTGAGCCTCCGACCTTGGGCCGCTGCGGCAGACGAGAGGTCGCTTGTGTTCTGGAGAGAGTCCACGACCACCTTGATATCCGGTGTAATGCCGGCCAATGCCACGAGACGCTGGATCTTGCGGCGTCCCACCACGGGAGTGGTGATCAAGACATCTCTGATCCCACCATGTACCAGCACCTCAGCCTCCCCGAGCTTCGCCGCACACTGGCCATGGGCGCCGTAATCGAGCTGTCTCTTGGCGATGATAGAAGACTTGTGCGCTTTACCATGGGGACGATACAGGCGCCCACTCGCGCTGCAGGCGTCCCTCATGGTCGCTAGGTTCTTCTCAAAGATATCCAGGTCAATCAGCAACGCCGGGGTCGGGAGTTCGGCAAGTGGCTGTCCGATAAGATCATCGTAGGTCACGATGAGTTCCCTCACGCTTTGCTGGGGCTTCGATGCGGCAGACGCACCGCCAACAACACCCATTGTGGCGAGCGTCGACAGAGTCACAAAATCGCGTCGGGTCCAGTGTCTGGTATGCATCGATCATCTCCTTATCTGAAATTTGAACGGTGTAGTGACTTTGCGGCAGAAGAGGCAGCACTTAAGATTCGGATCTTCATTGCGGTTGAAAAATCCTTTATAACCGGTCTCGATTTGATTTCCAGGTGGCTAAGAGTCTACACCGAACCGTCACGCCAGGTTAGGGTTTCTCATTTTCAGTCCTATGGCCATGTCCGGCCCTCCCAGGTGAACTTTTCTCTCTCTTCACGCTGGTACAAGAATCCCCGGTCAGGTCAGTTTGAACTGCTTGCTCGGTTGTCATTGTGGTGGTGCCAGCGGTCCACCGACCGTGACCACCACCGACGACGACAGCTCTTCGGCCGTCAGTGTGGCTGTGATTTGAGTGACGCCTTCCGAAAGTGCCGTGACCAGCCCCTGGCTGCCCTCGTCATTCGATACCTCAGCCACTTCCGGAATGTCGGAGGCCCAGATGACGAAATTGGAGGCGAGTCTGATGTCGCCGTCTCTGAGCGTAATCGTAGCGACGAACTGCTGGGTTTGGCCGACCTCGAGAGTGGCACCATACGGGGTAATCGCTATCTCCGTAATAGGGATCGCATGTTCTGCGGCTGTTGGTTCAATTGCACAACCCGAGAACGAGAACAGCGCGGCGGCTGACAAAACGGAGCATGCACGCCAAGCGCATTGCCAGTTCATTTCGACCTCCCTCCTGGGGACGCGTTCTCGCACTATCGAAAGCAGGCGACGGTAACATGAAAGCTTCTGGCAAGACAATAACCGGCAACCCCGGCCGGCCGTGTCGAGAATTTGGAGCCTCATACTCAGTGCAAGAGGGGGTGCCTTCGCGCGCAGCCGGGGGGGGGGGGGGGGGGAGTGTGCCCAATTTTGTTCAGCGGGAGACGCGGATCAAGCAAGCAATGTGATCTGCCTGATTTTTTAGTCCAGGAACAGTGAGAGGGTTTTTATATCACAGCCATGGGCTGTGAAGATGGATGTGCTCCCCAGTGGCTACAGGCCGCCGGGGCAGGCGGCCTGTAGCCGAGCGCCGAGTGCGGCCTCTTAGTGTTGTATTCCACGCGCCACATTTCGATCACCACCTGCGCCTCCTTCAGCGAGTAGAAAATCTCTCCATTCAGGCATTCATCCCGCAGCTTCCCGTTGAAACTCTCACAGTACCCGTTCTCCCAGGGACTGCCCGGTTCGATGTACAGCGTTTCTGTCCCCACACTCGCCAGCCACTTCCGCAGTTTCTTCGATACGAATTCCGGGCCATTATCGGAACGAATATGCTCCGGAATTCCCCGCCACAGCATCACGTCGGCCAGCGCCTCAATCACCTCATAACTCCCCAACCGTCGTGCCACCCGGATCGCCAGGCACTCCCGCGTGTATTCATCCATCAGCGTCAGCATCCGCAACGTTCTCCCGTCGTGCGTCTTCCCGCTTACGAAGTCATAGCTCCACACATGATTGGCTCGCTCCGGCCTCAGTCGAAGGCACGACCCGTCGTTCAGCCACAGCCGCCCTCGGGGCCGCTGTTTCTGTGGTACTTTCAACCCCTCGCGTCGCCAGATGCGCTGCACCCGATCCTTACCCACCTGCCAGCCAGCACCTTGCAGCAGCGCTGTAATCCGCCGGTAGCCATAGCGCCCATATTCACTGGCCAGCGCAACCATCGCTTCGGTCAGCGCATCTTCGTCGATCCTCTGGATCGCGGCGTAGCGTTGTGTCCTTCGCCACTGCCCCAGCAGCCGACAGGCATGCCGCTCACTTACTTCGTACTTCTCTCGCGCATGCTCCACCGCACAACGTCGCCGCTCAGGGTTCAGAAGTTTCCCGAGGCCACATCCTTCAGAATTTGCTTCTCCAGCAGCCAGGCGGCTTCCACGGTTTTCTCCCAACTATTTCCTTTCGTTGCACTTACACGGTTTTGGGGCGTCTGCTTTCGCTCGCAACGCCTACGCCTAGCCCGCTTGATGGGCGAGTTTTCTGACGGTTTCTTGACGGTGGTTGCTGCCACGGACCCCTCGGTTCGCTCGGTATCGGGTATCTCTGTTTCTACACTGGCGCCTCTCGTAATCAATCGTTCTTTGTTTGTTTCGCTTGTTTTCGTTATCCTGGCTTGGCCTTTTCGCCGCTGCCTCAAAGCGCCGCCTCGATCTGCGAGACGGCAAGAAACGCGAGCAGGCGATTCGCAGGTCGCTCCTACCTCCCGGTCGCCGAACCAGGGTGCCGCCTGACACTTTCATGATATCATTATGGTACTATACTTGCCGAAGGAGGCCAATTTGCCAGACATAGCGCTTCGTGGAATCCCCGACCCCCTGCACCGGGAGCTCAAGTCATCTGCGAGCCGGAACCACCGCAGCCTAAACGGGGAGATCCTCGCGAGATTAATGGAGTCGGTTAGCCCCAAGCCGGTAGACCCGCAGGCCCTCCTGGATCGCATCCGGCGGCGCAACGAGACACTTGGACCGGTCGACCTCAGTGAGGACACACTACGAGAGATGCGGAACACAGGACGACCGTGATCGTAGTTGACACGAATGTGATGGTTCGTCTGGTAGTGGGCGGAGTAGACGGCACCGACGCGGCCATGTTGTTCGAGCGGGAGACCGAGTGGGCGGCCCCCAGCATCCTCTTGAGTGAGTTGCACAACGTCCTGGTCGGATTCGTGCGGCGGGGCGTGGTAACCTCGGAGCAGGCCAAAGCGATGAGCGATGATGCTGCTGTCGTTCTAGGAGACCGCATCGCCAGCGTGTCTGGACACCAAGTGATCGATGTTGCGCTGGAGTGCGGCCTAACTGCCTACGATGCCGAGTTCGTCGCGCTCGCTCGGGCCCTGGGCGTTCCTTTGGCTACTCTGGACAACGCGGTCCTGCACGGCGCCGCAGACGTGGCGGTGTCGTTGCGGAGGCTCGTGAGCTAGCCGGGGTAGCGCCCGTTGCGATCGAACTGCCGCGAGATCGACGGGGGGATGAGTTGATGATGGAAGTTGAGCGGTTCGTGAAGCTCTGCAAGAGTCTGTACCCATCAAGAGGGATGGAATCATGGAGTTCTTACTGCTTACCTAAGATCCGCAGGGCACCGGCAAGCCGGATGTCGTCCCATTCGACGACGAGGCCTCCGCGTTCGCGGAGCTCAAGTGCGAGAGGAAGTCGTCTTGTTCCACGCGGACTCGATTGAGACTCTGAAGCAGACTCACTCCCGTTACTTCTACAGCGCGAGCGAGATCGTCGCCCAGATGTGCAAGACGGTCGAGCAGTTGCGGGACGATATTCGTGCGAGTGGAACCATATCCGCCGGTTTGTGAGGCCGCTCAAGCAAGAAAGGATGGGAAACCGCATGGGCGGCCCATAAAGAAGCCGTGCGAGATAACAAAAAGCACAATGAGGAGTGGGAATGGCCGAACTGAATTTCAAGGGCAAGGAATTTGTCTACAACCATCATCTGGCTGTGCCCTTCCGTCCGCTTGTGCCTCACAAAGACAAGGGTATCGGCCCAGTCGCGCTTGACAGCAACTTGATTGTTCACGGCGACAATCTGCATGCGCTGAAAGCACTCTTGCCTATTTACGCAGGCAAGGTGGACTGCATCTTTATCGACCCGCCCTACAACACCGGCAATGAGGGCTGGTGCTACAACGACAACGTCAACGCGCCGATGATCAAGGAATGGCTGGATTCGAATCCCGTGGGGATCGAAGACGGCCTTCGCCACGACAAATGGTGCGCGATGATATGGCCCCGGCTCCGACTACTCTATGAATTGCTGTCAGACAAGGGTACGATCTGGATCACCCTCGACAGCAATGAAATGCATCGTGCGAAGCTACTCCTCGATGCGATTTTCGGAGAAGAGCACAGTTTGGGGACACTCATTTGGGAGAAGTCCGATAGCCCTCGAATGGACGCCGCAACCTTTTCGTCAAGTCACGATTTCATCTTGGTCTATGCAAAAGATCTGGATGAAATGATCTTTCAACGGATTGAACCGGAAGATGACCTTACCCCAGATCACTACAATTTGAGGGATGAAGAAGGTCGCAGATACTACTTGAAGCCCTTGCGTGCGATGGGCGGTCAGGGAGATACCCGTGAGGCCCGCCCCAATCTATACTATGCGCTGGCGGCACCAGATGGCAGCGAAGTCTATCCTGTGCGGCAAGACGGTTCCGATGGAGCATGGCGGTGGAGTTCGGAGAAATCAGCAAAGGAATCCGCAAGAATCGAGTGGCGCAAGGGAGGTTCTGGCTGGTCACCCTACTTCCGCATTTACGCAGATACTTCTTCAGGCCGACCCCCGGAAACGATCTGGTACAACAGAGATGTCGGCAGTTCACGTCTCGCCAAGGCGCAGATCAAGAACATATTCGGAAGCGCTGTATTCGATACCCCTAAACCTCTTGGCGTGGTTCGTCGTGTCGTAGAAGTCGCAACTGAACAGGATTCCATTGTTTTGGACTCATTTGCCGGGTCTGGAACAACGGCTCACGCGGTTCTTGAGGCCAACAAGCGTGACGGCGGCAATCGGCGGTTTGTCCTCGTTGAGATGGAGGATTACGCTGATCGCCTGACGGCAGAGCGCGTCCAGAGCGTGATCAACGGGTATGCCTTCACCGGCACTCAGACGACAGAGTTGATGCGGGAGAAGATTACTTGGCGGACGCTGAGAGGCTGCCGCAGGCTAATGGAGTCGGTCGAAGCAATCCAGAACCTGCACGGCCACGAGTACGACCGGATCAAGAAGGCGGTCAAAGACGGCGAGTTGATCGTCACCGGCGAGAAGTCCGTCGCCGAGCGTACCGAGGGTCTCGGTGGCACCTTTACCTACTGCACCCTTGGCGACCCGGTCGAACTAGATAGGGTGCTGAGCGGCGAGACGCTTCCTTCCTATGCTGGTATCGGCGCGGCGCTGTTCCACATGGCGACCAATCGCGCCCTAGATCCCGCTACCGTGCGCGAGGACGACTTCTATCTGGGCGCGACGGAGGGCTATCATGTCTGGCTAATCTACCGGCCCGATCTGGAATGGCTGAAGACGCCCGAAGCCGCGCTGACACTGAAGCGAGCCAAGGCGCTCACCGAAACCGATCCAAAGAAGCGGCACCTTGTCTTTGCCCCAGCTCGTTACGTCAGCCAAAAAATGCTGGCCGAATCAAACATCCCTGTTGAATTCGTGCCGCTACCCTTTGCGCTCTATCGCATAGACCGGAGCTGACCGCATGTTCCGCAAGCTCGACTATCAAGACCGCGTATTGACAACACTAGAAACCTACCTCGATCTTCTGAAGGACAAGAAGGTCCGGTCGGACAAAATCGCTACGCTAGCCGCAGGCGACCCCGATCTTGGCCTTCCCATCCCCGACTTCGCCAAAGAGGCATGGGACGCACTGAAGAACGACAGCAAACTTCCAATGTCCCGCGCCGCTATTCCGTTCTCGCCGCGCATGGACGGCTGTGACCGGCCCGTGCCGAACACCGTACTGAAGGTGCCGACGGGCGGCGGCAAGACTTGGCTCGCCATTTCCGCCGTCTCCCGGATTATGGGGCGCTATCTCGACCGCAACACCGGCTTCATTCTCTGGATCGTGCCGAACGAGGCGATTTACACCCAAACTCTGAAGCACATGAAGGATCGCCAACACCCCTACCGGCAGGCACTCGACCGCGCTGCCGCTGGCCGTGTGCGAATTATGGAGAAGGCCGACCGGCTTGATGCCCGCGATGTGGAAACACACCTTTGCGTCATGCTCCTGATGCTGCAATCGGCCAACCGGGAAACCCAGGACTCGCTGAAGATGTTTAGGGACCGGGGCGACGTGCACGGTTTCTTTCCGCCCGAGGGCGAGCAGCAGGCGCACAAGGTCGCGCTCGACCGCACGCCCAATCTTTCCGTCTATAGCGACATGTTCCCGATGGTGAAGGACTCCTTGGGCAATGCCTTGCGGATCATCCGGCCCGTTGTCGTGCTGGACGAAGGCCATCGCGCAATTTCCAACCTCGCCTTCCAGACCCTTTATGGGTTCAATCCCTGTTTCGTGCTGGAATTGACAGCGACACCGCAGGACGTGCAGCCGCGAGGCGGCAAGAACCCCCGTGAAGGGCGCTATGCCAACCTGCTGGTCGAAGTCACCGGGCGTGAACTGGATCGAGAGGGAATGATTAAGATGCCCCTCAACCTCGAACCCAGGCAGGGAAACGACTGGAAGGCGACGCTTAACGCCGCCGTGATCAAGCTCGGCGATCTGGACAAGGATGCTCAGAAGCTTCGGGCTGACACAGGGCGGTATATTCGACCCATCATGCTAATTCAGGTGGAACGCACCGGGGCTGACCAACGCGAGAGCGGTCACATCCACGCTGACGATGCGCGGGATTGGCTTCTAACGTCAGGCTTCGATGAGGCCGAGGTCGCCATTAAAACGGCGGAACAGAACGACTTGAGCCAGCCGGAAAATCAGACCCTCTTGTCCCCGACGAACCGCGTTCGCGCCATCATAACGAAACAGGCGCTTCAGGAAGGCTGGGACTGTCCTTTCGCTTATGTGCTTTGCGCGCTTGCAGCCAACTCGAACCTGAAGGCCATGACCCAGCTTGTCGGGCGCATCCTGCGCCAGCCGGGAGCGATCAAGACCGAGGTTTCGGCACTCGACGAATGCCACGTCATCACACATCGCACCGACACCGCGACCGTGGTGGAAGCCATCAAGGACGGGCTCGAAAAAGACGGCCTAGGCGACCTGTTCTTGCAGGTTTCTCAGGACGACACGTCCGGTACTGGCGCAGTGGCGCGGAAGATCGACTGGCGACCGGCATTTGCATCGACTGAAATTTATCTGCCGAAAGTCATGATCGTCAACGGTGGCGAGGCACGGGCTTTGGACTACGAAACCGACGTACTTTCCAGCATCGACTGGCGCGGCTTCGATCCAAAAGACATCGCAGCGCGCATTCCTGAGAATGCTCAGGCTGCGGAAAGCCAGCTGCAGCGGATCAAGCTTGCGGATAACGGTGACGAGCTATTCGTCGGCGAGACCGTTGCGGAAAGCTCGGAAACGCTTGCCTTTGACCCTTCCCATGCCGTTCGGATGATATCCGATATTGTATCCAATCCGTTTGTCGGGCGTGAGATCGTTGGAAGCCTTTTGGCCGCGCTCCACATACGGGGATTTGATAACGTTAAGCTTGGTAAGCTCGCCAATCTCATTATCGAAGAGCTGCGAAAAGGGCTCGACAGTGAATGCGCCGCGCGCGCCGAGGCGCTGTTCAAGGCCGAGGTGGTGGCAGGTCGCATTCAGTTCCGCTTGCGCCTTGACAGTCGCAACTGGCGAATGCCCTTCACCATGGACACCCTGGAGCCTGAAAACGCCCGGCAGCTTCTCAGCAAGACGGGCGGTTCGTTGGAGAAGAGCCTGTTTGCGCCTGTTTACGAAAACGAGTTTAACAGTGAAGAGCGTGAGGTTGCAGTCTATCTGGATGGAGAACAAGCGCTGTCCTGGTGGCACCGAAATGTTGCGCGGTCGCAATATGGAATACAGGGTTGGAATAGGGCCAAAATCTACCCTGACTTTATTTTTGCCGTTCAGGTAGAGGGGGAGGCCAAGCGCCTTACCGTACTGGAGACAAAGGGCGACCAACTTGACAATCTCGACACGGCCTATAAGCGCGAGGTGCTCACCTTCCTTTCAGACAATTTTGCATGGGACGACTACATCCCAGCCGGTGAGCTGGAGCTTGTCCAGAGTAACGGTGAGAGCGTGCAATGTACGTTGATTCTCATGAGTGAATGGAAGGCGAAATTGCCGAGTTACTTTATGACTACTCGGACTGTTTGAAGGATTGATTACCTCGAATGACAGATTTGTGGGAGTGGCGTTGGACGGGGTGATCCTAGTCAGCAACCGTGGGTGGTGGCAAACTGACGCCAAAACCTAGCGGGCCAGACCGCCGCCAAGCCTACATCCGAGATCATCATTATGAGTACTCAGAAAACAGCTTGGTTGATTGTGGCCTGCTGCCTGCTACCATTTTCCAGCGAAGGGCTAGCGCAAGGAGAACTTCCAGGTCCACCTAGAATGCTCACGATTGTAGTCTCAGGAGAATGGGGCGTCGCGCGGGCCGCCGATATCGAAAAGTTATTATCGGACGACGCCTCACACATAAATGGCCTACTCAGAACACCATGGGCCGGAGAAGTTCATGTAAAGCCCGCGCCGTCTCACGATCCAACCCCCCGAACGCTACTCCCGAAAACCGACCCAATCGTCATTCAACTCACCTGCAAGGACCGTCGTTGGGCTCAGTAGGCATACCAGTTTGCACATGAATTCTGCCATGTTCTATCCGGCTATGAGGACCTAGAGGGCAATCCGAATAATTGGTTTCATGAAACGATCTGCGAACTTGCTTCGGTGTTCACCCTTCGTCGAATGGCAGAGCGGTGGCCCACGCATCCCCCCTGGCCGAGTTGGGCAGATTACTCGAAACATTTGCTGGAATACGCTGCAGAGCGGCAAAAGCGTGAAGAGGCCCATCTGCCTATAGGCACCACTCTTCCCGATTGGCTATCGTTTCACGAGTCTGGGTTATGTAGAGACCGGTATCAAAGAGACAAGAACGATTTGGTGGCATATGCTCTTTTGCCAGTTTTCGAGGCTTTGCCTGCTGGATGGAACGCCATCCGCAAATTCCCGAGTTCCTCGGGAGAACTCAAATATTACCTGTCTGACTGGGCATCGGCAGCCGACCTGGATGACGTGCCGTTCGTGGTCCGTTTGGCGGATATGCTCAGACATGCCATTGGCTCTGATACAGAATCCTATTGATCAAGCCCACCATCTGGGCCGCGCTCTAATCAACACCATCCTTCGCACAAGAGATGGGGTCCGAGTAGCAACGGAACGAAACCCTTGTGTTTTGGCGTCGGGCCGGGGCAATTAAAGTTCCTGAATTGCATCTCGCGGGTCTCTGAGAGCTCGGAGCTCACCGCGTTGCATCGCCTCGGTCGGGCCGAAGTAATAGGGGTTTTCGGGTGTTACAGGGACAGAGGGGGGGACAGGCTTTGCGCCTTCTATGTGACACAGTCAGATTCCCCAAAGAAGCTATCTCAGATGTCCTAAATGTTTCGATGACGGACGGTGGTTGGGTTCAAAAAGTCGATAGTGTAGCAAGCAATTGTTGCACCATCCGACGGAGACGCTGGAACCAGCGCCTTGCACGCGTGCTCCAATGGTCGCGAGGCTCAGGCAGGGAAGGATACGAGGGACGGCCCAAATTCCCCATACCTAACCGTTTGTGGGTGAACTCGCAAGAAGAAACGCATGCGCTGGGATGTTCGAAGTGCTCTGTGCTGGCATCGACAAAGCGGTGCTCAAAGGCCCAGAGACCGGAAGTGGGGTCGGTGTCATGCCACCACGACTCACCTGCCACATAACGGAGAAGGAGGCGAATCTCTTCAGCCGCAACAAGGCTACAGAACGCGAATGTGTTCTGACCCGGCTCTGGGCCGCCCGGGTCGTCGTGATCGATGTAGCGGCCGTGACGGCGCAGCCCTTGACGCTCATCTGCCGCTTCACTGCTGGTGTATTGACCCCGGCAACGCAGGCATCGCATATCCGGCCCAACTAAGTGAACACGCCACTTCGCAGAACAAAGGCCGTTTTCCGTCGAGTCAACGACAACACCCCCGTCGATCAGTGGCAGACAGTTGCTGTAGGCAAGGTGGTTCACCACATCCCGGGCTTCCGCGTTATCGACACAACTGATGATCAGATCGGCGTCAGCAGCGAGGCGATAAGCGCGATCGTTGCGTATGGACAACGGAATGGCCCGAACAACAGGCCGCGCCGCAGTCGCGACCCTGCGAATGCGAGCAGCAACAAGGTCCACCTTTCGAAAGCCCACAGAAAAACGGTCGGCATAGGCAAGCCGGTCAAGATTGTGCAGGGCAACATCGTCAGGATCGATGATGGTTATCTGTTCGACGCCTGTCCGAGCAAGGGCTTCGAGAACCATGGCCCCGACGCTCCCGGCACCCACCACGCAGACGTGAGTACGGGCAAGGCGCGCCTGAGCGGGGAGGCCCCAACTATCTAGAGTGCGCTTCAGGATTGTGCGTCGAGTATAGACTGGATATGCAGAAGGCGGTGAGTCCGTAGAGGATTTCCGGGGCCCCACCCGACGCACGTCGGTACAGTGAGCCAGCCGTACTTTCCCGGGGCGTGGCTCATGCCAGAACCGCGCACTCCAAATCTTGTTCTCGGCCAGGGTGAGACCTAAGAGAGGGAAACGAGTTTCTCGGATAAAGGGAAGTACGATATTACGTTCAGTATCGTCGTCATCCCGGCTGAGAGCCTGCCAGCCAAACGCTGGATGGCTGTGAAGAGTAGCAACACCTGCCTTCGCCTCAAGAGCACGGTCAAGAACGCGGTTGAGGTATGTTCCGTGAACGGTAACGTTGCCGTGGAGATTTCGGTCATCAGATCTGGGTAAAATCACTTCACCCAGGATGCCAGTGTAACGGTGTGTACCATCTCCGGGATACCAGAGCGCAAAACACACCTCTTCCTGAGCGGCCTCACCCTGGATACGACTCAGCAGGTGATCCACGAGTTCGAGGTGTATCCCCTCCCGGATGACAACGCGGTGCATCATCGGGCAGCCCAGATGCGTCGGATGTGCCGCTCAAGGTACGTCTTGGCATTCTTGCCATTTGGTGTGTCAATTTGGTCCCAGAAATCCGTTACGGGTGCGCTGATCGCCATCCACTCAACATCCTCCTCATCCTTGTACCGCTCGACGCTGCCTTGGCCATCGCCTCGATGCGCCTGGACCTGCTCCTCAAGGACTCTATCGGGCGGAGAAATATGAACCCAGTGGGGAGCAATCTCGGGCCAAGCACCTGCTACGTCTGGGATAACTAGACCGAGCAACACCGTTTCTCCAATCCGACTACCATCTTTGATCCGATACTCGAATTTGACCCCTTCTCCGGGACAATGCCGCATCGGGGTAGAGAACGGCTGTGGTTTGTAGCCAAGACGATCCAGTTCGTCGGAGAGAAGCCGCCCGTTTTCAGACATCGGAGCCAATCTCCTTGGAGAACGGCGCCCCCGAGTCAGGGAATGCTCGGAAGATGTTGAATTTCTCAAGGTCCACCTGACCTGATCGGCTTGAATTAGTCCAGCGGGAGTGAGAGAGAATCACTCTCAAGGAGAGCTGGACATGCCGATGAAGAGATACAAAGCAGAGCAGATCGTGACGTTGCTGCGTCAGATTGAAGTAGGAATTGCGAACGGAAAGCCCACCCCGCAAGCCTGCAAGGAAGTTGAGATCACTCAGCAGACGTACTACCGCTGGAGGAAAGAGTTCGGCGGCCTGAAGCTGGATCAAGCGAAACGAATGAAGGAGCTGGAGCGGGAGAACGCGAAGCTGAAGCGTTTGGTGGCGGAACTGTCTCTGGAGAAGCAAATTCTGAAGGATGTGGCCTCGGGAAACTTCTGAACCCTGAGCGGCGGCGTTGTGCGGTGGAGCATGCGCGAGAGAAGTACGAAGTAAGTGAGCGGCATGCCTGTCGGCTGCTGGGGCAGTGGCGAAGGACACAACGCTACGCCGCGATCCAGAGGATCGACGAAGATGCGCTGACCGAAGCGATGGTTGCGCTGGCCAGTGAATATGGGCGCTATGGCTACCGACGGATTACAGCGCTGCTGCAAGGTGCTGGCTGGCAGGTGGGTAAGGATCGGGTGCAGCGCATCTGGCGACGCGAGGGGTTGAAAGTACCACAGAAACAGCGGCCCCGAGGGCGGCTGTGGCTGAACGACGGGTCGTGCCTTCGACTGAGGCCGGAGCGAGCCAATCATGTGTGGAGCTATGACTTCGTAAGCGGGAAGACGCACGACGGGAGAACGTTGCGGATGCTGACGCTGATGGATGAATACACGCGGGAGTGCCTGGCGATCCGGGTGGCACGACGGTTGGGGAGTTATGAGGTGATTGAGGCGCTGGCCGACGTGATGCTGTGGCGGGGAATTCCGGAGCATATTCGTTCCGATAATGGCCCGGAATTCGTATCGAAGGAACTGCGGAAGTGGCTGGCGAGTGTGGGGACAGGAACGCTGTACATCGAACCGGGCAGTCCCTGGGAGAACGGGTACTGTGAGAGTGTCAACGGGAAGCTGCGGGATGAATGCCTGAATGGAGAGATTTTCTACTCGCTGAAGGAGGCGCAGGTGGTGATCGAAATGTGGCGCGTGGAATACAACACTAAGAGGCCGCACTCGGCGCTCGGCTACAGGCCGCCTGCCCCGGCGGCTTGTAGCCACTGGGGAGCAAATCCATCTTCACAGCCCATGGCTGTGATATAAAAACCCTCTCACTGTTCCTGGACTAAAAAATCAGGCAGGTCACACCTGTTCTCCGACCACGAAGGATTGGGAAGAGTTTGCGACGTTCAGTCGGAACCCATGTTCGTCCGGGTTCTTGCCGATCGCCTTGCCTTTGTAGGCGGCCTGTAAGATGACGGCGACGTCTGTAATCTGCGTTTCCGAGAAAAACGTTTCACCGTTGACCTTGTACTCGAAGCGATTCATTAGTCCTCCTATATTTTCCTCTGATTTTCGGACCAGCCGAGCAGATTCGGTTAGCCTCTACCATCTTTATGCCGGATTCCGGTGCGACCCGGACACGTGGTACAAAAACTTTGTCGAGTGCTAGACTCGGGTCGGCATAATACCTATAGGGAACTGATGGAACAGATCTGAGCTCGCTTATGGAGCGGAAATCGAGCGCGATGCCCCCGTCGGAGGGCGTCGCGTCCATAGAGGACGTCGAAGACGCCGTTGCGGCCCTGACTGAACAGGACACCTATCGGCTGGAGAGATTTGCGAAGAACCGAATTGCTTGCATTGGCAAGAAGGCGCTCGGTCGGACTTATCGGGAGCTTCTTCACGAGTCTCTCGGAGTTGCGTTGTCAGGGACGAGGCGCTGGAAACCCTCTGCCGTTTCCTTCGTTGGCTTCCTGATGGGCGCAATCAGGAGCATCTCCAGCCATTGGGCCGAGAGCTTCCGGTCGGTTCACGCTCCTCAGGGATCATCAGATCCAGACAGCGATCATTCGACAAGCCCCTTAGAGAAGGCGGCCAACCCATCTCAAACAGTGGAGAACGCCCTCGCTTGTGCGCAGCTTCTGGATAAGGTCGAGGCGCTCTTCGCTGGGGATGAAGATGCCGAACTGGTCTTCTCTTCATGGCGCTGCGGTGACAGTCCCGCTGACATCAAGGACGCCCTCAGGTGGTCGAAAACCAAATACAACACTGTAGTGCGAAGAATCTACCGAAAGGCACGCAGAGAGATGGGAGACGAATATGCCCCATGAGAAACTAGATGGGCGGCAGCAGCTTGAGGCAGTCTTGGAAGCCCTAGGCCAGCACATCGAGTCCACCACGGACGAAGAATTCCGTGAGCAGGCGAAAGACCCGAGGAAAAATCTTACCGCCATTAGCCGGGATGTCAAATCGATCTTCCAGAACCAGCTCAGGGCGTTTCGGCGACTACGGCGTGACGCTGTGCGACATGCTTATCAGGCCCGTGTTGAGGCTCAGTCTGCATCACGCCGATCTTTACCCAAGACTTTCGACGAAAAGCGGGCTCTGCTTGATGCTGTCCTCGCCAGCCAACCTCAGTTCCGAGAGATTCTGACCGCACAGCATCGCAACTTTTCGGATCTCACCGATGAGGACTTGGATTCGTATCTGGAGGAACTCTCCGACATAGGGGTCCTGGATGAAATCGAAGACTAAGACACGTGATGCACGACCAAAGACGCCTGACCAGATCCTACATGAACTGGCAATAGAAAAGCCCGATGAGATCGATGTCGAGATCATCGCTCAGTACTTGGGGGCAACAATATATTACAAGCCTCTCAAAGGCTGTGAGGCCCGCATCGTTGGATATGGCGACAGGGCTATCATCGTCGTGAACTCGACTTCGTCTCGGGCTCGTCAGAGGTTCTCGGCTGGACACGAAATCGGACACTGGCTTCACGATCGAGGCAGGGTTTCTTTCACCTGCGACTCGGCTCAGATCAATCGCGAGTGGTCGGCGAACAACCCCGAAACGCGAGCGAATCGCTTTGCCAGCGATTTGCTTCTCCCGCTTAATTTGTTCGTTCCACTTGCCCAGATGCGGCCACCTATCCTTGAAACGATCCGCTCCCTTTCCACTAGCTTCGAGACCAGCCTCACGGCGACGGTGATCCGCCTTGTGGAACACGGCTCCTACCCGTGCATGGCCGTCTGTCACAGCCACGAGCGCCGTGTATGGTTCCATCGAAGCTCGGACTTACCTACGGCCATCTGGCCCCGCGATAGGCCAGGCAAAGACACGTTGGCGTACGATCTGCTGCACAACGATCAGACCATGGTTGGCGCGGAGGCGCTTGACTCCTACGCCGACGAATGGCTTGCAGTTGAGGGTTCCGATGGCTACTCCATTCATGAGGAATCCATCCTCATAGCGGATGGTCTCGTTCTCTCCCTCCTCTGGTGGAAAGACGAACAGCAACTGACCGACCTTGAGAACGAGATGGAACGCCGATCAAGTCGCCGCTCTGATGGCCGAGAAGATTAGTGAGGGAAGCTTACAAGGGGAGAGGGAAGGGAGAGCCATCTAGCCGGTGCTGGTTGAGGGCCTTGTAGAGCAGGCCGAAGACAGCAGGCAGGAGCAGGTCAAACTTCAGATCATGCAGATCTCTGGACTTGCTGGCCCAGCATCGCAGTTGTCCATTCGAAGTCCAATTCACGGTTATGGACCCTGGGGTGGCGATGAACTTTCGCGGGTGTGGGTGAGGCAGGATACCTGTGGTAGAAGCTTTCATACATAGACCGATAAAGTATGTTATCGGGCTGTATTATATGGATAAGCTAGTTACCCTGGCTCACTTGCTCCCGGATTCTCCCGCCACCGGGTTGTCCGAGCCGTCCCCCCAATCAATCCAGTTGAGAGAGTCGGTCGAGAGGCCTTGATGCCAGACACGCGTCTTGTTGGGCTCTAAAAACGGAATATTCTTGAGAGCATGGTGCTCTGAATCAGCCAGGGTGATCAATTGAATGGGCACGCGCCGCTGCTCCCAATATGTCGTATCACCTCTCTGTTGATAGTTAACGAAAAGCCGGCCTAGTGCCTCGTATGCGTAGCTGTCATACGAAGGCATTGAGTAACCGATTACGACTATGGACGAAAAGGCATCCTGAGTCCGGTGAAGATTCTCCCAAAGGTCTAGGGCGGCGTCGTATCCAAGCAGCTTGTCGTGTACAGGAGGAAGAATAAAGGGGACCACGTGCGACCCGAGGCCGCCCTCTATGGGGAAGTGTTCTGTGTGATTGGGGACGCGGAAGACTCGCGGCAGGATGTGACTTCCGAACACCTCTGCTGAGCCTCGGGAAAGAGGCTCTGATGGAACTGATGGAGTTGGGCCGAAGATTGGATCCCGGTTCGGTACGTCGTGACCTTCCTCGGTGTGCCGGTGCATGATGTCGTCATGGTAGTGACGATCATACCAGTCAATCGACCCGTGGAGTTTGATTAGGTCAACGTACTTTGGTTCAAATTCAGTTAGGTCTCTTTTGAGCCACCACTCAGGAGTTAGGGTGTACGGCTTACCGATGTCGTCAAGGGCTTGCTCTACGAGGGTGTCGTAGTTGAAGGTAAGCACAACGTCATTCGGGCATAGCCGCCCGGCGAAATCTCGATACAGGGTTGGAGTCTCTCTTGGCGTTACTTGGATGAGTATCCGTTGGATCGCTGTTAGCGTAGCGGCTATCGATCGGCTGCCATGCTCGAAGTATTCGTCGGAACCCAATAGGCGCAGATAATGCTTCCGATGACTGTACGCCAGCACGCGTTCCAGGTCGATCGGCTGACCTGGATATAGCGAGGTCCACTCTCCGATCTCTTGTTCCAGAGGGCTTTCCCCACCAAAGTTACAGGAGTGACTTCGGATGTCCTCTCGGACGCGTTCAAGGAGACATTCGCCAAGTGGTAGGCCAGCAGGTGCTGAAAAGCCGGCCCCAAGGATGAATAGGCGGTAAAAGGGGAGGTTCAAGTTCTTAATGTCCAGTTCTCAAATTCTCAATGTCCAGTAGTGGAGCCGACAGCGACCGGGAACTGCCCGGCTTTCGGCTTGACAGTGCCAGATAAAGCACCATAAGGGAAAAGCACCAACTCGATGTCAATACGATCGGGTCTGAATTGTCACAGTTATCAATTCCAGCCAGCAATTACGTCCCTTATTGTAATGAAATCCGCAGCACCTTTAGACTTTTCGTAAAGCGAAAGTGCTTCGTCAACATGGGTGGTCTCGAACCCGCATCTTCTGAAACACCTTCTTATTTCCTTTGGGTAATACTTGAGTTCTCGATGATCAGAGGCCGCTTCAAAAATGAGATGGGCCAATTCTTGTTTGTGTTTGCCTTCTTTTTTCAAAACTCGAGCGAAAAACCGATGTGGGACGCCTAGGAAACTTGCTGCGTATCTCCGATCAAAATTCTCTACTCGAATTCTTTCGAGACACCAGTCTTGAAACTCGTGGATTCTTCGCCACGCCAGGTCATGCTGATCGCTTTCAATTGCCTCTTGAATTTGGCTGGTGTGCTGATTCATTTCCAGAATCCAATCTCGGCTTCCAAAGGTGTTGTATATCGGTTCAACCATCGGCCTCATCCGAAAGAATTAGTCTGCCCACGCTCCCCAAGAAAAGCACCACAGAGAAACAAGCCGGGTCACTAGGGGGAAGGCCGACGCCCTTCCCACCAACTAGAGACCGCTCCTGTCACCCACTCGGCGAAGAGCCGCGCTTGATGATACAGCGCCGCTGGAAACCGCGCCCACGGGACTCTTCAACGGTACACCATGTCGCGGCGACCGCCCCTCACGATCAGGACACGCAAAGCACCGTCCTGAATGGCGCAGATCACGCGGCAATCCCCTACCCGATGACGCCACAACTCACCCAGTGGACCGGTCAGCGCCTTGCCCAGGAGCCGCGGGTCCTCCAGTCTGGTAATCAACTGGTTCAGGTAATCGACAATGCGTCGAGCCATCTGCGGGTCGAGCTTGCGAAGCTGGGTCCGGGCGGTTTCCGTGTACTCGATCGTTCAAGTCAAGGGCATTCCTCACGTTGGCGACGGAGCACACGTTCTCTGTGCCTTGACGAAGGCGCTCCAGTACGTCCGCGGCGAGGTAGTAGTCCTCCATGTCTTTAAGGCCGCGCTCGATCATCTCGCGCCCAATTCTGCCATTACTTCAACACCTATCGGAAGCAGGCTTACCGATTCGTCAAGGCGTTGATGGATCGGGGAGAGGCAGTCGAGAGTGACACCCTCATCTTCAATGGTGGAGGTAAGACGTGCCGGATCGTGAGCAAAGCGATCTACCGGGCGCTGGGGGTTGAGAACATCCGCCACCGCCGAGAGGCCAGCCGACCCCTGCTGATTCGCCGGTTGCTCTCGCTCGATTATGTGATCGAACATCCCGGCTTGAACTGGCTTCCGGGGGAGCACGAGAAGGTGCGATTCCTCACCGAGCTTGGGTTGCCCCGGCGCTTGATTCCCAGAAGGATTTACTACGGAGCAGTCAGCCAGCGGAAGCGCTACTTTGCCCTCAAGCTGCCCCTTGCCCTGGACCCCGAAACCGCCACCTTTGTCTACATCGACCCCGGCCATGCGAGCGATGCCGAGTTGCGATCTTGGGGAGCTGCACACGCCCGGCTCTGGGAGGCGCTGAGGAAGGCCGGGCGGCGGGTCCGCGTGATCGGGATCGCGGCGGAAGATGAGCCTATCGAGCGGACCGAGCGGGTGCTGAAAATGTGGTCTGCAACTGCCCCCATCGAATACAGCCAGGGGCGGACGTTGCAGCAGGAAATCCAGAGAATCGGCATGGCGCTGAGTACCGGAGACCAGAAGGTGCTGGCCGAGTACGGAGGCTTTAATGCGGCGTTGCGGAGGGGTGCGGAACTGGAAAGATTGCCCGAAGCCCAGGTGACGGAAGGTGTCTCGATTGACGAGTACAGCACGTTTCGCGCTACCCGGTTTTCAGCGAAGAACGGAGGCGCATGAAACGGGCCGAAAAGGGTGTTTTTTCGTGTGACTCAGTGCCGGTAGTAATTTGTGACGCTCTCAGAAGGGGGGGTGACACACGATTCGAGCTAAAGGTGTCACAACTCCGTCGTGACGTATTTGGTTCATTCTTTTGTGTTTCCCCCCTACCCATCGGCCCAGCCGGTAACGCTACAGCAAAAACGGAGAGGACGATAGCGACCCCCCCAAAACGGGGGTTCCCTACCGGCCCCGACAGCGGCCCTGTGTCACAGGGCCTTGTCGCGCCCGCAGGTGGTCGCTATCGTCCTCAATTATCCCTGCGGGAAGGCTCAGAAAGGCCCCCCTTTGGGGCGCTCCCGGAGCGGAGGCCCAGCCGATGAAATGGCGGCGTTTCGTGCCTCACATCCTGCTATTTATCGGCGGGCTTGGAGTTGCCGGATGGAGCTTTGTCAATCGGCCATTCCCCCCGCTTGGGGCAAATCCGGTGCTTGACCTGGTGGACTACCACACCCCCAACTTCTACGGTTGGGTGATGCTCTGGTACTACGTTTCCCCCTTCGTCACCGTCATGCTCGCGGGACTCATTCCCCTGTCGATCTGGCGGATGTTTTTCGAGTCCCACTCCCGGAGCCTCGCCCCCTTGGGGATGCTTCCAGATTGGCCCCTGAAGCCTGGCGATCCCGGCCCCGGAATCGTGGTCGGGGAAGTCCATCATCCGGTAAATCTCCAACCCTTCCCGGCTCACCATCCCGGAGCGGGGCCTGTACACCGGAGTGGCCATCTTCGGAGCCGTCGGTTCGGGCAAGACCTCGGCCTGCCTGCACCCGTTCGCGGAGCAGATTTTGTCCTGGCAGGCGGGCGGTGGCGAGGACTATCTGGAGATCACCCTAGAGGGGCTCTGGCAATGGAACCCGCTCGATTCCTACTTGCTCGCCTACACCGTCTCGACCCGGATCAATCAACTCTTCCGCCCGCTTCTTGGGCCTCAGCCCTTCGCTGGTGTATGCTTACGTGGAGCGAAAGCAGATTCCCCATTACCGCATGATGGGCCGCTCGATCCGCTTCCGATTGTCGGAGCTGGTCGAGTGGCGTCAACAATTTCATGTGAATGATGGAGGAATCGATGAACAAAATAGGTAGACCCAGAAATACATCGGGTAGCCTGTACTCCCGACGTGATTCACGCGTCTGGTGGATGAGCTATCGGGACCACAACGGAAAGTTCAGACAGGAGTCGACAGGGCAGAGGGAAAAAGGGGAAGCCGAGAAGGTGCTGCGCAAGCTGTTGGTGGCTCGCGACGAGGGGCTGCTGCCGAGCGCCGCGCCGGACGGTGGGATCAGCTTCAACCAGTGGGCGGATTGGTTCCTTGCGAACCGCTCCCAGCCGCCCTTTCGGAGCGAGAACACCCACCGGCTGAACCTCAGCGCACTGAAGTTCCTCAGGCCCCGGTTCGGTAAGCACAGACTGTCGGACATCACAGTGGAAGAGATCGAAGCGTATCTGATGACGAGATTGAACACAGGCAAGCAGGTGTACACCAAGTCAGGGCTGCAACTTCGCGGCAAGCTCAAACCGGCCACCGTGCATCAGGAACTTCGCATCCTGCGACGCATCCTGAACGTGGCGGTGAAGAAGCGGCGGCTGGCGGTCAATCCGTGCAACGGGGTGGAGTTTCCGGTGGTGTTGGCGGGCACGACGCGCAAGCCGCACTATCTGACCGCTTCGGAGCAGGTGCGGCTGGAAGCCTGCGCACCTGTGTACTTGCGCAACATCATCGTGATCATGGTGGAGATGGGGCTGCGGCCCTATCGGGAGTTGATCCCGATGCGCAAGGAACAGGTGGATCTGGAGAACGGGATCGTGCATCTGCCGGATTCCAAGACGGTGAATGGCATCGCGGACATGCCGATGACGGAGCGAGCCGGCGAAGCGTTCGCCTCACAGATGAGGCAGAGTGGCGATTCCGACTACCTGTTTCCGAGCCCGAGGGTGGTGTCCAGCAAGCCGCACATCACGAAGGTGGGCAAGCTATGGGACCGGACGCTCCAGCGATCAGGGTTGCCGCATTTTTCGCTGTACGAGTTGCGCCACACGTTTGCAACCCGGCTCAGCGCCGGGGGCGTGGCGGATCATTTCGTGACGCAGATGCTGCGGCAAGGGGACGCTGCCGTGTTCAAGCGCTACAGCCAGGCGAAGCTGAACATGATGCGGGAATCGCTGTCGAAGCTGGATCGGCAGGCGAACGAGCACGGCGCGACTTCCTTTACGGTGCTGGCCAACTAGGGCCAGTTTTCTGACGGTTTCTTGACGATACCGTCTTTCGCAATGAGAGGAAAGGCAAAAGGGTGCTGAAAACAAAGAAGTTAAATGGTGGCCCAGCCGTTTCTACCCTCCCGGTCGCCTGCTTCTCCAGAGACAGTTCCGCCACCAAACGCTTCAGCTTCGCGTTCTCCCGCTCCAGCTCCTTCATTCGTTTCGCTTGATCCAGCTTCAGGCCGCCGAACTCTTTCCTCCAGCGGTAGTACGTCTGCTGAGTGATCTAAACTTCCTTGCAGGCTTGCGGGGTGGGCTTTCCGTTCGCAATTCCTACTTCAATCTGACGCAGCAACGTCGCGATCTGCTCTGCTTTGTATCTCTTCATCGGCATGTCCAGCTCTCCTTGAGAGTGATTCTCTCTCACTCCCGCTGGACTAATTCAAGCCGATCAGGTCAGTCGGCGGGCGTCTTCGAGAATTTCGCACCATTATTCTTGGAATACACTTCATGGCACCACAGATACCCTTCGACAAAACTAGTCTGTTTGGCCCCGCCACCTATCGCAAACATTTGTCTCCAATAAAGGCCGTCAAAGAGCCCGTGGGGACCAGGATGATGCTCACCGCCAGTGGGCGCCTCGCCTGGTTGGGCAAAGAGGCGAACAAGAACGTCTGGGACGAGTTCATTCAGCTGAGATCCGCGTTCTTCGAAATAGCTAGTAATATTAATTTGGAACTGACGGTAACTCTTCCCCAATATCACATCCTTATACTCATGCTGATAACAGTCACTGAAACCAGCAACAAAGCTGTACTATTGATCTGGTAAGACCGAGAGTCACCATTTACCGTCGTACTGCGTCCTCGGCTGTTGACCACCGGCAACCGCAACAAACAGGATCATGACAACTGCGAAAGATACGACTACTGCACTTCGTCTCTGTGTTTCCATAGCCTTAGGCGGCAGTAGATTTTTTTTCCCACACGATGTAGCCTTCACCATCATAAGCTCCGGCGAAAAAACAATGTGCTGTTTCGGCGAAACCCCTGAGGATTTCTCGCGTGATAGCCTTGTGCGTCAAGATTGAGGTAGACACGTCTGTAGGAAGCCTGCCAACCGCACCGAGGAACAGGGGAATTTGATGAGCCTCCCGGATCGCATAGCTAATATTACGCTTCGTGTCCTCGCCGCCCAAAAGGATATGATAAACGTCAGTCTCATGACTTACGATATGAGACTTTGCTCGTTTTAACCAGGGATCAGATGCGCTTGCTACCGAGTTTTCCAATAAACAAATATCCTCTTTGCTCTTCAACGGTGCTTGAAGAAACTCGGCAAGTTCGTTGTTCGAATCAGCTATAGGACCCGGAATGCTTGTTATGAAATGACCGCAGTCGAACTCTGCGATGTCCGGCTCTTCCAGCCGATCCGGCGATAGTACGTAGATAGCACCCGTTCCGGGGTCGATAGTTTGGAGCAGAAATTCCGACAGAGTCTTTCCCTGGCGAAGTGAGCTTTTAAGATACTCAGCCGCTGCAATGCGCGTCGTCTTCTCAGTTAGATCAATCATCTTGGTATTATCCGCCACCACTTTCCGCGTGCGTCCCTGTAATCCCAGTGGGGAGGTATCTGTTTGGGATGTTTGGTAATCACTAATGCCAGCGGAACAACATATAGCCCCCAACCACTACCTGAATAATGCCGAAGATACGCCCAACTCGCATTCCTTGCCTTACCACGTCAGGATTTAGGCGACGGTCGGGAAAGTTACTACCTATCATGCGAAGATACTCCTGGGGCCGAATGAACATGTAAAGGCCATAAAGCATAAGTCCCAGACCAAACACAAAGGCTCCCCAATCCCATCCCGTAGCCTCCTGAGGAAGTTCCACTGGGGAGGCTGGAATGTCGTGGCGTTGGAGTTGCGTCAGGAGGAGCCACGCCGCCATCACACCAGTCAGAACAACAAGGACGCCGGCCAACTGCTGTGAACGGGACGTTTTCACTTGGAGAGTAGGATCTCTTGTAGAAAACTTATCGGCGCTCGCATACCAGCCCATAAATCGAGCGAGCGTTCGCTGAGAGAATATGCTGAGCATACCCCAGCAAATCAACAGAGCAACGATAATCCCCGATGCTAGATAAGCCAAAGTGATCATTGTCAGAAACACCCTGAAACTGTGGCTGCTAGTGAATAACCTCTTGTCCCGACGAGCTGCCCATTAAGCGTACCAGCGGAATTCCAAATTGTCTGCGCTCCCCTCGCTCGTTCGAATCGCCCCATTCGAATACCCCATAAGTATATATAGGATATTTGTTACCTTTATTTATAATCTATGCTAACGTGTCGTATGTTCCCGCGAATGTTGCGTCCCGGACGGGTCTGCGAGGCTGATCGATCCTATCGCTTGGGGACATTCAGCCTCCCCCGTGGCACAGCCACTCTTGGCTGTGCGTCTTTTCTTCATCGTCAGCCGCTTCTCGGTGCGAGCAGGCTCCTCCCTGCATCCTCCAGCCTGCATCCTCTAGCAACACTCACTCCAGCGCATAAGTTCTTTCTACTGCGCACTTACGGAAAATGCTCCTGTAACCATTGCAGAATGAACACTTATGGAACAAAGGACTTAAAGTCGCCTGGAATGAACACTTACAGAAAAACCGGGGGTGGGGGGTGATTATGGTTACGTTCTGGTTCATGCCGAACTTCCTGGCCCAGAAGGCCACGGTGAGTGGCGCCGCAGGCGCCCATGGCAGCTTCGGCGGTAAGGAAGTCGAGCGCGGTGTCCCCGGCTCGCTCGGCGAGAGCGGTAACAAACGTGGGAGCCTGCGCGGTAAAAAAGTGCGGTCTGATTATATGTTACCTTTCGGCTGCATGGTGGTTCGAGACGACCTCACAAGGTTCGCTCTTTCTCCATCCTCGCAAGACGCCATCTCCTGTCTTCATACACTTACGCACTCTTGCCTTCACTCTTTTGTGCTTGCGAAAAAGCCAACCGCTGTATTGTCAGCTCATTGCGCACTCTTTGGCGAAAAAACACCGGGGTGGGGGTTATCCCCCCTGATGCGGTCTGACTGCAACCAGCTATGCTATCGAGCAACGTATGACGGAACAACTATGACGCAACAACCGCGATCAAGTCTCATGCTCCCGTATCATTCGGCCGGCTTTTTGTCTTTTCCGCCACGGTGAGACGGACCTCGGGACTTGTTCATTAAGCTTTTGGCCTTCTGGAGCTGAGCTCGACGGCTATTTCGTTTTCCAAGCTTTTGATTCAAGAAGCGCTGCTTCATTGGGCGACGCTGAGGAGTTTTTCGTACTGACCGAATACGCGGAAGGGGGGCGCTAACCCCCGTACCGCCAGTCCCACAGCGAGAGGATGACCTCGCGCTGCTCGGAGATGACGTCCGATTGCCAAAGTAAAGCGCACAGCAGCAGCCCCATAAGGACCAGGGATGCGGCCAAGACAACGGCCATCTGTGGTTCTGAAGCTGGCAAGGAAAGACGGCGGAACATTCTCATGCTCCACAATCTCGTCCCAGCCTTCATCTCATCGCCGCTGAATATCCGCATTGGGATTCCGCGTTGCAGTCCTTGGTCGAAAGTCCGTGAAAATCCACGACCCGGAGGAACGCACCAGCATGACAGTAATGGCAATCGAAAGACCACTAGCGGGCTACTCGCGCAATTTTGGTAAGCTGCCATATTCTCTATCAGTTGCGAGGAACATATCTCACGAGCAGGTTGGCGTGATGTTCCGGCCGAATGAACAAGTGTTGCCCTTCTGAGCAAATATGTGCTCAGAGTTTTCTCCAGCAGGCCAGCCAGGCCAGTTAGGAGCGGTCCAGGATCGCTAGCACCTCATGACTCCAGCCTGCAGGCCCTGACGCTTGACCTCGGGTCGCTTGGCGCAGAGCACTCGCCAACTGGGGGTCAAATTCGCGGTCGTGACCGGGCAATACGTCGTGGCCGGGTAATACAATGGTGTGATCCACAGCCGAGAGCAAATCTAAGTCTCGAGCCATGCTGCCAATTCCCACCGAACTCAGCCGCCTGTGAAGCGACTGCCGATAGAAGCTCATGAGACACCGAACGGCACGCCCTTCGTCACTGCCGGAGCGAAGCTCCCAAAAGGGATTCCCTGGCACCGCATCCCATCCGCGGACAGCAGCAGCCGCAGCAAACCGGTGAACGGCTGCGTCAGTTTCGCCTACGAAAAAGAAACGCTCGCTGAATTCGCGCTTACGGGCCAATTCCGCCTCGCGCACCGGCAGTCCCGTGTTGCGTGCGATCTCGCCGACGCTCATTTGCGCGTAGCCGACAACTTGGGCGCGCGCATCGGAAGCAATTTCCTCCAATGCCGCAACCGCTTCGCTGTACGGCCGGCCAAATGAAATGCAGAAGTGGCGGCCAACCCGTACCGCTCCTTCAAGCCGCAGCGAGAAATATGCGTCGGGGAGGAAGAGCCCGCCGCCGCTTTCGGTGATGAATGGATGACGGTGCTCCATTGCGCGGCGCAGTGGATCCAGTTGAGCGCGGGTACCGGCGGTTAGCAACACCCACGGCACGCTCCGCCGTTCGAGTTCCGCGAGCGCATCTGCGGCCGCAGCCCAAGAACTGGAAGCGGGGTCGAGAAGCGCGCCTTCCAGAGCGGTGAAGAAAACGTGGCGTGGCGGGAGCATCTCACGCGCAGTTTAGCTTGGACGCCGCGTTGGATGCCACAAACACGGTAAAGCGCGCGGGAAGCCCAGCACTGCCAACTACGAAATGTTTATGCGGCCTCGTATTTTCCTCTCGTTTGCAGGGCCGATACGTGAGCCACCGGCGAGCCTAGGCGCTGATAAGCCCGCGGCGAGAGAGCTCACCCAGGAGCTGGGCTGGATTCTCGAAGCGGATGGCGTCCAGGCCCAGTTGCCGCGCGGCTTCGGCGTACTCTGCGATGTCATCAATGTAGAGCGCTTCCGGAGCGGTGATGCCGAGAGCGTCGAGCGCTGCCTGGTAGATTGCCGGCGAGGGTTTGCTCGCGCCGATGCAGCAGGAATAGATGCGCGCAGAGAAGTGGCGTCCGAACAGGAATTGGCGGTCCAGACACGCGGCATGGAGCGGGTCGGTGTTGGAAAGCAGGGCCAAGCGGTATTGCGCGCCCAGCCGCGCGAACAGACCTTCCTCGAGAATCGTGTCTGGATCGAGTGCGCGATTCCATGCCGCGCAGAATTCCTCGAAAGCGAGGGACATTCCCAGGCGAGCGGTGAGGTATTGGTGCCACTCAAGCGGCGTGATTCGGCCCTCCTGCCAGTCTTGCCAGCGAGGGTCGGCCTGAATCGCGGCCCACAGTTGTTCCGGGACAAGTTTCGCCGTTGCGCGGGTCCGGGGAGCAGTCTGTGCGCGCGCCAGTGGTTCGAGGGCGCGGTGTAAATTCAGCCGCACGATCACCCTTCCGACATCGAAGATAACGGCCTTGGGAAGAATTGGGCGGATCACAGTTGATGCTTCAACGATGACACTCTGTTATATCGTCCGTAGATTGGGGAGCGGGGAGCACATCGGTTCCTGCGCTGCGGCCGTACCGCGCACGGAGGGCAACGATAATGGGAGGCAAAAGCGAAAGGAAAATCACCACAGCGATGACCCAATGGATGCGTTCGTTGATATTGGGTACGGATCTACCGAGGAGGTAGCCGCCAAGCACCATGCTCCCGACCCAGCCCAGGCCGCCCACAATGTTGTAGATCACAAAGTGGGAGTAACGCATTCCGGCCGCACCGGCCACGGCGGGGCAGAAGGTGCGAGCAATAGGCACGAAACGCGCGAAAACGATGGTCATGCCTCCGTAGGCTTCATAGAACTTGTGCGCCCGCTCCAGGTGGCGACGCTTGAAAAACAAGGAATCCTCGCGCTGGTAAAGCGCTTGGCCGGCCTTTCGGCCAATCCAATACCCCACCTGGTCGCCGATAATGGCACAGGCCGACACCAGGACCAGCAAAATGGTGAGATTCAGATTTCCTGTAGCGGCGAACACACCTGCGGTGACCAAAAGAGAATCGCCGGGAAGAAAGAAGCCGACGAACAGTCCCGTTTCAACGAACACGATCAAACAAACCAACAGCACGCCGCCCCACTGGATCAGCGCCTCAACGTCGTAGACCGAGTGCAGCAGTTGCTGAATGGCGTCGAACATGACGGTTAACGGTTCCTGGGCCGCACTGGCATTTGCGGAGCGTCTCGCGCGGGTTCCTCTTTATACGGTACCAGAAGCCTCGAGGGTTCTCGCAGTATTCTTAGCGAGCGACAGTATTCTTAGCGAGCGACAGTATTCTTAGCGAGCGACAGTATTCTTAGCGAGCGACAGTATTCTTAGCGAGCGACAGTATTCTTAGCGAGCGACAGTATTCTTAGCGAGCGACAGTATTCTTAGCGAGCGACAGTATTCTTAGCGAGCGACAGTATTCTTAGCGAGCGACAGTATTCTTAGCGAGCGACAGTATTCTTAGCGAGCGACAGTATTCTTAGCGAGCGACAGTATTCTTAGCGAGCGACAGTATTCTTAGCGAGCGACAGTATTCTTAGCGAGCGACAGTATTCTTAGCGAGCAAGATCCGACACGGCAACAAACCACATTCGCACACCACCCTATCGGCGGCGCGGGCCATGGCCCAGCATGGCCCAGGTACTTTTCTACCATGCTTTTGGCCACTCTGTACTATTGGCGCCGACGGGCATTTCCGCCAAGCTCCATGCAGAGCCAAAGGAGACAAGCCGCCATGCAAGGTGCATATGAGAGTTGGATCGGTCGAGCGGTCATCTTGCAGATTGCGACAGCGGACCTTCGGGTCCCTCTGCGAGGAAAGGTGGTCGGCGAGTCCGCCGACGCGGTGCGTTTTCGGATTGGTGAAAGCTGGGATGTGGATATTTTTAAGAACATGATCCTGGCGGTCGAAGAAGACCACTGGGCGAAACTTACGGCTTAGAATCGCAACGATTTTTCGGTCTGCTCTTGAACCCCCCGGCCCCGGGTTCCAAATCCCCCTGCGGAATCCGGGGCTTTCCTTCCCTGCCATACCTCGCGCCTGCCATACCTTGTGCTGGAGCACGTCGAGCATGGCGTCATGTTCATTCTTGTGCAGCGGAGCAAGTCAAAAGATAGGGGATTATAAATAAACGTTGACAACGCCCTGTGCTATCAAGTAGAATCTTCTCACGCTTCAGGAGGTTCCCGATGGCACACAAAGCACCCGGCAAAGCTCACCGAAAGGGCCTGACACTCATTCAACTCATGGCGATGTTTCCCACGGAAGATGCGGCTACAAAGTGGTTCGAAGAAGTCCTGTGGAATCATGATCGGTGTTGCGGGAAGTGCGGTAGTGTCCGGACGACCGAAGCGAAGCACAAGTACATGCCTTACTGGTGCTCGGACTGCCGGAGCTATTTCAGCATCCGCACTGGAACGCCGATGGCAAACTCCAAAGTCCCTCTCCGCAAGTGGGCCATTTCCATCTACCTTTGCCTGACCAGTCTTAAGAGCGTTGCCAGCATGAAGCTCAGTCGAGACATAGGAGTTTCGCAGCCTACGGCATGGTTCATGCTGCATCGCATCCGCGAGGCGTGGGCCGGCGGCAGCAAGAATGGCGGCTACAGTGGTCCGGTGGAAGTTGACGAATCCTATTTCGGCGGGAGACGGCGAAACATGCCGAACGCCAAGCGGAAGATTCTTCAGGGACGCGGGCCGGTTGGCAAGACGGCTGTCGTAGGCGCGAAGGATCGGGCGAGTAATCAGGTTGCGGCGAAGGTGGTCCGAAACACCGATGCGGAGACTCTGCAAGGCTTCGTGTTGGATCACGCCGCCGATGGCGCGACGGTCTACACGGACGATCATGGCGGATACGAGGGACTCCCGCATCACGAAACGGTTCGGCACTCCATCGGTCAGTACGTCAGCGAGATGGCGCACACCAACGGGATCGAGTCCTTCTGGTCGATGCTAAAGCGGGCGCACAAAGGCACGTTCCACAAAATCAGCCCGAAGCACCTAGAGCGGTACGTTCAAGAGTTTGCAGGAAAACACAACTTCCGCGAATCAGGAACGCTTGACCAGATGCGGGACACCGTTGCCCGCCTTGTCGGACGCAGGCTTCTTCTTCGTGATCTCATCGCAGACAATGGCCTTTCTTCTGCGGCTCGGTCCTGACGGCTCAATACGCCGGAACAGGGCGCGGGCCAGCGTCTCGGGAGTTGCGCCAGCCAGGTCGCGTTTTGGGTCGAGCATTGGTTTCATGATATTTTCACCCTATGGATAACTGTCCTCTTGTGATGATCGAATGGGAAGATAGCCGTCGTCCCGAATCCAATTGGACTCTTCTTTCGACGTTCACTACAGGCGACGCCGTTCGATGCTTCTCCGCTGGTTGGCTTATTCATGATGGACAGGACGTTAAGGCGCTGGCTCCGAACATGGGAGACATTGGCGACGTGGATGTTCAAGTTTCCGGTGTAATCCGTATTCCCGCGCGCTGCATTCTGAAAATCACCAGGCTCAACGAGCTTTCTTCTTCTGGCCCTTCGTCTCATCCTGAGACAAAACAGAAGCGGCAAGTTGCTTAACTTCCTTTTTGGTTGGTATCTTCGATCCATACAAAACTTTAGCCGCCAACGTGGATAGCTTGCTGGAGGTTTCCCTTTTCGGTTTCATAGTATTTTCACCCTCTTGACGCTCTCTCTAGTTGTCTGTCTCGGTAATCTTGTCCAACTCCTCGCGGAGGTCCTCAACGATCCGCTGAGCTTCTTTCAGCGATGGACCCTTTCCGCGATCATCGAGATGCTGGAGCCACCCCTTGGCCTCGATGATGAAGTTGTTGATGTTGTTTCTCCGCTTTAGGCGGGCGCTATCGCCGTTGATTTCGGTGGCGTCGCTCAGCATCTCTCTGTAGTTTCTGCTCATGCTTTTCTCCATTGATTGACTCTCTGGCTTTGCTAAGGTATGTCAAGGACTGATTTCTTTAGACACTGATTCCGAGAGTTTTTTACGTGACTAACGCATACCGTTTGGCGAATACCACAGGCGGCATGTTGAGCGCGGAGTGAATCCGCGTGTTGTTGTAGTCCCACAGGGTGCGGTAGATCTCCGCCACTAGCTCCCCCAGTGTTTTGAAGCGGTTCGGATCTCCCAGGTCAACCTTGAATTTGTCGTAGAACGATTCCTGGTATCCGTTCTCCCAAGGGCACCCCGGGCGGCTCCGTGAAATCATGCCCTGGATTGGGTAATTTAGACACTGAGGTTGGGAATTAACTACCCTGGTGTCATATGAACAAAAAACATCATCGTATTGCAGCCAACGTAAAAGCCGATATCCTACGCCGCGTCAAGGAAGAGGGCATCTCGGTGGCCCAGGCCGCCAAGGATCACGGTATTTCTGAAGGGACCATCTATGGTTGGATGGTAAAGGGAGCAACCGGTGCCCCGTCCTGGGCGGAGTTCTCCCGACTTCAGAAGCAGAACAGAGAACTCCTGGAACTCGTGGGCGAGATCACGCTCAAGCTCTCCATGACTCAAAAAAACAATTGAGCGAAGGAAGAAACAAATCAGCGCTTGCCCGAGCCCTTGGCATATCCCGCGCGAGCCTGTATTACGTCCCAAGAATGAAGGAGAAGGACTGGCGCCTCAAGGTCCGCCTGGAAGAAGAGCTGCAGATCCATCCCTCCTACGGCTCCCGGCGAATTGCTACGGCACTGGGACTCTGCCGCCAGCGGGCGCAGAGGGTCATGCATCTGTTTGGCATCAAGCCCTACCGCAGGAGAGGCAGAAAATGGAGAAAATCCAAGGTTTCCCGGACCTATCCCAACCTCCTGCTCGCGGTCATGCCCGCATATGCAAACCACATCTGGGCAGCAGACTTCACCGAGTTCGTGCAGCACGGAAAGAAGGTCTATGTGGCGACCGTGATCGATCTCTACACTCGCCGGATCCTGGGAATCCAAATTGCGGTGAGAAAGGGAGCCGCGCTCACCATTCAGGCGCTTTCCAACGCCCTGCTCCATCATCCGCGCCCGGGTCTATTCCACTCCGACAACGGGAGGGAGTATGACGCGATGGCGTTCACTGAAATCCTTGATGGATGCGGCATCGTGATTTCATGGAGCCGCCCGGGGTGCCCTTGAGAGAACGGATACCAGGAATCGTTCTACGACAAATTCAAGGTTGACCTGGGAGATCCGAACCGCTTCAAAACACTGGGGGAGCTAGTGGCGGAGATCTACCGCACCCTGTGGGACTACAACAACACGCGGATTCACTCCGCGCTCAACATGCCGCCTGTGGTATTCGCCAAACGGTATGCGTTAGTCACGTAAAAAACTCTCGGAATCAGTGTCTAAAGAAATCAGTCCTTGACACTCTGCAAGGTGACGCGCTGACTGCACCGGTGAGCGTCTTTGCATTAGGTCTCCGCAGTGTGATGTGCGTCCCCTTGAAGGTTCAGGAGCGGTTGATTGGCGTTATTTATGTGGATAGCCAAAAACAGGTCAAAGAGTTCTCCCAGGCTGATTTGTGGGTCTTTGAATCACTGGCAACCCATGCAGCCCTCACCCTAGAAAAAAGTCAGCTCTATGAGCAGTTGCAACAATATACCACCTCGCTCGAAGATCAGGTTCGCCAGCGGACCGCAGCGCTGGCCCAAGCGAATGATGAGCTGCGGGAAGCTTATACCGACCTCCGGCAAACTCAAGCACAGGTGGTTCAGGCAGAGAAGATGGCTGCTATCGGTCGATTGGCAGCAGGGATTGCTCATGAGATCAATTCGCCGTTTGGGGTCATAACCAGCAATATGGACACGCTGTGCCGTGCTATCTGTCGCTGGGAAGAACGCCTGAAGGCGATACCCGGGACTGAGGAAGCAGACTTCGGTCTCCTGCCACAGGCGGAAGTGCTGCAACAGATCCAGCGGAATTCCCTAACGGCCAGTGCCAGAATTCAGAAAATGATTAAAGCCTTGCAGAATTTTGTCGGACTGGACCAGGCACAGCGAAAGCCGATCAATGTGAACGATGCATTGGAAACAGCACTGACATTGCTCGAGAACCAAGTCGGGAATCGGATTCGCGTCGTGAGGGAATATGGCACGCTCCCGTCTTTCACTTGTTCCCCCGGCCGGATGAACCAAGCGTTCATGAATGTACTGTTGAATGCCGTCCAAGCCATCGAGGGTGAAGGTGAGGTGCGGATTAGGTCTGAGCAACAGGCTGGTCAACTCATGATAACAATAAAAGACACTGGCAGGGGTATGACTCAGGACCAACTGGCGAACGTCTTCGATCTCGTGATTACTAGAAAATAGGGCAGGATGGGAGCAGGCCTGGGATTGGTGATTACCCGTCAGATTATTCAGGAACACCACGGCGAAATTCAGATTGAGAGCGAATCCAGCGCCGGAACTAAGGTGATCATTTCTTTACCCATCGCAAAGACTAGTTAGGCAATGGAGGACAATCTCTTCGGACAACATCCTGAGTTGGTTGAGACACGACGGGGAGCGCAAGCGATCTTGGGACATTCGGATTTACAGACCACGCTCGGGTACACGCATGTGCTTCCCGGATGGCAAAGAGAAGCCATGAAACGGCTCGAAAGCGTGGTTCTGTTCCCAAATGTTCCCAAGTCGGAGAAGGATTCAGAAAAGCGGGATACGGAACTTGTTGGAGTGCCAGTTAGTTAAGTGGCGCGCCCGGAGGGATTCGAACCCCCGACCTTCTGGTTCGTAGCCAGACGCTCTATCCAGCTGAGCTACGGGCGCGTTGACTGCAACTGCCTCAGTGTCAGTGCTTCAGTGCCAGCGCTTCAGTGTACGACGCGTGCGGCATTCGTCGCAACCGGCAACCGCGACGTTTCCGCGCAACCGTCTAACCGTTCGCAAGAAGCCTCAACGAATCTCTGCACGTCTTGCAGTCACCGCCTATGACACCCCTGGTGGCGCGGACAATCAGAGCGGTGGTGAGCGTCTAGCGCAAGACGGGCTGCCAATGAAGGCCCTCACTGCCCGGTGGCGAAGCCGGTGCCGGCGATAAAGATGTCCGCGAAAGCCCCATTGGTGTCCATCGGCACGAAGTTGGTCGCGCTGGAAGTAAAGACCACGAACCTCCCGTCACCGCTGAGGGCGGGCCCGAAGCTAGGGCCATCGGCTTGTACCTCTTTCATCGGCATACCAGCGCTCCTCCAGAGTGAATACAGTCCACGGCGAGACCCCGAGATACACGCCAGCGCTCTTGAAGTCGAGTAACTTCGGCACGATTCAAAATCTCAATTTTTCTGAGAATTAATTCATGCACAAGGATGTGTGCACAGCGAGATTGTTTCAAGGAGATTAAACGGTTAGGGCGAAGATGCGTCCCGCAAACAGGATCATGGGGATACAATCTACCTGTTCGGCGGCGCACAAAAGCGTCCACTCCCATGATCGAGCTACTTGTCAGGTGAGTGACTGTTGTAGGTTGCGCAATGAGATGATCGGTCAGGCACAAACACACGATGTCTTGATCGTCGGGGCCGGGCCGGCCGGGCTGGCCACCGCCATCCTGGCCAGCCGCAAGGGCTTCCGGGTTTTGGTTGTTGATCACGCGCATACGCCGATTGACAAGGCCTGTGGAGAAGGCCTGCTGCCCGATACGGTCGCGAGCCTGAGGACGCTGGGCGTGAGTTTTCACCGCGATGAGGCGGTTCCGTTGCGCGGCATACGCTTTCTCGACGTGAACAACGGCCTGACCGTCGAGGCGGCATTTCCGCAATGCTCCGGCCTGGGCGTTCGAAGAACTGTTTTACACGCCAAGATGTTGCAATGCGCCGTCGAGGTGGATGTTTCATTTGCTTGGGGAGCGCGGGTGACCGGAATCGGCGCTGAAGATGTGGCCTGCGACGGATTGAAGATTCACAGCCGCTGGGTGATCGGTGCCGACGGCGAGAACTCGCAGGTCCGCAAATGGATCTTCCCGCACAGGCCCCGCCGCGAGCAGATCCGATTCGGATGCCGCCGGCATTTCCAGCGCGTCCCGTGGACGGATTTTGTAGAAGTTTATTGGGGGCCAAGCTGCCAGATCACAGTTACCCCAGTGGGTCCGGAGGAGATCTGCCTGGCCATGACGTCCAGGAGTTCGAGGGTGAAATTGAAAGACGCCCTGCTCGAAGTCCCGGAGCTCGCCGAGCGCGTTGCCGGCTCTCTCCCGGCGAGCAGGGAGCAGGGCACTGCCGCCGCGCTGCGGTATCTCCGGGTGGTGCGAAGCGGGCGCTTTGCACTGGTGGGCGATGCATCGGGTTCGGTGGATCCCGTGACCGGCGAGGGGCTCGGTCTGGCCTTCCGCCAGGCGCATTCGTTGACCGATGCGCTTCGCGCCAACGATCTGAGGCTATATCAGGCGGCGCACACCCGCATCGGCAGGATTCCGCGCCTGCTGTCCAGGCTCATACTCCTGATGGACTCGCACCCGCAGTTCCGCAAGAGAGTCATGCGCACCTTGGCGTGCGAGCCATCTCTTTTTTTGCGCCTTCTCAACGTGCACATCCAGGCGCTCGCTCCTTGGGCATTCGGCGCCAGGAATGTGCTCCATCTGGTGCGTGGATTGTTAGCCAGCCCCAGCGGAAACCTGAGGTAGCGCCGATGACCATGGTTTGGACGCGTTTATGGCCCGCCCGTTTCGCGGTGTCCCTGGCCGCGCTGCCGCTGCCGAACGGGTAGCACTCCGATTGGGGTTGCAAAATCTGGGGCCGAGGCGGGAGGGTCGGAGCAGTGTCTGATAATATGTCCATGGGCAGAATGCACCTGTTCGAAATTCATGATCAAGCTTGGTTCCCTGCCTTCCTTCGCGATCATGTCACCGACGCCTTACAGGTAATTTTGAATTTGGGGAATCTCTATCAGCCGGTCGTACCTCGGCTCCGAAGAGCGCTAGGAGAAAGCGGGACGTGCCAAGTCGTGGATCTATGTTCCGGCGCCGGAGGGCCGTGGCCTTGGCTGCAGCAAACCGTTCAATCCGACGGCCGCTTATCTTTCGACGTTTGGCTGACCGACAAGTATCCGAATGTCGCGGCATGCCGTCGCGCTGCAGCGGATTCCTCCAGCCATCTTCATTTTTATGCGGTTCCGGTCAATGCGGCGCACGTACCTGCGGAACTCAGCGGATTTCGCACTGTGTTCACCTCGTTTCACCACTTCCGCCCACAGGAAGCACGCAGCATTTTGCAAGATGCGGTTCATCAACAACAGGGCATCGGGATTTTCGAGGCGCCGGGGCGACATGCCTTAACGATGTTGCTCCTCTGCTTGATTCCGCTGGCCTATATCATGCTGGTTCCACTCATGCGCCCGTTCCGCTGGTCGCGCGTGCTATGGACGTACTTGCTGCCCATTGTTCCTTTCGTCCTATTCTTCGACGGAATCATTTCGTGCCTGCGTGTCTATTCCCCCCGGGAACTCCGGGAACTTGTTGGCGGGCTATCCGCAAACGGATATGAGTGGGATATCGGCGTGGAAAGAGGAGGCATTCTGCACATTCCGATTACCTATCTGATCGGCTACCAACGCACTAGATGAACGAGGTCAGCGGAAAACGCCGGAAGGCATACCGCCACATACTCCGCGCCATCGATCTCCGGGGTGCTGTAAGAAACCCATTCCCCTCTGCGAGTCACAATAGCCTGGCCAGCCCTTACATCGATTGTTGCCGCGCGCGTTTCCACTCGAAGCAGCCCACGCAGGACCAGAGTGTACTCTTCGAACTCTGGGGTTTGGCTCGGCTCTCTCCAACCAGACGGACTGACCATATGGGCGATGCTGAGAGTTTCAGTTCCAGAATTCACACGCCCTACATATTCCGCGATCTGTTTCGGTTTGTTTCCTGCCGCCATGATGATACGAGGTTGCGCAATCAAGTCTGCCATGGCTAATCCCGTTCATCTGTCGTAATGCCAGAAACTAGGCCCGGGTGCCAATTACTTCCAGAAATCCGGCGAAAGCCACCGTGCAATCCGCGTCGGCCCGATTGTGGGAAGGCCAAGGCGCATCCATCTGCTTGGCAAGGCCTGACCGGGTGGAGTTCTTGTACCACGGCGAGCGAGAGAGTCTATATCACAGCGTGGGTTTGTGAAGCTGTGCTCAGTGGAGGGCTGGTTTCAAAATTGTCCGTGTCGGAAAACTGGAGCTATCAGTGCCAACGGAACCTTAATGGTCCGGGCCGTGGCTCCTTCAGGTTGAGGGAAACGAAAAAGGAACCCCCACCGGAACACCGGGTGCGACACGGTCCTTGCTTATGTGCTCTACGCCGGCAAGGACCTCAGAATGTTGAAAGGCTTGATTCCGATCGACGCAGGAGGCTAGGATCTGAGCCAGCGGAGTGCGCAGGGCCTGGCCCGATTCTTCGGCTCTCCCGGGAAGTGTGGGCTAAAGCGTCGCCGATCACTCAGGTCAGTCCGGAAAAGAGCATCCCGCCATTCTTCATGGTGCATGTCTGGGGAGGCACGAATATCGGCGGCATCAGCACAAAAGAGCAGGCGGACATAAAGGCTCGCCGCACCGTCACGCGTGCCGTGGAGTCGTCAGATTCGGATGTGGAAAGGAGAGACAAGATGAAAAACTGGTTACTCACCATCAGCAGCGTTGTCGTCATTGTGACTCTGGCCGGGTCTTGGACACTGGCACAGCGGGGCCAGCCGACGGTGAACCCGCAGCTTTCATCTGCCGGGGCGCTGGCCTTCGGCCCGGACGACACGCTTTTCATAGCCGATAACAAGGCCGCAACGATCTTCGCCCTGCAGTTAGGTGGCGAGGAACCCGGCGACACTCCAGGCACGGCGGCCGTCGAGCAGCTCGATCGGAAAATCGCGGCTCTGCTGGGAACGGGCGCGGACGAGATCCTGATAAACGACATCGCCGTGAGTCCGAATTCACGGAACACGTTCCTCTCGGTCTCCCGCGGCCGCGCCGAGTCCGCGCCCGTGCTGCTGCGCGTGGACGGGGCGGGCGCCATCGACGTGATCGAGCTCGACCAGATCGCCTACACACAGATCGAATTCCCCAACCCGGCGGAAGACTTCATGCCGCCCAACCCAAGTGGGCGCGCGCGGCCCGTGTATTTCCCGGCGGCGAATCCACGGATGGACACGGTCACGGACATGGAATACGTCGATGGCCAAGTGATCCTCTCCGGGCTTTCGAACGAGGAGTTCGCGTCCAAGCTGCGGGCGGTGAACTACCCGTTTTCAGGAGCGGGAAGGGGCATCAGCATTGAAATCTGGCACGCTTCGCACGGAGCGTGGGAAACGCGAGCGCCCGTATACACATTCGTGCCCTACGAAATCGACGGTGAGCCGAACCTGATCGCCGGCTATTTTTGCACGCCCTTGGTGAGGTTTCCCCTCGACGCGCTGGCCACCGGAAACGCGTTTACCGGAAAGGTGAGGGGTACGACGATCGCCGAACTGGGTGCGTTCAACCGGCCGCTCGACATGGTCGTATACGAGCGAGGAGGCGAGGAATTCCTGCTGCTGACGACAGTCAGTAAGGGCGTGATGAAGATGAGTATGGAGAACGTGGCGCGGCAGGAGCCACTCACCCGGCAGGTACCGGAGATGGAAGACATTGCCGGCGTGCCGTTCGAAAGGATCGATCGGATGGAAGGGACTTTGCAGCTCGCCATGCTGGACGACACCCGGGCGGTGATCGTAATCCGCGACGGCGCCGGGATGACAAATCTCGACACCATAGCCCTTCCGTAGCTATGCGTTTGTCCTGCCCTCACGCGGGGCGGGCTGCGTCGAGGCTCCCCCGCTCGCCCCGGTGGATCGGCCTGCTCGTTCTGGCGGCTGGCTTGCTGCCGGGCTGTCCCGGACCCGACCGAGTCCCGGATTCCACTCCGCGCCGGACCGCGCCCGTCATTAACCTGACCGTTCCGGAAGATAGCCGGGTGGGCATGATCGAGGTCCGGAACCTCGACTCGCGCACTCTAACCGCACTGGAGCGTTTGGAGCTGGACCGGCGACAGTGGGAGCAGGTATTACGAGTTGCTATCCACGAGGACACGGTCGATGCGCGGGGGGAGATTCCGCCGATCCTTGGGTCCTACGAGGTTGCAGACACCCTCATTCGTTTCACGCCGATGTTTCCCTTCGACCCCGGGCAAAACTATGTCGTCACGTTCGATCCGTCCCCCTATGTCGATAACGATTCGAAGATCGACCTGCCCGTCCTATCCATCGTCGGCTTGCCGTTACGGTCAACTACTCCCCGTACCCGTGCCGTTCAAGTCTATCCGACGGCCGACGTTGTGCCGGAGAATCTGCTCCGAGCCTACATCCATTTCTCAGCGCCGATGAGCGCCGGCAACGGCTTACCCTACGTCAAGCTCTTGGACGAGGCGGGAGAGGAGGTCGCTTCGGCGTTCCTCCCGCTGGGCGATGTGTTGGGGGCCGGTCTGTGGGACCGCCAGCGGCAGCGCTATACCCTCTTTTTCGATCCCGGCCGGATCAAGCGAGGGTTGGCGCTCAGTGAAGAACTCGGCCGACCGGTCACCGAAGGGCTGGCTTACACGCTCATCATTGGCGAAGGGTGGCTTGACGCCGGCGGTAATCCTCTTGTCGAAGGGTTTCAGAAGCAGTTCCGCGTCGGTCCGGCGGAAGTGGAGCCGATCCAGTTGTCGCGCTGGAAGCTTTCCGGTCCGCCGGAAAGGGACACGCGCGAGCCCGTCCTCGTCTCGTTTCCGGAGCCGTTGGACCATGGCCTCCTCAACCGTGCGTTGAGCGTAACGACTCTCGCAGGCGATCCGATTGAAGGAAGGATCGAAGTCAGCAACGCCGAGACTCAGTGGGCGTTCGTTCCCCACCGGGCATGGGAGCCGGGCGAGTATTCGATCCGGGTCTACGCGTTTCTTGAAGACCTTGCGGGCAACCGCATCGGTGCGCCGTTCGAAATCACCGCGCCTGAGCCGGGTGACGAGGGGCGCGCCACAGACTTCTTCTTCGTTCCTTTCTTGATTCTTCGATAACCAAGGCCGCGCCTACCCTCGACGCGGTTTCATCCAGCCCTTGGCCCTTTCGGCTGCTGGAGGATACCCTCTGCCCTCTCCGGGATGCAACGAATTGACCGCCGGAGGCCAGGCACCGGCCCGGATCGAAGCGTTGCAGTGCCCCATCTCTGTGGGGTTTTGTTGCGGAGCAGCCTAGTCCGCCGCGAAGCCGCCTCCAAGATGCCATAGCGGTCTACGCTTGTGTTGACAGAGGGGACTGGTGTACGGTTTTGAGCGAAAGCAGAGTTCAAATCGGAAATTCCGGATAAAACTTATGAGCAAATCACTTACATGCCGTGAGCTGATGGGGGTATGCGACGAACAATTCTCTGGGGATACTCTTATGGAAGTTGTACAAAAAGGAATGCAACATGTGCAGTCAGACGATGCACATAAAAGACACATGGCAAGTTTGGCAAAAACTCACACGAAAGAAGACCAGAAAAAATGGTTCGAGGAGATGCAGCTAGTTTTCGATGCCAAGCCTGACGACGAATAAATACCAACAATCTTACACACACGGTCCGCGCGACTACGGCCGTTTCCGGCCATTTAGGATTATGAAGAACTCTTTGAGAGACATTTTTATCCCATTCATTGTTGTCGTCGTGGCCCTCGCGGGTACTTGCTATCTGTATTCCACCGCTCCGGATGACCATGCACAAGATACTTCAGCCATAAATCCCGGAACCACTGACGTTCAAGAGTACTTTAATGAAAAACTCCGTAAGGGTGTTGTTGATGGGGATTATAAATAAACGTTGACGTGACTGCAAGCCCGTTCTACCATGCTCCGCATGGAAGTGGCGAACTGGTCAAACCGCACCATGTGGACGGGCGACAACTTGCCCATAATGCGCGGCATGAACTCGGAGTCCGTGGACCTGATTTACCTGACCCACCCTTCAACAGCAATCGCACCTACAGCGCCCCTATCGGCTCCCAGGCGGCGGGAGCGGCATTCAAGGATACCTGGACCCTGGACGACGTAGACGCGGCATGGCACGGCGAGATAGCCGAGCAAAATCCGGCTATGTATTCAGTCATCGGAGCGGCTGGCGAGGCGCACGGCAAGGGCATGAAGTCCTATCTGATTATGATGGCCGTGCGGTTGCTTGAAATGCGGCGGATATTGAAGCCATCCGGCTCGATCTACCTACATTGTGATCCTACCGCGTCCCACTATCTCAAGATGCTTATGGACGCGATATTCGGAATTGGCAAATATCACAGCGAGATTATTTGGCGTCGGTATGGTTCGCACAACGATGCCAAGCGCTACGGAAGAGTACATGACGTCCTGCTGTTCTATGGTAAAAGCAGTACGGGAACATGGAATGGTGCATGGAGTGCGCTTGACAAGTCATACATCACGCAAGCCTATAGACATGCAGACGAGAGAGGCTGCCCTGGATTGGGTAATTTAGACACTGAGGTTGGGAATTAACTACCCTGGTGTCATATGAACAAAAAACATCATCGTATTGCAGCCAACGTAAAAGCCGATATCCTACGCCGCGTCAAGGAAGAGGGCATCTCGGTGGCCCAGGCCGCCAAGGATCACGGTATTTCTGAAGGGACCATCTATGGTTGGATGGTAAAGGGAGCAACCGGTGCCCCGTCCTGGGCGGAGTTCTCCCGACTTCAGAAGCAGAACAGAGAACTCCTGGAACTCGTGGGCGAGATCACGCTCAAGCTCTCCATGACTCAAAAAAACAATTGAGCGAAGGAAGAAACAAATCAGCGCTTGCCCGAGCCCTTGGCATATCCCGCGCGAGCCTGTATTACGTCCCAAGAATGAAGGAGAAGGACTGGCGCCTCAAGGTCCGCCTGGAAGAAGAGCTGCAGATCCATCCCTCCTACGGCTCCCGGCGAATTGCTACGGCACTGGGACTCTGCCGCCAGCGGGCGCAGAGGGTCATGCATCTGTTTGGCATCAAGCCCTACCGCAGGAGAGGCAGAAAATGGAGAAAACCCAAGGTTTCCCGGACCTATCCCAACCTCCTGCTCGCGGTCATGCCCGCATATGCAAACCACATCTGGGCAGCAGACTTCACCGAGTTCGTGCAGCACGGAAAGAAGGTCTATGTGGCGACCGTGATCGATCTCTACACTCGCCGGATCCTGGGAATCCAAATTGCGGTGAGAAAGGGAGCCGCGCTCACCATTCAGGCGCTTTCCAACGCCCTGCTCCATCATCCGCGCCCGGGTCTATTCCACTCCGACAACGGGAGGGAGTATGACGCGATGGCGTTCACTGAAATCCTTGATGGATGCGGCATCGTGATTTCACGGAGCCGCCCGGGGTGCCCTTGGGAGAACGGATACCAGGAATCGTTCTACGACAAATTCAAGGTTGACCTGGGAGATCCGAACCGCTTCAAAACACTGGGGGAGCTAGTGGCGGAGATCTACCGCACCCTGTGGGACTACAACAACACGCGGATTCACTCCGCGCTCAACATGCCGCCTGTGGTATTCGCCAAACGGTATGCGTTAGTCACGTAAAAAACTCTCGGAATCAGTGTCTAAAGAAATCAGTCCTTGACAGGTCCGGGAAACCTTGGGTTTTCTCCATTTTCTGCCTCTCCTGCGGTAGGGCTTGATGCCAAACAGATGCATGACCCTCTGCGCCCGCTGGCGGCAGAGTCCCAGTGCCGTAGCAATTCGCCGGGAGCCGTAGGAGGGATGGATCTGCAGCTCTTCTTCCAGGCGGACCTTGAGGCGCCAGTCCTTCTCCTTCATTCTTGGGACGTAATACAGGCTCGCGCGGGATATGCCAAGGGCTCGGGCAAGCGCTGATTTGTTTCTTCCTTCGCTCAATTGTTTTTTTGAGTCATGGAGAGCTTGAGCGTGATCTCGCCCACGAGTTCCAGGAGTTCTCTGTTCTGCTTCTGAAGTCGGGAGAACTCCGCCCAGGACGGGGCACCGGTTGCTCCCTTTACCATCCAACCATAGATGGTCCCTTCAGAAATACCGTGATCCTTGGCGGCCTGGGCCACCGAGATGCCCTCTTCCTTGACGCGGCGTAGGATATCGGCTTTTACGTTGGCTGCAATACGATGATGTTTTTTGTTCATATGACACCAGGGTAGTTAATTCCCAACCTCAGTGTCTAAATTACCCAATCCAGGGCACGATTTTCAATCCATGATTGGCGCTCGAGTAATAGCTCCAAGTGAAATTGCCCTCCACCGTCATCGTGGAATCGATGAAAGACGCATCCACATTGGCGCCTTGGAGATAGGTGACGATGGTGTTCCGGATGTCGCCGATCGAAGCCGGCGTCGTTTGCGTCAAATCCAGCATGCTCTGGGATGCGCCCAGACGAGCGCCCTCCCGCGCGGCATTGGCTATTTTTTGTCTAATGTTGTACGCCGTTGCGAAATCGAGCAACCCGATCAGCAGCACCAACAGAAGCGGAAGCAGGACGGCAAATTCAAACAGCACGGCTCCCTTTTCCCCACCGAGATGCAGAGTCTTTTGCCGCGTTGTGGCCATCTGTGGGCGGCGGGTCCTCATGGAACGCTGTTCCCCACCGGACACGTCGCCGGTTGATTTTCCAGCCGCATTTGAACACCCGTTTCTAAATCCAAGTCCGTCAGATTCACGCTTGTAAAAGGGACTACGAGTTGAAACGGGTAGTTGAAACTGATGGCTATCCCACACTGTTGTGGCGTGGGCGAGGCGCTGTCGGTCCAGACATATGTGGCTGAATAGTTGGACACTTCTGAAGGAGTGAAACTGGCCGAGACGAGGATCTCGTCGACAATCGCTCGCGCCGAGGCCGATGGGAACGCCGTATTTCCGCACGTGGCACAATTGGTTAGGGCGAGGGTGCGGGCTCCCTCACGAGCTGCTCGCGTAATGGTCTGGTAAGCGTTATGGGCACGCGAGAAAGACACCATGGCTAGTAAGAGGGACAGCAGCAACGGGAGAACCAGCGCAACCTCGAGCAGTTCAGCCGCGCAGTCCGCCTTGGCGGTTGTCCTGAGGAGATCCCGCAGGCGCGGTAGGATTGTTCTCGATTGGCGACACATGTTGGCCTCGCCATCCTTTCGGCAACTTTCGGTGAGCACGATCTGTTCCATTCCGTTCAACCTGCCTCATCGCCCCTGAGTTGTTCGAATGTCAGGGCGTTGTTGCGGGAACACCAACAAGAATCTCGACTCGAACCGGCTTTCCTGATTGAAGCGCCGGCTGAAATTTCCATTGGCGGAAGGCAGCGGCTGCAAGGGTGTCTGCCGTCGGGTCCGCGCCGGAAATAACGGTCACCTCTGCGACGGATCCGTCCTCCGCAATGGCGCCGCGCAGAACGATGAGTTTGCTCGCTTTTTTGGGCGGGACTGGCGGGCGCTTGAAATCGAATTTGTCCACGATATCCGGAGCGACCAAGCCCTGATCAAGATGGAGGACATGGCTTGCAGTTCTGCCTGACCGATTCGCCTTGTTTGGATCGCGGGTGCAATATTGCAGAATCCAGTCCTTGCTTGGCATAGGCAAAGCAATCGTGTAGATCTTGTCGCACGGCAGGACGCGATAGATCGCCAGCCCTCCGCCCCCGCTTGGCCCCGTGATAACTTGAACGTTCAGACCGCGCACGCGGGGAGGAATCAGGACCGGAAACACCTGTCCCGCAGTCACAACGTCGATCAATGGACGGTTGCCCGCGTCCATCGCGGCCGCGCCAGAAAAACCCACAATGCCGCCACTCACGTTCAGCACAGGTGAACCGCCGTGATTGTTCCCTCCCCCAGTACTCCCGGGCCCCACTATGGAACTGCCGTCTCCAGCTCCCGTGAGACCGCCGCTGCCGCCTTGCGCGTCGCCGCCAACGATGCCACCGGGGGAGCCTGGCAGGCCTCCAACGGGAGAAATGGAAAAGGCACCGTAGCGATTGCCTGATGACACCGCGATCAATCCTTCCAAAACTCCCGGGTTCACTCCCATCGCCAACAAGTTTCCGGGGGCTTCCACGTTCGGCAAACCGTCATCCGCCACGCCGCCTCCATTCTCACCCCTCGACTTCGCTCTCGGGACGGACATGGATTGGTTCGGCACGCCAAGATTGTGAGTCGATGTCAAGACCGGCAATCTCGACTGCAGCAGGTCCGACCTGTGGGTCGAGTCTTGAACCACAATCGGCGCCTGCAAATCTGAATCATTTCTCTCCGGAGCGCGTGGTTTTCCTAGATGTAATGGAATCGGCACGTCAAGATTGTGAGTCGATGTCAAGACCGGCAACGTCGACTGCAGCAGGTCCGACTTGTGGGTCGAGTCTCGAACCACAATCGGCGCCTGCAAATCTGAATCATTTCTCTCCGGAGCGCGTGGTTGTTTTTGACGCAATGGAAGAGGAGGTCTCTGGGGAGGAGTCATAGAACCGATTAAGATATTCGGTAATTTAAGGTCTTCAGCAATCTTCAATTCCGGGGGAGATGCAGGTTGAATGATCGTCTGGCGAGTGGAGTCCGGCGCAGGCGGATTCATAACCATGGTCAGCCGGGGATGAAAGGCTTCACTTCCCCGGGAGGGAGTCTGTCTCGGACGGGAGCCGCGTCCTGGTTTTCCTCCCACTCCGGGAGAGATCAAGTTTGGCAGCGTCTTCTCAAAATGGATTTCGCGCAAGTCGTAATAGATGATTTGCTTTTGCAATAAGCTGGCGCGGCCCGCAGATTTCCGAGCATCGAAAAGAAGTCTGTAAGGCACGGAAATCAGGAGAAGAACAACTGAAAAGTGACAAAACGAGGAAACGAGAAACGCTCTTCCTGACGGACGAACGTCCGTTTCAGTCAGGACACAGGCGAGTGGGCCGGACTGGTTTTTATCGATTCGCAAGGTCGCGCTCAACATAACGGCAAGAGCCTCTGCCCAGCGACTCAGGAAGGATTGCTTTGGCAGGACAAAATAAGAGGGAATATCGCTCATTTAGGGGGCTCGGCTATCTCTTATCCGTCAGACGCAGCTCGCACCGGGCATACCTGTCGTTGCGGCCTACGAAACTGTTTCTAGCAACTGTTATGCCAGTGTCATGCCTGACCGATCCGGGAGGGTGCTTGCTGGACAACGCGAGGGGAAGGTGAAGTTGTTCGAGCCTCAATCGACAGGAGATATCTTGTCGATGCGGGGGAGTGGCGTATAAGAATCGATAGATAGCCGCGGACAGCAGTTGGCGGGGGACATGTATCCAACGAGACGAATGTCACCAACTGGTGACGCCCTCCCTCGTGTGTCTGACTACATTTGTGCGGTATTACAGCCCACCATACCCTCTCTCGTCCCATAAACTACGCTTGGACACGCAGTTATGCTCGAGAATGAGGCCTTTTCCTATACCTTAAGTCCCGATTTTTTATCAGCCCTGGTGAAAATGCGCGTTAAGCGCGATGCTCATACTGGTGCTGCGTGCTCTCCCCATTTTTATGGCAAGGGTATTGCTTGTTGTAGATGAGAGGTTCGCTAGCTATGTCTGAGCAGGATATGCGCGAGGGAGCTTGGACCCTGGCGTGGTTTGCTGCATTCGCGGGCGTGTTCGGCATCCTCGTCGCGCTCCTCGGGTCGATGTTGCCCTAAGCTTTGTTGCCCTAAGCGAGGAGTTCAAACGGGCTCCGCGTTCTCTCGCAACCGCGGCAAGCTGGGCGGGCCCGCCCAGCGATCACCCATCGTTCAAGATGTAGTCCAAAGCCTGGATCCTGGTGGCCCGTCCTTTGATCAAGTGATCAAGCAACTCGCCAGCTTCGGGCAGAACTGGCGTCAATTATCGTTCTCCAGGGGACGAGACTTCTTCCCCTGCGTTCCGACAAAGCCGAGCTGAAGCATGACTTCTCGGATTCTATGGTGGCGGTATTCACGCCATTCTACGTCCTTCTTGTCCAGCGGTCCCTCGCTCAGATTTTGCTCTTCCGCCAGCAACTTGAGGAGTTCCTGGTAAAGGTCCATCTCGCCGGAATCGGACATACCCCCCCCCTTCCACCCCGCGACCCGGGGCTGGTCGGCAACCTCAATTTGCTCTAATAATCTCCTAATTGCTGTGGCCGTTATCACAGATCGAGAATCTACACGTGGTAGGGCGGTGCAGCTGTGGTTGCCCCACGATGGACTTGGCTGTCGGAGACGCTCGGCAGCGCACTACAGGGCCGTCACACGTGCTCGCGGACTTCGCCGGTAGAATGGCCGAGGGTACTGAGGTTGGTGTTCTGCTACATGCACGGGAAGGCAAGATTTCCGAGCTAGAAATCTATCCTTGGGTTGACCCCGAGTGGTCGTTTCAACTACCCGAAATCGACACCCTCAAGCCCTTCGGCCACAATGCGTAATACCGTTGAGAACACACACCTACAGCAATATTCTTCCTCAATCACCATTCGGGAGATTCATTGCCATCCCTCGAGGCGAGTGCGGAAGGAGCTCAAGACGCACGGAGGAACGAATGCAGGCCTCTTACGTCCCGGGCGTGGCGCAGCTTCTGAAGGGCTTTCGACTCTATTTGACGGATACGCTCCCGGGTCAGCTCCAAGAATTGGCCGACCTCTTCCAGTGTGTGCTCCTCGCCGTCTTCCAATCCGAAGCGCATCCGGATGATCTTTTCCTCGCGTGGTGTCAGTGTCTTCAGCAGTAGGGCGGTCTCTTCCTTCAGACTCCGGTCAATCATGGCCTCCGAGGGCGATACGGCTTTCTTGTCCTGGATGAAATCGCCCAGATGCGACTCTTCATCATTGCTGATGGGCGTCTCAAGCGAAATAGGATCCTGTGCAATCTTTATGAGATCACGCACCTTCGCCACGGGTAGTCCCATTCGCTTAGCCAGCTCTGCCGGAAAAGGCTTACGACCCAGTTTCCGGACCAGTTCGCGAGTGGTGGCCCCCAGCCGGTTGAGTGCTTCGATCATGTGCACCGGAAGCCGGATGGTGCGAGCCCGATCGGCGATAGCCCGGGTAACGGCTTGGCGGATCCACCAAGTCGCATACGTCGAGAATTTGTACCCACGGCGCCACTCGAATTTCTCCACCCCTCTCATCAAGCCGATGTTGCCCTCCTGAATCAGGTCGGCGAACGCTAGGCCGCGGTTGGCGTAACGCTTGGCAATGGAAACGACCAGCCGCAGGTTGGCTTCTGTTAGTCCTTTCTTCGCGCGCGCAGCCTCTGCTTGGCCCTCGCGGATGAGGTGAAGGGTCCTCCGCAGCTCGGCCGTACTGACTGCTACGCTTTGATCCGCTCCGCTGGCCATCGGACGGCGAGAACGTGACTTCTTGCGTTGCACTCGGGCAACCGCCAGTTTCTGCTCGGCCTCGGAGCACACTGCGAGAAGAAGACGTCTCCTCTCGGCGGGCGTAAGGGCGATGGAACGCACCAACTGAGACATCTTTACGCGTGTGCGGGCGAGTCGCCATTTTGCACGAAGGGTTGTGCGAGTTTTCGACCTTGGAATACGCTTTGCCCGCACCGCTTGTCTGGTGGCAAGCTTGTAGAGCCTGGCGAGGGTATCGAGGGTCGCCAAAGTTTGGTCCACCGCTTGTTCTTGAGTCGCCGCCTCGCTGTCGATCTTCACGATTTCCTTGATAGAACGGGTCCCGCGACGCAATTCCTTCCCGACAGCGATCAGTTCCTGCAGTGCAACCGGGGAACGAGAAACTGCCTTCCATGCCAGGTTCTCTCCCCACTCGATCCGCTTGGCGAGCCGTACTTCACCTTCTCGTTTCAGAAGCGGAACACTGCCCATTTCGCTGAGATAGGTCCGCACCAAGTCGTGTGTAATCTCATGTGCTGGCGAGGCGCTGAATTCAGCGTCTCGAGGAACTGCCTCCCGTTCTTCACCGAGGACCACAGCTTCGCCTTCCAACCGTGCGGCATCCTCGCTGTCTGAAACGAACCGCTCCGTATTGGTGATCAATTCCATCTAGAATCAAACCTTCCTTTTTCGTTAACCCGCAGACCCACTCCGCACGATCTTAAATCCTGGCAGGCCGGGTGGATGTTTATTGTATCTCAAAGAAACTACAGAGGATACACTATTCGTACGGTTCTTGTACGAATTTCTCTCTAAATCCTACGGGCACTCAGTTTGATGCACCATCTTATTGAAAAGATGCGCCTTTAGTGTAATTCTTCGGCTGGCTGGTCGCCCAAGGCCGCGCTGCTTCGAGCTGCGCGGCAAGGCGGAACAACGTGGCTTCGTCACCGAACCGCCCCACAAAGTGCGTGCCGACCGGCAGCCCCTGATCGTTCCAGAACAACGGCACCGACATGGCTGGCTGACCGGTCACATTGCACAACGGTGTAAAGGGAACGAAAACGGTGGCCCGCTGCAGACCGTAGAACGGATTGCCCGGCTGCGGGTCGAAACTGCCCAGCGGGAGCGGCGGCTCGGCTAATGTTGGGGTCAGCCAAATATCGTAGTTCGCAAAAAATCTCGCAATCTGGCGGGCCATAATCTGCAGGACATTCACGACCAGCAAATACGTGGAGGCTGTCGCGGCGCGCCCTTGCTCGGCCAAAACCCATGTGAATTCCTCGAACTGATCGGGCGTGGGTTCTCGGCCGGTCACGATGGCGTTGCCTTCCATGGAGCGGGCACATCCCACCGACCACACCGTCAAGAACGCCTTCGTAAAACGGTCACCATCAATAGCGGGAGCGGCCTCGCTTACCTCGTGGCCCAGCTCCGAGCAGAGCTTGACTGCTTCTTGGACAGCGCGGACGCAATCGGCGTGGACGGAGACGCCGGTTGGAGAGTTGGTTGTGAAGGCGATGCTAAGCCTGCCGGGATTGGCGCCCACTTCTTGAAGGAACGGCCTCGCGCGCGGCGGTGCCCAATAGGGATCGCCAAGATCGGGTCCAGCGGTGGCGTCGAGCAGCGCGGCACTGTCCCGAACCGAGCGCGTGACGGCGTGCTCAACCGCCAGACCGTTCAGCACGTCGCCAAAATCCGGGCCGAGCGGATTGCGCGCGCGCGTCGGCTTCAACCCAAAAACACCACAGCATGACGCGGGTATGCGGATCGAGCCTCCACCATCGTTGGCGTGGGCCATGGCCACCATGCCCGCCGCCACCGCTGCCGCCGAACCTCCGCTGGAGCCGCCGGTGATTCGCGTGAGATCCCAGGGGTTGCGGCTGGGGCCGAACAGGCGTGGCTCGGTCGTTGGGAGAAGGCCAAACTCAGGTGTGTTCGTTTTTCCCACCACAACCAGCCCGGCACGCTTGATCCGCGCGACCAACTCGCTATCGTGGTCGGGCACGAAATCCTGGAGAGAAGCCGAACCCGCGGCCATCCGGGTGCCGGCGTAGGATGCGAGCAGATCTTTCAGCAAGAACGGCACGCCACGAAACGGTCCATCCGGCAGGGGCCCGCGCGCCGCAAGACGCGCAGACTTGAACATTGGCGTGATGACCGCGTTGAGGACCGGATTCAGGGCCTCGACACGGGCAATGGCGGCGTCCGTGAGTTCGAGCGGCGTCACTTGCCCGCGGCGCACCAGTTCCGCCTGCGCGATTGCGTCCAAGATGTCAAGGACTGATTTCTTTAGACACTGATTCTGAGAGTTTTTTACGTGACTAACGCATACCGTTTGGCGAATACCACAGGCGGCATGTTGAGCGCGGAGTGAATCCGCGTGTTGTTGTAGTCCCACAGGGTGCGGTAGATCTCCGCCACTAGCTCCCCCAGTGTTTTGAAGCGGTTCGGATCTCCCAGGTCAACCTTGAATTTGTCGTAGAACGATTCCTGGTATCCGTTCTCCCAAGGGCACCCCGGGCGGCTCCGTGAAATCACGATGCCGCATCCATCAAGGATTTCAGTGAACGCCATCGCGTCATACTCCCTCCCGTTGTCGGAGTGGAATAGACCCGGGCGCGGATGATGGAGCAGGGCGTTGGAAAGCGCCTGAATGGTGAGCGCGGCTCCCTTTCTCACCGCAATTTGGATTCCCAGGATCCGGCGAGTGTAGAGATCGATCACGGTCGCCACATAGACCTTCTTTCCGTGCTGCACGAACTCGGTGAAGTCTGCTGCCCAGATGTGGTTTGCATATGCGGGCATGACCGCGAGCAGGAGGTTGGGATAGGTCCGGGAAACCTTGGGTTTTCTCCATTTTCTGCCTCTCCTGCGGTAGGGCTTGATGCCAAACAGATGCATGACCCTCTGCGCCCGCTGGCGGCAGAGTCCCAGTGCCGTAGCAATTCGCCGGGAGCCGTAGGAGGGATGGATCTGCAGCTCTTCTTCCAGGCGGACCTTGAGGCGCCAGTCCTTCTCCTTCATTCTTGGGACGTAATACAGGCTCGCGCGGGATATGCCAAGGGCTCGGGCAAGCGCTGATTTGTTTCTTCCTTCGCTCAATTGTTTTTTTGAGTCATGGAGAGCTTGAGCGTGATCTCGCCCACGAGTTCCAGGAGTTCTCTGTTCTGCTTCTGAAGTCGGGAGAACTCCGCCCAGGACGGGGCACCGGTTGCTCCCTTTACCATCCAACCATAGATGGTCCCTTCAGAAATACCGTGATCCTTGGCGGCCTGGGCCACCGAGATGCCTTCTTCCTTGACGCGGCGTAGGATATCGGCTTTTACGTTGGCTGCAATACGATGATGTTTTTTGTTCATATGACACCAGGGTAGTTAATTCCCAACATCAGTGTCTAAATTACCCAATCCAGGGCATACCATGATGACCTCAGCCAGCGAATCCAATATGGAACTGGAGATTGGCCCCTTTCTCAAACTGCAGGACAGCGGGGCCGTTTTCTTTACCCGGGGTTTGATTGGCTTCGGAGTTCTGATGTTCGTTATGTTCCTGTGGAGGCGTCGCATGGGTTTCATTCTCGCGCTCATCTGGAGTGCCTGGTGGGGTGTGATCCTCTCGACTGCTCTATGGAATTCCCCCGGCTTTTCTGGTCGCGTTTCCATTCTCATAACGGTTTCTTTGTTCACCGCATCCGCATGGTTTGCTTTGGCGCGCTTAAGGAGAAAGCATCCGACCGACAATAAGCAACAACCCTGACTGTGCTACGAAGAGAACAGCGATAGGAGCCATGCCCTTTGCTAAACACCCATTCGGCCGAGTCCTTTTCTTCGCCTTGGCTCTCATTTTGTTTAATGGCGCCTATTGGGGGTTGAGGATCTGGGGACACGGACTTTGGGTCGTTTATTTCTCACTGGCTGCCCTGGTATGGTGGCGTTACCCCACCAAGACGATCCGAGTACGCATTGTGGTTCTGCTTGCACTCCAGTTATGTTTTGAGGGGCTTCCGCGCTGACTTCCCGCCTCTTACGGCGGGGGCGACGGCGGGTATACCACATCGCTTTTTCTGTATTGGCCTCTCAGTCTGCGGGCGGTTTTTGTCGCAGCCGATCATAACTGGGAATCTACCGCCGTCGCCTACACCATCTGGGCACTGATCGGCGCCCTGGTCGTTCTTCCTCTCATCACCTATTTTTACGGAAAGCGTTTTTACTGCACCATGCTGTGCCGTTGGGCTTTGGTCAGCGAAACCCTGGGGCAGCCCTTTCGCTCTCGCGCTCCCAAAGGACTTTGGGCCGAGCGGCTTCAGTGGGTGAGCACGGGACTTTTTCTCTTGGTTGTTATTTTGACGGTACTGCGCGCCATCGGCCTCGATGCAGACACCGGTTCCCGCACTTTAACCCAGTGGTACTACTTGGTATTCGTGAACTACCTGACCTTCCAGGCGGGCGTCGGCGTGATCCCGTTGTTGGGCGCACGGGCCAAGTGTCGCTACAACTGTCCGATGGGCGCCTACCTCGGTTTCTTTCAAAAACTCGGACGATTCCGTCTCGCAGCCGATGCTTCGGAGTGCATCGCGTGTTCCAAGTGTGACAACGCCTGTGACATGGGCATTCCGGTGATGAAGTTTGCGGTGCGGGGCGGGCTGTTGAATTTCGCTCAGTGCACCGGGTGCGGGCTTTGCATTGCTGTCTGTCCAACCAACGTACTGAGTTTTTCCTATAGCGGCCACACGTCTCTGACGGCGGTGCCGGCGCTCAAGGTGCTGAACTCGTGAACCTGCAATCCTTGAAAACCACAATCGATGCCACCATGGTGACGGTCGTCACTCACCTGGACCGGATTTACCAGGAGTGGTTCTTCCAGAAGCAAGACTGGCCGGCCGTCTCCGGGCAATACTATGTCGGCCGTAAAGACAGCTCCCTCGCCGTCTGCACGCTCGGCAGCATTGATCTGATGCGAAAGATCGGACGCCGTGAGGAGATCGCGATCGTGGGCAAGACCTTTACGGAAAACCTCGGAATCGAGAAAATGATCCGGAATGTCGTCAGCAATCCGTCGATTCGGCTTCTGCTCCTGTGCGGCAAGGAATCTCCTCACCGCGTGGGACAGTCGATCGTCGCTTTAAAACACAATGGCATCGATGCCGGGAGAAAGATTATCGGATCTCACGGGAGACTGCCCCTGCTGAAAAATGTTGCCCGCGAGGAAATAGAGCGTTTCCAGCAGCAAATCGAGATCATTGACCTGATCGGCGAAGAAGGATTGGACACCGTGATGGAAATGGTTGAGGCGGCAAAGGAGCGGAACCTTGAAACTTTTCGAGGCTCACCCGTACCCCATGTCCCAACCGAAGAAAAGGCCATTGCGCAGGTCACCTGCTGGCATCGCGAAAGCGTGGACTACGAGCCCGATTCGGCAGGTTTCTTCGTGATTCAGATTGATTCTCGGTCCCGTGAGATTCTGGCAGAACATTACTCTACGGAGTTTGTGCTTCAGCGCGTTCTCCACGGAAAAAATGCTCTTGAGATTTATTCGACGATGATCCGAAAGAACTGGGTCACGAACAGAGGACACGCTGCTTATCTGGGGCGTGAGCTTGGCAAAGCGGAATTGGCGCTCGAGCGAGGATTGATGTACGAGCAAAATAAGGAGTTGATGAAGCGTTGAGCGAACCCCACGGCACTCAATATCCTTCCATTCAATTCGTCGGCCGTGTATCGGTTAGGACGTGGAAACTGCTGACCCCTCTCCTCCCGAATCGCTCCCTGGCCAGGATGAATGCTTTCCTAAAGCTGATCCGGCCGGGCCGGGTAGCGATGGTCTCATCGCTAACATGGGTTAGTGCGTCCGTCGCGGACGTTCCATCACTCAAAGGTTGGCTGATCACTCTTGGCGGAATGCTCCTGGCAATGACCGGCTTTGCTCTCGACACCCATTCGGATCGCGAAGCCGATAAACAAAGTCCGCGACCTTGGCCGGTGAATCCGATTTCCACGGGCATGATGACGCCAGCCGCCGCTCAGAGATGGATTATTTTCTTCGTGTTGATCGGAGTATCGCTTTGTACAGCAGTCCACCCTCTTACGCTAGTGCCCGCAGCGCTGTTGCTGCTTACGTACTGGGGGTTGGCTATGGGTACCCTCGACGGTCCTTTCGGGCGTGCCTTCACTCTCGGTCTGTTGCAGGCTTTCTATGTGCTCTTAGTGGCTGCTGCGACAGGAGCGATCTCCGGATTGATGGTACGGGCGCGGCGGTATTCTTCACGGCAATGGTTGGCGCTCGCGCCGCCGCCGATATTCGCGATCTACCAACTGATTCCCGAACGGATACTCGCACCTTGGCGAAGGTTTATGGGATTCGGACGACCCGTTGGATTTTACCGGTAGCGGTTACTGTTTCCGCGGCGATCAGCCTGAGCCTTTATACATCGGGTGTGTTCGATCACGATTACCTTGTATGGACCCTGCTGAGCTTCGGCCCGGCTGTCCTTATGGCCTGGAGCTTTCCCTTCTACCCAACTCCCAATTATGCGTTTATTCTTGTCTGGCCTTATTGGGGTGTTGGGATTCTTTACATGCTGGCTCTGCTTTTGGGAAGCCGCTAGCACACTGGAGAACACACCATGGCACAGAACCGCAGACTGTTTTTGCAATGTCTTTCCGTATTCTGTCTTGAAGGCGCGCTCGCCCCTATCGCGTTTTCCAGGGCTTAAGACTACAAGCGACATCCGATGATCAGCTAGAGGCTATGCTGCAAGGCTCATGGAGTTTACAAAGTTATACCTACACGTCCAACAACAGAACCTATGCTTCGCCGGACGAAATGGAAGGTGTTGCCAATTTTGCGGAAAGTCGGTATGACGTAAATTTCTCGACATACATTTCTCGTTTGGGCATCAAGTGGATGCGCCGCACATCCGAATCCGGCACCTACTCGGTGACCGGGAACCGCGTCCGGCTGTTTGGCGAAGAAGCCAGTCAGGAGAGGGAAGAAAGGGAAGAGTTTCTGACCGAGGTGGGAATTGAGGGCGATACGATGCACCTGATCTCCAACAATGGATCAAATCGGGAAGTGTGGAAGAAAGTATCTTGAAATCCAGCTGTTTGTCTTCCCTTCAGCACCTCTGAGAGGGATTGAGCCCGTCTGAGAAGCTGCGGTTCCGGTCTATAGGTGCACATGCCTCTGCGCCGGTGAGATTGGAAATTCCCCTCGATACTCGTGTCGCCTTGAAAGCTTCCGCTATTTCGCGGCCTCCCCGTCAAGCTTCAGCAGCAGGGATTGCATTTGTTCAACGATCGCAGGCGAACCCATGGCAAGATCCGCAGTGATCTGATCACGCTGTGGCAAGACCTCGGCCATCGTCGTGCGAAGCTGGGAATCCGGAGTACTGCTGGCGATTTGCTGTGCTTGATCGAAGAAACGCGCTGCGTAATCCCCCGCAATACCGTAGTTCTTCCGAGTGGTCTCGAGATACATCATCGCGGTCGTCTGCCGAAGCGCTGACAGCCGTTCCGCAGATTGACAACTGTTTTCATTGTGCTCGCCGTAGAGACCATCTACTATCTGGCTCCGAACGTTAAACAGCGGTTCCTAGCGCAAATACCCGAAGCCGCCGTAGCCGTGCTGACCTGGATCGGAACCTCCTGGGGTTTGGGCTGGTATCTGAGCACCTTCGCGAGCTACAACAGACAGCAGATCCACATATGAATCGTCATACCCACCCAGGCGAGAGGCAAGTCACGGCCGAACGGCGCCTGCTTGCGGTGCTATGCCAGGGGTCGCTTAATGCTCAGGCGCGGGACCAAGTGCTGCGGCGGTTGAAAGAGCACAGTTTCGCGACGCCGGAACATGAAGTCATCTTTCAAACTCTTGGAAAATTGCCCGCAGGCGAACCCGAAAGCATCCGCGCAGTCCTGGTTGCCCGCCTCATGCGACAGGGATTTCCGGATTTGGATCTCGAACCACTGTTCAGCACTGCCGCACCCACCGAGAATGAAATTCCAGTGTACCTTGACGAGTTGTAACTGATTCCCCACCCGTGTTTACAGGTTGAGATCGGCGTATTTGCCGGACTTCGCGTTCAAGGTGTTCAAGTTGGAAACCTTGGGAAGCGCCCGGCCATGAGGATTGGTCCAGCGGCCGGGAACGGCATGGCCACAACTGGAGCAACGGCCGTCGCGAAGCCGATTTTCTTCCACGTTGTGCCAGGAGCGGCGGATCAGGACGACACCGCAGTGTGGGCACTCGGTGTTCGCGCCACCGGAGAAGATGTTGCCTTCGTAGACGTAGTGCAAGCCGACTTCACGCGCAATCTCGCGCGCGCGGTGAAGCGTTTCGGGCGGAGTGCGCGGCTTGTCCTGAAGCTTGAAATCGGGATGAAACGCGGTGAAGTGCAGTGGAACACCGGGACCGAGATGCTCGAGAATCCATTCGGCGAGTTTGCGCGTTTCGCCAGGATCATCGTTGAGCGTGGGAATCATCAGATTGGTGATCTCAAACCAAACGTTCGTTTCGCTCTTCAGCCATTCGAGGGTGTCCAGCACCGGCTGCAAGTGCGTCAGCGTCATGCGCCCATAGAAGCTTTCCGTAAAGGCCTTCAGGTCAATGTTGGCGGCGTCCACATGGTCGTAGATGTCGTGAAACGCTTCGCGCGTGATGTAACCGTTGCTGACCATCACGGTGTTCAGGCCGTGTTGTTTTGCAGCCCGGCAGATGTCTATGACGTACTCACCCCAAATGGTGGGCTCGTTGTAGGTGAAGGCAATGGAATCGCAGCCATACTGGATGGCGAGCAGGGAGACGTCTTCGGGGGAAACGACGGTGGAATGCACCTGGTCGCGCCGCGACTTGGAGATATCCCAGTTTTGACAGAAGAAGCAGCCCATGTTGCAGCCCGCTGTCCCGAGAGAAAAAACCTTGCTGCCGGGCAGAAAGTGATTGAGAGGCTTCTTCTCGATAGGATCGATCTGCAGGGCTGCAGGCGAGCCGTACCCCAGGCTATAGAGCCGCCCCCTGTCGTTGACGCGGATGAAGCAGAAGCCGGCTTGGCCGGAACCGATGTGACAATGCCGCGGACAGAGGTAGCAGTGGACGCGTCCGCCCGGCTCGGGTTCCCACCACCGGGCCTCATGCAGGGTCTCCGTCTTTTGAAGTATTTTCAGTTCTTGCATAGAACTACCGCTCGCGTTTTCGCTCACTCAAAAACGATATACCCCCCACCCCCTATTTTTTATAAGTGTTCATTACACAGAAGTTAGACGACGATCTTACGTAAGTGCGTATTCTAAATGAGTTCAAGTCGCCTGTTTTCAGTACGCCCATACTGGGTTCGTAAGTGCGTATTCTAAAGGGCTTAAAGTCGCGCATAATGAACACTTGCGAGAAGTCCTCATAGGTGTTAACCGACGAGTTACGAGAGAAGTGTTGTTCTGCTGCGGTATTGGAAACCAAAGCCACGCGGTCCTCTGCGCCTTATGTTTCTATTTTAACAGACGCGTCAATGGCTTGACGAGTAAGAGCACTCATGTGCCGACTCACGGCGGCATGTAGCTTGATATACGGAAAGCATATACTCATATTTAGGCATACGGAAATGGATGATGCATTCGTCGGCATTGATGTCGCCTTCGCCCGCAACAAGCAGCTACCAATCGTGGTGTGTACGTGGCAGGGCGAGGTATTGAGACCTTTGCGACTCCGCGAGATCACAGGGGTCGTGCCACCTCCCGGCGGCGGCAACGTTGCCGCGCTGGACGCCGCGAAGGTTACTACTTTCGTTCGCGACGTGGTTGTCTATCTTCGCGCTATCGAAGCGACTTGTGGCATCAAGATCAGACGCGTGGCCATTGATGCCCCGAGTGATCCGAAGAAAGACGGAATTAGTCGGCGATGCGCCGAAGCCGGGCTTGATGCGCTGGGCATCCGTTGCATCACAACGCCTAGTCTCACCGAGTTCGACGCGAAGAGGCATGAGGCGCGTGCGCACATTGCTAGAGGTGGGCAGGCGTCTCGGATGCCGCACGCCAACCAACTCTGGATGCTCGTCGGCTTCGAGCTCTTTCGACAGCTTCGGGAAATTTGGGAATGCCTTGAGGTCTTTCCCCAAGCCACTGTCGTGCGCATCGGTGCGGGTTCGGTCCACAAATCGAAGCCCGATGGCTTACGTGCGCAGCTCGAAGCGGTTGCTCGGAGGACTGGCTGGCCGCAATCCCCAAAGCCGGAGAGTCTATTCAGACTGGGATATGGCAGTCTTCACGACAAGCTCGATGCGTACCTGTCGGCGTGGGTCGCGGCGCTTCAAGAATCGGAGCGGGTTCCGATTGGCAAGGCACCGTCGGACGTGATCTGGGTTCCGCAGGCGATGCCCAACCCGGCGCGGCTCAAGCGGACAACGTTAGAGCGCAGAAAACAAATGTCGAGCATCGAGCAGAGCGTAAAGGCGCAGTTCGCCAAGGTATTCGTTCAAGGTGACTGGAGACTCTTCAAGCGAATGGCCGAATTCCATCTTTAGCGCGCCGTCTTCCTGCGGACTTCGGACATGAAGAGGATGGCAAGGAATTTGCGACTCTTGGCCCGTAACATCGACAAGCGCCTGCTGATCGGCATAGGCACAGAGCTACTGCTGAAGGCGGTGTATCTTAAGCACGGCTTTTCGGTCAACAAGCTAGCAAAGCGCACTACTGGCGCTCCGAAATTCCCCTTCACTTTTCAGCAGGTCCAAGGCATCAAACAGGCTGCAGACAAGACCTACATGCTCAACGATCTGATTCAGAAGCTTTCGTCGGAATCGATTGTCAGCAAGGTCGGTGCGAGCGAGAAGGGCCTTGAGAAGGGCCTGAAGATCGCCAAGGTCTTCCGGAACAAAGAGGGTCACGGCGTCGTTGCAAAACACAGGTTCGATTCCACCAACTACCGAGACATCGAAAGGGCGCTTATCGATATGTACTTCCGAGCGTTTAACGAGACGCTGCAGGTGCACTTCTCGCTCGAACCACACGAGAAGGGCGTGTGGCGCGTGAAATGAGCATGTGCTCTAACACCGGCTGTACCCGACGGCGGCTGGCGCGACACTGAGCCGCCGTGGCTGTGGGAAAGCGGGAACAAGGATGCGGAAAAGCGGCAGAGAGATTCTTCACTTCGTTCAGAATGACAGCGGTTGTGCGTCGAGCCAGAATGAAGAGGGATTCTTCACTGCGCTGCGCCCCGTTTGGGAATCGCGCAGCGATTCCTTGGTCGCTGCGGTGGCTGGTCGTTAGGGAGTACATGCAACACTAGAGACGGCTTCCCACTAAAACCCTTTGCAAAACCCTACGCAAGACAATCCTGAAGCAGGCGATATGGAAGAACCCCAGTAGTAGATGATCAACGAGCGGTCATAACGCACCACTACGCGACGACCTGCGGCAGCGAGGTGGGCGCTCGACGATCCGGCGCCGTTCCAGCCTAGGTCGCATACTGGCCGCCGAGGCCGACGTTGATGCTGCCGGCAAGATGTGCCGCCGCAAAGCCGCTGGGATCGCGGGTGTCGAGAATCTGCGCGCCCCTCGCTTGCGGACTCCTACTTCGGCTGAGGAACGATCCGCAGATAAGGCCGGGGCGCCTTCCAGCCGCCGGGATACTTCTGTTTGGCTTCTTCCTCCGACACCGATGGCAGGATGATTACATCGGCGCCCTGTTTCCAGTTCACCGGTGTGGCCACTTTGTGCTTGGCCGTGAGTTGCATGGAATCGACGACTCGCAGCACTTCGTCGAAGTTGCGGCCGGTGCTCATCGGGTAGCTGAGCATCAGCTTGATCTTCTTGTCCGGGCCGATCACGAACACGGTGCGCACGGTGGCGTTGGTGGCCGCGGTGCGGCCTTCGGAAGTATCGCCGACGTCCGCCGGCAGCATGTCATAAAGCTTGGCCACCTTGAGTTCCGGGTCCCCGATCATCGGGTATTTCACCTTGTGGCCCTGCGTCTCTTCGATGTCTACAGCCCACTTGTTGTGACTGCTGACCGGGTCCACGCTCAACCCGATGACCTTGCAATTGCGCTTCTCGAATTCCGGCTGCAGCCCGGCCATGTAACCCAGTTCCGTGGTGCATACCGGGGTAAAGTCCTTGGGATGCGAGAACAAAATGGCCCAACCGTTGCCGATCCATTCGTGGAAGTTGATCGCCCCCAGCGAAGTTTGGGCGGTGAAATTGGGAGCTTCATCGTTTATGCGTAACATGAATTGCCCTCCTGAAAGATGAATTGATCCTGGGGTGGTACTGTTCCGATTTTCGCTCGAGCGGTCTCACACAGGGCCACTTTTTCGTGTCAGGCCGCGTATTCTAAAAGCAAATTACGCAATTTGCAACGGCAGATAGCGCACCTTCAACAGCGAGTCCCAGGTGAGCGAAATCACGGCCGACTCCTCGCAAACTTCTCGCGTGCCGACGCCAACGATGTTGAAGTACCTAGGCGCCACCCAGGTTGGCGCTGTTCGACACATCGGGTTCTGTGGTTCTATCCGAAAAGCCTTGGGCGTTTCTCAGGAGCTATCCTTGCGGGAATGTAGCCCGCACTCGCTTGGAAACGTTGAAGTACGTATACCAAATCCCAACCCCAACAAGCGTTTGCACTGCTCCTCTGACCGCCCCAATCATCATAGCCTCTGTGACGCGCGAAGGCAGATCGCCACCCATATACTGACCTGATCGGCTTGAATTAGTCCAGCGGGAGTGAGAGAGAATCACTCTCAAGGAGAGCTGGACATGCCGATGAAGAGATACAAAGCAGAGCAGATCGCGACGTTGCTGCGTCAGATTGAAGTAGGAATTGCGAACGGAAAGCCCACCCCGCAAGCCTGCAAGGAAGTTTAGATCACTCAGCAGACGTACTACCGCTGGAGGAAAGAGTTCGGCGGCCTGAAGCTGGATCAAGCGAAACGAATGAAGGAGCTGGAGCGGGAGAACGCGAAGCTGAAGCGTTTGGTGGCGGAACTGTCTCTGGAGAAGCAAATTCTGAAGGATGTGGCCTCGGGAAACTTCTGAACCCTGAGCGGCGACGTTGTGCGGTGGAGCATGCGCGAGAGAAGTACGAAGTAAGTGAGCGGCATGCCTGTCGGCTGCTGGGGCAGTGGCGAAGGACACAACGCTACGCCGCGATCCAGAGGATCGACGAAGATGCGCTGACCGAAGCGATGGTTGCGCTGGCCAGTGAATATGGGCGCTATGGCTACCGGCGGATTACAGCGCTGCTGCAAGGTGCTGGCTGGCAGGTGGGTAAGGATCGGGTGCAGCGCATCTGGCGACGCGAGGGGTTGAAAGTACCACAGAAACAGCGGCCCCGAGGGCGGCTGTGGCTGAACGACGGGTCGTGCCTTCGGCTGAGGCCGGAGCGAGCCAATCATGTGTGGAGCTATGACTTCGTAAGCGGGAAGACGCACGACGGGAGAACGTTGCGGATGCTGACGCTGATGGATGAATACACGCGGGGTGCCTGGCGATCCGGGTGGCACGACGGTTGGGGAGTTATGAGGTGATTGAGGCGCTGGCCGACGTGATGCTGTGGCGGGGAATTCCGGAGCATATTCGTTCCGATAATGGCCCGGAATTCGTATCGAAGGAACTGCGGAAGTGGCTGGCGAGTGTGGGGACGGGAACGCTGTACATCGAACCGGGCAGTCCCTGGGAGAACGGGTACTGTGAGAGTTTCAACGGGAAGCTGCGGGATGAATGCCTGAATGGAGAGATTTTCTACTCGCTGAAGGAGGCGCAGGTGGTGATCGAAATGTGGCGCGTGGAATACAACACTAAGAGGCCGCACTCGGCGCTCGGCTACAGGCCGCCTGCCCCGGCGGCCTGTAGCCACTGGGGAGCACATCCATCTTCACAGCCCATGGCTGTGATATAAAAACCCTCTCACTGTTCCTGGACTAAAAAATCAGGCAGGTCAATACGGCAACGCGCACCGCACCGAGCTGCACTCGACGCAGCGCGATGCCCGCATAGACACCGAACCCGATCATCCCGAGGTTTCCGATAGTCTCCAAAACCGTCGGGAATACCAAGCTTGGAAAACGGTTAGCAACCTCACCGATTGCTGACATTGACACCGCAACAGAGATGAGCGCAATAGGTGGTGCGATGAAAATCTGTACTATGCAAAAGAACCTCAGCCATCCGCCATAACCACGGTAAGGGGAATCCGATACTATCTCCAACGGCGGATCGCCTCCGGCAGGGGGTTGAGCCTTCACTCCGAGAAACGACTCTGCATCATCTGGCATAAGGCCTCTCAGCTCTCTTTCTGTCGGGCAAACAGCGTGAACAAGAATACGACAAGCATGATGTCGGCGACTACGTAGATTGCCTGCCCCACAAAGAAGTCTGCGTTGTCTGCCCAGGTCAGTCTCTGAAACATCCGGGCGTAGTTGAAAGTGCTCATCAACACACGCAACAGCTGTGTGATTGCTGCAAGGAATGTCACGGATTTAAGTCGCATGATCTCCTGAGCCGGGATTCCTATTTTGACTTCCCGGCTGACCGATAACATACACCCACCCCGTCAGCATGCAATGCTCCAGTCAAGTTTTGGAGCACAGAACCTTTCCAACGGTTGCGGCAAGATCTCAAAGCCCAAAACTGACGCTTCTCCCACCCACGCAAGACGACGCATGAAGCAGGCGATATGGAAGAACCCCCGGCAGATGGTCAACGAGCGGTGATAACGCATCACTACGCGACGGCCTGCGGCAGCAGGGAGCGCGTTAAACACTGGCAGCCAAATTGTGCCGCTGGCGGGGCAAAAGGCGCCTGATCTTGTAGACAGCGCATGGTCCAAGGCGCATAGTCCAGGCAGGAGGTCCTTCTATTCGGCACAGCGGGTACTCGACACAGTGGATAGTTCCCTAATTGATAACATTGATAACATAGTTAGCTAGGTTCTCCCTCCCCCCTGCAAGCACCTGTGTCAAGATTGGGCCGTCTTCCATGGACTCATTCCTTGGAATGAATGGACTCGCAAGCTTTTAGAGGCGCAGATGCGGAACAGAACCGAATGACTCAAAGTCAGCTACGTCGGATTCAGGGGCGCCAGTGGTGGCTCTGGGCTTCTGCGGCGACCATCACCCTTCTGCTCACTCTGGGGCTGGCTTCTTTCGCCTTGTCTTTTCCCCAGACCGCAGGAACAATCTTCTACCTATTGTTCCTCGTTCTGTTGTTTGTTATCCATGTGATTTACCAGCAATCGCGGATTCACCGGATGCATCTCCAGTTGAACGAGCAGCAAGAGATTTTCCGTCTCATTGGGGAAAACGCAGACGACATGATCGCTGTGGTACACACAAGCGGCCAACGACTTTATAACAGCCCCTCGTACCAGAAAATCCTTGGTTACTCTCCGAAAGAATTAGCAGGCACGACGTCTCTTGAACAAATCCACCCCGATGACCGCCAGATTGTGAAGGAAGCGGCAGAAGAAGCGCGGCGAACGGGGTTGGGGCGGCGGTTAGAGTACCGCTTTCGCCACAAGAACGGAACGTGGCGAATCTTGGAATCCACCGCCAGCGTAATCCCCAATGCCCGGGGCGAACCCGAAAAGCTGGTCATCATAAACCGCGATATCACCGAGCGCTGAGAGACTGAAAAGAGGCTGCAGGAGAGCAAGTCTCGTCAGGCCCAAAAAATGGAAGCTGTGGGGCGGCTATCGGGAGGCATCGCCCATGACTTTAATAATCTATTGGGAGTGATTATCGGCTATACCGAACTCATGGAGGCACGCGTCAGCCAAAGTGATCCGCTGCACAAGAGCGTCCAGGAAATCAAAAAGGCTGGAGAGCGCGCTGCCTCGCTGACGCGCCAGCTTCTGGCTTTCAGTCGCCAGCAGGTGCTGGAACCCAGGGTATTGGATCTGAACGCAGTGGTGGCGGACATTGAGAATCTGTTATGCCGCCTGATTGGCGAGGATATCGAACTCACCACCAAACTGGACCCGAGGCTGGGACGAGTCCTGGCGGATCAAGGGCAAATCGAGCAGGTAATCATGAATCTCGCTGCGAACGCGCGAGACGCCATGCCCAAAGGGGGAAAGCTCATTATCCAGACTCTCAATGCCGAACTGGACGAGGCCTTTGTCCGTGACATAGCGTCTGTGCGCCCCGGTTCCTACGTTCAGATCGAAGTCACCGATACGGGCACCGGCATGAACGCCAAGATGCAGGCACACATCTTCGAGCCGTTCTTCACCTCCAAGGAGCAAGGCAAGGGCACGGGACTGGGCCTTGCCACAGCGTATGGGGTTGTGAAGCAAAGTAACGGCTACATCTGGGTCCAGAGCGCAGTAGGAAAAGGCACCACCTTCAAGATCTGCCTGCCTCGCGTTGAGAGACCCCTTCAAACGGCAAGCCCGGAGACTCATCAACTTTGGTCTAGCCCTGGAGGGAAGACCATTCTGCTGGTAGAAGACGAAGAAGCCCTTAGGGCTGTGACGCGCGAGGTCCTTGTACAGAGCGGATATGAAGTCTTGGAGGCAGATGGCGGTGGACAGGGCCTGGAGAGTGCTCAGCATCATCCGGGTGCCATCCATTTGCTGCTGACCGACGTGGTCATGCCAGAAATGAGTGGTCCCGCATTGGCCGAAAAGCTAGCCGCTTCACGACCGGAGATGAAGGTGCTGTTCATGTCGGGTTACACGGACTACGTCGTTGACAGTCACGGAGTTCTCGAGTCGAGCACGCAGTTGCTCGTAAAACCCTACACTCGCGAGAGCCTAATCAACAAGGTCTGTACGGTGATGGGACCCGGGTAAGGTCACAAACTGTTCCCCCGACCGTCCACATATTTCGAAGGGTCACGAGACAGTTGCGACACAGCAGACGGTTTCAGACGCTTCGGAAAACTCACAAGTTATTGAAGGAATCTGGTGGAGCCGATGGGATTCGAACCCACGACCTCCTCGATGCCATCGAGGCGCGCTCCCAACTGCGCCACGGCCCCACCGTAGGAGCGTGCGAAAATCTTATACACTCCCGGCGGAGCCGCGTCAAACCTGCCCATTGCCAATCTCGCGGCAACGCGGGAAAATAGAGGCGGCTGGGGAAACATATCTGGAGCTATCGGTGTCTAAATCAATTGAAGCTCTTCGAACGGCTGGCATCCGGTGCCCGCAAGCAGTGAGGGCAGCCATCGGGGATCAGAGAGGTGGTTGTCGTGTCTGATTTGGCCCGTGTCCTGCCATGGTGCGAGGGCGAAGCCGAGCTGGCATCGGAGTTGCGGAGCGGCTCCGCGGCAGCCTTTGATTGGTTCGTGACCCAATTATCACGGGCCGGTGTTCGGGCTGGTAGCCGGCATTCTGTGCGATCGATCCGAGGCGTCGGATGTTACCCAGGAGGTCTTCCTCAAGGCGTTTCGCGGCATTCGGGGCTTCCGCCAGAGCAGTTCGCTCCGGACGTGGCTGTACCGGATTGCGGTGCGCGAGGCGTTGAATCATCGGCGCTGGCTGTGGCGTCATTTGCGGCAGTTGAGCCCGATCGAAGACGGCGTGCCGGTCGAGGCGGAGGCTGATGGCGCATCGCCGTTCGATGTGCTGGCAAACCGGGAAGTCGAGCAGGCGATCCGGCAGGCGCTGGGCCAGGTTGCCAAAGTGTACTGGACAGCCATCATCCTGCGGGACCTCGAGGGCTTGTCCTATGAAGAAGTGGCCGATGTGCTTGGCGTATCGGTGGGCACGGTGAAGTCACGGATTCTTAGAGGGCGACGCGCACTTCGCGAGCAGCTCGAGCCGTATCCGCGCTGCAAGGCGCACCGACCGGCTGACCGGATGGAGGTTGCAGATGAACTGCGCTGAGGTTCGACGCTTGGTACCAGGGTACCTGGATGATGCGCTGCCTGAACGGCCGGAGATCCATGCGCACATGGCCCGCCACCTGGAACGCTGTCGGGCGTGCCGCGAAGAGCTCCAGCGCTACGTGCAGTTGTCGAAGATGAAGATGATGTCCGGCCTTCGCTCCGCCCCGGCCCCGGATCGCTTGGGCGTAAGCATTCGGGTGGCCGTGGCGCTGGCCCGCGAGACCCAGGGCTTCCGGGCCCGGATTCGCCGGTACAAGAGCCGGCTACGATTGGTTGTCGAGAATATTCTGGAACCTTTGGCCGTGCCCGCCACCGGCGGCGTGCTGGCGGCGCTGGTGGTATTTGCGATTATGTATCAGATCCTGGGTGCGGGCGTGCCGCTTGCCGCTGCCACAGCCGATTTGCCAACCAGCTTGTTTCAACCCGCCCGGCTCGAAATACTCGCTGGATTCCAGATGCCCGGGCTTAGCGAACCAGCTTCCGTCGGAAAACATTCACTGCTGGTGGAAGCGACGGTGAATGCGGCGGGGGAAGCGGTCAGCTACCGTGTTCTCTCTGGCGATGTGGATCGAGCCATGCGCCGCGAACTCGACCAGGTCCTGATTTTTTCGCGCTTTCGCCCGCGGATGAATTTTGGCCGGCCTACATCGGGTGGACGCGTCATCCTTAGCTTCAATAAGATCAGCGTCCGCGGTTAGCAAGGAGTTTTCGCCATCGCCAGTCGAGCTCCAGTCGAGAAGGATGCTTCGCGTTGAAGTGGCGGCTCATTCCGGGTGGGATGCTTATCTTGTGCCTGGCCGCTGGAATAGCGCCGGTGCGACCGGCACACGCTCAATTGCCGCAGACGGAAGCTGCAAGCCCGGTGAGCGTGCAGGTGAGCCCGCAGCTCTTTGCCACCATGTGCGCGTTGTATGCGGCGGGATTACCGGCCGAAGCGAGTGCCCTCGACGCCGATCCTGCATTCATCAGCGTGTTCGCACAGCTACGGCAACTGCAAGGTCCCGCGACGGAAGCGCTGCGGGAATATTACCGCGATCGTGCTTTGGGCGAACCCGGTGCGATCTTGTCGCGCTACGTCAGCTTCGCCCTGGTCGCCGGACCGCCCCCCGCATTCTCAATCACGCTGCGGCGTGAAGAGTTGCCGCCAGAAGTCCTGACGCTCGATGGATTCAGCGTCATTCTCGCGAATTTCTACCGGGAAGCTCAGATTGAGCGGCGTTGGCGCCAGCTGCAGCCGACGTACGAGCGACTTGCTTCCCAATTGCAGGAGCCGCTGGGGCGTGTCGTGCTCACCGAAACGAACTATCTGCGCGAACTGTTGCGCCGTGGTCCCCGCACTTTCACTGTATACCCAGAGCCGCTGCTGGGAGCGCGAACCGATGTTCGCAATATTGGCGACCGGTATTTCGTGGTTTTGAATCCGGCAATGGGTTCCGGTGACGAAATCCGCCATGCGTTTCTGCATTTTCTGGTTGATCCGCTGCCGTTTCAGTACCGCGACCTACTGACCGGGCAATCCCCTCTGCTGCAGATCGCCGCGCGCGCCCCGCGCCTGCCAGCGGAGCTACGGAACGACTTGTCGGCGTTTTTTACCGAGTGCCTGGTACGGGCCATTGACTTGCGCCTGCGTCGCTTGACAGGGGCGGAGCTTGCCGGCGAGGTGGATTCCGCTGAAGCCAATGGTTACGTGCTGATCCGCCCGCTGGTCGCCGCTCTGGAGGAATTTGAAGCCTCGGAACCGGCCATGAGATTCTATTTCCCCGACCTGGTGCGCTCAATTGATCCTGCGAAGGAGGAAGAACGTCTTCAAACCGTGGCCTTCGCTCCTGCATCCCAGATTGGAGCCGATCCAGGACCCAAGATCGGCAGCAAGTCGAGTTTGCCGGCGAGCTTGAGTTTGGAGCTGCAGGCCGCCCTTACCGAAGGCCAACGGTTCATCGCCGCACTGGAAGCTTCGGCGGCTGCCGCCGCTTTCGAGCGCGTGCTTGAGGAGGTTCCCGGCTACCCGCAAGCCCTGTACGGTCTGGCGGTGGCGTCAGTCCTGCAAGGGAATGCGGCAGGTGCCCGTACGCTGTTCGAGCAAGTTGTGGCTGCAGCGGCGTCGCCAGAGGATACGACTTTGCGGCCGAACCCAAACGCGCTAGCATGGTCGCATGTCTATCTGGCACGTATGTATGACCTCGCCGACAGTCGTGAGGAGGCGTTAATCGAGTATCGGGCTGCACTGACCGTTGCAGATGCCCCGGAAGCGGCGTGGGTAGCCGCTCAGAAGGGCATCGAGCAGGAATACCGGCCTGCGGTGCGCAATCCTGCGCCGGAATAGTTCGTGGCAGTACGATTCGTCCAGGAGGGCGCCGAAATGCCCGGCTTGAGGGCCTCCAGAAAATCTAATATTAAGGAGAGCGTTCGATGAAGCATCTTATCGCGAGAGTCAGCGTGCTGGCTGTACTGGGAGTTTTTCTAGTGGCTGCGGCCCAAGCGCGGCCTGCCGGGCAGCAACAGCAGCCAGCGACGCCAGGGGAGAGCCAGGCGGGCGCGCCGGACGACACGGCTCCGGCCGGTCCAGTGGTGACCGAGGAAGAGTATGAGGAATACACGGCCTTCTATGATGCGCGCGGAGACAACAGCATGACTATCCAGCTCGGCGAAGCCTTTCTGGTCAAGTACCCGGACAGCCACTATGTTGGACCGATCTACTCGCAGCTGACCACCGCGTATCTCCACACAAACCAGGAGGACAAGATGTTCGTGGCCGGCGGCAAAGCCCTGGAATTCGACCCAGACGGCATTGATGTGCTCTCGGTGCTGGCCTGGGCCATTCCACGGCGCGTCAATTCGGACATGCCCGACGGCCCGCAACAGTTGCAGAAAGCCGAGGACTACGCCCACCGCGCGATTCAGTTGCTCGATGCGATGGTGAAGCCGGAAGATCTGGACGCTGCCGCATTCGAGAGTGCAAGGAATGAGAAACTCTCCATGAGTTACAGCGGGTTGGGAACTGCGGAAATCAAGCGCGGGAAATACACGGAGGCAGGAATGGCGTTGGACAAGGCGGTACAGCTTGCTCCATCCCCCGATCCAGTGGACCTCTATCTACTCGGATTGGCCGATCAAACGAACAGCCATTTTACGCCTGCCATTGCTGCTTTTACCCAGTGCGCCGACATTCCGGGGCCCATGCAGGCTCTTTGCAAGTCCGGCATAGAAGATACGCAGAAGAAAGCCAAGGAAGGTTTGGAAGCCCCTAAGTAATACGCATTGGAGCAATGGCTGTACCTCGGCTCGAGAAACTCGAGCGCGCGATCGGGCACCGGTTCAAGAATCCGGTGCTCGCTGAACGCGCATTGACGCATCGCTCTGCCATCACGGGTCGCGCGCCGGCTGGAGCTCGTGGCAATGAGCAGCTCGAGTACCTCGGCGACGCTGTAATCGGATTTCTCGTAGCCGAATACCTGGTGACCGTGTTTCCGCACTGGACCGAGGGTCAGCTTTCCAAGAGCCGAGCGCGACTGGTCAGCACCGCGGCGTTGGCCGTAGCGGCGCGCCGGCTGGGGTTAGGCGAGCATCTGCATCTCGGCCGCGGCGAGGAAAAAACCGGCGGGCGTGAGAAACCGGCACTGCTTGCCGACGCCTTTGAGGCGCTCGTTGCTGCCATCTATTTGGATGCCGGACTTGAGCCAACCCGTCATTGCGTAAGTCGGATGTTGCTCGAGGCGGCGGTCAAGGCCGAGGGCACCAAACTGGGGCTTGCAGACCACAAATCCGCGTTGCAGGAGTTCTTGCAGTCCCGCGCAATGCCCGCAGCCAGCTACCAGATAGTGCGCGAAGCTGGTCCCGACCATCGGAAGACCTTCTGGGTTGAGGTTCGCGCCACCGGGCAGATGGCTGCCACCGGCATTGGCGCAACCAAGAAAGAAGCCGAGCAATCGGCCGCAGAACAGGTGTTGGCGCGGCTCCGGGTTGCGAAATCGTGAGGTAGCGAAGAGCGATGTCAGAAACAGCGCCAATTATTGAAGGCCAGGTGGCCGCCGTCCAGGCCGACACGCGTACCCACACAACATTCGGGGAATACCTCGAGTCGCTGCTGGTTACGATCATTCTGGCGCTCTTCGGTACCTCCTTTGTTGTTCAGGCCTTCAAGATCCCTTCCCAGTCCATGGAGCCTACGTTGCTGGTGGGCGATCATCTGTTGGTCAATAAGTTTATCTTTGGCGGCAGCGGCCGTGCGTACGAAGCGCTCCTGCCGTACCGCGAGGTACGCCGGGGAGACATTATCGTCTTCAAGTTCCCATTCCAGGACCATCCTCACTACGTCAAGCGGGTCATCGGTTTGCCCGGCGACCACGTCAAGATGGTTAACCAGCAGGTGTATATCAACGGCCAGCGGCTCGATGAGCCATACGTTACTCACGACCCGGTCGCAGGGTACGATCCCTTCCTGTATAACTTCCCGCCTGCGAGCCACGATGAGCTCATCTCGAGCATGCAGCAGGAGTGGTCCGATGACATTTTCAGTTATATTCGCAATGGCGAATTGATCGTCCCCCCTGCCAAGTATTTTGCGATGGGCGACAACCGTGACCATAGTTGGGACAGCCGGTATTGGGGTTTTGTAGATCGCGAAGCCATCATGGGCCGGCCCGTAGTCATCTATTGGTCCATTCGGAGCGCAGCGTACGAATCCACCGGCGACTCTTTTGGGGGCCGGCTTCAGGGGATATTTAACGCGCTGGTTCACATCCCCGAGCGAGCGCGCTGGCGGCGCATGCTGCAACTTGTTCACTGAGGAGCCGCTTTGCTTCGGGCTCCGGTTCTGCCACAATTCCGGAATTCACTATGAGAAGACGACGCTGGCTGCGCGGGGTCCTTGCGGTGGCTGTTCTATTGCTGTCCGCGAGTTGGGGTTTGTCGCATGCTCTCCATGACGGCTGGGCGCATCGCTCTTTGCTCGCTTCGCTGACGGCAAGCTTCGGGCGGCCCGTCGAGGTTGGGTACTTCGATTTTAGCCTGTTGAGCGGCGCACGACTGGAAGCCCACTCGGTTACCGTGAGTGAGGATCCGCGGTTCGGTTCGGAGTATTTTTTGCGTGCGGAACGACTCACGGCCAGCCCCCGATGGGGAAAGTTGCTGCGCGGACGGTTAGAGCTCGGTGCGCTGTCGTTCAGCGGCGCCAGTCTCAACGTAGTGCGCGCAGCCGATGGACACTGGAACATCGAGAGCTGGCTGCCTCCTGCAAAGAAGGCCCCGCCGGAGGCGGATGGCAGCGCACTCGAACCGGAGGCAACAAGTTCTCAGGGCGTGCTACCCGCGGTGCGATTCGAGCACATCAACATCGATCGCGGTCGGATCAATTTCAAACGTGGCGAGCGAAAACTGCCGTTCGCCCTGGTCGATGTGAGTGGCCGCCTCGTTCAGGACGGTAACGGCCGGTGGGGGATCGACCTGGAAGCACATCCCATGCGCGCCTCGGTCGCACTACAAGAAGCGGGCACACTGCGGCTGCGCGGCACGGTGGCCGGGACTTCGGCGCGGCTTCAGCCGGCAGCGCTTGCACTTTCCTGGGGGCAAGCATCACTGGCGGATGCCATTCGCTTGGCCCATGGCACGGACTACGGTGTCCGCGGAAGGCTCGAAGCGGAAGTTTCGGCAACCATCCAGGACTCGCCTGGCCGGGACGGTATCCAATCGGCAAGCTCCGGCTGGACCATCGCTGGCGTAATCCGCCTCACTGATTTGCACCGGTGGGATCTGGCCACGCGGCCGACGGATCCTGCGATCGACGTGAGCGTAACGGCTGCGTGGGAGCCCGGCAAGCAGCAGTTGGAACTCATCCGCTGCATCGTGGAGGCGCCCCATTCGCGGGTCACGGCATCTGGAGAAGTGGATTGGTCGCACGGGTGGAATCCCAGCCTGCGTCTGGAGGACTCGCGGATCGCTTGGGAAGATCTGCTCGCCTGGCGCCGGGCCTTTCTGCCCGATGTTGCGGCCGGGCTGGCAATGGAAGGTACCTTTGCCCTGGAGGCCACGCTTGCCGGCTGGCCGCTGCGCATCGAAGAGGTGGCCCTCGATAGCCCGGGAGCCGTTGTTCGCGCCACGAGGTTGGCGGCTCCGATTCATCTCGGGCGCATACAGACCAGATTCGAACGCGGTTCATTGAGGCTGAAGCCCGTGGAGGTGCTCTTGCCGAGTGCTCCCGCCACAACGGAATCGCGGAGGGTGGGCGAAACCCCGGCGCCGCCATCCGGCGTGTTACGCCTCGAAGGGCTGCTGGGCCCCTTCCGGCCGGGCGACCCGCCGAGCAAGTGGAACTATCGTTTGACGCTCAGCGGCGATACGGCGCGCGCCCAGGATCTGGTCGCCGTGGCCGCAGCGTTCGGGGGTCCGGCCAGTGCGGAATGGATGGTCGAAGGGCCCGCAGCGTTGCAACTCGCTTGGACAGGGACGTTGCGGCGAGGAACGTCCCGGCTTCATGGAACTCTCCAGCTGGATGGGTTGCAGCTTAGCAGCGTGCTGATGAATCAGCCACTGCTTGTCACGTCGGCTTCCGTGGATTTGCGTCCGGATGTGACGCGAGTGAGGCTGGACAGTGCAGAGGCACTGGGGGCTCACTGGAAAGGATCACTCGAATGGCGCGCAGAGAAAGAAGCTTGGGACTTCGACCTGTCAGCTGACCGGCTGGACGCCGCCGAGCTAAATCGGTGGCTTGGACCGCGTGCTCGGCCCAGCTTTCTCCGGCGCATGCTGCCATTCGCCGGGTCATCCCGCGCGGCATCGGCGCGCGAAGCGGCGCTGGCGAATTTCCAGGCGCACGGGCGGCTGCGCGTCGCCGAACTGACCATTAACCCGTTGCGTATCGTGAGCCTCGACGCCCAGGCCCAACTCGTTGGGCGGGATCTCGTGCTGCGTCGCGTGCAGGGCGAGTTCTACGGTGGGCGCGTGACGGGAGAATTCGAAGCCCGGCTCTCGGGTGCGCCGACCTATGCATTTCGCGGCCACATCACCCGCACGGACCTTGCTGCCCTCGCTGCTGCTACAGCGCCGCTGGCAGGCCGGTTTGCAGGTCTTGCTTCAGGTGAGCTGACTCTCGCCGCGCGCGGGATAGAAAGGAAGGACCTGGTGGCTTCGCTTGAGGGCGAGGGCACGTTGGATGTTCGCGACGCTGTGATACGCGGCCCCGACCTGCTATCTGAATTCGAGGACGTCGTCAGCGAACCACTGGCCAGGAGCGAAGGCTATTTCGGTGGAGCCACCGGGAGTTTTCGAATTGTTGGTGGCAGTGTCCACCTGGAGCAGTTCTTATTCGCCGGTCACGACGAGCAATTCGAGGTCGTTGGGAAGGTGGATTTCACGCGCCGACTGGATCTTCGCATTCAGTCTATCCGAAGCGCTGATGGCGGCGTTGCCGGAACAAGTATCGGCGGGGGGGATGATGCCTGGGTGGTCGGCGGGACAATGGAAGCTCCACAAGTGACCCGGCAAACTCGCATCGCGCGCGATGGTACTGATTCGGCAGCCATGCGCCTGCAATGAGGGACTTGCGATGAATGCCAGCCGGGGAGCAAAGCGTACGGCTCGGTGGGTGCTGGCGACGCTGGTGCTGGCGATGGTTGCCTCGCCGGTGACTCAATCGCGGCCTCGCAGCGACTCCGGAGTTGGTGTAGCGGCGTCCGGCAATTCTCTCCAGCCCAAATTCGTGCCCGGCCAGGTGTTCCGTTATCAGGTCCAATTTCAAACCATGACCGACACAAAACGTACGGGCGCTGTAACCGATCCACAGGGCCCGTTGCAAACGGTCGTGACCTGGGACGCCGTCCTTCGCGTGGAGGTGCTTGAAGCGCCGAGGACCGGGAGCGGGTCTCCATCGGCTGGCTCAGGAACCATACGCGTGCGAACCACTTACGAGGAGTCTGCAGCAAGATTGCAGAGCGACACGCCCAACCCTGCACGGGAGAGCATAGAAAGGAAATACACCCAGTTGGAAGGGCGTTCCATGGAGTTCACGCTGGCCGGCGACGGCGGTGTCTCCAGCATCCGAGGCCTCGAAGGGATTCTCACTGATCCAGAGGACGTTAAGGCAGCCGTGCAGTGGATTGCGCAATTTTCGGCGGGTGCTTCCGGACCTCCCCCTGACGTCGTTCCGGGTGAACAATGGAGCTCGGAGCAGGCGACGGAGTCCTTGCTGTTGTCGGGCTTCGTGTGGCGCACCGATTCCTCTTACCTTCGGAACGAACCTTGCCGGCCGGCGACTCCCGCGGGCGCGGCAGCGGCTTCGGGTGGGGAATCCTGCGCCGTGATTCTGGCGCGGCTGGCCCTGGTGCCGCCGCAATCGAAAAAGGACGTCACCCCGGAAGAATATCGTCGCAACGGCCTGCAAACCTCGGGCACCTGGGATGGCTCCGGCGAGAGTCTAAGCTACATCTCGCTGCAAACCGGCTGGATCGTCAGCATGACGCAAATCGTCTCCGAGCAGATGGACGTAAGTATCTCCACCGGGCCAGGGACCGTCCTGCGGTACGCCGGAACGGTTGACACGCGTTCGCTAATGTCGCTCCTGCCGCCCGAGGCTGCCGCGTCTCCCTAACTGACCCCAATCGTTGCGGTATAATTTCTGTTTGGTCTGCGTGCGGATTCCGCTCAGAGGCCGCTCTCACCATGGATTTCAAGCTCGCCAGCGACTACCAGCCTTGCGGTGACCAGCCCGAAGCGATCGCCCAATTGGTGCGGGGCATCGAGAACGGAGATAAGCACCAGGTACTGCTCGGCGTTACAGGCTCGGGCAAGACTTTCACCATGGCCAAGATCATCCAGCAGGTGAACCGCACGACGCTGGTGTTGGCGCACAACAAGACGCTCGCAGCACAGCTTTTCAATGAGTTTCGCAATTTTTTCCCGCACAATGCCGTCGAATATTTCGTCAGCTATTACGACTACTATCAGCCGGAAGCTTACCTGCCGGCAGCGGACACCTACATCGAAAAGGAAGCTACCATCAACGATGAACTGGACCGATTGCGCATGAGCGCAACCCGGTCGCTGTTCGAGCGGCGCGACGTCATCATCGTGGCGTCCGTCTCCTGCATCTACGGGCTCGGCTCGCCGGAGGCGTATTACGGCATGCTGGTCCTCCTGGAGCCGGGGCAGAGGACCTCGCGCGAGGCTCTGTTGCGGCGCCTGGTGGAGATTCACTACCAGCGCGGCGAGGATTTGCACCGAGGAACGTTCCGCGTGCGCGGTGATGTCATCGAGATTCAACCTCCCTATGAGCACCACGCCTTCCGCATCGAGATGTGGGGCGATCAGATTGACGCCCTCCGCGTCATCGACCCGCTCACGGGCGAAATCCGCGGCGAGCCGCTGCCGCGCCTCCCCATCTATCCGAAATCGCACTATGTTTTGCCTGCCAACCAAAAGGAGCGAGCCATCACTGGAATCCTCGAAGAGCTGGCGTGGTGGAAGCCGGAACTCGAGAGACAGGGAAAATTCATTGAGGCGCAACGCATCTGGCAGCGCACCATGTTCGATGTGGAAATGATCCGCACCATCGGCTATTGCCACGGCATCGAAAATTACTCCCGGCATCTCTCCGGCCGCTTGCCGGGTGAAGCACCTCCAACGTTGCTCGATTACGTCCCTCGGGATTTTCTGCTGTTCATCGACGAGTCGCATCAGACCGTTCCCCAGGTCCGCGGGATGTATCACGGCGATCGTTCCCGAAAGCAAACCCTGGTGAACTATGGCTTTCGACTGCCCTCGGCGCTGGACAACCGGCCGTTGGCGTTCGAGGAGTTCGAACACCGCACTGACCAGGTGGCGTACGTCTCCGCCACCCCCGGACCGTACGAGTTGACGCGGTCGGCTGGCGTGGTCGTGGAGCAGGTCATCCGCCCCACGGGGCTGGTGGACCCCCAGGTTCAGGTACGGCCCGTGAAAGGACAAGTCGACGATCTGCTCGAACAGATTCGCAAACGCACCGAAGGCGGCGAGCGGGTGCTGGTGACCACCCTGACCAAACGCATGTCCGAGGACCTTTCCGAGTATTTCACCGAGGCGGGCGTCCGTTGCCGCTATCTGCACTCCGAGATCGAGACGCTGGAGCGCGTGCGCATTCTGCGCGATCTGCGGCGCGGGGAATTCGACGTGCTGATCGGCATCAACCTTTTGCGCGAGGGCCTCGACCTGCCCGAAGTATCGCTGGTCGCCGTGCTCGACGCCGATAAGGAAGGCTTTCTGCGCAGCGCCACGGCGCTGATCCAAACCATCGGCCGCTGCGCGCGCCACGTGAACGGCTGCGCCATCCTCTATGCCGACGTGACCACGGGTTCCATGCGTCAGGCAATCGAGGAAACCAATCGCCGCCGCGCCAAACAACTCGCCTATAACGCGGCGCACGGCATCACACCGCAGAGTATCGTCAAATCTGTGGATATGAAGCTGGTGGCCATGGCCGAGGCCGATTACGTGACCGTTCCGGTGGAGGATTTGCTGGCCGAAAAGGTCACTAGCGAGGACCAATTGCGGCAGTTGATCGCGCAACTGGAGGCCCAGATGCACGAGGCCGCCAAGAAGTTTGAGTTCGAGCGCGCGGCGAGCTTGCGTGACCGCTTCCGTGCGCTCCAGCGGCGGGAGCTTGGCGGCTTGCTCGCGGAACTGGATACCCCGATCGCGCCGGTTCCAACGTCGCGCCCGCTGACCGATACCCCCGCCCCGGCGAAATCAAGGCGCGGCTGAGCCGCTCTGATGCGTTCGCCTCGAGCAAAGCCTGTGGTGGCCATTGTAGGAGCCGGACGCGTGGGCCGCGCCTTGGGCCGTCGGCTGCGTCAACGCGGATGGCGTATCGGCGCGGTCGTGGCACGATCCCTCGCCAGTGCGCGCGACGCGACGCGAGCCATTGGAGCCGGCCGGCCATGTATCCGACCGTCCCGAGATGTGCTCGCCGCCGACATCGTGCTGCTGGCCACACCCGACCGGGCAATTGCCGAGGTGGCTCGGGACCTGGCGCGGTTGGGTGGCCGCAGTTGGCGCGGGAAGATTGTGCTGCATACTTGCGGCGCGCTGGATCACAGCGTGCTTCGCCCGCTTAGGCGCCGCGGTGCGGCCACCGGATCCCTGCACCCGTTACAGACGTTTAGCGGGCGCGGCTTTCCGCGACTCGAGGGTTGCATCTGTGCCATCGAAGGCACCGCCGCTGCTGCACGTGTGGCGCGGCGCATCAGCGCCGAATTGGGCTGCATCCCTGTCCGTGTTTCACAAGGCGCCAAACCGGCGTATCATGCTGCCGCTGCTCTTGCCGCCGGGCATGTTCTCGGGGTCATCGAGACGGCGGTGCGAATCCTCGTGACCACGGGTTTCTCGCGGCGGCAGGCCGTGCAGGCACTGCTGCCGCTCACGCGCCAAACGCTATTGAACTTCGAGCGGGCCGGCGGGCCGCGGTCCTGGACGGGGCCCGCGAGCCGGGGTGATTGGGAAACCGTGGCGCGGCATCAGGCAGCGTTGCGGCGATTCCCGCGCGAGTACCGCACGGCCTACGCGCTGCTCGCTCGGCTCAGCGTGTTGGTGCTGGCGCGGCGGCCCGGTACCAGGCGGCGCCTGGTGTCCGTGCTCCGCGGCAGGTGACGGTATGTTTTCCGGCGGTGACGTTACTGGAAACCGGGTACTAGAAACCGTACTAGAAACCAAGGACCGGGGGGAGTGACCTTTGACCCAACTGCAAATACCGATCGAAAGCACGGCGCTTGAAAACGGGTTGCGCGTAATCGTCTCTCCGGACCGCGCGGCGCCGGTGGTAACGGTAGGGGTTTACTACAACATTGGGTTTCGTTTAGAGCCGCGCGGCCGCAGCGGCTTTGCGCATCTGTTCGAGCACATGATGTTCCAGGGCTCGGAACACGCCGGGAAAATGATGCACATCCGGTTGATCAACTCCTCGGGCGGAGTGCTGAACGGCTCGACGCACTACGACGTCACCAACTACTATGAATCGGTGCCGTCGAATGCGCTGGAGCGCGTGTTATGGCTGGAAGCCGACCGCATGCGCGCCCTCAAGGTGGATGACGAGAATCTTCAGAACCAGCGCGATGTCGTGAAGGAAGAGGTGCGCGCCAACGTGCTCAATCAGCCCTACGGAGGTTTTCCCTGGCTGGACCTTCCTCCCGTTGCTTTTCGCAACTGGCCCAATGCGCACAATTTCTACGGCGATTTCGCCGATCTCGACGCAGCCACGCTGGCGGACGTGCAGCAGTTCTTCCGCACCTACTACGCCCCGTCCAACGCGGTGCTGCTCATGGTTGGCGACGTCACCCCCGAGGAAGGATTTGCCCTGGCGCGGCGCCATTTCTCGCCGATTCCCGCGGGACCTCCTCGACCCCCCGCGGACGTGAGCGAACCGCCGTTCGATGGTGAGCGCCGCGGCGAAGTGGAAGAGAAATTCGGCACCTTGCCGGGCATTGCCGTCGGCTATCGGGCGCCCGAACGGCGAACTGCCGACTGGTACGCAGTGGCGATGCTCGATCAAGCCTTGCACGGGGGGCGCGCCGGGCGTGTCTACCGGCAATTGGTGCTCGAACAGCAGATCGCGGTCGATACGGGGGGAGGCATTCATTACCCCGTCGGCGACTTATTCGACTACAACGGCCCGACGCTGCTCGTCTCCCGGATCCTCCACAAGCCCGGATGCTCGTCCGCGCAAGCCTTGGCGGCCTACGATGCTGTTGTGGAGGCGGTGCGCCAACAGGGCATCGAAGACCAGGAACTCCAGCAGGTCAAAGTGAAGTTTCGCTCCGACTATTTTGCCTCGCTCGAAGGGGGGCACGGCAGCTACATTCCACGCTACGGACTGATGCATTATCTCGCCTGCTTCACGCTCTTCGATGATGATCCGCGCCTGGTAAATTCAATTCTTGGCGGATTCCTGGAAGTAACGCCCGATCAGGTTCGCGAGGCGGCGCAAAAGTTCCTCAACCCGGCGCGGCGCGCCGTTGTGCTTCGCAGACCGGCAAAGAAGGAGGCGGCGTAATGGCCCGGACAACGTCCCGAAAAACGCCCCGGTCAACACCCCGAACAACGCCCCTCAAGCCTGCCTCCAGCGCTCCCGCGCTCGGCCCCCAGCACGCTGTTGTGTGGCCACAGCGGACTCACCGCACTCTCGCCAACGGGCTCGAAGTGGTGCTGACCGAATCCCACACCATCCCGAAATTCACCGGCGACCTCTATTTCCGCAGTGGTAATGCCTCGACAGCGCTGGAGACACCCGGCCTGGCGGACATCACCGCTGCAGTTGTGCGTACCGGCACGGCGAACCGCACCAGCCGGCAGATCGAAGAGGACTTGCGGAGGATGGGGGCTGACTTGGGGACCACCGCGGGCGCGGATACCAGCGCCATTTCCTTTTCCGGACTGACCGAATTTGCCGGAGATCTACTGACTTTGATCTCCGAGCTGGCTCAATCCGCGTCGTTCCCGGCTGGGGAATTTGACCGCGAGCGCAGCCAGATGCTCGAGGCCTTGCGCATCGAACGGGCCACGCCGTCCTTTCTGGCCGGAGAGCGCTTGCGGAAGGTGTTGTTCGGCGCGCACCCCTATGCCGTCGTCACCCCGGCCGAAACTCAAGTCGAAGCCTACCGGCTGACGCAGCTTGTGGAGTTTTACCGCGCGCAGTACCGTCCGGCGAATGCGCTGCTGGTCGTGGTCGGGGACTTTTCAGCACCGGCGCTACTGGTCGAGATCGAACGGATATTCGGCGGTTGGCGCGCGGGTGAAGCGGCCCCTCCGCCCAATCCGCCATTGCCCGGCGTGCTGGGCCGGCAGATTCACCTCGTGCATCGCCCGGATACCGTGCAGACGCACATTCTGCTGGGCAATCGCGCCATCACCCGCAAGCACCCGGATTGGATGCGGCTTTCTCTGGCCAATTCGCTCTACGGCGGGGCCTTCAATTCGCGCCTGGTAATGAATATTCGTGAAGCCAAAGGCTATACCTATAGCCCCCGCAGCGGCGCCCATGCGCTGCGGCAGCATGGCTACTTCAGCGTCCACGCGGCGGTTCGGAACGAAGTGGTCGCGGCAACGCTGACGGAGATCTTCTACGAAATGGACCGCATGCGCGCCCTGCCCGTCGACGAGGAAGAGCTGGCCGACGCGCGCAACTACTTGAGCGGCGTATTTTCTCTCGGATTGGCAACCCAAGACGGCCTCACGTCGCAGTTATCCAACGTCTACCTCGAGCGGCTTCCCGAGGACTATCTGGAAACCTATCGGGACAGGATCCGCGCGCTCACGGCTGCCGACGTCCTGACGGCGGCGCGCGCCTATTTCAACTCTCCCAACGCTCAGATCGTGCTGGTCGGCGATCGCCGGCAGATCGCCGCGCAGGCGGCGCTGTTCGGGAGCGTGGAGTGTTATGATGCGCAGGGCCTGCGGATTCCAAGTGCCTGAATCATTCCCGAATGCTCCCCGCCCCGCGAAGGTTTGAACCGCCGTAGGCGGTGCCTCTTGGCTCTCGCAGCCATGGTGCTCGGTGGTTTTCTTTTCGGCGAGGCCATGGCCCAGAAAAAGCCCCCGTCGGAACCACTCGATCTGAACTCCGCGACCCTGGAGCAGCTCGAGCAGTTGCCCGGAATCGGACTGGTTACCGCAAAAGCCGTCGTGCGATTCCGGGAGAAAAGCGGGCCGTTCCGCCGGGTCCATGACCTTCTTGCGATTCGCGGCATCAGCCAGCGCAGGTTCGAGCGAATCCGGCCGTACGTCACCGCGAAGCCTGTGGAGCCGGCAAAGCCGTAGCCGGCGCACGAATCGTTCCGGGCTACAACTGCTGGTGGGTGGTCTGTGCCGGAGCGACGGCCATGGGCACCTGATCGGCAATGGTCAGGCCGTAGCCTTCGAGCGCCACCACCTTACGCGGATGATTGGTAAGAACGCGAAGTCGGGTAAGGCCGAGATCGATCAGGATCTGCGCTCCGATGCCGCTTTCGTGTTGCAGCAGCCGCTGCCGCGCGGCATCCCGGTCGAGCTGGCCGCGCGCATGGTACAGCACCCGCGGCATCTCCCCGGCCCCGACCGCGGCGTTTTCGATGGTGAATCCCCGCCCGGTATGGTGCAGATACACAAAAACGCCACGATCTTCGCGGGCAATTGCTTCGAGCGACCGCGCAACCATTTCGTAGCAGTCGCAGGCCGTCGAACCGAATACGTCACCGGTCAGGCAGTGGGAATGGACGCGGACCAGCGGTGGCGACGGGCCGGCTAGGTCGCCGCGGGTGAGCGCGATGTGCTGCTCGTGGTCAATGTCGCTGGAAAACACGATCATGCGGAAATCGCCGTAGCGGGTGGGCAAAACGCCTTCCGCCGCGCGGCGCACGTAGCGTTCGTGGCCCATCCGGTAACGGATCAACTCCGCCACGGTGAGAAGCTTGAGCCCGTGTTCGCGACAAAACGCGGCCAGCTCCGGGAGGCGGGCCATCGCGCCGTCGTCGGTCATGATTTCGCAGATGACGCCGGCGGGATAGAGTTCCGCGATTCGCGCCAAGTCCACCGCCGCCTCGGTCTGACCGGCGCGAACCAGCACGCCGCCTCGCCGGGCGCGCAGCGGAAATACGTGACCCGGCCGGGCCAGATCGGAAGGGCGCGTAGACGGATCGATCGCGGTACGTATGGTCGTGGCGCGGTCGGCGGCGCTGATGCCCGTCGTGATGCCGCGACGCGCGTCAATCGATTCGGTGAATGCGGTTCCCAGAACCGAGGTGTTCACCGGCGACATCAGCGGCAGGTTCAATTCCTCGCAACGGTCCTCGGTCAGCGCAAGACAAATCAGACCGCGGCCGTGTTTGGCCATGAAATTGACCATCCCAGGTGTGACTTTTTCGGCCGGTATGGCCAGATCGCCCTCGTTCTCACGATCTTCGTCGTCCACCAGGACAATCGGGCGCCCCTGGTGAAACTCTTCGACCGCTTCCTCGACCGTCGCAAATGGGACTTCCATGTGCACCATTGTATCCCAGGCGTGGCAGACCGCCGCTTCAGGCTTGTTGCAGAGGCCGCTTCCTATCCTCCTCCTGCGGAATGGGCGGCTCGTTCCTCCAGCAGGCTGCGGCAGGCCTCGCGGACCTGTTCACGCGTGACCGACAGAATATCGCAGGAATCGGCAGACCCATGGCCGCGATCACTGGTGCGGATCAGAGCAGAAGCGTGCTGGACAAGCCGGTGCGGCGTTTGCCACGGAGCCCAGTTGATCGCGTCGCTGGCACCGAAGATGGCTACGGTGGGACGGGCCAGCGCCGCTGCGATATGCGTGGGGCCTGAATCGCTTCCGACCAAGAGCTGCGCTCCGGCGATGAGCGCGATCAGCTCGCGAAGATCGAGCGAATCGAAAATAGCGCTCTCCGGTCCGAATGCGCTTTGCGTCGCCTCCGCGACTTCCCTGTCGCCCGGGCCGAGATCGGCGATGGGCACAAGATTTTGCTCTTCCCACAGCCAACGGGCCAGCCAGGCGAAATGCTCAGCCGGCCAGCGCTTGTCGAAAGATGACGCCCCCGGCCGCAACACAGCGTACGGCTTGCCCGGGGGAATGCCGCGCGCAGCAAGCTTCTGCTCAATCTTCTGCTCAACCGCAGCAACGGAATCGGCTTGAGGATAAACGCGCGCGGCCGGAATCGGACCGCGCGGCAGACCAGTCCAGTAGAACTGGGTAATTGCGTGTTCGGCTGTGTGCCCGTGCGCGCGGCCATAGAAAAACTCGACACCAGGAACCTCTACGTTGTAAACGAATGAAAACTGCCGCCCGGCCCACGAGACCCGCACCGGAACCCCGGAAGCGGCGGTGAAGATCGCGCTGCGCGGGCCGGTGTGCTGGTTGTAGGCCACCGGGAACTTTCGCTGGCGCATGGCCCGGATGGCGTCCAGCGATCCCCGCAGCAGCAAAATCTCCGCCACGGCCGGGTTCCCTTCGAGGATGGGAGCAAAGGCCGGTTCGAGCAACACCGAAACACGCAGATCGGAACGCCACTCGTGTAGTGCGGCAAGTGCAGGAGTCAGCAGGACCGTGTCTCCGAGCGAGCGTAGCCGCAGGACCAGGACGCGGCTGCCCTCCGGCAGATCGGGCAGAAGAGATTCTGGATCAGGTCTGTTCAATAGGGGACCGCCCGCACATAGTCCGCTTCAGGATTGCCAAGGTGGCCATTGTATCTCAGCATCTAGAGCGCGCCAGAAGCAGTGCTCCCGGACAAAAATTAGGGCGTTCTGCCGGGATGGCAGAACGCCCTGTAATGGCTTGTTGCCCGCCGCAAATCACGGCAGACAATGTCTGCCGGGTTAGTACATGCCGCCCATGCCGCCGCCGTGCGGCGGGCCGCCAGCGGCCTTCTTTTCCTCCTCGGGGATGTCGGCCACCAGAGCTTCGGTGGTGAGCATCAGGGCGGCGATGGAGGACGCATTCTGAAGCGCCAGGCGAGTCACTTTCGCCGGGTCAATGACCCCCATCTTGATCATGTCGCCGTACTCGCCGGTTTCGGCATTGAAGCCATAGTTTTCATCTTTAGCTTCCCGAACGCGCCCGGCGACAATCGCGCCCTCAAAGCCTGCGTTGAGAACGATCTGGCGGAGCGGCTCTTCCAATGCGCGCTTAACGATGCCGACCCCGGTGGCCTCATCGCCGATGACCTTGATACGGTCGAGCGCCGGCAAACAGCGCAGCAGAGCCACGCCCCCGCCGGCCACGATGCCTTCCTCGACTGCGGCGCGGGTGGCGTGCATGGCGTCCTCGACGCGAGCCTTTTTCTCTTTCAGCTCAGTCTCCGTCGCTGCCCCCACCTTGATCACCGCTACGCCACCGACCAGCTTGGCCAGCCGTTCCTGCAGCTTTTCCTGATCGTAGTCCGAGGTGGTCTCCTCGACTTGCGCGCGGATCTGCTTGACGCGGCCTTCGATCTCCGACGTCTTGCCGCCGCCTTCAACGATGGTCGTATTATCTTTGTCGATGGTGATTTTCTTGGCCCGCCCGAGGTCCTCGACCTTGACGTTTTCCAGCTTGATGCCGAGGTCTTCGGTGATGGCCTTGCCGCCGGTAAGCGTGGAGACGTCTTCGAGCATGGCCTTGCGGCGGTCGCCGAAACCGGGCGCCTTGACGGCCGTGCACTGCAGCGTGCCGCGCAGCTTGTTCACCACCAGGGTGGCCAGCGCTTCGCCTTCCACATCCTCGGCGATGATGACCAGCGGCTTGCCCATTTTCGCGATCTGTTCGAGCAAGGGGAGCAGGTCCTTCATGGAACTGATCTTCTTTTCGTGGATCAGGATGCGGGCATCTTCCAGGACGCACTCCATCCGTTCCGGATCGGTGACGAAATACGGAGAGAGATACCCGCGGTCGAACTGCATCCCTTCGACCACCTCGAGCGTCGTCTCCATGGTGCGGCTCTCTTCCACGGTAATCACGCCGTCCTTGCCGACCTTCTTCATAGCCTCGGCGATGATCGTGCCGATCTGTTTGTCGTTGTTGGCGCTGATGGTGCCGACCTGGGCGATCATGTCGCCCTTGACGTCGCGGTGAAGCTTCTCGATCTCCGCGACCGCAACCTCGATAGCGCGCTCGATTCCGCGCTTGAGACCGGTCGGGCTGGCGCCCGCCGCCACGGTCTTGACGCCCTCGCGGAAAATCGCTTGCGCCAGCACGGTGGCCGTCGTCGTGCCGTCGCCGGCGACGTCGGAAGTCTTCGATGCCACCTCGCGCACCATCTGCGCGCCCATGTTTTCAAACGGATCCTTCAGCTCGACTTCCTTTGCTACCGTCACACCGTCTTTGGTGATGACCGGCGCGCCGAACTTTTTCTCGATCACCGCGTTCCGGCCCTTGGGACCGAGCGTGATCTTCACGGCATCAGCCAGTAACTTGATGCCGCGCAGAATGGCCTGACGGGAGTTCTCGCCCGTCACGATTTGCTTTGCCATGTTCTTCCATCCTCCTCAATGATCAGAAAAAATGTCAAACCCTTGCTCTGACTGCTGCTCCTATTGCAGGTCTTGTGGGTTACCGCTTCGACGAAGCCGCTTTCGCACTTTTGCCGATCTTCGCCAGAATCTCGTCTTCGCGCAAAATCAGGTACTCCTGGTCCTCGATCTTGATTTCGGTCCCGCTGTACTTGCCGAAAAGAACCCGGTCGCCCGCCTTTACATCGAGCGGAATTCGCTTACCCTCTTCCATCTTGCCGGCACCGACAGCGATGATTTCGCCTTCTTGCGGTTTTTCCTTGGCGGTATCGGGGATAATGATGCCGCCCTTTACCGACTCCTTCTCCTCGATGCGCTTGACCAGAACGCGGTCATGCAGGGGAGTTACATTGACTGCCATCTTGTTGTCCTCCGTCACTGTAATTCCGGATTTGTACGTCCGATGGAGCGCAGTTGGCGCTTAGCACTCCTCTGAAGCGAGTGCCAATATATGTAGCCTACTCGCCGCTGTCAATAGTTGCCTCCAGTTAAGTTCAGTGGAAAACTTAATGCTTGGGCTTTGTTATTGTCTATGTCATTGTATTCACAATGATTTACCTATTCAGGGCCAGATCTATGGGTGACTAGGAGACTCGTTGGCGGGGCAAGATGAACGAGCACTACTTTGAATTTCGGGACGTGACCAAGGGGTTTGACGACAAGCTCGTTCTTGATGGCGTCAGCTTTTTTGTAGACCCTGGCGAGACCCTGGTCATCATGGGCCGCAGCGGCGTCGGGAAATCCGTCGCGCTCAAGCATATGCTCGGCTTCCTAAAGCCCGACGAAGGGCGCGTGTTCGTAGCCGGCGAAGACATCACCGATTGGCCGGAAGACCAACTCATGCAGATCCGCCGGCGCGTGACCATGGTCTTCCAGTCGGGCGCGCTGTTTGATTCGCTCAGCGTCGGCGAAAACATCGCCTTTCCGATGGCCGATCGCGAAGGGTTTGATTCCGCCAGGATGGACGCGCGCGTCGCGGAGTTGGCTGAGATGCTCGAGGTCACCGAGTTCCTGGACAAGCTGCCGTCCGAGCTGAGCACGGGCACCAAACGCGCCGTAGCCATTGCGCGCGCCATCGCGCAGGACCCGGAAGCGATCTTGTTCGATGAACCGACCACCATGGTCGATCCGCTGATGGCGGCACACACCAGCGAACTGATCCTGAAATTGAAGGAAACGCTGCATAAGACCTCGGTCGTCGTAACCCACGATACGCGCCTGGGGAAGAAGCTTGCGGACCGGATGGTTTTCCTTCATGAGGGCCGCGTGGCGTATTTCGGGCCGTGGAAAGGATTCGAGGAGACCAACGAACCATTCCTCCGCAATTTCCGGCTGCAGGACAAACTGATTCCAACCTTGGACACCACGATCTGACACGGCGGACACTCTTGGCATGAGGCTTGGGATGAGGCGCGGAATGGGCACCTGGCTCAACATCCCTCCTCCATCAGCCGCTCGATGGTCAGCCGCGACGATACCTGCCCCTGGCGAGGCTCGCTGAGCCGCTCGACGTATTTTGCCAGGATATCCACTTCGAGATTCACGGCATCGCCGACGGTGAGCGCGTGGAGGTTTGTGTTCGCGTAGGTGAATGGAATAATGGCAGCGGTCGCGATGCCGTCGGCGACGTTGGCGACGGTCAAGCTGATGCCGTCAACGGCGAGAGAGCCTTTTATGGCAATATACCGATGGAGATCGGCGGGTACGCGCACGCCGAGCCACCAGTTGGCTCCCTCGGATGTGAGCTGCGCGACGTGGCCCACTCCGTCCACGTGTCCCTGCACAAAATGGCCGCCCAGTTCCTTGCCGGCAGTGAGCGGCCGTTCGAGGTTAAGCCGCGCGCCGGGTTTCATCTTGCCGAATGCCGTGCGCCGCAAAGTTTCCGCCGACAAATCGGCGGAAAAGACCTCACCGGCAAGCTCGACCACGGTGAGACAACAACCGTTGACGGCAATGCTGGCGGAGACAGCGAGCCCTGCAGCCAGCGGTCCGGCGTGCGCGCGAAGGCGCCCGCCTTCCTCGCCCAGGTCCAGGGACTCCAGCCGCCCAAGGTATTCAATTATTCCTGTAAACACGTCCCGTCCTCACTGCCCATAATATCTCCTACCATACTCCAGTAGAGATGATTTGACTTGCGCACGTTGTGGCGTCAGCTTTGCACCAGGTTTTCGTCAGGTTTTCGTCAAGTTTCCATAATGGGGAGGGATACCCCCACCCCCGGTGTTTTTCGCCAAAGAGTTCACAAGAGCTTGAAAGCACAGATGTTGACGTCTTGCTCGGTGCAAAAGAGCGCAAAGGAGCGGGAACGGGGACCCCACCCCTCCTAATTTTTCTGTAAGTGAAAATTCTAAAGGCGTTACGAGCGGCTTTCCTGTAAGTGCGTATTCTAAAAGACTTCAAGTCGCGCATAATGAACACTTGCGAGCTACCTGGGATAGATGTTAACTTAGGAGTTACTAGGGGAGTCTGACCCGGCCGTGCTGCTGAGAGGCAGACGGGTTGGCCGGGCACGAGAAGCTGCTGTTCCGTCGCGAACATGGTGTACATTACCACAAAGTATAAGACAAGGCAATCATTATTTACTTGTATGGTATTCGAATGGATGCAGCGCCCTGCAAAATCTACCGGGCTGCAAACATCGCGTTCGAATGACGGCGGGGGCGGTTACGCTGCGGGGTGTATGGAGCGCGACGCTCCTCGGAAGAACGAATGCAAGGGGTTGGCGTGAGCCGACCTGAAGGCGCGGCGCTACAGATGGTCTTGTTCACACTTTTCGAGGGCTCTTTCATTCTGTCTAGAACCGATCTGCTCTGTTGAAAACTCCAGCGATGTGGCGAGGCCCAAGAGGGATTCCTCGCTGCGTGGCCGGGCGTCCATGGAAAACGGGACGAAGGAAAAGGCGTCCGGCCACTCCGCTCGGAATGACGGAGGGGGCAGTTACGCTGCGGGGTGTACAGGACGCTGCGCTCCTCGGAATGACGGGGTGCGTCGGGGTGAGTCAGGGCCATGATTTACGGCAGTTCTTCACTCAAGTCCTTCCAATGCGGATTCGTGGCTTCAATCAATGCCACCCACTCGGCCCGTCCCCAAGCTTTGATTTCTTTCTCTCGGGCGATGGCGCTGGTGGCCCGCCCGTGGGCCTCAAACCAAACGAGCTTGGTAGCGTTGTAGATTTGCGTGAATCCGGGAACCTGTCGCAGCTTGTGCTCTGCGATGCGGCGCAACAAATTGTTGGTCATTCCGGTGTACAGAACTCCGGAGTTGCCGGCGAGGATATACACGTGGAAAGTTCTCTCCATGAGTGTTTGGCGCAATGCTAGCACGTCGCCAATAGGAGGGATTCCTAGCTGCGTGGCCGGGCGTCCCGGGAAAACGGGACGCAGGAAAAGGCGTCCGGCCACTCCGCTCGGAATGACGGCGGGGGCGGACATGCGGGGCGCTACGCTCCTCGGAATGACGGGTGCGAGGGGCGGGCGTGAGGCACCGGGAAGAAGGCGAGAGTTCCTCGGCGCCAAAGCCTCAGTGATTTTACGGGTGTATGTCGTGGCTAAAGCCACGACCCCCTAAGCCGTGGGTACGTTGAAGACCGCATCCTTGCTGCCCAAGAATGCGCATCGGCGCGCTACAGACTACGGTTCTTTGCGGGGCTGCTACACTAGCGCCTCGATGGCCGGCACTTGCGAAGTTGCGGTTCCTGTACCGCTGCGCACCACATTCACTTATGCCGTTCCCGATCCGCTGGCCGAGGCGGTCGTGCCGGGGACGCGCGTGGTGATCCCTTTTCGTAATCGCACCCTGATTGGCGTGGCGCTCGAACGAAGCAGCGGCGGCCGACCAGAAACACAGCCCCTGAAAGACATCGCCGAGGTGCTGGACCCAGTGCCGGCGCTTCCGCCGCGGCTGGTCGAACTGGGCCGCTGGGTGGCCGGCTACTACCTTGCGCCTCCGGGCGAAACGTTTCGCGCCATGCTCCCGCCGACGGTGAAAGCACGCGGGCCGCGCACGCAAAAGATCACCGCATGGAATCGAGAGGCAGAGGCCGCTGCGGGCGGCGAGGCGCGCACCGACGAGCAGCGGAAGCGGGCCAAGCCTGGCAAGATGCGCGTGCAGCACGCGCTCACCGAGCGCGGCCCATTGCCACTCGGACAACTCCTCAAGCTGGCAAGCGTTTCGCGGAAGATCGTGCAACGGCTTGCGAAGGAAGGCAGGGTGCGGTTGTGGGAAGAACCCGTGGCGGAGCCGGAAGGCCTGTTCGAGGCCGACTTCACCCCGCCATCGAATGTGCTCAACGAGGAACAGGATCGCGCCGCCGCCGAAATCGGCGACTGGCTTGCTGCCGAAAAGTTCACGGCGGGATTGCTGTACGGGGTCACCGGCAGCGGCAAGACCGAAGTCTATCTGCGAGCGGTGGAAGGGGCGCTCGCGCACCAGCGCGGAGTGCTGATTCTGGTGCCGGAGATCGCGCTGACGCTGTGGATGGCCCGGCTATGCCGCTCCCGGTTTGGGGACGGAGTGGCGGTGCTGCACAGCGGGCTGGCCGATCAGGAACGCGCCCGCGAATGGTGGCGGGTGCGCCGGGGCGAAGCGCGGGTGGTGGTCGGCACGCGCTCGGCGGTATTTGCCCCGCTCGAAAACGTGGGGCTGGTGATCGTAGACGAAGAGCAGGAGTCCAGCTACAAGCAGGAAGAAACGCCGCGGTACAACGGGCGCGACGTGGCGGTGATGCGCGCCAAGATCGAGGGCGCCGTGGCACTGCTGGGTTCGGCCACGCCATCGCTCGAAAGTTTTCACCATGCCCGGCTGGGGAAGTACAAGCTGCTGCGCCTGGACGCGCGCGTCGCGAACCGCCCGCTGGCGCGGGTGGAAATCGTGGATCTGCGGGGGGATTTCCGGTCGACGCACCGGGCCAGCCCGGTCTCCGAGCGGCTGCGAGCGGCCATCGCCGACCGGCTGGCAGCGGGGACGCAGGCGCTGGTGCTCATCAACCGCCGCGGCTATTCCTGGTTTGCGCTGTGCCGGAGCTGCGGGGCGGCGATTCTCTGCGAAAATTGCAGCATCGCGCTGGCCTATCACCGGCGGCGGGAACGGCTGGTGTGCCACTACTGCGGTTTCTCGCGCGGGGTGCCGAAGGAATGCCCGAAATGCGCTTCCGGGCACATCTACTTCGTCGGCGCCGGCGCCGAGCAGGTGGAAGAGCGCCTGCGCGCGCTGTTTCCCGGGGCGCGCATCGCCCGTCTGGACCGGGACAGCGTGCGAAGCAAGCGGGCGTTCGAGCAGGTGCTGAGCGCCTTTGCCGCGGGCCGGATCGATATCCTCGCGGGCACGCAGATGGTGGCCAAAGGGCACGACTTCCAAGGGGTCACGCTGGTGGGGGTCGTTTCGGCTGATGCGCAGCTCGGTTTTCCCGACTTCCGCGCCGCCGAGCGCACCTTTCAATTGCTTACCCAGGTCGCCGGACGCGCCGGGCGTGGCGCGCTTCCGGGCGAAGTCCTGGTGGAGACACACTATCCGGAGCACTACGCCATCCAGATGGCCGCGCGGCAGGATTATCCGTCGTTTTTCGAGAAGGAGCTGCACTTCCGGCGGCTGATGCACTACCCGCCGTTTAGCTCCCTGGCCATACTGGTGGTGCGGCATGCCAAGCTAGAGCAAGCGATTCGGTGGTCCCGCCAGTTGGGCGCGTTCCTGGAACCCATGGAGTCGCGGGGAATAAAAGTACTGGGGCCGGCGGCGGCGCCGCTGGCGCGTTTGAAACGCGAGTACCGCTTCCAATTTTTGTTGAAGTCGCCGCAGCGCTCGGCGCTGAACCGCATCTTGGCGGAGTGCCTGGCGTTTTGCGAGCAAAGAGGGATTCCCGAGCGAGCCATCCGGCTGGATGTGGACCCCATAAATCTGCTGTAAGCACCAGATGTGCCACGTACGGTGGCCTTTTGCCGCCGACAACCGCAATCCGTATCTGCCGACTGCCGGCTAGAGGACAAACGGGGCGGGCATAAAACAGAGGAGGAAGATGGCAAGCGCCAGACCGGCCAGAACTTGCCGCCGCCGGTCGAGGGGCTGCCAGCGATCGATCAAGGGCGGGTGGCGGAAGCCAATGCTGACCAGCAAGGTGGCCCACATCAACCAACCCCACCAGAAGAAAAAGGCCAACGGCACCAGCGCCAAGGCCACCCCCAGCGAGATCCGGCGATGCCGCTTACTGGTCATGGAGTAGAGGATATGCCCGCCATCCAGTTGCCCCGCCGGCAGCAGGTTCAACGCCGTGGCAAAGAGTCCGACCCATGCCGCGCGGCCAACCGGGTGCAGCAGAAGGTTGTTGTGCGGCACGCCTGGCTGCAGCAAACCCTCGAGCAGCCACTCGATAAGCGATTGGCCGAAGATCAGGGGTGAAGCCGTCTGATCCGCGAACACTATTTTGGAGTGCAGGATGGCGACGGCCAGGGCCGGTACAGCAAACAGGAAACCCACGACCGGGCCGGCCAGTGCCATGTCGAAGAGGGCGCGCCGGTTCACAATGGGCGACCGGATGCGGATGAACGCGCCCAAGGTGCCGATGAGCGTGGGAGCAGGGATAAAGTAGGGATACGTGGCATGGATGCGATAGTGGCGGCAAGCAAAAAAATGGCCCAGCTCGTGGGCCAGCAGAATGCCCAGCAGAGTAGCAGCAAAGGGGACGCCGGCGAGCAGCAGCCGCGGCTCGGCAAACGGTTGAAAATATGAGGAGAAGAAATCATCGAAGGCCGGCGCGTAGCCTGCGGCGTAAGCAGCGGCAAATTGGGCCCCAGCAGCGAGCGTCGAGAGCGCCGTGGCCACAAACAAGATGACGGCGATGAGCAGCGAGCGCAAGGGCGGATGCGCCGGCGGCCATCTCAGGCGCAGGGCCCACGGGGGAAGCTCGGCGTCAGACCGAACCCATTCGACCGGAAGAACGCCGCGGCCGTGTTCTTCATCCCTGGTCATGTTTGTTTTGATGCGAGGATTGGCGGGTAGGGAGCCTGATCGTATCCATCCGGGGAGAAGGTTCCCTGGCCGGGGAGAAGGTTCCCGGGAGATGCGTGATGCCCTTCAGATGGATTGCAATTCCTTGCCGGGCTTGAAGCGAACCGCCTTGCCCGGGGGGATAAGGACCTCTTCGCCGGTTCGCGGATTGCGTCCGATACCGGTCTTGCGCGGCTTGACGTTGAACACACCGAAGCGGCGAAGCTCAATGCGCTGGCCGCGGCCCATAGCGCTCTTCAGGGCTCCAAACACGGTCTCGATTGCTTGCTCCGCCTTGGTCCGCGTGACGTTGGTCTGACTCACAACTTTGTTGACGATATCGAGTTTAATCACTCGGCCCCTCCCCCGCTTCCAGAAAAGGAAACCTATGCTAGACAGCGACTAGCAGGTTGTCAAGCTACGGTAACCGCCCCACGACGCGCGGATTTTCAACTGCCCACAACGGTACAACATTATTTCCGCAGATAGCCGCAGATAGAGGACGGCAGCCCACGGCGGCCCTGTGCGGTAAACGCCCTTGCACCGAGCGAAAGAATTCTCTTATAATTCATTGAACTTGGGCTCGACGCCAAGTCCTGCGTGGATGCTGGTTTCCGCACCGGTGAGCGTGTAGCGCCTAGGATTTCGCCGAGGAGGCAGGTTGATGAGACGAGCTTGCAAATGGATTGCGACGGGATGGGTTGCCGTAACACTGGTTGCCGTAACATCGGTTGTCGGAACCAGTGCAGCCACGGCTTGGGCGGCTCAGGAGCAGCAGCAGGCCCCTGCGTACACGTTGGCCGAATACAATGCCTTTCAAGCGGCGCACAACGACCAGGACCCTCAGAACAAGATCACACTGCTGGATGGTTTCATTGCCGGCTACCCGGAGTCGGCTCTGCTGCCCTACGTCTACCGGGACTACTACCTGACCTACTATGCCCAGAAGAATTATCCGAAGACCATCGAATATGTCGACCTGCTGCTTTCGCTGGGAGATAAGATTGACCGTGGCACACGGTTGGAATCCCTGGTGGCTCGTTCTCAAGCTTTCTTTGCAGGCTCAGACGAGGAAGGGCTGAAAACCCCTGAGGCGCTGGCCAAGACGCATGACGCTGCCTCCGAAGGCCTGAAGACTCTCGCGCAATGGCAGAAACCCGAACAGATGACCGACGACCAGTATGCCGCGCAGAAGAAGAGCATTGGTCTGCTGTTCAATTCTGTCGCTGGTCTTTCGGCATCGCAGATGAGGAATTACAAGGCCGCGTCCGCTTCCTACCGGGCGGCCCTGGTGCTCGATCCCGACGACGCCTTGACCCACTATCGTCTGGGTGTGGCCCTCCTGCAAGACACGCCGGCGATGGTGAACGAGGGCGTCTGGCAACTGGCGCGCTCGATCGCCATGAAAGCTCCGGGCGAACAACAAATTCGCTCCTACCTGCGCAGCCAAGTTCTTAACTACCAGCAGGTGGGTTGCGAAAGGCTGGTTGACGAAGAGATCAACGAGCTCCTAACCTTGGCCGAATCGAGCGGAGAACGCCCCCAGTCCTTCGAGTTGCCGAACGCCGATGACCTGCAGAGGGCTCGCGAGGACATCACCAATTTCCTGCTGTGGCTCCAAGAAGGCGGCGACCGCGGAGAAAGAATGTGGCTGGCGACCTGCGGCCTTGAATACCCGGACGTTCCCGTGCGGGTCCTGGACGCCCTGCCGGCCGATGGCGACAACATCACGCTGAAGGTGTATCGTCCGATGGCTTCCGAACCGGAAGCCGCCGCGCAGGAGATGCAGGACGCGACCGAACCCAACATGGAGGTCCGCGTAACCGGTCAGGCCGCCGCCACCAGCCTCGTCAAGGATGACTATATCCGCTTCACCGGCACGCTCGCCGAGTATCAGCCGATACCGTTCATGCTGACCTGGGAAAATGCCCAAGTGAATTCGGAGGACATCCCAGAGAGATAACCTTGCAGCGGTTCCTAGCCGACAGTTTGCCCTGAAACACAGGGATGAGACGGCCCCGGAGTTTTCTCCGGGGCTGTTTTCCTTTTGGAAGGAAGAGAGACTGCCGGGCGGCGTTCCGTCGGCGCTATCGACGCCGGCGAGACCGGTGGTCGAGCTTGTAAAGGTCGACCTTGCGGCTGAGCGTATTGCGGTGAATGCCGAGCAAGCGCGCGGCGCGGGATTGGTTGCCCTTCGAGCGGTCCAGGACGCGCTTGATAAACCTCTTCTCGAACTCATTGACCGCTTCCTCAAACAGAATTCCCCGCTCCACCATCTGGCCCACCAATGCTTCCAGTTGGTCCTTCACAATGACACTCTCCGCAAGAGAATTTGTGAGTGCTGCCGATCAGGACAATTCGCGGCCCGTCAATAGACGGTAGGCTTCCCGGTACTTGGCCTGCGTTGCGGCTACCACTTCGCCGGGCAGTTCCGGAGCAGGAGGCTGCTTGTCCCAGCCCATCTTTTCGAGGTAGTCGCGGACGTACTGCTTATCAAACGAGGGTTGCGCCCGGCCGGGCGTGTAGCTGGCGGCGCGCCAGAAACGCGACGAGTCCGGGGTGAGGGCTTCATCAATCCAGATGAGATCCTCCCCGACGAGACCGAATTCGAATTTTGTGTCGGCCAGCAGAAGGCCGCGTGGCTCCGCATAAGCAGCCGCCCGCCGGTAGATTTCGAGACTGGCGGCACGGAGCTGCTCGGCACGCGGAGCGCCGATTCGCGCCACCACCTCATCGAAGGAAATGTTCTCGTCGTGACCCGAAGTAGCCTTGGTGGACGGGGTAAAAATGGGCGCGGGAAGACGCGCGGACTCAACTAGTCCCGAGGGTAAATTGACGCCGCAGACCTTTCCGGTGGCGCAGTAGTCTTTCCAGCCCGAGCCGGAGAGATAGCCGCGCACGACGCACTCAATCGGTATGGGTTTGGTCTTGCGGGAGAGCATCGAACGGCCAGCCAGTTGCCCGCGGAACGCGCTCGCCGGCGCTGGAAACTCACCGAGGCTCAAAACATGGTTGGGCACGACGTCCCGCAAATATTCGAACCAGAACAGCGAAAGCTGTGTCAGCACCCTTCCTTTATCAGGGATCGGCGTGGGCAACACCACATCAAACGCCGACAGACGGTCGGTGGCGACCAACAGCAGGTTTCCGTCGACCTCATAGATATCACGCACCTTGCCGCGTGACACCAGGGTGAGGCCCGGAAAATGGGTTTCCCAAACGACCGCGCTCATGTGAGGAGATGCCACCAGTGATTTACGTCCTCGGGAAGGCGGGGCGTATTCTAGCGCAGGGGACGGCAGTGTCAACGGGGAAGAAAAATGGAATAGGAAGACGTGACCGGCATCACTGCGCGGATGTCAGGGCGCGGGTGTCAGGCGGCGTTGGTGGCCGCTGCGGCGCGCGTCTGTTCCCAACTCACCGAGACCAGTTTGGAGACTCCCGCCTCCTGCATGGTGACGCCATACAGCACCGAGGCCATCTCCATCGTGCGCCGGTTGTGGGTTACGACGACAAACTGCGCGTCCGCGCTCATCTCCGCCACCATCTGCGCGAAGCGGCCGACATTCGTTTCGTCCAAGGGCGCATCGACTTCGTCCAGGATGCAAAAGGGACTGGGCTGATAACGGAAAATGGCGATCAGCAGGGCGAGTGCGGTCAAGGCCTTCTCGCCACCCGAGAGCAGCAGAACGTTCTGCAGGCGCTTGCCGGGCGGCTGCGCAGCGATGTCAATTCCGGTTTCGCCTGAGCTGTCGGGCTCACACAGCCGCATTTGGCCCGTGCCTCCGCCGAACAGAACCCGGAAAGCGTCGGCGAAGTGCAGGTTGATGCGGGCAAAAGCCTCCTCGAACCTCTGCCGGGAGACCTGATCGAGCTCGGTGATGACCTGCTGTGTATCGGCGATGGACTGCAACAAATCTTCACGCTCGCGGCCGAGAAACGTGAAGCGCTGTTCGCATTCGTTGTATTCTTCAAGCGCGATCATGTTGATCGCGCCCATGGCCTCCAGGCGAGCCTTCATCTCACGATAGTTGGCCTCGGCGGCGGCCAACTCTTCGTTCCCGAGCAGCGCGGGTTGCTCGACCATCAAGTCTTCGGGCTGCGCGTTCAGTTCATTCCGGCAAGCCTCGCGGAGATGCTCCCGCTCGGCATCGTTGCGTGCTCGTTCCACCTCATGGCGGCTGCGCTCCTCGCGCAGGTCAGCTAGTTTCTGACGGGCCATCCGTAGCGCGTTGTCCACTTCCGCCATGCGCCTGCGCGCCTGCTCCCATTGGGATTCGAGCTCGGCCTTTCGGGCCTCCAGGCGCTGGCGTTCGGCGCGGAACGACTCTATTTTCCGCATGCGGTCTTCATTTTCACGGGTCAGCGCTTGCAGCTCGCTGCCGATACCGGATTGTTGATCGGCCAATGCCGCGGCACGCGCGGTCAGCGCATTGCGCTCTTCTCCCAGGCGAGCGGAAAACGCCTCGGCGCTGGCGAACCGTTCATCGAGAGCGGCTTTTTCGGCCCGCTTGGCAGCCACCTCTTCCTGGTGGGCCTGCGCCGACTGGCGAAGCGTGGCAACCTGGGCCGTAGCCCCGGCGAGTCGGCAGTCGGCCGTTTCCCGAGTGCCGAGGGCTTGCCGGCGTTCTGCGGCGGCGCGCTCAGCACTTTGCCGCGCGGACTGCGCCTCCTGGCGCAGGCGTGCGATCTCTTTCTGGCAGGCTGCCAATTCCATGCCCAGACGCGCCAGCTCGCCGCGTGACTGATCGCGCTCCAGGGTCGCGGTCACCACTACTTTTCCAGTTTCGACACTCTGGGTTGTGGCCTCTTGCAGGACGCCCCCAGCCTCCTGATGTTCCGTCTCCAAGCGCTGCATGGAGGCCCGCACTTCCGAGGCCTCGCCCTCCAGGCGCAGGGTGTCCGCCTCCAGCAAATGCAGTTCGCGCTTCCTGAGCAATGGTCCGGCGTCACTCGGACGGCCGCCGGTGACCGAGCGTCCCTGGTAACAGGTGCCGTCCGGCGTCAGGAAGCTGTAGCGAGGGTTTTCACTTGCCAGCCGCTCCGCCGCCTCTGCGGATTGCACCAGAAACGCTGATTGGAGCCGCGGCAGAAACTGCTTGGCCGCGGACCCCAGCGGATCGCGAAATTCAACCAACTGATCGAGACACGCGACCATGGCCGGCTCGTGAGCGAACAGAACGGCGGGTTCCTTCTCCGGGAAGGTCAGGTGACGCAGCGAATCAACAAAGAATGTGGCGCGTCCGCCGGCTTGGTCTCGCAGGAAGGCGATCCCGGCGCGGGCATGATCAAAAGTTTCGACGACGACGTATTCGAGTTCGTCCCGCAGGAACTGCTCCACGGCGCACTCGTATTGCGGCTGAACCTCGGCGTACTCAGCGAGCACACCGACGGCACGGAAGTCATTCGGCGCGCTCCCCATTTCGGATGCAAACAGCTTCTGCACGGCTTCAGCGGTGTAGGAGCGGTCCTGAAGAATCTGCTGAAGGGATTGGCGGCGGGCGCGCGCTTCAGCCAGAGAGTCACGGAGCGCATCGCTGCGCGCAGCCGTTTCTTGTTGCTGGCGCCGCAGGTCCGCGAGGCGCGCCTCCCCGGACAGCACGGACTGCTCCAGCGTGCGCGCCTGCCCGGTGACCGTTTGCCAGCGGATCTCGGCGACATGCGACCGCTCGCGATAGTGAAGAGATTCTTCGAGCAGTTCCCGTTCGGATTGTTCCAGGCGCTCGAGCGCGCCGGAGTGGTGTGCCAGCGACTGCGCTGCTTGGGCCTGCTCCTGCTGAAGCCGCTCCAGGGTGGCATCCAGTTCGGCCGTTTCGAGGCGCAACCCGGCGATCAATATCTCGGCAGCTTGCACGGAACCGGCGAGGTCTGTCGAACGATCCGCCAGGGCGTTGAGAACGGTTTCCAACGCCGCCCTCTCTTCGCGCAGCCGCGCAACGACATCATTCTGGGCCGCGGCGCGCGAATCCAGCTGAGCCATTTGCCGGGCGATCTGGTCCTGGTCGCTGGCGAGCTGCCGCTCGCGGAGACCGAGTTCCTCGCTGCGCTGACGGTTGAACACGATGCGGTTTTCCGAGCGGTCCAGCTCGAGCGATGCTTGTCCGATCAGGTTCTGATTCTGCCGCAGTTCGGCATCCACCTCGTCGATGAGCCGGTCGAGCCTTTGCTGTTCAGCCTCGGATTGGGTGACGGATTGGCTCTGGTGGTTTTCGCCGCCGCCAAGCTGGCCGAGCACATCGGCGAGCCGTTCCGCTTCGCCATCCAGCTCTCGCGCTTTGCTGGCAAACACTTGCCTCAGCAGGCCGCGCATCTGTTCGCGAAGCTCGGCGTAACGGCGCGCCTTGGAGGCCTGCCGCTTGAGCGATGCCAGCTGCTTTTCCACTTCGGTGTAGATGTCGTTGACACGCGCGAGGTTCAGCTTGGAAGAGTCCAGCTTGGCCTCGGCCAGCCGCTTCTTGGTCTTGTACTTGGTGACACCGGCGGCTTCCTCGATGATGGCGCGCCGGTCGGAAGGTTTCGAACTGAGCACTTGGCCAATGCGGCCCTGCTCGATGATCGCGTAGGAGTCGGGGCCGAGCCCAATGCCCATGAACAGTTCCTGAATATCGCGCAAGCGAGCCGTACGGCCATTGATGAGGTATTCGCTCTGGCCGGAGCGGTAAAGCCTTCGGCTGATCACCACCTCGCCGGGGCGGGTTTCACGCGCCGGTTTCTGCGCCAAGCGCTTTTTGCGAAAGGGCTTGCGTTCGTCAGTCCATGCGTTCTCGGCGTCTGCCGCTCCTTTGTCAGGCGCCGCTGCAATCGATTGTTCCGGCAGGGGTTCTGCGCTTCCGCTAGGTGGAGCCGATGGGGTTCGGGCCTCACCTTCGCCAAGTACGCGCCGCGCTGCCTCGGCCAGTTCCGGGTCGACAAGGGTCAGGGTTACCTCCGCAAGACCCATTGGCGGACGCTTGGCTGTACCGTTGAAAATGCAATCGGCCATTCGTTCGGCGCGCAGGGATTTATGGCTCTGCTCGCCAAGCACCCAGGAGATGGCGTCTACAATGTTGGACTTACCGCAGCCGTTGGGCCCGATGATGCAGCTTAATCCGGTGCCGCTGAACGTAACATGGGTCTTCTCACAGAAGGATTTGAAGCCCACCATTTCGACTTTGCGAAGTTTGAGCAAGGCTACCTCTTCAATGGACCGTCACGTACGACCGTGTTTATTCGCAAACCTAAGAAGATACGTGTTCCGGTTTCCTCGAGAGGGAAGGACGAGCGACAAATATCTGTGGCGGGTCTTTAGCAGTGGCCCGGCCGCCTGGCGCGTGGATCGGCGGTTACGGAGCGAACCATAACATAGGATCAGCGGAGTGTAAAGATCGGAGGTGAATCTGTTACTGTCCTGCAATGACAAACTGACAAGCCGTCGTGCCGTCCCCAAGGTGGCATACCCTTCACGCTGCCATGGATTGCTTGCTACCGTCGCGCTCGGCTAGAATGCCACGTTTATACACACGGATTCAGCACGGTGCTGGGGATAGCGCGCCAGTGTAAGAACAGCGGCGGGACGACCCGACGTGATGTCTCCAACCGCATATGGCCGCATATGGCCGCATATGGGCGAGATCGTCTTCCACAATACGCTAGGGAACGGCAGAGAGCCGTTCGTGCCGCTCCATCCCGGCGAAGTGCGCATGTATACCTGCGGCCCTACGGTGTACAACTACGCGCACATCGGAAATTTCCGTACGTTTGTCTTCCAGGACATTTTGCGGAGGTTTCTGCGTTGGCGCGGTTTTCGGGTGCGCCAAGTCATGAACCTAACCGATGTGGACGACCGCATCATCGCCAAAGCCGCCGCAGCCGGTGTTGGGATCCGCGAGTACACCGAAAAATACATTGACGCCTTTATGGCCGACCGGCAGACGCTGGGGCTGGAGCTGCCGGAGCACATGGTCCGTGCCACCGATCATATCGAGGATATGGTCGGTTTGATTGAGCGGCTCACGGCCAAGGGTTTCACCTACCGCAGCGATGGCTCCATCTATTTCAGCATCTCAAAATTTCCCCGCTACGGGCGACTGACAAGAATCGATCTCGGCGGCATTCAACCCGGCGCTCGAGTCGACGTGGACCGCTATGAAAAAGAAGACGCGCGTGATTTTGCCCTCTGGAAAGCTCCCAAACCCGGCGAATTTTTTTGGGAGACGCGCATCGGTCCGGGCCGTCCCGGCTGGCACCTCGAGTGCTCCACGATGGCCATGAAGTACCTCGGAGAGACTTTGGACATTCACACCGGCGGAGTGGATCTGGCATTCCCGCATCATGAAAATGAGATTGCGCAATCGGAAGCAGCTACTGAAAAGCCTTTCGTGCGTTACTGGCTTCATGCAGAACACCTGCTGCTGGATTCCGAGAAGATGTCGAAATCATTCGGCAACTTCTACACGCTGCGCGAGCTGTTCGCCAAGCGCAACAAACCATCGTCGCTGCGGTTCCTGCTAGCGTCGGTGCCGTACCGCCGCCAGCTGAACTTCACCGAAGCGGGCTTGCAACAAGCCGCCAGTTCCGTGGAGCGGCTGCGCAATTTCGCCGCGCGCGTGCGGGCCGGGACATCTCCGGAGGGCACTTCGGCGACGAGTGAATTCGCCGCAAAAGCGCAGAAAGAGTTCGCGCAAGGCCTGGAAGACGACCTGAACACGGCCCAGGCTCTCGCCGCGGTGTTCGATTTGGTTCGCGAAGCCAACATTGCCATGGACCGAAACGAGTTCCGGCAGGGCGATGTTTCTCCGGTACTCCAGACCCTCAAGATCTTTGACTCCATCTTCGCCGTACTCGCCGACGATGACGCGGAGAAACTACGCGCCCTAGGGCTCGAAGGAGCCGCCGCGCCCAGTGATGCGGAGATCGAACAACTCATTGCCGAGCGCCAAGCCGCACGCAAAAAGCGCGATTTCGCCGCCTCCGATCGTATCCGGCAACAATTGGCCGACCGTGGTATCCTGTTAGAAGACTCCCGCGATGGCGGGATTCGCTGGAAGCGCAAGTGATACGCTTTGCGGTCATCGTTGTCTCCCTCCAATCGCTTTCTCCAAACGACCGGCCCAAAGTTTTCGGTGCCCATTAGTGATGCTTCCACTCGCGCGCCGAGGGCAGCCGTCCGCTTACGGGCGGTTGCATCTCCCCGATTTCCTTAGGAGGGGGCGATGACCGAGGCAAGACTTCCGCGCCTGCTCACTTCGCTGCCCGGGCCCAACGCTAGCAGGGTGTTGGAACTCGACCGGCAGTACATCTCCGCGTCCTATACGCGCTGCTACCCCCTGGTGGCCCACCGAGGCCGGGGTGCGCTGGTGGAGGACGTTGACGGAAACATCTTTCTCGATTTCAACGCCGGCATCGCGGTGGCCGCCACGGGCCACTGCCACCCGGACGTGGTATCGGCCATCCAGCAGCAGTCCGCTGAACTCATTCACATGTCGGGGACGGATTTCTATTATCCGAACATGGTCGAATTGGCGCAGAAGCTGGCGGCCATTGCTCCGGGCAAGGAGCCCAAGCGCGTTTATTTCGGAACCTCGGGATCGGAAGCCATCGAAGCCGCCATCAAGCTGGCGCGGTATCACACGCGTCGTGACAAGATCATCGCGTTCTACGGCTGCTTCCACGGCCGCACCCTGGGCGCATTGTCGCTGACGGCGTCGAAAACGATGCAACGGCGCGGATTCGGAACGCTGCTCTCCGGAGTTTTCCATGTCCCTTACCCGGATCGATATCGCTGTCCGTACGGAAAGCCGGCGCGCTCTTGCTGCACCGAGTGCGCCGCGTTCCTGGAGCGAGAACTTTTCCGGAGAATTGTGGACCCCGAAGAGGTTGCGGCCGTGGTGATCGAACCAATCCAGGGGGAGGGTGGCTACGTTTCGGCGCCTCCGGAGTTTTTGGCCGAGCTACAGCAAATCTGCCGCAGATACGGCATTCTGCTCATCAGCGATGAGGTGCAGAGCGGCATGGGCCGGACCGGCAAGTGGTGGGCGGGCGACCATGCGGGCCTGGAACCGGATATGATCTGTGTGGCCAAAGGCATCGCCTCCGGCATGCCGCTCTCGGCAGTGATTGCGCGGGCCAGCGTCATGGATTGGACACCCGGCGCGCACGCCTCCACCTTCGGCGGCAATCCAGTGTGTGTGGCAGCGTCGCTCGCGACGCTGCGCCTGCTGGAGGATCTATACATCGAAAATGCGCGGCGCATGGGCGAGTACATCTTCCATCGCCTGGCAAACTGGTGCGAGACGTTCCGCATCGTCGGTGAGGTACGCGGGAAGGGCTTGATGATCGGGATCGAAATCGTCAAGGATAAGAAGACCAAGGAACGGGTGCCGGATCTTCGGGACGGGATTGTAAAGCGCGCATTCCTGAAGGGGCTGCTGGTGCTTGGCGCGGGGGACAATACGGTGCGCCTCTCGCCACCCCTGCTCATTGATCAGGACCAGGCTGACTTTGCCATAGATACTCTGGGAGAAAGCATTCGCGAAACGGAGAAATCGGTCTACTAGGTTCCCTGAGGCCGTTGGTGCGTGAAGCGGCGCCCGGGCAGCGGATGGCAATGCAGCCATGAAGATTTTTTCGCACGTCATGTTTGGTTTGGTCGCCTGGGCCGCGAGGAAGGGGCTGGCGCCAGAGGCTTCTGCTGCGGATGCCGGAGGGAGACGCCGCGATGTGCAACGCCGCACCGGCGTGCGCGGTGAAACCTTCGCCTACTGGTATTTGCGCCGCCATGGCTACACGATCATCGGGCGCAACTTCACGGTGCGGGGAATCAAAGGCGAGATTGACTTGATAGGTTATGAGGGGCCGGTGCTGGCCTTTGTCGAGGTCAAGACACGCACCGGCGGACATGGCGCGTACGGCTTGCCCGAGGATGCCGTGACGTCGGACAAGCGGCGCGTACTTTCACGGATGGCGCGGCACTTCCTGGCAGAGCGCCATATCCGCGAGGCACATTGTCGCTTCGACGTGATGGCGATTGAATCGCTGCCCGGGCGTCCTCCGGCTGTCCGCCTGCACAGGGGGGCGTTTGGCTGATCAATCCTGACCAATACTGACCAATAGGGACTTGAACGGCACATGCCTCTTTTCAGACTCACCCAACCGGGTTAAATTGAGCAAGGTCGACATCTTAGAATAGATATATATTCGAGTACACGTTCAGCAGGGTATCGAAGGAGATAGGAGGAATCATTGCCGGAACTCAGAAAAGACCCTGTTACGGGCCGCTGGGTCATCATTTCAACCGATCGCGCCAAACGGCCATCGGACTTTGTGCGCGAAAGCGTCCAAATCAAAGGCAAGGGATTCTGCCCGTTCTGCTACGGGAATGAGTTAAAAACACCGCCTGAAATTTTGGTCTACGGCCGCAATGGCGGCGGGCCCAACACACCCGACTGGACGGTCCGCGTCGTGCCCAACAAGTTCCCGGCACTGGGTATCGAAGGCGGTCTGAACCGCGAGGGCGAGGGCCTGTACGACCGCATGAACGGCATCGGCGCTCATGAAGTAATCATCGAGACGCCGGACCATCACCGCACGCTGGCCACGTTGCCGGAACGCGCAATTGAAGAGGCACTCTGGGCCTATCGCGACCGCGTGCTGGACCTGAAGAATGACAAGCGTTTTCGCTATGCACTGATCTTCAAAAATCACGGCGACGCCGCAGGCGCCTCGCTGGAGCATCCGCACTCGCAATTGATCGCCCTACCCATTGTCCCCAAGCGCGTGCGCGAAGAACTGGAAGGCGCAACGCGTTACTACCAGGAAAAAGAGCGCTGTATTTTCTGCGACATTATCCACCAGGAAAAGGACTCCGAAGTCCGGGTCATCTCCGAAAACGACCTGTTCATTTCGCTCGCGCCATACGCGCCTCGTTTCCCGTTTGAGTTCTGGCTGCTGCCGAAACAGCACGGCTCCGCGTTTGAAAACAACCAAAGTTCCGTGTACGCAAGCCTGGCAAGAATGCTCAAGGATAACCTCACCCGCCTGGACCTGGTGCTCGACCACCCGGCTTACAATTTCATGCTGCACACTTCGCCCATCGGCGAGGAGAGCAACGAGCACTATCACTGGCACTTTGAGATCATTCCCAAGCTGACCAAGGTAGCCGGATTCGAGTGGGGCACCGGGTTCTACATCTGTCCGACGCCGCCGGAGGAGTCGGCGCGGTTCCTGCGGGAAGCGCCGGTTGATTTGGCACCGGTCTGAGTTTCGATCTGCTGGGTTGCCGCTCGCCGCGATACACATTCCTAGAAATGCCGGCTCGCACTGCCATGGATTTATAGTTTTCGATATACTGAGCGCGGCTAGGCGCGGTACCCAAGAGGCCTAAGGGAGAGGTCTGCAAAACCTCCATTCGTGGGTTCGAATCCCACCCGCGCCTCCAACATTCCTTTTCGAACAGGGAACGCTTCCCATGGTGAAGCGAGCGAGCCTGCTCAAGGACCATTACCAGCACAGGTGATCTAGGTCACAGCATTGAGTCCGGACGCCTGACATCCTCTACTCGCAAGAAGTCTTATTATTCTGTGGGGCAGGCTCTCAAGCGGAGCGGTCGTGAGAAAACTGATCGGCTTTTCGGTTGACCATCCCCGGCTGGTGATGGCGTTGACGATCGCGCTTACGGTTCTTTTCCTCCTGGCCTTTCCCAAAATCAGAATCGACACCGACCCGGAAAACATGCTGGAGGATGACCAGCCGGACCGCGTCTATTACCGGCAGGTCAAGAAAGATTTCGGCATCTACGATCTCATCGTCCTGGGCATTGTCGATGAGCAAGGTGTTTTTCGCTCCGAGACTCTGGCCCACACCACGCGCCTGGTTGAGGGCATCCTGCGGATCAAGGGTGTGGTGACTGCGGACGTACTCAGCCTGAACACAACCGACGATGTAAGATAGGAACCAGAGACTCTGCGCATCAGCCGCATCATGGAGACGGTGCCTGTGTCTCCAGAGGAAGCGCAGCGCCTGCGCCAGGCAGTGCTTTCCAATCCTTTGTTTGCCGACAAGCTGGCTTCCTCCGACGGACGCGCCTTAGCTATTTACGTTCCCATCGAACGCAAGGACGAGAGCTATCGCATCGCGCAGGAAATCGAAGCCTTGGCGCAGAGAGAGTTGCAAGGAGGCGAGGAGTTCTATCTGGCGGGTCTCCCGGTAGCGGAGGACACGTTTGGGCACGAGATGTTTATCCAGATGGCGGTCACTGCGCCGCTCGCCATGCTCTTTATTTTCCTTCTCCTATTCCTTCTGTTCCGCCACGTGACGTTGATTCTGGCGTCGATGGCGATGGCCATGCTCACGGTCATCTGGACCATGGGCCTGCTGATCGGGTCCGGCTTCACCGTACACATCATGAGTTCCATGATTCCGATCTTCCTGATGCCCATCGCTGTGCTGGATTCGGTGCATGTCTTGAGCGAGTTCCATGACCAATTCCCCGTGCTCCAGGACAAAAAAGCTACCATCCTTGCTGTCTACGACGAGCTTTTTACGCCCTGCCTCTATACCTTGCTCACGACGGCCGCCGGCTTCGGGGCCTTGATCATGGCGCGCATCCCACCGGTGCAAGTGTTTGGGGCGTTCATTGCCTGCGGGGTGCTTGTGGCCTGGCTGCTGACGGTCACTTTCATGCCCGCCTATTTGAGTCTGCTGAAGAAAGAGCGACTCCGCCGGCAGTTTGCGGCTGCGGGAGAGCGTCGTTCCCGGCTCCAGGGGTACCTGGCGGGACTGGGACAGTTCACTCGTATTTGGCACAAGCCGATCCTCGCCGCGGGACTTGCCGGCTTGGCAGTTGCCGGCTGGGGTCTGAGCCGAATCGAGGTCAACGACAATCCGATCAACTGGTTCAAACCCTACCACAAGATTCGGGTGGCGGACCGCGTGCTGAACGACCATTTCGGCGGCACGTACATGGCTTATCTGACCGTGGAGGGGGAGAACGCAGACGACCTGAAGCGGCCGGAAGTGATGGCTTATGTCGAGAGGCTCCAACAGCGTTTGGAGGAAACCCCGCCGGTGGGCCAAACCACTTCGGTTGCCGACATCGTAAAGCGGGTAAGAACCGTGTTACACGAGGGCGACCCATACGCCGCAATCGTCCCCGGCACACCAGAGGAGATTGGACAGTATCTGTTCCTGTTCCAGATGGGGGGAGACCTGGGCGACCTGGACAACTTTCTTACACCGGACGCACGCCAGGCCAACATTTGGGTGCAGATGAAACGCGGCGAAAACAAGGACATGGAGCGGGTCGAACAGGCAGTGGCACAGTTCGAGGCTGCCGAGCCTCCTCCGCAGGGAATCGAGTTGCGTTGGTCCGGGCTGACCTACATCAACAAGGTATGGCAGGACATCATGGTGGTGGGGATGCTGGAGGCCTTCCTTTCGAGCTGGGTGGTTGTGTTTCTGCTGATGACCTTGCTGTTTCGTTCCCTGCGGCTGGGGTTGGTGTCGATGGTGCCGCTGACCTTTGCCATCGCGTTCAGCTACGGCATTTTGGGCTTTGTCGGCAGGGACTACGACATGCCGGTGGCCGTGTGCGCCTCCCTGGCGCTGGGGCTGGCGATTGACTACGCCATCCATTTCCTCCAGCGCTTCAAGGAAAAGCACAAAGCCACAGGGAGCGTGATGGAGACCAGTGCCTGGGTCTATGGCTCACCCGCGCGCGCCATTGCGCGCAATGCCTTGGTGATCAGCCTCGGCTTTCTGCCGCTGGTCTTGTCCACCCTAACGCCCTACGCAACGGTAGGCGTTTTCTTCGCCTCCCTGATGGCCTTCAGCGCTCTAAGCACCTTGGTGGTGCTGCCGGCCTTGATGCACCTGTTTGGAGAAAAACTTTTGGCAGGAGGAAGACCATGATGAAAAACGGACGGATCTTCGCCCTCCTGGCAATCCTCTCGCTGTCGCTGCCTGCTGCCGGGCGGGGGCAAGAGAAGCCCTCGGCGGAGGATATTGTGGCCCGGGCCAGCCAGGTTTCTCACTACACGGGGTCAGATATGAAGGCCCGAGTGCCCATGCGGCTGATCAACAAGGAAGGCAAAGAGCGGACCCGGGAAATGACCATGCTGCGCTGGAACCAGGAAGACGGCCGCTCCCAAAAGTATTTCCTCTACTTTCACCAGCCCGGCGACGTGCGGGATATGACGTTCATGATTTGGAAACACCCGCAGCGGGACGACGAGCGCTGGCTGTTCATCCCGGCCATCAAGCTCTTGCGCCGCATCACCGCCAACGACAAGCGTTCGAGCTTTGTCGGTTCCGATTTCAGCTATGAGGACGTTTCCGGGCGCGAGGTGGAGGAAGATACTCACACCCTGCTCCGAGAGGAAATGTTGGATGGACGACCCGTCTACGTTGTTCGGAGCGTGCCGAATGACCCGGACAGCGTGGATTTCAGCCACAAGATCGCCTGGATCGACACAGAACAGTTTGTTCTTCGACGAGAAGAGTATTACGACAAGCGGGATGAACTCCACAAGGTCTTCACTGCCGACGAGGTTCAGCCGGTGCAGGATTTCTGGACCAACGTCAAGCGCACCATGAAGAACGTCCAGAATGGCCACCGCACCGAAGTCACCCTTCTAGCGGTGGACTACAACGTCGGCTTGGAAGACAGCTTGTTCAGCGAACGCTTCATGCGGAATCCGCCCGCCCGCTGGATTCGTTGAGGCTACCGCCTGGCTAGCAGGCAGTCCGAGTCGCTCGTGAACTATGCTCGTGAACTACGGCTTGCCAATTCGTCTTGGCGCACTTGTAGTTGTTCTCCTCATTCATGCCGCAGGTGTCGGTGCACAGACCCCGCCGGGTGAAGACAAGAACAGCCTCCCCGTCCGTGTCCTTGGATTTCTTCTTGGAAACTTTACTGCCCGTACCAGCGGGACTCATCCTCCCGGAGGAGAAGGCCGCCGGTTCCTCTGGGCCGATTAGCGGCTGCGACTGGAGATTGCAAAAGATCAGACCCACGCGAATCTCTCCTTCCTGTTCAAGGGCGACCTCTTTCATGATGCCGTGGCCAACAAGTTCGACGGCGTGGTGCGCGAGGCCTACGCGGACTACTCGCGGGCCTGGTTGGACCTTCGATTGGGGCGGCAGATTATCACCCGGGGGGTGGGCGATCTGGTATTCATCAACGATGTTTTTCCCAAGGACTGGAGCGCGTTTTTTCCGGGCGGCCCCTGGAATACCTGAAAATAGGCGACGATGCAGCGAAGCTCAACGTCACCACGCCCCTCTTGAATGCTGAACTGGTTGTGATCCCCTTCTTCGAATCGGATACTCTTCCCTCGTCGGAACGGTTTTTCTTTTTCGACCCCTTTGCCGGCGTTGGCAGCCGATCCCTCCAAGAACCGGCGGCCACAACCGGGAATACGGAATTTGCTCTGCGGCTCCATCGGAGGCTTTTCGAGAGCGACCTCTCGATCTATGCCTATCGGGGCTATTGGCGCCAGCCGTCGTTTCGCCCGAACCAACTCCCGCTCCCCACCCAGCTTGGTGGTTTCTACCCGCAGTTGGCCGTGTACGGCGCGAGCGCACAGCGGAGCGTCGGGGCTGCGCTGCTTAGCCTCGAGGCTGGTTACTATGACTCCCGGGATGATCGTCCGGGAGCTGATCCGGCTGTTCCCAACTCCCAGTTTCGGTTTTTAGCAGGGTATCAAAGGCGACTGGCCAGCGAGTTCACGTTGGGCGCACAGTACTATGCGGAGGTTTTGCGGGACTATGCCACTTACAAGAGCACACTTCCCACAGGATTCCCGGCGCAGGACCGGACCCACCATCTCCTGACCGTGCGCCTGACACGATTCCTGGAGTATCAGACCTGGAGATTATCTTTGTTCGCTTTCTATAGTCCTTCCGACCAAGACGCAATGCTGATTCCCGAGGTGTGGCACGCGATCACCGACCGGCTGAGCATGACCCTAGGGGCGAACGTGTTCGAGGGCCAACACCCGATCACCTTCCTGGGCCAATTCGAGCAGAATGACAACGTCTATACTGTTGTCCGATTTGACTTCTAGCCATCGAGCGCCAACCCTGCAGATGATGAGGCCACAACAAGGATGCTCTTGATTCATCGCTGCCTGGCGACCAGCAGCGCCGCGAATCCAGGGAGATACGCCAGCGTCCAGGCACCAAAGTGGACGAGATAGTCCCAGCCGCGAGGGTTGAACGGGGACCAGATGCCGGAGATCAAGTAGAAGGCCACTCCCGACCCGACCGCGGCGACCGCGCCACGCGCAATACCGGCGCGCACTCTCGCTTGGTCTGAGCGGAAGCGCTCGTTCAATACTCCGAGAGCGACCCAGACGCCAATCCATACAACGAACATGGTTGGGCGCCCTGCAACCGGCGCCAGCAGGTAAAAGCTAGCGGCGGCGAGAACGCCGATCAACACTCCCGCCATTGCCCCGGCCCCGCGCTTGTTCGCGCGCGCACCGAGGAAGAGGCCGATGCAGAAAAAGAGAACCGCGCCGTGAACCAGGCCGTAAAACGGCCGGTGCTGAGGGAGCCAGGCTGCCCAGATCCAATCTCCCAGCGTGCTCACGGCCGCGATGGCCACCGCGCCACCGGCCGCTGCCCCGATGCCCGCCGCACTCATGGCGCAGCGATGCAGTAGAGATACCGGTGACCACGCAAATAGATCTCCTTGTCAACAGTCCCCCGCATGTGGTCCTGCCTCGCCAACAGAATAGTATTCGCCCTACTCCGGCAACCCTTCCCGCTTTGGTTCCGGCAGCCAGAACGATGCGATAAAACCAACCAAGTAGACCGAGAAACCGACCGCGGCCGCGACCAGAGCGATCTTGGTTGGCGCGAATGCGCGATCGTCGGTCACCGCCAGCGTGGCCGTGACCCAGGCAAAAGAGGTACCGATCAGACGCCCGCCGATATTGGCCGCAAAACCCTCGCCCGTGCCGCGCAGGTGGACGGGGTACACGCGCGGCAGATAATTTCCCCAGAAGCTGAATTGCGCAACCGTGAGCAACCCCGCAAGGAACATGCCGGGATACAGCCAGGTGAGACTCGTGGTTGCCGCCAGGGCAAATACCACCGGCATCACGATGAGCCCGGGAATCTGAAACAACCTGATCAGCCGGCGGCGGCTCAAGATGCGCACCACGAGCACAGCCAGGAGCAGGCGTCCCACCAAGCCTCCAACCTCCTGCACCTTCGTCACACTCGCCGCCACCTGCTGCGGAATCCGGTCGGCCTCCGACGCAGGGACATCCTGCATCATCGCCTGCACTTGTGGCAATCCGGGGACCATTTGCGGCATTTGCTGGATCGCGCCGAACGCCGCGCCATAGGACATCGCAAACATCACGGTGGTGATGAGCGTGGTGCGCCGCAGCTCGGGCGCGAAGAGCGCGGCGATACTGGGCCGCTTCAGCGTGCCGGCCGCACGCTTCTCACGCCAGATCGGCGACTCCGGCAGGAAGGGCCGGATGATAATCAGCGGAATCGCGGGGATGATGCCCGACATCAGCGTGTAACGCCACGGCGCGTGGGGATCAGCGATGCCATCCATCAGGCCGAAGCCGGCGAGGTTCGGCAGGCTGGAGGCGTACGCCACACACAGCCCATTCGCCGTGGCCACCAGGAGTCCTCCGAGCGACGAGAAGGCCTGCGTGTAGCCGAGCACCCGCTCGCGCTGCGCCCCCACAGGGAATAGCTCCGCCAGCCAGGCCACTGCGGCGACGAACTCCACAGATACGCCGACGAAGACGAAACATCGCAGCACCAACAGCATCTCAATCGAGGTCGCGAATCCAGAGGCGAACGCCGAGACCGCGTATAGAAGGATGCTGTACACCAGCACCCGGCGCCGCCCGAACAGATCCGTCAGGTATCCGCCGAGCAAGCCCAGGATCCCGCCCGCAATAGCCGGAATGTAGAACAACCGTCCAACCCACATCTGAAATTCGGGAGAGCCGGGAGTGGCGCCAACGAGTTCCAGCAGCGCGGGCCGCACGATCAGGGGCAGCATCAGAATTTCGTAGATGTCGAAAAGAAACCCGATGGCCGCGACGCCGCAGATGGTCCATTGCAGCGGGGTAAGGCGCACGGTAGCAGTTCCGGTTTGACCTTCTGGTGTCATGGCACGCCCCTATTCCGCCGTTGGCCTGATTCCGCCCACCGTCAGCCTAGCGTTGCTGTCGGTTGAGGGACGCCAGCCTGCGACTGAAAGTATTTCGCCAACGTTCCCTCTCCCGGTCGCGCTGCGAAGGTGAACTTCGACACAACGACCATGAGGAGAAAGGAGATGATGGTCATCGGCACGACCGGCAGGAATCCGAACACCGTCGTGCCTGTCGCTCCCCGCACAATGACCTCGAATCCGCCGACCGACAGAATCGGCACCGCCCCTCCGGGCGGCGGAGCGGGCACCATCGCCTGCAGCACCGCAACGGCAAGAACGGCCGCCGCTGTCCACATGGTGCTCGCGAGAGCGCCCCACTTGGTGCTGCCTTTCCAGAACAGCGCCGCGACCAGCAGCGGGGTGAGGGCCGCAAATCCCGCAAAGGCGTACTGCGTCGCCACTTCGAAAATCGATTGCGGCATCCGCAGCGCGATCAGATACGCGATCAGGGTAAACAAGACAATGAAGATGCGCCCGGTCCGGACCTGCATGGCCTCGCCGAAACGCAGCTTGCCACCGTAAAAGGCGAAAACATCTTCGGTGAACATCGTAGATAAAGCCAGAATTTGCGAGTCACTGGCCATCACCGCAGCCATGACCGCAGCACCGAGCAGGGACGTGATCAAAAGAGGAGCGTAGCCCTCCACTAAGTGCAAAATCACGTCGTCTCCCCTTGCCTGCGCCCGCAGTTGGTTGCGCTCGGTGTCGTTGAGATGCGGTCCCTGCTCGGTGAGTTGGGCACGGGCTTCAACTTTCGCGCCGATGGCGGGCACAGCCGTCGCCTGATTGGCGACCACCCCGAGGAAAACCGACGGCAGCCAGATGGCCAGCATGCAGAGCGGGTAGAACACAATGGTTTTTCGGAAGTGTCCGAGGCGACGCGCCGTCAGGCAAAAAATCCCCATGTGCGGGAAAGCAATCGAGGAAAGCGGAATGAAGGTATAGCTGAGGAAAAACAGAGGCGAGATGCGCTCTCTGGTCAGGAGCGGCGCGGTCGAAGGCGATGCGAGCATCGCCTCCATCGCCGCATGGAATCCCCCCATGCCCGCACCGATCACGGAGGCAGCAATCGCCCCGAATAGCAGAAACAACACCGTCTGGAAGGCATTTACCCAGGCTGTGCCGCGCATTCCACCCAGGAAGACGTAGCTCATGACGACCAACGAGACGATGGCACCGCCCAGCCAGAACGGCACCACCCCTTTGCTCACGGTCTGCAGGGTGGTCCCGCCGCCCATCACCGCGATCACGATGTAGGGAACCAGCAGCGCCGCCTGCACCGCGAAAATGACGGTGCCGATATGCCCGCACTCCCAGCGATCGCGGAACATCTGGACGGGCGTCATGAAGCCGTGCCGTTTGCCGAGGGCCCAGAGCCGCGTGCCGATGAAGAAGATAGACACCGGGATAATGAGGGCCGACGACGAGGCCATCAATCCGAAGGTAACGATGCCGTTCGAGAAGGCATGGCCGGACGCACCAAGGATGGAGAAGGCCGTCATGTTGGTGCCGAACAGCGACAGCAGGAACACGGCGGGCCCGAGGGAGCGGCCGGCGAGAAAATAGGATTCCGCGTTCGCCTGCGGGCCGGCCGTGCGAAACGCAAAAATCCCGATATACAGGACGAACCCCAGATAACCGAAGATGACCAGGACGGGAATCATTCGCGCTTGGTGTCGGTGGTCTCCAGGTGCGATGGCCAGAGGAAGGTGACCAGGACCCACAGAACGAGGGACGAAGCCACCACGTAGGCGGCATGATAAAAAAGACCAATTGGCAGGATCCCAAACACCAGCGGCCGCGCACTTCGCCAGAACCAGAAGTCCTGGTGCAAGACGTACAGTGCCACCACCATCAAGATCGCGGCTATGCGCATCCGGAAATCCCCCAGTACGCCGTACAGTATCGCAACGCCCCCCGGTGAAGCCAATCTGTTTTGGTGCGCGCAAAACTCGCCCATTGCTATACTACGGAACATGCAGGTTTCACAGGCAAGTTCCGTGCCCGGCCCAGCAGAACTGCGGGCCGCCCGCGAAGCACTCGACGCCTGGGTGCGAGAGGTGGTCGCCTGGCACTTCGATCCCGCCACGGGCTGCCCGTTCTGGATCGAGTACGCGAAGAAACTTGGGTGGGATCCGCGCCGCGAGATCAGCGGGTCGGACGACCTCAAACGCTTGGGCTGGTTCCAGGACGAATGGCTGCGGGGCGGGCCCGTTCAGCGGTGGGTGCCGCGGGGCCTGGCCGGCAAGCCGGTATTCGTGTTTGAGACCGGCGGCACGACCGGCGTCCCCAAAACGCGCATTGCCTGCGAGGACTTTCGAATTGACTACGAGCTGTTCAGCGAGACCCTGCCGGATGAGCACTTTCCGAAAGGCTCCAACTGGCTGATGCTCGGGCCCTCAGGTCCGCGGCGTCTTCGTTTGTCGGTGGAACATCTGGCACAGGTTCGGGGAGGCATCTGCTTCTGTGTCGATCTCGATCCGCGGTGGGTCATCAAGCTGATCCAGAAGGGGTGGAGCGAGCATCTGCAGGCATACAAGGATCATGTCATCGATCAGGCGGTAACCATCCTCCAGGCCAACCACGACATTCGCTGCCTGTTTACAACGCCCAAGCTCCTCGAAGCGCTGGCGCTGCGATTGGAGTCCAGGGGCACCACCATCCGCAAGGCGGGCGTGACGGGCATCTTCTCCGGCGGCACCGAGTTCACGCCGCAGTGGAACCGTTTCGCGCAGGAAGAGCTGCTCGACGGCGCCTATATGACCCCGACCTACGGCAACACGCTGATGGGGCTGGCAGCCAGCGCGCCCAGCGGGCCGCACAATAATTACAAAATTACCTACTATGCACCGCAACCGCGCGCGCTCCTCGAGGTCGTCGACTTCGACCATCCCGAGAAGCTCGTAGAGTACGGCCAGACCGGGCGGGTGAAGCTCACCACGCTCACCAAGGAATTCTTCCTGCCGGGATTTCTGGAGCGCGATGAGGGCGAACGTGAACCACCCTACCAGCGCTATCCCTGGGACGGCGTCAGTGGGGTCCGTCCGTATCGAGGTTTCGGGACCGCCACGACTGTGGGAGTGTATTGAGATGATCCATGTACCGATCCTTCGTTGGGGCCGGCCGTACGACAGTCTCGACGTAAATGAGGTCGTTCATTTCGCCACCGGCGAGCCCATTGCAAAGGTCTGCCGCGCCAACGGCGGCCTCATCCAGCGCGACATGCGCCAAGCTCAGCGGGTCCGCGATGTGCTGACTAGGATTCCGATCGGCGAAGTGATCGAAATGGCCGGCCGCGCCGGCGAGTTGTACATGAACGGCACCTTGCCCATGGGCGACGGGACGCAGACCCCCGACGAGTTCGCCCGCGCCCAGTCAGCCAGCACGGGCCTGCCCGAGCACATGTGCCGCGCGAACATGAAGAAGAACGCCTTCGTGCTGGCCCAGATGCCAAACATCTTGACCTCCCTGACCCGCGGACTGGAGCTTGACGTCCTGACCCGCGGCTTCGGCGAGGAGCGCGGCGTGCCGATCAGCTTCCAGGCGCAGAGTCCGGTGCTGGGGCTGGTTTTGCCCTCCAACTCTCCTGGCGTGCACACCTTGTGGCTGCCGATCATCCCGTTGCAGATCGGCCTGGTACTCAAGCCGGGGCCGCAGGAGCCATGGACCCCTTATCGCGTTGCCGAGGCGTTCTTTCAGGCAGGCATCCCTCGCGAGGCGATTTCGATCTATCCGGGAGAAGGCGACGTCGGGGCTGCCGTGCTCGATAGTTGCCGCCGCAGCCTCATCTTTGGGGGTACGGCCACCGTGGACCGCTATCGCGGCGACCCACGAGTGCAAGCACACGGGCCGGGATTCTCCAAGATCTTGCTCGCCGACGATCAAGTCGATCAATGGGAGAAGTATATCGACCTCATGGCCGAGAGCGTCTTCCTCAACAGCGGCCGCAGCTGCATCAACTGCTCGGGAATTTGGGCCAGCCGCCATACCCGCGAAATCGCCGATGCGCTCGCGCGCCGGCTCGCAAGCGCGCGTCCCTTGCCGCCCGAAGATCCGGAAGCAGGACTGGCTGCGTTTACAGTTCCGGGAGTGGCCGATGCGGTTTCCCAAGCGATCGACGCGGACCTGAAAGCGCCGGGGGTCGAGGATGTGACCGCCAAATATCGCGACGGTGGCCGGGTGGTGAAGCAAGGCCGGGCCGACTACCTGCTGCCGACCGTGGTGCACTGCGAATCACCCGAGGCGGCGATCGCCAAGAAGGAATACATGTTCCCTTTCGTTACCGTGGTGCAGTGCCCGGAGTCCAGCATGATTGAGGCCATCGGCCCGACGCTGGTCTGCAGTGCGATCACCTGCAAGCCGGACTTCCGCCAGCGGTTGACCGACGCGATGCACATTGACCGGCTGAATCTCGGATCTGTGCCAACGACGAAGCTTAACTGGCTCCAGCCACACGAAGGCAATATCGTTGAATTCCTGTTCCGCGCGCGGGCGTTTCAGAGTGCCCCGCTCCTCGATTGAAGATCCTTTCCATCACTGCCGGAGCTGCCGGAATGTATTGCGGCAGCTGCTTTCGCGACAACGCGCTGGCGGCGGAGCTGAGGTCGCGAGGCCACGACGTCACGCTGGTGCCCGTCTATACGCCGACGCGTACCGACGAGCCGAACCTGAGCCACCAACGCGTCCTATTCGGCGGGATCAGCGTCTACCTCCAGCAGCGTCTTGCGCTTTTCAGGAAGACCCCGCGCTTTCTCGACCGCATCTGGGACTCCCCGCGCGTCATCGGGGCCTTCACAGGCCGTTCGGTGTCGACCGATCCACGGCTGCTAGGCGACCTGACGCTGTCCATGCTGCGGGGGAACAAGGGCCTGCTCCGCAAGGAGTTTGAAAAATTGCTGGACTGGCTGCGCGGAGAGCCTTTGCCCGATGTCATCAATTTGCCGAACTCGCTGCTCATTGGGCTGGCAGCCCCCTTGCGCGAGACTTTCCGGCGGCCGGTCTGCTGCACGCTCCAGGGGGAGGAGCTTTTCCTCAGCGGGTTGCGGTCTCCCTTTCGTGAACAGGCGCTCGATCTGATCCGCCGGCAGGTGCGGCATGTGGACCGCTTCATCGCCGTGAGCGAGTACTGCGCAAGGTTCATGTCCCAGCTTCTGGCCATCCCAGACGACAAAATGACTGTCGTGCCGCTGGGCATTAACATGGCGGGATACGAGAGCCGTCGGGGCGCAACGGCCGAGAGCGACGCATTTCGCGTTGGCTACTTTGCACGCATCACGCCCGAAAAAGGGCTGCATTTGCTGGCCGACGCTTACGTCCGATTCCGGCGGAAAACCGGCCATGCCCGCACACGGCTCGAGGCTGCGGGAGTCATGATGCCGGACCAGGAAGCGTACATGAATACTGTGCGCCGCACTCTCGATGACGCTGGGCTCGGGGACCAGTTCTCCTATCGCGGGACCCTCGACCGCGAGGGCAAAATCGCGTTTCTGCGAGATCTCGATGTGCTGTCGGTGCCGGCCACCTATGACGAGCCCAAAGGGATATTTCTACTCGAGGCTATGGCCTGCGGCGTCCCGGTGGTCGAACCGCGTCGAGGGGCATTCATCGAAATCATCGAGAAGACTGGCGGCGGCCTGTTGGTCGAACCCGACAACCCGGACAGCCTTGCCGAAGGCCTTTGCGAACTCTGGCGGGACCGCGCGGCGGCCGCCACTCTCGGGCAGCGCGCATTTTCCGGCGTGCGCGCCCACTACACCGTGGCGCATTCGGCCGACCGTCTGCTCGGCGTCTACCACGACGTGCTGAACCATGTGCCGAACGATCTTTCACAAGGGCTATCGCAAGGGCTTTCGCAAGGGCCATCGCAAGGACGGACCTGACGTACATGCTCGAAGTTTCGAACGTTAGCAAGCACTACCCAGCCCCGGCCGGCCCGCTCCCGGTGTTATCGAACGTGACCTTCTCACTGGCCCCCGGGGAGGCTGCGGCCATCATGGGGCCATCGGGCAGCGGCAAGAGTTCACTCCTGTATCTCCTCGGGGGGTTGGAACCGCCTTCGGAGGGCAGCGTCAGCCTCGGCGGCCATGACGTGTTTCGGCTCAACCCATCGGAGCTTGCCGACTTCCGCAATGCGGAGATCGGTTTTGTGTTTCAAGATCATTGCTTGCTGCCGCAATGTTCGGTGCTCGAAAATGTTCTGCTACCGACTCTGGTTGCACGCACGGAGGACAAGGAAAAGCCCGCTGATTTCACCGCCCGCGCCCGATCGTTGATCGAGAAAGTCGGCCTGGGGGATCGCACCGAGCATCGGCCGAGTGAGTTGTCGGGAGGGGAAAGGCAACGGGTGGCGATTGCGCGCGCGCTGATCCGCCAGCCACGCTTGGTGCTGTGCGACGAGCCTACCGGAAATCTCGATTCGGCTTCCGCCGACGGGGTCGCCTCGCTCTTGCTCGATCTGCATCGCCGTCAGAAGAACATCCTAATCGTCGTGACCCACAGCGCCAGGCTCGCATCACACTTTACGATTCGCTTTGAGCTAGTGAACCAACATTTGAATCGAGCGCCCTAGAGCTGCAAAGGCGTCTAAGCCGTGACCGCCCACAACCTAAAACCGAGCCGTTTGGTCCTGCGCAGCTTGACATATTACTGGCGCACCAACGCCGCGGTGGTCCTGGGCGTGGCCACCACCGTGGCTGCGCTTGGGGGCGCACTGCTCGTCGGCGATTCGGTGCGCGGCACCCTGCGCGATCTGGTCCTCCAGCGCCTCGGCAGAACGGATCAAGTTGTCGTGTCCGCAGGTTTCGTGCGCGAACGGCTTGCCGAGGACATTCGAGCCCGTCCCCAGTTCGATGCCTTCTTCGACGGGGTCTGCCCAATCGTGGTGACCCAGGGCTTCGTGACCCGGCAGTCCGGTAGCGGCCGTGCCGGCCAGGTTCGTGTGTACGGCGTCGACGACCGTTTCTGGCGGTTCCACGGCATCGGCGCGAACAGCGGGCCGGACGGCAACGACGCGCTGATCAGCCCGGCGCTCGCGCGAGAGCTCGATGCACAGCCTGGCGCAACGATTCTAGTACGGGTCCAACGTCCCTCCGCCATCTCTCTGGAGTCGCTCTTCGGTCGCAAGGAGGACCTCGGCCAGGCGCTTCGGGCGGTGGTGCGGGATGTGATTCCACGCCAGGCCCTGGGCGAGTTTTCGCTGCAGGCGCAACAAGGCGAAGTCCGCGCAGTGTTTCTGCCCCTCGCGCGGCTCCAACGGGAACTGGGACTCGGCGAGCGAGTCAACACACTGCTCGTCTCGGCAAGGCCTGAAAGCGCTGCGGGTGCCGTGAGCGCGTTGGAAGAGCTGGTGCGAAGTGAAACGAAGCTCGAGGACCTCGGCCTCGGTGTCCGAGTGCTCGATGCGCGGGGCGTGATTGCTCTGGAGGCCGAAGGAGGATTGCTGAATGACGAGCAGGCAAATGCGGCCGTGGAGACAGCCATCGGCATGGGTCTCAAGCCGCAGGCCGTGTTCACCTACCTGGCCAACACCCTGCGCAGCGGCGGCCGCGAGATCCCCTATTCGCTGGTCACCGCGATGGATTTGCCTGCCTCCGCTCTCTCCGCCCCGGCCTTGGGGGAATCCGCTGCGGGGGATTCCGACGTGCCGCCTATTTTGCTCAACAACTGGGCGGCGCGCGATCTCAGGGTCGCCGCCGGCGATGCCGTGCAGATGGAATACTACGTGTGGGAAGAAACCAGCCGGCTGCTCACGCGAACGGCGGAATTTCGCGTCGCCGGCGTGGTCCCCATCAGCACCGGCGATCGAGACCTGGCGCCCCCCTACCCAGGCATCACGGATTCGCCAAGTTTGGGGGACTGGGATCCGCCCTTTCCAATTGACCTGCGCCGCGTCCGCCCCGTAGACGAGGAGTACTGGGAGAATTATCGGACCACATCGAAGGCGTTCATTCCCCTGGCAGCCGGCCAACAGCTCTGGCGATCGCGATACGGGGCGGTGTCATCTATCAGACTCGCACCCGATCCGGGCCAGCCGGGCCAATCGTTCCAGGCGGTCCAGCGCGAATACGTTCAACGGCTCCGAGCGGAGATGGACCCGCTGGCCATGGGTCTTGCCGTGCAAGATGTCCGTAGTGAAAGTCTGGAAGCTTCGCGCGGTGCCACCGACTTCGGGGAGTACTTCGTGTACTTCAGCTTCTTCCTGGTCGTGTCGGCGCTGCTGCTTACGGCGTTGTTTTTCAAATTGAGCGTCGAGCAGCGCGCCCGCGAGGTGGGGTTGCTGCGAGCCGTGGGATTCAGGTCGGCGGACGTGGCTCGCCTCTTCCTCGGCGAGGGGCTGTTGCTGTCCGTCGCCGGTGCCGCCGCCGGTGCGCTTGGCGGGATCGGCTACGGGTACCTGATCGTGATGGGGTTGCGCACTTGGTGGATCGACTCAGTCGGAACTACGGCGCTCACCCTTCACATCTCGCCGGTCTCGCTTGCCGGAGGAGCGCTCGGTGGTGTGCTCGCCGCCATGGTGTGCATCTGGCTGACGCTCCGCAGTCTCGCGAGCGTCTCCGAGCGCCGCCTGCTCGCGGGACAACTGGCTCCCGATAGGTCGGGAGATCGCCCTGGCCGGCGGAAAGGAGGGGCGTACTTGCTTACCGCGATCGGTTGTGCCGGCATCGGGGCGGCGCTGATGGCGACGGCCGCAGCAGGACTCCTCGACGAAGCTGCTGCATTCTTCGGAGCGGGCATGGCGCTCCTTGCCGCATGCCTGTTTCTCTTTATGTTCTGGTTCGGACTGCCCATCCGGAAGGCACTCGATGGCCAAGGCTGGTGGCCCGTCTCCAAGCTGGGACTGCGGAACGCGAGGTATCGCCCGGCACGAAGCGTCTTATCCGTAGCCATGATCGCATCGGCGACCTTCATTCTGATCTCCGTCGACGCCTTCCGCAGAGAAACCGCTCTCGGCAGCGATGATCCGCACTCCGGGGTCGGCGGATATTCGCTGCTGGTCGAATCACTACTTCCCATCGTTCACGATCCCAACAGTCGCGAAGGGCGTCAGACGCTTGGGCTCGCCAAACTCGAATCGGTGACCATTGAGCCTTTTCGCGTGCGGCCAGGGGACGATGCCAGTTGTCTGAACCTGTACGAACCGAAGAATCCCCGCATCCTCGCGCCCACCGACGGCTTTCTGGCCGCAAACCGCTTCGCCTTTCGAGACTCGCTGGCATCGAACGCCGCGGAAAGCGCGAATCCATGGCTGCTCCTCCACCGGGAGGAGCCCGATGGCGCCGTTCCCGTCATCGCCGATCAGAACTCGATGACCTACGTTCTGCACCGCAAGCTCGGCGAGGAAATCCTCATCCCCAACGGGGAGAGCCCGATTCGGTTGCGGCTTGTGGCGGCGTTGGACGACAGCATCTTTCAGGGAGAGTTGCTGATGTCGGAGGTTCAATTCCGCAGGCTGTTTCCCGAACAGGAAGGGTACCGCTCCCTGCTTGTCGAGACGCCGCCAGAGCGCGCCGACGCTGTGGCCGCCGCCATCGAGGAGGCTCTGACTGACTTCGGCGCCGACGTAACGCCCACAGCGGAGCGTCTGGCGGCTTTTCATCAGGTCGAGAACACCTACCTGTCCACGTTCCAGATGCTGGGTGGTCTGGGACTGTTGCTGGGCACCGTGGGGTTGGGGGCGGTGCTGCTGCGCAATGTGCTGGAACGGCGGCGGGAACTGGCGCTGCTGCGCGCGCTTGGCTACAAGCAAGCACACTTTTTTGTGATGACCATTGCGGAAAATGTCCTGCTTCTGGTGAGCGGCCTTCTGGCAGGCACCGTGTGCGCCCTGCTGGCCATCGCGCCGGCGTGGTTGGACCGCGGCGGACGTCTGCCCGCCGTGGGGCTGGCGCTGCTGCTTGGCGGCGTGCTCGTCTCCGGGCTGATCACCTCGCTGGTGGCGACGGCGGCGGCCCTTCGGTCTCCGTTGCTTGCTGCTTTGCGCGAAGAATAGGGCATCTCCCTGCGGAGATTGGACCGGGCGGCTAGCGAGATTTGTTTTCCGGGTTCCACATTTTCCACACCGTCTGCCGCAAAATGCCGAGCCAAGCCGCAACGTCGCGGGCAGGTAGTTTGAGCCGGCGCACCAAACGGCGCACCCTCTCTCGCGCATCTCTCGTTGGTCGGCGCTTCAGATACCCGCTGGCAACCATCGCATCCAGGAAAATGGCGCTGATGCGCTCGGCCTCGGCCGCCGTGGCGAGCTTTTCCTTCTCCGTTCGCTGCGAGGCCTTATGGATAGGCGGGGCATGGCGAACAAGCTCGTAGAGCGAAACCGCCACCGCCTGCCCCAGGTTCATGGAGATGTTTCCTTCGGATGTCGGAATGTGCAGCAGCCAGTGGCAGTGGCTGATGTCTTCATTCGACAGGCCGAATTTCTCCGAGCCAAACAAGAGAGCCACCCGGCTCGAACGGAGTTGCTTGCGGATCAGGCGGGCGCCGTATGCCAAGGGCCTGAGAGGATGCTGCAATTCCCGGTGACGGACCGCTGTCGTTCCGATCACGAGCGTGCAGTCGGCCACCGCTTCGGCCACCGCCTGGTACTCTTCCGCCTCGGTAAGCACCCCGGAGGCACCGACCGCGGAACGCGCATCGCGAAATGCCACCTGGTACGGATTCACCACCCTTAGCCGAGTAACGCCGAAGTTGCTCATGGCGCGACCAGCGGCGCCAATGTTGAGAGGATTTCGCGTCCCCACCAAGACTACGCGCAAGCGGTCGAATCTAAACGGAGCGGGCAAGACGTTTCCTTTCTAATCTTAAGTCGACCTCAGGGGGCGACCTCAGGGGTTTTGGAATGGGAATTACATACCCTAGTGACGAAATCCCACTCACCGCATCCGTTTCCTGGGCTTGTCAATCCAACGGATACTGGCTGGAAGGAAGAGGGTCTGGGCAATCTCTTCCACGGTGGGTGCCGCTCCGCCAGGTTTTCGCAGCGTGAACTCTTCATCCATTTCGGCCTTGGTGGGCTGGTAGCCGGACTTCACCAGTTCGACGGTTTTGGGTTTCATTTTACTCCTCCTATCCAGCCGTTCTTCTTATTCATTTTACGCAAACCTGAAAGCGTGTAAACGTGGCTCTTGAGCCGGTTGCATGGGCCGCACAACAGGACGCGATTCGAGATATGATTCAGACCGCCATCGGCTCGCGGTGTGTTGTGATCCAATTGCAAGTAACGCTTGTCATCAAACGTCCTGTCACAACCTTGGCACTTAGACCCGTATTGTTCCAACAGATGTTCATACATCTTAGCGCGGCTCGTCTTTGGACCTCTTGGCTCAAAAATCTTAACCTTAGTTCTGAGGTTTGGGGCCGCGGATTCTCCTGTATCGGTTCGAAGGGGCGGTTTGTCTATTGAAACCACATCACCTGGAAATAGGTGTCCGTGCATCCCGTCTGTAGTTCCCTGTACGATCAACCCTTCTTTTTCTAGGCGTTGCAAAACAACCGCTTTCGCGTTGTCCCATATGTCAATTCCTACCCACTGGCGTTTTAGTTTCTCGGCGGCTATCAGTGTGGTAGCACATCCAGCAAATGGATCGAGCACCATATTACCTTCATTGCTAGACGCTTTGATGATGCGCTCGTAGAGGGCTAGTGGCTTCTGTGTTGGGTAGCCGGTGCGCTCCTTGGCCATTCCGTTGATAGTAGCAATGTAAAAGACATCGCTAGGCAGTGCGAGCTTTTCCTTCCCCCTTCCCTTGTTGCCATCCGTTATCATAGCCCCTTTGTATTGCAACCGGATTCGAGTCGATTTACTTAACTGTCTCTCTTCCAAAACACGATGAGCATTGAACACAAAACCGCTGGACTTCTTCGTATAGAACAGAAGAACGTCATGCTTTCTGTTCCACCGCTTTTCCGTCCGCATTCCCCATGAGTAGTGCCAAATTAACTCGTTCTGAAAATTCTTCTGCCCGAAGATCGCGTCCATAACCGCCTTCAGGTAGTGGCTCGCGGTTGGGTCGCAATGCAGGTAGATGCTGCCGGTCGGCTTCAAGACGCGACGCATCTCCAACAGCCTGACGGCCATGAAGCACATGAACGCGCCCATGCCGTTCGAGTAGGCGTAGCGTGCACTCTCAATTGCCTCCATGAGCTTAGGAAGATCATCTGTAATCTGGTCCACCCAATCCTCATGTACATCACGCTCCCAAGACCAGCGGTCTTGAAATGAGGATCCGGCTGCGAGGCTGTCCGGCGTGGCGTGGAAATCCTTCGACTTATTGAACGGCGGGTCCGTAGCAATCAGGTCCACGGACTCGCTATTCATTGCCCTTAAACGGGCAGGTTGTCACTATGAAACAACGTCCGGTTTTCAAAATTGCGTTCGGCCATAGGGTTAAAATACGGCGGTTCTGTCAAGGCAAAGAACGATCTGAGTTAGAATAGAGTCTGTACAGCGAAACGCCCCGGCATGAACCGAGGCGTCATCGTCAACCGATACCCGGCAGCAACCGGGGAATACTGAGGACCAAGCATCCTTAGTATCCCTCGAAAACCTACGGGGTGTCAAACCGGACCATCCGGCCGAGGGAGATGTCTATGTCTGCTCGTCACGATAAGGGAACTTTAGTCGATGCTTCTCTTTACAGAAATCCAAAGAAACCAGAAGACTACATCCTAGATTTGGAATTCACAACGACGTACAACGGAACGCATGATGCTATGCACACGGTTCATGAGCGCTACTTGGCGGATCAGGCAACGTGTCTGCGTATTCTTGAATCAATTTCACATGCCTTAGGAGTTCCATCTTTAGGTTCTTTAGATCAGGTATTGGAGTCACTTCGGCGTATTGAGGGATTTGTTCAGAAATGATAGGCTTCGCCATAAGTCACCTCCTAGTAGCATAACCATTATACCTCGCAATGGTTATGCTACCAAGTCCTTATAGCGGAGTTGGGCGTTCTCCATCCGGCTGGCGATCATTGCCATCTGAGCTAGCGTGTCCATCTCCCTCATGTTGTGACGCCCGACAAATTCATTCACGTAGCGGTGCAGATGCTTTGGGCTGAGCCGATGAAAAGTGCCCTTGTGGGCGCGCTTTAGCGTAGCCCAAAAGCTCTCAATTCCATTCGTATGAACCTGCCCCCGCACGTACTCTGCTACCGAGTGCTTGACCGATTCGTGATTGGGAAGATAGGTGTAGGCGGTGGCGTCGTCAGTGTAGATCTTTGTTCCCGGAACGACGTTGCCCATTACGAATCTCTGTAGAGTTTCACCTTCTGTGTCCTTGACGACCTGGGCTGAGACCTGGTTGGTGATTCGGTCTTTGGCGCCGACCACTGCAACCTTACCCGTAGGCCCGCGCCCTGTCAAATGTTCGCGCTTAGCTTTTGGCATGTTACGGCGACGGCCTCCCACATAGGTTTCGTCAACCTCAACCGGCCCAGAGAACAGGTTACCCGATCCTGCGTCCCACGCCTTGCGGATGCGGTGAGCTAGATACCATGCTGTCTTCTGCGTCACATCCAGCTCCCTGTGAATTTTCATGCTGGAAATGCTCTTCAGGTTCGTTGCGATCAGATAGAAGGCAAAGAGCCAATCCTGATAGCCGATGTTGGAACGCTCCATGAAGGTTCCGGTCTTGGTAGAGAATGGCTTTCCGCAACCTCCCACCTTGCTCTTGCGGCAACGGAACGTCATCGTCTTGTGCGCTGTATCCGTCTGTACGCTGTCCGATCCACAGCGCGGGCACAGGATTCCGTTTGGCCATCGCTGCTTGATGAACCATCGCTCAGCGGCTGCTTCGTTGGGGAAAGTACCGAAGAATTCCTTGGTTGATATTCCATTCCTGTAGTGCTTTCCTGGTGCCTTGTAAGCCATGTAGTTCTCCTTACTTGCAAGGCCATTCTACACAATAGTTACGTAGACTGTCAAGCACTTTTTCGTCACTAGGGTATGTAATTCCCTTTGGAATCACTCTCTAGGACCCGTCCTGGCAACCGCTGCTGCACTTACGGCTTTCCTCCTCCCGAAGGAAGTATCGGCTCGCTGGTCTTTCGATCGGCAGTCTTGGCGAGCGGACTCTCGTCCCATCGTGGAATGGGCGGTTTTCCGGGCCCAGAAAGCGATTCCATCGGTCCCCAGATCTTGTCAACGCGATCGGTGAACAGGTCACCAATCAGGATGTCGGTGACTGTCCCTTGCAGATGGGGAAATTGGCGGACGAAGTTGCCAAGACTGAAGCCGTTGTAGTATTCACAAATCAAATGGCGCATGCGATCCAGACCCTGGTTGAATACCGTCCCCCATTTTCCGAGCTGCGCGGCTGAGGTATCTCCTTTGGCTAAACCTTCGGTGATGGCGTCGGCTGCCAACTCACCCGATTTGAGCGCCAGCAGGATACCGGCTGAATACAGCGGATCGAGAAATCCGAAGGCGTCACCGACCAATACCCATCCGTCGCCGGCGACCTGCTTCGAGCGGTAGGAAAAGTCCTTGGTGGAAAAATAATCGGTGGCCCGTTTCCCGATGGACACGCGTTCCTTAGCGACGGGACAACGCTCCATCTCCTCATCGTACGTCTTTGCATAATCGAGGCGGCCCTTGAAAAGATACTCGAACGGCGCCACCACGCCGACGCTCGCCATGTTGTCCTGCAGAGGGATGAACCAGAACCATCCATTCTTGTCCGTTGTCTGCAGCACCAGGGTGGCCCCTTCATCCCGCCCCTTGTCCCGATAGGCGCCTTCCCAGTACGTCCAGATCGCACCTTTGCTAAGCACCGGGTCCCAGATGCGCAGCCTGAGGCGGTTCTGCAGCAGCCCGCACAGGCCGCTGGCGTCGACGACCACCTTGGCACGGATGTCGCGAACCGAGCCATCCTCGTCCCTGAGCGTCACCCCCACAGCGCGATGGCCCTCGAAGAGGACTTCGAGCACCCGCACTCCTTCATGCGCATTCACGCCATGCTCGCGGGCGTTGTTCAGCAACATCTGGTCAAATTCGCTGCGGACTACCTGCCAAGTCTGCGAGCACTCGTGCGGCTTATTATCCCAGAAGTAAAACGGCGCCGAGAGTTTTCCGCTGGCGCTGACGAACTGCACGCTATATTTCTTGAGGAAGGAACTTTGCTGCATCTTGGGCAGCATGTTCAGGCGCTTGAGCACCCAATAGGTCTCTGGGATCAATGATTCGCCGACGTGGAAGCGTGGGAACCGGTCGCGCTCGAAAAGCTCGACGCTATACCCTTGCTGGGCAATCAACGTCGACGCCGCGGAGCCGGCAGGGCCGCCGCCAATCACCACTACGTCCGGACTATTCGGATCGTGGTTTGCCTGAACCATGCATTCCTTCTAATGGCCTCTTAAAGTTAATGGTCTTTTAATGTAATGGCCTCTCAATGGCCCCTTAATAGCCTCTTAATAGTTTGATGGCGCGCCCGCTGGCGCGTCCGGATAACAGGTCCGATCTTCCTTTAATGTTTCATATCTTATGATCCCATGGTTCGGAACAAGTCGACAAGAAAAGGCCCCCCCACCCCCCCTGTTTTTTGTAAGTGTTCATTGCGAAGAACTTTAAGTCCTTTGTTTTATAAGTGTTCATTAGGAACGGCTTACAGACGGTTTTTCTGTAAGTGCGCAGTAAAAAGCACTTATGGCACTTATGCGCCGCCAGGAGGAGGACAGCTACATTCCGCAGCAAAGCGCCAGTGAGAGATCCTTCGTCCGCCAAGCGAGACTCAGGACGACCATCCTGGCCGGATGATCGTTTTCTGCAAACGTTCATTCTGCGTGGCTTATGGCCAATCACTTGTTCCCTACCCCACCCCCGGTGCTTTTTGCGAAAGAGTGCGCAAGAGCATGAAAACAGGCTGGTTGAGGTTTTGCAAAGAGCAAAAGAGTGCAATATAGGGTTGCGCGCCACCTGAGGATACCCGGCATGTTGCCCGACATGGTGCCCGGCATGTTGTTTGATGGGGCCCAATGCAGATAGAAGAAGATGTTGTGGGAACGGGTGAGGCCGCACGAACCGGGTGCCGCGCTGGCGGCGGGACTGGTGGCGGCGAAACGCAGAGCAGTGAGTGCGAGGGGAGCGCGACGCGAACCCGTTCGGCAAGCTCAGAGCAAGCATGGGCTACGTTAGCATAAAGTAAAGAGAAATGCAATGTAATTTACTGTAGGTCATTCGAATGGGCGGTGGGAAATCTGCGGAGATGAGCTGCCATTCGAACCGAAAAGCTCCGCGTTTCGCGGGCGCAACATGGGCCACGTACCTATTCTCGTAGGGCGTCAGGAGCTTATGGACGAGAAATAATGATATGCCATTTATCACAAGTAGTGGCCAAGGACCGCAACCGTGACCATGGTCGGCGACGGCAGGCGGTACCCCGCAGACCGCTTCGGTTCATACCCGAGGAGGGCACGCGCTCAGAGCCGATCCAGCTCTGCAAATAGAGAAAGATGTACCCTGCCCGCCATGTGCTCCCAGACGAATCGCATCGGAACAAGATTCTTGAATACCAGATGACCCTCAATTTGGATGGGCGACACCAACCTTAAAGTTCTTGCGACGGCTTGCTCGTGCGCTGCCAATACTTCTAGACGAGTCAGATGTCTCTTGAGATGGTCGGGGGTTCCGTTAGATTGAATTTCTCCGCGAAAGTCGGCAAGCTGCTCGGCAAGCTCTCCGATTGTCTTATGGTACTGAAGATCCTTGCACTCCATAGCGAGGACTCGACCCGATTCGGGACGCCATGCGAGAACATCTATATCGCCGTAGTTTTGGTCGAGAGATCGATCAAGGATTTTGGTTAATTTGATCTCTTTGTCGACGCGCCAGCCAAGCTCTTTCATTCTGCCCGCCACTTCCGAGTTGAACGCGGTGCGTTCGATGTTGTTTACGCGCCCGATCCATTTACGCATTACCGACGAGCGCGCGTGTGACGCGGGAATTTCACCGCTGTGGAACAAGCGAATCGTCAGGAAAAATGCATCGCGCACCAATCCCGGAGCGAAGACGATTGTCGGGTCAACTTTCCAATCAATTTGAACGAACGGTCGGCGCAACACTGAGAGTCGGCGCCGAAAACGCCATAGGTACCAGTCTTTCTTAAACTCATCGCTTACGACCCGCCATTCGGATCGTGGCACTAACGTGAGCATTTCCAGAGTCGCAGAGGCGCTGTCCGTCGATGTGCCCGCCGCGTCCGCGAGCATTGCGACCAGTGCCGAACGCGGCAGGTCGAGGAGCGCCTTGCGGTTGTTCAGCCCAGTCTTTTCCACTTCGTCGATGAACCGCCGAGTCCCGTCAAGCGAAACTCCAAATTCAGTTTCGCAAGCCTTCAGGAATTGAGCTTCCAATAGGTCCGCAACCGAAGGTATTGGCTTAACTGGCGCATATTGCTTTCCATAAGAATCAGCGGCTCGCTGCACGTCTTTTCCAGCGGCAAGTTCACCGAATGGTTCATGATGGTGTCGATAAACGAATGGTCCGCATGGACATCGCCTAAAGGCGTGACCCTGATAGTCGGCTTCATCGCACCCCAGCGAATCGCGTGGGACCATCCACCTAGGTAGTACGCTTGCATGACTCTGGCCATCGCCCGTGATAGATCGAGTTGTCCGGGGATTTTGCCTCCCTCAAGAGGAGACTCACAGATAGCCGCCTCCACCAAAATTCGTGATGACATCAAGCCGGCGTTTAGACGGGCATGGTGCCGCATGATCGTATCGGTGGCGGCTTGTTTGTCGTCGTGCAGCGCGAGATTGGCGCGCGTCGTGCGTGTCCATCGGTCGCAATCATGAGCGGCAGCCTCGTGGTTGTGAAGCGCAGCTCTAATGAACGAAACACGGTCTAGGTGCTTGAGCTCAGCACAAAGATCATCTAGGACGATTCGTACCACGTCGTTTAGGTAAGATGTGCATTCTGAGATTCCTGAGATTTCTGAACTATCAGCCCGCGAGCGGACCCTCCATCCTAGTCCGATTCTCAGAAAAGCATCATCTAGAGAATCAATGAGCTGCACCTTTTGATTGATTTCGGAGCAAACAAAATCTCGGAAAGAATGGACGGCGATCCGGTGCATATGTCTCACCTCCGAGTTCGGACAAATCCTGCCGGCGAGAACAGTCCTCTTGTGGGCGTCTGCGAGTTCCCCACCCACCTCGGCCGCACCGGCCACTAGGACCTCCACCAAGACTCGCTCGGCCATGTTGTCAGTCTGCGCGAAACCATCATTGAAGCCTTCATCGACCTCGATCTGAACGAGTAGACTTTTAGAGTCAACGGAGACGTGAATTAGAGATCGGAGTTTGTCTTCGTTCGTTGGTTTCACAGACCCTGCGTTGAGCCTACGATTTCTGCAAAGCGCACAACGAAGGAGATCGGTCCTGTGGGAATGGAGTCGTATTCTTCATCAAGAACCGGCGCAGCCCGCCCCAACCAGGTACACAGCATTCTCCAATATTCGTATACCGAATCACGTGGTGCGTGTTCCGGTCCGCCGATCTCGATCCACCACGGCCGTTTCGATGCTACGTAGACGCCACGTAGTCTTCCGTTTCGAAGATCGTCCTCACTTGCATAAAATGGCGCGGCATCGTCTTCCTCAAACTCGGACTTGCCCAGCTTTCTCACCCTCACCCACCGTTTGTCTGAATCAAAGACGCGCCGAGGGTTCCACTCCGTTAGCACGCCATGTCTCAGGTCGCGAATTACGTTTTGAGTGACGATGAGTGTGCTCGGGGCTCCAGGAGCGGAGAAACCGTCTGGCAACTTACCGTGCGGAACGAGGTGACCATCCAACTGCCGCGACCATGCCACAAGGTTGAGGAGGCCATTAATGTTAAACAAGGTAGTTCCTTCGCGCTTGACCGCATGGCGGGAATCCAGGAGTCGCCAGAGAGAGAGGGGCTCGAAGTCAGAGAGCCAGCTTAACGTGACAAGGTCATAGGCTGCGATTGACCCCCAACGCCAATGGTTTGGAAGATTATCTTTTAATCCGACGTAGAACCCGCGACCAAATCCACAGCTTACCAAGAGAGATATGCCGTCACGAAAACCGGGCCGTGCGTTGGCATAGGATGAGGCGCGATGGAAATGTTCCGTGACAGCTGATGCCAAAGCATCAGGATCGGCGTTAACGCCGTTGAGCCCGTCATGCAAGAATCCGTCGAGTCCATCAACGAAGAAGATGAGATTAAGATATCTGCCGGGATCCACCTCAGCCGTCGCGGCGCCAATCTGGCCCCCGTTTATTCTCTGTCATTCAATTGATACCCTTCGAAGTTGTCCGAGAATTAGTGTCTCGCGAAAGAGCTGCGTAAACTCATGAGCAAGCGCGCGCTCGAATGCGTTACCCATTTTCCTTGAAAGGAGCCACCCGATAAGGAACCTTCTAATAGCCGACCCGATGGCCGTCGGCAGGAGAACGTCAACATACTGGCCGTGAAAAGCGATCGGTCGTCTTTCAAGTGTGGTAGATCCGATTGACTGCGCGGACAGACTAGCTCGAGTCTCAAGATCGAAAGCGAAGTCAGCCAAGAACTCCTTTGGGGTTGCAGTCGGGCGAGATCATCCTCGTTGAAACGAATCAAACTGCGGGCGGATGAGAGTCGTTTTGCGATGTCAGTTGGCAGAGTGTGATGAGGTAGCTCGCCGCCCAAGCTGTTCTCGGGCAGGCCAGCCCGAGTCGCGACTGCATCTGAAAGTTTAAGCAAACAATCAATCGTGCTGCGAATTCTGTCGTATGTTGGACTGTGTGGCATACTTCGACGACGTTAAGAATTCTTTGGAGATAAAAGCCCGTGCCCTCCCGAATGCCCTCAAAAATCCGAAAGTTACCCCGAGGTGTATTAACAAGGGTTAGAAACACGTCCTCAGCCGGATCCTCCATTCTGCCGCAGTATCCGTCTCCCAGACGCTCGAAGCTGCGTTTCGTAAGTCCCTTCGTTGGAGCTGATCGCCCCTCGCAATAAGCCGCTGCCAAATGGACCAAGACCTCAATTCGAAGACAGTTTGCCTGCAATTTGGGCAGCGTGAGAAGGCCAGCAAAGGTCGTGGCGGTCTTTATGGGTTCCAGCCTTTTAAGTTCTGCAATGAGGTCGGGGTGTTCGTTGGCGATTTGCTCGATAGTAGGGCTTCCACCAAGGAAGAAGGGTGCAAGGTGATCCTCAAGCTTCATCAGTCGTTACGATACGCCAGTTACGCTAAGGACAAAAGTTGGGGTAATGGTCGGCTTTCTTGAGAAGATCTTTGGAGCGGTTGATCCGATGTGGCTGACGGGCTTGGACTGTGAAAACAGGGGAATGTCGCTGCGGCGCTAGGCCTACGCGACGGCCTGCGGCAGCGAGGTAGGCAACTTGAAGAAAATCGGAATCCTCAGCGGCTAAAGCCGCACTGATCTTGCAGGTTGATATCGTGGCTGAAGCCACGACCCCCTAAGGCCGTGGGCGCGGCAACAGCACACGGACGGGGCGGGTGCCGGGCACCTGGGTTCGGCTTCGCTCACCAGAGAAAAGCCCGGAAAAGTAAACCCAGGCGTAAGAGCGACGCCTGGGGCACCCAAGAAGCGAAAAGGCGCAGAGAGATCCTTCGCTGCGTGTACGCGCCGGAGAGAAACTAGGCCAGGAACGCCGCGAGAGCGGCGGACCCTGGCGGAGCAAAAACAGACCGCCGGAAATCTGTCTCAGGAAACGGTCCCAGGAGGAGCGTTTCGTGGGATACCGGAGGGATGTACACAGTGGAGCTATATGCACGCGTTCGGCGAGAGGTTTATGTTGAGGGGAAGAGCGAACGGCAGGTAGCCCGGGAGTATGGGCTGGCGCGGGAAACCGTTCGGAAGATGTTGCGGTATTCGGCGCCGCCGGGCTACCGGCGGCAGCAGCCGGCCAAGCGGCCGAAGCTGGATCCGTGGGTGGGAGTGATTGAGGCGATCTTGGAGGAAGATCGGAGACGGCCCCGGAAACAGCGCCACACAGCAAAAAGAAGGGAATTACATACCCTAGTGACGAAATCCCACTCACCGCATCCGTTTCCTGGGCTTGTCAATCCAACGGATACTGGCTGGAAGGAAGAGGGTCTGGGCAATCTCTTCCACGGTGGGTGCCGCTCCGCCAGGTTTTCGCAGCGTGAACTCTTCATCCATTTCGGCCTTGGTGGGCTGGTAGCCGGACTTCACCAGTTCGACGGTTTTGGGTTTCATTTTACTCCTCCTATCCAGCCGTTCTTCTTATTCATTTTACGCAAACCTGAAAGCGTGTAAACGTGGCTCTTGAGCCGGTTGCATGGGCCGCACAACAGGACGCGATTCGAGATATGATTCAGACCGCCATCGGCTCGCGGTGTGTTGTGATCCAATTGCAAGTAACGCTTGTCATCAAACGTCCTGTCACAACCTTGGCACTTAGACCCGTATTGTTCCAACAGATGTTCATACATCTTAGCGCGGCTCGTCTTTGGACCTCTTGGCTCAAAAATCTTAACCTTAGTTCTGAGGTTTGGGGCCGCGGATTCTCCTGTATCGGTTCGAAGGGGCGGTTTGTCTATTGAAACCACATCACCTGGAAATAGGTGTCCGTGCATCCCGTCTGTAGTTCCCTGTACGATCAACCCTTCTTTTTCTAGGCGTTGCAAAACAACCGCTTTCGCGTTGTCCCATATGTCAATTCCTACCCACTGGCGTTTTAGTTTCTCGGCGGCTATCAGTGTGGTAGCACATCCAGCAAATGGATCGAGCACCATATTACCTTCATTGCTAGACGCTTTGATGATGCGCTCGTAGAGGGCTAGTGGCTTCTGTGTTGGGTAGCCGGTGCGCTCCTTGGCCATTCCGTTGATAGTAGCAATGTAAAAGACATCGCTAGGCAGTGCGAGCTTTTCCTTCCCCCTTCCCTTGTTGCCATCCGTTATCATAGCCCCTTTGTATTGCAACCGGATTCGAGTCGATTTACTTAACTGTCTCTCTTCCAAAACACGATGAGCATTGAACACAAAACCGCTGGACTTCTTCGTATAGAACAGAAGAACGTCATGCTTTCTGTTCCACCGCTTTTCCGTCCGCATTCCCCATGAGTAGTGCCAAATTAACTCGTTCTGAAAATTCTTCTGCCCGAAGATCGCGTCCATAACCGCCTTCAGGTAGTGGCTCGCGGTTGGGTCGCAATGCAGGTAGATGCTGCCGGTCGGCTTCAAGACGCGACGCATCTCCAACAGCCTGACGGCCATGAAGCACATGAACGCGCCCATGCCGTTCGAGTAGGCGTAGCGTGCACTCTCAATTGCCTCCATGAGCTTAGGAAGATCATCTGTAATCTGGTCCACCCAATCCTCATGTACATCACGCTCCCAAGACCAGCGGTCTTGAAATGAGGATCCGGCTGCGAGGCTGTCCGGCGTGGCGTGGAAATCCTTCGACTTATTGAACGGCGGGTCCGTAGCAATCAGGTCCACGGACTCGCTATTCATTGCCCTTAAACGGGCAGGTTGTCACTATGAAACAACGTCCGGTTTTCAAAATTGCGTTCGGCCATAGGGTTAAAATACGGCGGTTCTGTCAAGGCAAAGAACGATCTGAGTTAGAATAGAGTCTGTACAGCGAAACGCCCCGGCATGAACCGAGGCGTCATCGTCAACCGATACCCGGCAGCAACCGGGGAATACTGAGGACCAAGCATCCTTAGTATCCCTCGAAAACCTACGGGGTGTCAAACCGGACCATCCGGCCGAGGGAGATGTCTATGTCTGCTCGTCACGATAAGGGAACTTTAGTCGATGCTTCTCTTTACAGAAATCCAAAGAAACCAGAAGACTACATCCTAGATTTGGAATTCACAACGACGTACAACGGAACGCATGATGCTATGCACACGGTTCATGAGCGCTACTTGGCGGATCAGGCAACGTGTCTGCGTATTCTTGAATCAATTTCACATGCCTTAGGAGTTCCATCTTTAGGTTCTTTAGATCAGGTATTGGAGTCACTTCGGCGTATTGAGGGATTTGTTCAGAAATGATAGGCTTCGCCATAAGTCACCTCCTAGTAGCATAACCATTATACCTCGCAATGGTTATGCTACCAAGTCCTTATAGCGGAGTTGGGCGTTCTCCATCCGGCTGGCGATCATTGCCATCTGAGCTAGCGTGTCCATCTCCCTCATGTTGTGACGCCCGACAAATTCATTCACGTAGCGGTGCAGATGCTTTGGGCTGAGCCGATGAAAAGTGCCCTTGTGGGCGCGCTTTAGCGTAGCCCAAAAGCTCTCAATTCCATTCGTATGAACCTGCCCCCGCACGTACTCTGCTACCGAGTGCTTGACCGATTCGTGATTGGGAAGATAGGTGTAGGCGGTGGCGTCGTCAGTGTAGATCTTTGTTCCCGGAACGACGTTGCCCATTACGAATCTCTGTAGAGTTTCACCTTCTGTGTCCTTGACGACCTGGGCTGAGACCTGGTTGGTGATTCGGTCTTTGGCGCCGACCACTGCAACCTTACCCGTAGGCCCGCGCCCTGTCAAATGTTCGCGCTTAGCTTTTGGCATGTTACGGCGACGGCCTCCCACATAGGTTTCGTCAACCTCAACCGGCCCAGAGAACAGGTTACCCGATCCTGCGTCCCACGCCTTGCGGATGCGGTGAGCTAGATACCATGCTGTCTTCTGCGTCACATCCAGCTCCCTGTGAATTTTCATGCTGGAAATGCTCTTCAGGTTCGTTGCGATCAGATAGAAGGCAAAGAGCCAATCCTGATAGCCGATGTTGGAACGCTCCATGAAGGTTCCGGTCTTGGTAGAGAATGGCTTTCCGCAACCTCCCACCTTGCTCTTGCGGCAACGGAACGTCATCGTCTTGTGCGCTGTATCCGTCTGTACGCTGTCCGATCCACAGCGCGGGCACAGGATTCCGTTTGGCCATCGCTGCTTGATGAACCATCGCTCAGCGGCTGCTTCGTTGGGGAAAGTACCGAAGAATTCCTTGGTTGATATTCCATTCCTGTAGTGCTTTCCTGGTGCCTTGTAAGCCATGTAGTTCTCCTTACTTGCAAGGCCATTCTACACAATAGTTACGTAGACTGTCAAGCACTTTTTCGTCACTAGGGTATGTAATTCCCAAAAAGAATCCATCAACGATTGCGAGAGGAGCAGGGCTTTGGTGGTGGGTACACCATCGTGAAGGATTACGTGCGTCTGCGGAGGCTGAGCCAAAGGGAGATGTTCGTACCGCTGGTGCACCCTGCGGGAGACGCCCAGGCAGACTTCGGGGAAGCGTTGGTGGTGATCGGCGGAGAGGAGCAGAAGGCACACTATCTGGTGATCGATCTGCCGCAGTCGGACGACTGTTTCGTGATGGCATTCCCGGCCGAAACGACGGAAGCGTTTCTGGAGGGGCACAATCAGGCGTTTGCATACTTCGGCGGAGTGCCGCGGACCATTCTGTACGACAACACGAAGCTGGCGGTGGTGCGGATCCTGGGAGACGGGACGCGGAAGAAGACGCAGGCGTTTTCTGAGTTGCAGAGCCACTACCTGTTCCAGGAGCGGTTTGGGAGGCCCAGCAAGGGAAACGACAAGGGGAAGGTGGAGGGACTGGTCGGATATGCACGACGGAACTTCCTGGTGCCGGTGCCGCGGTGCGCGAGCTGGGAAGAGCTGAACACACACTTGCGGGAACAGTGCCGGAAGAGGCGCCAGCAGCGGTTGCGAGGGCACGAGCAGACCATCGGAGAGCGGTTCGAGAAGGACCGGACAGCGCTGTTGCCGCTGCCAGCGACGCCGTACGAAGCCTGCGACAAACGAACAGGGCGAGTGAGTTCTCTCTCTCTGGTGCGGTATCGCGGCAACGATTATTCGGCACCGGTGTGCTGGGGGCACCGCGAGGTTCTGGTCAAAGGCTACGTCCACGAGGTGGTGATCTCGTGCGGCGCGGAAGTGATTGCGCGGCACTCCAGAAGCTATGAGCGGGAGGACATGATTTTCGACCCGCTGCACTATCTGGCGCTGCTGGAGCAGAAGACGAATGCGCTCGATCAGGCGGCGCCGCTGGTGGGCTGGGAGTTGCCGGAAGAGTTCACCGAACTGCGCCGACTGCTGGAAGCACGGCTGTCGAAACGAGGTAAACGGGAGTACGTGCAGGTGCTGCGGCTGCTGGAGACCTTCTCGATGGCGGAGGTCACCAAAGCGGTGGAAGATGCACTGCGGCTGAGAGCGATCTCCTTCGATGCGGTGAAACATCTTTTACTGTGCCGGATCGAGCAACGGCCGCCGCGGCTGGATCTGCAGAACTATCCGTACCTGCCGATGGCACAGGTGGCCACCACGGCGGCCGCCGACTACCTGGCGCTACTGACTCCCGTGCAGGAAGGAGTCCTCTGATGGAGACTCCTCAAGTTTTGCTGGAGCATCACCTGAAGGCGCTAAGACTGCCGACCTTCCTGCGCGAGTACGACAAGGTGGCGCAGCAGTGCGCCGCCGAAGGGGTGGACTATCCCCGCTACTTGCTGCGGTTGTCGGAGCAAGAACTGCTGGACCGGGAGCGGCGGGCGACGGAGCGGCGCATTCAGCAGGCGCGGTTCCGGGTCGTGAAGAGCCTGGACAGTTTCGACTTTCTGGCGATTCCGTCGCTGAACAAAGCGCTGGTTCTGGAGCTGGCCCGCAGTGAGTTCATCGACCGCAAGGAGAACGTGCTGGCCTTGGGAAACTCGGGCACAGGCAAGACGCACATCGCCCTGGCGCTGGGACTGGCGGCCTGTCAGAAGGGCTACCGGGTGCGGTTCACCACCGCGGCGGCGCTGGTGCATGAACTGATGGAGGCCAAGGACGAGAAACGGCTGCTGCGCTTACAGAAACTGCTGGCCAGTTACGAACTGCTGATCATCGATGAACTGGGGTTTGTCCCGCTGTCGAAAACGGGGGCCGAGATGCTGTTCGAGATCTTCAATCTCCGTTACGAGCGCGGCGCCACCCTAGTCACCAGCAACCTGCCCTTCCACGAATGGACCGAGGTGCTGGGCTCGGAGCGCCTCACCGGTGCCCTGTTGGACCGGCTCACCCATCACGTCCACATCCTGGAGATGAACGGGGAAAGCTACCGGCTGAAAGAGAGCAAACGAAAGCGGTCAGCGAAGCCTGCCAGCCGATAACGATTCCACCCTAACCCTCCCCACACGTCGCCACGATCGGGCTGGGGTGGCTTCCGCTCCGGCCTAACCGCGCCGCCTGAACGGAGGCGCAGGCCTCCGCTCCAGCCACCCCAGCCCGATCCAGCAAATCAACCCCTTCCCTCACCGGGAGTGATCTATTTTTCCTCCGCCCCTCTGGCCTAGTTTTTCTCCGCCCTTGACAGCTGCGCTCAGAATGACAAAACACCCCGAACTATGATCCACGCTAGAAGCTGCGGCGCCCGTCAAACACGGCGAAAATACCCCACACGCAAAAACGGCCTGTGGGGCACCCGCCTGCGGCAGCGAGGTAGCGCTGCGCTCCTCGGAATGACGCGTTGCGGGGCGAGCAGGATGCCGGGCTGACGGTCGGCTTGGCTCCCTTCGGCTAGGCTCAGGGCGAACAGCACAAGAGGCCGGCACTACATGGGAGTAACGACACAGGGATGCGGCAAACCGACGGAGAGATTCTTCACTTCGTTCAGAATGACCACGGTTGTGCCCAGCTTCGTTGGGGGAGGCGGGATTGGCTGCAGGGAATCAACTACATCATCTATGGAGTAACGCACTGACGGCGGTCAGAACAGCCGGCTGCGCGGATACCATCTGTGCAGGATTGCGTCCAGGCCCAGCGCCCGGCCCGCCGAAGCAGCCACAAAGACCAGGTGCAGCGCAATAAAGGTGCGATTGAGCCCTACCGCCGCGCCCCCTGCCGAAATGGCCACAGCCAGATAAATGTTCAAATTGAGGAAGGCTCCGAAGGCGGAAGAGATGCGCACCAGGCATCCCAGCGTCAAGGAGATGCCGATGGCCACTTCGCCAAATGCCACCAGGTAGCTGAAGAAATGGGCATTCGGAACCACAAACCCCAAGATGAAATCGCGATGCAAGGCGATGGGGTTCTCCGGCGCCCCTGCGAGCAACTGGGCCGCGAGACCGCTTCCGCCCAGAAATCTTCCTCCGAACGCTTTTGGCCAGCCGGAAATGAGAAAATGGTAGCCCACCAGGATGCGCGGAATCGCCAGGTAGCCAAGGCAGGTGCTCTGTTTGAAGTTGTCGGTCAACCACATACCCACACCTCGCTTTCACAATCTGAAGGCATTAGACGCCGAAAGATGAGGTTCGGCAGCAGATTCTTTGGAATGCTGGGCGGCCGGAAACCCATGCAAGCCATAATCTGGAATTTCCGATTTGGACATCCGACTCGGGCATCGTACGCTTCTCCTGGCCTGGACACAAATGATGCTCTTCCAGCAGAGGCAGCGGTGGCTTTCCAGGACGTTGGTTGCAAGGGGACTCGCAACTCGCGGCGTCGTTGGAGGAGGCGCGGTTGGCTGTCCGGGGCGGAATCGTCACCTTCGGAAACGATCCCCACCCTTGCTGCGCAAGGATGGGGCACGCTGCCCTCGGCTATACGGGCGGGGAGTGCTTTAGGTATTGGCGGGTTCGACGAAAAAGCGGCGCGCCTTCATTTCAAATCTCGGCAAGCTGCCGGGCTCCACGATGCACACGGATACGGTGAGTCCCAGAGCCTCGCGTAGCTCGTGCGACAGCTTCGCCGCGGCGACGGACAAATCCGCTGCCCCCGGCGCGGGTTCGATCTCGACCGACAAGGCCCACATGGTTCCCTGGCACGAGGCTGTGGAGCGGAACTCAACGATCTCCGGGAAGCCGCGGACGACTGATTCAATGGCTGTGGGATAGACGTTGACGCCGCGGATGCTGATCATGTCGTCGGCCCGCGCAAGGATGCCCCCCTCCAGACGGGCCCAGGTGCGTCCACACCGGCACGGGTCAGAGCGCCTGGCCACGATGTCGCCGGTGCGGTAGCGGATCACCGGGCTTGCCGTGCGGCCCAGGTTCGTGACCACCAGTTCGCCTGCTTGGCCGTCGGGCACGGGGTGGCCGCTCGAAGAATCCAACACCTCGCAGATATATTCGCCCTCGTTGACGTGCAAGGCTCCGGGGCCCTCCCAGCACTCGAAGCTGATCGGTCCGACCTCCGTCAGGCCGTGGTGATCGATGACCCGCGCGCCCCAGCTTCGCTGGATCCGTTTGCGCGTCGCGGCTATGCTGCCGCCAGCCTCGCCGGCGACGATCAGCACGCGGACACTGCTTTCCGACAACGGACGCGCGTCCGGCCCGGCTCCGCGCTCTTGGGCCGCCACCTCGGCGAGCCGAAGCGCGTACGTCGGCGTGCAACAGACGACGGTTGCCCCGGTGGTGTGGATCATTCTCACGCGAAGCTGGCTGGACATGCCGCCCCCCGGCACGCAGTGGATGCCCATCTGGCAGCCGGCCTCGAACGCCGACCAAAATCCCAGGAAGGGTCCGAACGAGAACGGGAAGAAAATGCGATCACCGGGCCCGACACGCGCGGCGCGATACACGGCTTTCCAGCATTCGAGAACCCACTGCCAACTCTGGTTGGTATCGAGCCATCGCAGCGGCGATCCGGTTGTCGAAGAGGTCTGACAGTACCGCGTGTAGCGCTCCATCGGTTCGCTCCGCGCGGTGCCCCACGGAGGGTTCGCCTCCTGGTCGGCAACCAGCTCACTCTTGGTCGTCAGCGGAAGTTTCGCCAAGTCCGAAGGAAACCGCAGGGCGCGGAGGGCGATACCGGCCGCGTCGAGCTTGCGCGTATAGAAGGGATTTCGCCGATATATTTCCGCGAGCAACCGCTCCAGCCGGCGTCCTTGGTGCAAGGCCAAGGCCTCGCGATCCATGCTTTCTAGCGACGGATTTCTGATTTCCAGTGCCATGAGTGCTACGCGTCGACGCTGGACGCGACCTGGAAACGGGCGGCGATGTCCGGCGGGATGGGGATGGATTTCATCGGCTCGGGAGGCCGCTTGGTCACGCACGCAACGGTCATCGTGCCCGTGGCCACCTTGGCGCCGCCGCTGGTCAGCAGACAAGAGTAGCGGATATTTTTTTGGGTGATCTCCGCGACGCGGAGCCACACTTCGAACTGGTCTTCGAATCGCAGCGGCCGGTGAAAATCGAAGGAGGCGGCGACTCGCGGCCAGCCAATGTCCGCTCCCGGCGGCGAGATGCTGAGTCCTGCTTCACGCCACAGCGCGTGCTCGGCCTCCTCCATATACCGAAAATACCAGCTAAAATGCACGATGCCCGCCGCATCGGTCTCATAAAACTGGACGCGCCGCTTCAGACGGTATTCACTCGGCAAATCGCTACCCCCTTACGCGTCAGAGCAGGTTGCAGAATCTCGACTACGTCCCCGATCTTCTTGCGGCCGAGGATCACTTCGGTTTGACGGCCGTAGAGCGTCCGCGGCTCGGGCATCCAAAACACACCCATCATTTCGGAATTGGGTTTGACCGCAAGAAATACCTTAGGCCGGCTGCGATAATTCGCCCAACCGTTGCCCAGGATCCGGCCGAGCGGCGTGTGGTTGCGCAGGATCTGCGCCCGCATACCCGGGTCGAGCGCCTGTAGGTTCATGCGGATGGCCCCAATCCCGACCGGACGGCCCGACTCCTCCTCTACCAGGAGCACTCGGCGGAAATACCAGTGACCCTTCAAGCAGGAGAACAATGCCCGGAGCACGATCCGCCCGCCGAAGTACTGCTCGAGCGTGGTCGTCATCCCGCGCTCGTGCACCAACAACGAGCGATACGGAGGCGGAATGCTTTCGGGCGCAATCCTCCTGGCACTCGGTCCGGCGACTCCCGCCTGTTGGTAGAAAAAGTCCAAAGGATACAAGATCCCGTGCTTCGACCTGGGGGAGCTTTTCTTTTGTCTGTCCGCGTGGCGCGGAGCAATGAGGCGAGTCGTGCTTGGCATGGCGATCAGGTGTACCGGATGCCCGTGTGCTGCGGCAGAAAGAACCTGGGGAGCAAGGAGTCAACCCGTATCAACCCTTCCCGCGACAGAGAGATGCCCTCTTGGGTGGCCGCCGTCAGATAACCTTCCGAATCGAGCGAGTCGAACGGATCGCGGAACCGCTCCAGAATATCGACACCGTACTTGTCCCGAAAGTAGGCAGGCCGGAGGGAACCGAGCTTGAGCTGGAGCACCAGTTCGCGGATCATCCGCTCCTCGGGGCTAGGGCGATACGCTCGGCTCAACGGGATTTGCCCGCCCCGGACGGCCTGGCTGTAGGTCTCCCAGGTATCGAAGTTTTGCATGTGAACGCCGTTAACATGGCCGAAGGAGGCCACTCCCAATCCAGCCAGGTCGGCGCCCTGCCAAACCCGGTCCCGGTAGACGAAGCACGCGCGGGAGGAATCCTTGGTGGCCGTATAGGCGCTTCCCACGTGATACCCAGCGCGCTCGAGGGCCTCAAATGCCTCGCTGACCCATCTTCTCTTGATCGGCCAGCTCGCGACCGGCTCTTTGAACTGGCCGGTTCCCTTCAACCGATCGCCGGTGATGGTGGTGTTGAACGGCAGCTCCATTTGATAGATGGTCACGCTGTCCGGAGCGAGCTTCAGCACTGCCTCGATGCACACACGCCAGTTGTCATCGGTCTCGCCCAGCATGCCGGCAATGAGGTCGATATTGATGTGCGGGAAATCGAGAGACCGCGCAAATTCGTAAGAGCGGAAAATCTCGGCCGAGCGATGAGCGCGCCCGTTCAGCTCCAGAATCCGATCATCGAAGTTCTCAACACCAAGGCTGAGACGCGTCACGCCCAGCCGACGGATCGCAGACAGCTTAGGTTCGGTCAGCGTGCCGGGCTCGCACTCGAACGTGATTTCCTCGGAACCGTCCCACGGACTGATGGCCGTCAAACGCTTCACCAGATCTTCGAGCTGCTGCGACGAGAGAAACGAAGGGGTGCCGCCGCCGAAATAGACGAAGTTCACCCGCCGGCCGGCAATGGCCGGAAGGCGCGCATATAGCTCCATCTCGCGTACCAGCAGGTCGAGATACTCGGCGACATCCTGGGCATTTTTCTCGGTATAGACCCGGAAATAGCAGAAGTGGCAGCGTTTCCGGCAGAACGGGATGTGTAGGTATAGCCCCAGCGGTACACCCGGAACAGGGGGTGCTTGCAGCGCAGGCCTTGCCTGGCGGTCGACATCGTGCTGCGTCCAGACAGAAAAGGGTGGGTAATTGGCCACGAAATAGCTGCCAACTTGGGTCTGTTCCTCGGTGTCGAACCGCAGGATCTCGGCCATAAGTTATAAGTATAACAAGTATGAAATTTACCGCGCAAAGATCCGTAAGCTTTTTGACATAACCGCAACTGAATCCTGGCCGAAAGCCGGCTCGAATCCGGCCAGCCGTCAGGTTGCCGGCCGGTGCTTCACGTCGATCCCAGTACCCTGCCGGGTTTCACGGCTTGGCGAGGGAAGATCTACCCATGAAGGCTATTTTCCGCGAGAACCTCGAACTGCGGCCGGGACGTAACTACCCTCCAGCATGCCAGCCGCATAGCTCAGCGGCGTCACGACGTGCAGAATGACAATCTCGGAATGGAAATGGCGGGCGAGAGTGGCCGCCTGATGAATCACCGCCTTCGGAGGATCCTGGAAATCGACCGGGAGAAGAATCCTGTCAATCTGCAGCATCGCGCCCTCGTCCGACGATCGGCATACAACTGTGGAAATTTCCCATTTGAGTTCCCGGGGAACCCGGAGTATATATCAGCCTTCGCATTTCCAACTCATGAAGACTCGTTCTCCCGCTTGCAAGCTTGAGCACTTGGCCGTTTCCGTGATCGCCTGAGGCATGACGGCAAACCTTGCGGACAAAAATCGACCTGCGGGACCGCTGCAACACCGGGTGTTCCAAAACATCGTAAGCGTTCTGAGCGGTCGCGTACTGAGTTTGCTTCTCTCGGCGGCTTCCTCGGTTCTTCTTGCCCGCTATCTGGGCAGTCTGGAATTGGGGCGTTATGCAGCTCTGTATGCGTACCTCACGTTGTTCGTCTGGCTCGGCACCCTTGGGCTCGATCAGATTCTGACTCGTGAGGCCGCCCGGCACCGTGCGGAAGCCGCAAGTATTCTGATGACCGGCGCCCTTTTGGGGTTGGTTTTCTGCGGCGTCACTTCTGTCCTGGCCCTGCTGTTTGCTCCCGCCGTCGGCTACACGGGGCAGCTCCGCTGGCTGCTGGTACTGGCGGCTGTGGATCTGTTGATTCTTACCCCTATAAAGTATCCAGCCCTGGTCTTTCAGGTGGACTTACGCCAGTGGTACGGTGTCAGCATCGGATTGTTCCGCCAGCTTACCTGGCTTGGGGTGATCATTGTCTGCGCCTTATGGAAGGCCTCTCTTACCTGGGTGATTGCCGGCCGCCTGTTTTGCAGTGTCATCGAGGCGGTTTTGATCCTAGCTGTGAGTTTTCGGTTCTTCTTGGGTCCTTGGCGCTTTCTTTCCGGCCAGGTGCGAACGCTGCTTGCCCACTCCGCCCCGCTTGCCTTCACCGTATTGGCGGTGAATGTTTATCATCGCATTGACCAGGTGTTGCTCCACACCTTGGTCAGCGACCAGGAACTTGGGTATTACGTTTCCGCCGTCAACTTGACGGAAGTTTTCAGTGCTCTGCCTGTGGCCGTCATGGCGTCGCTGTTCCCAATTCTGTCGCAATTTCACAAAGACGAGGACCGCTTCCAGCGCTATGTAGGATTCAGCTTTCGGTACCTGGTAACGGCGGCCTTTGGTTTGTGCCTGCTGGTGACTCTGATGGCGCATGAAGTCATATACATACTGTACGGCCCGGCCCTTCAGAGCGCGACTTCCATGCTTGCCGTGCTGATCTGGTCGGAGGGCGCGGTGTTTTTTAGCGTGGTGATGAACACCGCGCTGATCGCCGGTAACCTTCAAAAACTTACGCTTGTACCAAGCATCTCGGGAGCAGCAATTAACGTAGGGCTTAACTTGGTGATGATTCCGCTCTGGGGAGGCTTAGGGGTAGCCTGGGCGACGAGTATCAGCTACACGTTTGCAGGTGTGTTTGCCTATCTGTTGTTTCCTTCCGCCCGGCCTATAACACGTCTCGGTTTGAGGACCTTCCTAATCTCTGCCGCCTTAGCGGCAGTCCTGGTTGGCGCCCTGTTGCCGCTTGGCTTGCACGTAATCGTGAAGCTATTGCTTGGCGCTCTCGCTTACCTTTCAGGAATCTGGTTCATGGGATTACTGAACCGCGAGGATTTGGACCGCGCCTGGGCCATAACGGGGAAGAGGGTGCTTTCCATGCGGTCGGGTGCCGGTTAGGATGGGGTGCGCAACTTTGGCATGCGCAAATTCGGCATGCGCAACTTCAGCGAAGAGCCGAACCGTACGCGGATGATGATGAATCTGGCTGACACCGTCCCTTTCCTGGCTTGCCCGTGGGACAAGAGCGATCTCCAGATCCGGGACAATTGTCTTGCGTGCGAGCAAGGTCACCGCTTCGCCGCGTATCAGGGAATTCCGATTCTCACCGATCAGGTTCGATGCGAAGCGGTTCCCGCAAACTTCGCACCCTGCCAACATCGAAGCGACGCTGTCGATCCGTTTGTAAACGACTGGATCATTAATACCAACGGCAATCTCTATCGGGGGGTACGAGGCAACCTTTCGCGTCATCCGATCCCCGCGTGGCCTTTTCTCCGTGGGAGCAGCGAATGGCTGGTGGACGTCGGCTGCAGCTGGGGGCGTTGGAGCATCGGCGCAGCGCGTGCCGGGTTCAGATCCATCGGTGTGGATCTTCATCTGGATGCCCTGGCTGCGGCTGTCCGTGTGTCTCGACACTTCGATGTAGCAGCGCGATACATCGCGGGCGACGTCGAGCCCCTACCGTTCCGGTCAGGAACTATCGACATTGTGTTTTCGTATAGCGTCCTGCAGAACTTGGAGCGAAAAAAGATAATCGGATTCTTTCGGGAGGTGTCCCGGGTATTGAAGCCCAACGGGCGGTGTATCGTTCAACTGCCGAACGTTCTCGGTCTATACAACATCTTGAAGCAACTTAGACGCGGCTTCCGTGACGCGCGGCCTGGGACGAGCGAGATGCGCTATTGGTCGAGGAAGCAGATTCGGGAGGCCATCGGAGAGGCCGGACTGCGAGACCTGCGGATCCAGGCGGATGGCTTCTTTAGCCAAAACCCACGGTTCTCAGACTTGGATCTGTTATCGTTCCCGGGGAAACTGGTGGTCCTAGCTTCCTGCGCGGGCCGTGAAGCCGCGCGCCTTCTGCCTATGCTGACGCGCTTGGCGGACAGCATCTGGGTTGAGGCGCGAGCACCTTTGGGCTCGTCACAAGTTGAGTAGGACATGCTGTTGCTCGGCAGTTTGACCTATGTTTCCGGGATCTGGCTCATGGGATGGGATTTCTGAGGCGCGAGTATCTGGACCGCGCCTGGGCCGTGACGAGGAAAAGGGTGCTTTCCTTGCGACCGGGCGCAGGCTAGGAGGAATGGTTTTGACCAAGAGTGAGCACGACGACTAGCAAGGAACAACAGACTAAGGTACTAGTGACCCCCGGCGATGGGGGTCTCAAGCAACGGCTGCGAGATTTCTAGAACAGCTACGATCCTTACTGGGACTTGCTCTCGTCAGAAGACTCGGTAAGCTCCACGAATCGCGAACGGGCCGCTGAATTCATCCTTCAAGGCAGCTTGATCATCGATGTGGGTTGCGGTAACGCGGCCAACTCTTACGTTCTCAGAAACCGCGGAAGCTATCTCGGCGTGGATATTTCAATGCTCGGACTGCGCAGAGCCATTGATCCCTCTTTGATGTTGGTGTGCGGGGATGCCGATTGCTTCCCATTTCGCGACGGCACATTCGACGCCGCGTTTTGCACTTTTGCGCTGGAGCACGCCGTTAATCCCTTGCAATTCCTCCGTGAGACGCATCGCGTCGTGCGCCCTGGTGGGCGAATTGTCTTGCTCGGGCCTAGCTGGGACTTTCCTTTTTGGTATCCAAACGCACTCAGAAGCAGGGCGGTGGACCTGCGTTGGCGGATGAAATACACGGCGAATCGGTGGGCCAAGCAGATGGCAGGCTGGCTTTTTGGGACGCTGCCGTTCTGCGTGATCGAGGACCCCGACGTATTTCGCAGCGAGTGGGTACACGACTCCGACGCGGTTTATATTGTGTGGACGTACGAAGTGATCCGCCAGGTGAAGCGATGGGGGTGCCGGCTCGTCCACTGGGAAGTGGATGACCGACAACTTGGCACGCGGGCTGAAGTCCGCGTATTCAAGCGGCTTTTGATGCTGTTGCCTCCGTACCGCCGCGCGGGAGGCACCGTATTGCTTGTGTTTGAGAAATGCTGATTCTTTTTCTTTGCAGGCCAGGAGACCTCTTCCGAGAGCCGCTGGGCTACGCCCGAGCGTTCGAGCGCCGAGGCATCAAGTTAGCGTACGCGGAGGACTCGTTTCCCCCGAATGGTGACTTGCAGGATTTTCTTGCGCGCTGTCCCGAGAAACCACTCTTAGTTCTGCAGCCAGAGACCCGATTCCCGCTTTTCCCGCGTGGCCTCACAGAGGCGCGGATTCCGACCGCCTGCTGCCACTATGATGTGTATGCCTATACGCATCGCCGGGTTCACTGGGCGATGCTGTTCGACTACGCGTTTCTTTTTCATCCCGGATTTGAAGACCCTTTGCGGAGCGCAGGTCACCCGAATCCGATTACGTTGCCTCACGCGGTAGATCAGGAGTTTTTCCTGAGTTCGCCCGAACCGGAAAGATCGATCGAGGTGGCCTGGGTGGGGCGCATAGACGGCTCCCTGTACGGCAGCCGGCGCCGAATCCTGCCGATTCTTGCGACCACCTTCCGAATGAATGATTGGAAGCAGTCGTACTCCTATCCCCAACTGGCCGGGTTGTATCGTGGATCAAAGATCGTGATCAACATCGGCAGAGACGATCACCTGCCCGATGCGAACCTCAGAGTATTCGAAGCCATGGCCGCAGGGGCTCTGCTCGTTACCTCCCTTCCATCGGAACTAGAACCATTGGGCTTCCAATCCGGCATCCATTTCGCCGGTTATCACAACGAAAGCGAACTGTTCGATGGCCTACGGCATTATCTCGCGCACCACGCCGAGCGGGAGCGCATGGCCCAGGCAGGGCGTGAACTGGTTCTAAATGAGCACACCTACGACCGCCGCGTGGAACCGATTCTCCGAATTCTTGAGCGGGACCGCGGAACGTTGTGTGCCCCCGGCCGTTCTTGGCCGGAAGACCGTGTACGGCAGGTTTATCTCGATTATTACTGCGCGCACAATCTTCTAGGCTGCGCGTTTGGAGAATTCCGGCGACTGGCGACCATCCGGCCGGCGAGAATGTTGGGCGCGGTGCCGTCGATTCTCGGGGCGTTGCGCCGCGGCTTGAAACAGCGCGTAAACAACACCGTTAGTGGGGGTCGCGGGTAAGCCGTTGAACGCCCAAGGGACATCGCAACGAACCGTTTTGATCTTGACCGACGGGCCGCCTGAGAAGTTGGGAGGGACAGAACATTTCGTGCGTATGATGCGAAACTGTCTTGAAAGCCGGAATTACCGCGTGGAGGTGATCCACGGCGACAACTGCGGCTTGCCCTGGCGGAGCAGGTCGAAAAGGAAGTATGTCGCATACGTTCAGGATCTGCTGCTGGGCTATTATGTGGGTCGAGAGGCTTCGAAAAAGATCCGGCGAGGCGGCCGGACCATTGCCGCGGTGGTTTCCAGCGGACTGGTGGGATGGTATCCCGTACCGGGAGTTCCCCAAGCACACGTGTATCACGGCACATACCGCGAACAAGCTGAAGCAATTCGACCCCTGATCTCGACCCTGGGTTATTGGAAGCTGAAGTGGTGGGACTCGATGGTACTGGAAAGAGCCAGCGGCCGGAGCAAGCGGGTAGTGGTCAACTCGGATCAGACGGCTCAGGAGATCAAGCGGTATTTTGGGCACGACTGCACCACGGTGTGGTGCCCCCTCGACACCGCGCATTTTCGGCCGCTCGACAAAGCCACTTGCCGACGAGCCCTGAAGATTCCCGAGGATCGGCCGGTGGGCCGTTTTGTGGGCAACACACAACCGATGAAGAGGTTCGAGATAGTTCGGCACCTCATAGACCGATTGCCGGATGTGTATTGGGTTATTGCATTGCGCGGGGAACTCCCTGAAGATCTACGGGACAATGACGCCGTCCGAGTGTTTCATAACGCGGCCTATGGTGAGTTACCCTCGCTCTATGCCAGTGCTGATTTTTCTCTTTCGCCTTCTCGCTACGAGCCCTTTGGTTATGTTGTCGCAGAGTCGCTGGCTTGCGGTACACCGGTGATTGCCGGCGGCGGCGGCGCCAGCCGTCTTCTGTTGCGAGAACCTCCGCTTCGGGAAATGCTGGTCCTGGACGGGCAGAACCCGGAATCCTTCCTCGCGGCTGTGCGGACACTGCTCTTGAATCCCACTCCGTATCGAGCGGCTGCTTTACAGAATGCCCGCCCACTGATCGAAAAACTATTGTCGACCGAAAATTGGTACAAGCAATTTGCAGAGGCGACCGGACTATGAGGATTAACCTTGCGTGACGCTATCGTCTATTCCGGTTGGACGTGGGAAACGTTCGGTACTCCCGAAAGGATGGCGCTGGCGTTGGCCCATTTGGGTTCACGGGTCTTATATGTCGAGAATCCCGCAAGCCTGTTCCGTCAAAAGTCGAAGAGTGAGCTGCGCCCTATCAGAGACCGAATCTACGCGTTCCGCTCGGTATTTTTGGGCTGACCTGCCTGATTTTTTAGTCCAGGAACAGTGAGAGGGTTTTTATATCACAGCCATGGGCTGTGAAGATGGATTTGCTCCCCAGTGGCTACAGGCCGCCGGGGCAGGCGGCCTGTAGCCGAGCGCCGAGTGCGGCCTCTTAGTGTTGTATTCCACGCGCCACATTTCGATCACCACCTGCGCCTCCTTCAGCGAGTAGAAAATCTCTCCATGCAGGCATTCATCCCGCAGCTTCCCGTTGAAACTCTCACAGTACCCGTTCTCCCAGGGACTGCCCGGTTCGATGTACAGCGTTTCTGTCCCCACACTCGCCAGCCACTTCCGCAGTTTCTTCGATACGAATTCCGGGCCATTATCGGAACGAATATGCTCCGGAATTCCCCGCCACAGCATCACGTCGGCCAGCGCCTCAATCACCTCATAACTCCCCAACCGTCGTGCCACCCGGATCGCCAGGCACTCCCGCGTGTATTCATCCATCAGCGTCAGCATCCGCAACGTTCTCCCGTCGTGCGTCTTCCCGCTTACGAAGTCATAGCTCCACACATGATTGGCTCGCTCCGGCCTCAGTCGAAGGCACGACCCGTCGTTCAGCCACAGCCGCCCTCGGGGCCGCTGTTTCTGTGGTACTTTCAACCCCTCGCGTCGCCAGATGCGCTGCACCCGATCCTTACCCACCTGCCAGCCAGCACCTTGCAGCAGCGCTGTAATCCGCCGGTAGCCATAGCGCCCATATTCACTGGCCAGCGCAACCATCGCTTCGGTCAGCGCATCTTCGTCGATCCTCTGGATCGCGGCGTAGCGTTGTGTCCTTCGCCACTGCCCCAGCAGCCGACAGGCATGCCGCTCACTTACTTCGTACTTCTCTCGCGCATGCTCCACCGCACAACGTCGCCGCTCAGGGTTCAGAAGTTTCCCGAGGCCACATCCTTCAGAATTTGCTTCTCCAGAGACAGTTCCGCCACCAAACGCTTCAGCTTCGCGTTCTCCCGCTCCAGCTCCTTCATTCGTTTCGCTTGATCCAGCTTCAGGCCGCCGAACTCTTTCCTTCAGCGGTAGTACGTCTGCTGAGTGATCTAAACTTCCTTGCAGGCTTGCGGGGTGGGCTTTCCGTTCGCAATTCCTACTTCAATCTGACGCAGCAATGTCACGATCTGCTCTGCTTTGTATCTCTTCATCGGCATGTCCAGCTCTCCTTGAGAGTGATTCTCTCTCACTCCCGCTGGACTAATTCAAGCCGATCAGGTCAGGACCAAGCTCCCCGTGCCCCCCAGAGAACGCCGACAAGCGGGAGTATACCATCTTCGCTATATATTCGCCTATGGTACAACTGCGCCTCCATAGGAGGTTATCATGGCGCTAGAAGCTCAAGCTGGACTGACCCTGTTCAACGCAATTGCAGCTGCTGGAAGGACCATCTACGAGATCGCTCAAGGCACGTCGAAGCTGGAAACGAAGCAGGAATTGATGGATGTGAACGATACTTTGATGAACCTAAAGCGGGCAGCAGGAGACTTGGAAGACCAAAACCGTGAATTGAAAGAGAAGCTGCGTTTCAAAAGCGAAGACTTCGAGTTTAGGAATCCCTTCTGGTTCGAAAACAAATATCCCGAACGGGCACTCTGCCCAAAATGTTTCTCGAAACATGTCCTGGCTCCGGTCGCAACTCCTCACGAAACTGCTAGCGAGGGGGTGTCTCGTCAGTGTTTGGCGTGTGATACATCCATCCAGGAGAGCTGCGTAACCAATTCGTCCACTAGCGATATAGATCCGCTCATTCAATGTCGTTAGTTGGCGGCGGCGAAGAATGGGGCACCGGCGCTAGAAGCCACAAGGAGAGATTCTTCGCTGCGCTCAGAATGACAAAACACCTCCGAACTATGATCCAAGGTAGAAGCTGCGCCACTCGTCAAACATGGCGATAATACCCCACACGCGAAAACGGCCTGTGGAGCACCCGCTGAACACGGAAACGCGCAGAGGGATTCCTCGTTGTCCGCCCGAGGGGGGCTCCTCGGAATGACGGGTAGGGGAGAGATCATTCGCTTCGCTCAGGATGACAGAACACCAGGGGGACTCGGCGGGCCCTCCTGGGGGCCGCAAGGCGAGATGGGACGGGCGCGGCTCCCGGCAAAATCGCTTGAGATAGCTAGCTCTTCGTGTGATATTGGCGTGCGATATTGGCGCGTTATATTGGGCGGCGCATAGCGACTGCGAATGGCAGTCCCATCTTGCTTCGAGATGGTCTCGAAAAGACAACCAGGAGGGCGAACATGAGATCCAGGCTCTTTTTTTTGCCGGCGATGTTGCTTGCCATAGCAGCTCTCACCGGCTGCGGTGGCGAAACTTCGACAGCGGCCGAGGACAGCACGCGCGAGATTGTCAAGATCACCGACAATCTCTTCCGGGCGCAATACAACAATTACTACACGGTATTCCTGTGGACCCCCGAAGGGGTCATCCTCACCGATCCCATCAACCGGGAATTTGCCACCTGGCTCAAGGAAGAGCTGGAAGAGAGCGACATGGATGATCCGATCCGCTACGTGCTCTACACCCACCATCACTGGGACCACGCTTCGGGCGGAGAAGTGTTTGCCGACACCGCCGAGTTTGTCGGCCACGAGAGCATGCTGGCGGAACTGGTGCCGGCCAGCGGGAATATACCGCTACCCCAGAACGCGCGGGACATGGACGCCAACGGCAACGGCCGCATCGAGGAGAGCGAGGCCAGCGGCAACTTCCAAATCCGTTTCGCATTGTACGATGAGAATGGAGACGGGGCCCTGAGCGGGGCGGAACTGGCTCGCGGACCGGTGAACGATGTGTATCCGCCGACCATGACCTTTTCCGACCGGCATACCATCACCTTGGGCGGCAAGAGCGTGGTCCTGATACACGTCGGCCCGGCGCACTCGCCCGACATGACGATCATCTATTTTCCGGAGGAACGAGTGGTCTTCGGGGCGGATTTCGTTCAAGTGAAACGCCTTGCGGGCAACCTGCGGCCTTCGCTGGGCTCATGGATTGAGGCGTCCCGCACGTTGGCAGAGCTTGATTTCGACGTCGTCATACCGGGTCATGGGATCATGGGCACCAAAGAAGACATGACGGCGTACGTGCGGTACTTCGAGGAGCTTGGCGCAGGAGTAGCCGCGGGCGTCGCGGAGGGCAAGAGCATCAGCGAGATCCAGGAGGTTCTGATGATGGAACCTTACAAGGAATGGAACCGGTATGATACGAATCGCACCGCGCACATCGCCCAGGTCTATACCTTGCTGATGGGGGCCCCTGACTAACAGATGACTAACCGAGGCCGGGAGGGCCTTACTTCGCGGAAAAATTCTCGCTGACGGCGGCCAGGGCTCGCGCTTGCCCCATGGCGATTGCCCGAATGAGGGCAGAAGGCTTGACCATCCCGAAAAGCCCGCCTAGAATGGCTGCTCATTCATGGAAGTCCCATCATTGCCGTAAGTTCTTATCAGCCCAGTGGCCTGCCGCTGGGCTGCGACATTTTCGGGACGGTTTTCCCGGCTGAGGAGGCGAATGGAAAGCGTCATTCCTGAAGCTCTGACGTTTGACGACGTACTGTTACTGCCCGGCAAGTCTTCCATCCTCCCGGCAGAGACGGGGACGCGCACCTGTCTGACGCGGAAGATTGAGCTCGACGTCCCCATGGTGTCCGCGGCGATGGACACGGTGACAGAGTCGCGTCTGGCGATTGCCATGGCGCGACTGGGCGGCCTGGGTTTTGTCCATCGCAACATGAGCATCGAGCGCCAAGCGGAAGAGGTGGACCGCGTCAAACGTTCGGAAAGCGGGATGATCGTCGACCCGGTCACTATCTCGCCAGAGCATTCCGTGCGGCACGCGCTCGAACTGATGAACAAGTACCGCGTCTCGGGCCTGCCCGTAACGCGCGGCGCGCGGCTGCTGGGCATCCTGACGAACCGTGACCTGCGCTTCGAGAAAAACCTCGAACAGCCCGTCAGCGCGGTGATGACCAAGGAGAATCTGGTCACCGTCCCGGTCGGCACAACGCTCGAAGAGGCCGAACGGCTGCTGCAGCGGCACCGCATCGAAAAGCTGCCGGTGGTCGACGAACAGTTCCACTTGAAAGGATTGATCACCGTCAAGGACATCCAGAAAAAGCTCGAATATCCGCAAGCTACCAAGGATGACCACGGCCGGCTGCGCATCGGTGCGGCCATCGGCGCCACCGGGGATTTTCTGGAACGGGCCGTGGAGTTGCAACGCGCCAAAGTAGATCTGCTGGCGCTCGATACGGCGCACGGACACTCCCTGCGGGTGATGGAAGCGATCCGGGTGATTAAACACCGGCTACCGGATACACAACTGATTGCCGGTAACGTCGCCACGCAGGAAGGCGCACGGGACTTGATTGCCCTGGGCATCGACGGCCTCAAGGTGGGCATCGGTCCAGGGTCGATCTGCACGACGCGAGTGGTGACGGGCGCGGGGGTGCCGCAGATTACCGCTATCCTGGAATCCAACCGGGCCGCCAAGGGCGCGCGGGTTCCGGTCATCGCCGATGGTGGAATCAAATATTCCGGAGACATAACCAAGGCCATTGCGGCGGGCGCCTCGGTGGTGATGATCGGCGGACTGTTTGCCGGGACCGAAGAGGCGCCCGGCGAAACAATCCTCTATCAGGGCCGAACCTTCAAGTCCTACCGCGGCATGGGCTCGCTGGGCGCCATGGAATCGGGATCCGCCGACCGCTATGCCCAAGAAACTGCCGGCCGCGGAAAGTCGGTTCCGGAGGGCGTCGAAGGCCGCGTGCCGTACAAGGGCCCGCTCAGCGGACTGATCGAACAACTCGCAGGGGGGTTGCGCAGCGGCATGGGTTATTGCGGCGCCGCCAACTTGACGGAACTACAAGAGCGCAGCCAGTTCATTCACCTCACCTCGGCGGGACTTCGCGAAAGCCACGTTCACGACGTGATCATTACGCGCGAAGCGCCGAACTACCAGGTCGAATAGCCGGACATGTCCCGTTCGTGGTCCTGGCTGGCCGTCGCCTTGTTCGCCGCCCTGATCTGGATCCTCTCCGGCAACATGTTCTCCAGTGCGGAGACCTCGCTCCGCATACTCCCTCTGCTGCGCTGGCTGCTGCCACAGGCCAGCCCAGCAGCGATCGAAACGCTGCATACGCTGATCCGAAAAGTCGCCCATGTTGCCGAATACTTCCTATTTGGGCTGCTGTTATTTCGCGCCGTCCGTGGACCCCAACGCGGGTGGAGACTTCGGTGGGCCATCATTGCGCTGCTGATCGCTGCAGGATATTCGGGGTTGGACGAACTCCGTCAGACCTTCGAGCCAACCCGGGGAGCGCTGGTTTGGGATTCCGTGCTTGACACCGCCGGCGCTGCCTTGGCGCAGCTTGCCACGTGGCTCGGAATGAAACGAGAAGGCAACGTGGCGCCGTGGCCCACCTAATGCCCCCCAGCACGCGGGCCTCGCGTCGACGCTTGCTGCTGGTGGTCACAACACCAGCAAACAAAACGCCCATCCTCCCGCAATGCGCACCGCGCATCGCGCAAGAGCCGGCGCCTAGGGTTCGACTGTGATCGAGGGATTGGTCAGGACTTCGCTTTTGCGGCTTCTGTCTCGCTCGGCTCCTGCTTTTGCTTCTGCTTCTTTTCCTTCCCTTCCTTCTTTCGCAATTGCGAGCCCAGCAGCTCCAAAATAGCCAATTGCGCGCCATCGCCGATGCGGAAACCGACATGAATAATGCGCGTGTATCCTCCCGGACGGTCGGCAAAGCGCGGCGCGATCTCGTCCATGAGTTTCCGCGTCGCCGCCGGAGTGAGCAGGTAAGCAGCGGCCTGCCGCCGAGTGTGCAGCGAGTCCCGCTTGCCGAGGGTGATGACCCGTTCGACGAGCGGCCGGGCTGCCTTGGCGCGCGCTAGAGTGGTTTTGATCCGCTCGCGCTCGATGACGTTGGTCACCAAATTGCGCAGCGTGGCTCGCCGGTGCGCCGGATTACGGCCAAGCTTCGATCCCGAATAGAGGTGTCTCATGGGCTTCCCGCGTTTACAGTCCGGCGGTCTCCTCTGGACCCGGAGGGGCGGTCTGGCTGGGTAGCGGCGGCCAGATGATCCGGCCATGTTCATCAAACTTCATTCCCAACCCCAGCCCCATCCGTTGCAGGATTTCTTTGATTTCGTTGAGTGACTTGCGGCCGAAGTTTTTAGTTCTTAACATGTCGGGCTCTGTTTTCTGCACCAGCTCGCGGATCGACTGGATATTCGCGTTCTTCAAGCAATTGTAGGAACGCACCGAAAGTTCGAGCTCTTCCACCGACCGTTCCAACTGCTCGAGCCGCGGATCGTTGTACGATTCGACCGCTTCTTGCGGAAGTTCAGGTTGCTCCTCGAAATTGATGAAGATGCTCATGTGGTCCTTGATGAGCTTTGCCGCCAGACCAATGCCATCCTGGGGCGTGATGGCCCCGTTGGTCCAGACCTCCAGCATCAGCTTTTCGTAATCGGTCATTTGGCCCAGGCGGGCGGCCTCGACGGCATAATTCACTTTCCGCACCGGCGAGTGCACCGAGTCCACCGGAATGTAGCCGATGAGCAGATCTTCGTCAAAATTGCGGTCCGCGCCGACGTAGCCCCGTCCGTTCTTGATGCGCATCTCAAGCTGCAGCTTGCCGCCCTCGCTCACTGTGGCGATATAGACCTTCTTATCCAGCACCGCAAAATCGGCATCCTCCTCAATCATCGCCGAAGTGACGACGCCGGGGTTTTCGGCATAGAGAACGATGGGCTTTGCCTGGTCGCTATTCAGCTTAAGCGGCACCTGTTTCAGATTCAGTATGATGTCGGTGGCGTCTTCCACGACACCCGGAATGGAGCTGAATTCGTGCATCACGCCTTCGACCTTTATGGCCGTAATCGCCGCGCCCTCGATGGAGCTGAGCAACGCACGCCGCAAGGCGTTGCCAACCGTCGTGCCCCAACCACGCTCGAACGGCTGCGCCGAAAACTTTCCGTATTTGTCGGTCAGCGTCTCGAGTTCCGCAGCCAACCGTTTTGGTTTCTGAAAGCCCTTCCACATTCTGGTTATCCTTCCTTCCCCAGCCTGGGGGAAATGCATCGAATGCCCGATTCCAGCGGTTATTTCGAGTATAGCTCGACGATGAGCTGCTCATTGAACGGCGGCGTCTGAACGTTTTCACGCTTTGGCAATGCAGCCACGCGCGCCTTATAGTGTTCGCGGTCAATATCAAGCCACGGCACCACATTCTGGCTCTGCGCCACGTTGCGGGCGTCGAGTACCATCACGTTTTGGTGCATTTTGTCCTTCAGCGCAATTTCCTCGCCGACACTGACCAGGTAGGACGGGACGTTGACTTTGCGGCCTCGGACCTGCACGTGCCCGTGCAATACAATTTGCCGCGCCTGCGCGCGGGAGCTTGCAAACCCGGCTCGGTAAACAGCATTGTCGAGCCTCCGTTCCAACATGACGATCAGGTTTTCCCCGGTGGGGCCCTTGGCCCGCGCGGCCTTGCGAAACACACCACGGAACTGCCGCTCAAGCAAACCGTAGGTGCGCTTCACCTTCTGCTTTTCCCGCAACTGCAGGCCGTATCCAACGATTTTTTTCCGGCGCGCCTGGCCATGTTGTCCAGGGAGGAAATTGCGCTTTTCAATCGCACACTTCTCCGTGAAACAGCGCAGTCCCTTTAGAAAGAGCTTCTGCCCTTCCCGGCGGCATAACCGACAAACTCCCTCCCGGTATCTTGCCACTCTCTGAGTCTCCTTTGATCGGTTACCCGGCCCGTGGATGCTATACGCGCCGACGCTTCGGCGGACGGCAACCGTTATGGGGGACAGGCGTTACGTCCTTAATGTGCACAATGTGCAGTCCCGCGGACGCCAGGGCGCGAATAGCAGATTCGCGTCCGGAACCCGGCCCCTTCACCCGAACTTCAACGCTCTTCATCCCGTGCTGGTCGCGTGCGACGCTCGCCGCTGCGACCGAGGCCTGCTGTGCGGCGTACGGCGTGCCTTTGCGCGATCCTTTGAACCCGATGGAACCCGCCGACGACCAGCAAACCGCGCGCCCATCCGGTGCCGTGATGGTGACGATGGTATTATTGAAAGTTGCCTGAATGCAGGCCGTTCCATGCGGCACGACTTTGCGCTCACGTTTTTTCTTGAACTCCTTCTTCCTGCGCTTCGCCGGCTTTGCCGGTGTCGGTGCAGCTGCGTCTTGCGGCTCTTTCGCCAAATCCTTCTCCTTAGGTGAAAACGTCCCTACTTGCGGGCCATAGCCTTCTTCTTGGTCGCTATCGCCCCCCTACGCGGCCCCTTACGGGTCCGAGCGTTGGTGTGCGTGCGCTGGCCGTGCACCGGCAGGTTGCGACGGTGCCGCAGGCCGCGGTAGCACTGGACCTCGATGAGACGGCGAACATTCATCTGAATCTCTCTGCGAAGATCGCCCTCTACCCGGCCCTCGGCCTCGATGGTCTGCCGAATACGGTTGATTTCCTCCTCGGTCAGATCCTTCGCTTTCTTGGTTTCATCGACATGACTTTGCGCACAGATCGCCCGCGCGCGCGGCTGCCCGATTCCGTAAATGGCAGTCAAACCGACCCATAGCCGCTTCTGTGGCGATAAATCGACTCCGGCAATACGTGCCATCGCTGCTCCTTGTTATCCCTAGCGCCGTTATCCCTGGCGCTGCTTATGTTTGGGGTTGCTGCAAATTACCCGCACCACACCGCGCCGGTGGACCAGTTTGCACTTATCGCAAATTTTCTTCACCGAGGCCCGCACTTTCATGGTCCACACTCCATCGGTTCGCCGCCAGCCTACTTGTAGCGATACACGATCCGGCCGCGTGTCAAATCATAAGGCGAAAGCTCGACCGCAACCCGGTCGCCGGAGAGAATACGAATGAAATTCTTCCGCATTTTACCTGAAATATGCGCCAGCACCTGGTGCTTGTTCTCCAACTCCACGCGAAACATGGCATTCGGCAAAGGCTCGACCACCCTGGCCATCACTTCGATCGCGTCTTCCTTGGGATTCCCGGAATCGGCCTTTTTCTTTCCCGGGTGCCGACGCCTGGCCATGGAGCCTCTTCTCATCTTACCAGGATGCTCCCGTCATTTCGCGCGGCCGGGTCAAAATCCAAGGGCCGTTGGAGGTCGCCGCAACGGTATGCTCGAAATGGGCTGAATAGCTGCCGTCCGTGGTTACCGCGGTCCAGTTGTCACCGAGCACCTTCACGCCCGGCCCGCCGGCGTTGACCATCGGCTCGATCGCAAAAACCATCCCCTCTTCGAGGCGCGGCCCGTGTCTCGGCTTGCCATAGTTCGGCACACTGGGCTCCTCGTGCATCTTGGTCCCAATGCCGTGCCCAACAAACTCCCGCACCACCGAAAATCCATTTTGCTCCACCCACTCCTGCACGGCAGCCGAAATGTCGCTCAGCCGGTTGCCCGGCCGAACCTGGTCGACAGCGCGGTCGAGTGATTCGCGTGTCACCTGCAGGAGCCTCTCGACATCCGGCCGGATCTTTCCGACCGGGACGGTCACGGCAGCATCGCCATAATAACCGTTACATTCCACCCCGAAATCGAGCGAAATGATATCCCCATCCTGCAAGCGCCGCAAAGCCGAAGGGATCCCGTGCACCACCTCCTGGTTGACCGACACGCACAACACGCAGGGAAATCCTCGGTAACCCTTAAAAGCCGGGCGCACGCCATATTCGGCGACGCGCTTTACCGCCAATTTCTCCAAATCCATTGTCGTCACGCCGGGCCGCACGGCCTTGCGGAGCTCATTGAGCACCTCCCAAACAATCATACCTGCTCGATGCATCATGCCCAGCTCGGCAGCTGACTTGCAGATGATCATCTCAGACGATCATCTCATCGGACTGGAGCCAAGACCTGCTGTAGCTGGGTGGCCACCGCCGCGGGTTCGGCCATTCCATCCACGTCCACCAAAACGCCTTGTTTGCGGTAGTGCTCGATGAGCACCCGGGTCATGGCATCGTAAACTTCGAGCCGCTCCGCAATGACCTCTTCGCGGTCGTCAGACCGCTGGATCAACTCGCCGCCATCATGGTCGCAGCGCCCGGGCACCTTAGGCTGGTTGTCGTAGATATTGTAAATCTCGCCACCCACCTTACACGTACGGCGTCCAGTCAACCGCCGGAACAATTGCTTCCGGTCGACAACGAAGTGCACCACCAGGGGACGTCCCCAGGACTCACGCTCCAGAATCGCATCCAGCATTTGAGCCTGCACCAGCGTCCTTGGAAACCCATCCAGTACGAAGCCGTTGGCACAATCCGGCTGGGAGATCCGCTCTTCGGCCATTCCCAAAACAAGATCGTCCGGGATCAAGTCGCCGTGCTCCATGCTGAGTTTCGCCAGATGACCGAGAGGCGTCCCCCGCGCCACATGATCTCGAAGCATGTCCCCGGTCGAAAGATGAGGAATATTGCGCTCCCTGGCCACCAGTCTGGCCTGCGTTCCTTTGCCGGCCCCGGGCGGGCCCAGGAGAATCAGGGCGCGCGGAAAGGCCGGTGAAGTCTGATTCTGCCGGTCACCCATAACGCCGACTCCGTAGCCTGCCTTTCCTGACAAAGCCCTCGTAGTTGCGCATGACGAGCTGTGCGTTGATCTGCTGAACCGTGTCCATCGCCACACCGACCACGATCAGCAGCGATGTGCCGCCGAAGTAGAACGTAATGTTGAGCCCCTCGAGCACGAAGCGCCACATGTTCTCATCGAACCATGTGCCCAGGACACCCGGGAGATGGTGCAGGTGAACACCGGCAATCATAAATTCGGGCAGCAAGGCAACAGCCGCCAGATAGGTTCCTCCTACGAAGGTTAGCCGGCGGAGGATGCGGTTGATATGCTCGGATGTATTGCGCCCCGGCCGGATGCCCGGAATGAAGCCTCCGTACTTGCGCATGTTGTCGGCCAGATCAGTGGGATTAAACACGATGCCCACGTAAAAAAAGGAGAACAGAATGATCATCAGCGGAAAGACCAGAATGTAGAGGGGCTCCCCCCAGGCCAGTGCACTGGCAAAATTGTCCACCGACGGGAAGCGGTCTCGCATAATCAGGGCGATGGTGCCCGGGAAAGTCATCAGCGAGCTCGCAAAAATCACCGGGATCACGCCTCCGGCGTTCACCCGCAGCGGCAGATACGTCATCTGCCCGCCCATGACGCGCCGTCCGACGACGCGCTTGGCATATTGCACGGGAATGCGTCTTTGGCCGCTCTCCACGAAGACGATAAAACTGACGACAGCAAGCATGAGCCCCACAAGCAAGATCAAGGCCAGGCCGGTGAACGGACCCCACTGCTGGGTGGTAGCCTTGACCAAAAGATCGCCTATGGCGCGCGGGAGGCCCACCACGATTCCGGCGAAGATAATCAGCGACATACCGTTACCGATGCCGCGCTTGCTGATCTGCTCGCCGAGCCACATGATGAAGGCACAACCGGTGGTCAGCGTCAGGACCGTCATGAGCGTGAATCCCGCGCCCGGGGTGTACACCAGAGCCTGCCCGCCCGGCCCCTGCTGACGCTGCAGGGTAAAGGCGATCGAAAGCGACTGCACGATGCTCAGCACGATCGTCAGATAGCGCGTGTACTGGGTGATCTTTCGCCGGCCAAGATCGCCTTCCTTTTGCAGGCGCTCGATGTAAGGTATCGCCACGCCCATCAATTGCAGAATGATCGAGGCCGTGATGTAGGGCATGATTCCCAGGGCGAAAACCGTCATTTGGCTGAAGTTGCCGCCGCTGAACAGGTTGATGAGCCCCAGCACCGAGCCCTGGTTCTGTTCGAAGAGTTGGGCCAACATGGCGGTGTTGATTCCAGGAATCGGCAGGAACGCGCCGACCCGGTAGACGGCAAGGATCCCCAGCGTGAACAGGATCCGCTTGCGCAGATCCGGGATCCGGAACATGTTGGCAAAAGCCTCTAAAAACCGGGTCATGACAACCGCTCCACCTTGCCCCCCGCCTGGGTGATCTTTTCCTCTGCGGACCGACTAAAAGCGTGCGCGCGCACCGTCAGCGACGCCCGCAAATCACCTTCCCCCAAAATCTTGACCGGCCGGGCAGCGTTGCGCACCAAGCCCCGGGCGGCGAGCCCTTCCACCGTGACCACCTCGCCGGCGGTAAAGGTAGTTAAGGAACCCACATTGACAATGGTGAACTCCCGCCGGAAAGGATTGTGCGCGCCTCGTTTTGGTATCCGGCGGTGCAACGGCATTTGCCCACCCTCAAAACCGGGGCGCTTGGAATAGCCCTTGCGGGACTTCTGACCCTTGTTACCCGCTCCGCCTGTCTTGCCGAGCTTGGATCCAATGCCGCGACCCACGCGCACCTTGCGGTGACGTGAGCCTCGCGGCGGACGCAAGCTGGAGAGATTGACCGCCATATTCTTCCCCGATCCTTCGCTACTCAATGACTGCCACTAGGTGGCGCACCTTATGCACCATTCCGCGAACGGCCGGCGTATCCTCACGCTCGACGACCTGTTGCAGGCGCCGCAGACCTAGCCCTCGAACGGTCTGCCGCATATCCACCGGGCATCCGATGGCGCTGCGCACCCATTTGACTTTGAGCGTGCCGGCCTTCTCTTTCTTCTTCGCCATTCTTCCTTCGCTCGCCTGTGGGCAGCAGCTAGTGCCGCAGCTCCTCGACCGACCGCGATCGCAGCTCGGCCACGGCGCTTTCGTCCTTCAAATGCAGCAACGCGTCAAACGTTGCTTTGATCACATTGTGCGGGTTCGAGGTGCCAATAGACTTTGTCAACACGTTGCGAATTCCCGCGACCTCCATCACCGCTCGAACCGGCCCGCCAGCGATGATCCCCGTGCCTTCCGAGGCCGGTTTGAGCAGCACCTGCCCGGACCCGTAGCGCCCGATAACCTGATGAGGAATGGAAGAGCCCTTCAGGTTCAGCCGAAGTAAATTTTTCTTGGCTTGCTCGATTGCTTTACGAATCGCCATGGGCACTTCGCGAGCCTTGCCCATCCCGAATCCAGCATGGCCACGCTCGTCCCCGATCACCACCAGCGCAGAAAAGCTCAGGTTCTTCCCGCCCTTGACGACCTTAGTGACGCGTTGGATGGAAACAACCTGATCCTTCAAATTGGTGGCGCTGACCTCCACCGACCGACGCACTGCCAAGGTATCTCGTAGAACTTGTTTTGACATAGTTGGCTAGAACTTCAACCCTGCCTCTCGGGCCGCATTCGCCAAAGCTTCGACTCGACCATGATATTTGTAACCCCCACGATCAAACACCACCTGTTGGACACCCTCAACCAGCGCCCGTTCGGCCACCGCCTTTCCCACCACCTTGGCCGCGGCGACATTGCTGCCGCCCTTGATCTGTCCGCGCGTCTGCTTATCGAGCGAGCTCGCCGACGCCAGTGTGCGCCCGCTATGGTCGTCGATCACCTGCGCGTAAATATGGCCCAGTGAGCGGTAGACGCACAGCCGGGGACGCTCTATCGTCCCCAAGATACGCTGGCGTATCCGCCGGTGCACGCGTAGGCGATGGGCGTTACGCGAGAGCTTGCGAACCGGTTTTACGGCCATGGTCTTCCCTTCTCCAAAGTTATCCGGCGCTCTTCCCTGCGCCAGCTTTGCCGGCCTTCTTCTTAAGCCGTTCGCCAGCCAGCCGGATTCCCTTCTGCTTGTAAGGGTCTGGCGGCCGGAGACGGCGGATGTTCGCCGCCACCTGGCCGACTTGTGCGCGGTCCACACCGGTAATGGACATGCGGGTCTGCCTCTCGACGGTAATCTGAATTCCTTCAGGCACCGGAAACTCGACGGGATGCGAATAGCCCAGAGCAAAAACCACTTTCTCACCCTTGACTTCGGCACGATAGCCTACGCCTACAATCTCCATGTTCTTCTTGAACCCCTCACTGACCCCATGCACGGCATTGGCCACCAGCGCTCGCGCCAGTCCGTGCAGCGCACGATACTCCTCGGCTTCACGCACGGCATTGAGAACGCCGTCCTTCTGCTCAAATCGGATGCCTCGGGGCAGGGAAACGCTCAGCTGGCCCTTGGGGCCCTGGACTTCAACGGCCGCAGCCCCGATCTGAACCTTAACACCCGCGGGCAGGGGTATCGGTTTTCGTCCAATTCGCGACATCGGTGGTTCCCTTTATGTTTACCAGATCTCGCAGAGCACTTCTCCGCCAATACGTTGCTTGCGCGCCGCACGGCCCGTCATCACGCCGCGCGGAGTGCTCAGGATGTTGATTCCCAGCCCCCCTACGACGGGCCGAATCTCCTTGGTGCCGACGTACAGCCGCTTCCCAGGACGGGACATACGCCGCAGGTCGGTGATAACCGAGCGCTTATCCGAAGCATACTTCAGGAACACGCGCAGGGCCTTACGCGGTTTCCCTTCGTCAATCGTCTTGTAAGTGGCAATGTAGCCTTCTTCTTTCAAAACCCGGGCGATCTCAATCTTCAGCTTCGACGCAGGCAGCTCAACCCGCGCGTGGCGCGCCCTGGTGGCGTTGCGAATCCGCGTCAGCATGTCGGAGATGGGATCAGTTTGCATCCGGTCACCAACTGGCCTTCACCACGCCGGGGATCTCTCCGAGCAGCGCGTGTCCGCGAAAACAGATGCGACACATTTGAAATTTTCGCAGGTACCCGCGCGGCCGGCCGCAAATGCGGCAGCGGTTTCTCGCACGGGTCTTGTACTTCGGTTTTCTGCGTGTTTTCGCAAATTGCGAGATCCGGGCCATGATCCTCCTTAGCGATTAGCTGCGCAGCGGCACACCAATCAGTTTCAGCAACTCATTTCCTTCCTCGTCGCTGCGCGCCGTCGTGGTGAGCGAGATGTTCATGCCCCTGATCTTGTCCACGCGCGTGTAATCGATCTCTGGAAACACCAACTGGTCTTTCAGGCCTAAGGTGTAGTTCCCGCGGCCGTCGAAGGCGTTTGCGGGCAAACCCTTGAAATCGCGGACCCGGGGGAGCACAACGTTACACAACCGGTCCAGGAACTCGTACATACGCTCGCCCCGCAAGGTCACGCAGCAGCCGATGGGCATGCCCTTTCGAATCTTGAAATTGGCGATGGACTTCTTGGCGCGGGTAATCACCGGCCGCTGCCCGGTGATCTGCGCCAGCTCGACAGCCGCCACGTCGAGAAGCTTGATGTTTTGACTGGCCTCGCCCAGCCCAATGTTCACAACGACCTTGGACACTTTAGGCACTGCCATCGGGTTCTTGTACCCGAAGCGCTTCATTAATGCTGGAACCACCTCGCTGCGGTAGCGCTCTCGCAATCGGCTCATAGCACCCGGCTCTCCCAGTTTACTTCTCCAGCGTCGTGCCGCAGCGGCGGCAGGCGCGCACTTTGGTGCCGTCGGGCAGCGTGTTGCGCCCCACGCGCGTGTGTTTGTTGCACGACGGGCAAACCAACAGCACGTTGGAAATATGCATGGAGGCTTCCCTTTCGACAATTCCACCCTTAACATTCTTTTGCGGGTTGGCGCGTGTGTGACGCCTGATCATGTTCGCGTGCTCCACGGTCACCCGACGCTGGCGCGGGTCAACCGACAACACGCGACTCGTCTTTCCCTTGTCGCGCCCGGTCATCACACGCACCTGATCGCCCTTCCGAATGCTCGCGTTGGTGGGTCCGAGTTCCATCCAGGTTCACCCCTCGCTTCTTTACGCCCTTCTTCCGCCGCAATCGGCCAGTCCTACCACACTTCCGGCGCCAGAGAAACGATCTTCGAAAACTTTTTGCCGCGCAGCTCACGCGCTACGGGACCAAAAACGCGCGTGCCCACCGGCTCGTTGGCGTCGTTGATCAGCACTGCCGCGTTATCGTCGAATCGGATGTAGCTGCCGTCCTTGCGCCGGTGCTCCTTGCGCGTGCGCACCACCACGGCACGCACCACCGTGCCCTTCTTGACCGGGCTTTCCGGCGCCGCTTCTTTCACTGACGCCGTGATGATGTTGCCCAGGCCGGCGCGGCTCCCGACGTCGCCGCCCAGCGGAAGAATGCACATCAACCGCCGTGCGCCGGAATTGTCGGCCACCACCAGCCAGCTTCGCATCTGAATCATGGCCGAATGTCCTCGCCCTAACCCACGCTCGTGCGGCGGAAGACAACCTCCGCCAGCCGCCAGCGCTTGAGTTTGGACATCGGCCGCGTAGAAACGATGCGCACCGTGTCTCCCGGACGCGCCTTGCCCTGCTCGTCGTGGGCATAGAATTTCTTGGACACGCGCACGTAACGCCCGTACAGCCGGTGTTGAACCCGTCGGGTGACACGCACCACGATGGTCTTCTGCATTTTCGCGCTGGTGACCACACCGAGCAGTTCCTTGCGCTGCCTTCGCTTGTTCGCCGGTTGGTTCTGTAGATCGGCGTTCATGAAGTCGCCTTCCTCAGTTCGCGTTCCCGCAACAGCGTTTTCACGCGCGCAGAATCCCGTTTGGTCAACCGCAGTCGCTTGACGGCCTCGGTCTGTCCGCTCGAAAGCTGAAAGCGCAATCGAAACATCTGCTCCGCCAGCTCGCCCTCGCGGGCTTCGAGCTCCGCGGTATCCAGTTCTCGCAATTTCGCTGCTCTCCTCGGCATCACAAACTCCCCGCACGGCTCACAAACCGCGTCAGGATGGGCAGCTTATGAGACGCCAACCGCATAGCCGCAGCGGCGGTGGCCAGATCGACACCGGCCATCTCAAACAGCACGCGGCCTGGTTTCACCACGGCCACCCAGTGTTCCGGGGAGCCTTTGCCCTTACCCATGCGGGTCTCCGCCGCTTTCTTGGTGAATGGCTTGTCCGGAAAAACTCGGATCCACAGCTTGCCGCCGCGCTTGATGTAGCGCGTCATAGCCACGCGACTCGCCTCAATCTGCCGGTCGGTGATCCAAGCGGGTTCAAGCGCCTTCAGCCCGTATTCGCCGAACGCCAATTGGCCGCCGCGCCAAGCTTTGCCTCGGCGACGCCCGCGCTGTTGTTTGCGGTACTTCACTTTTCTCGGCATCAACATAAAAGTTCTCTCTTAGACCACAGGGGCGCCGGCGTGCGCCTCCCTCATACCGCCGCGAGGAGGCACATTTTCGCCCTGGTAGATCCAGCACTTCACGCCAATGACGCCGTACGTTGTATGCGCCTCTGCAAAACCATAATCAATGTCCGCGCGCAGCGTTTGCAGCGGCAACCGCCCCTGCAGATACCATTCCTTGCGGGCAATCTCCGCACCATTCAGGCGTCCGGCAACCCTCACCTTAATCCCCTTGCAGCCGAAACGCAGGGCCGAATCCACCGACTTGCGCATCGCCCGACGAAAGGCCACGCGCTTCTCAAGCTGTAGTGCGATCGACTCGGCCACCAGCTGGGCATTGAGTTCGGGCCGGTGTACCTCTTGAATATCGATGTGCACCTCGCGCTTGGTGCGCTTCTGCACTTCATTCTTGAGCTTATCAATCTCCGCGCCCTTGCGGCCAATAATGATGCCGGGACGGGCGGTATACAGCCGGATGACCAGCTTGTTGGCAGCGCGCTCGATGTCAATGGCGCTGATCCCTGCTGAGCGCAGCCGGTCCTTAAGCTGGCGTCGCAAAAGTACATCCTCGTGCAGCAGGTCGGCGTACTCGCGGTCGGCATACCACCGCGACCTCCACGGCTTGTTGTAGCCCAGCCGGAAGCCGTATGGATGTGTCTTCTGTCCCAAACGTCTCCTCCTCGTCGTTCGTTTCTGCTAGCCTTTGGCCTTCGGTTTGCGGCTCGGCGCCTTCGGAGTCGTAAGGACCTTCCGCGCCTTCTTCACAGCGCCGCGGACCCCCTTCTCGGAGGCAGCGGCCGCCGCCGCGGTGGCGACGCGCTCGGCCGCCGCCCCATGGCGCTCAGCAACCGCTACCACGATGTGCGCCGTTCGCTTCTGATATCGGAAAGCCCGACCCATGGGCGCAGGACGCAAACGCTTCCATCGCGGGCCCTCGTTCACGAAACAGCGCGAAACGTAGAGTTCATCCACGTCGAGCGAAGCGCCGGCATCCTCGGCCTTGCGTTCGGCGTTGGCGATTGCGCTGCGCAATACCTTCTCGACCTCGCGCGCAGCGCGCTTCTTGGTATAGCGAAGAACATGCAGCGCGTCTTCAGCACGATGGCCGCGGATCAGATCCACTACCAGCCGCACCTTCTGCGGCGACATGCGCATGTGCCTTGCCAGGGCCTGTGCCTCAATGACCGGCGATGGTTGCAGTACGCTGGTCGCCATTGCTTATGCCTTTGGTGGCGGAGCGCCAGCCCCACCAGCGACTGGCGCAGGAGCGGCGGGCACTCCTGCCACCGCTGCCGCCCGCTCCATAGCCGCCTTCACGGCATGACCTTTGAAGGTTCGCGTGGGAGAGAACTCCCCGAGCCGATGTCCAATCATCTCTTCGGTTATGTACACGGGGATAAACTTCTTCCCGTTGTGCACGGCAATCGTGTGACCGATCATCTCGGGAACAATCGTCGAACGGCGCGACCACGTCTTCAGCACTTCTTTCTCATTGCGAGCGTTGAGAGCCTCGACTTTTAGCCGTAGGTGATCATCTACGAACGGGCCTTTCTTGAGCGAGCGTCCCATCGATTCCCTTCCCTATTCGTCCACCCGGCGCAACTTGATCCATTGCGCGCGCCGCAGCTTGCGAAACCCTCGCACCGGACCCGATACCCGATGTGAACGCGTGCAGAAGGGACATACGAACCGGGTCCCCTGCTGATTCGGCAGTGTTTCCACCATCACCGCCCAGCCCGCTTTGCAAAACCGGTACAGCGCGGGTTGAGGCGCAGACACGGGTTTGCCTGCAGTCTTGTGCGCAGCCTTGTGCGCGGCCTTGGACGCATGCAAGGGACCGGTGTGCTTGCGCGATCGAGAAGCGCGCCGCGCCGCCGTCCGTGTGGTTCGAGATGCTCTCATGGCTCGATTCTCCATTACCCACCGCGCCGGGATCATAATTTCCACTCCTAGGATCCCACTCCTTGCCCTACTTACTTCTTGCGATGCTCCACAATCTTCCGCTCGGTCCGCTTGTTGTGCCGTGTCTTTGCTCCCAACGTTGGGAAACCCCACGGGGTCTGCGGATGGTTTCCTTTCACACGGCCTTCGCCGCCGCCGTGGGGATGGTCAACCGGATTCATGGCCACGCCACGAACCGTGGGTCGCTTTCCATGCCAGCGCGTTCTGCCGGCCTTGCCATATACGACCTTCTCGTGGTCCAAGTTGCCGATTTGGCCCACCGTCGCCATGCAATCCACATCGAAACGCCGGATCTCGCTAGAAGGCAGCTTCACCAGCGCGAGGCCGCCCTCTTTACTGAGCAATTGTGCCGCGCCCCCGGCGGCACGGACTACCTGCGCCCCCTTTCCCGGCGCCAATTCCAGGTTGTGCACCTGGGTACCCGGCGGAATGAACCGCAGAGGCAACGCATTGCCGGGAAGGATGTCCGCGCCTTCTCCGGTCTGAACCGTCATGCCAACTTCCAGGCCGGTCGGATGCAGAATGTAGCGCTTCTCCCCATCGGCATAGTGCAATAGGGCCAGGCGGGCGGACCGGTTGGGATCGTACTCGATGGCCGCCACTCGCGCTGGAATACCCTTCTTCTCGCGGCGAAAATCCACGATCCGGAACCGGCGCTTATGGCCGCCCCCGCGATGCCAGGAGGTCACCTCGCCATGGGCGTTCCGTCCACCCGTGCGCTTCTTCGGCTCCAGGAGGGACTTCTCCGGCTGCTGTTTCGTAAGCTCGCTCTTGTCGAGCATGGTCAAGAAGCGTCGCGATGCCGTATATGGGTTAAAGCTTCTTAGTGCCATGGTCACATACCTGACTAGAGATTCTCCGCGTACTCGATCATCTTTTCGTTTGCCCCAAGCTTGACGTAGGCCTTCTTCCAGTCCCGCCGATGCCCCTCGGAACGGCCCCGCCGGCGAAGCTTCCCATGATAAATCGCCGTGCGCACGTCCTCTACCTTCACCTTAAAGATTTTTTGTACGGCTTCCTTGATCTCCGTCTTCGTCGCGCCCTTCGCGACTTCGAAAACCACGGTCCGTTGGGTCTCTTTCACGCCCAGGCCTTTCTCGGTGATAATCGGCCGGCGAATCACTTGATAGATATCATTCTTCATCAATTATCTACCTTGGGTATCTACCTTATTCTTGGCTTCTTCTTCTTGGGCTTCGACGCTGATTTACGCACTGCCCGAGGCTTCGCCGCCTTGGCCATCTTTGCACGTCCTGGAACCGGAGGCTCCGGTGCAGCCACAGGAACGGGCGCTTCGTCAGCGGCCGTGCTAGAACCTGTGTTGCCGCCGCCTAGCGAATGGACCAGACGCAGCGCCGTCTCTTTTGAAAGCAGGACACGATCATGTCGCAACAGGTCATAAGTTTGCAGTGTTGCTGGCGCAACCATCTTCACGCCTTCCAGGTTGCGGCTAGCAAGCTCGAGGTTGCGATTCCCGGACTTCTGGACAACCAAGATGGTGCGCGTTTCCCCGTCCAACCGAGAAAGCGCCTTCCTCAAGTCCTTCGTCTTGTGTGAACCAAGTGTCCATTCGTCTATGACCGTGAGCTTTTGGTCGGCGAACTTCATCGACAATGCCGAACGCAAAGCGCCCAAAACCATCTTTCGCGGAAGCGAGTATGCGTAACTCCGCGGCTGAGGACCATGCACCGTGCCGCCCTTGCGCCAGATGGAAGATCGGATCGAACCGACGCGCGCCCGTCCCGTACCCTTCTGCCTCCACGGCTTGCGCCCCGACCCGGATACTTCGCCACGACCCTTGGTCTTATGTGTCCCCGCGCGCTGGGCGGCAAGATACCAACGTACGGTCTCGTGGAGCAAATGCGGATTGACGTCGGCGGCAAACACCGCATCGGCCAGCTCGATTTGGCCTACCGTCCTACCTTCGAGATTTCGAACGTCAGCAACCGCCATGATCTTCGGGTCCTTCCAACTCACTTGGCCCGTGTGTTCTTGCGAATAAGAAGATACCCGCCTTCGGGGCCGGGCACGGCCCCGCGTACCAACAGAAGATTCTCGTCCGTATCGACTTTGACGACGCGCAGATGTTGTACCGTTACCCGTTCGCGCCCCATGCGTCCGGGAAAGTGCTGCCCCCGCCAGACACGCGCGGGATACGAACTGCCGCCGATGCCGCCCGGGGCGCGATGGAACATCGAGCCGTGCGACGCATCGCCGCCGCGATAGTGCCATCGCTTGACACCGCCTTGAAAACCCTTGCCCTTGCTCACTCCGGTAACATCCACGAATTCTCCCGGCGCGAAACCATCTACGAGCACGCGATCGCCAACCTTAGTGTCGTCGGCAGAATCCTCCAAGCGAAACTCCCGCAGCAACCGAGCCGGTGCCACGCCTGCCTTCTTGAAATGGCCGGTCATGGGCTTGTTAATCCTCTGCGGCTTCACGAATTCAACCAAGCCCAGTTGCGCAGCGTCATAGCCATCTTTCTGTTTCGTGCGGCGCTGCACGACAACACAGGGGCCCGTCTGCAGCACGGTACAAGGCACCGAGGCGCCATCCTCGGTGAAGACCTGGATCATTCCGAGCTTGATTCCAAGAATTCCGTTCACGGCCATGGATCCGGTTCCGCCTGTCCTTTACTTTACCGCGTGCTCGCGGCCAAAGGCTTTAATCTCCACATCCACCCCGGGCGGCAAGTCAAGCTTCATCAGTGCGTCTACGGTGTCCGGCGTAGGCTCCAGGATATCGATCAGCCGTTTGTGCGTTCGCATTTCAAACTGCTCGCGCGACTTCTTGTCCACGTGCGGCGACCGCAGCACCGTCCAGCGATTAATGGTGGTCGGCAGCGGGATGGGCCCGGCTACGTCCGCTCCGGTGCGTTTGGCCGTTTCGACAATCTCCCGCGTGGACTGGTCCAGGATGCGGTGATCGTAAGCCTTCAAACGAATCCGAATTCTTTCTCCAGTAGACATGGCCTATTCGATGATCTCGGTGACCGCGCCGGCGCCGACCGTGTGGCCGCCCTCGCGGATCGCAAACCGCAGCCCCTTCTCCAAGGCCACCGCCGTTATCAGCGAAATCTCCGCCGATAGATTGTCCCCCGGCATCACCATCTCCACCCCTTCCGGCAGCTTCATGTCTCCGGTCACATCCGTGGTCCGAAAATAAAACTGCGGCCGGTAGCCGGTGAAAAACGGCGTGTGCCGCCCCCCCTCTTCCTTGGTCAAAATATACGCCTCGGCCTTGAACTTCGTGTGCGGCAATATCGACTTCGGCTTGGCCACCACCTGCCCCCGCTCCACCTCTTCCTTCTCCGTCCCCCGCAGCAGCAATCCCACGTTGTCTCCCGCCATCCCCTCGTCCAAAAGCTTGCGGAACATCTCCACGCCCGTCACCACTCGCTTGATCGTCGGCCGAAAACCCACTATCTCCGCCTCTTCCCCCACCTTGATCTTCCCCCGCTCGATCCTCCCGGTCACCACCGTGCCCCGCCCCGATATCGAAAAAATGTCCTCAATCGGCATGGCAAACGGCTTGTCCACGTCCCGTTGCGGCAGCGGCACGCTCTGGTCCACCGCCTCCATCAACTCCAGGATCGCCTTCTCCCACTTCTCTTCCCCGCTCAGCGCCCCCAGCGCCGACCCCTTCACCACCGGTAGCGTATCCCCAGGAAACTGGTAGCTCTTGAGCAACTCCCGCACCTCCAACTCCACCAGTTCCAGCAATTCCGGGTCTTCCACCGCATCGCACTTGTTCAGAAACACCACGATGTACGGCACCCCTACCTGCCGCGCCAGCAGAATGTGCTCCCGCGTCTGCGGCATCGGCCCGTCCGTCGCCGCCACCACCAGTATGGCCCCGTCCATCTGCGCCGCCCCGGTGATCATGTTCTTGATGTAGTCCGCGTGCCCCGGACAGTCGATGTGCGCGTAGTGCCGGTTCGCCGTCTCGTACTCTACGTGCGCCACCGCGATGGTGATCCCCCGCTCCCGCTCTTCCGGCGCGTTGTCGATCGAATCGAACGCCCGAAACTGTATCTTCGGATTGCCCTTCCCCAGTACCTTGGTGATCGCCGCCGTCAGCGTCGTCTTGCCGTGATCGATGTGCCCGATCGTCCCTATGTTTACGTGCGGCTTGCTGCGCTCAAACTTTTCCTTGGCCATGTCCGCTTCTGCTCCTCAGCGTCTGTCGAATCCGTGTCTAGACTTGTTCTCCCACAAAAGCTTGCAGCATCACGCCTCACCTCACCGCGCGGCCGGTGGCGCGCAGAATCACTTCCTCGGCGATTTGCGCGGGGGCCTCGGCATAATGCGAAAAATGCATCGTGAAGTTTCCGCGGCCCTGGGTGCGGCTGCGCAAATCAGTGGCATAGCCGAACATCTCCGCCAGCGGCACTTCGCAGCGAATGATCTGGGCGCCGCCGCGGGATTCCATCCCCTGCGGGTGTCCGCGCCGGGAGTTCAAGTCTCCGAACACATCGCCCATGTATTCTTCCGGCACAACAACCTCGATGCCCATGACCGGCTCGAGTAATACCGGCCGTGCCTTGGCGCAGGCTTCCTTGAAGGCCATGGAGCCCGCAATTTTGAAGGCTATCTCGGAGCTGTCCACGTCGTGGTAGCTGCCGTCGACCAAAACCACGGCAATATCCACCATTTCGTACCCGGCGAGGATTCCAGTCTCCATGGCTTCTCGGATCCCCGCCTCGATCGGGGCGATGAATTCTTTGGGAATTGCGCCCCCGACGATCTTGTCGATAAAGAGCAACCGGTGCTCCTTATCGAAACGCCACTTGCCGCCCTTCCCAGCGATTTGCTTGGCCAGCGCGTCGAGTTCATCGGTGGCCATCTCGTGCATATCCTCGTGCCCGGCACTGGGCAGCGGATGAATCTCGACCTCACAGTGGCCGTACTGGCCGCGGCCACCGGTCTGCCGGACGTACTTGCCCTCGGCGGTCGACGGCCGACGAATGGTCTCGCGATAAGCAACCTGCGGACGCCCGACGCTGGCTTGCACGCTGAATTCGCGCATCATGCGGTCTACGATGACCTCCAGGTGCAGCTCGCCCATGCCGGAGATCAGCGTCTGTCCCGTATCCGGTTCGGTGTGGACGCGGAAGGTAGGATCCTCTCGCGAAAGCTTCTGCAGCGCGTTTCCGAGCTTTTCCTGATCCGCCTTGGTCTTGGGCTCGATGGCCACAGAAATGACCGGCGTGGGAAATTCGATGGCTTCGAGCACGATGGGCTTCTGTTCGTCACAAAGCGTGTCGCCGGTCGTGACGCTCTTCAGGCCCACACAGGCGGCAATATCACCGGCATAAATCGCATCAATTTCTTCGCGCTTGTTGGCGCTCATGCGCAACAGCCGGCCGATGCGCTCGCGGGTGTTCTTGGAAGAGTTGTAGACGTAGCTGCCGGCCTTGAGCACTCCGGAATAGACGCGCACATAGGTCAAGTGCCCCACGTACGGGTCGGACATGATCTTGAAGGCCAGAGCCGCGAAGGGTTGCTCGTCACTGGCACGGCGCAGCAGCGGCTCCGAGCCGTCGAGGGTAACCCCTTCGACCGACGGCACATCGAGCGGCGATGGCAGATAATCCACGATCGCGTCCAACAACGGCTGCACGCCCTTGTTCTTGAACGCCGAGCCGGCTAAGACCGGAACCAGTTTGAGGGCAATCGTCGAGCGGCAAATCGAGGCCCGCAGTTCCTCGGGTTCGAGGGCGTGCTCGGCGACATACTTGGCCAGGATGGCGTCATCGTGTTCGGCAATGTACTCGACCACTTTTTCGCGGTGCTCTCGGTAAAACTCCGGGCTAATCGCCGAAGCCTTCAGCGCCGCGGCAATCTCCGGCCGCGTTTGCAAGAATGCCTCGTCCCAGAGCTTCTCGACTCCAAACACTTCGAATCTTGCACCGAGCGTGTCTTCCAGCCAGACGGTGACGTTTTGTTCGATGAAATCGATGACTCCGATGAAGGTGTCTTCCTTGCCGAGGGGGAATTGCAGGGGAACGGGGTGGGTGCCCAGACGCTTCCTCATGGAGCGGATACAGTGATCGAAGTCCGCGCCGACGCGGTCCATTTTGTTGACGAAAGCGATGCGTGGCACGCGGTACTTATCCGCCTGACGCCAGACGGTTTCCGATTGGGGCTGCACGCCGGCCACGGCGTCGAAGATAGCCACCGCGCCATCCAGCACGCGCAACGACCGCTCCACCTCCACAGTGAAATCCACGTGGCCTGGTGTGTCGATGATGTTGACGCGATAGGGCTGTCCAAATCGTTCCCAACTCGTTGTCGTAGCCGCAGAGGTGATCGTGATGCCGCGCTCGCGCTCCTGTTCCATCCAGTCCATCGTGGCGGTGCCTTCGTCCACTTCGCCGATCTTGTAGGTCGCGCCGGTATAGAACAGAATGCGCTCGGTCGAGGTAGTCTTCCCCGCATCGATATGCGCCATGATGCCGATGTTGCGCGTGCGTTCGAGTTGTACCTGGCGTTCCATAAGAAATCTTGCGTCGCTTCCGCCTACCACCGGTAATGAGCGAAGGCCTTGTTGGCTTCGGCCATCCGGTGCACGTCTTCTTTCCTCTTCATCGCCCCGCCGCGACCATGGGCCGCGTCCAATAACTCGTCGGCCAGTCTATCCAGCATGCGCTTGCCTGGTCGCGTTCGCGCATTTTGCAGCAACCAGCGGATCGCCAGCGACTGACGCCGGAACTGACTGACCTCGACCGGCACCTGGTAATTGGCGCCGCCCACGCGGCGAGACTTCACTTCCAGCGCCGGTTTGACGTTTTCCACCGCCTTCTTGAAGAGTTTGAGCGGGTCGTCATTGGCCTTTTGTTCCATCACCTGCAGCGCGCCATAGAAGATTCCTTGCGCGGTGGACCGTTTGCCGTCCCACATCATCGAGTTGATGAACTTCTGCACCAGATCGCTGTTGTACACCGCGTCCGGCAGCACAGTGCGCCGTGAAACCAATCCTTTGCGAGGCATCCTGTTCTCCTACTTCTGCTGCGCGGCCTTGGGCCGCTTGGCGCCGTATTTCGACCGGCCCTGCTTGCGATTGTCCACTCCCGCCGCGTCCAGCGTGCCGCGAACGACGTGATAGCGCACCCCCGGCAAGTCCTTTACGCGGCCGCCCCGCACCAGCACGATCGCGTGCTCCTGCAGGTTGTGCCCGACGCCGGGAATGTACGTCGTCACTTCAATGCTGTTTGTCAGCCGCACCCGAGCGACTTTGCGCAGCGCCGAGTTCGGCTTCTTGGGCGTTTGCGTGTACACGCGGATGCATACGCCGCGCCTTTCCGGACATCCTTGCAGCGCGGGGGACTTCGTTTTTGTGCGTATCTGTTCTCGTCCGTATCGGACTAATTGCGCAAAAGTTGGCACAGCCCTCTCTCAATCGAGCGAATCTTGCGTTTCCATTCCGCACTGGCACGCGCCGTAATGCGGAGCGTTGCGGGTTTGCCAACAGGAAGGGTCAGTAACGACCCCGGCGGACCGCCAAGATTCTCCCCGCAGATTCCAACCGCGCTTGCACACAGCTAGTTACAGCGGAGAGGCTTACTCGGCTTTGCGGGGCTGGCGCCCCATTCCGGCCGCCCTTCTCATGCCGTTTCGCACTTACGCGAATCGGGCTGGAAAGAGCCTTCCCCTTCTACAGCAGGGCAAATGAATCCCCAACAAAGTTGCAAGTATATGGAAAAGCACGTGCTCTGTCAAATACCATTCCGGGATACGCGCTGGCGACACGCGGAAAGCTGCAAGGGAAAGAAAAATCAAGCATCCTAGCGCCAACCATGGGGGCCAACGGTGGGGCGCCAACCATGGGTCGGCCCGCTCCCCATTCACACTCCGTCCGCTTCGGCTGCCCTTCCTGGCTTCCCTACTTACTACTCGGGCGAAGCACTTACGGTGCATGCCGCTGTGCTTTCCTCATGGTAGAGTTTCCTCGCGGTATAGCCTGAGAGTATGGCTGATCATTGAGACGATGAGCATCACCCCCATAGCGGCCATGGCGATGCAACCGCCAATGTCGAATAGGCGATAGGCCGAGCCGAAGGCCCGCGTCGTTGGATTCCACCACAAAGCAATGTTTCCGGCTGCCAGCAGAATGCGAATCTCCGTGGGCCCCAGCTTTCCATATGACAGGCGAAAGATTCCTATGGTGTGGGCAGCCAGATAGGCTTCGATAGAAAGCATCAGAAAGGCGATAAACATGCCCAGAGCGATGCGTGAGTCCACAAAGCCCGAGAGCGCCAACCCGCCCATGAGGAATAGTGCCCCGAAGGTGTCGACCATGTGGTCCACGTAGAACCCGTAGCGCGGGCGCTGCCGGTTGCGTATGCGCGCGAGTGTCCCATCGAGGCTGTCGCCAAACCAGTTGAGCGCAAGGAAGAGCGTGGCGAGAATCAACCCGGCACGGTGCCAGCGCGCGAACGCATAACTGGCTCCGGCCAAAAACATGGAGATAAATCCGAGCAGCGTGAGGTGATCGGAATGCACCCACGAGGGCATGCGAGCCGCCAGCCAAACCAGGGTCCTGCGCTCGGCCCGAGCCGTGATGCTTTCCTGCAGACGCCTCGCATCTTTGAAGACAACGCCTTCTTTCGCGCCATCCGATGTCGGCCTCTTCACCGCTGGGTACGCCGAGCCCGGCCTGAGCGGATCATCTTTGTTTTCGGCTGCCATCTGCGGCCTCCTGAAACGGTCGGAAATCTAATTGCGAGTGTGCTCCACGGAAATTTTCATCGAGTGGGTCGGCGCACGTGGAACGAAGATGGCGGTGCGAATCTCGTGTTGTTTGTTCCAGGTTTGCCCTGTGCATACGATGCTTGCACCATTTTCTGTTCTCCTTCCGACTTAGACGTCCTTGCTAGTTTCTCATGGCCCGATGCATGTCTTGCTGAACGAATCGAGTCCGCATCGTGCCTTTACTCCGTCAAGCGAAAAGCCGGGGCAATTTAGCTCACAGATCTTGTGTCGTCGGACCCACAGATCTTGTGTCGTCAGGGTTGATAAGAGCGGTCATCCTCCCCTACACTTTACGCTTTCTTTCCGATACGCTATGCCGTTTGAGACGAATACAATCGGGATCACCGTGCATCTATTGTACTGAGCAGTTGGCAACAATCAGCACAGGGTGGACAGCTGGACGCGATGGCCTCTGCAAAGAGCCCGACGTTGACGATGACGCCTGAAAACACACAACTCGGCGCCGCCGTGCTCGAACGCATCGGCAACACGCCTCTGCTGCGCCTGGAAAAGATCAGCCGGGGGTACCCAGGCTTCCAATGCTACGCCAAGGCCGAATGGTTCAATCCAGGCGGTTCGGTGAAGGACCGGGCGGCGATCCATATGATTCGCGAGGGCGAACGCACGGGCGCGTTGCGGCCTGCCAAGACGATCCTCGACGCCACCAGCGGCAACACCGGCATCGCCTACGCCATGATCGGGGCCGCGCTGGGTTACCCCGTGGAACTTTGCCTTCCATCCAATGCCAGCACCGAGCGCAAGCGCATTCTGTCGGCGTACGGGGCCAAGCTGATTCTGACACCCGCTGATGACGGATCGGATGGCGCGATCCGCCGGGCGCGAGAGATCTACGCGGTTGCGCCAGACCGGTATTTTTATCCGGACCAATACAGCAATCCGGCGAATTGGAAGGCCCATTACCACACCACGGCCCCGGAAATTTGGGAGCAGACTCACGGACGCATTACCCATTTTGTCGCCGGCCTGGGGACCAGCGGGACTTTTGTCGGGACAGCGCGGCGGCTCAAGGAACTGAATCCCGCGATTCGGTGCATCAGCCTGCAACCGGATGCGGCTTTCCACGGCCTCGAAGGTTGGAAGCACATGGCCAGCGCGTTGGTACCGCCGATTTACGATTCGGCGCTTGCGGATGCCAATTTCGAGATTCGAACCGAGGATGCTTACCGCATGGTCAGGCAACTGGCGCGAAGCGAAGCCATTCTAGTAAGCCCGAGTGCCGCCGCGGCGCTGGTGGGCTGCCTGCGTTTGGCGGAATCGCCGGGAAGCGCGGAACGCGCCGTGGTCGTTACGATTTTCCCTGACGCAGCGGAGAAATACCTCAGCGAGCGTTTCTGGGATGAAGCGTAAGCGGGGGTGAGAAAAAGACCGGGGTGCCGGCGGCCGTGATGATATTACTGCTCCATGAAGGGATCGCCCGAGAAATCCGCGAGCAGGGCGCGCAGGGTTACCCAAACGAGGCTTGCGGCGCTATGCTGGGAGTAGACGGCGAGAAACGGGAAGTGCGGGCGCTTTTTCCGTTGGTGAATCGCCGTGACGATTCGCCGCGCAACCGGTTCAGCGTGACCGCGGATGACGTGCGCGCCGCGGAACGCGCCGCGAGCGAGCGCGGGCTGGAACTGATCGGGTGGTATCATTCGCATCCCGATCACCCGGCGCGGCCCAGCGAATACGACCGCGAGCACGCCTGGCCGTGGTACAGCTACGTCATCGTCAGTGTGACGAGGGGCCAGCCGCGGGAGATGACTTCGTGGCGCCTGGCGGACGACCGGTCGCACTTTCTGCCGGAAGAAATACCGGCCGAGGGAAACGCCCGCCGTCCAAGTGAAGGCCAAGAGGTACAGCCCGGCAAGCATGGCTCCAACTGAAGGTTCGAGACCTGGAGGAAAAGCATACATGGCAATCAAGCTTGAAATTCCGACGGCGCTGCGTCCCTATACTGGCAAGCAGGCCACCGTCGAGTTTGCGGCGGCAACGGTGGGCGAAGCGCTCCGGCAACTGGCCGCAACCTATGGAGACCTGCGCAAGCATCTCTACACCGACGACGGCCGCATTCGCAGTTTCGTCAACATCTATGTCAACGACGAGGATATCCGTTACCTGGAAAAGGAAAATACGCCGATCAAAGACGGCGATACCATCAGCATCGTACCCTCGATCGCTGGCGGCCGCTGACCGCGAAGGAGGGCCTTATGCCAATCGGTACGGGTACGCCCGCGGTTCCTGATATCGGGCGCAAGTTATCGAAGGAAGAAATCCAGCGCTATAGCCGTCACCTCATCATGCCCGAGGTCGGCATGGAGGGGCAGCTCAAGCTGGCTCGCGCGAAGGTGTTGATGATCGGGGCAGGCGGTTTGGGAGCTCCGCTGGGCCTGTATTTGGCTGCCGCGGGCGTCGGACGAATGGGGATCGTGGATTTTGACACCGTGGACTTCTCAAACTTGCAGCGGCAGATCACATTTTCAACGGCGGATGTTGGCCGTCCCAAGATTCAGGCGGCGAAGGAACGTCTCGCCGGTATCAATCCCCAGATTCAGATCGATACCTATGAAACGCGGCTGACCAAGGAGAATGCGCTCGATCTGTTCCGCGACTACGACATTATCGTGGACGGCACGGACAATTTTCCCACGCGCTACCTGGTCAATGACGCCTGCGTGCTGCTCGGCAAGCCCAACGTATACGGCTCGATCTTCCGATTCGAAGGCCAGACGACGATCTTCAACTATCCCGGCGGGCCTTGCTACCGCTGCCTGTATCCCGAACCGCCGCCACCGGGGCTGGTGCCGTCGTGCGCCGAAGGCGGAGTGCTCGGAGTGTTGCCGGGCATCGTCGGTGCGTTGCAAGCCATGGAGACCATCAAATTGATTCTCGGAACGGGCCAGCCGCTGGCGGGGCGGTTGCTGCTGTTCGATGCCCTGGGCATGCGCTTCCGGGAGTTGCGCCTGCGCAAGAATCCCGCTTGCCCGGTTTGCGGCGAGCACCGTACGATCCACGAACTAATTGATTACGAGGAGTTCTGCGGCATTCGCGGAGAGGAGGTTGCGCCCGTGACAACAGGCATTCCGGAGATTGCTCCGAGCGAGCTCAAGTCTCGGCTCGACCAGGGCGACGAGATATTTATTTTGGACGTGCGCGAACCCCACGAATACCAGATCTGCAACCTGCAGGGCCACCTGATTCCGCTCGGCGAACTCCCGCAGCGCGTGAATGAGCTCGACAGCTCGCGGGAAATCGTTGCCCATTGCCGCAGCGGCAAACGCTCCGCCGACGCCGTGCAATTCCTGCTCCAGGCGGGCTTTCGCAAGATATGGAACCTCAAGGGCGGCATTCTGGCATGGTCGGACGAAGTAGATCCCTCCCTGCCAAAGTATTGAAACGAAGTACTGAAACGAAGTCCTGAAGCGAAGTGCTGAAACGAAGTGCTGAAACAAGGCTCGAAAATCACTCCAGTTCGCCGGAGGATCAATGGCACAGGTAAAGATTACAGTGCGGAAGAACGGGCCGTACCGCGTCGAAGCCCCCGAAGGGTCACTCGAACTGGTCGACGCCGACGGCAACAAGTACGACCTTGCCGGCAAGCCTGTGTTTTCACTCTGCCGCTGCGGCGGTTCCGTAAACAAGCCGTTCTGTGACGGAGCCCACAGCCGGATCGGATTCCAAGGCGCCGAATCCGCCGTTCGCACCGAAGAACAGCAAAAACCAAAAACGTGATGGGGTTGAAATCTCGGGCACTGAGTTTGTTTCGAACGGACCAGCTCTACTATCTATACTGAACTCACCTCGACAACGCCGGCGACCCAACTGTCACGGGGAGTTCACCGCATCGGTTGACTCCACATCGGTTGACTCTTAACTAGTGATCGCCAGCTGAGAACGTTTCACAACTGGCACGTTTTACAACTGGTATAAAGATTTGATGTCACAGGAGTCGCCTCCCTTCCTTTGCGAGATCAGCAAGGACCGCAAGGCCAGGGAAAAGGCCGACGATGCATGTAAGATTCCTGTCTTGCCGGTTGGTCTTTGCGGCATATCGTCAGGAGGCAGCGGATGAAACCAGCGGTGGGCTTGATCGGGTTGGGCTTGATGGGACGGCCGATGGCCGCGAACCTGCTGAAAGCGGGGTTTCCCCTGACCGTTTGGAATCGGACCGGATCCCGAGCGGGGGCGCTTGTGGCCCAGGGAGCGCGAGCGGCCAAGACTCCGCGCGAAGCCGCTGCCGCATCGGACGTGCTGATTACGATCGTCAGCGACCCGCCGGCCGTCGAGCAGGTTCTGTGGGGAGCCGAGGGCGCGCTCAACGGCTTGCGTAGTGGCAGCGTGCTCGTGGACTCGAGTACGGTTACGCCGGCGCTGGCGCGCCGGGTGGCTGCTGCCTGCTCTGAGCGTAACGTTGAATTTCTCGACGCGCCGGTCACCGGCGGGACTTGGGGAGCTGAAAAGGGCGAACTGGTGATGATGGTCGGCGGGACTCCGGAAACTCTGGCGCGGGTTGAGCCGGTCTTGGCCACTGTCGCCAAACGTTGGTTTCATCTCGGCCCGCACGGAGCCGGCCAGACCGTGAAGCTGGCAATGAATCTGCTGCTGGCACTCCAAGTGGATGCGCTGGCCGAAGCATTGGCCCTGTCCACGGCAGGCGGCGTGCCGGGGAATAGGTTGGTTGAGGTGATGCAGTCCAGTATGGCGCGCGCCCCGGTGCTCGACGTCAAGGCGCCCATGCTGTTGGGGCGCGACTACACCCCCAGTTTTCCCCTGCGTCTGATGCACAAGGACATCTGTTTGGCGCTGGAGCTGGCGAATCAGTTGAACGTGCGACTCCCGGCGGGCGCTGCGGCCCGCGAGGTCTATTCCACCGTGCTGAACGCCGCGCGTGAAGACGTCGACTACGCCGCGATCGGCCGCTATTGGGAAAACCATTAGTCGTGTCAGGGCTTTGCCGTGGGTGGGAAAAAGCAGATCGGCAGATCGCGCGATGTGCACAGGCCGGCGGGGGCATCGAGAATCGCCGGAATCGTGTTTACCACCACCCCGGCGGTAGAAACATCGCCGGGAGTTCCGCCCGGTATGGTTAAGGCGATCGGGGGATCGCCGCGCAGCTCGATGGTGTCGCTCGATTCGTCCGCGCCGACATACATCTGCAGCTCCATGTAAACCTTTTCCTCACCGCCTGTGATGCCGCGCGCGACCTGATGTACCCCGGCGGCCTGCCCCGCGGCAACCTCCAGAAATTCGGTGTGCACACTTTCGCGGGCGATCACCGGTTCAATCGTCTCGATAATCTCCTCGACGCCGAGGCCTAATGCGTCAGATACCATGGCAACCGATTCCGGCAGTCCATGGTGCTTGATCGCGCCCGCGGCAACTTTTTCGCGAAACTTCTCGACACTCAGCCCCGCGCCGATCTTCCTCTGTAGCGGCTCGCGCCGATGCAACGCATTCACGATGCGGACGGCTCGGGCCGAATCAATACGCCGCGCCGCCATGCTCAGCGTGAGCACCAGTTTGTCCATGACGAAGCCTGGGTTCACGCCTGTGCCGGCGATAGCGACGCCCCACGTCTTGGCTTCGGCATCGAGCTTCGCCGCAATGTCGGGATACTTCCGAAACGGGTAGGCCAACTCCTCGCAGGTCGAGAGCACGCACGATTCCGCCGCAAGGCACGCTAGCAATTGATCGGCCACAGCCGGAAGCAAAGAGGAGGTCGAATGCACGATGATGTCGGCGCCCCCCTGCAATGCTTCAGCGGCATCTGCGGTTACCGCTATGCCCCAGGGAGCGTCGCTGGCTCCGACGACCTCACCCAAGTCCCGCCCGACCTTGGCCGGATCGCTATCAATCGCGCCGATCACCTCGATCGCTTGCTTTTCGCGCATCAGGCGGACGATTGCGGCGCCGATCGGGCCCACGCCATACTGGATGGCACGAATTTTCTTTCGCACTGCACTCCTCTTTGCCGTGCGCTGCATACGGCGGTGGAATCGAGCGATACCATAAAGGAAAGCGGTTCGCCGTTCAACCGCTTTGACCATCGGTTAGGTTCGCTTGCAGCGGAAGAGTCGGAAGTGCCTTACGGCTTTGCGGCGATTCCCAGCAGCTCAAACCGAGCCCCAAAAAGCAGCGGACCCGAGCCCAGAAAGGCCCGAGCCGGAAAGTCCTTCTTGAAATAAGTGCGATAGACGGCGTTGAACCGCGGAAACAGTTTTACGTCCGAGCAATAGATCTGCACCCATACCAGGTCGTTCATGGTCAGGCTCGCCGCAGCCAGCGTCGCTCGCACCCCTTCGAGGACCATGTGCGCTTCCCGCTCCGGTGAAGCCGGCGGCCGTCCCGTCGCGCGATCGAGTCCCAAATGACCGGAGAGGTAAAACGTTTGGCCGACCCATACGCCATCGCTGTAGGGCCACGCGCCGGGGCGGCCGGGCCGGTTGACATAGCGGCTCTGCACACTCTTGGACCCCGATTTCTTGGATTTCCTGGGTGCAAAACGCCGCAACGACTTTCGTCCGCGTGGCGCGGCCGCAAGTCCGGTCACCACCAGCGGCAACAGAGCAAGAATCTCAGCGATGGAATCAACCATCAAAGCTCCCCAGGGCTCCCAAGGCCGCGCCGTTGAACCAGCGTCCGCAGCCGCTGCGGCATTATACAACAGGATTGTACAGCAGGAATGTACAGCAGGATTGTACAGCAGGTATGTTCCTTGTCTCAGGGGGAACTGAAAAGCGATGAATTCTTCGGCGGCTTGGCGCTTAACGTTCGACCCCCAGCGCCACGGCATTGCCTCCGCCCAGACACAGCGCCGCAATGCCGCGGTGGACATTGCGCCGTTGCATTTCGTGGAGCAGCGTCACCAGGATTCGCGTGCCGCTGGCCCCGATGGGGTGCCCAATGGCCACCGCTCCGCCGTTGACGTTGACTTTGGCGGGGTCCAGTCGCAGCTCGCGAATCACCGCCAGCGCCTGCACGGCAAAGGCTTCATTCAATTCGAAAAGATCCACGTCACGGTCGCGGTCCCAGCCGGTCTTGGCCAGAAGTTTCTCCACCGCTTCCACCGGCGCCATCATCACCCACTTGGGCTCCACGCCGGAGACAGTCTGGGCCACGATGCGCGCCATGGGCGTCTTGGACAACCGCGCGGCATTCTGTTCGCTGGTCACCACCACGGCCGCGGCGCCGTCGTTAGTGCCGGGCGCGTTGGCGGCGGTCACCGTGCCGTCTTTCTTGAATGCCGGCCGCAGCTTCGCCAGCGCTTCGAGCGAAGTATCCTCCCGCGGCGACTCATCCCAGCGCACAACCGCCGGCTCGCCCTTCCTTTGCCGCACCTCAACCGGCAAGATCTGGGTTTCGACCAAACACGACTTCGTGGCGCGCACCGCCTTCTGGTGGCTTTCCAGTGCGAACTGGTCCTGTTCCTGGCGCGAGATCTTGTACTTGTCGGCCACCAGTTCGGCGGTCATGCCCATGTGGAAGTTTTCGTAGGCGTCCCACAAGCCGTCGTGAATCATCGAGTCCACGATTTCGCCGTTGCCGATGCGGTAGCCGGTGCGCGCGCCGGGCAGCAGATACGGGCAGTTGGACATGGACTCCATGCCCCCGGCAACGACGATTTCGCTTTCACCCAAAACCACCCCTTGCGCCGCCAGCCCCACGGCTTTAAGAGTCTGTGTGAAAACCGCTTTTGCGAGTCACGTATAATGCGCCCTAAGGAGGCGCGATGAAATTCTTGCCCTACAACCCGGAGCAAGCGTATCTGCTGCCGCCCAGCGTGCGAGAGGTGCTGGGAGAAGATCACATCTGTTTTTTTGTGCACCAAGTCGTGGAGCGGCTAGAACTGAGTGCGCTTGAGCAGGGCTACGTCGAGGAGGGCCGCCCGGCCTATCACCCTGTCCTGCTGCTGAAAGTGTGGCTGTATGCCTACGTGTTGGGGCTCACCTCGGCGCGGCGGCTGGAGCAGCGGGTGCGGGAAGACTTGGCCTTCCGGTACCTGGCGGGTGGGGCCACACCGGATTTTTGGACCCTCAACCAGTTCCGCACACGGCATGCCCGGGCGCTGAACGATCTGTTCACGCAGGTGGTGGAGTTGGCGCGTTCGCTCGGTATGGGTCGGCTGGGGCACGTCGCCGTCGACTCGACGCGGGTGGCGGCCAATGCCTCGTGCGAGCGCGTGGAGACGATGAAAAAGTTGCGGTCCGAGCGGGCTAAGGTTCGGCGGCAGATTCGCCGCTGGCAGAAGCAGTGCAATACGGCGGATCCCGAGGAAGCGCCGGGGCAGCAGGTCGCACCGGAGAAGATGGCAGCGCTCCAGCAGCGGCTGGAGGAGATTCCGCGGCGGCTGGAACAGTTGCGCAAAGTGGGCCGAGACAAGGTTTCGCTCACCGATGCCGACAGCCGATTTTTGCGGGACCGCAAAGGATTCACGCTGGGCTACACAGCAACGGCGGCGGTCAGCGAAGATCATCTGATCGTCGAACAACGGGTCGGGCAAAATCCTACCGACAACGCCATGCTGGTTCCGGTGGTCGAGGCGGTCGAGCAACACTGCCGGGAACGGCCTCAGAAGGTCAGTGCCGACAGCGGCTACTTTCGCTTGGAGACCATCGTGGAACTGGCCCAGCGTGGCCTAGACGTCTATGTGCCCGACTCGAACTTGGCACGGGAACTGAACCGAGGCCAACGCGCGCCCGAAGCGCCTGCTGTACGGCATCCGGAACACCGGCGCATGCGACGCAAGTTGCGCGATCCGGCTGGCCGGGCGGTTTATCAGCGGCGCAAGGCGATCGTGGAACCCGTGTTCGGGGTTTTGAAACAACAGCGTGGAATGCGACAGTTCCGGAGGCGGGGCCTGGGGAAGGTCGCGGTGGAGTTCGCGCTGGCCGCAACGGCCTTCAACCTCACTCGCCTGTGGCGCAACAAACCGAAGCTAGATCAGGAAGGCTAGTTCAGCAGACTCCCGGACCGGCGACTCGGCAAAGATCGAAACAACAAAATTCTGCAAGGGATCATGATCCCTCTTGATTTCCAGCCAGCTAAACCGAGTTTCCACACAGACTCTTTAAGCCCCGAGCCACACACTTTGTTTATGGTCATGGCGGCAACGCGCGGATGGAGCCCTCCGCCCAGCGCCGCTTGCCGCGCGGGGTTTTGCCCCAACCCCGCCTGGACCACATTGCCCATGATGACTTCGTCCACCGCTGGGGGTTCGATCCCGGCGCGGCGCACGGCTTCAGCGACAACTTTGACGCCCAACTCAGTAGCGGAAAGCAGCGCCAGTCCACCCTGAAATTTTCCGACAGGGGTGCGCACGGCGCTCAAGATCACGGCTTCAGATCTGGCAGGGGGCATATCGGCAACTCCTCAGAGCTAATCGGAGGCTTGCATCGGCTTGCATCGGGGGCCATGGCGGCCTCTCTCGCAAGTATAGGCATGCGCCAATATCCGGTCAATTTAGGCAAAGGATTTAAGGATAGGAACTAGCGAACTTCAGAGTTGCCCCCGCCTCGGGCGCACCCTGGGTAGCGCAGCGCACATCTTGCTGCCTGTACTGGCTAGCCGCGGGGCACGTATGAAGGGAAGCCGCACCACATCGTGGCCGTGCGATGAAGTGCGGCCCCCATTGGAACCTAGCGGCGGCGGCCGCCACCCCGGCGGCTGGCTCCCGGCCCGTTTCTATGGTTGCGCGGCGGGCGATTGCCGCCGTTTTCGACGCGGTTTTGGCGTCTCTGCTGTACCTTCTCTCGCTGCTCGGGCGTGAACACGGCTGCCCTTTGCGTCCGAGTGTCTTTTCGAATTTGCTGCGCCTGCTCCCTTTTCTCTTCCTGTGAGAGCGAGGAGTCGTTCCTAACGTTCTGGATCTTCTGCTGCTGATCCTGTCGAATGCCCTCGATTTGGTTCCTCTGCTCCTCCGACAGATTCAGACCGCGGGTGCCCTCGGCGGATGGAGATTCATCAGCCAGTGGGTTGGTTTGCGCCTGCCCGCTGGCAGGCCAAAAAACGAGCAGTGCCGCGAACAGCAGGAACGTGTATCTGTGGGACTCAGTTTTGTGTGCTTTCATTTTTTGATTCCTCTCGTCGATTCATTTTGGGCATGGCTTCCATCCATTGTCTTCTGTCTTCACGCCGATTTGGGTGCTCCGTTGCTCTTAGGGATAAACCCCGGAAGGGTGGCAAAGTTCCATTTATTTTCGGCAGGCGTTCCGTTGGCCGGCGCGGATGTCCGCGGCGTATGGTTCCGAAATGCCAAACGCCGATGAAGCAATCAGAGTGTCAAGGCTCTCTCCGTGCGAAAAGCCAATGGTTCGGCCCCATTCCGAGAAGCCGATTTATCGGGAATTGAGCAGGACGGCTCCGACGTAACTCCCGATAAGTCGGTGTCCGGACTAGCCACAGGCTGTCAATCCTTCGCATAATGCGTTCCGCCGTTGCTCTTTGCATGGCGATGGAATGGATCCAGGGTTGGATTCGTCACTGAGCAAAGTTATTTCTGGCATTCTGTGTTCATTCGCCGGAACATGTATGTCGCCTCTAGTAGGATTACACGATGAGAGACTCCTTGAAACGTTGGGCCCAGTTTGCTTTGGGACAACCCATTTCGCCGGTTCTACTGAACATCCTGGTGACTTCGGTGTGTAACATGCGCTGCACCCATTGTTTCTTCACCGATGAGCTCGAGGACGGTCCGCGCAAGAAGTTCCAGATGAAGATGCACGAAATTGAAAGGATCTCTGAAACGCTCGGCAGCAAGCTTGGCGTCTTGATTCTCGCGGGTGGCGAGCCCTTCACACGCACAGATCTGCCGGAAATCGTGCAAGCGTTCTACACCAACAACAAGCTCGGATCGCTCTACATGACATCCAACGGGCAGATTCAGAAGCGAATCCTTCCTGATGTCACCCGAATATTGCAGGAATGTCCTCAGCTGAATGTGACCATGGCTCTCGGCATTGACGGGCCGAAAGAACAGCACGACATCATTCGTCAGAAACCGGGGTCGTGGGACATTGTGATCGACACTGCGCGCCAGCTCCAGGCCATGAAGAAGGAGTATCCACGGCTCGATGTCCAGACCTGCACCTGTTTCATGAACTCGAATCAGGACGTGATTTTTGAATGGTACGATTTTCTGAAATACGAGTTGAAGCCCGACAAAGTAAACTTTAACTACGTCCGTCCTCCCGCGCCGGATCCCAAAGAGCTGGAAATTGATCACGCCCAATACACCAGACTTGCCCGGAGGATCGAGGAGGATTCACGTCACGGGGCAATCAAGAATCACTACGCGGGTGACAACGGCTTCTTCAAAGCCGCCATCGATATCTATATGCACGGGTTGATTGCGAAGACACAGGAGACACAACAAGCCCAAATTAGGTGCTATGCGGGAACTGCCGGCGGGGTGATCTACGACGAAGGAACGGTTTCTTCCTGCGAGAATCTCGAACCGGTCGGCAATTTGCGAGACTATGACTGGAACTTCCGGAAGCTCTGGTTCTCTCCTGCCATGCAAACACGTCGCAGGAAGGTAGCTGATGGATGCTTCTGCACTCACGAATCGAACTGTTATTATCCGTCACTACCCTTCAACCCGAAACATCTGTTCCAGATCAAGAAACTGGAAAGAGAGATAACGAAGGCCTGGAAGGGATCGCGCGAAGACGCGATGGGAAGGCGTATTCGCTATGATTCGGAATATGCCGGGCCCTCCTAGTCGAATCCTTGCGAGCCAGCTTGGCCTGACCGCGTATTTTTGTACCAGCGGGAGTGCGAGGGTCTACATCACAGCTTAAGGCTGCGAAATTGTGCCCGGTAGAGGACCGGTTTCGAGATTGCCTGCGCCGCGAAATCGGGAGTCGGCTACTTGCTCGGGACTGACGCAAGCCGGGTGTGGTCATAGCATTCAGGCATTCAGGGCCCCCGGGGTGCGACGGGGTGGAGTACGGTTAGAGTAGCAATTCTTCGCTTTCCCTCTCCTGTATGGGCCATACGGTATGACGCCGACACTTGAGACGCCACGCCTTTTGCTGCGTCCGTTGAAACTGACTGACGCCACCGAAACTCAGATTCTCTTTCCACAGTGGGAGATCGTGCGCCTTCTTTCCAACCGCGTGCCCTGGCCCTACCCACCCGATGCCGCCTATAGGTTTTATCGCGACGTAGCTCTGCCCGCCGCCGAGCGTGGAGATGAATGGCATTGGTCCTTGCGGCTGCGGCGGGATCCCGCTCGATTGATCGGAAGCATCAGTCTGATGAAGGGCGATAACAACAATCGGGGCTTCTGGCTGGGACTGCCCTGGCAAGGGCGAGGCCTGATGAGTGAAGCGTGCGATGTGGTGACCGACCACTGGTTCGACGTGCTGAAGTTCTCCGTGCTGCGCGCTCCCAAGGCGGTCACCAATAGAGCCTCACGCCGCATCTCCGAGAAGCACGGTATGCGCGTTGTGGTCACCGAAGAGCGGGACTTCGTCTCCGGCCGGCTGCCTACCGAGATATGGGAAATCACCGCTGAGGAGTGGCATGCCCGCAGGAAACATCGAGGAAGCGAAGGTTGTGCACGATAAACGCGCCTCTCGGCAAGTAGCCTTAGAGAGATTCCACGCGGATAGGGTCCCCACTTGTCGGCCCTATTCGACCAGCTCCAAGAGCAAATCGTGGTAGTTGCGAATGCGCTCGACGTAGATCACCGCTTGCAGCCCTCGGCCGTAACCAGCCGGTAGCTGCCGGTGGTAGCGGCGCTGCGACAGCCGGGGCAGGGTCTCCTTCACGCCGACCCACGTGTTCGGATTCTCCCCCAGCATTACGGCAAGCATCCGTGCATCGCGGAGATGATTCTGGCCGATGTTGTAAGCCGCCAGCGCCATCCACAGCCGGTCCTGTGCGGAAACGTGCGGGGGTATCCGTTCGAGACGCTGGTTGAGATAACGTGCCCCGCCCAGGATGCTGGCCGCGGCATCCAGCCGGTCCTCGACTCCCAGGGAAGCGGCCGTGGGTTGTGTCAGCATCATGATACCGCGGACACCGGTCGGACTGGTCGCTTCGGGCTCCCAGTGGGATTCCTGGTATGCCTGGGCAGCCAGCAGCGTCCATTCGAGACCCGTTTGCCCGGCGGCCTGCTCGAAGAGATTCCGGTACTGCGGAAGACGGCTATCCACCCGCCTGGCAAACACCTGAACGTCGTATGGATCGAACTGATCGAGATGTCCATAGTAGCGGTTCATCAGCGCCGCTAGCTCGCCGCTCGCACGGTAGCTCTCAAACCATGCATCCAGTGCTTCCACCAGCCCTTCGCTGCCGGCAGGAAGCAACCAGGCCAGTTCCATTTCGGTGCCGAGGGTCAAAGCAGTCTCGAGCTCCGGCATATACCACTGGTGTGTCGCGAGAATATTCGAATCCACAACCGTGCAATCCAGGTCCCCCTCGGCCACTCGCCGCAACACCTGTTCGGTCGCCTCGTCCGTTATCACCTTCCATCTCAACTCGGGCACACGTTCAAGCAACCCGGTCAGCGTTTCTTCGTAACTGCTGTTTGCGATGATGCCGATATCCAAGCCGGGCAGGTCGGTCATGTCCCGCAAGACGATTCCTGGACGGCAGACGACCAGTTCCTCGACCGATTGATAGGGAGGCCCAGTTGCGAAGCGTTGTTCCCGTGAGGCGGTTCGTGTCAACCCGGCCGCGGCCACGTCTCCCCGGCCTTCTTCCAAAGCGCGCACGATCTCGTCTATCGAATCCAGTACCTCGAAGGTAACCTGTCGGTTCGTCGACCTTGCGAACGCGGTTGCCATCTCGTACTCAGGCCCCGCCAACTCGCCCTCACGGTCGATGTAGTAGGTGGTTGGGGCGTTGCGTGTAAGCACCACTAGGTCACCCGAGTCTCGCTCCGCCTCGTCTCGCCCGCAACTCGTCGCAGCCAGCAAGAGCAAGAGGAGGATGAGTACGGCTCGGGTGGGTTGTGGATAGTGGGGCATGGCGTGTCCGGGCATCTGACAATTATAGGGATGGCGGATCAGGTGCAGCAAGCGAACCGCGCGGAATTGGCTTACCGCTGCTAGGTACTTTATGAGGAGGATCGGCCAAACGTCGCGAGCCGCTTTCCTAGACACTGAGCTTTGCGGTTTTGACGTCCCAGGCCAAACCGAGCAGACGCAATACGGCGATGCCGTACCAGTTGACATCCATTTCATACCACGCCAGGCCGTGACGCGATGACTGCGGATGTGCATGGTGGTTGTTGTGCCACCCTTCGCCGAATGTAAAAAAGGCAACCCAAAAAGAATTCCTCGAATCATCCCCGGTCGCATATCGCTGCGAGCCCCACATATGAGTGGCCGAGTTGACCAGCCAGGTGGCGTGAAGGCAGATGACCGTCCGCAGAAAAAAGCCCCACAGCACCCAGGGAAGACCACCGATCGCGAACAGCAGCACAGCAAGCCCTGTGAGCGGAAGCCAGTGCCATTTGCTGATCCAAGAATGGAACTTATCGTGGCGAAGATCGGGTACGAAGCACAGAAGCTCGGTAGACGCGTTATGCCTGGCTATTCCCGTAATGACCCAGCCCACATGCGCCCATAGGCCGCCGTCTCGTGGCGAGTGGGGATCGCCCTCCTTATCGGAATTTTGGTGATGAGCGCGGTGCGTGGCAACCCAGCCGATCGGTCCGCCTTCGAACGCCAGCGTTCCACACACGGTCAGGAAATACTCCATCCACTTCGGTGTGCGGTATCCACGATGGGTGAGCAGTCGATGGTAACACATGCCGATGCCAAGACTTCCTGAAATCCACCACAACAGGACCGTCACTAGCAGCGCCGTCCAGGTAAACATGAACAACGCCGCGACGGCGCCGACGTGCAAGATAATCAGGAAGATAGTCGTGACCCAAATGATGGGCTGCGTGAAGGTTTTGTCATTTTGGAAGATGCGCGTCATTACCCTTGGACCATGTCCCGGCTATCCCACAATCGGTCCGTAATCTATGGCGGAGAAACCGGAGTGAGAAATTGAGGCGTTCCGATTATACCAGATCGCGTTCAATCGTCCTGGAAATCAGGTGCCGCTGTTCCATTATGATCCATCGCATTTTCCTTCTCTTGCGCACTCTTTGGGAAGAAACACCCGGGGGGGGAGATCACAAGCAGATTTCGCTACAGATCGAAATACAGGTGCGCGGCGGCCGGCTACACCGAGCGAACGGGATCCTCTCGCGATTCCCAGGCGTGGCTCAGGCGGCGCACCGTCTCCCGCAACCGCACAGCGAGCTCGGCGATGGTTTCCACCCGCTCGATGGCGGTGAGTGGCAAGCTGTCCCGTCGCGCCAGCAGAAGTTCGGCATTGCCCAGAATCCCGGTCAGTGGATTGTTCACTTCGTGGCGGAGAATTTCTCCGAAGTCGCCGGAAGGTTCTACGGCAGAAGGTCCCAGTGAGGCCTCGGCATACTCGGCCAGTCGAATGCGCCGCTCAACGCTGTCGGCGGCGATAGAGACAAAGCTTCCTCTGCGGGTGACGAAATCCACCGCTCCCGAGCTGATCAGAAACGCCAGGTCCGATTGCCGATCGGCTGCCGCTACAACCACCACCGGGCCCGCCTCGGTCAACAGCGCCGCAGCCCGTTCCAGAGTGCTCCGTGGGCCCGCCGTCGGCGCAGCCGACTCGTCGAGCAGGATCACAGAGGGCTCCACCAGGCGGCAATTTCGGCGCGCCTCCGCAGGTGACACTGCTAGCCGGAACTCGAAAGGTTCGCCGCTCCCTTCGAGCTCGCGCAGGTATTCGCGGGCAAGCTCGGCGTCGGCGCAAACAATTTGGATGGTCCGCTGCTGCTTCATGGCACTTCCGTTGCCTCGCTCCAATCCTCGACCTAGCGCTTGGAGATCACATGGCCCCGCAGGTACGGTTCTGCCCTGGCTGTCGCGGAACGCTGACCCGCCGCGGCAAGCGCGCGGTGCACAATTTCTTTCAACTCCTCGACCAGGAAGGGCTTGGCCAGGTATGGTACTCCACTAGACTCAAGAAATTCAACCGTATGCGGCGACAGGGTGTCACCGGTGACAAACACCAGCCGTTGTTCGAGCGGGCTGGCTTGGAGCACCAACTCCCGGTAGAAAGCACGCCCGTCGAGGTGCGGCATCCGCAGATCGCAAATCACCAAGTCGTACGCCTTTCGGCTGGCCAGATCGAGACCTTCCCGGCTATCGAGAACCATATCTACCGGGTGGCCCTCCTCGCTGAGCACATCGGCGATCAGACGGGCGACGGTTGGCTCGTCTTCCACGACAAGAATCGCTTCGCGGTGCAGCTCGATTTTCGGCAGCGCATGGGTTTGTCGCGGCCGCGGTTTCGCTGCGGGAATCGCCGTCAAGACTCTCGCCACCGGCAGCTCGACCGTGAATGTTGCGCCGGCGCCTTTCCGACTGTCGACCAACAGTTCTCCGCCATGGTCATGCACGATGCCATAGGCGATCGAAAGGCCCAGGCCGGTGCCTACGCCGAGCGGCTTGGTGGTGAAGAACGGATCAAAGATGTGGGACAACAGTTCCGGCGCGATGCCCGGGCCGTCGTCAGCCACTTCCGTGGCGATCCGATCGGCGGAAATCCGCCGGCTGCTTAGCCAGATATGTCCTTCGCCCCCACCTTGCTGGATGGCCTGCTCGGCATTGACGATCAGGTTGAGCAAGACTTGCTGCAACTGTCCGGCATCGGCCAGCGTCGGCGGAAGAGGACGGTGCAGATCCACATCGACCTGAATGTTCTCCAGGCCTAGCTCGTAGCTGCGCAGAGCCAGGGTGCGTTCCACGACCTCGTTCAAATCCACCGCCGAGCGCTCGGGCTTGCTCTCGCGCGACAGCAGCAGCAGGTTTTTGGCGATTCGGCTGGCACGCTCGGCTTGCTGCAAGATTCGCCGCACATCGTCATCTTTCTGCGAGCCGGAGCGGCGCGTGAGCAACAGTTGCGCATACCGAGGACGCTGGTCAGCGGATTGTTGAGTTCGTGCGCGATGCCGGAAACCATTTGCCCAATGGCCGCCATCCGCTCGGTGTGCAAGAGCTTTCTCTCGATCAATCGTTGGGTGGTGACATCGCTATAGATTTCCAGCCAGCCCAGCCGCCGCCCAGAGCCGTCGAACACAGGCCGCGCAAAGCGCTCGAGCATCCTTCGCTCCGGCCTCCGGAGTTCCAGCTCGTCCCAGGACGCTTTATCGCTTGCGAACCGCTGGCGCCATCGCTCCGCCACCGCCTGCGAATCGGGAAAACGCGGCGCCAAGCGCGAGACCAGCGTATCGAAATTCATGAAGTCGCGCAGGCGGCCCCGGTCGATCCGCACCATCTCGGCGAAGCGATCATTGGCACGGGTCAACTCCCCCTTGGGCCCAAAGATCAACACTCCACAGGCGACCGAGTCAATCACGGCGGCGAGCACAATCTGCGCGCCAGGAGCACTGCTGTCCCGCAACTCTTCGCCGCGACGAACCTCCTGCCCGACAAATGTGCCGCTGGCCGAGTGGGTGGCATCACCTCGAAGTTCCAAGGCTGCCCCCGCCGGTTTCGCGCAGCGCCCGGAAGATGGCACGCCGCTCTAGTTCTTCCAGGGGCACCAATTCGTCGGACTCGGGCAGTTTTTCCTCCGAAGTGTATTGCAAGTTCGACGGAAGATCACCAGCGTGCAGGATCGGACCGGAACCGAGAGCGCCTGCGCGTTCGATGGCGTTCTCCAGTTCGCGAACATTTCCCGGCCAGTCATAAGCCATCAGGCGCCTCATGGCGTCTTCGGAAATCGAGCGCACCGCCCGTTGCGGGTCGCTAAACTTCTCCAGAAACGAGCTGACCAACAGGGGAATATCGCTCTTGCGTTCCCGCAGCGACGGCAGTTTGATTTGCACCACATTCAACCGGAAATAAAGGTCCTGCCGGAACCCTCCCGTGCGGATCGCTGACTCAAAATCCCGATTGGTTGCGGCAATCACACGAAGGTCGATGCGCACCCGGTCGGTGGCCCCTACGGGGCGAATCTCGCGCTCCTGGAGCACGCGCAGGAGTTTGGCCTGCAGGTCCACCGGTAGATCGCCGATTTCATCCAGAAAAACCGTGCCGCCATTCGCGCTTTCCAGTAATCCGGCATGGGAATGCTGGGCGCCGGTAAACGCGCCTTTGACATGGCCGAAAAGCTCGGATTCAATCAGCGTCGGCACCAGGCCCGAACAATCCACCGGCACAAAAGGCTTTTTCTGCCGCGTGCCGCCAAAGTGAATCGAGCTCGCCACCAACTCCTTTCCCGTTCCGCTCTCACCCAAGATCAGCACCGGGTAGTTGTGCTGGCTGACCTTCTCGACCAATTTGTATACGCGCTGCATCTTGGGAGAGACGCCGATCAGCCCTCCGAAACCAGGCCGCGTGCGCAATTGCTCCCGCAACACGCGGTTCTCCTGATCCAGCTCGATGCCCCGGAGCAGGCGGTCTATCTTCGACCGCAGCTCCTCCATGTGGAACGGCTTGGTCACATAATCGGCGGCCCCCAGGCGCGTGGCTTCCACAGCCGTCTTTATGGTGCCGTATTGGGTTAACACCATCACAGCCACCTGAGGATGGCTGATGCGGACCCTCTTTAGCAGTTCTAGACCGCCCAACTGCGGCACTTTCAGGTCGGTGATGATAATGTCGACGGCGGACTGCTCAAGCAACTCCAGAGCCTGTTCGGTTGTCGCCGCTTCGTACACCTCAAGCCCGGCTTCGCGGGCAATATCCCTGCACACGCTGCGAGCAGCATCTTCATCATCGACCACCAAGATCGAAAAACCGCTTGGGCGTCTATTAACTTGCATTGAGTCCATTGATTCTATGTCCATGCCGCTCGCAGTTCCCATATGGAGCAAAGAGTGTGCCAAATCAGCAGGACACGAAATACATCCAATTCAGGAACTTAGGACCCGTTCCGACTCAACTTGTGGGCCACACATATACCGATATGGAACAGCTGCAATGGGGATGGACTGATTCACGTTGCAAGTCTTTGTTGGAGTTGGAATTGCAGAATTGGGAAGGTTACTTGTCTCGATTTGGTACCAAGGGGGCCTGCGGGCCCAGAAATTCAGAAGCGGAAATCGATTCCGAGGGTCCGAATTCGATTGCATATAGCCCGTCAGTGGCCGAAGCAGCCAGAATAACGGGTGTGTCAACATCGGCAGCGATAGCGGGAAAAATCCCTTCGGCAAGCGATCCCGTAATGCGGCTCCATGTTCGGCCCGTATCAACGGATACGTAAAGGCCACCCACACGCGGCGAGGCGACAAACATCTCGCCCACGATGGCAATGTCTTCAACCGCAACACCCGGCAACCCCGCAGCGGCCTGCTGCCAAGTGTCTCCGCCGTCGCGCGAAATATAGAGGCCGTTGCGCGCCGATGCCACCAGAATCTGGCCCTCCCAGCGACCGGGAGCCAGTTTCAAATGCAGCGCTCCGCCGGCGCTGAGCGGAAGGTCGTGCCAGGTCCAGGTGTGCCCTTCATCGGTCGAAAACACCAGCCCGCGCAGCGACACAACCCACAGAGAGCGCGCATCGCGAGACGCGCGCACCGACGCCACCGGCAAGTCCGGCAGGAGACCCAGGGGCAACCGATCCCAGTGAACGCCGCGATCCGCAGAGACCAGCAAGCCCTGTTCGGTCGCGGCAAACCAGCTGGTCTCGCTAAAGGCCATATCGTTAACTACAAACTTTAACTCCCGCTTCCTGCCGGCGCTAAGCCGCTTTCCTTCCGCGCCTGCGCGGAGCGTCCCGACCCGCACCCAGGCTTTTTTGCGCCAGGCATCGTAACGCATTAGCCCGCCTTCCGCGACCGCCGCCCACCAACCGTCCGGCGAGGCAAAGATTTGCTTCAGGCTGCGCATCGCCAGGCCGGGCCCGAGCGGAGTCCAACTTTGTCCGCCGTCCTCGGTCACCAGGATCGGTTCGGGGGCGTGAGCCAAGACCACTAGGATTCGCCCGCGATGTTCGGGATCAAACGCCACGGCAACGATCCGTCGGTGGTCAAACCCATCGTTCGCTTCACGGAAGTGCTCGCCACCGTCGTCGCTAACCACCACCCCCAGCCGTTCGGTGCCCAGCACCACGCGCCCCGGATGATCCGCAGGCAGGGCCACCGCGTTGATTACCCAATCGGCGGGGGTCATGCGGCGCCAGGAGGCTCCCCCGTTTTGTGACTTCCACAAACCTTCGGTGGTCCCCGCATAGATCATGCCCGGATGCGCCGGATCTTGGGCGATGACGTGGGTGCGCCGCGCCGAATACGGGATGCCGTGGATCTTGGTCCACAATCCGCCACCATTTTCGGTGCGGTAAATGCCCGAGCAGGAACTGGCATAGATCCGCTCCGGATCGGAACGATCGACCAGGATGCTCATCACGTCCGAATCGTCAATCATGCCCCTGTGAATCGACTTCCAGCTCTCGCCGCCGTCGGTGGACTTCCACGGCAGGTGGAATGTCCCGGCATAAATGACGTCCGGCCGGCGCGGGTCCACGGCCAGGGAATCAATGTTGCGAAGCTCGGTGTTCGAAGCCGGCGAGACGCGCTGCCACGTGCGCCCGGCGTCCTGCGACGCGAACACCCCTTCCAGGGTTCCCGCAACGAGCCGGTCGGGGTCCGAGGAAGACTGCACCAGCGCCCGCACGGCTTGGTCAGCGAGGCCGGAGATGCTCCACGTGCGGCCCCCGTCCTCGCTGCGGTACACCCCGCCACCGGCTGCCGGATCCTGCTTCCACGTCGAAGCGTACAGCACTCTCGAATCGCGCGAGTCCACCAGAATGGCGGTGATCACGGCATCGAACCGCGACCCTACGCGGCCCAGCAGTTCCCACTGTTCCCCGGCGTCCCGGGAAATGAAGATGTGCCCATCGGCGGTGCCCAGGTACAGCTGACTAGGACGATGCGGGTCGAAACCGAACGAGCGAACGTCGCCGCCCGGAGGACCCATGGCCCGCCAGGTTTCGGCTGCGGCGGGCAGCCACAGGAACAAGACCATCCCGAGAACCGACGTAATTCGCATGTTCAATCTTCGGAAGTTCCCCGCCGCAGCGGCCGATTCCCTCCTGCGGCGCATCTCGGAAGAAAGGAACGGGCCCCAGCCCGGAGTTTCGGCCGGCTGAAGCCCGTCAGGTTTCGAGGAACAATTCGTTCCTACGATTAGAACGTCGCCCCCTCAGGCACCCAGACGATGTCCGTCCGGCGATTCATCGCGCCTGCGCCAGGCTGACCCGCCCCGGTGCGCGTACTGACGCGGGAACGATCTATGCCCCTTTCGTCGGCCAGATAGTTCACCACATTCATGGCGCGGTTGTCGGAGAGTTGCTGCGGCATCCGCTCACCCGGATCGGCGTAGCCGACGATCACCAGGGTTGCCTGTGGCTCATTTTGGAGTCGCAGCGCAACATCGTCGAGGATGCGCTTGCAGACATTGTCTACACGCGCGTTGTTCTGGTTGAAGGTGCAGTCGTTGATCCGAATGGCCTGCGGCTGCGGCGGCGGCGCGTTTACCTGGATGCTGGCTGACGCGTCGGAAGCTCCTCCGCGCCCGTCCTCTACGCGCAAGGTTGCCGTGTAGCTGCCCGGCGGTACGCCTGTGGTGTCGAGTTCCACGCTGGTTCCGGTCCCGACAATCTGGCCGCCATTCGCGCTCCAAGTGTAGGTCAGCGAATCTCCATCGGGATCGCTGGCTGTTGCGGTGAATCGAACACGCTCGCCAACCAGGACCGTGTTGCGGTCGGAGGAGAGCGAAACCGTCGGCGGCCTGTTCGGACGGGGATCGACGCGAATGTCGACGCTGCAGGTGGCGTTTCCCCCGCGGCCGTCATCCACCCGCACCGTCACCATGTAGTTGCCCGGGCTCACATTGGTAAATGTCCACCGGACCTGCCCGCCGGTACCTTGCACACTACCGGCCGTCGCTGTCCAGGTATAGGTTATGGGATCTCCGCCAGGATCGCTGGCCGTCGCCGTAATATTCACGGCGTCGTTCGACCCCGTGATGACCGACGTCTTATCGGCCGAGCAGGCCACCACCGGCGAAAGGTTCGGCGGCGGTTGCGGCCAGTGCGTGGTGCCCATCTTGACGACGAACCCGTGCCGGTCGTTTGCACCCTTGAGGTTCAGCATGTATCGATAGCCCACATCCAAGGCGATGGCCTTATTCAAATAGAGCCGGAGGCCCCACACGCCATCTACCGGTTGACGCGCGCCAAAGCTCGTGTTGGGCGTCCTGGTCCCGGCAAAGATTACGGCCGTGTACTCGTTCATCACTTGCACGCGGCTTTGAGGAAACAGGATAAAGCCGGTGCCTACCCGAATCTGGTTGGCCTGGGCGAAAGGCTCACCGTCATCAAACTCCGGCTCCGGTGTGAAGCGCGCCCCGGCGTTGAAGGCCAGGGTCAGTGCATTTCCCCAGTTCTTGCTCACTGCCAAGGTGGTCTGGTTGTTGAATCCGCCGTTCTGCGTTCCGTTGTCCAGCAGCTCGGTGAGACCCCGCCGCGTCGGGATGATGAAATCGTTGCGCACCGAAAGGCTGAACGGCGCTCCGCGGTCCTCCGATACCAGGCCAAACTTCACGCCCAGAACGACCTCGCCCACGCCGCCGTCATTGTTCGCCGCGAACGGGAAGTCCTCGATGTATGCTGGACGCAGGCCCAGCCCTCGACTCCGATAGATGGTGCTGCCGAACTGCGGGAAATCAACGGTGGCGGGGGTGCGCAAACTCAACTGGCTGGGATTCCCGATGTGCGTGTGCCGATAGGGCTCGAAACCCGCATACAAGTTGAGCCAATCGTTTACGCCGACCCCGACATTTACACCTATGTTGAGCACGGTTACGCTGCCCGGCATTCGCGTGAATTTGTTCACATACGCAGCCGATGACCAGCCGGCCTTCGGCAACGTCTGACCGGTCTCAAGCGTGAACAGACCCAAGGTGCCCGTGGTCGCCGCCATGGGGTTCACCACAGGTTCTGCGGTACTCCCCGCGACACCCACCGGCCCCTGCGCTGCTGGCGCCGGCTCCGGCGCCGGCTCCTTCGGGTTGGCTGTCGGATCGGCTTCCAAATCGTACGCCGCCGCAGTGACCGTAGAATTTGTCTTGTTCTCGTCTTTTTTGGATTTCTCCGCAGGTTCGGCAAATACAGAGCTTGCGAAGAACAACATTACCGCTACCAGAGCCACTGAGCTCAACCTCATCCGCATCTTTCCCTCCTGAATCCTATCCAGCGCCCTTGTGGACTGAGCTTAACCGTTGGCTAATGACCCGGGGCAATAACACCCGTAACTTTTATAAACAATTCTCGTGCCGACTGAGCGCCTCTCGCGGCAGCTATTCATTCCCTTTTGAGAACCTGAACCTACACCTGAACCTTAGGACAGCGGGTTCATTATAGAGCATGCCTAGAATGCACAAAAGGATTTCCGGCCTACTCATTTGATGGGACTTGGCGAATTTGGTAACACTCAATGCGCGTCTTGTGCGAGAGAGCAACTGGCCGCTGTTCCACCTTGGGCACTCGCTTGGGGCACTCGCGCGCCATATCACGCGGCGCTGAATGAGCCGGCAAGATCCCAGTTGTCGCTGGCGGCGACGCCACCCGACTTGGCATTCAACCGGGCTGCTGGTAAATTCAATACCCAGCCATACCGTCGGCATGCCCGAGCCATCCAAACCGACTGACCGCATTCTCATCGTAGAGGATGAGGAAAACGCCCGCTGGGGCTACGAAGCTCTGCTGCGTAAGTGAGGCTACGACATTCTCGGTGTCTCCAGCGCCGAAGAAGCGCTGGCTCGTTTCTCCGAGTTCCTCCCGAGCGCGCTGCTCGCCGATATCCGATTGCCCGGCATGGACGGAATCGAGTTGTTGCGCAAGCTGCGAGAAGAGCTGATTTCGATTCCCGCCATCGTTATCACTGGCGACGAAAGCGAGGAGCGCGAGGTCGAAGCGATTCAGGCCGGAGCATTCTGGTTCGTCAAGAAACCTCTGAAACCTCCGGTACTCCGCGCGCTCCTGGATCGGGCCTTGAGCCGTGCGCGCGACCGGCGGGAGATCGCTGCGCAGAGGCGGCAACTGCGCCACTCCGGCTGGTTGGGCGAGTTGGTCGGGAAGTCAAAGTCCATGCAGGAAGTTATGAGCCTGGTAGAGATGGTCGCCTCCTCTTCCGCCTCCGTGCTGATTACCGGCGAGACCGGGACCGGCAAAGAGATTTTGGCGCGCACCATCCACCAACTCTCACCGCGCGCGCAGCGGCCCTTGGTGCACATCAATTGCTCGGCGATTCCGGAAACCTTGATGGAAAGTGAAATCTTTGGCCATGAGAAAGGCGCGTTCACCGGGGCCGCCGAGCGGCGCATCGGCTGCTTCGAGCTGGCCGACGGCGGCACGTTGCTGCTGGACGAAATCGGCGAAATGCCGGCGTCCACTCAGACCAAACTGCTGCGCGTCCTGGAAGACCACAAGCTGCGGCGGCTGGGCAGCAAGACGGAAATCACCACCGATGTGCGCGTGCTTGCCGCGACCAACAAAGATCCCGAGCAGGCCGTCGCCCAAGGGCAGCTGCGCCAGGATCTGTACTTCCGGCTGAATGTCTTCCACATCCACCTGCCTCCCCTGCGTGAGCACAAGGATGACTTGCCGCTGCTCATCGAGCACCTCCTGGGCGATTTGAACGCCAAGCACCACCGGCAGGTTCGGGGAATCAACGCCGAAGTCAGCGAGCTTCTCGAAAATCATGCCTGGCCCGGCAACGTGCGCGAGTTGCGCAACGTTCTCGAGTGCGCCATCATCGTCTGCGACCGCGAACTGATCAGCCGCGCGCACTTGCCGACGGACTTTGGCCGCCTCCATACTGCGGGCGCACCGGAGTTATCCTCGTTGCGCTTCCCACCCGGCACCACGGTGTATGCCCTCGAGCGGGAACTGATCCGCCAAACCCTTGCAGCCACCAAGAACAAGACGCGCACCGCCGAATTGCTGGGAATCAGTCTAAAAACCCTCCACAACAAGCTCAAGGAGTACGAGGCGGCCCGGAACGAAAGCCACTAAGGCCGGTGCGCTCATGCGGCTTCGCCTGAAGACAAAAATTACGCTGACCATTGTGCTGCTCGTTCTGGCCGTGGTCGGGGTGAATTCCTGGTTGCACCTGGCCACCCTGACCCAGCAGGTCATCCACCAGGCCGAAAACCGCGCCAGCCTGGTGACCCAGCAGGTTTTTTTCCAGGCTCAGAATGCCCTCGCTGACGCCGCCGGCGAAGGCCAGGCGCCGGCCTCCTCTCAGCCCGAGGATGTGCGTGAATACGTCCGCGCCGCGCTCGACGAAAATGCCGCTTTCACCTCGCTCATTGACGCCCAGGTAGGCTACTCCTTCCTGGTCTACGAAGTGACCATCGTGGACCGCGACGGAACGGTGCTGATTTCTAGTGATGCTTCCCTTCCGGGGCGCAGCGCCCTGACCCGCCCGCCGCTCAGCCAATTGGTCGATTCCGATTTCATCGAGCAGCTTCGTGTCATCTACGGCGCGCCGCAGTCCTACGAGACTGCCTATCCTTTCCTGCTGGGGCCGCCGGGACAGCAGGTGCCCTTCGGCGAAATTCGCGCCGCCATTCAGACCGGCCTGCTACGCAGCGAAATCACCCCGGCGCTGTATTCGGCCGGGTGGCTGGCGCTGCTCTCGGTGCTGGTCTCCGTACTGCTGGCGGCCGTGGTCAGCAGCGTCTCGCTCGTGCCTCTTGAGCGTATCTCTGCCCAACTGGACCGCATCTCCCGCGGCGAATTCGACCACAAACCGCTGGAGCGGGCCGACGAGTTCGGCCAGGTCAGCACAAAAATCAGCCAAATCGGCCAGCAATTGCGGGGGGTGCGCGAAATCTTCAGCACCCTGCGCGAGAACCTCGATCAAATCCTTGGCGGGCTCGAGGACGGCCTGCTCCTGTTCACGCGCGACAGCCGCGCTGTCATGGTTAGCCCGGCGGTGGAAAAGTTTCTCGGTGCATCCACGGACCAACTCCTCGGACGCCGGGCCGGCGAAATCTTTCCTCCGGAGCACCCCCTGCGGGCGGCGCTCGGATTGACCGGCGATGAATTCGAGCCGGTTCCCGCCGCGGAGGTTGAAGTCGCGAGCCCCGAAGCCGGCACGCCGCCGCAGCGTATTGGCGTCGGCGTGCAAATCATCACCGAAGGCGGCACACGAATGGGAGCGCTGGTCACCTTGCGCGATCTGGAATCCCTCGATCGCATCAGCCACCAGCTCCAGGTATCCGAACGCATGGCGGCCCTGTCGCGCGTGACCGCCGGCGTGGCGCACGAAGTGAAAAACCCGCTCAACTCCATGCGCCTGTGGCTGGAAAACCTCAAGGAAAGTCTTCCCCCCGGTGAAGAATTGCCGCGCCAAGCCGTCGCCGTGCTCGATAGCGAGATCGACCGGCTCGATTCGGTGGTCAAGCGTTTTCTGGACTTCATGCGTCCGCAGGAGCTGCGGCTCGAGGAGACGCGCCTCTCCGAGTTGCTGGACGAAGCCGCCGGAGTTGCCAGGGCCCAGATGCATCGTTCGGGAGTACAATTAGAGAAGCAGTTTGCCGAGCTTCCACCGGTTCGCGTGGATCGTCAACTGCTCAAGCAAGCGCTCTTGAACCTGATTTTTAACGCCATCGAGGCCATGCCCAAAGGCGGGCGCCTGACGCTGGGTCTCGAGCGCCATGGCGAGACGGCTGAAATCCGCATCGCCGACACCAGGCAGGGCATTCCGCCAGAACAACGCAGCCGCGTCTTCCAGCTGTTCTTTACAACGCGGCCCGGCGGAAGCGGCATCGGACTGGCAAGCGCCTATAAGACTGTACAACTGCACAACGGGGCCATTGAATTTGACTCCCAGGTCGGCCGGGGCGCGACGTTTCGCATCGAGCTTCCGCTGGCGCGCGTTCTGGAACCCGCCTTGGCGCGCTCGCGCCCTGCCCACGAGGCCCTCGAACGGAGTTCTTGAATGCGGAGTTGTTGAATACGGAGCTCTTGAATGACGGCGCGTACCTTGCTATCGAGACTTTTCATCTGCCTTGCGGCCAGCGGACTCGCGGGCTGCCATCGCCAGATTGTCCGCGCCACCCCGCCCTCGGTGGCCGCCGCACCGCCGCCTGCCGAACCCGAACCGCCCCTGCCGCTGGACATCGAAACGCCCTTAACCTTAACAACGACTAGGAGCACACTCTCGCTCCAACCTCCTCCACCGCCACCCGAAGTCTCGCCGCCGCCTGCTCCAGCGCCTCCTCGGCCTCCCGCCACGGCTGAAGCGGTCAGACCCAGAGAGCCGGAAGCCTTGCAGATTTCGCCCCAGCTAAGTGCCGCACGGCTGGCCGTGACGCAACGCCGCACCACCGACGATATCCGCGTCGCGGAAAGAAACCTGCAGCTGGCCTACGGCAAGGAGTTGAATGCCTCTCAAGAGGACCTCCTGGGAAAGGTTCGCGGGTTTTTGGCTCAGGCGCGCGAGGCGATCCGCGCTTCCGACTGGATTCGCGCGAACAACCTCGCCCAGAAAGCTGAGATCCTTTCCGCCGAACTACTTCGCTCGCTCTGACCAAGTTTGATCAGGCTTGACCAAGTTTGACCAGGCCAGGCTTGCCCAGGCTTGACGGGCCGAACCCTTGTCGAACCCTTGACGGCCCGAACGATGATTGATATGATTTCTAATACGATAATGTATATGAGGATTCCTATGAGGATGATTGCCAAGAGCTTTACGATAGAGCCGGAGCTTAACGACTACATCGCCAGCACCAAAGGCCAACGGTCGGCCAGTGAGCGGGTGAATGAGATGCTTCGGCGGGCCATTGTTCTAGAGGAGTACGACCGGCTGGAGGCGGAGGCTGCGGCGTTCTTCGCCACCGTCAGCCGCCGGGAGCGCCAAGAGGCGAGAGCCTTCCAGCGAGCTTCCATCCGCACACTGAGCAGGGATTAAGTGGCATCCCGCCCGAGGCCATCGCGTCCCCTTCTGATCCGGTTTCCGAAGCGCGGCGAAGTCTATGTAGCGACCCTGGACAAAGCACGCCTAGTGGTTGTGCTCTCTGTAGACGCCCTCAACAAGCACGCGCTCGATGTTTGCGTGGTCCCAATCACAAGGGTAGAACATGGCAAGTTCAGCATGCGTGTCCCCATCTGGGCGGGTGACGGGGGGCTGAAGACAAATTGTTGGGCCAAATGCGACCAGGTTACAACGTTAGAGAAAACCCTTCTTCGACATCCCCCGCTTGGGATGTTGTCGCCTCCTGCGTTTGCCCATATCCAAGCACAAGTCAGATTCGCGCTCGGATTGGTGTAAGCCGCGGAAGCTACTCGATGCGTCTTCACTCGTGCGTCGCGGCTGGGTGGTTTGCCGAACGATGTGTGTGCAGCGCGCGCCAGGCGCCTTGCTGCCTGACAAATACGGTGCTAATTTTCCCCGAACCGGAGTATCCCTCGCTGCCGGAACTTCCTGACTCGGTGAAATAGTAGATCAGCAAAGCGGTGTCGCCGAGCACTTCCACCTGCGGGTCGAGCATCTGGTAGCTGCGTACCGTATTTTCCACCAGCCAGGTCTCCAGTCCATGGAGTGCTTCTGTCTTGCCGCGGACGCGGTAGGCTTGATCTTCATCGAACATGGAAAAGTCATCGGCAAAATAGCCGGCCAAGGCGGGCAATTGCTTGTTCACCACCGCCCCCCACGCGTTGCGCTCGGCTTCGATCACCTCTTGAGACTCGGCGGCGCGGGTAGAGGCAGTGAGCGGCCCCGGCGCTGCGAGCGAATAATGCACGTGCTTGACCTTCCACTGTTTGCGCTCGCGGGCAAACGTCTGCGTTGCCCGCCCATCGAAACGGCTGTGGCTGCCGTCCTTGTAAGAGAGTTCGGAATGCCAGGTGTAGGCCGCCCAAGCCGTGTTCCTGTCCACACGCAATGTCACCGGGCTGGTAATCGAGAACGTGCGCGCGCTGATCCGCTCGAGCTGGCTTCGTATCTTGGCTTCCATCTCGGGTCGGGAAGCCAAGCTCGAATCAAAGGTCGGAAAGAACGGTCCACTGGTTCCGCCATGATCCGCCAGACTGCGCAAAACTACGTTGAGATCGACACCTGTCAAGGGCGGAGTAAAACTAGACCACTCCGGCGGAGAGAAAGTAGACCAGTTCAGGGGTGGTGGAAGCTTTGATTTGAGAGGGAGTTGCGGGGGCGGTTGGAGCGGAGGCCTGCGACGCCCGCAGGGCGGCGCGGTTAGGCCGGAGTGGAAGCCGCCCTCGCAACTCGTCGCCCAGTACTGGGTGAGATCAGGCGCGAGGCTTTCCGGAACGCCTTCGTTTGCTGTCCTTGAGCCGGTAACTTTCCCCGTTCATCTCCAGGATGTGGACATGGTGGGTGAGACGATCCAGCAGGGCTCCGGTCAGCCGCTCCGATCCGAAGGCCTCCGTCCATTCGTTGAACGGCAGGTTGCTGGTCACCACGGTGGCGCTGCGTTCGTAGCGCCGGCTAAAGACCTCAAACAGCAACTCCGCCCCAGTCTTGGATAGCGGCACGAAACCCAGCTCGTCAATGATCAACAGCTCGAAACTGGAGAGCATCTTCTGGAACCGCATCAGGCGCCGCTCGTCCTTGGCCTCGATCAGCTCATGCGCCAGGGAGGCCGCCGTGGTGAACCGGACCCGGAACCCTTTCTGACAGGCGGCCAGTCCCAGCGCCAACGCAATGTGGGTTTTTCCCGTGCCCGAGTTCCCTAAAGCCAGGATGTTCTCCTTGCGTTCGATGAACTCGCCTCGGGCCAGCTCGAGCACCAAGGCCTTATTCAGCGACGGAAGGGCCAGGAAATCGAAACTGTCGAGGCTCTTCACCACGTCGAACCTGGCTTGGTGAATGCGCCGCTCGGTGGCGCGCCGTTCCCGGTCCAGCAGCTCCAGCTCCGTCAACCGCAGCAGGTAGCGCGGGAAGTCCACGCCCTCGGCAGCGCACTGCTGCGCCACCTTGTCGTACTCACGCAAAAAGGTAGGTAATCGCAGGGCCTTCAGATGGTGTTCCAGCAACACCTGGGGCGTGTCCATCAGCAGACTCCTTCCCGGAGCAGGGTCAGATAGTCGGCGGCGGCTGTGGTGGCCACCTGCGTCGCCGGCAGGTGCGGATAGTGCTCCAGGTCCAGCCGCGCCGGCCGCTGCTCGATCCGGCCCAGCAGCAGATGCTTGACCGCGTCAGACGAGATCGCCCCCAGCCGCAAGGCGTCCTCGACGGCCAGCGACACTTCCGTCCAACGGAACGTCTCCAGCAGTCGCAGGACCTGCACATACTCCCGCTTGCCCTTCTTGCCTAACCGCGCCTCCATCAGCCGCCGCAGTTGCGCGAAGCCTTCCGGCAACTCCCAGCCGGCCAGGGGGGCGGCCTGGTTCAACGCGTTCGGCTTCTGCTCCAGCAGCGCCAGATAGTGCAACGGATCGAAGATCATCTCTTCCCGTTCCTAGCTCCGGACATGGCGTGCGATCACTTCGCTCGCTGCACAGATCACCACTTCCTCAACGAATCCCTTCACCAGCACCTCCCGGTGCCCCCAAGCCACCGGCACCGAATAGTCGTTGGATCGATACCGCACCAGCGACAGTGACGTCACCCGTGTGGTCCGTTTGTCGCAGGCCTCATAGGGCGTCGCCGGCAGGGGCAGCAGCCTCTGTTGATCCTTCGCGAACCGCTCGCCGATCGTTTCTTGATGTCCTCGCAGACGCCGCTCTCGCCGCCGGGTGCACTGTTCCCGCAGCTTCGCGTGCAACTCCTCCCAGCTGGCACACCGCGGCACCGGCACCAGGAAGTTCCGCCGCACGTAACCCACTAGTCCTTCCACTTTCCCTTTGTCATTGCCCTTGCCCGGTCGTCCGAACTTCTCCGCAAACAGGTAGTGACTCTGCAGTTCGGAGAACGCCCGCGTCTTGTTCCGTGTTCCGTCACCCAGGATCTGCCTCACCGCCAGCTTGGTGTTGTCGTACAGGATCGTGCGAGGCACTCCGCCGAAGTAGCCGAACGCCTGGTTGTGCCCTTCTAAGAACGCTTCGGTCGTCTCAGCCGGAAACGCCATCACGAAGCAGTCGTCCGATTGCGGCAGCTCCATCACGAAATAGTGCGCCTTGCGCTCCACCCCGCCGATCACCACTTGCGCTTCGCCAAAGTCGGCCTGGGCCTCCCCCGGTGGATGCTCCAGCGGCACGAACATCTCCCGCTGGCTCAGCTTCCGCAGCCGCACGTAGTCCTTCACGATGGTGTATCCGCCCGGGAATCCGTGCTCCTCCCGCAGCCGCTCAAAAACCCGCTTGGCCGTGTGGCGTTGCTTCTTGCTCTGGGCCTTATCTTGCTCCAGGATCTGGTCGATGATCCCCACCCAGGCATCCAGCTTCGGCCGCCGCGCCGGCTGCTGCCGCCGATAGCCCGGAGGGATCGAGTACCGCAGCATCTTGCGGACCGTCTCGCGGGCTAGCCCGAACTGCCGCGCCGCCTCCCGTTCACTGATCCCCTCAGCCTGAACTGCTCGTCGAACACGCGCATAGAGTTCCACTGTGTGCACACCTCCGGTGTTTCACAAAACACATCAGAATCACAATGTTTGATGGAATCGAACTGCGCTGGTCTAATTTTGCACCGCCAGAAACCGCCGCTTACGCGGCGCTCCCTGGTCTATTATTGCTCCGGCGTTCATAACACTGTTGGCGGCAGCCACGCCGCGATCCAGTACGGCGCGGACCTCGCGCTCTTCGCGGCTCTGCGCCAGCGCGCCATCCGCGCTGGTCAGTAACCCGGCAAAAGCCAGCAGGAAAAGTGCATACCATCGAAATCGCATTGGACACCTCATGGTGCGAGCAGTCAGTCAATAAGCTGCCGCCTCTGTTCTCATAATCTTTAGCATTAAACTGGCGGTAAGGGGCACTTTTGTGCCCCGGAGATGTCAGAAGAATAAACTCATTGCGTATCTACTTGACGAGCCGACGGCGGGTCTGTTACGACTCCTCTTTCCACGGCAAGGGCTCGATCTCGATCGCCAACAAAACAAGACTAAGGAAAACGCACCATGGCACACAAAGGAAAAATTCAGCTTACATTCGTCATCGTTGCCCCGCCGGACCAAGCGGCGGAGGGTGATCGCATCTTTGGGAGCCACGCTCCCTGGATGGAGTCTACGCATCACCGCAAGGGGGACAAGGCACTCCTAAGTTACACCGTCTCCAAAGCGCCGGAGCTTTCCAATCCCATGGATCCCAGCTCTGCCCCCACCGGAAACACCTGCTTCGTGCTAAGTGAGATTTACGAGACGGAGGCGGGTGTAGCCGACCACTTCCAACAGGCCGTGGCGAATTGGAAGGATTTTCCGGGCTTCGCCAAGTGGCTGTCCAAATGCACCCTGACGGGGATCCCGGTGGCCCCCATCATCAATTCGCTCTGGTGAACGCGGGACGGAGGGCTCCAATTCGACGGGTAGCGTCTCCCGGCAGAAGTGAATTCTGCCACGCACGGGCCTAGTGCGTGTCAACGCTCATCGCGTCAGTCGATTCCTTTTCCAATAGGTACAAGTGATTGAGAAGCAAGAACTCCGCCAACAGGCCTTCAGCTCGGTCTTGTGACTCTCGATGTGCCCGTCGATTGCGATATGCCATATAGGCACCAGTGAACAACGCGATTCTGCCGACGTGCTCACCTCCTCCTACATCTTTACCAAGCGAGTTTCCCGCCTTTCACGGCGAATGCTTGAGCGAATAACTTGGAACCGTGCTCATCAATTGTGGTTCGCCCGCGCACGATGTCCTCTAGCCGTCTGTACCCCGTCAGCAATCGGTCATCTGGTCCTTCCCAAAATGAGACTGCGAGGTCGATGAGTCGTTCATCGATGACAGCAAATGGAATGACCAGTGGAAATTCTCGCCACAGCAAGCCGTTCTTTTTCATTTCCCAGGAGCGCTCGGATACATATTCGTGCCAACGACGTGAACGCACGGGTTTGGCTGCGCCGATTGCATCAAGGTCGGCGGCAGTCAAGGAAGAACTGTCAATCCGTTCAATCACATCTGGAGCTACTTCGTACTCTTCGATTTCGGCACCGTGAGCTTCGAGCACCTCTAAGACGTACGAAAACGTTCGCGGCCCCTCACCGCGATACCCTGAGCCGAACCCAGACTTAACAGCAACGAGGTCCCCACAATTAACCGTAAGCAGTAGGCAATGGTCGTTGGATGAAGTGACAATCCGAGCAAGGGTTATTCTGTCACCGTACTGCAGCAGCCGAAGGACCCCGTCACGGCATTCCCTTGAGATGCCGGACAGACCAACATACTCAATACCCGCAGGTCTTCTCTTTTTGGACGCCATGATGGTAACTCGCCGTGCGGTCTAAACCGCAGGTCGGAAGTTCGAATCTCCCCAGCCCCACCCCTCGGCTCGCTACGCTAGGGTCTGGACACGCTTTGCCAACTCACGCAGTTCGTTGTCCCTATCCGCAATCGTCAGCCATTCGGCCAGAACACCCGCCGGATTCTAACACGCACGGCCCTGGGCGGTTCAGTGGTAGAATAGCTAGGCAGGAGAACTACATGCGGCCGATTGAAGAGTACGAAAAGCACGCCGACAAGCTGGCACAAGATGTCGTGAATGCCTGGGGATTGAACATGCAAGCGGGAAACGGCCCGCTTCTGACGGATGAGTTCCTGGATTTGTTCGAAGAGGTATGTCGGTTTCGAATGAGCAAGTGCGTCGCCGATAACCGCCGTGCGTTTGGCATGCTGAGTGAACTAGACGCAGCCGAAGAAGAGGCAAGGCGTCGGGCATTCGCGTGTGCCTACAAGAGTTATTGGGAAAATAAGAACCGCGCCGCGTAGCCCCTGCAAAAACAGCGTTTGTCCCTATCCTGTACCTAAATCCGTTACCGAGCGGGTTCGTGGTCGTTTGTTTTCAGTTGGTTTCAATACATGAAATTCCAACTAAGCACAACTGTAAATGACTGAGACTACAGAGAGTCAGTCTTTTCCTAAATCGCAGATCGGGAGTTCGAGTCCCCCCCCAGGCCCACCAGCTTCCCCGTTCATTTCGAAGGAGATTCGTTTTTGCATAGAGAACTGCTCGACTGCCCCAAAATGCAGCGGGGCGCGTCCTTCATTCGAATGCCTGTTCCTGCCTCATTCGAATTAACCATACAGTTAATAAATAGTTACCTTTCTAGATAATCTGTGCTAACGTGTCTTGTGTTCGCGAGCAAAACTCGATCGCGGAAGTTGTTCACCCGTAGCATGGCCCCTTTTGGCTGTGCGTCGCCTGTCCGTCGCTTACTCCTCACCCGCATGTTGATCCCCGAGGGATACTTGCGCTTCCCTTTTGCATTCTTCCAGAACGCGTTCTCTTATTTTCATACGCCTACGCACTCTGGCCTTCGCTCTTTTGCGCTCGTGAAAACGTCAGCACCTGTATTGTCAATCCGTTGCGCACTCTTTGGCGAAAATCACCGGGGTAAGGGGGTATGCATCAAGTGAAACTTGACATCTCTGAAGCTTTCAGCCTTAACCGAGGCAGAATGAACACTTGCAGAAAACGATCATCCGGCCAGAATGGTCGTCCTGAGTCCCGCTTGGGGGACGAAGGATCACTCCTCGGCACCTTGCTGCGGAAGGTGTCTCCGGCCCGCTCGGCAAGAGCGGCAAAGAACGTGGCCGCTCGGCAAGAGCGGCAAAGAACGTGGCCGCCCGCAGAGGCCATGGAAGGTTTGGACACACCTACCCCGCGTGGAACAGCCTTTTCGGTTCCCAGGGGCATCACAAGGGAAGTGACACTACACTCCCGGCTGGGCTAGCAGCAATCGGGGAGCGCTGCATTCGACTCCCCAACATGAGACACGCAGAGTCCGCGGGAGACTAGAGACTGAGGAGGGTTCCATGCGCCGGTACCTAGTAGGTCTGATGACGGCATGCATCGCGCTGGCATCGATCGCGGGCTGCTCCAATACGCCCGACGACCAAGCCATCACCACGGAAATCAAAGCCAGGTTCTTCTCCCATCTCCAACTAAAATCGGCCGACATAGATGTCGCCACCGAGGATGGTATCGCGACGCTGACCGGAACATTTCCGGACGACGCCATACGCCACGAGGCTATTCAGGTAGCGGCCGAAACCCCCGGAGTGAAGAGTGTCAATGACCGGATGTCCATCGCGCAGGCAGAACAGGCAGAGGATGTTCCGGAGGTTACTCCGCCACCTCCACCGGCGCGCACGCCACGAAGCTCATCGGAGAATCGCCAGAACGCCAAAGCTTATCCTGAGCCTGCGCCTGAACCTGAGTCTGACCCTGAGCCATCCGTCCCGGCGCCGGCTGAATCTGCGCTGTCTGTCTCCGCACCCCCTGCACCGGCCAGCGACGCTGCCCCCATCAACGCTGTCCCCAAATACGTGACACCTCCGCCCCCGCCACAACCCCTGTTGATCGAGATTCCGGCGGGCACTGAGGTGCGCGTGCAAATGATTGATGGCGTGGACTCCACCATCCATCGTGCAGGCCAACTGTTTCAAGCCGAGTTGGACGCGCCCATCGTTTGGGACAACGAAGTCATCGTCCCGGCCGGCGCGGATGTGTACGTGAAGTTGGTCGACGCGGAATCCGCGGGCAAGCTTACCGGCACGAGCCGGCTTTCACTCCAGCTCGCACGCTTGGAATTTCAGGGGCAGTCCTACACCCTCGACAGCGACTTGTACGAGGAAGCAGGAGCATCCCGCAGCAAGCGTACGGCGGCAACAGTTGGAGGAGGCGCTGCTCTCGGAGCACTGCTCGGCGCGGTGATCGGCAAGGGCGCGGCCATCGGCGCGGCCACAGGCGCCGGTGCGGGCACGGTTGCTCAGGCCGCAACCGAAGCGGAGCAGGTTCGTATCCCTGCGGAAACTAAGCTGGACTTCACCCTTTCCTCGCCGATCGACATCAGCTTTTTCCCCGAAGAGAACTACTACCGTCGCTGATCGGGTCGAAGAGGTTGAATGAGTCGAAGGGGTCGAAAAGGTCGAAAGGATCGAAAGGATCGAAAAGAGTTGAAAGGCTTGAAAGGGATTGCCCTGCGGGCGCGTCACGGCAACGAAGTCAGCGTTTCCTGCTGATAGCTATTGACGCGATCAGTAGTGGCGCGATCTCAGGTTGAACCGGAGCCCCGCGGTGAATGTCCGCGGCAAGCCCGGCCGCGCGCCCGCCGGACGGCGAGCGACCACGTACGCGTTGTTAGCGAGGTTCTGCACGGCAACGAAAAGCCGGGTGCCTTCCGTCAGGCCGTATTCCGCAGTGGTATTCAGAACCCAGCGATCATCCGTCGAAAAAAGCCGCGGAATCGGACCCCGTCCGGCTTGCGTGCGCGCGGCGCCAACGTAATTGCTTTCCAAGTCGAAGTTCCAGTTGGACTTCGCGAACCCGATGGCGGCATAGAACTGGTGCTTGGGAATGTAAGGCAGCTCATCGCCGAAGGAGACGGTACCCCACGGCTCGAATGCGCTGACAAAACTGCTGCGGAATTGGGTGCGCGTAAAGGTGTAGGCGACGCGCACCGGAAGCGACACATCGGCACCCCACAACCGCCGCAGGTCGTAATGGAGGGAACTCTCCAGTCCGTGTATGTGGGCCTTGCCGCCGTTGAAAAGCAAGCCGGACCCGCTGCCGCCGGAGGAAAGCGTGTCCCGGCCGAGGAGGTTGTCGTAGTCGTTGAAAAACCCGACCAGCTGCGCCCGCATGGCCGCGCGCTGCGCGCGGACCCCCCATTCATAATTCACGCTGGATTCGACGTCGGTATTCTCCGTCGATCCCGGACCCGGAGGAGAAAAACCTTTGTGCACCCCGCCAAAAATCCCGACTGCCGGGGTGAGGTTAAACGTCACCCCGACACCGGGAATCAGCACGTCGACCCTGTTGGTTCGCACTTGAGTTGGAGCGCTCCGTGCCGGATCGTTGGTGGCAAAATCCGTTCGGACCACTTCGATATTCTCGTAACGAAGCCCTGGCGTGAAGGTCCAACACCCGGCAGAGATCTCATCCTGGATAAAGAAAGCCCAACCCTTGGCATCGCTCAGACGATTGGAGTTGCTGCCGGGCGCGCCCCGTTGGGTTAGGATCATGCGCCCGCCCGACATCTGGTAACCATCGTCGTGCTGAAAACGGTCCTCCTGGTCTTTGTGATACCGGATGCCGATCTGGAATTGGTTCCGACCGGCTGGCGTGTCAAAGTGCAGGCCGAGAATGGCTTCGACGCCGTAGGCGTAGTAGGACCGATTGTTGGCCCGCACATGCAGCGCATCCACCGAGCTGTCCGCACCGCGCACCATATCGAACTCGGCAGGAAAGTCCTGCGGCCGGTCGAGGAAATCGCTGATGCTGTGGCCATTCACATCATTCAGCTTGTACCAGTTGCGGCTGAAATCATTGCGGTAGACCGTCGTCGTCACATCGGCGCGGCTATTGAGCGCGATCAAGTGCCGCAGCTGATATTGCTGGTGATCCGAATCGAAGACGTCAACTTGCGATCCCGCATACCGGCGGAACGGGTTTTCGAGGAAGTCTTGCTCGGCAAGACCGAGATAGGTTTCGTCGGAGCGCTGGTCCGTGTATCCCAGCTTGAATTCAAGCTGCTGGTAAACCTGGTCAACCTGATCAACCCTTGACGCGGGGCCAGTATTCAAGCGGAATTTCAGCAGGTAATCCCTCAAGTCAAAGCCCGTGTTGCCACCCCCGTCGAGACGTTTGAAACCTCGAGTCGAAAATTGATAGGTCTCGGCCAGCCATGCAAAATTTCGGTAAGAATCCCCTAAGTTCGCATGCACCTTGCGGGTGGAGTCCGCACCTAGCGTAAGGTTGGCCCCCAGGTGGAGCGAATCCGGAATGGAGGTGGAGATGAGGTTCAAAGCGCCGCCGTTGGTCCTGGGGCCATACTTGATCTGGCTCGAACCTTTGCGGACCTCGAGCGCCACCATCCGGCCGGGGGTCGGGAAATAATACGCGGCGGGGGCGGCATACGGAGCAGGAGCTATCAGAACGCCGTCTTCCATCAAAGTGATGGTGGAGGTTCGCTCGGTTCCCGATCCGCGCATACCGATGTTGGGGCGCAGGCCGTAACCATCCTCTTCTTGAATGTTGATTCCAGGGACATGCCGGAGAAATCGATGGATGTCGTCGAATCCGACCTTCTTCTGCTCCAGTTCCTTCTCACTCACGAGTTGAGCCGAACCGGGAATCCTGCCCAGCCCGCTTGGGTCGCCAATAACCATCACCCGTTGGGAAATAGTGTAGTAGGGAGCAATCTCTAGCGTCAGCGGCAACCGGATGTTCTCTGCCGAAGTCACGGCCACTTCACGACTCATCGGCTTGAAATTTCCGCGCCGGATTTCCAGCGCATAGGCCGAGGCCTCAAGTCCGGTGAAGCGAAACTCCCCGGATTGATCGGTGAATGCCGTTCGCACCGTTCCGGCAGCCTGATTACGGAGCTCCACCCGCACGTCTGCCATGACGGCGCCACTTGGATCAAGTACGGTGCCGGACAGCGTCGCCCGCGCCTGATTCTGAGGACTGGCTGCGCCCGTCACGGTGACGGCAACCAGCACGGTGATGCCAATCAGGAGGATGAATACGCACAAGCTGATCCTCCGAGCGATCATCATCGAACTACTGCTTGCCTCCATTGCCCTTCTTTGCCCACTGGTGCGAGAGGTTCGCTCACTTGGAAGGGGTTTCCTTTGTTGCAACTCAGTTGCAACAAGCACCACACGTCTCCTCCCCATCCGACTCACACGGGCTAGTTGCAACTCGGTATCAACTAGGAGATCCGATTAAACGCCACTTCCCACTTCCTGTCAAGCAAGAAGCAGCGATATGTTTGAGCTAGGTCTTTTCGGGGGGCGCCTTTTTTACACCCGCAACAGCCGGACGCCGTACCGCTTCAGATATTGGCTGACTTCCTGGCCGAGTTCATTTTCGATATCGGATCGTTCCTTTTTCTCCAGATCGATCCACATCTGTCCGCGGCGAGCAAACTCCCTCCGTCGCTCCTCCGGAACGTGCCGCAGACTCAAGATCACATCCACCCCGGCAACTTCCCCGTCCGGCGGAAGCTGATCGTGCGCTACGATGCACTTCCACAACTTCACGGACCGGAAGAACCATCGGCGCCGCGTTTCCTCCACCTCGATGACCTCTGCCTGCTGGCGGCAGGGAAATCCGGATTCGTTCAGATGGGTTATCATCTCGGCGAGGATTTCCTTTAGAAACCCCGATTTTTCGGCGTCACTGACCTCGCGTGGAAACTCCGGCGCCTTGGCAACGACCCGTGCGGGAAAACCAACGGCCAGGCAGCGCGGGGGCACCGTCCCGCGGACCAGCGAGTTGGCTCCAATCACCGCGCCATCGCCAATCTGTGTTCCCGGCAAGACAAATACCCGCCACGCCAGGGATACGCTGTTGCCGATTTCAATGGAGTCAAACTCAACCGGGTACCCTTCGAACTTGCTCAACCAGGAGGAGTGGCCGAAGAGCAGACAATGGCCGCCAATACCGCTGTCGTCTCCGATGCGGATGGTGTGCGTGGGATTTATAAAGGTCATCTGCATGACCTGGCAGTTTCGTCCGATGATCAGCTTGGAATCGGGAAATTGCAGGCCACCCACGTACACCTGTTCGTTGATCTTCGTGCCGTCACCGAGGTCCAGATGCGGCGTATCCAGAAAGCTCATCGCTCCGATCTGAACGCCGGTCCCCAGACGAATCCGCTTCCCCCGAATCACGGTGAAGAAACTAATCGAAGTCCGTTCGCCGATCTCGACATCCTTGCCGATGACCACCGAACCGAGACCCAACGACACGCCGCGCCCAATCCGATACCCGCGTATCCGGTAGATCAGTTTCTTGAGCGGAGAGGGCAAGAGACCATAGAGCAGAATCTCCTTCAAGGGAATCCGGGGCTTGTCGGTCAGCATGCGTCCAGCCCCATGCGGACCTGGCGATGAAAAAGCATGTTCGTTCGAACCGGTACGGTCGCGAATTGCCGTGCTTCGCTCAATTGAGAATCCGCATTCCGCCGTCAACAACCAGAGTTTGTCCGACGATTCCGGCCGCTGCGTCCGAACAAAGAAACTGCGCGGCCGACGCCACCTCTTCGAGCGTCACCATCCGGCCCAAGGGCGAGCGCCGGTTTACTTCCGCCAGTCTCTTCTCGCGGTCCGGCATCACATTCCAGGCATCGGTCATCACTGCGCCTGGAGCAATGATATTTACCCGGATGCCGCGAGGAGCAAGGTCAACGGCGAGATGCCGAACCAATGACTCCAGGGCCCCCTTGGAGGAGCCAATCAGTGTGTAATACGGGATCGCCCTGACGGCCCCGTCCGATGAGACGGCAAGGAGGTTCGCCCCCCTTTCAAACCTCTCCAGCAAGCGCTGCACAAGATCAAAAAAAGCCCTCACGTTCAGAGCGTAGGTCCAATCAAAATGCCGTAAGGTCAATTCCGGAAAAGGCCGGTGAACCCCGGTTGCGGCGCAATGAACCAGTCCGGAAAGGCTTGCGAAGCGGGACCCCAGGTATTGGACCAGTTGTTCCATGCCCTTCTCGGTGGTGAGGTCCGCGCGGCATGGTTCGATGGAACATCCGGCGGCTTCGGCCTCGGCCTGGAGTTTTTCGGCGGCTTTGGTATCGCGAACATAGTTGGCAACCACCGCTGCCCCCGCACGGGCGAACTGGAGCGAAATGGCCCGTCCCACGCCGCGGGTGCCACCGGTCACCAGAATGCGCTTGCCCTGCAAGGAAAATAGATCGCTCATAACCACCTCAATCGGCCGGCCCCACGAGCAAATCTACGCGTCCAGCCGGTCCGGCAGCCTTTCCGGCAGCCTGTCTGGCAGCCTGTCTGAATTCCGGCGCCCTTTGCTTACATTTCAACTAGAGGAGGGCCCCCACACGCCGGACAAACCTGCAGAAGACAGACGGCGCGTTCGACATCGGCTCGCAGTTTCCGCGCTTCATAGACAGGGTTTTACGCCCTGAACAAGCAAAGAACCGACCTCGCGGAAGGCACGGAGCTGCGACGGGTCTCGAAACCATTGGCCGTTATAGCCTTCGGGCACGGGGGTGGGGTCGGGGATGCGCTCATGCGCCACATCCGTAAAGCCTGCTTCGCAGAATAGCTCGGCCCATCGTCCGGAGGACATCAGGTGTGCCGGCACGCTCAGGATCTCCCTCCAGTGATGGGAGTGAGGATTGTCGCCATAGTAGTTCATGAGGACCCAGGCCGAACCCCCTTCACGCAGCACGCGAAAACTTTCACGCAGGCCCCGGAGCGGATCCGGCCAGTAGTAAGCCGACTCAACGGAAATCATCCGCGTGAAGAAACCGGAATCCCATGGAATGGTCTCCGCCTCGCCGATTGCGAACATGGAGTTCTCGATGTCGACATACGTACGCCGCGCGCGGCGGATCATTTGGTCGGAGATGTCCGTGCCCACGACGCGGCCTTCGGGAACCTGCTCGGCAAGCAAGCTCACCAGCCAGCCCGTTCCACAGCCAACATCGAGAACGTTGTCGTCCGGCTGGAGCCGCATGCGGTCTATCACCGGAAGAACAATGGGCAGGTGTTCCTGCTCCATCCGCTCGCCGCGGCCCGCTTCCGCCCAGCGGTTAAACTCCCGGCGGAGGACATCATGCCGAGTGGCTTCCACCATGGCGACCCTACATCCGACCCTCGTCGGCCGAGGGTCCGTAGAGCGCGGGCACGGGAACATCGTTGATCCGCAGGTACACTCCCAACTGGGCGCGATGGTGAATCATGTGGTTCATGACAAAGCTGCGGAGGACGGCCACACGCGGCATGGTGAAGACGGGCTTTCCTCCCGACAGCAGCGACCAAGGTGTCATCATGCTCTGATCGCTCGCGGCGGCGATGGCAGCTCGCGCCTTGGGGACACCTTGGTCGAAAAAGGACAGCACCTCCGCGCAAGTTTTCAGCTCCGGCGGCCGCCACGACTGGCCATCCGGCGGCTGCACATCAAAATTCGGAGTTTCCACGATGGACTTTGCCCAATCGGAAATGACGGCAATGTGAGCGGCCAGCGCCCCCATGGTCATCGACTTGGGATGAGGCTTCCAGTCGAACTTTTCGTCGAGAACGCGCTCGATGGTTTTTCGCGCATTGGCCATTTCGTGATCGAACTCACCCAACAACGATTGACCCAACAACGACTGACTGATGGTCATGCTTCGCTCCTTCGTCCGTGGAATTGCGGGGATGCCGAGCGCGCCGCCAAGACCTGCAGCCGCTTGCCCGGGGCCCCCGCCAACCCACCGCACAACGACGGTTATTTCTCGACCTTGGCGAGCAACTGGGCAAAGCGCTGCTCTCGCTCCCCCTGATCCATTCCACCGATGGCCTCGGCAACTTGGGTAATGTTCATGGAGCAGAACTTCGGACCGCACATGGAGCAGAACTTCGCCTCCTTGTAGAAATCGTCGGGCAGCGTCTCATCGTGCATGGCGCGAGCCGTTTCGGGGTCCAGAGACAATTCAAACTGCTTGTTCCAATCGAACAGGAAGCGCGCGTAGGAGAGCGCGTCGTCGCGGTCGCGCGCGTTCGGGCGATGGCGCGCTACGTCGGCAGCGTGAGCGGCAATCTTGTAGGCCAGCACGCCTTGCTTGACGTCGTCCGCATTGGGCAAACCGAGATGTTCCTTGGGCGTGACATAACACAGCATGGAGGCGCCATACCAGCCGATCATGGCCGCCCCGATGGCGCTGGTGACGTGGTCGTATCCCGGGGCGATGTCAATGACCAGGGGACCCAGCGTGTAAAAAGGCGCTTCGTGGCAGAGCTCGTTCTCCTTCTTCACCTGCAGCTCGATCTGGTCCATGGGGATATGTCCGGGGCCTTCGATCATGACCTGCACATCCTGTTCCCACGCCTTCTTGGTCAGCTCGCCCAAGACTTCGAGCTCGGCGAATTGGGCGGCATCGCTGGCATCACCAATCGATCCCGGACGAAGCCCGTCACCGAGAGAAAAGCTGACGTCGTGCTTCTTGAAGATCTTGCAAATGTCGTCGAAGCGCTCGTAGAGGAAGTTGTCTTTGTTATGCGCCGTCATCCATTGCGCCATGAGCGCGCCGCCCCGGCTGACGATACCGGTAATGCGATCGCGCACCAGCGGCAGGAACCTGCGCAGCACGCCGGCATGGATGGTCATGTAATCCACGCCCTGCTCGGCTTGCTCTTCGATGACCTCGAGCATCAGCTCCGGTGTCAGATCCTCCGTGCGCTTGACGCGGGAAAGGGCTTCGTAAATCGGCACCGTTCCTACCGGCACCGGAGAAGCCTCGATGATGGCACGGCGAATCGCGGGGATATCGCCGCCGGTGGAAAGGTCCATCACCGTATCGGAGCCATAATGCACGGCGCGGTGGAGTTTTTCGAGTTCCTGCGCGATTTCCGAGGTGACCGCGGAGTTTCCGATGTTGGCGTTGATCTTGCACCGAAAAGCCACGCCAATGCCCATCGGCTCGAGAGAACGATGGTGGATGTTGGCGGGAAGGATGGCCCGGCCGCGAGCTATCTCGCTGCGAACCACCTCCGGGTCGAGCTTTTCGCGCTTCGAGACGTATCCCATCTCCTCGGTGACCACACCCTGACGCGCCCAGTGCATCTGGGTCACGTTGCGGCTGCCGTTTGCGCCCGCTGCCGCCAGGCGTTTCTCCAACCAGACTTCTCGGATGGTCATGGATCCCCCCGCACCCGCATTTTGCGAGCGAGATTGATTTCTTGCAGGAAGACATTATCGCATCGCGCAGAGGGCGCCGCAACGCCGCGCGCCGCAGCGACGCGGGCTGGCTCTAAACGGCTGGCACGGCTGCTGCGACGTCTCCCACACCGAAAGCGGAAGCGAGCCGGATGATTAGGTTGATTCTGCGGGATGAAAAAATTTACAAATTCCTCTTGACTCTGGAGTTTACTCCAGAGCGTAAGCTATGACTGTGGGAGAGACGGAGCTTGCTTCAAGGATTGCAGATCGGCGCAGTCACGCAGCGAATCGGGCTCACAGTGGACGCCATTCGTTTCTACGAACGGGAGGGCCTCCTCAAGAGGCCGCCGCGCACGGAAGGCGGGTTTCGACTCTTTCGCCTGGAGGACGTCGAAGCTCTCAAGTTCATTCGCCAGGCGCAGAATCTCGGGTTTTCCCTTCAAGAGGTTCGAGAGCTCTTGATACTACAAGGCCATGGGATTCGCGCTTGTGAGCACGTTCGCGAGCTGATCGGTTGAAAGTTGGCAAGCGTACGAGGCAAGGTCGAAGAGTTACGCAAGCTGGAAGGAAGTCTTCAGGGCGCTTTGCGAAAGTGCAATCGGGGATTGAGAGAAACGGGCCCGGCCCGTGAAAAATGCTGTCCGGTGCTGGAAGAACTCGGCCGCAAGAACAGGCATCAGGAGGATTGACACATGAAGATTGAAGTCCTTTATTTCGATGGATGCCCCAATCACCGCCCGACGGTGGAGCGGGTGAAAGAGGTTCTGAAGCAAGAGGGCCTAGCTGCTGAGGTTGTTGAGGTCAACATACAGGATGACGCTACTGCCCGGTCAGCGGGCTTTCTGGGCTCGCCGACCGTCCGCCTAGACGGTGTTGATGTCGAGCCGTCTGCGCGCTGGTCCAAGGAGTTCGGAATGATGTGCCGGACCTATGACGAGGGAGGCAACCGGGCTGGGCTGCCTTCTCAAGACCTGATCCGAACGGCGTTGCGGAAAGGCGCAGAAGCGCAACCCACTACACACGACTGCTGTCAAGTTTCAACCGCCACGGCTCAGCCAGTTGGAGCCACTGGTTCAAATCAGAAAGGGTTGTTTCTGGGAGCTCGCTGGTTGGAGCGATTGGCGCCTCGCTATGCTGCATTCTCCCTATGTTGGCAGGGGTGACTGGCGCGGGCGCGATCGTAGCCGGTGTTGCGTTTGAAAGCTGGCGGCCGTACTTGCTTGGGGTAACCGGGCTGCTTCTGGCAAGCGGACTCTTGCTGGCGTATTGGAACCATAAGAAAGCCTGCGCTCCCGGTAGTCTCTGCGCCACCAAGCCGATGACCCGCTGGAACTTTGTTGCGCTAGGGATTGTCGCGGCAGTGGTTTTGGCAATGGCGGCATTTCCGTATTACTCAGGCACGGTGGCGCAAGTGGTGATGGGATCGCCCACACCGGCGAACAATACCGTCGAGCCAGCGGCACTAGCGACGGTAACGTTCCGAGTTCCTAATATGGATTGCCCCGCCTGTGTGGTGGCCCTGTCGGCGAGACTGAAAAGGCTACCCGGAGTCGCGGAAGCTAGTCTGGACGTTGAAAGCCGCAGCGCTGCGGTGAGCTACGATCCGGCCATGAAGAATGTCGCTGCGATCGAGAAAGTCATCAGCGATGCTGGCTTTCAGATCTCGGAACGGCATTCTTTATAGGTGTGTTCTAGGCATCGTTCTTGAGAAGGAAGTCAGAATTCCAAGACTAAGGAGATCACCGTTATGAAAAGTTTAACTCCAAGAGTGGTTCCTATGACAGTGCTGATGACCATATTTGCTGTTGGGTCTTTCTACGCCCAACAGCACGGGGGAGCCTGTGCCAGGCAGGGACACAGTGATGCGTCCCGCGTGTCCGAGATATTCTGTTCGCATGCGGGCACGGGGCAGCTCTGCCCTGGCAACGCCGAGATGTTCAAACTCAGCGGCACTGAAAAGGAACGATATCTGGAAGCGGTCAGCAACTACAACAAAGCCATAGCGGCAGCATCGAAACAGTTTTTGGCGGACGCCAAAGACAAAGTTGGGCTGTCGCCAGCCAAATTGGCGCTAGCGGAAAGCTGGTTCGCCACAGGGCTCAACCCTGAGATCAACAAGATCCTCGCCACAAAAACAAAGAGATAGCGTCGCGCTCAAACCATAGCAAAGTTCCGACGACTCGGCTTCTCTGAGGAGCCGTTTCTGTAGCGGGATTTGCTGCCTTGCTATAGGGAAGCGCTGGTTTCAACTCCAAAGAAAACTGTTGCTCGCATGGTGCCCCGATGGCTGATGAGAAACTGGAAACGGTTAATGGCAGGCTGTTAGCAGCCGCGCCTGAGTGGTTGGCGGCGGGCAAGCCCTTAAACCTCTGCCCGGTCTCTGCAACCGCCGGCCACAAGGTGAAACAAGTCACTCTCGGCAACCACCTCTGCCCGAAGCACTGGCGGTGGGTGTGGGAAGAGGGGTTCTATTTCTGCTCCGCAGCATCTTGCCCGGTGATTTACTACCATAACGGCCTCGGAGTCTATTTCACCCAGGAAGAAATACGCACACGCGTCGGTATCAAAGCGACGAAGCCACCGGTGCCGGTCTGCTACTGCATGAACGTGACCGAGGCGCAAATCGTGGAAGAGATACAAGTCAAGCGCTGCTGTGATTCCTTGGAAGACATCAAGCGGTACACAAAGGCCGACACGGGCAAGCTCTGCCACGTCACCAACCCGGCGGGCAAATGCTGCGGCAAGCATGTGACTGCGGTGGTCGAAAAAGCTCTAGCTGGTCTAGGCGACAAGAACCTAGAGGATCAAGCACGGGAGACTTGCTGCCAGATTCCGGAGGACTGACGACACTCTGGCGTGGGTTGCCTAGGTATAAGCAAACGATCCGCCCTAAGCGCGGCGCAGGGTCAGCCGGGTGATCTCCGGGGGAACACCGAGGCGAATCGGCGCGCCAATCGTCCCCAGACCGCGGTTGACGTACAGGGCAGCAGAAGGCTTTCCGGGTAAACCGACCCAGGCCTCTTGGTCTTCGAGAGCTGCCGCAGCGCCGAGTGGCCGGCGGTACGGCCCGGCTACATAACGTGTCAGGAAGCGTGCCGGGCTTACCCTGCGATCCAGGATTTCCACCTTTACTTGGCCGCCGTGCGTGTGTCCAGCGAGCATCAGCTCGATCCCCAACTCGGCCGCGCGTGGAAACGCGTTCGGATTGTGAGAGAGCAGGATGTTGGGCATGTCGCGCCGCACCAAGGAGGCAATGTCCGCAAGCATGGCGAGCGGGCGGCCGTCAAGGCCCCGCGAGCGCTGATAATCCACGCCGATCAGATTCAGCGCTTGGCCGTGGCGGACCAATTCTACATTTTGCTGGCGCAGCAGGTGCATCCCGTGCCGGGCAAACATACGCGCTGCGAAGTCCTGTGCGCCTGCGTAAATTTCATGATTGCCGTTGCAGCCCCACACTCCCAGCGGGGCGTGCAGCCGCGCGAGCTCGGCGATGCAAGCTTCCAGCGGATCACCGGTTCCGGTGATGAAGTCCCCCGTAACCACGGCCACATCGGCACCAAAGTCGTTGGCCATCTCCACAGCGCGGCGAATCTCGGCGGCAGACATGTAGCTGCCGATATGAAAGTCGCTCAACTGCGCAATGCGCAGCCGCTCGAGCGCCGGCGGCAACCCCCTCACCAGCATCTCCACGTCGTGGACCTGGTAACGCCGCCTGCCGATGACGAATCCATAGGCGCCGCCGGCAAGGGGAATCGCGCCGGCCATAACAGTGGCTGCCTGGATGAACTTCCGCCTGCCCGGATCTACGGGATTCGAATCGAGTGCCGGAAGGTCCACGTGTCGCCCTCGTCCGAGCGCGTGCGCCCATGCCCCAACCGCCTTTCGCCACCCCCATTCCGCCACCGCGACGGCTCGAACGCCAAGGTACGCGAAAAACGTGCTGCTCACCCAGAGACCGACCAACCCAATGATTCCGGAGTGGCGCCATACGATGTCTCTCCGGCGGATGGTGAAATTCAGCACCAAGACCAGTGCCACAGCCAGGAAAACCAGGACGCTCACCCCACGCACGATGCCACGTGGAATCGGACGCCGGATGCCGCTTGCCAAGCGCCACACCTGCAGGAACCAGTAGCGCTGCGCGACCAGGAACAATACCAGGATGGCCAACATGACCAGCAGGCGGAGCAAGCTAAACGGTTGGGAATACAAGCAGCCTCACTTCGAGAAGGCAGCATTCTACCATGCGTACCAGATCCCCTCAGGCGGCGTCAGGGCAAAAAGTGTGATCCTTTCGCAGGGGGGCACGCGCTCCGCCTATTACTGGATGGGATTCTGCGGGCCAGCATCGTTGGGGTCAATGGGTTTTCGCCCCGAAAAGCCCTCGTCCTGGCGATGCCAGAAGCGAATGCGTTCTTCACCCAGACGCCAACAGAGGTAGACTTCCTCATTATTGATGATGGCCGGAAAATCAAGCAGGCCGACATCGAGGTCCTTCACCACGCATCCGGTGGCCTGAATCTTCGCCACCGCGGACTTGAGCGATTCGGCCAGGCGGTCGTGCTCAAAGCGCAGGCGCGCCGCCTGCCCGTAGGCAACAACCATGCCTCCCGTCCACTGAATGCGGGCGGCTAGGGCACTCAATTCCTCATCCAGCGGGATAATTTTCCGCCGTACCTCGATAGCCTCGATGAGTACCGGCTCGATTTCACGCCGCGTGCGTTCGGCTTCCGTGAGAGTAAACAGCTTGGGTTCTTGTTGTTCGTCGGCCATGGCATCACCGCCAGCGCAGCCGCCGAATGAAGACGCTCGAGCGCTCATCCGACGGCAACCCCATTCTCGCGCACCCGCGACCCCATTTCCAGCTGGTACCAACTGGGGAAATGCGGATTCTTCGCAACGACGCTCCGGACAGGCCGAATTACGGTCCAGCGAAGTACGGCCCAGCGAAGTACCGCCCAGCGAAGCGTTTGTCATCCTGCGGCGACAAAGAACCGGAACGCGACCTGTTCTGGCGGTCATCGTTCGCGGCACGCGCCGCGAGCAACCCGTCGAAAACTGTGGCAGGGAGCGCAACGCCTCGGAGCGCCAGTCCACCTCAGGCCGAGGTGACGTGGGAGAGCAATAAAGGCGAACCAATTCTGCCTGCATAATTCGGCCGGCAGCGGACCACGTTGTACATCCTCGGTACATCCAGCTTGCGCGGGCCAAGCCTCGGGTCGGGCAAGGGGGCGCACGCATACTTGCCGTCTTGCACAGCCGCCAAGCACCCATGAGCTCCCTCGCGGAGGAAATCCACTGCGACGTTTGCCAAGGTAATCGCCACGACCTGGTCCAGGGCATCGGGATCTCCACTGCGCAGGTCGTAGGTAAGGTCGCTGACCATCGTCTCTTCGCCGGTACGCTGCCGGATCTCCTCGCTCAGGGCATGGCCGATGTCGACCTTCTTCTTGTGTCCGTATGCGTCTGGCTCGCCGTATTCCAAGAGTGAGCCGCCCTGCCATACGGCCCCCTCGGATGCGATAACGAATGCATAACAGCTGGGATTGTTGCGCTTGTCTTCCAGCAGAATCTCAATCAGATGCTCGAGATTGAAATTCACCTCGGGTATGACGCACCGGCCCGAAGTGACATACGCGGTATAGAGCGCCGTGAACCCGGAGTCGCGGCCAAAAATGCGGAAGATCCCGATGCGTTCGTGCGAACCGAGCGTGGTGCGCTGGCGCGTGATCAACTCCTTGGCGCGGGTGATGGCAGTCGAAAATCCGATGCAGTATTCCGTGCCCTGAACGTCGTTATCCATGGTCTTGGGTATTCCGACGATCCGGACACCCTGGGCGTCGAGCACCTTCGCAAAGCTCAAGGTATCGTCACCACCGATGACCACTAAATAATCGAGACCGAGGTAGGCGATATTGTCGAGGACCACGGGAGTAAGGTCGTAGATGCCGTCGGCAATCTCCAACGATCGCACTTTCTCCCTGCTGAGGTGTTGCGGCATAGCGGCGCGACGCATCTTCGGCGGGTTGACGCGTGAAGTGTGCAGCGTGGTGCCGCCGGTGCGGTCGATTCCGCGCGTACTGGCGCGGTTGAGCGGCCGAATGTAGGCGGGATCGAATTCCTTCCCTTGCTGCAAGTGTGTCAATCCCATCCAGCCGCGCCGAATGCCCAGAACTTCGTAACCGATCTCGGTGGTCGAATAGACGACGCTCTTGATGACGGAATTGAGGCCGGGGACATCGCCTCCGCCCGTCAGAATGCCGATACGGCGTGCGCGTGACATGGAGAACCTCCGCCGAATCTTATCATCCCCCACGGAGAACCGGCCCCAGGCAAGCGACAAAGTCACAGATTGCGACCTTGCATCCCCGAGGCGAACACGGTTGCCGCCGGATGGCGTGTCGAGAACTGCGGCGGTTGATACAAGTTGACACAAGACGCAGCGAACCTTACACAGCGAACCTCGCGAGCAGGATTAGAACGCTCAGCGCGACCTAGCGTTAGAAGCGGTGCGTGTACAGGACCTTTGTCGCTGCCCTGCGGTTGAGCGTCGAGAATCGATTGAGGTCGGGGTCGTCTCGCCAGTTTTGCGTGTAGACAATATAGAGATCGTTGCCAGGTTTGAGAATCCAGCGGAACCGGGCCTGCCATCCCAGTACCCGGCTCACGGAATCGTATTGGATTGTGTTCACTATCGAGAGCCACTGGCTGAATTGCAGTTCCGGCGTCAGACGATACAAGCGCGTCTGGAACTTGCCTTCCGGCAGATCGATGCGGTTCCACTCACCCGACCCATATATGATGACCCCTGGGCGGAGTCGGAGCGTAACGCCAAAATTGATCTGGCGCCTGGTGCCCCCAAGGAAATTGCCCCATTCGACGGCCGGGGTGACCGCGACGACTCGCCGGTTCGCCGTCCCGACGCCGACGCGGTAGCGCACGAAGCTGTACTCCGCCCCGCTGGGCAAAGTAACACCGGGATGGATCGGGAAATCGCGGTTGAGTCGCTCGTATTGCGGCTTGATGTGCACATTGAAGTTGTCCTGAGTGTGCAGATCCATGCTGAAGACCGTCACGTCCCAGAGGCGGGTCAGAAATCGATTCTCTATGTCGGTCTCCAGATTGACGTCAGCGGTAAAGGCGAACCGCCGGACGAACCTGTGATTGGCCGGTCGAGGCGAGAAATTCAGATACGGGCTATATCGTCGATATCCGTCGAGTGTGAACCGTGTGAACGCGACCGCCGGATGGAAGTTCTCCTGGACCGTGCGATAGGACGCGCCTGCATTCCAGCGGTCGTTCGGGTAGTCCACTTGCAAGCCATATGAGGCGCTCTTTCCGGTGCCAAGCGGATTGGTATCCTGCAGGAAGAATCCGCCCACGGATAGGTTTTGGGAGTCCCTGAAAGAGGAGGTCGCGAACCGGAAGTCCGCCCCGGCGGTTTGGAGTGCTGCCGAGTTGCTGCCCGGCGAGTCGCTGCCCGATTGGTTGCGCAGGGTGTAGAAGCCTCCCACATACGATTGCTGCCGCAACCGCCGCTTCACGCGAAGGACCATGAAGTCCTCACCCGGCACACCATTTTCGGTGCCCGTCCGCACATGCAGCACACCCAAATCCTGGCGGCCGAGCTGACCGATCAGCTTCACCCCGAAATCGATCTTCTGCGGATTTCCGTCTGCATCGAGTCCAATCCGACGGCTGAAAAACGGCACGATCGAGTTGTCCACAGATCGCCTGAAACCACCGAATGTGTTGCTGGCCTGCGACACGCTCCCGAAATCGAAGAAATTGGCGCCCTCGAGAAAGAAGGTGCGCTTCTCGGGAAAAAACAGCGGAAAACGGGTCAAGTTCACCGCCCGCTGGTCGACTTCGGTCTGGGCGAAGTCGGTGTTGACGGTGAAAATGGCGCGCAGGCCCGGTGTGAGGCTATAGGACAAATCGATTCCGACGTTTGCGTCATTGATCGTATCTGGTTGGCCAGTGATCGGTGAAGCTTCGGAAGCGAAGAGGCCGTACGGTCGTACCTCGAGTCCGATTCCCTGGCTTACATCCTCGTTGAGCCCCTGAAGCAGTCCGGTATTCGCCAGCCGCTGCAAGCCCTGATTCCTGGCCCAACCGGTCCATAGGCTCTCTTCATTCTTGCGCCGGACCGTCCGCTGAAAGTTGATGCCCCAGCTAGAGGCGTTGGGATCGAAGTTGAGGGTGCTGAATGGAATTTCGACCTCGAAAGTCCAGCCGATGTCACTTCGCTGCACGCGCAGGGTCCAGATGCCATCCCATTGCCGATTGCCGCCCGCTGGGCTAAGCAATGAGTCTCCCATCAACCCCGATGGGTTGGTCTCGAAGAAGTAACCGTTTTGTGCGGTCAAGAAGGGGTCGATGACCCACATGAGGCGATCATCAGACTGTAGGAACTCATCGCGTCGCCGCTGGTAGCGCAGAAGGCGGCCGGGCTCGTCGTCGAAGCAGATCACACCCATGTACAATGCCTCGCGGGTGTAAACGATACGCACCTCGGTTCGCTCGGTCGGCGGCGCGCCATTCTCGGGGTCCTGCTGCAGGAAGTCGGTCGCCGGCACGGCGCGGTCCCAGACCGGTTCGTCCAGCCGGCCATCGACCACGATTCTTTCATCGTCGCCCATGCGCAGCGCAGTCATGGTCCGGCGCTCGGGGGCGCCGCCACTCTGTTGATCTGCAACCTCTACGGCCGGATCTGCCTGCGCGGTGGGAATCCGCCGGGCCCACATCGTGGCACTGGCGGTGAACAACAGAATGAGGCTGAAAAGAAAGGCTCTTCCCTTCCTACACTGCGAACAGCAGGCCTGCCGACGCAAGATGCTCAATGGATCTGCCTGGGCGAGTTGACCCGCACTACAGATTTACTTTTCGGACTATTAGGCAGGCGCAACTATACACCAGTCCAGGGCGTCCTTCCCTTTCGCACAAAGCCAGGCGGAAATCTCTGCCTTCCGGTCTCATGGCGTATCTCTCATGGCGTATCATTGGATAGAAATCAGCGGATAGAAATCAGCTCCACCTCGAATATGAGAGCGGCGTTCGGCCCGATCACATTCCCAGCACCACGCTCGCCATAGGCGAGATTGGAAGGGATGAAGATTTGCCAGGTGGACCCAACCGGCATGAGCTGAAGGGCCTCCTTAAAACCGGGGATCAAGCCTCCGACCTGGAAGGTTGCGGGACGCCCCGCAGCATAGGAACTGTCGAACTCCGTTCCATCGATAAGCGTCCCTCGATAATGGCACACCACCGTGTCGGATTGGGCCGGTTTCCTGCCTTCAGCGGCTTTGAGGATCTTGTACTGCAATCCGCTGGGTTGCGTGATCACCGCGTCTTTCTTTGCGTTCTCCGCTAAGAATACTTCCCCAAGTTTCTTATTCTCGTCAGCCCCCCGAGCTCTCGCCTGCTCCTGCTTCTCTGCCATCTCCTTTTGAAGGGCGGTGATGGTTGCGCGGAGCTCCTCATCAGTCATGAGCAGCTTTCCACCCGAAAGCGCGTCGACTAGACCCGCTGCTACCAGGTTAGGATCGACGTCGACTTCCTGACTCTTAATGGTTTTTGCAACTTGAACTCCGATCAAGTAGCTCACTTTGTCTTTCTGCGTCTCGAGAGCCGGCGACTCCTGAGCACTCAGTGCCTGAACACTCAGTGGAAGAGCCATGAGTCCAAGAATCAAAGTTAGCATCCATTTGAATTTCATCTCGCACTTCATCTTCCCTCCTCGACGAACCAGATAAACAAAATCCACGCTTCCTGAGAGTTTCACACTCGATCGTTGGCGTTTTTTTCCGGCCTGCGCCTCCCCCCTTACGGCCAGCCGGGGGCTGGCCACCGCAGTCCGATGCCTGCGAGCAATGCATGCGGATTCGACGCTGAACTTCCTTGTTGAACTTCGGCCCTATACGGTACTCCATTCACCACCCTGCTGAGCTTTTATTTCCAACCGGTCTGTCCGAGTAGTTCCCATTTCTCGAAAAGAGACCGCACCAATGGCTTGGAGCGAGAGTCACACAACTTGGAGCCAGAGTCACACAACGTTGTGCTTTTTGCCCGAGATCTTTTTGCCCGAGATCTTTTTGCCCAACATCAAGGATTCGACAACATCCAAAGTGCCATGACCGTCGTGCGTTGCAACGTTGGCTCCAGTGCGGCCCAAACCGTGGCACGTGGGAAACCTGCTTCTGATATGCTCCGCCAAGATGTTAGTGGTCTTCTATTTGTTGATTCTCGAGCAAATGTTGCAGGGTCTGCACGGCCTGTTTGGGGGGATCGTTTGGTTGCGTATGGCCCGGCAGCGATTAGCCAAGCCGGTGGGCTTCTATCTGCCGCGAGTGGCTTTGTTTTGCCCGGTGAAGGGGCTTGAGTCGGGGCTGGAAGAAAATCTCCTCGCGCTCACCCGATTCGATTATGGACCGTATGAGATTTTCTTCACCCTGGCGGGGGCGCACGATACCGCGACTCCCCTCCTCGGGCGTATCGCTGCGACAAGCAAGCGCCCGGTGCACATCGTTCATGCCGGCCCCGCACGGGATTGCGGAGAGAAGGTAAACAACCTTCGCGCCGCAGTGGAGCAGGCCGGCCGGCAGTTTGAGGTCTTTGTTTTTGTTGATTCCGACGGGCGGCCGCCGCGGCGATGGCTGACCCGCTTAGTAGCCCCTCTGGCTGACCAAAATCTGGGAGCTGCAACGACGTTTCGCTGGCTCCTGCCGGGAACGGGCGGTTTCTGGAGCGTTCTGGCCGCGGCGTGGAATGCCCCGATCGCAACGTACCTGGGCAAGCACGATCATAATTTCTGCTGGGGCGGGGGTACGGCCATCCGACGGGTGCGTTTCGAGGAAATAAGAGGCTTGGAAACATGGCGAGGATCAGTGAGCGACGATTTCTCGCTAACGCGAGCCCTCGAAACTCATGCCCTTGGTATTGAATTCGTGCCCGAGTGCTTGGTGCCTTCGCCGACGGATATGGACGCTGATCGTTTCTTCGAATTTACCAACCGGCAGTTGATCATCACCCGCGTGTATGCGCCCAAGATCTGGGCGCGGGCATTTCTGGGCCACGGACTCTATTGCGCGACCGTTACGCTGGGATTGGGATTGTGGGCCGGCAATTGGATCCTCGGATTTCCCAGCCTGCAGATCATCCTGGTTGCGCTGTTGCCCCCCATCGTATCGGCCATACGCGGCGCCCTCCGGCTGGCTGCGGCGCTTGAGCTAATGCCGGAATGGCGGGACCAACTTCTAAAGTACGGTTGGGCATGGACGCTCTTCGCCCCGCTGGTGCCGTTCGTCTTTCTATACAATGCCCTGGTGGCTGGCTTTCGGCGGACAATTACTTGGCGCGGCACGCGATATGAGCTGGTTTCGCCTCAACAGACCCGGATCCTGGCACACAGAAACTGACTAGCCGATTCGGTCGAACTTCTTCCACAGGGTCCACAGGGCCAGGAAATTCAATATGGTCTTTGCGTACCGCAAACGCGGACGAGTGACATTTGTGTTGCATACATCGTTTGTGTTGCATAGATCGTTGGTTCTGTGCGTGGATTGTGAGGCGAAAAGCATACCCACCCTCACAGGTGGGGGTGGGGGACACCTTAGGGGGGTGCCACTGGTAGTGTCCTGATTCGTTTCTGACAAATCAGGACACTACCCATTGGCCACAGGCAAAAAAGCTCTTACTCGCCTCCGATTCTGAACACCAACACATGGCCATCGGAGTGGTACTTTATCATCTTCAAAAAGCCCCAGTTCTTCGTACCATCCTTGGCGGCTGCGCAGGTCATGGTAATCGTCTCGCCAATGATCCAGTCCTTCTTCTTCACACCGGCCCGGCTGTACGTGGCTGGCGGATTGCCTTCGCAACCCCACTGCTCCGTCTCGCCTGTCTCCGGATCTGTCACTGTAATGTAGGTAGCAGCGTGCGGATTGATCCAGTCGACCCTGGTGAGCACACCCGTCTGCGTCCATTCCCTCGTCGGATCAAACACCGACGAAATCGAGTGATGCGCCATCACAGGGATCGCTCCCAGAAGCAAACCGAACGCTGCCACTAAAGCGATGTGGCTCTTGTACCTCATGTGTTGCGCCTCCCATGCGGGGCCTAAGTTAACCCCAGACTTGCATAGTCTGCCTCAAGTCAGGTCCGATTGTCAGTAAAATCGATGTTAAAAGTCCTTAACACGGATTTAACATCGACGCCTTGGCCTTAAGCGGCCTTAAACGGCCTTAAACCGCTGGAGGGGCCGCCCTGGGAAGCCCTAAATAAAAAGGGGCTTATAAATGAACGTTGACGTGACTGAAGCGAGTTATACTATGCCCCGCGAAGTAATGGTAGGATAGAGCCGTACAGAGAAACGCCCCGGTTCGAGCCGGGACGTCAACTATGATTCGTGTCGGAGCTTGATCTGGTAGACTAAGTTATGACTGTCTATCACGTAGGGACTTCTCCAGTGTGCGTATTTCTTCCGAACGCTTTAGTGCCTTCTCCAAAAGATTGTCGGCCACTGCTGCAAACTGCTCCTGAAAAGCCAACAAATCGCTCTGAGGATCAGCGTTTGGTGAAAGATGCGAGCGGTAAATCATCAGGTTCAGTATTTTCGTTTTTGCTTCGTGCGCTTCTTCGGCGCTGAAACCTGACCATTCCCGCGCAAACAGGATCTCAAGTAGGAACTCATATACATTACAGCGAGCAAAGAGTTCCACGACATCTCTTTGGTTTTCCATGGCGCACATCCTCTCCCCAGGAGGTGCTTGACAGGGGGGCTAGGAATGCGCTACAAGGAGAGGTTCCTTCCTTGTCGGGTCGCCTGTCAAGCATTGCCCAGCTAGATTTTCAAAGGCCAGCGTTCCTGCGTTGGCCTTTGGTTCGTTTATAAAGATATCATGAAACCAATGCTCGACCCAAAACGCGATCTGGCGGGCGCAACTCCCGAGACGCTGGCCCGCGCACTGTTTCGGCGTATTGAGCGATCAGGACCGAGCCGCAGAGGAAAGGCCATTGTCAGCGATGAGATCGCGGAGAAGAAGCCTGCGTCCGACAAGGCGGGCAACGGTGTCCCGCATCTGGTCAAGCGTTCCTGATTCGCGGAAGTTGTGCTTTCCGGCAAACTCTTGCACGTAGCGGTCGAGATGCTTGGGGCTGAGCTTGGCGAGGGCTTGACAGGTGTTAACTTTTTTTGTAATCATTCTCCTGCCACGCACTTGACGATATGACCAATATCGAACGTGAACAACTTCAAAAAGATGTCTTATGGGAATTGCATGCAGCAACACAGAGCGTTGATGAACATCGCGCAAAGCTTGCCAATATCCTAAGACATCTTGAAGCAGTCTCAGGCATGCTTGCACATAAACTCCCACAAGTCCAAAGCCAGACTATTCATCACCATGTTGATCAGGGGACGATCGAAACGCTTCCGAGTAGTGCTGATGTCTTGAACGCTCTTGACGAGTTAAAAGGCGAAGAGCACCGTTTGCAGGATGCTCGTCAACAAGCTGACCGTCTCAATATCAAGCGGCAATAGGCTTGTCAACGTTCATTTATAAGCCCCAATAAAAACAGTGCCGTGGCCGGCCTGCTTGAACAGCCGTGAGCACCGATCGAGATCAATTTCCGGAACACCGGGATGTTTCCAGCTTCCGGTGCACGGCGGATCCGAAGGCCTTCCAAATCCGCCAATTCCCGATGCTCTCCTCCTGCATGCGCTCGGGATGAAATTGCAAACCCACCAGGAAAGAAGCCTTCGGATCGTAATATGCCTCGACCAAGCCATCTTCGGCGTGGGCCATGGGCTTGAATCGTGAGGCCAATTGCCGAATCCCCTGATGATGGAAACTGCTCACCGGCAATGTGGTGCGCCGATACCACCTCTCCAACGGGCTCCCTGGGACGATAGAGATTCGGTGCCGAGACGAATCGTAGTGCTCGTAGTCTATGTGTTTCAGCCGCGATTTCTTCTCCTTCCGCACATCGCCATACAGGGTTCCACCCCAGGCCACGTTGATCAGTTGCGATCCTCGACAAATCCCGAGAACCGGAACGTTGTTCCCTGCAGCGCTTCGAAGAAGCCGAACCTCGATCTCATCGCGTAACGGGTACGTTTTCTCCAGATAAGTGAAGTTGGCTTTTTGGGCCGCGTAACGTTTCGGTTCTATATCCTGACCCTCGACCAGCAACAGCCCCTGCATTTCCGCCGCGTATTGTCCCAAACGCGCGAGCGTGCCTTTGATCGCAGGAACCATCACCGGCAGCAAACTCGCCTCCATCAGAAGTTCGAGATGGCGTTCGCCCACATAGTCAATGTACCTGTTTTTGCGCGTCGTCCGGCAGGTGACGACCAGAACCACCGGTCGTTTCATCGAAGCGCCATCCGAAGAGCTTGCACCAGCTTGCTATCCTTGTCGCGGCCTTGCGAGGCCACCCGGATGTGAAATTCATCCATGCCGACCTTGTTCGAACAGTCCCGTACGTACATCTTGTGTTCATGCAGCAGTTGGGTTTGCAACTCGGCGGCCGTCATGCCACGCCTGATCCTGAAGAGCACGAAATTGGCCCCCGTGGGATAGACCTCGATCCCGGCGATGGACTCCAAGGCGGCATGGAGCCAGCGCACATCGTCCATGAGGCGCTTGCGGGCTTCCTGATACGAGGCGTCGGTGACCGGCAAGAGCGATAGGAAATATTGCGCCACCGTATTCAGATTCCAAGTGGGAACGAAGCGGCGCAATCTGTTCAGGAGGTACAAATTACCGCTATAGCAGTACCCTAGACGCAAGCCCGGCACGCCACAGTGTTTGCTCATGCTTCGCACGATCAAGAGATTGGAGAATTGATCGGCCACGGGGAGCAGACTGGGTATGGGATCTCCCGCGAAATCAATAAAGGATTCGTCAACGATCAGCAGCTCCAGATCACTCGCCCGGTGCAGGAACTCGATCATCTCTGCCAGGGGGATAAACTGGCCAGTGGGATTTCCCGGATTGATGACCAGCAGGGCCTTGAGATTGCGCTTGTGCACCCAACCCAAATACTCCGGCAGGGACAGCTGATATCGTCGATTCGGGTCCAAGGGGTAAAGTGCGGCGTCGCGCTGGTCTCGCAACTTTTCGATATACTCGCCGAACGTCGGGATGGGCACCACCACGCGGTCAATCAGGGTGGTGTTAATAAGCACGATCAATTCCGTGGCCCCGTTGCCGATGATCAGATTCTCCGGGTTGACGTGCAAAACGGCTGCCAGGTGCTCCTGATTGATGAGCGGATTGCTCGACGGGTACGACTTGATCAAATTCGGAAGGTTTTGTTGCAAATCATCGAGCATCTCGGCGGTGGGGTAGTAAGGATTGGCGATGAAACAAAAGTCGATGATCTCTTTGGCTCGTTCATAACCCACCAATTCGGCCAGCGAGGGAGAGTGAGAGGTCTCGTAAAAGAGATGCGTTCGCAGCTCTTTCGCTGAAGCAGCGCGGGGCACGTTTTCCATCAGCTTTCGAAAATAACTTCTGCCAGGGCCGTATTACCGCTGTGCGTGATGCTGAGGCTGGTGCGGCACACGCCCATGCGTTCGGCATGCTCGCGCGTGGCACCATGAAGGCTGATGACTGGTTGTCCGCTGGGGAGGCGGGTCACTTCGATATCCACCCAGCGCACGCCGCTCGTCCAGCCGGTGCCCAGAGCCTTCATGGCCGCTTCCTTAGCCGCAAAGCGTCCCGCGTACCGCTCAAAGCGGTTGCGATGCCGTTCACAGTACTGAATTTCCGCCGGAGTAAAGATGCGATCGATAAAGGCACGGCCGTGTCGCGCAATGGCCGCCTCAATGCGATTGACTTCCGCGATATCCACACCCAGTCCTACGATCACCACGCCTCCTGCCAACGCCCTTGGATTATAACGGCAGGCGCCATTCCTGCGCCGACCTCGATACGAGATTGGCATCCAATTAAGATACAGTGAAGCTTCATGCGGCACAGGACCAAAAACCCGGACAGCAAAAAGCCTTCCGATTCACACAGAACCTTTGTACACAGAAATGTACACAAAACCTTTTCACACGGAACCTTGACGGAACCTGGCTGGACGATGCGCCAGTCTACGCGCCCGTCTACCGGCATCGGCATTCTCACTGCGGATGCGTTGTCGAAGATCACTTGGCTGGTGCATGGTTTCAGCACGCGCGCAGGGGGCGAAAACCGCATGGACGAGGGGCGCGTGCTCAATCTTGGCTTTACGGATTGGGATTCGCGCCAAGCCGTTGTGCGCAATCGCCGCAAATGGCAGCAGGCGCTGGGGGTTGGGAACATGCCGCTGGCCACGCTTCAGCAAATCCATTCCGATCTGATACACGTGCTTTCCGTTACACCCGCGAAACCGCCGAAAGCGGACGCCACCATCACACGACAGCCTGGGATCCTGCTCGCCGTGCAGGCGGCGGACTGTGTTCCGATTCTTTTGGTGGACACGGCCCGGCGTGCGGTTGCGGCCATTCATGCCGGCTGGCGCGGCACGCTTCGCAGGATTGCGGCAAAAACGTTAGGGCGGATGCGTCTTGAGTTTGGCACGCAACCGCCGGATGTCGCCGCGGCTCTGGGACCCGCGATTGGGCGCTGCTGCTACGACGTCGGACCCGAAGTGGCTCAAGCCTTTTCCGCTCAGTTCCCGAAGGCGGCCGAATGGTTCGACGGGCCCTTTGCGCGGCTGGCAACGGGCGAGGAGCCAAACCCGCTTCCGTGGCTCACGATGATGCCCCCCGGACATGAATCGCCCGCCGAGCGTGTGCAACTGGACTTGCGGGCTGCAAATCGCCGGCAACTGATCGATGCGGGCGTCGCGCCCGGCAATATTTCCGTGAGCACGCTGTGCACCGCGTGCCGGAGGGACTTGCTCTTCAGCTATCGGAGTGAAGGCCCGCAGACCGGCCGGCTGATGGGCGCCATAGGGTTTTGCAGGAAAGCCCGCCAGAACACCCACTAGACCAGCTGGGCATCCGGCGGCGCGTATGCAGGTGGGGGTGTGCCCCCCAACGAATCCACAAGCGCCAGTTGACCGCATGCCGCGGCGATGTCTTGTCCGCGTGAATAGCGGACGAAAGCCGGCAGCCCCTTTTCCACCAGTACGCGGCGAAACTCGTCGATACCATCCGGACTGGGCGCGCGATAAGGCAGCTCGCCAGGATTCCACGGGATCAGATTTACTTTGGCGCGCAAGCCGGAAAGAAGCCGCACCACGCGGCGCGCATCGTCAGCCGTATCGTTAAAACCACCCAACAATACGTACTCATACGTGATCCGCTCCGGGTAGCGGCGGCAAGCGTCGAGGAGCATGGCCAGCGGATACTTGCGATTGACGGGCATGATGGCGTCGCGCTGCCCATCCGTCGAGGCGTTCAGCGATACGGCTAGCTTGGGACGCACCTTTTCCCGGGCCAGGCGTTCGATGCCCGGAGCGATGCCGCTGGTGGAAAGCGAGACGTGACGCGCGGCTAGCGCCATGCCCTTGGGGTCGAGCATCACCCGCGCCGCGGCCATCACCGCCTCGAAATTGAGCAGCGGCTCGCCCTGCCCCATCAGCACCACATTGGTTTGGGGCGCCAGCGACTCGCGGTGATCTTCGAGCGCGACCAACACCTGGCCGATAATTTCACCGGCGGTGAGATTGCGGATCAGGCCCAACCGCGCGGTCAGGCAGAAATGGCAATCCACCGCGCAACCCGCCTGCGTCGAAATGCAAATCGTCTGCCGGCCCTCCAAGGGCATGAAGACGGTTTCGACGCGAGTTTCGCCGGGCATCCCGGCTCCTGCCGGGGAACCGGGACGCGGTAAGGCCAGCAGATAGCGCACCGACTGATCGGCAGAGCGGTAGCGCCGGGAGATGATTGGCAGTCCGATAGATGCTTCGTTCGCAAGCCGTGCACGAAGCGGAGCGGGCAAGTTAGTCATCAAGGCGAAATCGACGAGGCCCTCCGCATACAGCGCGTGATAGAGCTGCGCGCCCCGATACGCCGGCTCGCCCAAGGCTGCCATCCAGGAGCGCAGCTCATCGGCTGACTTCCCGAGCACATCACGGAAGCCGGACGTGCCGTGCGTGGCTGCATTGCCAGATTGTATCTCCGGGGGCATGGCGGACTCTTGGACGGATTTTCATGATAGCACGGCCACATCGCGCGCGCAGGGCGGGGTGACGTGGAGGGGTGGCGTGGCGGTGTGGCATGATTCGGATCGCCGGGGGGGGGCCTCGTGGTCTTTCCCTTGACCGTATGCGATCATCAAGAGGCGTACAAGTTATGGCTGGCACCGACACTGCTATCGGGCGACACGTTCTCTCCAACGGGCTGGTGGTGATTGCCGAACCGGTACCGCACGTACGGTCCGTTTCCATCGGAGTCTGGCTGCGCGTCGGTTCGCGCCACGAGCCCACGCGTCTTAACGGGATCTCACACTTCATCGAACACATGGTGTTCAAAGGCACGGAGCAACGCACGGCCGAAGAGATCGCCCGTGAGGTGGACTCGGTGGGCGGCTTGCTCGACGCCTTCACCTCGAAAGAAGTTGTCTGCTTTAGCGCCAAAGTGATGGACGAGCACCTTCCGCTGGCGTTTGACGTCTTATCGGACCTAGTGCTGCACCCACGATTCACCGAGGAAGACATCTCCAAGGAGAAGCAGGTCATTCTGGAGGAGATCAAGGCGGAGGAGGACAACCCCGAGTCGCTGGCGCACGAAATACTGACCCAGAATTTCTGGCGCGGCCATCCGTTGGGCGCTCCCATCCTGGGCCGGCGCGCCACGGTGCGCAGCTTTACGCGTGGCGCGGTGACCGACTGTTTCCATCCCTGGTATTCGCCAAATAACACGATCATCACCGCGGCCGGACATATCGAACCGGAAAAGCTGGTGGAGCTGGTGGCCCGCCCATTTGACGCTCTCCGGGCGATTACTTTTCCTTCCCCCAACGGGCCCGAACCCAAGCCACAAGCACGGCTGGAGGTGCGAAACAAACCGGCGCTCGAGCAGGTGCATATCACCCTGGCAGTGCCCTCGTATCCGCTGCCACACCCGCAGCGATTCGCTGTTTCGCTGCTCAACAACATTCTGGGCGGAAGCATGTCTTCGCGGCTGTTCCAGAATATTCGTGAACGGCAGGGCCTGGCCTATGCGGTGTTCAGCGAGGTGAGCCCATATTCCGACGCCGGGATGCTCTCGGTTTACGCAGGCACCAAGCGCCAAGCCGTCGAGCGCGTGCTGCGCTCCATCGCCGAGGAGTTCCACCGGATGAAGCAAGAACCGGTGAGCAATGAGGAGCTTCGACGCGCCAAGGACCAGCTCAAAGGGTCGCTGGTGCTGTCGCTCGAATCCACTGGAACGCGCATGTCCAACCTGGCCCGACAGGAGATGTATTTTGGCCGCTTCTTCACCGCCGCGGAGCTGCAAGCTTCGCTCGAGGCCGTATCCCGTGAGGACCTGCAGCAGATCGCCCAGGAGTTCTTCTGCCCAGAGAAGATTGCCGTCACCGTGGTCGGGCCGCTGACGGGCTTCCGGCTGAAGCGCGATCTACTGGCTTGCTAGCATGCCCCCCTAGCAAGGCGCGTCGAATTATCGTAATACCTCCTCATCTTTGATCTTTTACCTCCTCATCATCTTTGGGGTTGGAAGTGATTTATCTTTATCCCCCCCCCCACCCCTGGTGTTTTTCGCAAAAGAGTGCGCAAGGCATTGAAAGCAAGTAGGTTGATATATTTCAAAGTCAAAAGAGCGTAAAGAGCCTGAGAGGGGGCCCCCCACCCCCCCTACTTTCTTACCGCCGAAGCTCCCCTTTGCGACCGCAGCGCCACTTACCGTGGCCTGCAGTGCCGGGGACTTCGGCTCGACTTTTTTACCGCGCGAGCGCCCACGTTCTTTCCCGCTCTCGCCGAGCGAGCCGGGAGCCTCGCGCTCAACCCCCCACCCCCCAGTTTTTCTGTAAGTGTTAATTCCAGGCGATTTTAAGTCCTTTGTCCATAAGTGTTCATTCTGCACTGGTTACAGGCTAGTTTTTCGTAAGTGCGCAGTAGAAACGACTTATGCACAGGAGTGGGTTGTGCTAGAGGATCGAGACTGGAGGCTAGAGGGAGGAGCCCGCTCACACCGAGAAGCGGCTGAGGAAAAGGCGCACAGCCAAGAGTGGCTGTGCCACGGGCGATGCGGAATGTCCCCAAGCGATAGGATCGACCAGCGAACATACGACACGTTAGCACAGATTATCAAGAAATACAACACATATCTTATATATACTTATGGGTTATTCGAATGAGCTGTGAAAAGGCATTCGAATGACGGAGGGGAGGAGCCGGTATGGCGTGTACAGATGGTACGAGGTTGGCTGCTGGTTGAAGCCCACTGCTTTCGCACCACACCTACGATTGCAATCGGCGCAACATCTCAGAATATCGCTCCACATCCGCATCGAGACCCAAGGCTTTGGAGCTGCCTATGAGGTCCTTGATGATTGGCTCTTTCCGCAGGTGTTCTGAACCATACTCAAGACACCATTCAAGTTCCTGTTTGGCCCACGCAAAGCGCCCTCGTCGGAAGTGGACATTCGCTAGATAACGGTGTGCTTTAGCAGCGAAAGAAGGGTCATCCAGTTGGAGAGACAATGCTTCTTTCAAATACCGCTCGGCCGCATCCAGGTCTCCCAGATTGGAACAGCAAGCGCCAAGGAAACACAAGGTTGTCTCCCTCTCCAGATTCTTACTCAGTGCCAATTCCAACAGTGGGTGTGCCTCTGCATCTCTATTTAAAAAAGTGAGGGCAATGCCTTTGATGCGGAGAATCTTCGCCTTCAAATCGTCATGCTCTGTACTTTCAAGCAAGCCAGAATACTGTTTGAGGATCAAATCGAGCTTCGCAAGAGCTGACTTCCAATCCTGTAGCTCTTCGTCAATACATGCGTCAACATACATTATGTAGGGATACTGCTCGTCCTTCTTAGTAAGGATGTTACATACTTGGTTGACAAACTTCCGAGCTTCCTCATGATGGCCAAGCTCTCTTAGAACGTCCGCGATAACGACAAAGGCAAGTCCATCACCGGCAGGATTGTCTGTTGATCTGATCAGCTCGCGTAATTCTGCGACAGCGTCTTCCATCCTTCCAGACGCTTCAAGAACCATGGCGCGATCATAATGATTCCGGTCCATGCACCTGTGGTTGCCAAGACCGAAGCTATCTTAGCACCGGCGTGGCACTCATCCGTTTCACAAGAAGAATCCTAACAAATCGCGAATTTCCGAGTGCTGAAAACCAGACTAGCGAACGAAGGCAACGGCGTTTCGCAAGACAGTCTCGTAGGGTCTGTGAAGTTGGCTGGGTTGTTGCGCACGTAGGAATAGAGATTCAGGGTTTGTGGGTCGTCAATGTACCCACCCAGCTGATCGGCGGACGGGAAGCGGCCAGCCCGGACGCTCTAGTAACGTGCGGGGCAGTTACAGTAGCCGAGATTGGTAATCACTAATGCCAGCGGAACAACATATAGCCCCCAACCACTACCTGAATAATGCCGAAGATACGCCCAACTCGCATTCCTTGCCTTACCACGTCAGGATTTAGGCGACGGTCGGGAAAGTTACTACCTATCATGCGAAGATACTCCTGGGGCCGAATGAACATGTAAAGGCCATAAAGCATAAGTCCCAGACCAAACACAAAGGCTCCCCAATCCCATCCCGTAGCCTCCTGAGGAAGTTCCACTGGGGAGGCTGGAATGTCGTGGCGTTGGAGTTGCGTCAGGAGGAGCCACGCCGCCATCACACCAGTCAGAACAACAAGGACGCCGGCCAACTGCTGTGAACGGGACGTTTTCACTTGGAGAGTAGGATCTCTTGTAGAAAACTTATCGGCGCTCGCATACCAGCCCATAAATCGAGCGAGCGTTCGCTGAGAGAATATGCTGAGCATACCCCAGCAAATCAACAGAGCAACGATAATCCCCGATGCTAAATAGGCCAAAGTCGTCATTGCCCGAAACACCCAGAAAATGTCGCTGATAATGAAAATCCCTGTGTTCCACTCAGTGATCCATGAAGCGCGCCACTCAAGTTCCAGATACTTTACACCCCAGTTACCGGATTCGGTTGTGCGTTGACCGAAAATCCACCTCGGCGCAGCACGTTGCGAGCACTTGACAGATCGCCACTAACAATCTGACCCACTAGGAATAAAGATTCACCGATTGCGGGTCGGCAATGTAGCCGCCAACCGGATCCGCTGACATGAAGCGGCCCAGGCGCAGGTTGTAGTAGCGCGCAAAGGCGTAATTCGACCCCCGTGCCTTCTTGCCCGTCGCGCTCATAGCTCTTATTTCGCATCCGACACTTAGTCACACGCTAAAGCCTGCGCCACCCGCCCGTTAGTAATCACGCGGGAACTGCCGACATGATCCGCGCAGCAGTAGACGATGTTGCTGGAGGAAACGCGGCGTGCGATGCGTCTCCCATCGAGGAAAGAGTGATGCCGGTCACGAAGAGATTTTGACACGGCAAAAGGGAGATGTCGTGGCTGAAGCCACGACCCCCTAAGGTCCCCTAAGACTGAAGATTCGCACCCACCCCAGCCCCTTTGGTGCTACGTGCGACAGGTGAAGTGGCACGCTCCCGCTCGCGTTTCTTCAAGAGGAAATTCATAGAAGCCAATGCGCCACCCGCCCGAAAAGGTTGGCGCGGTCGTTGCCGATTAGGCTATCTGATCAGCACTCATCGCAGTGACAGGTGCGAACCGGTGTCCTTGGGCCGGTATGGTTCGAGCCGGGGAAGAAATATTCGGTCGAGCACGAATACGCATATCAGAGTGGCCGGGAACCACATTACAATTGCTCCTATGAAAAGCCGCAGCCCCCGAAGGCCTAGAACATAAAACAAAATAAACGTTAACCCCAAGACACTCCAGCTGACCGTGTGCTCGTAACTTCGCGAAAACTGAAATTGCTGCGAACACACCGGACACGTCCACGGTTTTCCGGCCTTGTATTGGTCGTTCGGCAAGGCGGTACCACAAGACGGGCATTTAGATGTCGGTACCGGTATTCGCATTACTGAGGCACACCTCCGTCTAGTGTCTTTATGAACGTCTGATACGCTGGGAAATACTAGACCAATTACTTACAATCTTGCCTGATAAGAAACCTGCGACCCCTCCCGCAGTCATCGGAACTCCTCCAGGAGCGTAGCCTCGAACGAAGTCTTCTGCAAATTGCTTTGTACCAGGATTCAAGAGGATTTGCCGTATCTGTTGGAGCACTGCGGGTCCGAGCGAAGCAAGGTCCGAAAACAACACTGGAGCTGGCCCAATGGCGACTACGATAATCAAAAAGTTTGGCGCAGTAGCCACCATAGCAGCCTCAACACCGACATCAGCACGCATCCCGGCATCCCGCAAGGCCATCAGCTTTGCCTCAATATAGGTTGTCGTTGTTCCGCCGCCTCCACCGCCGCTGACTGTGGGTGCATCGTCCCACCAGCCGCCTCCGCCGTCATCGCCTCCAGTTCCAGAGCAGGCACTACTAAAGAGAGACCCCACTGACCTGACCCCTTTAGATTGGTCCAATCTTCCAGTTAGGTCCAAATTTTCGGTTTAGGTTTCCGACGAGACCCATGCGACTTTACGGCTTCCTGAGCGAGGGTCACGTGAACCTTCCACAAGCTATCTCAACCCCGGATCGCTACCCCGCAGCTGCAAGCTCTGCGGCCAGGGAGCGGATCTTGCGGAGATCGAGCTTGCCGGTGCCGAGCACGGGAATCGATTCGATCCGAAAGAACTGGTTGAGACGCGGAACCCAAAGGTTGGGCAATCCCAGATGGGAAAACCTGTCGTAGATTTCATGGACCTGTTCATCCGGCAGGGTATGAAGCACGATCAGCCTCTCGCCCTTGCTCTCATCCGGCACGCCGGTGACGGCGAAGCTTTGCTCCGCCAGCTCCGCAGCTTCGTGGAGCGTTTCCTCGACCTTGGCATGAGGGACCATCTCGCCCCCGATCTTGCTGAAGCGGCTCAGGCGGTCGGTGATGGTCAAGAAACCGTCCTCGTCCAAGGCGGCAATATCACCGGTCGTGTACCAACCTTCCCGCAAAACTTCCGCGGTCTTCTCCGACCTGCCCAGGTAGCCCTGCATGACGTTGGGGCCGCGCACCAGCATTAGACCCGGCTCGCCTACCGGTAGCGGCTCTCCGGTCTCGGGGCTGACGATGCGGACGCTCATCCCAGGGAGTGGATGGCCGATGGTTCCGCGCTTGGCGCCCACCTGACGGAAGCCCGGAGCGCGGAAGTCGCGCGCGTTGATGGCCACCACCGGCGCGCACTCGGTGCATCCATAGCCTTCCAGCGGACGGATGCCGAACCGGTCCTCGAACGCCTGGGCGATGCGCTCCGGCAGCTTTTCTGCACCGGCCAGGACGAACCGGAGGCTGCCGAAGTCTTGCGGGTCGCAGCGGCGAATGTAGGCCTGGAGGAAAGTGGGGGTGGCCATCAAGAACGTCGCGGCGTACTTGCGGATGAGAGCGCCGATGATGCGGGCGTCGAGTGGGTTCGAGTGGTAGACAACGCCAACGCCGCTGGTGAACGGGAAGACGAGGGTGGCCGTAAAGCCGAAGGAGTGGAAGAAGGGCAAGACACCGAGCATGCGGTCTGAGCGGTCCAGCGCAATGATGCGGTTGATCTGTATGACGTTGGACTGGATGTTCCAGTGGGAAAGCCTGACTCCTTTGGGATCGCCAGTGCTGCCGCTCGAGAAGATGACCGTTGCCAGATCGTCGAGACCGACTTTCTTCTCGAGCCCCATGGCTTTCTCCAACCTACGGATGGGGACCAACCAGGCGAGGAATAGCGCCGCCAGCTTTTCCGCCATGCGAGGCTTGGCCGCCACGTCTTCCAGCAAGATGGCCTGCGTGGGAACCCGCAACGGGACCCGCTCCAGGAACTTTTCGGACGTAACCACGGTCTTAAGCCCGCATTGCTCCGCGCAGGAAGCGAGGATGGCGTCGGAAGTCGTGTAGTTGAGGTTCACGGGCACTTTGCCCAGCAACAGGGCCGCGAGATTGACCAGAGCTCCGGGAACCGAAGGTGGGAGAAGCACGCCGACCATCTGCTGGCCGGCCCATTGCTTTCGAAGGCGGCGAGCAAGAAAGACCGCGCGAGTGAGGGCGGAGCCGAAGGTGAGTCTCGGTACCAGCCCGTCAGCCATCGCGAAACGGAAAGAATGACGTCGCGCGGTGCGGATGAACGACCGGTGGATCGGTTGCATGTGCTCGCGGTGATGAACGAAGGCCTCGGATTGCAAGGCCTGCACTGCTTGCCGGACTTCGGCTGCCGAGGATGCGGGCGCCATGGGCCTGCCATAGCTGACGGTCACGGGGTAGGGGATCCGCAGCGGCAGCTTCCAGAGGAAACGTCCGCGCTCATGGCTGAAGATGCTTCCCCACACGCCGTCTAGGCTCACGGGCACAATGGGAGCATCGACGTCCTTCATGATGCGCTCGAAGCCGCGACGGAACGGCAGCAACTGGCCGGTGCGGGTTATTTGACCTTCAGCGAAGATGCAGACCGCCCCTCCGCTTCGAATGACGTCGGAAGCGTTGCGGAGCGACTGGATCATTTCGCGCGGATTCTGGCCGGAGGAGATGGGAATCGTCCCCAATATACGCGCGAACGGTTTGATGAAGGGCCGCTCGTAGTACTCCCTGTGCATCAGGAAGCGAATGGAGCGATCCGTAGACGCCATCAGAAGAGCCGCGTCCACGAAAGACAAGTGGTTCGAGACAAAGAGCGCGCCACCCTTCTCCGGGATGTTGTCGCCGCCGATGACCCGGATGCGGTAGATGGTGTGGGTCGCAAACCAGGCCAACAAGCGGAACAAAGAGCGCGGCAGCAGGATCACCGCCCACACGGTTCCGCCCAGTGTGAGCACTGCCGCGACCAGGAAAATATTTTGCGGTGTGAGGCCCGCGACGACGGCCACAACGTAGTAGGCGCCAGCGGAAAGAATGATCCCCACCCAGGAGACGAACGAAGCCGCGGCCAGCACCCCACCCTTCATCTCCTTGTCCGGACGGTGTTGAAGGATCGCATTGACCGGCACAGAAAATAATCCGCCCGATGCCCCGAGCAGCACCAGTAAACCGGCCACGGCGCCGTAGGAGAGTCCCGAAAGAGCCAGAAGAAATCCAAAGAAGAACAGGCCAATCGCGCCGAGGGGGATGAGGCCATACTCGACTTTGTTTCCCGAGAGGTAACCGGCGGCGACCGCGCCGGTGCCGATTCCCACCGCCACCGCCGCCTGCAACACCCCGCTCTCGGTCGGGCTGGCGCCAAGGACACCGGTTCCGTAAATGACGATGACCACCTGGAGCAAGGCCCCCAGGAACCAGAAGTACGCGTTGCCGACGATGGCCAAAAAGAGGACGCGGTCGGCATTTGCCACGCGAAGCTTCGAAACCACGTCCCCCAGGAAGTTCACGCGGAAGCGCCGCTGCGGGTCCGCGGCCGGAACGCGAGTAATGCCCCGGCTGGTCAGCAAACCACCCACGGCTAAGCCGACCAAAATTAGTCCGGCCCAGAGGCGCTGGGCGGGCGGAAACTCCGACATGGCGGCGCCGGCCACGGTGCCCAGGATGATGGGGAGGAACGTTCCCATCTGGAGAATTCCGTTGCCCCAAGAAAGACGCTTTGGCGGAAGAAGCTCCGGCAGGAGGCCGTACTTGGAAGGACCGAAGAGAGCGCTCTGAGTGCTCATCAGAAAGACGACGCCGAGCAGGATATAGATGTCGTTCAGCACCAGCCCCAGGACCGCCAGCAGCATGACCGAGATTTCCATCCCCTTGGTGGCCATGGTGACGCTGCGCTTGCTGAAGCGGTCGGCCAGGTAGCCGCCGGTCATCGCGAAGAGAATGAAGGGAAGGCCGAAGACCACACCTATATAGAAGATGAACTCGTCGCGCTGGAGGCGTGAAACCCCCATGCCAACCATGAGATAGATCACGAGGTTTTTGAATGCCTGGTCGCTGAAGGCGCCCTGGAACTGAGTTGCGATCAGGCTCCAAAAGCCGAAGTGGCCGGATGCAGTGTGAGATGGCGTCGTTTCAGGCATGGTGCTTCCGCGACCCCCAGACGCCCCAGGCGACTGTTGATGATGGGTGGTAGCCCCAGGAAAGCCCGCGTCTGTGCTGGATCCAACCTCAGGACTCGTCATTATGATGTTCTCCCTCCGGGACCACTGAAGAACGGGCTCGACCCTTACTTCGGCAGCACTCTCTCCAAGACGAATGAGAGAGTCTATATCACAGCCCAGGGCTGTGAAACTGTACCTAGCGGATAGGGACTATCGGCCGCCGGGGCAGGCGGCCAAGGAGGGGGGCGATCCTTGCCTGCAACGCGCTCGAGATGGTGGTTGACGCGCGGCGCGCAGCTTGCGATGATGCGGGCCAAATCGCGCCTTTGGGACGCGCGGGTTCGGGGGAGACGCATCAATCTTCGCGTGAGCATTCTCGCGTCGGGGAGCATGGGCAACTGCACGTTGCTCGAAACGCCGCGGACGCGTCTTCTGGTGGATGCCGGGCTGAGCAAGCGCGAAACGCTGCGCCGCCTGACCGCCCTGGAACAGGTGCCGGATGGCCTGGACGGCATCGTTATCTCCCACGAGCATAGCGACCATACCAGAGGCTTGGCCGCGCTGCTCTTGAAGTGGCGTACCACGGTCTACTTCACTCCCGCCACACATGCCGAAACGATGCGGCTGCTGCCGGAACGGCACGCCCGGCGGCTCGATCGCGTCGAATTCATCCAAGCCGGGCAACCGTTTGTGGTGGGCGACATTGAGGTGTCGCCGTTTACGATTCCGCACGACGCCGCAGACCCGGTGGGGTTTGCCTTCCGCGCCGGTGGCGTGAAGTTGTCGATGGTCACCGACCTGGGGTACATGCCGGAACTGGTGAAGCATCATCTGCGGGATTGCGACGGGCTGGTGCTGGAGTCAAACCACGACCTCGAAATGCTCAAGATCGGTCCGTATCCCTGGCACGTCAAGCAACGGGTGATGAGCCGCACCGGGCATCTTTCCAACGACACGGTGAGCAAATTCCTGGCCGATCCGGAAGGCTTCGACGGCCGGCCGCGCTACTTGGTGCTCGCCCATCTCTCGGAAAACAACAACAATCCCGACGTGGCGCGCATTTCAGCCGAAGAGGCGCTCGGCCAGCGTCCCAGCGAATGCGTGTTCGGGGGCGAGCTTCTTATTGCCAACCAGCGTAACCCACTGCCGCCCATTCAGTTGTAGCGCCTGCACACGAGTCGAACCCCGAGGGTACAGCGGAGCATCTCAATCAAGGGCATGAGACGAGCGACGAAGGCTGGGATGATCCCAGCGCTAGTGGCGCTGATGTTTGCACTTGCTGCGCCGGGATGGGCGCAGTCACGCCGTCCCGGGAGCCTGGTCGGCATGGTGACATCGCCGGGCATTTCTATGGAATGGCCCAGATATCCGCCGATCAACTCGGCTGCGGCTAGACAGATTGTGGCCCCCAGCGCCACGGCCGGAAATCTGCCGACTGGCTTTGCGCGCGAGTGCCTGTGGTCCGGGTGGTGCTCGTGCATCGTATAGGATTTTACACGCGGGCACTTATGCTAGCGCACCGGCGAATTGCCCTACCCCCTACAGTCTACGCACCTTCCCGGCGAATGGCATTTGACTTCACCGGAAGTTGCTGCCTACCATGCGAAGTATTCTCACGCAAGGATTCCCGGCCACAAACATTCGATACAGCGAGCTCGAGTAGCGAAACACGGCGTGAGGCTTGTTCTGACGATGCGAGGAAAGGCAGCGCAACTGAGCTTCTGGGGCGTCCGGGGTTCGACGCCGACGGTGGATCGCGCGACTTGGCGTTACGGCGGGAATACACCATGCCTCGCACTGATCACGCCGGACGGGACTCAATTGATCCTAGACTGCGGCACCGGGCTGCGCATGCTGGGAAAGCGATGGGCCAGCGGCGCGGAAGACGAGACCCTCGAGACGCACATATTCGTGACGCACTATCATTGGGATCATATCCAGGGCATTTCGTTTTTTGCGCCCCTCTATTCGACGCGAAATAAGTTTCATTTCTACAGTGTTCGGTCCGAATTCCTGGGCCACAACAGCTTAAAGCGCGTTTTCGAGGCGCAAATGGCGCACCCATACTTCCCTGTGGATCTGAGTGCGATGTCCGCAGGCCGCAAGTTCACAGAAGTGGCCGGCGGCGATGGTTTTGAGCTTGGGGATACGCGCGTCATCACTCGTTGGCTGAATCATCCGCAGGGGTGCCTCGGATTGCGTTTTGATACGCCGGCCGGAACGATTGTTTACGCCACGGACAACGAGCCCGGCAATCCGGAGTTTGATCGAAATTTGCGCGAACTCGCGGAAGGCGCCGATATCTTCATCAACGACGCCCAGTACACTCCCGAACAGCTCGGCGCGCATCGCGGCTGGGGCCATTCGACCTGGCTTGAGGGCGTGCGCGTGGCCAAGTCCGCCGGGGTGCGCAATCTGGTGCTGTTCCACCACGACCCCGACTCTTCCGACAGGCGCATAGACGGCATCCTGCGGGAGGCGCGCGCGAGCTTCGAGAATACGTGGGCCGCCGCCGAAGGCATGGTCATGACGCTCGCAGATGGCAAGACCGAGGTAGGGATTCCGGCGGTACACCAAGGATTGCGGCGAGAAGCGCATTTCCGCGCGCGGGTGCCTGGCTTCGCCCAAGACGGAGGCGCGTTCGAGGAGAAAACGGTGATCCGCGACCTGAGCCTGCACGGGGCGCCGATCTATCCCGATCACAGTTCGAAGCTCCAGTCGGAGCTTCAGGTGGTGATCGAAAGCCAAAACGGCGACGAGGGTGAGAAACACCTGGCGCTGCGCGGATATGTAGTGCGCATTGAACCGGGGCCGCAGGAAAATCAGTTCGGTGTGGACGTGGTATTCACGGAATAGAATCCACACCGGATGTCGTGGCGCGCTCGGCTGCGGTCTCCAAGATACCAAGTCTTACGTCTTGTCGGACCACCACACGCGACCTTCACGGTCATTCGTACCGCAGGGCTTCGACAGGGTCGAGTTGCGCGGCCTTGAATGCGGGCCACACGCCGAAAATCAGCCCCACTCCGAGCGAAACTCCAACGCCAGCCGCAACCGCCCAGATGGACACGGCCGGTTTCATGGCCGTGACGCTGCGCAGGACCAGAATCAGTCCTTCCACCAGCAAGATACCGATGACGCCCCCTGCACCGGTGAGGGCCATCGCTTCGGAGAGGAATTGCCGCACGATATCGCGCCGGCGCGCACCCAAGGCTTTGCGCACGCCGATCTCGCGGGTTCGCTCGGTGACGCTGACCAGCATGATGTTCATCACCCCGACTCCCCCGATCAGCAAGCCAATGGAGCTGAGTACGAGCATGGTGACGGCCACGACACCTAGGATCGAATGGAACTGCTCTATCTGCTGCTCCGCCGTGCGAATCGAGAAGTCGTCGGGCTCGCTATACGCCACCTTACGCCGGCGGCGCAGAACCTCGCGCGCTTCGTCTACCGCGGTGCTCAGTTGTCCCGGCCGCGCCAGAATGCGGAACGAGTTCTCGTAGGAAGACGGATAGAGTTTGCGGAAGGTCTGGTAGGGCACCAGCACGCGGCGGTCTTCGTCGTTCAAACCGATATTGCCTTTGGGCCGCTCGAGCACGCCGACGACTTGGAACGTCCCGCCATCCACCAAAACCTCTTTCCCGACGGCCGGTAGTTGCCCAAACAAAGCTTTGGCAGCGTCTTCGCCGAGCACCACGACATCGGCGCGGCGCAGGTTTTCGGAGTCGGTGAAGTAGCGGCCTTCGAGCATCATCGCATTGGCATAGACCAGGGGATAGTTCGCGAGCGTGCCGCGGAAAGCGATTCCGAGAACCTCGTTGCCCTGATAACGAAGCTGATGCGTCTGTTCCCACTGGGTGATCCAGATGGTGACATCCTGAATCGAGGCGCAGCAGGTCGCCAGCGCCTGGCCACCGGCGAACGTCAGTGGCTTGCGTAAACGCTCCTCCTTGGGCCGCAGACGGCCCCGCCGGGGCGGCGGGCCGTGACTGAACCGTCTGACCGAGGCCGTATCGGCGCCGAAGCTGGTGAAAGCCTCGACTATGGACTGATTGAAGCCGGTGAGCAGCGCAGCAACCAGCATCAGTACACCGACGCCCATGATCACGCCCAGCACCGTCAAGAAGCTGCGCAATCTGCGCTCGCGCAACGTCTCCAGCGCCAGATGAAGGCTTTGCCGGTAGTCCTGTGCCAACCGCTTCTCCTTCACTTCTCCGCGCGCAGCGCCTCGATGGGATCCAGGCGAGCCGCACGCAGCGCGGGGTACATTCCAAAGAACACCCCGACCGCAGTCGAAACCACCAGAGATGTTATGACGGCACTCGCCGGGGTCGCAATCGGCATGGGTGTCGCCGCTCGCACCGCCGCCGCAAGCGCCAGCGCCAACCCCGTGCCAGCCAACCCCCCGACCGTCGAGAGCATTGCTGATTCCGCGAGGAACTGAGCAAGGATATGCCGCCGCCGCGCCCCCACCGCTTTCCGCAACCCGATTTCGTGGGTCCGCTCGGCCACGCTGGCCAGCATGATATTCATGATGACCACACCGCCGACGACGAAAAATACAGCCGTAAGCCATACGGCCAAGGCGAAGACATCGCCGGTGATCCTTTGCCACAATCCCATGATGGAGGCCGAAGCGATCATGCCAAAGTCGTCCGGCGCGTTGTAGGACAAGTGATGCCGGGCGCGAAGCAGCAGCCGCGCCTCGTCCTGAGCTGCCACGATCAATTCGGTGTCTCGCGCCTGCGCAAAGATCAGGATCGAGCTATTCGGCACATGCCAATTGGCCCGAAAAGCCGAAAAGGGGATGAAGACGAAATTATCCTGGGAGATACCGAAGACGCTGCCAATCGGCGCCGCCACGCCGACGACCCGATAGGTCTGGGTGCCAGCGCGAATGGTGCGGCCGATAGGATCCACGTTGGGGAACAGGCGCGCGGCCACATCCGCGCCCAGTAAGCATACCCGCTGGCGATGAAGCTCGTCGGCTTGGGTCAAGAAGCGCCCCTCGGCAACCTCCAGGACTCGCGCGTCTGCGTAATTCGGGGTGACACCGGAAAGAAGCGCGTCTTCAAACAGTTCGTTGCCTGCGCGCACATCCGTCGTGGCATTCTCGACCGCCGCAACGAGCTCGGAGAGCTGTAAGGTGCTGGCCAGCGCCTGGTAATCCTCAACGGTCAATAACGGCCGCCGCTGAGCCCGGAAGAAATCCTCTGCCTTGGTGATAATGCCAATGCGGTCGATGACGAACACATTGGGTCCGAGATTGGCAATGCGCTCGGTAACGTATAGATTCAACCCGTGCACCGCCGACATCACGACCACCAGTGTGGTGACCGCCAGGATCACACCCAATAGCGTGAGATAGCTGCGCAGGCGGTGCGCGCGCAAGGCATCGACGGCCAGCCGGAGCGTCTCGCGCAGTTCCAGAGCGTATGCTTTGGCAGCCATCTTCATAATATACTTGCCTTCATTGTTCGCATGATTTCATGTGCCTTCCGCGCCCGGTTTGTTTCCGTCCACGAAAACAAACCGAAGGCGGCTTCGCTTTCCATGCGAGGAGTGGGATAATCGTGAAGGACACTGGTTCCCACGCGGGAATCCGGTGAGCACAATGCCAGCGTGAAGCGAACCGTGCGATATCGTAGGTCCATCACCCCGGCTGGTTTGATTCTCATGGTCCTGGCGGTTTCCGTGGCCGTGGGCGCAGCACAACAAGTCCAGCCAGCGGACCCGCCCTCTCCCGAAGAAATCCAGGCGCTGGTAGCACGGTCGATCGTGAATCAGAACAAGAACGAAGCGGCGCTTGACGAATACGAGCGCACGGAACGCACCATTGTACGCCACAAAGACGGCACAACGACTGAAACCATCTCCCGGGTCGTGCCACACGGTGCCGGAAATCTTCGCGTGGAGATGGAGCGCGATGGAAAGCCGACAGACCCGGCCTCTCTCGAAACACAATGGCGCAATGTAGCGCGGTCACTGGTGACTTACAGCGACAGCAGCAACCCGCTGGTACAGAAAGACCGTGAAAAGGCCGCCAAACGGAGGCGGGAGCGTGCTCGGCTAGTAGATGCTGTCGGCGAAGCATTTCGGTTTCACTGGGTCGGACGCACGACGCAGGACAACCGCACACTGGTCGAGATCTCCTTCGAACCCGTGCCGGGGTACAAACCTTCCGTCCGATTCGGGAACGTCTTCAGGCATATCCAGGGCACAGCCTGGGTGGACGAGGCCAGTGGACACGTTGCCCGACTGGAGGCCGAACTCTTCGAGGACGTTTCTATCCTAGGAGGCATCGTCGCCAAGTTATATCGAGGCGGAAGGCTTACGCTCGAACAGGCGGAAGTGGCGCCGGGTGTCTGGCTGCCAACGCATTATTCCGTCGATATCGACGGCCGAAAATTCATATTCAAGTCGAGCGTGCACGAGGAAATAGAGACGCGCGGGCACCGTCGCGTGGGTCCACCACAGGAGGCGCTCGCCTTGATCCAGCTGGACCACCCTGGAGTGTTGAACGGCGACCAATAAAGGCTCGCTGAACAGGCGTGGCTTGCACCTTTGCGTATCGAGGGTAGCTCCTTCCAACCTCACGGGATTGCCGTCAATTTGCCCTGCTCCAACTCCAGCTCAACCCGCATGATCCAGTCGTGATGAAACCTTTCGGCGGTAAGCCACGCCTCCGGAGTCTCGCGATCTTTGGCCTCCAGCTCAATCAGCATTTTCCCTTGGATGAGATCCACCTGGATTCGCCGCGTCCTGACGCCGGCAGCCGACATCAATCGCGCTGTCAAAATCGCGCTGTCACAATCGCGCTGTCAGTTGTTCGGCGCCCTGCCGGGTCAGGCAGGCTAGCGTATGCAACGAAAGATAGCGGGTCATCAAACTTCCTCGCGACGCGCCAAACGATAATCGTGCGGGCAATCGGATGAAAGCGCTGACAGCGCCGCAGTTTGGTCGAAGCACCAACCGTACTAAAACCCGGGTACCCTCTCCATAGGGCGGCTGGTCTATTGAGCTAGTCTCAACTGCCTTGCGAAGATGCATCGACGGGTTGGGAGCTACGCTGCGGGGACGACGGCTCCGAGTAATCGAAGTCGTAGGCGAGCTACCCAACCCGCCAGCAGTCCACATGCCGGTAACCCCACGCATCTCCTTCCTACCGGCAGCGTGGATTGCTGCCCACGTACGCGCGGCACGATCTCGGCAACCAACCATGTTTGTAAGGCAAACGCCGGTACGGACTGCGGGGATAAGGCCCTCGGGATGCACCAGCTCTCGATGGCTGCGACGTACGAGCGTTACTTGCGCCCGTACGCCAAGATGTTACTGGCCCTTGCGGCCCTGCGGGAAGATGATGCTGATCTGGCGCGCCGCGAATTTGCGGAACTCGCTGCGGAATCCCCACATAGCCCCCAAATAACCTCTTGTTTGCCTGGGAACTTTCCAGACTCGGCGTGGCTGCTCAGAATCCGTCTGTCGCTCCCTAGCCCCCCCCATGAATTATCCTAGTAGATGAGTTACCCTATATTTGTTGGTTGCCATACCGAGTGGTCTGCTCCTAGAAGCAATGGAAATCTCCCAGCCTCTATCCTCCCATGCGCCGACACCCGAGGCGGGCAAATGCGCCGAGCCGCAGACTGTACCCATCCCCTCGGGCTGGTTCGCCATGGGATGTGCAGGCGGCCGCGATGACGAGAAGCCCGTTCACCGCGTTTGGGTGGATGAGTTCGAGATGGCGACGTGCCAAGTAACTCGGGCGGAATATGCCCGGTTCCTGGCCGCCTCGGGGCGCGCAGCGCCGCCTTTTGGGGATGATCCGAATTTTCAGCATGCCCGCCAGCCGGTTGTCGGCACGTCCTGGTTTGACGCTGTAGCCTACGGTGAGTGGCTCAGTCACATTACAGCCCGGCGGTATCGGCTGCCCACCGAAGCAGAGTGGGAACGCGCAGCACGCGGCGGACTAGAAGGCTTGCTCTATGCCTGGGGCGATGCGCCGCCCGAGGAGTTACCGAACTATGCTGCGCGCTGGAAGTCCGGCCCAGAACCGGTGGCGCTGTATGCTCCGAACGGCTACAGGCTGTTCAATATGGGCGACAACGTGCACGAGTGGTGCTTGGACTGGTATGACGCGCAGTACTACCGGTATTCCCCGGAGCGCAATCCGAAAGGCCCTGATGTTGGCAGCCGTCGGGCCTCTCGTGGGGGAGCCTGGCGTCATCACATCAAAGCCTCACGCTGCTCCGCACGCTCAAGCATTCCTCCCGAGTTCAAGTACGCCGACTACGGTTTTCGTGTCGTTCGCTGTTCCGGCGCCTCATCCTAAGCCGCGCCTAAGCCGCGGTTGATCGAGGTTGACCGACGTCGACTGAGCTTGTGTCGGGCAGCCTGGCAGGGATTCCAGAGGGTTCACTATTTGTGAACCGAATCGCTTCATGGGCGACAGGTGATGGCGTAACACGGCCTGTTTCATGCTATCTTCGCGACGATTACTCGCCGGACCGCATGCGCGTTGGGGCGAGAAAGGGAGGATCGTATGCGCCCATTGCAAAAGGATTGCGAAAAGCGGGACCGAGTTGAGCAGGTGTCGAGTTCCGCTGCCGGATACCGCCGGGTCGGCCTTGCCGCGGCTGTTGCTGCGCTTGCTGCGGTGCTGGCTGGGCCATGGGCGTTGGCGGCTGAAAATCCCAACTCGCGAGACCAAAAGAGCGACAAGAATGAACTGGAGTCAACCGGCATCGTCTCCCCGATACCCTTGCCGGATCCGCAGGCCGTGGATCTCCTGGTGTCGCAGATGCTCGGCTCCTGGCAGATCGGGGACGCCGAGACGATGCGCAAGTATTACGCCGACGATGTCGCGGTGGTGAGCGCAGCGTGGGAGCCGCCGCTATTCGGATGGGAAAAATACGCCCGCGGGTACCAGGCGCAATTTGCGCGGACGAACGGGGGGCGTCTGGACCGCAGCAATAGTTATGCGAAGGTGCTCGGCAATAACGCTTGGGTTACGTATCAATGGCGATTTGTAGGGCAAGTAGACGGCACTCCCACCACCGCCTTCGGTCATACAACGCTGGTTCTGGAAAAGCGCGCGGGCAAGTGGATGATCGCGCTGAACCACACCTCAGCGGTGCCCATGTCCGTGCAAGCAGCTACATCCTCGGCGCCTTCTCCGTAACCGGCAAACCCTGGACCACCATCCGGCTCGGGGAAATAGGCTGCCGGGACGTGCTAGCTGCCACGCACCAGCCACCAAGAAAAGTCGTTCAGCGACTCTAGGAGCCCGTGAGTCCGATCCACACCCAGACGCCAGCGCTCACCACTAACAGAATACCCGAAAGCAGCGCCAGCAAAACAATGGGCCGAACGAGGCGCTGGAGCTTGCCGAGAATCACCTGCTGCTCAGAGGCCATGATCGAAGTTTCAGCCTTGTTCAAGAAAAGCTGGTCGTCTTCTTTGGTGACCAACGTGGAGCGGTAAATCAACAGCACAAGCAGAATCGCCGTAATTACGCCCCAGGAAAACAACAAATAAGCCAATGGACCCGGGAGTTCTGACATTGTTCCCCTCCGTGCCTAAATGGCATGTGGTGATTGTTCCGTCTTAGGAAGCGCGCCACCTTGATGGCCTTCGCTATTGGGCCGATCATAATTGGACCCATCGTAATTGGGCCGATCATAGCACGGCACGGCGCGGGCCCGCTGGAAGTGCAACCGGATTCATCCGCAGTTTGCGTTTGCCTGAAGCTAAGACTTGGAGCTAAGACCCCGGTAGATAGGCCTCTTGGAAATAGGCCGACACTCGCGTATCATCAATGACTGGCACTGGCCTAGCGACGCGGTTGTCCCTCTACCGTATCACCTGAGCGACCGCGCAGACCGGCCGGAGGCGTGGAGCTATCGTGAAACCTGGCATTCATCCCGATTACCATGAAGTGACTACCCATTGCGCATGCGGCAATACTTTCCAGACGCGCTCGACTCACAAGGGCAATCTGGTGCGCGTGGAAATCTGTTCCAGTTGTCATCCTTTTTTCACCGGCAAGCAGAAACTGCTGGACACCGCAGGCCGGGTGGAACGCTTCCAGCGCAAATACGAGAAGGCTAGAAAAGCAGCAGAGGCCAAGAAATAAGGCCGCTGTTTCGAAGGCAGCGCCTGCGGTGTAAGATGCAACTGGGAGTATGGCCACGCCTTCGCCATCCACTTCGCACCTTCCGCACCCAGCAAAACCTGCCGTCGTTGAGCCCGCAGTGCTGCGGGTCACATTGCGCAACTGGTTCGCGCGTTCCTATGATTCGGCCATTGCCGCAGCCCGCACCTGCTACGCCCCGCGCCTGATTTCGCCCGACGAGATTACCGACAAGCAGCGCACCACGATCGGCGCGGCCACATTCTACGCCGGCCACCACACGGTGTATCAGCATGCCCACTTTGAGTTTGGCTTGGAAAATGTGAGCCGGCAGTTCGTGTGGTCGTTTCTGCACGCGCACCCCTTCTACAACTCCGAGCAACAGAGCCAGCGGTACGTCCGTCTGGATCACGCACAGGCGTACATCCCGCCTGCTGGTGAGCGCTTCGGTGCGGCCGAGAGGCAGATTTTCGAGAGCGCCGTTGCTCGCGCATGGGACGCCTACCGCCAGCTCACCGCACTACTCAAGAACGACGCCCGGACAATCCTGGCCGACATTTGGCATCTCGGCCCCATGTCCCATCCGAAGCGCGCCCAAAAAGTCGAGCGACAGGCAGAAAAGCGCGCCCTGGAAGTGGCGCGCTATGTTCTGCCGGTGGCTGCGGCGACGACCATGGTGCATACCGTTTCGGGGATCGTGCTGCACCGCCTGTGGCGAATGTACGCGGCGTCGGATACGCCCACCGAGGCGCGCGCCATTATTGGCCAAATGGTGGAGCGAGTACGTGAGGTAGATCCGCAGTTTTTCGACCGATTCGATAGTGGTCCGCTGGAGGAGCTACCCGAATGGCGATCGCCCAATGGTCATGGCGCGACGCAGGCACGCGAATTCGACGCGCGCCTGGGCGGTGGCACATCGAAGCTTCTCGATTATTCGCCCCAGGCGCCTCGCGTTCTCGCTGAAGCCTATCGTGCCGTCGCAGGCTTGACAGAAGCGGATTGCCCGGACCCAGAAACTCTGGATCGCATGCTCAACCCGGCGCGCAATCCCTATCGCCTGGAGACGTTGAATGTCGGCGTACACGCGCCGTTGATGCGGCCCTTGCAACATGCCCATTTCACGTTTACCAAGAAACTCAGCCACACGGCCGACAGCCAAGATCAGCGTCACCGCATGGTGCCGGCCTCGCGTCCACTCCTGGTGCTCACCGACACGCGCGAGCCGGACTTCATCACGCCCATGCTCCTCCGCGGAAACGCGATCGCCACGGAGATCTATGAACGCGCTATGGCTGATGCCTGGGCAGCGAAAAATGAACTGCTGGACCGGGGGGTGCCGTGCGAGTTCGCGCTCTACCTGCTGCCCAACGCCAAGGCCGTTCGGCTTATGGAGTCCGGATCACTGCTGCATCTACTGCACAAGTGGACCATGCGAACCTGCTTCAATGCGCAGGAGGAGATTTATCAGGCTTCGATGGAAGAGATCGCGCAGGTTCGCGCGGTCCTGCCCGAACTGGCTCGCTACATCGGCCCACCCTGTTACATACGCGCTGGCGTCGCCACACCGGTATGCACCGAGGGCTCTCACTTTTGCGGTGTGAAGGTCTGGCAGGAGTTCCCAAGCATCGAGCGGCGGCTGTGACCCGACGCGGAACCCTCGCCTATTACCTTGCCGCTTGGGTGATCGGTTGTTTCTTCGTCGCGGTCATGCTTTGGATCATCGCCGCGTGGTCGGGCGAATCGGCCGGCGCCTCCATGCTCCTGCGGCTGCAGTTTCTCGCTCTGATCTTCGGCGCGCCGGGTGCGCTTCTGTTTGCTCTCCTGCTCCGCAGGTTTATGCGATGGTGGGGAACTCACGATCTCTGGAAGTGGGCGCTGACGGGGGCGTGGCTTGCGGTCGTGTCGGTATTGCTGTTGGTTCCTCTCTATAACGAGTTCTCGAGGTACTTGAATTTCAATCCCGGTTCGCTGGGCTTTTTGCTGGTTATTATATTGGCCGGCCCGGGCTTGTTGTGGCACGCAGGCCTCTGGCAGGTGCCCCTGGAAGGAGCCGCCACGGCTGCGGTGCTTTGCCTCATCGACCGGGCGTTTGACCTGACTGCCGAGCGAGTCGAGGTCAAACGACCGCCGGCATAGGCATTCAGCAGAACTCGGCCAGCAGAACCGGATAGAGTTCGGGATGAAAACCCTCTTTTGAGTTTGACTGGCGCAGATGCCCGGCGTTCTCAAGAGTGATCTCTATTTTGCGATCTCTCGCGCCTTTCGAGAAATAGATCCTTTAACCTCGCATCTCGGTGGCGTGCAACTGGTTGAAGATCGGGGCAGTCGAAGCGGCAGCCGAGGAAGCCCATTGCCGGTAGCTCCGGCGGTTGTTTTTTGCCTTGCTTCCAGCTATTCTGAGCTTAGTTATGTTGGCAGCATTCTATTAGCTAACTCCCTCCTGATTCCGAACGGGAGGACCTGCGGATTTCTTTGCCCTTCTGTTCCGATCTTTACAGGCGTTCATTGCTATCTGTAGGTGGATCTTATGACAAACCTGACACTGTTTGAAAAACTCGATCAGATTGAGTCGCGCTATGAGGAGTTGACCGCGCAGCTCTCTTCCCCCCAAGTGCTTGGGGATTCGGCGCGCTACCAGAAGCTCGCGCGAACGCACGCTGAACTGTCGCCGATCGTTGAGAAATACCGCCAGTGGAAAAACATTGAAAAGGGTCTGCAGGAGATCCAGCAGATGCTGATGGAAAGCGAGGACGCCGAGATCAAGCAACTGGCCCACGAAGAGGAACGGCAGCTTAGTGAACGGCGCGAGAAAGTCGAGGTCGAACTCAAACGCCTGCTGCTGCCGAAGGACCCGAACGATGAGAGGAACGTCATCCTGGAGATTCGCGCCGGGACGGGCGGTGACGAAGCCGCGCTGTTCGCCGCCGAACTGTTCCGTATGTATTCGCACTATGCCGAGTCACAACGATGGCGCGTCGAGGTGTTGGAAAGCTCGCCGTCGTCGCTTGGCGGATTGAAGGAAATTGTCGCCGCAATTCAAGGCGACAAAGTCTATTCCAAGCTGAAGCATGAAAGCGGAGTGCACCGCGTGCAGCGCGTTCCGGCCACCGAGCAGCAAGGCCGCGTCCACACTTCGGCGGCAACCGTCGCCGTGCTGCCGGAAGCCGACGATATCGACATCAAGATCGCCCCCAAAGACATCCGCATCGACACATTCTGTTCTTCGGGGCCGGGCGGCCAGTCGGTGAACACGACTTATTCCGCGGTGCGTATCACACACCTGCCCAGCGGCCTGGTGGTATCGCAACAGGATGAAAAGTCCCAAATCAAGAACCGAGCCAAGGCCATGCGCGTGCTTCGCACCCGCCTATACGAGCTGGAACAGCGGAAGCAACACGAACAAATTGCCGCCGAGCGCCGGGGGCAGGTCAAGACCGGCGACCGCTCGGAAAAGATACGAACCTATAATTTCCCCCAGAATCGCGTCACCGATCACCGTATTGGTCTTACGCTGCATCAACTCGGCGACGTCATGGATGGCAAGCTGGCGCCGATTGCCGACGCCCTGGTAACCCATTTCGAGTCCGAGCGACTGAAACAGGAGTTGGTGGAAGCGTGAGGCCGATACCGCGAACACTCTTCCTTGCGGAGGCGCACGATCTTCGCGGTGCGCTAGGCGCGGGTGTCTCGCAACTCGAGGCCGCCGGAGCGCCTTCCGCAGGCTTTTCTGCCGAGCTGCTCTTGCTGCACGTACTCGGCCGCGATCGCGCCTGGCTCTACGCACATCCCGAGGATAGATTGACCGCCGAGGAACAGTCCTCCTACGAGCGGCTCCTGGAGCGCCGGGCAGCGGGCACGCCGACACAATACCTCACCGGCCGACAAGAGTTCTGGGGCATGGACTTTGAAGTCACCCCTGACGTACTCATTCCGCGTCCCGAGACCGAACACCTGATCGAAGTCGCTCTGGCCAGGCTGGACCGCCGACGGATGGAGCCGCTGTGGGTCGCCGACGTCGGTACGGGTTCGGGTTGCCTCGCCGTTGCACTGGCGCGTGAATTGCCCCGCGCGCACTTTGTCGCGACGGACATCTCTGCGGCCGCGCTGGAGATTGCGCGTCGCAATGCCGCACGGCACGGGGTTCCCAACCGCATTGAATTTTTGCAGATGGATTTGCTCGCATCCTACATTCCCGCACACGGCGAGTCAGCGCCACGTTTCGACTTGATCATCAGCAATCCGCCCTATATCGGAAGACGGGAATCCGCCCAGTTGCCACCCGAAGTGCGCGAGCATGAGCCGCCGGAAGCCCTCTTTTCCGGCCAACAAGGCCTGGAAACCTACCCGCCGTTGGTCGCCCAGGCCGAAGCACTGCTTCGCGATCGCGGAGTGTTGGGGGTCGAGCTCGGCTACGGCATCGCAGACCGCGTTCGCCGGCTTCTTGAGAGCGAAGCGTGGTCAGATGTCAGCATCACGCCCGACCTTGCAGGTATCGAGCGCGTTCTCTCCGCCGAACGTGCATCCAGGCACTCGACCTAGCGCCGGATGGAACGGAGCACCTTGCTCCCGCCCCACTCGCGGTACAATCCCAAGCGAGAATTGATCCCTGCGCCTTGCCATGCCGAAGCTTGCTCATTTCCGCGCCAGGCACGATCCTTTACCCCTTTCGGGGGGCACAACGCCCATCCTGCACGTTGACATGGATGCCTTCTTCGTTTCCGTGGAGCTACTGGAGCGCCCGGAATTGCGGGGCAAGCCAGTGGTCGTGGGCGGAACGCCCAATCGGCGTGGAGTTGTCACAGCCGCGAGCTACGAGGCGCGGCGTTACGGGCTTCATTCGGCGATGCCGCTGCGCAGGGCCGGCAAGCTGTGCCCCCAAGCAATTTTTCTCGAAGGCCGCCACGATCTGTATGCCCAGTGGAGCGACCGCGTCGCGGCCATCCTTGCGAGGTTCTCCCCCATCGTCGAGATGGCTTCGATTGACGAAGCATACCTCGATCTGTCCGGCACCGAACGGCTTCACGGCCCGCCGCTAGCTGCGGCTCATGCGCTGGTGCGGGAGATCCGCGAGAAGACGCAACTGCCGTGCTCGGCGGGGCTGGCGCGGACCCGTTTGGTGGCCAAGATCGCCTCCGACCAGGCCAAACCGCGCGGATTGCTATGGGTTCCAGCGGGTGCCGAGGCGAAATTCCTGGCGCCGCTTAGTGTGCGCCGCATCCCCGGTATTGGAAAGGTTACCGAGTCGGCGCTCCGGGGCATGGGCATTGAACGCGTAGGGCAACTGGCCGCCATTTCGCGCGAGCGACTGGAAGATGCATTTGGCCAGTGGGGTACCGCCCTGTATCGAAAGGCCTGCGGCGAAGACTCCTACGAGTTTTTCGTGGACGCCGAACCGAAATCCATTTCCCATAGCCACACTTTCGGCGCTGATACCGCGAACCGCGCTTTGCTCGACACCATGCTCAGCCGGCTGTGCCAAAAAGCGGCTAAGCGGCTGCGAGAGGTCGGGCTCGATGCTCGTACCCTCACGGTCACCATCCGCTACGCGGGATTCGAGACGGTCACGCGCGCGAAAACGCTCTCCGAGCCCGCTCACCTGGACCCAGCGTTCCTCGAAACCGCGCGGCAGTTGTTCGACCAACATTGGGACCGGTGCCGTCCCGTCCGCCTAGTCGGCGTCGAACTTGGCACCTTCTCGCATGGTGCAAGCCAGCTCAACTTGCTCGAAGCCCAGAGGCGTCCAAAGCTCGAAAACCTCGCGCGCGCTGCCGACCGGCTTCGCGACCGCTTCGGTTTTACAAAAGTCCAGTTCGGCGGCTCGCTCGACAGCAACGATGACTAGGGCCTCGCTTTGATCGCACCCCCTCGGAAGGGCATAATCCAATCATGACGCCGCGCGACCTTGCCGAACAGATCTGCCACACACTGCGAGCCGCCGGGCACCAAGCCTATTTCGTAGGTGGCTGCGTGCGTGACCTGCTGCTCAAGCGCGAGCCATCCGATTTTGACGTAGCCACCGACGCACGCCCAGAACAGGTCGAAGAGTTGTTCCCCGACAGCCTCAGTGTTGGCGCGCGCTTTGGCGTGATCTTGGTCCTCGAGGGCGAAGCGCAGGTTGAAGTCGCTACGTTTCGCTCCGATATCGGTTACTCGAACGGCCGACACCCGGACCGGGTCGAATATTCGCACTCGCCGGAAGAGGACGCTCGCCGGCGCGACTTCACCATCAACGGCCTGATGTTCGATCCGGAGACCGGCACCGTGCTTGATTTCGTCGGGGGACAGGCAGATATTCTCACCGGCGTGGTGCATGCAATTGGCACGCCGCAACTACGTTTCCGCGAAGACAAACTGCGGATGATTCGCGCGCTGCGCTTCGCGGCTCGCCTGGGCTACACGATCGAACCGTTGACGTTCGCTGCCATTCAGGCCGCTGCCGCGCAGATTACGGAGGTCTCGGCCGAGCGGCTGCGCGACGAACTGACGAAACTGCTCGTCGAGGGCGCCGCGCGCCGTGGCTTCGAGCTGCTCGACGACTCGGGACTGCTCTGCGTGTTGTTGCCCGAAATCCTACGGCTGAAGGGAGTAGCACAGCCGCCGCAGTTCCACCCGGAGGGAGATGTCTGGGTGCATACACTGATGATGCTGCAAGACCTGCCGCCGCAGCCTTCAACGACGCTGGCCTGGGGCGTACTCTTACATGACGTTGGCAAGCCGCCGACTTTCACCCCGGTAGAACAAACGGGAGACCGCATTCGCTTTGATGGCCATGTCGAGATCGGAGCGCGCATGGCCACCGAGGTCTGCCGCAGGTTCCGTTTCTCGAGCGGCGACACCGACCAGATAGAGGCCCTGGTAGCGAATCATCTTCGTTTCAAGGATGTCTTCGAAATGCGTCCGGCTACACTCAAACGATTTGTGCGACTTCCCCATTTTGAAGAACACCTGGAGTTGCATCGATTGGATTGCCTTTCGAGTCATGGATTGCTCGATGCCTATGAGTTTGTCCAGAGGTTCATCCGGGAAACCCCGCCCGAAGAGATGCGTCCGGCTCGGCTCATTACTGGCGAAGACCTTAAGCAAATGGGATACCGGCCCGGCCCACTCTTCAAGGATATCCTTCGCAACGTCGAGGAAGCGCAACTCAATGGGCGGCTTCGCACGCGGGATGACGCTCTGAGGTTCGTTCGCGCCAACTACTTGGTCAACCATGGAATAGTGAACGGGCGAGAATCTAATGAAAACACTAGTACTTAAGAAGGACCACCATGAGTATGGTACGCTAAGATATATTTAGTGCTGCCCTGTGTGAAGCCTGAAACCATTTCCAGCCGCACGCATCTAACTTAGTGTCCCGTGTTAGGGTCATTCGGGTGAACGCCAGGAGGCACCATGGCCGACAAGATTGCTGTTCCCACCGAACTAGCTATTCTTCCCGTACGAGATATGGTCTTGTTTCCCGGCGGTGTACTGCCATTGACCATTGGACGGGAAAGTTCACTGGCCCTGGTGAATTCACTGGAAGGCGAGGAACGCCTCCTAGCTGTAGTTTCTCAGCTTGATCCACGAGTGGAAGAACCCACGGAGATTGACCTCTACCGTGTGGGAACCATGGCCAAGATCCATAAGACGGTCAGGCTGCCCAACGGCAATCTGGTAGTTTTCGTTGAAGGCCTGGAAAGAATTCGATTCGTCGGATTGCTGTCACAGAAGCCCTTCCTGCGGGGGCACATGGAGGCCGTTGCCAACGTCGTAGGCCCGCGTGATACGGAGTTATCAGCCCTGGAGAGAAACGCGCGGGAGTTATTCCGTGATGTGGTGGAGCGCTCTCCGCAACTCTCCAATGACCTGACGCCCATTGCTCTAAACATCGACGATCCGGTGCGACTGGCCGATTTCATTGCTTCTAATCTGCCGTCGCTCCCCACACTCCTACGGCAGGAACTGCTCGAAACGGCCGACGTTCGCAAGCGACTCGAAACTTTGATCCGGGAACTCTCGAAGGAGATCGAAGTCCTCGAGCTGCGCAACAAAATCCAGGAGCAGGTGCAGGAACAGGTGGGTCAGAGCCAACGCGAGTATCTGCTGCGCGAACAGATAAAGGCCATTCAAAAGGAGCTTGGCGAATCCGATGAATCCCAGACGGAGATCGAAGAGCTGCGTAAGAAGATGGACGAATCGGGCATGCCTGCCGAGGCCCGCAAGGAGTGTGACCGCGAACTGAAGCGCTTGCAGAAGATGACGCCGGCATCGGCCGAGTACATGGTGTCGCGGACCTATTTGGAGTGGATGACCGCGCTTCCGTGGACCAAATCTTCCGGGGCGCCGGAAATTGACATCGCCAAGGGCCAGAAGATCCTGGACGAAGACCACTACGATCTCGAAAAGGTCAAAGAGCGCATTCTGGACTACCTCGCGGTGAAGAAGCTACAACCCGGCATGAAAGGCCCGATCTTGTGTTTTCTTGGGCCGCCAGGCGTGGGCAAGACTTCACTCGGGAAATCGATCGCCCGAGCGCTGGGCCGCAAGTTTGTGCGCATTTCGCTGGGAGGCATGCACGACGAAGCGGAGATCCGCGGCCATCGGCGCACCTACATTGGCGCCCTTCCCGGACAGATCATTCAGGGCCTGCGTCGCACCGAAACCAACGACCCGGTGTTCATGCTGGATGAGGTTGACAAACTCGGACGCGACTTCCGCGGCGACCCCTCGTCGGCCTTGATGGAGGTCCTGGATCCGGATCAGAATTCCGCTTTTCGAGACCACTATCTCGATGTGCCGTTCGATCTCTCGAAGGTGCTTTTCATCGCCACGGCAAACTGGATCGACCCGATTCCGGAGCCGCTCCGCGATCGCATGGAGATTATCGAACTGGCGGGCTACACCGAAATCGAAAAACTGCACATTGCCGGTCGGTACTTGATCCCCAAGCAAGCCGGCGAGCACGGCCTCAAAGTCAGCGAGCAAATCGAATTCACCGACGAAGGCCTGCGGGAGATTATCCACAGTTATACCCGCGAAGCAGGCGTGCGCAATCTGGAACGCGAAATCGCGACGCTTTCGCGGAAGCAGGCGCGGCGCCTCGCCGAAGGCAAGACCGATCGGCTGGTGGTTACCCCGGAAGTCGTTAGCGAAAAACTCGGTGTGGCCAAGTTCCGTTCCGAGCGGGAGGTTGAGCAGCGCGTCAACCGGCCCGGCGTGTCCGTCGGACTGGTCTGGACGCCTGCCGGCGGCGACATCATCTTCATCGAAGCGACCCGCATGCGCGGCGGCAAACAGTTCACCATGACCGGCCATCTCGGCGAGGTGATGCAGGAGTCCATGACCGCGGCGCTCTCCTGGGTTCGGGCCAACGCCCAGCGTTATGGCATTGACCCCGATTTCTTCCGGAGACTGGACATCCACATCCACGTGCCTTCAGGAGCGGTACCAAAGGATGGTCCGTCGGCCGGGGTGGCGATGATTACGGCTCTCGTAAGCCTACTGAGCGGACGTCTAGTTCGCCCGCGTGTGGCCATGACCGGTGAGATCTCGCTCTCGGGTGTGGTGCTGCCGGTGGGCGGGATCAAGGAAAAGGTGCTGGGTGCGAAGCGTGCCGACATCCGGGAAGTGATCTTGCCGGCGGAGAACGAAGCAAACGTGAAGGAGGATTTCCAGTCCAACGTGCCCGAGGGGATTGAGATCCACTACGTGCGTACGGTGGATCAGGCCCTTGATTACGCACTGAGTCCCGCGCCAGCCAGTATTCCACGCGAAATCGGAGGTCCTCCGCAGGGCCCTGTGCCTCCTTCTCCGGTTCACTAGGCGACACTCCGTTCTGGGCCGTCCAGGCCTTGACCAGACCCGATTCTTTGCCTGCGCAGATTTCCCTTGCACTGTGGCGCCCTCTTGCTTCAGCTTGGAATTCCATGGCTGGCAAACGCAAACTGTTCATCACCCACGCGGGAGAGTTGGCGCACCGGTTGGCGCATACGGTCGGGCACGGTGGTTTGGTCAGCCCATTCATACACTCCTATGCCCAGCAGCATGACCGCCGGACACTTCTGCACAATTTCACGTACTTGCGCGAATTGGAAGCCACAATCGGTCGCGAGGCGCTGCTTGTGATGGCCGTCGAGGTGGGTCGTATGGTTCCGCGGGCGTTTGCGTCAGGGCGTCACGGCGTGCTGCGTCCGGAGGAAAAAACCCTCTCGCAGGTCTTTTGGGCGGAATTTGTGGCCTCACTTGGCCGCACTCAGGAAGCAGCGCCGCAGGAAATCCTTGCCGAGAGGGAAAACTTTCAGAAAGACCTCGCAAGATATGACCGCTGGACGGTTCGGCGATCACCAAACACTCTCCGGCCCAAATCATCGACGGCCATCGAGAGCCCGTTTGCAGACCGCTGCGCGCTACTGCTCGATCCCTCGATGATGGAGGAGGCGCGTCACGCCGCGGCAGAATTCAAAATCGAGCTAGTTCGCATCGCTGCGAGGCTATTTGATCAGCTCGGACGCCGCAGCATGACCGCAGCCAGACGGGCGCGCAGGAGTCCACAGCGAAGTAAAAAATCACGCCGCCGTGCTAGGAAATCTTCGAAAGTTCCAACAAAAAGGTCCCGGCCTGTTGGCAAGCAAAAGGGCCACCCCAAACATTAATCGCTTGCACCAACTTTTCTTCGGAAAAGGATAAGGACAGGCGCGGCTACGCAGAAGACTCTGGCGGCTCTTCGGCCACCCCTAACACTTGCACCTGGATGGATCGTTCGCGCGGCCCATCCAGCTCAGCGAGGATCACGGATTGCCAGTAGCCCAGCGCCAACGAGCCGTTGCACACCGGCAGCGAAAGCGTATGTCCGAGAACCATAGCGCGCAGATGTGAATCCGCGTTCTTACGGTCACAATCGGACAGCTTCGGATCATTGTGCCGCCAGTAGTCGATTCGCCCGACCAATCGCTCGAGAAACGACTTCACGTCCTCTAGCAGGGCCTGCTGAAATTCATTGATGAAAATAGCCGTGGTCGTGTGCAGCGATTGCACAATGACCATACCGGCCTTCAATCCGTTTCGGCGCACGACCTCATTGATGTCCCGCGTAATATTGACCAGTTCGAGCCGCTCCCGCGTTTGGTACGCGATCGTCTCCAGACAACATTGCAGTGCGACCGTGGGACGAATCCCCGAAGCAAGACGCGCTGTCTTCGTTGGCGCAGTGCTCATCCGGAATGCCCCTCGCTTGCGGTAGCGGAATATCGGCGCGGTAGTTCGTCCCCGCTGAAACCTCTCAGCGTTCATTATAGGCACGCCCCGTAGTGGGCGTCTATTCCAATCTTTGCGTTCGCGACCCCAAGTTACGTGACCGCCGCCCCGGTAGCGGTTCGGCCGCAAACCTGTTCCTGCGGATCGGCTTGGGTGGCCAAATTAGAGTAGTTCGAAGCCGGCGAAGAAAAAGGCAATCTCGAACGCGGCGGTTTCGGGAGCGTCCGAGCCGTGTGTACAGTTATTTTGGATGCTGGTACCCAAATCGTGGCGGATGGTGTCGGCGAGGGCCTTGGCGGGGTCGGTCGCACCCATCGTTTCCCGCCATCGGGCGATGGCTCCATCGGCCTCGAGCACCATCAGCACCACTTTGCCCGAACTCATAAAAGCCGTAAGCTCCGCGAAGAAACCCCTTGTGCGATGCACAGCATAGAAGCCTTCGGCCTCGGCCTTTGTGAGCTGCTGCGATTTGATGGCACCGATGGTCAAGCCGGCTTTGTGAATGCGCGACATGATTTCACCGGTGAGGCCGCGACCGACGGCGTCCGGTTTGACGATGGCGAGCGTGCGTTCGAGAGCCAAAGGGAACTCTTTGTTTTATGACTTAACCGCTGCCTTGCCCAAGGCCGCCGCCATAGTCTGGCCGATGTCTGCTGGGCTGTGGACGCAATGTATGTCTGCCGCGGCCATGGCTTCGTACTTCTCTTTTGCCGTGCCGGCGTCACCACTGATGATCGCGCCGGCATGACCCATGCGCCGGCCGGGAGGAGCCGTTTGACCGGCGATAAAACCAACAACCGGCTTGCGCACATGCTGACCAACAAACTCTGCAGCCTTCTGCTCCGCGTCACCGCCAATTTCGCCGATCATCACCATGGCATGGGTATCGGGATCGTCCTGGAACAGACGAATCGCATCCAGGAAGGATGTACCGATAATCGGATCGCCCCCAATGCCGATGCACGTGGATTGTCCGATGCCCAACCGCGTCAACTGCTCCACGGCTTCATAGGTCAGCGTGCCACTGCGGCTGACCACGCCGACGTGGCCGGGTTTGTGGATTTGTCCCGGCATGATCCCGATCTTGCACTTGCCGGGCGAGATGATTCCTGGGCAATTGGGGCCAATCAACCGGGCCGTGCTGCCGCGGAGCACGGCGGCGACGCGCACCATGTCCAGTGTCGGGATGCCCTCGGTGATGCACACGATCAGCGGCAAGCCGCCATCGATCGCTTCGAAAATGGCATCGGCGGCGTAAGGCGGCGGCACGAAAATCACCGAGGCATTGGCGCCGGTCTCGCGGACCGCTTGGGTGACGGTATCGAAGACCGGGACATCCAGGTGTACTGTGCCGCCTTTGCCCGGGGTCACGCCCGCGACAACATTCGTGCCGTAAAAAATCATCTGCTCGGCATGGAAGCTGCCTTCGCGGCCGGTGAGACCTTGCACCATCACACGAGTTTGTTCGTTGACCAGGATGCTCATCGCGCGCCTCCCGAGAGCTGCACTGCCTTCTCGGCGCCGTCCTTCATACCCATGGCGACGGTGAAGTCGAGCCCTGAATCAACCAGGATTTGGCGGCCCTGCACTACATTGGTTCCCTCCATGCGCACCACGACGGGCAGTTTCAATCCTAACTCCCGTGCGGCAGCAACCACGCCGGTAGCCAGCACATCGCAGCGCAAGATGCCGCCGAAAATATTGATGAACACACTGTGTACTTCCGGATCGCTGGTCAAGATCTTAAAAGCGTTCTTGATCTGCTCAGCTGAAGCTCCGCCGCCAACATCGAGAAAGTTTGCGGGCGCTCCACCGGCGAGTTTGATGATGTCCATGGTGGCCATGGCCAGCCCGGCGCCATTGACCATGCAGCCCACCGTGCCATCGAGCTTGATGTAGTTTAGCTTGTGGCGCGAGGCCTCCACTTCGAGCGGCTCCTCCTCATCGAGGTCGCGCAATTCAGCAAGCTGCCTGCGGCGATAGAGGGCGTTGTCGTCGAGATTGACCTTGGCGTCCAGCGCAATGAGCAGGCCTTCGCCGGTCACAACCAGCGGATTGATCTCCACGAGCGATGCATCCGTCTCTACAAACGTGCGGTAAAGCGCCTGCAGGAACGGCACCGCGGCTCGGGCTAAATCGGCATCCAGACCGAGCCCAAACGCCAGTTTGCGCACGTGATATGGCTGCAGGCCCGTCGCCGCGCGAACCGGCTGGCGCAAGATGGCGGCAGGATTCTCGCGTGCCACTTCTTCGATCTCCATTCCGCCCGCGGTACTGGCCATGATGACCGGGGCCTCTACGGCGCGATCTACGAGGATACTGAGGTACAGTTCGCGCTTGATATCCAGCCCTTCCTCGACGAGCAGACGCCGAACCAGCCGCCCTCCAGGGCCTGTTTGCGGAGTGACCAGATTCATGCCGAGCATCTTCGACGCGAATTGCGCAGCTTCATCGGCTGAGTGCGCCAGCTTCACGCCCCCGCCCTTGCCGCGCCCACCGGCGTGAATCTGCGCTTTTACCACGACAACCGGCGTACCGAGACTCTGCGCTACTTTCCGCACCTCCTCAGGCGTGGTCACCACCTCGCCGCGCGGGGTGGGCACACCGAACCGGTGGAAAATTTGCTTGGCCTGATATTCGTGGATCTTCATGCGTCGTCTTTATTCATTCCACGGCGACTTGAATACCGGGCATCCTTTCCAAGGCGTGTCGTCGACATGCGTCGGCAGCGTTCTTTGCAGTCATCGGTGTTAGAATTCGTAGTTCGAGAAAGCGCGCCAGTTTACTTGAAGCCCGACCGGTGGGCAAGGCAGGCGCGCACGATCGGATTGCGTAAATCGATGCCCAACCAATCCATCATCGCCGAGTTTCTCCGCCAGCTCGAAGCCGGCCGCGATCTTACGCGTGCCGAAGCCGATGCCGCCATGGAAGAACTGCTTGCGGGCCGTATGGCGCATGAAGAGATCGTGCGCCTGCTAGTGGCGTTGCGCTCGAAAGGCGAAACCGTAGAAGAATTGGTCGGATTTGCTCGCGCGATGCGTCGCCATGCGCGTCCTATCCATCCTGGCAATGCGGGTGGCGGAACACTCCTGGCCAAATTTCCGCTCGTGGACACCTGCGGCACCGGCGGCGACGCCTCCGGCACGTTTAACGTCTCCACGGCCGCCGCGGTGGTGGTAGCCGGCGCGGACGTGCGAGTGGCCAAGCACGGCAACCGCTCGTTCAGCTCGCGCTGCGGTTCAGCCGATGTGTTGGAAGCTCTCGGGGTGAACCTGGCGATGCCCCCCGAACGCACCGGTGAGGCCATCGAGCGCATCGGAATCGCATTTCTTTTTGCCCCCGCGATGCACACGGCGATGCGCCACGCCATATCGGCGCGGCGCGAAGTCGGGGGCCGCACAGTTTTCAATCTGCTCGGCCCGCTCGCGAACCCCGCAGGCGCTTCCGTGCAAGTGATCGGAGTGCCCGCATTGGCTCTGGTGGAAAAACTCGGCCAAGCGCTTGCCGAACTGGGTGGTTTGCGCGCCTTTGTCGTACATGGCATGGACGGACTCGACGAATGCTCGCTCAGTGCTGAAACCGAAGTGGCCGAAGTCCTTCCGCACAATGTCCGGCGCTATCGCATCGCTCCGGAAGAGTTCGGCGTCGCACGGGCGGCGCGGGAATCACTGGCAGGCGGCGACGCCGCCGCGAACGCGTTGATCATCCGCCGGATTCTAGAGGGAGAGCCGGGACCCCGCCGCGATTTTGTTTGCATCAATGCCGCCGCCGCACTGGTTGCCGCCGGTCGCGCCAGCGACTTCCGCGAAGGCGCACGACTCGCCGCCGAGGCCATTGATTCCGGCGCAGCGCTGGTCAAACTCGAAGCCCTGATCGTGTTCTCCTGCGCGTAGGAAAAATCCTCCCACGTATGCGCCCCGCACGAAGCGGACCCTGCGCGACCCTTTCGACGCAGTTGCGTCAATCCATTTTTGCTAGAATGCCGAAGCGAAAGTTAGGAGCGATGACAATACTAGAAAAACTCAAACCGCTTGGGCTTCTAGGGCTTCGGCTGGCACTCAGTGGGATCTTTTTCCGTAGCGGCTACCAAAAGCTTTTCGTGGCAACAGCGGAGACGCTCGTGGATTTGCAAGGCGCGGGACTTCCCTCTTATCTTGCCTATATCGGCGGCGTGCTCGAGCTCTTCGGCGGAATTCTGCTTCTCGTCGGGCTGCTTACGCGCCTGACGGCGCTGCTGCTGGCGATTGAAATGGCGTTTATTCTGGCCAGGATGAACATTCCGCAGAGCGGACTATATGCCATCGAGAAATACCAGCTTCCGCTGGTACTGTGCGCTGCGGCGTTTGCGCTCGCCACCCTAGGCGCAGGACTGTTCTCCATAGACGCTGCAACCTTCGAACGAACCAGCGGAACCAAAACAAGATCGAAAGGTTGAGAGGCAACCTTGAGGAACCGGCTGGATTGCTTTCCGGCTTTCGTGTACTTCCGCCAAGAACAGTAAAGCCACCGGTGTGGCACACAATTGGGCACAGCCGCCGAATGCTGTCCTATTACAGCCACGTGCGACTTGAGGCCAAGCGGAAGGCATTGGACGCACTGTCAGGCGGGGATACAGGAGGTAGTTATGGCACAAACAACGACACAATCGCGCGCTCCAAGCCTATGCTCGCTCGGGAAGTGATTGAAAAAACTGGTGGGCCTGGACCGATTCGAACGGTCGACCTCACCCTTATCAGGGGTGCGCTCTAACCACCTGAGCTACAGGCCCGCGTTGGCGAGAAACCACCTCATGATAACGGCCTGCTGGGCGATCAGGCAAGTGCAACGCATGCCCCTTTCCACATGGAAACTACGCAGTTCTCCGACAGCGAAGACCCTGCGCCACTTTCTCGCCGTTAATCCTGACGCAGATGCTAGACTGTCGCGGGGGAATCGCACCAATGGTTGCTTGGCTGCTCGCGGTACATGTGTTCAGCAACATGCTCTGGATCAGCGGCTTGCTTCTTGCGACCATCGTATTTTCTCGCTATGTCCAGGAGTCCTCCGCCGAAGGTCGCCAGGCCCTCGTTCGAGTGCAAAGAACGGCGCTGCGGTCCTTGGCCGATCCCGGGGCCCTCCTAACCTTGCTCACCGGCATTTACCTGATTACGACAAACTCCTCCTATTATCTCCGCGCCGGCTGGCTGCATATCAAGTTCACCTTTGTCCTCATCCTAATCGTGGTGCACGTAATCATCGCCTTAAGAAGCAAGGCGGCCGCGGCCGGGCACTCTCAAATGAATCGCGGTCAGGCGAGAACCTTACTGCTCCTTGTTCTGTTTGTATTTCTTTCGATAGTCATCGCCGCACTGCCCGGCCAGGTCTTCTTGACCTGACGGAAGCGGTAACCCAGGCCCGGCAGGGCGTCTTGCCGAACGCAGGATCATGCGTCTCTACGGAGTCGTATCGTATCGCGCGCGAAAATCAGCGGGAATATCCGACTGGCTCAGCCAGGTGCGGAAGACGTCCGCAAGCGCGCTCCCGGTCTCAGCCTCGAGGGCCGAGCGCAGATCCCCCGCGGCGGTCTCGCGTCCAGCCCGGGCTTGCACGACACGGCGTGCCGCGCGTTGCAGTTGTTCCTTGCCGGCCAGGTCTTCGAGCGCGACCAAAAAAAGGGCGGCTTTGTAGGCTTCAGCGGCGCGCCGTTCGCGCGTGTCACTGGCCGACGGATCACTGCTCAAGGCCGCGTCTGCCGCGCTCCCTTGCCCGTCGTATCCCAGGAATAGACGGCTGATCATTTGCGAGCGTGCCGCCGCCCCTCCTCGCACCTCGGCCGCCATGACCGCTGCATACAACCCCGCTCCACGGCCCAGCAAACTCCGGGCTTCCGGACTCGGGCGAGCTAGCCAGCCGAACCACGTGCGCGCCAGTTCTCGTTCGGCCAGCTCCAGGACGGAATCATCAGCAATACCCTTCGCGAAAGCGCGCTGACCGAGGAGCACGCCATAGGGAAACGACGCGGCTGACAGCTCCGGCTCGTTTCCGTGGGTCTGCGCCGGGGCAGCCGGCATTTCCACAATGTGGATCGGCCGGCGGCCTCTGGCCACGGGTCCGAAAATCTCTTGATACATCGCGGCCGTCTCCGCAAGGCGCTCGGCCGCGCGCTGCGCAGCTTGGACATCGAGCGGCTGCAACGTCCAGAAAATCACGTCGCGATGAGCCGTATCTAGGCGAAGCTCCTGATATCGTCCGGCAATCACAAATAAGGGAAGGGTTTCGCGCGAAATGCGGTATCGGTGGAGCGTGAGCTCACCCTGCCGTCTGGAGCGCCTCTGGCGGCCTCCGGCCAGGGCGCGAAATCCCGATGGAACCGTGACCTCAAACTCCTCTTTGCGCGCTCTCGAATCGGCCGTCACGAAAACGCCGGGGGGCGGTATCCATCGCGGAAAGCCATTCGGGTCGGCCAGAAAGAAAGCATCGGGCGTGGCGGCGAAGACAAGACTTGTGGGGTTGGACTCCAGGTCGTAGTCGAAGACGAAAGATCGCACCTGTTTCTGCGGCCACGGTGGCTGGAAACGAATGCGCACGGGCGCGCCGGGCTCGGCGGTAACCGGCGCGGCTTGCGCTTCGCGGCCATCCACGCGGATTCTCAAATTCGTCGCGCCTAAGGCGCTCGAAGGCGGCGTTACATCCAGGTACGTAAGATCGCGGTTGCCCATGTTCGCCAGTTGATCGGTGACGCGCACATGGACGCGCAGCGGTGTCGTGGTGGTTTGCTCTATGCCGGCCCGCCGCGAACGAAAATGGAAGCCGGGGCCGAGCGGCACCGCGCAGCCGGCCACCAGGGTCACCACAGCAAGGAGTCCCGGGACGACAAGGCGAATTCGCAAACAGAAAGGCAAGGCAGAACGATTCTATCGATCCCCCAATCCGTGGTCAAAGAGCCTCCACACCGGCGTGCTCATTGACGGGGGTTGAGCGGGCGGCTAGGATTGGTATGAACAAGGATCGAACGGAGAGAAAGTCATGCCCCAGTACGATTTTCTCTGTCGCACCTACAATAAGAAATTTTCGAAAATAATGACCCTTTCCGAGTATGAGAAGGGAAAGATCACCTGCCCGCACTGCAAGAGCAAGGACGTGGAGCAGCAGTGGGCGGCCTTCTATGCAGTCACCTCGAAAAAGAGCTAGACGCTTACAGAACAACCGGAATTAGGGGTCGAACCGCAGGCTTCTCGCCGGGCCTATTGCAACCCGTAGCCGATGGCCAGCAGAAAGACTGCCGACCGGACCAAAAGGCCTCCCGCGGGTTGAGTGCGCTTGTACCAGTTCCACGTCCAGGCCAGCAGGAGCATGGAGATGAGCAACGTGCAAATGTACGCCAGAGTGGGCAAAGGGAGGAGAGTCGCGCCGATCACTTGGCGCAATCCACCATTCCAGATGGAGCCGTAGAGAAAACAGATATGCACAAAGTAAACGACCAGCGACTCCTGAGCAATCGACTGGATAGCCCGTTGCGGCATACGGATTCCCCTAGTGACCCAGGAGAGCAGCGCCAGCAGAACGCAAACGGACCCCGCACGGATCGCAAAGAAACCCGGATTCACTTTCCAAAGTTGCATGCTGCCATACACAGCCGGGGAAATCACTGCAAGGAACAGTCCCAAGGCGATGACGGCCGCTCCGCCAACGGCTAAGGGCCGCACCGGAAGAGATTTTGAAGTCCAATTGCGTTGCACGAAGACGTATCCAAGCGCGCTGCCGAACAGCACGAAACCCGACCACGGAAACAGCGGAAATAATGACCCCGTTTGGGCATTGAAATAGGAAGCAATGGAGAGCGGGAGGAATTTCGCCCACTGGATTGCCCAGACGACCGGCGCGAACAGAACAACGGACGCGGCGACGCCGGCCGCCAGTTTGGCGAACCGCGCCGGAGTCCCGGCCACGTACACCAGCATCTGCAGGAACATCAAGGTCACCCCGATGCATTGCAGAACGTCCACTTGCAACCCCCCTTCCCAACCCGCCGCGTCGAGGTATTGGAAATTGCGAAAGGACTTCACCGGCAGGTGCATGGCGTAACCCAGCAGCACAAAGAATCCAAACCTCCGCAGGCGCCGGAATAGCGGTGGGGAAACATGCGTATAAGAATCCCAGCGCTTTAGGCTGGCAAGGGCAAAGGAAACGCCGCAAAGCGTGAAGAACATAGGCGCGGTGAGGCCGCGCAGAAACAGCCACGAGTCAAACAGAACTCCCTGGCGATACGCTGGCGCCAGCAGAACGTCCAGCGCATGGCCTTGAATCATGAACAGAATGGCCATGACGCGGGCGAAATCTACAACGATCAAGCGACTGTTAGTATTCTGCGTCATTCGAGCGCCGCGTTCGTTCCTTCATTGTAACGGTTGTCGAGTAGCGGAGCGACCCGCAGGTGGGATTTCGTATCGAAGATCTCTGCCCCCAATGCCGCCCCGCCACGTTATTCTGTCGCCGACGCACGTGAGAGAACGACAGCCGAGTCGGACGCCATGGAGTCAAAGTATGCTGTAAACCGCCGTGTCTCCTCGCTGTTGTACGGCCGAAGATTTTGCGCCCAGCGAATGGAAATCGGCTGAAACCATAGTTCTGCCTCGATCTGAAACGGTCCCTGAGTTTCACCCAGTGCAACCGAGTATCGCACCCGGTCTCCTCCACCGGTGAAGTCGGCATCCTCAGAGGCCCCTCCCTGAACAGCGATGTCTTTGTTTGCCGTTGGCGCACCGGGGAAGCGATCCATTTTGTCCGAGAATCAGGCGCGGGGATGCGTCTTGTCGTATACCTCCATCAAATCGCGGATGGAGGCATGCGTATATCGCTGCGTCGTGGAAAGAGAACTGTGGCCCAGCAGTTCCTGGATGGCACGCAGATCGGCTCCGTCGGCGAGCAGATGCGTGGCGAAGGCGTGGCGCAGCGAATGCGGGTGAAGATCCCAGTTGATGTTCACCAGGCGGACATACTTTTTCACAATCCGCGCGAGGTTGCGCGAGGTCATGCGCCGCGCGCCATGGTTGAGAAATAGAACTTGCGCGTCTCCTCGGCCGGCAGCCTTGCGCAGCTGTTCGGCGCGAACCGGCCAGTATTTCTGTAGGGCCTGCTCCGCTTTCGACCCGTAGGGAATGATCCGCTCCTTGTTACCCTTGCCCACCACGCGCAGCATCTGTTCCTTGCGCTCTATGTCGACCAGATTGAGTCCGGTCAGCTCGCTCGCACGCAGGCCGGAGGCATACAGCAGCTCGAGGATCGCGCGGTCGCGCTCGAGCAGCAGTCGCGACGAGTCTCGTGCCGTCTCCGAGCGGCGCACGGCTCCGCGCCGCGGAGGAGGCAGTCGCAGGGAGTCCAGTTGATCGAGGAAGGCGTTCATCTCCTCGGCGCTGAGCACCGTCGGCAGGCGCTTGGGGAGCTTGGGCGTGGCCACCAGTCGTGCCGGGTTATCCCGAATCATTCCTTCCCGGGCGCAGAACTTGAAGAACGATCGCAGCGTGGCCAGCTTGCGGGCGATGGAACTTTTCTGCATCCGCAGATCGTGCAGGTAGCCAAGATATTCGCGGATGATTCGGTGGTCGATGCGCGAGACCGGGAGTGGCTCGACGCCGGGCGGAGAGAGGTAGGCCAAGAACTGTTTGAGGTCGCTCTGGTAACTTCGCAGGGTTTCGCCCGAAGCGTTGCGCACCGACCGCAGGTAGCCCAGGAACTTGTCAATCGCCGTTTTCATGCTACCCGCACCCGCGGATTTTCTCCGGTCCTTCGCAGCTCAAACCCTCGCCGCTCAAACCCTGGTGGCTTCGGCTGTCACGGGCTCGGACTCTTCCGGGGCAAGGGTCTCCCAACCGCAGTCTTCCTTCAGGCAGGAGCGAACGGTACCGCCCTTGCTCCGTTTTTCGACAAGCAACGGGGCTCCGCATTTCGGGCAGGCCTCGGCTATGGGCCGGTGGGGAGTTGTGAAATCGCACTCCGGGTAACGGTTGCAGCCGTAGAACACGCGCCGTCGGCCTTTCTTTGCCATGCGCTCCATCAATTCACCTGTGCCGCATTTCGGGCAGGCGATGCCCAACGTCTTGGCGCGAATGAATTTGCACTTGGGATACGCTGAGCAGCCGATGAATTCTCCGTAGCGGCCGTGTTTGCGGACCAATTGCTTGCCGCACTCCGGGCAGTTCTCATCGAGCAGCTCATCGGGCTGTCGCGCGCGGCGGGTGCCGCTCACCAGGCACCGCGTCGTCTTGCACTCGGGGTAGCCCGAACAGGCCAGGAACGGTCCCCAGCGACCGCGCTTGATGGTCATTTCCCGGCCACAGTTCTCGCAAGATTCCGGCGCGCTTTCGCCCTCGGCCGCCTCTCCGGGAAGCTCGGGCGAGAGATCCTGGATGAAATCGCAGTCCGGATAGCGCGAGCAGCCGAGGAAGAATCCCAACCGGCTGATGCGCTCCAGCAGTTTTCCTTGGCCGCACTTTTCGCAAGGCTGGCCGGTCGGGATGCCCGCCTTGTAGGACTCCATCTCGTCTTTGGCCTGATCGAGGTCCTGCGCGAACCGCTTGTAGAACTCCTTGACCGACTTTCTCCACGGCAACCTGCCTTCTTCGATCTCGTCCAGTTCTTCTTCCATGCGCGCGGTGAAGCCGACGTCGAAGATGTCCTCGAAGCTTTTGACCAGCAGTTCGCTCACTTTTTCCCCGAGCATCGTGGGGGTGAAACGCCCCTGGTCCTTGGTGACGTATTCCCGCTCAACGATGGTCGAGATGATCGAGGCATATGTGGACGGGCGACCGATGCCCTTCTCTTCCAGTTCCTTCACCAGCGTGGCCTCGCTGTAGCGTGGTGGCGGCTCGGTGAAGTGTTGATCCGGGCGAATCTGCTCCAGCCGCAACGTTTCGCCCTCGTGCACCAGCGGCAGCTTCCTCCCCTCGTCGCTTTCCGCCGGTTCGTCGTCTTCGGACTCCGTGGAGATCTGATAGGCTGCCAGATACCCGTCAAACTTCATCACCGACCCGGAGGCTCGGAACGTGTAGTCGCCTGCCGTGATGTCGATACTGGTCTGATCGAACACCGCCGGAAGCATCTGCGAAGCCACGAATCGCTGCCAGATCAGCTGATAGAGCTTGAAGAGATCGTCGCTGAGATGCGGTCTGACGTCGCTGGGCGTCCGAGTAACGTCGGTCGGCCGGATCGTCTCATGGCCTTCTTGCGCGCCCTTCTTCGACTTATAGAAATTCGGCTTCTCCGGCAGGTACTTCCCGCCGAAGCGCGCGCCGATCAGCTTGCGCACCTCACCGAGTGCATCACTCGAAACCCGCACCGAGTCCGTGCGCATGTAAGTAATCAGCGCCACCGAGCCTTCTTCGCCCAGATCCACCCCCTCATAGAGCCGCTGGGCCAGCGCCATCGTGCGCTTGGCCGTATACCGCAAACGGTTGTAGCCGGCCTGCTGAAGTTTGGAGGTGGTGAACGGCGGCGGCGCAAACCGGCGCTTCTCTTTCTGGGTGACGCCGGCAACCTGCCACCGAACCTTCTCCACCGCGGCAATGACGGCATCCGCCTCGGCCTGTATGTGCACTTCGAGGTCTTGGCCCTTGTACTTCGCCAGCTTGGCCTCGAAAACGGGCGGTTCCCCGGCAGCGAGCTGCGCGTGGAGGGTCCAGTATTCAACCGGGTTGAAGGCGCGAATCTCCCGCTCGCGCTCGGCGATCAACCGCAGCGCCACCGTCTGGACGCGCCCGGCGGAAAGGCCGCGCCGCACCTTGTCCCACAGCAACGGAGAGATCTTGTAACCCACCAGGCGGTCCAGGACCCGGCGCGCCTGCTGCGCGTCCACCAGGTTGGCGTTGATGCCGCCGGGATGCTCGAACGCCGCTTTAATGGCTCTTGACGTGATCTCGTTGAACAGCACGCGGTAGATGTGTCTCTTCTCGTCGCCGTTCTTGCGGCCCTTGTCCCCGCTCTTTTTCTTCTTGTTCTTCTTGCCCGTCCCGTTGTCTTTGGCGCTGTTTTCTCCCGCCATTGTCGGGCCCAGGATTTCCGCCAAATGCGCGCAGATGGCTTCACCCTCGCGGTCGGGATCACCCGCCAGGTAGACGGCATCGGCCTTCTGGGCGGCCTTCCGGAGTCCCTCTACGACTTCGACCTTGTTCGGGCTGATGATGTAGTTGGGCGCAAATCCGTGCTTGATGTCTATGCCCAGGTCCTTCTTGGGCAGATCCATGACATGCCCGTACGAAGCTTTGACGGTATAATTGCGGCCGAGATACTTGTTGATCGTCTTGGCTTTCGCCGGCGATTCAACAATCACCAGTGATCGTCCCATGATTCCTTGTAAACCCAAACGCGTTCCGCCGGAAATCCTTGTGTCCTTTTTGCTACCTTTCTGCTAGCTGGAAGCAAAACCTCGGGAGCACAATCCGTAGCGCCAGCACCCTAGAGCAAGACTTTGACGAATTGCTTGCCGGGCATTTGGCGAATGATCCCGCGCATCTCCATCTCGCAAAGCGCCACCAGCGTCTCCGATGAACTCAGTCCGGTGGCCTCCATCAATTCGTCCAAGTGAATCGGCTCTTCCACGTGAATCCGCTCGTAGAGCCTCTTCTCGGCGGGCGAAAGGGCCTGCTCGAACAAAGACGCGCGTTCCTTGGCCGAGGTTGCCTCTACGGGAAACAATTCGGCGCGAATTTCCGTCGGCAACTCCTCGACCACATCTTCCCAGCCAGTGACCAGCTTGACCCCTTGTTTGATGAGTTGGTTGGGCGCGAAGCTCGCCGGCTCGGTCACGCTTCCCGGGACGGCAAAAACCTCCCGCCCAAACTCCATCGCCAGGCGCTAGGTAATCAGCGAACCCGAATACTGCGCGCCCTGCGTCACGATCACGCCCAAGACCAGCCCGGCCACGATGCGGTTGCGAACCGGAAAATTCTCCGGAGCAGGGTACGTTCCCATCGGAAACTCGCTCACGATGGCCCCCAGTTTTTCGACCTCCGCGTACAATTTCCGGTTCTCCTTCGGGTAGACGACGTCCACGCCGCAACCCAGGACTCCTATGGTCACCCCGCGGGAAGCGCTGTTCGCGCCGTCCCTGCCGCGATGCGCCGAGCTGTCAATGCCTCGCGCCAGTCCGCTTACAATCCCCAGGCCTCGCTCGGCCAAATCCCGTGCCAGCCGCTCGGTGATTTGATTTCCATACGGCGTTGGACGTCGCGTGCCGACAATGGCGATCAAATAGCGGTCCAGCACGCTTGGGTCGCCGCGCACGTACAGCAGCGGCGGCGGATCGTAGATCTCCAGCAGCCGCTTCGGATAGGCGCTCTCCTGGCAATGTAGCAGCTGGCACCCGGCCCGCCGGATTCGTGATAACTCTTCCTCCGCCTCCCGAAATCCCGAACGCGATGCGATGGCTTGCGCCACCGCTGCTGGCAGATGGCAGGCTTCCAATTCCGTCAGCGAGGCGCGAAAGATTCCATCGGGCGAACCAAACTCGCGCAGCAGTTTGCCTGTGAGTCGTGCGCCCACACCCGAAGTCAAACGCAGGGCGAGCCAGGGGAGGGAAGCGTCCAAGTCCACAGCGCCCAGACGCTACTCGCAGACTACCAAACCTGTCAAGAAGCTATCATCCAGCAGTCAGGGCAGCAGTAAAGGGCAGGGCTTGGGCCCTGACGTGTTGCAAAACGACACCCTCCATCTCATCTTTCAGATTTGCTAGACATTCCCCACGCGCATCCGTCCGTTGACAATCTCACCGCCATCCTCTATCGTTGTCGTTTGTCCCTAAGGGAATAGGAGTGCTTGAGATGCGTACGTATGTGCCCCGGGGCCGCGAGGCGGAGAAGCTTTCCCAGGCCCCCGACTGGATCGTGGTGGATGCCGCCGGACAGGCGTTGGGCCGCCTGGCAACCGTGGTGGCCAGGAAGTTGATCGGGAAAGACAAGCCCGACTTCACTCCCTACCTCAATTGTGGCGACCATGTGGTGGTCATCAATGCCCAGAAGATCCGGTTGACCGGCAACAAATTGCGGGACAAGGTCTATCGCAGCCATAGCGGTTATCCGGGCGGTCTCAAGGAAGTTCCTGCTCAGCGCATACGCTCGAATCGCGCCGATTGGATGGTGCGCGAAGCGGTGCTCGGTATGCTTCCGAAAAATAAGCTGCGCGCAAGCCGTGCGCGAAAGTTGCGCATATATTTGGATGACAAGGGTCTGAGTCGGCACGCGGGACAGAAGCCGCGTCTGCTGGCCTGCTAGCCGCCGCTCGACTTCTACACCTATCCGAATTTCCGCCAAGGGCGCAGTTCGGTGCCTGTTGGCAAAAAGATGGAGCCAGGATCCTTGCAGTCCGGAGGCGGTCAGGATAAGGAGCGGAATTGAATTTCAGCGCACAAACCATGGAGAGCGAACCCCAAAAACCGTTTTACGGCACTGGCCGCCGAAAAAATGCCGTAGCTCGCGTATTTCTTCGGCCCGGCACGGGCAGGTGTGAAGTAAACAGGAAGCCGGTTGCCGAGTATTTCAAGAATATAGCTTGGCTGAACCGTGCCATCGAACCCTTGAAGTTCACCAATACCGCCGACCAGGTGGATATCATGGCCCACGTCCATGGTGGCGGTATCGGCGGGCAATCCGGAGCGGTACGCATGGGGCTTTCGCGCGCGCTTTCGCTTTTCAACCCGGATTTGCGCCATGGATTGCGCAAGAATGGCTTCCTGACACGGGATTCGCGCATGCGCGAACGCAAAAAGTATGGCCAGAAGGGCGCGCGCAAGCGCTTCCAGTTCAGCAAGCGGTAATCGGAACGACCCAGGCAGGAACGGGCAAAATACATGGCCGGCGAGACGCCGGCAAGAGGATGCTCTGCCCTCTTTGGGCCGCAAGCATCCAACTTAAGAAGGAGGTCCGTTGGCAGTTGAAATTACGATGAAAGAATTACTGGAGGCTGGTGTTCACTTCGGCCACCAGACCCGCCGCTGGAACCCGAAGATGAAGGAATACATCTTCGGCGAGCGCAATGGAATCCACATCATTGATCTCCAAAAAACTCTAAAGATGTTCCGCGAGGCCAGCCGATTTGTTGAAGGGCTGGCGGCACAGGGGCGCACACTCTTATTTGTCGGCACCAAGCGCCAGGCCCAGGGGGCCATCGCCGAGGAAGGGCAGCGCTGCGGAATGTTCTATGTCAATAACCGCTGGCTGGGCGGGACTCTCACCAATTGGTCCACTCTGCAAAAATCCATCAAGCGTTTGAAGACCCTCAAGGCCATGGTCGAAGACGGGCGCATGGCCCAACTCTCCAAGAAGGAGGCGGCGCGCCTCGAGCGTGAACTGAAACACCTGCGGCGCAATCTGGAGGGCGTTGAGAATATGAATACCCTGCCCGACGCCCTGTTCGCGGTCGATTCGCACAACGAGGAGATTGCCGTGCGTGAGGCCCGGCGCATGGGCATTCCTGTCATCGCCGTTGTGGACACCAACTCCAACCCCGATCAAGTCGATTGGATTATCCCCGGTAATGATGACGCCCTGCGTGCCATCCGCTTGTTTACTTCCAAAGTCGCTGACGCGGTGAACCAAGGGCGGTCGACTTTCGAGCAGACACTCATTGCCGCACAGAAGGTCGAAGAAGGCGTCGAGAGCGCCGAGACTGTGGAGTACGTAGATACCAGCCCCTACGAATCCTATGAAAAGCAGGAAGGTGATTTCGTCGAGCCAGCCGAAAGCACCGAGCCGGTGCCAGCCGAAAGCACCGAGCCGGTAGATGATTCCCGGCGGGCGGCCCCGGCGAACGGGGAGCCTCAGGTTTGACCCCGCCATCTTGTGATTCTGATAGCCGTGCTCTTGGCACGGCACCGGGGAATTGCAAGAATCTCTCGATTCTGTCGGATTCGGATAAGGACTGGCCGAAACGATGACCACCAAACCGGAGCAGGCAAATGTACCCGCCCAACTGGTGAAGGACCTGCGCCAACGTACCGGCGCAGGCTTCAACGATTGCCGGGCGGCGCTGCTGGAGACAAGCGGCGACGTAGATTTGGCGATCGACATCCTGCGCCGCAAGGGACAAGCCGCAGCGCAGAAGAAGGCGCAGCGCGAGGCGACCGAAGGCCTAATCGGTCATTACATACATGCCGGTGGGAAGATCGGCGTGGTCGTGGAGGTCAACTGCGAGTCCGACTTTGTAGCCCGCACGGAGGATTTTCAGCGCCTCTGCCACAATATCGCCATGCACATAGCCGCCCTCGACCCGCGCTTCGTGCACCGCAAAGAAGTTACCCAGCAGATCCTGGATCACGAGCGCTCCATCTATCGCGAGCAAGCGCTCGCCACCGGCAAGCCCGAAGCGGTCATCGAGAAGATCGTCAATGGAAAGATGGAAAAATTCTACGAGGAAAATTGCCTGTACCAGCAACACTTCATCAAGGACGAATCGGTCACCATCACAGAACTCATCAATCAGATGATCTCCAAACTCGGGGAGAACATATCTGTGCGGCGGTTCGTGCGCTTCAAGCTGGGTGAAATGTCCGCGGCCCCCGTTCGCGAGCCCGTATAATTGTCTGCCTCCACAGGTTTCGGTCACTCCATCTTCTCTGGACAGGCAGTGTCGCGTAGATCCCTCGCCCCCACCAGCACGGCGGGGCACGGTGGTCGCGCGGTGCGAATCTCTGCTAGAATGCCCGCCGAGTTTGCCGCCGCCCGTGCCATGAAATCGCGCCAATCGACATGACCGCTGTGCCGCCAATCGAGGATGTCGATCGTGCCGTGCAAGACACGGTGCGGCCTGCGTTTGCCCGTGTGGTGCTGAAACTGTCCGGCGAGTCGTTGCAAGGAACGCAAGACTCGGGCATCCACGCCGAAACGGTTGCTCGCATCGCCGGTGAGCTCAAGGAAGTCAGCGACCTCGGTGTCCAGATCGCCCTTATGGTTGGCGGGGGCAACATCTTTCGCGGCACGCGTCAGGGCGCGCTGGCCATCGACCGGGCCACAGCGGACTATATGGGCATGCTGGCGACGGTCATCAACAGCCTGGCCCTGCAGGACGCGCTTGAAAAACAAGGCGCGCACACGCGGCTTCTCAGCGCCATCGAAATGCACCAGGTGGCTGAACCTTTCATCCGCCGGCGTGCGACACGTCACCTCGAAAAGGGGCGCATTGTCATTTTTGCTGCGGGAACCGGCAACCCGTATTTCTCGACGGACACCGCGGCGGCGCTGCGGGCCATGGAGATCAAGGCACAAGTCATTCTGAAAGCCACGCGCGTGAACGGTATCTATGACGCCGACCCGGAGAAGGTTCCAGGCGCCACCCGATTCGATCAAATCAGTTATCTGGACGTGCTGCAACGCGGTCTTGGGGTGATGGATTCGACCGCCATTTCTTTGTGCATGGAAAACAAGATGCCCATCATCATTTTTGATTTGCATGCAGCGGGAAACATCAAACGCGTGGTGATGGGTGAGAAGGTGGGGTCCCTGGTAACCGCAACTTAGATCGAGGGCGCGGCTAGACCGAACTCGGCGTTCCTGACGAGGATTCCAACTATGACCACCATTGCCACCAGCAAGGATGCCCTGGCCCAGGCCAGGACACGCATGGACAAATCCGTTGAAGATTTCCGGCGGGAAATCGCCGGGGTACGAACGGGCCGTGCCCATGTCTCGCTATTCGACCCAGTCCGCGTGGATTATCACGGCACCCCCATGCCCATCAATCAATTGGGCACCATGACCGTGCCCGATCCAACGATGGTGGTCATCGCTCCGTGGGATCCGGGTGCGCTCTCTTTGATCGACAAGGCCATACGCGGCTCGGATATGGGGTTGAACCCCACGAATGACGGTACGGTGCTTCGGATATCGATCCCGCCCCTGACGGAGGAACGGCGCAAGGATTTGGTGAAACATCTGCACAAGGTGCTTGAGAATCATCGCACCGCAGCGCGAAATATCCGCCGCGACATCAAGGAAGCCATCGAGCGCTTGGAAAAGGAAAAAAAAATCAGCGAGGACGAGCACAAACGCACCCTGGATGAATTGGAAAAGGTGACCCACAGCGAAACGAAAAAGATGGAGGATCTCTCGACAGCCAAAGAGAAAGAAATCCTCGAACTCAAGTAGGTTGCCGGCGCGGCCACCGGAAAGAGTAAAAGAAGAGTAACAAAGGATTCCACCAACTCCTTTCTCCGCCTGCGATTCGTGGCCCAGCACCTCGCTAGGGGACCCCACGAACCTTTCCAGTTCCACAGTTCCGGTGAAATTGACATCGGTGTAGCGGCGGCCTAGCATGAGTGGTTTCCGCAAGCGCGTGGATCTGCGTTGGAGGGAGTAGTCTTGTCGGCGCTGAAGACGAATTCGGGAACGGTCCTCAGTCGCATCCTCGAGGAGCGGCGCGCCGAGGTGGCCCACAGAAAGAGGATTGTCCCGGAAACCGTATTGCGCATGGCCACGAATACGGCCGATCCGGTGCGCGATTTCCGCGGGGCGCTTTGCCGCCATACGACGAATATTATCGCTGAGCTCAAGAAGGCGTCTCCTTCAGCCGGACTGTTGCGGGAGAGCTTCGATCCCGTGTCTCTTGCGCGCGGATTCGAACAGGCGGGCGCCGCGGCGCTTTCGGTGCTCACCGAGGAAAACAATTTTCAAGGCGCTCTGTCATACTTGCGCGACGCGCGCCGGGCAACTTCGCTGCCGGTACTGCGCAAGGATTTCATCGTAGATCCCTGGCAGGTCTGGGAGACGCGCGCGGCGAACGCGGATGCCTTCCTATTGATCGTTGCCGCGCTTGAACCTGCGGCGCTAGCCGATCTGCTGGCGCTCGGCCGTGATCTCGGCATGGAGCCGCTGGTCGAAGCACACACGCGGGAAGAACTCGACACGGCAATCTCTGCGGGCGCGCGCATCCTCGGGGTCAATAACCGCAACCTGCACACCTTGGAGGTGCGCGAGGAGATCTCCCATGAACTGATTGAGGCCATCCCCGACGATTGCATTGCGGTGAGCGAGTCCGGATTGCGTTCGGCGGAAGACTTGGCGCGGCTGCGCGCGGCCGGCTTCGACGCTTTCCTGGTTGGCGAGCGATTGATGCGGGAAGCCGACCCGGCGGAGGCGTTGCGGCGCCTGCTGGCCGCCTAGCTTATGGAGATGCGAGGCGCCCGGCCGCCATCTGGATCGCCACGTTATGCGGTGCGGGTGAAAATTTGCGGCGTTACCAATTGGGCGGACGCCAAGCTGGCCGTGGATTTGGGAGCGGATGCGCTGGGTCTCAACTTCTACCCGTTGAGCCTGCGCGCCGTTTCTCCTGCGGGGGCCTGGCAGATCATCCGGCGGCTGCCGCCCATGGTCGCGGTGGTGGGCGTGTTCGTCAACTGGCGGGCGGAGGCGGTGCATACGCTGGCCCGCGCGCTGCGGCTCGATGCCGTGCAGCTTCATGGCGACGAACCGCCCGAGGAAGCCCGCCGGCTGGCTGAGGCGTTTCGGGTGATCAAGGCTTTCCGGGTGGGTCCGCGATTTCGGCCCGCGACGCTGGCAAGATACAAGGCCGCCTCGGCGTTCCTGCTCGACGGTTTTCATCACGGGCAGTACGGCGGCACGGGCTCGACGGCGGATTGGCGGCTGGCGCGGCAGGCCAAGCGCTACGGTCCGGTGATCCTGGCGGGCGGCATCAGGCCCGAAAACGTCGGCCGAGCCATTGCGGAAGCCCGGCCGTTTGCCGTGGACGTCGCCAGCGGGGTGGAGGCGCGCCCAGGCAAGAAAGATCCCGGCGCGCTCCGGGCGCTGATGCGGGAAGTGCAAGCCGCCAACGCGGCGCTTACTTGAGAGCCAAGATGACGACGGCGACGCAAACCTGGCCCGACGTTCGCGGGCGTTTCGGCCCCTACGGCGGGCGATTCGTGCCGGAGACGCTGGTCGCTCCGCTCGAAGAGCTCGAACGCGCATACGCCGAGGCGCGCGCGGACCAGCGATTCAGGCGCGAACTCGATGCCATGCTCCGCAATTTCGCAGGGCGCCCGACACCTCTCGAATTTGCCGAGCGCCTGACAAAGCATCTGGGAGGAGATCCCGGCGGCCCTCGCATTTACATCAAGCGCGAAGACCTGCTGCATACCGGCGCGCACAAGATCAACAACTGTCTTGGCCAGGGCTTGCTGGCGGTGCGCATGGGAAAACGCCGCATCATCGCCGAGACAGGTGCGGGACAGCACGGGGTGGCTACCGCAACGGTCGCGGCGCGCTTTGGCCTCCAATGCGTGGTCTACATGGGCACCGAGGACATGGAGCGGCAGCGGCTCAACGTCTCGCGCATGCGTCTGCTGGGAGCGGAAGTGGTCGGCGTCAATGCCGGCAGCCGGACGCTGAAAGACGCCATCAACGAGGCCATGCGCGATTGGGTGACCAATGTCCGGACGACGCATTATCTGCTGGGGTCGGTGCTGGGCGCGCATCCTTATCCCCAGATGGTGCGCGATTTTCAGAAGGTGATCGGTGAAGAGGCACGCGCGCAGATTCTCGAAGCCGAGGGCCGGCTGCCGGACCTGCTGGTGGCCTGCGTTGGTGGCGGTTCAAACTCCATCGGTCTTTTCCACGCCTTCCTGGGAGACGCCGGTGTGAAGATGTTAGGCGTGGAGGCCGGGGGTCGCGGGCACCAACTCGGTGAACATGCCGCTCGCCTGGCCTCCGCAGCGGGGTTTGCCGGCGCGCGCCCCGGCGTGCTCCAGGGCACATACACCTATGTCCTGCAGACGCGCGACGGACAAATCGCCGCGACGCATTCGGTTTCCGCGGGTCTGGATTATCCGGCCGTGGGGCCCGAGCATGCCCTGCTGGCCGAACAGCACCGCGTGGAATATTCCGCGGTCAGCGATGAAGCTGCGCTGGACGCGGCGCGCACGCTGGCTCGCATCGAGGGAATTATCCCGGCGCTGGAGAGCGCCCACGCGCTGGCCGAGCTGATCGTGCGGGCGCCGCGGATGCGGCGCGCAGAGATCGTGATCCTGAATCTTTCCGGCCGTGGCGACAAAGACATGGACATCCTGGCGCGTTACCTCTAGCTTCGATGATGCCGACAGCCATCCCGGCGGTTCCAGCCACGCGGCGAATCGCGCGCCGTTTTGACGCGCTCCGCCGCAGCGGCCAGATGGGTCTGATCGCATTTATAACCGCTGGCGACCCCTCCCTGGCGACCACCGAATCGCTGGTGCTGGCGCTGGCAGAAGCCGGCGCCGACGTGGTTGAGCTAGGGGTCCCGTACAGTGATCCGGTCGCCGATGGCCCCGCCATTCAGCGCTCAAGCGAGCGCGCCTTGCGCGCCGGAACGACGCTCGGCGGCGTGCTCGAGCAGGTCGAATCGCTTCGCCGCAAGACGGACGTACCGCTGGTGCTCTTCAGCTACTACAATCCCGTCCTGCAGATGGGCCTCGAGCGCTTCGCCTCACAGGCTGCGGCTGCCGGGGTCGATGGAGTGCTGATCACCGATCTCACTCCCGAAGAGGCTGGCGAGTATCGCCGCATCGTCGCGGAACAAAGCATGGATACCATTTTCCTGGCGGCGCCAACCTCGCCCGACGAACGTTTGTCGCGGATTGCCGAGTCCTGCAGCGGCTTCCTCTATCTGATCTCGCGAACCGGGGTGACCGGCGTGAAGGACTCCCTGCCCGAGGATTTGCCCGCGCTGGTGCGCCGCGTACGGCGCGTGACCTCGCTTCCCATTGCCGTGGGCTTTGGCATCTCGCTGCCGGGACAGGTCTCGCTCCTGGGAGGGCTCGCCGACGCCGCCGTGGTCGGCTCGGCGCTGGTGGAAGAGATTGAGCGAGCCGCGACGCTTGAAGCGGCGCTCACGGCGGTGGCCCAGCGGGTCCGCATCCTCAAACAAGCTGGCTTGCAAGGAATGAGCCGGAGGGAACGGAACACATGAGTCTCGAGGAGTGGCGTAGCAAGATTGACGACATCGACCGGCGTCTCGTCGAGTTGTTGAACGAGAGGTCGCAATGCGTGATCGAAATTGGCCGATTGAAAAAGACCGATGGAACACCGCTCTACCAGCCCCAGCGCGAGTGCGAGGTCCTCGAGGCCGTCGAGCGCGCGAACCACGGCCCGCTCAGCGAAGCAGCCATTCGCCGCCTTTTCGAGCGCATCTTGGACGAGGCCCGATCGGTCGAGCGCACGGTGATCGGGGATCGGAAAAAGGCGGGCGACCGCGACTAGACGTTGCCGCCGGCGAGTCCTGCTGAGGAGAGTCCATGGTTGTCGTGATGCAGGTGGGGGCGAGCGAAGAGCAGGTCCAGCATGTCATTGACCGCTTGGTAGCGCTGGGCTTCAACATTCATCGCTCGACCGGGGAGTCGCATACCGTTCTGGGCGCGGTGGGCGTGCGGCCCGATTTCGACACCCGCGACATCGAGCTGCTGGACGGTGTGCGCCAGGTGGTCCGCATCACTCAGCCTTACAAGCTTGCCAGTCGCGCCTTTCGTCCGGAAGGCACGGTCATCACCTTAAAGAACGGTCTGCGTATCGGAGGACCCACAATCGTGGTCGCGGCAGGTCCCTGCGCGGTGGAATCCGCCGAGCAGATCGACCTGATTGCTGCGCACGTCGCCAGCCTGGGCGCGCGGCTGCTGCGCGGCGGAGCTTTTAAGCCGCGATCCTCTCCCTACTCTTTTCAAGGCCTGGGGGAGAAAGGTCTGGAGCTGCTGCGGCGGGCGGCGGACAAGCACCACCTGCTGGTGGTGAGCGAGGTCATGGACCCGTCGCAAATTCCCCTCATGCTGTCTTATGTGGACATTCTGCAAGTTGGCGCGCGCAACATGCAGAACTATCATCTGTTGCGCGCGCTCGGCACCGTCGAAAAACCGGTCCTGCTCAAGCGCGAGCTGTCGGCGACCCTCGAAGAGCTTCTTTTGAGCGCCGAATACATCATGTCCGGCGGCAACTATAACGTCATCCTCTGCGAGCGCGGCATACGAACCTTTGAGACCTACACCCGGAACACGCTCGATATTGCCGCCATCCCCGTGATCCAGAAGTTGTCTCATCTGCCCATCTTCGCCGACCCATCGCACGGCACCGGCCGGCGCGACAAGGTCCCCCCCATGGCCCGCGCAGCCGTTGCCGCGGGCGCCGACGGACTGCTCATTGAAGTCCACAACGACCCTGAACGCGCGCTATCCGACGGCGCACAATCCCTCTACTTCAACCAGTTCGCGCAACTGATGGCCGAGTTGCGCGCCATCGCGCCGGCCGTGGGCCGCCGCCTGGCCTGAGCCATGACTGCGCCTTTCGCTCGCCTCGCCGTTATCGGGACGGGACTCATCGGCGGCTCTTTCGCTTTGGCCGCGCGGTCCGCGCTGGGCGGCGGTCGCATTGTCGGCTGGGACAAGCCCGACGTGCTCAAGCGCGCTCTGGCCATGGGGGTCGTGGATGAAGCACATGCCGAACTGGAGAAGGCACTCGCCGGGGCTGATTTGGTCTATCTGGCCCTGCCCGTGGGGATGATCATCGAACGGATCCCTGAAATCAGGCGCCACGCCTCGGCGGAGGCTCTAGTCACCGACGCTGCCAGCACCAAACGAGCCGTCTGCGCGGCCGCCAAGAAACCCTTCACCCGTGGCGCCCTGTTCCTGGGCGGCCATCCCATGGCCGGAGGCGAAGGATCGGGACTCGCCGCGGCAAACGCCACGCTCTTTCGAGGCGCCAAATATGCACTGGTCGGCGCGGCCGGAAACGATTCTTCTTCTGCCGACCCGCGCATCGCGCGCTTCCTTCGCCTGATCGAAGCCATCGGCGCCTCGCCCATATGGCTGGACGCGGCCGCCCATGATCGCGCCGCAGCCATCGTTTCTCATCTTCCGCAACTCTTGGCTGTAGCGCTGGCTAGTGTGGCTCATGAGGTCACCGATCAAACGGGCTTGCCGCTCACCCTCGCCGGCCGTGGACTGCGCGACGCGCTGCGGCTTGCCGGCAGCCCCTACTCGGTGTGGCGCGACATTGTCCTGACCAACAGCGATAACCTCGAGGCCGCGCTCGACCGCATCACCCAGGCCGTCGAGGATCTCCGGAACAATCTGCGGCAGCGGGAACTGGAGCAGGAATTCGCCGTGGCCAACGAGGTGTACAACCTTCTCCGCGACTTGCAGTAGACTGCCTCACTTGCTTTGGACCGCAGGGTGCGGCGCCGGTTCCTTGGGGAGGACGTGCGATGGATAAGCGGGTAGCCAACGCGGATACGGCCATTGAGCGGCTGCGCGACAGCGCCACCATTGTGATGGGAGGATTCGGACTGTGCGGCATTCCGGAGAATTTGATCGCCGCCGTGCGCCGTACCGGAACGAAAAACCTTACGGTGGTCTCCAATAACGCCGGAGTAGCTGACTTCGGAATCGGGCTGCTGCTCGAAACCCATCAAATCCGCAAGATGATCGCGACCTACGTCGGCGAGAACAAGCTGTTCGAGCAGCAGGTGTTGCGGGGCGAAATCGAAGTCGAGCTGAATCCGCAAGGCACGCTCGCGGAGCGCCTGCGGGCCGGTGGCGCGGGCATTCCGGCGTTTTATACACCCACCGGGTATGGCACCATGATCGCCGGCGGCAAGGAAACCCGCGAATTCAGCGGTCGAATGTTTGTGCTGGAGCGGGCGTTGCGCGGTGATTTCGCGTTTATCAAGGCCTGGAAGGGAGACCGCTGGGGCAACCTCGTGTATCGCAAGACGGCGCGCAACTTCAATCCGGTAATGGCCACGGCGGCCGACACCGTGATCGCCGAAGTAGAGCACCTCGTCGATCTCGGCGAGATCCCCCCGGATCAAGTCCATACTCCGGGGATCTTCGTGAGCGCCGTCTTTCAAGGAAGCGGGCACGAAAAGCGCATCGAGAAAAGAATGGTGCGCCGGCGCGCGTGAGCGTGCCCGCGTGAGCGTGCCAAAGACCGGTTCGGGAGCAGAGGATGGCCAAGATCGAGGGTGACAAGCGGGAACTCATTGCGCGTCGCGTGGCGCAAGAGCTACGCGACGGCTATTACGTCAACCTGGGCATTGGCACGCCCACCCTCGTCGCCAGCTATATCCCGGCAGGGATGGAGGTCGTGCTGCAATCGGAAAATGGAATGCTCGGCGTCGGACCCTTTCCGATGGAAGGCGAGGAAGATCCCGATCTGATCAATGCCGGCAAGGAAACGGTAAGCGAGATTCCCGGCGCGTGTTATTTTTCCAGTGCCGATTCCTTCGCAATGATTCGCGGCGGACACGTGGACCTGACGGTGCTGGGAGCGCTCGAGGTGGACGAGAAAGGCAGCCTCGCAAACTGGGCGATTCCCGGGAAGATGCTCAAGGGCATGGGCGGCGCCATGGATCTGGTGGCCGGAGCGCGCCGCGTAATCGCCGCCATGGAACACGCCACCCGGGATGGCAAGCCGAAGATTCTCCATGCCTGCAGTCTGCCGCTGACGGGTGTCGAGGTCGTGGACATGATCGTCACCGAACTGGCGGTGATCGAGGTGACGCCCGGCCGTTTGGTGCTGCGCGAAGTTGCACCGGGCGTGACGCCCCAAAACGTGCAAGAGCTAACCGAGCCGCGTCTTCACGTGGCGCCGGATTTGCGAACGTTTTCTCTTTGAACGGCGTGCGGCCCCCGGTGCCACTGTTCCCCGGCGCCGCGCCGTGCAGGAGCCTGAGGGAATGCGTTAAGATGTCGCGGAGAGGCCGAACCTGGAACTCAATTCCATCGTTGTCGTCAGCTTGCACAGTCCTCGCGAGAAAATCTGGGGCCAGCTCTTGGCTCTAAGCGTCGCCGGGATTACGGTTCGCGGCATTGACTTGAACTCTTTTGACGATTTCATCCGCCAGGTTCTCCATCCCGAAGGGGACCGCGTGGGTCTGCCTACGCTGTTTTTTCCCATGCAGCGCGTCGATAGAATCGCGCTGGACGAACCCACGGGTTCGATCCCCTCGCTTGCCGATCTGTTCCAACAAAGAGTCCGCCGCTCGCTCCAGAACTATCTCGCCCTGTTCGCCTGACCCCCCAATGGTCAAGCGCATCTTCACGGTTCCCAACCAGCTCACGTTTCTGCGGCTGGGGTTTCTGCCGTTTTTCATCATTCTCACCCAGTACCGGCGCTACTCCTGGGCTTTGGGAGTCCTGGTCCTTGCCGCGCTTACCGATGCCCTGGACGGGTTGCTGGCACGCTCTCTCAATCAGAAAACGGAACTGGGGGCGTTTCTCGACCCCATCGCGGATAAGCTGTTGCTGTCATCGGCTTTCATCGTTTTGGCCCTGGCAGGACAGATCCGCTGGTGGCTGACCATCTTGGTGCTCAGTCGCGACATCCTGATTCTGGTGATCGCTGCGGTGATTCTCGCTTCATCGGGGCACCGGGACTTTTCGCCATCCGTTTACGGCAAGATTACGACGGTCGTGCAAATTATGCTGGTCTTTGCCGTTTTGGGCGTCGAGGTTTTCAACCGGCCGGCGCTCGATGTGGCGCAGCAAGTGCTGGTTTTCGCCGTGGCCGGCTTCACCGTATTTTCCGGCTTCCACTACAGCGTCATCATTGCCCGCCGCCTCAGCCAACCCTAGCGCCCTAGAGGCCCTAAGATGAGGGTGTCGTGCGGACATCACTCGACCCAGCGAAATCCGCACTTGTCACCCAAAGCATCCGCATTGGCTTGACTCTTTTCATTCCAGGAATCACAATCCGCTCAATTCACCTCGTGTAAGCGTAGATTCCACCGATGAAACCGAGGACGCGAATCCGCCGAAGACTGTTATTTGTTGCCGGAGTTCTCGCGATAGTCTTGACCCTGTACTTGGGGCTATGCGCTTTCATCATGTCCACCACCCTCACCCCAAAGAGAACGGTCGGTCCGACACCATCGGGTGCTGAAACTATCCACTTCCAAAGCGATATCGACCAGATCCCGCTCCAGGGCTGGCTTCTTCCTTCATCGGGGGACCGTGCCATCGTGCTCGTCCACGGCCTCGATTCCAATGCCTGGGACGGCAGCCACCCGGACGTCGCCCAGGCGTACGTAGAAGCGGGTTTTCGCGTCTTGGTCTTCGACCTGCGAGGACATGGGCGGTCAGGCGGTGACCACCTGGGTCTCGGGTGGGTCGAACGAAGAGACGTTCGGGCGGCGGTGGACCTACTTCTTGAGCAGGGCTTCGAGCCCGGAAGGATCGGCATTCACGGCACTTCCTACGGTGCGGCCACTGCCATTTTGTCTGCGGCCGTGATCCCTGAAGTAGGAGCGATCCTTGCAGATAGCGCTTTCGCTGATATGCGCGACATCATGGATGAACAGATTGAGAAAAGGACGAAGGTTCCCTCTTGGTTCGCCAGACATTTTCTGCGGCCTGGCCTCGCATTCGTGGCACAGGTGCTCTATTCGATAGACTTCGATGCCATTCCTCCCGAGCGTGCCGTCCCAGACATCTCACCGCGACCTATTCTCTTCATCCATGGGAGTGAAGATCGTGTTATCCCATTCGAGCACGCCCTCAGACTCAAGGCAGCGTCTAAGAACGAAGCGGACGAGCTCTGGCCCCTCCAAGGATATGGACACACTGAAGGAGTGAGGCTGGGTCCTACTAACGTGGAATCGTCTACGATGCGCGAGGAGTTCCTGAGGAAGGCGTCCGAATTCTTTGACCGATCGCTCCGCTGGTAAGGCTTTGCTTCGGATCCTATCAATAGTTGGCACTTTCGCAATCGTCCTTGTCTGCGTCTTGCCGTCCCTATCCGCTATCCCCTCCTCACTTTGACTCCGGACGGCGTGAACCTTGGACTCAACACATTCTCAGCGGCGCGATAGCGGCTTTCCTTCTGTGTAGTGCCCCGCCTTCAGGTCGGCACCTGTTCGCCGCACCCCCCCCCTCTGTCATCCTGAGCGCAGCGAAGGATCTCTCCCCTGCCTGTCATTCCGAGGAGCCCGCCTTCAGCCCGACACCTTCCCCCGCGGGAACCGGGGCCACCCAGGATGCACCACCTGCACGCATGCTGGAGTGGTGGCAGCGGTGGGCATCAAATCCCATGCGCGCAGCGCTACCTCGCTGCCGCAGGCCCCGCTTATTACAAAATTGATACAGGCCAACGCCGCAGCGACATTCTTCTCTCTGCTGTCTTGTGAATCGCATACCCCCGAGGGGACGCGTTGGCGCGGCATTATCGGTGGAGATCGGCGTCCCGCGACCTTACACGGTCCACATCCGGGCAGGACGGCGTCGCCCGCATCCAAAGCATTGGTTGGCGCTGGCGCGGCTTGCTGGCGTTTCTACAGCGGACTCATAATCCATTTGAGTAGCACTGCACGACTATGCGCGGAACTTGATTAATTATAATTACAGTTTTTTAATAACCAATAAAATATTCTCGTCGAACCAAGTAATGTTTTTTATATCTTCGAAGTGTTTTTGAATATTTCGTTTAAATCCCCGCATCGCCTCGTTAAATTCTTTTGGGCTGTATAAAGCAAAGGTGGAATAATGACAGTTCTCTGCTTGATAAATAAGCCGATCAAGGCAAGAAACCCTTGCATATTTGAAATATTCGATTGATTCAATTTTTAGTTCTTTAGTTTTTCTTAATAAACTTTTAAGTTCGTTTAATTCATAAAGTCGTGTTTCTTTTTCATTAAACAGAGGGAAATATGTCCCCCATATATTTTCCCCATTCTGTCTCCTCAGTCGAGTGTAGACAAACAAATAGCCGCCCCCTTTGAGAATTCTTGAAGATTCACGCAAGAACCCCCGGACTTTAAAATGATGAATGGCGTTGAAAGTAAAGATGCAATCAACAGAATTGTCTTCGAGGGGCAAATTTTCCGCAGAAGACCCTATTGTTTGAAAATTCTTAATTCTACGAGCAACTAAAAGCCCGTTTAGCCGTTTAAGCATTTCCTCATTGGCATCAATACAATAAAGATATATTTTCCTGCCGAGATTTTGAAACAATCTTAAATCGTATCTTCCTGCTCCGCAGCCAACATCTACGGCTCTAATTTGAGAACGCCCTTTTAGTTTACCCTTGATGAACAGAACTGGTTCTAAATCGGTCATTCTTAAATCTCTATATCGGCAAGCGATTTTCGAAAAATGGTGTTGAATATTACCCATATGAACCGGAATTTCCGATTTCAACTCTATCTGGTCACAAAACTTGCGCCCGCCGCCCTCTCGTCCCAAGCTCAAACCTCCATGGCCGCGGTTGGGTGCAATCGCGGCTCGTTTAGTCGTATCGCTGACTGCCTTGGCCTGTTTCTCGCCATTCAACTGACACTCCTCTCAACTGGATGGCTTCTGAGTGCTCAATTCACTATCGCTTGACCTGCCTGATTAATCAGTCCAGGAGCAGTGAGAGAGTTTTATATCACAGCCATGGGCTGTGGAAGATGAATTTGCTCCCCAGTGGCTACAGGCCGCCGGGGCAGGCGGCCTGTAGCCGAGCGCCGAGTGCGGCCTCTTAGTGTTGTATTCCACGCGCCACATTTCGATCACCACCTGCGCCTCCTTCAGCGAGTAGAAAATCTCTCCATTCAGGCATTCATCCCGCAGCTTCCCGTTGAAACTCTCACAGTAACTGCCCTGGATTGGGTAATTTAGACACTGAGGTTGGGAATTAACTACCCTGGTGTCATATGAACAAAAAACATCATCGTATTGCAGCCAACGTAAAAGCCGATATCCTACGCCGCGTCAAGGAAGAGGGCATCTCGGTGGCCCAGGCCGCCAAGGATCACGGTATTTCTGAAGGGACCATCTGTCAAGGACTGATTTCTTTAGACACTGATTCTGAGAGTTTTTTACGTGACTAACGCATACCGTTTGGGCGAATACCACAGGCGGCATGTTGAGCGCGGAGTGAATCCGCGTGTTGTTGTAGTCCCACAGGGTGCGGTAGATCTCCGCCACTAGCTCCCCCAGTGTTTTGAAGCGGTTCGGATCTCCCAGGTCAACCTTGAATTTGTCGTAGAACGATTCCTGGTATCCGTTCTCCCAAGGGCACCCCGGGCGGCTCCGTGAAATCACGATGCCGCATCCATCAAGGATTTCAGTGAACGCCATCGCGTCATACTCCCTCCCGTTGTCGGAGTGGAATAGACCCGGGCGCGGATGATGGAGCAGGGCGTTGGAAAGCGCCTGAATGGTGCCCTGGATTGGGTAATTTAGACACTGAGGTTGGGAATTAACTACCCTGGTGTCATATGAACAAAAAACATCATCGTATTGCAGCCAACGTAAAAGCCGATATCCTACGCCGCGTCAAGGAAGAAGGCATCTCGGTGGCCCAGGCCGCCAAGGATCACGGTATTTCTGAAGGGACCATCTATGGTTGGATGGTAAAGGGAGCAACCGGTGCCCCGTCCTGGGCGGAGTTCTCCCGACTTCAGAAGCAGAACAGAGAACTCCTGGAACTCGCGGGCGAGATCACGCTCAAGCTCTCCATGACTCAAAAAAACAATTGAGCGAAGGAAGAAACAAATCAGCGCTTGCCCGAGCCCTTGGCATATCCCGCGCGAGCCTGTATTACGTCCCAAGAATGAAGGAGAAGGACTGGCGCCTCAAGGTCCGCCTGGAAGAAGAGCTGCAGATCCATCCCTCCTACGGCTCCCGGCGAATTGCTACGGCACTGGGACTCTGCCGCCAGCGGGCGCAGAGGGTCATGCATCTGTTTGGCATCAAGCCCTACCGCAGGAGAGGCAGAAAATGGAGAAAATCCAAGGTTTCCCGGACCTATCCCAACCTCCTGCTCGCGGTCATGCCCGCATATGCAAACCACATCTGGGCAGCAGACTTCACCGAGTTCGTGCAGCACGGAAAGAAGGTCTATGTGGCGACCGTGATCGATCTCTACACTCGCCGGATCCTGGGAATCCAAATTGCGGTGAGAAAGGGAGCCGCGCTCACCATTCAGGCGCTTTCCAACGCCCTGCTCCATCATCCGCGCCCGGGTCTATTCCACTCCGACAACGGGAGGGAGTATGACGCGATGGCGTTCACTGAAATCCTTGATGGATGCGGCATCGTGATTTCACGGAGCCGCCCGGGGTGCCCTTGGGAGAACGGATACCAGGAATCGTTCTACGACAAATTCAAGGTTGACCTGGGAGATCCGAACCGCTTCAAAACACTGGGGGAGCTAGTGGCGGAGATCTACCGCACCCTGTGGGACTACAACAACACGCGGATTCACTCCGCGCTCAACATGCCGCCTGTGGTATTCGCCAAACGGTATGCGTTAGTCACGTAAAAAACTCTCAGAATCAGTGTCTAAAGAAATCAGTCCTTGACAAAACGCCCTTTAGGTTTGTGGCAATCATGTAGATGGCGAACCCCCATTTCTGACAGTCTAGATTACTTGCCTCCATCACAGTGCCAATCTTCACGCTGAAATGCTTCCGGCAATCCTTGCAGCGATATGGCATGGGGTTGCGGTTCTTGGTCTCACTGTAGCGCACCGATCCGCAACGTGGGCAGCAGATGCCGTTAGGCCACCGCTGCAACTCAAACCACGCTTCCGCAGCCGCATTGTCAGGAAACAACTCAAACAGTTCGATAAGGCTCATTCCCTTGCGTTCGCAACGTCCGGGGCGTGATTTCTTTTTCATTATGGATAGTATCCTAGCACAAATGATTCGGTTGTGTCAAGTCTTTTTGGCTAGTAAAATGGATAATTCCCTAAAGTTACCTCGAATGAACACTTACAGAAAAACCCGAGGGCGGGAGCCGAAGTCCCCGGCCTCGCTCGGCGAGAGCGGAGAAAAACGTGGGCGCTCGCGCGGCAAGAAAGTCGGGAGGGGATCTTCTATGGCGAACTCCCCATCAGAAGTCCTCATCAAGGGGAGCTTTTCTCGTGTTGCGGTTAGAAATAATTCGCCAGCATGAATCCGAAGCTCGCGACCACCGCAAACCCTGCAGTCCAGCCCAGCGTGCGGGCGCGGCGCTGCTCGTCCATGTCGGCTGGCGGCCGATCCACCATCAGTTTCCCGAGGACGAATCCCGCAGCGAAACCGCCGAAATGCGCGAAATTATCTACGCCGCGGATGAGAATTCCGAGCACAGCGATATAGATGAGCCACTGTATGAGTTGGCGCCGGAGCATGCGCATGCTGCTGCTGTGGCGGCCAGTTGTGAGCGCCAACAATACGCCAACCAGTCCCAGAATAGATCCCGACGCGCCGACGCTGAAGTGGCTTGTGGCAGAACTCAGGATGTAACCGGAGACTCCGGTCACGATGAAGATGAACAAGGTTCGCGCCGAGCCGAACAACTCCTCAATCGTCGGGCCCAGATCCATCAATACCCACATGTTGAAGCCGAGATGGAGCAGGCTGCCGTGGAGAAAGACGGCCATCACCAGTCGCCATGGCTCGGATACAACAAAGGTCAGCGGCAACGAAGCGCCCATCCGCACGAGAATTTCACCGTCAATGCCGCCCAGAGCAAAGAGGATACCCAACCCCCCGCCCGGCGCCGAAAAACCGCTGCGGTTTATGGTCGCCAGCAGGCTCACGACATACAGCACGCAGCAGAGGCTCAGGATGCCGTAGGTGAGGGGCGAAGTCTGCGGTAGTAAGCCGCTGAGCGAACGGCTCGCTGCGGCAAGCGAAAATGTCAAGCTGGCGCCGCATTGGGGGCACTTGGTGGCCGTCGCGCCTACCAGCGAGCTGCAGGCCGGGCACAAGCGCGGGCGCGGCCCTGCGCGATCCGTACGGAATTGGCTGTCGAAAGCTGCACGCCAGCGGTCAAGTTTGTAACGCCATCGGGGAGGAAGCGGCACTGGGTCTCCTTGCAAGCCAGAGAGAGCGATGTCTATAATACCGAAAATCCGAGGGATATCCCTACCCGAAGAAAGGGCGCAAGGAGCCCACCATGCCACGCTTTGAAGAACTAGGCCGGAAACTTGACCGGGAGCTGAAACGGCTCCGTGAGATTGCTCGGCAGAAGATCGGTCCCAAAAAGCGGGGCAAGGCGGCCAAAGCTCTTCGCAACATCTCCATGCGCCTGACGAAACTCGCCGAACAACTGGAGTCCGAGTCCAAGCCGCCGGCGTGATATTCTGCCCGACGTGCGTCGAAAGGCTGGGTGCGAGGAGACATTTCGGCGTTATGCTTTGATCGCGTTTCTCGCTGCCCTTGGGGCGTCAGGATGCGGGCGAACGCGTCCCGCGGCTGCATCTCGTCCGCCGCCACCGGCCTCCGCGCCTTCCACGCTCCCCTCCGAGTCCTCGCGGGCCGGCCAACCGCTCCAGCCGGGTACTTATCGCGAACAGGGGGTGGCGTCGTGGTACGGCATACCCTTCCATGGCCGCAGGGCGGCGAGCGGTGAAGTCTTTGACATGGAACAGATGGTTGCGGCGCATCGCACCCTGCCGTTCGGCAGTAGGATACGCGTGACGAATCTGACCAACGGCCTGCAGACGGAGGTGCGGATCATTGATCGCGGGCCTTTTGTGTCCGGACGCATCATCGATCTGTCGCTGGCGGCGGCCCGCGAGATTGACATGGTACGGAGCGGTATCGCACCAGTTCGCATTGAACTCATCACCAACCCCGCCCCGCTCACCGGGAATTTCATGGTTCAGATCGGCGCGTTCAAGGAGCGCGCAAATGCCGAGCGCGCAAGCGCTCGGCTGGCGGATCGCTACCCCGTCTTGCTGCAGGAGTTCCGTGCGCCAGCCGGACATTTGTACCGCGTGCGGGTGGGGCCCGTCGCGACCCATCAGGAAGCCCAGAAGTTGGCAGACCGACTTGCCAGTGAAGATGATTTCCAGACGTTTGTGGTCTGGTCCGATGAAATTCAATGAGGCGGCGTGAGCTTTACCGCGCCCCAGGAGAACCAAGATCATGACTGACTGCATCTTTTGCAAGATCGGTCGCGCAGAGATTCCGGCGCGAGTGGTTTATCAAGATGCGGATCTCTTCGCCTTTGAGGATAACTCCCCGCAGGCTCCCACACACATTTTGATCTGCCCGCAGAAGCATCTGGCTTCGCTAAGCGAAGCGTCGGCTGACGATGCCGCATGGCTCGGACACGCGCTATTGACCGCCGCGCAACTCGCGGCGGATCGCAATATCACCAGCGGGTACCGGGTCGTGTTGAACACCGGTCGTGGCGCGGGTCAATCCGTGTTTCACTTGCACCTGCACGTATTGGGGGGCCGCGACTTTCGCTGGCCACCGGGCTAGGGAGCCCGCATGGCGGCAAACGAAAACCGCTTGCAATTATTAACCGTCAAGATAATGAGATTTTGACAAGGCTGCCTCCCGCTCCTGTATACTGAGCCACCGCTCAGTGCGGCGCAACTCGGCCCCAGCGCAGCCATGCAAAACAGAGAGATCTGGTTCTTCAAAGGCACGCCCGTAGCCCGATTGACACAGCCTCTCGGAAGAAGTTATTCCCTACATTCCGTAGAGCGTGCCGAGCCTGCGCCCAATCCCGACAGGAACGAAGCCATGGAAACAAACGGGCGCGCCGGTCCCGCGGTGTGGTTGCTGAACCCCACTTCGCGAGCTGCCGCCCGACTCTGCCGGGCAGCCCGCAGTCGGCCAGACCTGCGCCTGATCGCCGTGGGCAACCGGTCCGCGCTTCGCAGGGCGAGCGGCCATGTCTGGTTTGCCTGTCTGCCGCCTGATTCCCCGGTAACAACCGTAAAACGCACGGTGGCGGCAGCGTTTGAGAACATGCATCTCGTGGAACGCGAGCGGGCTGCGCGTCGAGAGCTTGCGCGCGCCGAGGGTGAGCGGGAGGAGCTAAACCGCATTGGCATTGCGCTGTCTTCGACGCGCGACGCCGGCGCGCTACTCGAGATGATCCTGGCCAAGACGCGGGAAATCACCGGCGCGGACGCCGGTTTGCTCTACGTGGTTGAGATCACTCGCCCCGTGAATGGAAGCGCGGAGAAACCGGAACGCCGTCTGCGCTGTAAGCTCACGCAGAACGACAGCAAGCCATGTTCATTCGCCGAGTACACTTTGCGCCTGGATGGGAATTCTATGGCGGGGTACGCGGCTCTTCATGGGGAGGTCATCGCTCTAGATTACGCCGCCCCAGATGACACCACACTGGATGACCCCCCCCCCCCCGGGATAACACCAATGACGACGACGCCTATTGGGCGCCCCCCGGACGGCCGTACCGGTTCAACCCGCGCTATGACCAAGCAGCGGGCTACCGTACGCGATCGTCGTTGACCGTGTCCATGAAAAATGCGCGCGGCGAAGTCATCGGCGTCGTGCAACTGCTGAACCATAAACGCAACCGCGCGGCGCGGCTTTTGACACCGGAGGATTTCGGCCGCGAGGTGCAACCATCCCCCACCCGCGCCGCGCGGCTGGCGGAATCGCTGGCTTCGCAGGCCGCCGTCGCTTACGAGAACAGGCGGCTCACCCAGGATATCAAGGAGTTATTCGAGGGATTCGTGCAGGCCGCAGTGACCGGTATCGAGCAGCGCGGCCCGGCCACTTCCGGCCACTCCTTGCGCGTCTCGCGGATGACGGTGGGTCTTGCTGAGATCGTGGACCGCTGTGACACGGGCGTTCATCGCCATACCCGCTTCGCTGCCAACCAGATAAAAGAGATTCGTTATGCCGCCCTGCTGCACGATTTCGGCAAGCTTGGGGTGCGCGAAGAGGTGTTGCTCAAGTCCAAGAAGCTGTTTCCCTCGCAATTTGAGGCGGTCCAGGACCGGTTCAATTACGCGCAAAAGGAGCTTGAGGCGCGCTGCGAGCGGCAAAAGTATCAGGCCCTCCTGCAGAACTCGCGCGAGGAAGCGTGCCGCATGATTGCCTCGCTCGATGAAGAGTACAGCCGTCGTATCGGCGAGCTCGACGACGCCTTTGCCGCGATTGTCGACGCCAACAAGCCAACCGTGACGGCATCCGAGACATTTGAACGGCTGATTGAGATATCCCGCCGGACCTTCCGCGACCCGCGCGGCGCTGAGCGCTACTTGTTGACCCCCGCCGAGGTGCGTTTTCTCTCCATCCCGCGGGGCAACCTGGATCCCGGCGAGCGGGAACAGATCGAGTCGCACGTCATCCATAGTTTCAATTTCCTGATGCAGATTCCATGGACACGCGAGATCCGCAATGTTCCGGAGATCGCCCGCTCCCATCATGAAAAGATCAACGGCACCGGCTATCCGTACCGACTGAAGGGCGAAGAGATCCCCATCCAGGCGCGCATGATGACCATCTGCGACATCTTCGACGCGCTTTCCGCAACCGACCGGCCTTACAAGAAGGCCGTGCCACCCGAGCGTGCACTCGCGATCCTCGAGGAATCCGTGGCCGAGAACGAACTGGACGCCGGACTCTTCCAGTTGTTCCTGCAAGGCCGCGTTTACGAAAGCTTCCTTGGGCACGACTAACCCCGGCCCTCTCGCGCTACAATTGACCCCATGAAGCGTTCGACCGGAGTGTGGCTGGCTTTACTGTTCATCTCGCTGGCTCCGGAGATTTCGAGCGGGCGCACAACCGCTCCTCAGGAATCTTCCAGCGAGTTTCCCAGCATGGTCGTCCTGCCGCCGAAGGTCGTCGCCGGCGAACCGGCAACACTGGCCGTCCTGGACGGTTCCGGCCGACTGGTCCCCGGCGCGGCCGTGGAAATTGCGGGCACCGGGCGGATTACGACCGACGCTACGGGCCGTGGAACCTTCATCGCTTCATCCCAATTGGGAACTATGACCGTGCGCCTGCAAGATGGCTCCGGGTTCGTGACCATGGTGATTCCCAAGCCAACGGAATCCGCGTCGCAGCGGCGCGCCGGCGCGCCTCCTGCCAGCGCCGCCCAGATCGCGCTCCCCCGCGTCATCGCTCTTCGAGACCGCCTGGTGATGGAGGGTTCCGGGTTCCGAGGGCAGGCTGGCCTCAATGGCGTGCTGATCGGTGACCAGCCCGCTTTGATTCTCGCGGCGTCGCCGGTTGCACTGGTTGCGTTGCCAAACCCCCGCACGCCGATCGGCGGCACCGAACTCGCCGTTGAGGCCGACGGGCACAGCCTGGGCCGGGCGGCGGTCAGCGTGATCTCGCTCATCGTGATGGGCCCTGCCAAGACACTGGCCACTGGCGAAAAGGGTTTCCTGGTGACTGCGGTCAACGGCACAGCGGAGCGGCTGGTCGTCGAGGTGCGCAATCTCTCGCCGGATGTGTTGGAAGTGGCGGGAGGGGACACCGTCCGATTAACGACCAGCGGCGGCGAGTCTAATCTTGCCAGGGTGGAGGTCGAAGGCGTGCAACCGGGCGAATACGCAGTGAGTGCGCGCGTTCTGACCGAGATGACGCTCTTGCAGGAGGCCCAGGAAATCGAAGATGCGCGCTAGAAGCTCCCGTCTTCATCCATCGGGCGGGGCTGATTCGAGCGCCTTCTCGGACGGAGCGCCCTGGGCCAGTTCGCCGAGGGCGTTGCGCGCGCGTTCCAGTCTGCGATCACCTTCGAAATAGCTCTGCTGCGCGTTGCGAAGGTGACCGCCCAGCTTTTCGTAGACTTGGCCAAAGTTGTCCATCTGCTTCTGAAGTCCCGAAAGGCTGAAGAGCAACCTCTTGGCGTTTTCCTCGATCTGCATGCCGCGCAAGCCCAGCAGGACGATTTGCAAGTGGGAAAAGAGCGTGCCGGGCGATACCGGCACGACCCTTTTGAAACGGCAATATTCGTCGAGAGGGGTTCCCTTTTTGTCCGCCGAACGCAGCAATTCGTAGTACACGCCCTCCGAAGGAATAAACATCATGGCGAAATCCAGCGTCCCTTCGTCCGGCAGGATGTATTTCTTGGCGATGGAATCGGCATGGGCGCGAACGGCCTGGGAGAATCCCTTTCGGGCGTCTTCGCCCTCATCCACCAGGCGGCGATAGTCGTCCAACGGGAACTTCGAATCGATGGGCAGTAACTTTTCCCGCAGCCGCACGATGGCGTCCACGGCTTCGCCGGTCGAAAAGCGGTACTGCATTTCGTACGACGCGGCCGGCAGAGCGTCGGAAAGCAGGCGGTCGAGCGCCATCTCGCCGAGCGTGCCGCGGGTTTTCGCGCCGCCCAGCACGCTCTCAATCTGCCGCGCGGCTTCGGAAAGCTCATGGCCGGCCTCCTGCACCTGGCCAAGCTGCTGACGAATGGTGCCCAGCATCTCGGTTGAGGCCTGCAGTTGTTCGGCGACCGCTTGCTGCGCGCTCGAGGCCAGTGCGCCGGCCGAGGCCATGCCGCTTTGCACCTGTTGGGTGACCTGTCCGAGTTGCGCGGTCATCGCCTGGCCGAGATTTCCGAGTTGCGCGCTGACCGCCTGCGACTGAGAGACCAGCAGAGTTTCCATCTCCTGCCGAAGCGCCGCAGCCTGTCGGCGAGCTGTGAGCGCCACAAACCAAACAGCCGCTCCCATCCCCAGTGCAACAAGCAGCACGACTACAGGCCATTGCGTCATTTCGCGTACTGTAACGCCAAATCCCGCTCTTGCAAGCACTCTCTCACGCAGGAGCAAACACCATGCCAAGCCGGAGCTTCGGCATCTCGGGTTTTTTGCAAGTGTCTGGACCGCACGCCGAGGCTTACTAGGGGCCGCTTCCGATGTGCCGCGCAAGAAGGTACCGCGCAAGGAAGTGCCGAGCCGGGCTGTCGCATTCGGCTGTCTGGCTCGTTGTCCACAGCGGTGCCGGCTTACACCACGCTTTCGGTGCTGGCTCGAATCTGCTGCCAACGGCGGGGCCGGCGTTTGGTGTCCAGGACTTTCTTGCGCAGGCGCAAGGATTTCGGGGTCACCTCTACATATTCGTCGTCGGCAATATATTCGATAGCTTGTTCCAGACTCAGCTCGCGAGGCGGGATCAACCGGATGGCTTCATCGGCGCTGGAAGCCCGCATGTTGGTCTGCTTTTTCTCCTTGGTGATGTTAACGTCCATGTCGGCTTCGCGGGAATTATCTCCTATGATCATGCCCTCATACACCTTCACGCCGGGGCCGATGAAGAGCTCGCCGCGCTCCTGAAGATTCCAGAGCGCATAGGCAGTGCTCACACCGGCGCGGTCGGCCACCAGTGCTCCGGTGGGGCGGGAAGCCACCTCTCCGGCATAATCGGTCCAGCCCGCCAGAATGGAGTGCAATAGCGCCGTGCCGCGCGTATCCGTGAGCAGTTGACCGCGCAAGCCGATCAAGCCGCGCGAGGGAACGCGGAATTCCATGCGCACCCGTCCGTAGCCGTGGTTCACCATCTGGGTGAGCTCGCCCCGCCGCGTGCCCAAACCTTCCATCACGATCCCGATGTACGTTTCCGGGCAGTCCACCATCAGTATTTCCAAGGGTTCGAGCCGCTTTCCGTTTTCGCTGTGCACGACAATTTCAGGCTTGCCCACCATCAGTTCGTAACCCTCGCGGCGCATGGTCTCAATCAGAATCGCGAGTTGCAATTCGCCGCGCCCCAATACGCGGAGCGCCTCGGGAGTGCCCGCGCGCTCGACGCGAATCGAGACGTTGGTAAGCAACTCCTTTTGGAGCCGGTCGGCAAGATCGCGGGAGGTCACCCATTGACCGTCGCGGCCCGCCAAAGGCGAGTTGTTGACGGTGAAGACCATGGCCAGCGTGGGCTCGTCGATGAGCAGAGGTTCCAGGGGCGCGGGCTGCTCGGGATCCGTCAGACTCTCGCCGATTTGGATTCCCTCGACGCCGGCGACGGCGACGATATCGCCGGTTGAAACCACCTCCGCTTCATCGCGATCCAGGCCGCGAAAGGTGTAGAGCTTGGTGACGCGCGTGACTTGAAGCGAGCCGTCGAGTTTGGCGATGCCGACCTGAGCGCCGCGGCGCAATGTCCCCTGGAACACGCGGGTGATGGCGATGCGTCCGAGATAGTCGCTATAGTCCAGATTTGTCACCTGCACCTGCAGGACGCCTTGCGGATCGCCGGACGGGGCCGGCACCGCGGTCAAGATGGTTTCAAACAACGGGGTCAGATCGGTTGAGTCGCCTCCGTTTCCATCCCAGCGCCGGTGCGCAACGCCCGTTCTTGCATTCGTATAGAGCACGGGGAAATCCAGTTGGTCTTCCGTCGCATCCAGATCAATGAACAGGCTGTAGATTTCGTCGAGCACGGCGGCGGGCCGGGCGTCGGCGCGGTCGATCTTGTTCAGCACGACAATAGGCGGAAGCTTGGCACCCAGCGCCTTTTGCAGGACGTAACGCGTCTGGGGCAGCGGCCCCTCACTGGCATCCACGAGCAGGAGCACGCCATCCACCATGCGCAAGGCTCGCTCGACTTCGCCGCCGAAATCACTGTGGCCTGGAGTATCCACAATGTTGATTCTCGTGTCGCGGTAGAACAGCGCCGTATTCTTGGCGAGAATGGTGATGCCGCGCTCGCGTTCGAGCTCGTTGGAGTCCATCACGCGCTCCACCATGGCCTGGTTGCTGCGAAAAATACCGCTCTGGCGGAGCATGGCGTCCACCAGGGTTGTCTTGCCGTGATCGACGTGAGCGATGATGGCAATGTTGCGAATGTCCGTATTCATGGCGTCCTAAAACAAAAAGGGCTGCAAGCGCAACCTGGCAGCCCCTCGAAATCAATTACGTCGAGCAATCGATTGCAACAGATGCGCATTCAATTTACCACACCAGCAGCGACTCGCGCCAATCAGGGTCAATAAGGGCCAATAAGGGCCAATAAGGAATTGTTCAAGCGAACCACAGGCTAGCATCCGTCATCCGTCGTCCGTCTACGCCGGTTGCTGCTGCGCTATACAGTGCAGCGTGCCGAGGCCGAGAACCAAATCGCGGCACGCGATGCCGACTACTTCCCGATCGGGGAACAACCCCGCGAGCGTATCGAGGGCCACGCGATCGTTGGCATCGTTGAAGGTAGGGACCAGCACCAGGCGATTGGCGATGTAAAAGTTTGCGTAACTGGCCGGCAGGCGCTGGCTATCGAAACATACCGGCTGCGGCATGGGCAGCGTCTCGATTCGCAGCGAACGGCCATCCTGATCTTTCATCCTGCGCAAGCCCGCGAGATTTTCCTGCAGCGGCTGGTAGTTGGCGTCGGAGCGATTCGCTTCGACGACCGTGATCACGGTGGTGGGATTGACGAAGCGCGCCAGATCGTCCACGTGTCCATGCGTGTCGTCCCCGGCAATTCCCTTTCCGAGCCAGAGCACGTTGGTTGCTCCCAAGTAATCGCGGAAAATCGCCTCCAGCTCGCGCCGGTCGAGGCCCGGATTGCGCGCCTGCACCGGACTAAGCAGGCACTCTTCGGTGGTCAGCAGGGTGCCGCGGCCATTGACGTCAATGCTCCCGCCTTCCAACACCACATGCCGCCCATCCTGCATCGGTTCCCACACCGGCATCTTCAACTTGGAAGCGAGCCGCTTGGTTGCGGCGTTATCCTTTTGCCAGTCATCGTACCGGGCCCAGGCGTTGAAGCGCCACTTGGTCAGGGCGATCCCGCCTTTCCTCTTCCCAACACCTCGCCTCTTGACACCTTGTCTCTTGATGAAGATGGGGCCGAAATCGTGCATCCAACCGCGATTCGTGGGCACCAGGAAGAACTCCACCGCGCCAAGGTCGGCACCGTTGCGCTTGAGCACCCGCCGAGCTTTCCTCTGCTCGCTCTGGTCCTGCACAAGAAGGCGCACACGCTCGACTCGTGCCAGCCGGCGAACAATCTCCGCATACACCCAGGGAATGGTGGCGAACTTGCCCGGCCAGTCGGTGCGCTCATGGGGCCAGGCAAGCCAGGTAGCCGCGTGAGGCTCCCATTCCGCGGGCATGCGGTATCCCTGCTGGTGAGGAGTGAAGACCTTGCGGGACGCAGGGCTCAATCGAGCCACCGCTCCGATAGGGGCCCATAGGCATCGACGCGGCGATCGCGCAGGAACGGCCAGTTGCGCCGGACCTCTTCCACGCGGCGGAGGTCGCATTCGACAACCAGCGTCTCTTCCTTATCGGTGGGAGCCTCCGCAATGACCTGGCCGAAAGGATCGGCCACGAAGGACCCGCCCCAAAACTCAATACCGCTTTCGGGAGGGCCCTCGAAACCGGTGCGGTTGACGGCGACGACGAAAATGCCATTGGCTATGGCGTGTGCGCGTTGCACGGTCCGCCAGGCATCGAATTGCGCGGACCCGAATTCAGCTTTCTCCGACGGATGCCATCCGATGGCCGTGGGGTAGAAGAGGATATTCGCGCCGCGTAGACTGGAGAGGCGCGCGCCTTCCGGGTACCACTGGTCCCAGCATACCTGCACCCCGATCCGGCCGTAGCTGGTATCGAAGTTGGGAAAGCCCAGGTCGCCGGGCGTGAAGTAGAATTTTTCATAATACAGCGGATCGTCGGGGATGTGCATCTTGCGATAGATTCCCAGCACCGAACCATCCGTGCTGATCACTGCGGCCGTGTTGTGGTACAAACCGGCAGTGCGCCGCTCGAAGAGGGAGGCGACAATCACCACCTGCAGCTCCACGGCCAATTTCCCCAGCGCTTCCGTCGAAGGACCGGGGATCGGTTCGGCCAGCTCGAAGTTATCGTGATTCTCTTCTCGGCAAAAATATGGCGACCGGAAAAGCTCCTGGAGACAGACGATCTGTGCGCCGCGTCCCGCTGCTTCGCGAATACCGCTCATGGCTTTGGCCAGATTTTCTGCGGAATCCCCCGGGTACGTCTGTTGGATGAGGCCAACCATCAATTTCTCGGTCATGAGCCGATACTATCATCGGCCACGACCGCAAATGAAGTCCTACGGGGCTCACTTACTCCTGCGAGGCATCGAGCATGCGGCGAATCCGCCGCAGCGCGGCGGAGAACATCGCATGGGTAAGCCGCCCGGTCTGGGTATTCTGCTGGCTCGGGTGATAGCAGGCAAATAAGCGCGGCAATGCGCCCGGCAGCCTGAATTCGACGCCATGCGCAAACCGGTAGGGTGCACGCGAAGCGATTTCACCCCTCCCGACAAGCGGTTTGAGATAGGCAGCAAAAGCAATCGCGCCAAGCGCCAGGACGGCACGCGGCTTCAGGAGAGCAAGTTCTTCTTGCAGATAGCCCGCACAGTTATCGAGTTCCGAAGGGAGCGGCCGGTTACCGGGAGGCGCGCAGCGAACCACAGCAGAAATATATGCGTTGCGCAAGGTAAGGCCATCTCCACGATGGGACGACGTGGCCAGGCTGACAAATCCTGCGCGATAAAGCTGCCGGTACAGAAAATCGCCCGAGCGGTCCCCGGTAAACATCCTGCCGGTACGATTGGAGCCGTGTGCGGCGGGTGCGAGCCCAATTAGCATCAGCGGGGCACGCGCATCCCCGAAGCCCGGCACAGGCCGGCCCCAATAAGTCCATTCACGGTAGGCGCGCCGCTTGGTGCGCGCGACTTGCGCCCGGTAGCAGACTAAGCGCGGACATTTGCGACAGACCACGATCCTATCGGAGAGCTCTGCCAATCGCAGCTCGATGGCTTGACTCACGGAGGTTTTGCGAGAAGCGCGCATGGATACCGAATACCGGGTGGATTGTAGCAGCGCACATCTGCTGGTGACCGAAAGAAAAAGCTGCCTCCGCCTGTCCCTCAGAATGCGCAACACAGCCCTTTCGTCTTTCTTTTTCTATGACTTCTTATGACGGTCATGACACCAATCTCTTAGCCGGGACCGGCTAGGCTCGAAATTTCCGCCTTTAGCCGCCAGCAGACGACGCTGGCCAACAGGGAACTCACTTGACACTCGCGGCGAAGGGTTGTTTAATGAACAGGAAAGATTCAGCAGGGGCATCGGCCGTTGCTGTCCTGACAGGCCACCGTCTAATTCGCGGCTGACTCACCATGTTCTGCGCGAATCACAAATCCATTCGGGAATGAAATTGAGGAGCCCTGACCTCTGGGGAGTCGACAAATGAATGACTTGACAATTGGCATTGGGGGAGCTGCCGGAGACGGTATCGACAAGTCCAGCGAGACCCTCGCGAAATCTGCCGCGCGCTCGGGACTGTATACGTACGCCTTCAATAGCTACCAGTCGGTGATCCGCGGCGGCCACATATGGCTGCGGTTGCGACTGGGCCAGGAGAAAGTCTACTCCCAGGGCGACCATCTCAATGCACTCATCGCGTTGGACCAGGACTCCATCGAGCGCCACGCCCCGACAGTCGAGCCGGGCGGGGCGGTCTTGTTCAATGCCGACAAGCTACGCCTGAACATTCCGATTCAGGACAATGTCCTTACGGTTCCGCTGCCCATCAGCCAGCTACTGAAGCCGCTGGGCACCGTGCCGGCGGTTGTGCAGAATACGGTGGCTTTGGGCGCTTTGATGTTCCTTGCGGGCCTCGAATTCGAATCCATTGCCAGCGTGCTCACCGATACCTTCTCCCGCAAGAGCCAGGCGATCATCGACCAGAACGTAGGCGCCGCGAAAGCCGGCTACGAGCACGCCCGCGAGAACTGTGTGCCACTGGGCTACAAGTGGAAGTTTTCTCACAAGCGCCGCCCCTACATAACTGGCAATCAGGCGCTTTCGATGGGCGCAGTGGCTGCAGGCTGCCGGTTCTACACCGCTTATCCTATGACCCCGGCCTCGGGAATCCTGACCTGGATGGCGGAACACGCCGAGCAGTGCGGCGTCGTCGTCAAGCAGATGGAAGATGAACTGGCCGTGGCCTGCGCGGCCATCGGCGCCGGTTACGCAGGCGTCCGCTCGATGTGCGCCACCTCGGGCGGCGGTTTCGCGCTCATGACCGAGGCCATCGGCCTCGCCGGGATGATCGAAGCTCCGGTGGTTATTATAGAGGTACAGCGCGGCGGGCCGTCCACGGGTATCCCGACCAAGACCGAGCAAGGCGATCTGAACCAGGTGTACGGCGCCTCGCAGGGGGACTTCCCGCGCATCATCATGGCTCCGCGAGACCATCGGGACTGCTTCGATACTGTCGTGGAAGCGTTCAATCTTGCGGAAAAATATCAGTGTCCGGTGATCCTCATATCCGACCTCCAGCTTTCCGAACACCCAGAAACTATTGAGCCCGAGCATTTGACGGCCAAAGTTCCCATCGACCGCGGCGAGATCGTCACCGAATGGAACGAGGAAAAGAACGGGCCTTACAAGAGATATGCCCTTACGAAATCCGGCATTTCTCCGCGCGCGCTGCCCGGCACCGCCAACACCTTGCACGTCGCGGCCAGCGACGAGCACGATGAAGAGGGTGTCCTGATCAGCGATGTGTTCTGCAACCAATCGTTGCGTCGCAAGGTTGCAGAAAGGCGAATGAAGAAGCTGGACCTGGCGCTCCGCGGCCTGCCTGCACCGAAACTGGAAGGTCCGGCCGACGCCGACGTGACCCTGATTGGTTGGGGGTCCACGGCGGGTGTGATCTGCGAGGCCGTACGGCAGCTGACCGCTTCGGGCATCCGCACCAACCAGCTTCATTTCAAGTACCTTCTGCCCTTCCACAGCCGCGAGGCCACGGAGATCTTGAAGCGATGTAAGCGCACCATCGGCATTGAGGCCAACGCCACCGGGCAGTTCACTCGTTTATTACGGGCCGAGACGGGCCACGCCGTCAGCGACCGCATCCTGAAGTACGACGGCGAACCCTTTGAGCCTGGGCAGATCACCCAGCAGGTGCGCGCGATTGTCGAAGAGAAGCCGCGCTCGCTTGATGTAACGGAACCCGAGGCGCGAGAAATTGCTTACCATTACCTGCGCGTCCACTTGAACGCAGGGGTGCGTCCCGGACAAATCACCAAGGCCGCTGCCAATGGGCGCGGTGAGCAGGTATGGCAGATCGAAGTGGTCCATCGCGAAACCGGCGCGAAACATGGAGAGTTGCTCATCGGCGTTGAAACCGGATCGACTTATTCCTGGCAGCCGGCCAACTAGGGAGAAAAATCATGGCGACAGTTGTAGAGCTTCCGATTCAGAGTTTTGAAGGAGTGGTCGATCCGGACTGGTGTCCCGGTTGCGGCGACTTCGGCGTATTAAAGGCAGTCAAAGTGGGGGCTGCCAAAGCGGGAGTATTGCCCAAGGATCTGGTGGTTGTTTCCGGCATTGGCTGCTCCTCGAACCTCCCCGGCTTCATGCACAGCTATGCGGTCCACTCGCTGCACGGGCGGGCCATAGCTGTCGCCACCGGAATCAAGCTGGCCAATACGTCTCTCAAAGTCGTCATCACCGGGGGAGACGGCGACGGCTACGGTATCGGTATCGGCCATTTCATCCATGCCATGCGCCGCAACCTCGACCTGACTTACGTGGTCATGGACAACCAGATTTACGGCTTGACCACCGGGCAGGCCTCCCCCACCACCGACACCGGCCACGTCACCAAGTCTACTCCGCATGGCAACGTGGAAATGCCGATCAACCCTCTCGCGCTGGCCATTGTTTCCGGCGCCACCTACGTCGCTCGTGCGTTCTCCGGAGATCCCAATCAAATGGCCAATTTGATTGCCGGCGGCATCCAGCATAAGGGTTTTGCGCTGATCGACGCCTTCAGCCCCTGCATCACCTACAACAAGGTCAATAGCTACGCCTTCTTCAAGAAACGCTGCTACAAACTGGAAGACGACAAGGGTTACGATTCCAGTAACGGCACTGTTGCGCTCGAACGCTCCCGCGAGTGGGGCGATCGCATTCCCCTCGGGCTCCTCTACAAGAAAGAGCAGCCGACCTACGAAGATAGCGAGGCCGTGCTGCGCAAGGGCCCCCTCACCAAAGCCGAGCTTCAATTGGATGATTCGGTTTTCAAAGGCTTGGTCGAAGAACTGGTCTAACTTCTAGATCGTTCGCTGGGTTCGAAACTTCGCGGGGGAGCGGCGTCATCCGCAAAATGACTCCGCTGCCCCGGTTTCATTTGCAGAAATCCCCCCGCAGTAAGCTAATCTCCAGAAAGCGTCTGTCGCGACCGTGTCCCCGAAACTAGATGCATGTGGCGGCGAAACAATCATGTATCCACGTGTAAGTCGCCGTTCAGAGACGCAGAGACGCGCCGGGCACCCAATTGGTAAGCAATCGGAAAGTGGGATACAATCGGTTTCGCCCAACTGATTGATTCTGCAACGTTAGGCCCGTAGCTCAGTTGGTTAGAGCGCTACCTTGACACGGTAGAGGTCTGCGGTTCGAACCCGCACGGGCCTACCATTTTCCTCAACAACTTGTGGGAATGCATTCGGCGGTACAAAAACTCGGTAGGTGACTCTTATAGGACACTGACCATCCAGCGTCGTTCTGTGTCCCACCACGGCTATTCCACCTCAAAGGAGAATGCCCCTGCTACCATGATCATCTCTCCCTCTGAGTCTTCGGCCTCAAACTCGAAGTTGCCGCTGACAACCGTTTCACTGAGGTTACCGTCGTCGTTGGGAAAGGCCGTCAGATTTATGAACCCTCCCGTGTTCTCCTGGTAGGAGGCCACTGACGCTCCCAGATCCCGATCCACGCGAACCGACGACACAGTCCCGATGTCCAGTGGTGAAGGACTCTCTAGCTCGTGCCGCCCCACACCCAAGCCGCGGGGTAACACAAACGTCACGCCATGAGGGCGCACCCCCTGGCTATCGGCCAAAAAAAAGTAACCCTGCCTCTGAAAGCCCCCTTCGGGGAGGAAGGAGAGTACTCCGGTTCCCAACACTTCACCTTCATAGGCCCCGGTGATCCGGGCCTCGAAACCGACACTCTCGGTCTGGGTACTGGAACTTTCTGCCTCGAACGACCCCGTGCTGCACGAAGCCAAAACCAACGTTGAAACGATTAGGAGCGACAAGGGTACCAACTTTACTATCAGCCCCTCCCACATGCCAAGTAGTCCATCGTGGCCGAACATCTAGACAATGAAACCTGCTCGGACCTCTGCATTACGGTAGAGGTCTGCGGTTCGAGTCCGCACGGGCCTACCACTCCGCCTCCGCAGCAACAGTGAACTGGCAAAGTTCCCGCTTTCCTTATTTTTTCTTTTCTTAGCCGGGACTCGGATTCTGAATCTCCCCCGGCCTGCGCGTTGCTCCTATCGGTGCCTCAGAGCACCGCGGCCTTCTCAACTTTCTTAAGACGAAAAACGGCCAGGGAGCGCCCCCGCAACCGATACGGTTCCCCGCGAGGGAATACGGAGTCAAGATGTTTGGGTGTCGAAGAGTCAAGGAGCCGCTCCCAAGCTCTGCCCCTCTGATCGGACGGCAGGCAAAAGGGCACGTCTTCGTGATGAGCGTTCAGGAGAATAAGGAGGGTATCCCCCACGATCGGCTGCTCTCGCTCGTCGGTCTCCCCAGTATCCCCCGCCAGACGGACTCCCAGGGAACGGACGTGGGGCTCGGCCCAAGCCTCGTCCGTCATTTCTTTCCCTGAGGGCTCCAGCCACACGAGGTCACGGATGCGCGCTCCCCGAATGGGCCTCCCCTGGAAGAATTTCCGACGCTGCAGTATGGGCTGATCCCGCCACAGCTTGATGATTCGCTTGGTGAACTCCAGGAAATCCTTCTGTTCCTCGTTCAAATCCCATGGATGCCAGGTGAGCTCGTTGTCCTGACAATAGCCGTTGTTGTTTCCTTGCTGCGTTCGACACACTTCGTCCCCACCGCAGATCATCGGCACACCCTGAGAAAGAAGCAGGGTGGCCATAAAATTCCGCATTTGACGCCAACGAAGGGCCCGGACGGCAGGATCCGTGGTCGGGCCCTCAGCCCCGCAGTTCCAGCTGTGGTTGTGACTTCCACCGTCGCCATTACCTTCCTTGTTGGCCTCGTTGTGCTTTTCGTTGTAGCTAACCAGATCATGCAAGGTGAAGCCATCGTGGCAGGTAATGAAGTTGATGCTGGCGTGCGGACGTCGTCCGCTCTCCTCGTAGAGATCGCTCGAGCCACTCAGACGTGTGGCGAGCTCACCGGCCATGCCGCCGTCGCCCTTCCAGAACCGGCGCACGCAATCTCTGTACTTGCCGTTCCATTCGGCCCATCCCGCAGGAAAATTCCCGACCTGATAACCGCCTTCCCCAAGGTCCCAAGGCTCCGCGATAAGCTTCACTTGAGACAGGACCGGGTCCTGAGCGATGATGTCGAAAAACGCGCTCAGCTTGTCCACCGAGTAGAGTTCCCGCGCTAGGGCGCTCGCGAGGTCGAACCGAAACCCATCCACGTGCATCTCGATCACCCAATAACGCAAGCTGTCCATGATGAGTTGCAACACGCGAGGGTGCTGCATATTGAGCGTGTTCCCGCAGCCGGTAAAATCCTCGTGGTATCGGCGGTCCGAAGGTGACAGCCGGTAGTAGGAAGAATTATCGATCCCCCGGAACGACAGCGTCGGGCCGAGGTGGTTCCCCTCGCCGGTGTGGTTGTAGACTACGTCCAGGATGACTTCGATCCCCACCGCGTGCAGCGCCCGAACCATGGTCTTGAACTCGTTCACCTGGTCCCGGGGAGAGGGCTCGCTTGCGTACCGGATATCCGGGGCGAAAAAGGAAAGAGTGTTATACCCCCAATAGTCGGTAAGCCCCTGGTCGACCAAGTGCCTCCCAATCACATGGTGATGCACGGGCATGAGTTCAACCGCAGTGATTCCGAGGTCGAGCAGGTGTCGAAGTGCCGGTTCGGAGACAAGACCTGCATAGGTTCCTCGTAGCCGTTCCGGAACTTCCGGGTGGAGTTTGGTAACCCCTTTGACGTGAACCTCGTAGATCACCGTCTTGTGCCAGGGCGTACGGAGAGGCCGGTCGTTTCCCCAACTGAAAGCCGGATCGATCACTACAGCCAGCGGGGCGTGAGCCGCGTTGTTCCGCTCATCGAACGAAAGGTCCTCAGCCGGATCCCCAACGCGGTACCCGAACATGTCGTCTCCCCAGTGCACAGGCCTGCCGATGGCCTTTGCATAAGGATCGAGCAAGACCTTGTTCGGATTGAACCGGAGACCGTTGCTGGGTTCGTACGGGCCGTGAACCCGAAGCCCATACATCTGGCCTGGCCTGAGATCGGGAAATGAGCCGTGCCACACCTGGTTCGTTTCCTCAGGCAACGGGACGCAATGCGACTCCTGCGAGCTCTCGGGAGAGTCGAAGAGACACAACTCAACCCGTGTCGCATGTTCTGAAAAAATGGCTACATTGACCCCCGAGCCGTCCCAATCAGTCCCAAGCGGATAGGGCCGCCCCTGCCAGACCCTCACGACCAATCCTCCTCAATTCGTGTTTGGGCACCATGTTGTCCCCTAGCCAACACGAAATTTTAGATTATAGCAAAAAGCTGCGACTTTAGTTTCGAGGCCACTTCAGTCTCTACTGCAGGAGTTTCAAGTTTTCGATTCCGTGTCGGGGCAGACGCGACCCCAACAGAGAAAAGGGCACACGTCTGCCCACCGTGTCCGGTGACGGAGACGTCGGCGTCGAGGGCAACAATCCCTTTCAGGCCCTTTCAGGATCTCAATCATGCCTTCCGAGGAGCCGTTGTTTTCCCAATGGACGCCGGGGCAAAATCGAGAAGGGTGCAGATGGGCAGCATCCGCGTCCCCGAGGGCCTATCAGGTACGGGCGGGCCAATCCCATCTTCCCAGGCCATTTGACACCCTGGGGAGCCTCTTCTATGATTTCAAAAGGGACTGTTTTGCCGCGCGAAGCCCGCTTGATCTCCAGCCGTCCGTGGTGACACGCACGACTCCGGGCAGCAGACCCTCTTAAAGCGGCGGAAATCATGCTCAGCTTCCAGCATATTGTCGTCATTGTTGTCGTGGCACTGATTGTCCTGGGACCAGAAAAGCTGCCGCAAGTGGTGCGCATGCTGGGCAGGGCCATGGCTGATTTCCGCCGGATCACGGGAGAATTTCGCACGCAGATTGAAGGCGAAATACAAGGCTTGGAGCGGCAAGCAAATTCGCACACTGATATTGCCGCGCACGATGCCGACATATCCTCTGCATTGGGTGAGTTGCCCAAGATTTCCGAATCAACACCCAAGCCGCAAGCGGCCGATCCGCCCCCGTTGGAGCAAGCCTCCGCGCCTGGCGTTTTGATCGCGCCCACGTCACCCAAACCCGAGAACCCCAACGATGGCGAGCCCCATCCCGCCTGATACCGTCAGCCAAACCCATGAAAGCGGAGAGGGCGGCAAGATGTCGTTCGTCGAGCATCTGGGTGAACTGCGCAAGCGGATCATCTACTCGCTGCTGGCGATTGCCGGCGGCGCCATGCTGGGTTTCACGGTTTCCGGGCGAGTCTTTGAGCTGATCGCCCTGCCCATGCAGCAGGCGCTGCGCGATGCAAACCTGGATGACCAGCTCATCTACACCAACCCCACGGGTGCCATCAGCCTGATTATCACCTTGGCCCTTTATATCGGCGTGGTGATTGCCGCGCCGGTGGTGCTCTATCAAATCTGGCTGTTCATCGCGCCGGGCCTCTACCGGCATGAGCGGCGTGCTATGACGACATTCATCCTCTCCTCGGTGTTCCTGCTTCTCTCCGGGATCGCCTTTGCCTATTTCATCCTGTTGCCCTATGTGCTCAAGTTCCTGATCGGCTTTCAAGGACCGTTCCGCCCGCTGATCAGCATTAATGAGTATTTCAGCCTCATTCTGGTGGTGTTTCTGGGATTGGGTTGCATCTTTCAACTCCCGGTGTTGATCTTCTTCTTGGCGCTCTTTGGGATCGTGACTCCGCGGTTTTTGTGGAAGAATATGCGCTACGCGATCTTGATCATTAGCGTCGTCGCGGCCATCATAACGCCGACGCCAGACGCCATGACCATGCTGATTTTCATGGTTCCCATGATTCTCCTGTACTTTGTAGGGATCGGGGTAGCTGCCTTCGTTGTGTACCGCAAGCGCCGGAGTGAACCCGATGCCCGGAAAGGAACGCGCTGAAAATGAACTGCGACCGAGCTGCCATGCGCATGCTTCTACCGGTTCTGTGCGCACTGGCTCTCATCTCCTGCAGTGGTGACGAGACCAGGGCCAGCGAGGCAGCGGCAGCGCGTAGCCTGATTCCGGGCTTGCCGGCAGCCTCTGCGCCGCCTGCCGATTCCACAGGCGGATTCGACGGACAGCGCGCCTACCAACACGTCGCCGATCTGGTTGCGATCGGCCCCCGCAGTGCCGGCACCGAGGCCATCCGGCGCACGCAACAGTACATCTTCGACAAGCTGCAAAGCTTCGGCTGTCTCATAGAGCAGCAGGATTTTCGCGCCTCGACACCGATCGGGACCGTGGAGATGCAGAACATCATCGCCAAGGTTCCGGGTGCCAGTCAGGATGTCGTGCTTCTTGCAACGCACTACGACACGAAGAGGCTGCCCAATTTTGTGGGCGCCGACGACGGCGGTTCGTCCACTGGCGTCATGCTCGAAATGGCGCGTCTGATCTGCCAGCGGAGGAACGCCATGACGGTTTGGATCGCGTTTTTCGATGGCGAAGAGGCGTTCGGTGACTGGAGTGCGACCGATAGCACCTACGGCAGCCGTGAAGTCGCGGCGCGCTTGGCGCTGTCTGGCGAAATCGGGTGGATTAAAGCCATGCTCCTCGCCGATATCGTGGGTGGCCGCAACCTTCGCATCAAGCGCGAGTTGAATTCCACACCCTGGCTTTCGGACCTCGTTTGGTCCACAGCCCGGCGGCTCGGGTACGAGAGCATCTTTGTGTCCGAAACCACCACCATCGAGGATGACCACTTGCCTTTTTTGCGCCGGCAGGTTCCCGCGGTGGATATCATTGACCTGGACGTTCCTTACTGGCACACCCCCCAGGATACGATGGACAAAATCAGTCCGCGCAGTCTCGCCGTTGTGGGACACGTTCTAATCGAGACACTTCCGGAACTCGAACGGCGCTTCGGGAAGAACTAGCTTCCAAACTCCGTCGATTGACAGGTGGTACTCGTGCGGCGTCGTGCACATACGGTGTGTTAGAGTGTCCAATCGCTTGTGATGACTACCCAGCGTATTCATGTTCGTACAGCGAGCGGGTCTTACGCCGTCGTGTATGGCCGCGGTCTAATTGGCAGAAGCGCCGCGGAGATCGGGGCGCTCGGCCAGCACACCGGAGTATATCTGCTCTCTTCACCCCCCGTGATGCGTCACTGGCGGGTGAAAATCGAGCGGGGGCTCCGCGCAGCCGATCTTCGCGCCACAGTGCTGTTTGATGACCGCGAGACAGAGAAAAACATGGGCACGGTGGAGCGAATCTGCCGGCAACTGGTCCGGGCGGGCGCAGACCGGCGCGCCGTGCTGGTGGCCGCGGGCGGAGGCGTGGTGGGAGACGTAGCCGGATTCGCCGCAGCGAGCTTTCTGCGCGGAGTGCGCTTGGTTCACGTGCCCACCACGCTTGTGGCCCAGGTGGACAGCGCTATCGGCGGCAAGACGGGCGTGAATCTGCCGGAAGGGAAGAATCTGGTGGGGGCGTTCTACCCGCCGCGGCTCGTCCTGGCTGACCCGGATACCCTTTCCACACTTCCCTTGCGCGAATTCCGCTCGGGACTCTATGAGGTCATCAAATACGGGGTCATCAGGAACACCAAGCTTTTTACGTTTCTCGAGAAGAATGTCGAGCGCGTTGCACGCCGCGACGCGGCAGCACTGGATTTCGTAATCCCGCTCTGCATTCGAACCAAGGCCGAGGTGGTCAGCCGGGACGAGCGCGAGGCGGGCCTGCGCGAAATTCTGAACTTCGGCCACACCTTCGCGCACGCGCTGGAGACGGCCACCCGGTACCGCAGGTATCGGCACGGCGAAGCAGTGGCATGGGGAATGATTGCCGCATCGCGGCTGGCACAAGACGTCGGCATGCTGGCGGATGGCGATGCGCGGCGCGTGGAACGATTGGTGCGCCGGACGAGTCCGCTCCCGCCACTTCCCACAATCAGCGCGGTGCGCCTCGCTGAAATCATGCGCGCGGACAAAAAGAGTCGCGGTGGAAGACTGCGATTCGTGCTTCCGCGAAGGATCGGACACGTCGACTCTGTCGATGGAATTTCCGCGATGGTAGCGCAACGAATCCTCACCAATCTCCAAAAGGAAGATTTGCGCTCGCGATGACCGGCCCGGTAAAACCCCGCGCCATTCTGCCGGGCACGCGGCCTGCCGGCACGGATGATCAAGTTGCGGCGGCCCGGCAGGTGCGGGAAATGTTCAGCGGCATCGCCCCGCACTACGACCTGCTCAACCACCTGCTTTCCTTGCGTTTCGATATCGCCTGGCGCCGGCGCGTGGCGAGCCGCTTTCATACCCTGCTCGCGCGACCCGACGCGCACGTACTCGACCTCTGCTGCGGCACGGGCGACCTGGCACTGGCGCTGGCGGCCGAGTCCTGGCGCACCAAGGGCTCTGCGCACGCGGAGATCCTGGGAGCCGATTTCGCCCATCCGATGCTGGTGCGCGCCCGCGAAAAAGCCGGAGCACGTTCCGGCGGTGCTGCCCCGGAGTTTGTGGAAGCGGATGCGCTGGCATTGCCTTTTTCCGATGAAACGTTCGATTTGGCCACCACTGCGTTCGGCCTTCGCAATCTGGCCGATTACCGAGCGGGGCTTGCGGAGCTGCATAGGATTTTGCGCCGCGGCGGATCGCTCGCCATTCTGGAATTCGCCGAGCCGCGAAGCGCGCTCTTCGGCCGGCTTTTTGGATTCTACTTTCACCGCGTGCTGCCGAGAGTGGGCGGAGTAATCTCCGGAAACGCGGGAGCCTACGGTTATCTTCCAAGATCGGTCGAACGGTTTCCGCCGCCGCGCGAACTGGCGCGGCTGATCGAGGAAGCGGGGTTCCGCGAGGTGAGCTACGAACGTTGGACGGGCGGTGTCGTTGCCTTCCACACCGGGCGGCGTGAAGGCGGAAACACAGGAGACCTTGGGGACGTGCGCGCCCGCAGCAACTAGTCCCCCAATCCTAAAGCGCGAATCTTGTTGAGCAGGGTCTTGTAGGACACGCCAAGTTGTTCGGCAGCACGGGTCTTGTTCCACTTGGAGGCGCGCAACGCGGCCTCGATCTTGAAGCGCTCGACGCGCTCGATGGCCCGCGCGCTGACTTCCTGCAGCGTTCCCTCCCAACGGAAGCTTTCATCCAGCATGCCCGAGGGAATCTGTCCCTGCTCCGGTCGCGCCGCCGGGAGTTGCAGTTCAGCGGCGTCAATGACATCGCCGTCAGAGAGGATGGCAGCGCGCTCGATGGTGTTTTGCAGTTCACGCACGTTGCCGGGCCAGACGTAAGCGCGCAGCCGGGCACGGGCTTGGGGGGTGAGTGTAAGATTCGGTTTGCGAAATTCCCGCCGGAAGCGGTCAAGAAAGGCATCGGCCAGCAACTGCACGTCATCCCCACGATCGCGCAGCGGGGGAATAGTAATGGGCACAGCGGCGATGCGGAAATAGAGATCCTCGCGGAAGACCTTCGACGCAATGGCGGCCTGCAAGTCCCTGTTCGTGGCGACCACGATGCGGGCGTCGACCTCGACGAGTTGTGTGCCTCCGATGCGATCGAAGCATTTTTCTTCCAGCACGCGCAACAGTTTCGATTGGATGGCCAGCGGCAGCTCGCCGATTTCGTCGAGGAAGATAGTGCCGCGGTGCGCCAGCTCCATTTTCCCGATCTTGCGCGCGCCGGCGCCGGTGTAAGCGCCGCGTTCGTGGCCGAACAGTTCGTTTTCCACCAACCCTTCGGGAATGGCCGCGCAGTTCAGGGCCACGAAGGCTTGCGAGCGGCGGTTGGAGAGGTGGTGTAAGGCGCGGGCGAAAAGCTCCTTGCCCGTGCCGCTCTCGCCCAGCAGCAGCACGGTGGAGTCCGTGACTGCCACGCGCTGCACCTGCTGGGTTGCGGCTTTCATGGTGGCGTGCTCTCCGCCAATACGCGGAAAGCCGTAGCGCGCCGTATACTCCTCGCGCAGCAAAAGATTTTCACGCAGCAGTTCCTGCTGGCGCGCGGCCCGCGCCACCAGCAGATTCAGGTGGTCCAGATCCACCGGCTTCTGGATGAAATCGAAGGCGTCTTCCTTCATTGCGGTGACCGCTTCTTCAATGGAACCGAAGGCGGTAATGAGAATGACGGGAATGGTGGGGTCGGCCTGCTTCGATGCACGAAGCACGTCGAGACCCGAGCAGCCGGGAAGTTTCAGGTCGGTCAGAACCAGCAGGTAGCGCCGCGCGCGAAGTTTTGTAATCGCGGCCGATCCGTCAGGTGCTTCATCCACAGCGTGACCGGATCGTTCCAGTGCCTTGCGCAACATGGCCCGGAGCTCGGGCTTGTCTTCGACGAGCAGCAAAGGCTCCATGCTTGTATTTTTACCATGGAACCCCCGCCGTTGCGCGGATGCGCGCAGCACGATGTGTCAGAATGAAACGAGGAAGGGGCGAGGGACGGGTCAGGAAACCACAGTAAGTGTGCCTTCCCGGAGGCGTTCTAGGGCTCGCGGGACCAGCCGACGTTGCCGCCTGATCTGCGCAGCTCATTTTCCAGATCGGTGATGGCCTGCTTGTCCTCTTCGACGTCCTGCTGCTTGGCTTCGATCTGCTGGAGCGTGTTGTTCAGGTCCTCGCGGCTGTTCTGCTCGCGCAGGGCGACATTGGGGTCCGTGTAAAACTGCTGCTGTTTCAGGTTGAATTCACGCTGGAGAATATCGAGCTCTTTGGAGTCGTCGGCCAGCTTCTTGCGCCCGTCGGCGAATGCCTCGCGCCAGTAAGCCTCGTCCTTTACCTCCGCTTGTGCAGGGGGCGGTGCTTCGGGTTCAGCCGCTGCGGACTCCTCCGCAGGCGTAGCCGCAGCATCGGGTTCCGGCGGCGCCGGCACAATTCCCACCACGGACACATTGCCTTTCAGAGTGGGGATATCCTCGTTCGTGTAGACCTTGGCAGGCTGCTGTTGGCTTCTCTTTTGTTCGCGGGCTTTGCGTGCCGCCTCAACCAGCGAACTAGCCGGCTCCTGTTGTGGAGGGGATGCGGCTTGTGCGGGATGCAGAAGCGCGGACATGACTACGGCCGCGAGTACTCCCAACGCCGGAACGAACGTTTTGCGAATCATAATGTTCACCGCCTTTCGGGAGTCAGAGGATGGCACGACCACTCCTTAGTTTAGACGTGCGTCACAAGAGAATCAATTTTGGCAGAGCGCGAGCGGCCAAGCGGTAACGAGAGCGTCAATTCGACTCCACCTTCCGGCTGGGTGCGAGCCTCGATGGCGCCTCCGTGCTGGACGACAATCTTCTGCACGATGGCCAGTCCCAGTCCGGTGCCGTTTGTTTTCGTGGTGTAGAAGGGCACGAAAATCTTTGACAAGTCTTCCGCCGGAATGCCGGGCCCGTTGTCGGAGACGGAGATTCGCTGCAACGAGTGACCGCCGGCGTGCTCGACAGATCCTCGCAGTGTGACGCGCCCCCCGCTAGGCTGCCCCGCAGCTGCTTCTGCGGCATTACGCACCAAGTTGAGCAGCGCCTGCCCGAGTAACGCCGCGTCGCCGGAAACGCTCTCGAAGCTGCCTTCCGCCGAAATGACGACATCCGGGACGGAATCGCGCACCTGCAGGATGACGCGGTCGACGAGGGATGTCACGTCGACTTGCTCACTGGCCAGATCGAGCGGCCGAGCGAATTTCAGAAACTCGCTGACCACATGCGCCAGGGCGCGGGTCTGTTCCAGGATGCGCTGGGCGTTCTCCCTGGCCTCGCCCTGCGATTCACTGCGGATCATTTGCGCATAGCCAGAGATGGTCGCCAGCGCGTTCTTGAATTCATGAGCGATGCCAGCGGAAAGCTCGCCCAGGGCGGCGAGACTCTCCTTCATGCGCACCTGGCGCTGGAGCGCGGCAAGCTCGGTCAGGTCGCTTAGCAGGCAAAGGGCTCCGCTGACGCCGCCCGCACTGTTGACAATCGGCGAAATGGTCAAGCCGAGGTGGCGTAATTCACCCGAGGGCGTGGTGTACTCGATCTCCTCGCGACGGAACGTCTGCGCTTTCGCAAGGCAACCGGTAATCAGTTTGGCTAACGGAGAGTCGCTGCCAAACACTTCGGTGTAGCGGCGATAGGTTAGCGCGCCCAACTCTAACGCGGTTCCCGCCGCAGGATTGGCGCTGGTAATCAGGCCAGCCGAGTTGATCAGCAGCAAACCAGCCGGCATGTTGCGCGTCACGGTCTCGCTCAGTCTTTCAGTTTGTTCGGCGCGCTCACGATCGCGACGCTGCAGCGCCTCCAGCTCTTTTTCCTGCTCGCGCAATTTCTGGATAATCGCTTGCATCGAAGCAGCCATGAAGGCGGAAGGATTATCCGTCGAGGGCTTGTGCAGCGAGGGTTCTTCATCCGGCGCGAATTGGGCGCCGCGCAGCATACGGCGAAGCGCGAACAGCAGCAGATAGGCGCTCCCCAGCAGGAGCACGACGAGCAGGATGCCGCCCAGTATCCAAAGTCCCATGGGCGGCGCTTGAATTGTGCACAGCAGGGTGCTTTGATCCATACTTTTCACACCGAAAACAACGAGCGGTACCAAGCCAACGTCTGTGAACCCCAAAAGACTACCAGCATCGCTCCGGCGCCCAGAAATGTGCCGAACGGCAGCTCGAAGTCGCGCCCTTTTCGCAACAGACCCACAACCGCCACACCGATGAGGCTTCCAATCAGTGATCCGAGTAATACGGTCAGCAGCGCCCCCTGCAGGCCGAGAAATGCGCCGGCCATGGCCATCATCTTGACGTCGCCCAGGCCCATGCCCTCGCGTCCGCGGGCCCGATAATAGCCCTCGGCAATGAGCCAGAGCAGGCCGGCGGCCCCGCCAGCGCCGATCAAAGCATCGGCCAATGACACCACCGGTTCGGGCGGAGGAAACGCGAAAAGACGATTCGAGAGCCATGACGCCGTGCCATCCACGGGTGGGGTGAAAAGACTCAGGAATAGTCCCAGGCCAAGACCGGTGAAATTGATCTTGTCCGGCAGGATGCGTTCGCGGAAATCAGTGACCGTCAGGATGACAATCAGCGCGGCAAAGACGGCCCATTTCAAGGCCTGTACAGAAAGTCCGAAGGCAAGATAACACGCCAAGAAGAGAAGTCCCGTGAGCAGTTCGACCACCGGGTAGAGAAGCGATATACGCGCTTTGCATTTACGGCAGCGCCCGCCGAGCAGCAACCAGCTCAAGACCGGAATATTGTCGTATGGCTTGATCGCCGCATCGCAGGCAGGACAGTGCGATGCCTGCAGAACGACCGACTCCCTCCGCGGAATCCGCAAGATGCAGACGTTGAGAAAACTGCCAATGACGAGGCCAAACAGGAACACGAGAGCGGCCATCACAACCTGACTTTGCCACAAGCGGCACGAAAGGCTCAATGAGCGCCATCGAGGCCGTGTCCGAATGGCTAACGGAGAGACGGTATCAATGGAATCTGGAGCTAGTTACCACTGAGTAGTGAGCTGAACTCGAACCTCGGCAAACCTTTGAGCAGAAAACCTCGGTTTAACAACAAGGGGCCCCCCCGGGTATTTTTCGCCAAAGAGTGCGCTAGAGCATGACAACAGGGAGGTTGACAGGTTGAGGCGTGCAAAAGAGTGAAGGCAGGAGTGTGTAAGAGATTGAAAACAAATAGACACGAGAGTCGCTCCAAACCGCACCAGTTGGTGTCGCTTTCCAAAAGAAAAAGCCCGCGTAATGGCGGGCTCACGTACAAACTCTTGGAGCCATTATACCACGGAGATCAAGCGCAAGGATTATGGAGCCACTACCCATGCGATGCATTGCTTGACGGTGGTATCGAGGCCGGATGGGATTACGCAATCGAGCGATTATCGAATTACGATAACCGAATTCGACAAAGACTAGGAAAGAAACACATAACTTATGCGACCGATTCCATGGCTCCTTGCGGTCAGCGGCTTCCTTTGTCTCTGCAGCTTTGCGGCGCAACAAGCGCCGGTCAAGCCTGTCGCTAGCGTCTTGCAGCTTCATGAGGCGATGATCACGCCCTCCTCCGACACCCTCTTCAATGTGGGACGAGAAGCTCCGAAAGACGATCAGGCGTGGACTGCTGTTCGAAACAGCGCCCTCATACTGGCGGAATCGGGAAACCTGCTCATGCTCGGAAGCCGAGCCAAGGATGAGGGGGCCTGGATGACGATGTCGCAGGCCATGATTGATGCAGCGGTCGCCGCGCTCAAAGCCGCAGAGGCCAAAGACGTTGATGCCGTACTGGAAGCGGGAGATGGGATTGTGTACGCCTGTATGAACTGTCATGAACCATATCGCGATGGCCGAAAGATGACGCGATGAATCGGGCGGGAAACACTTGGTAGATGAGGCAGCAGCTTACTCTTCGATGAGTTCCGACTCGCGGTATTCCTCGTTTCGATGCTAATGGTACGGTTGCGAATCAGCCTGGCAGCAGGAGCGTTGCGAACGGATCAGTCAGCAGGATTGCGGTACAGTGCCCGAAACAGCCCGCCTGGCAGCGGTATGGCACCTGTGCTACTCTGAGACTTCGCTCGGGTGCCCATCCGAGCGTTCCAGTCGGGGCGTGGCTCAGCCTGGTAGAGCACCTGGTTCGGGACCAGGGGGTCGGAGGTTCAAATCCTCTCGCCCCGACCAATCTTTTTAAGAAGTTACCTAGGACTCCTGGTTTCCCGCCCACATCGCTGTAGGCGAAATCGTAGACGGCGAATCCTCTTCGACAAAGTTCGACTTGGCGCTCCCGGGTTTGCCTGGGGATGCTGTCCCTCGCCAAAATTCCATCCGCACTGCAAGTACCGGATTTGCCGGCGCGCCCCTTGTCAGAAAGTGCAGAGGTTTGAAGCGAGCATCTCTGGAGGACATCTGATGCTATTCTATCGGGTCGCGTCGGCACACTCGTACGCAGATACCCGGCGCGCACCTTGGTTTCGATGAGGTCCGAAAGTTCAGGCAGCCCGATCGTAGCGATGGTGCAGACCACCAAGCCGGGCGAGTGATGTCACGCGGCCGCACCCTCTCGTGCGAACTCTGCGTCCGGGTGTCTCCTTATTCAGGCCAAGATGCGTTCGGTCCTCATGGTAGTAGCGGACATAATCAGAGAGGAGCCGCTTCAGGTGGCGCTCGTTGAGTGCGATCACGTGATCCAACAGATCCCGCCGACAACTCTCGATCCAGCGCTCCGCTACGCCATTTTGCCAAGGGCTCTCGAATGAGGTCCGAACGGGACTCATGGCCATCGACCGCACCGCGATGGGAACCTCACAGCCATACTTGGCATCCCGATCAAAGATGAGAAACCTGGGAGCCGATTGATACGGGAAGGCTTCCCGCAACTGTTGGACAATCCAGCTGCTAGTTGGGTGCCGGGTGACATTGCAATGCAGGACTCGTCGGCGATCATGGCTGATGACAAAAAAGCAGTAGAGCGCACTGAACGTGATGCTTGGGACCGTGAAGAAATCCATAGCGGCGATCGCTTCCCGATGATTGCGCAGAAACGCAAGCCAACGCTTAGCTGGCTCGGGATCTCTCGGGGCTCGTCGCATCCACCGGGAGATCGTTCTTTCGGACACGTCGAAACCCAACATCAGAAGCTCACAGTGAATCCGAGGTGCGCCCCAGGTTGGGTTTTCTGCGACCATTCGGAAGATCAGGTCGCGTACCTCTTTGGAGAGCCTCTTCCTGCCGATCGCCCGTCTGGCTCTGGACAAGGCACGCCAATAGAGCGCGAATCCCAGTCTGTGCCATCGCACCACTGTCTCCGGACTCACGATAATGAGAGCCTGTTCCCATCCGGACCAAAACCTTCGCGCCAAGACCCAGAAGAGCTTATCAAACGCCACTAGCCTCGACCGGGGATGCCTCCGTTTCAGTGCCGCGAGTTGCTGGCGAAGAACGAGGTTTTCAAGAAGGAGCCCACGACGAGAGCGGAAGAGGCAAAGAATCGCACCTACCAGGAGGCCGATGGTCTCTATCATGAGAGGGTGCTATCGCATTTCGCTTGTGGACGGCAACGCCCTATCCTGTTGAAATCAAAAGCGGACAGAATTTTGGCGAACGACACCCACTCCGGAAGCGCCGTGAGTGCATTGGCAAGCCGCGCCTGTAACTCGGGAAGACGCTCGTCCTCCCAGAATTTGGAACTTGCAGTTGCATCGTAATCGAAATCATCGGAGAAAAACGTTCAGATGACCCGTATATTAACGGCGGACCTATACGATCTCCTCGGCGACAATTGCTCCTCGTGTGAGACACAGTTTAAACAGTATGGCGGTCGGCGGGAGTTTTTCGGGCGGATTCAGACCGTTAAATGTCGGGGTGACAACACCTTGCTGCACAAAATGCTAAGTAAACGGTGCGATGGCGACGTCCTGGTCGTAGACGGTTCTGGCTATCTGGGTTGTGCGCTGATGGGCGACATGATCGCACGGCTCGGCGCGACCAACGGCTGGTCTGGAGTTGTGATATACGGGGCCATTCGTGACGCTTCCGCTATGCGGGAACTGGATGTTGGCGTTAAGGCGCTTGGAACGAATCCCAAAACGAGCGCGAAGAAGGGCTTAGGAGACGTGGACAGCGTTATCTCATTCGGTGGCGTGAATTTCACGCCAGGCCACTGGATCTACAGCGATGATGACGGGATTCTCGTTTCCCGGGAAAAACACACGGAAGTGACCCGATCTGATGAAGCGCTGTCTTCGTATACGAATTTGCCGGAGGAAAAATGAAGGCCGACCTCGTGATCAAGAATGGCTGGGTAGTCACTCCTCAGGAGACGTTCAAAGGCGGTGTCGCTATCTCAGGAGAGAAATGTAGCGCCATAGGAACGGATGATTCGCTCCCCGACGGCAAAGAAGTGATCGACGTGAAGGGCAACCATATACTGCCCGGCCTGATTGATGCACACGTTCACTTCAGAGAACCCGGGCTTACCTATAAGGAAGATTTCGGCACCGGATCGACGGCAGCGGTGTGCGGCGGCATTGCGACGGTGATTGACATGCCCAATGTGATCCCTCCCACAGCGGACGCGGACCAGGTAAGAGAAAAACAACGCTTGGCTGAAGAAAAGTCGCTTGTCGATTTCGGAATTCTTGGAGTTGTCGTCCAGACGAACAGCGATCAGATCCTTCCCATGGCGGAAGCTGGCGCCATTGGCTACAAAATCTTCTTCGGCGAGACAATCGGAAATCTTCCGTTTCCCGACGACGGAATGTGCCAGGAAGTGTTTTCCTATATCACGCAATCGAAACTTCCCCTGGGCATACACGCCGAGAATCGTCAGATCATGAGCTATTGGACGAGCAAGCTAAAAGCCGAAGGGAAAGGCGAACCTATTTATTGGGAGTCCTCACGACCTGGCCTCTGTGAGGCCGAGTCTGTGGCTCATGCCTTGTTTTTTGCCGAGACATTCGGGACAAAGCTGCATGTCTTCCACATGAGCTCCAAACAGACTGCCTTGATTATCAAGGACGCCAAGGCGCGCGGCCTAAGAGTAACGGCCGAAACAGGACCCCACTATTTGCTCCGCGAGCCGAAGGACATGGCCGAGGTTGGTCCGCTGCTGAAAATGAACCCTCCTGTGCGCGGCAAAGACCACGCCGACGTGCTCTGGGACGGATTGTTGAACGGCTATGTTGATATGGTGGCCACGGACCATTCCCCTCATACCATGGAAGAGAAAGGCACGGACCAGACGGGAAAGCTGTTAAAGCCAGCGATCTGGGACTGCATATCCGGCTTCTGTGGTGTCGAGACCGGCGTGCCGTTGATGCTGACGCAAGTCAACAAAGGACGGATCAGCCTCAACCAATATGTGAAGGTGGCGAGCGAGAATCCGGCCAAGGTGTGGCAGCTTTACCCGAGGAAGGGGGCGATTCGCCTTGGATCGGACGGCGACGTCACGGTCGTCGACATGGATAAGGAGGCAGTAATCGACGCCAACAAACTGCACAGTAAGAACAAGCCCACCCCTTGGCATGGCTGGAAGGTCAGGGGGGTCCCCGTGTGTACTGTCGTTCGCGGGCATGTTCAAATGCGGGATGGCGAACTGGTTGGAAAGCCGATCGGACGCATGCTCCGTCCGCTTGTGTAACACAGCCGAATCAGCAGCAAGGAAGCGGATTTTCAATCAGATTGTAGACGCAATCGAAATTCACGTCGTTAATCGTCTGCTGGATCTTGAAAAGGCGGGGAGGCTCATTTCTTAGAACGACCATGATGGCGGTTTCAATCGGCGGGCAACCCGGCTTCACGCAGAGCACCTCTTTGATGACGATTGGCGCATCGGCCGGAAACTGGAAGATTTGCCTCATCCAATACCTTATTTGATCCAGAGTGAACGGTGAGACCTCGACATTGCGCCCGAAAAGATCCGCTGGAGCGGAACCGTTCCCGTCTCCGGTGGCCAGACAGTCCTTAAATCCTTGTAGGATTGCCGCCTGATCTAGGTTCCGGCCAATGAAGACGAGCCGGTTGATCCGTTCTTCGTCTCTGGTCCAAGGTGGGCCGGGCTTGCCCTCGAACATCATGTGCACGCCCTGGAACACGAACCGATCCGGGTCGCCGCGCAGGTTCAGAATTCCTTTCATCCTCAAAATGCGGTCGCCAAATTCGCTAAGGACAAAGCGAAACCACTGACTGAGTTTCATGCCGTCGAGCTGGCCTGGCTCGACGATGCACACGGTCGAGAGGTCCTGGAGATGTTGATGGGTGTCGGCGTGGATGGCGCGGGAACTCTCCAGATTTTGCTGGAAGTCACGATCTTCGATTTCAAACAGCGATGTTAGATCCAACTCCGAATTTCTCGTTCGGAGGATTGTAGCCACGCGGTTTAGATTTCTGATTCTTGCTTCGAGCAGGTCCAACTCTTCGGCACTGGCAAGATCGGTCTTGTTGAGCAAGAGCAGGTCCGCAAACGAGATTTGATCGCGCGCTTCGGCTGAGTCGTCGATCTGATTCCAGACGTGCTTGGAATCGACCACAGTGACGATCCTGTTCAGCGTGAATTCCTTCCGAATGCGCTCATCAATAAAGAAGGTCTGAGCCACGGGCGCGGGATCGGCCAGGCCCGTTGTCTCAATCAGCAGGGCGTCAAAACTGGATCTATTTTCGAGAAGTTGGAAGAGGCCGCGAAGCAAATCTCCCCGCACGGTACAGCAAATGCAGCCGTTATTCATCTGAACGATTTCCTGATCGGAAGAAATCAGCAGATCGCGGTCAATCCCAACCTCCCCGAACTCATTGACGATGACCGCCACGCGGTGGCCATGTTCGGCGGTCAAGATCCGGTTGAGGAGTGTTGTCTTGCCGGCTCCGAGGAACCCGGTCACTATGATGACAGGTATTTTCGCGGCCGAGACACTCATGTTCCTGAGTCTGAAACGTCCATGGCACTGATCGACTGATCGGCGACTGCGAAGGCTTACGAATGCCTCCCAGACAGTCTATCTCAGGTAGTTTGCGCCTATACTAGCTTGCGAAGGTCTCTTTCGACTTCACCTGTCTGCCAAACTCTATACCCTTTGCCTCGGGGCCCACGATGATTACGGCCGCTGCGCCCAAAAACGCAAGTGCGGCCAGAATACCCATCGCCCCCTCATAGCTAAACCGCTCGCCCAGCACTGCCTCGACATAGACGATGCTCGAAGAAAACAGGACGCCGAGTTGAAAGGCCAGTCCCGGAAAGAAACCGCGCAGTTGATCGGGGGAAAGCTCATTTATGTGAGACGGAATTACACCGAATGCACCTTGCACCATGAACTGGATCAGGAAGGCACCGAGCGTGATCAAACCAGCCGTTGGAGCCAGAATCCAGAGCGGAATAACGGCGACACCGAGCAGCAAAGCCATCACCATCGCGCGACGCCGGCCACGCCGGTCGGAAAGAAAACCAAAGCAAACTGCGCCAAGAATGGCGCCACACGCCGAAATCATGCTGATGATGGCCGTGGCGCGCGGACTGAACTGCCGCTGCTGCAGGAATTGCGGGTACAGGTCCTGAGTTCCGTGACCGGCAAAATTCATCATGGTCATCAGCAGCACCAAGTACAAAAATAGCTTCCAGTTGCTGAAGATACTGCGGCGATAGGTGCCCCAGTCGGTACGCGACCGCTTCCATGCCTCCGATTCCTTGACCTTGAACCGTATGAACAGCGTCAACAAGGCGGGCAAACCGCCGATAAAGAACATAGGGCGCCAGCCCCATGCCGGAAATACGACGTAGTAAGCGGCACCGGCCAGCAGGAAACCAAACGAATAGCCCTGCTGTAACAAACCCATGGTGAGCCCCCGCCATTTGACCGGAACCCATTCGATCACCAGCGCAGTGCCGACACCCCACTCGGCGCCAAGCGCAATCCCATACAGCAGCCGCAGTACGAAGAACACGGTGTAATTCGGCGCCAATCCCGTCAATACAGTTAGTACGGAATAGAACAGAATGTTGATCATCAGCGGCAGACGGCGGCCGTATCGATCAGCCATGAGCCCGAAGATAAATGCTCCCACCGGACGCATGGCCAAACTTGCCGTCAACGTCAGGGCAATGGCAGGCACCGAACGCCCGAATTCATTTGCGACGGCGCCCAGCGTGAACGTCAGAATGAAAAAGTCAAAGGCGTCCAGAGTCCAGCCGGCAAAGCCCGCAATCAGGGCATTGCGTCCATCGGCAAGATTAGGCTGATGCTCGATGCGCTCGGTGGCGAGCACTCTGCTGTTATCCTCTGTGGAATTACAAGATTTGTATGCGCAAGACCATACGCTGGGAGCATCTTCATGTCAACGTGGCCGGCATTAGTACCTGTCCTCCGCAAAAAATATCGCCTTACACAAGCGGACAGAATGCGGAGATATAGCTGGGCGTGTCAGAAATTAAGCCGCACACCCCCATTGAACACGCGACCCTCCAGGGGAGCCCACGCATCGACCGTCCATCGTCCATCCGGCCCCTGATCGGGCCGAAGAAGCGGATCCCATCTCGTTTGACGAACGTTGGTTAGATTTTCGGCGTTAAGAAAGAGGCGAACAGGTCCGAACCGCCGTTCTGCGAGCATCCCAAAGATGACGTACGGCTGCGAACGCGAGCGGTAGGGATTCACTTCCAGCCTTTGCCGTCCCGTGTAGTAGCTTTCCACGCCGACTCGGCCATTTTCGTTTTCCCACATGCCGACGATCCCCACGCTGTGACGTGGAGTCAACGGGTTCTCCATCTTTTGCCCATCGTCGGTAGTCTCGCGAGAGCGTACGAACGTGTAGGTGCCTGTTGCGCTGAATGACTCGTGTCTCACGATCCCAACCAGCTCTACACCAACGTTCGTTGCGCGCTCTCTCAAGTTTGTTAATTCATACCGCATGTCGCGTTCGACGTGCAGGGGGTTGCGGATGCGCGAGGCAAACAGGGTCAACGTATACGATCCCGGACCAACTGTCCTGGTTAGATCGAAGGAGACCGTTCGCCCGCGCTCTGGTTTGAGCGGGCGCGGTATTTGTAATCTTGAAAGACCCGCGGCCTCGATTTCCTCGGTCAGAGGCGTGGACGCAAAAAAGCCTTGGCTGGCTGAGACGCGGCTGGTAAACCCCGCGCCTCTAAGCAAGACCGATATTCGCGGGCTGGCGAAAGTGCCGTATTCGCTATGAAAATCCAGACGCCCGCTCGCCGAAACGCTTAACCAGCTATTGATGTTGATATCGTCTTGCACGAAGCCTCCCGGCGTCGTGTACCGGTAGGAGAAACTTGGCACATCGAGTGCATCGTACGTATTCCGGTCGACCCCTACCCCGGCAACCCACGTGTGCCGAGCCCCTGCGCCACTGAGCCAAGCCTCGCCGAAAAAAGTATTGTGGCGATCTCTTTCGAGCACATTTCCAAACTGGTGGTGATGTCGTTGCGAGGCCGCAACAGCACGGATCGTGAGCGCATACCGGTCCTTGATTACAAATTGTCCATTCCCACCGACATCGTATCGCCGCGTATCGAGAGCCTCGGAATATGGGGCGCCGCTCACCGGCAGGACTGCTCCAAAAACCGTGCCACCCTTGCGATCCTCGAATGTGATTCCGCCTGTTAGAAACCCAGTGCTACCGGTGCCACTGTCGAAAAAAAGACGAGAGCGCAAGACACCTCGCTCGTATCCCGCCAAGTCCGTCCAGCCGTCACGGTCAACGTCGTTTTGCGTCTGATAGTGGCCCCCGGCGAGCAGCGACGCCTTCCAGCGAGTTGAGAGCGGCGACATAAGAAAGGCAAGCGCATCCGTTGCACCGCGATTGGACTGGTTAAAGAGCACCTCGTAGCTTGGCTGCGTGCCTGGACGACGGGAGACCAAATTCACGACACCGCCCATCGCCCCCGCTCCGTACAAAGCCGATGCGGCGCCTTTGATGACTTCGACTTGCCCGAGATCCATGGGGGGCACCTGCAGGAGTCCCAAACCGCCTACTTGTCCGAATAACGGAAGACCGTCCGCAAGGAACAAGGTATATCGCCCTTTCATGCCTTGGATTCGCACACTTGCCGCGCCCAGTGAAGGAGAGGTCGCTTGCACGCGTAAGCCGCCCATTTCGTTCAGCATCATCACAATATCTCCGGGCGTCATCAGCATCTTCTCTTCGATCTCTTCGCGAACCAATACCTCCACTCGCGTCGGTTGGTCTTCCAATCGCGTTTCGGTGCGGGTTGCGAAGACGGTAATCTCCTCTTCAACCGTGGGCAGGGGCTGAAGTTCCACCACAAGCTCTCGTTCCTGACCGCTCTCTACAGCGACCGAGGCGGCGCCCGGCAGAAAGCCGTCCTTCGAGATCCTGACTTCCAGCATTCCCGGATTTACGAAGAGCCGTGCAAGCCCGCCTTCATCCGTTACAGCGGATATGCCATTCACAGTCACGGTGGCCCCCGAAACAGGGCCCGAGGCGCTCTGTACGTTAACCCGCACAGTTGCCGATGGCCGCGATTCCTGTGCTGCCAGGGTCACGGAAACAAAACAAACTACCAGCAGGCTGAATCTATGCATGAGTACATCTCCGTGCGCAATGAATGCGCGTGCAAGTTGCAATGCGTTCCGGGGGCAATTCTAGGCCAGGCGCTGGGGGTGTTCGATGCGAGCCAGCAGTGTGAAAATGGGAATACAGGCGAAGGCTTGGACGCCCTGGCGAACCAAGGGCTCGGGAACCAGCTCGAAGGGGCAATCATTCAATGCAAAGGCGCCGTGGCAAAGAAAGCATTCGTTCTCTTGCTGTTGGGAATCATGCGTGGGGGATGTCACCCCCTCCGCGATCGCATTCGTGCAGCCATCCGGGCATGCCAGTTCGTCACTGACGACGAAAGAGCCGATCACTACGATCAACAGGATTGCGAGAAACCGCACGCGGCTAGTATATGCCAACAGAGGAAGCAACGCTGTATCCTGTTGAAATCACAGGCAGACAGAGTTTTGGCGAGCGACAACTGTCTCACAGCTATATCACAGGCTCCAGACCACTCTTAGCGATAGTGGGAACAGCGGTCGGCGATGCTAGGAATTTGATGAGTGCTCCGGCCGCATCCGGCTCCTTGGTGCCAACGACGATTCCGGCCGAGAACACGGTGACCTTCTGAACCTCAGGTGGCAGCGGCCCGACATAATCAATACCTGGCATGGGAAGTAGCTCACTGATTTGCTGGAAGCCGATCTCGGCGTCTCCACGCGCTACGACGGCGCCGACTCGTTCGCTCACAATTCTCTGACACTTACTCTTGATCTGGTCGGCGATCCCGAGGCGCGGAAACAACTCTGTGGAAAGATATGTACCGCTTGCGCTTGCAGAAAAGGCGATTGATCGAGCGTGAAGCAGCGTCCTTATGAGCGCGTCCACAGAGCTGATGTCCGGCTTGGGCACCCCGGCGCGGACAGCCATACCAATCCTGGATCGGACGAGGTCTACACGGCTTCCGGGGATAACCCTTCCCTGCCTGATCAATTCGTCCAGGGCGGTGCTGGCGAGTATCACGACGTCAGCGGGCTCGCCACGCTCAAGCCGCTTGGGAATGGAGTCCGCCGCGTCTCCCATCGAGGCTCCGTATGTAGTCACGACCTCGTTCTGGGTTGCGCGTTCATATTCCGGGATGAGTTCATCATACGGTGCGGTGAAACCGCCGGAGGTCATGACTCTGATTTCGGCCCCCACTGCGGTAGAGGCCAGGAGCAATATGCTTATGAGGACCGGGGAGAGTGTTCTAGAAGGATTGGGCGACGTTTTCGTTTCCATAACAATCTATCCTTTCAGTCCGTTGTCAGTCATAACTACGCTTGTCCTCCGGATTAGTCTTCGCTCCTGCCCAACAATTCGGCCCGCATCAGAAAGTAGACAACCGTCAGTAGTGTAGAGATTGCCGCCGCTACATACGTCAAGGCCGCAGCGTCCAGCACGCGATCCACATCCTCCCGCTCTTGAAGGGTGCTAATTCCATACTCTACCACCAGAGTCTTGGCGAATTGCGGCCCACACCGACATACAGCACATTGTCGGAGGATAGATGGCTGGCGTTGCCTCATCCCTGCTGGGAAATCGGTAGCTCACCGATGATGAGGTTGGGCGTAATGCCATCCCTGGTGAGAACCAGCTTCGCGTTGTCTTTCAAGGAATTCTCCGTGACCTCAAGCTGCTTCAGCCGCTGGGCATTGCCGACGAAATATTTCTCCGCAGCCTCATTCACCAGTTGAATTGCTCGCGCCTTGCCTTCCGCCACTCGAATCTGCGCTTCCTTCTCGCCGTCAGCCTTCTGAATCGCTCCCAGTTTCTCCTGCTCGGCTGCTTCGAAGTGTCCTGTGGCAAGCAACTTCATGGCGCGACGCTCCTGTTCCGCTGTCTTTTCTTTGTGCATCGCGGTTTTGATGTCATCCGGATGTCAAGGACTGATTTCTTTAGACACTGATTCTGAGAGTTTTTTACGTGACTAACGCATACCGTTTGGCGAATACCACAGGCGGCATGTTGAGCGCGGAGTGAATCCGCGTGTTGTTGTAGTCCCACAGGGTGCGGTAGATCTCCGCCACTAGCTCCCCCAGTGTTTTGAAGCGGTTCGGATCTCCCAGGTCAACCTTGAATTTGTCGTAGAACGATTCCTGGTATCCGTTCTCCCAAGGGCACCCCGGGCGGCTCCGTGAAATCACGATGCCGCATCCATCAAGGATTTCAGTGAACGCCATCGCGTCATACTCCCTCCCGTTGTCGGAGTGGAATAGACCCGGGCGCGGATGATGGAGCAGGGCGTTGGAAAGCGCCTGAATGGTGAGCGCGGCTCCCTTTCTCACCGCAATTTGGATTCCCAGGATCCGGCGAGTGTAGAGATCGATCACGGTCGCCACATAGACCTTCTTTCCGTGCTGCACGAACTCGGTGAAGTCTGCTGCCCAGATGTGGTTTGCATATGCGGGCATGACCGCGAGCAGGAGGTTGGGATAGGTCCGGGAAACCTTGGATTTTCTCCATTTTCTGCCTCTCCTGCGGTAGGGCTTGATGCCAAACAGATGCATGACCCTCTGCGCCCGCTGGCGGCAGAGTCCCAGTGCCGTAGCAATTCGCCGGGAGCCGTAGGAGGGATGGATCTGCAGCTCTTCTTCCAGGCGGACCTTGAGGCGCCAGTCCTTCTCCTTCATTCTTGGGACGTAATACAGGCTCGCGCGGGATATGCCAAGGGCTCGGGCAAGCGCTGATTTGTTTCTTCCTTCGCTCAATTGTTTTTTTGAGTCATGGAGAGCTTGAGCGTGATCTCGCCCACGAGTTCCAGGAATTCTCTGTTCTGCTTCTGAAGTCGGGAGAACTCCGCCCAGGACGGGGCACCGGTTGCTCCCTTTACCATCCAACCATAGATGGTCCCTTCAGAAATACCGTGATCCTTGGCGGCCTGGGCCACCGAGATGCCCTCTTCCTTGACGCGGCGTAGGATATCGGTTTTTACGTTGGCTGCAATACGATGATGTTTTTTGTTCATATGACACCAGGGTAGTTAATTCCCAACCTCAGTGTCTAAATTATCCAATCCAGGGCACGTGGGCAGTGTCCTCTCACAAGCTCATTCGAATCCCCCTTCTTTCCCATTCGAATAACCAGTAAGTAAAAAAGTTTTTTCTGTTACCTTTATTGGTATGTCGTGCTAACATGTCGCATGCTTGCCCTGAGCTTGCCGAACGGGTTTTCAGAAAAGCTTTTGCTCCTGCCCCATTCTGCGGGGCGCCCTCGTTGCGTTCCGCATGTGCCTGTCGAACCGCCCCTGTCCTCCCTTCCGACCACAGCGGAATTTCCTCATTGCTCTTTTGCGCTCCGCAAAACCACAACCTCCCTGCTTTCATTTTCTTGCGCACTCTTTCGCGAAAAACACCGGGGGTGGGGGGTAGAGGATTGAAAATGAGCTCTTCCAGAATCCTTTACGCTAACTCCTGCACAATGAACACATACATAAAAGGAGCCTGCAACACGTGCAGAATGAACACTTATGGAACAAAGGACTTAAAGTTCCCTCGAATGAACACTTACAGAAAAACCGGGGGGGAGGGGTTGAGCGCGGTGTCCCCGGCTCGCTCGGCGGGAGCGGGAAAGAACGTGGGAGCTTCGGCGGTAAAAAAGTCGGGGGCGAGCGCGAGGCTCCCGGCAACGGGTGCGTTTTTTCAGCGCCGCGAGGTGCGGCGCGGGGGTTTCAGCCCGAGTAGGGCCATGACCTTTTTCAGATCGACCCAGACATCGGGTTTGGCGTTCGGGTTACGCAACAGATAGGCGGGATGGTAGGTAGCTATCAGCCGCGCGCCGCGAAAATCAAACCACTTCCCACGGAAATGGGAGATGGGCTTATTGGTGTGGAGCAGCGCCTGTGCGGCAACGTTTCCGAGACACACGATGACCTTCGGCTCAATGGTCGCCAATTGGCGCAACAGAAACGGCATGCAGGTAGCGATTTCGTCTTTTTCCGGAGTGCGGTTCTCCGGCGGTCTGCACTTCACTACGTTGGCGATGTACACATCGTCGCGACGCAGGCCCATGGCCTCGATCATCTGGGTCAGCAGCTGCCCCGCGCGTCCGACGAAGGGAATCCCTTGCGCGTCTTCATCACGCCCCGGCCCTTCGCCGACGAAGACCAGATCCGCGCGCGGGTTGCCGACGCCGAATACAATGTTGGTTCGATGGCGGTGGAGTTTGCACCGTGTGCATTCGCCGAGATCGGCCGAGATCTGCTCCAGGGTGTCGCCCACAATGCGTTCGGCGGCCTCAAACAAGGAAGGACCGCGCACGATTCCCTGCACGGTCTCGGCTGCGGGTTCCGAGGATAGCGGTGACGCCAAAGGTTTCTGCGTGGCCGCAGGTGCCATTGGGACCGCTGCGGGCGCTGCTGCTGTCTCTTGCGCCGAGGGCTTGGCCGCGAGGGGGACGCGATCGCGGTAGAAAGAGTGGATTCCCAAGTCTTCGTAATAGCGCAGCCAAGCTTCGAGTTTCTCGTGTGCCGGATGCGGAGGAATCGAATTCATGGATCAGCGAGCTTTCGATGACGAACTAGCTGCCCGAACAGATGCGTTCCGCAGCTCGAGGATCTGGTCGAGCACGCGCTGGGCGACGTCCAATTTGCTCATTCGCGGCAGTGATACCTCGTCGCCATCACGCGTGAACATGGTTACGATGTTGGTCTCGTAGTCGAAGCCTGCGCCCTCGGCGGTCACGTCGTTGGCCACGATCAAGTCGGCGGATTTGCTGGCAAGCTTCTGCCGCGCATGTTCGGCAAGGTGGTCCGTTTCGGCCGCAAAACCCGCGACGATGCGGCCTCCCTTAAGGCGGGATACGTCGGCCAGGATATCCGGCGTTGGCTCTAATTCGACGGTCAGCCGGCTCGGTCCCCGTTTGATCTTGACCGGAGAAGGCGACACCAGACGATAATCGGACACCGCCGCCGCCATAATCACGATGGTCGCCTCCGACAAGCGCGAGAGCACGACGCGATGCATCTCCTCGGTGCTGCGAACGGAAATGCGCTCCACGCCGGCGGGCGCATCCAAAGCTGTGGGGCCGGCGACGAGAACCACCCGCGCGCCGCGCCGGACGGCTGCGTCTGCGATGGCATAACCCATCCGGCCCGAAGAACGATTTGTAAAGTAGCGAACCGGATCCACATCCTCGCAAGTAGGACCAGCCGTCACGAGCACAGTCTGACCCGCGAAGTCGTGACGGATTCCGAGTACCTGCGCAACGGTATGCGCGATGACCTCGACACCGGCGAGCCGACCGGCGCCGGTCATGCCGCAAGCGAGATAACCCTCCTCCGGCGGAACCACATGCACACCACGAGCACGCAGCATGTCCACATTCTCCTGCGTCGCAGCGTGGTCCCACATGTTGACGTTCATGGCCGGGGCAACGATGACTGGCGCGATGGTGGCCAGGTACAGCGTGGTCAGGAAGTCGTCGGCGATACCTCGCGCAAGCTTCGCCAGGACGTTGGCGGTGACAGGCGCAATGACCAAAGCATCGATTCGCTGGGCCACCGCGATATGCTCGATGGCGCTTTCGATGTTGGCCGGTGAGTCCCCGCCGAATAGGTCGGTGATAACCTTTTGCCCGGTGAGCGCGGCAAAGGTCAAAGGGGTGATGAACTCCTGGGCGCTGCGCGTCATCACCACCTGGACATCGAGCTGATCCTGCTGCAGACGGCGAACCAGCTCAGCAGCCTTGTAGGCCGCCACTCCTCCGCATACACCCAGCGCGACTCGCATGGCGATCCGGCGTCACTCTTTACGCCGCTTGCCGTCCTTTTCCGCGGCTTCGTCGGAAAGATCAGGCAATCGGTACTCCAGTTGCGTAGCATTGAGTTCTTCCATAGCCACGCGGGTGGGCTTGTGAGAGCGCGGGGCCGCTAGCAGCGGCGAAGCGCCCGCCATCAATTGCCGGGCGCGCTTCCCGGCCACTACAACAAACGCAAACTGATTCTCAGGGGCCTCGTGGAATACGGACATGCGATTAGGAACCTCCGAAGGATTCACGAATCTTGCTTAGGCATTCGTCATTATCAAGCAACCGGCATCGCGAGGCTATGACGATGGCGCGAATCTCATCGCCAGCGCGTTCGAGGTCATGGTTGACGACAACGAAATCATAGTCTACTGAAGAGGCAATCTCCTGCCGGGCGCGCTCGAGACGCCGAGCGATCGCCTCATCCAAATCTTGCCCGCGGACGCGCAGCCGCTGTTCCAGAACCTCGCGCGAGGGCGGCACAATAAAAATCGCAACCGATTCCGGCAGCTTCTCTTTCACCTGCCGGGCACCTTGCACATCAATCTCCAGCACCAGATCGCGCCCCGCTCGTCGCGCCTCGTCCAACCACCTTCGCGGCGTGCCGTACCAATTCTTGCCGAACACGCGGGCGTACTCGAGGAATTCCTCTCGCACCACCTTTTGCTCGAACTCAGCCTCGGTAATGAAATTATAACATTTTCCCGGGCTTTCCGTCGCACGCCGCGGACGCGTGGTGCAGGAGACGGCAAACATCGTTCCGGGCAAATCCCGCAGCTTCTCGACCAACGTGGATTTCCCGGAGCCGGAAGGGCCCGAGATGATGACTACCCTGGGAGAAGAGGCGGCTGCGGTCATTCGACGTTCTGCACCTGTTCGCGAAGTTTTTCGATTTCGGACTTGATTTGCAACCCCAGATCGACCATGGCCAGCCCGTCCGCGCCCAGCCCCGGCGTCTTCGAAAGAAACGTGTTCGCCTCACGCTGCATCTCCTGCAACAGGAAATCAAGCTTTTTCCCGACCTCGTCGGCCGCGGCCACTAGCTTACCGAACTGGCCGACATGGCTGCGCAGCCGCATCAATTCCTCGCTCACGTCGGCGCGTTCCGCCAGCAGCGCTGCCTCCTGTGCCAAACGCGAAGGATCCACGGCCGATTCGCCGAGCAGTTCCTCCAGGCGAGCTTTGAGTCGCAACGCGTAGGCCGGACGACTTCGCTCAATCATCGCCTCCGCCTGAACAATCTTCTCGTGCATGCCGGCGGCTAATCGGTGCATCTCCTCAGCCAACGAGCGGCCTTCCGCCCGGCGCATTTCCTCGAGCTGCCGCAAAGCCTCTTGCAGGCACGCAGTCATCGGATCAACCAGACGGCTGATTTCTTCCTCGCCGGGAGCCGCGAAAAGCGCTCCGTTGGCGGCCACGACGCTGGGCAAGCGGAGCAGGGCAACCAAGTCGGGCTCCTGCGTCAGGCCGAATTCGCGACGCAGTGCTTCGACGATCTGCAAGTACGCACCCGCAGCATCGCGATTGATGTGTATGGCCGGCCCGCGAACTGTCTCGACGCGCAGTGTGATTTCGACATGACCGCGATGCAGAGTGCCGCGCACCAACCGCCGGATTCGCGGTTCAAGCATTTCGAAACCTTCGGGCATCCGGAGGCGCAAATCAAGAAAACGATGGTTCACGCTGCGCACGCTCACGCGCAGCACCCAGCCGTTGTGTTCGGTGCGCGCCTGCGCATAACCGGTCATCGACCGGATGGTGTCGGTTGTCACAGACTCCTTCATGACGCGAAAGGACCGGCCGACGACGCCACATCCCCATCCACGAACTGCAACTCATAGAGGCGCGTATACGTGCCGCGCCGGGCGAGCAGCTCCTGGTGCGTTCCCACCTCGGAGATCACGCCGTCTTCCAGCACGGCGATGCTGGCGGCACGGCGAATCGTCGAGAGACGGTGCGCGATGACAAACACGGTGCGGTCGACCATCAGGTTGGCGAGCGCCTTCTGTACCAGCATCTCGGATTCGGAGTCAAGTTCCGAGGTCGCCTCATCGAGCATCAATATGGGTGAATCCTTCAACAGCGCGCGCGCGATCGCCAGTCGCTGCCGCTGGCCTCCGCTGAGGCGTTGTCCCCGGTCGCCCAGGCGGGTTTGGTATCCCTGCGGCAGTTCGGAGATAAACTCATGAGCAAGGGCCGCGCGTGCCGCGGCGACGACCCGTTCTTCGGATAGATCGGGCCGCCCATAGCAAATGTTGTTCCAGACCGTATCATCGAACAGGATGGTCTCCTGCGTCACAATAGATATTTGCTCGCGCAAGGAGCGCAGCGTTGCATCGCGCACATCTATGCCGTCGATGCGCAGCGAGCCCGAAGTGACATCGTGGAATCGCGGCAGCAGGTTTACTAGCGTCGTTTTTCCCGCACCACTGGAACCCACGATGGCGACCACCTCGCCAGCGCACACCTTCAAACGCACGCCGCGGAGAATCGGTAAGGCGGGATCGTAAGCGAACCCGACATGATCGAACTCGATCTGACGTGAAAACGGCTGCAGGACTCGGGCATCCGGGCGCTCCTGGACCTCCTCATCCAGCGAGAGGAAGCGGAAGACCTGCGCCGTAGCGCCGTGCGCCTGCTCGAACTGCTGATACACGACGCCGATGCCCCGCACCGGCTGGTATGCCTTGATCAGCGCGTAAATAAAGGTCCCAAACGTCCCCAGTGTCATGGTGTTTTGCAGGATCTGGTTGCGCGCGAAAAGCAGCACCAGCACGATCACGATAGCACTCAAGAAATCCATCAGTGGGGAGGTCAGCACGGCGAGCCGAACCGCGCGCATACTCGTGCCGAGCAGGTTACGCGACACCGCGCGAAACCTGCCTACCTCAAATTGCTCCATGCCAAAGGCCTTGACGACACGATTGCCGCTCAAGGTTTCCTGCAGGACGTGGCTCAGTTCACCCAGCCGCGACTGGCTCGATTCCACCGTGCGGCGAATGCGCGGGCCCAGTTTCCGAACCGGCCAGAGAACCAGCGGTACAAGTGCCGCAGAGCCGAGCGCCATCTTCCAGTCGGTGACCAGCAGAACCAAAATCAGGAAAAACAGCGTGAAACTCTGCTGAAAAAAGGCTGCCAGCGTCTCGGAAAGCGTGGTGCGCACGCGCTCCACATCGCTGATGACCGCCGACATCAGCCGGCCTGTGGTTTGATGCTGGAAAAAGCCGATCGGCTGACGAACGAGCTTTTCGTAAATCTGATTGCGCAAATCGGTGATTGCGGCCAGACCGGCATGCTGGATCCGAACGATACCGAAATACTGCGCAAGCGCTTTGACCGCGTAGAGACCTACAAAGGCAAGGGCGAAAACCGTCCAGACATGATGGATGGACTGCGGCAGAAACGAATTGAGGAAGATCGTGCGTCCGATAAACGGCAATTTCACCAGAGGCAGGTCCGATCCCGGGCTCCGGGGATCAAGAACGCGGTCGAACACCGGCCTGATCATCAAGGCCACCAGACCTTCCGCAAAGCCCACCAATACCAACGCCAAGATGCCGGCGGCCAGACGCCAGCGATAGGGCCAGACATATCGCAGCAACCGCCGCAGTTGGTAGGAAGTCCCTTCGGAGCGCACATCCTCACCTGTCTGCCGGAGTCCGGTCACGCTGCGAACCCCTTGCGCGAATGTCAAGTGTTCCATTTGCCCAGATCCCGGTGTACGACTTTCGCTGCGTAGTCATGGGAGGCAAGGGAGCGGCAGACGACTTCCGCCATCATCACCGAGCGGTGCCGGCCGCCGGTACACCCAAGGGCAATGGTCAGATAACTCTTACCCTCGTGGATATAGTGTGGGATCAGATAGGTCAGCAGGCCCTCGAGCCGGCGCAGAAATTCCTCGGTCTGTGGAAAAGAACGGATGTAGCGCATGACCTTGGGATTCTGTCCCGAAAATTTTGCGAGGTGCGGAACGAAGTTGGGATTGGGCAAAAAGCGCACGTCAAAGATCAGGTCCGCGTCCCCGGGAATACCGTAGCGATAGCCGAAACTCACCACCGAAACCAGCAACGGCCGTTTGACCCGGTTCTGAAAGCGGCGCATGATGAATTGTCGAAGCTCGTGAACATTGAACTTGGTGGTATCGATCACGACGTCAGCCAGCTTCCGGATTGGGGCCATCATCTCGCGCTCGCGCGCAAGTCCCTCGCGCACGGGCCGGGAGCGGCCAAGAGGGTGCGGCCGGCGCGTCTCACTAAACCGCCGCAGCAAAGCCTCTTCCGCTGCTTCGATGAAAACCAATGTTACGGGAACCTCGCCGCGGAGCTGTTTGTAGCGCGCAGGCAATCGCTCCAATTGCCCGCCTTCACGTGCGTCCACCAGCAGCGCCGCTCGCTTGATTTCCGAATTGCCGTTGACGTAAAGCTCGCTGAAGGTAGGGATCAAATCGACAGGCAGATTGTCCACACAATAGTAGCCAAGGTCTTCGAATGTTTTCAGAACGGTGCTCTTGCCGGAGCCGCTCAGACCGGTGAGGATCACCAACTGCCGTCTATCGGAAGCGACGCGCCGCTTCACGGAGGGGCGCCTACGCTTTGACACGGCGTTGATGCGTGCTGGGAATGCGAAGATCTTCGCGGTATTTGGCGACCGTGCGGCGCGTCACTTGAATGCCGGCTTGGGCCAGTTTCTTGGCGATGTGATCGTCGGTCATTGGATGGGCTGGATCTTCCTCGTCGATCATTTTCTTCACCACGCGTTTGAGGGTCTGCAGCGACATGCCGCCACCCTCGGGTCCGTTCACCGATTCGCTGAAGAAGGCCCGCAATGCGATCACTCCCCGCGGGGTGTGCGCGTACTTATTGGAAACCGCGCGGCTGACCGTCGAGGGGTGCACGCCTACTTCCTGGGCCACCTCCTTGATCATCATGGGCTTGAGGTAGTCCGCGCCATACTCGAGAAAATCGGGTTGCCGCCGGATGACAGACTGGCAAACGCGCAGGATGGTGTGCTTCCGTTGCTCGATGCTCTTCATCAATTGCAGTGCAGCGCCGAAGCGCTCCTTTACGTAGTTGCGCACGTCGCGATCCGCGGCATCTCGGGCGAGCAGGTGGCGATAGGCGGGGCTCAACCGAAGCTGGGGCACGTCATCATCGTTCATGAAGACCTGCCACACGTCATCCATCTTGCGGAAATCGACGTCCGGTTCCACCAACCGGGTCTGTGTCTTGTTGTAACGCAATCCGGGGCGCGGATCGAACCCGCGGATCACATCCATGGCGCGTTTGATCAGCTCCACCGGGCGGTTGAGTGCCCGCGCGACTTCCTTGAGTTGATGGGTCTGCAGCAGCTTGGCGAGCGGCGTTTCCGGGCTCTGTTGCTCTTCTTCGGTGGGCGCCAAAGGCCGCTTGGGCATACATTCGGAGACGATTTGCTGGGCGAGAGAATTCTGCGGGTCGAGGGTGTGCAACTGGATGAGCAAACATTCACGCAGGTTGCGCGCTGCGACGCCTAGCGGGTCAAACTCCTGCACCACCGCCAGCGCTTCCTCGACGTCCTCCATCAAGTAATTACCGTTTTTCGCGATCTCCTCAAGGGAGACCATCAGATAGCCGTTCTCGTCGAGATTGCCGATGATGGTCTCGGCAATTTCACGCACCGCATCATTACAGATCGTGACGCTTAGCTGCCAGCCGAGATGCTCGGTCAGCCCCTGAGGGGATGAAATAAACTTGTCGAACGACGGCCGTTCGATGGTCTCATGCTCGCCGCGGCCCTCTCCGCTACCGCTATCGAGGTATTGGTTAAAGAATGAGGCGACGTCAAATTCGTCGAAAGGATTGGCAGGCTCGGTCTCCGGCACTTTTTCCGTTTCTGCCTTTAGGAAGGCCTCGTCGCTGTAGTCTTCGCTGGCCACGCTCTCATCCGTCAGTTCCTCCAGCATCGGATTGGCGACCATTTCCTGATTAATCATTTCGCGCAGCTCCAGCCGGTTCAGCGCCAAAACGCTCACCATCTGCACCAGGCCGGGCGTGAGAATTTGCTTCTGCGCGACCTTGAGAACCAGCTTGGGCTGTAGCCAATTCATAGCGTCAGTTCAATTGGAAATGATGACCCAGATACACGCGGCGAACCTCCGCGTCATCACTGAGCTCGCGGGGCGTCCCGGAGCGGAACACGCGTCCTCTTTGCAGAATGTAGGCGCGGTCGGTAACGGCCAGGGTTTCACGAACGTTGTGATCGGTAACCAAGACACCGATACCTGCGCGGCTGAGGCCGGCGATGATCTTCTGGATGTCCACGATCGTCAGGGGATCGATCCCGGAAAACGGTTCGTCGAGCAGCACAAAGGCCGGATCGAGCACCAGTGACCTGGCAATCTCCAGCGGCGGCGCTCGCCTCCAGATAATGTATAGGCTCTGTTGGACCGCACCGCTTCAAGTCCCATCCGTGCCAATAACTCCTCCAACCGGTCGCGCTGCTGCTCCGGTGTCAGGGGCAGAGTCTCCAACACCGCCAGCAGGTTTTCCTCAACCGTCAGTTGCCGAAAAACCGAAGGCTCTTGGGGAAGGTAGCTGATGCCGCTGCGGGCCCGGAGATACATGGGGAGGTCGGTAATATCATCCCCATTGAGCAGAACACGCCCTGAGTCCGGACGGGCGAGACCCACGAGGATATAAAATGTGGTTGTTTTTCCTGCGCCGTTAGGCCCCAGCAAGCCGACCACCTCGCCCTGGCCGACCTCCAAGTCCAAATCATCGACAACCTTCCGCCCGCGATACGACTTACTGAGGTCGACGGCCTGGAGCTTGGGCATATCTCGATCATTTCTCGACCCGGTGCAACGTCAGCGTGCGCGAGCCTTCCTCTGAATCCACAACAATCCTATCATCGGCAAAAATGAAGGTCAATTGACGACCGGTGGTCGCGTTTCCTGAATTGTCATAAACAGTGGGATGGCCGCCCGTCAAAACGAACCTTCCTTCCGCAGCGGTGTAGTCGGCCCGCGCCGCCTTGGCGTGGCGGTCGCCCTGATCGATGACGACGTCCCCCAAGGCGGTGGCGCGCACCAGCGTTTGGGTTCCGATGGCCCGGAGTGGAGAACCTGCTTGCGCGCCGGAAACAGAATCCGGCGGCGCGCTTTGCGACCCAAAGAACAGATCCATCGAAGTGGATCGAATCGATCCTTCGTTCGTTCGCAGGGTGGCGCCCTCTTCCAGCCGTGCCCGCGACTCGGCGCCGGCATAGATCATCCGGCCGGCGTTCACGTCGACGAACTGTCTCTGACCCGGAGTCGGCCGGCCAGCTACAGCAGACGGCATCTCTGGCGCGTGTGGGAAAATTGCGCGCACGCCGTGGATCGCTGTAAGAGTTTGCGATGTGCGGTCCAGTTCCAGGCGATCTGCTTCGATGACAGCATCTCCTTGCCACAGCCGCGCGCGTCCCGAATAGACGGCACGGCCGGTCGCTGTATCCACCTCAAGACGGTCGGCCGAGATGTGCGCGGGCCCCGGCATACCGTTCCCGGTGTGGCCGCTGCCGGTCGGCCTTTCACTGGTCACGACGCCGCCGCCGGCATTGAATTCGCGGGCGGCCTGAACAAACTCCGCGGACTGCGCCGTGGTCCGCGAAAATTCATCGGTTAGAGTGACTGAGCCGGAAAACGATACACTCCCGGCGGCATGATCGAAACGGGCGCGCGCCGCTTCGGCGGTCCTCGTGCCGTCACGCAGGCGCACGTCGCCGGTCTGATCCACGCTGGACCAGTCCCCATCGGGCGAAAACCGGGCGAGCATCTCACGCGAAGTGCTAGTCACCACCGAAACCTCGCCGATTTGACGCTCGACCTCGACGCCGCCGGAGCCGTGCAGGGCGCGCAACTCACCGCGGGTGTCGAAACTCGCTTCCAACTGTTTGCTCGTCAGACGCATTCGCTCAACGCTCGCCTTGCCTGCGGCCTGTTGGGAGTCCCGCCAGTGCAGGGTCGCCGCCGGAGTGATCGCACGCGTAATACGTGCGTCTCCGCTCCTTTCCCCGGGAGCGAATTCGATCACCAGCGCCGACGTGGCCATTCGCCTGCTTGCCTCGCCCTGAAGGTCCGACTGTACCGTCACACTGTCCGTTGCGATCATCCGGCGTGGCTGGCTCGTGCCGGGAGCGTACTCGATTTCGAGCTGGCGGGCGGCGAGACGATCTTTACCATACGGACTCTTTTTGTCGAGCCGAACATTCCCCACTGCCATGATCCGCTCCGTCCAACCGCCCGGGGATAACAGCGCGGAGATCTCGTCCGCGGCAAGTGACACCGACTCACTGCGTTGGGTATCCGTGAGCTTGGGGTGCTCACTCGCGACAATTCGGCGCACGCGCATATCGCCATCGAACTCTATATCGAGCGCACCCGCTCGAAGCTCACGAGATCCCTGGCGAGCTTCGACGGGGCCGGGCATGTGAAGTATGTGTTCATCACGGCGATAAACGAAGCTGCTGCTCGAGACGGTCAATTCCCCAGCGCCCCAGAATGCCGAAGGGGAGGCGGTGCCGGCAGTCGGCTGCGCACGCAGCGTCAGCTCTACGTTGCGCAACAGCCACAATTTTCCCTGTTGTGATTCGTAACGGACACCGATGGCCCGGCCCCGGCCTTGAGGAAACCGAAACTGCACCGGACTGTCGGTGGTGGCCACCCCTGTCTTACTGTCGAAGGACACATTGCTGGTGCTGATGTGAACGAAGGGAGCGTCGGGCGGGGAAAGGCTGGAGTCACTGGCAGCCAGAGCTGCATCTTGCGAGCTCTGCAGATCAATTTGGACTTCGCCGGAGCAAGTGATCAAGCCTGTAGCAGGGATGTAATCGCACACGCGCGTGTGCAGGTTATCGAAGCGCTGCTCGGCTTTGCCATACGCGGTAATCCAGACATCTTCGAGCAAACTGCGATTCCCCTCCTTGAACTCCGTGGCGCGGGAAGCCCGGACCGTGAACTGAGTCCGCTCGCCAACCACCTTGGAGAAGGAAAATTCCGCCGACTGCTGCTGGACGCTCGGCGGCACAGGGATGGTCGCCTTCTGCACCTGTCGGCCTTGCCAGGAACGCCATGCGTACACCCCACCCACCAAGGCGGCGAGCAAGATCGCGATTGCCGCTGACCAGCGTGCGTAACGCCTGGCTTCCACGGTGCGCATGGAAAGCATGCCCTCGTAGATATCTAATGCCAGTATAGGGAGAAAGATGGCGATGGACAATCGCCGAGCCGCTCGCCGTTATCGAGCGCCTTGCATTTCGACGAAGACGTCGTGCAGCAGGCCTAGATCGCGAGCGGATGGGGTGACGATCGTTTTGGGTCCGACGAAGATTTTCTCGCTACAAGCCAATGCGCGCCGTACATCCGCCTCGCTGACAAACGGGGCTGCTTCAGCAGCAGGGGCCACGGTGGCTGGTGGCTTGGGGGGCGGGTCAAACGCTGCAGCACGCGAACCCGAGCCACAATTTTCCTGGAACACGCGGCCCGCAATTTCCGCTGCGATTTCCGATGGTGGCGGCAATTCCGGCGCCGTCGCAGCCGGAGCGTTGCTGCGTGCGATGCCCCGCTCGGCAAGGACGTGCTCAACTGTCTTTGCGATTCGTGTCCGGTCAAGCACGCCGGTAGAGGTTGGTGACGAGGCAGCCGGCTGCGCACCTTTCGGCGCGCCGGCGGCAGCGGCTGCCTTGGCGGCAAATGCTGCATGGGCCGTACCTGCCAGCCGCTGCTCCGCCGGCACGCTGCGGTGTTCAACCGCGCGCGACTCCCAGGCGATCCGTTTCACGTTGAGCAGGTGCTGCGGACCGATATTGTCGGAAGTAATGTTCCCACCGGGCGCACCGCAACCCAGGGTCATCGCGGGAAACAGATTCGTCGAGTAGCCAATCGACCCATGGACGGTTGGGGTATTCACACAAACACGGAAAGCAGGAACTGCCTGACCGAATTGGCGTATGGCTGCGTCGTTTTGCGAATGAATGGCGCAGGTGTGGCCGAGGCCGCCGAACCGGAGTAAACGCTCGCAGAGTTCGATGGCTGCGGCGAGATCGGCTACAGCGTAGAACGCCAGAATCGGCGAGAGTTTTTCGGCTGACAGCGGGAACTCGCGTCCGACCTGCCCGGGCTCGAGCGGCGCGATCAGCACGCGAGTCGCCGGCGGCACGCTGATGCCCGCCATTTCCGCGATGGTCGTCACGGGCTGCCCGACAATCCTGGTATTCGGCGCATGCGTGCCCGGTCGCATGACCAGATCACCGACCCTTCTCGTTTCCTCAGGCGACAGGAAGTAGGCGCCCTGGCGGCGGCACTCTTCGAGGGCCTCCTGCCGGGCGGACTCCTCCACCACGATAGCCTGCTCAGAGGAGCAGAGGGTTCCGTAATCGAAGGTCTTGCTGGCGAAAATATCGCCGACGGCCTTGGCGACATTGGCCGTGCGTTCGATGAAGGCCGGCACATTGCCGGGCCCTACGCCGTAGGCCGGCTTGCCGGAAGCATAGGCTGCGCGAACCAAACCCGTACCGCCCGTGGCAAGAATCACGCCAACCTGCTGGTGACGCATCAACTCCTGTGTCCCCACGAGCGTGGTGTGCTGCATACAGTTGATCAGCGCCTCCGGCGCTCCTGCGGAAACGGCAGCACGGCTCAGGACGGCGACGGTCTCGCAGATGCAGCGAATCGCCGACGGGTGCGGGCTGAGGACGATGGCGTTGCGCGCTTTAAGCGAGATGAGTGTCTTGTAAATGGCTGTGGAGGTTGGATTGGTGGAAGGAATGACCGCTGCAACCACTCCCACTGGGCTCGCCACTTCCACAATGCCTTTTTCGCGGTCTTCGGCGAGGATTCCTACAGTGCGCATGCCGCGAATCGCCCGCTCAACGTCCATCGACGCAAAACGATTCTTCGTTGTCTTGTCAGCGACGTTGCCGAAGCCCGTCTCCTCGACGGCCCGGCGAGCAAGCGTTTCAGCGGCGGCTGTAGCGGCGGTGGCGCACGCTTTAACGACGGCGTCGACGTGATCCTGGGAAAAAGCAGCAAATTGTTCCTGGGCGGTGGCGGCCAGGGCCACCAGGCGGCGGGCCTCCTGGATGGAGATCAGATCCGGGTCACGTAAATCCAAGGTGCTCAACCCATGCGTGCCGCCGTAGCGCCAGGACCGTCTGGCGCACTTCCTACGGCACTGCAGCCATCAATCTCTGAGTCACGAACTCTGAGCCACGAGCTCTGAGCCACGAGAATAATTCGGCCCTATTTCTTTGCAGGCAAGCTGTTGCTTCCAGGCAGGATCTTTTCGACGTGCTCGTGTGGCCGCGGGATGACATGGACGGAGACGAGTTCCCCCACGCGGCGCGCCGCAGCGGCCCCGGCATCGGTAGCAGCTTTCACCGCGCCCACGTCGCCGCGCACCATGACGGTCACATAGCCGGCGCCAATGTACTCTTTGCCGATCAAGACCACGTTGGCGGCTTTGACCATCGCGTCGGCGGCTTCAATCGAGCCCACCAAACCCTTGGTCTCGATCATGCCCAGTGCTTCGTTAGCCATGCGCTCCTCATTCGCGATGATGCACGCGATGGAGAATTCCAGTACCCCAAGCGGCGTCGAGCCTAGCATGCCATACCGGGTGAATCAAGCGGCGGCAAGAGATCGGCGGAAATTTTTCCTGCACACAGTCCCTGCACGCAGCCGCAAAAAACCTTGCTTCAGGAGACCGGCAGCAGGCCCAGGTTCGCGACCGCCACGCTGTCGCGCGTGCTGTTCTTAACCACGTACATGGCTTCATCGGCCAAGTGCAACAAATGCGTTTTAGTCTTCGAATCGCTCGGATAGGAAGCCACGTCGGCGCTGGTCGTCACGCGAACATCCAGCCCTTCCCCTTCCGTGGTCAGCCAATGCGTTTCTCGGATCAGCCGGTGTATGCGCCGTGCGACGACGCACGCACTGTCCTTCGAGGTCTGTGGCAGCAGGATCACGAACTCGTCGCCTCCGTATCGAAAAGCGAAGTCGATCAACCGGCAGTTATTTCTGAGTACTTGGCCGATTTCGGCCAGCAGCTTGGAACCCGCCAAGTGCCCATAGGCGTCATTGACTCTCTTGAAGTGATCCGGTCCAGAAAGATCAGCGAAAACTCATACGCGTACCGCTGCGAGCGGTAGATTTCGGTCTCCAGAATAAGTTGAGGTGCCGGGCGTTGTAGAGGCTCGTGCAGTCATCGGTAATGGTCAGTTCGTGAATTCGCTGGACGTGGCGCGCATTCTCGAGCGCGATGGCCGCGAAATCGGCCAGCGCCTCCAGCAGCGACAGGTCCCGATCATTGAACCCTTCGGCACCCACACAGTTGATCAGCTCGATGACGCCCAGGCAATGGTCGCGGAAGCGGACCGGGACCGCCACGATGGAGCGCGTCTCCATCTTGGTCTTTTCGTCCACCTTGGAGAAAAAGCGCGTATCCCGGCTCACATCGGGGACGATGACCGCCTGCTGCTGCTGCGCCACCCATCCGGCAATGCCTTGCCCCACCTTGATGCGAACGTCTTTGAGGGTGCGCGCGTTCTTGCCGATCGCCAGCTCGAAATAGAGTTCCTGCCTGACATCGTCCACCAGCAGCATGGACCAAGTGTCGGGGTGCAAGAACTCATCGATTTTCTCCATGATGGTGCGCAGGACCTGGTCGAGCTGCAGGGAAGATGTGAGGGCCTTGCCAAGTTCGTGGAATACGGCCGCCTCACCAACTTCCCGGTGCTCGGGGCGAACCATCGGATCGCGGCGGCGCTCAACGCCTGAAAAGCTTCTGGTCTCGGTCACTGTGCGCCCAAACTTGATCCTTAGCCAAGGCTCTCGACGAAGGGCCAGGGGCGCTAGAATTATAGGCATCGTTTCCGGAGGTGTGCAACGATACTTTCGCCTCCGTGTTATCCAATCAGTCTCGCCGCCCTCAGTCAGCTCCTGCCATCCCAGCTCCTGCCATCGAAGACCAACGCAGAATCAGAAGAACGTCGCCTCTGTCAAAGCCGACCGTTCCGTTTCTTACATTTGCACCGAAAGGAGGCATTGGTGCATGAATCAGCGTAAGCGGGCACGCTAGCATCGGCGGAGGGTTCCGGTCCATCATGGAGATCAAGGGGGCAACGTCATGGCCGCAGAGAAGTCGAGCCGAATCAACCGCCAGTACAAGACGAAGTACAGAATCCGGAACTGGAGGGAGTACGAGCGTGGCCTCAGGAGCCGCGGGGACGTCACGATCTGGCTGAGCGAGGATGCGATTGCCGCGTGGATACCACCGAAGAACGGTCTCCGCGGAGGGCAGCGTCGATACTCGAACCTCGCGATCCGGACCGCGTTGACGCTGCGGGTCGTCTTCGGCCTACCGCTTCGCCAGACGGAGGGGTTTCTGGACTCGCTGCTCAGCTTGATGAGCCGCGACCTCAAGGCCCCGGACCACACCACCCTCTAGCGCCGGAACCAAATCGTTGTGGTGCCGCCCCTGACCCGAGCCCACGACGGCCCGATCGACCTGATCGTTGATTCCACAGGGCTCAAGATTCTGGGTCGCGGCGAATGGAACGCGCACAAGCACAAGGCATCGAAGAAACGCCGGGATTGGCGGAAGCTGCACATCGGAGTAGATGCCAAGGGGTTCATTGTGGCGGCCGAACTCACAGCGAGCAGCCGGGACGACGCCTCCACACTCCCTGATCTTCTCGCCCCGCTCGAAGTTCCCATCCGGCGTTTCACGGCGGACGGGGCCTACGACCACAGATCGGTCTACGATCGGGCCAGCGCGGCCGGTACAGAGAACGTCGTGGTTGTGATCCCCCCTCGTCGCTCTGCGCTGTCGGCGGGGCCCACCGACGGCCCCTGGGCGCAGCGTGAAGCGTCTCTTCAGAGGATTCGCAAGGTCGGGCGACGGGAGTGGCAGAAGGAGTCGGGCTACCGACAGCAGGCGCGCGTTGAGAACAGCTTCTTCCGATACAAGTCCGTGTTCGGAGGCGACCTGAAGGCGAGGCACAGCAAGGCGCAACGCAGAGAAGCCGCGATCGGGTGTCACATCCTCAACCGGATGGCCGAGCTCGGTAGGCCATCGTCGTACGCTCTTGGTAGGTGATGGACCTGTGAGTCGGGTTCGTTGCGGGCCAGTTCCGATTCATGCACCAACGCCCTGATGGATGGCTATACGCGGGAAGCCCTGCGGATCGAGTCGGACACGTCGCTACCGGGTCTGCGCGTAGTGCGGATACTGGAGGGGCTGCGAGAACGACGGGGAACACCGGCCGCGATCCAGGTCGACAACGGAACCGAGTTCACCAGCCGCGTTGTGGATCAGTGGGCCTATCAGAATCAGGTGGCGCTGCACTTCATCGAGCGTGGCAAGCCAACGCAGAACGCGTTGATCGAGAGCTTCAACGGAGAGTTCCGCGACGAAATGCTTAACCCAGAACTGGTTCGTAGATCTCCGACACGCCCGGGAAGTGATCGAGGCCTGGCGGGTGGATTACAACACAGTGCGCCCGCACAGTTCTTTAAGGTATCTGACGCCGGAAGAGTTCGCCGCGCGACCGGCGTCTCCCCCCCACGCCGGTCATTTCCACCACCCCGGCGTGGCCAGGTTTGGATGGACAGGAACCACGGAGTGCTAACTTATGACAGGACCAAAAACGGGGGGCAGGTCAACATGTCAAGCTCTTTATGCTTGACCACTACAGTTAAGTATGCTTGTATCTTTAGGTACGACATGAGGCAAAACATACTGCTAATGGTGAACGGAGCCCGCGCGGTTGATGCAGAACCGGACTGTCCGCTTCTGTATGTGCATGTACTTCGCGATGATTTGAGGTTGAAGAATTCTCGTTTTGGCCTGTGCAAATCAAGAATTTTTTACTTGACTTATACATCATTGAGGGCATTATTCATGTATGTCCACGTACGATATGAGGTAAACCATGGCACGCATCACGCTACAGGTGAACGGAACGGCCCACATTGTTGATGCTGACCCGAACTGTCCGCTTCTGTATGTACTTCGCGATGATCTGGAAATGAAGAATCCCCGCTTTGGCTGCGGTCTGGGTCAATGCGGCTCCTGTATGATTATCATGGACGGCGATGCAGTTCGATCCTGTATCTTGCCGGTGTCGCTGGCGGCCGGCAAAACAATTCTTACGCTAGAGGGGTTGGGTACTGCCGAGGATCCGGATCCCGTCCAGAGAGCGTTCATCGAGAAGCAGGCGTTTGAATGCGGATATTGTCTCAATGGCTGGGTTATGACAACCAAAGCCCTGCTCGACCAGAATCCGAATCCCAGCGAGGCACAAATCGGGACGGCGCTGGAAGATGTCATCTGCCGGTGCGGCGCTCACGAAAGAATCTTGGCCGCCGTTCGCCGAGCGGCCGAATTGAAAGGGCAAGGATAAAATCATGAACTCCGTTTCGAGAAGAGGATTCATTAAAGGTGCGGGTGGACTCATGATCGGTTTTGCGCTCGCGGATGCGACAGTTGTTCCGCAACTTCTTGCGCAATCGTCGATGACGACAGCTCCTGGTCCTGACCCGAGTCGCCTGGACTCTTGGCTCCGAATCCGCACAGACGGTACAGTGCACGTCTTCACTGGAAAACATGAGACCGGCACTGGAATTAGAACTGCGTTGCAGCAAATTGTCGCGGAAGAGTTGGATGTTCCCTTCGAAGCCGTCGGATTCACCATGGCCGATACGGCGCTGTGTCCAAATCAAGGAGGCACGACTGCGAGCGATGGCGTTAGAGTGGGTTCCCAACCGTTGAGAAACGTTGCCGCCACGGCGCGATTGATGCTTTTGGAACTCGCGTCCAAGAGACTCGGCGCACCCATAGATCAGCTCCAGGTGAAGGATGGGAGTGTCAGTATAAAGGGAGATGGCTCTCGGAATGTTAGTTACGGTGCTTTACTTGGCGGCGCCTCCAATCGCGTCGTGCAAACCCGTAAACTCAATGAAATGATGAGAGTCTCCCCTCTACGATATGGCGTCAATGCGGAAGGCAGAGGTAAGCCAAAAGATCCGTCAACATTCACCCTTGTTGGAAAATCCATTCCTCGGGTCGACCTCCCTCCCAAAATCCTCGGACAGTTTACGTATGTGACCGACGTCCGCATCCCCGGCATGCTTCACGGCCGTGTAATCCGGCCGGCCTCTGCCGCAGCTACGGTGATGAGCATCGATGAAAGTTCAGCAAAGGAAATTCCAGGCTTCGTCAAGACTGTAGTCGAAGGCAGTTTTGTAGGCGTTGTCGCGGAAACGGAATGGGCAGCCATCCGGGTCAGCAGGGAGCTTAAGGTTACCTGGGACGGCCCAGACAAGATGTTTCCCACGGAAGATATTTTCACGTATATGAGGTCTGCCACTCCGAAAGCGACCCGAGTCGGAGAAAAAAAAGGAGATGCTGCTGCGGCTTTATTGAGTGCCGCTAGGAAACTGGAAGTGACCTACGAGTGGGGCTTCCAATGCCATTCCACGATGGACCCTGGTTGCGCAGTGGCCGATGTCCATCCGGATGGTGTGTCGACAATTTGGTGTGGCGCTTTTAAACCCCATCAGTTGAGAAGGGGACTGGCCGAACTTCTGCGTGTTCCTGAGGATCAGGTTCGAGTCATTTCGACCCCAGACTCCGGCGGTTACGGCAGATCTTGTTTCGAGGACACTGCCGCAGATGCGGTGCTACTCTCGCGGGCGGTCGGCAAACCTGTTCGCGTGCAGTGGATGCGTTCGGATATGACAGCGTGGGGTGGTAAGTCGCCAGCCGTGATGATGGGCTTCGTGGCCGGGTTTGATGCGAAAGGAAAAGTGACGGCTGTTCAGCATACGTCGCGCGCTTTTTCAACCAATGACGTTAATCGCCTGCCCGAGAGTGCGGGGAATTTCTTGGCCGGGCAGCTGATAGGAATCGAAAATACGACCGGCTTCGACAGGTTCCTGAATGCCATGCCGGAATACGAATTTCCTTTTTTACACACTTCGTCGGTCGCGCACGTCATGGCTCCCTTTTATACGCACGGATCGCCCATGCGCACAATGCATATTCGTCTTCCTGGAGGAATCTCCACAACTTTTGGCAAAGAATCGTTCATGGATGAGCTTGCCGAGGCTATGGGAGCCGATCCGGTCGAGTTCCGGATGCAGCATTTGATCAACGAGCGAGTGAAGGCTGTTCTATCGGCGGCAGCCGAACGCGCGGGTTGGGATCGCCGCCCATCGCCAAAGCGTACACAGAGCACAGCGGAAATAGTTACGGGCCGTGGTGTAGCGCTGGCCGCTCAAACTCAGCAAGATAGTTTTAATTCACAATCCCACGTGGCGACTGTAGCCGAAGTGGAGGTCAACCGCCGGACAGGCGTCGTCCACGTCAAACGCCTCGTCTGTGCTATGGACTGCGGCTTGATTGTGAATCCAGATGGCCTTCGAGGAACGATTTCGGGAAGTCTATTGTTTTCGTTGAGCCGCAGTTTGAAGGAAGAGGTCACGTTCGATCAAAATAAAGTCACAAGCGTTGACTGGATTTCTTACCCAGTTGCAAGAGTGTCGGACATTCCTGAAAGCGTGGATATCGTTCTTCTAAACCGCCCAGAGTTTCCGTCTGGCGGCGCGGGCGAAGAGCCCACCGGCCCTACAGCGCCCGCGATCGCCAATGCAATTTTTGATGCAACTGGTGTGCGTGCCCGGCGAGTTCCGTTCACGCCCGCTCGCATAACGGAAGCGCTTGCAAACCAACCAGTAGTCTGATTCTGACGTCTCTGCCGACGTAGCAACTCAAGACGAACAACTATCTTGATGAAGACTTGCTCGGCGGCGGGGTGACGACAGCCACTAGCTTTCGAATCATCTCACCACCCCCTACTCATCAAGTAAACTTATGGGGCGTTGCTCACCAATATGACGTGAACATGAACCCGCGACCATCGCTCGAGAAGCTGCGCTGAATAAGGAGACGAGCCATGACGAAATTACCCAGTCCAGGGCACTTGTCTGAGGGCGTGGTCCGCGACGCAACCCTCGGAGAAAACGTTTTCTCTTTCTCTGCCAGACGCAAACACACTGGTCCACATCAACGCACCCGTGAAATTGCGATAGTTTCGTTCCGGATGGGGTATTAGCGAGGAATAACTGACCGAAAACGATTCGCCATTCTTGTGCCAAGGTCCGTCTGTTAGTTGCCCGACTGGCAAATGGCAAATGTAGGCAGAGGTTCGTATGCAGGCGTAGCGCGGACTTGCCCCCCCCCTCCTCGATCCAAGTTCGCTATGCCCAGCTAAAGCCGTGCTTAGAAAGCGGCAACGAGCGCACTCGCTTGGCCGTCGCCGCAAAAATTGCATTGCAGATCGCCGACAGCACCGGCGGCAGTGCCGGCTCTCCCAGCCCGGTCGGCGAGTTCTGCGTTTTCCTGAAATGCACTTCAATCTCCGGCGGCGCCTCATTGATACGCACCTGTGGATACTGGTGGAAGTTCGTTTGCACCGCGCGGCCACCCTCAATCGTGATCTCAGCCATCAGATGGTTCATCGCTTCGATCACCGAGCCCTGCACCTGATTCACGGCGTTGCTCGGATTGATGATCTGGCTCCCGCAATCTCCCGCCACCCAGACCTTGCGCACCCTGATCCTGTTCTGCGCATCCACGCTGACGTCCGCCACCGCCGCAAAATATCCGCGATGCGAAAATTGGAAGCTCACTCCCATTCCCGCCCCGCTCGGCATCTGCCGCGAACGTGAAGCCCAGGCGGACTTCTCGGCGGCAAGCTCCAGCACGCCTCGCGCGCGATCAGCGTCCACTTCTCCCCGAGCCGGCGCCGGCGTTCCTCGGCCGACGCGCGCAGCTCGCAGCATCGCCAGCCGGAAGTCGATCGGATCTTTCCCGGCGGCGTGTGCCAGTTCGTCAATGAACGACTGGAAGACGAAACAAAACGCATTGCTGCCCGGCGCGCGCAACGCTCCCGTTGGTATCCCAAACGGAATCAGCGACGCCCCTAACGAATAATCCGGCACAAACGTAGCCGGAAATTCGGCTACCGCAATACCGGCGGACCGCGCAAACCTGTCGCCTTGCCCAAAGCTGACGAAATGGTTCCGCCATGCCACCAGCGATCCCGAGCCGTCCAGCCCCGCTTTGAGGAAGTGGAAACCGCCCGGCCGGTAGAAGTCGTGCGCCATGTCGTCTTCGCGCGTCCACAGTAGTTTTACCGGCACGCCCACGACGCGAGCGATCCACGCCGCTTCCACCATGTAGTCGTTGGTCAGCCGCCGTCCGAAGCCACCGCCCGCGCGCATCAGGTGCACGGTAATATCGCGATCGGGAATGCCCAGCGTTCGCGCCACCAGTTGGCGCCCGCGTTCGGGCGTCTGGCTGGGTGCCCAGATCTCGAGTCTGCCGTCCCGAAAATGCGCCGTGCAGTTCTGCGGCTCGAGCGGGGCGTGCGCGATAAACGGATATGAATACGCCGCCTCCACTACTTTTGCGGCGCGCGCCAGCGCGGCCTCGGCGTCGCCGTCGTCGCGCTGCGCGATCGCCGGCGCCTGCTTCGACAGTTCCTCGGCGCGCTGCGCGAAACCCGCGCTGCTCTGTTGCGCGGTCGCGCCCTCGTCCCACGTCACCTGCAATTGTTCGCTTGCCTTATGCGCCTGCCACCAGCTGTCGGCCACGATGGCGACGCCGGGCAGCAGCCCCGCCACGTCCGATCCGCCCTCCACCACGAATGCGTCCCGCACACTGGGCTGTGCTTTGACGGTGTCCAGATTGGCGCTTTTCACCTTGCCCGCGAACACCGGACACTTCTTGAACACCGCATACAGCATGCCTGGCAGCGTCAAATCGATGCTGTAGATCGGCTTCCCGGTTACAATCGCGAGGTTGTCGACATTGTGCGTCGGCTTGCCGATGATCTTGTAATCTTTCGGGTCCTTTAGTTTGACGCTCTTCAGGTCTGGCGGAGCCAGCGTCGCCGCCTTGGCCGCCAGCGCGCCGTAGGCAAGCGAGCGGTTCGTCGGGCGGTGAAACACTTTGCCGGACTCGGTGTAGCACTCTGCTTCCGGCACGTTCCACATCTGCGCGGCCGCGGTCACAAACATCTGCCGTCCGGCGGCGCCCACCTGCCGCAGCGGGTCCCAGTTTCTTGGCGTCGCCGTGCTGCCGCCCGCGGTCTGCCGGCCGTATTTCGCCTCGTCAAGATCGGCCTGTTCGATCCGCACGTCCTTCCAGTCCACGTCGAGCTCATCCGCGATAATCATCGGCAGGTGCGTCTTGACGCCCTGCCCGATCTCCGGGTTCTTGGCCATGATCGTCACTGTGCCATCGGCCGTAATGTGGAAGAATGCGCTGGGCGCCAGTGGAGCCGGCGTCGCTCCTTGCGGCGCTTGCGCAAGCATCTTTGTCACAGGTTCGGCATAGACGGCCAGCAGCAGTCCGCCTCCGCCCAATGCAGTTACGCGAAGAAACGAGCGACGATCCATGCGGGTCTTATCCACGGGCTGTTCTTTTTCCCTAGGCACTGTCTTTTCTCTCAGCAGCGTGCTTTTCATGGGATCTCCTTGCTGTTGCCTTGTCGTGTCCTCGTCGTTTCCCTGCGCTTACTATCGCGACGCGCCGTTGCCGTTGCTCAGCGCACGGTTACCGTTGCTAGCCGACTCCGTTGGCCGGGCCTCGTTGATCGCCATTGCCGTTGCCCTGTGCACTCCTTCGAGGATGCGCAGATACGTTCCGCAGCGGCACAAGTTCCCCTGCATCGCCGCGTCAATCTGCGCGTCCGTGGGCTTCGGCGTTCTCGCCAACAGTGCCACGGCCGACATGATCTGTCCCGCCTGGCAGTAGCCGCACTGCGGCACGTCAATCTCCTGCCACGCGAGCTGCACCGGATGCGTTCCGTTGGCCGAGAGACCTTCGATAGTAACGATCTGCCCGCCCGACGCGGCTATCACCGGCGTGAGGCAAGACCGCACTGCCACGCCGTTAAGATGTACCGTGCACGCACCGCACTGGCCGATGCCGCAGCCATACTTCGTGCCCTTAAGGTTCAACACATCGCGAATGACCCACAACAGGGGCATCGCCCCAGCCACGTCTACCGTGCTGGCTCGTCCATTGACAGTTAGATGGAAAGGCATGATGTGAACTCCAAAATAGATGAGGTTGCAAGTCTGATGCGGATGGCTGTATGCGGCCGGGAACCACCAGGGAGATTACAGCGAACTCTGACGTACAAATGAGCTGCCATGAGCATCCCTTCGCCAAGCGATTGCCGCAGCGTAGCACCGAGCCTCAGAAGGTGTCAACCAGACTGGGTATGGAATTTTGGCGAAGGACAGCCGGCTCGATAACCCGATCTGCGCGACCAGCCGCAACCTTGCCGCACAAATTGTCAAAGAGGTTGCCGCAGGCGAGACAGTCGCTCCGGCAACTCCCACGATAGCCAACAACCCAGTCTCTCGCTAGCCGCGGAATGGTTCAGGCCAAGAGGCGGCGCATGGTTTCTGGATCGTTCAGGTTGAGCAGCACGCCTTCTTCATCGGTAGGAACTTCGAGAATTTTGGAGGCGTGTGCCCACACTACAGCACGCGCGCCCAGCTCAGGCGGGGCGGCGAGAAGCTCGTCGTAGAGTTCTGCTGCAAAAATCACTGGGTGCCCGCGCCTCCCGCACAGAGTAGGAACAATGATCGGGCATCCGGGTTGGTAAAACTGGGCCATTAGCTCGTCTACCAGAGCCGCGGTGATCAATGGATGATCCACAAGAAACAGGATTAGTCCGTCGGTCTGACCCTTCGGCAGACTCCGGATCGCCGCCTGAATCGAAGAGAGTTGGCCCTGTTCCCAGTACGGATTCATGACCACGATTTCCGGGTCGAGCGCCAGGGAGCTCAATATCTCCTCAGCGTGTGCTCCAAGAACGACGCGGGTACAACCGATTCGGTTTCTCATTCGCTGGCCGGTCTCCGACGCGCCCGTAAAGCGACGTGTGATGTCGAGGAGATGCTCAAGGAATGTGCGACCGCGATAAGCAAGCAGCGCTTTGGGCGAGCCCATACGGGACGATTTGCCAGCGGAAAGAATGACGGCGGCGAGCACGCCTACCTCAACGGCTCGGGGACACCCGTGGGGCGCATACGTTCAACGGCCTTGTGCGGCAAGCCGCCGGCACCCCGACGTACGGCGGTTAGTTCGGCGGTGATACTGACGGCGATTTCTCCTGGCGTGAGCGCCCCAATCTCCAGCCCGACGGGTGCGTGCACGCGATCGAATTTTTCAGAGGCGAGGCCTTGGCGCGTGAGCGCCGCGTACACGGAAAGCACCTTGCGCTTGCTGCCAATCATGCCAATGTAGCGAGCCTTCGTGCCCACGGCCCACTGGAGCACGCGCATGTCGTCGCGGTGTCCACGCGTAACAATAACGACATAACTGGAGGCATTCGGTTGCAGCTTGGCGAACGCCTCGTCGAAGTTTGCATACGTCACCTGGGCCATGGGGAACCGCTCGCGGTCGACGAATTGTTCGCGGTCATCTACGACACCGATGGCGAAGCCGGCTGTGTGCGCGGTCTGAGCCAGCGCCATCGAGATATGCCCGCCGCCGAAGATGTATAACGTTGGCTGCGGAAGGATCGGTTCGACAAAGACTTCAAGCGTTCCGCCACAGATCAGCCCGTTGTCGTAGGCTGCCTCATTATTGAGATTGAAAACCATCTTGCGCGGTGCCTCGGCTGCAAGAACCTCTTTCGCCGCCGCCCAAACTTCGGCCTCCACGCAACCGCCGCCGATCGTGCCAAGGATCGAGCCGTCTTCCCGTACCAGCATGCGGGAACTCTCAAAACTGGGGATCGAGCCGTTGGTGTGAATGATGGTCGCAAGCACGCCACGCTCACCTACCCGGCGCAGCCGTGTGATTTCCTCGAACACGTCCATTGCGAACCGCCGAAATCTTGGAGAGCCGTCCAGCCCTCATTATCTGCTACACGTATCAGGGCCTGACGAAGAGGTGGAACGCTCTCTGTTCATCAGATTTTCGAGAACCTACATATATTAGGTCCATAGCATACATCAATACACTTGTACACGGAAGACTGTCGGGGGTCAATGTTTCCCACGCAGAGCCTTCCGAGGAGAACGGAACTATCAGGTCGTGTAAGTTTTTTTCGAGGCGATAGGAGAAGGAGAGGGAGCTCTATTGGTCTGGGTCGCGCTCTCTTTAATTTTACTCAACTCTGCGAACAGCATATTGACCTCGCACCCGAAGATCTATTCCTCGCGAGAATTGTTCCCTGTGATTGCGCCGCTGCGCGACGGCGTGGCCGTTTGCCGCAAGCGCTAGCGGCTCTCTTCCCACTTCCGCAACTAGAGTTGGTCGAGCAAGGCGTCCAGCGCGTCTTCGGCGAGTTGGCTGCCGTGGCGCGTGGCGGGCGGCAAGCAGCCCAAAGCAGTCGAAATCTGCTCCGCGTTGATCTCGCGGAGTTGCGCTATGGTCTTCCCTATCATCAGTTCGGTGAGCAACGATGAGCAGGCAATCGCGGCCCTGCAACCACGGGCCCGGAATTTCGCCGCCGTCACGCGCCCTTCCTCAATCCGCACGGCGACTCTCAACTCATCGCCGCACACCGGATTGGTTACCGCCACGGTTGCCGTGACATCTGGCAAGTCGCCCATATTGCGAGGGTTGTTGGAATGGTCGAGCACGGCTGCACTGTACATAGGGTCCGTATTGTAACCCCGCACTCGCGGCACAACCAGAAGGGCGCGTATGGTATCGTTTCCCGACAATTTCTTCTTGCAATTCCGGCAATCGTACCGCAAGAAAGAAAAACTCAGGGACTCGCTTATGTAGGGTTCTGAGTTGCACGAAAAAATCCTCGTCCCGCCGCAGACATCAGAAGTACAGTGCAATTGTATGTCGGGGGTGGCTATCTCCCATGTCCGCCCATGTGTCGTGGCACGTGATCTGGCGAGATTAGAAACAGCCTCTTCGACCCCCGGTGGACTCGATTCAAGGAATTGTGCGAACGTCAGAAAGCTCTTGCTCGTTCCGGCATGGATGATCTCGGGCTCGTTGGTCATTCGGTTGGTCTCGAAGAAGGCTGTTTCGGGGATTTTACTCGTGCTGGCTTCTAGGTCGCAATGGACGTTTAGCCAGACTGCCGCCAGCAAGGGTAAAACTAAGGTAAAATTCTTACGAACGCTGTCCGCTCCTCTAGGTTAAAGCCAAGTTTATAAGGGAAAATGGCGCGCCCGGGGAGACTCGAACTCCCGACCCTCTGCTTAGAAGTCAGGCTGGCGTCTTCCACGGTTTTCCACCAACTCCTTGCTCTCGTTGCTCTTACACAACTTCAGGGCGTCTGCTTTCGCTCGCAACGCCTACGGCCTAGCCCCCTTGATGGGCGAGTTTTTTGACAGTTTCTTGACAGTTGTTGCTGCCACGGTCATGCTCTGCGGGTTGCGCAGCGCGTTGTTGCAGCAATGGTTTTCGAACTGCAATAGCCCGGCTCCTCGTTAGGCTACACTTTGTCGAGCGGGGGGAGCTACTTTCCCTAACTACTACCCTCTGCTTCGGAGTCCACAGCGAAGCTGTAGTGACCGCTCTCTATTTTCTTCTTCGCCTACCGTGTCGTACGCCGCATCCGCCGTGACGCTGGTGAGGGCGCCGTCCACCGCCCTGACCAAGTCGAGGCCAGTTGCGGCATCATCGACGATCGGCCTCCGTCCGTGTGTGCCCGACGATCAGCCCCGCTCGGTCGACGGCGAGCTGGAGCTGCTTCTCCCTACGTTTGCTGTGTCCCCCGTGTGACGCCGCCGCCCACGCCCTCTCGCCACCCAGCCGCACGGCGAGCACGAGCAGCAGCAGAATGACAAGCAGAGTCATCATGAAGATCGCGGCCGCCCGGCGGCGGCCGCGATCTCCCGCTCTCGCAGCTCCCGGCGAAGGATCTTCAGTGCACTGCTCCTCGGCAACTCGTCGAGAAACTCAATCGACCGGGGAATCTTGTAGGCGGCAAGTCCGCGCCGGCAGTGCGCGATGAGATCGTCCGCGTGCGCCGCCTGTCCAGGGCACAGGACGACGAAGGACTTGACCGTCTCGCCGCGCTCGGGATCCGGTATGCCGATTGTCGCCGACTCATGTACCGCCGGGTGCGCCATCAGCACCGTATCCACCTCGTCAGGATAGATGTTGTAGCCGCCGGCGATGATCATGTCCTTCTTGCGGCCGACGATGAAGCAATATCCGTCTTCGTCGACCGTTGCGACATCACCCGTGCGGAACCAACCATCGGTCAACACGGCCGCCGATTCGTCGGGCGCGTTCCAGTACCCGTGCATTACCTGGGGGCCTTTGAGGAGCAGCTCTCCCTGCGTGCCCGGGCGCACCTCGATCGTGGGGTCGTCGACGCTGACGATCTTCATGTCAGTGTTTGGAAGCGGCACCCCGATGCTGCCGATCTTGCGCCGCCCGTTCAGCGGGTTGGCATGCGTCACCGGCGAAGTTTCGGTCAGTCCGTACCCTTCCACGATCTTGCTTCCGGTCAGCGCTTCGAAGCGCTCGAGCACATCAGGCGGCAGCGGCGCGGCCCCCGAGAAGCAGGAGGTCACGCTTGTCAGGTCGAGGTTCTCCAGGCCGGGAGCATTGACGATCGCATTGAACATCGCGGGCACGCCTGGAAACAGCGTGACGCGATATTTAGCGATGTTCGAGATCATCTGCCGGATGTCCCTGGGATTGGGCATCAGCACGATGGCCGCGGCGATGCGAACCGGGAAGTTCATCGCCACCGTCAGGCCGAAAACGTGGAAGAACGGAAGACAGCCGAGCATGACTTCCTTGCCCGGCCGCGCCTCGACGAACCACGCCGCCACTTGCTGGACGTTGGACGACAGGTTGCGGTGTGTCAGAACGGCTGCCTTCGCGACGCCGGTCGTGCCTCCGGTGTACTGCAACGCAGCCGGTTCGTCCATGTCGATCTGCACCCGAGCCGGGTTTGCCGGCGTCGCCTTGATTAGACGCCGCATGAAGTGAACGTCGGGAGCCGTCGCGACCGACGCCATGAGCGGTGGTTTCGCCCGTCGCAGCCGTAGCGGCGCCAGCAGGTTCAGCGGAAAGCGCAGGTAGTCGGGAATCGAGGCAATCACGTAGTGCCGAACGGGGAGCCGGCAACGGATGCCGGCAATGCGGTGGGCAAACAGAAAATCGGTCGTGACAACCACCGAGCAGCCAGCGTCGTTCCACTGATGCTCTATCTCCCGCTCCACGTACAGCGGATTGGTCATGACCACCGTCGCCCCCAGCGACAGGACGGCGTAGAAAGCAATGACCGTCTGCGGCAGGTTTGGCAGCTGGATGGCGACCCGGGTGCCGCGCGCGACGCCGAGCGCCGACAACGCGGCAGCGAACCGATCCACCTCTTCTTGGAGCTGGCGATAGGTGAGCTGGCGGTTGAGAAAGATCAACGCGGTGGCATCGGCGTGCTCCCGGGCGCTGCACTCCAGGAAGGCCGGAAGCGGCCGGGCCTCGAAGTCGAGGCCCGGCGGAACGCCCTTGTCACAGAACCGGTGCCAGACGCGTGGTTGCATCACCGCCAACAGTAGAAGACTCTGCCCGTGCGAGGGTATTGTCAACTTAGGGTATTGTCAACTTAACGAGGGGCCGCACTTCTCGCCTGGAGTAACCGAGCACCGGCCAGTTGTTCAAGAGGCACACGGGTATTGTCAAGTTGAGGCCGACGGCCGTTTTTGATGCCCAGCATGGTGGGTTCACGGCTGGCTCGAGCCCAGTATCTTGGGGGGCGATCGATTAGCTATTCGTCAACTTGACAATACCCTTGCCCGCCCGCTCATCGGGGATCAGGTCCCCGTGCTCGACGAGTTGTCGGAGATCGCGACTGCCCGAGTAAAGCCCAGAAGGACCCAGCGGCATGGTCAATAAAGGAGATTGCCACGCCTGCTGACTGCATTACTGCTTCGTAAAGTGGTATACGCCCTTGATTTCTCTGTTCAAGAAACTGCCTTTTGACGTCGCAGACATGAAGGCGTCAAAGACGTCCCGCGGCACCTCGTAGTAGACGTAGCTTCTACCCGAGACAAACTGGACATGAAGTTCCTGTGCATCGCCGTCGTAGCCGATGGCCTCCACGTTCGAAGAATCGACGTAAATCATCTCAGGCATCGTCTGTCTCCAAATCAGACACGTCGGTCTGATGCCGCCAGTTGTCGAGCGCCAGTTTGTAATGCGCTGCGTCGGGCCGTGGTTGACGCCAAGCACCAGGCATATCGGGGTCGTCGCCCTGCGGGCGCCTGCGCGCTTTGAAAAACTGAATTCGCGACGGAATAGGCATGGCCTCGCCCAGAACTACTCCCTCGCCGGTCCGCAAGGCCGGCAACATGCCAGAGAGAGCACCTAGGTCATCAGGCATGGCGGCTTCAACCCTTGAGCGGTCGGCTGAGTTTGTAAGCCTCAGTGCGATCATCGTTCCGCACTGGCTCAGCACGGTACTTTCTATCTCGCTCGGCCGCTGAGTCACCACCCCGAGCCCAATTCCGTACTTGCGACCCTCCTTGGCAATCTTCGATATCGTTCTATGGGCAGCAGAATCACGGCCATCAGGAAGGAAAATGTGCGCCTCTTCCAAGACAATCAGAAGGGGCTGCTTCCGGCCGCTAATCGGGAGATCGAGAGCCCAGAACAACATGTCGTAGACGATCCTGAGCAAGGTGCCGACGACGGCAGACAGCACCTCTGAGGGTAAGGCGGAAACATCTAGAACGGTCAAAGGCTTATCGTGCCCCACCCACGACTGCACCAGCGTGTGCAAATCGCCGGTCGTCTTGCCAACAGTGCTCGGCGAGAGACCGTCGCCGGGCTTGAACAGGAACGCGAAACGAGAATCCTGCAGTCGACTTCGCATCAGCTCCAGTTGGCGTGCGATGCCTCTTGGCCGAGGATTGGCGAACGGTGCTTGATTTCCTGGATTCGGCGCCGGGTATTGGTTTGAACCCAGAGTCTCCGCGTTGCCAATGTGGGTCTTGGCGCATGGCTGTGTGCGGGCATTGTCTGTAAACGTCTGTCGCTCGAAGTCATCTAGATCGAACCAGAGTTTTCTCAGGTCAAAGGGGATTGGGGAATCGGCTGTGATGGCCGTGTCTGGCGGTCTGTTGCTCAGATATTCTGCAGCGGACCTTTTTCGCCCGGCTACTTCGTCCCTCACCGCTGTTTCGGCGGCAGGTTGCATCTGACCCAAGACGATCGCCTGGAGTTCTTCGAAAGGCAAAGCCCAAAACGGAACGTATAGAGGTAGCTCCCCTTTCTCGACAGCCGGCTTGATTTTGAATACTCGCCCGTATTGCCCGACCGCCGCCGCGTACTCTCCATGCGGGTCGATCACCAGCACGCGCGCCGCCGGAAAGCCTTGCGTACAGATAGCTTCAACGAGCACGGCGAGCAAATTCGACTTGCCTGAGCCTGTGGAGCCAACTACAGCAAAATGGCGAGTCACCAGCTGGCCCAGATCAAGTTGCCCCGAGATTCCCGACGTTGCAGCGATGTGGCCGACCGTTATCGCTCGTTCCTCCGTCGTCGACCCATAGATCACTCTCATGTCTTGAGGGGTCACGAGGTGAACCTCATCATCGATAGTCGGATACTGGCTCACTCCTCGCTCGAACACACCACCCAGCGACTCGCCGAACAGCGTTGCAGACAACCAGTGATGGCTTGGTGGGATGCCTGGCTCCTCATTCCTAGGCGCGGCAGCGGCTCCGACAAGGGTGCATACCGCATATAGTTGCGTGTAGCCGAGCGGAACGCGAAGAAAAGCCCCAACTTGACCAACTCGGTACGAGTGCCCGTCCACCATCATGAAAGTTGGAACGTCGCGAAGTCGAATTGTGACCACACCGCCCTTCACGGAATCCACGTGTCCAATTCGAGTCGGGGCACCTCGATCCATTAGACGTCAGGCCCCATGTCGTTGAGAAAACGGCTAAACTGGACAAAATCTCCCAAACGCATCCTGCCCGTCAGGTCGTCCGTGACTGCTGCGGGAGACCCTCCTTCCTCCGGCAGCGCGTTGCTATCAAACGCGGTGTCCATGAATGAGCAGGTCTTCTTGTCCACTGGTTGAGTCAACTTCCAAGAGCCCCAAGTTCCCGATATCACTCCTCCGTTAGGCCCGATAACGGTCAAATTCGATCGTCGGATGGCCGCCTGAACAATCTCTTCGCCCTCCTTCAATTCTTCAAACTGCAATGCGATGACGTTTGCGGTGTTTCGGTTGTCCAGAGATCCGTAGAGTATCGAGTTGATGTGTTCGTCACCGAAGCCGTACCCGATGGCAACTATGAGCGCGTGCTCTGAATTCAGTGTTCGTGACAGTCTATCCATATAGGCCATGTATGGCTGCTTGCGCGACTGGTCATACTTTCTGTGCGAGGGCAAGATCATTTCGCCGATCTCGCTCGGCTGGCCTCTTAGGATGCGCTTACGCTCGCCCCCGACCTCTCCTTCGAGACGCCAACTGACCGAGCCATGCAGCTTCCACAGACGAACCCACTTTGCCGTCGGCAGCAAGTCGTCATCATCAAGGCATTCGGGATAGAAAAATGGCTGGTATGTTCCGACAAAGCCATCAAAGACAGGGACACGGGACGCTTCGAATGCCCTTTCGAACAGAACATCGTAGTTGGTCGTGAAGATTTCGAGGGGAGCGGTTCGGTTGACTTTCTTTACCCAAACGGCAAAGTCGCCATGAGGAGTGCGCTTCGGGATCCTATCTTCAGATGGGTTGACCTTCTTCGCTATGGCAGCGCAGATTGTGTTTTCGATGGCGATAAGCTGATCCCGACCAAGCCCCACCAGGGTCTCTCCATCGCCAATTGCGTCGATCTTCATGCGCACATTAGACAGCACTTTCTCCACGTTGGCGCGTGGGCCGTCCTGCTCACACTGCTTAACCAACGCGTTCCAGGCTGCGGCGTGATTGGCACCCAACGTGCCCACTGCGGCACCACACACCTCTGTTAGCGCCTCGATACCGGGAATGAGAGGTTCGTGTTTAGGCTTCTCGCCTGGCGCGGGAGCAGGTGCGACATTGATTGCGCTCGAGGTCCCTGCACCGAACAGAAAAGCAAGGCGTCTATCGTGAGCCGCAAGATGGTTGCGCACCTCTTCAACCACCTGTCGGGGTTCATGAGTACTCAAGTGATCGTCTCCGTAATTTCCTTCTTCAGTTACCTAGCGAACACATGCCCGACGAATGGACGAACCGAGCCCGTAGCTCAGAGGTAATAACCCGTGACGAAGCCTGCCGGAGGGTTCACTACTCCGCCCTTTGTTGCTCAAACCCGCAACGTTCGTGGAAAAACCTGCATGTGCCGTTCACAGCTCATGCACGATCACCATGTCGGGCGCAGCCAACGCCTCGGCGCATGCCCGCACGTGCCGGTGGTGCGTAAACAACACGACCTGTGTGCGCGACGCCACGTCGGCTAGGACACGGAGAGCCGCCGCGCAGCGGTCGTCGTCAAACTGCACGAGGACATCGTCTACTACGAAGGGCATCAGCTCGCCGGCGACGCAGGACGCCTCGACGGCCGCGAGGCGCAGCGCAAAGAAGAGCTGATCCCGAGTTCCTTCGCTCATTCCATGCGAAGGTACGCGCCCGCCGTCGGACCTCACCCCGACGAGGATAGAGCGGTCATCCTCCACGTCCGCCTCGAGCCGTTCGAAGCTGCCGATGGTCATCTCGCGAAAGAGAGCGCCGGCGCGGAGTAGGAGTGGCGCCTGGTTCTTGTGGCGGTAGTCCTCAATCCGTCTCGCGAGGAGGGTCGACGCCACACGCAACCTGGCGTACCGGACGACGTCCTCACGGAGCCGGGCAAGCATCGCTTGAGCCTCCTCGGCCTTCTCGCTTGCCACCGATGGTCCCTGCATGCGACGCAATTCCACCTGCGCGCTAGCGCGCGCGTCACGGGCTTCGGAGAGATTCTTCTCCACCTCGGACAACTCTGTTCCGATCTGGTCAATCCGAACGTCGATGGTATCCTTGTCCGCGCAGGAGGCCTCGGTTTCGAGATCCGCGATCGAGGCGCCGTCACCGCTGCGAATGAGTTCATTCTCGATTCGCGTGAGCTCGCTCTGACACATACGTAGGTCGGCACTTCGTTGCTCCGCGATGGCGAGCTCGCCGTCAGCCCCGCACCGTGCCTCCTCGCGCAACGAGGACAGTGTTAGGAGCGTGACCGCGACCGCCTGCTTGTCGCTAGCATCGGCGCTCCTCAGGCGATCGAGCTGCGTGTGAGCCTGCCGACGCCGTTCGTCTTCCTGGAGCGCCACAACGAGACGCTTGTGAATCCCCTCGACCCATGTGTCCTCAACACCGCCTTCGATCCCAACTGGCGCAGTGAGGCGCGAAGCGAGAGCGCGAACGTCGGTGCGAAACGATTCGGCGTCGCGATCTATGCCTGCGATGCGTGCGTCGTAGCCAGACACCTCCTCGAGCGCTCGGAGGATCTTCTCGATGCTGCTGATGGCGACGAGAGCATCGTCAGGTGGAGGAACGTCGCCATGGACGAGGCCACGGGCGGCCCCATTCCACTTGCCCTGCCACGTCTCGACGTCCGCCTGCGCCTCGCGGACAACCCCCTCAGCGTCGTGGATCTCTTGCTCGGCCTCGATCGTCTTGCGCGCGTGGTCGGTCCGGACGTGCTCTTCCTTCTCGATGCGCTGTCGCAGTTTCTCGGCCGCGGCCACTGTAACCGAGAGACCGCCGGTAGGATGCGCGGCCGGTTCCAGCGCCGTCATCGCGACGCCCAGCCTCTTCATCTGTTGCTCGATCCACGCATCGAGTTGTTCGTACCGGCGCCGTGCATCCACAATGGCCTCCGTCCGTTCCAGAAGACGGCTGAAATCATCGCACCAGGCGCGCGCGTCGTGAATCTGCGGCGGATCCGTGACCACGGACTTCCAGAGGTCGCGCCATGCGGCAGCGAGTTCTTCGGCGGCCGCATCCGCACGGTCGGAGGAGCTGTCCGCCTCCTCAATCTCCCTACTGAGGCGCTCTCGTTCATCTAGATGCTGCGCGAGTTCGGCGACGCGCTCGGCTTCGTTACGTAGCCGATCAGCGACCTCGTCCGCTGCCGTCACCGCGCGGGGGTAGAGCTCGATCAGTGTGCCTTCCCCGAGAAGCTCCAGAGTCTCGGCCCCAACGTTGCGGCCCTTCTCCCACTGATCGCGCAGAAGACCGAACGCCTCGTCGCGACGCATCCGGGCTACAGCGAGGTCATCCTTGGTAGGAACAGCCTTTTTGGTGCGGAGGGTCTCGATCTCCGCATCCAGGTCGCGGGTCCTCTTGGTGAGCCGCTGGCGCTCGCTCTTAGCCGCGCGCGCCTCGTCGGCGAGTTGATCGGCCTCGCGTTCGAATCGCGTGATCACCGCAACGGTTGGCACACGAAGTTCTCCCAACTTGTCGAACACTGCCGCGAGAAGCTGCAACTTCTCGATCGCGGCGTCCCGCTGGGTCGCGTCTCGCTTCGCCGTTTGAGCAAGCTTCTCGCGCTCCGCTTCAACGTCGCCGCGACGCCGCGCCTCCTCGATCGCTGCAACAAGCCTTTCCGGGTTTCGCGGTGGTGGAAGCGAAGAAGCCTCACGCGTAAGGGCACCGGCCTGTTCCAGCGCACCTCTATGGCGCCGACGTGCAGACTCGAACCGTTCATCCAGCCGTTCGCGTTCGGCGGCGAGCTTTTGAATGCGCTGGCGCCGGCCGACGAAGAGCCGCAGCGGCTCGACCGCTTCGATGTCAAGGTCCGGCCGAAGTTCACCGAGAAGGCGCTTCGCCACTGCGCGTTGCTCGAAGCGCTGGCCGATGAGTCTGGGGCGATCGCTCATCGCCTTCCGGTGGCTGCCCAACCTCGTACGTAGCTCGTCGACAGCCTCGGCCTCGGCCACGAGCGGTGGCGTTGCCCCGAGCTTCGCGACGATCTCTTCCTGTTCTCGAAGGTCCCCCGCCACACGCTTGAGGTCTTGTTGCGCTATGCGGAGCGCCGTCTCTGCATCCAGTCGTCGCTTCTGGAAGTCTGCGGCGAGGAGGACAACGTCTCCAAGGCTGTCAAGACGATGACGTGTTTCTTCTCGTTCGGCCAGGAGCGGCAGAATGCGTTTCAGTCGCTCAAGGCGAGACTTCTCTCGGGCGAGTTCCTGCACGCGTGCTGCGAGCTGTCTCACCTGCGTGTTGGCATCCCGCGCCGCACGGTCTTGGCCCGCCCACGCTTCGGAGGAGACCGTCGCTTCCCGCTGGGCGCTGCGGAGATCGCGAAGATGACCGACCGCTTGGTTGATGACACGGTTGCGCCCGCGCGGCGCGAACAGTTCGACAGCCTCCTCGTCAAGCTTCTTACGGAGCGCGCCAAGGTGGGATGCGCCTGAGCCTGCGGCGAATAGGCTTGCGCCGAGATCTCCCTGCCCTTTGAGGATCTCCTGACCGCCTTCCACAAGGCGCGCGTAGTCGATGCCCCAGAACATCCGAAACTGATCCGGTCCCACGCCGTCAAGGAACCGGTCCAGTGCGCGGTCATCGAGCCGCGCGTCGCCAGGACCAAGCAGTGAGCCCCTGTTCGCCTTGCGGCGGGAGAACTCAATCTCATCTCCCGACGATAGACAAAGACGCGCACCGACGCGGAGCTCGCCGTAGGGGTGCAGGAAGGCATCGTTTGTCTGGGCCGGAATGCCGTACAGCAGCGCATGTAGCGCACGGAGCGCGCAACTCTTACCAGCCTCGTTTGGCCCGAAGATCACGTGTAGGCCGTGGTTCCCAGCGCTGAGGTCGAGCACACGTCCGGTGAATGGCCCGAACGCGATGAGTCGCAGGTCGAGGATCTTCATTGCGTCGCCCCCTCGCGGGCGATTCTTGCCAGGAGCAGTTCTCTCGCCTCGACGACAAGTCGCGCCAACAGATCCGGCGAATACGGATCGAGTGCGTCGTCTCCGGTCAGCAGTTCCGAAGGCAGCATGTTGCGAACGTCGGCGAGTGCTTCTCTTAGCGCCGCCATCTCGTCCGGGTTGTCTGCAGCAGTTGCGAGTTCTCGCAGAAAGCTGCCGAGCGCGTCGTCACGAGCAGCCAGCGCCGACAGGTCGATCGGCCGATCCGTCGCGAACCGCACCCGCTCGACCCAGACATCGGCGGAGGACACCCCAACTGCGAGAGCGCGGATCTCTTCGATCCAGTGGTCCGTATTGGCCGAAATCTCGTCGTGACAGGTCGCGCGCCCGGTCACCTCGACACGCGCGGCCAGCGCACGGCCCTCTACGTGATTGGCATCGGCCGTTAGCGCACGTGACACACGGTCGAGCACGTCGTTTGTCGTGGTGACGTCATTGACGTCCACGCGGCAAACGGACCAACGCAGTACATCGACGTGGCGCTCCTCAATATGAGAGATTGCACCGTCCTCGACGGTAACCAACGTGCATCCTTTCGGGCCAACCTCTCGCGCATGGCGACCCTGAAGATTGCCTGGGAACACGATCCACGGATCCTTCGATACGACTTCGCGCTTGTGGACGTGCCCGAGGGCCCAGTACTGGTAGCCCTTTTGCGCGAGGACCTCTGACGACGTTGGTGCGTAGGTCGCGTGACCCTCGCGCCCATTGAGGCTCGTGTGAAGCAAGCCGACGTGGAAGAGGTCAGGATCGGCGACTGGGTACGCCGCGGCAAGATCCTCGGTGACCGCCCGCGAGGCAAAACCCTGACCGTGGATCGCAACGTCGAACGCCTCCAGAAGACGGGTCTCGGGTTTCTTCGTCGAGAAGAAGTGCACGTTGTCTGGAGGCCGCAGGTTCTTGGTGAGCTGGCTCGCCGCATCGTGGTTGCCCGCAACGACGAAGACGGGGATGCGTGCATCGCGGAGCTTCGCCATCTGGCCTACGAAGAAGAGGCCCGTGCGATAGTCCTTCCAGTCACCGTCGTAGAGATCGCCGGCCAGCAGAACGAACGCGACTTCCTCGTCGATCGCGACGCCGACGAGGTTCGCGAAGGCCCGCCGCGTGGCGCCGCGCACCGCTTCGACTGGTGCCGACTCGTAGCGGGCAAGCCCAACCAGCGGGCTGTCGAGATGGACATCAGCAGCGTGAAGGAAACGAAACATTTACTCGGCCTACTCCCTCCTCGATCCTGTCGTGCTAACGACTGCGCTGCCGCCACGGACGATCACTACCACCAGCTAAGCTAGGCGCTCCATTACCGGATCTCTGGGACGTACTCGACCGCCGGTCAGGTGGCTCAGTGCTCAGTATCGCGGGGCGGGTTCGGATCGTTACCGTACGAATCCTTGCTGCGAATGCGACCGTCTCGACCGTGCGTCACGCGATCGACGCCGTCGTGAAGTGCTTCGCGACGTGCGGCCTCGTCGGCCAGTCGCTGTGTGCGATGCGTCGACAAAGTGTCGCCGTTCTGCGTGACCTTCCACCGGCCGGTCGGCGTGGTGGAAACGTGGACATCATACTTCTTGCTCATCTCTCATCTTTCCTTTGCGCCGAGACGCCCCTTAACTGGGCCGGACATGAGCCACCCGGAATTGGCAACGGCTTATCGTCCGTACTGTCCGTGGCCCTGTGAGGTCGCTCCGCGAGTTACGCGGCGGTACGGACGATTCGAATTCCCGCTCTGACCCGCCCACTTCGTCCACCGAGGTCGACCACCACATGCCACCGTCCTACGGACGGCGGACGCAGCCGCACAGGTGATGCAGTCGCCCACCCTCCGTGGTAACTAAATCGTCCACCGGACTGATACGCCGAAAACGCCAAGTCATCTAGCAACATCACGTTGGCCTGATGATCAAGTGTGACCAGAACGACGTCGTTAGGACCACCCTGGAAATCAGTGTGCAGAAAGTTCACAGTCCACCTCTCGTACTCGACACGCGAGCAAATGTCCGCTCAGTATCGATGACGATTCGCCGCTCGGTGATTCGCCGCCCCTCCACGATCAAGGTGAGCAGGTAGTACTGGTTGTTGAAGCTCCACGCTCGGAATTCGTGCCGCTCATTTCGCACATCCAGGAGACCAAGTGTGAATTCGGCCACTGTTCCACCCCGACGGTACTGCGCATGCCTGTCGACAAGTTGGAGCAGTGCGTCGGCTGACATCCCTGGAAACACCCGATCAAATTGTCGCGATTGGACGAAATGCCGCCATCGATGCTCTTGGTCGCTGGGTTGGGGAGACCATGACGGCGTGCTCACAAGCATCGCCATCGCGATGTCTGGTCCTTGTTCGACGTACCGTCGGAGGGTCGTCGTCAATGACGTCCCGTACCGTTTTGCTAGTCTCTTGAGGCCAGCGACGGTTGGCTCAATCTCGCGCGCATCTCTGGTAAACCGATCATCCAAAAACAGCAAGCGTGCCGCCGCGTAGTTTGCTTCCTCCTCCAGATCGGCCTGGTACGCTGGATCGAGAGTTTCGGCAGTGTCCGCAAAAAAGAATGGCTTGTGCCACGCCAAGATGCGGTGCCCGGTCTCGTGACATGATGCCCAGGGGTGTTTGATCTTGGGCAGGTCATTGTCGATGCAAATGCGACTCTCGTCGAACAGGAGCACGGCGCGCAGACGTACTTTGTGGAGAACATCGACGAGCCTTCGACCGTGAATCTGGAGCTTGTGCTTGGCGTGGTCAAGGAATCCTGCGTCTGAGAGGTCGTAGTAGTCTCGATACAGGTTGACGTGCTCCAGCAACTGTTCGACTGACAAAGGCGGCTCCGTGAGTCCGGCGTCTCGGAGCGTCGCCGTTGTAATGACCTGCCTGATTTTTTAGTCCAGGAACAGTGAGAGGGTTTTTATATCACAGCCATGGGCTGTGAAGATGGATTTGCTCCCCAGTGGCTACAGGCCGCCGGGGCAGGCGGCCTGTAGCCGAGCGCCGAGTGCGGCCTCTTAGTGTTGTATTCCACGCGCCACATTTCGATCACCACCTGCGCCTCTTTCAGCGAGTAGAAAATCTCTCCATTCAGGCATTCATCCCGCAGCTTCCCGTTGAAACTCTCACAGTACCCGTTCTCCCAGGGACTGCCCGGTTCGATGTACAGCGTTTCTGTCCCCACACTCGCCAGCCACTTCCGCAGTTTCTTCGATACGAATTCCGGGCCATTATCGGAACGAATATGCTCCGGAATTCCCCGCCACAGCATCACGTCGGCCAGCGCCTCAATCACCTCATAACTCCCCAACCGTCGTGCCACCCGGATCGCCAGGCACTCCCGCGTGTATTCATCCATCAGCGTCAGCATCCGCAACGTTCTCCCGTCGTGCGTCTTCCCGCTTACGAAGTCATAGCTCCACACATGATTGGCTCGCTCCGGCCTCAGCCGAAGGCACGACCCGTCGTTCAGCCACAGCCGCCCTCGGGGCCGCTGTTTCTGTGGTACTTTCAACCCCTCGCGTCGCCAGATGCGCTGCACCCGATCCTTACCCACCTGCCAGCCAGCACCTTGCAGCAGCGCTGTAATCCGCCGGTAGCCATAGCGCCCATATTCACTGGCCAGCGCAACCATCGCTTCGGTCAGCGCATCTTCGTCGATCCTCTGGATCGCGGCGTAGCGTTGTGTCCTTCGCCACTGCCCCAGCAGCCGACAGGCATGCCGCTCACTTACTTCGTACTTCTCTCGCGCATGCTCCACCGCACAACGTCGCCGCTCAGGGCTCAGAAGTTTCCCGAGGCCACATCCTTCAGAATTTGCTTCTCCAGAGACAGTTCCGCCACCAAACGCTTCAGCTTCGCGTTCTCCCGCTCCAGCTCCTTCATTCGTTTCGCTTGATCCAGCTTCAGGCCGCCGAACTCTTTCCTCCAGCGGTAGTACGTTTGCTGAGTGATCTCAACTTCCTTGCAGGCTTGCGGGGTGGGCTTTCCGTTCGCAATTCCTACTTCAATCTGACGCAGCAACGTCACGATCTGCTCTGCTTTGTATCTCTTCATCGGCATGTCCAGCTCTCCTTGAGAGTGATTCTCTCTCACTCCCGCTGGACTAATTCAAGCCGATCAGGTCAGTAATTCGTCGGATTTCTTTTCGCGTGCTTTCGTTCATACGAGACTACTACCCACAAGCCTGGCTAGGTGTCAGACCGCAAGAAGCGGACGAAATCGTCCAACACTCGCTGCTCTTCTTTCGTGAGTCTTGAAAACGAATCGGACTGCGCCGCAAATCGGGATGCTTGTTCACGCAGTGCCTCGGGCACTTCCCGAATCGCTCCTGCGAGCACGGCAAGCTTCCGATCAGGTACGCCAAAGAACTGACTCAACCGGTGCAGCGTCCAAGGAGACGGACGATACGCTGCATTCCGCTCAAGGGCAATCAACTCCATACGATCGATGCCGGTTTTGTCTGCCATGCCGTCGATCGTCAATCCGCGAGATCGACGAAGCATTTGCACAACCCGGTGGAAAGCTTCACGAACCTCCTGCGTTTCAGGTTCACGGGCGGTCATCACGACGGTCAACTTCTGGTTCAGGGCGTGTGCAATCCGCTCGAGCATCGAAAGCGAACGTCCTTCGTAGTCCGCATCTTCGAGCCTGCTGACGACGGATTGGGTCGTGTCAATGAGTTCGGCCAGCTGCTGCTGTGACAGTCCCGCGGCCGTCCTCATCTCATGGATGAGTCGCGCCACCTCGGCGTTGACACGTTCTTCCTGAAGTGCCGCCTTCCGCGCTGGATCAGTCTTCACGTACCGACCGTGAAGGATGTTGACGGCTTCCTGCCTCTTCTCCTCCTTGGCCATAGTCACTCACTCCTCATAGGTATGTAGTGCCGGGTTCTCTACGAATCGCACCTTATTCGCGATCGCTCGGTCGATTTCCACTGGTGGAACAACGTCTTCTTTCGTGCATCCGTGGCTCAACACTGCCAGGCCTTCATGGAAAAAATAAAGGATTCGATGGTGAACGTTCCCATGCCGTACCCGAAGCTCGTGAATCCCGTCACGCAAGAAATCGGCTTCCGGACGGCGAAGTTCGTGGCCAACCTCGGCGAGTCGTTCGATTCGAACAATGCACTTGTCCTGAGCCTTGCTCTGAAGCTGGTCCATCCACGCCAGCAAGGGAGCTGAACCATCGTCCGCGACAAAAATCACAACTTCGGTTTGTGGCACTCGATGCTCTCAACAAGCGCCAGTATCGCATTATTGCGATACTGAATCAACGCATTTTTGCGATATTTCGATGATTCCCATAAGAAGTTGAGATAAAAAGACTTATTTCATCTCAGCAGAGCCGCTGCCTTCAAAATCGGCCACCGAGAACCTCAGACCTCAAGAGGTCGCAGGACAGAGCGACGGTGCACAGAGAAAAACCGCGTCCCTTTTGTGAGAGACGCGGTTGACCAGACCGATTTTTTGTACCAACCGTAGTGAGAGTTTACATCGCAGCCTGGGGTATGAACGCCGGAGCAATAATAGACCAGGGAGCGCCGCGTAAGCGGCGGTTTCTGGCGGTGCAAAATTAGACCAGCGCAGTTCGATTCCATCAAACATTGTGATTCTGATGTGTTTTGTGAAACACCGGAGGTGTGCACACAGTGGAACTCTATGCGCGTGTTCGACGAGCAGTTCAGGCTGAGGGGATCAGTGAACGGGAGGCGGCGCGGCAGTTCGGGCTAGCCCGCGAGACGGTCCGCAAGATGCTGCGGTACTCGATCCCTCCGGGCTATCGGCGGCAGCAGCCGGCGCGGCGGCCGAAGCTGGATGCCTGGGTGGGGATCATCGACCAGATCCTGGAGCAAGATAAGGCCCAGAGCAAGAAGCAACGCCACACGGCCAAGCGGGTTTTTGAGCGGCTGCGGGAGGAGCACGGATTCCCGGGCGGATACACCATCGTGAAGGACTACGTGCGGCTGCGGAAGCTGAGCCAGCGGGAGATGTTCGTGCCGCTGGAGCATCCACCGGGGGAGGCCCAGGCCGACTTTGGCGAAGCGCAAGTGGTGATCGGCGGGGTGGAGCGCAAGGCGCACTATTTCGTGATGGAGCTGCCGCAATCGGACGACTGCTTCGTGATGGCGTTTCCGGCTGAGACGACCGAAGCGTTCTTAGAAGGGCACAACCAGGCGTTCGGCTACTTCGGCGGAGTGCCTCGCACGATCCTGTACGACAACACCAAGCTGGCGGTGAGGCAGATCCTGGGTGACGGAACACGGAACAAGACGCGGGCGTTCTCCGAACTGCAGAGTCACTACCTGTTTGCGGAGAAGTTCGGACGACCGGGCAAGGGCAATGACAAAGGGAAAGTGGAAGGACTAGTGGGTTACGTGCGGCGGAACTTCCTGGTGCCGGTGCCGCGGTGTGCCAGCTGGGAGGAGTTGCACGCGAAGCTGCGGGAACAGTGCACCCGGCGGCGAGAGCGGCGTCTGCGAGGACATCAAGAAACGATCGGCGAGCGGTTCGCGAAGGATCAACAGAGGCTGCTGCCCCTGCCGGCGACGCCCTATGAGGCCTGCGACAAACGGACCACACGGGTGACGTCACTGTCGCTGGTGCGGTATCGATCCAACGACTATTCGGTGCCGGTGGCTTGGGGGCACCGGGAGGTGCTGGTGAAGGGATTCGTTGAGGAAGTGGTGATCTGTGCAGCGAGCGAAGTGATCGCACGCCATGTCCGGAGCTAGGAACGGGAAGAGATGATCTTCGATCCGTTGCACTATCTGGCGCTGCTGGAGCAGAAGCCGAACGCGTTGAACCAGGCCGCCCCCCTGGCCGGCTGGGAGTTGCCGGAAGGCTTCGCGCAACTGCGGCGGCTGATGGAGGCGCGGTTAGGCAAGAAGGGCAAGCGGGAGTATGTGCAGGTCCTGCGACTGCTGGAGACGTTCCGTTGGACGGAAGTGTCGCTGGCCGTCGAGGACGCCTTGCGGCTGGGGGCGATCTCGTCTGACGCGGTCAAGCATCTGCTGCTGGGCCGGATCGAGCAGCGGCCGGCGCGGCTGGACCTGGAGCACTATCCGCACCTGCCGGCGACGCAGGTGGCCACCACAGCCGCCGCCGACTATCTGACCCTGCTCCGGGAAGGAGTCTGCTGATGGACACGCCCCAGGTGTTGCTGGAACACCATCTGAAGGCCCTGCGATTACCTACCTTTTTGCGTGAGTACGACAAGGTGGCGCAGCAGTGCGCTGCCGAGGGCGTGGACTTCCCGCGCTACCTGCTGCGGTTGACGGAGCTGGAGCTGCTGGACCGGGAACGGCGCGCCACCGAGCGGCGCATTCACCAAGCCAGGTTCGACGTGGTGAAGAGCCTCGACAGTTTCGATTTCCTGGCCCTTCCGTCGCTGAATAAGGCCTTGGTGCTCGAGCTGGCCCGAGGCGAGTTCATCGAACGCAAGGAGAACATCCTGGCTTTAGGGAACTCGGGCACGGGAAAAACCCACATTGCGTTGGCGCTGGGACTGGCCGCCTGTCAGAAAGGGTTCCGGGTCCGGTTCACCACGGCGGCCTCCCTGGCGCATGAGCTGATCGAGGCCAAGGACGAGCGGCGCCTGATGCGGTTCCAGAAGATGCTCTCCAGTTTCGAGCTGTTGATCATTGACGAGCTGGGTTTCGTGCCGCTATCCAAGACTGGGGCGGAGTTGCTGTTTGAGGTCTTTAGCCGGCGCTACGAACGCAGCGCCACCGTGGTGACCAGCAACCTGCCGTTCAACGAATGGACGGAGGCCTTCGGATCGGAGCGGCTGACCGGAGCCCTGCTGGATCGTCTCACCCACCATGTCCACATCCTGGAGATGAACGGGGAAAGTTACCGGCTCAAGGACAGCAAACGAAGGCGTTCCGGAAAGCCTCGCGCCTGATCTCACCCAGTACTGGGCGACGAGTTGCGAGGGCGGCTTCCACTCCGGCCTAACCGCGCCGCCCTGCGGGCGTCGCAGGCCTCCGCTCCAACCGCCCCCGCAACTCCCTCTCAAATCAAAGCTTCCACCACCCCTGAACTGGTCTACTTTCTCTCCGCCGGAGTGGTCTAGTTTTACTCCGCCCTTGACAGGCATCGAGTAGCCGATTACGACTATGGAGGAAAAGGCATCCAGCGTCCGATGAAGATTCTCCCAGAGGTCTAGGATGGCGTCGTACCCAAGCAGCTCGTCATAGGCCGGAGGGAGGACGAAGGGGACCACATTTGTCGCCCCGGGACCGCCCCCTATGGGGAAGTATTCTGTGTGATTCTTAACCGGAATTTCCTTTTTGGCCTTCCGGCCAAATGGTTTTGGAGAAAAACGGCTCGACAGTGATCGAAGATGTCTTCCGGACGACGCCGAGTGACGCCATTTCAAGAGGCAACGCGTGACTGACGATCAATATAGAGAATGTCGAACTTCACCTCGAAACGTTTTCTCTCACCCTCTTCGGGCAGAAACTTTGCTTGTATCGAGGTCGGTATCGGAATAAAAATGCGATTTTTCATGACGATGGTACAGGAAACGATCGACCCGCCACCCGATTCATCGCTAATGAGATTGCGCGTCTGCAAATCGTAGTACAGACCGAACTCTCCTGAATGATGCTGAAATATGAATAGAGCCTTTTGCCCTCCCCATACGACCGACGTGCGATGCGGCTGCAGGAAAAAGTCACCGTTCTCATCCCGGACGCGATCCGTCAGCGCAAGAAAACACCTGTAGTTTTTTAGCGACGGCTCGCCGGGCTCTATGGTCAGCAACTTCTTGTCCGTCTCCATATCCAGTCGCTGAATCGGCGGCATAGGGCCATATTCCGACTCGCCGGGCTGTTGGGTTGCGGATTCGTTGTCGATAACGTCGGGAACGACATCGCGCATGGAACCCGCTGCCGCGCTGTCAACCACCTGATAGCTTCGGGTCGCGACCCTGTTGGACCGCTCCGCCGCCAGTTGAAAGCTCAACCTGCCGCTCATGTAGTCCTTCCAGAGCGATGCCAGACTCTCCAGGTCGGATGCCTCGTACTCGAATACTTCTCGCGCGCGATGGATCGATTTCAGGAATGCTTCGGCACCTTGACGCGTCGCAGTCGGCACGAGGTCGGATATACGGGGAAAGATCATGTTGCGCACGAAATCCTTCACCATATGGCCGAAAGCCGAAAACTGGTTTTCATATAGGTCCAGTATGAGTCGAACAGTCCCCCCGGCCGGATCGAGGAAGATCTCGACGGGAGTCTGGCGTCTCGTTACCAATACCGGAAGGCCGTGAGAAATCTGACCGAACTTTATGTGCGACTCCAGAAAGTAATCACTCGACAGGGTTGAGCCGAGCCGGAAAGCCAGAGCTTTCTCCGCTGCGCTGGTTTCCAGGCTCGATTTCTTCTCCAGGACCTTCGGGTCATTCGAGAGCTCCTCAATCCTACAATGCTTCCTCAGAAAGTTAATTTCGCAATCGCGCCGTGGCGATCCGCGTGTCGGCATGATGATGGGCCGATCTTCGGAAGCGTGTTCGACCGTAGCTCTATCAGTTCCTGTATAGACAAGCACCGGCGCTTTCTCCGACTCCTTCTTGATCTCATGCAACGGCAGCGCGTCTCCGGGTTCCATGCGAACGCGGAGATTCGAACACAGATCGAACCGGCGCCGCTTCGCAGCCCAGGCCACAAAGGGAGTGCTCGCGTTACTTTCCGGTCGCTGGGCCAATTGAAGCGAAACGAATTCGTCAACACCAGATGCGATTCTCTGCAGAATGTGCATACTCTCTGTAGTCAGAGCTTCCCGCCCGGCAGTCGGCTGGAGGAACAGAAAGTCAGCGACACCCCCGAAACCGTAAACCGAATTGACACTCGTGGTTGCCAGGCCGAAGCCACTGCGAAAAGTGCGGAGGTTGCCCACCCCTTGGCGTAGCACCGTACGGCCTGTGAGCTTTCGAGAATCGACCTCGACATTACTTAGCGTGACCCGCACGTCACCATTCACTGCTCCGACGAGGTCTGCGTCTGCCTTCAAACCACCGTTCAGCTCGACGTCCTGCGCCTCTACGGACCATGTCCTGGTTGCCAACGCGGGTATCGACTCCTCGATGGGCCGACCGCTGACCATGCTACCATTTACATAGACCTCGATCGGCAAGTAGGCCACGAACTGCGAAATGTACGCCTGAGCCTGGTCAACCTGGATGGGCTTGCCCGATTGCATGACCGCTGTGACTTTTGTACCCGGATTGCCCGTCGAAGCTTGCGGCTCGAAGCTTATGCAGTCTTCGGTGACCGACAGTGTGGACCGAAACGCAGAGCAGGCCGTGCGCTCTCCTGCATGAATGTCCTCCGTTTCAACATGCAACTCCTCGGCAATTCCAAAGTTTGCCATGGCCCCGATCCCGAAGGTTCCAACAACTCCGGCCGCGCGGGCGTCCTTGGTGTTCTTGCTGCTGGAGCCGGCACGCCAGAAATGGTTGCGCAGATCCTCACGTGACATGCCGATGCCATTGTCCGTGACGCGCACTTGCCGGGGTTCGATATCGACATCGATGCGGGCAGCGAATTCATGACCCAGATACTGTCGCTGCAATATCGCGTCGAACGAGTTCTGTACGTTCTCCCGCAGCAGCGCGAAGGGTGTAGGATAAATCTGTGCCGCAAGCACTTCGATCATCCGACTGATTTCAATGGCGAACGGAATTCGCTCCGAAGTTTCGGTCATCGTCCCATGGCCTCCTGTGCGCTTGCCCGGGCGCGAAGCTCCGACTCCACTGGTCCGGGAAGACGCAGATCGCGCGAAAACCGATTCAAGGCATCAATCGCGCCGCCGGGATCGCGCAATCGACAGTACGCATCGAAGCGTTGCACGAGCTCGCCGATCGTGGCCGGCGGATCTGTGATGTTCACGATGCCCTGCCAGTCCTGAGCATCCAACGCTGCACCGAGACAGAGCTGTCGCTCATAGCTCCCCGGTTCGAGTTCGCCGATCGATTTCAGAATGGCAACGGCTCGCGCGGGTTCTCCCTCTTTCGCCGCCGCTTCTGCTTCATCGATGAGGGTGTGTGTACGTCTCGCCCGCACATCGATCGTGTCTCCAACTGCATTCCGGGGCGGTTCCCAGCTCAAATCGAAGTAACTCGCCCCTCCAAACTCCGCCAACTGTGAGCGGGAGAACAAGTTCGCGACGGTCATCGCCCTGACATGCGTACGCACGCTGCGAAAGTCCTCGGAGATTTCCAGGACGTTGTATTGCCGATAAGTTCCCACGGGAAGATCGTCGGCACTGGCGCACAACGATCCTGCGCCGACGACCGCCATTCGTTCGCGATCGGGTAGACGGATTTCCTGGGCGGTCGCTTGCGCTTTATGCTGATGGCCATGCAACCCCAGCCGAAAGCCACGGCCAATCATGCCGCGGATAACATCCAAATCCATGTAGTCGGTGCGATAGGGGGAACCTTCAACGCCATGATGCCAAACTGCCATTCTCAGATCGTAGGTCTTCCCCGAATCGTCAAGATCGAGATCGCTGCGAGCAATGCTCCCTTGCCGGATCATTCCGTGAAAGGCGAAGCAATCATTGCCGTGGCACGAATTGTAGGCAGCGACCCCTATCCGGTCCTCGCACAGGTTGAAGAGGCGCACATCGGCGGGGTTCTGCACCGCCATCGATTCGGGAACACCTTCGTAGAATCTGTCAAAAAAGCGCCAGAATACTTCCAGGCGCTGCTCGTAGAGCTCGGGATCTGCAATGCGATATAGGCTGCGAGTTTTCCAATCCCACCGTAGCAGGGAGTCTTCAGCATGTAGTTCGGCCCTCAGGTCGCCGGGAACCGACCCGTTCCGAATCGGCTCAAGAGCGCTATACGCTGTGTTCCAGTCAACATCGTGATTTCCGGGAACCATGACCAGACGAGACCGGTCGCCATCGACGAACCGACGCACCAGTTCATCCAGAAATTCTTCCGCTACTGCATATTGTTCTTCAATTTTGGTTGCGGAGTCCTCAGTACCTAGAGGAACTCCCTGAATGACGTCGCCGCTGACGACTATGGCCTGCGGCGTTGCAATGCGAGGTTCCTCACGAACGTAGCGATCCGTGTCGTGGACCAGCGCCGATATTAACTCGTCGTTGGAGATCGGATCGCGGGGAGAACGATGGAGATCGGAGATGTGCATGATCGAAAAAGGCTTCATCACCATACTTGGCGCCAGCTAACGCCACCCCACTGCGAAGGCCGTCGCCGATGATGGACATGTATCGCAAGAACGCATTCTCCACCCGGCCCTGACAATGGTACCATGACGCCTTCTTACAGCGGCGCCGTTGACTTGCCGGCTTTCTTCGGACCACCGATTACTGGAGAACAGCGCCAGTCGGCATGGTTAAGTCGCTCTCGTGTTCTTCTTGGTCAGCGCGAGCCGGCATCGCCGGCGAGCGCCCACCGTCATCCGAGCCAGCACGGAGCTGCGCTTTGAACTCGGCTGGCGTCAGATAGCCAAGGCTGGAGTGCGGGCGCACGTCGTTGTAGTGCCGTCGCCATTGCTCGATCCCCACCTTCGCGTCCACGCGGTTCCGAAACCACTGCAGGCTCAGATACTCGTCGCGGAACTTCCCGTTGAACGATTCGTCGGTCGCATTCTGCCACGGCTTCCCCGGCTCGATGAGCGCGGTTTCGATCTGCGCCTGGAGCAGCCACCGGAGAATCGCACCCGCGACAAACTCGGGGCCGTTGTCGGACCGGAGGTAACGTGGGGCTCCGTGGACGCTCACGAGCTGCGTGAGCACCTCGATAACGCGCCCGGACCGAATGCCGCCGGCCACATCGATCGCGAGTGACTCGCGGGTCCATTCGTCGACGACTGTGAGGCACTTGAGCGGCTGCCCATTCGCGCAGGTGTCGAACACGAAGTCGTACGCCCAGACGTGATTGACCGCAGTGGCGGGCACCGGGTAGCAAGCAGATTCGTGTAACCGTATACGGTAGAGCTCAGGCGTTTCCCGTCTCGACCAACTCTGGTCGGAGCTTGTACTCCCTGTAGAGCACGACGTTGTCCCAGCTGATTGGGCTGATCCCCGAACGCTTTGATCTGGGAAGCTGACTGCGACCCGTCTTTCTCTTGAAACAGGACGTTGTAGGTCTGGTTGCTATTGAAGGGAGGGTCGAGATAAATCAGGTCAACACTCTCGTCCTCGACGTAGCGCCGGAGAATGTCCAGATTGTCGCCCTAGTATAGAGAGTTGGAATCCATACAGAGTTGCTCGTCAAGCTCGCATTTTTCTACCCTGCCGGGCTAGTTGCCCATCCTCCCACGGCCCCAAGGTACCAACTACGGGAGACGATATCGACCGCGCTTTGGAACCGGCGCTTCCAAAGGCGCGATAAAGTGAATTATCGGGCTTTAGGTGCTCCTGTCTTGGAGTTGCGCTACAAGGCTCTCATCGGCTAGCAGGGTGCTGAAAAAGTCTCTATCAGAACACTTGCGATAAAAACATAAATGAGTAGTATTGTTCTCTCTATGCGAGGACAAGATCTTCATCAAGACGCGATGTTCAGCTACCTCAGCCCGGAGCAGCGGGTGCGCAAGGACCACCCCCTGCGGGTCATCCGGCGGCTGACCCGCGAGGCGCTGCAGAGGCTTTCGCGACGCTTCGACCAGATGTACTCCTGGACAGGGCGGCCGTCGATCCCACCGGAGAAGCTGCTGCGGGCACTGTTGCTGCAGATTCTGTACACGATTCGCAGCGAGCGGCTGCTGATGGAACAGCTGGACTACAACCTGCTGTTTCGCTGGTTTGTGGGGCTGAACATGGATGATGCGGTATGGGACGCTACCGTGTTCAGCAAGAACCGAGACCGGCTGCTGGAGGGGGAGGTGGCCGAGGCGTTCTTCGACCAAGTGCTGGCCGAGGCCCAGGGGCGCGATCTGCTTTCCGACGAGCATTTCACGGTGGACGGGACGCTGGTGGAAGCCTGGGCCAGCCAGAAGGCCCGGAAGAAGGTGGAGGAGATCTTCGGCTGGATGAAGACGGTCGGGTTGTTGCGCAAGCTGCGGCATCGCGGCCGGCAGTGTGTGGGGTGGATCTTCACCTTGACGGCCGCGGCCTACAATCTGATCCGGATACGGAACCTGGCCCGGGCGGCGCCTGCTGGGGCCCGTTGAGGGAGTCGTGTGTCCAGAGCCCAGGAAAAGGGAAACATGGAGCCAACGCAAAGCCCCATAGGTCTATGAAAGCTGCTGAAAGGTTCCCAGGAACAGAGAATCTTTATTTTTTCTGCCTTTTTCAGCAACCTGCTAGTACCACATCAGGCACCCACCTCGCACTGCTTTCATGCCCCTGGAATAGCCCGGCCCGCTACAATTGGCCCCATGATTACCGTGGCCCTACTGGTGGCGTCCGTGGCTCTGCTAGCTGCACTGCTGGACACACCCAGAAGAGTCTAGGGGCAATCCTTCAGCACCCTTTCCAGCGCATCCCGTTCCCGACGGTCAACCGTCAGTCCGTACTTGCGCTTGACCTTGACCACGGTGCTGGCAAACCAGCAGCGGTTGATGTTGGGCATCCAGCCCGTGGCATCCTTGCCACGTTTGATCTGACGACTGACACTGAGGCTTGCCAGGGTGAAGTTCAGTAGGTCGTGGCTGAACCGGCGGCGCGTCTCCATTTCGGCATCGCGCAGGCCGGAATCACGCACCTCGCTCAGGGCGACGATGTGCTCGATGTCGGTCTTCTTCAGGCTGTCAAACGTCCGTCCGGACCGATCGGTGGGGACCGATTCGGCCAAGCCCAAGGCAACCCCTACCGTTTCAGGGAATGCCTGCAGTCTGAAAAAGTATTAGCAGCCAGGTGGGTTGGAGGCGGCACATAGACCAGACAATTCCACTTCCCGACGCAATCATTATACGAGTACGAGGTAACCCCGGCGGGGTGGGGCACGTCCCACGTTTGACACTGTAGGGGGGCACCTGCCCGCGCCGGTCGCGGGACCGCGCGAGGGGTTTCAGGGAGACAAAGGCCCAAAGGAAGGTGCAATGCGAAGGCTAGTTTCTGCATTGGTCCTTGTGGGGTGGTTCACTGGCCCAGCGTTGGCCCAGGATTTCTTGATTTCTCCGGACAACTCCAAGGGACGCCGGGCAGGTCCGTCAGCAGGGAGCGAGCCCGTAGACAGGGGAAACGAGCCTGCAGACAGTTGGAAGAATCTGAGGCAGTTGCCGGTGTGGAAGAAGATCCGGATGGTGGATGCAAGTTTCAAGAGATTCAAGGGCCAATTAGTAAAGGTCTCGGAAAATGCCCTGACGCTTAGATCAAGAACGAACGGGCGTACAGAACTACTGACCTTTCCGCGATATGAAATCCGTACGGTGAGCATTAGGAATTCCAAGGCCAAGCGGATCTTGTTACTGGCTCTGGCAGGCGCATTGCAGGGCGCGACGGCAGCAATGAACACCGAACGGGCTGGATCTTTCTGCAAATCCCCTGATGACAAGCGCCCCTCCGCTAAACAGGTTGCCGTCGGTGCCGGGGTCGGAGCGGCGGCGATGGCCTTAACCGGTGCGTTTTCGGATTCATCCGAAGAGCTAGTCTACTTCCAGGATTCCTCCACCCTCGAGAAGTTGGCTGCCGAGGCCAAGATCTCCCCTTGGCGCCCGGCGGCGGCTCCCACTGCTTTTTTGCCGGTCAGCAGCGAGATTCGGCGTCAACTGAGGGGGGGGAGAGTTGGACGCGACGTGATTTCGATCCAACTCGATCGCCCCGTCAACATTTCTGGAACCGCCCTGAACCCTGGCCGCTACCGGCTCGTGCTACTCAAACGCCACGGAAGTGCGGGCGATCTGTACTTCTTCCCGAGCAAGCGAGTCAGGACCAAGCAGGTCATGGCGGTGGTGCCCGTCCAGGTGGCGCCTCAAGCGGAGGCTGAGAATGCTCCACGTGTCGCCTACGTGGATGAAGATGGAACCACACGCATCTCGGCGATTCGAGCCTCAGGAAAGGTAATGCGGTTTCAGCCTCCGGCACGGATGGGTAAGAACCGTCAATCGGGTCCCGTAAGGCATATATTGACGGCGGTCGAACCCGGTTCGGGCAAGCCGGGCGAGACCGCCACCGCTTGGGGCGAAAACCTGGCTGACTCCAGTGTCGTCGCCGTCTTCCTTTCTGATACCAAATCCGACTACAAGGTGATGGTGCTCGAACAGACGCCTGAGAAAATCGTCTTCAAGGTACCCTCGGTGGAGCCGGCCAGCTATAACGTCTCCCTGCAAGTGCGCAGCAATATTTATATTCACCCCGTTCGCTTCAAGATAGAGTAGGCCGACTCTGGAAGGTGTGGAGGGTTCTGTCTACGTTTTTACAAAGGCCCAAGAAACGATTGCTGGTCGGAGGCGAAATTGCCTTTGGTTGGGTCCTAGGTCAGAAAAACGGTCTCGGCCACGAATGCCGGTCGGCTCGCCCCGCCACTCCCCGGTGCTTGTACCGGCGATACCAGCCGCAGGATCTGCTGCGCGGGGGACTCCCAACTCCCGCAGTGTCGCCGGCACCGACAACTCCGAGTCTTCGACCAGCCGGATTGTTTCCAGCTTTTCGGCCTCCTCAGGACTGGAGTCCGATAAGCAGGAGGAACGCGGCATCCTCCGCGGCCGAAACCAGGTGCTTTTCGCCTTGTCCGATGAATAGCGTCCGGCCCGAGCCCAGCGTGAGAGATTGACGGTTCTTGAGTCCCTCGACAGTGACTGCCCCGGTGACCGGCACGATGACGACGGGGCCCGGCGCCGCGTGTTCGTGAATCTCTCCCCCCGCCCGGACGGCGGTGAGTACGGCCGTCATTCCTTTGCCCTTCGCCAGCGTGCGCGCCGAGCGGCCGTTGCGGGCGAGCTCTTCGGAGCCCAGCAAGTCGTGAGCGACCGCCGCCACGTCGAGAGATTCGAGCGTGATGGCTCCGAAGTCAAGCGGTGCGTCCCGTTGCGTGGCCATCGATTTACTCCATTCTTGAGCCGGTGAACCGTCCCGGGTTGACCAGGCCGAAGTTTTGCACCAATCGTTGCGAGAGAGTTTACATTACTGTACGTCGTCAGAGTAATTTGGACAGAAGTACGCCTTTTCTAAGAGACGGTTTTCAAGTTATAGCACTCCAGTCCTGAGATTGGCAATCCGGCGGTGAGCCAGAGTTCGCTGTTTGATCCTCTCCCGACGGGAGAGGATTTCCTGCTGACGGCCAAAGAACACATCCGCCGGGGTTACGTTGTTGAGCGATTCGTGATATCGGCGGTGGTTGTAGTGCTCGACGAAGCTGGAGATGGCGCCTTGGAGCTCCCACGGATAATAGGGTACTGTCAAGTTAAGCAGTTTGGCGGCATTCTCGCCGCCCGCCGCCACCGCTAAGTCATTGATTCTAAGTCTCTGATCCAGCAGAATCCTTCCGCAAAACGGGCAGATTCTGCTCAACTTGACAGTACCGATGGGACGGTTTTAGGGGACCCCGAAAGGGACGCTCGGAGCCGATGGTCCTCTCGGAGAAAAAATTGTACTCGCTGGGACGCAGATGCGTGTATATTTTCAATCGCCGGAAGGCCAAAAAGGAAATTCCGGCCAAAGTGATAACTACACCGACGACCTTCGTCGTTGGCGCCGGGGCGAGTAGCGACTATAGGCTGCCAACATCCGCCTAACTTCGGAAGCAAGCACATGAACTGAACCCAGAGCACACAGCCTATAGGATGATCCTCGCAGCCAATCTCTGCACTCCCGAACAACCGAACGCGATTCTTGATGACCTTCGCCATCAGGGCACAAGATCGATTGACGAGTTCTTGTTCGCCCGCCAAGATGACGCGCTTACAATGAGTGTTGGCCGGGCTTTGATTGCACTGCTATTGGGAAGACATTTCTTTGCGGTGAGATCACCTGATTCACTAGTCACTGCTAGGCCTCACCGAGATACAGAGCAAGGCATCCATCCGCTTCAGCTTTGGGCGGTTTACCACGGACAACGATATCGAAACGGCGGCCCACTTTATACTTGAAGCTTTAGACTCGGTTTCTTCGGGGTCCGTGAGAAAGCCTGCATGAGATTCTTTCTCACTTCCGGTGGTACAAATTTCCCCGGCCCGGTCACTTTAGAGAAAGTATGACGAACACCGACAGATTTCTCGGATGAACACCGCTAGGCTAACGGTAGGAAGAACCGCCAATCTCAACCTCTATTTCTCCGACTACTTCAACGTTTCTCCGCAGGCAATCGAGAAGCACGGTGCCTTTAACATCTCGCTCCTTGCCGATCTGCCGCTCTTCATCGATCCCTTTCTGCTGTTCAATAGTAAAAAACTGGCCTATCGTGCAGGACCGAGTTGGTTATCTCAACGGCGGCGGCCCACCATCGGCTGCTATGGATTCACCCGTTCTTGGATGGCAATGGCCGAGTGGCGCGGCTGATGTCGCATAGTATGTTGCTGGAGCTGCTTGATACCGGTGCGGTCTGGTCCGTCGCACGGGGTCTTGCCCGCAACGTCGAGCAGTACAAAACCCATCTTGCCAACTGCGATCTGACACGCCGCAACGATCTGGACGGGCGAGGCACCTTAAGTGAAGAAGCCCTTGCTGAGTTTACTCGGTTCTTTCTAAGCGTCTGCATTGACCAAGTATCCTTCATGGAGGGCTTGGTTCAGCCAGACCGCCTCCGCACCCGAATTCTGTTGTGGGCGGAAGAGGAAATCAGGCTGGGAAGCCTACCTCTAAAATCTGGCAGTATTCTGGAAGCAGTCCTCTACCGCGGGGAACTGCCCCGCGGAGACGCCGCCACTGTTGTCGGCACAGGTGAGCGGCAAGCCCGCCGCATTGTCTCGGCTCTGGTGGATAAGGGAGTGCTGGTTTCCGAAAGCCCTCGCGCGCCACTACGCCTCACGTTCCCCGTAGCGCTAGCCTCGCGGTGGATGCCCGGGTTATTTCCGGAGAAAGCTCCGTAGACATTTTGATCGGATGGCTCTTTCACTCTCAACCGTATCCTTGAGGCATGCACCAACTGGTAATCGCAGACGAGCGCCTCGGCCCTTGAGTGGGAATAGCAATCCCCTGCGGACGCGAGCTTCAACCAGAGCATCTGCCCACGGCAGTCGCTGCCAGGAACTATGAACGCCGGAGCAATAATAGACCAGGGAGCGCCGCGTAAGCGGCGGTTTCTGCTCTATTATTGCTCCGGCGTTCATACCTCATGTATAGTCTGTTGGAAGGTCGCGGGCGCTCGGGAATACGTGAGGCAGGTTGGAACGAGCGATCTCCGGAAGCGGAGGACTTTGCCGCATCCGCCGCCGACCCAGAATCTGCCCTGGCTGGCGACCGGGAAAGCGCGGAGGAACATGCTTGACACGTTGCTCGCCGCAACGGCGATCGCAGCCATGCTTGCCGCCGCTTTTTCTGCACGCTCCGCATTTCTGACGTATCGTCTTTCCAAGAAAATCCAAGACGACTTGAAGGCAGACGAGATAGTCATTACAGGACCGTTGCTGAATCCGTCCCTGCCACACGAGACTCACAGTAACTGTGTCGTTGTTTGCACATTGTTCAACAAGTCCCGCCGAAAGGCATACGTGCACTCGGTTCGTGCGATGGATGAAGACCGCGAAGCGATTGACATCAGCTGGGCGTCAAGCATCGACCAGCACGGGAATCCTCAAGAGCCGTTCGGGTTGGTCGGACTCATTGATTCCGTCAACCTGTATGTCCGCCGAAAAGACGGTCAGGGAATTGACTACATGTCGCTGGAAATCGGGTACTCGTTGCCGAATTCACCTGCGACTGTCACCTATAACCCTGGCGCAGACTGGGCCTTGTAGATGATCCCTCGTGGACGGACTTCCACTACAGAAGGGAGCCGATGACACCGGAAGAACATGGATGCTTGACTTCATGCACGAAGAGGAGGAAGCGACCAGCACCCCTGCACGCAATCAGCGCAGACGGTCCGTGAACAGCACGGCGATTGTATTACCCTGATAGCCTACGACGATGCACTCACGTTCCACACCGTTTACTGCCAGCTTGCCCTTCTTGCCAAACAGGTCATCTGTTCCCAAGAGGCTCTTTGGGTCGAAGTCCTCCCGCATGGCGATTCGCCCCACACGGGTTCTTCCGAACTTGACGGGAAACCACAACGGGCCGCCCCCCAGCGTTACTTTGTCGTTGCCCGTAAACAAACTCTCCGCATAGAACGTGCCGTTGCAAGTGTCGGGTGGGAGCACGACTACGTAGTCTCCCAACTTGACTGCCCAACACGGTGTCTCGTGGCGTGTGTTGATGGCAGCGCCATTCTCCCATGTGGATTCGCCGACGTTGAAGGCGAAGCGGTCAATGATCTCTTCCTTCGGGTTTCTGATTTGGGCTCGAACACAGCGAAGCGCAGGACTTGCGGCCCACTGGTATCCGTATTCCCCGAGAAGAGACAAGACCGTCAGATACGCTGCTTTCAGGTAAACCATGCTCGCGTAGTGGCGAGTTGGCATTGTGGCGGCGAGCTTCATCTCTCGGCCTCGGCGGAGCGATTCAGCAACTATACGCTGCTCCGAGGCTGCCCCACGGCCTTGGATGGAGATTTGCGGTCGGCTTTCTGAGAGGTGAGCTCTATGTGGAATGCCCTCGATGTAGACTGTAGCCTCCATTCGCCCCGCACGGATGGCAGCCTGCTCCGCGCCGTGGCCTGCCCTGTGATTGCATTCGCGGCAAGTCAGGCACATAGCGAGACTACGCCCAGATTTGGGGAGCCCGCTGGATGGAACGTGCTCCAGTGTCACCGTTTCGCCGGCCTCAACTTCCGGCGTGGTGAACGGGGAGAAGCAGATAAGGCACTGCGTGTTGCCGTGCTCGAAGAGCGAGAGTCGCTGTTTTTTTATTGTCCTTAGGCATACATGCAGGCCTTTTGAGCCCTCTGGAATCGTATCATGTCAAGGGCCTCGACAGGCCCAGTTGGACCGGCCGCCCGTCAAGGTCGAGAAGGTCTTCAATGTCGATCAAGCCGAATACCTTGAGTTTCGGTCATTCGTCAAAGCGGCGCCGGAGTGGGAGGGCCACGAGCGCGCCGGCTGCAGTGATCAGAAGGAGACGGAACCGGGCGAAGAGCGGCGACGTGCGTGCTCCCCACTTGATCCGCTGAGGGCGAGCTAGGCCCGTCGCCTGTCGGCTCGACGAGCTTGGCACCCGCGCAACAGCAGATCCTGTTCCTCGTTCGTCTGTAGGCAGTGTTCACAGTCCTCCGAAGTCCACTGCGAGACGAGGGATGCACGGGGGGAACGCACGGGGCGGAATCCGTAACACGCTAGGTATCAATCGGTGACGGGCCGCACGTATCAGAGGACGTGGAGTCGCGCGTGCGCCAGCTCGCGACGGCTTGGGCGGTACGGACAATGACGGGCGTATTGACGTCAGTCGTTCAGGCTCGCACCTGCGCGGCAGCGTGACCCCCGTTCAGTACCGAGAACACGCGTTGGGCCTGAGTCCAGGGCGTCGCTGCACGGGACAATTCGGCACGCGCGTCGGACATGGATCGGGGGAAGGTTCATCTCCGAGCCGGCGCGGATTCAGGGGCTCGGTCCGACGATCTGAACGGTCTGGCCGTTGCGCGCCGTGGTGATGGTCCCCCAGTCTTCCGTAGACAGGTCAGCCATGACCGCCTTCGCGCGTTCCTCGTCCTTGATATGCGCCCAGAACCAGCCGGAGGTCGCGAGCATGGAGATCGTGGCGACGAGCATGGCTGTCCAGAACCAGTCGCCGGGATAGACAGGCCATCCATCCTCGTCGATGGGATTGCCCAACAGTTGACCCTTGCCGCCGTGTACGAAGTCGTTGAGTACCGGTGCGAGGCCCGCCCACCATTGACTGAGGTCCGGCCATCCGGTGCGAGCTGCCACGTCCTTGAGGCTTTGACGGTTCACTCTGATATTCTGCGCCACCAGCTTCTGCCACCCATCGTCGTCTCCCTCGTAGGCGGTGAGCAACACCTGCTTCATCAGCGCCTCCAGTGTCGGACGAGCGAGCGCGAAACCAGAGGCGTATCGGTCGGAGTGAAAGGCGTGAGCCATGGTCACTGCATGATTCACGATGATCGCGGTGTACGAACCTGCGTACTTCTCTCGTGCTGACACGCTACGCCCACGGGTCAGACGGCCATGCGGAGCATGCCGGGCAAGCCTGTTGTACCGGTCCAGGGCGGCCTGCTTCACAATATGGAATTCCTTATGATTGGTCGGCCGGTCGGCTGTTTTGATCTCGTACATGTGCTGGTGCTCGCGCCTGGGCAGCGGTGGGCCGATGTCGATCGCAGGCTCGGCCAGACGGGGCTTCCACCCACACGTCCATCCTAGCTCTAACCACGGGCAGATTTCAAAACTGAGGTACTGCCGGACAGTCGGTGGCTTCGGTCCGAGTCCGGATGCGTCTGTTGCCGGGGCGTTTGGTTCGCGGAAGTCCGTTTCAGAACGAGGGGTGCGGCGGGGGTAACGAATAGAGAGAATCCGTACATCGCCTTTTATATCAATGGTTTAAGAGATTCCGGAGTCGGAAGCCTTGTAAGCCGGGGGAGCAGAGCACCCCGGAAAACCTCTCGACCGGCAAATCCTACACGGGCGGCAACAGCCTCTACCTGATGAGCAGAGGCATCCGCCAGGGCCACGGCGATAACCGTTGGAGAATGTACGGCCAGATCCAAGCGGCGGGCGGTCAGGTCCGCAAGGGCGAGAAAGGGACGCAGGTTTTGTTTTTCACGGATCGCACCCGGAAGACCGAGAAGGACGAGCAGGGCAAGCCGGTGAAGGACCAGGATGGGAAACAGGTTTACCAGGGAGAGCGGCGATCCTGCCCGGTGGTCCGGCAGTACACCGTGTTCAACGTCGAACAGGCCGATGGGTTGGAGTTGAAGCCGCGCGTAGCGCAAGCGCCGCCCGAGTGGCAAACACACCGGGAAGCGGAGCGGGTGATTCGAGCCAGCGGGACGACGGTCGAGCACGTCGCCGGAGATCGGGCCTACTATCGGCTCGCCGAGGACAAGGTCGTGCTTCCGGAACACGATCAGTTCCCTACCCGAAACGGTTACTACCAGACGGCGTTGCATGAAGTCGGGCACTCGACCGGGCACCCGGATCGAATGAACCGGGAGTCGTTGAAGGAGGGCATTGAGTGGTAACCTTCACCAGAGATGGAAGCGATTCTAATTCGAGTGGGTGTGGACCAAACGTACGGGCAATGGAACGCTCCGGTTGATCCAGAATCCGGGCACTTCGTGTACGTACCAATTCCCGAAAAGCGTGCCTTCCGGCCTGGTCTGGAGCGATCGTACCGTGAGGTACTTCCAGCTCTTCAGCAGTTTGCTTTAAGGTTCGAGCTTGACCTTGAAAGCAGTTTGGGACTCCCGCGAAGTTTGCTTGATCACACAGTGCACCTAGACCCCGACTTTGATTGGCTGACCTATGGCGACAACGGTGACAAGCGCGGGGCCGGAATCAAGCATCTATCTGAGGGTGACCTGCTGGTTTTCTATGCTGGCCTTCGGTCGGTTCGAGCAAGCCGAAAACTAGTCTACGGGTTGGTCGTGACCTGACCGGCACTTTTTGTACCAAGTGGAAAGAGAGAGAATCCACTTGAGGAGGAAGTGAGGTCATGCCGACAAGGAGTTACAAGCCGGAGCAGATTGTAGCGGTGCGGCGTTGACCTGCCTGATTTTTTAGTCCAGGAACAGTGAGAGGGTTTTTATATCACAGCCATGGGCTGTGAAGATGGATTTGCTCCCCAGTGGCTACAAGCCGCCGGGGCAGGCGGCCTGTAGCCGAGCGCCGAGTGCGGCCTCTTAGTGTTGTATTCCACGCGCCACATTTCGATCACCACCTGCGCCTCCTTCAGCGAGTAGAAAATCTCTCCATTCAGGCATTCATCCCGCAGCTTCCCGTTGACACTCTCACAGTACCCGTTCTCCCAGGGACTGCCCGGTTCGATGTACAGCGTTCCTGTCCCCACACTCGCCAGCCACTTCCGCAGTTCCTTCGATACGAATTCCGGGCCATTATCGGAACGAATATGCTCCGGAATTCCCCGCCACAGCATCACGTCGGCCAGCGCCTCAATCACCTCATAACTCCCCAACCGTCGTGCCACCCGGATCGCCAGGCACTCCCGCGTGTATTCATCCATCAGCGTCAGCATCCGCAACGTTCTCCCGTCGTGCGTCTTCCCGCTTACGAAGTCATAGCTCCACACATGATTGGCTCGCTCCGGCCTCAGTCGAAGGCACGACCCGTCGTTCAGCCACAGCCGCCCTCGGGGCCGCTGTTTCTGTGGTACTTTCAACCCCTCGCGTCGCCAGATGCGCTGCACCCGATCCTTACCCACCTGCCAGCCAGCACCTTGCAGCAGCGCTGTAATCCGTCGGTAGCCATAGCGCCCATATTCACTGGCCAGCGCAACCATCGCTTCGGTCAGCGCATCTTCGTCGATCCTCTGGATCGCGGCGTAGCGTTGTGTCCTTCGCCACTGCCCCAGCAGCCGACAGGCATGCCGCTCACTTACTTCGTACTTCTCTCGCGCATGCTCCACCGCACAACGCCGCCGCTCAGGGTTCAGAAGTTTCCCGAGGCCACATCCTTCAGAATTTGCTTCTCCAGAGACAGTTCCGCCACCAAACGCTTCAGCTTCGCGTTCTCCCGCTCCAGCTCCTTCATTCGTTTCGCTTGATCCAGCTTCAGGCCGCCGAACTCTTTCCTCCAGCGGTAGTACGTCTGCTGAGTGATCTCAACTTCCTTGCAGGCTTGCGGGGTGGGCTTTCCGTTCGCAATTCCTACTTCAATCTGACGCAGCAACGTCACGATCTGCTCTGCTTTGTATCTCTTCATCGGCATGTCCAGCTCTCCTTGAGAGTGATTCTCTCTCACTCCCGCTGGACTAATTCAAGCCGATCAGGTCACTTTCGGCAGCTTGTTTGCCGGACGAGTGTTGCCATTTGATAGTGACGCGGCCCGCGCCTATGCGGAAATCGTAGCGGCGCGCCGTGGGCATCCGGTTTCCCAGGCAGAGGGCCAGATTGGGGCGATTGCCCGCTCGCGCGGCATGGCGGTGGCGACGCGCAACACTCGGGACTTCGAGAACATGGGGATCGATATATTCGACCCATGGGACGGTGCGTGAGCGGAACAACCGAATCTTTCTCCCGCGTCAAGATCGAAGCCCTGATGAGGGAAGCCGGTCGGGAATTCACTGAGAGGGCGAGGTCCGCTTCGAATGCTTGCTCCCGGACGGTACACAGTCCGATCGCGTCCTCTGCGACCGGTCCGGTCGCCCCGTGGCGGTGCTTGAAGCCAAGTGTGTCAGCACCAACCACATGCGCTGCGGACCAAGGGAACGGCGGATAAACAGAATGCGGAGCGCCAACCAGACACCCGAACAGGCGGCCCGGGACAAGATTGACCGGATGCTGTTTGACTCGGGCTGGATCGTTCAGGACAAGACGAAGATTGACTTCAGTCCCTGTCTCGGGATCGCCGTCCGCGAGTATCAGACCGACGTCGGTCCGGTCGACTACGTTCTTTTCGTCGACAAAAAGCCGGTTGGTGCCGTCGAGGCCAAACCGGAGGATTGGGGCCACAAGATAACGACTGTCGAGGAGCAGTCTGGCGCCTACGCCGCCGCGAAGCTTAAATGGGCCAACAACCAGGAACCCTTGCCGTTCGTCTACGAGTCGACGGGCATGCTAACCCGCTTCACCGACGGGCGCGATCCCAAGCCTCGGTCCCGCGAGGTGTTCAGCTTCCCTCGGCCCCAGACGGTGCTGGACTGGTACAACCAATCGGCCTCACTCCGTCAGCGGCTCCAGGGGCTTCCAGAGCTGGATCCGGCCGGGCTCAGGGCGTGCCAGGTTAATGCCATCGAGAAGCTCGATGTTTCTTTCAAGGATGACCGCCCGCGCGCCCTCATTCAGATGGCGACGGGTTCAGGCAAGACCTACACGGCCATTACCTTTATCTATCGGCTCCTCAAGCATGCGGACGCCAAACGGATCCTCTTTCTGGTAGATACCAGGAACCTAGGTGAGCAAGCCGAGCAGGAGTTCATGTCCTATGTTCCCAGTGACGACAACCGGAAATTCACCGAGCTCTATAACGTCCAACGTCTCAAGTCGTCCTTCGTCGCCAAGGACAGCCAGGTCTGTATCAGCACGATCCAGCGCGTATATTCGCTCCTGAAAGGACAGGAAATGGATGACACCGCCGAGGAGATCAATCCGGCAGAGCTGGTTCAGCCCAAACAACCCATGCCGGTTGTCTATAACGACGAGATTCCACCCGAGTTCTTCGACTTCATCATCATCGATGAATGTCACCGGTCAATCTACAACCTCTGGCGTCAGGTGCTGGAATACTTCGATGCCTATCTCATTGGCCTGACCGCCACGCCAGACAGCCGCACCTATGGATTCTTCAGGAAGAACGTCGTCAGCGAGTATACCCATGAGCAAGCCGTGGCCAACGGCGTCAATGTGGGCAACGAAATCTATGTCATTGACACAGAGAAGACTCTCCAAGGCGGCCAACTCATAGCAGGTCAGCAGATCGAAAAGCGCGAACGCCTGACGCGCCGGAAACGCTGGACGTTACAGGACGAAGATACCACCTATGCCGCTCATCAACTGGACCGCACCGTCGTCAACCCGGATCAGATTCGAACAGTCGTCCGCACGTTCCGCGACAAGTGGCCAGAGATATTCCCCGGCCGCCAGGAGGTCCCGAAGACGCTCGTGTTCGCCAAGACGGACAGTCACGCCGATGACATCATCCAGACCGTGCGCGAGGAATTCGCCGAAGGCAACCAATTCTGCAAGAAGATCACATATCGGGTCGAGGAAGACCCGAAGTCGGTCCTCTCCCAGTTCCGCAATGACTACTATCCCCGCATTGCCGTAACCGTGGACATGATTGCCACGGGCACCGACGTCAAGCCATTGGAATGCCTGCTCTTCATGCGCGATGTAAAGAGCCGCAACTACTTCGAACAGATGAAGGGCCGCGGTACGCGCATCCTCGGCCACGATGATCTCAGGAAGGTCACCCCCTCGGCAGTCAGCGCGAAGACCCACTATGTGATCGTGGACGCCGGCGGTGTCACGAAATCGCTCAAGACCGCGAGCCAGCCGCTCATCACCAAGCCCACCGTGCCGCTCAAGGATCTCGCCATGGGCGTGATGATGGGCGCGCGCGACGAAGAGACGGTAAGTTCCCTTGCCGGCCGTCTCGCCCGGCTCGACCGGCAACTTGACAGTGCTGAGCGGGAACGGATCAACGTGAAGGCCGGTGGCATCGAACTAACTCGAATCGTTGGCAATCTGCTGGCGGCCCTCGATCCGGACCGAATTGATGAGAAGGCGCGCGCGATCGAGCCCGTATCGGAAGACACCAAGCCATCACCAGAGGTATGTGACAAAGCCCGGGAGCAGATGGTCGATGATGCCGCGGCCGTCTTCAACGGAGAGTTGATCGAGCTGATCGACTCAATCCGCCGCAGCAAGGAACAAACCATCGATCACGAAAGCCAGGACTCCGTCCTCAACGCCGGATGGAAGGGTGATGCTCGCGAGAACGCGAAGGCCATGGTCCAGGATTTCCAGAGCTACCTGGAATCCCACCGCGACGAAATCGAAGCCCTTACCATCTTCTACAGCCAACCGCATCGACGCCAGGAGTTGACCTACGCGATGATTCGGGATCTGTTTGACAGGCTGAAAGACGATCGACCTCTACTGGCCCCCTTGCGAGTGTGGCGCGCCTACACCCTGCTTGACGAATACAAAGGTGGCCAACCGGCCAGCGAGCTGACGGCGCTGGTGGCTTTGATCCGCCGCGTGTGCGGCATTGACACGACTCTTTCGCCCTATGCGGAAACCGTGCGTCGCAATTTTCAGCACTGGATCATGATGTCAAGGACTGATTTCTTTAGACACTGATTCTGAGAGTTTTTTACGTGACTAACGCATACCGTTTGGCGAATACCACAGGCGGCATGTTGAGCGCGGAGTGAATCCGTGTGTTGTTGTAGTCCCACAGGGTGCGGTAGATCTCCGCCACTAGCTCCCCCAGTGTTTTGAAGCGGTTCGGATCTCCCAGGTCAACCTTGAATTTGTCGTAGAACGATTCCTGGTATCCGTTCTCCCAAGGGCACCCCGGGCGGCTCCGTGAAATCACGATGCCGCATCCATCAAGGATTTCAGTGAACGCCATCGCGTCATACTCCCTCCCGTTGTCGGAGTGGAATAGACCCGGGCGCGGATGATGGAGCAGGGCGTTGGAAAGCGCCTGAATGGTGAGCGCGGCTCCCTTTCTCACCGCAATTTGGATTCCCAGGATCCGGCGAGTGTAGAGATCGATCACGGTCGCCACATAGACCTTCTTTCCGTGCTGCACGAACTCGGTGAAGTCTGCTGCCCAGATGTGGTTTGCATATGCGGGCATGACCGCGAGCAGGAGGTTGGGATAGGTCCGGGAAACCTTGGATTTTCTCCATTTTCTGCCTCTCCTGCGGTAGGGCTTGATGCCAAACAGATGCATGACCCTCTGCGCCCGCTGGCGGCAGAGTCCCAGTGCCGTAGCAATTCGCCGGGAGCCGTAGGAGGGATGGATCTGCAGCTCTTCTTCCAGGCGGACCTTGAGGCGCCAGTCCTTCTCCTTCATTCTTGGGACGTAATACAGGCTCGCGCGGGATATGCCAAGGGCTCGGGCAAGCGCTGATTTGTTTCTTCCTTCGCTCAATTGTTTTTTTGAGTCATGGAGAGCTTGAGCGTGATCTCGCCCACGAGTTCCAGGAGTTCTCTGTTCTGCTTCTGAAGTCGGGAGAACTCCGCCCAGGACGGGGCACCGGTTGCTCCCTTTACCATCCAACCATAGATGGTCCCTTCAGAAATACCGTGATCCTTGGCGGCCTGGGCCACCGAGATGCCCTCTTCCTTGACGCGGCGTAGGATATCGGCTTTTACGTCGGCTGCAATACGATGATGTTTTTTGTTCATATGACACCAGGGTAGTTAATTCCCAACCTCAGTGTCTAAATTACCCAATCCAGGGCACATCGAGAACCTGGAGGCTGGTCTCCACAGCTTCCGTCAAGTGCTGGCGGGACTCGAATCATAGTAGCAGGAGGGAGTGGCTCGTGAATGTTCTGCAGATCAGTTAAACTGAAGTGCATGAAGGATTTGTTCAACAGGACGACAGCATTACGGTCGATAACATTATGCAGAGTCGATGTTCTTTCCATCGGATTTGCGAAGGACTTTCATAGTGCCTGGAAATGAAGGGCCGAATCACTCTCTATCTTTCTTAAGAGAAGTGGTCACAATACAAAACAGACAACGACAACTTAAAATAGATCAGTGCATCTCTTGCCTCAAAAGACATCCACTTCCTACCCCCGACGACATTCGAGAGACAATAACTTCCTTTGTAGGAGAAACACGACAACACATCATGAGGCACCATTTATTCTGGAAAGAATGGATATTGCGTCGAGGTATGGCGTCACTCATTCACGCTTCCCACCAAGCATCTATAGACATTTCTCGCCACGACGCAGTTCTCGGAGAATTAGCACGTTCAAAAGACTTTGAGGAAAGAGTGGATCCTACTGTCGGCCAGGTTGCGCAAAAGGACGCAGTTGCCTATTGCGCATTGGTGTTTGGGTTCAGGGATACACTTAGGAAGATTCAGAAACTACGAGTCGATATTGCCAACCAGATATCTGAACTAAACGATAGTGTGTTCAATAGAGACATCTCACGCTTTCTTAAAGACCTGAGAAATAATCTATTGCACGGTCAAGTAGTAATTCCGCAATGGGAACTGTCGTACGCCTTTGAAGAACAAAGAAGTACTGGTTCCATGATCTATAACGTAAAAGAATTAATAGACTCTGGAAAGTGGAGTAGCGAGTCTCGACGCTATGTGTTGACCCTCCACGATGAAAAGGTTCCACTATCCTCAATAGTGCGCGAGCATTTCAGACTGTTAGATGGTCTTGGTCAGCAAGTTGACGACATGTTTGCTAGGAATGTGACTCCTTCGGAGAAAGACTTCTTCGACATCGAGGACGGGCATAAGCGGCAAGGAAGGAAGCAGTGGACGAAGATAGACGAAGATAATGGTTGGGCAGATGGCAATAGGAAAGAATCCCTACGAGTTTCTTCATAGATTCTTCGATCCGGAAACGTTGCGCGAGATATTGCGCCGCCCGTCGCATAGCAAAGAACAGGTGGATTTCATTATGGCGTTGAAAGCTGCCGAAATCGATTGGGACGACGAACTTCGGGACATGATGTACAGGATATTCGGTGTTACGGGCAACTCGGATGCGTAATGCTTACCCCAATATTGTAGGCAAAGCCAGTGCCAGAACGCTTCCTGGCGACCGAGCTTCGTATCAGCGGCCGTCGTGAGCGGAGAACGCCAAGGCTTCCTAAAGCTGCGACGCCGTGTTCTCGGGCTCCTCACCAGCCCGGAGCCGGTCCAGGTAGGCCGCCCAAACTTGCATCATCCTCCTTCGTTCCGGCAGGAACGCCGTCCGGTTGTAGGCCCGTCCATTGGGATCCCGCACCGCGTGAGCCAACTGATGTTCGATGAAGTCGGGCCGGAAGCCCAACACTTCATCCAGAATGGTTCTCGCCATGGCCCGGAAACCATACATCGTCATCAGATCCGGCCGGACGTCCAGGGCCCGCAGAGCCCCCACAGGGTATTAGCGCTCATCGGCCGCTCCCGTCTCGGATAGCGGGCATTGGGGACTATACCCATAAACGAGAGCGCCTGAGCCGTACCTGGGAGCCCCTTGGGGGAGTCCTGCGCGCGCCAAAGGGCCACCTATCATGGGTGTCCTCCAAGTTTCCGAAGAGGATATCTTCGCCAACCGTAGCACGGACTCTCTTAGTCGACCCTTTGCAAGGAGCGGTTCTCCCGTGTCTGACTGTGGTCCGAATGGGCAGCCCTGAAACCTGGATTCGATGGTGCTGATACCGGTATCGATCTGGTCGCCGAGAAGCGCTAAGGCTGCGCTATTCAGTGCAAGTGTCCACAAGGCCGACAGGCGGTGGACCTGGATAACCAGACCGACGTTACGCGACCAGCGCCGACGCTGGGGCAGGCCGGGACGCGGTGGTAGGCTGCGCTGGCATTGTGGTCTACCGTGAGGAGGCCTCGATCGTCTGAACTCGAATGATCCTGAATCGTGTAGAATCGTGTGGGAGGTGCGGATGGCCAGAAGAATGGTGGTCATTGTGGTCGCGACGGTTATCATAGCTCTGACATTCGCACCACGTGCGGCATTGACCCAGGGAAAGAAGACGGAACGCATTGCCATTTCGGAGCTGAAGAAGAAGCTCGACAGCGGCGAGAAGTTCCTCTTGATCGATGTCCGCGAGGACTGGGAAATGAAAAGGGACGGTGCGATCCCCGGTGCCATCCACATCCCGGTGGCCGAGCTCGACAAGCGGATGAAGGACATCCCCAAGAATATCCGGCTTGTCTTCTACTGACAGGGTGGGGGGCGCGCGTCGCGTGCTGCCGAGAAATTCGTCAGAGCGGGCTACAAAGCAGGTCAGTTTTGCGGCATTCGGGATTGGAAGAAAAAAGGTCAGAAGGTCGTTGAGAAGGTAGATCGGCCGGCGGAAGGATCGATCCGGCCGAAGCCGTAGTAGATTCCCAGTCGGGACAGGTCACAAACGGCGGTCTGTGACCGCCGCTTTTCTACGTTACCTGGACCGTGTTACCTGGACCGTCGTCCGAGGCCGCTGACCGAATCAAGGGACACCCCACGCCATCCAGGCTGGACCATAGGTAAACACTAGGCCCCGTGTGGGGACTATCGGCCTTGTTCGGGAGGCCTACTTCCCCAAGCGGCGGGCAGGATGACCCTCGCTGATGCGCGTGTTATCCTGGCGAGGCTTCCTGCTGAAATGAAGCTTGTGGGCCCACACCGTTCAGTTTGGCAAGAATCTATCCTGCCATTCCCATCGCTCTGCGTTCCATTCGCCGGAGCATGGCGCGTCCGGTTCCAGGTACCCCGTCCCGGTTGCAATTCTCCAACCGGGCTTGCCGCCTCCGACCGGAAGACGGGTATGGGATTGCGCCATTTGCCGCTGAGCTTCGCCGGTACCGGTGGGTCCGACGCAACACTCGCGCCAGAACGGTCCCCTCGCCTTCCGGCGTTTGGCACTCGCTGTTGCCCTTGTCGGCCCTGCCCGAACCGGCTTCGGCGGCGCTGTTCCTCCCGCGTCAGGGTTTGGCCGTTTCCGCCATTCGGGGTGAGCGGAAACGCTCACAAACCCTTAACTTCAAAAGGAGGAAACAGGTCATGGCTAACCCCAAACCCGTTGCTGAAGTCCGTATCGGTCGCGTCAAGGCTACCGTTTGGTCGAACGAAACCGGAGGCCGAACGAGGCACAATGTGTCAAGGACTGATTTCTTTAGACACTGATTCTGAGAGTTTTTTACGTGACTAACGCATACCGTTTGGCGAATACCACAGGCGGCATGTTGAGCGCGGAGTGAATCCGTGTGTTGTTGTAGTCCCACAGGGTGCGGTAGATCTCCGCCACTAGCTCCCCCAGTGTTTTGAAGCGGTTCGGATCTCCCAGGTCAACCTTGAATTTGTCGTAGAACGATTCCTGGTATCCGTTCTCCCAAGGGCACCCCGGGCGGCTCCGTGAAATCACGATGCCGCATCCATCAAGGATTTCAGTGAACGCCATCGCGTCATACTCCCTCCCGTTGTCGGAGTGGAATAGACCCGGGCGCGGATGATGGAGCAGGGCGTTGGAAAGCGCCTGAATGGTGAGCGCGGCTCCCTTTCTCACCGCAATTTGGATTCCCAGGATCCGGCGAGTGTAGAGATCGATCACGGTCGCCACATAGACCTTCTTTCCGTGCTGCACGAACTCGGTGAAGTCTGCTGCCCAGATGTGGTTTGCATATGCGGGCATGACCGCGAGCAGGAGGTTGGGATAGGTCCGGGAAACCTTGGATTTTCTCCATTTTCTGCCTCTCCTGCGGTAGGGCTTGATGCCAAACAGATGCATGACCCTCTGCGCCCGCTGGCGGCAGAGTCCCAGTGCCGTAGCAATTCGCCGGGAGCCGTAGGAGGGATGGATCTGCAGCTCTTCTTCCAGGCGGACCTTGAGGCGCCAGTCCTTCTCCTTCATTCTTGGGACGTAATACAGGCTCGCGCGGGATATGCCAAGGGCTCGGGCAAGCGCTGATTTGTTTCTTCCTTCGCTCAATTGTTTTTTTGAGTCATGGAGAGCTTGAGCGTGATCTCGCCCACGAGTTCCAGGAGTTCTCTGTTCTGCTTCTGAAGTCGGGAGAACTCCGCCCAGGACGGGGCACCGGTTGCTCCCTTTACCATCCAACCATAGATGGTCCCTTCAGAAATACCGTGATCCTTGGCGGCCTGGGCCACCGAGATGCCCTCTTCCTTGACGCGGCGTAGGATATCGGCTTTTACGTCGGCTGCAATACGATGATGTTTTTTGTTCATATGACACCAGGGTAGTTAATTCCCAACCTCAGTGTCTAAATTACCCAATCCAGGGCAGTCCGTACCGAGATGGAGCCGCTGGGAGCGCTCACGATCTCGACCCACGGGCGAGGGGCGCTGGTGTCGGGATCGGTGCGGGTGGTCTCGGAGGGTCCCATCGGCGGGATGCTCCGGTTTGAGCACCCCGACCTCGGGGTGGCCGGGGTGGGAGCCAGCCCGCCCGTCAGCGACGCCCTGTTCCCGGTGCGCCGCCAGGAGGGAGGAATCACGACGGGGGCCGCGCTCCACAACCTGGAATCGAGTGCGGGGTTGGTGCACTGCGACTTGATGCGAGAGGGTGTGCTGCTCGACGGCGCGAGCATCCCTCTGGAGGCCAACGGGCAGACCTCCTGGCTCATCGACCAGGCGTTCCCCGACACCGATACGTCCGACTTCGCAGGGTCGGTGCGCTGCAGTGCGCCAGGGGGGGATCTGTTTACTGCCGTGGCCCTGGAAATGGACTCCGGCACCCGCATCTTCACGACGCTTCCGGTGGTGCCGGTTCCGGAGAGGACGGATCGGGAATAGACGCCGGTGGTGTCCCTGTCTTGTCTGAGGGGCATGGGAGAATAAAGCCATGCAGAGCAAACAAGGATTGCTTCTCGCCGCCGAAGTTCTCTCCGGCCTGGACGGACCGGTGAAGGCGATCCGCGAAGCCACGCCCCAGGCGCGGCACTCTTTCACCGTGGCCGATCAAGTAAACCAGCTTGTCAGCGCCGGCGAAGCGGACCCCGATCCAGGCTTCATGGCGCGGCTGATGGTGCTGTGCAGCCTGCCCCGCGCCAACCCCGGCCACCGGAAAGAGTACAAGCGCGTCAACGGCCCCTATACGCTCTACATGATCCACCGGCGAAACATCCAAGAACCGAGGATGTAGAGAACGACACCCACACCGAGCGCCTGATTGAATTCCCCGCCGGAACGAACCCCAAGAAAAGCAGCGTCCGCCGATACGGAAGGCACAAGGACGAATCCCAAGAGGGAGACCCCGACCGCGCGCTGGAAGCTCCGCTCCCGGTGACGCATCCAATTGATGATCCAGAGCACCAGGAGGACCGGGGTCGCTGAGATAGCCACGCCTAAGATCGCGTCGTGCGTCCCGTTCGCGATGCCGGGCAAGGACCAGCTAAGGCAAAGCGAGTGACAGCCGCCGCTAGGCGAGGGATACGCGGTCTGGCGCGTGATTTGGCCGAAGGCGGAAAGGGAAAACCCCGACCCTTAGCAGCGATCGGGGTTTTTGTGCCGACCCGAAAAACGACCGAACATCCTCCGTAGATAAGATCACGCCTGCCAAGCCGAATCGCGGGTGGCCAGCCCCGCCGGAAGGGCGGCTATGGGGACCCGCGAAGAGCCCCTGCGCCAACGGTTTTGCCGGGGTGTCGGCTGTGGCGCGGTGTTCTGGATCTGCCGTCATTGTGACCGGGGCCACCGATACTGCAGCGACCGATGCCGGCGGAAAGCACGGCGGCAACAACTGAGAGCCGCCAACCGGCGGCACCAGCAAAGCCGGGAGGGGCGGCTCGATCACCGCGACCGGCAACGGGCCTATCGGGAACGCTGCCGCCGCCGCGTGACGGATCATACTTCCCCCGCCAACTTCGATTCGGACAGTATCGTGGCAGCGGAGCCTTCCCGGTCCGAAAACGGATCGGGAAGCGTCTCCGGGGAGGCTCGATATGCCGAGAGCGCCGAATTTGAACCCGCCTGCATCATCTGCGGCCGCACCTGGGGGTCTGCGCCCCTCAAGCGGCCTTCACTTCTTGATGGGCGCTAGCAACCAAGAGAGGGAGAAACCATGATTCCAAAAAAAGAAGAGAACGGCGAGAAGTACGCCACGGCCACGACGGAGGCTGAATTTCACGAGGCGCTGAATCGAGGGCTCGCGGTTGAACTGACGTGGGAACTCGGAGAGCAGATCGGCTTGATGGTGGAGGACGTGGGAACCGTGGAAGAGATCAACGCGGCGCGGTGGGATCGGCACGACTAAAGAAATGGAGGCGCGGCATGGCTAAATCCTTTTGGCAGCAGGGTGAAGACTACGGGAAGAAAGTCTCAGACGAAATCATTGAACAGATCAAGGCCGGGGTCGCGCCCTGGCAGAAACCGTGGAAGCCGGGGGAGAAATGCACCCCGGAGAACTTCTCGACCGGCAAATCCTACACGGGCGGCAACAGCCTCTACCTGATGAGCAGAGGCATCCGCCAGGGCCACGGCGATAACCGTTGGGGAACGTACGGCCAGATCCAAGCGGCGGGTGGGCAGGTCCGCAAAGGGGAACGCGGAACCAAGGTGCTGTTTTTCACTGATCGGGCGAGAGAGACGATCAAAGACGAGGCCGGAAAGCCGCTCCAGGACAAGGCCGGGAAGCAGGTCTATCAGGAGTATCAGCGGGCGCATCCAGTAGTCCGGCAATACACCGTGTTCAACGTCGAGCAGGCCGATGGGCTCAACCTTCCGCCGCGCACCGCGCAAGCGCCGCCCGAGTGGCAAACACACCGGGAAGCGGAGCGGGTGATTGGAGCCAGCGGGACGACGGTCGAGCACGTCGCCGGAGATCGGGCCTACTATCGGCTCGCCGAGGACAAGGTTGTGCTTCCGGAACACGATCAGTTCCCTACCCGAAACGGTTACTACCAGACGGCGTTGCATGAAGTCGGGCACTCGACCGGGCACCCGGATCGAATGAACCGGGAGTCGTTGAAGGAGGGCATTGAAAAAGGGTTTGGATCACCCGAGTACGCCCGCGAGGAACTGCGGGCCGAAATCAGCGCCATGATGACGGGCGAGCGCGTCGGCGTGGGGCATGATCCGAAGCGGGGCGCGGCTTACGTCGAGAATTGGGTGAAGGTCCTGGAAAAAGACCCGCGAGAGATTCACCGTGCAGCGGGTGATGCGCAACGCATGAGCGATTACCTGATAGATCGCGCACACACTCACGAGCGCGAAGCGCCGATGAAAGAGAAAACGGCGGAGCTTACCCAGAAATACTCCCACGCCCAGGGACCGCAGATCGGCCACACTCCAAGCCCGCAACCGCAGCAAGGAAAGGAACTGCAACGAGACACCGGCCCGAGCCGCTGACGGACAACCCTGTAAGGAGCTTATGTGTTTGACCCGCGAGACATTATTGATGACCCCCGGCAGCCGGGCGCGGTCGATCCCCGCGAAAATTCGCGCCGCGAGAAGATGCGGGAAGGGCACCGGCGGGAATATACCCCGAGCCGGAACCGCGAGAGCTTTGAGAGGCGCACAGCGCGGGCGCTTGCCGAGGTGGGAATGTATCGCGGCGTTTCGTTCCGCGATTTGGCCGATGCGCATTTTGACGGTCACCCCTACACAGCCCGCCGTGCGGTGGATCGTATGGTGAAGGGCGGTCTCATGCGGGAGCATCAGGCCACCGGACCCAAAGGCGGCACCTACAAAGTGCTCACTCTCACACAAGCCGGGGCCAGTCGCGCCCGGCGATGCGCCCAGGAACAGGGCCTGGACAGAGATCAACAAACACATGCCGGACTCGTGAAGCGCGGCGAGCTCTCACACGACACTGCCATCTATCGCGCCGCTCGAATCGAACAGGCGAAACTCACCAAGCAGGGAGCCGTCCTGAACCGGGTCCGCATCGACACGGAGATGAAAAAGCAGATCGCCCGCGCCGGCGAGGCGGCACGAGCTCGCGGCGGGAAAGCGGCGGCGGACGCCGCCCGTTTACAGGCCGCGGCCGACCTGGCTCTTCCCATCAAAGACGGGCAGGTGCTCTACCCCGACGCCCAACTTGAATACACAGACGCCGAGGGCCGGACAGGGCGCGTGAATATCGAGATTGCGACAGAGCATTACCGCATCGGCGGTATCGCCGCCAAGGCCCGCGCCGGGTTTCAGATGCACGGTAACGGCGCTCAGGCGGCGCGGCTGATCAGCCGGGCTTTGCGAGGGGATCGCAGCGGTGGCGGCCGCGGGGGTGGAAGCCGGGACAAGGGCACCATCGAACTCTGAATACGATCATGCAGCCTTGGAAGATCAGTATCGGTTTCACGGCCATCATCCTGGCAGCCGCCATGATGTTGACGGGCGATGATTTCACATACCTCAGACCTCATCTACGAATTATCGCAACAGAGCATTGGAAACCCATTGCCTGGTATGGCGGGGTGGCCGTCGTCACCCTGGCCATGACGATTTACGCAGCAGCGCGCGCGTTCGGGCTTGCCGACGTGGGACGCAAGGTCGATCTCATGGAGCGGTCGATGCGGCGCGGGGAGCAAGGACAGACCGAGCTTGCAGCCAAGCTCGAAAGCGAGGACCGGGGGGAATTCCCTGGATCATAAACCAACAAGCAGGAGGATTCGCATGACAGCAGCAAACCGGCGGATGTGCGAGCGGGCGAGGCTGACAATAGCCCTCGTTTTGGTAACGGCAGGTGACCTGCTCGCTCAGGGCACGAGCCCCTGGCTCGATGCGGTAGCAGTATTGGAGGCCGCCTTTACCGGCCCGATAGCGCGGGGGTTGAGCCTGATCGCCATCGTGATCGGCGGGTTGATGTTTGCGTTCGGCGAGGGCGGCTCGAAAAAAGCGCTCGCCGGGATCATTTTCGGCCTGGGCATGGCGATGGGCGCGGCCAATTTCATGGCGTGGCTGTTCTAAATGGAGCGCGGCGAGCAAGGCAAGGTTTGGCGCGGTTATCCGGCATTGAGCAAACCCCTCACGATCATGGGAGTCGAGCGGCGTTGGTTCCTGTTGAGCGCCACGTTAGGCATGGCGATGTGGAATGCGCTCAACTCCATTATGAGCGGAGGGATGATCTTTGCGGTGCTCTACGGAGCGGGATTTTGGGCCTGGAAGCAAGACCCCAACATGATCGAAATCCTGGGAAAGGCGGCGCAATTCCGGGCGCGCTACGATCCCGGCAAGTGGGCCAAGGAGCCCTGGTATCTCCTGATCCGGCGGTGACGGCATGAATGTAAATCTTGAAGTGCGGGACTATGAAGCGGCGGGAGCGCTGGCCGACGAACTCCCCTATTGGGGATGGCTCGATGACAACCGGACTTGCCTTACGCGGGCCGGAGAACTGGTCAGCATGGCGCAGCTTTCCCCAAGCGTACTGGACGGGCAAACACCAGTTCAGATGGATCGGGTCGTGGACCGCTGGCAGCGGATGTTGAGCAGTGCCGATGCCTGGACTCGGCTCTATTTCTATTTGTTTCGCCGGGCCAGCCGCTTCGAGGATGACGACCCCGATGCCGGCAGCGTGGCGGCGGTGGGGCGGCGTAAGCGCCATGCGTTTTTGGCCGACCGGGTGCAGGAGATCAACTCCTACCTCGCCTGGTGCCACGATCCGGGGCTTCGGACGGTAGCAAGCGAACGAACCGGGGGGCCTTGGTGGATGGCCTATGCGAAGAACTGGATGGCGAGGAAGCGGAACAAAAACGAATCCATTTACCTCTACTCGAACATCCAGGAGGCAGCGGCGAGCTTCCGGCAGTTGGTCGAGGCCGGCCGGGCGATGGTCGATGACCTGACGCCGTTGCGCTTGCTTGAAGCGCGGGAGGCGTCGCAGGTTTTGAACGAGCTCATCAACCGGCCCGGAATCGGTTGGGCCGGGGCAACCGGCAGCGGGATGAACTGGCGGCTGGCCGTCTCGGAATTGGAGGCGGAGCGTCAACACCTGCGGCTCGATGGAGAGCCGCTGATTCTCTACTCGCTGCTCTCCCCGCCCGGCGCAGCCCAAGCCAATCTCCTGCAAGAGCTCTACCGACTCGATGCCACCATGACGGTTTCGCTGGAATGGCGCCCGCAACGGCTGGAGTCCGCCCGGCGGAAAATCCGGGGGGCGCAGCGGCATTACTTCTCGAAACGCTACTCGATGGCCGCGCACGTTCAGGAGACCGAAGGCACCTCTGCGGCGATGGTGGACTCGGCCGCCGCCGCCGAGAGCGACCGGCTCGGCGATGCGCTGGTGGAACTGGAAACGGACGGCATCGCTTACGGTGATCTATCCCTCACCGTGGCGCTCCACGGGCCGCTCGAACAGAGCGAGCGCCTGGATGGAGATATCCGCCGCATCTTCGCAAGCCACGATGCCAAGGCAATTAGGGAAGGCTACGGGCAGCTGCCGGCGTTTTTCTCACGGATGCCCGGCCAGCCCCGGAAAAGGCAAGTCCGGTCCGTGTTCCTTTCGGCGGGCTCGGTGGCGTGCATGGCTCCGATATTTGGTCCTCCGTTCGGAACCCCCACAAGCAGACATCTGGACAAGCCCGCGCTCGCCATCTTGGAAACCCAATGGAGGACGCCTTATCACTACGACCTGTTCCAGGGCGACGTGGGGCACACACTTATGTTGGGCGCGACGGGCGCGGGCAAGAGTTTCGCGCTGAACTTTCTGCTGGTCCAGTCGCTTCAGTACGATCCGCGTGTTCTCATTCTGGACCTGGGCGGCTCCTACCGCTGGCTGACGAGCTTTCTAGGGGGCGGCTATATGGAGCTTTCCCCCGAAGGCACCGCAGGGGAGGGCGGCTTTCGGCTCAGGCCCTTCGCCCTGCCACCGGGGGAGCGCTCCTATCAATTTCTTACCGGATGGGTCACGCGACTTCTGCGGATCGGAGGCTGGGAACTCTCCGGGGAAGATCCAAGCGAGATTCGGGCGCGGGTCGAGGATCTATATGCCTTCCCGCCAGAGAGGCGCTCTCTGCACGTTCTGGTTCATTCCCTACCCTCAAAGATGTGGCCCGCTTTGGGGCGCTGGCACGGTAACGGCGCATGGGGCCGGTATTTCGACAACGCGGCGGATGGCGACGACCTCAACTTCCAAGACTGGCAGGTAATCGACCTGGCCGGGGCGGCAGAGCATGAAGACCTCTGCGAGGCGGCCTTGTTCTACCTTCTGGAACGGTTGCGGCTCGCCTTAGAAAATCCCGACGAAACCGCCCGCGTAAAGCTCATGGTGGTCGATGAAGCATGGCGTTACCTCGAAGACCCGGCGGTCCTCAGCTATCTGGCGGAAGCGGCCAAGACGTGGCGGAAGAAGAACGCGGCGCTGATCGTGGCGACCCAATCCGCCGTGGACGTGACCGGAACCGCCGGGGCCGATGCGTTGCTCGAATCCATGCCCACCAAGCTCTTTCTCGCCAACCCCGACCTGCCCGACAAGGCCGCCGAGACCTTCCGGCTCAATCCTTCGGAAGTAAACACCATCCGGGGGCTCATTCCCAAACGCGAGCTTTATCTACGCCGCACCGATTCAGCCGGGGTTTTGCGGCTTGAAGTGGACCCGGCGAGTTACTGGCTGTACACCTCCTCTGCCGTGGACGCTCAGAAGCGGGCGGAGGCAGTAAAGAAATACGGCCTGGTCGAGGCCATTGAACATCTCGCAAAACGGAGGTAGTTGATCCCATGAAACTCAATCGACTTGCGGGCGCTCTGTTGCTCGCCGCCGGCACGGTATCCGCGCAGGCCGATGGCCCGGTGCTGCGGGTTGCCGACGCCGAAGATCAAATCGTTCAAATCCGCGCCAAAACCCGCCACACCACCGTCATCGTGTTACCCGCGACGGAAACCGTGTTGGATTTTGTGGTGGGGGATTCCGAGTATTGGCATCTGACCGGCGCAGCGAATCTCGCTTTCCTCAAACCCATCGCCAAAGGAGTGAGCACCAACGTCGCGCTGGTTTGCGCCTCCGGCAGAATCTACTCGTTTCTCGTCACCGAGCGAAGCGCCAAAGATCCCCATCTTGTCGTTCGCATCGAGGCGGCCCCACAAGATGATCGGGCCAGCGCGGGAGCGCCTCATGAACCCGCCTTTGTGGCTCGCGGACAGGTCGCGGCCTACCAGCAAATGGCTGACAATGCCATGAAAACCGCCAAGGCCGCGCAACTGGACGCAGATTCGCGCATCGCCGACGCGGCCGCACTGGCGGCGGGCGAAACCGAGGCGTTCCGGGCGGACTATCCCACCCGTCTGAAATTCCCCTACCGGCTAGCTGACAAGGCGCTCAAATGGCCGTTCCTGGTTCAAGGGATGTGGCACGACGGGCAGTTTACCTACCTGCGCTCCAACGCTCAGGAGTCTCCGGCGTTGTACGAAATCAAAGACGGGAAACCGGCGCTGGTCGCCTACGACCTGACCGAGGACGGCCTGTATGTCGCCCGGCACCTGTTGGGGGATGGATGGCTACAGATCGGCAAACAAAAGGCTCAATGGAAGGTTGAAAAACGGGGGTTCGGGCCGTGAGCGGGGTCTGGAAAAGGCTACACCCGAAGGCAGCCGGATCACTCCCCGGCAATCTGATTACCCAGTGGGGGGTTGCCATTACGGCTTTGTTGATCCTTGGATTCCTAACCGTCTGGATCTTCCTCGGAGGCGGGGAACAGGAAACCGCACCCGGTCCGGGTGCGGATGGCGAACAGCAATCGCCACGCGACTTTGCGGCGCAGATGGCGGCGCGTGTCGAAGAAGAAGGGTTGCGGGAACAACAGCGGCAGAGCGCGAGAGACAGGGATCAGATGCGGCGGCAAGCTGACCAAATGGCGGCGGGACTTGCAGGCGGACGGGTGTCGAGAGGCGGCGGGGCGCGCCCAGGAAACGAGGAAGGCGCTGCGGCCGGGGCCGCCTATACCGAAGATGAATGGCGGCTGCGGGAAACACTGCGCCTCGAAGAGATGGAGCGGCGGAGCCGGTCGCTTCGCAGTACGCCGGTGGCGCAGACCTACCGGCAATCCGATGGACGCGGAGCGGAGGCGTCTGGCCCGGTCCAAGGGGTTCAAGGGAATGCGCCGGACTCAGCGGGCGGGGACAGCGCCGAGGCGGCACTGGAGCGTTTGCGAGCGACGTTTGAAGAAGCGACCGCCGGGATTAACGCCGAGGCCGATGCGGCGGTCGCGGCGGAGGCAGCCCGATTACAAGCAGAGAGTGCGGTGACGGCGCCGGGAGGGCCGGTAGGAATCTCCGCGGCCCCCCCGCGAGATTACACCGCCCCGCCCCGCATCGGAGCACCCGAAGACCTGCCCGGATGGGAACGCATCCATGAGGGATCGTTTTTGGAGGCGGTGCTGGTGACGCAGCTTTCCGGTGACTTTCCAGGTCCGGTGCTGGCAACAGTTTCGGTGCCGTTTTACTCCGCTGACCGGCAGCGGATTCTAGTGCCGCGTGGAGCGCGTGTAGTCGGTACGGCGGCGAGTGTCGCGGCGCAGAATCAAGAGCGCCTGGCCGTCAGCTTCCACCGATTGCTGTTCCCGGATGGCCGCTGGGTTTCGCTTGAATTTCACGGCCTCAATCAACTCGGCGAGGGGGCACTGAAAGATCAGGTGAACCGCCATTACTCTTCCATGTTTGCCGCTGTCGGGGCGGTCGGTATCTTGAGCGGGCTGACCTTGCGCAGCTCCAATCCTTATGGGGGCGGCCAGGAGAGTTTTCAGGCCGGAGCCGGGCAGGGGCTCGGCCAAGCGGCCATGCGGATTTTGGATCGCTTTCTGAATCGTTTACCCACCATCACAATTCGGGCCGGGCATCGGTTGCGTATCTGGTTCACTTCCGACGTGCTGGTACCCCGGCCTCAAAGAAAAGGAGACTGACACATGAAAACCCGAATCTTTACCGTCGTGATCCTGGTTCCGGCGCTCATCATCCTTACCACCACTCCCGCCAACGCCATTTTCGGCAGCATCCTGGCGGGTATCCAGCGGGCGCAGATGATCATCAATCAGGGCGTCCAAATCTATGAGGCGCAGATTGCAAAACTGACTATGGACGGGCAGCTATCGGAACTAACAGATCAATTCGGCCACCTGCAGGATCAGGCGCTCGGCAGCGTGGGGGCACTCGTACAACCATTTCGAGACTTGGCAAGCCGCCCGGCTGCCCTGATCGGTTCGGGGTTGAGTTGGAAGAACAATTTCACAGGCGAAGCGCTGAGTCTCGTGAGCGCAGTCGAGGATATGGGCGAGACCGGAAAATCCTTCACCGAGTCCTGGCGCGGCCGGCTCACCGCAGCCGACGTGGTAGGCGAAAGCGACGTCGTGGGGTTGCTGCAGGATTATAGCCCCGAGGTCTCCGAGGCCGGAGCTCGGCGCTATCGTGAAACCCGAGAGCGCGGGGACAAGCGGCTGGTGCTCAATCACGCCACCTCGGACGCCGCCGCGGAATTGGTCGCCTCGGCTCGGGCCGCCGTGGAGGCCTACGAGGGACTCACCAATAATTCCAACCTCTCGAACACGGCCCTTCAACAAGCCTCTATCGCCGGGCAAGTCACAGGCGGGAATCTAACCGCCGCGATGGCACAACTTTTAGCGTTCCAAGCCGCCCGCGAGGCCGCCGAGGATTACGAAAGAGAGATCGAGCGGCGGGATCGGCTGGCTGAATGGCTGGCGGCGCAGCAGCGCGCCCAGGCCAACTTTGCTACTCAACAAGCCGATCTCGATGCGCGTCGCGACGCCATGCGCGAGGGGTTGCTGCTTCGAGTGCATCCGTTCTACACCGCGGGGCAGTAGGCCCCACGTGAACAGATATGTTCTGGCAAATATCACCGCCGACGGTTCCCATCCCCACCGAGCAACTGCGGGATTTTAAGAGTGGTTTGGACGTGGCTTGGCAGAATGCTACCAGCACCGTAGCGCCGGAGTTGCTCGCTCTAGGAAACGACCTGTGGGAAGGGATGGCGGTGATCGTGGTGGTTTGGACCGGGCTGCGCATCGCGTTCTCGGGAGATATCCAGCCTTGGGATTTCGTTCGGCTCATCATCGGACTTTGGATTCCCTGGGTACTGCTCCAATTTTACAACCAACCGATCCCTGGCATGGCCATGTCCTTTCCCGTGATGATTTCTTCGGGGGGCACGTGGGTTCAAGCTTTTTTCATCGGCGATATCGCCTACGACATGCAGACCGCAATGGGCAACCTTGTGGATACGCTCGGGGTATCGGTTCAAACAGCCTACGAAGAGGGCGGCGTGTGGGATTTGGTTCTCTCGGGCGGGCATGCGGCGCTGTCGTTGATTGGTGGCACCCTGATTATCGTATTGGTCGTCATCTCCCTGCTCATCCTTTTTGCCATCACATACGCACAGGTGATCTGGGCTCAACTGGCCGTGGCCATCCTGATCTTGCTGGGGCCGATCTTCATCCCCTGGCTGGTGTTCGATCCGCTGGCGTTTTTGTTCTGGGGATGGTTCAAGGGGCTCCTCACCTACTCCATCTATGGGGTGATCGCGGCGGCGATCATGCGCGTATTCACCGATGTCAGCTTGAGCTTCATCGCCCGGCTGGCGATTACCCCTATGAACTGGTCATCGCTTTCCGACACGGGCCTTTGGGTATTGGCGGTCATCCCGCTGGCCGTGGCCGGGATTTTGGCGGCGCTCCAGGTTGGGACGGTTGCCTCCATGCTCGTCACCGGGGGCGGAGCGGCAGGCAGCGGGTTGATGGGGGTGAGCGGGGCCGCCTCTTCGGCCTCGAAAGGGGTCACGAAGGTAGCGACGAAGGGGGCCGTATAAGGGGGCAAAAATGAGCGAGCAACAGACCCAGGATGCAGGAGCCGAATACGCCGAAATATGGGGTGAGGCGGTCCACTCCAATCGTCATCTGCGGGTGCTCTCTATCGGACTGGGGGCGCTTTGCCTGCTGCTCATCATCGTCGTGTTCCGCATCGTTTCCATCGACCCGCCCAAGCCTATCGTGGTGCGGGTTGACGAAGTCGGCAGGGCCGAGGCCGTCGCCTATGAGGCGATGGAAGCCCAGGCGGACCCCCTGGACCCCACCACCAAGTATTTCCTGAACCGCTTCATCCATGACTTCTATTCCCGCCGCCGGGCCACCGTGCAACAGAATTGGAGCCGGAGCTTGCGGTTTCTCACCACCGACTTGGCCAATGCCTCTTTTCGAGCCGAGAGCCGGAACGTGGCGCTCCTGGCGGCGGGAGCGGCGCGAGACGAATTGCAGGTGGAAAACGTCATACTGCGCGTCCAGGCGAACCCCCAGGAGCCCCACGGCGCAACTGCCGACTTTGACCTGGTCCGGCTGGTGGCTCAAAACGAGGTTTCGCGGGAACGCTGGTCTCTCTCGCTGCAATTCCTGTTTCTTGAGCAGATTCCCTCTGATTTGATCGTCTACAACCCGATGGGAATCATCATTACCTATCTCCAAGGGGATCGCGCTGTGGTCACAAATCCCCGATGATCGAGCATCTACGGGGCCGGGAGAAAGCACTGGAACCGCTCGGTTGGTCCGGGCCGGAGGCCGAGTGGATCGCTCTGGTGTGTCTGCACAGCGGCATCTTTACCCGGGCGCAGTTCTGTCACTACTTCGATGCGTGGCGCAGCCGGGCACAGCGATTCGTGGAGGCGCTGTTAGATCGGGGGGTCGCTACCGAGGCTACAACCCCGATGGTCGCTGGTGGCGCCAGGGCTTGCCAGATAACAAGCAAGCCGATCTACCGGGCGCTCGGGGTCGAAAACATCCGCCACCGGCGAAAGGCCAGCTCCAACGTCGCCATGCGGCGGCTTCTCTCGCTCGATTACGTCCTCGAACATCCGGGCGCTGGATGGCTGCCCACCGAGCTGGAGAAGGTGCGCTGTTTTGAAGCGCTCGGCCTGGATCGGGGGCTGATGAGTCTGTGTGGAAACTCGGTTTAGCTGGCTGGAAATCAAGAGGGATCATGATCCCTTGCAGAATTTTGTTGTTTCGATCTTTGCCGAGTCGCCGGTCCGGGAGTCTGCTGAACTAGCCTTCCTGATCTAGCTTCGGTTTGTTGCGCCACAGGCGAGTGAGGTTGAAGGCCGTTGCGGCCAGCGCGAACTCCACCGCGACCTTCCCCAGGCCCCGCCTCCGGAACTGTCGCATTCCACGCTGTTGTTTCAAAACCCCGAACACGGGTTCCACGATCGCCTTGCGCCGCTGATAAACCGCCCGGCCAGCCGGATCGCGCAACTTGCGTCGCATGCGCCGGTGTTCCGGATGCCGTACAGCAGGCGCTTCGGGCGCGCGTTGGCCTCGGTTCAGTTCCCGTGCCAAGTTCGAGTCGGGCACATAGACGTCTAGGCCACGCTGGGCCAGTTCCACGATGGTCTCCAAGCGAAAGTAGCCGCTGTCGGCACTGACCTTCTGAGGCCGTTCCCGGCAGTGTTGCTCGACCGCCTCGACCACCGGAACCAGCATGGCGTTGTCGGTAGGATTTTGCCCGACCCGTTGTTCGACGATCAGATGATCTTCGCTGACCGCCGCCGTTGCTGTGTAGCCCAGCGTGAATCCTTTGCGGTCCCGCAAAAATCGGCTGTCGGCATCGGTGAGCGAAACCTTGTCTCGGCCCACTTTGCGCAACTGTTCCAGCCGCCGCGGAATCTCCTCCAGCCGCTGCTGGAGCGCTGCCATCTTCTCCGGTGCGACCTGCTGCCCCGGCGCTTCCTCGGGATCCGCCGTATTGCACTGCTTCTGCCAGCGGCGAATCTGCCGCCGAACCTTAGCCCGCTCGGACCGCAACTTTTTCATCGTCTCCACGCGCTCGCACGAGGCATTGGCCGCCACCCGCGTCGAGTCGACGGCGACGTGCCCCAGCCGACCCATACCGAGCGAACGCGCCAACTCCACCACCTGCGTGAACAGATCGTTCAGCGCCCGGGCATGCCGTGTGCGGAACTGGTTGAGGGTCCAAAAATCCGGTGTGGCCCCACCCGCCAGGTACCGGAAGGCCAAGTCTTCCCGCACCCGCTGCTCCAGCCGCCGCGCCGAGGTGAGCCCCAACACGTAGGCATACAGCCACACTTTCAGCAGCAGGACAGGGTGATAGGCCGGGCGGCCCTCCTCGACGTAGCCCTGCTCAAGCGCACTCAGTTCTAGCCGCTCCACGACTTGGTGCACAAAAAAACAGATGTGATCTTCTCCCAGCACCTCCCGCACGCTGGGCGGCAGCAGATACGCTTGCTCCGGGTTGTAGGGCAAGAATTTCATCGCGCCTCCTTAGGGCGCATTATACGTGACTCGCAAAAGCGGTTTTCACACAGACTCTGATGCCCCGGCGAATCTATCGGGGAACGGTCGGCAACCGAAAACGCTACTTTGTGCTCAAGCTCCCCGTTGCCGTGGACGGGGAAATCGCCACCTTCGCCTACGTCGATCCGGGGAACGAAACCGACACCGAGATCCGCTCTTGGGGGATCGCGCATGGGCGGCTGTGGGAAGCCCTACGGAACAGTGGCAGACAGGTCCGGGTCGTCGCCATCGCCGCCGAACATGAGAACGTAGACCAGGCCGAACGGAGGCTACGGGCATGGGCGGCGGGTGTCCCCAGGAAGCACGGCGCGAGGCTGACCGTGAAGGAAGAAAGGGCGCTCATTGAGCGGGCCATTATCGATGATGATCGGGACGTTCTGGACAGTTATGGGGGGCTGAATCCGGCCATCCAACGGACGGCGCAACTAGCCTCGATGACAGACGAGGAAATGGGCGATGGAATCTCGATTGACGGTTACGCCACTTTCCGAGCGATTCGTTTTGCTAGTCCCGAAAACGGGTTTGCGAGCGCTGCGGAGGACTCCTGGAAGTGTGTCGGAAGTCGAGGTCAAATGGGATGAATCGCTGGTACTGGGGGCGTGATCGGATGGTACAGCGACAAAGGGGGGGTTGTACCAAGATTCGGACAAGAGATGTTCCAAAACTATTTTCTTCCATCTCTCTCATTCTCATGTGGTTACCACCTGCTAGCCGGCCTCCATCGTGCCGTACCAGGAAAATCGGAGAGGACGGGAGCGACCCCCCCCTTGAAGAGGGTGTCCTGTGGCCCCGATAGCGGCCCCGTGTTCCACGCCGCTACTGTGCCCTCCAGGGGGTCGCTCCCGTCCTCATTTATCCCTGCGGGAAGGCTCGGAAAAGACCCACAGACGGCGGCGCTAATGCGCCGGAAAAAGGCTCTATGCGCTGGCAAAATCCGATCCCTGTTTCGAGGGCGCTGGGGCGGCGTCCAGCCGGGCCGATGAACTGGCGAAACCCGATTCGGGTGGCGGCGGTCTTGGGCTGGCCGGCGATCCGGGTGGCCGAGCTTATCGGTTGGATCAGTTGGCGGACGATCCGGTTTCTTGTGTGGCTCCCGGCTCCGGTGATCCTTTTTCTGGTCGGCCTGATATGCGCGGCTTGGGGGTTTCTCTACCGACCCTTCCCCTTGCTCGGGACCGATCCGGTCCTCGATCTCGTGGCCTACCATACCCCCCGCTTCTACCTCTGGATGGTCTGGTGGTACTACCTCTCTCCCGCCGTCGTAGTCATGTTGGGAGGACTCATTCTCCTGGCGGTCTGGCGGGTGTTTTTCGAGTCCCGATCCCGGAGCCTCGCCCCCTTGGGGATACTTCCGGATTGGCCCCTGAAGCCCGGCGATCCCGGCCCCGGAATCGTGGTCGGGGAACTCCATCATCCGGTCGCCATCCGGCAAATCTCCAACCCCTCCTGGCTCACTATCCCGGAGCGGGGCCTGTACACCGGCGTGGCCATATTCGGGGCCGTCGGGTCCGGGAAGACCTCGGCCTGCATGCATCCGTTCGCCCAGCAGCTGCTCGGCTGGCAAGCCGACAAACCGCAACTGCGGGCGGCGGCCCTGGTGCTGGAAGTCAAGGGGGATTTCTGCCATGACATCCGCCAGATCCTCGCTAGGGCGGGCCGGGAGGCTGACTACCTGGAACTCAGCATGGACGGCGGATGGCAGTGGAACCCGCTCTCGGCCTGGTGGCTCGATTCCTACTCGCTGGCCTACACCGTTTCTTCGCTGCTCAATCAGCTGTTCGGCAAGGGCAAGGAGCCTTTCTGGCAGCAGGCCTATACCAATCTGGTCCGCTGGATCATCGAGCTTCACCGGGTATTGCCGGAGAATTGGGTGACGTTACAACAGGTCTATTACTGCGCCATCGACCCGGAGTTTTTCGCGGAGAAGATTAAGCAAGCGGAGGCGTTTTCTGACGAAATCAATACCGGCACGGTGAGCATCCCGGCCTCGGTGTTTGGAAAAAACGCGGCGGAGCTTCACAAGTGGGCCTGGACAAGAACCCCTACCCAAGACGAAATGCGGGCGGAGTTTAGCGGGTCGCTGCAGGAAAAACTGACGGAATTGAAATTGACCTGCCGGGTCGATTGGGAGCCGGGAGCCGGGGAGGACGTTCGGCGGCGGGTCGAGGCCGTCAAACGCTGGTACATACATGATTGGCAGCAGCTGGACAAGAAAATCAAATCCTCGATTGTCGAAGGCGTGTCCGTGTTTCTCTCCATGTTCGACATGCCCGACGTCGCCAAGGTTTTCTGTCCGCCCCCGCCGCCGAAGCGGGCCGTGGTGGAAGCCCGAGAAGCCGAGGCGGAGCAGCAACTCAGCAGATCAGCGGCCCAGGCGCAAGCCGGTGAACTAAACGGCCGGCCGGAAGCTGCTCCTGTGCCGCCGGTCGAGTTGGCCCGGCCCGCGCTTCGTCGGCACCTGCCCGAGCTCGATGAATTGATCGAGTCCGGCAAGGTGCTGGCCTTGAACATGCCGGCCGGGGCCAATCCGGCGCTGGCCCGCGCCATCGGCGTGATGCTCAAAAACGCCTGGCTCCAGGCGCTGTTGAGACGGCCCGCCAAGATGAAGGAATCGCCGGGGAGCTATTTCCGCCCGGCGGTTTTCATCTGCGACGAGTATCAGGCGTTTGCTTCGGTGGGCGAGGACGATCCTTCAGGCGATGAAAAATCCTTCGCCCTCACGCGGCAGTGCCGGTGTATCCCGATCGTTGCCACACAATCTATTTCCTCGCTGCGATCGGTTCTGGGCAGCTCGGAGGCGTGGCGGGCGCTTCTGCAAACGCTTCGTACCCGGATTTTCCTGTCTCTCAGTGATGACGCATCGGCGAAGATCGCCTCGGAACTCTGCGGGCAGGTGACGAAGATCAAGGGCTCCTACACCATCAGCGAATCCTCCAAGCACGCCGAAATCTCCCCGCTGTCGGGTCGCGCCGGGGGCGGCGGAGGGAGCATCGGCGCCACCAAATCCTTCCGGGAACAGCGGGAGGCGATCTTTCACCCGCGAGACTTCGCGCTGCTCTCGAACTGTCAGGCCATCTGTCTGCCCTATGACGGCGCGCAAACGCTTGAGGCGTGCAGGGTCTACCTCAAGCCGCACTATCTCCCCAGAGAGCGGTCCTACTGGCGAGCGCGGGAAGCGGGGCAGATATGAGCGCCGCCAGCGGCCTGGAGCATCTAAAACCGTTTTTGCCGGGCCTGGAGGACGTCCTGGCCGACCCGGAGGTGAGCGAGATCATGATTAACGGCCCCCATAACGTCTGGGTCGAGCGGGGAGGGAAGCTCCTATCACACGACGCTCCCCGCCTCGATGCGGCGGCGCTGGAGCGGGCCGCGATCCATATCGCCCGGCCCTTGGGGCTGGACCCGGCCCACTCGCCCATCGTGGATGCCCGCTTGGAGGATGGCTCGCGGGTTGCAATCTGTGTGCCGCCCGCAAGTCCTCGCGTGGCTATTACGGTGCGGCGCTTTGGGAAACGGGCATTCTCGGCGGACGATCTGGTGACGCAAGGCGCACTCCCCGAAAACGTGCGGGCGGAAGCCGAGCGGATGTTGCACTCCCGGCGGAATATCCTGGTTTCCGGGGGCACCGGATCGGGCAAGACCACCCTTCTCAATGCGCTGATCGAACTGCTACCGGATGACGAGCGCATTGTCGCCATCGAGGACACCTTGGAGCTGCGCATTGATCGCTCTAATTGCGTCCGCTTCGAGGCGCGGGGTTTGCAGGAAGGAGCGGTAACGATCCGCGACCTGGTGCGCCACGCCTTGCGGCACCGCCCGGATCACATCGTGGTGGGCGAGGTCCGGGGCGGGGAGGCCGCTGATCTATTGCAAGCCCTCAACACCGGACACGGCGGCTCGCTCACCACCGTACACGCCAACAACGCCGAGTCGGCCTTGTCGCGCATCGCCAGTTGCGCCATGCAGGGCGGCGGGGAGCTTCCCTGGGAGGTTACCTGCCGGGCCGTAGTGGACGGCATCGCTATGGTCATTCACATGACCCGCCGAGAGGGACGCCGGTTCGTGGAGGAAGCGCTGCTCGTCCAGGGCTACGACGCGCCACAGAACCACTGGATCATCAAGCCGATCTGGAGGGAACACGATGACGGATGAAGAAAAAATCATACGGATGAAGACTCTGGAGGACTTCGACCGGGAGCTCGGCCGGGGCGGTGAGGAGACGCGGGAAGTCCCGGCCTGGATCGCCCAGGAGTACGGCGTCTTTCCAGAAGACGCAGGCCGCCGGACTCGCCGATCCGGGGCGGAAAGTAGATCTGACGGAGCGCTCGGTCCGGCGTGGAGAGTAGGGAGGGAAAGATGAGTCTTGACGGAGAAGCGACAGATGCCCCGATCACGGTGAAGGCCGCCGCCCGTTTCCTGGGTGTCAGCCCCTCGCTGGTGTATGCTTACGTCGAGCGAAAGCAGATTCCCCATTACCGCATGATGGGCCGCTCGATCCGCTTCCGACTGTCGGAACTGGTCGAGTGGCGCCAGCAATTTCATGTGAATGGAGGAATCGATGAACAAGACAGGTAGACCGAGAAATACCGCTGGTAGCCTGTACCTGCGGAGCAATTCGCGCGTCTGGTGGATGAGCTATCGAGAGCAGAACGGGAGGTGGAGACAGACCTCGACAGGGCAGAGAGAAAAAGGGGAAGCCGAGAAGGTGATGCGCAAACGGTTGGTGGCCCGCGATGAGGGGTTGCTGCCGAGCGCCGCGCCGGGCAGGGAGATCAGGTTCAACGAGTGGGCGGACTGGTTCCTTGAGAACCGATCCAAACCGCCCTTCCGGAGCGAGAAGACCCACCTGCAAAACCTCGGCACGCTGAAGTTCCTGAGGCCCCGGTTCGGCAAGAACAGACTATCGGACATCACAGTGGAAGATATCGAATCGTACCTGATGACAAGATTGAACACAGGCAAGCGGGTGCACACCAAGTTGGGGCTGCAACTTCGCGGCAGGCTCAAACCTGCCACCGTGCATCAGGAGTTTCGCGTCCTGCGACGCATCCTGAACGTGGCGGTGAAGAAGCGGCGGCTGGCGGTCAATCCGTGTAATGGGGTGGAGTTTCCGGTGGCGTTGGCGGGTGCGACGCGCAAGCCGTACTATCTGACCGCCTCGAAGCAGGCCTGGCTGGAAGCCTGCGCGCCCCTGTACCTGCGCAACATCATCGCGATCATGGTGGAGATGGGGCTGCGGCCCTATCGGGAGTTGATCCCGATGCGAAAGGAACAGGTCGATCTGGAGAACGGGATCGTGCATCTGCCGGATTCCAAGACGGTGAATGGTATCGCGGACATGCCGATGACCGACAGAGCCCGCGAGGCGTTCGCCTCACAGATGAAGCAGAGCGGCGATTCCGACTACCTGTTCCCGAGCCCGCGGATGGACTCGAGCAAGCCGCACATCACGACGGTGCAAAAGCTGTGGAACCGGACGCTCCAGCGCGCCGGGCTGCCCCATTTTTCGCTATACGAGCTGCGCCACACGTTTGCGACGCGGCTCAGCGCCGGGGGCGTGGCGGATCATTTCGTGACGCAGATGCTCCGACAAGGCGATTCGCAGGTGTTCAAGCGCTACAGCCAGGCGAAGCTCAACATGATGCGGGAAGCGCTGTCGAAGCTGGATCGGCAGGCCAACGAGCGCGGTGCGAGTTCCTTTACAGCGCTGGCCATCTAGAGCCAGTTTTTTGACAGTTTCTTTACAGTTCCGTCTTTGGCAACGAGAGGCAAGGCAGACGGGTGGTGAAAACAAATAAGTTAAGTGGCGCGCCCGGCAGGACTCGAACCTGCGACCCTCTGCTTAGAAGGCAGATGCTCTGTCCAGCTGAGCTACGGGCGCCTGCGTGCATCTTAGCACCTAACTCCTTCAGCTTCAACAAACCTTATTTCCATGGCGCATGAAAAACCGACCTGTTCGCCTCAAATTGTGCTAAAAGTGTGCCGAAAATCGTTCAGTTCGGCCTTGCTGTGCTCGAAATCTGTCGATGTTCGTTAGCCTGGCGATCGAGCTTGGTCAATGCCTCTCGCATCATGTTCAGCTTCGCCTGGCTGTACCGCTTGAATACCGCCGAGTCTCCCTGCCGAAGCATTTGGGTGACAAAATGGTCCGCGACTCCCCCGGCGCTGAGTCTGGTAGCAAAGGTATGGCGCAACTCGTATATCGGGAAATGCGGCACGCCAGCACGCCGCAGTGTCGCGGCCCAAATCTTCTTCAGTGATCTGATGTATGGCCTGCTGGATTGTTGGCGTGGCGTCGGGAACAGATACTCGCTTGCTGGCGTCGCTTCGATCTGCGCTTGGAACGCCCTGTACGCCAAATCCGGAATCGGCATCTCGCCTACCCCGTTTGGAGTCTTGGAGTCCGGGATATAAACCACCCGGTTTTCCATATCCACCTGCAATTTCTTCATGGGCATCAGCTCCTTGTAGGGACGGAGCCCCGTCTCAGCGAGAATGACGATAGCGTTACGCAGGTAATCGGGTGCAGAAAACTCAATCCGCTGCTGCTCGCTTGCCGTCATATAGTGAGGCTTTCTGGTTGCGTTCCGTAATTGAATCGGGAATTCAACCGCACTACAGGGGTTCGCATCCAAACACTTTTTCTTCACCGCGACATTCAGAATCCGCTTCAAAATGCGGAATTCCTGGTGCACGGTTGCCGGCTTGAGCTTTCCCACAAGCCGGGTCCCTAACTTCGTGCGTACCCTCCTTCCTGAGCACAAGCGCCGATCGATGTAATCCTCAATCGCGTCTGCGGTAACTTCCGTTAAGGGACTTTCACCGAATACAGGCCGCAGAAACTTCAGGGCATTGATATTTTCCGCGTGTGTCTTTTCCGAGCGGAATGGAGGCTTGGAACGTCTTTCCAGAAATCAATCAGCCCATTGGTTAAGGGTTAGTTTCTTGCCGGCCAGCATGGCTGGTAACCTTCCCTCGTCCCTGGCATCCAACCGGTCTCGCAGAAGACGGTTTGCTTCTTGTTCATTCGCGGTTCCTGTCGATTCCCTCTGAAGCTTTCCTTCTCGGTCCCGGTACCGCATCCACCAAAACGCGGAACCATTGCGTTGGAAGATGCTCCCTCCTCTGCTCTTCGGCCTTCCTCTCCTATTGTTCATCGATTCCTCCATTTATATGAAATTGCTGGCGCCACTCGACCAGTTCCGACCGTCGGAAGCGGATCGAGCGGCCCATCATGCGGTAATGGGGAATCTGCTTTCGCTCGACGTAAGCATACACCAGCGAGGGGCTGACGCCCAAGAATCGGGCGGCAGCCTTCACCGTGATCGGGGCATCTGTCGCTTCTCCGTCAAGGCTCATCTTTCCCTCCCTACTCTCCATACAAGACCACAAGGGACAGTCACCAGAGCGAGCGCCAGGTGTGCTGCGATGGTCACGCCCTAGTCGGACAGGATTACTTGCCACAACGGCGCGAGATACTCCCTCCGGGAGCCGAGGAGCAGAAGTGCCAATCCCGCCCCGGCGGTGGTCAGGGCGACGCTGACTTTCCAGGGTTGCATCGTCTCTTACAGCTCGGAGGCGGCCGAGTCCCTCTGAGCAGGACCCCTGGTGCCGTCTTTTCCCTCGCCCCGGCCGCCGCCGACCACTTCCTCGCCGCCCACGTCCTCGGGGAAGACGCCGTATTGTTCGGCGGTCCAGGCCGGGACTTCCCGCGTCTCCTCACCGTCCCGGCCGAGCTCCCGGTCGAAGTCCTCGAGAGTCTTCATCCGTCATCGTGTTCCCTCCAGATCGGCTTGATGATCCAGTGGTTCTGTGGCGCGTCGTAGCCCTGGACGAGCAGCGCTTCCTCCACGAACCGACGTCCCTCTTGCCGTGTCATGTGAATCACCATAGCGATGCCGTCCACCACGCCCCGGCAGGTGACTTCCCAGGGAAGCTCACCGCCGCCCTGCATGGCGCAACTGGCGATGCGCGACAAGGCCGACTCGGCGTTGTTGGCGTGTACGGTGGTGAGGGAGCCGCCGTGTCCGGTATTGAGAGCTTGCAGCAGGTCCGCCGCCTCCCCGCCCCGGACCTCGCCCACCACGATGTGATCCGGGCGGTGCCGCAAGGCGTGGCGCACCAGGTCGCGGATCGTCACGGCTCCGGTTGCCAGTCCGCGAGCCTCGAAGCGGACGCAATTAGGGCGCTCAATGCGAAGCTCCAGCGTGTCCTCGATGGCGACGATGCGCTCGTCGTCGGGAAGCAATTCAATAAGTGCGTTAAGCAGTGTGGTCTTGCCTGATCCAGTGCCGCCTGAAACCAGGATGTTGCGCCGGGAGCGCAACACCCGCTCCGCTTCCGCCCGCACGTCTTCGGGGAGTGCGCCTTGCTTCACGAGATCATCCGCCGAAAAAGACCGCTTGCCAAAGCGCCGCATGGTGATCGCTACTTGAGGACTCGCGGGCGGAACACAGATGGCAACCCGCGAGCCGTCGTCCAGGCGCGCATCGATAATCGGCGAACTCGCCGGGTCCAGGCCCAAAGGCCGGGCGATGTGGATGGCCGCCCGTAGGAGGGCCGATTCGTCCAGGCGGGGGGCTTGGTGGGCCGTCAACCGCCCGGCCCGCTCGACCCAGACATTGCCGGGGCCGTTAATCATGATCTCGCTGACTTCGGAATCTTCCAGGGCGCTTTCCAAGCCCGGTAGAAACGGTTTCAGGTGTTCCAGTCCACTCGCGGCGCTCATAATCTGCCCGCCTCCTTCGCTCTCCAATAGGAGTGTTCTAAGGGCAGATAGTGAGGCTTGAGATAGACCCGGTGCGGCTCAAGCGACTGCGACCCGTCATAGGGCAGACAGATCGCTTGACAGTTCGAGAGCAGCGCGAAGTCTCGCGGGTGAAACACGGCCTCGCGTTGCTCCCGGAAAGATTTGGTTGCGCCGATGCTGCCCCCGCCTCCCCCGGCGCGGCCTGAGAGCGGGGAGACTTCCGCCCGCTTGGAGGTCTCGCTGATGGTGTAGGATCCCTTGATCTTCGCCACCTGCCCGCACATTTCGCTTGCAATCTTGGCGCTGGCGTCGTCGCTGAGAGACAGGAAAATCCGTGTGCGGAGCGTCTGCAACAGCGACCGCCAAGCTTCCGAGCTTCCCAACACAGATCGGAGCGAGGAAATGGATTGCGTGGCGACAATGGGGATGCAGCGGCATTGCCGGGTCAGCGCAAAGGATTTCTCATCGCCCGATGGATCGTCCTCGCCCACCGAAGCGAAGGCTTGATATTCGTCACAGATAACCACGAACTATCACTCGTCCACTGTCGTCCGTGTCAGTACAAGGACATACATAAAGGACTGAATAATAATCATTTATTACTAACGTCGGCGGCAGTGCCCGGTCAGGCGGTTTTGCGGAATCCATTACAATCTCATATATAACGCGTGGATGAATACAGAGACAGAAACCGCCCCTACACGCCGTCGAACCAAGCGCCGAGGCCGCCATTCCCACCAGGCGCTCGCGCCCGCCTTCGTCCGCACCGCCCCGCCGGGTCACCACATCGACGGCAACGGCCTCTACCTTTACGTGCAGCCGACCGGCGCCAGCAGCTGGATCCAGCGCCTCGTCATCCGCGGCCGGCGCTGCGAACTCGGCCTCGGCAGTGTCGCCCTCGTCACGCTCGCCGAGGCCCGCGAGCAGGCCGTGGCCAACCGCAAGCTCGCCCGCTCGGGCGGCGACCCGCTGACCGACAAGCGCCGCGTCCAAGGGCTGCCCACCTTCGCCGAGGCCGCGACCGCGGTGATCGACCAGAAGCGGGCTGGCTGGAAGACCCCTGAGCAGGCGCAGGCGTGGCGAGGCAGCCTGGAACGCTACGCGTTCCCGCGCATCGGCCGGCGGCCGATCGCGGAGGTGGCCAGCGCCGCCGTGCTCGCGATCCTCACCCCCATCTGGCACACCAAGCCGGTCATCGCCAAGGCCGTCAAGCAGCGGATCCACACCGTGCTGGAGTGGGCCATCGCGATGAACCTGCGCAACGACAACCCATCCGACCGGGTCGGGCCGGTGCTCGGTCCCCAGCGCAACATCGTGCAGCACATGCGGGCGTTGCCACACCGGGAGGTCGCCGCGGCGCTCGCCACCGTGCGGGCGTCGGGTGCGAATCCGGCCGTCATGCTAGCGTTCGAGTTTCTGGTGCTGACGGCCGCGCGGTCGGGCGAGGTCCGCTTCGCCGCGTGGGACGAGATGGACACGACGGAGCACGTGTGGACCATCCCGGCCACGCGGATGAAGATGAGCGCGAGCACCGGGTGCCGCTGTGCGGGCGCGCGCTGGAGATCCTTGCCGTCGCCTGGGCGCTTGGCGACGGCCCGCTCGTGTTCCCCAGCCGGAGCGGCCGGCGGTTGGATCTCAAGCAACTGCGCCTGCTGCTCGAACGGTGCGGCATTGCGGCCGTCCCACACGGGTTCCGGTCCAGTTTCCGCGACTGGGCGGCCGAGGAGACGGACCATCCACGCGAGGTCGTCGAGGCGGCGCTCGCCCATGCCGTCGGCAACAAGGTCGAGGCGGCCTACGCCCGCTCGGACCTGTTCGCGCGGCGGCGACGGCTCATGGACAACTGGGCCGCCTACCTCCGGGAGGTACGCGAGCCCGTTGTGGCATGAAAGCCGCTCTATTGCACCATAGGCCGACGGGCCTTCACGCCTTGGTCAACCTAGCGAATGCCCAAGCTCTGCTTGGTGAAACGGCACTCGCACAGGCTGTAGCGCCGGAAGCGGGAGAATTTTCGGACGCCGCATCGCGCGGCCATCGAAGCGGTCAGCGGGCCGCACCGTTCATCGTCCGAGCGACTCCAGTCCCGCGAGTCCGAGGACGGCCCGGGACGGATCCGCGTATGGTGCGAGAAAACGGCCGTGGCGAGTGAATACTCGGGTAGCCTGATGCCCGCAACTGTTCACCGCCTTGTCCCGAATTGAACTGCCTCATGGAATCAGGCGCACCGCTGCGTCGCCCCACATTGAACAAAGCGGATTTGAGTTCAGCCCTTGCGTGACCGGTCGGGCTGGTATCTTTGAAATAAATCAGTTCCCGCCGTTTCTCAGGGACGTTGATGCCGAAGTCGCGGTTGCCGCCTGAGCCGAGCTGGGGCACCGTGCGGGCGTCAGACTTTTTTTCGTAGCGCCTCCGACAGCATGTGCTTGTCGAGGCTGAGATCCGCCACCAGGCGCTTCAGCCGCGTGTTTTCTTCCTCGATCTGCCGGAGTCGCCGGAGTTCACTGACGCCCAGATGCGCATACTTCTTCTTCCACGCATAGAACGTCGCCTCGCTGATGCCCACTTGGCGACAGACATCCCCCACGGCCGTGCCGGACTCGGCCTGGCGCAACGCGTACGCCACGTGTTCCTCGGAGAATTTCGAACGCTTCATCGGTCCCATCCTTTCTGCCCTGGGGACCCTCAAAGCGCCACCGTACTGCAGTTCTAACCTGTCGTCGTTTTCGGGGGAGACGTCAGCTTGCTGCGACTCGTCGTCGCGCGTCGTGCCCATCGCCATGAGCAGAGAGTAGTACAGCGGATCGATCGTATCGATCCCCAGTCAGTCACTTTCACCGCGGGCTGGTAGAGGCGTGCTTGGTCCGTGTTGATGACGTGGGGCGGAGGATGCGACGGATCAGTCAGCGCCTTGCGGAACAGGCGGATAACCGCCGCGGCATCGCGCCACCCCGAGAACACGAAGTCGATCGTGGCGCCGATAGAGAGGTAGCACCAGCGCCCCTTGATACGAACGTAGATCTCATCGGGTTGTGTTGCACACTTTGGCCGACGGCGGCTGGTAGTCTGAAAAGATCATTCGCCTGCCTGTCCACCTTAAACCTGGATTTCCATTTGGGCCGTCCCGGTCGGCACCGTTATCGTGGATCTACCGGTTCGGCACGTAGCGGGCGGTAATGCCTGTGCCGACACGGGCGAGAATGAGCACCGGCACGAGGCCGGCCAGCACGATGAGCAGCGCGGCGCCAGCCGCATCCTCGTAGGTCCCGCGGATCGCCTCGCCGTAGAGATGCGTGGCGAGCGTCTCGACGCCGATCGGCCGCAGGAGCAGCGTTGCTGGCAGTTCCTGCATGCAGTCCACGAACACCAGCATGGCCACCGTGGCGAGCGCCGGGCGCGACATCGGCAGGTGGATACGCCAAAGCCTACGGCCTGCCGGTTCCCCCAGCGTGCTCGCTGCAGCGTCGAGCGACGGCGACACGCGGCTGAAGCCGGCCTCGATCCCCCCCGCCGCGATCGCCAGAAAGCGCACGAGGTAGGCGTAGATAAGCGCCGCACCCGAGCCGAGCATCAGCAGCCCGGTCGAGATCCCCAGGAAGCGTAACGAGAGGTTGTCGGTCGCACCGTCGATCCTGGTGACGACTGGTAGCAGGCCGAGCGCTAGCACGGTGCCAGGCACCGCGTAGCCGAGCGAGGCGACGCGCGCCAGCACCGCCGGCAACTGCGAGCGCGCGATGCGCACGGCATAGACGATGGCAACCCCGCAGGCAACGGTGAGCACCGTCGCGATCGATGAGAGGATCACCGTGTTGAGCGCCTCGGTCACCACGCTGGCCGAGACTCCAGCAAAACGGATACGGCTCATCGTTGCGTCCACGAGATACGCCGCCGGAAACAGAAACCCCACCGCCACCGGGACCGTGCAGCCAACCACCGCCAGCGCTGCCGAGGTGCCGCGCAGCCGGTGCCGCGTGAGCGGACGGGGGTGCTGCGCGTCGTTGGCGTAGCGGCGCTGCCGCCGCGCCCACCGCTCCAGCAACACGAGCGCGAGGATGATCGCGAGCATCGCCAACGCGATCTGCGCTGCCCCGGGCAGGTCCGAGCGGGTGATCCATGTCGTATAGATCGAGACCGTCATCGTGCGCACGCCGAGGAACTCCGACGCGCCGATGTCGTTGAGCGCTTCCATCAGCACCAGGCTGAGGCCGACTGCGAGCGCGGGGCGCGCCAGCGGCAAAGCCACGCGCAGGAAGACGCCACGCCGTCCGACGCCGAGCGTTCGAGCCACGTCGATCAGGTTGGCCGCCTGCATCAGAAACATCGCCCGCGTCGTCAGGTAGACGTACGGGTAGAGCACGAAACTGAGCAGGATGATGCACCCGGCCATCGAGCGGATGTCCGGCAGTTGCAGGTCACGTGGGCTGTCGACGCCCAGAAGCGCGCGGATCGCCGTCTGCACGGGCCCGACTGGGTGCAGGATGTCGAGGTAAGCGTAGGCGACGATGTAGGTAGGGACCGCGAGAGGGAGAAGGAGCGCCCAATCGAAGGCTTTGCGGCCGGGAAAGTCGTGCGCGCTCACCAGCCAGGCCGTGCCGGTACCGATCGCCGCGGTGAGCAGCCCCACGCCCGCCAGCAGGATGACCGTTTCGCGGGCGGCCACCGGCAGCACAAAGGTCATGAGGTGCTGCCAGAGATCTTCGGCGCCCCCGGCCGCGGCGAACATCAGCGCGACGAAGGGCAGGAACACGAGAAGCGCGAGGACGCCGGATGCCCCGACCCATGGGTTCACATCAGACCAGGGCCGGGGGGCGCCAAGCGCCGCGGGGCTCAATCGTCGAACCCGACCTGGTCCACCAGCCGGCTCGCCGTGTTGCGGTGCCGCACGATCTCGGTGAGCGGCAGCGAGTCGATGTTCAGCGGGCCGAGCGCCGCGATGATCGGGTGCACCGCGGCGCCTGCCTTGACCGGGTACTCAAAGTTGGCTTCCGCGTAGAGCTTCTGGGCTTCATCCGACACAAGGTACTCGAGGAACCGCACGGCGGCGGCGCGATTCGGCGCGTTCTTCGCGACCGACGCCCCCGAGATGTTCACGTGCGTACCGCCCCTCTCGAACGTTGGCAGGATCACCTTGATCGCTGCGCCCCACTGCTCCTGCTCAGGCCCGCCGGCGCCACTGCGCATCAGCCCGACGTAGTAGGAGTTGCCGATTCCGATCTCGCAAATGCCGCCCATGATGTCACGCGCAACATCACGGTCGCCGCCAGCGGCCGTACGCCCCAGATTCGACGTGAGCCCGCGCAGCCAGCTCTCGGTCTGCGCCTCGCCGTGATGAGCGATGTAGGCCGCGAAGAGCGCCGTGTTGTACGGGTGCTGTCCGGCGCGGCTGCAGACCCTGTCGCGCCACTGAGGATCGTCGAGTTGCTCGTAGGTGAAGGACGAAAGATTGAGGTCCCTAGCTGCGTAAAGGACGCGGGCGCGCATCGAGAAGGTGAACCACTCGCCGTTCGGCCCGCGCAGGTTCGACGGGATCGCGCTTTCGAGCGTCGCCGACTCGACCGGCTGGGTCAGCCCCCGTTCCACTAAGTCAAGCAGGTTACCCAAATCGACCGTCATCAACACGTCGGCCGGCGACCGTGTGCCCTCGGCCCCGACGCGCTCGGCGAGCCCGCCGCGCACGAAGAGGCTGTTGACCGTGACGCCGCTCTGCTCGGTGAAGGCATCGAGCAATGGCTGGAGGAGGCCGGGTTCGCGTGTCGTGTAGAAATTCAACTCCTGCGCAGCGACGGGGCCGGCGACCAGAGCTGCCAGGCAGGCCAGCAGGCCCACTCGCGTGAGGCGGTTCAACGGGCTACGGGTCATCATCAAACTCCTTCGGCACGAACGGGCATCAGGGCACTGTGCTAGTCGTGGGCCACGACCTGCACGTCCTCGGGATCGACTGCGAGATACACCGTGTCGTCGGGCGACAGCCGCGTGCGCCCCGGCGTGCGGATCGTCAGCGGCGCGGCCAAGCCGTTCACCGCCACGGCCACGTGATTGACCTCGCCCAAGAACGAGGTGCTGACCACTCGGCCGGGCACGCCGTCGCCGCGAGGTGCGACCCGGACGCTGTGCGGGCGGATGCAAACGCAGGCCTCCGTCTGGTCGGCCAAGTGCGGCGCGGTGAAGCAGCCAAGCGGCGTCAGAACGTAGCCGTCCCTGCAAACCCCACGCAGCTCGTTGACGTTGCTGATGAAGCGCGCGGCGGCAAGAGTCGCTGGCTTGCTGTACAGGTCCTCGGGGGGAGCACACTCAACAAGTCGCCCCTCGTGCAGCAACGCGATCCGATCGGCAAGGCGCATCGCCTCACCGGGGTCGTGCGTGACGAGGACCGCCGTCGTGCGGGTCTCGCGGAGCAGCTTCAAGGTGTCTTGACGGATGCGATCGCGCAGACGGCTATCGAGGCTGGAGAATGCTTCGTCCATGAGCAGCACGCGTGGGCCAGGCAGGAGAGCGCGAGCCAGCGCGACGCGCTGCCGCTCGCCTCCCGACAGCATGTGCGGGTAGCTGTCCGCATACTGACGCAGCCCCACGCGGTCGAGCATCACGGCCACCCGTGACTCGACATCGGCCTTGCGCTGCCGCCGAATCCCGAATGCGACGTTGGCCGCCACGGTCAGGTGTGGGAAGAGCGCGTAGTCCTGAAAGACCATCCCGACGCGGCGCTCTTCGGGCTCGACGAATGTGCCCCGCCCGGCCACCGCGACGCCGTCGAGCAGCACGCGACCAGACCAAGGGCGCTCGATCCCGGCAATCAGCCGCAACAGCGTGGACTTGCCCGAACCCGAGGGGCCCAGCAGGCACACAATTTCCCCTTCGGCCACCTCCAGTGAAACGCCGTCCACCGCCAGGATTGGCCCGTAGCGGAACGACACGGCATCCAGAGAAAGCCTCGGCGTAGAACTGAGACTCAGTCTCATTATCAATGAGCAGCATAACTCGGGCCAATCAAGTCGGTCAAGGTCGTACTGTCCGAACTTCAGCCGCCGCGGTTCGTGCGCACCGCCCAGCCCAGCTTCTACTGCGACGGCCGCGGCCTGAACTTGCGCGTCGACCCGTCCGGGGCGCGGCGGTGGGTGCAACGGCTGGTCATTCGAGACCGACCCCGGATGCTCGGGCTCGGCGGCTACCCGCTGGTGTCGCTGGCCGAGGCGCGCGACGTGGCGTTCGCCCACCGTAAGCAGGCGCTGGCAGGCGGAGATCCGCTGACCGAGCAGCGCCATGTTCAGCACGTACCCACGGTCGAAGAAGCCGCCGCCGCGGTGCTTGAGCAGCAGCGCCGCGGCTGGCGGAATGCCAAGTACGCGCGGGACTGGCCGCGCAGTCTGCGCGTCTATGCGTTCCCGCGCATCGGGGCGCGCGCTCGCGATCCTGCACGACGCACCGAGACTGAGCGATTGCACCGGCCTCGTGTTCCGCAGTCGGTGCGGGAAGCCACTCTCCACCGTGACGCTGTCGAAATTGATCAAAGAACTCGGCATCGCCGCCGTGCCGCATGGGTTCCGGTCGAGCTTTCGGGATTGGGCGGCGGAGCGGACGAACACACCCCGCGAAGTGGTCGAAGCGGCGCTCGCTCATACGGTGCGCAACCCGACAGACGCAGCATATGCGCGCAGTGATCTTCGAGCGCCGGCGTCGCCTGATGGACGACTGGGCCTCTGCCATAGAGACGAGGTACCTCATTCTATAGCAACAGCTTACAGCTTCACCTGTCATAGCTTCCCCTCATCGCATCTCTCGTTCGCAATCAGATGTCCGACGGCGTTGAAGACCCTCTGTGGACGGCGTGAGATCGTGAACCGCAGAGACGACCACGCGCTGATCCGCGCTGCGGGGCACCATCGCCACGACTGCCGTTGTCACCGAACGACGATCGCGCGTCGGCCAGCGACGCGTACGCGTGGCCGGCGGACAGCGGCACCCGCCGCTACGCGGCCGAACGCGGGAGCGTGATCCCAACGCCCCCGACTACGCTCCACACCCGGACGGCCTACACTCCCAACCGCCGCCATGACTCTGCATCTAGCGCCACCTATCCACCGACACGACCCCGCCCATCTCGCCTCTTGTTGTCTGCCATCAGCCCCGCTCCGCGGCGGCAGTCGGGTAGCGCGCACCGCACCGCGCCAGGACGTTCCGCTTACCTTCGGTCCCTGTCACGTCCGTTGCCACTGCGCTCCTGTTCCTCCTGCCACCGCTCCCGCACGGCCTCCTGTCCAGGTCGCTCATCCCCTTCCGCCAGCTCTACATGAGCGGAAGGGCAATCACGCCCACAACGGACAGGAGAAACGAAATGGCAAACAACACCAACGGCAAGCCCGTCGCGGAGATCCGAGTCGGCAGCATAATCGCCGCCATCTGGCAGAACACCGCCACGGACGAAGGCGTGTTCTACAGCGTCCACATCACCCGCCTGTTCCGCCGCGGCTCCACCTGGGATCGCACTCCCGCATTCGGCCGCGATGACCTGCTGACGGTCGCGAAGGTCGCGGACCTCGCCAACACGCGGATCTACGAGTTGCAGAACGCAATCGAATTCCGCAACCCGCAGGACGACACCGACGACGCCGCCTTCTCTGTACATGGAAATGGCAACCTGAAAAAGACCCTCCAGTGTTGAGTTGTCGTGGTCATCGGGACGTGGCCGGACGGAGCCGAGCGACGGGAGGCCACGTCCCGATGAGCGCTATTGCCGTGGCACCTCCTGTGGCGTGCGGGATGCCTGGTGGCGTGTGGCGGCCTTGAGCCGGTAGCTGTCGCCGGCGATCGTCAACACGGTGGCGTGGTGGCAACTAGACTGGTGGGGGCGGCGGGAGTCGTTCTATCGAAATCCTCGAATTCTCTAGAGTTCCAAGGAAATCGATGCGCTGGATTGGCGCGATCCGCTCAAAAGCCGAGGTAGAGACACGTATGGAGGATGTGGAGTTCGAGTACCCGGTGCTCATGTCGAAGCCGTGGGGCGAGAATGGCGACAGGTCTTCTGGATATTCCCGACTTGTTTAGCGTACTCCAGTACCTGCGGTTTGCGGCGAATATCGCGCTGCGGTCGGCAGTCGAGTTCCGCCTGTGTGAATAGGCCTAACATGTTCGCGAAGTAGGGCGTCCTGCGCCCTAGGGTTTTCTTGGACACTTGATTGCCAGAGAGTTCTCGCAGGAGGAGTGTCGAGATGAGGAAGCACGTTGAGGAATCGGTGGCGACCGGCGTGGCCGCCGGGCGCGGCCGTGGGGGTCGGTTCTCGGCCGGGCGCAAGCGTGAGGTAGTGATGCGTCTGTTGCGCGGGGAGGACTTCGAGTCCGTGTCGCGGGCGGTGGGGATCACGGCGGCGCGGGCGTCGCACTGGCGGGCTCAGTTTCTGGCTGCGGGGCAGGCGGGCCGAAAGAGCCGCGCACCGGATGCTCGGGACGAAGACCATCGTCGGCTGCAGGCCAAGATCGGCGAGCTGCTGATGGAGACCGAGTTACTGTACGCGAAGGTGGACCAGCTGGAGGCCGGCGGCCCTTTGGCCCGGCGGAGGTCGACGCGATGAGTGGCGCCCAGTCGATCTCCACCCGTCGGGCGTATGGCGTGCAGCGGGTCTGCCGCGTGTGGCACCGCGCCCGCTCCAGTGTGTATGCGCGGCGGCAGGCGACACGGTCTCCTGCACTGTGTCGTCGCCGCGGGCCGATCGGCGCTGCCCCGGACGACGTCCTGGTGGCCCACATTCGCCGGGTGCTCGAAGCCTCACCGTTTCATGGCGAGGGCTACCGAAAAGCCTGGGCGAAGCTGCGGGTCGCGGGGATGCGCACCTCGAAGGAGCGGGTGCGCCGGTTGATGCGCGAGCACGACCTCCAAGCCCCGCCGCGCGCGGGCCACGCGCATGGGCCGAAGGCGCACGACGGGACCATCACCACCGAGGCGCCCGACGTGATGTGGGGCACAGACATGACGGCCACCGTGACGGTCGCCGAGGGGGCGGCCTTCGTCTTCGTGGCCGTCGATCACTGCGCGACCGCATGCATCGGGCTCCATGCCGCCAAGCGCGGGACCCGCTTCGAGGCCCTGGAGCCGATCCGCCAGGGCATCCGCGAACGCTTCGGGGGCATCGGCGAAGGCGTGGCCCGTGGGCTGCGGCTGCGTCACGACCACGGGTCGAACTACTTGGCCGATGATTTTCAACAGGAGGTCGCGTTCTTCGACATCGAAAGCTCCCCGAGCTTCGTGCGGGAGCCCGAAGGCAACGGCGTCGCGGAGCGCTTCATCCGCACGCTGAAGGAGAATCTGTTGTGGGTGCGGAGCTTCGAGACGATCGAGGGGTTGTGTTGCAACTTTGGCCGACGGCGACTGGTAACCTGAAGAGATCATGAAAAAGACAATCCGACCGGTGATCTTCAAGTGGCGACAAACCGAGCCCGAGCTGATTCTTTGCGCTGTGCGCTGGTACCTACGGTACTCACTCTCGTTCCGCGATGTCGAAGAGCTGCTCGGCGAGCGCGGCCTGAAGACAGACTACACGACAATCTGGCGCTGGGTCCAGCGCTACGGTCCCGAACTGGAGGAGCGGCTACGCCGTCATCTCAAGCCAACCAATAAGTCCTGGCGTGTCGATGAGACCTACATTCGTGTCAAGGGTCGCTGGTGTTACCTCTACCGAGCCATCGATTCCACCGGTGCCACGATCGACTTCGTGCTCTCGGGGTTGCGCGATGCCGCTACGGCCAAACGCCTGTTTCGCAAGGCGCTGACGGATCCGTCGCATCCGCAGCCCCGCATCATCAACACCGACCAGGCACGCCTCTATGGCGCTACGATTTCAGGACTGAAGCAGGAAGGAATCTTGCGACGCCGTTGCCGCCACCGGCCTGTCCAATACTTGAACAACATCCTGGAGCAGGATCATCGAGCGATCAAACGACGCGTAAAGGCGAAGCAGGGTTTTCGTGAATTCCACGCGGCGCGGCGAACGATTCAGGGATACGAGGCCATACACATGATCCGGAAGGGACAGGCGAGACGGGTGAACGGTTCAGATGTTCGGCAACAGATTCAGTTCATCAACAAGCTGTTCGAAGTGGCTGCATAAGATGGGGCCCGGTCGACCCAACCAGTCGCTCTCTTGCTGATTTTTGAAAGTTGCAACACATCCTTCTTGGGACGTAATACAGGCTCGCGCGGGATATGCCAAGGGCTCGGGCAAGCGCTGATTTGTCTCTTCCTTCGCTCAATTGTTTTTTGGGGTCATGGAGAGCTTGAGCGTGATCTCGCCCACGAGTTCCAGGAGTTCTCTGTTCTGCTTCTGAAGCCGGGAGAACTCCGCCCAGGACGGGGCACCGGTTGCTCCTTTTACCATCCAACCATAGATGGTCCCTTCAGAAATACCGTGATCCTTGGCGGCCTGGGCCACCGAGATGCCTTCTTCCTTGACGCGGCGTAGGATATCGGCTTTTACGCCGGCTACAATACGATGATGTTTTTTGTTCATATGACACCAGGGTAGTCAATTCCCAACCTCAGTGTCTAAATTACTCAGTCCAGGGCACCAGTTCAGTTCGGCCGGAGTGTATCAAAACCCTGCTCCTCACCCGCCTGACGGTTTAGACTCCGCAGCGCTTCCCGTTTCATCCCCAGTTTCATCTGCGAGTACTTCTTGAACACCTTCGCATCACTTTGCCGGAGGAGCTGGGTCACCCACTCGTCTGCCACGCCTCCCGCGCTTAAACGGGTTGCATACGTCGAGCGGAGATCGTAGATCCGGAAGTAGGAGACGCCCGCGCGTTCCAACGTTGTGCGCCAGATCTTCTTGAAACTCGCCTGGCAGCCGCGCTGATTCCGACCGCTCGGAAACAACCACGGCCCTGGTCCAGCCAGCGAGAGCTGGTCGCGGAAGGCTTCTACCGCCAAGTCCGTCAGTGGCACCTCCCCCACGCCGGTGGGGGTTTTCGAGTCAGGTATCCAGACCACTGCGTTTGCCAGGTCGACCTGGTCTTTCCGCATTGCTGCAAGCTCCTTGTAGACCCGTAGCCCGGTCTCGGTGATGATCCGGATCAGGTTCCGCAAGTACGGGGGCGCGTGCAACTCGATCCGCTGCTGTTCCGACCAACTCATGTAGTGCGGCCGGAACAACCCCTGGACCGTGACCGGGAACTCCACCGAGTTGCACGGGTTGGCCGCGATGAACTTCTTCTTCACCGCGACATTCAACACCCGACGCAACACGCGGAACTCCTGGTGCACCGTCGCCGGCTTCACCAGCCCGAGCTCTCGATACCCCGTCCCTGTCCTGACGCGCTTTTGTTGCCGAAGCCGCCAGCGCAAGTACCCCTCAACCTCCTCTGCGCCGATGGCGGCCAACGTTTGCACCCCGAACACGGGCTTCAGGTGCTTCAACGCGTTCTGGTTGGCTGCGTGCGTCTTCCCACTCCGCAAGGGCGGCCGGGAATAGTGCTCCAGGAAGAAGTCCGCCCACTCGTGAAACCTGAGTTGTTGGCCTCGCCGAACCAGAGCGAGCACATTCTCATCGCGTGCCCGCAATCGTTCGCGAAGCCGTGTTTGGGCTTCCTGCCAGTCAATCGTCCCCGTGGACTCAAGGTGCCATGGAATTCATGACACCTACTCGCGCCGCTAAATGTTATCAAAAGGAGGGGGTCGGTCCCCTTTTTCCATGAGCGGCAACGGGGACTCCGGGAATATGAAGATAACCATAGGAGGGAGAGAAAGATAGGAGAGTACAACTGCGGAACAAACTCCGCCCGAGAAGTGGAAAAAAACCCCTGACAAAGTTCCAGATATAAGCGGCATTCATAACGGTCACAGCCCTCCCTATCCGCCCTTGGCTTTCGGGACTTCTGTGGGCCGCTCGAAAGAGGTGCTATATGCTATACTTTGCCGAGGTTGGTGGCTTGAATCAACCCCTATTGAGTGGTGGTATGGGACTCTATCCGTGAGAAGACTGCGACATGGCGATTAATAGAGAGCTTATCGAGCAGAAGAAAGTCTTTTCTGGGTATCTAAGAAAGAAAAAACTCAAAATCACCCGACAACGCCAAGTCATCCTCGACACTTTCCTGAGAACTGCAGGACACATGGTCACGGATGAGCTCTATCAGAAGGTCCGGAAGAAGGACAGGACTATTGGATATGCAACGGTTTCGCGAACCATGAAGGCCTTGACCGGCGCGGGTCTGGCACGAGAGATCGACCTGGGTGACAGTCGTAGCCATTTTGAACCCATCTACAAGCGTCCGCACCACCATCACATCATTTGTGTGGAGTGTCAGCAGACGATTGAATTCCTCAGCCCCAAGTTGGAGCAGCTTCAAAAACAGATTGTCTCACGATACCGCTTTCGACCTCTTCGACATCACTTTCAAGTGTTTGGCGTCTGTGGCGATTGCCAGAAGCAGCGTTCGCATCAACATGAGGTTTTCGATTCAGATCTGGTCTTTGCGCGAGATGCCTTACAGATTGCCTTGCAGACAGAGAAAAATGGCGTCAACTTTTACCAGTCCTTGGCCAGATCGGTCAGGAGCGAGCGGGGCCACGAGGCCTTCCTGAAGATGGCTTCTAAAGAGAAAAAGCACCTTCGTGAACTCGAGACTGAATGGACTGCGTTTGTGAAACGACACAAGAGAATCCTGAAGGCGCCCATCTTTTTGCACTTCGAATACAGCGAGTTACAAAGACTGTTTCCAACCCCCAAAGAGTTGCAAAAAAAGCACCTGAAACGACTAAGCCTGGAAGAGGCCCTGCAGTTGGCTATGTCCATCGAGAAAGAAGCTCATTATTTTTTCCACCGCTACGCAGAAAACTTCGGTGACACCAAGGGGAAAGCCATTTTTTTGAAGTTTGCCGGAGATGAATTGGAGCACTACAATCTGATTCAACAAGAGTACAATCGTCTCAGGGACTCCGCAAGCCCTCCCGCCTGAAGCAAAAAATCCTGGATCTATTCGGAAAATACTGTCTGATAAACTGTACAGTAGGTGAAGGTTGTTCCCGCTGGAGTCTTCATCTCCTAGCGTTTGCGTCCCAGTCTAAAATAAATCCCGGCCATGAAGAGGCGCGGGAGTCCCGACCGCGCTGAATTTTGGTGGGACCCCAAGCAGTCTGACGAGCCGGTGCTTTTTGACAGCAAGACCGAACGAGGCGAGAAGTTCTTCCAGGAGATCATCCGCCACTCCGTGCCGCTGGACATACACATCCTCAAGGCGCTTGAAGCGATCCTCGCTAGGCCTCAATCCCTACCTCTGGCTCACCTACCGGACTTTCACGCTCAAGCGCCCTCAGCGCCTGTACCGCACTCGGGGAGGGTGAGCCATTGCGTCACTGGCCGCGCCCCACGTGAATGGCTTCAATCAGATCGAAGTTGCTCCCGCCGGACGCACCGCCGATGACCAAAACGCTCTCGCCCATTGATGTGAGGCGATGGGCTACCCGGGGCGTCGAGCTACCCGCTTTCTCCCACGCTTGACCGGATTCGCTGAGGCGGAAAATCGATCCTTCGGAGACGCTCACGTAGAGTCGCTGATCATGGACGACCACGGCCGGCGCGAACCCCGTGATCTGGCCGACTTGAGGTAATGGGGGACCCTCGCTCCACGTGTCGCTCTGGGAATCGTAGATCGAAGCGTTGCGCACGACTTGATTCTGGTCGGTGAAGCCGCCAATGACGTACATTTTACCTTGGAAGGCTGCCGCCATGAGCGCTCTCCGGCGGAAGGGCTGCTGGACGGCGCGCCACGTCGGCTCCTCCGCTCCCAGATCCATCACGAGTATGGTCTCGGCCCATTCCTGCTCGTCGCCCTTCATGGTCCAGCCGCCCACCACGATGAGTTGCTCGTTCCACACCACCACGTCATGCGAGGAGCGCGGTTCCGGCAGCGCCGGCAACTCTTCCCACATCTTTGTACTCGTGTTGAAGCGTGCGACGTCGGCCACCGAATGATTGTCCGCGGCCTCGCCGGGAGCGTTCCTCGGTGCCATGCCGCCGACTCGATAGATGAAGCCGTCGTGAGCGGCAAGATTCATCCCTTGCAGACCACGTCCGCCGGGAAGCTCTTCCCAGTTCGTCTCGCCCTCCAGACGAATACGACTGAAGCGGCCGGATACGCCCTCGGTGGAGTAAACGTGGGTGGGCGCAATATGCCCCCCGTAGATGTAAAGCCACCCGTTCTCGGACGCGGCCCCGAAGCTCGAGGTCGCCTCCGGAAGCGTTGCAAAGTTCGACGCGGTACTCGACGTGTCCGGCGCGGCTTGAGACGATTCCGTCTCTGCGTCGAACACGAGCGTGGCGTAATGACGAACCTGCTCGTACCGGGTCCCATCCCGTTCACCTGCGGTCTCTTCCCAAAAACGCGCCCAGGCCCCGTAGCGGCCGGTCGCGGTGAACTTTTCCGTCCGGCCGTGCTCGTCGGTCCTGACAACCTTCGAGGTTCCGTCCGGCAAGATGACTGTGATTTCCGCGTTCGCGTGCGGTTTGCCGTGGGCAAGCAACTGTAGCGTCATGTCTCCCGCCCGTCCTACGGGGACGATTTCGACGACGGCCATCCCACCCACCTTCGTCTTCGAATCAAAGGCGTACCCGACGATTGCCTTCGGGTAATAGAGCAGGACGTGCGCTTTCCCGCGATTCATGACACCCAGGTCCGTCAGTCCATGGACAACGCGCGTTCCGCCGCCCGGCAGCGGCGCCGTGAACACTTCACCGGTACGGGTAAGAGAGAGAGGGGCTTCGCGGTTTTCTGCGTCGCGGACGAGCAGATCAGAGCCGCCGATGAGCCCGATGTCGATTTGAGGATCGGGATTGAGAGTCTCGCTCATGATGATCCTGACGGTCGCCCCGGTCGCATCGGGGACGACGAATGTGAAATGTGCCTGCGCGTCGCAGGCGGCAGCTTGCCAGATTAGGACGGCGATTAGTAGATGTTTCATGATGTAGTTCTCCTTCTGCGCTTGGTTTGTTAAAGGGCGTTGCTGTTGAAGATCAGGTCGATGCCAAAGCGGAAATCTCGCCCGGGTTGATGGACCGTCTCGAACAAGCCGAAGTAGGTCCGATTGCCGACGTTCTCCATTCCCGCATGGAAGTTGATCGCTGAAATTCCCGCGGGCAGGCGCGCCGCCAGACCTCGCCCGCCTCGCATCAAGTTGTAGCCGGTGCGCCAGCCAAAAGTCGTATAGCCGCGAATCGGGGTTGCTCCGGCAGGGACACGGTCACTGCCGCTGACCAGAAAGCTACCAAACTCGCTCCAGAGCCTCGTGCGTCTCGGCGCCCAGCGCAGTCTGGCTTGACCGATGAAGGGAGCGATCAACGAAAGCGGTTCGCCGCTGCCCCGGTTGTCGCCTTGCTGCCAGGCCGCGCTGAAAGTCAAGGTCCACTGCGAACCGAGTCCGCTCACAGAATATTCGGTGGTTGATTCGATTCCCTGAATACGCGCTTCCAGAACGTTGATGTTCTGGAATACCGGCTGGCCTGATAAGTTTCGCACTCCGTTGAACGTGCCGGGAGCCGAGTTAATCAAGTTGTTCAGGCTATTCAGAAAATAGTTCACTGAAATCTTCACGGGGGCGCTGCGAAAGTACACGCCCGTATCGAGCTGAAGCGAGGTCTCCGGTTGCAGAGACGGATTCGGGACGATAAATCCGCCGACGGAGCCGCGTCCGAAGAAGTATCGTTCGAATAGATTCGGCGCTCGAAACGCCCGGCCCACGTTCCCGCTCACCAGCCATCCGCGCCCGACATCAATGCTGGCTCCGATATTCCCACTGATCGCGTTTTCGGTTTCGCCACCGTCGACGGCTGCCGCCACGTCTGGATCGAGACCCAGCGTATCGAACGTCTTGAGTGCAAAATGGTCGGCACGCAAGCCGGCGGTGATGCGCGCGCGGCTCGTGGCTTGAAACTGGTCCTGGAAGAAGAAGCCCGTACCGGAAAAAGACGAATCGGGAACGCTCGGCGCGGCGTCAAGCACCCTCGGCGACGGCCCGGCGCCGATCAGGGTTTGCAATCGAAAGTCGCGATTGCGGTCGCGATAGTAGGAGATGCCATAGGTCAGCACGTGCGTCGGTGCCGGCAAACTAGTCGCCTGGACGTCTAAGCCCGAGCTTTGCACATCCGTCTCCGTCGTGCTCAGAATCTTCACGGTTGGACCGGCGAGTATTCGGTTGGAGAAGTTACGACTCTGGTTCTGGGTGTAGAATTTGGCCTGGATCGACGACAACGCTGGCGAACGGAAGCTCTTTTGATAGCCGCCGCTGTACTTGACTATCTTGCTGTAGGGGAACTCCGCTAAGAAAACTGGGTTCTCTTCGAAGCTCGGAAGGCCGAAGTTGTTGCCCGCTCGATGCAAGAACTGGAAGGAGAAAGTCTGATCCGACGGCGCAAAGAAGCGGAGTGCGCCCACGGCGCTGTTCTGATCGACTCCGGAAAAAAAGATTTCCGAAGCCGGTGATCGGTAATTCCCCATACTACCTGTGCTGCCCCGCACCCATGCGCTAAACCAACGGTTTCCGGCGGATAGCTCGGTGTTCGCACGCACACCGTTGCTGTTGGGAAAGCTCGTCGCGCCTAGTCGGGCGCCGAATCCGATATCGTCTCTGGGCTGCGCGTTGCGCGTTCTGATATTGACGACGCCGCCAAACGCATCACTTCCATACAGCACGGAGCCGGGGCCCCGTACGACCTCCACCTGCTGGATATTCGACACATCCACTAGGGACGTCTCAATGCCGCCTTGGCCCGTCGAGGTACGGTTGTTGTTCAGCCGCTCGCCGTCCACTAGCACGAGGATGCGATTGCTGTCCAGCCCCCGAATCACCGGCCGGCTTCTGAAAGGGCCGGCACCCCGCCAGGTTACGCCTGGAACCTCGGTCAGTGCCTGGGCCAGATTGGTCGGCATGTATTCGCCGAGCCGCCGGTCTGAGACGAGCGCGGTTGGCAGGGGCAATCGCGAAGTGTCGGTTTCTTGGCGAGCGGCGGTCACTACAATGCCTTCATGCAGCCCGGCTGGCTGTAGTTCTATCTGGAGATCGGTGCTCGCGTCCTCCACCTGCACCGTGACTGTCCGGCGCTCGAAGCCCGGCGAATAGGCCTCAAGTTCGTAGGTTCCCGAGGCCACGCCGTTGAAACGAAACTGGCCTAGGCTGTCGGTAGTCGTGGTTCGTCTTACGGGCGCCGTATCGTCCCCGGTTCGGACGGCAACTCGGACGCCGACTACCATAAGGCCTTGCGTGTCCCGAATGGAGCCGGTAACCTCTGCCGCATCCAGCGAACTTGTGGCGAACGCTGCCAGCATTACCCAAGCGACAACCGCCAGGGTAAGAGGGCAGGGCAGGGCAATTCTTCGGGTAAGTATCACGATATCCCCCTTAGAATTAGGGCCTATGAGGAAGAGGCACTAAAGGGTGCATTCCTGCAAAAGCGCTTACTGCTGGAAATAGTATAATGAAAATGAATATCACTTGCAAGTTGTTTAGTCGGGAGGCTTGGCCCGATAGAAGGGAAGAAGCACAGGCTCAGCAGATGAAGAGCAACTGACCTAACCGGCACTTTTTGTACCCAGTGGAAAGAGAGAGAATGCACTTGAGGAGGAAGTCAGGTCATGCCAACCCGGAATTACAAACCAGAGCAGATTGTAACGATCCTACGGCAGATAGAAGTGCAGATGGCGAACGGGAAGATGGCTCCGCAAATGTGCAAGGAAGCGGGAGACCCGGACCTGTCCCTGGCGAATTGCTAGTTTGCGGCCTAATTTCTGGGTTTAGCGGTTCTTGCTAAGATGCTGAGATGCGCAATCTGGTTATCCTTTTAGTCCATGTCATGGCTACTCTTACCCGGTTCTTGGGTCCGGGTGGCATTCGCTCTGTGATCGCCTCCGTCCGTTCTCGCCAAGCAACAACTCCTGGTCCTCAATCGTTCGCGGCAGCGGTCACCCAATCTACGCACTTCAGATCGCCTAGTCGTAGTCGCCGGCCTGTGTGCTCTCCTCATCCGCCCCGCCCGCCTGATCCGCTCAGCAATCGTGCTGAAACCTTCGACTCTCTTGGGCCTCCACCGGGCTCTGGGGAATCGAAAATATCGCCTGCTCTTCTCCTCCAAGTACAGAGGTAAGCCCGGAGCAAAGGGGCCCAACAAAGAACTCATTGAAGCCGTCGTCCAGATGAAGCAATGCAATCCCGCCTGGAGCTGTCCGCGAATTGCTCAACAGATTGCCTTGGCTTTCGACATCCCCATCGACAAAGACGTTGTTCGAAGGATTCTCGCCAGCCACTATCGGCCGGCTAAGGACTCCGGTGGTCCATCCTGGCTGACCCTCATTGGCCACCTGAAAGACAGCCTCTGGAGTCTAGATTTGTTCCGGTGCGAATCGGCCACGTTGCGGACCCACTGGGTCTTGATCGTCATGGATCAATACACCCGCCGGATCATTGGGTTCGGCGTCCACGCCGGAACTGTCAATGGCGTCGCACTTTGCCGCATGTTCAACCGCGCCATTCGATGGCTACCCTGTATGCCCAACTACCTCAGCTCCGACCATGATCCACTGTATCGGTTTGGGCAGTGGCAAGCCAATCTGCGGATCCTGGAAGTGACCGAAATCAAGATCGTTCCCTATGTTCCCCTGTCCCATCCCTTTGTGGAACGGCTGATCGGCACGATTCGACGCGAGTATTTAGATCGCGCGTTGTTCTGGACGACGGCGGATCTGGAGAACAAGCTGCTCGATTTCAGGACATATTTCAATGCGTATCGCTCGCACACTGCACTGGAAGGGAGAACTCCTGATCCAGTCACGCCTATACCACGACCAGTCGCCAGGCTCCATTCCTATGGATGGCAACGCCACTGCAGAGGCCTCTATCACACCCCAATGGCTGCCTGATTCTCCAAAGACTGGTGCTCCCTGTGGTAACTGGCGGACATCGGCAGGCGGGCACTTCCTACAAAACCATTCGCTGTTTGAGTTTGTCAACGCGGAGCGGTTGTCTGATCTGATTGTTTCGCTGCTACCGAGGGTACTCCGCCAGTGTGCACTCGCCTCACCGGGGCAGAATCGCTCAACATATCAATTCGCAATGGACAGGTCCTGGAGCGCACCCGATGCAGCGCGAGTGGGTCGAGTTGATTCTGTCGTAGTGCCGCGCCGCCAACATCCCGTTTTTCTTCAAGCAGTGGGGCGGCGCGCGGAAAAACAGGACAGGCCGGCTGCTCTTCGGCCGAACCTACGACGAAATGCCGCCGCTCGCGGCCCATCAGGCGGGCGATGCTACTTTTCCCAACGCCGCCTTTTTTGTGAGACGATGGCTACTTTGATTGCCATGGATGATAAGGATAGGGGTTGGGCGGAGCCAGTTCTGACTTTAGGCAGCCTAGCATGTTCGCATGCAAGCATAAATGCATGGTAGCATGCACAAAGAAAGGGCTTAACGATTGGGCTTCGGTGGGTTCCGGGTGAGTGTCTTCTGAGTAGGATGCTACATGGCTGTAGAGGCAGGGCTGACTAAGCTATGAAGGTCATCGGCACCGCCTCGATAATCGCCGCCACCGGAGATCCTATGGATACGCCCCCAGAACGAAGTATCTGCGCACAGTTGCCGTACCCGGTACTGCCGGGCCATGCGCATGTCGGGCCACGTCATGCTATGTTGGTTTCGTTAGGAGGGCTTTTTTAATGATCGATTGGCAGGAACGGATTAGTGTGGATGCCGATATATGCCACGGAAAGCTGTGCATTCGGGGAACGCGAGTCATGGTTTCGGTGATTCTGGACAATTTGGCGGAAGGTTTGCCTGTCGAGGAAATCGTCCGAGAGTACCCGCCGTTAACTTCGGACGACGTGTGTGCAGCCATTGCTTACGCCGCAACTCTCGCGCGCGAAGAAGAGATTCTGCCCTTGCGCTGATTCCATGCTCGTGAAGCTTGACGAGAATCTCGGCCGTTCCCACGTTGCGCTACTGTTAGAGGCAGGTCATCAAGCAGACCGAGTCCATGATCAGGGTCTTTCCGGAGAGGCTGATCCGGTTGTCTGGGAGCGTGTTTCTAGCGAAGGACGGTTCTTCATTACCATGGACCTGGGCTTTGCCGATGTTCGACGGTACAAGCCCGGGTCTCATCCCGGGATCTTGCTCCTGCGCGCACGCAATCGGAGCCGGTCGGCCCTCCTTCAGGTTCTGGAACGCGTCTTGCGCGAAGGGCCGCTTGATGCGCTTCGGGGATGTCTCGTCGTTGCAGATGAAATACAAACGCGAGTCCGGAGGCCAGCCGCGTCGTAAAGCTGGTAGCTCATAATTCATTCTCCTTGTCGATGGTCGGATCGCGGCGGGGACCGGCCCCGCCGCTAAACCCGCTAGGACTCGGCCTCCGGGGCTTCTTCCTGCGAAAGCCCGAGGATGCGCGCGTGAGCCTGGTCGGTCACTTTCGCAAGCACCAACAAGTCGTTGCGCCCGAAGCTCTGTGTGCTCTTCCACTGATTGCCGTCTTTGTAAAGACAAGAAAAGGTGACGTTGTGCCTCGGGTGCTCTTCGGTTCCGTTGCGCCATATCGTAGCCTTGACGCGACCGATCCGGATTTCAGCAACGGGTTTGGGGTTAGCCATGATCTGTTTCCTCCTAAAACGTTAAGGGTTTGTGAGCGTTGCCGCTCACCCGCAAATGGCGGCAACGGCCAAACCCTGACGCGGGAGGAACAGCGCCGCCGGAGCCGGTGACGGGCAGGGCCGACAAGGGCAGGAGCGAGTGACAGACGCCCCCAGGTGAGGGAACCGTTCTGGCGCGAGCCTTGCGTCGGAACCAACCAGGCCCGGCGAAGGCCAGCAGTAAATGGCGCAACCCAGACCCGTTCTCCGGTCGGCGGCGGCAAACCAGATTGGCGCATCGCCCGCGCCAACGTCACCGGGTCGCGTCCGCTATCGCTCGATGGATGAAGCGCGGAGCGCCCGGCGCAACCGGCTCCTTGCCAAAGTGAACGGTGCTGCCGCGCAAGTTTCATTTCCGCAGGAAGCCTCCCCCGAGTCCGCGCTTCTTGCAGGCTTAGCGGCGGCCCCATAAGCCGAGTCCTCGCATCCGAACCTATTTTTCAAGATCAATGAACTCCTGTCGTTTAGAAAAGGCGGAGCGCCGGGCAAAGAGAACGGCCCGTGGGCCAGAAAAGATCGCCGCAGTTCCTAGTTGCGCTGGAGGCGTCTGCCGTGAGTTCGCGTGAGTCGGTCGATAGGATCCAGTTCGGTCACGGCCAGGTTGGCCGGCGGATTACAATTCAGATAGCTCAGGACGTCTTCGCCCCAGATGGAGCGCCGGGGCGTAGGGAGAGCCAGAAACTCCATGTCCAGGGAGGGGCTCTGCCAAAGCGCTCACTGGTCCCGTGACAGCAGAGCACCTGCTTCGCCCGTGTATCAAAACTGTATCAAAACCCATGTTTGTTGAAGGCATTGGGATTGCCCGTGAGCGGCGAGCAGGTTCCCCAAGTTGTTGATAACGCAAAGAATTGAACGTAACCGATGGAGAGAAAAGAAGCAGTGACGGCGCTTAGAAGGCAGATGCTCTGTCCAGCTGAGCTACGGGCGCCTGCGTGCATCTTAGCACCTAACTCCTTCAGCTTCAACAAACCTTATTTCCATGGCGCATGAAAAACCGACCTGTTCGCCTCAAATTGTGCTAAAAGTGTGCCGAAAATCGTTCAGTTCGGCCTTGCTGTGCTCGAAATCTGTCGATGTTCGTTAGCCTGGCGATCGAGCTTGGTCAATGCCTCTCGCATCATGTTCAGCTTCGCCTGGCTGTACCGCTTGAATACCGCCGAGTCTCCCTGCCGAAGCATTTGGGTGACAAAATGGTCCGCGACTCCCCCGGCGCTGAGTCTGGTAGCAAAGGTATGGCGCAACTCGTATATCGGGAAATGCGGCACGCCAGCACGCCGCAGTGTCGCGGCCCAAATCTTCTTCAGTGATCTGATGTATGGCCTGCTGGATTGTTGGCGTGGCGTCGGGAACAGATACTCGCTTGCTGGCGTCGCTTCGATCTGCGCCTGGAACGCCCTGTACGCCAAATCCGGAATCGGCATCTCGCCTACCCCGTTTGGAGTCTTGGAGTCCGGGATATAAACCACCCGGTTTTCCATATCCACCTGCAATTTCTTCATGGGCATCAGCTCCTTGTAGGGACGGAGCCCCGTCTCAGCGAGAATGACGATAGCGTTACGCAGGTAATCGGGTGCAGAAAACTCAATCCGCTGCTGCTCGCTTGCCGTCATATAGTGAGGCTTTCTGGTTGCGTTCCGTAATTGAATCGGGAATTCAACCGCACTACAGGGGTTCGCATCCAAACACTTTTTCTTCACCGCGACATTCAGAATCCGCTTCAAAATGCGGAATTCCTGGTGCACGGTTGCCGGCTTGAGCTTTCCCACAAGCCGGGTCCCTAACTTCGTGCGTACCCTCCTTCCTGAGCACAAGCGCCGATCGATGTAATCCTCAATCGCGTCTGCGGTAACTTCCGTTAAGGGACTTTCACCGAATACAGGCCGCAGAAACTTCAGGGCATTGATATTTTCCGCGTGTGTCTTTTCCGAGCGGAATGGAGGCTTGGAACGTCTTTCCAGAAATCAATCAGCCCATTGGTTAAGGGTTAGTTTCTTGCCGGCCAGCATGGCTGGTAACCTTCCCTCGTCCCTGGCATCCAACCGGTCTCGCAGAAGACGGTTTGCTTCTTGTTCATTCGCGGTTCCTGTCGATTCCCTCTGAAGCTTTCCTTCTCGGTCCCGGTACCGCATCCACCAAAACGCGGAACCATTGCGTTGGAAGATGCTCCCTCCTCTGCTCTTCGGCCTTCCTCTCCTATTGTTCATCGATTCCTCCATTTATATGAAATTGCTGGCGCCACTCGACCAGTTCCGACCGTCGGAAGCGGATCGAGCGGCCCATCATGCGGTAATGGGGAATCTGCTTTCGCTCGACGTAAGCATACACCAGCGAGGGGCTGACGCCCAAGAATCGGGCGGCAGCCTTCACCGTGATCGGGGCATCTGTCGCTTCTCCGTCAAGGCTCATCTTTCCCTCCCTACTCTCCATACAAGACCACAAGGGACAGTCACCAGAGCGAGCGCCAGGTGTGCTGCGATGGTCACGCCCTAGTCGGACAGGATTACTTGCCACAACGGCGCGAGATACTCCCTCCGGGAGCCGAGGAGCAGAAGTGCCAATCCCGCCCCGGCGGTGGTCAGGGTGTCAAGGACTGATTTCTTTAGACACTGATTCTGAGAGTTTTTTACGTGACTAACGCATACCGTTTGGCGAATACCACAGGCGGCATGTTGAGCGCGGAGTGAATCCGCGTGTTGTTGTAGTCCCACAGGGTGCGGTAGATCTCCGCCACTAGCTCCCCCAGTGTTTTGAAGCGGTTCGGATCTCCCAGGTCAACCTTGAATTTGTCGTAGAACGATTCCTGGTATCCGTTCTCCCAAGGGCACCCCGGGCGGCTCCATGAAATCACGATGCCGCATCCATCAAGGATTTCAGTGAACGCCATCGCGTCATACTCCCTCCCGTTGTCGGAGTGGAATAGACCCGGGCGCGGATGATGGAGCAGGGCGTTGGAAAGCGCCTGAATGGTGAGCGCGGCTCCCTTTCTCACCGCAATTTGGATTCCCAGGATCCGGCGAGTGTAGAGATCGATCACGGTCGCCACATAGACCTTCTTTCCGTGCTGCACGAACTCGGTGAAGTCTGCTGCCCAGATGTGGTTTGCATATGCGGGCATGACCGCGAGCAGGAGGTTGGGATAGGTCCGGGAAACCTTGGATTTTCTCCATTTTCTGCCTCTCCTGCGGTAGGGCTTGATGCCAAACAGATGCATGACCCTCTGCGCCCGCTGGCGGCAGAGTCCCAGTGCCGTAGCAATTCGCCGGGAGCCGTAGGAGGGATGGATCTGCAGCTCTTCTTCCAGGCGGACCTTGAGGCGCCAGTCCTTCTCCTTCATTCTTGGGACGTAATACAGGCTCGCGCGGGATATGCCAAGGGCTCGGGCAAGCGCTGATTTGTTTCTTCCTTCGCTCAATTGTTTTTTTGAGTCATGGAGAGCTTGAGCGTGATCTCGCCCACGAGTTCCAGGAGTTCTCTGTTCTGCTTCTGAAGTCGGGAGAACTCCGCCCAGGACGGGGCACCGGTTGCTCCCTTTACCATCCAACCATAGATGGTCCCTTCAGAAATACCGTGATCCTTGGCGGCCTGGGCCACCGAGATGCCCTCTTCCTTGACGCGGCGTAGGATATCGGCTTTTACGTCGGCTGCAATACGATGATGTTTTTTGTTCATATGACACCAGGGTAGTTAATTCCCAACCTCAGTGTCTAAATTACCCAATCCAGGGCAGTTCTCGTCGAGGGCGAGCCCGAGCTTCTGGATGGTCGTGACGATGACCTTGTCCGCGTAGTTGTCGGAAAGGAGGCGGCGGACGAGCGCCGCGGTGTTGGTGTTTTCCTCGACGCAGTTCTCCTGGAACCAGTTGAACTCCTCGCGGGTCTGGCGGTCGAGGTCCTTGCGATCGACGACGAACAGGCACTTGTGGATGCTGTCGTTGGTCTTGAGGAGTGTCGAGGTTTTGAAAGAGGTGAGCGTCTTGCCCGAGCCGGTCGTGTGCCAGATGTAGCCGTTGCCGCAGTTCTGGTCGATGCAGTCGACGATGGCCTTCACGGCGTAGATCTGGTACGGGCGCATCATCAGGAGCTTCTGCTCGCTGGCGATGAGGACTATGTACTTGCTGATCATCTGGCCGAGCGTGCACTTGGCCAGGAACCGTTCCGCGAAGTCGTCGAGGTGGGTGATCTTCGTGTTGTCCTTGGCGGCGAATTGGTAGATGGGAAGGAACCGCTCGTCAGCGTCGAAGGCGAAATGCCGCGCGTTGTTGTTGGCGAAGTACCACGTGTCCGTGCGGTTGCTGACGATGAAGAGCTGCACGAAGCTGAGGAGTGTCTTGGTGTAGCCGTTTCCGGGATCGTTCTTGTACTGGACGATCTGTTCCATCGCCCTACGGGGGCTGATCCCAAGCGTCTTGAGCTCGATCTGGACAACGGGGACGCCGTTGATCAGGAACATGATGTCGTAGCGGTGATGGCTATTGTCCGTATTGATCCGGAGTTGATTGACGATCTCGAAGCTGTTCTTGCACCAGTCCTTGATGTTGACGAGGGTGTAGTTGAGCGGCGTGCCGTCGTCGCGGTCAAACGCTTCCCGGTTCCGCAGAGAGCGGGCGGCTTCGTACACGTCTGGTGTGACGATCTCATCGAGGAGTCGCTGGAACTCTCCGTCGGTGAGGTTGACGCGGTTGAGTGCCTCGAACTTCTCCCGGAAGTTCGCTTCAAGCTTGGCTCGATCGCGGATGTCGAGGCGGTATTCGTACTTGAGGTCCCGTAGCTTCGTGACAAGGGACTCTTCAAGATCGCGTTCGGGTGTGATCATCGCCATCGCAGGGACTCACTCCTTACAAGGGGGACAATATAGCAAGTAAAAGCCAGAAAGGGGCATTGGTGCATGAATCGGCGTAAGCGGGCACGCTAGCATCGGCGGAGGGTTCCGGTCCATCATGGAGATCAAGGGGGCAACGTCATGGCCGCAGAGAAGTCGAGCCGAATCAACCGCCAGTACAAGACGAAGTACAGAATCCGGAACTGGAGGGAGTACGAGCGTGGCCTCAGGAGCCGCGGGGACGTCACGATCTGGCTGAGCGAGGATGCGATTGCCGCGTGGATACCACCGAAGAACGGTCTCCGCGGAGGGCAGCGTCGATACTCGAACCTCGCGATCCGGACCGCGTTGACGCTGCGGGTCGTCTTCGGCCTACCGCTTCGCCAGACGGAGGGGTTTCTGGACTCGCTGCTCAGCTTGATGAGCCGCGACCTCAAGGCCCCGGACCACACCACCCTCTAGCGCCGGAACCAAATCGTTGTGGTGCCGCCCCTGACCCGAGCCCACGACGGCCCGATCGACCTGATCGTTGATTCCACAGGGCTCAAGATTCTGGGTCGCGGCGAATGGAACGCGCACAAGCACAAGGCATCGAAGAAACGCCGGGATTGGCGGAAGCTGCACATCGGAGTAGATGCCAAGGGGTTCATTGTGGCGGCCGAACTCACAGCGAGCAGCCGGGACGACGCCTCCACACTCCCTGATCTTCTCGCCCCGCTCGAAGTTCCCATCCGGCGTTTCACGGCGGACGGGGCCTACGACCACAGATCGGTCTACGATCGGGCCAGCGCGGCCGGTACAGAGAACGTCGTGGTTGTGATCCCCCCTCGTCGCTCTGCGCTGTCGGCGGGGCCCACCGACGGCCCCTGGGCGCAGCGTGAAGCGTCTCTTCAGAGGATTCGCAAGGTCGGGCGACGGGAGTGGCAGAAGGAGTCGGGCTACCGACAGCAGGCGCGCGTTGAGAACAGCTTCTTCCGATACAAGTCCGTGTTCGGAGGCGACCTGAAGGCGAGGCACAGCAAGGCGCAACGCAGAGAAGCCGCGATCGGGTGTCACATCCTCAACCGGATGGCCGAGCTCGGTAGGCCATCGTCGTACGCTCTTGGTAGGTGATGGACCTGTGAGTCGGGTTCGTTGCGGGCCAGTTCCGATTCATGCACCAACGCCGAGAGTAAGCGCAAAATGGATATTCCGGACTAATTCACTTGATTGGAGGAGTCCAGATACGATTTGCTATACTCGCCGGTCATGGCCGCTATCGAACGGTTCCTGAACCAGGCGTCCAGCTTCGTCTGGGGCCCCCTGTTCCTCGTCCCACTCCTCTTGTTGACGGGCCTCTACCTGACCGTCCGGCTGCGCGGCCTCCAGTTCCAGCAGCTCCCGCACGCACTGTGACTCGGGTTGGTTGTGCGCCGCGAGCCCGACGCCGAAGGCGACATCACCCACTTCCAGGCGCTCATGACGGCGCTAGCCGCCACAGTCGGCACCGGCAACATCGTTGGCGTGGCCACGGCGATCGCTGCGGGTGGGCCCGGCGCGCTCTTCTGGATGTGGATGACGGGCCTGGTCGGTATGGCGACGAAGTACTCCGAGGCGCTCCTCTCGGTCCGCTTCCGCACGACCGACGCCCGAGGCGAACAAAGCGGCGGGCCGATGTACTTCCTGGAACATGGGGTCGGCCATCGAACCGGCCGCTGGCTGGCCCGAGCGTTCGCGCTGTTTGCCGCGGCCGCAGCGTTCGGAATCGGAAACATGGTGCAGTCCAACGCCATCTCGCTGGCAGTGGCCAACTCGGCCGGAACGTTCGCGCTGTCGGTGCATCCTGGCGTCGTCGGTCTGGTCGTGGCGGTGGTGGCGGCGCTGGTGATTCTGGGAGGCATCCGGTCGATCGGTCGGATCACCGCCACGCTCGTCCCCTTGATGATTCTAGTGTACGTGACTGCGACGACGGTCATCCTAGTCCTGAACTACGAAGAGATCCCTAGGGCAATCGGGCTCGTTTTCCAGAGTGCGTTCACCGGCACGGCGGCGACGGGCGGGTTTCTCGGTGCCGGCGTGGCACAGGCGATTCGCTTCGGGGTGGCGCGCGGCATCTTCTCGAACGAGTCGGGCTTAGGATCGGCGGGCATTGTCGCTGCGGCGGCGCAGACGCGCGAGCCGGTGCGCCAGGCGCTCGTGTCGATGACCCAGACCTTCATCGACACGCTAATGGTTTGCTCGTTCACCGGGCTTGCCATCATCACGACCGGCGTGTGGCAGGCCGGGCTGGACGGACCCGTCCTGACGCAACGCGCCTTCGACATGGGTCTGCCCGGTCAGTGGGGCGGGATCGTCGTCGCGGTTTGCCTCGCGCTGTTCGCGTTCTCCACTATTCTGGGGTGGTCGTACTACGGCGAGAAGAGTCTGGAGTACCTGCTCGGCACGGGAGCAGTCCTGCCTTACCGAGTGGCGTTCGTGCTGGCCGCTTTCCTCGGCAGCCTCGGTACGGTTGAGGTTGTGTGGCTGCTGTCCGACGTGCTCAACGGCCTGATGGCCATCCCGAACCTGATCGGGTTGCTCCTGCTGTCTGGGCTCATCGTCCGCGAGACGCGGGCTTACTTCAGGGAGAACTCATAAAGAACGTTGGCCTGACCGGCCTTTTTTGTACCAGCCGAAGTGAGAGAGAATCTCACGAAGGAGGAAGTTGGAGATGCCGATCCGGAAGTACAAGGCGGAACAGATTGTAACGCTGCTGCGGCAGATTGAAGTGCAGATCGCAAACGAGAAGTCACCGCCGCAGGCCTGCCAGGAGGCGGGGATCCTGTCCCTGGCGAATTGCTAGTTTGCGGCCTAATTCCTGGGTTTAGCGGTTCTTGCTAAGATGCTGAGATGCGCAATCTGGTTATCCTTTTAGTCCATGTCATGGCTACTCTTACCCGGTTCTTGGGTCCGGGTGGCATTCGCTCTGTGATCGCCTCCGTCCGTTCTCGCCAAGCAACAACTCCTGGTCCTCAATCGTTCGCGGCAGCGGTCACCCAATCTACGCACTTCAGATCGCCTAGTCGCCGGCCTGTGTGCTCTCCTCATCCGCCCCGCCCGCCTGATCCGCTCAGCAATCGTGCTGAAACCTTCGACTCTCTTGAACTTCCACCAGGTTATGAGGAATCGAAAATATCGCCTGCTCTTCTCCTCCAAGTACAGGGGTAAGCCCGGACCAAAGGGGCCCAACAAAGAACTCATTGAAGCCGTCGTCCAGATGAAGCAACGCAATCCCGCCTGGAGCTGTCCGCGAATTGCTCAACAGATTGCCTTGGCTTTCGACATCCCCATCGACAAAGACGTTGTTCGAAGGATTCTCGCCAGCCACTATCGGCCGGCTAAGGACTCCGGTGGTCCATCCTGGCTGACCCTCATTGGCCACCTGAAAGACAGCCTCTGGAGTCTAGATTTGTTCCGGTGCGAATCGGCCACGTTGCGGACCCACTGGGTCTTGGTCGTCATGGATCAATACACCCGCCGGATCATTGGGTTCGGCGTCCACGCCGGAACTGTCAATGGCGTCGCACTTTGCCGCATGTTCAACCGCGCCATTCGATGGCTACCCTGTATGCCCAACTACCTCAGCTCCGACCATGATCCACTGTATCGGTTTGGGCAGTGGCAAGCCAATCTGCGGATCCTGGAAGTGACCGAAATCAAGATCGTTCCCTATGTTCCCCTGTCCCATCCCTTTGTGGAACGGCTGATCGGCACGATTCGACGCGAGTATTTAGATCGCGCGTTGTTCTGGACGACGGCGGATCTGGAGAACAAGCTGCTCGATTTCAGGACATATTTCAATGCGTATCGCTCGCACACTGCACTGGAAGGGAGAACTCCTGATCCAGTCACGCCTATACCACGACCAGTCGCCAGGCTCCATTCCTATGGATGGCAACGCCACTGCAGAGGCCTCTATCACACCCCAATGGCTGCCTGATTCTCCAAAGACTGGTGCTCCCCGTGGTAACCGGCGGACATCGGCAGGCGGGCACTTCCTACGAAACCATTCGCTGTTTGAGCTTGTCAACGCGGAGCGGTTGTCTGATCTGATTGTTTCGCTGCTACCGAGGGTACTCCGCCAGTGTGCACTCGCCTCACTGGGGCAGAATCGCTCAACATATCAATTCGCAATGGACAACCGTTATGCCACCGGAAGCAGCACCTTTCTACCCCTTCGGTGATTTGTCCGGGCTAAAGCGGTAACACCCGGTTGAAAACAAATTTGTAGCTGGGTGTGACCTTCGCCGAACTGACGAAAATTCCTGACAGTGAGTTGTGATAGATGCATCCTTCTCCGCAGATTCATCAAAGAACAGTTAGTTCATTGCACCTCTGATCACATGCCTCCGTCCGGTAACTGCGGGGCCTCTGTAATGGCACTGGTGACCACGAAGTTCCTATAAGTAATTCATAATACAGCATATAGCGAAATCGCCGTGTCCAATCCCCAATCTGTCGCGGTCGAGAGCTGCTCTCGCGCACGCGCTCCGTCTGGACCGGCCCGAGCGCGAGGCGTGGGTCGAGTCATGAGAGCCTTGCTCTTCGTGCTGATAATGCCGGTGGGGACCGGCGTCGCGCGCGCGCAGTCGCCGGACATGGTGACTGATCGCCCGGATCAGACCGAGTCGGCTGCGGTTGTGCCGCGGGGCCTGCTGCAGGTAGAGACGGGATGGGGGAAGCACATGCGGCGGAGGATCAGACACCACAGAATCATGACTTCACGGCTTGGTGACTGCGGCAGACCAGTCGAGCTCTAATAGGTGGTGACCCGATGGGCTCAACCCAAGTGCGGCGTAGGCTCGCTGGGCGCGACTGTTCTCACCCTCGACGTAGAGCCGTAGGCCCCGCACGTCGGATTGTGACTCGGCCCGGCTCTTGATGTGGGCAAAGAGCGCTCGGAAGACTCCCCGCCGGCGGAAATCAAGGGAGACGTAGACACTCTGGAACCACCAGAAGACGCCGTCGCGCCAGTCGGTCAGTTCATACGTGACCATCGTTTGCCCCACCGGATTCCCTTCGTGCTCAGCGATGAAGTAGGAGCACAGCGTGGGACTGGCTAGGGCTCGGCGCACGCCGGCGAGCAGCACCGCCGGGTCGAGCTGCTTGGCTTCCGTCTCGAGGGCAAGTTGGCGGTTGAACTCGGCGATCGTGGTGAGGTCAGATTCGGTCGCGGAACGAACGTTGAAGGTCATGGGGAAGGAGATGTAGCCTCATTCGATAGGTAGAGGTTCATCTGGCAGAGGATCAGACATTACGAATCGTGATGAAAATTACCATTTGGCAGGAATTCCCTTTTTGGCCTTCCGGCGATTGAAAATATACACGCACCTGCGTCCCAGCGAGTACAATGTTTTCTCCGAGAGGACCGTCAGCTCCGAGCGTCCCTTTCGGGGTCCCCTAAAACCGGCGTTGTTGCGTAATTCGCGCTCGCGGCGAACCGGGCCGAGAAGCTCATCCGCCTCAGTACACGCGCTCCGATCGTGGCATTCCAAGCTCCGCCATCCGGTTCAGCACAGCGCACTTGATCGCGGCTTCGACTTTTTGGTTCTTGACCGTGCGGGCCGAGAGACTTACCCCGAGTATCGCCTTGTACCGTGAGACCGCATTCTCCGCCACGCTCTGGCGAGTGCAGCCACTCGACTTCCGCCACTCATAACGGCCCTGCGTCCTAATACGCCGGAGATGGGTATCACGCATCGCACGCCACGGAGGCGGATGAGAGTCTCGACTGCATCGTGCATTGCGTCGCGGCAAGATCGTCACGATAGCGTCGTGCTGGAGCACGGCCTCGTAGCAGGAACCCGTGTCGTAGGCCCGGTCTGCGGAGACTTGCCCGATCGAACCAGGAGTCTTAGACAGCAACAAAGAGAGCCTTCGGGCGTCGTGGACGTTGCTCGCAGTCAGGTCCATCGCAACGATCTCTTTCGTCGTCTCATCGACGCCTAGGTGGAGCTTTCGCCATGTCCTACGGCGGAGGGTTCGGTGTTTTCTGATGTGCCACTCACCGGCTCCGTAGATCTTCAGGCCCGTCGAATCGATGACGACATGTCGTGGTCGATCCGTGGGCCGTACACTCGATCGGACGTCGACGGCGCTTTGCCTTCGGCTCACCGTGCTGTAGTTGGGCACTGGGAGGTCGAGAGCCCTGAGCGCCACGATGGATTGAAGGAACCCTTGAGTGGTCCGTAGGTTGAGGTGAAACACCGAATTCAGGACCAGCGCACATTGGGTCGCCGCATCTGCGTAGACCTTGGGCCGGCCTCGCCCTTCGAAGGGTCCTGGATGACGCCAGGCAGCGACTGCCTCCGTGTCGAACCACAGTGTCAGCTGCCCACGTTTCACCAGAGCCCGGTTGTACTCCGGCCAGTTGCGAACCTTATATCGGAAGGTGTAGTCGCTTTTGCCCATCCCCTAGCCTATCAGGAGGGAGAGCGTTGGGGATGGAGTCAGATTTCTGCAACAACGCCCATCAGGGAGCCTTTCGACAGTAAGAACGCCGACTACATCGCTCGTGGCATCACTCACCAACTCAGACTGGCCAGTGTGACCGTCTGCTTGTACGGGTCGACGACCTACACAAGCAAGTGGGTTGATTGGGAGCTTCGGAAGTCGGTCGAACTTGATAAGCCTATCATGGGCGTGTGCCTGTACGGCGATGACCGGGTGCGCTATTACCCAGCTGCGCTGGAGGGAAGGCCAAGAGTAGATTGGAACATCCAGGGCATTGTGCGAACGATGCGGCAGCTTGTTCGGTGATTTGCCAGCGAAGGGAGAGCGATCACGATGGATGAAGCCGCGATCAAGAAGTATCTGGCGGAGGACTACGCTAGGGCCTCCAAGTTCTACGATGATCGGGCTCGCTTGTCCAAGAGGGTATACCGAGCCTTCTCGATCTATCTGATCGTTGCCTCCGCCGTTCTCACGCCGCTTGTTGCCCTTGCGCCGGACCAAGAGCGTTGGCGAATCATAGCTGCCGCTCTCTCGGCCACTCTCGTCGTAGCCACCGGGATGCTGGCACATCTGAAGTCTCACGAGAATTGGCTGTCCTACCGGGCCTCATGGGATGCCCTCGAGCGAGAACGGAGACTCTTTGAGACCGGCAGTGGCCTGTACCGCTCCTTACCGGACAAGGACTCGCTCTTTGTGGAGCGGGTCGAAGCAATCCTGACGAAGGAAGGGATAGACTTCTTTGCAAGGCATGCGAGCGACGAAAAGCGGGGTGCCAACGCTGGCAAGTCTAGCACCGAGTAGGTGGCTTCATGTTGATCCCTGTGTTTGTCTCAATGCCGAATAGGCTCAGCAATAAGCAGGCCGCGGTGCAACAACTGGTTTTTAAGGAACTCGGCGACCTTGGGATCGAAGCTCGTAACCTCGGGCTAACTGACTACCCCCACGAGCTTCCCGCTGCGTGAGGTGCTGACCTTGGCGAAGCACTGCTCTGGTGGCTTGATTCTCGGCTTCTCGCAGTTCGAAGCGACAGCCGGGACGTGGAAGAAGGACACACCTTTCAAGTACAAAGTTGGCAAGAACAAGCCCGCGCAGTTCCCGACGCCCTGGAACCAGCTTGAAGCGGGAATCCTCTTCGCGCTCGATATTCCGCTGCTTGTCTTCCGCGAATCGGGAATATCCGGTGGTGTCTTCGACAACGGGGTGACGGATTTGTTCGTCCATTCTATGCCGCAGCCGGACCCGGAGTACAACGAGATGAAGGCACTGCGCGCGGTCTTTCAGAAGTGGACCGCCCAGGTGCGCGCGCACTACTACGGAGAGACCTGTGGCTGAGCGTGTCCTGCCAACAACCAGCGTCGGCGAACGTATATTTCGTGGTGCCGGCGTCCAGGAGGGCGGCACGGGAGAGATCCCCACCATTTTCAAGTTTTGTAGGTACTGTCAAGCTAAGCAGTTTGGCGGCATTCTCGCCGCCCGCCACCACCGCTAAGTCATTGATTCTCAGTCTCTGATCCAGCAGAATCCTTCCGCAAAACGGGCGGATTCTGCTCAACTTGACAGTACCATCATCAGGCATGGATTGCGTCTCATCTTTCACGTCCCCTATTCACACACAATTTTGCTCCTGGCAATGAGCAGTCCTCCGGGTCCGATCGTAAAGTCTCTGGGAAGATGCTCGATCCTCCGTGCCCCCACAGCAAGAGCCGCCGGGATCTGGACACGGCGTGCCGCCTCGCGCGATGAGAGCCAGCCGCGACACCGATGTGGCGTTACCGACCCGCAGACCGTCTAGACCGGCCGTGATCTGACGGGCAAGGTGATCACGCATAGCCCCGCTCATATACTACTCCTCAATTAAGCGGTTCCAATTGAAGCACTGTCAGACAGATGGGGACTTGTCTGACGCAAAACACAAATTGCGGCGACTGTGTCCGTATTCCAAGGCAGCGAGGGTCAGTCCAATGCTTCGAGAGTGATGGTGATGCGATTGGGGGGAGGCGTGGGGACCGCCCACTTCTGGACGTATAGGGTGCCGATCTTCGGCGGCTGCCCCGTCGTTTCCTCGGCGTAGCGGAACGTTCCTTTGGTCTCTTTCTCCAGCTTGAATTGAGCGGAAAGCTGCATTTTCCCTCCCACGATTATTTACGTGCCTACTCAGCCCGTCTCCTCGGCATCTGTATCGCGCCGTCCAAGATTATCCCTGCGTTCCTCCCTGTTTGCGAACGTCCTAAACAGGGAAGCAATTTCCGGTCAGGCCGGAACGTAACGCTGGACACTGACTTCGTTTGCCCGCGCGCGCATCTGCGAAGCGTCGTGCCAGGCCTGCATCCGCAGCAGCATGCCCATGCTCACATCAAAGGCCTTCTCGATGCGCAACGCCATCTCCGGGGACAACGCGGCATTACAGTTCAGCAGGTCCGAAAGCGTCGCCCGGCGGACACCGAGAATCTCCGCCGCCTTGGTCACGTTCAAACCCAGTTCCGCAATGACCTCCGTTCGGATGAAGTCACCCGGATGGGAAGGGGTCATGTTCACCTTGATGTCGTTGGTAGCCATCAGTGGTAATCCTCCAGGTTCAAGCGGTCGATGTAACCATCCTCTTCTTCAACGTGATCCGCCAATTACCGAAAACTGAAACGCTCCATTCTTTCCGCCGGTGACCTGAGAGCCGGTGGACGCGCCAGCCGGGTGATGCATCGCCAATAAACCCGTCGATGTGCTCGGCCAGAATCAGTACCGTCAATATCTTACGCACCCGGTCGACCAGGTTCCGCCGCAGGAACCGGGGGTTGTCGTCCTCGATCAGCCGGCGCAATCCCCGGTGGCGGACAGAGCGAACGATCACGATAATAATGTACGGTAATACCGTTCACCGCGCACGTCCTTTATCGGCCGCCGCCAGGAAAGCTTGGGAGACTTCGCTCACGATGCAGTTCATGTTCATTCTCCTTGTCGAAAGGATCGGATCGCGGCGGGGATTGCCCCGCCACTCTCTGATGCGCGTCGCACTAGGACTCAGGCTGCGGCTCTTCTTCCTGCTGAAGCTCGAAGATGCGTGAGTGGGCCTGATCGACCACTTTGGCAAGCAGCAACAGGTCGTTGCGACTGAAGCTCTGCGTGCTCTTCCATTCATCGCCGTCCTTGTAGAGACGAGAGAAGGTGACATTGTGCCGCGTGCGGCCTTCGGTTCCGTTCGGCCAAATCGCAGCCTTGACGCGACCGATGCGGACTTCAGAGATGGGTTTGGGGTTAGCCATGATGTGTTTCCTCCTGAAAGTTTAAGGGTTTGTGAGCGTTTCCGCTCACCACCGAATGGCGGAAACGGCCAAACCCTGACACGGGAGGAACAGCGCCGCCGAAGCCAGTGATGGGCAGGGCCGACAAGGGCAAGAGGGAGTGCCAGACGCCCCCAGGCGAGGGGACCATTCTGGCGCGAGCCTTGCGTCGGAACAAAGCGGAACCAGCGAAGGCCAGCGGCTGATGGCGCAACCCCACATCCGTTCTCCGGTCGTAGGCGGCAAGCCTGATTAGGGAATCGCAGCCGGGACGGGGCACCTGGAATCGGACCGCTATCCTCCGGCGAATGGAACGCAGTGCGAAGGAAATTGCAGAATGGATTCTTGCCAAAGTGAACGGTGTGGGGCCACAAGCTTGATTGCAGCAGGAAGCCTCGCCAGGGCAACAACGCGCATCAGCGGGGGAGCAGTCCCCGGCACTTCCGCTCTCACTTTCTAGCTCCGAATATAGGGGCTTCGATCAGGTGCTGTTGCTCTGCGAACATCTGGTGGTGTGCTGCGCTACACGCTGTCTTGAAGTGCGGTGCACGGAGACCGGCACATCAACACTGAGCCGTTTTGTCGGCTCATGGGTCTTCCCCTGCTGGACGTTCTTCCGTGGCTGTTTGCAGCCGATTGCCCTGTCGACGTGATATGTTTTACCTGTCCCGCGCTGGATCTTTCCTGACCCAGATATCCCGTTCCACCGGCTCACCCTTGCAGATCGCCTCCAGGACCGCCAGTAGGTGCTCCTGCGTGATATTGGAAGGCGTGTACGGTGGCCCGTTCAGATCGAACAGGATTTCAGCTTCCAGATCCGTCAGCCCCAGCCACCGGGCAGCCCATTCCAGTCTCTCGATATCCTCCGACTCTCCCACCAAGCCAGCAGGTCTGTAGCGCCTATCCGTTTCAGGCTCGTATCCTGCGATGTCGGATGCCACCCGAAGCATCTTCTCCATATGGAATGCGTCCCAGGACCGGACCGCTTCGATCAGCCGGTTCACATTGTCCACTATCACGCTTCGCGCCGATGAAGTCACTTATTTCTCCTCTGTGGCGATTCTCGGCAAAACTGCGCCTCTCCGGCTTGGTTGCATGGAGCCTCCGGAAGAATACCTCATCCTTTGATTTATTTAACGCTGGGGATGGTTTGTCAAAAATATTCTGTGTGTAGTCCGGACAATTGCTTGGCGCCGCGCGATTTCCGCCCCCCCCCTCTACAGGGGCCTCGCGTGGTGGCGCTTGAACCACTGCTCGGCGTTGCGCTCAATCCCGTCATGGCCGGCAAGAACTTGGTCGAGCATCAGGAACAGCTCCAGGACTGGGCTGGGAAGTGGCGCCCGGTGATGGGGTTGCCCCGATTTGGTGGACACCTAAGAATTTGGGAGAAAGGAGTCCACAATGGGAAGGAATCAATACTCGTACCCGCCTGAGTATCGGGCACGGATGGTGGAACTGGTCCGGGCCGGGAGGACACCGGAGGAACTGGGCCGAGAGTTCGAGCCGACAGCGCAGTCGATACGCAGCTGGGTCAATCAGGCGAACCTGGATGAGGGACGGCGAGCAGACGGGTTGACGAGTACAGAGCGAGAGGAGCTGTGCCGGCTGCGGCGAGAGAACCGGCAGCTGAAGCTGGAGCGGGAAATCCTGGCAAAAGCAACGGCCTGGTTCGCTCGGGAGACCGGCTCGGCCAGCTCCGACAATCGGAAGCGGATCGAGCGGCCCATCATGCGGTAATGGGGAATCTGCTTTCGCTCGACGTAAGCATACACCAGCGAGGGGCTGACACCCAAGAATCGGGCCGCGACCTTCACCGTGATCGGGGCATCCGTCGCTTCTGCGTCAAGGCTCATCGTTCCCTCCCTACTCTCCTCGTCACCGTCCCGGCCGAGTTCTCGCTTGAAGTCCTTGAAGGTTTTCACCCGTATGATTTTTTCTTCATCCCTCATCGTGTCCCCCCCAGATCGCCTCGACGAGCCAGAGGTTCCGTGGCGCGTCGTAACCCTGGACGCGCAAGGATTCTTCCACGAAGCGCCGTCCCTCGCGCCGGGTCATGTGAATCACCATCGCAATGCCGTCCACCACACCCCGGCAGGTGACTTCCCACGGCAGCTCCCCGCCGCCCTGCATGGCGCAACTGGCGAGCCGTGACAAGGCCGATTCGGCGTTGTTGGCGATGGACTTGAGGGTGATGTGGGGGACGCGCTCGTACACGAACCCCTGGCGGATGTTGTTGTAGGTGGGCGCTTCCGAGGGGGGTTTGCGCGAGAGCTTGGCTTCCTTGATTCGCCCTTCGCGGCTGTCGATCAGCAGGTAGTAGGGGTAGCGTGCGCCCATGATGCGTACGCGGGTTGCCGAGGGTCGGCGCGGGAGGGGTTTTGCCAAAAAGCCCTCTGCGTTTGCTGAAACGGCGCAATCGGGCAGCATTCGACGGCCGGAGCAGCAGCGAGAGGAGTCCAAACGGGGAAGTAGTGCGAAAACCGTTGTATGGCGGCCCGTGGATCGGCTACCCTGCTCGTGCCAGGACGGCCAAAAAGGAAATCCTAGTCTACAGTAACGCGGAGCGCCCGCTCTCCGGTTCCGGCTGAACCGGCACAGGACCACCGCAAGGACGAAAGATGCCGTTAATCGATATCTGGCGCAATTCGCCCGAACAAATACGCGATAAACAAATAAACCAGCTCATTGCCTTCGCCGGCGAGGGAATTCTGAAAGACGGCAATAGCGCTTCGTCGGAGTTCCGTAGTTTTCTGGCTTCCGTATCGTCTGCACACTTGGCGCGGTATGCCAAGGAATGTCTTGAACTAAAATTTGATGGATCAGGACTTGCCCTTCAGGACGTTATTAATCAGGTCGGTTCGCGGCTGGGATTCAAGGTCAAGGACGGCCTATATCGAGGCACGGTTGATGCAGTCGGCTATGACGGACTGTGGAGATCGCCAGAAGGTCAATCGCTCATCGTAGAGGTTAAGACGACGGATACGTATAGAGTTGCCCTCAACACAATAGCGGGCTACCAGAAACAGCTTGCCAGTGTTGATGAAATCGACCTTCACACATCTTCGATCCTGCTTGTCGTCGGACGCCAGGATACGGGAGATTTGGAAGCTCAGATCCGTGGCTCTCGGTACGCTTGGGACATCAGGTTAATTAGTGTTGAGTACTTGCTCAAGCTGCTTGGCATTAAAGAGGGCATAGAAGACCCACAGACTGCGGTTCGAATTCGCGCAATCTTGAATCCGCAGGAATTCACAAGAGTCGACGGCATAGTAGACCTATTGTTTTCTGCGAAGGAAGACATTCAGGAGGAAGTCCAGCCTGAGGACGCGGATGACGACAAATCGGCCCGCACTGAGAAAGCATTTACACCGGTCAGTTTCCACGACGCCTGTATTCAAAGAATCAGTGAAAAGCTAGAGCACACGCTAGTGAGGCAATCAAGAGCGACATTCACGACGAGTGATGAAGAAGTTGCCTTCGTTTGTGCCGTGTCGAGAGAGTACGAGAAACCGACAGGGAAGAATTATTGGTTTGCCTTTCATTCTCATCAGCGAGAGATGCTTCTCAACGCAAAGATGGGCTATGTCGCCTTCGGATGTGGCTCAGCGAGCAAGCTAGTGTTGATTCCTTATAAGGACTTCGATCCTTGGGTCTCAGAGATGTACCAAACGAGACGCGATGACGGGAAGATGTATTGGCACGTTCATATTCACGATGAGGGCGGCAAGCTGTACTTGCACAGGAAGAAGGGGGCTTCGAGGGTAGAATTGAATACGTATCTTGTCTGAATTTCAGAGAGGGAGTGGACGAACGCATCAAGAGTGCCTCCAGGCTTTCGTGACGCTTCAAGGAAGGGCCCTGGGGACAGAGCCCTTCGCACGAGAAATAGTCTGACGAAACACCTTTGCGTATGCGTATATTGTTGGTGTTGCAAAGTTCTGTCGTAATGACCGGTTTGGCGTGAGTGGAGATATTGAGAACCTACCCAGTACAGAGCCGCACCCAGCAAGCCGTCCACGACCACGGCCAGCCCGATCATGACTGCCCCCGCGTGGGTCAAGGTCACTAAGCTTGAGATGTGTTACCTTGACAATGCCCTTCGAACGGACTCTACGGGACAACGAGATCAAAGTCGTCAAGGAGCGGCACTGTCGGCTTGTTCCTGCGAAAGGATCTCTGCAATGATGCGAGCCGCAATTACAGCGAGAAGAACATTGCTAGCGTTGGAACCTGACGCAGGGTGAGATTAACAATATGGTGTTTTTAGGGAGATCCCCCCAATCATGATCGGATAGTCTTATGTCTGCAGGGGAGCCTGTCCCTGGCGAATTGCTAGTTTGCGGCCTAATCCCTGGGTTTAGCGGTTCTTGCTAAGATGCTGAGATGCGCAATCTGGTTATCCTTTTAGTCCATGTCATGGCTACTCTTACCCGGTTCTTGGGTCCGGGTGGCATTCGCTCTGTGATCGCCGAGTCCGTTCTCGCCAAGCAACAACTCCTGGTCCTCAATCGTTCGCGGCAGCGGTCACCCAATCTACGCACTTCAGATCGCCTAGTCGCCGGCCTGTGTGCTCTCCTAATCCGCCCCGCCCGCCTGATCCGCTCAGCAATCGTGCTGAAACCTTCGACTCTCTTGAACTTCCACCAGGTTATGAGGAATCGAAAATATCGCCCGCTCTTCTCCTCCAAGTACAGAGGTAGGCCCGGACCAAAGGGGCCCAACAAAGAACTCATTGAAGCCGTCGTCCAGATGAAGCAACGCAATCCCGCCTGGAGCTGTCCGCGAATTGCTCAACAGATTGCCTTGGCTTTCGACATCCCCATCGACAAAGACGTTGTTCGAAGGATTCTCGCCAGCCACTATCGGCCGAAAAAGGACTCCGGTGGTCCATCCTGGCTGACCTTCATTGGACACCTGAAAGACAGCCTCTGGAGTCTAGATCTGTTCCGGTGCGAATCGGCCACGTTGCGGACCCACTGGGTCTTGGTCGTCATGGATCAATACACCCGCCGGATCATTGGGTTCGGCGTCCACGCCGGAACTGTCAATGGCGTCGCACTTTGCCGCATGTTCAACCGCGCCATTCGATGGCTACCCTGTATGCCCAACTACCTCAGCTCCGACCATGATCCACTGTATCGGTTTGGGCAGTGGCAAGCCAATCTGCGGATCCTGGAGGTGACCGAAATCAAAACCGTCCCCTATGTTCCCCTGTCCCATTCCTTTGTGGAACGGCTGATCGGCACGATTCGACGCGAGTATTTGGATCGCACGTTGTTCTCGACGACGGCGGATCTGGAGAACAAGCTGCTCGATTTCAGGACATATTTCAATGCGTATCGCTCGCACACTGCACTGGAAGGGAGAACTCCTGATCCAGTCACGCCTATACCACGACCAGTCGCCAGGCTCCATTCCTATGGATGGCAACGCCACTGCAGAGGCCTCTATCACACCCCAATGGCTGCCTGATTCTCCAAAGACTGGTGCTCCCTGTGGTAACCGGCGGACATCGGCAGGCGGGCACTTCCTACGAAACCATTCGCTGTTTGAGTTTGTCAACGCGGAGCGGTTGTCTGATCTGATTGTTTCGCTGCTACCGAGGGTACTCCGCCAGTGTGCACTCGCCTCACTGGGGCAGCGGTCACCGGTAGAATCGCTCAACATATCAATTCGCAATGGACAAGCTGCGAGCAGGCGCGTCAGTGGGAGCGCAAGGTCTTCGAGGGCCGACCAACGCCGACACCGATCTCTATACCTCCCAGTGGCCGGGCCTGGCTGCTGTTCGGTGCCGACTCGGGATTCGAGGCCCGGACGGCCATCTACTTCACCCGGGCGTCGGTCACCTTCACGCCGATGTGACCGGCGGCGCGACGGACGGCCGGGCCTGACGAGCACGCGCCGGGATAACGGCGCAATAGCGGCTCACGTCCGATGGTCATGCTCGCGGCGAGATTCTTCGAACCCAGTGCGTTGATGGCGCTGCCGCCAGAAACGGGCCGCGAGCGTATGGACAGCCCGTGCAGAAGCGCAGTCCCTTCTACGTCTACGCCGTTCCCAACTTCATTAGTGCAGCATGCCCGCTATACACTGTCCTCGGCCAAGGACGCTGCCGAGTCCGAGTTCGTGTTTCCGGCTCCCGAAGCTGGATCCAGCTCTACTTCTGGTGCGCGATGATGGTGTGGAGGACGTAGGCGTCCCTTTCGATGGTGAAATAAAAACGCCAGGATCGATTAACCCTGGCTTGCCACAAGCCCGTGGACTCGTCGTATTTCTTGGCGTGCAGCGACGGATGCTGTAGGTTGTCGGCGAGGAACCGCTCCTGCTTGTCGAATGCGCGCTGCACATCCGTCGGCGCTGCTGAATAGTCTTTCTCGAACCTGGCGGTGTGAATGAGCCGCATCTACCTGCGGCTCGCCTTCCTCGCTCGACGCTCCCCGGCAATCTTGTGGAGCGACGCCGTTGCCTGCTCCGCGGTGTCGAACGGCCCGGAGTACCTGCCGCTCTTGAAATCCTCCATGCTTTCCCGAAACGCTACGTGCACGCGGCTGTCGATGAGCGTCTTCGGCGTCATGACGACTCTGCCCTGCTGTTCCTCGACGTCGAGGTAGTCGCCGGGTTTGAGCCCGAGACGGTCGTGCAGCTTCTTGGGGATCACGACCTGGCGGCTCACGCCCAACTTGACGGTAGTCCGTGCTTCGGATTGTGTTTTCATATATCTGTATTTTACAACTGGCGCGAGCATCGGTCAACGGTGTGCCTCAACGGAGACCCGAGGCGATCACTCAAGGCTGTCCCTGGCGAATTGCTAGTTTGCGGCCTAATTCCTGGGTTTAGCGGTTCTTGCTAAGATGCTGAGATGCGCAATCTGGTTATCCTTTTAGTCCATGTCATGGCTACTCTTACCCGGTTCTTGGGTCCGGGTGGCATTCGCTCTGTGATCGCCGAGTCCGTTCTCGCCAAGCAACAACTCCTGGTCCTCAATCGTTCGCGGCAGCGGTCACCCAATCTACGCACTTCAGATCGCCTAGTCGCCGGCCTGTGTGCTCTCCTAATCCGCCCCGCCCGCCTGATCCGCTCAGCAATCGTGCTGAAACCTTCGACTCTCTTGGGCCTCCACCGGGCTCTGGGGAATCGAAAATATCGCCTGCTCTTCTCCTCCAAGTACAGAGGTAAGCCCGGACCAAAGGGGCCCAACAAAGAACTCATTGAAGCCGTCGTCCAGATGAAGCAACGCAATCCCGCCTGGAGCTGTCCGCGAATTGCTCAACAGATTGCCTTGGCTTTCGACATCCCCATCGACAAAGACGTTGTTCGAAGGATTCTCGCCAGCCACTATCGGCCGGCTAAGGACTCCGGTGGTCCATCCTGGCTGACCCTCATTGGCCACCTGAAAGACAGCCTCTGGAGTCTAGATTTGTTCCGGTGCGAATCGGCCACGTTGCGGACCCACTGGGTCTTGATCGTCATGGATCAATACACCCGCCGAATCATTGGGTTCGGCGTCCACGCCGGAACTGTCAATGGCGTCGCACTTTGCCGCATGTTCAACCGCGCCATTCGATGGCTACCCTGTATGCCCAACTACCTCAGCTCCGACCATGATCCACTGTATCGGTTTGGGCAGTGGCAAGCCAATCTGCGGATCCTGGAGGTGACCGAAATCAAGATCGTTCCCTATGTTCCCCTGTCCCATCCCTTTGTGGAACGGCTGATCGGCACGATTCGACGCGAGTATTTAGATCGCGCGTTGTTCTGGACGACGGCGGATCTGGAGAACAAGCTGCTCGATTTCAGGACATATTTCAATGCGTATCGCTCGCACACTGCACTGGAAGGGAGAACTCCTGATCCAGTCACGCCTATACCACGACCAGTCGCCAGGCTCCATTCCTATGGATGGCAACGCCACTGCAGAGGCCTCTATCACACCCCAATGGCTGCCTGATTCTCCAAAGACTGGTGCTCCCTGTGGTAACCGGCGGACATCGGCAGGCGGGCACTTCCTACGAAACCATTCGCTGTTTGAGTTTGTCAACGCGGAGCGGTTGTCTGATCTGATTGTTTCGCTGCTACCGAGGGTACTCCGCCAGTGTGCACTCGCCTCACTGGGGCAGAATCGCTCAACATATCAATTCGCAATGGACAGCCAGGGGAATTGGCGATCATGGGATATGGCGCATCGCAAAACTGAACGGAATCCTCTATTTGCCGGACGTTGGTTCGAAGACGACATCATTCTCCTCTGCCTTCGCTGGTATTTTCGCTTCAAACTGAGTTACCGAGATCTGGTCGCGATTTTAGGTGAGCGGGGTTTATCGATTTCGCACTCCACGATTTTGCGTTGGGTCGTTCGCTATGCGGACACGTGTGAAAAGCGCTGACGCCGATTCGAGCGACCGGTGGGTGGGAGCTGGCGGGTTGATGAAACGTTTATCAAGATTCGGGGCCAGTTGATGTATCTGTACCGCGCCGTGGATGGACAAGGCAACACCGTGGAGTTCTGTCTGAGTCGAACACGCGGCATTGCGGCGGCGAAGGCATTCTTTCGCAAGGCACTGAAGCATCGTCGGGAGCCACACAGCATCACCTTGGATGGCCACCAGCCGAGCCATAGCGCCCTGCGGCGCATGGGAATGAACGGTGAGTTCAACTTCCGGGGGTGGAACCCGGTGAAGATTCGTTGCTGTCAATACCTGAACAACGTTGTGGAGCAGGACCACCGCCGGGTGAAGGGGCGATTGCGCCCGATGTTGGGATTCAAGACGTTCTACAATGCGCGACGTGTCATCATCGGCATCGAGCTAGCGCAGAAGATTCACAAACGCCAGTTCGCAATTCCGATCACCTTGCAGTCGAATCCCGCCGTGACCTGGCGTCATGTCATGGCAGCATAGTCCGCATCGCCGCGGCGCACTCCTGAATCTTATCGCTCCGACAATCCTGTCTGCACCAGAACCTCCGAGCCGGTAGATTTATTGTCAAGGACTGATTTCTTTAGACACTGATTCTGAGAGTTTTTTACGTGACTAACGCATACCGTTTGGCGAATACCACAGGCGGCATGTTGAGCGCGGAGTGAATCCGCGTGTTGTTGTAGTCCCACAGGGTGCGGTAGATCTCCGCCACTAGCTCCCCCAGTGTTTTGAAGCGGTTCGGATCTCCCAGGTCAACCTTGAATTTGTCGTAGAACGATTCCTGGTATCCGTTCTCCCAAGGGCACCCCGGGCGGCTCCATGAAATCACGATGCCGCATCCATCAAGGATTTCAGTGAACGCCATCGCGTCATACTCCCTCCCGTTGTCGGAGTGGAATAGACCCGGGCGCGGATGATGGAGCAGGGCGTTGGAAAGCGCCTGAATGGTGAGCGCGGCTCCCTTTCTCACCGCAATTTGGATTCCCAGGATCCGGCGAGTGTAGAGATCGATCACGGTCGCCACATAGACCTTCTTTCCGTGCTGCACGAACTCGGTGAAGTCTGCTGCCCAGATGTGGTTTGCATATGCGGGCATGACCGCGAGCAGGAGGTTGGGATAGGTCCGGGAAACCTTGGATTTTCTCCATTTTCTGCCTCTCCTGCGGTAGGGCTTGATGCCAAACAGATGCATGACCCTCTGCGCCCGCTGGCGGCAGAGTCCCAGTGCCGTAGCAATTCGCCGGGAGCCGTAGGAGGGATGGATCTGCAGCTCTTCTTCCAGGCGGACCTTGAGGCGCCAGTCCTTCTCCTTCATTCTTGGGACGTAATACAGGCTCGCGCGGGATATGCCAAGGGCTCGGGCAAGCGCTGATTTGTTTCTTCCTTCGCTCAATTGTTTTTTTGAGTCATGGAGAGCTTGAGCGTGATCTCGCCCACGAGTTCCAGGAGTTCTCTGTTCTGCTTCTGAAGTCGGGAGAACTCCGCCCAGGACGGGGCACCGGTTGCTCCCTTTACCATCCAACCATAGATGGTCCCTTCAGAAATACCGTGATCCTTGGCGGCCTGGGCCACCGAGATGCCCTCTTCCTTGACGCGGCGTAGGATATCGGCTTTTACGTTGGCTGCAATACGATGATGTTTTTTGTTCATATGACACCAGGGTAGTTAATTCCCAACCTCAGTGTCTAAATTACCCAATCCAGGGCACAGCTTCCCGTTGCAACTCTCACAGTACCCGTTCTCCCAGGGACTGCCCGGTTCGATGTACAGCGTTTCTGTCCCCACACTCGCCAGCCACTTCCGCAGTTTCTTCGATACGAATTCCGGGCCATTATCGGAGCGAATATGCTCCGGAATTCCCCGCCACAGCATCACGTCGGCCAGCGCCTCAATCACCTCATAACTCCCCAACCGTCGTGCCACCCGGATCGCCAGGCACTCCCGCGTGTATTCATCCATCAGCGTCAGCATCCGCAACGTTCTCCCGTCGTGCGTCTTCCCGCTTACGAAGTCATAGCTCCAAACATGATTGGCTCGCTCCGGCCTCAGCCGAAGGCACGACCCGTCGTTCAGCCACAGCCGCCCTCGGGGCCGCTGTTTCTGTGGTACTTTCAACCCCTCGCGTCGCCAGATGCGCTGCACCCGATCCTTACCCACCTGCCAGCCAGCACCTTGCAGCAGCGCTGTAATCCGCCGGTAGCCATAGCGCCCATATTCACTGGCCAGCGCAACCATCGCTTCGGTCAGCGCATCTTCGTCGATCCTCTGGATCGCGGCGTAGCGTTGTGTCCTTCGCCACTGCCCCAGCAGCCGACAGGCATGCCGCTCACTTACTTCGTACTTCTCTCGCGCATGCTCCACCGCACAACGTCGCCGCTCAGGGTTCAGAAGTTTCCCGAGGCCACATCCTTCAGAATTTGCTTCTCCAGAGACAGTTCCGCCACCAAACGCTTCAGCTTCGCGTTCTCCCGCTCCAGCTCCTTCATTCGTTTCGCTTGATCCAGCTTCAGGCCGCCGAACTCTTTCCTTCAGCGGTAGTACGTCTGCTGAGTGATCTAAACTTCCTTGCAGGCTTGCGGGGTGGGCTTTCCGTTCGCAATTCCTACTTCAATCTGACGCAGCAATGTCACGATCTGCTCTGCTTTGTATCTCTTCATCGGCATGTCCAGCTCTCCTTGAGAGTGATTCTCTCTCACTCCCGCTGGACTAATTCAAGCCGATCAGGTCACCGTTGCGAGGCGTCCAGACGAGAACCACCATCCTCCCGTCAAGAAACCCTATGGTGATGAAGCGATCCTTGCCGTAGTGCTGCCGGTCGTCCTCAACGGTCAGCGTAGCGCCCGCGAACGCCTCGTCGGCGCGAGCCATGTCGAGTCCTCTAGCCTCAAGTGTGGCATTGCGCTTCGCTGTGCTGAACTCGATCGTCAAGAGTTATTGTTACCACATTAAATCGGCTCAGTCCAGCTGTAGCCGTCCGTCATCCACTGCGCTGCTTATCTCCCGCTCGCTACAAGTACCCGGAAATCGTCCCGTAACGAAGTAGACCAAAATTTTGTAACACAGCCCCGCCCCACCGCATTACCTCGGAAACCCTCCAAATTAGCCCTCGGATTTCGAGAATCCATGCGTGCCCTCCGCACTGCCACCACAGGTCCTCCCCGGCCCCGGTGAATCGCCCGCGCGGCCATCAGCGGACTGGATTGCGCAAAGGAGCGATTCCGCAATGATCCCCCGACCACAGTTTTTCAAAGGCTTGGGTGTTGCGAAACGGTATTGCAGGAGAGATTCTGCCCTGGATTGGGTAATTTAGACACTGAGGTTGGGAATTAACTACCCTGGTGTCATATGAACAAAAAACATCATCGTATTGCAGCCAACGTAAAAGCCGATATCCTACGCCGCGTCAAGGAAGAAGGCATCTCGGTGGCCCAGGCCGCCAAGGATCACGGTATTTCTGAAGGGACCATCTATGGTTGGATGGTAAAGGGAGCAACCGGTGCCCCGTCCTGGGCGGAGTTCTCCCGACTTCAGAAGCAGAACAGAGAACTCCTGGAACTCGTGGGCGAGATCACGCTCAAGCTCTCCATGACTCAAAAAAACAATTGAGCGAAGGAAGAAACAAATCAGCGCTTGCCCGAGCCCTTGGCATATCCCGCGCGAGCCTGTATTACGTCCCAAGAATGAAGGAGAAGGACTGGCGCCTCAAGGTCCGCCTGGAAGAAGAGCTGCAGATCCATCCCTCCTACGGCTCCCGGCGAATTGCTACGGCACTGGGACTCTGCCGCCAGCGGGCGCAGAGGGTCATGCATCTGTTTGGCATCAAGCCCTACCGCAGGAGAGGCAGAAAATGGAGAAAATCCAAGGTTTCCCGGACCTATCCCAACCTCCTGCTCGCGGTCATGCCCGCATATGCAAACCACATCTGGGCAGCAGACTTCACCGAGTTCGTGCAGCACGGAAAGAAGGTCTATGTGGCGACCGTGATCGATCTCTACACTCGCCGGATCCTGGGAATCCAAATTGCGGTGAGAAAGGGAGCCGCGCTCACCATTCAGGCGCTTTCCAACGCCCTGCTCCATCATCCGCGCCCGGGTCTATTCCACTCCGACAACGGGAGGGAGTATGACGCGATGGCGTTCACTGAAATCCTTGATGGATGCGGCATCGTGATTTCACGGAGCCGCCCGGGGTGCCCTTGGGAGAACGGATACCAGGAATCGTTCTACGACAAATTCAAGGTTGACCTGGGAGATCCGAACCGCTTCAAAACACTGGGGGAGCTAGTGGCGGAGATCTACCGCACCCTGTGGGACTACAACAACACGCGGATTCACTCCGCGCTCAACATGCCGCCTGTGGTATTCGCCAAACGGTATGCGTTAGTCACGTAAAAAACTCTCAGAATCAGTGTCTAAAGAAATCAGTCCTTGACATCCTTTGCAGATCGTCTCGAACTTCTTCAGACGTCTGCCCCGCAAAGATTCCTTCTTCCCGAATTGTCTCTTCGTAGCCGAGCGCATACATGAGGGCGACCCACGCCCCGTCGAGATGCAATTGGTCCAGCACATGGGGAAGGAATTCGAGGTGTTTGCGGTCGACGAAGTCCGTTCGGAGCAAGAGCACGGCTAGCGCTCCGTTGAGGTGTCCCCATTCATCTTCGAGCTGCTTCCCGCGTTCTTCGTCGAACTGGATGGCGTTTGCCATGGTCATAGCACATTCAACCCACGCGAGAGTAAGCGGAATTCTTCCCAGTTGCAGCTCTATCCACACCAGGCGGCGAAGACATGCAACGGCTTGGCGGGTAATCTTCCCTTCGCTCCAGAATTGGTTCAGGGCCTGGCTCGCTGCCAGAAGCATGCTGGCGCGCGCTGCCCACAGCAGTCCGGCCCGCTCGTAGGCGGCGGAACACATCGCGAGGGCGGCGATTAGCTCGTATTTCGTTTCGTGCAGGGCAAGTTCGTGCTGTGCCCTTCCGAGGAGTCGGATGGCCTCATAGGGTTTTTTCGCTCGGAGTTTCTGTTCGCCCCGACGCAGGAGCATCCGGCCCTTGCCGGCCCTGCTTTGGCGCTCTTCGGCGATCGGCAGCATGGTCTCGAAAAGGTCATCGAACACGTCGTTGATCGGAAAGGAGTCGCCGATCTCCATGAAGAGGTCGATGAGCTCCCCGAGCGGGAAGTTTAGAAGACGCTTCGAGTCCTCAAAAAGGGTCTTGAAATCGTTGAGCACGTCCCTGAGTGCGCTCTCGTTGCCGGTGGCCTCGGTGAGCTCGACGAGCAGCAGGCTCGCCCTGGCTCGAGCGCTGATACTCGGCCGGTCTTTGTCCTGTTTGAGGCGCTCAAGTTCGGCCTTGAGCGTGCGGGTGCGTTCGTCGAGATGCATTGCGTCCGCATGTATATCCCCTCGGGCGGCTGCAGTGTACAAGAGCTGCCAGAGCGTAGCGAGTAGCTTTAAGTCTCTGGCCTGTGTCGTGCCGACGGCGAGTTTCTCAACGGTGGAGTAGACATCGCTGAAGGCGGCGAAGTCTTCGTACCACCAGTAAAGCGTCCAAGCCTTGTCGTAGGCGCAACGGATCTGCTGCTGCGTGGTGCCGTTCTCGCCGGCGAGTCTGATGGCCCGTTCGAAGCGTCCATCGACCTCAGTGCGCGGGAGTTCGAGGCTCCGCGCAAGGATGGCGGTTTCGAGACAGTCTTCGACGAATTGGTAGCCGAGCCCCGCATAACGGTTCAGGTCCTTGATCTGCGCCTCGAGCTCTTCCAGCTCTGCCTGGTGTGCGGTGTCGCGTGGCCCCCTCGTCTGTTTCGAAACGAGCGGGATGTCCAATCTCAATGTCTCTACGGCAAGGCGCTTGTGGTCGTTCTTGAACACCCTGTCGATAATCCAGCTTCGGTCGAGGATGCGTACGGTCAGCCCGTGTGCCCTGCTGAGTTCGTCCTCCAGATTTCCACGGTCCTTGTCTTTGACATACTGGCTCGTGATGGAGTACGCAACCGTGTGGCCGCGGCCTGTTGCTGCGATATTCTTGATGTCGGACCGGACTTTGGCCTTCCAGTCCTTCTTTGCGCTGAAGGCGAACGCCCAGCGCTCGCGCGACGCCTGCTGGCTCGTCATGTGTCCTTCGTACCAGAGCTGCGCAATTTCTGAGGCAACCGGATAGGTTTCAGTGTCGGTCTTGCTGTCCCCACCCCCGGTTGGACCGGTCTGCGGAATCAGGTTGGGACAGATTTCCTTTTCTGCGAGTCTCCGTGCGAAGTGTTCGAAGTCGATCTCCTGTTTCCTGTCGGTAAGTGTTGCGAGATGATACTCGAAGGTCGTTCGGTCAAGTTGCGGCTGTTCAATGACTTGTGTGCCTGAGAACAAGTACGGTCTGCGGGCTCGCATGAACTCTGAAGGCCGCAGTCCATCTTGCTGCGGGAGACGAGATCGTGAAGCCGATGCCTTCTGTGCTGTCCCGCTCGGCCCTTGCTTCTCGCGCCGCGAAGGTTTTTGGTTCCGCTTCTTCATGATCTAAAGATGACTTGCATCATTTTATTGCTTAGGACCTCTGAATAACAGGTTCGTGGAAATCCACACACGAGTTTGGAGTTGCTCTACATAAGCTCTCCACGGTGAGGAGCCTAGCCTTCCCCGCTGGATGGCTTCAGCCCATGTTATCGTGAGGGCTCCCAATCCGTCGCCGTCCCTCGGGCCAAGTAACGCGCCCAGTCGTCCATCAAGATCCGCCGGCGCTCGAACAGATCCGAGCGGGCGTAGGCCGCCTCAACCTTGTTCCGGACCACATGCGCCAGGGCCGCTTCGACAACCTCGCGTGGATGATCCGTCTCCTCGGCGGCCCCGCACCTGCCACCGGTGATACAGAACGTGGACCCGCGGATAAGGTGGCGACGTAAAAACCAGGCGCACTTTGCGGGAGGGAAACGAGTCCAAACAAGCTACTTCAGCAGAGTTCCCAAACAACAACTGACGGTAGCTGGATATTTCCCGATTCGAAATACCAGCGGCCCAACAACCATCCGCAAACTCGACAAGGCCGTCTAGCATTTCATCGACGAGTTCAGGGAGTTTGTGTCGAAGAAGTGACGCGCCCGGCACCTTTTCGCCCCGGCAATCGAGAACCCATTGCCCGAGGCGAAGGAGCGCGCACCTGGCGAACGCCTCATGCTGCGGGAAGCGAAGCTCATGGGCTGCCGCGATCTCTCGAGCGATAAACCGCCGGACAGCCGTTGGGAGATTCAGTACGTGCTCGTCGTACGGAGCGCATACTCGGGCGCGATCAGCATCAGCTCCCGCCCACGATCGCAGCGCAGCTGCGTCCGCGTCGGAAAGAAGACGGGTGCGTACCGATGCAACGAAATGAGCTAGCGCATTCAGATCAATTCCGACCATGCGGCGCCCGAGCATCATCCCCTCAATGATAGACGTGCCACCTCCCATGAACGGGTCTAAGACCGAGTCCCCTGGTTGAGAAAACAGGGCGATGATCGTCCGTGCGATCTCAGGCGAGAACCGAGCGGGGTAGAGGTAGAAGTTGTGCGTGCTCCCGCTCGTGTGCCGTGATGAGTTCAACGCAGCGGTGAGCTGCTCAAGATCACTTAATAGCTGTGCTCGTGTCTTCATCGGGACTCTGTCCAAGCGGAGCGTGCGAGTGTACTGCCGTTTGGCGTCGACATGCTCACCGGTGGCCTATGGAAGTACGCGAAGGCCCTCCAGCTCGGCCGCCGATGACACCCGCAGGTCCAGGCAGACAAACGTGAGCGGTCCTGCCAATTGCTCCTGCACCAACAGCGCCGCACCAAGCTGACCCGCATCGGTGGCGCACATTGCACCGGTCCTGACGGACGCGCCAGCAACAGCCTGAAGAGGTTCCGGATCAGAGAGACCTACGCGGAGCTGAAGAACCCTTTAATGGCGTCGGTTTCATGGATCCTCCATATTGTCAGACTGCCGCCGAACCTCTTTGAGCAGTGCCTCCACGCGCTCAATGGCTGTGTCGCGATCTAGCGGTCTTGCACTCAGGTCGCCAGGGGCGTACCGAAATTGAACGGCAAAAGGGGTGTACTCCACCAGTTCGTTAAAGCGCGTGGCTTCCACGTCGCGCCCTCTCAGCATCGCCAACAGACGCGCCAGATCGTGGGTCGTCGGGTAGGTCTCGCCTAGCAGAGCGAGCCAAGCCTTGAGTAATTTTTCGGCCGCCTGTTGTGCATGAAAGCCGAAAATCTCGTCCGCGAAGACAGCGACGTCCGCCATGCCGCGAAGAGCGGAAATATCCCGTTCCGCCGACATCAACAGCACCCGTGCCTGCTTAAGGTCGCTCATAGAGCACCTCGCCTTCCCGTAGCGCGCGCGCCAGAACATGGTTAAGGGAATCGCGCCAATATTCCACCTCGTCGCTGCTGTAGACCAAAATATCTTTCGAGACGCCGAAGTCCGCCAATGCGCGCCATAGACGTGTCGCTTCGACACGACGGTCCCTGCCAGCCCCAAACGGCGCAGCTTCCACGACCACCAGATCCACATCGGAATCTGCCGTCGTGTCGCCGCGCGCACGGGAACCGAACAGGATCACTTGCTCGGGGGCTACCTCGTCCACGATGGCCTTCACCATCCTGTCGAGAAGCGCATCAGTCGTTTTTGTCATATTGCTGTCTCCTCAAGCTTCCACCTAAAGTCCGCGACAGCCCTAATCGAACAGATCCCACTCATAGATAGATCTCCGCATCCGGATCACCCGTCGCCAGCGCATTCATCCAGGCGAGGCAAAGCTCACAGGAACGGTACACGCCCCCATAGACAGTCTTCTCTTGGCGTTCGACGATCGGAAAGGTCGAGTAGATATAGCGGATGTCGTCGCGGTCTGTGACGCCGTAGAGGTGGAAGAACACGGCGTCGAGCTTGGAGCGCAGGACCAAACGGCGCCCTTTGTTCCAGGTGAAGGGCGGTTTTACAGCGCCCGCCTTATCGACATAGCCCATATCGCGGGCGAAGGGCGCCATGTCATGAGCGGTGTAGGTCAACTCAAGAACGGCCTCTCGGACAATCTCACTGGCCGTCTTGGTGCCGAAGCAGATGGTTTCGTAGAGGGCGGGCGGGACGACGGGGAGTTGCTCGATGATGAAGAGATTCAGAGTCTGACCCTGAACTTTCTGGCGTGTCACAAAATCCAGAATTGTCGCGTTGAGATTGGCTGCCAATAGCCATTCGGCGCGACCGGCAGCTTCTGACTTGAGGATGGGTACTTTGTTGCCGAAGCCGACCGTCGGTAAGAGCGCTGCGATAAATGTCCTGACGTTTGCGGGTGCGTTAATCTCCTTGAAGCCGAGAACCCAATCCGACTCGACGGTCCAGCCACATTCCGAAGCGGGAACCCAGAACTGCGGATCGGGAAGCCAATCCGCATTCCGGTGCTGGTCGAGGGTAGCCGGTAAGGGCTGCGCGGGCCGATGCTGGTTTTCGGGGTTGACGGTGATGCTGGCGGCGCGATGATCGAACGCCTGCACCATCTTGCCTTCGTAGAGTGGCACCCAGTCCCCAGACGGACTGGCAAAGCGGTTACCGCCGACGGGATACGCGCCTTCCTGCTCCTCAAGCTCCGCTCGCGTGCGGAACAGGCCGGAGTCGTTGGTCATGTCGAGCATCCGTGTGTACTTCACTGGCCACGCCTTCACTTCTTCGCCCGATGACCGATCGACTAGAACCGGCAAGCGACCGTAGATCGCAGTCGTCAGTTTGGCATCGCGGCGGGTGCGGAAGATCGGCGCGGTGCCGGTGTTGGGGTTGACGCGAGCGAAACCCGCCGCCGTGAGCGGGAAACAGCGCTCGGAATCATCGATCTCGGCGACACTGTGAAGATAGAACGCGCATCTTGCCGGGTCTTCAACTGGCGACGGGCTTGCAACAAAAGCACAGAATTTGAAGCGGCTGTCCACGTCAGGGAAAAAGGGTTGTGCATCGTAGCGGGTACGCCGGTTCTCAAAATCATACAGCGCCCGCAGTCGCCCTTCCGTCGCCACGCCCTTGAAGAACGGCGCCGCCGTCTTGTCGGAGGCGATGCCGGACGGAGTGAGAAGTCCGACCATGCCGCCGGGCTTCACGGTAGTCATGGCGCGCTCGACGAACAAGGAGTAGAGGTTTATATCGCCGCCGGACAGCAGGGGATAGTCGCCGCCATCGCGGGCCATGCGGACTGCGGCCGTGGCGCGCTCATTGGCTTCGGCGAAGTCGCGGGAAAGCGGGTCTCCGGCCTTCTCCAGATCGGCGATTATGCGTTTGCGGTCGACTGCACGCTGGGCCAGGGCGATCTGGCGGCGCCGCGCCGCAAACCACTCGACCTGTTGCAGCTTCATCCGGTCCCAGGAAGGATTGCCGATCACGGCGTCGAAGCCGCCGTGCAGCCCGGCGCTTTCCCACTCCGACCACACGCCTGGGAAAGCCACTTGCCAATTGAAAAAGCGTTCGACGTCGAGGAGTGACCGTGTTTCGTCGAGCAGCCCGGCAAACCGTTTACCGTCCCCGGTTTCCGTTAAGACCTTAATCTTGCCCGAGGCAATGCCGATCGGATCGCCGAAGATACCGGCGTAGTAGGCGTAAAGCATCGCCTTGTCGTCGCGATCTCGGATGTTCAGCCAATCGAAGGCATGGATCAGGGAAAGGAAGGCATTCAATGGCGTCGTCATCTCCTCGATCTCGGCGAACACTTCTGCGGAACGATGGGCCTCGGCAATCTCGGCGTCGGTCAGCCCCTCGATGATCTGCATGGGAGCCGCAGCGCGCGTGGCCCGTTTCAACGGCCCTTCTAAAAAGAGCGGAACGCCTTGCTCGGTCGCCCTGTCGATGCCGGTGCGTACCCATGAACCGGACAGGCTGTCGCCGCAGCGGAGGTGATGATCCAGGAAGCTCAACGGTGCGCCCACCGTGAAGGTGTGCAGCCAGAGCGCGACCTTGGTCAGTTCGACGGCCATGGGGTTCTTGTCGACGCCATAGATGCAGCGCTTGAGAACCATGCGCCGGACGATATGTCGGTCGTCGAGCTGTTCCGCATCGATGGTCCAGCCGCGTTTCTCGGCGTTGGCCATGATCTTGTTGCGGATCACGTCGATCCTCTCGGTCAGAGGCGAAATGTAGTCGTCCACCGAGGCTTCCGCCTCGGCCAGGGCCGTGATCACCCGGTCGGCGAGATGGTCCACGAGGTTGACCAGAAAGTGCCCCGAACCCATGGCGGGGTCGCAGATTTTCAGTTCGAGCAGTCTCTCGGCCGGATCGAGCTGCTTCAATTGGCCTATCCGGCGATCCTCGGGCAGATGGCTTGTGGCAAGCTCGGCATTTTTTGCAGTGAAATCGTCCATGCGCGATCGGACCAGCGGTTCGATCGTTTCCTTGAGGATCAGGCCGACCAAATCGTCGGGCGTGTAGTAGCTGCCCGATCCCTTCCGCGCGAAGACGTTGGGACGAACAGCAATCTCGCCGTCATCGCGGACGATCTCGTGTTCGAGCAAGCGCTCGTAGATCGAGCCGAGCTGCTGAACGCCGAGATCGCGATAGTTGATGTAGCGGCGGCCATTGGGGGTTTGTTCGAACGAAAGCGCATCAATGGCCTCGGCCATGACTTCATCGCCGAGCCGAATGTTGGTGAGCAGCGGTACGCGTTGCCGGTCGAAAAGCCCGCCGTTGTAGGGCGGCAGGCCGATGGAGGCGTCGCCTTGATCGATGGCCCGGCAAAGATCGTCGATGGCCGACCAGTATCGGGCGGCGCTCGCGGAGAAGACGTCATCACGGTCTTTGCGCTGCCCGACATCACCGCGCACCTTCTCGCGCAGCGCGTAGTCGTCGTAGCGCTTGTTGCGGACGGGCAGAAGGTCGCGGTCCTCGGCATAGAGGATGAACAGGAGGCGGTAGAGAAGAATCAGGGCGGCCTCGCGCACTTTCGGCAACGGCGCCGCAGGCACGTCGGCGGCGATGGCGCGGGCAAGCCCAGGAAAGACCCGGCCGAAGACCAGACCGGAAAGACTGGCGGCGACGCGTTCTTCGTAGAACCGGCCTTCCTCGATAGCGCGCTGGTGGAACGTGTGCGGGTCGGTCGTCCCAGCGACGAAAACCTCCCGCCGAAAGACGAGCACGAACACCTTAAGCCCATGGTGCCGCGCGGCGTCGGTGAGGGGGAACAGGCCTTCATTGTGGCCGGAGAGATCGAGAAGTGCCGCGAGATCCATCTCGAAAAACTGCTCCGAGACGGACCTGGCCCCTTGGTAGTAGAGCCGCCACCTTGCACCGTTGGTGAGGATGCCCCATCGCAGCTTGCCGGTCGTCAGATCGTCCACGCGCCGAAGGTAGCGGAGCATCTGAGTCGAGGGCGCGTTTTCCTCGCCCCGGCGTCCGGAGCGGCGATCGAGCGGGCGCAGCCAGCGCTTGGACTCGACGACCGCGAGACCGAACTCATAGCGCTTCCATTCCTCGGTGAAGCCATTGGCACGGTCCTTAGCGGCGGCGTCTGTGAACAGCAGGCCGTCGGGTACGTCCTCGCGGCCTTGGGCGGAGAGGTTCTGCGGGCGAAGACTCGCCTTCCACCCGAGTTGCAAGAGTACAGGCCAGATCAGATCGTCCTCAGTCTGGCTTTCATTGGGCGAACCGGCGATGGGGAAGCCGTCGAAAACGTCCCGCACAGAGGCTTTGAGGGAGTCGAGCGCACTGTCGTCGATTGCCTGCCAGTCGGGCGATCCGATGATGGACTCGCAAAGAAAATCGTTAGCGAAGAGACTTCCCCGGAATGGCGTGTCGATACTCATGCGGCCGCGATCCTCATAACCCTTGTTCTCCCACATTACGCCGCCCGTAGCCGCAACGCCGTCTCGTTCAGCCTCGGTCGTGCCATGGGTTGTCTCCCCGGGGGTCCAGGGGAGTGCCCCCAACCCGAACCCCGGCGGTGCTTGAGGATTTGCTGGGTCGCGCGAATCCGGCCCAGGGAGTTCTTCGGGTTGGCTCCGATTCCATGGACTCGATTCCAAGATCTTACAGGCCAGACCTAACCGTTGGAACAGGGATTGCCTTCAGTCCATTGAATGGTTTCTGAGACTTAACTGTCAGCTTCGCGTACCCTTACATTGTTTTAGTTGCATCAATACTATTTGGTATAATTAGCACCACACCGGTACGGTACTATAGTAGGATCCACACCTCACCTGGAAGTTTGGTCTTCCGCTATCTCTTGAGCCCTAGCCTCCAGTGCCGGAACCAACATGCGCTTGGTTACCTGCTGTTGACTGCGATCCTCATGCTTCGCTACAAAGCGAGGGCGTTGTTGCGTAATTCGCGCTCGCGGCGAACCGGGCCGAGAAGCTCATCCGCCTCAGTACACGCGCTCCGATCGTGGCATTCCAAGCTCCGCCATCCGGTTCAGCACAGCGCACTTGATCGCGGCTTCGACTTTTTGGTTCTTGACCGTGCGGGCCGAGAGACTTACCCCGAGTATCGCCTTGTACCGTGAGACCGCATTCTCCGCCACGCTCTGGCGAGTGCAGCCACTCGACTTCCGCCACTCATAACGGCCCTGCGTCCTAATACGCCGGAGATGGGTATCACGCATCGCACGCCACGGAGGCGGATGAGAGTCTCGACTGCATCGTGCATTGCGTCGCGGCAAGATCGTCACGATAGCGTCGTGCTGGAGCACGGCCTCGTAGCAGGAACCCGTGTCGTAGGCCCGGTCTGCGGAGACTTGCCCGATCGAACCAGGAGTCTTAGACAGCAACAAAGAGAGCCTTCGGGCGTCGTGGACGTTGCTCGCAGTCAGGTCCATCGCAACGATCTCTTTCGTCGTCTCATCGACGCCTAGGTGGAGCTTTCGCCATGTCCTACGGCGGAGGGTTCGGTGTTTTCTGATGTGCCACTCACCGGCTCCGTAGATCTTCAGGCCCGTCGAATCGATGACGACATGTCGTGGTCGATCCGTGGGCCGTACACTCGATCGGACGTCGACGGCGCTTTGCCTTCGGCTCACCGTGCTGTAGTTGGGCACTGGGAGGTCGAGAGCCCTGAGCGCCACGATGGATTGAAGGAACCCTTGAGTGGTCCGTAGGTTGAGGTGAAACACCGAATTCAGGACCAGCGCACATTGGGTCGCCGCATCTGCGTAGACCTTGGGCCGGCCTCGCCCTTCGAAGGGTCCTGGATGACGCCAGGCAGCGACTGCCTCCGTGTCGAACCACAGTGTCAGCTGCCCACGTTTCACCAGAGCCCGGTTGTACTCCGGCCAGTTGCGAACCTTATATCGGAAGGTGTAGTCGCTTTTGCCCATCCCCTAGCCTATCAGGAGGGAGAGCGTTGGGGATGGAGTCAGATTTCTGCAACAACGCCCACCTGCATCTCCCGAGATGCGAGCTGCCCTGGATTGGGTAATTTAGACACTGAGGTTGGGAATTAACTACCCTGGTGTCATATGAACAAAAAACATCATCGTATTGCAGCCAACGTAAAAGCCGATATCCTACGCCGCGTCAAGGAAGAAGGCATCTCGGTGGCCCTGGCCGCCAAGGATCACGGTATTTCTGAAGGGACCATCTATGGTTGGATGGTAAAGGGAGCAACCGGTGCCCCGTCCTGGGCGGAGTTCTCCCGACTTCAGAAGCAGAACAGAGAACTCCTGGAACTCGTGGGCGAGATCACGCTCAAGCTCTCCATGACTCAAAAAAACAATTGAGCGAAGGAAGAAACAAATCAGCGCTTGCCCGAGCCCTTGGCATATCCCGCGCGAGCCTGTATTACGTCCCAAGAATGAAGGAGAAGGACTGGCGCCTCAAGGTCCGCCTGGAAGAAGAGCTGCAGATCCATCCCTCCTACGGCTCCCGGCGAATTGCTACGGCACTGGGACTCTGCCGCCAGCGGGCGCAGAGGGTCATGCATCTGTTTGGCATCAAGCCCTACCGCAGGAGAGGCAGAAAATGGAGAAAATCCAAGGTTTCCCGGACCTATCCCAACCTCCTGCTCGCGGTCATGCCCGCATATGCAAACCACATCTGGGCAGCAGACTTCACCGAGTTCGTGCAGCACGGAAAGAAGGTCTATGTGGCGACCGTGATCGATCTTTACACTCGCCGGATCCTGGGAATCCAAATTGCGGTGAGAAAGGGAGCCGCGCTCACCATTCAGGCGCTTTCCAACGCCCTGCTCCATCATCCGCGCCCGGGTCTATTCCACTCCGACAACGGGAGGGAGTATGACGCGATGGCGTTCACTGAAATCCTTGATGGATGCGGCATCGTGATTTCACGGAGCCGCCCGGGGTGCCCTTGGGAGAACGGATACCAGGAATCGTTCTACGACAAATTCAAGGTTGACCTGGGAGATCCGAACCGCTTCAAAACACTGGGGGAGCTAGTGGCGGAGATCTACCGCACCCTGTGGGACTACAACAACACGCGGATTCACTCCGCGCTCAACATGCCGCCTGTGGTATTCGCCAAACGGTATGCGTTAGTCACGTAAAAAACTCTCAGAATCAGTGTCTAAAGAAATCAGTCCTTGACAAGCCGACCGTCGATTCTGGCGACAGCAATCAGATTTGCCAGATACACTACCTGTTCTTGTTCGCTCAGGTCCATCCTAACCTCCGAATCGTCAGCGCAGCGGAGCCGGGTTCGTCAGTCATCCAGAAGGTTGATCAAGCGCAACCCGGGGTATGCCGAAAAACCGCGGTCCAGGGTCACCCATTCGCAACCGTGTTCGATTGCCAGGGCCGCATGATAGGCATCCGGAATCCGATTGCCCGTTAGTTGGAGCGTCTCAGACATGCCGCGAAATATGCGCCAATGAGCGCCGCCGGGACGCAGGGCCGTGCTCGCGGGCTGTGCAAGCAACGCATCAACGAAGGCGATGGCTGCCGCACCAGGCGTAGGCGGATGGAATATCCGAGGGTGCGTCAATACGCGGAGCACACCGCTGAGCACGAGTTCGAACAGGCCGACCCTATCCCGGCCCGACAAAGCTTCGGCCAGCCACCTCCGGCAGCGTGCGTGATGGATTGCGTCCTCGCGGAATGCGCTCACCAGAACATTGACGTCAGGACTCTGCATTCATGATGGCTTCGAGCGACGCGTTGTCCGTCAAATCCACGCCAGGTTGCACACCTTGTCCACGAAACACCGGTATGGGTGGAGCGTCGGCAACGGCGTGAGCTGGGCCCGCCAGGAACTCGCGAAGAGCCTGCTCGATTGTTACTTTCAGAGTCTTGCGCTCACACGCCGCATGGGCCTTGACCGCCCGTAGCAACTCCTCATTGATATCTATCGTCGTTCTCATGTGTGAAAGCATACTTGTAAATATGCTTTCGCGCAATAACTGCCACTAAAACGACCACATCCCTGGCACAAATGACCTGCCTGATTTTTTAGTCCAGGAACAGTGAGAGGGTTTTTATATCACAGCCATGGGCTGTGAAGATGGATTTGCTCCCCAGTGGCTACAGGCCGCCGGGGCAGGCGGCCTGTAGCCGAGCGCCGAGTGCGGCCTCTTAGTGTTGTATTCCACGCGCCACATTTCGATCACCACCTGCGCCTCCTTCAGCGAGTAGAAAATCTCTCCATTCAGGCATTCATCCCGCAGCTTCCCGTTGAAACTCTCACAGTACCCGTTCTCCCAGGGACTGCCCGGTTCGATGTACAGCGTCGCGGTCCCTAGTTTCGCCAGCCACTGGCGCAGCTGTTGGGCAATGAACTCGGGCCCGTTATCAGAGCGAAGGTGCTCTGGAATGCCCTTCCACAGCATCACCTCCGACAACGTCTCGATGACCTCCTGGGTGCCCATCCTTCGCTCTACCCGGATCGCCAGGCATTCTCGCGTGTATTCATCGATCAGCGTCAATAACCGCAACGTTTTCCCCTCATGCGTTCTGGCACTCACGAAGTCATAGCTCCAAACATGATTCGGTCGTTCCGGCCGCAGCCGCACACAGGAACCGTCATTCAGCCACAATCGTCCCCGGGGTCTTTGCTTTTGCGGCACTTTCAGCCCCTCCCGCCGCCAGATCCGCTGCACCCAATCCTTGCCCACTGGCCAGCCTGCACTCCGCAGCAGTGCCGCGATCCTCCGGTAGCCGTAGCGCCCGTACTGCGTCGCCAGGGCAACGATCGCTCGGGTGAGGCCATCTTCGTCCAGCACAGGATTCGGCTCGTATCGTTGTGTCCCTCGCCATTGCCCCAGCAGCCGGCAGCCATGCCGTTCCGACAACCCGTGTTGCTCCCGCGCATGCTCCACCGCACAACGACGCCGCTCAGGGCTTAGAAGTTTCCCTGCGCCACATCCCGCAAAACCTGCTTCTCCAGGGAAAACTCGGCCACCAACCGCTTCAGGCGAGCGTTTTCCTTCTCCAACTCCTTCAGCCGTTTCGCTTGCTCTCGTTTCAACCCACCGTATTCCTTCCGCCACCGGTAGTAGGTCTGCGTGTGGATCTCCGCTTCCTTGCAGGCCTGCGGCGTGGTCTTCCCGTTCGCCATCTGCACCTCAATCTGCCGTAGGATCGTTACGATCTGCTCTGGTTTGTAATTCCCGGTTGGCATGACCTGACTTCCTCCTCAAGTGGATTCTCTCTCTTTCCACTTTGTACAAAAAGGGCCGGTCAGGTCACAATCAGTGTCACATCCTGAGACTGCAGCGACACCAAAGCCAGGGTGGGAGTGAACCCAGCCCCTGATAGGTACGGCATGAATGCCGTCTTGTGAAGGACGTTCGACAGTGGCACGCCGGCCATAAACAGCGGGCGCCCTGGAGCTAACTGCAAGAACGTCGTGTCAAGGGCGGAGAAAAACTAGGCCAGAGGGGCGGAGGAAAAATAGATCACTCCCAGTGAGGGAAGGGGTTGATTTGCTGGATCGGGCTGGGGTGGCTGGAGCGGAGGCCTGCGCCTCCGTTCAGGCGGCGCGGTTAGGCCGGAGCGGAAGCCACCCCAGCCCGATCGTGGCGACGTGTGGGGAGGGTTAGGGTGGAATCGTTATCGGCTGGCAGGCTTCGCTGACCGCTTTCGTTTGCTCTCTTTCAGCCGGTAGCTTTCCCCGTTCATCTCCAGGATGTGGACGTGATGGGTGAGCCGGTCCAACAGGGCACCGGTGAGGCGCTCCGAGCCCAGCACCTCGGTCCATTCGTGGAAGGGCAGGTTGCTGGTGACTAGGGTGGCGCCGCGCTCGTAACGGAGACTGAAGATCTCGAACAGCATCTCGGCCCCCGTTTTCGACAGCGGGACAAACCCCAGTTCATCGATGATCAGCAGTTCGTAACTGGCCAGCAGTTTCTGTAAGCGCAGCAGCCGTTTCTCGTCCTTGGCCTCCATCAGTTCATGCACCAGCGCCGCCGCGGTGGTGAACCGCACCCGGTAGCCCTTCTGACAGGCCGCCAGTCCCAGCGCCAGGGCGATGTGCGTCTTGCCTGTGCCCGAGTTTCCCAAGGCCAGCACGTTCTCCTTGCGGTCGATGAACTCACTGCGGGCCAGCTCCAGAACCAGCGCTTTGTTCAGCGACGGAATCGCCAGAAAGTCGAAACTGTCCAGGCTCTTCACGACCCGGAACCGCGCCTGCTGAATGCGCCGCTCCGTCGCCCGCCGCTCCCGGTCCAGCAGTTCTTGCTCCGACAACCGCAGCAAGTAGCGGGGATAGTCCACCCCTTCGGCGGCGCACTGCTGCGCCACCTTGTCGTACTCGCGCAGGAAGGTCGGCAGTCTTAGCGCCTTCAGGTGATGCCCCACAAAACTTGAGGAGTCTCCATCAGAGGACTCCTTCCTGCACGGGAGTCAGTAGCGCCAGGTAGTCGGCGGCCGCCGTGGTGGCCACCTGTGCCATCGGCAGGTACGGATAGTTCTGCAGATCCAGCCGCGGCGGCCGTTGCTCGATCCGGCACAGTAAAAGATGTTTCACCGCATCGAAGGAGATCGCTCTCAGCCGCAGTGCATCTTCCACCGCTTTGGTGACCTCCGCCATCGAGAAGGTCTCCAGCAGCCGCAGCACCTGCACGTACTCCCGTTTACCTCGTTTCGACAGCCGTGCTTCCAGCAGTCGGCGCAGTTCGGTGAACTCTTCCGGCAACTCCCAGCCCACCAGCGGCGCCGCCTGATCGAGCGCATTCGTCTTCTGCTCCAGCAGCGCCAGATAGTGCAGCGGGTCGAAAATCATGTCCTCCCGCTCATAGCTTCTGGAGTGCCGCGCAATCACTTCCGCGCCGCACGAGATCACCACCTCGTGGACGTAGCCTTTGACCAGAACCTCGCGGTGCCCCCAGCACACCGGTGCCGAATAATCGTTGCCGCGATACCGCACCAGAGAGAGAGAACTCACTCGCCCTGTTCGTTTGTCGCAGGCTTCGTACGGCGTCGCTGGCAGCGGCAACAGCGCTGTCCGGTCCTTCTCGAACCGCTCTCCGATGGTCTGCTCGTGCCCTCGCAACCGCTGCTGGCGCCTCTTCCGGCACTGTTCCCGCAAGTGTGTGTTCAGCTCTTCCCAGCTCGCGCACCGCGGCACCGGCACCAGGAAGTTCCGTCGTGCATATCCGACCAGTCCCTCCACCTTCCCCTTGTCGTTTCCCTTGCTGGGCCTCCCAAACCGCTCCTGGAACAGGTAGTGGCTCTGCAACTCAGAAAACGCCTGCGTCTTCTTCCGCGTCCCGTCTCCCAGGATCCGCACCACCGCCAGCTTCGTGTTGTCGTACAGAATGGTCCGCGGCACTCCGCCGAAGTATGCAAACGCCTGATTGTGCCCCTCCAGAAACGCTTCCGTCGTTTCGGCCGGGAATGCCATCACGAAACAGTCGTCCGACTGCGGCAGATCGATCACCAGATAGTGTGCCTTCTGCTCCTCTCCGCCGATCACCACCAACGCTTCCCCGAAGTCTGCCTGGGCGTCTCCCGCAGGGTGCACCAGCGGTACGAACATCTCCCTTTGGCTCAGCCTCCGCAGACGCACGTAATCCTTCACGATGGTGTACCCACCACCAAAGCCCTGCTCCTCTCGCAATCGTTGATGGATTCTTTTTGCTGTGTGGCGCTGTTTCCGGGGCCGTCTCCGATCTTCCTCCAAGATCGCCTCAATCACTCCCACCCACGGATCCAGCTTCGGCCGCTTGGCCGGCTGCTGCCGCCGGTAGCCCGGCGGCGCCGAATACCGCAACATCTTCCGAACGGTTTCCCGCGCCAGCCCATACTCCCGGGCTACCTGCCGTTCGCTCTTCCCTTCAACATCAACCTCTCGCCGAACGCGTGCATATAGCTCCACTGTGTACATCCCTCCGGTATCCCACGAAACGCTCCTCCTGGGACCGTTTCCTGAGACAGATTTCCGGCGGTCTGTTTTTGCTCCGCCAGGGTCCGCCGCTCTCGCGGCGTTCCTGGCCTAGTTTCTCTCCGGCGCGTACAACGTCGCGTTGACTGCAACCGATTTGGCCGGATTCATGGTCACCACGGCATAACCAATGGCCGTGGGAGAGCCGTTTGGAACCGTAACTTGGGCACCGTAACCGCCCGGGGAGAGTGTCCCCTGAAACCCACGGGCAGGGGTGCCAGTCAAGTCATTGGGACTTGTTGCGAGTGGCATGTTCATGGATTCCCCCTTCGGGTCGAAGAAGTCCACTTGGAACGTCGCCATGGTCGTCGAGACATTACTAGCTTGGAAGATCATAAAGAATCCCCCGTTTTGCGGGGTCTCACTGTTTGCAATCTGAGGAATGATCTCGTCGCCGGGGGCGATCACGATGTCGCGCTTCGATATTCCTGCTCTGTATTGCCAATCCAGGAGTGGCTCGAAGTAGGGGCCTGCGGGCCGCGGCACGGTTTGCGCCATCAAGTTTAGGGTTAACAGACATAGCATGACCGCAAACAGATTGAATTTGAACATTCCTCTCCATCCTTCTCTTCTTTTTGAATCTACGGCCAGACTGACCGGACCGCGTTCAACTACAACCGTCCCCGAGGGCTTTGCTTTTGCGGCACTTTCAGCCCCTCTCGCCGCCAGATTTGCTGCACTCGATCCTTCCCCACTTCCCATCCCACACCCCGCAGTCAGGCGGTGATCCGGCGGTACCCATACCGCCCATACTTCGTTGCCAGGGCAATGACAGCTCGCGTCAGCTCCTCTTCGTCCAGCCGAGGATTCGGTTCATATTGTTGTGTCCCCCTCCATTGCCCCAGCAGCCGGCAGCCATACCGTTCCGACAACCCGTGTTGCTCCCGCGCATGCTCTACCGCACAACGACGCCGCTCAGGGCTTAGAAGTTTCCCTGCGCCACATCCCGTAGTACCTGCCTCTCCAGCGACAGCTCCGCGACCGGTCGCTTCAGGCGAGCGTTCTCCTTCTCCAATTCCTTCAGCCGTTTCGCCTGATCCAGCTTCAGCCCGCCAAACTCCTTCCGCCACCGGTAGTAGCTCTGGGTGTGGATTCCGGCTTCTTTGCAGGCTTGGGGCGCAGTCTTCCCGTTCCCCATCTGCACTTCTATCTGCCGTAGCACCGCTACAATCTGCTCCGGCTTGTCATTCCTTGTCGGCATGACCTCACTTCCTCCTTGGGCGGCCCGCTAGTGGTCCCCATCAAACAGAGCGTAACTTATTGAGCTTCTTCCGAGCACGTTGGGTTTTCTCAAGGATGTCGGTAGCCTTGGCGGTCCAGATGAACGGCTTGGGGTTCCGATTATGGTCGGCAATGTAGCCTTCCACCGCCTGGGTTAACTCGGGAACCGAGCAGAAAACGCCGCGCCGAAGTCGTTGTTCGGAAAGATCCCGGAAAAAGCGTTCGACCATGTTCAGCCACGACGCACTGGTCGGGGTGAAGTGCACGTGGAAGAGCGGGTTGCGGTTCAGCCAGTCGACGACTTTCCGGTGTTTGTGGGTTGCATAGTTGTCGCAAACAATATGGATCTGCTTCTTCTTCGGCACCGCCCGTTTGATTTGATTGAGAAACCGAATCCATTCCTGATGCCGATGCTTCGGCATGCAACTGCCGATCACCGAGCCGTCCAGGGTATGGAGCGCGGCGAACAGCGTGGTGGTTCCGTGACATTTGTAATCGTGGGTCATTGTGCCACACCGCCCCTTCTTCAGAGGCAATCCGGATTGAGTGCGGTCCAAGGCTTGCTGTAGGAAGAGGCAATTGCCGAACTGAAGCGGATGGCACCGGTTCTGATACCGGACTTCGTACGCAATCTTAACGCCTGGACGAAATCGCGAAGGTCCGAAGGTCGCGGTCCGGGCGGCAGCGTGCCCGGCACTGGGTTCGGGGCGGACGACGTGCCGAATTTTGGCCGCAAAGTTGGCCGTAACAAGCCGTGTCCGTGTGGCTCAGGCCGCAAATACAAGCACTGCTGCGCAAATTGATTGCCGGCCGGATGTGTACCAGAAAGGCGGTGGGGTAGGCCTTAAGCCATCTCGCTCCGCTATCTTGGCTGGAGAGACGAGTTGGCAATATCGGTGCTACTTCTAAGCCGGAAGCACTGGACTGAACCATCCCCGGACTGGAATACCGCCCGTGCTGGGCAGGAAGAAAAAGCGGAGGTCATTGTGCTACGGAGCGTACATCGCATCCTCGTTCTAGTGCTCACAGCTTTCTGCTGGAGCATTCCGACTAGTCAAGCCCAAGTCTTCGCCAATTCGTCCCAGGCCCCCGACTCCAACGAGCCTACGCGCTTTGCGGCTGGCATCTCGTTCATCGTCTCGCAACCCAAGGAAGAGTTTCGTCGGAACGTGGGCAACGGTATCGGCATAGGCGGGACGCTCAACTACCATCTGGACCGCGCCGGCTGGGTAAACCTCCGGTTTGATCCCTCCTGGCTTCGTTACGGTCATGAGTCCAAACGTGTCCCGTTCTCCCGAACTGTGGGAGGGAGGATCGAGGTCGACGTCACCACGACGAACTAGATTGTGGGTCTCAGCTTCGGTCCGGAACTGACGCTACCCAAGGGCCCTGTTCGTCCTTACCTGAACGCCGCTTTCAGTGGACTCCTGTTCTGGACGACATCGTCGGTTCGAGGCATCGACTCGGATGATGAAGAGATTGCCCGAATGACAAACCACCGCGACTGGACGCGGGCTTGGGTGTTCGGAACGGGGGTTAAGGTTCCTCTCGGTGGGAGGGATTCCAACTTCAAATTGGATTTCGGGGTCCGGTACCACAACGGCAGCGAGGCATCGTACCTGCGGGAAGGCAGCATCCGGGACAACCCGGACGGATCCATCACGATCACGCCACTCACCAACGAGACTCCTTTTCTAATGTACTCCGTCGGCTTCAACTATCGGTTCCCGCACGGCTCCTAGGTTCCATCTCGAGGGTGACCGTCCGGACTCGGAGAATCCGTTACCGGCGTGATGGGACGACCTCCGGCGTGCTTTCACGTCGTGCGGATCTTCCCCAAGCGGGAGAGTTGGCTTTGACTGATCCGCGTCCTTGCCACCGAGATCCACGAAAACCGGATCGAGGCGGCTCTTTAGCTAAACATGACCTCTCCAAAGATACAGATAAGGTAGTGATGCGTCCGGCCGCTGCTTAACCCGAAGGAGCTGCAGAACTCCCATAACCGTGTACGGTTCTTCTTCGTCCGTTGGTGTCGGAGAGAGATGTTTCCGGGAAGGCCGGAGCAATCGACTCAGGAAAAGCCAAGGTTCCGTCTTTCGTGTCCTACTAACCATTCAGTCGGAACAGTATCTGAGCCATCAGATTGTTGATCGTCTGATACCTTTCGGCCGGTGCCGCAAGAATCTCCTCCTCGGACTGCACGTACTTTGACGGCAGCAGCTCTCCCCGACAGTGTTCGACAAGCTGCCGGGCCGCATCGGGTGTGGTTTCCAGATGAAACTGAAGACCCAGCACCCGGTTCCCAAACTGGAACGCCTGGTTTTCACAGGCTTCGCTCCTGGCCAGCAATCGCGCACCATCCGGCAAATCGAACGTTTCGCCGTGCCAGTGGAGAACTGTTATAGCGGAAGGCAAGCCAAACTCGTTGTCCGAGGACGCCGCTTCGACAGGAAACCAGCCGATCTCCTTCGCGGGGTTCGGATGGACCTTGGCACCCATAGCGCTGGCAATCAGTTGGGCGCCGAGACACACGCCTAGAACCGGCTTCCCCGTCTGGATGCAGTCGCGAATGAAACGTTTCTCGTCCACCAGCCAGGGATGCCGGGTGTCATCATTCACGCTCATGGGACCGCCCATCACGATCACGAAGTCGACCTTTCGGGCCGCAGGCAGATCGATCGATTCGAAGAACGGGGTGCGCGTTATCTCATATCGAGCTGAGCGGAGCCATGACTCGATGCTGCCGAGTCCTTCGAATGGAACGTGCTGCAAGTAATGAGCTCTCATGAAGTCGCACCCCAACGGCTAGAAAGCTAAGAAGGTCCTGTCGACTCATATTGTACGGGAGTTAGAGCCGCGCGGCACAATGACCACCGCCCGTTCGTAGCGCTGTTACGCCTCGAAGACCCCTGCGCGAGGGAGCCCTGCGGTTGCGCCCTGATCGGTTAATCAAAGAGCGATCGTGGTGAATCAGGGCGGGGGGCACTGGGTCGATTAGTTCTCGGCCCTGATTACTTGAGTTGTTCACGGCCGTTGAGACCGGATAGGCGCGCATCGCGTTTTCCGAGTACGGGTTCGAGAGGTTGAACACATCGCGCACGGGCCGATTCCCATCCAGCCAGAGGGCCCGTTCATCCCGCTCCAGGATTACCGGCATCCGATCGCGAATCGGTCGCGTGATGCTGTTTGCCTCCGTCGTCAAAATCACATAGGCCGGTTCGCCCTGGTGTCCAACCCAGATGCCGGCAAAGGCGAACGGCTCGTCCGCGTTGAGGACAATCCGGTACGGCTGCTTGCCGAATCGAGTCGCCTGCCATTCATAGAATCCATCCGCAATGACCAGGCAACGGCGTTGTCGGAATGCATCCCGGAAAGTCGGCAACCGGTCGACGGTTTCCGCCCGCGCGTTGATCAGCATGCGACAGGGCCGAGCCTCCGATTCCGCGGCGATCCCCCAGAACGCTAGCTGGATCTTGCGCGGCTCCACGTCCAGGATGACCGGCAAGTGCTGGCCCGGGCTCGCGTTGAAGATCGGCAGGTGAGTTTCGGAGAACTCGCCTCTGAAGTCCAGGCTAAGCGTTTTCTGGTCTTTCGTGACGGTGTAGCGGCCGCACATGATTTCAAATGCTACCAAAACCCAGAACCGCGCCTACTCCCTCGGAATCACGAGAGGCCCGGCGCGCATAATTCCTGTAATGTGGGATCATGATTCCTTGACCTCGCGACAATGGACCGACCTACTCGACGTCCGTCTTCCGTCCAGGCGGGGAGTCGTGGAGACGGAGTCGACCGTCAGGAAGCGGTTCGTTGCGTGATTACGTGACGAGAATGCTCAAGCCGATCGTTACCCATGCAATGGAGGTTCGTTGCGGGGCCTTACTTCCAGGTCACTTCCATTGCGAAGAAGTGGTCGAAGACTTCGCGGTTGGGCTAATTTACGTCGTTGGTTTCCGGACTACGTATGTAGAAATTGAGCTGTTGCGCGGCCGGGTTCACGGCACCGGCCGATGAGGTCTTCCCTGCCAGTGGATACATCGTCGCCAGGGTATCGCGGTCGCGCATACCCTGGGTCACCATGAAATGGATCTGGTAGTCCTCGTAGAGCAGCTCCCCGTTCAGTGTCGCAGATCCGGTTCCCCAGCCCGCAACATAGAGCAGGCTCTTCGGCCAGTTCATGTCGCCACACCCGGCGTCTCCATGCTCGTAAATGAACGCCGCAATGCCGCCGTCCTGGTAGGGATTGAATTCGACGACCTCGTCCATGTTGACGACGTAGGTGCCTTCCGGCAACTCCAGGTCAGCGCGGAATGTGCCGGTGTTGTTGATCTCATCCACGTCGAATTCGATCGTTCCACCGACCTCGCGCCCGTTCGAGGCGTCGTCGCCCATGTGATCCCAGGGGCTCGCATTGGCCAACGTGCCGACCTGATAGACGCGGCGTCACGGAGGCGTGCGGCGTGCGGGCGCTCACGCAGCAACGTGCCGACCTGATAGACGCGGCTGCCAATGATGACGAATCGCCCGTCGTAGAGGTCATGCTGTTCGGGCGTGTAGATACCGAGCGTCGTGTCCGGCTGAAAGCGCGCTCCGGGCTCGACCTCGGTCGTCTCAGACGCGGGCAACGGTGTTTCCGATGGCGCGCACGCAGCGGCGACCACCGCAAGAATCAGGTAGGTGGGAAGAATCCGGAACATTTTCAATACCCCATGGGGTCAGACCCATAGCCCCCCCCAAAAACCGACATCTGGCTATCTGAGGCGATCGGCGATCTCTTCCAGAGTTGAGGCCAGTGCGAGATATCTGGTTCTGGTCACGCCGGCTCGATCGGCGCCCTCCCGGGCTAGGGCCGCGGCCGGCGTTTCGAGTTGCCCGGCTGCCAACGTGTCGCTTTCGTCCGTCTCCAGTACGTTGTCGGCACCATCGAGCGCCTCCGTCAGAGCCTCGTCCCGATCGGCTGCAATCACGTCACCGCGACGCAGCTGGTCGAGATAGGCCCGGGCAACGACGGGCTCGGCCGGCCACACGTGCCGCCGCTGCGTCTGCGCGTTGACGACGGCATCGGAAACGAACGACGCGGCGGTGATTTCGTTTTCAGTCAGGTATTCGCTGGGCACCAGAGCCAGCACATCGAGGCCGCGAGCGATCTCGGTGCCATAGATGTAACCCCCGTACCAGTAGGCCGACCAGTACCCACCCATGACCAGGTTTTCGGCATCGATCGGACCACGATCGAAGAAGGCGATTTCGACCGGGTTCGAGGAGTCGGTGAAGTCGACAACTGATATGCCCCCTTGGTACCAGGCCTGAACGAAGATGTCCCGGTCGGGGACAGGCACAAGCGAGCCGTTGTGGGCCACACAGTTTTCCTGCTCGGTCTGGGGTGCCGGCATCTTGTAATAGCTCCGGAACTGCAGCCTGCGATCGACGATGTCGTAGATTGCATCCGCACCCCAGTCCTCCGGATCGGACGCGCGGCACCGCGGTCGGCCCCCGCCTCCCCATTCATCGGTAAAAATCACTTTGCTGCCGTCGTTGTTGAAGGTCGCCGAATGCCAATAGGCAAAACCGCTGTCGATGACCTCGTCCAGACGGACGGGATTCACTGGATCGCTGATATCGAGAAGGATTTCGTTACCCGAACACGCTTCGGCGGCCAGGCCCATCTCGGGGAACGTCGTAATGTCGTGGCGCTGATCGGTGCGTCGTGTAGTCTGTGTGTTCTTCTCGAGATCACCGCCATCCCACAAACCCGCAATGACGCCCGACCGCGGGTCCAGGAATATGCGGGGCCGGTTGACGATGCGTGCCTCCTCGGGCCGCGCCACTGGAATCTGGATCACGTCGATGCTGAAGAGCGCCGTCTCGGGATCTTCGAATGGGGATTCCTCCGAGCAACCTTCGAGTTCCTCGCCGGGACGGACGGAACTGGTTCCCGACCCGTAGACGTAGAAATTCTCTTCATCGGCCGGGTCAGTCACGATGGTGTGGGTATGCGATCCCCGGCAGGTCTGGACGGCACCGACCTGTTTAGGCGCTCGAAGGTCGCTGATGTCGAAGATTCGGATACCCCGGAAACGATCTGTCAAGGACTGATTTCTTTAGACACTGATTCTGAGAGTTTTTTACGTGACTAACGCATACCGTTTGGCGAATACCACAGGCGGCATGTTGAGCGCGGAGTGAATCCGCGTGTTGTTGTAGTCCCACAGGGTGCGGTAGATCTCCGCCACTAGCTCCCCCAGTGTTTTGAAGCGGTTCGGATCTCCCAGGTCAACCTTGAATTTGTCGTAGAACGATTCCTGGTATCCGTTCTCCCAAGGGCACCCCGGGCGGCTCCGTGAAATCACGATGCCGCATCCATCAAGGATTTCAGTGAACGCCATCGCGTCATACTCCCTCCCGTTGTCGGAGTGGAATAGACCCGGGCGCGGATGATGGAGCAGGGCGTTGGAAAGCGCCTGAATGGTGAGCGCGGCTCCCTTTCTCACCGCAATTTGGATTCCCAGGATCCGGCGAGTGTAGAGATCGATCACGGTCGCCACATAGACCTTCTTTCCGTGCTGCACGAACTCGGTGAAGTCTGCTGCCCCGATGTGGTTTGCATATGCGGGCATGACCGCGAGCAGGAGGTTGGGATAGGTCCGGGAAACCTTGGATTTTCTCCATTTTCTGCCTCTCCTGCGGTAGGGCTTGATGCCAAACAGATGCATGACCCTCTGCGCCCGCTGGCGGCAGAGTCCCAGTGCCGTAGCAATTCGCCGGGAGCCGTAGGAGGGATGGATCTGCAGCTCTTCTTCCAGGCGGACCTTGAGGCGCCAGTCCTTCTCCTTCATTCTTGGGACGTAATACAGGCTCGCGCGGGATATGCCAAGGGCTCGGGCAAGCGCTGATTTGTTTCTTCCTTCGCTCAATTGTTTTTTTGAGTCATGGAGAGCTTGAGCGTGATCTCGCCCACGAGTTCCAGGAGTTCTCTGTTCTGCTTCTGAAGTCGGGAGAACTCCGCCCAGGACGGGGCACCGGTTGCTCCCTTTACCATCCAACCATAGATGGTCCCTTCAGAAATACCGTGATCCTTGGCGGCCTGGGCCACCGAGATGCCCTCTTCCTTGACGCGGCGTAGGATATCGGCTTTTACGTTGGCTGCAATACGATGATGTTTTTTGTTCATATGACACCAGGGTAGTTAATTCCCAACCTCAGTGTCTAAATTACCCAATCCAGGGCAAACCCTCACGCTGCTGTATCTGTATGAAAACAATTTGACGGGGCCGCTCCCGGCGGAGCTGGGGGACCTGACCAGCCTGCAGGAGTTGTATCTGTGGGGCAACACGGACTTGACGGGGCCGCTCCCGCTGGGCATGATGAATCTGAACGACCTCACGACCGTGTGGATCCAGGACACCGGCCTGTGTGCGCCGCAGGAAAAAGAGTACCTGCGCTGGCAGGTGCTCAGGAAAACAAGGAAATTCCGGTTAACATCACATCAGTTCAATTTATCAAATAAGCATTCGGAGGCAGAACGTCATGCACAGGATAGCTGGAGTGATTGTTGTTTTGCTGTTGGTTGTATCGGCCAATGCGGTGGCCCAGGATAGCGCCACCGTGAGGGGAACCGTGACCGACAACACTGGAGCCGTCATTCCCGGTGCGGAAGTCACGGTGATCAACCAAGTAACCAATCAAGCCACTACAGGCGGGACGGACGCAAGCGGGAATTACGAGTTCACCAATTTGCCCACCGGGTCCTATGCGATCAGGGTGGACGTGCCCGGCTTTCAAGCGGACATCTCCAACAATGTGCAACTGATGGCGGGCCAACCGGTTCAGCGGAATTTTGCCCTGGAGCTCGGCACGGTCGCCACGACTCTCGTCGTCGTCGGCAGCCGCGCGGAGCCGCGCTCGGCCATTGAGTCGACCGTGCCGGTCGACGTCATCCGGACCGAGGATTTCGTCGCCCAGGGCAGAACCGACCTGGCGGAGCAGTTGCGGACAGTCGTCCCCTCCTTCAACATAAACATTCAGCCGATCAGCGACGCGGCGACCATCGTCCGTCCGGCGAACCTGCGCAACCTGGCGCCCGATCACACGCTGCTCCTAGTCAACGGCAAGCGCCGCCATCGCGCGGCGGTCATCACCTGGCTCGGCAACGGTATCGCGGACGGCTCGCAGGGACCGGACATCTCCGTCATCCCCTCGATTGCAGTACGGCAGGCCGAGGTGCTGCGCGACGGCGCGGCGGCGCAATACGGCTCGGACGCCATCGCCGGCGTGATGAACTTCCAGCTTAAAGATGCCTCCTCCGGCGGCCGCTTCGAGTTCCGCACGGGGCTCTTCCGCGATGCCAACCCGGGCGACGCGTCAACGTGCGGGTCGGGAATCGCCGGCGACATCCAGCATTCCTGCAACGGAATCGGCGGACATGGGAGGACGCTCACGTTCGCCGGGAACGTCGGGCTGCCGCTCGGCGAGAATGGGTTCGCGAACCTCAGCATGGAGTACGGCGAAGGCACACCGACCAGCCGCAGCGTTCAACGTAATGGTGCGCAGAGCATCATTGATGCCGGCAACAGGAACGTGCGCAACCCGGCGCAGGTCTGGGGATCGCCCGAAGTCGACGGCGACCTGAAGCTGTTCGGCAACTTCGGCCATCTGTTCGAGAGCGGGAACCAGTTCTACGCCCACACCAACTTCGCGAAACGCACGGTAACCGGCGGCTTCTACTTCCGGAATCCGCATACCCGCGGCGGGGTCTTCCGGGGCAACAGACTCCACCCCATCTCTCGCCTCAACGTATACGACAAAGACGGCAAGTTCACGAACTTCCCCGACCCCAAAGAGCTCGACACCGATGAGTCTGATCACCGTGACGCCATCGTATACGATGCAAACGGCCAAGTTACAAGCCTCCCGGGGCAGGCCGGCATCCCGTCGCTCCTCGTGGGCGACCGGGTCTGGGCCGAGATCGACGTTCAGGAAGCTGGCGGCTGCGCCACGATTCCGGTCATCAACCACGTCCCCGATGCAGCCGCCCTGCAGCAGGTCGAGGCCGACCCGAACTGCTTCACGCTCTACAGCCGGTTCCCCGGCGGTTTCACGCCGCAATTCGGCGGCGACCTCATCGATTATTCGTTGGTCAGCGGACTGCGCGGATTCACGAACAACGGCCAGCTTACCTGGGACGCGAGCATCGGCGTCGGCAGAAGCAAAGTCGATCAGTTCATTTTCGATACGGTCAACGCGTCGGTTGGCTACGACACGCCGACGTCGTTCGAGCCCGGCATCTACCAGCAGGACGAGCTCAACCTCAACTTCGACGTCCAGTACGTGGTCAGCGACGTCGTGCACGTCGCGGGCGGCACGGAGTGGCGCCAAGAGAAATTCACGATCGGCGCGGGCGGGGATCCCTCGTGGAAGATCGGCCCGTACGCCGCGCAGGGCTTCAGTTCCGGTTCGAACGGCTTCAACGGCTACCGGAAGGACACGACGGCGGGAACCTGGAGCCGCAGCAACGTTGCGGCCTACGGCGATCTCGAGTTCAGCGCCCCGGATGGCCAGTGGACGCTCGGCACGGCTCTCCGGCTCGAGAGATTCAGTGACTTCGGTCTGACGACAAACGGCAAGGTCTCGGCGCGCGTCGAGTTGACCGACACGCTCGCGCTGCGCGGCGCAGTGAGCAGCGGGTTCCGCGCGCCGACCCCGGGACAGCAGAACGCGTTCAACGTGACGACCGCGTTCGTCGGCGGGCAGTTGACCAACCAGGGCGTCGTCCCGTCCACATCCGCGGTGGCCGTCGCGAGAGGCGGCGAGGCGCTCCAGCCGGAAAAATCAATCAACTACAGCGGGGGAGCGGTCATCGAGCGGGGCCCGTTCACTTTCACCGCCGACTACTTCCGAATCGACATCGCCGATCGTGTCGCCCTGTCGCAGGAAATTAACCTGACGGAGCCAGAGATCCTGACGCTGCTCGCGGAAGGAATCCCCGAGGCGCGCAATTTCCCGGTGTTCCGGTTCTTCCTGAACGACTTCTCGACGACGACCCAGGGCATCGACCTGATTTCGACCCTGGCGGTCGGGCGCACAACGTTCAGCGGGGTCTTCAACTACACGGACACGGAGATCAAGAACGTCGAATCTGCCGTGATCGATGAATTCCGCATCAATACGCTGGAACGGGGACTGCCGAAGACCCGCTGGAACTTCACCGTCAACCATGACGCCGGCTCGTGGAGCCTGATGGGCCGGCTGAACTACATCGGCTCGTTCTGGGACAGCGAGGATGGACGGAATGCGGCCGACCTGGACGCCGTGGACAAGTCCTGGCTGTATCCGGCCTACGGCGGCAAGGTACTGCTCGACCTGGAGCTCGGCGTTCCGCTCGGAGAACACGTCAGTCTGGCGGTCGGCGCTGAAAACCTGCTGAACACCTACCCCGACGTGAACATGTACGGCGCCCAAACGGTCGGTAATCAGTACGGTCAGTTCTCGCCGTTCGGCTTCAACGGCTCTTTTTACTACACCCGTCTCAGCTATTCCTTCTGAGCAAGGGGCTGAGCAAGGATCCGTCATAAAAGGTGTAAGCGAAGCGATTCGAACTAAGTTGTAAGTAGGATGATATTGATGAAACGTACAGTGCTCCGTCGAAGAGGGCGAGGAGACCATGACGCTGAGGTTGTCGAACCCCTCGGGCGGAGTGCTCACGAATGCCTCCGCGACCGGAACGATCGAGAACAGCGACCCGATGCCGCGGGCGTTCATGGCCCGGTTCGGGCGGACGGCGGCGGTGCACGTGGTGGAGCAGGTGCAGGAACGAATCGAGGCGCCGCGCGAGGTGGGCTTCGAGGCCCAATTTGCGGGGCGGCAACTGCGGCCTGACATGGTGCGCGAGATGGCGGTCGAGTTCCTCAACCGGCTTGCTCCCTCGCTCGGGGCGAATCGGGTTGCTGCGGGCGTCCAGCACCCCATGTCGGTCTCGCCGGTCGCCGGCACTGCTTCGCTCGGGACACCGGGTCTGGCCGGCGGGGCGCCGATGGGCACTGCGGATGAACTGCTCGGAGTGGCGAATCCGATGGGGAGCATGCCCGGAACCCAAGGCGGACTGAACCCGCGCGGAGACTTCGGGAGGGGCTTCGGAGGCGGCAATATGCAAATCGGCTCGGCGTTCGTAATGAACCACGAAACGCGCCGGGGCGGCATCCTGTCGTTCTGGAGCCGGGGGGCGCAATCGCAGTTCTACGGCCGGGAAGGCAAGCTCTCGATCGACGGCCGGGTCCGCACGGCGATGGCTGGAGCCGACTATCAGACGGGGCCGCTGGTGGCGGGCCTGTCGTTGTCGCACAGCCGGGGCCGGGGCGGCTACCAGGGAGTCGACATCGGCGAGGTGAGCTCGTCGGTGACCGGCCTCTATCCCTGGCTGGGCTACCAGGCGACCGACCGCATCAGCCTGTGGGGGGTGAGCGGCTACGGCAAGGGCTCCCTGACGTTGACGCCGGGCGCGGGAGCGGCGCTCCGGAGCGGGTTGTCGATGGCCATGGCGGCAGGCGGGATGCGGGGCGAGTTGGCGGATTCGGTGGTGGGCGGATTCGGGCTGGCGTTCAAGGCGGATGCGCTGTGGGTCGGCACGGGCATCAAGGGCGTGGACGGCCCGGAAGGGCGTCTGGCGGCGACCGACGCGATGGTGACCCGCTACCGGACGGCGCTGGAAGCCTCGCGCGGCTACAGCTTCCAGCGCGGGTTGTCGCTCCAGCCCAGCCTGGAGGTCGGGGTGCGGCGCGACGGCGGGGACGCCGAGAACGGTGCGGGCGTGGACCTCGGCGGAGGCCTGATCGTATCGGACCGCTTGACCGGGCTGTCGGCCGACATCAGAGTCCGGATGCTGCTGGCGCACCAGGACGAAGGGTTCCGGGAGCGGGGCATGTCGGTCTCATTCAGCTACAACCCGACGCCGGCGACGCCGTTGGGGTTCATGGCCAAGCTGACCCCGTCCTGGGGCGGGCAGGCCGACAGCGGCAGCCAGGCGCTGTGGGGTCAGGAGACGATGGCGGGGATGGCACAGGGCGGTATAGCATCCGGCGGCCGTCTGCAGGCGGAGCTGGGCTACGGGATGCCGGTCGGGAGCCGTTTGGTCGGCACGCCGCGGTTCGGCATCGGGGCCTCCGAGCAAGGGCGGGACTACCGGTTGGGCTACGGCCTGACGGTGGCGCAGGGCGGCGCCATGAGCTTCGATTTCGGTGTCTACGCCAATCGCCGCGAGAGCCCGATTCAGGGAACTGCGGAGCATGGCGTTCAAGGCCGGCTCATGGCGCGCTGGTAGGCGCCCGGCTCGACAGCGGCAGTAGCCAACAAAGCTACGACGGCGGCCGCAGCGGGGAATCCCATGAATGAGGCGTGCCCCGCGCAACGGCATGAATCGGCCTGCCCGCGCTCGGACCTGTTCGAGCGCCGTCGCCGGTGGATGGACGACCGAGCGGCGGTCTCTTTCCCAATCCACGCGAGATTCCATTCCTTCCAGCTCCCCTCTTCGCCGCGCCAGGCGGGGCAGCCATCTGCAATCTACCTGACTCCCATCATTAACCCTCAGTTCCGCCGGTTGCGGCAAGCATTGCCGATTCGCGTCTCAAAGCGGAGAGCGTGTTGACGTGAAGAAGATCGACTCGGTGTAGACACGCACTGGAACCTGCGGTTTCCGGATGAGCGCCGATAGCGGGAGACGGAGCCCTCATCATCGCTGAGGTTTGCCGAGGCTCCGGCAAGGCCGGGCCGAAGGTGGAAAGGGAAACCCTCGATCACGACAACGATCGGGGGTTTTTTTATGGCGGCCCCGGTCACAGGGCACGACTACAGCAACAGCAAGGCCAGCGTGCTACGACAGAGGGCCGTTGTCCACACCCGGGCAGGGTGCGATGGCCAGAGAAGTGGTGTTACGGCGGTTGTTTTGCCGTGGGTCGGGTTGCGGGGCGATGTTCTACATCTGCAATTTCTGCTACCGGGGGCAGGTCTACTGCGGGGAGAGGTGCCGACAGAAAGCGCGGCGGCAACAGCGGCGGCTTGCCAACCGGCGCTACCAGCAAAGCGAGGAAGGCCGGCTCGATCACCGCGACCGCCAACGGGACTACCGGCAACGCTGCCGCCTGAGGCGCGTGACAGATCACACTTCCGCCGGCAATGGCCGATGGGGCAAGATCGGGGAGCCATTGAGGGAAACGGGAATGAGCGCTTCATTGACGAAGAGATTGCAAGACAGGCCCCGGTGGGAGCGGCTGCCAAGCGCCCTCCGGCCGGTCTGCATCCTGTGCGGGCGTGGGGGGCGTGTTGGCGTGAGGAGAATCGGCCCGGAGAGGTAGAAGTCATGATTCCAAAAAAAGACGAGAACGGCGAGAAGTACGCCACGGCCACGACGGAGGCTGAATTTCACGAGGCGTTGAACCGTGGGCTCGCGGTTGAACTGACGCGGGAACTGGCGGAGCGGATCGGAGTGCCTATGAACGAGGACGTGGGAACCGTGGAAGAGATCGACCAGGCGCGACACGACCGCCACGACTAAAGAAATGGAGGCGCGGCATGGCTAAAAAATCCTTTTGGCAGCGCGGGGAAGACTACGCCGAGAAAGTCAGCGAGGAACTCATTGAACAAATCAAGGCGGGAGTTGCGCCATGGCAGAAGCCGTGGAAGCCGGGGGAGCAGAGCAGCCCGGAAAACTTTTCGACCGGCAAATCCTACACGGGCGGCAACAGTCTCTACCTGATGAGCAGGGGTATCCGCCAGGGCCACGGCGATAACCGTTGGGGAACGTACGGCCAGATCCAAGCGGCGGGCGGGCAGGTTCGCAAAGGTGAGAAAGGTACGCAGGTCTTGTTTTTCACGGATCGGACGGCACGAACCGCAAAGGACGAGCAGGGCAAGGTGCTCAAGGACAAGGACGGCAACACGATCCACGAAGAAGAGCAGCGTTCCCATCCCATCTGCAAACAGTACACGGTGTTCAACGTCGAGCAGGCCGACGGATTGGAGTTGAAGCCGCGGCCGGCCGAAGCGCGGCCTGAATGGGACGCCCACCGCGACGCGGAGAAGGTGATCGAGGCGGCAGGTCCGACCGTGCAGCACGTCGCCGGAGATCGGGCCTATTACCGGATCGCCGAAGACAAGGTGGTGCTCCCGGAGCCGTCCCAATTCCCGACGCGCAACGGCTACTACCAAACGGCGCTTCACGAATGCGGCCACTCGACCGGGCACCCGGACCGCATGAACCGCGACACGCTCAAGGATGGGCTGGACAAGGGCTTTGGATCGCCGGAGTACGCCCGCGAGGAATTGCGTGCCGAGATCAGCGCCATGATGACGGGGGAGCGCGTGGGCGTGGGGCATGACCCGCAGCGCGGCGCGGCCTATATCGAGAATTGGGTTGCGGTGCTCGAAAAAGACCCGCACGAGATTCATAGAGCGGCGCGGGACGCGCAGCGAATGACCGATTACCTGATGGATCGTGCGATAGATCACGAGCGCGAAGCGCCGGTGAAGGAGAAGACGGCGGCGGAGTTGAGCCACCAATACTCTCATGCTCGCGGGCCGCAGATCAGCCAGACGCCGAAGCAATCCACGGAACAACACGCGCAGAAGCTCCAACGCGAGGCTGGGTTGAGCCGGTAAGGAGCCGTCGTGTTCGATCCGCGAGACCTAGCCAGCGATCCCCGAACCCGGACGCCCGGAGCTCGCCCCAGGCGCGACCACACCAAAGAGCGGGAACAGCGGGAGCGCAGCGACCACCGGCGCGAATACGATCCCCGCACCGAGCGCCAGAACTTTCAGGAGCGAGCGGATCGGGCGGTGGCCGAGGTGGGGATGTATCGGAGTGTCGCCTACCGCGACCTGGCCGAAGCTCACTTCGATGGACACCCTTACGCGGCGCGTCGGGCCGTGGATCGCATGGTTCGGGCCGGGCATGTCCGGGAGCACACTGCCGAGGGGCCGCAAGGCGGCACCTACAAGGTGCTCACGCTCACCGAGCGCGGAGTAGAGCGGGCCGAGCGGGTAGCCCGCGAACAAGGACTGGACCCGGAGCAGGAGGCATGGAGCGGCCTCGTGAAGCCCGGAGAGCTTCAACATGACGTGGCCGTGTTTCGAGCCGCAAGGATTGAGCAAGTGCAGTTGCTCGAACAAGGAGCCGTCCTCAAGCGGGTCCGCATTGACGCCGAACTCAAGCGCGAGGTCGCCCGCGCCACGGAAAGCGCGAGAGCGCGAGGCGGAAAAGAGGCGGCGGACGCCGCACGGTTCGAGGCGGCGGAGGCGCTGGGGCTCCCCGTAAAGGATGGACGGGTGGAGTACCCGGACGCTCAGCTGGAGTACGACATTGAGGGCCGCAGCGGGCGCGTAAACGTCGAGATTGCGACCGAGCACTACAGCGTGAAGAGTATCGGCGCAAAAGCCGCCGCTGGATTCGCCGTGCATGGAAGCAATGGGCGGGCGGCGGCGCGAGTGGCGCGGTCGCTCGGCCAGGACCACAGCACCGGAGGCGGAGGGAGAAGCGGCGGCAGACGAGACAAGGGCTCCATCGAACTCTGAGGGAGAAGCGATGCAACCGTGGAAAATCAGCATTGGACTGACGGCCATCATCCTGGCCGTGGCCTTGATGCTCGCCGGCGAGAGCTTCGCTTATCTCAAGCCGTACTTAGGAATCATCGCAACCGACTACTGGATGCCTGTCGCGTGGCATGGCGGTCTGGCCGTGGTGACGCTTATGGTCGTGATCTACTCCGCCGCCCGTGCCTTGGGGCTGGCCGACATGGGCCGCAAGGTCGATCTGATGGAGCGGTCCATCCGGCGCGGCGAGGGCGGGCAAATCGAGCTTGCCGAGAAACTGGAACAAGAGGACCGGGGGCAGTTTTCCGGAGCCTGACGCACAACAACCCAACAGACACGGAGGGAAGCATGAAGAACAAGAACTCAATCACCTGGAAGCGGGGCGCTCTCCTGGTGAGCGTCCTTGCACTATCGGCGGGAGAACTCATGGCGCAGGGAACGAGCCCCTGGCTGCAAGCCATAGACGTGCTGCAGGCGGCCTTCACCGGACCCATTGCGCGAGGACTGAGCTTGATTGCCATCGTGGTGGGCGGGCTCATGTTCGCCTTTGGTGAAGGCGGCAGCAAAAAGGCCCTGGCCGGGATCGTCTTCGGTCTTGGCATGGCCATGGGCGCGGCCAACTTTCTGGCGTGGCTCTTCTGATGGAGCGCGGCAAGACATGGCGCGGATACCCGGCGCTCAGTAAACCTCTCACGATCATGGGCGTGGAACGGCGCTGGTTTCTTCTGAGCGCCACGTTGGGCCTTGCCATGTGGAACGCCATCAACTCGATTGTGACCGGGGGAGTCATTTTCGGGGTGCTCTACGGCGTGGGATTTTGGGCCTGGAAACAAGACCCCAACATGCTCGAAATCCTACGGGCGTCGGCGCGGTTCCGCGTCCGCTACGACCCTGGCAAGTGGGCCGCTGCGCCCTGGACGCTTCTCATTCGGAGATAGCGCGTGAACGTGAACGACGAACTCATGGACTACGACGCGGCGGGATCGCTGGCCGAGGAACTGCCCTGGTGGGGCTGGCTGGAAGATGGGCGAACGTGCCTGACGCGGGCGGGGGAACTTATGAGCATCGGGCGGATGACGCCTCGCGTCCTGGACGGCCAGACCCCCGAACAACTGGATCGGGTGATCGACCGCTGGCAGCGGATGTTGAGCGGGCTCGATTCCCGGACGCGGCTTTACTTCTATCTGTTGCGCCGTCCGGTCCACTTTGCGGACGAGACCGACGGCGCGGCATCGAGCGTGGCCGCGCTCGGACGGCGCAAGCGGCGGGCGTTCCTCGCGGATCGAGTGCAGGACGTGAGCGCCTACGTCGCATGGGTTCACGATCCGCACCTGTCCGCCGTCACCACCGGGAGGACGGGCGGGCCGTGGTGGATGGGGTATGCCAAGAACTGGATGGCCCGGCGGCGGAACCGGCATGAATCCGTTTACCTCCATTCCTCTATCGAATCAGCGGCGGCGGGATTTCGGCAGTTAGTTGAGGCGAGCCGGGCGCTGGTGGATGACCTTACCTCGGTGCGGATGCTCGAAGCGCGGGATGCGTCTCTCGTTCTGAATGAACTCACGAACCGGCCTGGAACCTTTTGGGACGGCGCGAGGGGCAGCGGCATGAATTGGCGGCTGGCCATCTCCGAGCTCGAAGCGGAGCGGCGCAATCTGCGCCTGGACGGGGAACCCGTCATTCTCTACTCGCTGCTTTCGCCACCGGGAGCGGCCCGCGCCAATCTTCTGCAGGGTCTTTACCGGCTCGATGCGACGATGACGGTGACGCTCGAATGGCGGCCGCAGCGCCTCGATGCCGCCCGGCGCAAAATCCGTGGGGCGCAGCGGCATTACTTCTCGAAGCGCTACTCGATGTCCGCGCACGTTCAGGAAACCGAAGGAACCGCGTCGGCGATGGTGGACACCGCAGCGGCGGCTGAATCCGACCGGCTGGGCGATGCCTTGGTCGAGTTGGAGACGGACGGTATCGCCTACGGCGACCTGGCCCTGACCGTGGCGATCCACGGCCCGCTACCCGAGACCGAGGGCCTGGACGGAGATATTCGGCGCATCTTTAACAGCCACGACGCCAAGCTGATCCGGGAGGGTTACGGGCAGCTTCCGGCCTGGTTCTCGCGGATGCCCGCGCAACCGCGACGGCGGCAGGTCCGATCCGTGTTTGTATCGGCGGGCGCGGTCGCTTCGATGGCCCCGATCTTCGGACCGCCGGTGGGGACGCCCCGGAGCGGCCACTTGCGGAAGCCGGCGCTGGCGATCCTTGAGACCCAATGGCGGACTCCCTACCACTACGATCTGTTTCAAGGCGACGTGGGGCACACGCTGGTTCTCGGCGCGACCGGCGCGGGTAAAAGCTTCTTGCTCAATTTCCTGCTGGTTCAGGCGCTCCAATACGATCCGCGTGTTCTCATCCTCGATCTAGGCGGCTCCTATCGCTGGCTCACGCAGTTTCTCGGCGGCGGCTATATGGAGCTATCCCCCGACGGGAGCAGGAGCGCCGGTTTCCGGTTGCGCCCCTTCTCGCTCCCGGTCGGGGAGCGGAGCTTCCAGTTTCTCACCGGCTGGATATCGCGTCTGTTGAGAATCGGCGGGTGGAAACTCAGTGGCGAAGACCCCAGCGAGATTCGCGCCCGCGTCGAAGACCTCTATGCCTTTGCACCCCAGCGGCGGACCCTTGGGGTGCTGGTCCGTTCCCTTCCCTCAAAGATGTGGCCCGCTTTGGGCCGCTGGCACGGAGCCGGAGCGTGGGCCAGGTACTTTGACAACCCGGCGGACGGAGACGATCTCAACTTTCAGGACTGGCAGGTGATCGACATGGCGGGCGCGGCGGAGCACGAAGACTTGTGCGAAGCGGCGCTGTTCTACCTTCTTGAACGGTTGCGGCTGGCTTTGGAGAACCCGGATGAGACCGCAAGGGTGAAGCTGATGGTGGTCGATGAAGCCTGGCGCTACCTGAAAGACCCGGCCATTCTCGGCTACCTGACCGAAGCCGCTAAGACCTGGCGCAAGAAGAATGCGGCGCTCGTCGTCGCCACGCAGAGCGCCGTGGACGTAACCGGGACCGCAGGGGCGGAAGCGTTGCTCGAATCCATGCCGACCAAGCTATTCCTTGCCAACCCCGATTTGCCGGAGAAAGCCGCCGAGACCTTCCGGCTCAACCCTTCGGAAGTAAACACCATTCGCGGCTTGATCCCCAAACGGGAGCTTTACCTACGGCGCACCGACGCGGCGGGCATCTTGCGGCTCGAAGTCGATCCGGCCAGCTATTGGCTCTATACCTCGTCGCCGGTCGATGCTCAGAAGCGGGCGGAAGCGGTCAAACAGTATGGCCTCACCGAGGCCATTGAACACCTGTCCAGGAGGTAGCTGATTATGTTGAAGATCATTCCGCTCGTAACGGCGGCGCTACTTGCCCTGTCGTTGCCGCTGATCGCCCAGGACGGCGGGCAGGTGCTCCGCGTCATCGAGGCCCAGGATCAAATCATCCGGATTCGGGCCAAGACCCGGCACACCACCGTCATCGTGCTTCCCGCGACGGAAAACGTGCTGGATTTTGTCGTGGGAGATTCCGAGTACTGGCACCTGACCGGGGCCGCTAATCTGGCCTTCCTCAAACCCATCGCCGAGGGCGTGACTACCAACGTCGCGCTGGTTTGCGAGTCGGGGCGCATTTACTCGTTCCTCGTCACCGAGCGAAGTGCGGGAGATCCGCACCTGGTGGTTCGCATCGAGGCGCAGGCGGACGCCGACCCGCGCATCTCACCGACCGGGCACGAACCGGCCTTTGTCGCTCGCTCCCAGGTCGCGGCCTATCGGCAGATGGCGAAAACAGCCATCGAGACGGCCAAGGCCGCGCAGGTAGACGCCGATACCCGGATCGCGGAGGCGGCGGCGGAGGAAGCACAGAAAACCGAGGCGTTCCGGGCGGAGTATCCCACGCGCCTCAAGTTCCCTTACCGATTGGAGGACAAGGCGAAGAAATGGCCGTTTCTGGTCGAAGGGATGTGGCACGACGGGCGGTTTACCTACCTTCGCGCCAACCCCCAGGAGTCGCCCGCACTGCATGAAGAGAAGGACGGGAAACCGGCGCTGGTGGCCTACGATCTGGGCGAGGACGGGCTGTATATCGCCCGTCACGTTTTGGGTGACGGCTGGTTGCAGATCGGCAAACAAAAAGTCCGGTGGCGCTTCACGGCGCCGGAGATCGGGCCGTGATCGGCTGGCGGCGGCTGTACCCCAAACCGGCGGGATCGCTGCCCGGCGGCATCGTCACTCAATGGGGCGTCGGGATCATCACCATTCTGGTCCTCGTGTTTCTGACGTACTGGATTTATTTCGGAGGCGGCGAGGAAGCGGAACTTTCGCCCGATCCGGGCGCAGAGCAGACCGCGCCCCGGAGCTTCGCCGATCAGATGGCCGCGCAGGTCGAAGCAGAGTCGCTTCGAGCCGCGACGCGCCGACAAGCGGCGGAGCGGGCTTTGCAGCAGCAGCAACGACAACAGGGGGCCAGCGGAGGCGGGATCGGCGCGGGCCGGGTGAGTGTCGATGAAGCGATGCTCCTGGCCGGGACAAGTCCCGACACCGGGCAACCCTATACCGAGGAAGAATGGGAACTCCGGGAACGCTTGCGCCTGGAAGCCCTCGAGCGGCGCAGCCGGTCGCTTCGCAGTTCGCCGGTCGCACAGACCTACCGGCAACTGGACGGCAGGGAGGGGGCGTCGTCCGAGGGGCAGCGGGCCGAAACCGCAAGCCCGGTCGATGCCATGAGAGCGGAAGGGGCGGCGGCGCTCGAACAGGCCCTCGACACGATTGGGACGGTCACGACCGGCCTCCAAGATGAAGTAGCGGCGGAGGCCCAGGCGGACCGAGCGTTTATCGAAGCACTCAGAGGGACACCAACCGCTGCGGCCACGCCCGCCGTTCCCACGGCGTCAGCGGGCCCCCCACCGGCGCGGGATTACTCTTCTCCGGCTCGTGTTGGTGCACCGGATGATCCCCCCGGTTGGGAGCGCATCCATGAAGGCTCGTTTTTAGAAGCGGCGCTGGTCACGCAGCTTTCCGGTGACTTTCCCGGCCCGGTCCTGGCCGTGGTTTCGGTGCCTTTTTACTCGGCAGACCGGCAGCGCATCTTGGTGCCGCGAGGTACGCGGGTCATTGGCACGGCTCAGGCCGTATCCAATCAGGACCAAGCCCGACTCGCCGTGAGTTTCCACCGCTTGATCTACCCCGACGGGCGTTGGGTGTCGCTCGACTTTCATGGGTTGAATCAAGTCGGCGAGGGAGCCCTGAAAGATCAAGTCAACCGACACTACTTTTCCATGTTCGCCGCTGTCGGGGCGGTCGGCATCCTGGCCGGACTCACGGCGCAAGGCGGCAACCCTTACGAGGGCGGCGTGGCGGGCTTCCGGGCCGGTGCAGGTCAGGGACTCGGACAAGCTGCTACTCGCATCCTGGATCGTTTCTTGAATCGTTTACCCACCATCACCATTCGCGCCGGGCATCGGCTTCGCGTCTGGTTCACTTCCGACGTGCTGGTGCCCCGGTCCCCAAAAAGGAGATTGAAATGAAACACCGAATTTTGACCGGCATGTTTGTCATCCCGCTCTTGATCGTGCTGACCACCACGCCCGCCTACGCCATCTTCGGCTCGATCCTGGCGGGCATTCAACGGGCGCAGATGATCATCAATCAGGGCATCCAGATTTACGAGGCGCAGATCGCCAAGCTGACGATGGACACCCAATTGACCGAACTGACGGACCAGTTCTCACACTTGAAAGATCAGGCGCTCGGAAGCGTCGGCGCGCTCACCGATCCGTTCACCGACCTGGCATCGGTCCCGACGCAGTTCATCGGCGTGGGCCTATCGTGGAAAAGCGATTTTACCGGGGTGGCGGCGGAGCTTGCGGATTCAGTCGAACAGATGGGCGAAACCGGCAAGAGCTTTACCCAATCCTGGCGCGGGCGGCTCACCGCCGCCGACACGGTGACCGAGAGCGACATCCTCACTCTGTACGACGACTATCGCCCGGAGATCGCTGCGGGAGTCGCCAACGGCTATCTCGCGGCGCGGGAGGAAGGCGACAAGCGCCTGGTACTCGATCACGCAATGAGCGACGCGGCGGCGAATCTCATGATTGCGGCGCGAGACGCCGTGGAATCCTACGAAGGACTACGAAACAACACCAATACCTCCAACACCGCGCTGGCCCAATCGCAAGTGGCCGGGACAGTGACACAAGGGAACCTCACCGCTGCTATGGCGCAGTTGATGGCATTTCAGGCGGCGAAGGAGGCGGCAGAGGATTACGAACGCGAGATCGCCCGGCGGGAGGCGCTGGCTCGATGGATCGAGACGCAGCGCAGCGCCGAGATCACCTTCGCGGCGCAACAGGCCGGGCTCGATGCCCGCCGCGATTCCATGCGCGAAGGGTTGCTCTTTCGGATTCACCCGGCCTACGGCGGGAACGGCCAGTAATCCATTTCGCCGATGCAAATCCAACTCGATCCCAACATCCCGGCCAACCTTTCTCCGGAACAACTGAGGGACTTCAAGTCGTTCCTCGATGTCGCTCTGGATGGACTGACGGCGGCGGCGGGAGGGGAGGTTTTCACCACCGGAAACGCGCTCTTCGGAGGTCTGGCGCTCATCGTCGTGGTGTTGAACGGGCTGAAGATCGCCTTTAGCGGGAACATTCAGCCGTGGGAACTGATTCGGGTCGTCATTGGGTTGTGGATACCGTGGGTGATGTTGCAGTTCTACACCACCACCATTCCGGGCATGGCTTTCACCTTCCCAGGGATGATTGCGGCGGGTGGAAATTGGCTTCACCAACTGCTGATCGGCGATGCCGTCTATGCGATGCAGACCGAGCTTGGGAACCTCATTCGCTCCCTCGCGGCGAACCAGGCGGCCCAGGCGCAACAGGGGAACACCTTCGGCCTACTCACCGGCGGGATTCATGCCGCGATAACGGCGCTTGCGGGGTTTGTAATGTTTGTGTTTGTGGTCCTTATGCTGCTTCTGTTGGCCGCCGTCACCTACGCTCAAGTGATCTGGGCGCAGATCGCGCTTGCCATCCTCATCATCTTGGGGCCGATCTTCATTCCGTTTCTGGTGTTCGATCCGCTGTCGTTTCTGTTCTGGGGATGGTTCCGGGCGATGATTACCTACTCGCTTTATGCCGTGATTGCCGGAGCGGTGCTCCGCGTGTTCTCCGCTGTCGGAATCTCCTACATCACGAGCTTGGGGAATGCCAACCTGGACATCGAGAGCTTCATAGACGTGGGCTTGTGGATGATCGCCGTCGTGCCCTTGTTTGTCGCCGGGATGCTGGCAAGCCTCAAGTGCGGCGAACTCGCTTCGATGCTCGTCACCAGCACAGGAGCAGCCGGGAGCGGACTCATGGGAATGGCAACCACGGCAGGCGCGGTTGCGGCCACCGGAGGCGCGGCGGCGGCGAAGGCGGGCGCGGGAGGGATCAAATGAAGGACACCGAAACCAGCGTCAAAGACGCCGGAGCCGAGTACGCCGAAATATGGGGCGAGGCCATCCACTCCAACCGTCATCTACGGGTGCTCTCCGTCGGGTTGGGAATCGGCTTGCTCTTGCTCATCATCGTCATCATTCGCATTGTGTCGGTTGATCCGCCGCGCCCCATCGTCGTGAGGGTCGATGAAGTAGGCCGGGCCGAGGCCATCGCCTACGAGGCGATGGAGGCCCAGGCCGACCCGCTGGACCCGACCACCAAATACTTTCTCAACCGCTTCATTTACGACTTCTACTCGCGGCGGCGGGCCACGGTCCAAAAGAACTGGTCCCGCAGTCTGCGCTTCCTGACCACCGAACTCGCCAACGCCTCGTTTCGCGCCGAGAGTCAGAATATCGCCCTTCTCGCGGCAGGAGCGGCGCGGGATGAACTGCAAGTGGATCGCGTCGTTTTAAGGATTCAAGCCAACCCCCAGGAGCCGCACAGCGCGACGGCCGATTTTGACCTGGTGCGAATGGCGATGGCAAACGAAGTCAGCCGGGAACGCTGGACCCTCTCGCTTCAATTCCTGTTCCTCGATACGATCCCCCCGGACCTGATCGTCCACAACCCTATGGGGATCGTTATCAGCTATCTGCAAGGCGACCAGGCGATAGTCACAGGCGACCAATGATCGAGCACTTGCGGGGAAGGGAACGGAAACTGGAACCGCTCGGCTGGTCAGGCCGGGAAGCGGAGTGGATCGCGCTCGTGTGTCTGCACAGCGGCGTCTTCACGCGGGCGCAGTTCTGTCATTACTTCGATACTCATAGGAAGCGGGCGGAACGTTTCGTGAAGACGTTAATTGACCGCAAGGTGGGAATCGAGAGCGAATGGCCGGTGTTCAATGGGGGAGGAAAGTCGTGCCGGATATCGAGCAAACCAATCTACCGGGCGCTGGGGGTCGAGGACATCCGCCACCGTCGCAAAGCCTGCCCGCCGGTGGTGATGCGGCGGCTCCTATCGCTGGATTTCGTTCTGGAACATCCGGGCATGAACTGGCTCCCTGCCGAGACGGAGAAGGTTGCGTTCTTTGAAAAGCTCGGCCTCTCGCGGCGGCTGATCCCGCGGCGGATTTACTACGGTGCTGTGGGAGCGCAGAAACGCTACTTTGCGCTCAAACTTCCTATTGCGGCGGACCCCGAAACCGTCACCTTCGCCTACGTCGATCCGGGCCACCAAACGGATCGGGAGTTGCACTCCTGGGGAGCCGCGCATGGGCAGCTTTGGGATGCGCTCCGCAAGAAGGGGCGGCAGGTCCGGGTGATCGGGATCGCAGCGGAGAATGAAACCGTGGATCGGACGGCGCGGGTGCTCCGGGTGTGGGCCGCAGCCCCCGCGAAGGAGACTGGGGAGGGGCGGACGGTGCGGCAGGAAATCAAGGAGATTGACGAGGCGATGACTCACAAGGACTGGGAATTTCTGGCGCAGTATGGGGGATTCGCGGCAGCCGGAAGACGATCAGCGGAGCTTCAACGCCTCCCGGAGGCGAAGGTGACGGAAGGGGTCTCGATTGACGACTATTCGACGTGGCGGGCCACCCGGTTTGCGGTCCTGGAGGAAACCGGATGAAAGCAGCCCGAAGGCCGGAACGGAGAGAGGAAATTGAGGGGTTTTTTCATGCCGCAACGCCCGATCCAGGATGCCGCAGTCACAGAGGGAGGGTACGGCAAGATTCAGCCAAGAGATGCGGCAAAACCGCATTCTCCCATCTCCCTCATTCCGCTGTTGTTATCACCTGTAAAGCGGCCTCGCCAGCGCCGATGCAGCAAAATCGGGGAGGACGATAGCGACCCCACCCAAAGCGGGGGGTCATGTGGCCCCAGCAGCGGTGCGTTGCGGCACACCGTTCCTGCCCCCCATGGGGTCGCTATCGTCCTCATTTATCCCTGCGGGAAGGCTCGGAAGAGCGCCCCGGCGGGGGCGCTGACGGGAGGGAGACGGACCCATGAAATGGAGGCGGTTCATTCCTCACATCCTTGTGTTTTTCGGCGGGCTGGGGTACGCCCTGTGGAGCTTTGTCCGCCGTCCCTTCCCCATGCTTGGCGAGAATCCCTTGCTCGATCTGATGGACTATCACACTCCCAACTTCTACGGCTGGGTGATGCTCTGGTACTACGCTGCGCCTTTCTTCGCCGTCATGCTCGCGGGCCTCATTCTCATGTCCGTTTGGAAGGTCTGGCTGGAATCGCGGCGGCGGGATTTTGCGCCCTTCGGCGCGCTCCCGACCTGGCCGCTTTCAACCCGGCAAACGGCCCCGGCCATCGTGATCGGGGAGGTCCATCACCCGGTCGAGGCGCGGGAGATTTTCAATCCCTCCTGGCTCACCATCCCGGAGCGTGGCCTATATACCGGCGTGGCGATCTTCGGGGCCGTCGGGTCCGGCAAGACCTCGGCTTGTATGCACCCCTTCGCCCGTCAACTTCTCTCCTGGCAAGCAGGGAATCCACAAATGCGGGCGGCGGCGCTCATGCTCGAAGTCAAGGGAGATTTCTGTCACGATATCCGGCGAATCCTGATCGAGGCGGGCCGGGGAAAAGACTACATCGAGCTGGGGATGAATGGGCGCTGGCAGTGGAACCCGCTCTCGGCCTGGTGGCTCGATTCCTACTCGCTGGCCTACACCGTTTCGAGCTTGCTCAACCAGCTGTTCGGGAAGGGCAAGGAACCGTTCTGGCAGCAAGCCTATACCAACCTGGTCCGCTGGATCATCGAGCTTCACCGGGTATTCCCGGAACGGTGGGTGACGTTGCAGCAGGTCTACCGTTGCGCCATCGACCCGGACCTTTTCGCGGCCAAGATCAAGCAAGCCGAAGCGTGGAGCGACGAGTTGAACAAAGGCACGGTTTTCATTCCGGAGGTCGTATACCAAGCCCACATCATGACCTTGGCTGAATGGCTATGGAAAGACATACCGGGAACGGAGGAAGTGCGGGCCGCCTACTCCCGCCCTATGCTCAACAAACTGGACGAGCTCAAGCTGACCTACCGGGTGGTTTGGGACCCCGGACCCGGAGACGAAGTGAGAGAACGAGTGGAGGCGGTGAAGCGCTGGTTTGTCAACGACTGGCAAACGCTGGACAACAAAGTGAAGTCCTCGATTGTCGAGGGGGTTTCGGTATTCCTTGCCATGTTCGATATGCCGGATGTGGCGAAGGTGTTTTGCCCGCCCGCGCCGGAAGTCCCCGACGATCCACAAGCCATTGCAATTCAAGCCAGGGTAGCTATGCGGGCGGCGCGGGGAGCCCAGGAGCTGAACAAGAAGCCGGACGGCGGGGAAGGAGACAAACCCGCGCCCACGTCGATCCCGCCGGTTGAAGAGGAACGAATCGCCGGGCCGCGGCACCTTCCCCCGCTCTATGAATTGATCGAAAGGGGCAAGGTGCTGGCCTTGAACATGCCCGCCGGATCGAACCCGGCGCTGGCCCGCGCCGTGGGCGTGATGCTCAAGAACGCCTGGCTACAGGCGCTTCTCATGCGCCCGACCAAGATGAAGAAGTCGCCGGGGGTCTATTTCCGGCCCGCCGTCTTTATCTGTGACGAATATCAAGCCTTCGCTTCGGTGGGCGAGGACGATCCATCGGGCGATGAGAAATCCTTTGCGCTGACCCGGCAATGCCGCTGCATCCCCATTGTCGCCACGCAATCCATTTCCTCGCTCCGATCTGTGTTGGGAAGCTCGGAAGCTTGGCGGTCGCTGTTGCAGACGCTCCGCACACGGATTTTCCTGTCTCTCAGCGACGACGCCAGCGCCAAGATTGCAAGCGAAATGTGCGGGCAGGTGGCGAAGATCAAGGGATCCTACACCATCAGCGAGACCTCCAAGCGGGCGGAAGTCTCCCCGCTCTCAGGCCGCGCCGGGGGAGGCGGGGGCAGCATCGGCGCAACCAAATCTTTCCGGGAGCAACGCGAGGCCGTGTTTCACCCGCGAGACTTCGCGCTGCTCTCGAACTGCCAAGCGATCTGTCTGCCCTATGACGGGTCGCAGTCGCTTGAGCCGCACCGGGTCTATCTCAAGCCTCACTATCTGCCCTTAGAACACTCCTATTGGAGAGCGAAGGAGGCGGGCAGATTATGAGCGCCGCGAGTGGACTGGAACACCTGAAACCGTTTCTACCGGGCTTGGAAAGCGCCCTGGAAGATTCCGAAGTCAGCGAGATCATGATTAACGGCCCCGGCAATGTCTGGGTCGAGCGGGCCGGGCGGTTGACGGCCCACCAAGCCCCCCGCCTGGACGAATCGGCCCTCCTACGGGCGGCCATCCACATCGCCCGGCCTTTGGGCCTGGACCCGGCGAGTTCGCCGATTATCGATGCGCGCCTGGACGACGGCTCGCGGGTTGCCATCTGTGTTCCGCCCGCGAGTCCTCAAGTAGCGATCACCATGCGGCGCTTTGGCAAGCGGTCTTTTTCGGCGGATGATCTCGTGAAGCAAGGCGCACTCCCCGAAGACGTGCGGGCGGAAGCGGAGCGGGTGTTGCGCTCCCGGCGCAACATCCTGGTTTCAGGCGGCACTGGATCAGGCAAGACCACACTGCTTAACGCACTTATTGAATTGCTTCCCGACGACGAGCGCATCGTCGCCATCGAGGACACGCTGGAGCTTCGCATTGAGCGCCCTAATTGCGTCCGCTTCGAGGCTCGCGGACTGGCAACCGGAGCCGTGACGATCCGCGACCTGGTGCGCCACGCCTTGCGGCACCGCCCGGATCACATCGTCGTGGGCGAGGTCCGGGGCGGGGAGGCGGCGGACCTGCTGCAAGCTCTCAATACCGGACACGGCGGCTCCCTCACCACCGTACACGCCAACAACGCCGAGTCGGCCTTGTCGCGCATCGCCAGTTGCGCCATGCAGGGCGGCGGTGAGCTTCCCTGGGAAGTCACCTGCCGGGGCGTGGTGGACGGCATCGCTATGGTGATTCACATGACACGGCAAGAGGGACGCCGGTTCGTGGAGGAAGCGCTGCTCGTCCAGGGCTACGACGCGCCACAGAACCACTGGATCATCAAGCCGATCTGGAGGGAACACGATGACGGATGAAGACTCTCGAGGACTTCGACCGGGAGCTCGGCCGGGACGGTGAGGAGACGCGGGAAGTCCCGGCCTGGACCGCCGAACAATACGGCGTCTTCCCCGAGGACGTGGGCGGCGAGGAAGTGGTCGGCGGCGGCCGGGGCGAGGGAAAAGACGGCACCAGGGGTCCTGCTCAGAGGGACTCGGCCGCCTCCGAGCTGTAAGAGACGATGCAACCCTGGAAAGTCAGCGTCGCCCTGACCACCGCCGGGGCGGGATTGGCACTTCTGCTCCTCGGCTCCCGGAGGGAGTATCTCGCGCCGTTGTGGCAAGTAATCCTGTCCGACTAGGGCGTGACCATCGCAGCACACCTGGCGCTCGCTCTGGTGACTGTCCCTTGTGGTCTTGTATGGAGAGTAGGGAGGGAAAGATGAGCCTTGACGGAGAAGCGACAGATGCCCCGATCACGGTGAAGGCTGCCGCCCGATTCTTGGGCGTCAGCCCCTCGCTGGTGTATGCTTACGTCGAGCGAAAGCAGATTCCCCATTACCGCATGATGGGCCGCTCGATCCGCTTCCGACGGTCGGAACTGGTCGAGTGGCGCCAGCAATTTCATATAAATGGAGGAATCGATGAACAATAGGAGAGGAAGGCCGAAGAGCAGAGGAGGGAGCATCTTCCAACGCAATGGTTCCGCGTTTTGGTGGATGCGGTACCGGGACCGAGAAGGAAAGCTTCAGAGGGAATCGACAGGAACCGCGAATGAACAAGAAGCAAACCGTCTTCTGCGAGACCGGTTGGATGCCAGGGACGAGGGAAGGTTACCAGCCATGCTGGCCGGCAAGAAACTAACCCTTAACCAATGGGCTGATTGATTTCTGGAAAGACGTTCCAAGCCTCCATTCCGCTCGGAAAAGACACACGCGGAAAATATCAATGCCCTGAAGTTTCTGCGGCCTGTATTCGGTGAAAGTCCCTTAACGGAAGTTACCGCAGACGCGATTGAGGATTACATCGATCGGCGCTTGTGCTCAGGAAGGAGGGTACGCACGAAGTTAGGGACCCGGCTTGTGGGAAAGCTCAAGCCGGCAACCGTGCACCAGGAATTCCGCATTTTGAAGCGGATTCTGAATGTCGCGGTGAAGAAAAAGTGTTTGGATGCGAACCCCTGTAGTGCGGTTGAATTCCCGATTCAATTACGGAACGCAACCAGAAAGCCTCACTATATGACGGCAAGCGAGCAGCAGCGGATTGAGTTTTCTGCACCCGATTACCTGCGTAACGCTATCGTCATTCTCGCTGAGACGGGGCTCCGTCCCTACAAGGAGCTGATGCCCATGAAGAAATTGCAGGTGGATATGGAAAACCGGGTGGTTTATATCCCGGACTCCAAGACTCCAAACGGGGTAGGCGAGATGCCGATTCCGGATTTGGCGTACAGGGCGTTCCAGGCGCAGATCGAAGCGACGCCAGCAAGCGAGTATCTGTTCCCGACGCCACGCCAACAATCCAGCAGGCCATACATCAGATCACTGAAGAAGATTTGGGCCGCGACACTGCGGCGTGCTGGCGTGCCGCATTTCCCGATATACGAGTTGCGCCATACCTTTGCTACCAGACTCAGCGCCGGGGGAGTCGCGGACCATTTTGTCACCCAAATGCTTCGGCAGGGAGACTCGGCGGTATTCAAGCGGTACAGCCAGGCGAAGCTGAACATGATGCGAGAGGCATTGACCAAGCTCGATCGCCAGGCTAACGAACATCGACAGATTTCGAGCACAGCAAGGCCGAACTGAACGATTTTTGGCACATTTTTAGTACAGTTTGAGGCGAACAGGTCGGTTTTTCATGCGCCATGGAAATAAGGTTTGTTGAAGCTGAAGGAGTTAGGTGCTAGGATGCACGTATGGGCGTGTAGCTCAGTTGGCAGAGCACCTGCTTTGCAAGCGTTGTCACCGCTTCTTTTCTCTCCATCGGTTACGTTAAATTCTTTGCGTTATCAACAACTTGGGGAACCTGCTCGCCGCTCACGGGCAACCCCAATGCCTTCAACAAACAGGGGTTTTGATACAGTTTTGATACAGGTGCGAAGCAGGTGCTCTGTTGTCACGGGCCCAGTAATGCTAACCAGTGGTGTCGGCTCGCCAGAGGGCTTCTCTTCGAAGTAACAATCAAACGACCTAATGTCGCTGGTTCTACCTAGCTCGGCCCCCTGCCTTATCCAACGCACGAGCATGCGAAACGCATCAGAGATTGTGGATCCGCCTAGGTGAGACGCAGTCTCTGCCGACCACGATACCTGCCAGCGCTCTGGACCGTCTTTGTAGACCGTCACGCCGTAAGTGCCGTCTTTAGACTGACGTATTACCTTCCGCTCTCCCTTGGCGATGTTGCCCCATCTAATGGCGTATCCATCCAATGTCGCTAGCAGGTTGGGCGACAGTCTCTCTCCCAATTGTGCAGCGAATTCATAAAAGGTCGCTACCAGAGTCTCATGTTTTAATCGAGAGTCGCCCGCCAAAACGAACCCGAATATCTGTCGTCGTTCCTCGTCCTCCCGCCCCTCGTCCAACCTGGTTACCGCATCGCGATGGAGTGTCAGGTATTTTCGATACAAGGGAATCGGCCCCCCGGTCGTAGGATGGGGCCTTAAATCATGGACGACGTGGCGCCGTAGCCGCTTCACGGATGCGACCTTTTGGAATGCGTCCTGAAGCGAATCCCGATCCAGTGAACTCTTGATTTCACCTACGGCAATCACGCCTTCGCATGGATAATAGGTCGTCTGCGGTGTTCTGTTGATCGAAAACACGGGACAAATGTCTCGCTCGTAAAGGATCACATCCTGCTGGCGACTCGTCGCGCCGTGGCTGTCGATCACGAAGCCCTCGCCTACTGCTATTCCCCTGGGCAGAATCTGTTCCAGTTGATCCCTGACAGGTTGCTCCGCCGCGGAGCCGACCGTCAATGGCGTCGTACCGGCTTTTGCGTCCTTGAATTCATCGACAAGCCGATTGCCAATCCGGCGGATGAACCCATCCGGATTGAAACTTTGATCCATGCTAAGAGACTCCTGGATTTCGCAGGTTACTCATGTAGTCTAGCACTGTAGCCCGTCAAAGCATTTCGGGCAGAGGCTCGTGAAAAACTAAGAGACACGTTCCGGATCGAAACGATCTTGAGGAGGATCGGATGAGAGAGAAAGTGTCGGCAGAAGATCGAGTAGGGGACATCCGTCGCAAGACACGGAAGAAGTTTCGGCGGAAGCGAAGGTCCGGGTCGTCTTGGAAGGGCTGCGAGGCGAAGTGAGCATCGCCGAACTGTGCCGGAATGGCACGGACCAACCGTGATCGGCAGACATCCACGCACGGGAGAGGCACGGCGGGCAAGCTGTTTGGAAACAAATCGTCAAGTTGAAAAGATCCGCCGAATGCCGTGACGCCACTGGATCATGGACGGCTTTGCCGTCTGGCGGTCGAGACCGACGCCACCATATGGCTCCCGACGGCTTTCCGCGCCGCCTCGGCGTTGCGCCGCCCGTCCCAAACCGCATCGAGTGACCGCGCGCGCAACTCCCCGTCTATTACGGACCGCCGCCGCACTCTCCTCGTCCATCGCCTAGCACAAACGTCCGTCCGTGAGGCTCCTCCCACACCGGGCGTCAGACGAGCCGCTCGCCCGGTGTCAGCACCACCCGACATAGATGAGCAAGCAGGGCCCGTGCCCTCGCAACCTCGTGGTCGGCGGCGTAGCTCTTTCGAGGAAGACATCCCTGAAGGCAGGGCACTTCGGCCTCGCGATCGCTTTCAATGCGTCCGCGACCGAAAGCACCATTAGCACCTCGGCCGTCGTCGCGAACGGAAACGCATCGTCGCTCATCACCAATTCCTTTGAGGTCAAGCCGGCGCCGCCAGACGCGCACACCGGTCCGGATGCACGCGGCCGGGAAAGTCGGCCGGACCACCCCGGGTCGCGCAGGAGCCCCGGCGGCGCAACTGTACAGTGAAACGTCCGTTCAACCCGCCGTCGCCGACGCGTCCGAGTCCGTTTTCGGCACACCGCCACTCATCGGTTCCCGAACTGTACCGGTTCCGCATCTAGCCTTCGGGCGGGTTGCGGATTACATCGACAATTTCGGCCGCGATCTCCTCTACCGTGTGCGTCCCGGTGCTGCGCGCGACACGGTCGGCCAAGGACGGCGAGTAGTCCATGACCTCGCGCTTGGTGACGTTGTGCCAGACGGGCAGCAGGACCTGCTCTCCCGACACGGTACGGGTCACGAGGCCATCGAGTTCATACTCCGGCCAGCCGCGCCCGAAGAAGGCCCGGGACAGCACCACTACGCCGAAGCGGCTGTTCGCGAGCCCCCTGTCGATCTTGCGGCGCAGGCTATCGCCGATCCTGAGCTCGAACTCGTCGTACCAAACACTCAGGCCGGCGTCGCGCAACGCGGTGGCAAGATGTCGCACGATGTCTTCCTTGTCCTCTGACGTGTGGCAGATGAACACGTCGAACACCCGCTCCTCCGGTGCATCGATTTCCGGCACCTGCTCGTGCGTGACATTGCGCACCAACGACGGGATCTCCCGTAGCGACGCTTCGTTGGCCGGTGGCAGCGGCTTCAGGGCTGCCGCCGGAATGACGCGGATGCCGGACCGCACCGACCCGCGCAGGCCCTGCATGTCCACTGTGACATGCCACGTCCCGGCGTGCGGTACCTGCAGCCGGAACGGAGACCTCGTGACCAGGCCACCGTGATATCGGTGTTGGCGCCCCGCCTTGAAGTGGTTGAAATTCGACTGGTCCATAAGACGCACATTGGCGGCGCCCCCCTTTAGCGTGACCTCCACGACAGTGCCGCCTGCAACATGACCCAGCTTGTAGTCTGTGAAGCTCACTCCATCCCTCCGCAATCGGGACTCCTACGCCGCCGGGCACCTCATCGGTGCCGGCGCGCATCGCCGCTTCCGTTCATTGTCCGTCAGTTGCGGCGGGCCTCTCCGAGCAGGCCACGGACGCGGCGGACGAGGGCCAGCCGTAACCGACGGACATTCGAGTTATGCGAGCGCGCTGGCAAGGATTACTGGTGCTGCGCATCCCGGCTCTTGTGGTGTTCGATCGAGGCATACACGATCCCGAAGAAGTCCATTATCGCTTCGTCGATTCTCACTTGTTCCTTGTCTTCCGTTAGGTTCCTCACCCCATCGACAACATACCGCCAGTCCGCAAAGTCGTTCTGGTGAACTTCTATGACCTCATCGACCGTTCTCATTGCACCCGCTATACCAAGTGCGTCGCGCCGTATCCGCTCGTAGCTTCTCCATGCTGCGTCTTCGATTCGTGTCCGTATTCCTACTCGTTCGTTCTCGTCCAAATCCTCCCATAGCGACTTGAGATTATGCGTCCAGAGAAACTCGCCACCCTGTGACTTTATTCCCTTCAAACACAACTCAACCGCGAAAGGCAGCATAGGGATCAAGATGTATTCTGTTCCTGCTTCGCCAAGCTGTCCGTCCATTCCTCCGTCAGTCACCATCGCGTTCAGGTAATTCCTCCCCGCTTCGGTCTGCCGAAGCCCCAACAGCAGATTCGCCGCGGTCGCGATTGCCATTGCCGACCCTATTTGTCTCTTCTGTTCTTCCGTTGTCCACCGGCCCCTCTTCATTGGTTTCTTCTCCGACGCCTCAGTATAACTCCGCCGGCTGTCTTGACGTGGCGCCGAAGGCTGTCCGTGGCGGCACCCAGTTGTTCTTGGCTGCCCAACAGGCGGGCGATCAGCGAACCGAACAGTTCGAGAGACGTTCGGGTGCCGGTCTCGGTCGTGTTCACTGTGTCCCGTCTTCGGGCGATGATCGCGGAGAACCTCCGCTGAAGGCCGATGGGAGAAACAAACAACGGACAGTCTCTCACATCAGACGTTGTGATGGTGTTGAGGCCGGACGTGGTTTTGCCACGTCGCAGCAGGTGCCGGCGACGAGACGACGAATTCAAGTAATCGGCGGCAAATCCAGGCGCAAGGAGTGAAACCCCAGGGCGTGCCCGGATGAGGTGGTTCTGGTGCACACAGGTTTCAGACCGCGACCCTGCCGATCTCGGTGGCGTTTTCGTGTCCCGCGACGATCGACAGGTCGCCCTGCAGACGGCGGGTTCGTGCGAGTTCGTTTTCAGTGAGGCGGATGAGTAAGAGCTGTCCTGGGCCATGGTTGATGAATACACCGACGACGACTGCGGGTCTCATTTCAAGATTCGCCCTCATTTTTTGCTGACTGATGCCCTGAACATCCCTTACTCATCGACTGTTCCGAATCTGGTGGGACGCGACAGCCTTCCTCCTTTGCGAATGCTCTATTCTCCCGCCCCGCCTCTTCAGATCGGACACATCATGTGCTACCGACACGAGCCATAATCGTCGTTGACTACCCGACGCGCGCGGTGTAGGATTTGCTTGTTCCGGACAGCTAAAGTGTAAATTCCACCGAGGAGATGCCGATGGCCGTAAGGCATGTGCCTACAAACGAAGTACACAGCGGAACCAAGGGGGGCACTACCGGATGTGGCTTTGATACCCGAGTTAATCCTACCCATTGGGTGTCGACCGCAGGAAAAATCACTTGCGACAAGAATGGATGCAAAAACTAGACGGGTGACAGCACCTCTCGCTAGGACCCAGAGCAACTACGGCCGGACGGCTGTCTGGCTCTACTTACAGATTCGGTGTCGAGTATTTTTGTGAAGCGGCTCTGCCCCTGTCTTTTGGAGGAGATGTCCGTGGATTGTATTCCCCTTGTGGGCGAACTGTACGGCAGACCCGATAGATAGCGGGCATTCCTCCGGCTGATTGATCATTCCTTCTTCTCCTCAATTCAAACATCGAGCCGACCACACTCACGGCCCGGATAAATAGGATTCTTGAATAAGGAACGGCTATCAACCGATAAGACTGTCCGACGCGGATTTCAAGTGACTTGTCCTTAAACGGAAGATCCGATCCGCCGTGGCGGTGACCTGCCTGATTTTTTAGTCCAGGAACAGTGAGAGGGTTTTTATATCACAGCCATGGGCTGTGAAGATGGATTTGCTCCCCAGTGGCTACAAGCCGCCGGGGCAGGCGGCCTGTAGCCGAGCGCCGAGTGCGGCCTCTTAGTGTTGTATTCCACGCGCCACATTTCGATCACCACCTGCGCCTCCTTCAGCGAGTAGAAAATCTCTCCATTCAGGCATTCATCCCGCAGCTTCCCGTTGACACTCTCACAGTACCCGTTCTCCCAGGGACTGCCCGGTTCGATGTACAGCGTTCCTGTCCCCACACTCGCCAGCCACTTCCGCAGTTCCTTCGATACGAATTCCGGGCCATTATCGGAACGAATATGCTCCGGAATTCCCCGCCACAGCATCACGTCGGCCAGCGCCTCAATCACCTCATAACTCCCCAACCGTCGTGCCACCCGGATCGCCAGGCACTCCCGCGTGTATTCATCCATCAGCGTCAGCATCCGCAACGTTCTCCCGTCGTGCGTCTTCCCGCTTACGAAGTCATAGCTCCACACATGATTGGCTCGCTCCGGCCTCAGTCGAAGGCACGACCCGTCGTTCAGCCACAGCCGCCCTCGGGGCCGCTGTTTCTGTGGTACTTTCAACCCCTCGCGTCGCCAGATGCGCTGCACCCGATCCTTACCCACCTGCCAGCCAGCACCTTGCAGCAGCGCTGTAATCCGTCGGTAGCCATAGCGCCCATATTCACTGGCCAGCGCAACCATCGCTTCGGTCAGCGCATCTTCGTCGATCCTCTGGATCGCGGCGTAGCGTTGTGTCCTTCGCCACTGCCCCAGCAGCCGACAGGCATGCCGCTCACTTACTTCGTACTTCTCTCGCGCATGCTCCACCGCACAACGCCGCCGCTCAGGGTTCAGAAGTTTCCCGAGGCCACATCCTTCAGAATTTGCTTCTCCAGAGACAGTTCCGCCACCAAACGCTTCAGCTTCGCGTTCTCCCGCTCCAGCTCCTTCATTCGTTTCGCTTGATCCAGCTTCAGGCCGCCGAACTCTTTCCTCCAGCGGTAGTACGTCTGCTGAGTGATCTCAACTTCCTTGCAGGCTTGCGGGGTGGGCTTTCCGTTCGCAATTCCTACTTCAATCTGACGCAGCAACGTCACGATCTGCTCTGCTTTGTATCTCTTCATCGGCATGTCCAGCTCTCCTTGAGAGTGATTCTCTCTCACTCCCGCTGGACTAATTCAAGCCGATCAGGTCAGTCATGGCATCCCGTGATGCCGAAGCTGCCGAATTCCCAAAAGGGATCGTTCCGCGTGTCCGAACGCCTCCTTGGTCTGCGAAGATGCACAATGGTAACTCTTTCACCGTGCATCAGTTGTTCCTCTGAATCAACTCAACCTCTTGCCGCAAAAGCCAGCGGTAGAATTTCCTGGCATTTAGAAATTCGGGCGGTCTAGCGCTGCGCTGAATGTAGCCATCTTTCACCGATAGGCCACCCCACTTTTTGAGCAGGCCAGGAGTCACGCGGTAGGCTCCATCGCGCCATTCGCCAATTGGAACGCACTTGGTCAGGCGCCCGGATATAGACAGCTTCGCACGGACAACAATGTCACGAGCGGCAATCTTAAGCGTGCGCGTATGGGCGTTGCTCTTGTACTGATCAGGAAGAACCGACCTGGCAGGCAGCACGTTATCAACTACGTACAGTCCGACCAACCCGTAGATCAGTTTTCGGCTCGCTCGAACCGACTGAAGGCCGGCATAGAAGACCAGGAGGTCACCCTCAGATAGATGCTTGATTTCGGCCCCGCGTTTGTCACCGTTGTCGCCATAGGTCAGCCACTCAAAGTCGGGGTCTAGATGCATTGCGCGATCAAGCAAACTTCGCGGGAGTCCCAAACTGCTTTCAAGGTCAAAGTCGAACCTTAAAGCAAACCGCTGAAGAGATGGAAGTACCTCACGGTACGATCGCTCAAGACCAGGCCGGAAGGCACGCTTTTCGGGAATTGGTACGTACACGAAGTGACCGGATTCTGGATCAACCGGGGCGTTCCATTGCCCGTATGTTTGGTCCACACCCACTCGAATTAGAATCGCTTTCATCTCTGGTGAAGGTTACTAATTGACCCCAAAGCCACCGCTCAGGGCTCAGAAGTTTCCCCGCGCCACATCCCGCAGCACCTGCTTCTCCAGCAGCCGGGTGTCTTACACGGTTTTCTGCCAACTCCTTCCTTTCATTGCCCTTACACGGTTTTGGGGCGTCTGCTTTCGCTCGCAACGCCTACGGCTAGCCCGCTTGATGGGCGAGTTTCCTGACGGTTTCTTGACGGTAGTTGCTATCACAGCCATGATCCACTGGCTGCGCAGCTTGTTGTCGAGCGCGATCCAGTCGTTGCGATACCAGCGCTTGATGGCCCCCATGTGCTCCCGCAACTCGCTCCCCAGCACCGGACCTGAGGTACTTCCTCAATCAATTGTTGTTGGGATAATTCTAACCAGTCCTTGTGGTATGCCTGCGTAGGTCCAACCCCTTATGCGCTCGATTTTGTCGAGCGGGATCTCATAGGTGGTTTTCGGAACTCATCGTGAACAGAGAGTGGCATTGGCCGCTCCTGGACGCCCGAGCAGCCGTGGGAAGCAGCGCTGTTAGTCTCGGGCCGCCGTCTGGTTCTTGGCCTGCGGCGGCGCATAGGTCAGTCCGAAGACGTTATCCGTCAGCCATCGCCGGAACCCTTCGTTGTCTGTGAACTGCTTGAAGAGTTGCATGTCGTCGTTCAGCACGGCAGTCATCACACGCCTCAGGGCTTCGTCATGCTCGATCCGGGCGTTCTGCCTGTCGGAGTTCTCCCGGGCGTTGCGGTAGGCGATGTCCCCCGCAACCTTGGCCGGAATCTCCTCCGTAATGAGACGGCGAACTCGGTCCACGTCCTCCCAGGGGATATCCCCGAACTGCTCGTTGAAGGTCTTGAGGATGTTCGAGAGTCGGTCGAGTTCGGGTTCCGGCCTGTGGCCGCCGCCCGTGGTCGGTACCGGCTCGATCTCGGCGTCCTCGTCCGCCAGTTGGACGTGTATCGCCGCCCTCTTCTCTACCCGGTAGCTGTCCATGTCGATGGACCCAAGGATGCCTTTGGACAGATCCTCTTCCATGGGCGCGGGGAGCTTCGGCACGAGAAAATTCAGGAAGATCGAGAGCTTCTCCCACTCGGCATTCGTGTAGGGCAGGATCGAGGCGAGGAAGCCGTACGTGCGCACGAACGCCTTGGCCTTGCCCTTGAAGTTCACCTGTCCGTCCTCGTCGAGCCGCTCCTTGTAGACCGCGACGCAGGCGTCGAGGATGGGGTCGAGCCGGTCGCGGCCCGCCCCTCCTAGATAGAGTGTCACGAGCTGCTCGATCTCCGCGTTGGCATACACCTGATAGCCGTCGAGTTCAGCCTTGAGGTCGTGCAGCTTGTTGGGGTCCGTCTCCTCGCTAAGAATCGTCGTCCGGTAGTAGTCAGCGAACGCCTCCCGGATGGTATCGGCACCGTTCATGAAGTCGAGCACAAACGCGTCGTGTTTCTGCGGGTGCGCCCGATTAAGCCGTGACAGCGTCTGGACCGCCTTGATCCCAGACAATATCTTGTCCACGTACATCGCGTGCAACAGCGGCTCGTCGTAGCCGGTCTGGAACTTGTCGGCACAAATGAGGAACCGATACGGGTCCTGCTGGATCTCGTCGGCGATGCGCCCGGAAGGGAAGCCATTGAGGGACGCCTCACTGACCTTCGCATCGCCATATTCGTGATCCCCTGAAAAGGCAACGATGGCCCGGTACGGACTCTTGCGCTCCCGGAGGTACTTCTGGATCGCGTGGTAATACTGGATCGCGCGCTCGATGCCGCCGGTCACCACCATCGCCCGGGCCTGGCCGCCGATCTTGTTGAGCGCCAGCACCTGTTCGTGGAAGTGGTCCACCATGATCTCGGCCTTGATCTGGATGGCATGTTCGTGGCTCTCCACGTAGCGGCGCAGCTTCTTTCGGGCGCGCTTGGTGTCGAACTCGGGATCCCCCTTGATCTTCTTGATGAGCTTGTAGTAGCTCGCGACCGGTGTGTAGTGCCGCAGCACGTCCAGGATAAAGCCCTCCTGGATCGCCTGCTCCATGGTGTAGCTGTGGAAGGGGCGGTGCCTGGTCTGCCCGCCCGCGTCGTATGCCTCGCCGAAGATCTCCAGCGTCTTGTTCTTGGGCGTGGCGGTGAAGGCGAAGTAGCTCGCATTCGGGAGGAGCTTCCGCGCGGCCATGATGCGGTTGATCGTGTCTTCGGTGGTCTCGTCCTCCTCCGCAGCGCCCGACTCGGAGAGCGCCATGTTGACCGCAGCTGCGGTCTTGCCGCCCTGGCTCGAATGCGCCTCGTCGATGATGATGGCGAAGCGCCGGCTCCGTTGCTCGTTCCCGATCTCGTCGAGGATGAACGGGAACTTCTGCACCGTCGAGATGATGATCTTCTTCCCACTCTCGATAAACTTGCGGAGGTCACCTGAGCGGTCGGCATGGCCGACGGTGGCCCCGACTTGGGCGAACTGCTTGATCGTGTCGCGGATCTGTTTGTCGAGGATGCGCCGGTCGGTGACGACGATGATGGAGTCGAACACCCTCGCGTCGTCCTTCCTGAGTCCGATCAACTGGTGGGCGAGCCAGGCGATGGAGTTGGACTTCCCGCTGCCGGCCGAATGCTGGATGAGATATCGCTTCCCCGCGCCGTACTGGTGCGTATCGGCCAAGAGCCGCCGCACCACGTCGAGCTGGTGATAGCGTGGCCAGATCTGCACCTTCCTCTTCTTGCCCGTCTTCTCATCCTTAGTCTCAACGACTTGCGCGTAGTTCTCCAGGATGTTGGTCAGCCCGTCGCGGGTGATGATGCGCGTCCAGAAGTACGCGGTCTTGAGGCCGTCCGGATTCGGAGGGTTCCCGGCACCATCGTTCCAGCCCTGGTTGAATGGCAGGAACCACGAGGCTTTGCCCTTGAGGTGCGTGCAGAACCGCACCTCGTGGTCATCCACCGCGAAGTGCGCCACACAGCGGCCGAACTCGAAGAGCTTTTCGCGTGGGTCGCGATCGCGCTTGTACTGCTCCACAGCGTCTTCGACCGTCTGCTTGGTGAGGCTGTTCTTCAGCTCGAACGTGGCGACCGGCATGCCGTTGATGAACAGACCGATGTCAAGCGCCCGCTGTGTCTCGTCGCGGCTGTAGCGGAGCTGGCGCGTGACCGAGAAGCGGTTCTGCGCGTAGCGTTCAGCGGCGAGCGGGTTGCCTGGAGACGGCGTGCCGTAGAAGAGTTCGACGTGATGCGGCCCGTCCTTGACCCCATTGCGTAGCAAGTCGATGACACCACGTTTGCTGACCTCGCCCTGGAGGCGGGCCAGAAACTTCCGGCGCCCTGGGCCATCATCTTCGAGGCGCAGGCCCTCAAACACCTCTGGTTGCGTCTTGAAGAGGAACGCCAGGAGCTGTGCCAGATCGACCGTGTACTCGCGGTCATAGTCGTTGGGCGTACCGCAGATCCATCTGGCCCCACCAGAGGGGTCGGCGGCTTCGCCTTCCAGACCTGTGGGCAACAACGTGACATCGCAGGAACTGCCGGTCAAGGCGGTGCAGATAAGCCGTTCGAGGCCGCGTTCGCTGGTGTCGGTGGTCATGTCACGCCTCGGTTCTCTTCAAATGGTGATCTCCTTCAGCTTCCCCGGCTCCATCTCGTTAATTGCAGCGCTGATAGCGTCGACCTTCTGCTGGATGAGCGGCCAAGCGGTTGAGAGCAGTACCAGGATGGCGATATGCCTGTTGGCGAGGTCTTGCTGGTGCCGGATATTCTGGTCGGTGGTGATCAGGAGGTCATAGCCCTCGTCTTGCGCGGCTTGAAGCAAATTCCCGTTATCGAGGTCGGACCAACCCCGTTCAGAGGCGGTGTCCACCGAGTGTTCGGCCAGGGAGTGCCGGAGGGGCCTCGGAGTGCCTTGATCGAATAGAATCTTCACAAGACAGCCGAATCTGCCAACGACTTCATTTCGTGCTCAAGAACCGCTTTGACCTGCCATTCCTCTACACCTTGAAACCAGTCCAGGAATTGCTCCGTGGATGCTCCTTCCTTGAGATTTTCGAATAGAGCGGACACGGGCACTCGAGTTCCCTGAAAGACCCAGGCTCCACTGAGCTTCTCCGGGCGGCGTTCGACGGCCGGGCACGTTTCCCAGTTGGTCATATGATCACCTCATTTTCCATTGCGAACTCCTCTGGTAATTCGGTGGCGTCTTCCAGTTCCATCACTCCGGTCTCTGTGGCCTGTGTTGTCAGCGCATCGAATTCGTCTGCGAGGGGATCGACTTCAGGCAGCCTCTCCGCCGCCTCGCGCACGTCGAATTTCCCAGTGACGACATCGGCAATCAGGCGGGTGCTGTACTCGCGGAGGAGGGCGATCCCCACATGCTGCCGGCCTATAGCGCGGCAGAGGGAAGCAGTGATCTCGCTGAGAGACACCAATAAGGTGCTTTGTTCTTCGAGGGGCGGAAGGGCCACCGGCGTCTCAAGCAGTCTGTCATCGTACAGTCGGAGAAAACCCGCACTTCCAGTGCCAAGACCCGTTGATTCCCGTCGGAAGTGTGTCTTGTATGTAACGGTTCGCAGGAGATTGCCGAGATATTCCATGTCTACAGGTGACCTTGCCGCAAACACCGAATAGTCTGGACTCACGACTCCCGACAGTCTCGAACAGAACAGCAAACCGTTATTGGCTTGCAGACGGTTGACAACTAGTTGACCCGCTTCAACTAGTTTGTACCCAACTAGGGTTACACCCTGCGGGGGTCGGGAGAAGTGCTCGGCATAGACGACCACACCGAAATCTCGTCGCAGGGACAGCAGCGTCTCCGTCCCACTGGACGAACGGCGGTCGACCGGACGAAGCTTTGATTTCAACCGACGCACTTCCCAGTGCTCCGGAACGTCTTCGAGCCACTCCACTCTGGAGGGTTTATAGGCAGGGTAGGGCTGGCCGGTCCGGACGTCGATCTGGCCCGTAACAGCCTGGTGGATTAGTGCTTGCTTCTGCTCCTCCAGCAGCGTGATCAGCTTCTGCTTGGCGCGGATGTAGCGCCGGATGCGCCGGTCGGCGTGGTCGAGGAAGCGCACGATGGCGGCTTGTTCGGGGAGAGGTGGAACTGGCACCGAGACGTCACCAAAGTCGTCCGCATACAGTCGGTTGAAACCGCTTCCGATCCCTTTTGAACGTAGGGCGAACTGAGCCACCAGGAGAGGCGTCTTGAACAGATGCTCGAAGAACTTGACCTCGGAGGGCACAGTCGCCTCGAAGACACTGTAGTCAGGGCTAACCACTCCATCGCAGGACGAGACTGCAAACATCCCAGACCAAGCCTGCATGCGGTTCATAACCAGATCTCCCGGTCGACACACCCGGTAGTTGGATAGGTCTTCGACACTGGCGATGCGTTTAGATGCTTCGGTCTGTGGCAGTAGCCCCCGAGATCGGGTGAGAGAGAGTAGAACTCCTCCTTCGTCACCGGCCCGATGGTCCTTCTCCCTAAACAGAAACTTGGTTCTTTTGAAGCGCCACTGGTCGGGAATACTGCTCATCCACTCCACGCCGGAGTCCTCCATCGCGGGATAGGGCTTGAGGTCGGCGATCATGCTTCGGCCTCCCCGTTACCCATCTGCTTCTCGAAGGCTTGGCGCACGAGGCCCATTATGTAGGGCAGTTCGTCCGGCGTGCTCAGGGCGACCTCCACGTCGCCGTTGCCCCAGCGGCCGAGGTTCGTTACATCCTTGGCGAGCCCCCTCGGGTCATGCAGCTCGTGGAAGTGCAGGTTGAGCGAGAGGCGCAGACGGCTCTTTTGCGGCACCACGTCTACGAAGTTAGTCTCGGCCTTGTAGGCGACGTAGAGCTTCAGCATCTCCTCGCTGACGCAGGAGTCGAGCGCCATAACCTCCTTGCGGAACGTCTCGAACAGCGGCCGCATGGGACTGTCCTCGGCGAGATACAGGTGGCCGTCTAGGGTGTACCCGGCGGGGCGTTCCTCCTTCGGGTGATAGGCCTCCAGCACCTCAGGTGGCAGCGCGGGTGGCGGCACCCACACCTGCACGGCCTGCTCCGCGAGCCGCTTTGCGCGTATCTGGATGATGGCTTCGTTCCAGGTGTCCAAAGTCCCGAGACCCTCGTTGAGCCTTAGCGGGCTCTCTTTAAAGCCGCCTTGCATGTCGCGCTTCTCCCCGAACGACCGGTCGCTGTACTCGGCGTTGTAACCGGTGAGCGTGAGGTTGCCGAGGGTGTGCAGCCAAGTCTCTTGCACGCGCCGCCACTCCGGGCCGAGTGCCTCACGCCACGTCGCCGAGAGGTTCTCGTTCTGGGGCAGGATGTGCTCGATGGTGTACTCGTCCACTGGAACGCGCTCCTTGCGGTCGTGGTTTTCCAGCCGCCGCAGCCAGTAGCTCCGACGCGGGAATTTGTAGAGGTCGCGCACGGACAGTTCGCGCTTGAACTCCTCGTCGCCGGGAAAGCGTCGGTAGGACGACAGGGTGAGGAGGTGCGCCTGGATGCTCTCGATGTAGCGGTCTTTCTGGAGCACACGTCCGAAGGTGGCAAAGGTCTTGTTGAGCGAGTTGGTGGGAATGGCACACACCGCCCGGCGGAACACGTAGGCCTCGACCAGCCGTACGGCCCGGACGAAGTCCTCCGTCGAGAGCTGGCCCTGTGCGTAGTCGTCGTATAGCTCTAGGAGGAAGGGAAAGGCCACGTCCACCTTCAGCTCGCGGAGATCCCGGAACGCCGGCGCGAGGTCTTTGTCAGGCTCCTTGTTGAGCGCCATCGCACAGTAATACCCAGCGTAGGCATGGATGTCGGCAACGAGGGTGTCCACGCCGGCCGCTTTCAACTCGGGCAAGCGTGCGTGGCCCTTGAAGGCCTCGTAGACTGCCCGGACGTTCGGGATCACGCCGCCGGTCTTGAGCGTCAAGTAGTGACGCATGAAGCTGTCGAAGTGCGTGCCGTAGGCCTCCTGCCCGAAGGCGACCTCCATCGGCCGCCAGTGCTCCTCGTAGAGACGCGTCTGCTGGGCGGTGTCCAGACCCATCAGGATGAAATTGCGGATCAGGTCGGCCTGACTCAACTCGCGGCCAGTCGAGTTCATGCTCTCGAAGATGAGCTGAGGGTTGTCCTGATCACGACTGAGGGCGATATCCACGATCATTAGCTTTGCGAGTCCCTTGCATAGCGGCGTGAGATCGGCCCCAACCGCCTGCACCCATTCCTCGAAGAAGGTGAAGTTCTCCCTAATGCGGAGCGAGGGCTTGGCCGGCTGCTGTTTCTGCTGCATCAGGGCGAGCAGGCTCTGCTTGTCCGTCTGGGTGAGCAGAAGCTTGAAGCCGCGCTCGCCCTCTTCCAGCTGGTTGAGGAGGTAGTAGTTGCGTATTTTCTTTGCCGAGAAACCGTCCAGAGGCTCCCCGTTACCCACGTGCCGCGCCAAGGCTTCGAGAATGAGCATCACGGTCGTGAGGCGCTGTTGACCGTCGATAACGAGCAGCGCCGACCGGCTGGAAACCTGATAGAGCCCCTTTTCGATGTAGACGATGGCGCCAACGAAGTGGGCCGCGATGGCGTCGTTACTGCCCGTCCGCAGGATGTCGTTCCATAGCTGGCGGCACTCGCGCTCCGTCCAGCTATAGGTGCGCTGGTAGATCGGGATCACGAACTGGGGCGACTTCTTCAGGAACTCGACGAACTTGGCTTCGGTGGCCTTCACGACGCGCTCCCGCCGATGATCTCGCCGAGTAGCCCCTCAGTCTCTTTCTCCAGCGCCAGAATATCCGCCCGAATCTCGGCCAGCGTCCGCATCGGCTTCGGCTTGTAGAAGTAGCGCGTGAAGCTGATCTCGTAGCCGACCTTCACACTGTCCGCCTGGTACCAGGCGTCGGCCGCGTACGGCAGGACCTCGCGCCGCAGGAACGCCTCGATGCCGCCGTCTTCCTGCAGCGGGAGCTGCTCGGTGTCGCGCAGGTCGGTATCCGGCTCGTACTCCACGACAGCCGGCCGGCCGTTAACGTTGGCCGCGAACAGGCCACGCAGCGGGTCGGCCTTCGTGCCGCGCTTGTGGATCTTCCGGAGGACCGGCGCCGCATCGCTGCGTTTACCGGTCTCCTTCAGCGCCTTGATCTCCGCCGCCTTGTAGACGCGGTTCGGGTCGGCACCTGCGATACGTAGCGGCCGGTCGACGGTCACCTTCCAGTAGCCGAACGCGGCGTTGTCGAAGATGCGGCTCTCTTCGGTCTCCTCGAAGGCCAGGAACGTATCACAGATGCGGGTGATGTCCTCCTCCGACAGCTCGCAGTTCTTTTTGCCGAGGTTCTTGCGCAGCGGTTTGAACCGATGCGTGGCGTCGATGAGCTGGACCTTCCCGCGGCGATGGGCGGGTTTCCGGTTGGTCAGCACCCAGATGTAGGTGGCGATGCCAGTGTTGTAGAACATGTTGAGCGGCAGCGCGACAATAGCTTCGAGCCAGTCTTTCTCGATGATCCAACGGCGGATGTTGCTCTCGCCCTGCCCGGCGTCGCCGGTGAATAGTGAGCTACCGTTGTGGACCTCAGCGATGCGGCTCCCTGCCGAAGTGTCGTGCTTCATCTTCGAGAGCATGTTTGCCAGGAACAGCATCTGACCATCGCTTGACCGGGTGATGAGCGAGTACTCGGCATCACCGCCGTGTTCGATCAGAAAGCGCGGATCCTTGATGTCCGCCTTGCCACCAAGGCGTTCTAGGTCGTTCTTCCAACTCTTGCCGTAGGGCGGATTGGAGAGCATGAAGTCGAACTCACGGGACGGAAAGGCGTCATTGGAGAGCGTCGAGTGTTCCGGCCCCCCAATGATGTTGTCGGCGGCTTCCCCCTCGCCCTTGAGGAGGAGGTCCGCCTTTGCGATGGCGTAGGTTTCGGAGTTGATCTCCTGACCGTAGAGATGGGTAGCGACTTGCTTGCCGCGCTGCTCGGCGATCTGCGTCAACGCCTCCTCGGCCACCGTCAACATGCCGCCGGTGCCGCAAGCGCCGTCGTACACCAGAAAGGTCCCCGAGTCGATCTGGTCGGCGACAGGCAGCAGGACCAGCTTTGCCATGAGCGTCACGGCATCGCGCGGGGTCCAGTGCTCGCCGGCCTCCTCGTTGTTCTCCTCGTTGAAACGGCGGACCAGTTCCTCGAAGATCGTGCCCATCGCGTGGTTATCCAGGCCGGGGTGTTTGATCGACCCGTCGCCATGGAGAACCGGGTGGGGACTCAGGTTCACGCCCGGCGAGAGTAACTTCTCGATCAACGTGCCGAGGGCGTCGGCCTTGGACAGGCGCGGAATCTGGTTCCGAAACTCGAACTTCTCCAGGATGTCCTGGACATTCGGCGAGAAGCCGTCAAGATACGCCTCGAAGTCGGCCTTGAGCTGCTGTTGGCTGGCGCGGGCCTTGAGGTCGCGCAGCGTGAACTTCGATGTGTTATAGAACGCTTGGCCGGCGGCCTGACGCAGCGCATGGTCCTGGTGGATGATCTTCGCCTTATCGAGCGAGGTCTTCATCTCCAGCACGACCGGCTTGCTCGGCTCCAGGAGCGAGTCGAGTCGCCGCAGCACAGTCATGGGCAAGATCACATCCCGATACTTGCCACGGACGTAGAGGTCACGCAGCACGTCATCTGCGATGCCCCAGATGAAGTTGGCGATCCAGTTGAGTTGGTTTCCCTCCAAACTCAGATCCTCCCGATATTCTTGCCCTTGAACATAGGCCTCCTCGCTTCGCTCACTCCAATGTCTGTCGATTGGGCGGGGCTCAATTCTCTCACACCCTTCAACCAGACCAAAAACGGCATTCACGAATTAGAAGCCACTGGGCACGTCCTCCCGCATACGGACCCGGCTCAGCGGCTGGGGCCATAGTCCTGCTCCGGCCCACGCTGCCGTTGCCGGATGATCTGCCGGATATGGTTCAGACCCTCCTCAACACTGCGGCGATCTTGTCCCTGGCGAATTGCTAGTTTACGGCCTAATTCCTGGGTTTAGCGGTTCTTGCTAAGATGCTGAGATGCGCAATCTCGTTATCCTTTTAGTCCATGTCATGGCTACTCTTGCCCGGTTCTTGGGTCCGGGTGGCATTCGCTCTGTGATCGCCGAGTCCGTTCTCGCCAAGCAACAACTCCTGATCCTCAATCGTTCGCGGCAGCGGTCACCCAATCTACGCACTTCAGATCGCCTTGTCGCCGGCCTGTGTGCTCTCCTCATCCGCCCCGCCCGCCTGATCCGCTCAGCAATCGTGCTGAAACCTTCGACTCTCTTGAACTTCCACCAGGTTATGAGGAATCGAAAATATCGCCTGCTCTTCTCCTCCAAGTACAGGGGTAAGCCCGGACCAAACGGACCCAACAAAGAACTCATTGAAGCCGTCGTCCAGATGAAGCAACGCAATCCCGTCTGGGGCTGTCCGCGAATTGCTCAACAGATTGCCTTGGCTTTCGACATCCCCATCGACAAAGACGTTGTTCGAAGGATTCTCGCCAGCCACTATCGGCCGGCTAAGAACTCCGGTGGTCCATCCTGGCTGACCCTCATTGGCCACATGAAGGACAGCCTCTGGAGTCTAGATCTGTTCCGGTGCGAATCGGCCACATTGCGGACCCACTGGGTCTTGGTCGTCATGGATCAATACACCCGCCGGATCATTGGGTTCGGCGTCCACGCCGGAACTGTCAATGGCGTCGCACTTTGCCGCATGTTCAACCGCGCCATTCGATGGCAACCCTGGATGCCAAAGTACCTCAGCTCCGACCATGATCCCCTGTATCGGTTTGGGCAGTGGCAAGCCAATCTGCGGATCCTGGAGGTGACCGAAATCAAAACCGTCCCCTATGTTCCCCTGTCCCATTCCTTTGTGGAACGGCTGATCGGCACGATTCGACGCGAGTATTTGGATCGCACGTTGTTCTCGACGACGGCGGATCTGGAGAACAAGCTGCTCGATTTCCAAGACTACTACAACCACCATCGGACGCATTCAGCACGTGCAGGATGTACGCCGCAGGAGACGTCCGGCCCGCAGGTCCCTCTGAGCTTCGGCTTCTACCGATGGCGACGACATTGTGGAGGTTTATATCAAACGTCCATTGCCGCCTGACTCCGGATCACCAAACTTTGAAAACTCGAACGAACTGTCGATGAACGAAAAGATTGCCTGGTCTGGGGCTGTCACTTCGGTCCAACCTCGAATTCGCCTGACCCGTTCTTTCGATGAACGGAGCCACACTTATCTGGGTTACCTGTTGCGGATCGAGGGAACAGTCGGCGGAGTTTCTGCTGAATTTCGAGTCGGTATTGGCTCCGGAACCCACGCCAAACACCAATTCCGAATGGGTGACCGCGTCGAGGGGTTGGGGCATCGGGTTGCGGATCCGCGACTCGAAACCGCCGACATCTATAGAGTCAGCAAACTGAAACTGATCCGGCGTGGAGAAGAGCAGGCCTTAGCGGCACTATGGCATGGAGTGCCTCCTCCGTTGCCCGCCTATCGCGAGCGCGGGCATCGGCGCCTGGCGGTAACGACCTACGATTCCAAATGTAATAGCTGTATCTGGGGCTGTGCCATGGCTGTGGAAATGATCATTGACCAATGGAACCCCGACCGACGGCGCTACAGGACGGAAACCTTCTGTTACGGACCTCTGTCCTGTTCCAGCTACAAGCCCGGTCCCACCCGAAAGGTTCCCGGTCGCCACGGCATGACCTATGAAGAGGAAGACTGGGTCGACCAGGACGCCACCGCGCATCGCGGTCCGAATGAATAGCAGCGATCCGGCTGATCAAGGACGCGCTTCCGTTTCTCCAGAAGGCCCTCTTTGAGGGCGTAATTAGTAACTCGCCAGCAACAGGTACAACGTGGGGAACGTGGCTGCTAACACTCTCTAAGATGTTTTATTTAAATAACTTGTCTCGCTATGTCGGAAGGCCATGGGCCACCGGCCGGACAACCAGGCGGGCGATGCCCTCGGGCAGGCGCTCGGGCGGCAGCAGGCCATCGTCCAGCACATGCGGGCGCTGCCCCACGGCACGGTGACGGACGCCCTCGCGACCGTGCGAGCCTCCCAGGCCTCGGTCACCACCAAGGATGCGTTCGAGTTCCTGGTGCTGACGGCGGCGCGATCCGGCGAGGTGCGCCTAGCGACGTGGGACGAAATGGACCTGGACGCGGGCGTCTGGACCATCCCCGGCGCGCGCATGAAGGCGAAGCGGGATCACCGCGTCCCACTCTCGGGGCGAGCGCTCGCGATCCTGCACAACTTACAGAGACTGAGCGATGGCACCGGCCTCGTGTTCCGCAGTCTGCGCGGGAAGCCACTCTCCAACATGACGCTATCGAAATTGACCAAGGAACTCGCCATCGCCGCCGTGCCGCATGGGTTCCGGTCGAGTTTCCGGGACTGGGCCGCGGAACGGACGAGCACACCCCGCGAAGTGGTCGAGGCCGCGCTCGCCCACACGGTACAGAACCCCACCGAGGCGGCCTACGCTCGCAGTGATCTCTTCGAGTGTAGGCGCCGCCTGATGGACGAGTGGGCGGCATACCTTGACCGACAGCATGACTACCCATGAATCGGCCGCGGACGCGCACGGGCGCGAAGAAACACGTTCGACGGGGTATCGAGGACAATAGACTTAACCTAAAGGGAGACGACGCCTGATTTGGGCGGAACGCGGGGGGGGGGGAGCTGCTGCAGCGGGCCAATTCGAATCGTCTGCTGGTGCGGGCACCGAGCGACGGCAGCGCACCGGTTAGCGGCCCCTTCATCGTCGCGATCACCTTCTCGGAGCCAGTGCCCGGCTTCGAGAGCTCGAGAGCAGCTGCACACCAGAGCGCCGGACGGCTGCAGAACAACTGACGGCGGCTTGAGACGAGTCTGCTGCGCTGGAGAATGGCGGTCGAACATGGCAAAGCACACGACGGCGTTCGTTGCGATTCTTGATGCCCTTGGAGCAGCTCACTACTCCCGAGAGCAAGCTGAGCGGTTTCTGGAGTCTCGAGACGTGGTTGCCGAGGTCGTCGAGAGATCGGTTGGAGAGAGCCTCAAATACTTCAGCCTGGACCGTCTCGGGCGCTTCGTGTTTCAAGACACCGTCATCCTTACGTACTCGACCGATGGCGATGATGATTTCAAGGCTCTCCAGGCGTTTGGGCATGTGCTGCGCTTCTTTCAGTGTCAGTCCTTGCTGCGCGATATCCTGCTTCGGGGTGCCTTCTCACATGGTGAGGTATTCAGAATCGAGGAGGGTACGAACACGGTCATGGGGCCTGTGGTTAGTGACGCGGCGGCATGGCATCAGCGTGCCCAGTGGGTTGGCGTCCATGCAACGCCGAGCACTAGTATCTTTTTGCGAAAGATAGAAGAGGCTCATCCCAAGTCAATGGGTTTTCTCTTCGTCAACCACAAAATTCCGTTCAAGAAGGGGCAAGAACCTCTAGAGCTGAAAGCGCTTAACTGGCCCAAGGGTATGTACTTGTCCGCTGAGCGGGACTATCGGAAAGCTAGGGCGCAGCTCTTGGGCGTCCTTGCTCGAATTGGGGCGCCCTACGGCTCAGAGATGAAGCATTTCAATACCATCGAGTTCTTCGACAAGATCGCGAAGGACCCGTTGCACTCAGACGAGAAGGGGGCTGCTGCTTCTCATTCTTGAAAAGTACCAGGCCGCTGCACAGACTGGTGTTCCAGGTAATGGCCGGCCAGACGGAGCTGGCGCCAATGATGGTCCTTCGCGAATAGAGGCGACGCGACAGCCTCGGTCGGGCGGCCTTCGGAGCCTGTGTGGAAACTCGGTTTAGCTGGCTGGAAATCAAAAAGGGATCATGATCCGCTCCAGAATTCTGGTGTTTCGATCTTCGCCGAGTCGCCGGTCCGGGAGTCTGCTGAACTAGCCTTCCTGATCTAGCTTCGGTTTGTTGCGCCACAGGCGGGTGAGGTGGAAGGCCGTTGCGGCTAGCGCGAACTCCACCGCGACCTGCTCCAGGCCCCGCCGCCGGAACTGCCGCATTCCACGCTGTTCTTTCAAAACCCCGATCACTGGTTCCACGATCGCCTTGCGCCGCTGATAAACCGCCCGGCCGGCCGGGTCGCGCAGCTTGCGTCGCATTCGCCGGTGTTCCGGATGCCGTACAGCAGGTGCTCCGGGCGCGCGTTGGCCTCGGTTCAGTTCCCGCGCCAAGTTCGAGTCGGGCACATAGACGTCCAGGCCACGCCGGGCCAGTTCCACGATGGTCTCCAAGCAAAAGAAGCCGCTGTCGGCGCTGACCTTCTGCGGGCGTTCCCGGCAGCGTCGCTCGACCGCCTCCACCAGAGGGACCAGCGTCGCGTTGTCGGTGGCGTTTTGCCCCACGCGCTGCTCGACAATCAGATGATCTTCGCTGACCGCCACCCCCGCCGTGTAACCCAGCGTGAATCCCTTGCGGTCGCGCAAGAACCGGCTGTCGGGATCAGTTTCCGAACGCCGCTTCAGCCCGCTTTTGCGCAACCGCTCCAGGCATCGCGGGATTTCTTCCAGCCGCTTCTCCAGCGCTGCCATCTGCTTGCCGCTCAGTTGCTGGCCAGCCGCTTCCTCGCAGGACTGCGCGTCACATTGTTTCTGCCAGCGACGAATCTGCCGCCGAATTTTGGCTCGCTCTGCCCGCAACTTGGCCACCGTCTCCACCCGGTCCCGCGAGGCGTTGGCCGCCACCCGCGTCGAGTCCATGGCCACGTGTCCCAGCCGCCCCATTCTCAGCGACCGCGCAAACCCCACCACCTGTGTGAACAGATCGTTCAGGGCACGGGCGTGCCGCGTCCGAAACTGGTTCAGCGTCCAAAAGTCCGGCCCCGCTCCGGCCGCCAGATAACGGAACGCCAGGTCCTCCCGCACCCGCTGTTCCAGACGGCGGGCCGAGGTCACGCCCAGCGCGTAGGCATACAGCCACACCTTCAGCAACAGCGCCGGATGATAGGCCGGGCGGCCTTCTTCCACGTAGCCCTGCTCAAACGCACTCAGTTCCAGCCGCTCCACGACTTGGTGCACAAAAAAACAGATGTGATCTTCTCCCAGCACCTCCCGCACGCTGGGCGGCAGCAGATACGCTTGCTCCGGGTTGTAGGTCAAGAATTTCATCGCGCCTCCTTAAGGCGCATTATACGTGACTCGTAAAAGCGGTTTTCACACAGACTCTGAAGGCCCCTCACCTTGCGCAACCGAGTTGAGGGGAACCATGTCACGAACCGCCCGCTGGAAGGCCGGAAGGAGTCCATATACGGACTGCTAGGATCAGGCGTCAAACGACTCTCGTCATGGCCTGGATCACGGGGAGAAGGTCATTCATACTCACCAATCCATATTTGCAGCGTTGTCCATCTGTGCAATTAGGTGCTCGGTGAAATCGGCCATGTCCTGATCGCTCGATCTCGCACGCTCATAGGTTCCGTCCGCTGACATGCTGAGAATCCCTGGGAGCTCGTAGTCTTGAATATACTGCTTCACTCTAGCTCGCCGCCCGCTCCAGAGATAAGATTCGAAGCGTGCAATAGCATCGAAAGCCTGCGTCGGATCAAGTTCAGCCCCTGAACCAAAGCGAAACGACTCTCTATTTCTCCTGTAAGGAAGGAGTAATGGGACTGCGCCAGCGCTGGAATGAAAGCTAAATGCCTGACCGTCCTTACCAAACGCTCCATGGGTCACGTGGTTACGAAGTTGCCGGCGCATAGAGGTCAACTCATCGTAGAGCGCCCTCGTTTCAGGTTCATCAATATCAAGCGCGGCTTTGAACTTCTCTGACCAATCAGCGCCAGCCAAATCGCTCACCTCTCTGCCCGTCGTGCATGCGCCGTTGAGAATGGCGATATGTATGAATACGTGTTCGGTCCAAGAAAAGAACGCCTCCACTGCGGACAGGCCTAGCCACCGTGCTTCGCGTTCCAACTGCAGCGTCGTTCGCGAGATATTCAAAATAAGGGCGCGCTGCTTTCACAGCTTTCTGAATCAGGCCAACGACTACCGTCGCGTCCTCCTCCTGGGTCTCTGGATCGGCTGCGAACAAACTTAATCCAAACTTGCGATGCTCGCCGAGATAGGCCGTTCCATCAAAATCAACAGGAATCGAATAGGCGAGCTTTTCCCACCGGCCGAGATCCCTATATCCGAGGAGGTCGACGAGCAGGAAATAGACGAGGTAATGTGGCGGAAGTTGTCGGCTAGCATTAGTCTTCCTCGCTGAGAACAGCATATCCTTGGGAGCAACGCTGTGCTTATCAGCAGGCTTAAGCGGCGCGATAGTCTGCACAGCCCTTGCTCTGACCCTCTCAAAGTCAAATGTTCCGTGCTTTGTCATTTGAGCCAGGATTTCCTTTTTGACCGTCTTGACGCGGGCGAGACAGCCGATCCACGGTCACGATGCACCGGCCCTTGGACTACTGCCACCCTCGATACCCTTTTCGCTGCTGCTCTGTCCGTCGAATGTTGCCCGATTGCGCCGTTCCGGAGACGGCAAAGCGCTCTTGGGCAACACCTCTCCCGCGCCGACCCTCAGCAACACGCATACGCTGGCTTGTCTGGGGCGTCGGCGCGAGTCAAGCTCATTCCTAGTTGAAACTCTCCGCGGCTCCTGATTGCTTACGCGGCTTTCTTCGTCGACGTCGTCGTGTCGATCTTCAGCTCTCGCTTCAATGCGTCACGAAGCCTGGGCAGGTGCCGGTAGCCCATCACCTTGCGCAGGCGTGGCTCGATGTCCAGGAGCGCAGTGGCCAGCCAGCGATGGCGTTGACTCGAGTGCTGCCAGTGATCGACCTTCGCACAGCGCTCCTCAATGAGCGCGTTGATGGACTCGAGGCCGTTCGTCGTCTTCAGCGACCGGCCCAGCACACCGTACACCCCGAGGCGATGCAACGTCAGGGTCTCGTCGAGGCCTTCCGCCAGACTGCCGGCCGCGGATTGGTTCCGATCCTCCAGCTCATGCTGGAGCGACTGGAGGGCGGCGAGGGCCTCGTCGTACTCCGGACGGTTGTAGGCGCGCTGGAGACGCTGCCACCACACCGGCTGCTCACTCTTGGCCAAGTAACTCACCACGTTCTCGCGCTTGTGCCACTGACACCGTTGCACCAGGGCGCGGTGGCGGAAGGCTTTCCGCACGGCCGCCCGGAGCCCCTTGCCGCCATCCACGATCACCAGAAGCCCCTGGGAGACATCGAGGCCCCGCTCGACCAAGGACCGGAGGAACGGGGTCAACACCTTCTCGTTCTCCGTGTCCGTCTCGACGACGCCCAGGAACCGTTTGTCCCCCGTCATCGTGATGCCCAGCGCGACGACCATCGTCGCCTCGGCGAACGTCTTGCCGTCCAGCACGAGGGCCACGACGTCCTCCCCGGAGAGGTCCCGCTCCTGGAGCTCGCGGAGTTTCGTCGCGCTGGCCTGAATGAACGCGCAGGACACCGTCGACCCCGATAGGCCGATCGCCCTGGGAATCGCCTCGGCGGCCGCCGCGTAGTTGCGGCACGAGATCCCGTACAGCACGCGCCTCAGCAACAGGTCGTTGACTGCGCGATCGCCATGCAGCGCCTCGTACGACCGCAGTGGAATCTCGCGCTCCGTGACATGGCGAATCCGGGGCACGCGAATCGGCACGCGTTGGCCGGCCAACCCGACCGTCCCGGGGTTGCTGCCATGACGGCGCCCGCCGACTGACGGGGCTTTGCGGGCGTAGCGCTCGCCAGCCAGCGCGGTCACTTCCTCGTCGAGCAACTCCTCGATGTGCATCAAGCCCAGCGGAACCAACGACCGGATCAACTCCACCTTGGCATCGACTTCCAGCTCGGCGTACTCCTCTCGGTCGATGACGTCGACCGCGCCCAACGTGTGACCTTTCTTGCGCTTCCTGACGGGTCGTAGGACACTGCTCATCTCGGCTCCTTTCTCTCGTGGCGTGATGGTCGTCTTAGGCAACGTCATCAAACCACAGGGTTTGGAGCCGCTTAAATTTCCAACTAAGTTTCGCTCACACTCGTCGGCGCTAGCCTCACGGCACAGGTAGCGCCGCAGGCCACCCGAACATTTGGGCGAACAGCTTGCGGTTCAGATGCCCTTCGGCCAATACAACTGCCACCGCATTCGGTTCATCGAATTCAATCCCACTTTGTCCTAATCCCGAACGACGTGTTCGGAAAGTGTTTCTCGAACACATCCCGTGCCGCCGTGACAGCTGCCTCCGCCAATGACAATGCCTGTTCTTCCTTCCAGCCCAAACCACCAATGTTGCGAACGCAATATCCGACTCCCGGAATAGAGTACGCTTCCCCCAATTGAAGTAAGGCTGACACCAACGGAGACTGGGCATCATGGACAACCAACCAAGCCCATCCAGCAACGTCAGCGATATAATCGCCACCAACTACACGCGGAGCTAACTCTGCCCGTGCCGCCGCAGCATCGTCAGCAGCCGTCTTCGCCTCAGCAAGCACGGACCGAACCTCATTTACCAGTTCTGGCGGAGCCTTAGGCCGCGTAAAGTGTGCAATATTCGACGTCGGTATATCTTCCAAACGTAGTGTCTTTTCCCCTCCAGCGGCACAATCTCTCTCCACCTTGTCCAAAGCAATCACCGACGTAGCCTCCAATACCGCTCTGGAAAACGGGTAGCCATAATCATTCGCTCCGGCATCGTGTAATTCCTTCAGCCTGTCCAGCACGCGCATCGCGTCGGCGGAGTCTGGAACGACTACAAATACGCGCGAGAACGACGACGGCTCCTCCGATAGCCAGACGGGCAACCCAGGGCAAGAACATTTGTCTCCATGGTCAACCCAACGCCACTCTCTCTCATGCGACCAATCAATAGGTCTGCTGGGATCTGAGGACATGGCCACATAGCGGTACTGTTCAGATTCTGCAATCCCACATGACGAGACCAGCTTTCGAGGCCACCCCTTGTTGAACGGCGAACGCTGGCCTTGCTCCACGTGCTTGCCCGATAAGCCATATATTACCGGTCTACCCCCAGCCGCGAAGAGTTCATGTTTCAATATACCGACCGCATAATTCCGTACAGACTCATTCGTCCGTTGTTCCGCATACTCCAAGAGTGCATAGAGCGGCATCTCAGTGAAACACACGGCCGCCCGTGGGCCATAGATGGTTGGTCGATTCCCCCTAAACGCCCAAGTGGCTCTGATATGCCCATCCGTGATGATCTTCAGCAACACCTGCAAAGCGTCCGGGTCAGGATCTATGGGATACTCTTCATCGCTGATTCGCCACATGTCGAACCGGTCATTGAGTTCCTTATCCTCGTGGTAAGGATGTCCGCCATAAAGATCGAACCGAATGATCTCATCTGACGGTTTATTGTCCGCATTGTAGTCGTGCATAAAATGCAGAGCCCACGTGCTTAGATCCTGACGTCGGGTAGTCATTTCGCGCTCTCCACTGCTTTATAAGTTGGCCTCTGAATATCAGGGATCAGTGCTCGTATTTCCCCAGAGACCAGCTTCGGGATGTCACCAACGATCCCCTGACCTGCCTGATTTTTTAGTCTAGGAACAGTGAGAGGGTTTTTATATCACAGCCATGGGCTGTGAAGATGGATTTGCTCCCCAGTGGCTACAGGCCGCCGGGGCAGGCGGCCTGTAGCCGAGCGCCGAGTGCGGCCTCTTAGTGTTGTATTCCACGCGCCACATTTCGATCACCACCTGCGCCTCCTTCAGCGAGTAGAAAATCTCTCCATGCAGGCATTCATCCCGCAGCTTCCCGTTGAAACTCTCACAGTACCCGTTCTCCCAGGGACTGCCCGGTTCGATGTACAGCGTTTCTGTCCCCACACTCGCCAGCCACTTCCGCAGTTCCTTCGATACGAATTCCGGGCCATTATCGGAACGAATATGCTCCGGAATTCCCCGCCACAGCATCACGTCGGCCAGCGCCTCAATCACCTCATAACTCCCCAACCGTCGTGCCACCCGGATCGCCAGGCACTCCCGCGTGTATTCATCCATCAGCGTCAGCATCCGCAACGTTCTCCCGTCGTGCGTCTTCCCGCTTACGAAGTCATAGCTCCAAACATGATTGGCTCGCTCCGGCCTCAGCCGAAGGCACGACCCGTCGTTCAGCCACAGCCGCCCTCGGGGCCGCTGTTTCTGTGGTACTTTCAACCCCTCGCGTCGCCAGATGCGCTGCACCCGATCCTTACCCACCTGCCAGCCAGCACCTTGCAGCAGCGCTGTAATCCGCCGGTAGCCATAGCGCCCATATTCACTGGCCAGCGCAACCATCGCTTCGGTCAGCGCATCTTCGTCGATCCTCTGGATCGCGGCGTAGCGTTGTGTCCTTCGCCACTGCCCCAGCAGCCGACAGGCATGCCGCTCACTTACTTCGTACTTCTCTCGCGCATGCTCCACCGCACAACGTCGCCGCTCAGGGCTCAGAAGTTTCCCGAGGCCACATCCTTCAGAATTTGCTTCTCCAGAGACAGTTCCGCCACCAAACGCTTCAGCTTCGCGTTCTCCCGCTCCAGCTCCTTCATTCGTTTCGCTTGATCCAGCTTCAGGCCGCCGAACTCTTTCCTTCAGCGGTAGTACGTCTGCTGAGTGATCTAAACTTCCTTGCAGGCTTGCGGGGTGGGCTTTCCGTTCGCAATTCCTACTTCAATCTGACGCAGCAATGTCACGATCTGCTCTGCTTTGTATCTCTTCATCGGCATGTCCAGCTCTCCTTGAGAGTGATTCTCTCTCACTCCCGCTGGACTAATTCAAGCCGATCAGGTCAGAGGGACAGGCCCCGGCTCGTCCAGCTCCGTCTGCCCCGTGCTCTTATCCAGCGCATTGACAAGGCGCGCAAGCACCGCCTTGTCGTGCCTTCCCGTCATACGTGGCTGCTCGAAGCACTCCTCGAGAAGCTGGAAACCGAGGAACACCTGAAAGCCTCCTGATGCCTAAAATCTGTGGACAATCCTGTGCCCAGCCCTGCAAGCCAATCCGGACTTCGGGCGTCCTGATCCTACATCCCTCGACTCCGGCGATCCGTCCGGCTTCGGGGCATCCCGAATGAGTCAGCTAAGGCCCTCTAGGGGGGTAAAGCGCGGCCCTACGGTATCCGTTCGACCAACGACTACCTCTAGGGGCCTGGGACGCTGAAAGCCACCCCTGAGGCGTCCTATAAGCCGTAAGCGATGCGAAGTTTCCACAGTCGCCGATGATCCGGGGGAGTTTTCCACGCTGAAACCTGTCCCCCTTACAAGTAGTTAAAGAACAAGTAGTAGGAGCGACTACTACTGTGAATAAATCAACTGGGGAAAAACCAAAGGGAAAGATAGGGTGTCAGCCTCTCTTCAAAGCACAACAACTAGTCCCCATTGTCAGGTTTTGGAATGTCCGACATGGCTTCCTCGTATTCGGCAATCCATTTTTCGGCGTCTTCTTCGCTGTAGGCTCCGATAACGACACCGCTGTCTTCCGGTGGCTTGTGACTTTTGTGCTGCCCAATATGATTATTCAGGCCCTCTCGCAACATCTGTGCTGCTTCATCGGACAAGCCTTTGACACAGGAGTCCACATCTTGATCTGAATGCAACCCACCCGAGAATATCGCATGAGTGAAATTGCTCATCTGGTCGATTGACCGCCTCATGCGTTGTGCGAAAGTATCGCCAGGGACAACTGCGCTTCTAATTCCGTGCAGTTGTACCTGGCGAAGGTCAGCCTCGTGCAACTGAGTCTGCCTAAAAATCGCACCCTGCAATTCAGCTCCGCCAGCTGCCATGTTGAAAAGAAAGGCCCCGTGCATGTGTGCCCAGGAAAGATCAGCCCCTCGTAGTCGCGCCCCTGTGAGACTCGCGCATTGTAGTTTTGCCGCTTCAAGAGTGGCCCTTTGCAAGTGCGCGTTGAGCAACCCCGCCTCTTGGAGGACCGCCTCGGTCAGATACGCCCCATGTAGCCGTGTCTCATTCAGGTGCGCTCCTTGCAGCCGCGCCTTCCGAAGATCAGCCCGCTTCAGATGCGCCCCGGTCAGGTCGCCCTTCTCCAAACGCGCCCCCGGGAGATTGGATCCGTTGAGCCAGCTTTCCTGCAAGTTGGCACGGAGATCTTTGAAAACCTCGTGATTCTGGACGAACAGCAGGGTCAACAGACTTTGAATTTCCACCGAAGGCTTTGACTTGTGCGTTTTCCGATACTCGCCTTCGCACGTTACCCGGCGGATATGGCCGCAGAGAATGTCGAGCACGGTTCGGCGGAACTCTTCGGTATCCCGCGCCAAGTGGAAAAGTTCGTAGGCGCCGCCCAGACGCACGGAGTCCGACTGATGCCCCAAGTGCTCGATGGCGTTTTTCAGGCGCTCCTGCCGCTGCCCTTGCTCAGTGGTCAGGTTGGCTTTCGCCTGCTCTTCCGTAGCTTTGGCCTGTGCATTCGCGGCAGCCTCCATCGCCTTGGCGCGCTTATGGGACATCCAGACTTGCAGGGTGACCAGAACACCGCCCATGCCGATGCCCAAGAATTTCAGAATCTCGAATTTTTCGGTTACCCCGAAGAGATAGAAAGCCCACACGGGATTTCCGGAGACCATGACAACCACGAACAAGACCAACAGGACACCGAGTGCGATGACGCAGCTTACAACAAAGCGATTGCGATCGGAGGTGACGGCTTCGGTAGCCATAGACGGCCAGCGTAGCACGACCGGGTGGCTGTCTTGTCCTCATACGCTAAGAAGAACGTGCGGATGATGTCGTCTTTTCGCCTCGGGCCTTGCGGGCACGCACCGTGATACGTTTTTCCTTCACGGCGTTTTGGCAGTCCTTGACGATGCGCTCGCAGATTCGTTCTACCAAGTCGGCGCTCTCCTCAAAATATCTAGCAGGAAGTTCCATCCACACGCCCTCGCTTACGTGACAATTGTAGTCTTTAAGCTTCTGCACAGGTTTCTTGTCAGGTCGGCCGTCGAGGTGGGTGATGCAGTTTCGGATGGCCTGTAATTTCTTGATGGAATTCCAGTCATGATCGGGTTCCGTTATGGGCACGCCTGCTGCCTTAAATATCTCCTTCGTCTTGTGGATCTTGTGGAGATTCGGCTGCTGCTTTGGCACATCCGCACCCGCCAAGTAAAGCTCCTGCAGCGTTTTCCGGAGAAACATCTCGAACACCGTGAACAGCCCAACAATTGAGAAGTGCCTTTTCAGCTCCCGCAAAGACTCCAACTCGTAGCGCTGTTCGAGGTAAATATCCTCGTCCTTCTCCTATTCCTCGGGCGTAAGGTGATCTGTCTCGGCCATCAGTTTATTGAACCCGAAGGCGAAGTGCACTTCGCCCTCGTCGTAGAATCTTCTAAGCCAGCGGGTCTGCATCCGCATCATTGCCAGCGGAATCTCGAAGTGAGGGTGTCTTAAACTACTTTGCAGGTTCATTCTCCCGTGTCTTGAAAGTAGAGCTTCAAAAACTCAAGCACTTGTCGCTTCTGTTCCTCCGAAGCGGACTGCACAATCGCCAGTACGTTCGCCTCAGCGCCTCTGCGTCCTCCTGGCCCCAGCGATCCCGCCGGTCCCTCTTAGATCCCCTTTCCCCTCGTACCAGCCAAACCCACTAGAAAACCGGACCGCCGCTTCATGTATGCATTTTCTCCGCCCGCTTCATCAGGGCAGCGGCAGCGGCTAAGGCAACGGAAGATGAAGACCCCTTGGCGGCGTCCCGAAGTTGCTTCTGCGCCTCGGAAACGCTCGCTGGGTCGTCCGGGCCGATGACACGCTGGGTGCGGATGGTTATCTCCGAAGCGGAGCCATATTCTTCATATCCTTCTTCGCCCGGCAGCGGCCAAGGCGGCGGTGGTGCGGAGTACCCCGTACGGATGGTGAGGTGATCAAAGTAATAAGAGCTAAGGGTATCCAGGTAGTCCTGGGCTTCGGCGTGGCCATGGTCGGCGGCCTGGCCCCACCACTTCACCGCTTCGGCGATATTTTCCGGAACCCCATCGCCCTTGAAGTACATGGAGCCGAGCAGAGCTTGATAGTCAGAGTTCCCATGGTCGGCGGCGTCCCGAAGCCACTTCAACGCGCCAGCGTGGCCTTCGATGTACCCCTGCTCGTCAGCCCATCGAATCCGTTCCAGTATTTCGGGAACCGGCGGCTCTGTATGCCAAAAACTCTGGAGGCCTCGCTTCAGCCACGGGCCGAATCGTTGCCGACCTTTATCACGACTGCGGGAGCTCTCGGCCTGGTCAATATCAGCTTGGTCAATAGTCACCCACCGCATCTCCCCGCTGTCGGGGTCCTCCTCTTGATTGGAGAAGACTCGGCGTTTCTCTCCTGATGGTCCTTTCATGGAGTTTAGATCCAGCTTCTCTGTGATCAGATCCAGAACCTTGTCAGCGCATCTATCTATGGGTAGTGTCTCAGTTTGAAAACCCGGCTTGCTGACCCGGCGCGGATCTCGCCACTGGCAGTTCGTGGAAGGCTGCGATCAGGGCGCGCAGGGCTACGGCCAGGTCGTCCCCGTACGGGTTCTTGCCCTGCCAGCTCTCCCCCAGATAGCGCCAACCGGTGAAGTCGTCCTTGTGGTTGGAGAGGACCGACCGAATAGGTCCATGCGTCCTGACGTGCCACACTGCCGCGGCTTGCTGTTCGATGCAGTCGCGTGCACTCTGGTCCAACCCGTCGAACAACTTGAGGAGGTCGTGCCCCCGCTCGTGCGTCCCTGTCATCTTGGAGGCGATGGCCTTCAAGGCTAGCTCCGCTGCAAGGGCTCGCAGGATAGGGGCGGCGAGCATACACCCGGCGAACTCTTCGCCAGCGAACTCCTCCTTGTCGAGGGTCCGAGTACCATGCAGGAAGTCGTCCCCGGCGCGGTCGAGATCGGCAGCTACCCGCCGCAAACCCGTGGCCTGTGCGATGGCGATATTGGCGTCCATTCCGGGATCTACCTGCTTGACTTACCGCGCTGTTGACGCGGCTTTCCGGTTCATGCCGGCGTGTAGCCGAGCTTGCCGGTGAGCTGCTTATAGGTGAGACGGCGACCGGCGAGCAGTGACTTTATGAGTTCTCCCTGAAGTAAGCCCGCGTCTCGCGGACGATGAGCCCAGACAGCAGGAGCAACCCGATCAGGTTCGGGATGGCCATCAGGCCGTTGAGCACGTCGGACAGCAGCCACACAACCTCAACCGTACCGAGGCTGCCGAGGAAAGCGGTCAGCACGAACGCCACTCGGTAAGGCAGGACTGCTCCCGTGCCGAGCAGGTACTCCAGACTCTTCTCGCCGTAGTACGACCACCCCAGAATAGTGGAAAACGCGAACAGCGCGAGGCAAACCGCGACGACGATCCCGCCCCACTGACCGGGCAGACCCATGTCGAAGGCGCGTTGCGTCAGGACGGGTCCGTCCAGCCCGGCCTGCCACACGCCGGTCGTGATGATGGCAAGCCCGGTAAACGAGCAAACCATTAGCGTGTCGATGAAGGTCTGGGTCATCGACACGAGCGCTTGGCGCACCGGCTCGCGCGTCTGCGCCGCCGCAGCGACAATGCCCGCCGATCCTAAGCCCGACTCGTTCGAGAAGATGCCGCGCGCCACCCCGAAGCGAATCGCCTGCGCCACGCCGGCACCGAGAAACCCGCCCGTCGCCGCCGTGCCGGTGAACGCACTCTGGAAAACGAGCCCGATTGCCCTAGGGATCTCTTCGTAGTTCAGGACTAGGATGACCGTCGTCGCAGTCACGTACACTAGAATCATCAAGGGGACGAGCGTGGCGGTGATCCGACCGATCGACCGGATGCCTCCCAGAATCACCAGCGCCGCCACCACCGCCACGGCCAGACCGACGACGCCAGGATGCACCGACAGCGCGAACGTTCCGGCCGAGTTGGCCACTGCCAGCGAGATGGCGTTGGACTGCACCATGTTTCCGATTCCGAACGCTGCGGCCGCGGCAAACAGCGCGAACGCTCGGGCCAGCCAGCGGCCGGTTCGATGGCCGACCCCATGTTCCAGGAAGTACATCGGCCCGCCGCTTTGTTCGCCTCGGGCGTCGGTCGTGCGGAAGCGGACCGAGAGGAGCGCCTCGGAGTACTTCGTCGCCATACCGACCAGGCCCGTCATCCACATCCAGAAGAGCGCGCCGGGCCCACCCGCAGCGATCGCCGTGGCCACGCCAACGATGTTGCCGGTGCCGACTGTGGCGGCTAGCGCCGTCATGAGCGCCTGGAAGTGGGTGATGTCGCCTTCGGCGTCGGGCTCGCGGCGCACAACCAACCCGAGCCACAGTGCGTGCGGGAGCTGCTGGAACTGGAGGCCGCGCAGCCGGACGGTCAGGTAGAGGCCCGTCAACAAGAGGAGTGGGACGAAGAACAGGGGGCCCCAGACGAAGCTGGACGCCTAGTTCAGGAACCGTTCGATAGCGGCCATGCCCGGCGAGTATAGCAAACCGTATCTGGACTCCTCCAATCAAGTGAATTAGTAGCTCTCTTCGGCTGATGGCGGAGGAACGCGCTGGAGTCGTCGATCGATTCAGACTGCAGTCATATCTCCAGCCTCCTGAAGGAAGGATGTTTGCCGCAAAACTCTCTTCTACACTGGTTCAGTTTTCCGAGTACCCCTCAAGGCGTCGGCTTCTTGAAACCGAGTAGCCTGGGTTGTGATGAAACGACCCAGACTCGGCAGGAAGGAGCTGAGCGATGCACCTAATCGGATGCGATTTTCACACACGCTTTCAGCAGGATATTGTCAACTTACGGTGCGAAGGTCGGACCTGTGCGCGATCGGCGCGAGTCGGTCAACCTACCGTGACCGCTTCCCAGGTCGCGAAAGAACGTGCCCTCACCAGCCGATGGTGAACCGATTTCAGTCTGTGCCTCGCCAATCTGAAGAGATTCAGAACGACACCGTGAACCGAGAGGAAGAGTTGAGCCTGCCGTGGCGACTTGAACCGTCGCATCTGACGTTCCCGTTGTCGGGTCGGTTGATGTGAAACTTCAACTCGATTGTTGGCGTACCGTTCTGTGTCATGGTTCACCGTAGGCATGATCGTCCGGAGTGCTGCACCGTAACTCTTCAACTTGTCGGTAACCAGGCGAAACGGAACCCTCCCTTGACCTCTCAAGAGTTTGCGAAAGAATCGCTCCGCTGCACGACGGTTGCGTCGCGACTGGACGAGGATGTCGATCACGTCGCCGTCTTGATCGACGGCACGCCACAAATAGTGCCTCTTACCGTTGATCGTGACGAACACTTCGTCCAGGAACCAGGTATCGCCGAGTCGACCTTGCCGTCGTCTCAATCGCCGAGCGTAATCTGGTCCAAACTTTACGCACCAGCGGCGGATTGTCTCGTAGGAAACCACAATACCTCGCTTCGCCAGCAGATCCTCGGCATCGCGCAGGCTGATACCGAATCTGTAGTAGAGCCAGACTGCGTGACTGATGATCTCGGAAGGGAATCGGTGTCTGCTGTAGCGCTCTCTCATCTCGTTAGTCTGACACCGAGAGCGTTAACGTGACAATACCCCCACCGCACAACACCGCCGCTCAGGGCTCAGAAGTTTCCCTGGGCCACCTCCCGCAGCACCTGCTTCTCCAGCGACAACTCTGCCACCACCCGCTTCAGTCGCGCATCCTCCTTCTCCAATTCCTTCAGCCGTTTGGCCTGCTCTAATTTTAGTCCTCCGTACTCCTTCCGCCAGCGATAGTAGGTCTGGGTGTGGATTCCGGCTTCCTTGCAGGCTTGGGGCACCTTCTTCCCGTTCGCGATCTGCACTTCGATCTGCCGTAGGACCGTTACGATCTGTTCCGGTTTGTTCTTTTGGATTGACATGACTTGCTTCCCTCCTAAATGAGATTCTCTCTCACTTCAGGTGGTACAAAAAGAGCCGGTCAGGTCACTAAGACAACAAGCCCGACCCACAAGGGGGCTTACGCCCTTTAGAGAGACCTAGCGGCTGGGGCCATAGTCCCGCTCCGGCCCGCGCTGCCGTTGCTGCTGTATTTGCCGGATCTGGTAAGGCAGGGCCGAAGAAGGGCAACCTCCTCACAGCTCTCTCGCCATCCATCTCACTTCGCCGATGATCACCGCGTCACCCGGCCACGGCGCATCCGGCCAACGGGGATGGTCGCTGACCAATTGCCAGCCGCCGTCGGTGCCCTTGCCGGCTCGCTTGACCACCAGCCCCTCCCCGGTACGCAGCACGAAGATACGCCCTTCCCGCCGCCGCTGCCGGTTGCGGTCCAGCAGGATGACGCAACCCTCCGGCAGGGTCGGCTCCATTGATTCGCCCATCACACCGATGATGCTGCAACGGTCCGCGACGAGTCCCTGTCGGGACAGCCACTCGTGACGGAAGTGGGCGTAGCTCTTCACCGTCTCGTCCAGGTCCAGGGCCCCGCCGCCCGCGGCAACCTGCAGCCGGTGGACGGCCATTACGAGCAGGGGCGACGTATGCAGGCACAAGCCGATGCATTAGAAGCCGCCGGCCAACGATCCGTCGCGCTCCGGGCACTGATCCGGAAAGTGCGCTCCGGAGACCCTGACAATATTGAAAGTGCGGCCGCCCGGCGGTACTGGCCCCTGATGATGGGAGACGGGTTCCGGCGCGACCTCGCCGCGGGTGGTGTCAATGCTCTACTAAACTATGGATATATGGTGCTGCGCGCTGCAACCGCACGGTCCATACTGGCAGCGGGACTGCACCCATCCCTGTCCATCCATCACCAGAGCCGCGGCACCGCGCTACGGCTCGCAGACGACCTGATGGAACCGTTCCGCCCTCTTGTTGACGGGATCGTTATCTGGTTGCTGGAAAACGCCGGGGATGGCTTGGATCACGATGCCAAGGCGGCTCTCGTCAGGGTAACGACACTGGATCTTGAAGGCCCTAAAGGTGCATCTCCCTTGCAACCCTGTCTGGACCGCCTCGCGACATCGCTCGCGCTGATTTACATGGAGAAGAAAGGGCAACTTGAACTCCCTGGCCAACCCGTGGCCCTTCTCAGCCCGTTGGATTAAAATGCGCTATTTGAGCGGATATCGAACCATGTGGATGATGGTACTGTTCGACCTGCCCGTGACCGAACCTGAAGAGCGCAAGGCCGCCACCGGGTTCAGAAACTTTCTTCTCGATCAAGGGTTTGAAATGGCGCAATTCTCGGTCTATTTGCGGCATACATCGGGCAAGGAGGCGGTGGAATCGATGATCCGGAAAGTGGAGATGTCCTTGCCGTCGAACGGCATGGTCGACATCCTTCAATTTACCGACAAACAATATGAAACTATTATCAGTTTTCGCGGGCGAGAGCGGGAAGCCACCCCAAAAAATCCTGAACAGTTCGTTATATTTTTTTGATGTTGGAGAGCTTTTCCTATCGAATTCGCTCTGTATTTTATGGGAATTATAAATAAACGTTGACAAACCACTGCCATTAGGTAAAATCTTCTCATACTTTAGGAGGTTAACGATGGCGAAGAAAGCACCCGGCAAAGCTCACCGAAAAGGTCTGACACTCGTTCAACTCATGGACATGTTTCCCACGGAAGAAGCGGCCACGAAGTGGTTCGAGGAAGTGCTGTGGAATGATGATCGGTGCTGCGGGAAGTGCGGTAGTGTACGTACGACTCAAGCAATCCACAAGTACATGCCTTACTGGTGCTCGGACTGCCGGAGCTACTTCAGCATCCGCACTGGAACGCCTATGGCTAACTCCAAGGTTCCCCTCCGCAAGTGGGCCATTTCCATTTATCTCTGCCTGACCAGTCTCAAGAGCGTTGCCAGCATGAAGCTCAGCCGGGATATAGGGGTGTCGCAGCCTACCGCTTGGTTCATGCTTCACAGGATTCGTGAGGCGTGGGCTGGCGGTAACGGTGACGGTGACTACTCCGGGCCGGTCGAAGTGGACGAATCCTATTTCGGCGGGAGACGGCGAAACATGCCGAACGCCAAGCGGAAGACTCTTCAAGGACGCGGGCCGGTTGGCAAGACGGCTGTCGTAGGCGCGAAGGATCGGGCGAGTAATCAGGTTGCGGCGAAGGTGGTCAGAAACACCGACGCAGAGACTCTGCAAGGCTTCGTGTTGGATCACGCCGCCGAGGGCGCGACGGTCTACACGGACGACGCCCTACCCATGAAAGCATTCCCTTTGCCCATGCGACGGTAAAGCACTCAGTGGCGGAATACGTGAACGGGATGGCGCATACCAACGGGATCGAGAGCTTCTGGTCGATGCTAAAACGGGCGCACAAAGGAACGTTCCACAAGATCAGCCCGAAGCACCTAGAGCGGTACGTTCAGGAGTTCGCCGGAAAACATAACATTCGGGAATCAGGAACGCTTGCTCAGATGCGGGACACCGTTGCCAGGCTTGTCGGCCACAGGCTTTTTCACCGTGACCTTGTTGCGGACAACGGGCTTAGTTCTGCGGCTCGGTCGTAGGGGCTTGATGCGCCGGAACAGGGCGCGGGCCAACGTCTCGGGCGTTGCCCCTGCCAAATCTCTCCTTGGAACTAGCATCGGTTTCATTGCACAATCCTCAACGGAATTGAACCCGCCCGACCGCCATCGGGCAAGTTGCATTCCTGTGAAAAACCAATCTCAGGTTAGCACAGGAGTGTGCCCGATGACTACCACTGAACGGCTACCCTTAACTATCAATCTTCATGATGAATGGCCAGCGAGGATCGGAAAATTCATTTTCGACCTTGCCGAGTGGTACGCGGCCCATCCGAAACTTGCTGACCATTCTGCGGCTGATATTGCGGGCTACCTGGAGTCGGTGGCGTTCGATCAGGGTTCGATACATGAGGCCTGCCGCATCTCCGTCAACCGAGATGCGGCAGGCAGGACAGAACACACGTTCTATAGTTCCATCAACTTCAACCATCTTCGCAGCACTCTCGCAGTCGCGGCATTTGAAAGATACGGTAAAGCGGATTAGTTCCTCATCGCTCATTTTCTGGCCCTATTTTATTACCCCGGCAGATTCCAGGGCATCCCCAAAATTCTCCGGCGCGTCCCGGCCGGCTTTTCTGCTCACTACATCCAGAAGCGGGTGTTCTTTCAGGACTGGGTCTTCGTCTGCCCTGCCTTTAAAGGAATGCCAGCAACTGTTCCGTGCCAGATCCGTGACGACTGCCTGGTAGGGGGTTCTGGCCTTTTCCATTTCCAGCCGTGAAGCCGCCAGCCGGGCTTGCGCTCTTCGAGCGATCTCCGAGTCCTTCCGGATAACTCTCCGGTTTGCCGCTTCGCCGCCAACGACCTGTCTAGGATTTAGGGTCATCCTGCGCCGGATTTGCGCGAGCATATTGTTTGCCAGACGGGCACTCGATTCCGCAGTGGCTTTGGCCTTACCGAACCGGCACCTGTAGACCGAAGCGTCCTGGCGCAGCTTTTCGCAGGTTTCGCTATCGTACGGTGACGGAATCACCCGTGTTCCAGTCGCGTAATTTTCTCCATACTCCGCTACCCGGTAGCCGTGCAGCGTGAGCTGGAGTTCCCTGCAGGCCCTCTGCGCGTGCAGCAGCCCTGGAATCATTGCCAACACAACGAACAAAATCAGAATTTGCATGGTATCCACTTTCTGAGGTCACATCGGCGACCGTACTGCCGTGGCGAACGTAGAGACGGAGGATCTGAGGGAACACCCTGGCATTCCCTTCGGTCGAGGTACTTAGAATTAGTTCGTTCGTCGGTGCGCCGTTTCGGACGATGCGCCGCGACTGGCGGGTCGGACCGGTGGGTAGGTCGGGTAGTTGATTCGGCACAGGCCAGATGTATCATGCTGGCAGCTGCGCCGTCAACGTTTATTTATAATCCCCTATTTTATCGGTCAAGAACAGATAACCCCCTGGGAAATCAGGGGGTTATCCTTGGCAAGAGTTTAGCTGATCTGGAATTGTGGTCCAACCGCAACACACCAGCTCGTAGCGCTCCGGCAACTGGCAGTTTAGCTGATCTGGAATTGTGGTCCAACCGTAACTCAACGCAACGCCTCCACTTCCAACAGCTTGTCGAGCGTCTCACCAACCTCCGGCGGAAGCTCTTCGATAACCCTCGCGGCGATGGCGTCTCGCGCCTTCCTGCGCTATTTCCCGATGATCCGCATCAGCACAGACTCGGCAGGGAACACAGTTCTTTCTTGTTTGAGATACTCCCGTGCTCGGGCGAGCAATGCAGCGGTCTGTTCCAGCCGACACGACTCTTCGTAGAGAAATTGCTCCAAGCCTCTGTAGACGCCCGTCTCGATGCCTATCCCGTAACCCCGAGAATCTAGGGAATGCGAAGCAACCATTGGGGACCGGCGTGGGAGCGATTATCTGGCAAGATAGCACCCTTGAGAAAGGCACCGAAATGATGTACACTTGAGTGCTCGACAAAGGAAGGATACGATCATGGCTCAGGCGAACGTGACCAAGAGCGAGCGGGTTAATCTACGGCTCAACAAAACGGCTAAGCGGAGGATCGAACAAGCGGCTTCGTTTGAAGGGAAAACCGTCAGCGGCTTCATCGTGTCCAGCGCCCTGGGAAACGCTGAGAAGGCCATCCAGAAGCACGAAACGATGGCTCTCGACCGGCGTGATGCCAAGCACTTCTTCGATCTCATCGTCAAACCGCCGGCTCCGAATGACAAGCTCCGCGCGGCCTTGGGTGAGCATGGAAAACGCGTTGTCTCGCGATGACAGGCCTGGACGCGCTCGTTATAGAGCCGCTCGGGAAGAGACATGACCGAGCGGCTTTTTCTTGTGGGCTTCCAGAGTTGGACCGCTACCTTGCACGGCAAGCTGGCCAGGATGTTCGACGCCGTATCGCCAGGGTGTTTGTCTGCACTGCCAAGGGGACCGATACCGTCCTTGGCTTCTACACGCTGAGCGCCCTGGCGATAGACCTGAGTTCTCTACCCAAAGAGCTGTCTCGAAAGCTACCCCGGCATCCGGTGCCCTGCGCCCTTATCGGTCGACTTGCTGTCGACCAGTCAGTACGGGGGCACGGGTTGGGTCGCATGCTTCTCGTCGATGCGATCAAGCGAACCATGGGCGCCAGTGACATTATGGCAATCCACGCCGTGATCGTAGACGCCAAAAATAATGCGGCGAAACAATTCTACGAGGGGTTTGGGTTCGCCCCTATGCAGGACACCCCCATGCGGCTTTTTTTACCGCTCGGCTCGATTCGTCTTTAGGATCCTGCTTCAGACAGGCATTGGAATTTGGCTGGCAAGCAATCTGGGCAGTACCCTAACGGCCGGCCTCCACGAAGCCGGCTGCATCCTCTGCTGAAGAAAGCGAGTTGTATGGATTTCCGCGGCCGGATGGCCGCGGCCTCATTGAAGCATGTGACTTTCCCCAGGGGGCCTTCGCAATTCAACAGGTTCCGCACTTATCGCTGCCGCAAAAGAGTGGAGAAGGTCGCGAAAATATCTGGTTACTGCTGATTCTTCTGCTTTTTGGAAACCTTCAGGAACCCCGCGCCTCGGGCAGCCACGAGGGCTCCCACTGATGAGCCTTCGTCAAACCGGTGGTGCCAAGCATTGGGGATTTCCCCCTATTCGGATACGTTAGGGGAATGCTCCGGCGTCTGGAGGCAGCTTCATACAGCCCGATAAAGTATGTTATCATCCCCTATATCGCCATGGATCAACCCCCTTCCCAATCCGCCCTTCTGCCCGCCTCCCAGGCCCTCGATCGCGCCCCCGCCATCCTGCGGCGCGCCGGGAAGAACGCCCTGTTCGCCGCCGATGAGTTCTTCGCCGCCCGCATCTCCAATCCTCACACCCGCCGCGCCTACGCCCGTCCCGTGGGCCGCTTCCTCGCCTGGTGCGAGGAGCAAGGGATCGAACTACGGCAAGTGACGCCGGGGCTGGCCGGACGCTTCATCGAGGAGCTGTCCGGATCGGACCCCACCCGGAATCTGGCGCTGGCGGCGCTGCGGCATTTCTTCGACGCCCTGGTCATCCGCCATGCCGTGGGCCTGAACCCGTTTTCCTCCGTGCGGGGCAAGAAGCACGCTGTCGTGGACGGCAAGACCCCCCAACTCGCCATCCAGCAGGCCCGGGACCTGCTTGGTTCCATCGACCTCTCTGGTGTCGTGGGATTGCGAGATCGGGCCGTGCTGGGCGTGCTGACCTACACCGGGGCCCGTGTCGGCGCCCTCGCCCGGCTGCGCCGCGGGGACCTCGAGGACCAAGGCGCCCAGCGCGTCCTGCGGTTCCGGGAAAAGGGCGGCCAGCAGCGCGAGATCCCCGTCCGCCACGACCTCGACCGCTGGCTCGAGGAGTACCTGATGGCGGCCCGGATCGACGCCGATCCCAAGGAGACGCCCCTGTTCCGGGCGGCCCTGGGAAAACAGAAGAAGCTCTCCAGGAACCCCTTGTCGGCCAACTCCATGCGCCGCATGCTCAAGCGACGGCTCAAAGATGCCCGGTTGCCCGACATCTTCAGCCCCCACAGCTTCCGCGTCCTGGTGGTGACCGACCTGCTCACCCAGGACGTGCCTCTCGAGGACGTCCAGTACCTGGCCGGCCATGCCAACCCCAAGACCACCCAGATCTACGACCGGCGACAGAAGCGGGTCACCCGCAACATCGTCGAGCGCATCTCCGTGTGAGCCGCGAGTACACTCCCTCACCCCGGGTTCTTTGTCACCACAAGCCGTGCCTTGAAGCCCAGATCGGCGTCCTCTTCACTGCCCCGCCCCGATCCCGGCAACCAACTCCAGTACAAGCGGCAGAGCGGGCCATCCACCCTCATCACGACGGCCACGGGGGATTTCAAGCTCCCCTACGGGAACCTGCCGCGCCTGATCCTCGCGTGGCTTTGCACCGAAGCGGTACAGACCCAAAGCCGCGAGCTAGCTCTAGGCCGGTCGCTCTCCGACTGCATTCGGAACGCGGTGCCATCGAACGACAGGTTGTCAGAAGTGGTATTTCAGGCTCAGGTTGAAACCGAACAGCTTCATGTCGTCTGCCATGATGGTGCCCGATACCGATTCGCTCCCGTCCCTGCGCAGATTCGGCACGTGGCTGCGCAACGGAATCCATTCTAAACGCTCGCTATGGAAGGATGAGAAGTTGATCCAGTGGCCCTTCACCCCTATGGACAGAGACTCCGTGATTTCGTAGTCCACTCCGAACAGCACCTGATAACCGAACAGGGTGTCGGAAAGTGCCTTCTGGGCGACACTGGTCGTTCCGGCAAGGTTCCGGCGGATCTGCTCGACGTTGGGCAGCCCCTCTCCGGTGGAGATCGCGGTGGGGTCGGCGTTCCTGGCCCACAGACTGGTGTATTCCATTTTGGCAGAACCGATACCCATGCCCAGCCCGGCATAGGGGGTAAACCGGGTGCTGTTGGTGAAGTCCAGATACAGGTTCCCGAACAGATTGTGCCCGGCGAGGGTGCCTATGCGGTCCGTCGCCACCTGAATTTCCTGACGAATCTTGTCGCCGGAGGCTCCGGTGGCGAAGGGAATATCGGCGGTCTGGTCATATCGGGAGGCCCGGTAGAAGTATTCGAACTCTGGCCTAAGGCGGACCCGCATCCCGTCCGGGTCGTTCTTTCCTGTTCGATACCCCAGCACGAATCCGGACAGAAAGCCACCGGCGCTGTCAAACCTGTTGTTCCAGTCGTCACCTAACCCGCGATGCGAACCCGTGCAGTTGTAGTCTTCATACCCGGCAGTTTGTGTCACGGTCGTGTACAGCGGGTTGATATACTCGTCACACACGCTGGCCCGGTCGTCGCTGTCTCCTGTGGTATTCATTCCCGGGACGAAGTTCTGGCCCATCTCGAAGCCGAGATATATTTCCTGACCATGCGCCGCCCCCGGAACGAAAACCCCAAGCGCAACTAGAAAGCTCCACAATCGATGCATACGTTTCATGGCATCCTCCCGGTTTTGTCATGTTTCGGGGCGCTGGGGGCGGACTCTTCTGCCTATGGGGATGGAACCACGTGGGGCATGCCAACGTGTCCGCACCCCAGGTTCCCGACTCCGGGAATAAGATACTACGGAACGGGTGTTGTGTCACCTCACGAAGCGGAAAGAATCGGACGCTAAGGAGATTTGTTGCCTTTTGGGGGTTTTGGGCCGGTTCTTGTCCTCGGAACGTGGCGATGCTCGTTCGCTAGCTTTTCAGGCTTGGCGAGGACAGTGGTTCGTGGCGGTTTCGGAATCTACTATTCCCGAATCGAGGGCCACGTCGGGTTCATCAACGACCTGTTCGGAGAGAAGCAACAAATCAATCAGGTGTTCATCCCATTGACGGGTCTCGCCGGGATTAACAGCGCGTTGACGGGCGGCCGGTTGACTTCCGCAGAGATCTGCCAGACACTTCAGGCTCGGGGAATCCTCGGGCAGCGGGCCATCCTGCCCGAAGACCTGGCGCCCCACGGTATCGTGCCGGGCCCGGGATACCCGCTACGCATCGGTTTCCGGGTCGCGGAAGATGTCGTGAACCCGTACTCCATGCAAGGCAGTTTCGAAATCCAGCGCGAAGTTGCCGGTTACGCCGTGTCCGCGGCCTTCACCTCATCCGGCCGCTGGACCTGAACATTTACGACACCGGACCCGACCCGGCGACCGGCCGGCCGGTCCCGGGCTTCCACAACCCTCTGATCCTGCAGGACAACGTGTATGGCAGTTGGGGAACATCGGACTACCACGCGATAATCTTGCAGTTGGAGAAGCGGTTCTCGGACGGGTTTTCGATCTCTGCGCATCACACCTGGAGCAAGGCCATGGACGAGGCCACTGACTACAATTCGTCATATCAGCCGCATATCCAGTGGGACGCCCGGAACGAACGCGCCCTCTCCACCTATCACCGCGGCCACCGTTTCGTCGCCAATGCCATAGCCCAATCCCCGTGGGAAGCCGCAAAGGGGCGAGGCTTCGGGCACAACCTGCTAGCGGATTTCACCCTGTCCGGAATCGTGGCGGCGAACTCGTTTGCGCCATTCAACCTGACTACCGGCTTCGATTCGCTCGGCGACCGCCATACCGACACCCACCGCCCGTGGGGCCTCGGCCGCAACGCCGGGAAGGGCCCGGCTTTCTTTGGTGTCGACATGAGGCTCACCCGCACGATCCCGCTGTCGGAAACAGTGAACCTGCAGGTCATCGGGGAAGCGTTCAACCTGCTGAACCGCACCAATTTCAAGACGGTGAACGGCGTTGTTGGAAACGCGTCCACTGAAGACCTTCCGGCAAAGCTCGTCGGGCGGCGCGGGCCGGTCACGGAACCGCTCTCATTCGCCTCGGCGTTCGATCCTCGGCAGTTCCAATTCACGTTGCGGTTGACGTTTTAGAAACGGCGGATTGGTCACTCCGGAGAGTGTCCTGGACGCCTCCCAAGAGTAGCGGTGAGAATTGCCCTGGCCAAGACACTCCGGCGGCCACCACAGCCAACTGAGAGTTCAGTACCGGCCAGGCCGTCTGGTTCTTGACGAGTTCCCGCAGGCAGTTTTGGATGGTTCGCTTTGGCGTCAACTGGCCGCGGCCTGTCCGGTGCGGTTCCAGTAAAAGGGAGGCAAGCAGCGGGAGATTTCGGTGCGGCACGATCTGGACGAGTGGCTCACTGCTTATCTTGAAGGAGCGTAGATCGGCCAAGATCCCAAGGGATGCAAGATTGTTGCGTGGGAAAACTGCTCGGAAAACTTCTATAATGTTCATGACAGGTGGCCTTTCCGTGGGATGGGTTCATTCGACAGACCTATTGCCTCACGGATTTTAGGCCACTTGTCAAGGTCTTAAACTAGGAGATTACCATCCATGCCCCCAAGAAGGCTTGTTGTCATGACAGCGTTGCTCTTGGTCGGGGTTTCCGGAGTCGCGTACGCTCAGCAAACGGCGACCTTGCGCGGAGAGGTAACCGATGATTCCGGCGCAGTCATCCCAGGCGCGGAAATAACGGCGACCAACAACGCCACCGGAGCCGAGGTGACCGGTTCGACGGATGCCGCTGGCGCATACGAATTGACTCTGGAGCTCGGGATCTACACGATTACGGCCGAGAATTCCGGTTTCGAGACTGGCATCGCCGATGACGTCGAACTGATTGCCGGCCAATCGGTCCTGCGAAACTTTACGCTCGAATTGGCCGCTGTCACCACGTCCGTCGTGGTCGTCGGCAGCCGCGCAGAGCCACGATCGGTGACCGAGTCCACCGTGCCCGTGGACGTCATCCGTACCGAGGACCTCGCTAGACAGGGTAGCAGGGACTTGGTATCCCAGCTGCGGACTGTCATCCCCTCCTTCAACATCAACACTCAGCCGATCAGCGATGCGGGGACCGTCGTCCGTCCGGCTAACTTGCGCAACCTGGCGCCCGACCACACGCTGGTCCTGGTCAACGGAAAGCGCCGCCACCGCTCGGCGGTCATCACTTGGCTGGGAAATGGCATCGCCGACGGCTCGCAGGGGCCGGACATCTCCGTCATTCCATCGATTGCCATTCGGCAGGTCGAGGTGCTGCGCGACGGCGCGGCGGCGCAATACGGCTCGGACGCCATCGCCGGAGTCATGAACTTTCAACTGAAGAACGATCCCTCGGGAGGCAGCCTGGAAGTCCAAACCGGGGGCTTCTTCAATGTCAATTCGGGGAACCCGGCGACATGCGGGTCGGGCATCATCGGCGACATCAAGCACTCGTGTAACGGAATCGGCGGACACGGCCGGACGCTTTCCGTAGCCGGCAACGTCGGGTTCCCGCTTGGATCGAACGGTTTCGGCAACCTCAGCATGGAGTACGGCACCGCCGCGCCGACCAACCGTGCCATCCAGCGCCAGGACGCGTCGGACATCATCAACGCAGGCAATACGAATCTGCGCGACACGGCGCAGGTTTGGGGGTCCCCGAGAAACAACCACGACCTTAAGCTGTTCGGAAACTTCGGCCATCTGTTCGACGACCGTTTTCAACTCTACGGTCACGGGAACTACTTGTCGCGCAAGGTGACCGGTGGCTTTTACTTCCGGAATCCACACACGCGGGGAGGGGCCTTTCGCGGTTCCAGACTTCACCCCGTCTCTCTGCTCAACGTGTACAACGCCGACGGCAAGATCACGAACTTCCCCGACCCCAAAGAGCTCGAACCGACCGAGTCGGATCATCGCGACGCCATCGTTTACGGCGCCAACGGCCAAGCCGTAAACCTCCCCGGGCAAGCCGGCGTCCCATCGCTCCTCGTGGGCGACCGAGCTTGGGCGGGCACCGGTGTAGCCGAAGCCGGCAACTGTCCCACGATACCGATCATGAACCACGTTCCCGACGCGGCCGCGCTCTCCGCGGTCGAGGCTGACCCGAACTGCTTCACCCTCCACAGCCGGTTTCCTGGAGGATTCACGCCGCAGTTCGGCGGGGATCTGATCGACTACTCGCTGGTGGGCGGCCTCCGCGAGTTCGCCAGTAGCGGCCTCACCTGGGACGCGAGCGCCAGCACCGGCACCAGCGAGATCGATCAGTTCATTTTAGATACGGTCAATGCGTCGGTCGGTTACGACACGCCGACATCGTTCCGGCCCGGCATCTACCGGCAGGACGAAACCAATCTCAACTTCGACGTTTCCTACCCCCTCAACGATCGCGTGCACTTGGCCTCCGGGGCGGAGTGGAGGAGGGAGAAGTTCACGATTGGCGCAGGCGATCAGCCGTCGTGGGAGATCGGTCCGTATGCCGCGCAGGGCTTCAGTTCCGGTTCGAACGGCTTCAACGGCTATCGGGCCGACACGACGGCGGGAACCTGGAGCCGTAGCAACATCGCTGTCTATGGCGACGTTGAGTTCACCAACCCGGGCCGGTAGAAGCTCGGCACGGCCGTCCGACTCGAGGACTTCGATGACTTCGGAACGACGGTCAACGACAAACTCTCCGGGCGCCTCAAGCTGACCGGCATGGTCGCGCTACGCGGCGCCGTCAGCACCGGGTTTCGGGCGCCGACACCTGGGCAACAGCATGCGTTCAACGTGACGACGGCCTTCATCGGCGGGCAGCTGACCAACCAAGGTGTAGTTCCGTCTACCTCAGCCGTAGCCATGGCGCGAGGCGGTGGCCAGCTCCAACCGGAGACATCGGTCAACTACAGCTCGGGCGTCGTCCTCGAGAAGGACCCGTTCACCTTCACCGCGGACTTTCTCCGGATCGACATCGACGACCGCGTCGCCCTGGCGCAGGAAATCAAATTGTCGGATGACGAGATCGAGACGTTGCTGGCGGAAGGGATTCCAGAAGCACGGAATTTTCCCGTGTTCCGGTTCTTCCTGAACGACTTTTCGACGACCACCCAGGGCATCGACTTGATCTCGACGCCGGTGGCGGGGCGCACGTCGTTCAGTGCGGCCTACAACTACACGGATACAGCGGTCAAGAACGTCGAATCTTCCGTGATCAACCGGTTCCGCATCACTACGCTGGAACGGGGGCTGCCGAACACACGGTGGAACGTCACCGTCAACCACGATGCCCGCCGTTGGAACCTCATGGGCCGCGTGAACTACTTCGGTCAGTTCTGGGACAGCGAGGATGGACGGAACGCGAAAGACTTGGGTGTCGTCTCCGAGTCGTGGCTGTACCCGTCCTATGGCGGCAAGGCGCTACTCGATGTCGAGCTTGGCATCCCGCTCGGAGAAAGCGTCACTCTGGCCATCGGCGAGGAGAACTTGCTGAATACTTACCCCGACGTGAACGAGTTTGGCATCCGGACGGTCGGCAATTACTACGGCCAGTTCTCGCCCTTCGGGTTCAACGGCGCTAACATCTACGTGCAGCTCAACTATCGCTGGGGCGTGGGCCGCCCAGCGGTGCATAGATCGTCTCAGACTCAAGCGGCGCCCCAACGCGATCCGGAACGGGTGCGCGAAGAGGTTTCCGAGCAGATCGCGGAACTCGAAGCGCTGTACGATGAGTTGATCGGCCACCTGCAGGCGATCCAAGAGGCTCAGACCGATGTGTGGGCGAAACGCTGGGCTGGAGACCAGGTAGCAAAGGCGCAGATGGCGAAAGAGCGAGACATGGCAATGTTGCGGATAAATTTTGCAAGAAGAGCCGCCAGTCAAGACGTCGAGCCGCTAGGAAGAAGCGCCGAATTGAAGCAGCTCCTAGTCAAGGATCAAATCGCCGATCTCCGCTGGACGCATCAAGGCTCTTGATTCGCACACACCGGTGGCGCGGTGTAATCCAGACCGAGCAGTCGGAAGTAGTTCTGCCCCAACGCGATGTTCCGGAAGGCATGGTCGTTCAGGTCACTAAGGATCCGACTGGTTATCTGTAGCTCTGTTCGATAGACGTCGATGTCCTTGTCACTCGAGGCCAAGAAGTCCGTTCCAGGCAGGAACCGTTCCGAGTAGTCATTCAGGAACGAGATATAAAGCGCTCGTTTGTCCGGTTTTGAGAAGTAGGAATCGTCGATCACCCGCCAGGAAAGATCCAACATCAGATTCGGATACTTATCCAACAGCGATGTCATCGTTTGGATATGCTCGGCGGCGTTCATATCGACGAGTTTCCGGGACAGCCCCATATGCATCCACACGATGTTGTTGTCAGGGTACAAGCGCAACACTTCATTCATTAGGGGCAGGTATTTGGTCGGGGCCTCATCGTTTCCCAAATCCGAGTGAATCGCGAGCGGGATGCCCCTTTCCCGCAGCGCCTCCATGAAGGCCGCCCACTCCGCGAGCGCGGCCATGGGAACGGGCTCACGCCCGTTGTTGAACAGCGCCTGTTTCACCAGATTGACCTCGCCCATCCATGTGAACGCGCCGGGGTATTCTTGCTCCAAGAGCTGCATATTCGGCAGGATCGACTCCGGTCGCGACAAGTCCGGGAAAGTCATTGAGAGTGTCAGATGGACACCTGGCGGTGCTTTCGCGGTGTAGTTGGCGGCATTGACGAAATCGTTCTTCAGCGTCGGTATCACCGGCGTGCCGGGACAATCCAAGTAATAGGTGCACGACGACTCGATGGGAAGCATCTGACCAATGCCATAGATGTTGGCGAACAAGACGCCCGTCTTCTCGAGGCGCGAGACGATCTCCTCGAACCGGACCGCGGGACCTCCAAACGGGCGGAAGTGCAAGTGGGTATCCACGACCGCGGTTTGGGGTTGGACGGAGCGGTCGTAACACGGCGGATCATCGCTCTGGAACATTTCCAACGTCGGCTTCGAAACGCAGCCGGCGAATCCTATGGCGCTGAACAAAAGCAGCACGACCACCAATGTCGAGTTGACGAACCAAAATCCATCTGACCTGATGAGGCGTTTCATTTGGGGGATTACATGCATGATTAGACGTGTTCGAGAGTGTCTTTCCCCGGCCCACTGCTCATGCTTTCTCCTAATTCGGCTGCCCATTTACTCCCACGTCCGCAAGACAAACCGACCACAGGAAGGGACAACCCTTGAGAGAGACCTTAGCGGCTTGATCCAAAGTCTCGCTCCGGCCCGCCGCGTTTCGGTCCACTACGCTCCGGACCTCCGTGCGACGAAACCTGCGAGGTCCTCAGCGGTTGGCTTGCCCTCTCCACGGCCCGCCTCATCTTCTCGTAAGCCTGCTCTCCGTCGATCTCCCGTACCTGCTCCATCCGCTCCTCCCACACCCTGCGATTGAGCGTGTACCAATTGATAGAAGGGTCGTAATGCGCGGAGCGCCCGTTCGTCCTCGCCGCCTCCCGCGCCCGTTCCTCCGACCCTTCCATGCCGCTGCGGTAGGCTTCTCCCGCCTTGCGCTCAATCCTCCGCACCGCTTCCGAATGCGCTTTCCCCAACACGATCCGCTCCCACCGGTGACGATCCTCCAACTCCGCGCTAAAGCGCCCCAGCACTTCCGTGCGGCCCCGCATCGCCCCGGCCATTTCTCGTACTCCGCCGCCCAGCTCCCGCCAAGCCCGCAAGTGCCCCAACACCCCACGGCAGTCTTTAGCCAGCTGCTCCCGCTGCCGCTCTTGACGCCCGTAAAGCGCCGACCACTCCCGCTTGCTCCGCCTCTCCAACTCCCCTAGCGCCTTCCCCTGCCCCCGCTGAAGCCGCGCCCAGTGCGTGCGCTCCTCCGCCCGCTGCCAAGCCACCCGCTCCCGCTCCCATCTGTCCCGCTTGGCCGGGATCACTTCCCGCTGCTCCTGCTGCGGACTCATCCGCTCCCGCCGCCAGCGGCCCCCCGAGTGCCCACGCCCGTCCACAACCCACTCCCCCCTCGAACGCCGCCTATTGCCTCTCCCGCTGCGGGCATCGGATCTTTCCCTGCTCCCGCTCGTATCAAGCCTGTGGAAAACCAAAGATTTACGGCTTCTGCCGATTCTGGGCGTGGGGGAACACCCCAGAGTCCAACCCGGCCCGGAAAGACCGCTGACGGGCCGCTGAGGGCCGGGAAAGGGGAGACTAGCGGCCTAGCGCCTTGATTGAGCGGGGCAATCGTGGGGGTCGAGGGTAAGAGGATCAGAAGGCCCAGAGCCGTCGCGTAGTTCAGATCCGGCCAGGCCAGCTTGATCTTCTTCAACTCGCGCAGGATGCGCCGACGGAAGTTTTGGATGGCATCATGAGTCGCCGTGCTGTTTGGATTCGGGCCGAACTGACAGTACACCTGCCGCCAAGTGAGACGGAGCGGATGCTTGAGCGTGAACGTCCGGTAGGCGAGCCACAGGTAGAGATCCAGGCCCAGGGCGCAACGCTTGAGGGCCGTGAGGATGTTCATGTCAAGCGGCACCGGGTGGCGGATGATCTCGTTGTAGAAGTCCCAGCCCAGTTCGATCTTGCTGTCCCATAGCATCGGCTCATTGGGCCGCTTCGGGTCCCACCAGAACTCGGTGCGGCTGGTTACAGACGAACTCACGCTGGCCTCTCCTAGCTTGTCCTCATAGACCAACTGAACATGAGCGTTGAAGAGCCGCCGCATCTGGTTGCGGAGCCGCGTCCGAGAGCCGCCGACGGAATCCATGCCCAGTTTTCCCATAAACTCGGAAAGTGAGGAACACAGGATCAGCACACGGCTTTGGGTCCGCATCGCTTCGGTGCACACCCAGGCCAGCAGCAGGCGGGGAATATTGCCGAAGGGTAGCTTATTGTCGATCCCAGCGGTCATCCCCAACTTATACGGGCCGTTGCGCCGAATATACTCTTTCCGGTTGCCGGGGTTGGTGCGCGGCAAGCTGCACAGCGCCAGCAGCCGCGCCATGAAGCCCAGATTGGCCAAGGCATCACCGATCGGAACCAAGCCGTCGCGCCTACGCACTATGGCTTATTCTCCCATGCCCGTCAGACAAGACTACAAAAAGGGGATGACCCCTTCTGAGGAGCCTACAGCGGTGTACTCATGAGGCCGGAATGATTTGGTGCTTGGTCCCAATCAGGGACTATACTATCATCTCGGCATGAGGGTTATCGCACTGGCGACGCTGAAAGCCTTCCTTGACACCAAGCCCGTTCCCGCCGATGCCCGTGAGCCGGTGATGGCCTGGTATAGACAGGTTAAGGCTGCGGATTGGGCGAGCCCGGCTGATGTCAAGCGGGCTGTTCGCAGCGTCAGCATCCTGAAGGACGGGAGGGCGGTGTTCAACATCGCCGGAAACAAGTATCGCACCGTGGTGTGGATCAACTACCCCTACCGGGTCGTCTACATTCGATTCATCGGGCCGCACCGGAGATACGATGCCATTGATGCACAATCGCTTTGAGGGACGCGCCATGGAAATCGTACCAATCAAAACCAACCGAGACTATCGCCGTACGCTCAAGGAGATCGAAGGCCTGATGACGGCTAAGCGCAACACGCCCGAAGGCGACCGCCTGGATGTTCTGGTGACGCTGATCGAGGCCTGGGAGGCGCGGAATCATCCTCTCGATCTACCCGACCCGATCGCCGCTATCCACTACCACATGGAACAGAACGGGCTCGCGGCGAAAGATCTGGCTCCCTATATCGGCGGTCGCAACCGGGTGTACGAAGTATTGAACCGCAAGCGGCCGCTGAGTCTTAAGATGATCTGGCGTTTACACAAGGGGCTCGGCATTCCCGCGGAGTCATTAATCAAGACCGGCCATGAGGCGACCCAGCTTACAGGTTGACGACTACGCCACTTGGCGTTCGCGGTGGTTGCCGGGGTTGGTGCGCGGCAACGAGCACAGCGCCAGCAGAAGCGCGGTCAGGACGGTCGGAAGAGAGTCCTGAATTCGCTGGTACAGATCCGTCAAGGCTTCATTGAAAAGCGGCACCATCCCGTCGCCTCCCCATTGTCAAACTCCTAATTCGATATATTCTGCCTTTTTTCCCGAGGGCAGAGCAACATCCTAGCTCGGCTTGGCCCGCACGCCGCTAGCGAGCCGCATCACTTCCATCTTCGTCATCGATCCGGACCCCCCCCCCCCCCCCGGTCCCGGCTGCGCACTCGGCCTTGGATCAGGCTCTCGATTCTTCCCTCGACGCGGTCCCTCCGGTTCCCTGCCGTCCGCTTCTGCTCCGCTTCGGCATGGATCAACGAAACAGTTCGTTCAAATCTACCACGAGCGCGTTGAACGCGCTCGTAAACTCGTTGCATGTGTTGGTCTGTTTTTCGTAGGCGTCGGTCAATTTCGTGATATGTGCGCCCATCTTTCGCTGGTCCTCGGCCAACGCTTCCGTCTGGTTCGCCCACTTGGCGTACCGTTTCCCCGCCTGCTCGTATTGTTCGGCCAATTCTCGCACCTGCTCTTCCAAGCGCTCGACCTGCCCGGCCAGCCGCTTCTGCTCCTGCTTGTATTGCTCGGCCAGCTTGCCGAATTCGTTCGTCAACCGCTGCTCTAACTCGGTCATAGGTCTCCTTCAGCCGCGCTTCGATCCCGGCGATCTCCCGCTCCACCCGCGCCGCCTTCTGCAGCTTTTCCTGCAACGCCGCCCCGCCCACCCCTCGGTGCCGGGCCGGGCCGAGATGGACATTCGGCTCCCGGCTCAACTCCGCCGCCCGCTCCAGGTCCCCGGCCCGGTACGCTTCCTCCCGCCGCTCCGCCAGGCTGCGCCGGTCGATCTGCTCCCCACGGCCCGCCCGCTCCAGCGCCCGATTCGCCGTCTGCTCCCACGCCTCGCGGGTCTTGTCCAGCCAGTCCCCCGCCTTGGCCGCCCGCGATTTCCGCGCCCCCCCCCTTCTCCGGGGCCTGCGCGTTGTAGCGCCGGAACCACTGCTCCCCGCTGCGCTCGATCCCGTCATTGCCGCGCTCGGAGAACATCAGATGCGCATGGGGATTTTCTCCGTTCGTGCCGCCCCGGTGGATCGCCAGCGTATAGGGCAGCCGCTCCCCGCCCGTCAGCCGCTCGGCGAAGTGCCCGGCTACCTCCCGCCGCTGTTGCTCGCTCAACTCCTTGGGCAAGGCGAACTGGACCTCGCTGTACAGCCTGCCGTTGGCGCGCTCGTGCTCGTCTGCCGCCTCCCAGTATTTTTCGGGGTCGTCCCGAGCCCACTCCGGCATGTTTTCGTTCTCTTTGTGTTCCAGTTCCTCGCTATCCTGCTCGTAGCGCCCCTCGCGCTCGATGTACTGGCTCTTGGCGAGGGCCGACTGCCCGCCGGCACGGGAACCGAAGCTCGCTTTAAGATGAAAGACTGCCACTCCTTTGTTCAGCGGGTTTGTGTTGGCAGTTTTGCGGTTCAGCTTTCTTCGACCCATAGCATGAACAATGACCTTGACGGGTACGGTGCCGTTCCTATACTGAAGTCAGATCATTTGATCCCATGCATGTAGCCGCTAGTCGAAAAAAAAATGAGCAAGGTGGGAGATGCGCTGTCGATCTCTCCGCGTTTGTTCCCGGGGAACTGAAAGATTTGGGCGATCCGCAGACGGCGATCCCACGCCTTGCGAAGGACAAACAGTCTGTAGGGACCATCGAGCAGGCCGTACAGACGATTCCGACTACGCATCGCCTCTATCTGGGTGACGCACGGGAGATGTCGAACCTAGAGCCGGAAAGTGTGCATTTAGTATTGACTTCGCCACCCTACTGGACGCTCAAGGAATATCGAGACTCTGCAGCACAGCTTGGTCATATCGAGGATTACGATGAATTCCTTCAGGAACTCGACAGAGTCTGGGCACACTGCCTCAGAGTTCTGGTTCCTGGTGGGCGCCTCATTTGTGTGGTGGGGGACGTGTGCCTGTCCCGAAGAGAGAATGGTGGCCGCCATACAGTAGTGCCGCTGCACGCGTCGATTCAAGAACACTGTCGAAAGCTCGGTTTCGACAACCTCGCACCGATCATCTGGCACAAGATTTCCAATGCGGTTTATGAGGTTGAGAACGGATCGAGTTTCCTCGGAAAGCCTTACGAGCCCAACGCAGTGGTCAAGAATGATATTGAATTTATTCTGATGGAACGGAAGCCGGGCGGATACCGCGCTCCGGACATTGCAACCAAGATCCTCAGCCTGATATCGGCCGACAATCATAAGAAGTGGTTTCAACAGATTTGGACGGGAGTCACAGGTGCCTCGACCAAGCATCACCCGGCCCCATATCCGACAGTGCTTGCCGAGCGGCTGGTTCGAATGTTTAGCTTCGTGGGCGATACCGTGCTTGACCCCTTCCTGGGTACCGGCACAACAAGCGTGGCAGCAGCGAAATGGGGCCGGAATAGTGTCGGTTTCGAGGTGGACAGCCACTATTTTAGACTTGCCCATAAGCGGATCACCGAAGAAACGTCGTCACTTTTTAGCGCGACTCACGTTTCTGTAGCCGAAATCAAATAGCCCTTCCATGGTTCTCAACCCAGAGCTTCAACATAGGCTCAGGCAGGCGATCAAGCACTTCTGGAGCACGCGCGAAACCCAAGCTCAGAAGCAGGGTTCGAGAAAGGGCTCGCGTGACGCCGGTGCGCGGACGGCTGTAACAGGGGGGCGCCAGATGGATGGCTTCGTATCACTGGTGCGCGACTGTCTTGCCGAGAAGGGGCTTCCAAGAACTCACGTATTCTGTGAAAAGCATGTCGAGCTGCCGGGATGGTACCGCCCGGAGAAGAAATGGGATCTCTTAGTCGTGGCTGACGGTACGCTTATCGCAGGCATTGAGTTCAAATCTCAGGTCGACTCGTTCGGGAATAATTACAATAACCGGACTGAAGAGGCCATTGGTAGTGCAACTGACATATGGGCTGCGTACCGCGAGGGAGCTTTCAAACCATCGGCCCGTCCATGGTTCGGCTACATGATGCTCTTGGAAGAAGCACCGGGGTCGATTCGGCCCGTAAAGGCGCTGGAACCCCATTTCAAAGTTTTTCCTGAATTTAAGAGTGCGTCATACGCAAAACGCTATGCAATTCTGCTGACCAAGCTTGTCCGCGAAAGGCTATATGACTCGGCATGCTTCTTACTTTCGGACGCCCAAAGCGGTTCTCAAGGGAATTACAAAGAGCCGGAGGCGGAGTTGAGTTTCGAGAACTTTATGGCGTCCCTATTGGCTCGTGCAATTTCGGTCGGGAAGACGAACAAATAGCTCCGATAGCCTCCTTTGGTTCTCGGCGCGCTCCTGCTCTCATTCGAACGTCTTGCGGACTCATTTGAATCGAATTCGTTCGAATACCCCATAAGTAAATAGCTGTTACTTGGATTAAACATTTGTGCTAACGTGTCTCGTGTTCGCGAACAAATCTCGGTCGCGGAATCGGTCGCGGAAATTGACCGCCCCTAGCATAGCCGCTTCCGGCTGTGCGCCTTTTATCCATCGCCTACTCCTTACCCGGATGTTGATCCCCGAGAGATACCTGCGCTTCCCTTTTGCATTCTTCCATAACGCGTTCTCTTATTTTCATACACTTACGCACTTTTGCCTTCGCTCTTTTGCACTTGTGAAAACGTCAACACCTGCATTCTCAATCCGTTGCGCACTCTTTGGCGAATATCACCGGGGTAGGGTGGGTAAGCACCAAGTGAAACTTAACAGTTCTGAATTTTTCAGCCTTAACCAACGCAGAATGAACACATACGGAAAACGATCATCCGGCCAGAATGGTCGTCCTGAGTCCCGCTTGGGGGACGAAGGATCACTCCTCGGCACCTTGCTGCGGAAGGTGGCCACGGCTAGGGAGCATAAGTGCTTTCTACTTCGCACTTACGAAAAAACACTCTGTAACCCACGCATAATGAACACTTATGAAACACAGGACTTAAAGTTCTCTCGAATGAACACTTACAAAAAAACCGGGGGGCAGGGGAGCGGTTGACTTGGCCACTGGCCGATGGTATCAGTGGTAGTTCACCAAACTTTGCGACTCCACGCTATCTTGAATATGTGCCCTCCATTCCCGAATCGCCGCACCCTGGTTCGCTTGCACTGCCGGGCGGTGTCTGCGCGGCCGCCAAGGCGGTCTTTTTGGGTGACGGCTCTCGGATTGGCTGTAACCCTTGGCGCTGCGTCCATGCTTTCCGGCTGCAGCACCTTCAATTTTAATCTGGGGAGGGTTGCTGCACAGGCGTCAACGATCTTCTTCATCGCACCTTCGGGCAAGAGCGCTGGCTGTCCGGGGTTTACGCTGGAGGTGACCGGCTTTGGATTTGTCGAGGGCGCAACCGTGCAATGGAACGGCAGCGACCGACCGACCACGTTTGACACTGACGAGGTGCTTCTCGCTTCCATCAGCGATACCGACATTGCTCAAGAGGGCACGGCGTTGGTCAACGTAAGGACACCGGGCACCACGGAGGGCAATGATCTCTCGAATTTTAGGAGCTTTACCATCGGTCCGCCTGCTGAAGGTTCTTGCCCGGAAGGTGCGGCGATTACCACTAGCGAGCAAGCGAGTGTTGCGGAACCTTCGGCTGACGATTATTCTCCCGCGATCAGTGTCGATCGGCGCTTTGTGGCGTTTGTCTCCGTTTCACCCGATCCTTCGGCCGATGCCAGCACCGGCCTCACGAAAGTTTATCTGCGCGATACTTGCGAAGGTGTTTCGTCGGATTGCATGCCGGCGACCATTCTGATTTCCGCCGGAGTGGACGGCAGCGAGCCCAATGGTTCGAGCAGTTCGCCGACCATCAGCGCCGACGGACGTCTGGTGGCGTTTGCCTCCGACGCCGGCAATCTGGTGTTCGACGACACCAACGGCGTGACGGACGTGTTCGTGGCTGACACCTGCATAGGCGCTTCCGCCGATTGCGCGCCGGCGACAACGCGCGTGTCACTCAGCTCCGGCGGTGCGGAAGGAAATGGCGCCAGTGATTCTCCCTCCATCAGCGCCGACGGACGATTCGTGGCCTTCAATTCCACGGCAAGAAATCTGGTCCTCGATGGTTCCTCGGCTCCCTCGGGTGCGTTCCTGCGGGACACTTGCTTCGGCGCCGCCGACGATTGCGCGCCTGCGACCACGCGCATCGCCATCTCTCCCGCGCCGTCGCCCTGATTTTCCCTAGGCGGCTCGCCGCAAGAGCAAGAGGCCCTATTTTTCCAGAGTGATCCATTGGCGCTTCAGGAGGTAGGCCACGGCAGTGCCCACTACCAGACCCAATACATAGCCGTAGGGAAGGCCAACGCACAGCAAGCCCACCAGAAGCACTATGGTGAAATCAGAAATCGAAGCAGCCATGTCCCGGATCAAGCGGATGAGCACGATTCCTTCCAAGGCCAGGATCACCCCGAGCACGGGTTTGGGAAACAGCTCGATGGCTGTCTGAAAGCCGGCGCTGAAGAACAAACCTAGCGCCAGATAGATGGAACCATATAGCACGACCGAACCGCCCGTGCGGCCGCCAAAGGCGTAGTGGCCGGCCATGCCGCCCGAGCCATGGCAGGTGGGAACCCCGCCTAAAAATGGATTGACCAGATTCATCAGCGAATAGGTGAAGCTGATTTTCCGCACGGTGATCCGCCGTTCGGGAAACATGTCGTGGGCAATCTGTCGTGTGGCCAGAATGGAGTTGCCCAGGGACAGCGGGAGCTGCGGCAAAGCGAGCACTACGAAGCCGGTAAGGATATCCGACAGCGTGGGCTTGTGAATGAGCGGCAGGCGAAACCCCGCGCTATGTGCCAGCGCGCCTGCGTCGAGGGTAAAGGCAAAGGCGTATAGGATGCCGAGCAGAATGACGAACAGGGCGGGCGGGAATCGGCGATTGCCCAGAAGCAGAAAAGCTATAACGAATGCCACCGCGGCCAGCAAATAACCTCGGCGACCATCGGCAGGCACGTATTGAGTCAAGGCAAGAATCGAGAGTTGCATGCCCAATCCAAACTGGATGCCGCGTACAACACTTTTGGGGACCAGCCGCCCAACCTGATCGATGAGCCGGGTCACGGTCAGAACGAGCATGACGATGCCGATAGCCAGGCCCCCGCCGTACAAGATGTTCGCGCCAACCTGCTGGGAGATAACCAGCACGGCCATGGTCTTGAGCGGCTGCGCGGGCATGGGCAAACCGTAGGCCAGACCGGTGAGCACCTGCATGGCGCCAAAGAGAATCAACACGCTCGCGGCATCGAGCCTGGCGATGAGGATCATCCCAACGATCAAAGGGAAATCGGTGCCGATGTCTCCAAAGGCACCCGAGAGTTCATTGCGATCAAATCGGATGCGCGGCCGAGTGGCGCGTTCAGAGCCTTCCGCGATTACGGTGCCGGCCATAGAGCTTCCTATCGTGTGCGATTATATACGCCTTACTTGGATATCACTACGCTATTATCTACGAGTTAGGCACACCGCCAACCGGAAACGCGGCAGGTAGGCAGAAAAGCCTTTCGGTGCACGCTGTTGTGGCGGCTCGCAGAGAAAGAGAAACGACGAGCTACAGGGCGGCGGAGGGAACCTGCCGGCGAGCGGATTGCTCCTGCTCGAATGCGTGATAGGAAGACCGGACCAGCGGGCCGGCCTCTACATGACGGAACCCCAACTGCTCCCCTAAGCGGCTGTACTCGGCAAACTCGGCCGGATGGACGAACCGGACCACGGGCAGGTGTTCGCGGGTCGGCTGCAGGTATTGGCCGAGGGTAAGAATGTCGGTGCCCTGCGCCGCCAATTCAGCCATGACGTGCAGCACTTCTTGCCGGGTCTCGCCCAGTCCCAGCATCATGCCGGTCTTGACGGGCATGGTCGGCGTACGTTGTTTGGCGCGGCGCAGCAGCTCGAGCGAGCGTTCATAGATGGCGCCGCGACGCACCTGACGGTACAGCCGCGGCACGGTCTCGACGTTATGGTTGAGCACTTCGGGAGCCGCTCCGATAACCGTCTCCAGCGCGGACCAGTCCCCGCGAAAATCCGGGATCAACACCTCGACCTTGCAGCCGGACATACGCCGGCGGATGGCAGCGATGGTGCGCGCGAAGATCAATGCTCCTCCATCGGGTTGATCGTCGCGGTTCACGGAGGTCACCACGACGTACCGCAGGTTCATTTGTTGCACGGCATCAGCCACGCGCTCGGGCTCGGATTCGTCCGGCGGTCCGAGAGGACGCCCGGACGGCACGGCGCAGAAACCGCAAGCCCGCGTGCAGACGTTCCCCAAAATCATGAACGTGGCCGTACGATGTTCCCAGCACTCGCCCTGGTTCGGACATCGCGCGCTTTCGCACACCGTCTCTAGTTTCAGGGTGCGCAGGATGCGTTTCAGGTCCTGGTAGTTCTGGCCACCAAAGAAGCGGACTTTCAACCAGGCTGGTCGCGGATGCGCGTTGGTTGGGGCTGTTGGGCCAGCCGTGCTGTCAGCCAGGATGTGAAAAGGTGAGACCATGACTATTGCCTCAGGCAATTTTACGCCTTTGTTGCCCGCGTGAACAATGAGACACAGCGGCAATAACACTGAAAATTAGCCGCAGTTATGGTGGACATTTGTTGTATGTTTACAACAGTTAGATTGGGAGCCGTCGGGCATGCAATATAACCAACTGATTGCAAGAATGTTATTGGTGGGAGAGAAGTGGAAACAAAACTGCAACTGCAGCAACCGTCTATATGGATAGACAGACCACAATCCAACGGCCGGTCGAGGTGGCTGGAATCGGTCTGCACACCGGGGTGGCTAGCCGGCTGCGTCTGGTGCCCGCGCCAGCCGATACAGGGATTGTCTTCCGCCGCGTGGACCTTGACAATTTCCAGATTGAAGCCCATGGCTCGAAGGTCGCTCGGGTAAGCTACGCGACCAGCCTGATGAAGAAAGGCGTGCTGCTCTCTACCACCGAGCACTTGCTGGCAGCCCTGTTCGCTTGGGGGGTGGACAACGTTTACGCAGACGTGGACGCCATCGAGTTGCCCATTCTCGACGGCTCGTCACAACTATTTGTCGAGATGCTGGAGCAGGCGGGCTTGCGCCGCCTGCGCCGGCAACGGCGCTACCTAAAGATTCTGCGGCCTCTTGAAATCGCGGAGGGGGACCGGCGCATCGGCATCTACCCGGCTGAGGAGTTCCGCGTGCGGTGCCTGGTGGATTACGCGCACCCGGCGATTGGGCGTCAGATGATCGAGCTGTGCGTGAATCGCGAAACGTTCACCGAAACGCTGGCAGGTGCGCGCACCTTCGGTTTCCTGGACGAGGTGGAGAAGCTCCGCGCCGTGGATCTGATTCGTGGCGGATCGCTGGAAAATGCGATTGTGCTGACGCGAGACGGAATTCTCAATGGCCAGCTGCGGTATGCGGATGAGTTCGGGCGTCACAAGACGCTGGACCTGATCGGCGATCTGGCCCTGCTTGGGCGGCCTTTGCTGGCGCATGTTGTGGCGCACAAGGCCGGGCATGCCTTGCACACCCAACTGGTTTCCCGGTTGCTTGCCGATCCATCCCTGTGGACCGAGACTTCGGCCGATCCGCTCGACACGGAATCCCCGGTAAGGGAATTCTCAACCCCTGCGGTTCGCGCGGCCCTTTCCTGATTCGGCAACGGATTTGATGGATCGGGATGCGCGCCCCGCCAGAGCATTGTCAAGGCCGGTAAATCGGCGGACAATATCCTGCCTATGACTCTTCCAAATTACGCCGTTGTGATCCTGGCTGCGGGCAAGGGCGTGCGCCTGCGTTCCGGTTTGCCCAAGGTGTTGCACCGCGCCGGCGGCCGCACGCTCATCGAGCACGTGGTGCGCTCCTGTCAGGCGCTGAAGCCTCGGACGATCATCGCCGTTGTTGGGCACGGAGCCGAACAGGTGGCCGCGTCGCTTGAACCGCTCGGCGTGCGCACGGTTGTGCAGCAGCCGCAACGCGGCAGCGGACATGCCATGCTTGTCGCGCGCCGGGCGATTGGATCCGCCAAGTTTGCCCTGGTGGTGCCGGGCGACGCGCCCCTGGTGCGGATCGAAACGCTGGAGGCCTTGGCGCGCACGCACCGGCAAGGAGGGGCCGCGGCGACGATGCTTTCGGCGGAGGTGGCCAACCCCGCCGGCTACGGCCGAATCCTGCGCCGCCAGGATGGCGCGGTCGCGGCCATTGTCGAGGATTCGGCGCTGACTGACGATCAGCGCGGCATCAACGAAATCAACTCCAGCATCTATGCGCTGACCCTCGAAAAGGCATGGCCGTGCCTGGTCAAGCTCCGGCCGAATAACGTTCACCGCGAGCTGTACCTTACCGACATCATTGCGCCGCTGCGGGAGCAAAGAGAAACCGTGCTCGCGCAGCTGGCCTCCGATGCGGAGGAAGTGCTGGGGTGCAATACCCGCGCCGATCTTTCCGAGGTGGACCTGGTGTTTCGCCGGCGGAAGTGCGCTGCCTTGATGGAATCCGGCGTAACCATACGGATGCCCGGAACGGTGCTGGTCGATCCGGACGTGGTGGTCGGCGCGGACACCGTGCTCGAGCCGAGTGTGCAGTTGCTGGGACGCACACGCATCGGCGCGCGTTGCACGATTGGCACCGGCAGCATCCTCACCGATACCACGGTGGCCGATGACGCCACGGTCATGCCCTATTCGGTGATTTCCGCGAGTCATCTGGGAACTCGCGCACAGGTGGGGCCTTTTTCTCATCTGCGTCCGGGCGCGCAGTTATGGGAGGGCGCGCACGTCGGCAACTTTGTGGAGGTCAAGAAGAGCGTTCTCGGCGAGGGCGCCAAGGCCATGCACCTTAGTTACCTGGGTGACGCGCGCGTCGGCAGCGAAACCAATGTCGGTGCCGGTACCATTACCTGCAACTATGATGGCGTGCGCAAGTACCCCACGACGATCGGCCGGCGCGTTTTTATTGGCAGCGATACGGCCCTGGTGGCGCCGGTGCGGGTGGGGGACGGCGCGTACGTCGCCGCCGGATCGGTGGTCACGGAAAACGTCCCAGGGGACGCTCTCGCCGTGGCTCGCGGACGCCAGGTCAACAAGCCGGGCTGGGCCGCCGCCCGGCGGCGGGAAATGGCTCGAGAGCAGAGGTCATCACACCGGAAGCGGTCCGGCCGGAAACGCCCTCGCGCACGCACTCGAAAAGCGAAGCGGCGCCCCGCGTTGAAGCGCACGCGAAAGTCCCCCCGCCGCCGCTAATTCCATACCTGCCGGTCACGTCGGAGCGGGGAAAGTCTGCGTTTCCGAAAACGTGAGGACTGCGGCTATAATGGAATTTCCCAGGGAGCAAGCTGCGTGATGAAAATTGGGGTGGTGGTCTTTCCCGGATCGAATTGCGATCATGACGCCTTCCACGCCATCGGCGAGGTTCTTCATCAGCCGGTGGAATTCATCTGGCACCAGTCGCGAGACCTCGCGAACTTCGATGCCGTAATTCTGCCGGGCGGATTCTCCTACGGAGATTACTTGCGGACGGGAGCCATAGCGCGTTTCTCGCCGGTGATGCGCGCCGTCGAGCAATTCGCGCGCGCCGGAGGCCCTGTCCTGGGCATCTGCAACGGCTTCCAGATCCTGTGCGAGGCGGGCCTGTTGCCCGGCGCTCTGATGCGCAACACCGGCCTGCACTTCATCTGCCGCCACGTGCACGTTCGCGTGGAGACCACGGCGACGCCTTTTACTTCCGCGGCTGCAGCCGGCCAGATGCTGCGCCTCCCCATCGCGCACGCCGATGGAAACTATGTGTGCGAACCTGCCACGCTCGCCGAGCTGAAGCGCAATGACCAGATCGTCTTCCGTTATTGCACTCCCGACGGCCGTATCGAGCCTGCCGCGAATCCCAATGGATCGCTCGAAGCGATTGCCGGCATTGCCAACCGCGAACACAACGTCGTCGGCCTGATGCCGCATCCCGAACGAGCCGTCGAGGCCGCACTGGGCTCGACCGATGGGCTTGTGGTCTTGCGTTCGTTGATCGCTGCGCTGGTAAGCCCCACAAGTTTTGTCCACTGAAAACAAACTCGGTCTCAACGAAGTGTTTCGCCTTCAAGATGAGGCTGCGAAGGGGCACTTGGCGCAGTCTGAGTTACTTCGCCTTGCGTATGGGGTGATATCGGATGCGATTGACATCTGCGCCAAGTCTCTTATGAATGCCAAGTTCCCGGCAGAAAAGCAGACAGCTATCCGGCGCCTTGGGGTCGATTGCCTATCACATCTGATTGTGTCAATGCGCGTCGGTCTTTGGGGAGCTTTGCCCGAAAGCCTGTCTGTCCATCGGGGCGCGATTGGGAGTGCTGGTCAGCTGCTGTACGTCGTCAAGAACCAGACTTACCGGACTGCGGTGACCGAGATGAGGAGGAAATTCGATACGGTCCGCTACAAAACCGTATTCACTGAGCTAGGTAATATGGGGGCAAGCATGGATAAACTCCATGGCCGTTTCTCAGAAATGGCTTCGCACTCAACTGCGATGCGCTCCCAGTTTGTGCAATACGAATTCGACGGAACAGAATACGACCGGCTCGGATTTGCGGTTGAAAGCAGGTTCGCAGAATTCGTGGCCTACTACTCCATGTTGGTAGTTATGATGGTATGTGACGCACTTTTTCTAGCGCACCAGCAAGAAGAGCGCGAGTTCGCACTGAGTCAAGAGCTATTGGCAGTCCTAGGCCGGTTCGACACTCTATGTGACCGGTTCTCAGAGGAGTTTCCTCCTCTGAAGCATCACAAGAGGGGAAATGATGCCGCTGGTGGCGAATCGAAAGTAAAAGGGGTTTGAATGCCATCCATGCTGGAAACCGAAATCAAGGTCACGCCGGAACTGACGGCCGATCACGGACTTACGCCCGAAGAGTATGCCCGCATACAAGAAATTCTCGGCCGCCAGCCGAGCTTCACCGAATTGGGCATTTTCAGCCTGATGTGGAGCGAGCACTGTTCCTACAAGTCCAGCCGGGTCCATCTGAAGCGTCTGCCCATCGAGGCGACGCAAGTGTTGCAAGGGCCTGGTGAGAACGCCGGGGTGGTGGACGTAGGAGATGGCTGGGCCGCGGTTTTTAAGATGGAATCCCACAACCACCCCAGCTACGTGGAGCCTTTTCAGGGCGCAGCAACCGGTGTGGGCGGGATTTTGCGCGACGTGTTCACCATGGGCGCGCGCCCCATCGCCGTGCTCGACTCCCTGCGTTTCGGTTCCATTACCAATGCTGGAGGGATGCCGCCGGAAGCCGTGGCCCGAAACCGCCGGTTGGTGGACGGGGTGGTGCGCGGCATCGCTTCTTACGGCAACTGCTTCGGCGTGCCCACGGTGGGCGGGGAAGTGGCCTTCGAGCCGGGCTACGCCGGCAATCCATTGGTCAACGTGCTGGCGCTTGGCGTGGCGCCGAAGGAGAAGCTGTTTTCCGCGCGCGCCAGCGGCCAAGGCAACCCGGTTATCTACGTCGGAGCCAAAACTGGCCGCGACGGCATCCACGGCGCATCGTTGCTGGCCTCGGCCGAGTTCACCGAAGAATCGAAGCAAAAGCGTCCCAACGTGCAGGTCGGCGATCCGTTCCTCGAGAAATTGCTGCTGGAGGCATGCCTCGAAGTAATGGCCAGCGGGGCCGTGGTCGGCATACAGGACATGGGCGCCGCCGGGCTCACCAGCTCGTCATGCGAAATGGCTTCCCGTGGCGGCGTGGGCATCGAGATCCGGCTCGAACGCGTGCCGCAACGCGAGACCGGCATGACCCCATACGAGATGATGCTGAGCGAATCGCAGGAGCGCATGCTGCTCATCGCGCAGCGGGGCCGCGAACAGGATGTCTTCGCCATATTCCGTAAGTGGGGATTGGACGCCGTGGAGATCGGCCGGGTCACCTCCGACGGGTTGCTGCGGGTCCTGCATCACGGGCAGGTTTCCGCGGAGATTCCGGCCCGCGCGCTTGCTGACCTGGCGCCGGTCTACGAACGCCCGGTAGCACGTCCGCAAGGCCGGACCACGAGTGAAGCGCGAGTAGCCCTGGCGTCGCCGGGGGCGGACCTGACAGGGAAGTTCCGCCGATTGCTGGCCGCGCCGGCGATCGCTTCCAAGCACTGGATTTTCGAGCAGTACGATCATATGGTGCGCACCAATACGCTGGCGGTGCCGGGAGCGGCCGATGCCGCCGTTCTTCGCCTCAAGGGTACGCGGCGGGCGCTGGCGCTTGCCACGGACGGCAACGGGCGCTGGTGCGCGCTCGACCCGCGCCGCGGCGCCATGCACGCTGTGGCGGAGGCTGCTCGCAACGTCGCCGCCGTGGGCGCCCGCCCGTGGGCGGCCACCAACTGCCTGAATTTCGGCAACCCCGAAAAACCGGAGGTGATGTGGCAGTTCAGCGAGGCCGTGGACGGCATTGCCGAAGCATGCCGCGCGCTGGCCATCCCCATCACCGGCGGCAACGTCAGCTTTTACAATGAAACGCTAGGGAAATCGATCGATCCGACTCCGATTCTCGGTGTGCTGGGGCTTCTCGAGGACACTTCACACGCTGTAAAGACAGGCTTTTCTGCCGAAGGGGACGTGATCTTGCTGCTCGATGGCCGCAGCAACGCCGCGGCAGAGGCGGTGGCCAAAACCGGCGAGCCAATACGCGAGTTCTCCTCGTCGGAATATGCGCGAACGGTTGCCGGCGTTGTCGGCGGCATACCCCCGGCTATGGATCTTGCCGCCGAATCAAGGCTGATCGAAGCACTGGTGGACCTGGCGAACCAGGGTTTGCTTGCCTCCGCGCATGATGTTAACGACGGTGGCATCGCGACCGCGCTTGCCGAGTGCTGCTTTGCCGACGACGAGATGGCCGCGGCCGAAGCGGCGCTCGAGGGGCCGTTGCCGGCGGAGCTGGCGCTTTTCAGCGAAACAGGAGCGCGCGCAGTAGTTTCGACCCGGAAAAGCTCGCTTGCCGATCTGCATGCCGTTGCGGCAAAATGGAATGTGGCTATACACAGAATTGGGCGTGTCACGCGCGGAGAATTCCGCCTCGCGTACAATGGTGCCATGGTGATTCGCGACTCCCCCGCGGCGCTCCGCGCCATTTGGACCGGCGCAATCGAGCAGGACCTCTTCGGCGAACAGGTATCGGAACGGCTATGATGCGCATCGAGGACGATCATTTCCACGACCACTGCGGCGTCTGCGGCGTCTCGGGTCACGCCGAAGCGGCAAAACTCACCTATCTGGGCCTCTATGCACTGCAGCACCGTGGCCAGGAGTCGGCCGGCATTGTTTCCTCCAACGGCGCATCATTGCACCTGGAAAAAGGCATGGGCCTGGTGCAGGAGGTTTTTCAACCCGAGGTGCTGGCGCGGTTGCGGGGCACGGTCGCTGTCGGCCACACCCGGTACTCCACGGCCGGAGATACATCCTTTATCAATGCGCAGCCCATGGTCGTTGACTGCAACAAGGGCAAGATGGCGCTGGCTCATAACGGCAATATTACCAACGCGGCCAAGTTGCGCCGCAGTTTGGAGCACCGCGGTTCGATCTTCCAGACCACCAGCGACACCGAGGTCATTGTCCACCTAGTGGCGCGCAGTAGCGCGCGCAACCTGCAAGGCGCGCTCGGTGACGCCCTCAATCAGGTCGAAGGAGCCTATTCGTTGCTGGTTCTGACGCGCGACGAGCTTTACGCTGTCCGCGATCCCCACGGTTTTCGCCCGCTCAGCCTCGGGCGGCTCGGCGACGCCTGGTTGGTGGCTTCGGAAACCTGCGCATTCGACTTGCTCGGCGCCGAATACCTGCGCGTGATCGAGCCGGGAGAGCTGGTGCGCATCTCCAAGGCCGGCGTCGAATCGCTGCGCTTTGCGCCGGAAAAACAGCATCAGTTCTGCGTATTCGAGCATGTCTATTTCGCCCGGCCCGACAGCCTGGTGTTTGGCCGGCAGGTGGATAGGAGCCGCGAAATGCTGGGACGACTGCTGGCGCGCGAGCAGCCCGCCGACGCCGATCTCGTCGTGCCGGTGCCGGACTCCGGCGTCCCTGCGGCGATTGGATATTCGCTGGAGTCTGGTCTGCCGTTCCGAATGGGTTTGATCCGCAATCACTACGTCGGCCGCACCTTTATCGAACCGGAACAGTCGATCCGTGACTTCGGCGTGAAGCTGAAGCTCAATCCCGTGCGGACGCTGCTCGAAGGCAAGCGCGTGGTGTTGGTGGACGACTCCATCGTGCGTGGCACCACCAGTCGCAAGATCGTCCGCATGGTGCGTGAGGCCGGTGCGACCGAGGTGCATATACGCGTCAGTGGTCCGCCCACGGTTTCGCCGTGCTACTACGGCATCGATACGCCGACCCGGGAAGAGCTGCTGGCTTCAGAAGCGTCGCGAATTCGACCGCGACTGCCGGAATCCGAGGCCGGGGAGCTTTCCCCTGCGGCAAGAACCCTCGAAGAAATTCGGCAGTTTCTACAGGCCGACTCGGTGGGTTACCTTTCGCTCGAGAGCCTGCGGCGGGCCGTCGGCGACACTTCGGGCAGCTTTTGTACTTCGTGCTACACCGGCGTTTACCTCCCCGAGAACGTGCAACTCGAAGTGGCAGCGCGCGGAACAGTGCCGGACGAATCGGGTGCCGCAGTCGAGGAGGCCAGCCGCCGTGAACGATGAGGCTGTGAGCGCAGAAGGCGTACCACCGAAAAAGTCTCTGGCGCGCCGCGTGGCGTGCGAGTTGCTCTCGTGGCTTTGGGTCGCGCTGGCATTCTTGCTGATCACCGGCACCATGGTGCAGGCGCGGGTGATCCCGTCGGCATCGATGGAGGGCACGCTTCTAGTCGGCGACCATCTGGTGATGAGCCGGATCGGCTACGACGCCAGCCTGCCGTTCACGCACTACCACGTGCGCTTGTGGCGCGAGCCGCACCGTCAACAGGTGGTCATCTTTCGCGCGCCGATTCCTGGCGATGATACGGACTTTATCAAGCGCCTGATCGGCGTACCCGGCGATCGGGTGGAAATCCGCCGAGGGATTGTATTTATCAATGGCTCCCCTCTCCCGGAGCCGTATCGCAGCAGTCCGCCGAATCCAGCCGACAACTTCGGGCCGGCGACGATCCCTCCGGGCAAGTATTTCGTCCTCGGTGACAACCGGGACGATTCTTACGACAGCCGGCATTGGGGCTACGTTCCGGAATCGAAGATCATCGGCACTCCCGTGTTCATTTACATGTCCGTACGGGCGCCGAAGGATGTCTGGCAGCCGGGCCAGATTCGCGAACGGCTGTACGCCTATGGGAATGCGTTGCTGCACCCGCGCCTGGTCCGATGGCATCGTTTGTTCACGGTTTTTTAACTGTGGCCTTTTCCTTCAAAAGGAAGAATGTCGAATGCGGTATGCCGATGCCGGCGTAGACATTTCGCGGGCAGAACAAGCCAGGGAGCGCATCCGGCGCGTGGCCTCGCGGACTTTTACGCGAGGGGTGCTCGGGGGCATCGGGTCGTTTGGCGCGCTCTATGCCCTTGATGTGAAACGCTGGCGCGAGCCGGTGTTGGTTTCTAGCGCCGATGGTGTGGGCACGAAGCTCAAGGTGGCCGCAGCAACCGGCGTACACTCGACTGTGGGCACCGATCTGGTGAACCACTGCGTCAACGACATCCTCACGCTCGGGGCCGAACCTCTGTTTTTTCTCGATTACCTAGCCATGGGACGCATAGAGCCGGATGTAGTTGAGCAGCTTGTGGAAGGGATGACTCGCGCCTGCCGTCAGGCGGGTTGTGCGCTGGTGGGCGGCGAGACTGCCGAGTTGCCCGACACCTATGCGCCCAACGAGTATGACTTGGCGGGATTCATCGTGGGCGTCGTCGAGCGCAGCCGCATGCCGAAAACAGCTGCAGTCCGCACCGGCGACTTGCTCCTGGCACTGCCGTCGCTGGGTCTGCACACCAACGGCTATTCGCTGGCGCGCAACTTGGTGTTCGAGGTCGCGGGGTTGACGCCGGATGCTTACGTCGCCGAAGTCGGCAATAAGATCGGCGCGGAATTGCTGAAGCCCCACCGCTGCTACTGGCCCGTGCTCAAGAAGATTGTGGCGCAGGGCTGGCTTTCCGGTATGGCGCATATTACCGGAGGCGGCATTCCCGGCAACTTGCGCCGCGTGTTGCCCCGCGGTACGCAGGCCGCGGTCGAGTTGGGATCGTGGCCGGTTCTGTCGATTTTCAGTTATCTCGCCCGGGTTGGCCGGCTCGATCGTGACGAACTGCTGCGTACGTTTAATCTTGGTGCGGGAGTGATTCTCGTGGTCCCACCGAAGAACCTTCGCGCCGTCGAAGGTGAACTCAAGCGCCGGCGGGAAAAATTCTACCACATCGGCCGGATTCGATCGGTCGATCCGCGCAAGCCGTCCGTGGTCTTCACCGGCACGTTGCCTGTCTGATTGCTTTACCACTCGCTCTGGGGAAACCCCGGGCTCAAACGGACCGCTTAGTTTTTCCTCCGTGAGCACCGTGCGGCACACGAGTGGGTAGGGAAGGTTTCCCTGGAAGTATTTTCAGGACTTCAAGAGGAGGTTCGTACGTTATTTCCGGATCCTTGACGGTGTCGTACCCTTATTTCCGAATGTCTTTGGGCACCGTCAGCTCGTCAGACTCCTCGCCATAGAGAGATTCCTTATTGCACCAGTTGCAGAAGAACGTGTCTTCGGGAGTGTTTATAAGCTGGTGCTGGCTGGTGATGTCCACACACGGGATGGGCATCAGATAGTCGTCTGCTGGCCCGATGGTCATGCGTCGAGGAGGTTTCACCCAGGGCTTCGTGAACATGACCGGATCCTCCATCGTCATTTCGACGGTGATGGTGTCTCCTTCGCGCGTCCAGTGTTCGGCTACGTGCACTTGATCGCTGTGAATCGAGGCTGTGTGAATCCCGCCCAACCAGATTTCGTCATTAATGCCCACCGTGTCCACCACCAGCGCGTCTCCTTCCCAGTGGCCGATCGAGTGCCCGTACAAGGAGGTACCCAGATCCTCCGGATGCCGGCGTCCATCCGTGTAGATGATGCGGAAGAACGCCCCAGGCACTTTCTCCATCATGACCCCTATTACATGGGGATTATAAATAAACGTTGACGTGACTGCATGCCCGCTATACCATGCCATCGACCCCGGAGACCACTTCCGGTCGCGGGATATAGGAGGGTGCCATGCAGAAAATCATTGCCAGCGTGTGCCTCATTTGGATGTTCGTTGCGAACGTGTCCGCCGCCGTGGTGGAGTTTCGGAAAGTCGATTACTTCGAAGTTACCACAAAAGACAACGGAGAACCGGATGAGATGAAACATGATGCACGGATCGAGATTGACCAAGATGCGCAACTGATTTGGATCGTTCACGAGAAGGATGGGGCCTCAAAGGCCACCTACGCGGAGATCCCATTCGCTAACGTGACGAGTATTGTGTACGAGCGGGCAAAGTCGCCGCGCGTGAAGACCGCCATCTTGCTGTCCCCAATCGCCCTGTTTGCGCCTGGCAAGAAGCATTGGCTGACCATCGAGTATGACGGAGGCTATGCCTACATGCGGCTGGACAAGAAGAATCAGCGCCAACTCCGCGCCGCGTTAGGGGCGGCGGGGTTCGAGGTGGAAAGGATCATCGAGGACTAGGACAAGAATCGACAATCTGTGAAACGCCCCGCACTAATGCGGGGCGTTCAAACCAATTGCTTCCGGTAGCAGCCGGAGAGCGGAAGAGGTGCTATGTCATCATCACAGGGGAAGTCTACCCAAAAACCAGAGAGTCAGTCAATCGAGTATGCGCTGGTATGCCGCATTTGCGACGGACCGACGGAACGCGCCGTAACGGACAGTGATTGCGTAGTGATTCGCTGTACCAGGTGTGGGACGTTCGGCGATGAGGATAAAGTCATTCAAGCTGCCAGTACCTACTTCGAACACTGCTTCGGATATGGCAAGATAGATGGCTTCCAGCGGCGGTTGTCGGTCGCCATGAAATCGCTGCCGAACGTCGTCTACACACCGAGCCAACTCCCCAAGATCGCCAAGCCCAATTTCGTGTTTCGCAAGGTTGACAGCTGATATAGAAGATTGGCTCATCACAAGCAGGAGTATACTACACAGCAAAATGGAAATATCATGAAACCAATGCTCGACCCAAAACGCGACCTTGCGGGCGCAACTCCCGAGACGCTGGCCCGCGCCCTGTTCCGGCGTATTGAGCCGTCAGGACCGAGCCGCAGAAGAAAGGCCATTGTCCGCGATGAGATCACGAAGAAGAAGCCTGCGTCCGACAAGGCGGGCAACGGTGTCCCGCATCTGGTCAAGCGTTCCTGATTCGCGGAAGTTGTGTTTTCCTGCAAACTCTTGAACGTACCGCCCTAGGTGCTTCGGGCTGATTTTGTGGAAGGTTCCTTTGTGCGCCCTCTTTAGCATCGACCAGCAGGACTCGATCCCGTTGGTGTGCGCCATCTCGCTGACGTACTGACCGATGGAGTGCCGAACCGTTTCGTGATGCGGTAGCCCCTCGTATCCGCCATGATCGTCCGTGTAGACCGTCGCGCCATCGGCGGCGTGATCCAACACGAAGCCTTGCAGGGTCTCCGCATCGGTGTTTCGGACCACCTTCGCCGCAACCTGATTACTCGCCCGATCCTTCGCGCCTACGACAGCCGTCTTGCCAACCGGCCCGCGTCCTTGAAGGGTCTTCCGCTTGGCGTTCGGCATGTTTCGCCGTCTACCGCCGAAGTAGGATTCGTCCACTTCCACCGGACCACTGTAGCCGCCATTCTTGCTGCCGCCGGCCCACGCCTCGCGGATGCGGTGCAGCATGAACCAAGCCGTAGGCTGCGAAACTCCTATGTCTCGACTGAGCTTCATGCTGGCAACGCTCTTAAGACTGGTCAGGCAAAGGTAGATGGAAATGGCCCACTTGCGGAGAGGGACCTTTGAGTTTGCCATCGGCGTTCCAGTGCGGATGCTGAAGTAGCTCCGGCAGTCCGAGCACCAGTAAGGCATGTACTTGTGCTTCGCTTCGGTCGTCCGCACACTACCGCACTTCCCGCAACACCGATCATGATTCCACAGGACTTCTTCGAACCACTGGGTAGCCGCATCTTCCGTGGGAAACATCGCCATGAGTTGAATGAGTGTCAGGCCCTTTCGGTGAGCTTTGCCGGGTGCTTTGTGTGCCATCGGGAACCTCCTGAAGCGTGAGAAGATTCTACTTGATAGCACAGGGCGTTGTCAACGTTTATTTATAATCCCCTATTACATTCTCATTCTGCACGATTTGCATGTTCGAGATCGGCGAGCGAATGACACCGTCCGGCTTGCAATACAGGTTGGGGTCCATCTTGTTGTCTCGAGGGCCATAGGCGAACTTGACCAGTTCGTCGGCCTTGACCTGGTATTCAGGCTTGTACGGAACCGGGTTACGGTTATTTGCAGCCCATTCTTCGGCGGTATTGCCGTCGTCGGCGGCTTCTACTCCTGCGAGTGCCCCTCCGTAGGCGAAGAACACCGAGCCGTCCTCTGTTCGGATCACGGTTTCCTCATCGGGTTGGGCGTTAAAAACGCCTGCGATACCTCCGCGATAATACCCGCTGAAGTCGGGTTTTCCGTTCGACAACCGCGGTGTCGGCTTAGCGGCCAAGGCCGCGAGACGGGCTTCTCGAGCTGAGATTTGAGAATCGGGAATACCCTGACTAATCTGAGCAGCGGGCTTAGAAGTCAGCAACAAACACAACACACCCAGCACCGCCGTTGCTGACACTCCATAGCTAATGAAACGAGACTTCATGTTCCGGACCTCCTCTTTGGGAAGGATTCCAAGGATTTGGTTGAGGCTATGCTATTGGCATTCCACGTGTCAAGCTTGGTACCCGCATAAGCAAGCCTGGTACCCGCGTAAGTTAAGATGGATGCTGCCTGGCTCTTTGGCCTGCTAGCAGTCGCGTGCAGGAACTGACTCGTCGTTCCTGCTGAGGCGTTCCTGCGGACGCGTTCCTGCTGACGGCGGATACAGGTGTGCAGCCGCGCTCGCCTGGCACGGTCGCGAATCTTCTTGCAACGTGGGGGCCAGTTCGTACAAAATCCCCGGGCAATTTGCCCTATGGGTAAAGCGGCCTATAGGTAAGAGGATATAGCCGGGTCTTTTGCCCCATGGGTCAGGAGGCTCTCTGGTAAGGGATATGTTGTCGTCGGCCAGGAATTCAAGACGGAAATTCCGGCTTAGTTCTTCTTGTTCGTCATTCTCGGCACAGCTGCGGCAGGCCTGTTTGCTTGCCCACCAAGCGTTAGACGGTGAAAGGCGTCGCTTCCCACGCGATCCCATAGCGTGGTTGCTCGGTCTATCCGGCGCATTGCTGTTTTCCGCTGCCGTCTTCGCACAGAGTGCGACCTACTCGGTGGTCGAGATGGATGCTCTGCGCAATGGTGGGAGCAGCTTTGCGATGGACATGAATCTCAACGGGGAGGTCGTCGGTCGGTCGGGCCATCTGCACGGCACCGAGATGCGCGCTTTCATCTGGACCGCGCAGGAGAAGACGCAGGCCCTGCCCTTAGGAGGCACCACCTCCTTCGCCAGCCGAGCTACTGGTATTAACAACAATGGAGGTGTCGTCGGATACAGGGACGTCGACGATACCATGCGCGCTTTCCACTGGAGTCAGCAGGGCGGCGTTGTGGACCTGGGCACGCTTCCCGGTGACAAATCGAGCAAGGCGGAGGCCATCAATGACGCCGGTCAGGTGGTTGGCAAGTCCGATGGTAGCAACGGCACGCACGCCTTCCTCTGGACTCCCGAGGCCGGCATGGAGGATCTGGGCACTCTGGCCAACGACGTTTCCAGTGTCGCCCACGCCATCAACGATTCCGGCCAGGTCGTCAGCTCCTCTTGGGGCCCATTCGGTCGTGTGCGCGCTTTTCTGTGGACTCGTTCCGAGGGAATGCGCGATCTCGGCGCTCTCCCTGGGGCTCAGTACACGGAAGCCTTCTCCATCAACAATTCCGGTCAAGTCGTCGGCATTTCCGGAACGGGTACCGTAGGCACGCGTGCCTTTCTTTGGACTTCCGACGCCGGCGTGCGCGACCTCAATCCGCTTCTCTCCCAGGGGCTTGCATTGATCCTTGCCGGCGCCCTCGACATTAACGATAGCGGTTGGATTCTTGCCTTCGGCAGCGAGGAGCAAGAAGTGATGAGTGACCGCACTTTAGAGCATGGGTTGCACACTTCGTCTCACCATATTTTCTTGCTGACACCCGACGCCACCCCCTAGCCCTAGAGGGAATTCAGCGATTGCGCGCGTAGGATGAAGTAACAGGAACTGTCTGGAAACGAGCTACGATGACTAGAGATTTTTGTCCTCGCGCCAACAGGGCCTTTTTCGGCGGGATTCTTATCCTGTTTTTCCTGCTGTGCGCTCCCGCCGCCAACGCCCAAGACCCTGCACAGGTCGGCCAGTGGTCTTCGGTATTTCCGATGGGCTACAAGTCCGTCCACTCCATTCTTCTGCCCACCGGCAAAGTTCTCTACTTTTCCGTTCGCGAGGAGTCTCTTCAACCGCAGATCTGGGACCCTGCCACCAACACGTTCACTCCCGCCGCCCCGCCTGAGTATGATATCTTCTGCGCCGGCCACTCCTATCTTGCCAACGGCCAGATCTTGGTCACCGGCGGAAATATCGCCGATAACGTGGGGTTGCCGAACGCCTCCATCTACAACCCGTTCAACGACACCTGGACCCCCGTGCCCGACATGAACGCCGGCCGCTGGTATCCCACCAACACCACGCTTGCCAATGGCGACATCCTGGTTACCGGAGGGGATATCACCAGCCGCCAGGACACCAACACGCTCCATCAGGTTTACCAGGCTTCCACCGGCACGTGGCGGAACCTGACGAGCGCACAGCGTGCCCTCCCCATGTACCCCATGATGTATCTGATGCCCGATGGCAAGGTCGCTTACATCAGCCCGGACGTCACCAACCGCATCCTTGATACCTCGGGCAGCGGAGCCTGGACCGTCCTCGGCAGCACCAATAGTGGGGTCTATCGTAGCTACGGTACCTCCGTAATGTACGAGTCCGGCAAGATCCTTCTGGTCGGCGGCGGCGACCCACCCACCAACACCGCCGAGATCATTGACCTGAATGCTCCAAGCCCCGCCTGGCAGAACACCGGCTCGATGTCCACTGCTCGGCGCCAAGCCAATGCCACCGTCCTCCCCGACGGGAAGGTTCTCATCTCCGGCGGCAGTAGCGGCCCGGGCAACGACAACGCTAACTTCCCGGTCTATGCCACCGAGATGTGGGACCCGGCCACGGGCGTTTTCACGCCCATGGTGCCCATTTCCGTCTATCGCGGCTACCACTCCACCGCGGTTCTTCTCCTGGACGGCCGCGTCCTTTCCTCCGGCGGCGACATCGGCGGCGCCAATGGCGAGATCTACTCGCCTCCGTACCTCTTTAAGTTAAGGGGGCGCGGCCAACCCTCTCGAGCGCTCCCACCAGCGCCACCTGGGGGCAGACCTTCTTTGCCGGAACGCCCGACGCCACCTCCATCACGCAGGTCTCTCTGATTCGCCTCACTGCCGTCACCCACGCCTTCAATCAGGACCAGCGCTTCATGCGCCTGAACTTTTCCCAAGCTTCCGGCGGCCTGGACATCACCGCACCGGCCGGCGCCAATATCGCCCCTCCCGGCCCCTACATGCTTTCCATCCTCAACTCTGACGGTGTCCCGTCTGTCTCGAAGGTCATCTATCTCGACATCACCGGCGTAGGGCCTGCCCCGACGGTAACCGATTTCACCATCGCGTCGGCGACGCCTTCGCAAACCATCACTGCCGGGGGCACCGCCGATTACGTCCGAAACTTCCGCACCGTTGCCGGCAATACCGTAAATCCCACGTCGTTCGATTGTGATGACTTGCCTTGCGGGGCAGCCTGTGCTTCCGCGCCGCTGGTCGTGCCGGTCGATTCCGGGGACACCCAGGTAGGGCTGGCTATCTCCACGACAACTCGAGCCTGGTCGTCAATTCCGGGTGGCAGGCCTGGCTTACCGCCCACAGGGTTGCCGGCGGGCTGGCCGCCGCTCTTCGCGGTGCTGGTGTTGTCCTCCATTCCGATTGCGATACGCATGCAACAGCTCGCTTGGCCCGGTGCCGGCAGAGTCGCCATGCTGGCCGTGCTGCTGGTGTTCGCGGGCTATCTCGTTGGCTGTACCAGCGCGGGCACGAGCTTCCCCGAGGGCCAGCAAGGGACACCGCCGGGCACGTACACGGTAACCGTGGTAGCAACCTCGGGCGCCATGCAGCGCACCACCACGGTTACACTGGTAGTTCAGTAGGCTTGAGACTTTTGGGCGGTTCCAGGTACGCATGACGCAAAGTAGAGAGAGCGGTGAAACGGGAGGAGGCTCGACGATTTCGTGTTTGGGGCTTCCTTGCGGGGAGGGCACAATTCTGGGCACAGTCCTGCTGCTGGATCATGGACTGTGCGTGGCACCCGTACGGCCGGCTGGGCACAAGGGCACCTGCATGTTGCACTAGGGATGAGGCTCCAATGTTTGACTTCAGCGGAAATGGTAGCGAGCGGAGAGCAAGGTAGCCCTAGCGCATCAGAGTGACACCGCCTTGTACATTGCGCGGGAACTGATCGGCCAGAAGCTTGTTGGCCAGGAACGGCTCGCGCACGATGTCTTACAGGATCATCCGCCAACTGCCAGGTTGATTGCCTCCGCTCGCGCCGAATTGAGTCGGGTTGAAACCAATTCCTTTGGGCATGGTCCTGGGTACGGGTGTGTCGATACCGGTGTGTAGACACCTCAGTCAGTTGCTGCGCACGCATATACCAAAAATGTCTGGGAGGGCTTTCCGGTCAGGCTTCTTGAGGCTCAGACTTCACAACCTCAGATTTCACAGCCAAAGACAGCGTGTGGGGAATTCGGCAGTGCATTTTGACGAGACAGTGTGAGGGGAATGTCGCTGCCTCCAGCGCCTCATCGATCTCCGGCTTGGCGAAGGTGGCGTTTGCCATCGCCAACCTGGCAGATGTTTTGGCATACTGACCTGCTATGGACACTAAGGATTGGCGTGATCTGGGGCTGCTAGATGAGTTTTGCGAGCGCCGGTCACCGAAGTGATGATTGATCACCGGAGGATTGCGGTCTCCCAGGTGGAGGGGCAGTGGGGCGTGGTGTCGGGCGTGTGCAACCATGTGGGCGGGCCGCTGGGGCAAGGCCAACTCGACGGCGATTACCTGGTTTGTCCGTGGCATCACTGGAAGTTCCACCGGATCACGGGAAAAGGCGAGCCCGGATTCGAAGAGGATGCCGTCCCCAATTACAAATTTCGAGTGCAGGGCGGACATCTCTGGATGCAAGCCAAACCCGCCACGCAGCTCCACAAAAAGCCACATAAGCCGCATCCGCTGGCGCGCCCGGTGAAACGCGCACCGGGTGCGGTGAGAATCGCGGGTATTTCTACCACCGCGATGGATGCTACGTATCCGCGCTATTCCACCTCGGACGTGCTGCTGGAGGCAGCGCTAGAGGGCGCGAAAGAGAGTGGACACCAGACGCAATTGATCAAGCCGAATGATTTGAAGTTTCGCGCCTGCGAGGGCTACTACTCGAAGAGTGCGCAGGCCTGCACGTGGCCCTGTTCCATCACGCAGATGGATCCCGAGGATCAACTCGAGGGTGTCTATGAAGCTTTGGTGCATTGGGCCGACGTGGTGCTCGTCGCCACCCCGATCCGATGGGGCGCGGCAGGATCGCTGTTCTTCAAGATGGCGGAGCGCTTGAATTGCATTCAGAATCAGATCACCATTCGCGACAACGTTTTGATCCAGAATAAGGTGGCGGCCTTCATCATCACGGGCGGGCAGGACAACATTCAGGCCGTGGCTGGACACCTGTTGACATTCTTCGCGGAGCTGGGTTGTTCGTTCCCTCAGTTTCCCTTCATCGCGCACTCGCGGGGATGGTCGGCCGAGGACATGGAGCACAACATCGACTACGTCAGCAAGAGCCAGGAACTCAGAGAAGGCGCCTGCCAGCTGTTGCAGCGTGCCGTCGAGCTTTCGGGGTTCCTGATATCGCGCGGGCAAAATGAAAAGCTGGAGCGTGGCGGCCGCAAAGCGCACCATCTATAGCTCTTCCTAACTTCGCTTCCTAACTTCTCTTTCTAACTTGGCCTTCTAACTTGCCGTTTAACTTCGGGCGTCGCGGCGAGGCGCTAAACCCCCGTCTCCTGCCCACCCTCAACGGGCGACCATGTAGGTGACCTTGAGGATCAGGGCCCGGTTGGCCAGGTCGCCACCGACGGAGTCACGGCGCTCGTTATAAACCACGAAGATGTCGCTCAGCGGGCGGTGAATCAGATTGAAGCGAACGTTGGAGCTTACCTGCTGCGTGTCACTGTTGTATTGGACGAGGGCGTTCAGGAACATGGCGGTGGAGAACGAATAGTTGAAACGCGTGGTGAGCAGGTTGGTCTTGAAATGGCCCTCCGGCAAGTTGATGTTGTGATGCGTGTAGCCGAAGGAGGTCTCCAACTTGTATCCGAAGCGGAAAGTCCCGCGCACGCCGTAGCTGTGCTTATAGCCGGTATAGAAATCCCCGGTGGAATAGGACAGCCCCCCGGAGATGGCGCGGCTTGCGTCGCTGCGCGAGGTGATGAAGTAATCGTAGAAGCTATAGACGCCCGGGGGGATGGCGATGTCCTTGTTCCGGTTGATGACGAATTCCTCGTCGAAGCGCTCCAGAGTGGGGTTCGCCCCGATCTCAACGAAGCTGCCGTTCTGAAATCTAAAGGGCCAGTGGTAATCCATGTGGCGAACGGTCAGATTTCCGTGCTTGTCCATCAGGTATTCAAACTGGAAATGCGGCTCGGTATTCCGGATCACTCCCAGCAAGCGTTCCGGTCGAAAAGTCCAGCCATAGCGGCCGGCAATCTTGTGGTTGCCAACGCGCGGCACGAAGCCCATTTCATTGACAAAGTCTTCCTGGATCGTCGCGTAGGAAGTGCGCAAGTCCACTCGGTTTGTCTTGTAAAAGGAGTTGAATCTCCCCGCCACGTTTTCGTCGCCTCCTCCCTCGGTGAAGGATTTCGCCAGATACGCATTGAGGTTCAAGGACTGGCCGATACGAAAATTGGCATCGGTTCCGAGCACCCGATTGAAATGCGCTGAATTCATGACGCTCTTATTGACCAACATCACGCCGATGTCCGAGTTCCCCAGAATGTTTCGCCGCAGGCGCGCCACAGTGAAGTTGGTGGCCTGGTTCGAGCCAAATTCTTCCTGCTGGATGTTCAGGAACCCCACTTCGTAAGAGGAACCCAGCCTTCCCGTGAGCCGCGTGCCACCAAGAATGGGGACCGCGCTGCCTTCGTCGGAGAGGCCGATGCGCCGGCTGAAGAAAAAGACAAAGTCATTTCTCAACGCGTTCTGCCGTCCGCCAGCGCCGGCAAATCCTCCGCCGCCGCCCCGGTCGGGATTCGCCCCGAACTGAAAGATGCCGGAGTTCTCGAGAAAGAATTCGCGCTTCTCGGGAAAGAACAGACTGAACCGGGTGAGATTGACCTGCTGTTCGTCTGCTTCCACCTGGGAGAAGTCGGTGTTGTAAGTGAAATCCCAGGTGAGGCCGGGGGTCAGAGCATACTTAACATCCACGCCGAAGTCGGCGTCGTAACAGCCCCCCCCTCTGGCCCATCGGCAAAAGGGAGTGCTCTCCTTCTCCCCAGGGTCAAGGCTGGTGCCCCCCTTAGGCTGTGAAAAGCTGGTTGCAAAATACGGTTTCACGCGCAAGTTAGCGCCTGGCTTGACACCCTCGATGTCGTCCAGCGTGCCGGCCAGAGATACGCGGTTCAGTGAATAGATTCGCGGCAGAGGTGACCAGAAGCTATCTTCGTTCCTTCGCCGAATCTTCCTCTGGAAATTGATGCCCCAGTTTTGTAGCTCCTCTTTCCGGAATTTCAGCGTCCGGAAGGGGATGGCGATCTCGGCGATCCAGCCATCCTCGACGATCCGGGTCTTGACGTTCCAAACCCCGTCCCAGTTGTCATTCGTTTGGCGGCCCTCATTGGTCATTTGCGCATCCCACTTGGCCCCCGCCGGGTTGATGGCAAACTGGTAGCCGTTGCGCCCGTCTTGAAAGGTATCCAGCACCACCTCGAAAGAATCCCCGTTGTTCCTGCTGAAATCCTTTCTGAGATCGCTAATGATGATGCGGCTGGGCTCGGCGTCGTAGGCGTACACACCGAAGTAGAGGTTTTCGTTGTCGTATAAGACGTGCACCTCGGTTTCCTCCGAGGCGGGATTATCCACTTGGGGTTCATTCTGGATAAACTCTGTGGCAACCGGCGCTTGACTCCAGGCGGGCTCATCCAGCCGCCCGTCTAAAGTAATCGTCTCGGTGGTCCGAAAAGGCTTGAGCTGCCGCTCCAAACGCGCTGAGTCGTAGTTGATCTGGCCATACAGTGCGGTCGCGCAGAGAAAAATGGAGACACAGCTGAATCGTAGGGTAAATCGCAGAAACCAACCTGGCATGTCGATTATGGTCCTTAGTAGTCCTTGAATGTAGGGTTTGAGCGCTACCAATTTACATCAATCAGCCTCCTTGTGCAATGCGCTATTCAGGGCAGAAAGTCTGCGAACGCAGTCTGTTAATGATGAGAATCGAATGCAGTTTTGAGGTTCTTCAGCCTGCAGTCGCTTCCACAAGAAGCATCGGATTGCATCCGTAACCAGGGAAAAAGAGACTGTCCGCGACGTGCCAAAAAGGACCCGCGTACTCTGTTCTGTAAGTTGCTGACTCTCTCTCAAGTGGCTGCCCGGCGGCACTAGGGGTGCCACAACCACATGGTTTTGACCCTGGGACGCGTAATTTCCGAGTGCGCCGTCACTCGGGAGAAATCCCGTCTGGAGTGGTATGATCACCGCCAAATCCGCAGTGAGATCTAAGGGATAAAAAAACCAGGCAGAGGTTGCCGAGGAAAGGAATACCAATGAATTCTGCAGAGGCTAAAGCCATAGCCCATTTTCTGCTCGCCGAGATGGCAAACGAGGTGTCAACGACCAATCGAGTGTTCGGCGCCGTTCCCGGCGGTCGACTGGATTACAAACCCGACGCCAGATCCAAGACGGCGCTCGGGCTACTGCGTCACATAACGTTGGAGGACGAATGGCTGCTCACGGCCATCGCCAACGGGAAATTCGTCCGCCACCCGACGACTCGGACGCTTGCAAGATTATGACACCACAGGACGCAATCGCCCGCTACAACGAAAGAGTTCCGCCGGCTATGGAGCGCGTGAAGGCGCTTTCCGGCGAGGACCTTGCTCGTAAGATCGACATGCTGGGATTTCTGCAAATGCCCGCGGTCAGTATTCTCTCGATGGCTGTGAAGCACTCGGTTCATCATCGCGGTCAGCTCAGCTCCTATTTGCGCGCCATGGGTGGCAAGGTTCCTGGAATTTACGGTCCGAGCGCTGATACGGCAAGGTCGTAGGCGGCCAGGTGTGCGTGCGCTAGAAGGCAGACCCGCTGGTAATCGTGGGGGTTGATATGGATAGAACGTAGGCTGAGATTTGAAGGAACATTCGATGGAGCGGGCGAGCCGGATATTGCTGGAGGCTTTTGACTCGCCGGAATGCGAATGACGAGTGGTCACGCACTCAAGCTTGCCGCGCTGGGGAAGGTTGCCGAGTGGCGGCCGGTCGCCGAAAATCTGGTCGCGCGCGGATGGCTCCGGCCGGCGAGCCTCCCGGACACGTATACGCGCACCGAGGTGGGCCGCCTCGCGGCCGCCGGGCCGCTCGACGTGACGCTGTACACGCGCCCGGAATGTCACCTGTGTGAAGAGGCCAAGGAGCAAATCGGTCCGCTGCTCAAGCGCGCCGGCGCCCGGCTACGGGAAGTCAATATCGACGCAGACCCGGAGTTGCGCGAACGCTACAACGTGGATGTGCCGGTGATTTTTCTGGGTGCACGCAAGGTAGCCAAGCATGGCGTGGATCTCGAGCAATTCCGGAGGCAACTCGATGAAGCTCGCCACAATTTGCGAGGCATCGAGACTAGTGGTTTGAATCAGATTTGACGCCGGCGCTCTTGTCGGGAACGTCGCCGGGGCGGCCTTGTACGCGGTCGTACGCCGTAACCTGGCAGGTCGAACCGAGCGCTTCGTTATAGTAGACGGGCAGGCCCAAGACCGAGCGCAACTCTTCATTGAAGCGGCGCAAATGTCTTAGCTGTTGCGCCAGAGCGGGGAACTTGCGCTGGTCGTCGGTAATCAGAAACTTCTGGTAGCCGGCATCCCAAAGGCGCGTGAACTGGCCGTTGAGGAGGACGGTCGGCAGGATGGTCATCTGGAATCGGCCGTCGGGGAGCCGCCGGAATTCAGCGGCGCAGCCGTATTTTTCGACGCGCATAACCCCGCCGGTGCTGCGCACCTCGAACCCCAGCCTGGGCAGCACCTCCAGCGCCGGGGCCTCGAACCGTTGGGTTACGTACCACATAGCTTACAAACTCCACATCCGAGGCGGAATTGTCAATGCCCGCCGCAGGTTTTGGTTTCGGCCCCCGCCGGAATCACGTACAGCGTTTGCATCAGATCGCCTGCCAGTTCCGCCTGGAGGGGTCAGAAAATGACTTCTCGCGGACGCAGGTTCCCAAACATGCCGAGATTGGCGATGACCAGCGTGGTGCGATACTCATTCTCCCGGCGAACTTGGCCTAGCGCGAGGCGTCGATACTCAAACGCGATGCCGCAGCAGGAGCCGTTGTAGCCGACCTGAGCAATTTGGTTTTGCAGGAACTTTTGGCGGATGTCATAGCTGAATCCAAGCGCGCCGTTCCAGCCGCGGCGGGTCAGGTCGCCATAGCTGAGGATCGCGCGAATTTGATCCGACCGCGGTTGGAGCGTGGAAGTACCGCGTACCACGTAATGCGTCATGCTCATTTCGAGGACGCCGTACGGCCGTATGCGCATCAACAATTCATGGGCCGTGATGCGGCGCCGCACAGGATCGTAGTCGGTGCGCAATTCGGCGTCATGCCGCGGGCCAGGTGAAATTTTGACGATGCTCACGATTGGCGAGAAACGCCGTGAGCCATCTGCAAACGCAAACGGGGTCAGCGAACTGAGCGCCTGGAAAACATTGCGGCGCCCCGCCACGATCGCTCCTCCGAAGGTCGGATCAAAATAGTGCTTCTGCGCGACCCGCCAGGAAACCAGCTCTCCGGATGCGGCGGAGCCGCTGCGATGGAAGAGCCGCTGGGTGATGGAGTACTCAACCTCATTGGTATCCGTGAGCGTGTCGCTATCGTCGAAACGCAAGAAGCGGCCGAATTCGCTAACGCCCGTGACGTAGCGGTAGAGAATGGCAGGCTCCACGGTGTGTTTCCACTTCGAGTTCGATCTTTCCCAAATGCGTCGCAAGGAGGCCGGGCGCAGATCCACCTGGAGTTCCCCGGTGGTGCGCACGACGGAATCGCGGTTGATGATTCCGTTGTCCCGTCCGGCGCCGTAGCGCATGGTGCGGAAGGTAAAGGTAGGGGTGATATCGAGCCAGGGTCCCAAGTGCAGGGGGATCGTCATGCGCGGGGCGAATCCGCTGCGCTGCACAATGGCCGGTGTGGTGATCTGAGTGTCGCTGCGATACGCGGCGTCGGCGAAGACGTCGACCCCAAAATAAAACGGCCAGCCCCTCCAAGGCGCCTGATCCACGGCGTGAAAGCGGACTTCGGGAGCCCGGCGAAGGACGACCGCCGTCTCCGGCTGAGCACTCAGAAAATTCTTGTAATTGGCTGCGGAAAAATTAAGGCTGAACCCGTCAAAATTGTTGGTCACAAACGCGTTGCTGCGCACCTCGGAATTGACCGCCTCTCCGAAAGTGGGCGAAAACGCCAGGCGGAAGGTTAGCGACGTAAGATGGCTGAGGTCGGCCACGGCACGCCAGCCACCGGGCCATACCGCATCGAATTGAACATCGAACGTGCGACCCCCTTGTCGTTCGCGGTCCAGCACTCCGAAATAATCGACGGACAGCCTGATGTCCTCCGCGGGTAGCAGGCGCAGATTGCCCCTTTGGCTCCAGCCGCGGCTGCTGAACCACTGAGCTCCGATGGTGGCGTCTGCCCAGCTCGCCGGCGCCCAGTAATAGGCGTCGCTGAAGATAAATCCTTTAGCCGCGCTTCTACCAACTTCGGGTAGCAGGAATCCCGACTGCCGCACTTTCCGTCCCGCTGGGACCGTCGCGTAGGGCAGGTAGATGAGCGGTACGCGGAAAAAGCGAAAGTTCGCATTGACGAACGCGACATGGCGGCCAACACGGAGGGTCGCCCGGCTGGCGCTGAAACTCCACGTCGGACGTTGCGGTTCGCAGACTGTGAACCAACCGTCATGAATCTCGTAGGTGCGCTCATCCAAACGCTCGACCACCGCGGCCTCGAAAGAAAGCGGGTTGGGTGTGACCAGAACTGAGGGGTTCGGCTGACGCTCAACGCGCGCTGTGCCGCGAACGCGCTCGAAGCGGCCTCGACCTGTGCGGATGTTCACTTCCGCCCGCTCGGCTTGCAGTTGAAGCGTGTCGTAGTCGAATTGAACGTGACCACGCGCGATGACCTGAAAACTGGAGGTATCGTACTCGACATGATCAGCCCGGATGCGAAGTTGCTGGTAGCGAATTTCAACATCGCCGTCAGCGTAGAAGATTTGGCCTTCCCGGCGCTGCTGCTTCGCTTCCAGCTGGGCGACACCTTCCCCCGCGCCGAGCTGCACTTGTGCGGTTGCGGTGATTGCGGCAGAAACGGCCAGCAGAACGGCAGACAACAAGAACGTCCACCGGCGGTTGCCGAGCGAGCGATACACAATGAGTAGCAACGGGGTGCGCAAGGCGCGCGCAAAGCTCCTTAACTAAGGTACTGCAAGCCTAACATATTGATCTCCATGGCGAGCGCTCATGGATGGCCATCGATGGATGGATGGATCGCCCCGCTCACAGAAGCTTCCCGATACCCAGGCACCGTTAGCGCTTCCTAAGAAACCTGACGGATGGGGATCGTTACCCCATGGCCGGTGGCGATGGCCTCGCGAACCGCCAGGGTTGCCTCGGTGACCTCGCACAGCTCATAGAAAGGGATCGGGGCTTCTCGTCCCAGCCGGATGGCCTCAATCGTCAATTCCAATTCCCTGTGGTGGCCTTTATCCCGTCTGCTCCGCGTGCGATCGGTCTTCCCATGGTGCGTCAGTTCCAAACTTTGAAAATCGTCTAGCCGGGCGACACGGCCTTCGCAAAAAACTTCGTAGAACTCTTTGGGCACCGAGGGATCGCCATTGGACAGATAGAGCAGGTTGGCGATGGAGCCATCTTGAAAAAAGAGAATGACAACTACATTGTCCTGACTGTAGCGGGATCCATCGGGTAGCACGGCGGCCTGAACCCTGGTGATCGGAACGTTTACCACGCACCGTGCCCAATCCACGAAATGGCACATCTCGCCGGCGATTCGTCCGCCATCTGCCTGCTGTTGCGTCCAGTGCTCGCGCGGAAGGTAACCAGCATTGATTCTGGCCTGAAGGACCACGGGTTCCTTCCGGGTGGACAAGAACTCGCGCAATCGTGAGGCGAGTGGTGCAAAGCGGCGATTGAACCCTACCATAACGAAAGGCGAGCGGCCTGCACTCACATCCTGTTCATAAGCTCGGCAGATTTCCTGGAGCTGATCGCGATCGACGGCCAGCGGCTTCTCGACGAAAGCGGGTTTATGCCGTGCCAGTGCATCTACAAGGTAAGGAGCATGGCTGTCGTGACGTGACAGAATGAAAACCGCATCGTTCTGTGAATCTTCGAGCAGTTCAGCCGGAGTCTGGGCACGATGCAAACCGAAGAAGCTTCTGGTGGACTCAGCGGAAATGCCCGAGCTGGTGGCCACGGATTCAAGGATCGCATTCGGATTGGCACGCAGGTACGGAAGCACAACACTGCGAGCAAAATTTCCTGCACCGATGCAGCCGATACGCAGCGGCGCGGCATGACCAGACCTAGGCTGCGGAGGCGCAATGGGCTGCGGAGCAGGCTTGCTGTCCCGTAATTCCTTTGAATACTCGAGAATCGCCGTGTAGGTATCCGACTCGCTCAGCTTCTCGTAGGCCCGCACGGCTTCCTCAAACGGATATCGCTGTTCGAGGAGAGGGCTTACGTCAATCTTCCCCGAGGCTAGAAACTCAAGAAACGCCTGCATGTTCCGGTTCTCCGTCCAGCGGACGTAGCCAACCGGATAGTCTGCTCCTTCCTCTTCGTAAGAGGGATCATATCGGCCTGGACCGTAAGAACGGGACAGAACAATCGAAAGTTCCTTGGCGTAAGCAGCCGCTCGCGAAACCGCCAACCCCACGTCACCCACGATGGCGATCCGGCCTCGATCCCGCAGGAGTTGTGCGGCGAGCTCGATCGGTTCGCTGGAACGCGTGGCTGCCGTCAGAATGGCAACATCCGCTCCGAAGGGGGAGATGTGCCTGATTCGTTGCGCAAGTTCAGGATCGTTGGGAGTAGTTCCCAGGATCGCTCCAAAGCGCACGGCGCGTTCTGCGCGCCGCGCATCGAGATCCACGGCGATCATCCGGCAGCCCGCCGCGCGACCGAGCAAGATGGTGATGACGCCGACCGGACCGGCTCCGATGACAACGATGACTTCACCGAACGTCGCCTGGCTCTGCCGCAAACCCTGCATAGCGATCGCCCCAATCGTTGTAAGGGATGCCTGATCCAGGGGCACGGAATCGGGTACGCGCACGGCGAGATGGCACGGAATGAAATTGATCTCGCCATGGTTCGCAAATCCTCCACCGGCACAGGCGACTCGATCGCCTGGCCGGAATCCAGTGTCCTTCTGTCCTGTTGCTAAGACAATTCCGGAACAGCTATACCCTAACGGCGAGAGGGTGTTCAGTCGCGCCTGCACCTTCCGATAGGCCGATCGGATTCCGTCCTGCATGGCAACGTCAATCACTTGCCTCGCAAGATCGGGGCGGGCGATGGCCTTACTCAACAGAGACTTCCGACCAGTTTCCAGTTTGGCGCGCTCGGTGCCCGAACTGATGGCGGAAAAAACCGTTCGCACCAATAGGCCTTTGCGGCGCAACTCGGGCGGAGGAACCTCGTGAAGGCCAATCTTTCCCGAACTCATGTCTTCCAAAAGGACTCGCATCGGTCTACTCACCAAGCCAATCACCAAAACTGAACAATCGAACCATTCACAGGGTCACCGAAGGGAGTGCTGCCTGCCCGAGCCTACCGTTCCCCAATCGTTCTGGAAGCCAGCGCGGCTCGTGCACGGCTACCTGGTGGCGCCCTGTGCCTAGTCGCCTGGCGGCAAAAGCTGAGCATTCTTCCGTGCCATCCGGCAAAGGCCAGGAGTGCTGCAGTATAGCTTGTTCCCCATTAACCGGCAGGAAACACCCAGGGCCTCATCTGTGTGGAAGGGGACGCGGGATGCCTGATTCGCCCTGCCGCGATTGGTGCTTGAGTTTTCGCCGTCCTTGTACCATTGTCTCGCCATCGTATCTTGATCTCGAAACGTCTGGAGGCTAAGCCGATCTCTTCCGATAGAATCACTCTCCCCTTCGATGCACCTGACGAAATCCGGCAGGCCGATTGGGCTCGGGCGCTCGGGCGCTTTGCGCTCGTCTTTTTGTCACTTTTTGTTCTGGCGCAACCGCTCTCCATCGCCGGCGCGGAAATTGCTCTTGCGGGTGCGTCACTGATGTGGCTTGCGCAGCTCGCGCTGGTGCGCCCGCCCATTCTGCAAAGCTCGCCGCTCGATGCACCCATTCTCGTTTTCTGGTCGCTCTGCGCCTTATCCGCGACTCTCGCCCCGCTGCCCGGTTCAAGTTGGGGAGGGATGCGAAAGATCGCTCTGATTTTTCTAGTCCTTGTGGTTGCGCATAACGTTTCCAATCCAAAGCGAATACGGCAGCTTCTGGCCCTGTTGTTTCTCAGCGGGCTGGTGAGCGTCGGCATTGCAGCCTGGCAATACTCAGCCGGGGTGGGTCTACGCGTGCTTGTCTCCGACCCAGGGGGGCCGGCGTACGAGGCCGGAATCAGAGCCGGCGCTGTCATATTGAGCGTGGATGACCGCCATTTGCGCGATCCCAAGGAGGCCGCCGCGCTCCTGCAGACAAAACCTGCGGGCTCCGCACTACGGCTGAGCGTGGTACCGCATGCGGCCGCTACGCAGGTCATTATCGCCAAAGACGCCGTGCCCATCATGGTTGCTGTGCGTCAGACGTCAGAGACACCCAGCCTCGAAGCAATGGGATTGGAGCTTGATCGTGCAAGACCTTCGCGGACTCGGGGGACTTATAGCCATTACATCACCTATTCAGACGAAATGCAGATGCTGCTGGCCCTGGCTTTTGGCCTGTGGCTCAGTTCGCGGCGCGCCTTCCGTTTCCCGGCACTGGGATTCGCGGCGCTGGCCCTGGTGTTTGCGCTAGGGGTCGGCGCAACCCTTTCGCGTTCGGCTTGGCTGGCGGCAACGCTGGCGTGCCTGGTGCAGGTCTGGTTTCACGTGCGCCGCCGCTCCGTCAGGATTTTGCTTCCATTTCTCTTGGTGCTCGCCGCGTTCGGAACAGACGCGGCTATGCAGCGCTGGCGTGGCGTCGGACTGATTGATCCGCAGGAGGGCAGCACCGAATATCGCTTGCTGATGTGGCGCGATGGCCTGCGGCTCATTCGCGAGCACCCTTTGTTGGGTGTGGGCATGAATACCATACGGGACGCGTGGCCGAGGTTTGATATCGTCGCTTATCGCCTTCACCCGCGGTCACACTTCCACTCGACGCCCATGCAAATCGCTGTGGAGATGGGACTGCCGGTCCTGCTGGCTTGGCTGGTGCTCATGGCCGCATATGGGATCATGCTTGCTAGGCTGGTGCGGCTAACCCGCGAACAACCGGACACCAGGCTGTACGGCCTTTCGCTTGGCATTCTCGGAGCAAGCACTGGCTTCCTTGCTAATTCGCTGGTGCAATACAACTTCGGGGATTCGGTGATCGTCTTGCTCTTTTGGTTTCTGATGGGCCTCGCGATTGCGACGCGCCGGTACCTCGCGAGTGCCAAAGTAAGTGATGACGGTTCCGATGCAGAACAATTAGGGTGAAGCCTGAGAAAACCTCTTCCATGACGCCTGTAAGCCAGCCGAGCGTGCACCGCCGAGTCCTAGCTTCGACAGCCATCGTGATGGGCGGAATCCTGCTGAGCCGTTTGCTGGGATTCGTTCGCGAATGGACCGTGGCCCATCAGATGGGCTCGAACGCCCTGACCGACGCTTATTATGCTGCGTTTACGCTGCCCGATTTCTTGAACTACCTCATTGCAGGAGGTTCGCTGACCGTCACCTTCATCCCGATCTTCGCCAAATACGCCGCGGAAGACCGCGAAGAAGAAGGCTGGCGCGTTTTCTCGACGGTCATAACGGTCATGGGAATCTTGCTCGTGGGGCTGGTGATCGCCGGCGAGATCTTCGCGCCGCGGCTGGCGAGCTTGATCGCTCCGGGTTTCGGCCCTCGAGAAAGAGAGCAGCACATTTTTCTGACACGGTTGATGTTGCCGGCGCAGTTCTGCTTCTTTCAAGGCAGCATCCTGAGCGCGGTACAGTACGCAAAGGGGAGATTCTTTGTTCCCATTCTGGCGCCGGTCGTTTACAACCTGATGATCATTCTCGGAGGACTGCTGCTGGCGCCGCGCATCGGAATGACCGGCTTTGCCGTGGGCGTACTTGCCGGCGCGCTGCTTGGGAACCTACTGTTGCAGATTTATGGCGCCAGATCCGTGGGCGCTCGTTTCAGGCCGAATCTCAATGTGGGGCATCCGGGCTTCCGGCTATTTCTGCGTCTGACGGTTCCGATCATGCTGGCGCTGTCCCTGGTGCTCACCGACGACTGGATCATGCGCTGGTTTGGCTCCTATTTGGAGCCGGCCTCCATTACCTGGATGAGCTATGCCAAGACCCTGATGAGGGTGCCACTCGGCGTGGTCGGCCATGGCGTGGGGTTGGCATCGTATCCCTTCCTGGCCCAGCTATATTCCGAAGGGAAGCTCGACGAACTCAACCGGCTCTTCGAGTCCACGCTGAAGGGCTTGATTGCGCTGCTGGTGCCGATTTCAGCGCTGACCATCGCCCAAAGTGCGCCCCTAGTCTATCTGGTTCTCTCGAATACGCGCCTACAGACGCCCGACCTCGATGCTACGGCAGCGACGCTGGTCTTTTTTTCATTGGGCATGTTCGCCTGGGGAGCGCAGCACATCCTGGCGCGCAGCTATTACGCCACGCGAAATACGCTGACGCCGGCGATCGCCGGCACCGTACTGACCTTTCTCAACCTGCCCTTGTATTGGCTGCTGGTGCAACGCGGACAGCATCTTGGGCTGGCGCTCGCAAGCTCCCTCGGCATGATCTTTTACACCATCGTGCTGTTCGTGCTGTTCAACCGCCGGACCAAAAACCGCCAGGCCGGTGCCATCGTATTGTTTTTCCTTAAGGTATGCGGGGCTTCGGCGATAGCCGGGTGGTTTTGCCGTAAGCTGGTGCTCTATTTGGAGCCGCACTTTGCCTGGCACACGTTTACGGGGGCGCTCCCGTTGCTCGTGATCGTGACCTCTGCGGGCATTTTACTGCTGATTGCCTTGGGGAAGATCATGCGCATTCGCGAACTGGACGAGCAGATCGCCCGTCTCTGGATGCTAGCCTCCGGAAACCGGCCCAAAATGTCTCCTTAAGAAACAAAGCGGAACAAAGAGAAACAAACCAAGTGCGGGATGTATGCGCCGCCTAGGCGCTCCGTGGCGGCGCCGTTTGAGCCCGCTGCTGGATTTGCGCACGCACCTCGGCAGTGAATCGGGAACCGCTCACGACGGTGGAGCCTGCTTCAGCGATGTCGGCGGTACGGATTCCACTGGCCACCACGGCGTCCAGAGCCTGCTCGATGCGCCCCGCTGCCTCCGGCAAACCGAAACATTCGCGCAGCAGCAGGCTGATGCAAAGGATGGTTCCGGAAGGATTGGCAGCATCTCGGCCGACGAGTTGCGGGGCCGAGCCATGAATGGGCTCGAAAAGCGGGGGACCGTCGCCGGCACTCCAGGAGGGAACCATGCCGATGGAGCCGGTAAGCGCCGCTCCTTCGTCGCTCAAGATATCGCCAAATAGGTTGGAGGTGAGCAGAACGTCGAATTGTTCCGGCCGCAAAATCATCTGCATGGCGGCGTTATCCACGTAAAGGTGCGCGACGTCCAGGCCGCGCTCCTCGGCCGCCAGACGCGAGACCGTCCGGCGCCACAGAGCGGAAGTCGCAAGCACGTTGGCCTTGTCCACGGAAACCACCCGGCGCTTGCGGCGTCGGGCTCGCTCAAAGGCAAAGCGCGTGATCCGCTCAATTTCGCCCACGTCATAGGAGGCAACGTCGGAAGCGCGCTCCTCGGCGCCCCGGCCTTCAATGGTATGTTTACCAAAATAGACATCCCCCACCAGTTCGCGGATGATTTCAAAATCAATGACCGTGGCTGGCCCTAAGCGCAGTGGAGAGAGTGGCCGCAGCGGCTCCCGCAGGCAGATGGGACGCACATTGGCGTAAACCCCGAGGGCGCGGCGCAACGCGAGCAGGCCCGCCTCAGGCCGGCGGTCCAGAGGCTGTGAATCCCAACGCGGTCCGCCGACAGCCCCCAGCAACACGGCATCAGCCTTAAGACAGGCATCGAGCGTTTGCTGCGGCAGGGGAAGGCCGTATTGATCAATGGCTAGGCCGCCAAAGGGAAGCTCGACCAGTTCGATGCGGAAGCTGAAGATTCGCGCGCAGTCCTCAAGAACGTTGACTGCCGCACGTGTAACTTCGGGGCCTATGCCATCGCCAGGCAGGACCGCGAGGGTCCACTGCTTCTGGCTCATGCCGGATGGACCCGCGCAGCCCCTGTCGAGACGGCCACGTCGGAGGCGTCGCGGCCGCCCTGGGCCTCGCGTGCCAGACGAAGCAGGTCGGCATCGCCAATATCCTTCTTGACGTCCGCCAGCGCCATGACCAGGCGATAGCAGCGGCCGAGTTCTTCGTCGGCCAGCGCCAGTCCCAATCCCGCCAGGCGCGCGCGTAGCGCATTGCGCCCGGAATGCTTGCCCAGGACGAGCCGGTGCGCGGAAACACCAACGGCTTCCGGCGAGATGACTTGATACGTCAGCGGGTTCTTCAGGATGCCGTCCTGGTGAATACCGGCCTCATGGGCAAAAGCGTTCGCGCCCACAACGGCCTTATTCGGCGGCACAGACACGCGTGTAACCTCCGAAAGCAGGCGGCTGGTGGCGCATAGTTCGCTGAGCCGCAGCCGCGTTTCAGTCTGGTAGTGATCGCGGCGCACCGCGAGCGCCACCGCGATCTCTTCGAGCGCGGCGTTCCCCGCGCGCTCACCGATGCCATTGATGGCCACCTCCACCTGGCGCGCGCCGGCCGCAACGGCAGCCAGTGAATTGGCGACCGCCAGCCCCAAATCATCGTGGCAGTGAGCGCTCCAGACGAGTTCCGGCCGGCCGCCCAGGCGGGCACGCAAGCCGCGGAATAGCGCGCCGTATTCCTCGGGAGTTGCGTAACCGACGGTGTCGGGAACGTTCAGGACCTTTGCGCCAGCATCAGCGGCAATGGAAAACGCCTTGCCCAAAAATTCAGGGTCGCTGCGGCTGGCATCCTCCGCGGAAAACTCCACCTCGGGACATCGCTCCGATGCGAACGCCACCATGGCGCCGATGATGTCGAGCGCCTCGGCCCGGGTCATGCGGAGTTTGTATTTGAGGTGCAGGTCGGAGGTGGCCAGGAAAACGTGTACGCTAGGCTTCGCTGCCGCTTCGACGGCCCTGAGGACGGCCTCGATATCCGCACGCTTGGCGCGTGCCAGACCCGCTATGGCACTCTCCCGAATCTCACCCGCTACAGCCCGGACGGATTCGAAGTCGCCTTGCGAGGCAATCGGAAATCCCGCCTCGATCACGTCCGCGCCAAGCTGCTCCAGCTGCCGAGCCAGGCGGAGTTTTTCGGCAGTATTCATGGAAAACCCCGGCGCCTGTTCGCCATCGCGCAGCGTGGTGTCAAAGATTCGGACCGTGTCCATACCGAGGACCTCCTGCAACCTCTTAGTGCAACGCAATCCGCGCCAGGAGTCCAATTTATACTTCTTGCGCTGCCCATAAGTACCTCTTATAGTACTGCCCGATGGATCTCGCCGAACTGAACGTCTTCCTGACCGTTGCGCGCGAGCGAAGCTTCTCCCGGGCCGCGCAGAAGCTGTACCGCACCCAACCGGCTGTGAGCATTGCCGTTCGCAAGTTGGAAGAATGGGTGGGCGAACCGCTCTTTGTCCGTGGCGCCCGCTCGGGACAGCTCACCGATGCGGGGCAGTTGCTGGCCGGCTATGCCGAACGCATGCTGAATCTGCGTCAGGAGATCAAGCGCGCCGTCGAGGATCTGCGCAGCGGCGGCCGGGGTGAGTTGTCGCTAGGCGTCAATGAAAGCTCCATCCACGCCCTGCTGCCAGTTCTGGCGCGCTACCGGCACCTCTATCCCGACGTGCGCCTGGCGGTGCGCCGCATGTTTTCGCGGGATATTCCTTCGGAGCTGCAGAACTACCGGCTGGATCTCGGGGTGGTCTCCTTCGTCCCTCGGGAACCACAACTGGCATCGGTTAAGATTTTCCGGGACCAACTGACCTTTGTGGTTTCGCCCAGACACCGGTTAGCCCGGCGGCGGCAAGTGGATATCACCGATCTGGGCAAGGAAGTGTTTGTCGCGCACATCGTGGAATCGCCATTCCGCAACAACGTGATTCAACTGTTCGCCAAGCACCACGTGTCACTCGAAATGCGCGTGGAGATGCCCACCATCGAGAGTATCAAGCGATTTGTTCAGATGGATATGGGTGTGGCGATCGTTCCGCGCATGTGCGTTCGCTGGGAAGTCGATCAGGGATTGCTGGTGGAGGTGAGGATTCGGCAGCTCCACATGCGGCGGGACCTTTACCTGCTTCATCGGCGGCGAGGTCCGCTCTCCCACGCCGCCACAACCCTGCTGCGCCTGCTACGGCCAGGGGCGCAACGGGCGCCACGCGTCCCGGGTCCTCCTGTGGTTCCATCGTCCTGATCCAATGGTGCGCCCGTCGTATGCCGTCGTATGTTTGATTGGCACGCCTCAAGAAACAGGGGGGTGTCAAGGACTGATTTCTTTAGACACTGATTCTGAGAGTTTTTTACGTGACTAACGCATACCGTTTGGCGAATACCACAGGCGGCATGTTGAGCGCGGAGTGAATCCGCGTGTTGTTGTAGTCCCACAGGGTGCGGTAGATCTCCGCCACTAGCTCCCCCAGTGTTTTGAAGCGGTTCGGATCTCCCAGGTCAACCTTGAATTTGTCGTAGAACGATTCCTGGTATCCGTTCTCCCAAGGGCACCCCGGGCGGCTCCATGAAATCACGATGCCGCATCCATCAAGGATTTCAGTGAACGCCATCGCGTCATACTCCCTCCCGTTGTCGGAGTGGAATAGACCCGGGCGCGGATGATGGAGCAGGGCGTTGGAAAGCGCCTGAATGGTGAGCGCGGCTCCCTTTCTCACCGCAATTTGGATTCCCAGGATCCGGCGAGTGTAGAGATCGATCACGGTCGCCACATAGACCTTCTTTCCGTGCTGCACGAACTCGGTGAAGTCTGCTGCCCAGATGTGGTTTGCATATGCGGGCATGACCGCGAGCAGGAGGTTGGGATAGGTCCGGGAAACCTTGGATTTTCTCCATTTTCTGCCTCTCCTGCGGTAGGGCTTGATGCCAAACAGATGCATGACCCTCTGCGCCCGCTGGCGGCAGAGTCCCAGTGCCGTAGCAATTCGCCGGGAGCCGTAGGAGGGATGGATCTGCAGCTCTTCTTCCAGGCGGACCTTGAGGCGCCAGTCCTTCTCCTTCATTCTTGGGACGTAATACAGGCTCGCGCGGGATATGCCAAGGGCTCGGGCAAGCGCTGATTTGTTTCTTCCTTCGCTCAATTGTTTTTTTGAGTCATGGAGAGCTTGAGCGTGATCTCGCCCACGAGTTCCAGGAATTCTCTGTTCTGCTTCTGAAGTCGGGAGAACTCCGCCCAGGACGGGGCACCGGTTGCTCCCTTTACCATCCAACCATAGATGGTCCCTTCAGAAATACCGTGATCCTTGGCGGCCTGGGCCACCGAGATGCCCTCTTCCTTGACGCGGCGTAGGATATCGGCTTTTACGTTGGCTGCAATACGATGATGTTTTTTGTTCATATGACACCAGGGTAGTTAATTCCCAACCTCAGTGTCTAAATTACCCAATCCAGGGCACTCCTACGGTATCCCAGCCCGAGACTTCAACGGGATAGGCATGCGGGGTAGTGTACGCCAAAAGCATGATGCCGTAGGTCTTAGCAGCCAACCGGCCAAACTCAGCGTACAGCCATGCCATTGAAACAACGATAGTTATGTGAAACGAATACTTGGCAGACCAGGTAAGTATGCTGCCAATTGCGTACAGTTGTGTAGATTTGGCGCATTCGGATGCTGCGCCTCAGACCGCCGGCCGTTCTGCTCCTGCGACACCATTAAGCCTCGCAAATACAGGGAGGTTTTACACCAGAAGGAGAATTTGGCTCCGGGGCCTGGACTCGAACCAGGATAACCAGATCCAAAGTCTGGTGTGCTACCGATTGCACTACCCCGGAGGGGATGTGTGCTGCCTATTGTGGTGGAGTCCTGCGGAGATGTCCATGGGTAGGGCTTTATAGCGGAAACGTGGCGCGGTGCCCATGGAAATGTGGACACCGTGGACACCGTGGTGTCCATTCCTCAGTTGACGCGGCGGTCAGTAGCACAAGAGGGGATCGTCAACGCAAATAATAGGCACCGTCGGTGGGGGAAACTTTAATTCGATGGTGTCCGCTGTGCATGCCTAACGCGGATAGCCTCGGCTTGGGCCTGCATTTGCTCGGCTTCAGTTTCGCGGTTCGTTTCTCACAGCAACCCACTGTAATTCTCGAGCGCCGTGGCCACGCCCAGGTGATTGGGTCCCAGGGTGTTCTCAGCAATGGCCAGCGAGCGCTGGTACAGCGATTCGGCCTCGGCGTACTTGCCCTGTGACCTGATCGGCTTGAATTAGTCCAGCGGGAGTGAGAGAGAATCACTCTCAAGGAGAGCTGGACATGCCGATGAAGAGATACAAAGCAGAGCAGATCGCGACGTTGCTGCGTCAGATTGAAGTAGGAATTGCGAACGGAAAGCCCACCCCGCAAGCCTGCAAGGAAGTTTAGATCACTCAGCAGACGTACTACCGCTGAAGGAAAGAGTTCGGCGGCCTGAAGCTGGATCAAGCGAAACGAATGAAGGAGCTGGAGCGGGAGAACGCGAAGCTGAAGCGTTTGGTGGCGGAACTGTCTCTGGAGAAGCAAATTCTGAAGGATGTGGCCTCGGGAAACTTCTGAGCCCTGAGCGGCGACGTTGTGCGGTGGAGCATGCGCGAGAGAAGTACGAAGTAAGTGAGCGGCATGCCTGTCGGCTGCTGGGGCAGTGGCGAAGGACACAACGCTACGCCGCGATCCAGAGGATCGACGAAGATGCGCTGACCGAAGCGATGGTTGCGCTGGCCAGTGAATATGGGCGCTATGGCTACCGGCGGATTACAGCGCTGCTGCAAGGTGCTGGCTGGCAGGTGGGTAAGGATCGGGTGCAGCGCATCTGGCGACGCGAGGGGTTGAAAGTACCACAGAAACAGCGGCCCCGAGGGCGGCTGTGGCTGAACGACGGGTCGTGCCTTCGGCTGAGGCCGGAGCGAGCCAATCATGTGTGGAGCTATGACTTCGTAAGCGGGAAGACGCACGACGGGAGAACGTTGCGGATGCTGACGCTGATGGATGAATACACGCGGGGTGCCTGGCGATCCGGGTGGCACGACGGTTGGGGAGTTATGAGGTGATTGAGGCGCTGGCCGACGTGATGCTGTGGCGGGGAATTCCGGAGCATATTCGTTCCGATAATGGCCCGGAATTCGTATCGAAGGAACTGCGGAAGTGGCTGGCGAGTGTGGGGACGGGAACGCTGTACATCGAACCGGGCAGTCTCTGGGAGAACGGGTACTGTGAGAGTTTCAACGGGAAGCTGCGGGATGAATGCCTGAATGGAGAGATTTTCTACTCGCTGAAGGAGGCGCAGGTGGTGATCGAAATGTGGCGCGTGGAATACAACACTAAGAGGCCGCACTCGGCGCTCGGCTACAGGCCGCCTGCCCCGGCGGCCTGTAGCCACTGGGGAGCAAATCCATCTTCACAGCCCATGGCTGTGATATAAAAACCCTCTCACTGTTCCTGGACTAAAAAATCAGGCAGGTCAATGGAGCGAGGCGTTTCAACGGAAGCATGTCCGGCTGGAAGTATCTCTCGATCCTTCCCTTCCGACATTCAAATTCGACTACCAGAAGGTGCAACAGACGGTCGCGAATCTATTCGACAATGCGCTCAAGCACACGTCGGCTGGCGGAACCGTTACGCTGCGCGCGGAATCCCACTTTTGGGAACGCCGTGGCGTGACGGAGACTCCCGCAGTAGACCGCTGGCAGCGGCGCGATGGCAGAGTCAATTCCGTTCGGGTGGCGGTCACAGACACGGGCTCCGGCATCGCTGCCGAACATCATCAGGAGATCTTTGAAGATTTCGTGCGAGTGGATCGAACATCATCGGGGATGGGGTTAGGACTGGCCATTGCCAAGAGGTTGGTCCAGTCCCATAGGGGGAAGATCTGGGTGGATAGCCCGGCGCGTGGCGGCTGTGCATTCATCCTCTTGTTGCCCACCGACAACCAGTAGATGCACTTCGAAAATACAAGGATGAAGACAAATGACTGAAAAGGAACGAGTCCTGGTAGTCGATGATGAACCTAGCATTCGGAAGTACTTGCAGACTCTGCTGGAGTTGGACGGCTATCGGGTGGCCGCGGTCAGTTCCGGAGAAGAAGCGCTGGAGCAGATTCACGACGGGGAACGCCCGACGTTTGTAATCCTTGACGTGCTCATGCAAGAAATGGATGGATTGGAAACGCTGCGCCGGATGATGCAAGTGGACCGTTCGCTAAACGTGATCATGCTCTCCTGCACGAACGAAGTGACCACGGTTGTCGAGGCCATCCGGCTGGGCGCGCAGGACTACCTCACCAAGCCGTTTGAGAAGGCCGAGCTCGACGCTGCGCTTCTGAAGGGTCGGAAAAAGATGGAGTTACGGAAGGAAAATCAGGCTCTCCGCGAATATTGCGATCATCTCACGGAAGACCTTTCCTTCCTGGCCGCCAGCCCACAGATGGTGCGTATTCGCCAGCAGATCTTGCAGATTGCTCCTGTGGATGTGTCCGTGTTTATCTGTGGCGAAAGCGGCGTGGGCAAAGAAGTTGTGGCACGCATGATCCACCTGCGCTCGACGCGCCGCACTGCCGGGTGAATTGCTGGAGTCGGAACTGTTTGGCTATGAGCAAGGAGCGTTCACCGGCGCAGTGCGTTCCAAGCCCGGCAAATTCGAGCTGGCTTCCAAGGGAACAATATTTCTGGACGAAATCGCCGAGATGAGTCCTCACCTCCAAGCCAAGCTGCTTCACGTCTTGCGAGACCACCAATATTCGCGCCTGGGCGGCCGGCATCTGGTTGACGTAGATGTGTGCGTGCTCGCGGCTACCAACCTCGAAGTGCAGGAGGCAATGAGATCTGGCCGGTTGCGAGAGGATCTTTATTATCGGCTCAACGTACTATCGATCAATGTTCCCCCTTTGCGCGAACGCACTGCAGAAATCCCTTTGCTTTTGCGCCATTTTTTGAATAAATACGCTGAGAAATTCCAGAAGCAGTTACCAACGCCGTCCGAGCATCTGATGGAAGCAGCGATGCGTTATCCTTGGCCCGGCAATCTGCGGGAGCTCGAAAATTTCGTGAAACGATATGTCATTCTGGAAGACGACGAAGGAAGCTTTCGCGAACTGGTGGAGATGTCTGCGGCGCGCCAGCGGACTTCGCCGCGCGAGGAGCCCGCACCGGCGCGCCAACAGGGCTTGAAAGCGCTGGTTCGCAGTCTGAAAGATGAAGCGGAGATGGAGGCTATTGCCGAGGCGCTGGAGAAGACCCACTGGTGCCGCAAGGACGCCGCGCGAATGCTCGGGATCAGCTACAAGGCCCTACTGTATAAGGTTCGCCAGTTCAATCTGGATGCTGGACGCTCATCCCGTTCTCATGTCCCAGCGTCTCCCATGGTTCCTGTTGGCAAAGAAGATTAGCGGGGGCAAATGCAATCTCTTGCCTATTGAGGGCAAGTGGAAGCACGGTAAGGAAACTGGGGATAAATCTGTTCGTTGCGAATGGTGCAAAATAAGTGCTTCCCTTGGCGCACAACCAATAGCAGCAGGTGGCGCAATATCGCCATGGCTTTTCAAAAGGTCTCGTTCTTTTTTATACTACACGGGTTAGCAACGCAGCTCGTTCGTCAGCCGGACGCGGCCCAGTGATGGACCGCAGAAACGAAAGCAGCTTGGATGATATCCGTTATTTGGTAGTAAGATTGCATAGTTTTACGGTGTGTACCGGATAGATGCGCCCATCCGGGTCGCAGGGGGGAGCAACTTAATGACGGAACGTCGCATGGCACGCCGCTATGACTTGTCACTGCCCGTTAGCATTCGCGTGCCCATCGAGAGCCATCCTGTTCGCCGTAGTGGCAGGACGCGTGATATTTCCACTCGCGGGGTCTATTTCTTATTTGATAATAGTCTAAGTACCGGCGCTGAGCTGGACCTCACGATGACCCTTCCGGCAGAAGTCACCGGCGGAACCGAAGTGTTTATTCGCGCTGTCGGAAAAGTCGTGCGGGTCGATAAGCGCAGGGAAGTGGATGAGAGCCGCATTGGCATAGCCGCTGTCATCGAGCGTTATGAGATCGTCCGCAACGAGGCCATCGTTTCCTAGTTTCATGCCGTGGGTTCTCTGCGAAACTGTTGTGTTGCCTCTGCCTCATTGTTTTTTCCTTCGCATTTCTGATCACCCATTTCGTCTGTACTGACTGAGGCCTGTGCACGCCTGCGTCTCGCGGTGTAAGCCCAGTGGGCCCGCCCGGAGACCGGCTCCGTAATCCCTGCTCGCGGAGGGCCTGATCCACACCTGTACCGAGCGATCCAATTGTCAGCTGTACTCAATCTGTACGTGCCACCAGTTGAGCATTTCGTCCGTTGCCACCTAACCTGCTTTTTGTCGGACCTCCCTTCCAACCGACCGCACTGAGCCAGCAGAGCTGGGGCCAGGCGCAAGAGCAGGGGGGGAGACGGAGATGCAGGTCATCAGCTACAGCAGAACAAAGGGAATGGGCGGGGTCCTGTTGTTGGCGCTATTGTTTACGATGAGTACGCGAGCACACGGCGCCAGCAAATGGGCCGTCAGTCCTGGCTCTTTGGATTTCGGGGACCAAATGGTTGGAAGCGCTAGCGCATCCATGGCGGTAACATTGACAAATGTTAGCCGCGGCCCAATCCGGATCAGAGACATCTCATCCTCTGCGGCAGAATTCACTTATTCCGGACCATCGATACTCTCCATTCTTGGTCCCGGTGACAGCATCACGGTTTATGTGACATTCAGCCCAACTGCCGTACGGACGTTTAGCGGCAACTTGGTCTTTGCCTTGACCACCGGCGGGAAGATTGCGGTATCGTTGAACGGAAACGGCGTGAAGCAGGAGAGCCCTACTGCTGTCGAACCCTCCCCCGTGCCGCCATCGATCACCTCTCAGCCAGCCAGCCAAACCGTTACCGCCGGCCAGACGGCGACCTTCTCGGTAGCGGTCACCGGAACTGCTCCAATCAGCTACCAGTGGATGAGGAATGGAACTTCCGTTGAGGGTGCGATGTCATCAAGCTACACGACTCCGGCGACCACCGCGTTTGACGACGGGTCGCAGTTTGCCGTGGTGGTCCGCAACTCCGCTGGCAGCGTCACGAGCAGCGCCGTGACCCTCACCGTCGATGCCCCCTTGAATTGCCTGCTAAGTGCGCCGGGGGCGTGGACAAACACACCATTCCCACTTCAGACGGCGAGGTTCACAGCGACTTATGACGCCACGCCGGGCCAGGAGAATATGGATGGGGTGGTCGGATTCTCATTCAACGCGGCTACCGGATACACGAGCCTCGCGGCTATCACCCGATTTGCCGACACTGGCTTGATCGATGTGAGGAATGGAGCAGCTTATTCTGCCGATATGGCCATGCCCTATATCCCTGGGCTGTCGTATCACTTCCGGTTGGTAATCGATCCAACCGTTCAGCGTTATAGCGCGTACGTAACTCCTGCAGGCGGGACGGAAGTGCTGCTTGCGAATGATTACGCATTCCGTTCCGAGCAGTCTTCGGTTTCCAGCCTGAACAATTGGGGCATGATTGCTCTAATCGGATCGCAGTCGGTTTGTAACATGGCCGTGTGGTCCACGCCTGCCCCGGCTGTAGCGCCGTCCATCAACACCCAGCCGGCGAGTCAAACGGTCACCGCTGGCCAGACGGCAACCTTCTCGGTCACGGCAACCGGCACTGCTCCGCTTAGCTATCAATGGAAGAAGAATGGGACGGCCATCGGCGGGGCGTCGTCGGCCTCCTACACGACCCCAGCTACAACGGCCTCGGACAGCGGGGCGCAGTTCACGGTTACCGTCAGCAACTCGGCCGGCAGCGTCACCAGCAATGCCGCCACTCTTACTGTCAATGCGTCGACCATGCAGTTGACCGCCAACCCGTCCAGCCTGAGCTTCGGGAATGTAGACATAGGCAGTAGCAGCACTCTCCCAGTGACGCTCACCAATTCCGGGAATGCCAATGTCACCATCTCGAATGTCAGCATCTCCGGACCGGGCTTCAATGCCAGCGGTGTGTCAACGGGGCAGATTGTCACTCCTGGGCAGTACGCCACTCTGAATGTCACCTTTGCCCCGGCGGCGACCGGGAGTGCGGCGGGTTCTGTTACTGTGACCAGCGATGCCACCAATTCGCCGACGACAATTTCTCTGTCAGGTTCCGGTGTACAGCCGCCTGTCTCGAGTTTGGCGACTTTGGCTTGGAATCCAAGCACCTCCGTCGTGGTTGGTTACAATGTCTATTACAGTATGGTATCCGGCGGACCCTACACAAAGCTGACTGAAACTCTAGTCTCCACGAGCACCTATACGGACGATGGCGTCCAGTCGGGGGAGACTTACTATTACGCGGTAACGTCCGTAGACTCCGATAACGTGGAAAGCTTTTTTTCCAATGAGGCTTCCTCGACCATTCCCTAGGCACCCCTCTGTCCCCCCCCTGGGTCAGCCCCCCCCGGCGGCTGGCCTTTTTCTTTCCTCCCTCCCACTGGGTAGTGAATGAATGCAGTTTGGACTGGCTCCTCATCTGTCCGAGAGATCCGAATCCGGTGCAATCTTGCGTACCGGTTTCATGCTCCATGCGTGGACGAATCCTCAAGCCGGAGATACAATGCCGTTCCCGGAGATTGCCATCTTGCAGCGAGAATTCAGCACAGCCCGGCCGTACGCGACTTGACCGGAAAGTAGCAGGTGACTTTGCCGCCGCCGGAACTTTCGATCATTATTCCTGCGTTCAATGAGGAGCCGCGCCTCCCCAAGACCCTGGAATCCATCCATGTGTATCTGATGGCGCGCGGGCTACGCACCGAAGTCATCGTCGTGGATGACGGCTCAACGGATGCGACAGCGAAGCTCGTGGAAGAATCACGGCGTCAATATCCCGAATTGCGTCTGCTGTCGAACGGGCATAATCGAGGCAAGGGATTTGCTGTCCGCCGCGGGATGCTCGAGGCTCTCGGCGACATCGCACTGTTCACGGATGCGGACCTTTCTGCACCCATCGCGGAAGCGGACAAATTGCTTGCGGTGCTGCGCGACGACCATTGCGACGGCGCTATCGGTTCGCGCGCTGTGGACCGCAGCTTGATCGAGATTCATCAATCTCGCTTTCGGGAGTTGGCGGGAATCATTTACAATCGCATCGTTCGCTGGATCGTCGGCATTGGCTTCGCCGATACACAGTGTGGCTTCAAGGCCTTCTGCCGCGAACGGGCACGTATCCTGTTCGAACAACAACGCATTCGAGGCTTCGGTTTTGATCCAGAAATTCTCTATCTCGCGCGTCGGCATGGATTGCGCGTCGTGGAAATTCCGGTGCGGTGGTCGCACAACCCGGCAACGAAAGTAAACGTGATCGTGGATAGCGCCCGCATGTTCGCCAGCTTGCTCGGGATTCGCTGGAATGCCTTGATCGGCCGCTATCCCACGTCGCTCAGAGAAAAGCGCTAGGGTGATGGCAACGAGTACTGGCAGACGGTGAGCCCGACGTTTGCCTTTGCGTTTCGGTCAGGTCTATCTGATGATGAGAGGCTTGGCCAAGGGGCCGAACCGCTATGGTAACTGTGCAACCGTCAAGCATTCCATTGCGTAGAGAAGAAACACAAGTCGGCATGAAGGTTTCTGTTGTCATCCCCGTTTACAACGAACGCACCTTTATCGAGGAACTTTTGCTGCGTGTTCAGGCCGTGCAGCTGAATAAGGAGATATTGGTCATTGAGGACGGTTCAACGGACGGTACGCGCTCTCTCCTGCAGGAGCTCGAGAAGGCGCAAGCCGCCGGGCGGCAGGAGATACTCGTGCGAAACGGGTTGGCGCTTCTCTCCCTGGAGAACATCCGCTTCCTTTTCCAGGAGCGGAATCGCGGGAAGGGAGCTGCTCTGCGCTCGGGCTTTGCGGCTGCCACGGGCGAAGTAATCCTGGTGCAAGACGCCGACCTCGAATACGATCCGCGGGATTACAGCACGCTCCTCGCACCGATCTTCGATGGTCGTGCCGACGTTGTGTACGGTTCGCGGTTCCTGGGAGGGCCCCAGCGCGTTCACTACTTCTGGCATTATGTTGGCAACAGATTCCTTACCTTGCTCTCCGACATGCTTACCAACCTGAAACTCACGGATATGGAGACCTGCTACAAGGTCTTCCGCCGAGAAGTGCTTCAAGAGATCAAGTTCAAGTCGGATCGTTTCGGCTTCGAACCCGAATGCACGGCTAAGATCGCCAAGGGACATTGGCGGATATATGAGGTGGCTATCTCCTACGCGGGTCGCACGTACGCGGAGGGTAAGAAGATCACTTGGCGGGACGGCTTCTCAACGCTCTGGTGTATTCTTCGCTACAATCTGCTCGATTAAGACCACAACCCGCGACACCGCATCAACAAAGGGGAATAACGCTCCGGTGTCATTACGGTGTCAGGATGCGCCGGCGGTTATATATGTGACTCCTCATATCGGTGGTGTGTCGCCGGAGGAATTAGTGGACTTGGCTGGTTTGAAGATGTCACGAATGCCGCTTGCAAAAGGAAAAGGAGGGCATTCGAAGGGATGTGAAGATTGAAGTCGACTAGACTGTGAGCCAACAACCCGCAGCACGCTATGAGTGCTCCCATAAAAAACGCCAGATCCATTGTAATCTTCGCACGCTTCAGCCGGACCCAGGCCCCTCCAAATAGTATTATCAGAAACGCTGCGCCAAAGATCCCGCCGATCAGGCCAGTTTCCGCCAGTGCTTCCACGTAATCATTGTGCGCATGATTGACGACCAGTCCGTCGTACAGGGTCTCGTATCGAGGAAACACCTCCTGCAGGGTACCAAGTCCGGTTCCCAGAATCGGATGATCGAGGAAAATTCGCCAGGAGTCCTTTGCCATTTCGGCGCGGCGACTCTCGGTCACCTCAAGCTGGCGATAGGTGGTGAAGCGTTCGAGAGCAGGCCCTATACCAAGCCAAGCTACCAAGGCGCCTGCCAGTAGCAGGATGACGGCAGCACCGGCAAGCTGAGTGCGACCCGGGCGCCGCAGGAATGCCAGAATCATGACCAAACCGACTTCAAGGAAGAAAGCCACGATCCCGCCACGGGAAGCCGCAAGAAACAACGCGCCGATCGGGAGCAACGCCAGAACCGCAAGCAAGGGTATTCGGTCGCGCTGAAAGGCTCTCAACACGAGGATGGAAAGGCCGAGGGGGGACAATGAGTTCCAGCAGCCCGGCAAAATGATTGCGATTGACGTACGGGCCGAAGGGGACGCCACCGTATCGAAGTTCACGGAACCAATACAACTTTCCGTTGAACGTAAAGTACTGCAGGATGGCGAGCACGGAGACCAGAAACCCGAGTGCGAGCAGGAACCAAACGAATCCGTGCCAGTGTTTCAAAGTCTCGAAGGCCTGAATCGCAAGAAACAACAATATCCCTAGCGCTGAAAACTTCAGGATTTCGATCTTTGTGAGGAAGGGAACCGCGGAGAGTCCAGCGAAATATTGCACCATGCCAAATCCCCACAGCCCGGCCACCGGCGCCAGCAGCCAATTCCAACGCACGGCTGGCACAACTCCGAAGGCAAACAACAGTCCCCAGTAAATGAACAAGAGCGCTGCGCCGACTTCGAGCACGACCTCAGACCAAGGCTCGACAGCACCATGCGCAAACACACTAAAAGCCAGCAGCGCACAGATGCCGATGCGAATCGTTTTCATTGACCTGCCGGGCCTGTCGGGGGCAACGGGTGCAGCGAAACGTCATCCACCCAACCTGTCCCACGTATTCTGTTGGCAAGTTTATTGCTCCGCGCTCGGACCAAAGCGATGCGAAGCAGGCGGGTTTGGGGACCGGTTGTGAATTCAACGTCGTCCAGTGCCCAGGGCTGCGTCCCGAGTACGTTGGGGGTGAGCCGGGCCGGGTCTGGCGTAAATTGGGAGAAATTGTCAGGATGGCTTGCGTCCACAATCTGGAAGCGAATACCGCTGTCTGTCGTCAGGTCCCGCGTTTGTATGTACGCACTGAACCGGTAGCGGGTGTTCGGTTCGGCCGCAACGTACTGCCAGAGGTGTTCAAACTTTATATTTGCTGTGCCGTCAAAAACCACTCGAAGCGAGCGGTTCCCAGGGTGAACGTTTCCCGTGTCAAAACTCACGTCGGCGTTATCGGCTGGCCGGTAGCGCCAGGCAAAGCCTCCGTTCAACAGCTCTCCCTCAAAACTACCATCCCACATAAGCGAGCCGGGTGGACTGGTCGCTGATTGGATCCCCGCAGTGGCGAGGGCCTGCTGCCACATGGTTGTCGCATCGGCCACATTTCCCGATCCCATGAGGACGTCCAGTAGCGGAAACGCTTTCGAGATAGGAAACGAAGTGCCGTCTGCCGTGAGTCGCTTCCAGACCGCCATCGCCGCGTCCTGTTCGCGCGCGCTCACGAAGAAATCGATAGCACCCCAGTAAGCTTCGGGTTTGGCCGGGAGGGCAAACTGCAGAATGCGGTCAATATCTTGCGTGCTGCGCCAGCAACGTGAAACGGCCAGCGCCGTGAGCTCTGGATCCATCGATATCGCGTGACGAATCTGTTCGAAAGCCTCATCCACGCGATCCTGCCGCAACAGGAAATTCCCAAATCTCCAGGCCACCTCGCCGGAGATCGGGTACACCTGCTGTGCCGTGCGGAATGCCTGCTCGACTTGGCCGGGATTGCCAAGCGTTTCGTAGACATCAGCCAGATCCATCCAGTAAGGAGCAGAGGCTGGATTGATCGCTATCGCGCGTTGGTAGTAGGAGATTGCCAACGAAAGATCCCCGTGTTCAAAGTCGAGTTGGCGATAGCGACCCAGGCGGTACCAGTTGTCCGCATCCGACGGTTCCAGTTCGGCCGCCCGCAGCCATAGGTCCGGGTTCGAAGATGCCGTCCAATTCTGGATAATTGCGTTCCGCGCCCCCGCGTATCCCAGCACTCCGGAGGCCGCCGCCACCACCGCAACTACTGCCCACCGCACAGCTGAATTGCTCATGCGAGAATTCATAGGTAATGGACTTTCGCTGATCTTTGCAAGGATTGCATCAAACCACGCTGGATGCGTCGCTCCTATTGCGGCGTTAGCCGCTGCAGGCGTTGGAGGTCTTGCACCTCAATGCGCTGCATCATGGACTTGCGTCGCAGGAAGTAGTTCTCCAACTCACGTGCAATTCGCCCCGGGACGACTGCATATTGGTTGTGCACCATCTCGCTCCATAGGACCGGGCCGCGGGCAGAAATCATCTGCGTTCCCCACTGAAATATGAAGCCAGCGTTCCAGAGCCCCAGAATTCCGAGGAAAGCAGCGGCAACCACGAAGTGGCGTCCTGACTGTTTCCAAAGCCGGGCAAAGAAATCGAGTGCCGCGGACAACCCAATCACAAACAACGAAGTCAGAGAAACGAAGAAGCGATTACCGAAAGACGAAACGCCGTCCCAGCTAGGATAGCCGGCGATGAAGTAATAGTACGCAAGAAATAACAACAGCAGGGTCCCCGCAAACAAGAAATCACGCCGCCAGAGCACGACCAATCCCAAAATGGCAGGAATCAAGACAGGGGTCCAGCTTAACAGCCCGTGATTGGCAGAGAACAGTACTGGCAACAGCGCTGGCGAAGTCCAAAACCAGTCGCGGATCGGCGGATAATCACTCTCAAAAAAAGTACCATAGATGATACGCTGGGTGATCAAAGTCGGCATCAGGGATACCCCAATCATGGATACAAAGAGCATGTGGGATCGGAACAACCTGAGCGCCCTTGCCGCGTCCCTTGCATTCCGCTGAAGTGCTCGGCGATAGTCCCCCATCGCCTCGAGTCCGGGAATCAGCAAAAGGATTGCGTTCGGATAATAGATGTTCGCCATCAACCCTGCTGCCAGTGCCAACACGAACCACTGCCTAACAGTCCTCTGGCCGCGTGTTCTATGCCAGTACCTGATTTGATCGGCTTGAATTAGTCCAGCGGGAGTGAGAGAGAATCACTCTCAAGGAGAGCTGGACATGCCGATGAAGAGATACAAAGCAGAGCAGATCGCGACGTTGCTGCGTCAGATTGAAGTAGGAATTGCGAACGGAAAGCCCACCCCGCAAGCCTGCAAGGAAGTTTAGATCACTCAGTAGACGTACTACCGCTGGAGGAAAGAGTTCGGCGGCCTGAAGCTGGATCAAGCGAAACGAATGAAGGAGCTGGAGCGGGAGAACGCGAAGCTGAAGCGTTTGGTGGCGGAACTGTCTCTGGAGAAGCAAATTCTGAAGGATGTGGCCTCGGGAAACTTCTGAGCCCTGAGCGGCGACGTTGTGCGGTGGAGCATGCGCGAGAGAAGTACGAAGTAAGTGAGCGGCATGCCTGTCGGCTGCTGGGGCAGTGGCGAAGGACACAACGCTACGCCGCGATCCAGAGGATCGACGAAGATGCGCTGACCGAAGCGATGGTTGCGCTGGCCAGTGAATATGGGCGCTATGGCTACCGGCGGATTACAGCGCTGCTGCAAGGTGCTGGCTGGCAGGTGGGTAAGGATCGGGTGCAGCGCATCTGGCGACGCGAGGGGTTGAAAGTACCACAGAAACAGCGGCCCCGAGGGCGGCTGTGGCTGAACGACGGGTCGTGCCTTCGGCTGAGGCCGGAGCGAGCCAATCATGTGTGGAGCTATGACTTCGTAAGCGGGAAGACGCGCGACGGGAGAACGTTGCGGATGCTGACGCTGATGGATGAATACACGCGGGAGTGCCTGGCGATCCGGGTGGCACGACGGTTGGGGAGTTATGAGGTGATTGAGGCGCTGGCCGACGTGATGCTGTGGCGGGGAATTCCGGAGCATATTCGTTCCGATAATGGCCCGGAATTCGTATCGAAGAAACTGCGGAAGTGGCTGGCGAGTGTGGGGACAGGAACGCTGTACATCGAACCGGGCAGTCCCTGGGAGAACGGGTACTGTGAGAGTTTCAACGGGAAGCTGCGGGATGAATGCCTGAATGGAGAGATTTTCTACTCGCTGAAGGAGGCGCAGGTGGCGATCGAAATGTGGCGCGTGGAATACAACACTAAGAGGCCGCACTCGGCGCTCGGCTACAGGCCGCCTGCCCCGGCGGCCTGTAGCCACTGGGGAGCAAATCCATCTTCACAGCCCATGGCTGTGATATAAAAACCCTCTCACTGTTCCTGGACTAAAAAATCAGGCAGGTCAATCACTCTGCTCCATTGGGCTCCGGCACACACAGACGGTGATCTAATCGCATACCTCCCCGATCAGAAGATTGCACTCATCGGAGACCTTGGGAGCGGCGGGAATGTTCATTTGGAAGACCTTGGCTCAACGGAAGGCGCGATTGAGACTCTGAAAGGGATTATCGCCCTCGACGCTAACATTTATCTTGGTGGACATGGTGCACCTTTGACGAAAGCCCAGCTGCAGGAGCGCCTGGCAGACGCGATAGAGAAGCGGGCCAAGATCGTTCAACTGTTCGAGGCAGGCAAATCCTTGGACGAAGCTGAAAAAGAGATGGGGGAAGGCGGACCTGGAGGGGGTGGGGGCCGCAACGTTCCGCGAGCCACTGCTGCTGCCCCGGCTGGATTGGAGCACTTCCGCCCCGGACGGAACATGAGTTATACCGAGATGGTATATACGGAGCTGTCTCGGTAAAAGCGCTAGGTGCGACCTGCGGCCTCTGCTGCTGGTATCTGGTAATCGTCAACGATGATGTGTACACCTAGACTCCGGTGCTGACCACTTGGTCGGCCGACGAGCTTCGAGCCGTTGCGGTAGCAATCATTGGCGGCGGCTACGCCTCGTTAGCCATCGCGAGAGGCAAGGCCCACCACAACACCCCGCAGTGAATTGCTAACCGCGTGACTCCCACGGGATTCAGACAGCAGCGGAGAGTTACAGGACTAACGTCCAGAGCGCGGGTGAGGTGCAACTCGCTATACACAGCAATACCGGAGAAAGGCTACCTCTTTCTCGCACAAGTCGCGCGGCGGCCAAGCGACAGGGTTGAACGAAAAGAACAAAAGGAAAAGAATTAAAAAAGAAGGAAGCAGCCTTGGCATAGCCTCGACTGCTTCCCGGGGTGTGTCCTAGAGTGGTTACTAGTATAGACTACCTGCCCCGCCGAATGGTTGCAAAAAATGTAGTGATTTCTTGCCCGCGCCCAGGCGACTGCCTAAGTATCAATAGAAGAGGTACTTACGCCACTTCTCGTCGCGACGACCAATGAGCCGCATGAGTTGCCTTGAGGTGTACAGGGTGAAAGGCCGTGGCTTACGGGCCAATCGGACGCCTGCCTCTTCCGGCGTGCGGTCACCCTTGCGGTTGTTGCACTGATAGCAGCAGGCGACCAGGTTCTCCCAAGAAGAGCGGCCACCGCGTGAACGCGGTACCACATGGTCGAGTGTCAACTCCGCAGCGGGAAAGACGCGCCCGCAAAACTGGCAGGTATTGCGATCCCGCAGAAGGATATTCTTGCGGGAGAGTGCGCGGGTTTGCTGGGGTATGTGGCGGTAAGCGAGCAACCGAATCACCGAAGGCACCCGAATGGCCAGCGACGTGGAGTGTACCTCCGCATGGTTGACTTCTTCAGCCTGCGCCACTCCCTTCAACAACAGCACCATGGCGCGCCGGACGGCAGTCACATTGATGGGTTCGAAGGTGGCGTTGAGGACGAGAACCGGCTCCTGCATGATAGCTGGCCGGCGGTGGGTGAGCCGGGGACTGGACAGGAGGCTGCCGGATCTGTGACTTGGAGGCACCTCTTGGTCGCCACTCTGAGATCCGGACAAGCTCACTCGTATGGCTCCTTCAGCGAACGTTCCACACTCGGCAGCGGCGCGTGCGGGAGCGCTCGAGCTACCGTCAAAGCTGCTATATAAGATGCCCCCCCCCCCGGAGCGCTCTCGAACAAGCATCCAGCGTAGCGCCGGTGGTATAGACATCATCTACCAGCAACACCCTGAGGTTGTCAACTCGCGTGCCTTGGTGAACAGCATAGGCACCCCGCACGGTGCTCCAACGCTCGCGCACGGTGAGCCTGAGCTCGTCGGGGCGCGGACGTGTGCGCAGCAAGAGGTAAGAACGGCAAGGGAGGCGGAGGCAGCGGGCGAGAGGCCGGGCAATGAGTTGGGCCTGATTGTGGCCTCGTTCCCGGAGGCGGGTGGGATGTTGGGGCACCGGCACCACGACGTCTACGTCACGCAACGCAGATGGTTGCCCAGCGATCTCCATGAGCCGCCTTGCGAACCAGCCGCCGAGCGGAACGATCTCATGGTATTTCAGCAGAATGATGGCGCTGGCCATCGAAGGTGTATAGGCGCCATAACTGCGCGCAAGATCGAAATCGTAGATACCGCGCCGACAAGCCAGGCAGAGTGCATCCGATACGGTTTCCGCGGCGATTCGTGAAACCAAAGGTCGCCCACACCGGGCGCAGATGGGACCCACATAAGGATGCAAAGATCCAAGGCAGGCGGAACAGATCGGAATGCGGCTGGCAGTATCAAGCGTCTCTCGGCAAATTCGGCATGGTGCTGGGAACAGCACCGAGGTGAGTGCATCGGCCAACCCTCTCAGACGCACGCCAGCCGCGTGTAAGGTATCCTTCACTTCCCCCCAAGGTTAATCCAGCAAAGGGGGAGAGGTAAACTATGCAGGACTCTCAGGGTAGCACCGATATCGAGCGGGCGGGGGGGGTGCGCCAAGGGCTACTCTAGAGCAGCCCTTGTTCCTGCTTTTCCTGACAAACGGTGCAGTGGCGGGCCCACGGCACTGCTTCCAAACGCTTCTGTTGCAGTTCGGTTTCGCAATGGGTGCAGATACCGTAGGCGTTGTTCTTGATGCGCTCCAGGGCCTCATCAACAAATTGCAGTGTCGAACGCTCGGTATTCGTCTGTCCAAACAGAAATTCTTTGGTGTAGGAGTTTGCGGCCTTATCAGCAAGATCGACGGTGGGATCGTCATCCGCTGTCCGGCCTTCTTCCTCGGTCCGCGCGATGCTCTTGAGCAGCTCCCCGCATCTGGCTTGCAGCTTCTTCTTGTAGCATTCGAGGCGTTTCTTATCCATACTCCCCGTCCCACGGCGTATTTTCCTCGCCATTTTCAAACCGCCCATTTTAGGGGCCTCCGTTCGTAGCTGTCAAGAAAACAGTCCGTGAAATGGACGCTGGCAAGGGTGAACGGATGCCGAAAGGCGCCGGGAGTGGCGCTGCTCTGTTGCAACTGAAAGTTACTTGGCCTTCGCGAGTTGCGACCGGCCGAAACGGTTGATAGAATCGCAGCTGTTTTCGCCGGGTGGGGGCGATCGCTTAAGGAATGAGGCAGGGGCGCCTACCTTCCCGTTCTCCCACATCCGCCTTTCCATCGAACGGCCGTTCCGCCGCGGAGGTCGGTCTTGTCCGAATATGATCTGGCGATCATCGGTAGCGGGCCGGGTGGATACGTCACCGCCATTCGCGCCGCGCAATGGGGTTTGAAAACTTTAGTGATCGAAAAGGACGGGTTTCTGGGGGGTGCTTGCCTGCATGTGGGTTGCGTACCAACTAAAGTCCTGCTCTATCACGCCGAGATCTACGAAACGTTCAAGAACGCCAAGGAATTTGGCATCGAGGTATCGGAATTTCATCTCGACTGGGCGGCTGTTCTTGCGCGTAAAGAACAGATCGTCAACAAGCACGCCAAAGGCATTCAGTTTCTTTTCCGAAAGAACAACGTCGACACGATGCAAGGCTGGGGACGCTGGGCCGGGCCGGGTCGCGTCTCCGTAGAGACCGGCGGTAAGACCACCGAGATCGAGGCCGCGCACATCATGTTGGCCACCGGATCTGAAGCGCGTTCGCTGTCCGGCGTGGAGTTCGACGGCAAGGTCATCGTCGGCAACCGCGAGATCCTCGAGCTGCCCCATGTGCCGAAGACGCTGGTGGTAGTGGGTGCTGGAGCAGTCGGCGTGGAGTTCGCCTCGATATTCCGATCCTTCGGCAGCGAGGTCACCTTACTCGAGATGCTCCCACGCATTGTGCCCCTCGAAGATGAGGAGATTTCCGCCGAGCTGGAGAAAGCTTTTCGTAAGAGGGGCATCCACATCTTTATGGGAGCAACGGTCCAGGCGGTGAAAAAAGAAGCCGGTGGAGCAACGGTTACCTTCTTTGACAACGCGGGTGCAACCCACACACTTGCGGGCGATCACGTCCTGTTGGCCGTGGGCCGCGCCCCCCAAACTGGGAATCTCGGCTTGGAGAAGACCCGTGCGAAAGTCGAGCGGGGCTATGTCCACGTTGGTCCGAATATGGAAACGGATGAGCCGCATCTCTATGCCATCGGTGACATCGTCGCCGGTATGCCGCAATTGGCGCATGCGGCCTCGATGGGGGGAATCATCGCCGTCGGGAAAATAGCCGGCAAGCAGGTACCCACCCTGAAACGCACGCGGATTCCGAACGCAACGTACTGTGAGCCGCAGATCGGTTCTGTCGGGCTGACAGAGCAGCAGGCGCGCAAGGCAGGCTATGCGGTCAAGACCGGCAAGTTCCCGTTCGCGGCCAACAGCAAGGCCTCCATTCTCAACCGCCGTGAAGGCTTCATCAAGGTGGTGGCAGAGGAAAAATACGGCGAGCTTCTCGGAGTTCATATCATCGGGCCCTTGGCAACGGAAATTCTGGCCGAGCCGGTGGCTGCGCTTCAACTGGAGGCCACGATTGACAATATGATGTTTGCAGTTCATGCCCATCCGACGGTCTGGGAGGCGATGAGCGATGCCTTCGCGTCGGTGCGAGGGCTGGCGATCAACATTTAGAGGCTTGGGATCTGAAAACAATGAGTCAAGATCCGAAAAGCAGAATCTGCCATGTGGTCGAACTTGGCAGAATTGCCTACGGCGAGGCTTTGGCCCTCCAAGCGCGATTAGTGGCAGCCCGCAAGGCGGGTACCGCGCCCGATGTGCTGCTGCTCTGCGAACACCCCCATGTCCTCACCCTTGGACGCAACGGGAAGCGCGAACATCTGCGCGTTCCAGATTCCGTGCTGCGGCAGATGGGCGCTGAGTTTCATTCCACTAATCGTGGTGGAGATATCACCTACCACGGCCCGGGACAGATCGTCGGGTACCCCATCGTCCACCTAGCAGAGATACGCCGCGATGTGGTGTGGTACGTGCGCCAACTCGAAGAGGCCATGATTTCCGCCACTGCCGTCTTCGGCGTTACCGCGTTCCGCGTTCCAGGGCGAACGGGTGTCTGGGTGTACCCCGCTGGCGAGCCAGGCCCCCCGGGCAGCGAGGAAAAACTTGGGGCCATCGGCGTACATATCAGCCGCTGGGTCACCTCGCACGGCTTTGCTTATAACGTCGCCACCGATTTGCGTTATTTCGACCTGATCGTACCCTGCGGCATAGCTGGATGCCGCGCCATCTCGCTGGAAAAGCGCCTTGGACGGACGGTTTCTTTTTCCGAATTTGTGCCTAGGTTGGTGGCCGGCTTTGGTGAGGTTTTCGGATTCGAAGTGATACGCACCCCCCTTGAGGAATTGAACCGTTGGCTCCTGGCGGCACAGCCGCAGCCCGTGGCCGCCACTGGTGGGTAGATGAGACTCCCTATGAGTACCCTCTTGACCCGCTATGAGTTTCTGGAGATCTACTACTACCTGCGACTCAATCGTTCGCTTGAAGAGTTGCTGGTGCGGCTGTTTCGGCAGAACAAGATCGTTGGCGGACTTTACGGAAGCCTCGGGCAGGAGGCCATCTCGGTTGGCACGGCGTACGCGCTCGAGCCGGGCGACTGGATGGGTCCGATGATCCGTAATGTTGGCGCCTTGTTGGTCCGCGGGTTCAAACCCCGCGACATCCTCACCCAGTATATGGCGAGGTACACATCGCCAACCCAAGGGAAAGACGGCACCAGCCATTTCGGCGATCTGCAGGTACGCCATGTGGTTTCTCCCATCTCCATGGTGGGCGACCTGATCCCGGTAATGACAGGTGTGGCCATGGCCGGCCGGTATCTGGGCCAGAAGATCGTGGCCATGACCTGGATCGGCGACGGCGGCTCCTCCACCGGCGCCTTTCACGAAGGACTGAATCTTGCTGCCGTTCAGAAGGCGCCCCTCGTGCTGGTACTCGAAAACAACCAGTGGGCTTACTCGACGCCGGTGGCCCGTCAGGTGCCATTGCGCGACCTGGCCGAACGTGCCCGCGCCTACGGGATGGCCCACGAAATCGTGGACGGAAATGATGTTGTCGCCGTGGTGCGCACGACGCGCGAGGCCGTTGCTAGAGCACGCAACGGTGACGGGCCGGTCTTGATTGAAGCCAAAACCATGCGCATGCTGGGCCACGCCCAACACGATCCGGCTGAGTACGTGCCGCGCGAGATGTCCGAGTACTGGAAAGCCCGCGATCCCATCGAGCGTTATGAGAAGTTTCTTACCGACCATAAGCTCTGGGATCATGAAGTCAGAAAGGCCATTCGTGTGCGGATCGAGCGCGAGCTTGCCGACGATCTGGCGTTCGCGGGAAACTCGCCGTTTCCGCCGGCTGCATTGGCCGAGCAGGGAGTTTTTTGTGAAGGATGCCACACCGTCGAGCCACAATGGCAGCGGGCTAAAGAAGAGCTAATGCCGCCCCAATCGAACGTAAGAGCGGCGTGGGCCGTCGGGGACTTCGGAGATGTAGCAACGACGCCTGGCGCAAAGAGGGCGCTCCGAACCACCGGAGATGGTGTCGATGGTCCGGCTCGAGGGGCGAGCAAGGCCAGGTCCACTCGCGTATCAGGCAGTAAGGCGCGGAGGTAGAGTGGCCCCGGTCACCTATCTCGAAGCCATTCGCCAGGCCTTGACCGAGGAGATGGACCGCGACCCGGCGGTGTTGCTTCTGGGCGAAGACATCGGCGTCTACGGCGGCGCATTCAAAGCCACGGCGGGGCTTCTGGAACGATTCGGTTGGGAGCGGGTGATTGACGCGCCCATTAGCGAGACGGCGATCGTCGGTGCCGCTGTCGGTATGAGCTATCTGGGCCTGCGTCCGGTGGTGGAGATGCAGTTTATGGATTTCATCGCCTGCGCCTTCAATCAGATCACGAACTTCGCGGCCAAGTCGCACTATCGCTGGGGCGCGCCGGTGCCCATCGTCATTCGCGGACCGGCCGGCGGAGGCGTCCACGGTGGGCCTTTTCATTCCTGCAACCCCGAGATGTATTTCGTGCACACGCCGGGACTCAAGGTCGTCTATCCGGCGACGGCGTATGACGCCAAGGGCCTGCTCAAGCCGGCCATCCGCGAGAACAACCCGGTGCTTTTTATCGAGCACAAGATGCTCTACCGGCGCATCAAGGAAGAGCTGCCCGCGGAGGAATACACGGTACCGATTGGCAAGGCCGTGGTTCGCCGGCCCGGGCGCGATCTAACGATTGTCACCTATGCGGCGATGGTGCACTCCTCGCTCGAAGCGGCTGAGCGCCTGGCCCGGGAGGGCATTGAGGCCGAAGTCATTGATCTGCGGACACTCGCGCCGCTGGACCGCAATGCAATCATCGAATCCGTGCAACGAACAAATAAACTGCTTGTGGTGCACGAGGACACGCGGACGGGCGGCATCGCCGGAGAGATTGCCGCGCTGATGAACGAGTCCGCGTTCGACGAACTCGACGGCCCCATCCGACGCGTTACCGCACTCGATACGCCGGTGCCCTTCTCGCCACCGCTCGAAGAGCGGTTTTTGCCCGATGCGGACCGCGTGGCCGCAGCCGCTCGCGACCTGGCAACCTATTGATGAAGCGAGAGTCCCGTCCAGGAGAATGTTATGCCGTTTGAAGTGATCATGCCCCAGATGGGAGAAAGCATCTTTGAGGGCACCGTAACGAAATGGCTGAAGAAGCCCGGCGACAAGATTGAGCGCGACGAACCGCTGTTCGAAATCTCTACCGACAAAGTGGATGCCGAAATCCCTTCGCCCGCTGCGGGAGTGCTCAAAGAGATCAAAGTCAGCGAGGGGCAGACCGTGCCCATCCAAACAGTTGTTGCCCTGATTGAAACAGCAAGTGGTGTGCCAGCAACCGCGGCATCCGTTCAGCCTCCTAAGCGGCCGCAGTCGGCGCCAAGCGAGGCGTTGGCGGTTCCAGCACAGCGGGCCCCGGCCTCGACTTCTCCGGCGGCGCAACATGCTGTCGCCCGGGGAGGCGAGCCGATTCGTAGCTCCCCGCTGGTGCGGCGCCTGGCTCGAGAGCACAACATTGACTTTGCCACCGTACGCGGCACCGGCAGCGGTGGGCGCATCAGCAAAAAGGACATCCTGGCGGCCCTCTCTGAAGGTGGGGCTCCTCGGCCCGCGCCTGCCGTCCCCCAGGCGGACACCGCGGCACCCCCTGTCTCAGGCCCCGCCGCGCTGGAATCCGCCGTACCGCGCGAGCGCATCTATTTCGGCCGTTACGAAGTGCAGCCCATGAGCGTGATGCGGCAGCGCATCGCCGAACACATGGTGGCTTCCAAGCGTGTTTCGCCGCACGTCTACTCGATCGACGAAGCAGACATGACCCACGTCGCGCAGGTTCGCGCCGCAGTCGCGAGCGAATTCGAGAAACGGCATGGAGTCAAGCTGACCTACATGCCCTTTTTCGTGCGCGCCTGCGTGGAAGCATTGCGTGCGTTCCCGACGGTGAATGCCTCGGTGGATGGCGCCAACATCGTGCTCCATAGCGACATCAATATCGGCATCGCCGTCGCGCTCGATTGGGGCCTGATCGTGCCCGTCCTCAGGAATGCCGAGGAGAAAAGTTTCCTCGGCGTGCAGCGCGCCATCAACGATCTTGCCGCGCGCGCGCGCGCGAAGAAACTCAACCCTGAGGAGGTGCAGGAAGCCACGTTTTCCATCACCAATCCGGGCGTTTTCGGCGGATTAATGGGCCTGCCGGTCATCAACCAACCAAACGTCGCCATCCTGGGGATCGGCGCAATTCAAAGGAGGCCCGTGGTGGTGGACGACGCGATCGCCATCCGCTCGATGACCTACCTGACGCTGAGTTACGACCACCGTGTCGTGGACGGTGCCGTGGGGCATCGATTCATGCGCCACATCAAACAGCATCTGGAAACATGGAACGAGGAGCTCCACTAAGAGGAGCAGGAGCTTCTGCGGCCGGATCTATAGACCGTCACCTGTCCACAGAAAAGGTTAGTTTCAGGATCAGAACGCGGTTCTGGAGCCGATTCAGGGGTTGGCTTTGTGAACCGTAATTCCTGGTTTCGTTGTAGACAACAAACAGGTCGTCTCCCGGCCGAAAGATGTAGTTGAGGCGGAAATTCAAGCCATATTGGCTGTCCTGGCTATTCAGCAAGACGGTGGTTCGGGTCAGCCATTTCCGGCTGAACGCGTAGTTCACGGCGCCATTAAACTCCTGGGTGGAAAACGACGGGATTCCAGGCAAGGAGATCCTGTTCCATTCATAGTCTGGGTCAATGGAAAGGTTTTGGGTAACTTTAATTTGAGGCGAGACTCCAAACCTAGTCTGCTTGCCGCTCAAGAAATCGCCCACCTCGAACCGGATATTGCCGGAGACCGCGCGGCCCCGGTACGGCCGAAACATGACACTGAACGAGTCGAGTGATGGGTAATCCCCCGGGGGGATGGTCCCTCCACCACCCCGTATCCGAAATTCCTCTACCAACCTCTCAAAGTTGCTGCTGAATTGCAGGCTGAGGGCATCCCCGCTTTCAAAGTCTGTCTGGAATTCGACCTCGTTTGTTCGAGTCTCTAGTTCGCCTTGCTGATTGGTTAAATATTCCAGGCTCGCCGCGAACTCAAACTGGCGGATCCGGCGGATACCGGGACGCGGTTTATAGACAGCTTCAGTGAAAGTTCGCTTGCTATTGCGACGAGAAACGAACCCCATAGGAGGATCGAACTCTTCTTGTATATTGACGTGTTCGAGCTCGAATCCAAGCCGATCACTGTCCCATTCGACCCTGGCCTGTCCGGCCCATTCCTTTTCTGCAAATTGGCGGGAGTCGCTCTTGGCCAGGAAGCCACGCAGATTCAGATTCTGAAAAAACGTGAAGCTTGCGTCCACACCACCCGTCCGATTGCTGTTTCCTACCGCGCCAGCGGTGTTCCGTGTGAGGATACCGCCGATGTAAGACCGGGCAAGAACGTTCCCTTTCACGCGGACAACTGTGAAGTTCTGGCCTGCCGCCTCATCAAAGCGCTGTGTTTGCATGTTGAGCAGGCCAATATCGAAAGGTCCCTGCTTGCCGGTGAGTTTGATCCCACCCAAAATGGGGATCTCCTCCCGGGTGTCCGATCGCCCGATGCGGCGGCTGTGAAACAGCAGGGCCTGCGGACGTCCGAACTGGGTTCCGGCACCAAACGTGAAGATCCCGGAACCCTCTTGGAAATACTCGCGCTTTTCGGGGAAAAAGAGGCTGAAGCGGGTCAAGTTGACTTGCACTTCATCTACGTCGGCCTGGGCAAAGTCGGGGTTGACGGTCAGATCCAGCGCCAGTTGCGGAGTGACCATGTACTTGGCAACTTCGATGCCAACATCGGTCAGATGCTTTGTCTCGAAAACCTCATCCTGCAAAGCTTTACTGGCTCCGGTAGTGAAGAACGGTTTGAAACGAAACTGAAAGCCCAGGATGTCGGACAACCCCTCCAGGCGTCCGGCCCGAGAAACTTGCTCGAATCTGAAGTCGCGATCGTAGGCGGTCCAGAAGACATCCTCGTTCTTGCGTTTGATGGTTCGGTGGAAATTAGCTCCCCAGACGAGGCGGTCCCCGCTGAGGAACCGAAGCGATTTGAACGGAATGGCGATCTCTGCGGACCAGCCATCCTCGGTAATTCGTGTTTGAGAATCCCATTTCTCGTCCCAATTTCGATTTGTGGTTTGGCCTTCATTGGTCACCGTAGCGTCATACTGGGTTCCCCGGGGATTGATCCGAAATAAGTAGCCGTTTCGGCGGTCATAAAATGTGTCCAGGATAATTTCGAAGATATCGTCGTTATTGAAGGAGTTATCCCTGCGCAGCTCCGTGGTACGAATGTTGGCTGGGCTGGAATCACGGCACAGCACACCAAAGTAAATATTGTAGGTATCGTAGAGGACCCTCACTTCTGTCGCCTCAGTGGCCGGGGCTCCCTCCTGGGGATCCTGCTGGAAGAACTGGGTGATAGGCTCCGCCTGAGACCAGGTAGCCTCATTTAACAGTCCATCGATCACCGGAGGCTCTGAGACTCGAACTGCCTGTATGCTCGGAATTTGCTGGGCCTGTGGCCGGCCCTCTTGAGCCAAGGAGGGACCGGCTACCGTCCCCGCCAGAACCATACTTGCCAAAACGCAGAAAGCGAGGCGCCAGAAATTATGCGCTATCGTGCCTCCTGACTCGAAATTATGGAGCGAACCCATAAGATCATGCCGAGGCTAGCACACTTAATCTGAGTCCACACAAGAGCCGTTGAATAGAAACGCGGCCGAACATGAATCTTGTCGAGATAGGTATGCTTTCCGACCGCGCCTCGTGCTGTTCGCTTGCAAATACCTCCCGGGTGTATTTCGCGATCTCTCATTTACTGCACTCGTGGCCCGGCTCGACAAAACTGAAGCCTCGCTTAGCCACCAAGCGCAGGCCCTACGCGGCGGGCCCATTCAGCCAGTTGCGTAAGCGGGACGACGGAAATGTCGACCTGTTCCAGCAATCCCACGACGAAGTGATGCCGCGGATTTTCCCGTATGCGCGGAGCCACTTCCGTCACGGCGACAAATTCCGTATGGGGCAATTTCGCACGGACGGCATCGACGGTGAAAGCCAGGACCTTGGCCTGCACCGGGTCGCGCCCCAGTGGCAAACCCTGGACGAACCCCCGCGTTCCGTTGCGCCGGTAAGCGTAATCTATATGCAGAGGGTCGCCAGGGTAGGTGAACTCCTCGATGCGCACGTGGCGCCGGAGCCGCGGCCAGATGCCCGTGCTGCGAAAAATCTGATTGGCCCGCGTGCGGATGGCGCTGCGGTTGGATAGATCCTCGGAGGTGCGGCCGAATCGCGGCGGTTCCACATGATCGTGAGACAGCCGGTCGAGTTCCGCCTCCATGTCCTCGGCCAGCAGACCCTTCTGTGGACTGAGCTGTACGGCGTTTGAGAGTATTTGTTCCAGCCGAGCCAAGTGGGCCTGCGCACCGCCTGCCTCGGAGAGTTGCGACTCAAACTCCTCCGGCAATCGCCGCAGCAACGCCTCATCCACTCCTGGGTGGAGCCGGCGCACCCGGGCAAACTCGCCCGGTTCATCCATCAGGCGTCGCAGGACGCGGCCGCTCGAAGGGTCAACCAGCAAAACGCCGATATTCACCCACTCGTCGCGCACCAGGTTGGGGTTGTACCGCACGACATGATAGGCGAAGGGGCGCACAGTCGCGTCCGACATAGCTCATTTCCAATTGGCAAATGGCTGGCGGCCGGAATCACGGGCCGACAAGATCAACTCGCGGACCCGCTTTCGCCGCTGATGGAGCCGCCCGAGCAATTCGCCCAGTGTTTCGTAATCGTCATTGTACCATTCCGGAGGTATCTCCTCGGCAATCTCTCCAAGCACGGCTTTGGTAATGCGCTCGATCCGGCCGAGTCAGGGCTCAAAGGAATCGATCCCGGTAACCATCCCGTACACGCCATGGCGCAGATAAATGCCGCGCAACGGCGCATCCGGGAAATTCCACTCTCCGGCATTAAAGCAGAACCCCCGGTCAATCATCATCGCTTGGTAGAGCGACTGGCCCGGCTCGACAAAGAAGATAGCCTGGCGGCCATTGGTGTTGCAGGTCCATTTGTCATACGCGAGCATTCCGGCGAAATCGGCCAGATTCACGACCTCCCGGAGTTGCTCGTCAGGAAGAAAGTCGTGCGCCACCTGGCGCGTGGGATCGCTCGGATAACGCGAACCGAATTGCCGGCCCGGACGACAAGGCGTATGGCCCCGCCCGAGCTGGACCACCAGATCGGCAGTAAGCTCGACGAGATCGCGAGAAACCTCCACAATTTCCGTCCGAGGCACTGGAAGACCTATGCGCGCCGCCAACCCTGCTCCCAGCATTTCGTTCGCCAGAATCCGAAGATGTTGCGGGTTGTTTTGGAACTTCACGACGTAATAGCCGCCGTCATCGCAGCGCATCAAATGTCCTTGTGCGCCACCGCGCATCCGGCGGATATGCTCAATGGCCTGTAGCATAGCAGTGCATGCTAGTCAGGGGCCGGGAGGTGCGGCAAGCGGATTGTTCCACAATTGGGAATGCCGCGGTTCGACATGGCGCAGGCGGAGGGCATGATTGGGACTTTGCGGTCCAAAGTGGCCCGGCCGCCCATGCCTTTTGAACTTCCCTTGGTCGCCATTAGCTGAATGTTATATACTAGGTAGCCCGCTTACCCGCGGCCAAACATGAACTTTATTGGACTTGAAGAAGCCTTGCGTAAGGAATTGCGTAAGCGCATTGCCGCCCGCGAGTTGACCGGCATGGAAGTCGCGCGCCGCACCAACTTTACCCAAGCACACATCTCAAATTTCTTGAACCGCAAGCGTGGCCTGAAGCTTGCGGCTTTGGACCGCACCCTCAAGGCCCTCGGGATCTCGCTTTACGACCTGCTAGACCCGCACCACCTGGCGCGATTCGCCGCGGTGCCCGTAAGTGCCGTCGCCGACGAGGCCAACGTCCCGATCGTGTCGCCCGAGGTCGCCACTGGCTGCGAGGTGATCATACGCGAAGAGGTGCGCGCGATGGCGCACTATCGGCGAGCTCTGCTCAACCGTATCCGCCCGGATCTGGCCACGGCGGCGTGCCGCTCCTGGACACGCTTCGTGGTATTGGAATCCAGCGCCCACGACGCCGCGGTTATGTCACCACGGCTGAGTCCAGGCGCGCTACTGCTCCTGGATCGGCACTATACGACGTTACGCCCATACCGCAAAAATGCGCGCAACTTGTACGCGGTCCGGAAAGAGCATACCTGCGTTGTCCGCTATGTAGAAGCTGCCGGGGAATGCCTCATTCTGCGGCCCCAAAACCTCGGCTCTCCGGTCGAGGTTATTGCCATTCCAGAAGGCCACTCAGCCACCGACCTTTTGGTGGGCCGAATCGCGCACCTGTCTCTCGAACCCTGACGCGGCCATGCAGTTCACGCCTATTTGCGCCGGCTGCGCTTCCCAGCAGGCTTTCTGGCTCTGGCTTTTTTCCGGGGGCGCGCTTTCTTTGCCCGGCCCGGCCGCTTAGCTTTTTTCCTGGCCTTAGGTTTTGCTTTCTTAGGCTTCGGTCTTGCTGCAGGGAGCGGAAGTGGCGTTACGGTCGAGCCGGGACGCTCGGTTACCACGACTTCCTCTTCCTCCTCGTCTAGTGACAGCTCTTCCCGCTCGCTGCCTACTTCTTCATCCAACTGGGAAAATTCGTTGTCGTCCCCGTTATCGTCTAGTAACGCCATCATTCCTCCGTCAGGTCGGCGGCTTCTGGGGCCCGGTTAACACGCTGCGGGGCCTTGGCGGCTTATAAACGGTATCTGAATCGCTTGTCAAGGTTTGTGGGGGCTTGTGGGGCGTAAAGCGTACGACGTTGTGACCATCTTACCGCTCCAGCGGTCACACAGTTCACTGAATTGGCCGTATCTGGCTTCGGTATAGCAGGATACGGATAGCGCGAGGACATGATGATCAGGGTGTCGCCGGCCTGGAGGGATCTGGTGAACCGATACTGGTTGGCCGACCATAATGCCTCGACCGTGGTCTGATAGGCCTGAGCAAGGGACCGATGTCTCACCATCCTGCACACGGTAGGACGCCGTTTGCCCCGAGGCGAGCGGCGCTGGCTGTTAGTTAACGGCGCCCCAGTCAACTAAGCGACTTCTTCGGACGGCTGGCCTTCACGGCCGGCCTTGGCTTGTGCAATCATCTTTTCAGCGATCTCGTTGGGCACGAAATCGTAGTGCGAAAACTCCATGCTGTAGCTGGCGCGACCCTGGGTCATGGAGGTCAGATTGGTTGCATAGCTCAGCATCTCCGAAAACGGCACCTGCGCTTTGATGACGACGTTGGCCCCGCGCATTTCGCTACCGCTGATGCGTCCACGGCGGGAGCTGAGGTCGCCCATAATGTCGCCCGAGTACTGGTCCGGGGCATCAACCTCCACTTGCATGACCGGTTCGAGCAACGCGGGCTTCGCCTGCTTCATCGCCTCCCGGAAGGCCAAAGAGCCCGCAATCTTGAAAGCCATATCGGATGAGTCCACATCGTGATACTTGCCATCGTGGAGCACGGCGCGGAAATCAACCATAGGGTACCCAGCCAGGTACCCGCGGTCGGCCGCGGCACGGATGCCTTTTTCCACCGAGGGGATGAAATTCCTGGGAATCGCTCCTCCGAAGACGTCGTCCACGAATTCGAAGCCGGCTCCGCGCGGGAGCGGTTCCATCCGCACGCGGCACACGCCAAATTGTCCGTGTCCTCCGGTCTGCTTCTTGTGCTTTCCTTCGGCGTCAGCTTTGACGCGAATTGTTTCGCGATAGGCGATCTTGGGAGGTTTCATCGTCAGATCGACCTTGAATCTCTTGCGCAATTTGGCGACCACCACCTCCACGTGTTGCTGTCCAGAGCCTGACAGCAAAAACTCCTTGGTCTGCGGATCGCGCGAGAAGCGCAGAGCCAGGTCTTCCTCCAGGATTTTGTGGATGCCCTGGCCGATGCGGTCTTCGTCGGCGCGGCTCTTGGGCTCGATGGCGAAGGTAATGGATGGCTCGAGAATCCGGGCTTGTGAAAAAGCAATCGGTGCAGCCTTGTCGCCCAAGGTATCTCCGGTTAGCGTCTCTTTCAGTTTCGCCACGGCGCCAATGTCGCCCGCGTGCAGCTCGGCTACCTCGGTTCCCGTTTTGCCCTGCATCACCTGTGTGTGCTGCAAGCGTTCTGTGCCGCCGCGCGTGAAGTTGGCGAGCGTGGAGTCATTTTTTAGCACACCGGACATGACTTTGAAATAGCTGATGCGCCCCGCGAACGGATCGGACAGCGTCTTGAACAGAAAGAGGGACAAGGGCTCGGAGTCGCTGACCTTCCGTTCGATGGGCCGGCCCTGGCCGCCGGGCTCGCTCGAACCGCTCACCGCACCCCGCGCCGAGGGATTCGGAAAAACGTCCACCAGGAGGCTCAGCACCGCGTCACTGCCGATGTTGCGCAACGCAGAACTCAGCACCACGGGAAAGAGGCTGCGCCTCTGGAATGCTTGTCGCAATCCCTCCTTAAGATCGTCGATGGGAAGTGTACCCTTTTCGAAAAATTCCTCTATCAACTTGTCATCGCCCTCGGCAACCATCTCCACCAGTTTCTCGTGCGCCGCTTTCGCCGCCTCGGCCAGCTCCGCAGGAATCTCTTCCACCGTGCTGCGCCCGTCTCCGCCGGGTGTATACATCAATGCTTTCATGGTCAGCAGATCCACCACGCCGCGGAAGTTCTTTTCCTCTCCGATCGGAAGTTGCAACGGTACGATGCCTCGGCCAAAGACCTGCTGGATCGAATCCAATGCTCGGTCGTAACTCGCCAGTTCGCGGTCCATCCAGTTGATCGCGATCGCCCGCGGCAGCGAGTATTCGGTGCAATAATCCCAGACCTTCTCAGTGACCACCTGTACGCCAGCGACGGCGTCCACCAGCACCAGGGCGGCATCCGCGGCAATCAGTGTCGCGCGGGTCTCGTTGATGAATGTGCTGTAGCCGGGCATGTCTAGAAAATTGATCTTGGTTTTTTCGCTCTGGCCTTCGGGAGCCCACTCCGCATGAGCGATCCCGGTTTGAATGGAGATGTTTCGCGTGATCTCTTCTTCATCCCAATCTGTCACCGTATTCCCTTCGGTAACCTTGCCCAGGCGGCTTGTCATCCCAGCCGTGAACAGCAGCGACGACACCAACTGGGTTTTCCCGGTGTCGCCGTGGCCGACAATGCCGACATTGCGCAGAAAAGGTGTTGTGTACCCTTTCATGGATCCCCCTTTTCCAGTCCGGGCGGAGGTCCCGGACAATGTGGTAACTGCCGCGGAAAACCGGATGCTAACACGTCGCACCCGGCCGGGCAATTCCCGGTCAGGGCAGGCAGTCCGCCCGCCATGCCCCCGACGTTGCGGGCCAAACCGCTTAGACTGACTCAGTAGGTTAGGTCGAGAAGAAACAAAAATTGACCAAGCAAGATCAGTGCCAGGGCGCCTACCAGAATCAAAGCCCCGGAGCGAGGCCGGTGTGAAGGGGCGGCCCGCAACCCGGCCGCTGGCAATTGCAGATCGCTTCCCCTCTTCCGGGCAAACTCTCCGCGCAGGATGAGGACGAATTCCCTCAGCCAGGCAATGGCCAGCTCATGGTTTTTCCAGAGCAGGTGGATTCCCGACAGAAATACGAGACTGCCGACCAAACCTACAACGCTGAAATTGCTCAGCTGCATGGCAGTCCGCCTGGCCTGCAACGCCGCGCGTTCAAGCGCCATCGTGAATTGTCTGCAGGCGAATGACCTCAAACTGCTTGACCCCCGCCGGGGTCTGCACCTTGACCTCGTCGCCTGCGCGGTGGCCCAGCAACGCCCGTCCGATGGGCGATGTTGTGGAGATCAATCCCTGTGACGCGTCGACTTCCTCCGGGGTTACCAGCTTGTACTCAACGTCCGACTCTTTCACCAGGTCGCGCAGCCACACTCGCGAGCCGTAGCCGGCCCGGTCGTGTGGGATGTTATTTAGGTTGAGCATCCCAAGATCGCCCAGCCGCTTCGTGAGCTGGCCCAGTCTTGCGGAGACGTATCCCTGCCGCTCCTTGGCGTACTTGAATTCGGCATTCTCGGAAAGGTCGCCGTGCGCGCGAGCCTTCATCAGCTCCTTGGGCAGTTCGAGATTGAGCTCTTGCTCTAGAGCTTTGATTTCGTCTTGTAGCTTCTTTCTTATCTTGGTGAGTGCATCGGTCATGACCGTTCCTTCACCATCCTTCCCAGCGGAGGGGATCCACCACGGTACATCGAAGACTAGTGCCAATCGTTGCAACCACCGCGGAATCAGAAAATACGAGCTGGCGGAGAGGGGGGGATTCGAACCCCCGTCACCCTTTTGAGGTGAAACTGCTTAGCAGGCAGCCCTGTTCAGCCACTCCAGCACCTCTCCGCAGTTGCTGCGCGGTTAAGTCTACGTTAGTTGTAAGCATTTTTCCATCCGCCACCGGCGAATGCCCTAGTTCCCTATTATCTGACCGTCGGCTGTGTCACACGAGACCGTGATGTTTCGCTCAGGACTGTGCGAGACCATCATTCACACGGCCTTCTTCACGGGAGATGTGCTATAGTACGGTTGCGCTCAATACCACGGTTAGGTCGTGCGGTACTCTGGTTAGGAATGGTCGATCTGAGAATACCCGCCTTCGGTTTCTTCCGTAAGTTTTCAGCGTAACTTAACCCAGGCTGGCCACGCGCTCGAGTGACCGCCCGCATACCTGTGCGTGCGCCTCGATCGTCCCCGCCAGAGAAAAAGGCAAGATTCATGCAAAGTTTTTCAGAACTACAGATCTCTTCGTACACGCAAGACCAGTTGTTATCCGCGGGTTTCCTAACGCCGACGCCGGTGCAGGCCGCAGCGATCCCATACGCACTTGGAGGCCGAGATGTTCTGGCCACTGCGCAAACCGGAACCGGCAAGACGCTGGCGTTCCTGATCCCGATCATCGAACAGTTACTTCAAGAAAGGGTGCCGGGAGTGACGGCTCTGGTGGTCGTGCCCACGCGCGAGCTCGCGATGCAAGTCGCGGATCAATACGACGCGTTGCGCGGCCGGCAACTCTCCCCGGCGGCCCTGGTTGTTGGTGGCCTTGCGGAAGGACAACAGCTCGCCGCGTTGCGTCGCGGAGCACGCCTGGTCGTGGCCACGCCAGGCCGCCTCGAGGATTTTCTCAATCGCCAGGCCGTCGATTTTCGAGCGCTGCGGATTCTGGTACTCGACGAAGTCGACCGCATGCTCGATGTGGGATTTCTTCCTGCCATTCGCCGCATTGTGGCGATTCTTCCCAAACACCGCCGGACGATGTGTTTTTCCGCGACGATGGAAGGCAAGGTCCTGGACTTGGTGAAGGACTACATGAAGAGCCCGGTGCGGGTCGCGTTCGGATCCACACTGAAGCCGTCGGCGAGCGTGCGGCTACAGGCCTTCGAGGTCGTCCCGGAACGCAAGCCGGAAGTGCTGCGCCGATTGCTGGCCAAGGAAACCGGCCGTTGCCTAGTTTTCGCGCGTACCAAGCGTGGAGCGGACCGGCTAGTCAAGGCCCTGAACCGCGACGGTTTCACCGCAGCCATAATCCATGGCAACCGCCCGCAGTCGCAACGAACGGCAGCACTTGCCGGGTTCCGGCAAGGACGCTACCGGGTGCTTGTCGCGACCGACGTTGCTTCCCGAGGCATTCATGTCGAGGAGATCGTACACGTCATCAACTACGATCTGCCCGACGTGGCCGAGAGCTTCGTCCATCGTGTAGGGCGCACTGGACGTGTTGGTAAGTGCGGTGTCGCTTCCACGCTCTTCACGCGCAGCGAGCGCGCGGATCTGCAGCAATTGGAACGCACGCTCGGCATTCGCATTAACAACCTGCGCTCGGAGGATGCGCCTCCCGAAAAGGGGATTCGGGTGCAGCCCAACGTCGAGCGCCGCGAACCGGTGACCCGGTTTCAGATGACTCCCCTCCAGGGAGAGGTTCTGCAGGCACAGATGTAGACAAGCCTTGTGCTGATTGAGGGTGTCTCTGCCGAGGTCAAAGCGAGTGACGAGCACTTGAAAGCACCAGTCGCCCGAAACCAGAATGTCAAAACTACCAGAGCGGGAAATCCGGAGCCTCATCCATATTTCGGAGAGGGGGTAGCCTTGCGCCCAGCCCGTCAGAGGGGGTGCGGAACGGTGTTGCCGCTAGTTGGACGTTCTAAATCTCAGGCCCGGGCCAGTATCGACACGCCCAGGCCGCGCACTGCGTGATCAGGAGGGCTATCCTAAGCGTTCAAGATACGTGTTCATATTCTCGACACACAAGGGTAACCACTCCTCATAGCTGATCCAATCCCTGTAGGCTTCCATGGTGATCAACTGCTTCATTTCGTCAACGGTCTTGCCTTCCTTCCTGTATTGCAGAACCTGCGCCCGCAGATTTTCGAGGAACGTGCGGTAGGCGACTAAGTCGGCGATGGTGGACAACGCAGCGTGACCAGGAGCCAAGATGTCGAAATCCATCTTCTCGATGCGTCGCAAGGTGCCCACGACCGTATCGAAGTCAAAGGTCCCTCCCATGAAGGGCAGCCGCTTGCCGCTGAAGATATCGACGATGAGCAACACGCGCTCGTCCGGAAAGCCAACGGCGATCAGGCTGTCCGTGTGCCCGGGGCCGACTTCCGTCAATTCGACTGTCTTGTTCCCCAATTCGACGGTCAGGCGGCCGGAAAAAGTGCGCGTTGGCATGACGCTGACCCGGTCATCCGCAAGGATGCCCGCCGGAGCATTTTCATGCGCAATAATCTCTTCCACGGTGTCCGCGTACGCTTCGGCGCCACCCGAGTGATCGCCATCATGATGGCTATAGATGATGATCTTGACCGTCTGACCGAAGCGCTCCGCGATTTGCCCCTTGAGCCACTCTCCGGCGTCCCTGTCTATCGGATCAACGAGGATGACGCCTTCCGAGGTCACCGTGAAAATCCCGTTATGACCGCCGTTGTGGAAGTAGTACACGTCGCCCGCAATCTGTTCAATCGACCGGCTGGGCGCGTTCTGGGCCGTTGCTGACGAACCGGGCAACAGGGGTCCCACCAACGCCGCAACCAGCAGCCTGACAAATCGATATCCCATGGCCGTCCTCCTTATCTTCCACCGATACAGCTCACCAACCGGCACTTCCGCCCCGACACTCCTTTTGGGTTCGGTGTTTGGTGGCTGTGCCTGAAGTCCGCCGTAGTCTACTACAGGCCATCCGGAACGCAACCGCGTTTGAAAAATGGCCCTATTGGGAATTCGGAGCCTCATCCCTAGCACGACATGGGGGTGCCTTTGCGCTCAGTCGCTGCGAGTGTAGCGAGCGAAGGAGCGCGAGAGCGCGACGGTGGCGGCACGCATAGTCCTAGCGCATAGTCCAAGCAGGAGGTCCTGGGCTCCTGGGCTGTGGTAAAACAGGCCCATGGCGACTCAAGATAGCTGTGTGACAATCCACCCCTACTTCAAAGTTTCAGCGGGCAACATCGAGGCCTTCAGGCGGCTCTGTGAGCAATTCGTCTCGATGACGAGCGAGGAGCCGAAGTGTCTCTACTACGGTTTCAGCTTCAAAGGAGACGAGGTTCATTGCCGCGAGGGCTATGAGGACGCAGAGGGTCTCCTCGCACACCTCGACCGTGTCGGAGCCTTGCTCGGAGAGGCTTTGAAACTCGCCGAAATCACCCGGCTCGAAGTCCACGGCGTGGAGGAGGAATTGGCGAAGCTTCGCAAGCCGCTTGCAGGTCTTAACCCAACCTACTTCACCCTGGAGTATGGAATCCGGCGCTAACCTCAAAGGGGCTCGGCAAGGGCGACAGAGAGCGCAGCGCGGGCCAACGCCCCGCGTTAGGGGGAGTTCAGCGAAGAGGAGGGTCTGAATAGTTTGCTTCGCGATTCTCGCTGGTTGCGCGAATGACGCCTGACGAATCTGTGTAAAAGTTCCGGTAGCCGTAGTTGCCGGCGCGAGCCTGAAGCGTGTAGCTCTCTATCGTGGCAAATGGGCTCGCCGGTCCTGGCGCGTATTGGAGGCGATAGCCCTCGCTTTGTGCCATTTGCGCGGCCCGGCGTGCCGGCACCCCGAGCGCTTCTAGTGTCGAGGGATACGCGCCGCCTTGCGCTGCGGCAAACGACGCGAGTGCCGCCTGAATATCGGTGATCGCCTGGACCGCGTGTGTTTCAGCCTGCAGCGCCACCTGCCCGGTGCGCGGACTGACCACAAACCAAAGAAAACTCCACATGGCCCCGAGCAGCACGGAGAGCAATATGCCCCAGCGCAACAGAATCTTCCCGGTGCTGGGCTTTGTTGCCGGAACGTCGGCGCCGGGCGTCAGCGTCAAATCCGCGCCGCAATGCGGGCAGACCTCCGTCGCCTGGTTGATTTCGTGTTCACATTCACGGCAGGTGTACATAGGTCAAAAACCAGCGGCTATTCTCGTGTGCACCCCGCGCGCTGTTATTATATGATACCCCCTTTGAATCATGCAGGAGTCAGTACAGACTGCATTCCGCGGTTCGGATACCGAGGACGCACTCGGTGAGCAGCGGCCAAAATCACCATCCAGCTATTGCCCAGTTTGCTCGGAGCGGCTCGAACCACACCGATGCAAATTGCTCTGTCGCGTTTGCGGTTACTACATGTCCTGATCGGATTACTATTGAGTGATCGCCTAGGTAAGTACTTCGGAAAATTCTTCATCGTGGAGAAGAATAGGTTATGGCACTCAACATAAATAATCGGGAAGTGGACGGCGTGGCGGTTATGGGGCTCGAGGGCCGCATCGTGCTTGGCGAGGAAAGCAACGCTTTGCGCGAACAAGTGAAGAGCATGCTGGCGGCGGGAAAGAAAAAACTTATCCTGAACATGAATCATGTTACTTACATCGACAGCGCGGGGCTGGGTGCCCTCGTTGCGGCCCACCACAGCGCCTATTCGCAGGGTGCTGCGCTGAAGCTTTCCAGCCTGGGTGCCAAATTCCACGAGCTCCTGCAAGTCACCAGGCTGCTGACGGTTTTCGACGTATACGATTCCGAAGCGGCCGCGGTGCACAGTTTCGGAAGATAATTTCTGCTCCAGGATGGCGAGAAGCGGTGTGCGCCCGCCCAAATCAAATTGGCGGCGTCCGGACGGATCATTCCATTCGATACAGCGTGAGGCCGCTCAATAGCTTTGGGTAGAAGTCTGTGGATTTTTGCGGCAGAGTCTCACCGGCAAAAGCCAGCTGGGCGACTCGCTCAACGCCCAGCGGGTTTAGCAGGAAACAGACCTGCGCCCTGCCTTCATCCAGGGCGGTGATGGCGGCTTCCATTTGTCGCTCGTAGGCGATATTTTGTTCCGATAACACTGCGGCAGGAGTAATGCCGAGTCCATTCTCTAGCAGCAACCGGTGCAACAACACAACGTCCAGTTGGCGCTGAGCGGGTGATACGTCGGGCAGGAGTGCGGCTAGGTCTACGTCACGGCGGAGCTCCAACAAGTAAAACGCATCGCGCGCGTACATTCCCATCGCCCCTGTGCCACAGCCGCGCGCGGCCAGCTCGCGTTGAAATTTCTGTTTCGCCGCGATCCGGGTGGCCTCGCTCCCAAAGGAATAGGATTGATGGTCGAAGGTGCCGGCCATCTTGCGGAGAAATGCCTCAGCGTCGAACTCCGCCAGGTTCCGGATGACGCGGTGCGTCGGCAGGATCAGCAAACCTTCTCCGAACGTGTTAAAAAAAGTCATCATAACTTTTTCGTACGGCGCGTTGGGATCCTGCCACCCGCTCTGTGCGCGACGCTCGTTCCGGTAGGCCAGGGCGGTCTCGTAGCGGTGATGCCCATCGGCGATGACCAGTTTCTTCGGCGCCATTTCACGCACAACCTGCACGATCCTGTCCCGATCAAAGACCGGCCACAGGCGATGGATCACGTCATATTCGTCGCGTGCTTCGGCCGGTGCCGGCGCGCGCGTGACCCCGTCGAGCAGGGTGTCTACGCGGTGCTTGGCATCCGTGTAGAGCATGAAAAGCTGACCTGTATGGGTCCGCGTGTGTCGCAGCAGCTCCAGCCGGTCGGCCTTGGGTCCGGCCAGCGTTTGTTCGTGCCGAAACACGATGCCGGAGGAATAGTCCTCGATGCGGCCCAGTGCGATGAAGCCCTTGCGTGTACGCCGCTCGGAGGCACCTGGAACGGCGTATTCCTGGGAGTAGACATAGATCCCCGGTGTGGCATCCCGCACCAGAATTCCGCTGCGGATCCAGTCGTCGAGCGCCGCCGCCGCGCGTGTGTAAACGTTGGCGTTCGACGAATCGTTTGGCTCCGGCCTGCCCTTTTCGATGGTGATCAGGTTGTGCGCGCTGCGCTGAGCATAAGCCTGCTGCATGGCCGGGGTAATCTTGTCGTACGGCTGAGTGACCACATCGGCAAGCTGAACGCGCTCTAGATCATAGCGGTACGCCGGGAAAGGGAAGATTTCAGCCATGCTGTATTAGGGTGCCCTCCGAGGGCTGACAAGAGACGAGATTGTAGCAGTCCGCCGCCGGGTCGCCAATCGAAGCCTGGCAGTGCCTTTACTCCCTCGGGGGGGCTATGATCAAGGCGGGGTAACCGGGTCATCCTCCGATTAGGGCGGGGTCGCGCAGCGGGGGAGGTTGTTCTTCGAGGTCAGAGCGGCAACCAAGCGTTTGGCCCGCTTCGCCAGACGTTATTATAATTATACTGCCTGCGCTTCTCGCACCGGCCCGTTCGTTTCATGGGCCGCAGTTCGGAACGATAGCAGCAACCGCACACATGGCTTTTGACATTAATAAACAACTCAACCGGGCCAGGCGAGCCCTCGAGAGGAACAAGCTTGAGGACGCCATGAAGGCCTATCAATCCATTTTGGATGAGGTCCCGGGCCATTTTGACTCCTTGCAGGCGCTCGGCGACGCACACACACGGCTGGGCCAGGCGGAGCGAGTCGCGTTCTATTACGGATTGTTATTCGATCGTTTCTCCGAAGTGCGAGAAGAGAATAAGGCCCTGGCTATTTATTCCCGCGCCCTCAAGAACATTCAGCAGTCGGCTGACCGTATGGCGCGATACGCCCTGCTGCTCCAGAAACAAAATCGTTCGGAGGAGGCCATCGAACAGTACACACTGGTGTCCGAGCTGTTCCAGGCTCGTGGCCAGCAAGAGGCAGCTCTCGATTGTCTAGAACGCATCGCCCAGCTCGATCCCGACGATGCCGCTCGGCAATCGGCCGTCGCCGGTCTGGCCGAGCGGCTGGGCAAAACGGCTCTTGCTGCGCGCAGTTATCTGCGTGCCGGCCAATTGGCGGAAGCTGCGGGTGATTCGGAGGCAGCTCTGGCATTGCTTGCGCGGGCGCAACAGCTCGCTCCGGGCGAACGCAGCCCGGCACTTCTTTATGCCCAGGCCTTGATGCGTCGGGGCGATGCGGCGGCGGCAGCGAAGCTCCTGGAACCCTTTGCCGATGGTGAACTGGACGCGATGTTTCTCGAAGCCCTCGGCGAGGCCCTGATGCGTAGCGGGGCACTCGAGCGCGCCGCCGCCATTCTGCAGCGGCTCTCGCTGCAGCATCCCGGCACCACGGCCAAGCTGTTTGGGCTGACCGATTGTTATCTCGCGGCTAGCCAGGATTCCCAGGCTGTTGCCCTGCTGCAGAAGGTGCAGCAACAGATGGTTCGAGTTCGGCGGGAAAACGACTTTGCGGCGCACCTGGACGCGCTGGCGGAATCCTATCCGGCTTCGATACCTCTCACAGAATTCGGGGCCGAGGCATATGCGGAGATGAGCCGCGAGACGAAATACTTTGATGCTCTGGTGCGGCTGCTTGACCTTGATCTCGCGGCGGAGAACGTTTCGAGAGCCTGCGAAACCCTGGACAAACTCCTCGAGATAGACCCGTATGATTCCCGCCACCAACAACGGATTGCGCGGGTCGAGGGCCGCGCGGATGAGGCGCTCCTGACGCGCATCCGGGCCAGGTTCTCACAAGTCGCCACGCACGCGACCCAGGGTGGTCCCGCCCCTTCGGAAAGGATTGCGCCGCAGGAGGATAGCGAATCGGCTGGCGGCCAGCAGACGCTCGAAGACTTGATCGTGCAGGCAGAAATATTCCTTCAGTATTCCCTTCAGGTGAAGGCCATCGAGCAGTTGCAGAAAATCGTGGAACTGTTTCCGGGTGAACAGGAGGGCAATGAGCGGTTGCGCCATCTTTGCAAGCTCGCCCACTGGTGGCCGGAAGGCGCAACTCCCCGGACGGCATCGGCTGCGCCGGCAAGCGCGCGCGCCGAGGTGGAGCGGGAAATAAAGGACAATTCCGCCGACACCATGCGCGATCTGGCGAAGATCTCAGAGATTAATCAATCGCTGTTTCGCCTGGCGTCCCCGCGTGCGGTGCTGGCAGCGGCGGTGAATGAAATGGGGAGGTATCTGCGGGCAACGCGTTGTCTGGCGGTGATTGGCGTTCCTGGCAAGCCGCCGCAGATGGCTTCTGAGTTCTGTGCGCCTGGGGTCGAGCCTGCTGCCAGCGCATCCCTTGTGCGCCTGCTCGCACAGCTCGAGCGCCCTACGCCGGACCCGCTCGGCGGCCTGTCACTTCAGGCCGTGACCGCACCCGTGCGACGTGCGCTAGGTCTGGAATCCATCCTTGGTGTTGTTCTCACCGACCGCGAAACGCAGACACAAGCGGGTATGGTCATCGCAGGTTTTGCTGCGCCCCACACCTGGCGTCCTAATGAGAAGTACTTTCTGCAGGCGATCGGTGATCAGATGCTCCTGCTCCTCAACCACGTCCGGCTCCGAACGCTCACTCGCACACTAGGCGCTGTCGATAGTAAGACGGGATTGCTTGCGCGGGTCTCTTATCAGGATTGCCTGCTCGGGGAGACACAGAGCGCGAAGTCGAAAGGCACCTCGCTCTCGCTCGCACTCGTGCAGATCGACCACGGGCCCGACCTGCTGCGGCAACACGGCGAGCTGGAGCTGGAACGCCACTTGGAGCAATTGGCGCGGGTGCTCGAGATGATTGTGCGCCACGGCGATCTCGCGGTGAAGTACACTTCCTGGACTATTGCGTTTATTCTACCCGACACGGCTCTGGCCGGGGCGGGGGCGCTTGCGGAAAAACTTCGCAAGGCGGGAGCACAGATTCCTCCGCCATGGGATGGAGCCGCGCTTACACTGAGCGCCAGCGTGGCCGAGGCGCTCGTGCGGCCGAATTACGACGCTGAGGACACCGTGACCGAGCTCATCAATCGCGTTGCCGCTGGTCTGGAAGAAACGGATCACTTGGGCGGAGATACGGTCGTCGTGCTGAAACCGCCGGGAAACGAGGACCACAATTCTGCAGGATCCAGAGGGCAGTCGCATGCCGATTGAGAAGGTCGGAGTGATCGGTTGCGGCTTGATGGGTGCGGGGATCGCACAGACGGCTGCGCAAGCCCGCTTTGCGGTGACGGTATGCGAGGCGTCCGCGGAGTTGCTCGAGAAGGGCCTTCAAAGTATCGAGAAAAATCTCGAACGGCTGTTCGCGAAGGGAACGCTGAACACCCGCGAGCGCGACGCCGCGCGCGGGCGGCTGCGCGGCACAACAAACCTGGGGGATTTCAGCCGTTGCGACCTCATTATCGAAGCCATCACCGAGCAGTTGTCCGCCAAGCAGAAGCTTTTTGCTGAACTCGACGCGATCTGCTCGCCGGCAGCTATCTTCGCGAGCAACACCTCTTCACTTTCCATCACGGAGATGTCCGCTGGCACACGGCGTCCCGATCGCTTCGTGGGGCTGCACTTTTTCAATCCGGTTCCGGTGATGAAGCTGACCGAAGTGATACGCACCATTGCCACGGATCCCGGTGTATATGAAGAGGTCATTGCCTTCGTCGCGCGGCTGGGAAAGACAGCGGTGCGCGCCAGCGACCGTACCGGATTCATTGTCAATCGCCTGCTGGTGCCGTACCTGCTCGACGCCATTCGCGCCCTGGAGGAAGGCGCGGGCTCGATTGCGGATATTGATCTTTCCATGAAGCTCGGCTGCGGCCATCCCATGGGGCCGTTCACACTGCTCGATTTCGTCGGCCTCGATACGACGTATTACATTGCCGAGATCATGTTTGATGAGTTCAAGGAGCGGCGTTTTGCTCCTCCGCCACTTCTCAAGCGCATGCTGATGGCGGGGTGGCACGGGCGAAAGTCCGGCCGGGGCTTCTACGATTACAGCGACCCACAAAATCCCAAGCCCATCTCATCGCTGGTCTGAACAGGCCAGCGCGGGTGGCTTCCCGAACAGCCTGAGTCTGCGAATGGAGCGCAAGGAAATGGCCTATCACAACCTGCTGTATGCAAAAAAAGAGCACATCGGCATGGTCACCATCAACCGTCCCAAGGTGCTGAATGCGCTCAATCGGCGGACGATGGAGGAGTTGAACTCGGTTCTCACCGAGATGCGGACCGACGCCGAAGTGCGCGTCTTGATTTTGACAGGCGCGGGCGAAAAGGCGTTCGTTGCCGGCGCGGATATCCATGAACTCGCCCAGCAGACGCCGCTCACCGGGCGCGAGACAGCCCTATATGGTCAGAGCGTGCTGCGGAATCTGGAGACGCTGGGCAAACCCTCTATAGCCGCCATCAACGGCTTCGCGCTCGGCGGCGGATGCGAGCTGGCGCTGGCCTGCTCGATTCGCCTGGCGAGCCGTACGGCAAAACTGGGCCAGCCTGAGGTGAAGCTGGGCATTATCCCGGGGTATGGCGGCTCACAGCGTCTGGCGCGGCTATGCGGCAAAGGTGTTGCGCACGAGTTGTGTCTCACGGGCGAGATGATCGCCGCCGAGGAAGCACAACGCATCGGACTGGTGAACCACGTTTATGAGCCGGCGGAGCTGCTTCCGGCGGCCGAAGCAATGGCCAGGAAGATCGTCGCCAATGCCCCGATCGCCGTGCAGTTGGCCATGGAAGCCATCGACCGAGGTGCGGAGATACCGCAGGAAGAAGGTCTGTTCCTGGAGGCCACGTTATTTGGGCTGTGTTGTTCCACCTCGGACATGCGGGAGGGCACCAGTGCTTTTGTCGAGAAGCGGCCCGCGCAGTTTCAGGGCCAGTAACAAAGCATGAGTAAGAAAATGCAAGAAGTAATGATTGATCGGCTCCAGTCCAATGAAATTCGGGGTGCTCCCGATGTGTCCGGAATGCGTTTCGTGTTGGTGGTGAGCCGCTTCAACAGCCTCATCACCGAGCGGTTGCTGGCCGGGGCGCTCGACGCACTCAAGCGCGGAGGCGTGCCAGCCGCGCAGACGGATGTCGTGCGCGTGCCCGGTTCGTTCGAGATTCCTCTGGTGGCGAAGAAGTTGGGACAATTGGGACGGTGCGATGCCGTGCTGGCCATCGGTTGTATCCTGCGCGGGGAGACGCCGCATTTTGACTACATCGCCGCAGAGGTGGCGCGCGGCATCCAACTGGCGCAATTGGATACCGGAGTCCCGATGATTTTCTGTGTGCTCACCTGCGATACGCTTGAGCAGGCCATTGACCGCTCCGGATTGAAGAGCGGCAACAAGGGCTATGAAGCCGGGCTTGCTGCGCTGGAAATGGCGCGGCTTTCGCGCCGCCTTCGCAAAACCCCTGTTTCGCCCGCCTCCCGGCCGCGGAAGCGCCGCTGACATGTCCCTGCGGCACAAGTCTCGCGCATTCGCCCTGCAGATGCTTTTCCAATGGGAGGTCGGCCGGCAAGATCCCAAGCGCATCGAAGACCGCTTCTGGCGGATGGCTCGCGCGGAAAAGGCAACCCGCGCATTTGCCGACGAACTCTTCGAGGGTGTTGTTGCTGCCTCGGCCGAGTTGGACCAACTGCTCCAGACACATGCGGACAACTGGCGCGTCGAGCGCATGGCCTCGGTCGACCGGGCCATCCTGCGCCTGGCGGCGTATGAGCTGCGCACAAAGAAGACCCCGCCCAAGGTCGTGCTCAACGAGGCCCTCGAGCTGGCCAAGAAATTTTCTTCCCAAGAAGCCGCCCCGTTCATCAACGGCGTTCTGGATTCCCTTCTGCGGTCTCTCCAGAAGTAGCAGCGACGTTTTCAAGCGCACAGGGCCCTTGGCCGTTTCCAGGGCAGCAACTTTCGCCGGCCCACTTGGTTCTCATGGGACGCCTCAAGTTGCCTAGGCAGACATTAGAGACTTCTGACCAGGGTGCTGACGCCGGCAAGAACCTGCTCGGTTGTTTCTGGCCGCGCCGTCTCCACATAAATGCGCAGCATGTGTTCGGTGCCCGAGGCGCGCACTAATACCCAGCCGATATCTCCCAGGTAGGCTTTGATCCCGTCTAGGTTTTCGCGGCGCACGATAGGGTAGTCCAGCACCTTTGCAAGGCCGCGCGCGGCAAAGTATTCGATGGCCCGTTCTTTTTGCCCCGGCCGCAACTCCAGATCCGCCCGGGCGTAGTGGTGCTCGCCGAATTCGGCGTGCAAGAGCGCCACCAGCTCACCAAGCGACTTCCGGTGCCAAGCCATCACTTCAGCAAGCAGCAAGGCAGCCACGGTGGCGTCCCGCTCCGGCAGATACAGCTTGGTGCCGATGCCGCCCGATTCCTCGCCGCCAAGCAAAATGTCGCGCTCCAGCATTTGTTCGCAGACGTACTTGAATCCCACCGGCACTTCATGCACCGGGTGGTCGAATCGCGCAGCGATCTTGTCGATGAGCTTGGTCGTGGAAAACGTCTTCACGACGTCTCCCGGCAACTTGCGAGTACCGGCCAGATGCCAGAGCAGGATGGAAAAGATCTGGTGGGGGGTGATGAATGTGCCGTCGCGATCCACCGCACCGATGCGATCGCCGTCGCCATCGGCAGCGAAGCCGGCGTCATAACCGCCGGCGCGCACGGCTTGGCGCAGCGCCGCAATGTGCGGCTCAATTGGCTCGGGATTGACGCCGCCGAACAACGGATCGCGCGTTCCGCGGATCTCGTCACAGGCAACGTCATGTTTTCGCATGAGTGCAAGGAGGAGTCCGTGTGCCGAGCCGTGTATGGGATCGGCGACAAATCGCAATCCGGCGGCGCGTAGCCGCTCCCAATCGACGAGCTTCTCGATGGTCCCCAGATAGGGAGCGATGGGGTCGAGCGAACGAATTCGGGAATTCTGCGCGGGCAGGGCGGGAAGGCCCTGGGCCAGCACCCATCCGAGCTGATCCTCAACTTGCTCGACGATCGAGGGCAGCGCGGAGCCGCCGTAACCGGACTTAAACTTGATCCCGTTCCAGCGGTATGGATTGTGGCTCGCCGTGATCATGATGCCGCCGGCTGCCTGGCGTTGCCGCACCAGCAGGGAGATCGCCGGGGTGGGACACGGGGCAGTGGCAAGCCAGACCGGCGTGCCGGTCATGGCGACCGTTTCCGCGGCTACGCGCGCGAAGCGTTCTCCTCCAAAGCGGTTGTCGTAACCGACCAGCACACCTTGCCCGGGTTTTTCGGCGCGTATGACGTAGCGCGCAATTGCGTAAGTTACCTTGCGCACGTTATCGAACGTGAAGTCGTCGGCGATGACACCGCGCCAACCGTCTGTGCCAAATGAGATCCCGCTCACCGGCGTTCAGTATAGGCGAAGGTCCAACGAGGGAGAAGCACAGGAGCGAATGGGGTTAGAGCAGCGCGCCGGCGTGATGTGTTTCGAGTCGCTTCACGATGCGGCTGACGTCTTGCGCGCGGTCACGCGGACAAATGAGCAGTGCGTCCGGTGTTTCCACTACCACCAAGTCGTGCACGCCAATCGCGGCCACAAACTTTCCGGGGCTCCAGAAGAAATTGCCTTCGGCGTCGAGCGCGAGGAAGCGTCCCTGAGAGACGTTTTCGCCCGGTCGCCGCACGAGCAGTTCGTACACCGCGGCCCAGGACCCGATGTCGCTCCAGCCTACGGCGGCTGGAAGAACAAACACCGCACTCCGTTGAGGGTCGCGCGACGCTGGTTCGAGGATCGCATAATCTACCGAGATGTTCTCGAGATGCGGGTAGATGCGTCCGAGAAGGGTCTCGTAGCGACGCGTTCCGATGGTGTCCGCCAGACGCAGCAGCGCGGAGTGGGTTTTCGGCAGATGGCGCTGAAGGTTTTCAAGAAACGTTGAGACACGCCAGAAAAACATTCCCGCATTCCACAAATATCTGCTCGATCGGATGTACCGCCGGGCGCGCACGCGCGAAGGCTTCTCCGTAAATCGCTGAACACGGTATACAGGCTGCCCCGATCCGCGCTCGGAACGCGCGGCGCGTTCGATGTAGCCGTACCCGGTCTCGGGCCGCGTCGGCGGAATTCCCAGCGCAACCAGTGCGCCGGGCATGGCGGCGACTTCGAGAGCGGCACGAAGCACGCGCCGGTAGCGTGCGGGCTGGGCGATAAAGTGGTCGGAGGGCAGCACGGCCATTCGTGTGTCGGGCGTTGCATAGTGCAGCAGGTGAGCGGCAGCCAGCCCGATGGCTGCCGCCGTATTGCGCCCGGCTGGTTCAGCCAGGATGTTTCGCGCCCCCAGGCGCGGCAACTGCCGGTGCACCGCGCCGATCTGTTCGCGATTGGTAACTACCCACACGTTCGAGGCCGGAAAGAACGGCGAGAGGCGTTCGATGGTCTGCTCGAGCATGGTTTGCCGCCCGATGATGTTCAGCAGTTGTTTCGGATTGCTTTTCCGGCTGCGGGGCCAAAAACGTGTGCCACGCCCTCCGGCAAGAATAACGGCGTGTGCGGGCGGCTCGCGGCGATTCATGGATGCAATAGGTGCGACAAGGCAGATGGCTCGACCTGCCGGCTGGCCAGCCGTTGCGCGAAGGTTTCGAGATCGGGCACATGCGCGCGCAAGAGCTCGGTCTTCGATTCCGGCGTGAGTTGATAGGCTCCGAGCGCTGCCGGCAGAAACCAGACTTGAGCACGTTCGTACGCGGCGGTCCCCATGCCCCACTCCATGCGTCCCCGGCCGGCAAGTAGGATGAGCAGTTCAAATTGCTCCCGAAAAGTCTCCGTCGTCACACGCTCGGAAAATTCCCAGTGCTCGGCGGCGAAGTAGCGGCAGGCGGGAAGGAAAGTCTCGGTCAACGGGCCTCTCCGCATTCGCAATGGCTCGATTCGCGCGTCGCTCTGCGAGCGGAAGGCAATCACCTCGAGTGCTTGCTGAACATGCAAGGGCCGAGCCGTGCCGTCGGCTTGCACACGGTCATAGTCGAAGATGCGGTAGGTACTGTCTGAGTGCTGCTGAATTTCGCACAGCACCATTCCCGAACCAATCGCGTGGACGGTGCCCGCGGGCACAAAAAACGTATCACCCCTCCGCACCGCAAATCGCTTCAGGCATCGTTCCACGGTGCCGTCGCCGATGGCCCGGACAAAGCTTTCCCTAGTCACTCCGGGTGCGAGCCCTGCGCGCAGTTCGGCCCCTTCCTGCGCAGAAATAACGTACCACATCTCTGTCTTGCCAATCCCGGATTGGTGTTCGCGGGCGTACGCATCGTCAGGGTGCACCTGCAGCGAGAGCTTGTCCTCAGGACATAGGAACTTTACCAGCAGCGGAATCCGCGGAGAGCCTTGCATACGTGTCCCGGTCCATTCCATGGGCAAGGTTGGCCATGCTTGTCCCAGGGTTTGGCCTGTAAGGGGACCCGACGCGAATTCGCAGCGTTCTCCGGTCAGCCATACTTCGCCGATGGGCTCGGCATACGGCGGCGCGTCAAACAGTGGCGCCAGGTTGCGCGCACCCCAGATGCGAGGCACGAAGACAGGGGCCAGTCGGGCGGGGGCAAGTTTCACGTGGCCGCTGCTGTCGCAGTGAAGAAGTTCTCCAGGCGTCGCAAGCCTTCCTGGATGCGTTCGATGGAAGTGGCGTAAGAGAAGCGTAGAAATCCCGGTGCCCCGAATGCATTTCCGGGCACCACCACCAGGTGTGCACGTTCAAGTAATTGCCGCGCCAGAAGGGTAGAGTCGCCTGAACCGTTTGCCAGACGAGCCGATACATCCGGAAAGGCGTAGAAGGCCCCGGAGGGTTCCGGGCATCGGACGCCCGGTATGGCGCTCAATCCTGCCACGATCCGCGTTCTCCGGCGCTCATATTCCGCCAGCATCGCCCGGACAGAATCCATCGGTCCGGTCAAAGCGGCAAGACCGGCATATTGGGCGATGGAGGTCGGGTTCGACGTAGACTGGCTCTGGATCTTGATCATGGCGTCGATCACCGGTTTGGGCGCCAGAGCATAACCTACGCGCCAGCCGGTCATCGCAAAGGTCTTCGAAAGCGAGCCGACGATGATGACGTGCGATTCTGACCCTCGCACACTGGCGATTGAATAGGGGCGCAGCTTGCCATAGGTGAAGTGCGAATAGCACTCGTCGCTCAACAACCAGATGTCGCGGCGCCGGCAAAGCTCGTAGATTCGTTCAAACTCGGCCGGTGGGATCACCGCTCCGGTAGGATTGTTCGGCGAGTTGACGATCACCATTCGGGTGCGCGGCGTAATGGCTGGCTCGATCTGATCGGCCCGCAGGCGGAAGCCATCGGAAGCCTCGGTGGGCGCGAAAACAGTCTCACCCCCTGCCAGTCGCACGATATCCGGAAAGCTGACCCAGTAGGGTGCCGGGATGATGACTTCGTCGCCCTCTTCAATGAGCGCGGAAACGGCATTATAGATGGCATGCTTGCCGCCCACCGTCGCGATGCATTCCGACGGCTCGTAGGCGCTGCCGAGCTGCTCGGTGTGCCAGGAGCAAACGGCCTCGCGCAACGGCGCGATTCCTGCCGAAGGCGTGTACTTCGTCCGGTTCTTCGCCAGGGCGTCGATCGCCGCCGCCTTGATATGTTCCGGTGTGGCGAAGTCCGGCTCGCCCGGCCCGAAGTCCACGACGTCCACCCCGCGCGCCTTCATTTGCGCCGCTTCCATCAGCACCGCCATGGTGGGCGAAGCCGAAATCCGATTAACGCGTTGGGCAAATCGCATACTTCGTCCCCCCTTGGGACTATTCAGTGACTATCCAGCTAAGTACAGCTTTGTGGGTGACGGTGCCTAAACCACCTTGGCCCGCAACCGTTGTTCGACGGCCGAGGGCACGAGCCCCGTCACCGAGCCGCCGAGTTGGGCAATCTCACGCACCAGCCGCGAGCTTACATAACTGTAGGCCTCGGCCGGAAGCATGAACATGGTCTCGAGGCCCGGCTCGAGCCGCCGGTTCATCATCGCCATCTGCAACTCGTACTCATAGTCGGAAATCGCGCGAATGCCGCGCAGCAGCACGCGCGCTCCGAGTTGCCGGGCGTAATCAACCAGCAGCCCGTCGAACGAGTCCACTTCCACATTGGAGAATGCCCGGGTACTCTCGCGCAGCATTTCCATGCGCTCAGTGAGTGTGAACAAAGGCGCCTTTTCCGCATTGCGGAGCGTCGCGACCACCAGGCGCTCGAAGATATTCGCTCCCCGCTCGATCAAGTCGAGGTGGCCGTTCGTCACCGGGTCAAACGAACCCGGATAAATGGCAAGCACATGATCCATGGCCCTGATCCCCCGCCATTCTAGCGCACCCTTCCACTTGTCCACGATGGGAAAACGTTTCTAAAACTATACACTCGGCGATCTTCGACTTCCACCGAGCGCCTGGCCCGATGCCATCTCGAAGCCCGTTTCACCAATGGCTTGCAGTATGCGTCGAAGACCGTTCGGCAACGCCGTGCCGTGATTAAATTCGTCACCTCCCGCGCTTCCGCCGTCAGGCGCATTTGACACCCGGTCGTGGGCCCGCCTATATTGGGCCGGACACCTTCATTTTCATTCGTGGACCATGACCAAAGCGGGTTTCGGCGAACACCTGAAGCGGGAAAGGGAGATGCGCGGAGTCTCTCTCGATGAGATTTGTGCCGCGACCCGCATCGACACCCGTTTCCTAGAGGCGCTCGAGAACGAACAGTGGGACCGTCTGCCGGGCGGCGTATTCAATCGCGGATTCATCCGCGCCGTAGCCCGCTATCTGGGCCTCGACGAGGACGGCATGGTTGCCGAATACGTAATGGCCATCAACCAGGGCCATGCGTTGCCGGCCTGGGCCATCCCGGAGGAGCCGCAGAAAAAGACGAGGAATTGGTTGCCGTGGTTTGGCTTGGCGATGGTGTTCATTCTTGCTGCCGCGGGATGGCTCGGCTGGCGTTTTTACAACGGCCGCTCCGGCACCCCGGCTGCCGCGCAGCGCGCTGCAGAGACTGTTGCGGGAACTCGTTCAGCCATTGATCTTTCGCCGGGCCCTTCGGAAATCCCGCGCCCATCACCGCCGCTAGACATCCCCGCGTCGGCAGTGCCCTACGGTGCGGCTCCCCCCTCTACGGATAAGCTGGTATTGAAAATTGAAGCGGGCAAGGCGACCACCGTGGCGGTCACCGTCGATGGCAATAACGTTTTTGAGGGAATCATGATCCCCGGCCAACATCGCACCTTCGAGGCGCAAGATCAGTTCGACGTCGCCGCAGGAGCCGCCGGGGCGCTGGTGCTGCAGTTGAACGGCCGGATGCTGGCACCCATCGGGCCGCCTGGCAGTTCGGGGAAGGTCACGCTCACGCGCCGCGACTTGAGGGAGGGCGCGGGAGGGCAAAATTAGCTCCGAGCCGTACGAAGAGATTGTTTCCGGCCGGGCTACTCGCGAACGTAAGCTGGTCGTCTGTGCCGGCAGCGCCTCCATGGCGGCGGAGCGCGCTGAGCTGCTTGCGGTACTGACCGAAGACGCCGATGAGCTGGTCTGCGAACGAGCCGGCAATGCCCTCCTCTGCAACCGATCGAAGGCTTCCTCGATGCGCTCGCAGGCGAAGGTCCCACGGCCCAACTCTTTCGATATTGCGGACGTCACCTCATCGAAAAACCTGAGATCGCGACGGCTCTGGCGAACCACCGGCGCTGTCCGCAGGGAATTCTGATCGGCGCCGCGAAGCGCCTGCCGACGGTCGCCGTGCAGGAGATGTTGGGAAACCTCGAAAACCTAAGCACAGCGCCGGCTCTCCTGGCGGCGTTGCTTCATTCCACGTCTCTCACGGCGGGCCAGCGCGAGCAATTGCAGGAACTGCTGCGGGAAACGGCGGAACCCGTGGAAGCATTTGTCCAAGCTGCCGCCGAGGCCGAACCCGACCCGGCGAAGCGAACCACACTCCTGCAGCGCTTGGCGCAGATGCGCGTGGTCCAGCGTGTACAACTGGCGCTGAAAGGCAATCGCGGGGAACGTCTGGCGCTGATCCGCGACCCTTGCAAAGTGGTGCAGCGCGCGGTGTTGCAGTCGGCACGCATCACCGAGCGCGAGGTCGAAGGGTACTCCGCGATGGCCAGCCTGAGCGACGAGGTGTTGCGGCTGATCGCCATGAACCGGAAATTTCGCCGGAACTATACCGTGGTCAAGAATCTCATCAACAACCCCAAGACCCCGCTGGACGTCTCGCTCCATTTGCTGCCCGGCATCACCGCGTCGGACCTGAAGACGCTGATGGTCAACAAAAACATATCCGACACTCTCCGCGCGGCCGCTGTTCGATTAAGCCGGCAGCGTAACGATGCCCGCAGCCGGATGTAGAACCGGCCGGGCGCGCGCTCGCCGTGGCGGCTGGCTGGCGCTCCGCGGGAATTCCAGAAGCGCTGTGAGGCCCTCGCGGTCCGTCAGGCTTGCTGTTCTCCTGTGCCGGATTGGTTGGCATCGAGGTCTGCGGCGATGCCCGGGATCACAGCCTCCAACAGCGCCGCAAATTGGTCTTTTATCCGCTCCCCGACCCGGATTACTTCCTCGGCGGTAATGGGCTGGCCCGATAGCCCGGCGGCCATGTTTGTCACGCAAGCCACGCCCAAAATGCGGATTCCCATATGCGCCGCGGCAATGACTTCAGGCACCAGGGACATGCCCACTAAGTCGACGCCCATAGACCGAAGGTACCGGATCTCGGCCGGCGTTTCATAACTTGGTCTCGAGAGGGCCGCATAGACGCCCTCGAAAACCTGTACACGCAGCTTCTTGGCCTCTTGTTTCGCCAACTCGCGGTAAGGCCGCCAGTGAACCCGGGTGAGATCGGGAAAGCGCCCGCCAAAACGCTTGTCGTTTGGAACCTCGCTTACGGAAGCAACTCTATTGGCAATGGATTCGCGAGAGCCGCTCTCGCGGCGATGAAATCCATGGCACGCAGGAACGGGCAGGTCAGGTGATGGAGGAAACCAAGGACGGCCGCCACGCCCAGGCCGCGCCGCGCCGAGGCCGCGCTTCCTGATATGGGCTGGCTTTCGTGTAGTGTGGCTCGAGTTCCAATTGTGGGATCTCCGCCGGGCAGCGCAATCGCCACGGCAAAACGACGGTGCCGAGGCCGCGGCTGACGTAAATCTGCGTGGAACCGAACCGGTCCCACCCCATCTTGAAACGCATGGTTTCAGGCGAGCGTCCGTACACTGTGCCCAGCAGCGGCAGATTTACCTGCCCCCCATGCGTATGGCCAGAAAGCACGAGGCTGACGCCATAACAGGCCGCTAACGTCACTAGGCGAGGGTTATGCGCCAGCAGAACCGTGGGGGCGCCGGCCGGTATACCACGCAGCGCCATTCCCATATCGGCGCCGTACCGGTAGTCATCCACCCCGGCGACACGCAACGTATCTCCTCCTTCACGCAGGCTAATGTGGCGATTGCGTAACACTTCGATTCGCCGCCGGCGCAGGGCTCGTTCGATTAGGTTGGCGTCCACGCGAAAATCGTGATTGCCAAGAACTGCGACCACCCCGGCCCGTGCCTCAAGCGCGCCCAGTACTTCCGCTACCGGCTCGATCAGATCCCGCGAATAGGTCACAAAATCCCCAGTCAATGCCACCAGGTCCGGCTTCAGGCGGTTTGTTAGTTCCACCACGCCTGCCACGCGATCCAGCGGGAAGAATAAGCTGTGATGGATGTCGCTAAGCTGGACGATTCGGAAGCTGCGGAAGCCCTCCGGCAGGTTATCTAGCCAGATGCGCTGGTTGGTGATGGTAATGCGGCGATCGGCACTATGCTGGCCAGCCTCTTGGGCCGCCTCATCAAGCTGGAAATCAATGGGCCTGCGCCGGAACCGGCCCGCACAAAAAGCCCGCAACGCCGACCACGATGCACTTTCCACAATTGGAAATGCCCGAATACTGCCCATTTCAGTAGCTTTTCCCAAGAAAGCCGCTAGGTTCCCGAAAATGGAAGACTATCGGAGCCTAACACCGCCATCTATGTCAAGTCAATTGACGGAACAATCTCAAGCTACGGGAGTGTCACCACTCGGTAGGCGACTGCGGACTTACGTCTTTCAGCGCCGATTCGGGCTGCGTGGCGGCTCGCTTTGAAATTTCTGCGGCCACTTGGCGCATCTCTTCATGGATATGGCCATTCGAGGCCAGCGCCTCATGATCGCCGGGGCGGTACCTCTGGCCCGAAAAGTCGGTCACCGTGCCACCCGCTTCACGCACCAGGAGAACGCCCGCTGCCGTGTCCCAGGGATGCAAGCCAAACTCCCAGAAGCCGTCGAACCGGCCGCAGGCCACAGCCGCAAGATCCAGTGCTGCGGAACCGGCGCGGCGCACCCCATGGGAACGCGGCGTGAACTCCCAGTAGTAGTTGATATTCGGGTTCCGCGTGCGCTTGGCGCTCGGAAAACCCGTGCCCAGCAGGCTCGTGGACAGATGGCCGATAGAGGACACCTGAATGCGCTTTTGATTGAGATAGGCGCCCTCGCCCTTCACTGCGGTAAACAACTCCTGTGTGACCGGCTGGTAGATCACGCCAACCAAAAGCTCGCCCGCTTCCTCCAAGGCGATGGAAACCGCGAACCATGGATACCCGTGCGCAAAGTTGGTGGTTCCGTCCAGCGGATCGACGTACCATCGGTAGGGTGAATCGGTTTCCTGCCCGCCGCCTTCCTCGGCCACGATGGCGTGCTTGGGGAAATGCGTTCGGAGGAATGTTACGATAGCCTGCTCCGACTTCCCGTCGGCCTTGGTGACCAGGTCTACTTCCCCCTTATAGGTGATCTGCGGCGGCCGGCCCAATTCTGCCAGCAGAATGCTTCCCGCCTCGCGCGCGGCCTCGGTCGCCAGTGTCAAGAATGAGTTCATCTCTTTTGTTTTATTGCGATTACCTGCCGGCTCGCGGTGGATGCGCCATGGCTCATTCCCCAGGTTGGCCGGCGTAGTAGGCCTTGCGGTAGCGCGCACTATAGCCACCCTTGACGCGCACTTCAATTTGCCGGTACACCCCGCCGGGCGGTCGCGGGTTCGGGTAGTAGCCCAAGCGGTATTGCGTGCGCAGCTCGCGATCGATCCGGTCGAACATGGCCGCCAACTGGCTCCCGTCGTCGGGATAATACATGGCGCCGCCGGTGGTATTGGCAATCGTTTCCAGGGCGTGTTCGCCCGCAGTATTCCGGCTGCCTTCCGACTTCACCGCGTTGATAACGATGGTGTAGAGCAGCGCATCGGCGCGCAAGGTCGCCCGGCGGGCGGTCTCGAAGTCAGCGCGGCTGGTGGTTTCGCCGGCATCGGTAATCAGCACCAGGACGCGACGCCGGCCCGGGGCGCCCTTCGCCAGCGCTTCTGTCCCCAGATATACGGCGTCATAGATCGCCGTGCCATCGCCGGGGGCGATTCGTCGCACGGCCCTTTGCAATTGGCGCACGTCCCCGGAAAAGGCGCTCAGTTGTGTCACCTGGTCGGAAAATTCAAACGCTGCCATGCGATCGCCCGGCCGCAACACTTGGCCGATGAAACGGGCGGCGGCCTCCCTCACGGACGAAAGATCCGCTAGTTGGCTCAGACTGGTGTCCATCATCAGCGCCAAATCGAGCGGCTGCTGCGTCTCGGGCTCGAAGACCGCGATCTGCTGGCGGGTTCCTTCTTCGTAGACCTCAAACTGGTCGCTCGTGAGGTCCGGCGCGGGCCGGTTGTTGTCATCGAGTACGCTGGCAAGCACATTGACCAGATTCACCTCGACGCGGATGGCGCCGCGCTGGCCGGGTGCCGAATCCTGCACTTGGGCCCCTGCCGTCGCAGCAAAGGCTCCTGCGGCCGTTCCAGGCGAACGCAACGGCGACGCGGCAAGAACGAGCAACCCAACCGCGAGGAGACGAACTGGCGTCATAGCTGGCATGGCTCGTAAGTTCGGCGCGGGGAATGCGCCTAAGTCATAGATTCCTGCGGGCCTGAATTGGATGGCAGGGAAAGGAGTTGGCCTTCGGCCCATACGGCGCCGCCTTCCAAATATTCCTTTTTCCAGATGGGCGCCGTTCGCTTCAAGGTGTCGATGCCAAAGCGGCAGGCATCGAAAGCCGCGGCCCGATGCGCAGCGGCCACGCCCACGAGCACGCTGGTTTCCCCGATCACAAGGTGCCCCAGACGGTGGACCAGCGCGACATGATCGATCTGGAATCGCCCGTGCATGGATTCCGCGATCTCCCGCAATGCCGCGAGAGCCATTGGTTCATAAGCTTGGTATTCCAGATAGAGAGTGCGCCGCCCGGCGGAATGGTTCCGCACCACGCCCTCAAATACCGTGATAGCGCCATCTTCGGGGGCTTTTCTGAGTCGCGCGACGATCTCGGCGACGCGGATCGGCTCGCGAACCAGCTGCACCAATCCCCATCCGAGTTCCGCGCCTGATACGCCTGATGAACCTGACGAGCCTGACGAGCCTGACGAGCCTGGCGAGCCTGACGAGCCTGGCGAGCCCGATGAGCCCGACGAGCTTGCTCCTCCGCTTACCGGCGGCAAAAACGCCACTTCATCGCCATCGGAAAGCCGCGATTCCCAGCCTGCCAACCCCTGGTTGACCGCCACCACCACCGAACCGCGAAACCCGGCCAGCTCCGGATAACGCTCGCCGTATCGCGCGAACAGGTTTTCCGGGCAAGCGTCATCGCTCAACTCCGTATCCTCTTCGGCGCGGCCCACGATCTCCTTGAGGCGTCCAAAAAACAGCACATGCACCCGCATGCCCCTATTCTATCCGTGCCCCTCCCGCTTTTCCATCCACCGCTACTGAGGAATGAACTCGAAGGGGGGATTGGGTCAGGTGGCCCATCCTTCGCGCTTTTCGCGAAGGGTGGGGATTTGGGTGTGCAGGCGAGCAGCCCTCAGTCCTGAGGTTTTTCTGCGGGCGCCTCCCCTCGTCATTCGAACGGCTATCCCCCACCCTCATTCGAATGACCACAAGTAAACTATCTTGCTTTTCTATTTACTGTATGTTAATATATGCCATGTTTCGGTCGCGCACCCCTCTTACTCACAGCTCCGCGTTTCGCCGCCACCAACGCTGCCACGGACGCCGCACCCGGCTCGTGCGGCCTCACCCGTTCCCACAACATCATCTTCATATCTGGATTGGATCCCATCAAACAAATGCCGGGGTATCCTCAGGTGGCGCGCAACGCTCTTTTGCTCCTTGCAAAACCTCAACCCGCCTGCTTTCATGCTCTTGCGCAGTCTTTCGCAAAAAGCACCGGGGGTGGGGGGGGGAGGGGTAAGAATTCAGTGAAAATGAACACCTCTACAATCTCTGCTCAAAGCCCCTACGCAAAATCACTGCCCAAAATCCGTGACCGACTTGTGACATGATGAGGGATACTCGGCCATCGTTTCCTGGGAGAAGCTACCAGTGAGAGTACTGATCTCCGGATCAACGGGGTTTGTCGGCACAGCTCTAGCGGACACCGTGCGAGATCAGGGTCACGAGGTGGTGCGGCTGGTCCGGCCCGCCTCGCGCCCCGGTTCGCCCGAAGAAGACCAGCAGGTGCTCTGGGATCCCGTCGGCGGAGTGTTGGATGCGGGCGCCGAGGGAGCCGACGCCGTCGTCCACTTGGCAGGGGCCTCGATTGCCGACGGGCGCTGGACGGCGCAGCGCAAGAACCTGCTGCGCGAGAGTCGTGTCGCTGCCACGCGCCATCTGGTCAGCGCGCTCGGAAAACTTCGGCGTCCGCCGCCGGTATTCATCGCAGCGTCAGCCATCGGTTTCTACGGCGACCGTGGCGACGAGGTGCTCACCGAATCCAGTGCGCTGGGCTGGAATTTCCTCGCAGGACTGGCTCGCGACTGGGAGGCCGAATCGATGCGCGCCATGGAGTTCGGCGCTCGCGTGGTCATCCTGCGCTTCGGCATCATCCTGGCAAGGCACGGCGGCGCGCTGCCGCGCATGGCCCTGCCTTTTCGTTTCGGAGCCGGTGGACGAATCGGCTCCGGACGGCAATGGATGTCATGGATCACGCTGGAAGACGTGGTGGCGATTATCTGCTATGCCATGGCGATGAATCTCTTGAGCGGACCAGTCAATGCGGTGACGCCACATCCTGTACAGAACGCCGAATTCGCGGCGGCCTTGGGCAGAGTCCTGCACCGGCCTGCGAGGCTGCCGACTCCGGCTTTTGCTCTGCGTCTGGCGCTGGGGGAGATGGCGGATGCTTTGCTATTGAGCAGTCAGCGTGTGTGGCCCGAAAAACTCGAGCAGCGCGGACATCGCTTTACCCATTCGGCCTTGGTCCCGGCTCTCGAGTCGGTATTCAAGCAGCCTCGCTGAAGCTGTGTTGTAGACTTGACCATTGCTGGGTCCGGCATCATATGACTTTTATGCATTCTTAGCTCTTGAATGGCATAGGTTCGGAGGTTACAGTGAGAGCGCCTTGCACTTCCGACCAGAAGGCCAGAAGGCCAGAAGGAAGGAGTGCTGAATGAAGAAGAAGGAAATGTCATGCCAGATTCTAGCGTGTGTTCTCGTCTTATCGCTAGCCTTCCCAGCCTTCTCTAAACCGGACATTGTCGGACAGGCCGTGTATAGCCAGTCCGCAACGGTGCGTGAGGGTCCGCTCACGCTCGGCTCCACGCTTTTCAATGGTGATACTGTCTCCGTGCGAGACAAGGGATTCGCGCGCATTGCTGTTACGGGAGGCGGCCAAATCGATGTGCTGGGTCGCAGCGCGGTGCGCCTCACCCGAAACCAATCCGCCGTACAGTTTTCTGTGGAACACGGCAGCGCGATATTCCGCAGCGAGCCGGGTTCTTCGCTGGAAGTCCTGATGCCCGATGCAACCATCCGTTCGGCGCCGGGTTCGGCGGCTGTCGGCATTGTCGGTTACGAGGCACCGGATTCGGCCATTGTTGTTGCCCGGCTGGGCGCGCTCGAAATTACGAGCATGCATGACGCAAAATCCTTTCTTGTCCCGGAGGGATCGGCCGCCCGGCTGACATTTATACCGGATCCTCAAGTTGTCCCGCCGGCGGGCAGGGCCAGTCCTTTGGGATCGTATAACCACAGGAAACTTGTAATCATCGCGCTATTCCTCGGTGGCGGCACTGTTCTCGCGGCGCTGCTTCTTGGCGGCGACGAGAAGAAGCAAACCATCCAAACGCTCACCGACGAGATCAGCCCTTTCAAATTGCAGTGAAACCAGCCGGGCGCAGTGCTGAACCGGCGCGGCCCGTCCGACAGAACGCGCACGCACCAGCCTTCCCGGCTGGCCTCTTGTCCGCCCCAAAACAATCCTGGGTGGCTTACAGATCGAGTGTCCTTAGAAGCGCATCCAGATTCGATTGGTCCACGAAAAAATCGGATGAGGATGCTTCGAGGTTCTCAACTTCATCGAATGCCTGAAAGAGGCGCATCTTAGCCGCCGCGTACTCTTCGGTACCGGACAGCGGCCGGCCTGCCACCCGGCTCCATTCTTCGACCGCATCGCCCCGGACGAGAATGCGTAGAGGGAACACCTTGTTGCGGTCTCGCGACACCATATAAACGTACTCCGTGCCCGCAGAAACTCCGCGGCGCACTTTCTGAACCTCGTAAAAGTAATACTGGTAGACATAGCCGGTCGCTGACGAATAACTCTTGATGCGGCGGACGGCCTCCGGGCGAGCCATGTCCTCGATTATTCGGTCCGTTTGCGCGGATGTCAATTCGCGTAATGCCAAAGTAATGCCAAAGAGGATGCCGGCAAGCAACCAGATATTGCTCCGTTTTGGAACAGGCTCAATTGCATCTCGTACCGGAAAGGAACAAATCCAGCTCTCGGTGGTGACGTCTGGTGCGGCGATGCCACACGACAAATACAGGAGCGCTCGGTTTCTTCGCGGATAACTCACCGACTTTGCAGCGGTTATACGGGTACCCGCCCTTGCCGCAGGGCTATATCCTGCAAACCCGGTAGTCAGAAGTGGTCCTGGCGGCCGCTGGCAAGCGCCTTGCACCTTTCGAGGATATGGCTCGCTTCGATCGGCAGCCGACGTGCGCTCGGGCTCGGCGACCCTCACCATCCATCACCGGCAAATCTTCACGGCGCAGGTCCTAAACTCGGCCAACACGATGTTGAACTGGCAGGTAAATGGTGTTTCGGGCGGGAACGGCACCGTCGGTCGGATTTGCGTGGTCGATTCCAATCCTTGCCAAGTGGTCACGTCGGCCAGCGCAGCCAGCGTGGATTACCTTGCGCCTGCAGCGGTGCCTTCACCCAACCCCGTGAATCTCCGCGTAACGAGTCAGGCCGACACAACGAAGAGCGCCTCAAGCAACATCACCATCCGTCCGCATGTGGTCGTAAGTGTGGCTCCGCCCAGCGTCTCGCTGCCACCAGGAGCAAAACAGGCATTCACCGCCAGCGTTGCAGGGACCTCGAACCAGCAGGTGATCTGGAATGTTTCTGGGCCCGCATGCACCGGGGCAGGCGCCCCGTGCGGGACCATTGATGCAAGCGGGCTCTATATCGCTCCGGCGATTGCGCCCGTGCCGAACACGCTGAGCGTCGTTGCCACCAGTTCGGAGGACACCAGCCGGACCGGCTCGGCAGCGGTGACCATAACGCTGCAACCGACAATCCTCACCCTGCGGCCCTCGAGTATTACGGCCGGGGCCGGCGGGGGATTCACGCTACGCGTCGAGGGCGGCAACTTCATCTCCTCCAGTCCCGGACCAGGCTCAACGGTCCTGATCGGCGGCATCGTCCGCGGCACCGTGTGCTCCTCAACATCCGTTTGCACGACAACCCTGGCCGCGCCGGATCTCGCCATTGCCGCGAACCTCAGCGCAGGGGTGCAAAACCCCGATGGGTCCATGTCGAACACCGCCATGTTTGTCGTTGCGCCGCCTCTCGCGAGCGCCGACATCATTTCCCTAACGCCAGGAGCGCCCGCCGCCAGCAGGGACATCACCGTGGCGGAATTGAGCACCAACGGCTCGTCATCTCCGCCGGAAAATGTGAACTTGAATATTATTGCCATTGGACCCTTTCAGCCGGCGATCGGAAGCTGCTTGCTCGGCGGCGGCTCCGTCACGCTGGCTCGTCCCTCGTCGGGCACGGCCACGGCCGATCTGTGCGCGTTCTCCTTGAGCGGCCTCGATCCCTCGCTCGCTTTCACGCTTAGCGGGCCGTCACCGAATGACATTGCCATCGTCGGGAAAGAGCCGCTCGGTTTGGGCATCATTCACTTGACCCTGCAGGTGCCCAGCACGGCGCGAACGGGAGCGCGAACCCTCTTCATTCAAAACGCAAATCTGGACTTGACTGCGGCAAGCGGCGCCATCGAGGTACGCTGAGGAGCGCGCAACTGCGAGGAGTTCCAAAATGACAAGATGGATTCTGGGCATTCTGACGTCGCTGCTGACTGCCACTCCCTGTGTGGCGCCGCGTGCGGCAGCCACCACTCTGGCACGCATGACCCTCGAGGAACTGGCCCTCGCCGCCGATACCGTTGTCCGGGTGCGGTGCGTGGCGACGGTAAGCCGCTGGGACAGTGGAATGATATGGACTCTTACCGAATTTGAAGTTCTCGAGCGGTTGAAAGGAACGCCTGGGCACGAGATCAGGGTACGGGTGCCCGGCGGCCGTGTGGGACATGTGGTGACTACCATCGAGTCTGCGCCCCGGTTCCGGCCAGGCGAGGAAACAGTTCTATTTCTCGAAAGCACTTCCGGGGACGACTACTCGGTGATCGCTTGGGCCAGAGGAACTTTTCGGGTCCACAAACTCCCTCTGACCGGCGAGGAAGCCGTCACACAAGACTGCAGTGCCTCCGTAGCCTTCAACCCGGAGACGCGGCGCTTCGAGAGCGAGGGTATCCACGACCTTTCGCTGACCGCATTTCGCCGGCGCCTGGCGGCAGCGCTGTCGCCAGCGCAGCGAGGAAGGTCGCGATGAACGGCGAACGATCGAGAACATTCGCTCGCGCTGCGTTCCTGACTGCCTGGGTGCTCTTGACGCACGGTACGTTTCCGCCGCGGGGCATTGGCTACACCTTGAATTATGTGGTCGCGGATATGCGCCAGCCTGCCTCGCGCACGGGCAACACTGCCTGTCCGCAGCGGATGCGATCGGATATTTCGACCCCCGGCGCCATCAACCGCCAGTGGAGTGTTTCGCTGGGGACAAATCCGGTGACCATTCTGACGGCCGAGCAAACGCGGGAGGGGCGGCTGAATGAAATCGAGAACACCATCGCGCGGTTCTTCTCGGCCTGGACCAGCGTGCCGGGCAGCGCGCTCACCTCCAGCTCGCTCTTGCCGCTGGCCCGCACTTCGATCCAGAGTGCCTGCGCCGCCGACGGAGTGAACAGCATCTGCTTCAACCAAGACGATGCGGCCTTCACCACGGGTGTGCTGGCATTCACGCGCGTGGTGACGGCCGACGCCATCGGAGAACAGGTTTCTGCCAGCGCTCCGCCATCGAGCTTCGTCGGGCAGATCCTCGATACCGACATTCTGGTGCGGCCAGCCGACTCTACGACCCAATTCGCGACTCCTGGGGCGCTGCCAACCAACCCAGCGGCTTACGATCTTGCATCCATACTGACACATGAAATCGGACACCTTTTCGGGCTTGGCCATTCGGACGTGTGGCGCTCTGTGATGTTTCCTTTCGTAGCCGCCCCGGGAACGTTCCACGGGGAACGGCCGACTCCAGAGTCGCCGGACGCACCTCTGGCGGAGGACGACCGAACTGCCATGCGCGCTCTCTATCCGGATCTCTTCGATAACCTGCATGCTGGATCCATTAGCGGACGCATCCTTCCGGTCAATGCTCTTGCTCTCTCCGGCCAACCGTCGGGCACAACTGGTGTTTTCGGCGCCCAAGTCGTCGCACTGGATGGTACGACCGGCGCCGTCGTCTCCTCGTCAATTTCCGGCTGGTCGTGCAGCGACCCGGGGCCTCCGGTTTTCGACGGCTGGTATCGGATCGAACGTCTGCCGGTAGGGCCGGCCCAGACGTATCGTTTGTACGTGGAACCGCTCGACGGGCCCCTTAGGTCCGTGGACGCGCTGCAACAAAGTACGCTCTGCCGCAATGCACTCACCGATCCTGGATGGCCCGCAGAATTCGCGTGTACCACGCCGGTACTTTTCCCTTCGTTCTCTACCACCATTCGCGGAAACCAATGACCCTGCCTATGTAACACCCGCCCCGAACTTGTAACAAATTGTTACGTTCGCAAAGCCGATGGCTCGACGGCCCAACTCTATTGCACATAAGTTGTTGAAGGGCTCAAGGATAGCTTGCTGCGAGATTGGAAGCGCGCCTGCTCAACTCAATGTAGAAGCTCGTGCAGTCATAAGGTGTGCCCTGGATTGGGTAATTTAGACACTGAGGTTGGGAATTAACTACCCTGGTGTCATATGAACAAAAAACATCATCGTATTGCAGCCAACGTAAAAGCCGATATCCTACGCCGCGTCAAGGAAGAGGGCATCTCGGTGGCCCAGGCCGCCAAGGATCACGGTATTTCTGAAGGGACCATCTATGGTTGGATGGTAAAGGGAGCAACCGGTGCCCCGTCCTGGGCGGAGTTCTCCCGACTTCAGAAGCAGAACAGAGAACTCCTGGAACTCGTGGGCGAGATCACGCTCAAGCTCTCCATGACTCAAAAAAACAATTGAGCGAAGGAAGAAACAAATCAGCGCTTGCCCGAGCCCTTGGCATATCCCGCGCGAGCCTGTATTACGTCCCAAGAATGAAGGAGAAGGACTGGCGCCTCAAGGTCCGCCTGGAAGAAGAGCTGCAGATCCATCCCTCCTACGGCTCCCGGCGAATTGCTACGGCACTGGGACTCTGCCGCCAGCGGGCGCAGAGGGTCATGCATCTGTTTGGCATCAAGCCCTACCGCAGGAGAGGCAGAAAATGGAGAAAATCCAAGGTTTCCCGGACCTATCCCAACCTCCTGCTCGCGGTCATGCCCGCATATGCAAACCACATCTGGGCAGCAGACTTCACCGAGTTCGTGCAGCACGGAAAGAAGGTCTATGTGGCGACCGTGATCGATCTCTACACTCGCCGGATCCTGGGAATCCAAATTGCGGTGAGAAAGGGAGCCGCGCTCACCATTCAGGCGCTTTCCAACGCCCTGCTCCATCATCCGCGCCCGGGTCTATTCCACTCCGACAACGGGAGGGAGTATGACGCGATGGCGTTCACTGAAATCCTTGATGGATGCGGCATCGTGATTTCACGGAGCCGCCCGGGGTGCCCTTGGGAGAACGGATACCAGGAATCGTTCTACGACAAATTCAAGGTTGACCTGGGAGATCCGAACCGCTTCAAAACACTGGGGGAGCTAGTGGCGGAGATCTACCGCACCCTGTGGGACTACAACAACACGCGGATTCACTCCGCGCTCAACATGCCGCCTGTGGTATTCGCCAAACGGTATGCGTTAGTCACGTAAAAAACTCTCAGAATCAGTGTCTAAAGAAATCAGTCCTTGACATACTGAATCATGATCGTTGTGCGGTTCCTCATGCCTTCCTGACTCGAATGCCCTTCCCCGTCCATGCCCCGCAGGGGCAGACGTTTGACGCATTCTTCGGATTCCGATAGGATGAGTTCGCGGGGTGGAGCAGTCTGGTAGCTCGTCGGGCTCATAACCCGAAGGTCACTGGTTCAAATCCAGTCCCCGCAACCATGGGCGCTCGGCGTAAACGCTTGAGTGCCCATCACTTCTTCACATAACAACTTCTTGTCGGGAACGGTCCGGTTGGCCTTCTGCTAACAAATGGCTAACAATTTGGAAACGCGGCCTTAACTTTCTCCGCGAATTTCCGTCCTTCGTCGTTCACGGTGTGCGTATAGACATTAAGCGTGGTTGTCGGCGAAGCGTGCCCTAGTCGCTCCTGAGCGTGCTTGATCGTCGCCCCGCTGGTTTGGAGCAACGAGCAGTAAAGATGCCGCAGACCATGCAGACCGAACCGCTCCACTCCTGCTTTGTCCTGGGCTGCGTGCAGCACGTCACCCAAAGCATCCGGGTCTAGCGGTCGTCCGAGTTCATCTTGGAACACGAACTGACCTGCCTGATTTTTTAGTCCAGGAACAGTGAGAGGGTTTTTATATCACAGCCATGGGCTGTGAAGATGGATTTGCTCCCCAGTGGCTACAGGCCGCCGGGGCAGGCGGCCTGTAGCCGAGCGCCGAGTGCGGCCTCTTAGTGTTGTATTCCACGCGCCACATTTCGATCACCACCTGCGCCTCCTTCAGCGAGTAGAAAATCTCTCCATGCAGGCATTCATCCCGCAGCTTCCCGTTGAAACTCTCACAGTACCCGTTCTCCCAGGGACTGCCCGGTTCGATGTACAGCGTTTCTGTCCCCACACTCGCCAGCCACTTCCGCAGTTCCTTCGATACGAATTCCGGGCCATTATCGGAACGAATATGCTCCGGAATTCCCCGCCACAGCATCACGTCGGCCAGCGCCTCAATCACCTCATAACTCCCCAACCGTCGTGCCACCCGGATCGCCAGGCACTCCCGCGTGTATTCATCCATCAGCGTCAGCATCCGCAACGTTCTCCCGTCGTGCGTCTTCCCGCTTACGAAGTCATAGCTCCACACATGATTGGCTCGCTCCGGCCTCAGCCGAAGGCACGACCCGTCGTTCAGCCACAGCCGCCCTCGGGGCCGCTGTTTCTGTGGTACTTTCAACCCCTCGCGTCGCCAGATGCGCTGCACCCGATCCTTACCCACCTGCCAGCCAGCACCTTGCAGCAGCGCTGTAATCCGCCGGTAGCCATAGCGCCCATATTCACTGGCCAGCGCAACCATCGCTTCGGTCAGCGCATCTTCGTCGATCCTCTGGATCGCGGCGTAGCGTTGTGTCCTTCGCCACTGCCCCAGCAGCCGACAGGCATGCCGCTCACTTACTTCGTACTTCTCTCGCGCATGCTCCACCGCACAACGTCGCCGCTCAGGGTTCAGAAGTTTCCCGAGGCCACATCCTTCAGAATTTGCTTCTCCAGAGACAGTTCCGCCACCAAACGCTTCAGCTTCGCGTTCTCCCGCTCCAGCTCCTTCATTCGTTTCGCTTGATCCAGCTTCAGGCCGCCGAACTCTTTCCTCCAGCGGTAGTACGTCTGCTGAGTGATCTAAACTTCCTTGCAGGCTTGCGGGGTGGGCTTTCCGTTCGCAATTCCTACTTCAATCTGACGCAGCAACGTCACGATCTGCTCTGCTTTGTATCTCTTCATCGGCATGTCCAGCTCTCCTTGAGAGTGATTCTCTCTCACTCCCGCTGGACTAATTCAAGCCGATCAGGTCACTATTTCGGCGTCCTTTGGGGGCTGGGGCACACGGTCACCATTCTCACGGTTGGCTCCGCGATTATCCTCCTCAAACTGACAATCCCGCCAAGGCTCGGCCTAAGCATGGAATTGTCGGTGGCCTTCATTCTGATTTTGTTGGGCGTATCGAATTTGACGGGCTTCACGCGCCGAGCGATCGAGTGGTTCACGATCCGCCGGCATGGTCCCGGCGCCCACTCTCATGTCATTTTCGGGCGCGTGATGATTCACACACACGATGCCAATGACGGATCCATTGTCCGGGGGAAAGGATCGATATTCGGCTGGACGCCACAATGGTGGAAGAAGCTTGGACTGTTTCATATTCTGCGTCCGCTGACGGTGGGAATCGTGCACGGCCTTGCCGGATCGGCCGCAGTGACTTTACTGGTGCTGACAACAATCAGCCAGCCTGGATGGGCAATCGGCTACCTGCTTGTTTTCGGGCTCGGAACCATCGCTGGGATGATGCTGATCACCACGGCAATCGCGCTCCCCTTCGCATATACACTGCGGCATTTAGCGCAATTGAATCAAGGCCTAGCGGTAGCCTCGGGAGTGATCAGCCTGTGCTTTGGACTATTCCTGTGATACCAGGCTGGGATCTCCGACGGGTTGTTCACAGGGCATCCGAATTGGATGCCTCACTGAAACGCGACAATTCGTGACAGATTGAGCTGTCCCTTGCCAAAATTCCATCCGTGCTGAAATCTGTGGTTCGCCAAAATTCAAAACGGTTGTAAGAACGCTGTGCTGAGGAGTGTAGACGAATTTGTAACTGCGAAAGCACCAAGCTTCAACACGTTTCAACAACTCTCAACAAGCCGGCCGCAAGCGCTTCAACAAGAATCACTTAGAAACAACAAGAATCCATAGATTTCAATAATGTCCCTCGCCAATACTCCATCCGGAAGGAACCGATCGCAATTTCACGGGTGCGTTGGCGTGAACCAGTGTGTTTGCGCCCGGCAGAGAAGGAGAAGAGCCTTCTCCGATGATTGGGTCGCGGACCACGCCCTCGGTCGAGTGACACAGCCTATGCTTCGTACCAGTTTATTGTTCGTGGGCAAAGAAGGGCCATGGGTTGCCATCCCAAGCCAGCCAGCGTGCTTCGTAAGTGCTCCTGCATCAACGCCCCTCACTCCAGGCAGGACACCCAGCCCTGCTGGATCCGGAGAAGCACCTCCATGCGCCCGAGGCGGGGATGCTTACTCCGGATCGGTAGGGTCAGATTCCTGGTTATCTGCCCTTAGTTATCGCAGCGTCTTGTTAAAGAACTCGATGGTGCGATCCCAAGCCAGCTTGGCGGCCGCCTCGTCATAGCGCGGCGTTGTATCGTTATGGAAGCCGTGATTCGTACCCGGGTAGATGTGGGTCGTATAACCGACGCCATTGGCTTTCAGGGCGGTTTCATATGCCGGCCACCCAGAGTTGACGCGTTCGTCCATTCCGGCATAGTGAATCAAGAGTTGGGCCTTGATTTTGGAGACATCGGCGGCCGTCGGTTGACTTCCGTAGAATGGAACAGCGGCAGCCAGGTCCGGAAGACGGACGGCCAGCGTGTTGGACATCGAACCACCGAAGCAGAAGCCGACCACGCCAATTTTGCCCGAACATTCGGGATGGCTCTTCAGAAAGTTAGCGCCGGCGACAAAGTCTTCCGCTATCTTGGCTCGGTCCAGCGTGCGCTGCAGTTGCACGCCATCCGGGTCATTGCCCGGATAGCCACCGACAGAGGTGAGGGCATCGGGCGCCAACGCCAGGAATCCTGCCGTCCCCAAGCGCCGCGCGACGTCCTCGACGTAAGGATTCCGGCCACGGTTCTCGTGAACGACGATCACCCCGGGCAACTTGCCGGATGCGTTTGCCGGGCGCGCGAGATATGCGTTTACCGTCCCGTAACCCTGCGGCGAGGAGTAATCGAGTTCCTCGATCTTGAGGCGGGAGTCATTTGGAGGAACTTGTTGCGCCCAGGCATAGTTGGGGCTCAGGCTCTCTAATAACGAAGCTGCGGTCCAGCCGCCCACGGCGAACTTTGCCGCACCATCCAAGAACCCTCTGCGGTCGATCATGCCGTGGACGTATTTGTCGAAAAGGTGGAGCACTTCCGGTTTGAAATCCGACGCTTTCATTCGTTCCATGGGAGATTCCCCCTAATGAGATTCGCCAAGCATATCACGTTAGACGCATGGTACGGTCAACGGTTGCCGGTTGCAGACACGACTACGGCTTGCGTTCCGGTGGCCTCAGCACGGCCCGGTGCTGCCGGTAGGCGGAGCGAACGGAGATGAGATCGTCGTGGGTGAGCTGCAGCTCGCTGCAAATCTTGCTGATTGCGCTGTCCTCGGCAGATGAGATCAGCTCGTCCGACGACACCGCAAAAAGGCAATCGAGCAGGTGAAGCTTCTGGTCGCGGGTGGCCATGCGGTTGAGTTCCCGGGTAACTATGAAATTTTCCGTACCGCCGAAGAGAATGCTCTGGGTCTTGGCCATCTGGACGATCAGGATGGCCTGCTCTTCGGGCAATCCGCCCCGCTCCATGACAACGCGTTCCATGATCTGAGTCTCCGACGGGCTGATATTCAAGTCAGCCCGGGCAACGCGGCACAAGATGAATGCAAACGCGGCGATGTACCGGGCGTGTTGCTCATCCATGTGATCGAGCTCCGCCACGATCTTGCGAACGGTATCCGTCTCGGCGACCGATGGCGGCGCTGCGGCTGGTTCTTTCCTGCGGGTCAATCCAAGGAATTCGGAGATGGACATTCGATTCGCTCCCTTACCCGGGACGTTTCATGCGACGTTGGAGCTTGCTACAGAGGCTGCAAAATCACAATCTTTTATATTACCTCGGCTTCTCCGACTTTCTTACCGCGAAAGCTCCCCTTCGCGACCGCAGCGTCACTTACCGTGGCCTGCAGGGCCGGGGACTTCGGCTCGACTTTTTTACCGCGCGAGCGCCCCTTGCCTGGAGCCTCGCGCTCACCCCCTACCCCCCGGCTTTTCTGTAAGTGTTCATTCGAGGGAACTTTAAGTCCTTTGTTCCGTAAGTGTTCATTCTGAATAGCTTACAAGCGATTTTTTCGTAAGTTCGAAGTACAAAACACTTATGGACATTTGTGGGGCATTCATGGGCCGCCACGACGATGACATTCTGCGGCGAAATGCCGAGGAGAGATCCTTCGTTCGGCGAGCGGGACTCAGGACGATCATCCTGGCCGGATGATCGTTTTCTACAACTCTTGATTCTGCGCTGCTTAAAGCCCTTAAAGCTAAGGCCCATTCTCATTTCTCCATCCCCCCACCCCCGGTGTTTTTTGTGAAAGAGTGCGCAAGGGCATGAAAGCAGGTAGGTTGATATTTTCCCCAGTGCAAAAGAGCGAGGGATGAAGGAATACGGGAGGGAACGGGGGGCGACGCGCAGAATTGTCCCTGACGGAGAGGGCGCGCTTGGTAAAGGAGTGGTGGATTGAGCGCCGGGGTGAAATGAAGGAACGGAGTGCGACGCGAACCCGTTCGGCAAGCTCAGGGCAAGCATGGCATAGGTTACCACAGTGGTTACAGAATGTCAATTGTATACTTAGTGTGTATTCGCACGAACGGTTGGAAGACATTCGAATGAGACGGGGAGACGGCGATTCGAACACGCCGACCGGAGCGGGATGGACCGACCGGCAGCGGAGGCCAATTTCGGGGTGGTAAGGCGTATTATTGGGCGCGCATGGCCCAGATAATTGAACCGCGAACCAGGGAAATCTTGCGCAAGTACCTTCGCGAAGTGCGAGTTGCATTAAAGCGAGGCGGGCCACAATTTAGAATTGACCGATTCACTGTTCTGAGGTTGTGGTGGCCACATAGACTCACACGGGGTGCGCTAGTCGAGAAAGATTTGAAGAGAACGCCGCTGCCGGAGCCAGTCAGGTCTATGGAGATGAGAATGGGGCGCGGCCAAGCGTAAGGCACGTCTCCTGAAAGGTATCTATGAACATCGCCGTTCTGGGCTGGGGCTCACTAATATGGTGTCCCGGGAATCTCCGAATCAGAACTCGATGGCGACCTGATGGGCCTTTGCTGCCGATTTAGTTTGCGAGGATCTCGCAAGACGACCGACTGACTTTAGTAATCCACTCTGGTTCCACGGATCAACCCACGTACTGGGCCTTCGGCGAGTTCACGACCCTGAGCGAGGCTCGCGACAACGTTTGCATACGTGAAAAGTCGAATTCCAGTGACATCCATCACATTCTTCAAGATGGTAGTGCTGCGGATGGAGCTACCGCTGACATCGTGAGGAAAATGACTGAATGGCTGGCACGACACAAAGATGTTGGGGCTGTGGTGTGGGCTGGTCTGCCGAGTAACTGGAGAGAAAAGAGGGGACGCGATTTCACCCCAGAGGACGCTGTTAACTTCCTGCTTGAGCTGGAGGCAGAGCGAGATCAGGCTAAGGCAACCTACGGTTGTGCTCGAGAATACGTCACCAATACGCCGGCGACCGTCGATACCGCCGTCCGGAAGGCGATGCGCTCACGAGGGTAACTATTTACTTGACTAACCAGAATCGGGTTGATATTTTTGCAACTCCAGTCGAGTTGTGTATAAAGTGTTGTTTGAGTTACGATGCAATCAGATGCTAGGACGCAAGAAGGACATGTCGAATCCTTGGAGTTTGTACGGTGGTCGAGATCCTCGAGATTTCCCTTCGTATACAACGGTAGAGGCGGCGAGGTATGTTCGACTTCCGCTCAGGACCGTCCAGAACTGGTCGTTCGGATTTCGAAAATATGGGGGCGAGCCACTGATTCATATTCCGGACCCAGATCGGTACCTACTGTCGTTCTGGAATGTGGCCGAGTTGCATGTGCTGAGCGCACTAAGGCGCTATCATCGGATCTCGATGCCGAAGTTGCGCAAGGCTATTCAGTACCTAGGGAAACGCTTCGACAGTCCGCATCCGTTATTAACCGAGAAAATGCTGACAGACGGTGTGTCGGTTTTTGTAGAAAAAGCAGAATCTCTAATCAATGCCAGCATGAGTGGTCAGGTAGCCATGCGGGAAATACTAGAAGCCCACTTGCAGCGCGTCGATCAGGATCTCAATGGGATTGCCGTTCGATTTTTCCCATTTGTACGCCACGATCCACATGGATCGTATCGGACTCCTGGAAAACTCATGGACGAGCCAAAGGTAATTTCACTGGACCCTCGGATCAGGTTCGGGCGTCCGGTTATTCACGGAACGAGTATCCCAACAGACGAGATTGCCGAACGATTCTGCGCGGGCGATACCTCCTCGGAACTGGCTGAAGAGTATGGCCGGAAAGAGGAGGAAATCGCAGAAGCAATCCGGTGCGAACTCACGCTCGACAGAGCTGCATGATGAAAAGTATGAGTTCTTCGTCGATGAATGTGTATCTCCGAAGCATGTTGCCGATATGCTACGAGAGGCCGGACATGAAGCTCACGTGCAAGGGCCGGACACTTTTGGCACCGGAACGTTGGATGCAGATTGGCTTCCCCAGGTTGGCGAACGAAAATGGGTGTTGATAACAAAGGACAAGAACATTCGCAAGCGCCAGATCGAACTGCAAGCACTTCGTCAGGGCGGAGTGCGAGCGTTTGTCCTAACGGCGTACAAGTTGACAGGTGAAGAACAGGCCCAGACACTTAAAGAGGCACTACCAGATATGATACGTCTACTGAGACGTAGTTCAGCGTATTTTATTTCCCGAGTGACGGCAGGTTCGAACGTCGAAATAATAGAGCCTAAGCGTTTCTCTCGAACATGAAACGCGCCGCCGAGTTCGAAGAAGGAGAAATCGCGCTTAAGAGATTCCTGCGCGCTGTCACAACGGTTCTGAAGGCCCCTAAAAGTGTTGTTCCACCACGGCCTAAGCGCAGAAAGAGAAAGACCGTCAAGAAGGAAACCTAGCGGTGCTGCCGTCGTTTACCGCGTCCCTGTCGCTGACGTTCCCGTTTAGTTCGCCCATGCTGCCGAGTCCTGTAGACCGACGACCTGCTTCCACGTCAACCGCTTGCCGACGATCTGCGAGGCGGCTGTCTTGAACCGGTCGAAGTCGTTCGCATCCTTCCGGTTGTTGTAGCGGTAGGCTTGCTCGTCCAGATACCTGAACAGATGGAATGGCTCAACGCTCACGTAGGTTCCGCTGATGCCGCGCTTGAGCAAGCACCAGAAGTTCTCCAGCGTGTTCGTGTGGACCTGTCCGTCCACGTAGGCGGCGGCGTGGTCGATCACCTGATGCGCGTACTTCCCGGCGAGCCCATCGTACGACCGCAGGTCATCGCTGTAGAGCGCCGAGCCCGCTTCGACGTGCTTTTCCACTTCGCGGTGTAGCGTCCGCTTCTTCCGGTTATCCACAACCACGGTCCGAACCTTCCCGCCGCGTTCCACAAAGCCCATCACGGCGGTCTTATCTTTACCGCCAGTGCCAGTGATCCGACGCCGACGTTGGGCTACGTGCATGTTGCGGGCTTTCCCGCCGATGAACGTCTCGTCCACTTCGACTTCACCTGAGAGCTTGCCGAACGATCCGTGATGCAACGCGAACCGAAGCCGGTGTGCCATGAACCATGCTGACTTCTGCGTGATGTCCAGATGTCGTGCAATCTCCATGCTACTGATCCCGTTCTTGCAGTTCACGATCAGCCAGAGGGCAACGAGCCACTTGTCCAGACCGAGCGCCGAGTCCTCGAAGATGGTTCCGGCCTTGAGTGAGAACTGAGGTTTGGGATGCTTGCCGTAGCACTTCCACCGTCGTACGCTCGTCAGGTAGGTCACCTGCTCGGAGTCGCAAGCCGGGCAACGGACCGTGCCATCCGGCCAACGTAACTCGATGAGAAACTGGCGGCACCGCTCGAAATCAGAGAAGTACAGAATCGCGTCTTGGAGGCTCTTAGGTAACTTCATGTAGGATACAATATCACTAAGGCTCTTGGTTAGTCAAGTAAATAGTTACCCTCACGAGGCTGGGGAGATGCTTCACTTCCGGCAATTCTGTTTGAGGCACCGTCACCGCCTCCAAACGCGGAGTCAGCATGACGAAGGGAATCCAGATTTGCCGTGGTTTTACCGACGAACAGTGGAACGGGCTTCGAAAGAAACTAGACGACGGTGACGAGTCCGCGTGGAGCTGCGCCATAGAAGTCTTCGAGCGACGAATCAGAGAACGCTTCTTCGCTTGCATCGAAGCGTTGATAGTTGCTGACCCCGAGCTAGACGTTGTGGTCTCGCCCGGATCAGCTCCCGACTGCTCCACGTTGCCCAACGCTGGCGAGAGGCGTGTCGTGGTTCCGGGGTTTGCGATTTTGGCGCTGTGCTGTCTGCTTGTCGAGACATTGCAGGGATTCTGGGAGAAACCCCCGAAGAAGGCCGCGGTGACTGGACGGTGCACGTTTCCAGATGGTCGATGCATTAAGACCGCAACGACGGACCAGTTCAGGGACTTCCTGCAACGCCCTGCGTTTCGGGGTGAGTTTGATAAAGAGGAAATCGCTAAATCGTTCATTAAGGGCGTCCGGAATGAAATCTTCCACGAGGCTGAAACGAGAAAATGGGTCATCAAGCGTGACTCGCCGCGAGGCCGTGTTCTCGCACCGGAGGGTAAACTGAAGGATAAAAGGTACACTCTGAACCGCACGGAGTTTTACCAGGCGATCGAAACGGAATTTGACGATTACCTCCGACAGCTTCGCGATCCCAACAACTCGTCACTACGGCTCCGGTTCGTTAAGAAGATGACCGACATTGTGAACGAGTGCTGAGGTTATCCATCGGACCATAGACTGGACCCTTCCGTGGGTCGTCAGGCTGCCGAGCGCAAGTCGTGGACTTGGCACAGCCAGGACGCGGCTTGGTTCCAACTGGCAAACGTGAGGGTCTCCTGTGGTTGTTGCTCGATCTGCCGATCCTGACTTATGATGCCGCCGTTCAGGATCACCGTAAGCTAGCAGAGCTAGGTGACAATGCCCGCCATGAGGCCGACGCCATTGTGAAATCTCCCAACTGTCCTGCCGCAACCTCACTTCCGCGCCAGCGCGCCTTCGTACGCGAAAACCTAAGAGACATACTGGCCGAGATCAACCGGTTAGTTCGCCGAGTTCTTTAGTGATGCGAACACAGGCAACGCATACATAGCTCAAAGTGCTTCGTTCTTCTTATGCTGGATACAGAGGCAATTCCTGTTGCTGTTCTAGACGGCAGGAAGGAATGTCGCTTCGCCCTGGGGCTGCGCGACGGCCTGCTGCAGCAAGGTGTGTTTATACTGCGCGGAATTTGATTCTCATCTCGTGGCTCCTCCGGCTGCGCTCAGGATGAGGGAGTGGGAGTGGCGGCGGAAGGTGCTGGGCCGAAGGCCGGCGCTACATGGACGGCAGAGGGAATGTTGCTTCGACTGGGGCTGCGCGACGGCCTGCGGCAGCAAGGTAACGCTTCGCTGCATGGGAATGGTAGCGCGGGGACTGTGGGCAGGAGGGGGCGCTTTTTTCGCGCGGCCTGAAGGCCGTGCTCTCCGGACTAAAGCCTGGGGCTACCGATGTGCCGCCTAAAGGGAGGCGCTACATGTAAGAAGCTAAAGATAGAGGCGGGAGGCGGACAGCAGATCGCCGTCGGTGGAGGCACAGGCTCACACGGGGTGTCTTAATCGAGGAACATAGGCAGGCAGAGGGGTGGCTGAACGTGGAAATCGAGGCCATTGATCTGGTCCAGCGCGCGGTCGAGTACGGAGCTGGTACAGGCTTCCAGAGTGATGATGAACGGGAGGGCGGAGCGCGGGTAATTAGGTTTCTGGAGCAGGGCGTCAATGCCGATGCCGTATTTGGCGAATACCGCGGTCACTTCGGCGACAATGCCGGGGCGATCCCGGACCACAAAGCGGACGTAATGCGGCACGGTGAAGTCTGCGCTCACGGTTTCCGGAACATCCATCACTGGCCGGGCATCCACTGCCGTCGGACAGGGTTGTCGAGCTATGGAATACAAATCGGAAACGACCGCCACGGCCGTGGGGTCGCCTCCGGCTCCGTAGCCGGAAAGCGCAATCTGCCCTGCGAACTCTCCGCTGGCGATGACCAGGTTCTGGCTGCCCTGCACGTGGGCCATCAACGAAGACAAAGGGATCAAAGCAGGCCGAACGGAAGCGAATAACCGCACCCCGTCAGCGGTCTCCTTCTTGGCCAACGAGATTTGACGAACCGAGCAGTTCAATTCACGCGCGTAGACGAAATCGACGCCCTCAACCGAGGAAATCGGCCAGCACGGAATCTGCTGGTTCTGCACGCGCAAGCGAAGACCGGCCTGGGTGAGAATGACGAGTTTAGCCCGAGCGTCGAATCCTTCCACGTCGTCGGTGGGATCGGCCTCGGCATAACCCAGAGCTTGCGCTTCCTTGAGAGCGGCCTCGAACGTCGCTCCGCTCACTTCCATTTTGGTAAGGATGTAATTGCAAGTCCCGTTGAGAATTCCCGCAATCCGGTACAGGCGATCCCCGGCCAAGCCCTCCTGGATAGCAACGATCGCCGGTATCCCGCCGGCAACCGCCGCGTCAAATTCCAATCGCCGGCCCATCTGCCGCGCCAGTTCCATCAATTGCGGCCCGTTTTCCGCAATCAAGAGCTTATTCGCTGTAACCACGGACTTGCCGGCACGCAGCGCGCGCTGAATCCATTCTCCGGCAGGCTCGATCCCTCCGATCAATTCCACAACGACATCGACGTCGGAAGAAAGCACGGCGTCGATGTTCTCGGTCCATCGGACATGCGCAGGCAGCGAATTCACCCTTTTTCGAGCAACGTCGCGATTGCAGATGTGCGTCAACAACAACGGGCCTTGGGGGGCCTGACACAGCAACTTGGCGACAGAACGCCCCACGGTCCCGAATCCTACCAGCGCAATTTTCAATTTCCCGGGCGTGCGACGGCCTTCCTTGGATGCCGCCCCTTTTTTTGAACTCAATCGTGAACGTTGCGCCACAGCGTGTTCACCTCAATTCGACTTTCCGCATCAGATCGTACTCACCAGAACTACGGCCGCAAGAGTATACACTGTAATGACTTGGAGTGTTTCGGGCGGCCAGCGCAGCACGTAGAGTAGAATACCCCTCCGGCTTTCTGAGGGCATGCCGATGGGCCTGCATGAAGGCGTGAAGGCATGAAGAAAGGACCAAGTTTATGAGCGAGGAGCGGCAGCCGAGTCTGGGCTGCACTTTCCTGGGCAACAACCGCTGCGAATTCCTGGTCTGGGCGCCGCGTGCCAGCAAGGTCGAGATTCATCTCCTGGGGCCGGAGGAGAAAGTTGCGCCCATGCAGCCGCAGGAACGCGGGTATCATTACGCCCTGCTAGGGGACGTCGAACCGGGCAGTCTCTATTTTTTCCGCATGCACGACAAAGAACGGCCTGACCCGGCGTCCCGGTTTCAGCCCCACGGCGCCCACGGGCCCTCGGCAGTTGTGGATTCCCGATTTCACTGGACCGACAACAAATGGAAAGGGCTGCGCCTCGACCAACTGGTGTTCTACGAGCTACACGTCGGTGCGTTCACACCCGAGGGGACATTGGATGCCATCCACGCGAGACTCGAAGAACTCGTGAATTTGGGCGTCACCGCGATTGAGTTGATGCCGGTGGCGCAGTTTCCCGGGTCACGCAACTGGGGCTATGACGGCGTGTACCCGTTCGCGGTGCAGAACAGCTATGGCGGTCCGCCAGCATTAAAGAGGCTGGTGAACGCGTGCCACGAACGCGGCCTGGCCGTGGTTCTGGACGTGGTCTATAACCACTTGGGGCCGGAAGGAAATTATCTGCCCGAGTTCGGCCCCTATTTCACCGATCACTACCGGACGCCCTGGGGGAAGGCCATCAACTTTGATGACGCGGACAGCGACGAAGTGCGCCGGTACTTCATCGAGAACGCCCTGTATTGGATCACGGAGTTTCACGTGGATGGGGTGCGGCTGGACGCCATTCATGTCATCGTGGATTCCTCGGCCCGGCCGTTCCTGGAAGAGCTCGGCACAGCCGTTCACGAGCAAGGCCGGGCACTGGGCCGGCTGGTGCACGTCATTCCCGAAAACGACCACAATGACTCCCGCACGGTTCGCCCACGCGAGAACGGCGGGCTGGGATTGGATGCGCAGTGGTGTGATGATTTTCACCATGCCCTGCACTCGCTCCTTACAAGGGAGCGGTCGGGCTACTACGCTGACTTCGGCTCCGTCGGTCATTTGGCCAAAGCCCTGGAAGAAGGCTTCGTCTACTCCGGACAGTATTCCGCGTATCGTCGCCGGCACCACGGAAATTCCGCCCGAGACGTTCCGGCGAAACGCTTCATTGTATTCGCGCAGAACCACGACCAGGTCGGTAACCGCAAGCTCGGTGAACGCTTGTCCAAATTGGCATCGTTTGAACACCTCAAGCTGGCCGCCGGAGTAACCCTGTTAAGCCCCTTTCTTCCCTTGCTCTTTATGGGCGAAGAGTACGGTGAGGAGGCTCCCTTTCTCTATTTCGTTGACCACTCCGACCCCTCCTTGGTCGAAGCGGTCCGCGAGGGACGGAAGAAGGAGTTCTCCTCGTTTGAATGGACCAGCGAACCTCCCGACCCGCAGGGCGAAGCGGCGTTTCTGGGTTCCAAACTGCACTGGGAGGCGAGGAACACCGGGTGCCACCGTACGCTATATGAATTCTACAAGGAACTAATCCGTCTGAGGTGCCGGGTGCCCGCCCTCACCAGCCCTAGCATTCAAAAGGTGCGAACCATCGCCCACGAAGCGGAAAGGGTGTTAATTTCGATGCGGATTCATGACCATGGCCAAGCGCTCGCTGTTTTCCATTTTGGCGGTAAGTCTGCGCGATTGTCTGTGCCTTGTGGGCTAGGGGATTGGAGTAAGAAACTCGATTCCGCCGATCCGCGATGGAGGGGAGACGGAAGTCTTGCGCCGCACCAGCTGGAACGCACCGAAGCGCCGGTCCTAACCGTCAGCCCCAGTTCGTTCGTACTCTATACCTGTGGTGAGGATCTCTGAATGGAACGCGATGTTTGCATACACGGTCCTTTCTACCAGCCACCTCGCGAAAATCCATGGCTGGAGACGGGGCGGGATTGGACATCGGCAGGCATGCTCCCTTTCAAGGCGAAGCTCCGGACCCCGCAAAACTATTTCTACGATGTCCTACGATTCGTTTATCGAAAATTTCGGAGCGAGGCCGAGCAAGGAGTCAACATGGCAAGAGAGTGGCTCGACCCATTTCAGCTGTTGGGCGGAAATCTCATGGCTCGGGTGAACTAAATGACTCCGCCGGGATTTCCCTCGTCCACCTACCGCATCCAGCTCAACATCAACTTCCGATTTGCCGATGCTCGCGAGCTGGTTCCCTATCTCTACGATTTGGGGATCAGTGATCTGTACACCTCTCCCCGTTTCAAAGCCAGGAAGGGGAGTTCCCATGGGTATGACGTTGCCGATCCTGCGCGAATCAACTCCGACTTGGGTACCGAGGAAGAGTACGAGCAACTGGTCCGGAGGTTGAAGGATTACGGCATGGGGTTGTTGCTCGACGAGGTGCCCAATCACATGGCGATGAGTGCGGAAAATCCCTGGTGGATGGATGTGTTGGAAAATGGCCCGTACTCACGCTATGCCGATTACTTCGATATTGAGTGGCATCCGGCAATCACCAAATCGGCCGCACTGGAAGACGAAAAGGTGTTGCTTCCCATCTTGGGCGATCTCTACGGTCGCGTGCTCGAGAATCAGGAAATCACATTGCGGTTGGAGGAAAGCGGCCTTTCCTTCCGCTATGGGGAGGCGAGATTTCCGCTGGCCCTCAAGACCTACCGGCCCATTCTTGAAATCTCTCACGATAAACTGCGGGAATCTTGCGGAGCAAAGCACCCTGCCGTGCAAAACGTGCTGGGCTTGATGAAATCGATCGATCAGCTTCCAGGCGGTGTGGACGGCGATTCGGAGACAACCGAGAGCCGGACGGCGGCGCAACAGGAGGTCATCGGGCGTCTCTGGCAGCTCTTTCGTGACGACGCAGACTACCGTCAATGCTTGGAGGCCACGCTCCGCGATTTCCATGGCACGGTGGGCGAGCCTCGCAGCTTCGACCTGATGGATCAGTTGTTGTCACGTCAGGCGTACCGCATGGCGTTTTGGAGAACGGCTAGGGAGGTCCTTAATTATCGCCGCTTCTTTGACATCAATGAGTTGATCGCGTTGCGCGTCGAGGTTCCGGAGGTATTCCGCGGACGGCATGCCGCGATTTGCAAGTTGGTCGAGGAAGGCAAAGTTACAGGCCTGCGCATCGACCATATTGACGGGCTATATGATCCCCGGCGTTACCTGGAAGATCTGAGAAAGGCCTGTTGCGGAAATTCGCCCGGAACCGATTCTTCGGGATTGTACGTAATCGTAGAGAAGATTCTTGGCGGCAACGAGCGACTCCCCAAAGACTGGCCAGTCGCAGGAACGACTGGCTACGATTTCCTGAATGCCGTAAACGGGGTTTTCGTCGACGTCGGGGGCTTAGGCGTCCTCGAAACTATTTACGCCAAGTTCGTAGGAGCTGCGACTTCGTTCGCTGAATGGAGTTATCGCGGAAATCGGCTGGTAATTGACCAGCTTTTTTCCGCGGACTTTCGTCGTCTGGGAACGCATCTGGGCAGCTTGGCCGCACAGAATCGCTATGTGAGAGACGTGCCGCTCGACCAGTTGCTCCTGGTACTGGCCGACATTACGGCTTGCCTCCCGGTGTACCGGACCTATATCTCCAGCTATGAGGTGACGAAGGCCGACCGCACCTATCTTGAGCGTGCCTTGAAATCGGCGCGAGCCTACAGCCAGACGAACCCGTTTCAAGACGCCATCTTTGATTTTTTCAGACGCTTGCTTTATCTGGATGTTCCTGACGCGCCCGAAGAACTCCGGCACGACTGTTTGCGCTTCGTAATGCGCTGGCAGCAATTTTCTGGCCCGGTTATGGCCAAAGGGTTGGAAGACACGGCTTTCTACATCCACAATAGCTTGATCTCCTTGAATGAGGTGGGGGGCGACCCGCTTCGGAGGGATCCGCCGTGCGACGTGGAGTCCTTCCACCTGTTCAATCAGAGACGCCTGGACCTCTGGCCGGCCACACTGAACTGCACCTCGACGCACGACACCAAGCGGAGTGAGGACGTCCGTGCGCGCATCGACGTGCTCTCCGAACTGGCCGCCGAATGGGAGCATCAGGTGTTGCGGTGGCGCCGATGGAATCGCCCGAAAAAGCAACGCGCGAATGGCCAAGAGGTGCCCACTCCGCTCGAGGAGATGTTCCTGTATCAGATCTTGGTGGGCACTTGGCCACTCGAAGGAGAGGAAATCGCCGGCTTCACGGAACGTCTAGACGCCTGCATGATCAAGGCCGCCCGGGAAGCAAAGCTTTTTACCAGTTGGCTTGCCCCCCAGCAGGATCACGAGGCAGCCCTTCGCGCATTCGTCGAAATCATCCTCGATACCTCGGAGGAAAACCGGTTTTTGAAGGATTTTCTGCGCTTCCAAGAGCGCGTGGCATTTCATGGAGCGCTCAATTCTCTCTCCCAGGTGCTGCTGAAGATCGGTGCGCCTGGCGTGCCGGATTTCTACCAGGGAACAACGCTCTGGGATTTCAGCATGATGGATCCGGACAACCGCCGTCCGGTGGATTTTCAAAAACGCGTGCGGATGCTGGCAGAATTGGCTGCCGCAGAGCATAACGATCGGGCCTTGCTTATCCCCGACATGTTGGAGCATTGGCAAGATGGCCGAATCAAGCTGTATCTGACCTGGAAAGCCCTGCAGTTTCGCCGCGCGCACAATAACGTGTTCGCTGAAGGCAGCTACACACCGCTCAGTGCAACCGGGAAAAGGAGTTCGAATCTATGCGCGTTCGCCCGGCGCAAAGAAAAGGACTGGGCGCTAATCGCCGCGCCGATCATGACTACCCACCTGGTCGAGCCAAATCGGATGCCGCTCGGTCAGGACGCCTGGGGCAGCAGCGCCATTCTCCTGCCGCAGGGTGCGCCGCCGGAATGGCACAGTGTATTCACGGGGGAAACATTGAGAGCCAGAGCCAGTGGCGGGAAAACGATACTGCTCGCGAAGGCTCTTTTCGGCAGCTTTCCGGTAGCTCTGTTCGAAGCAACCTCCGCGTGATTAGCGGTGCTTGCAAATCTTAATCGCGTGCCTGGCACGAACGTGCTCCAGCGGCTGAATTGGCTGGGAACGACCGCGTGATAATATGGCACTTCGTTGCTGCATGCGCCGCGCCGTGCCGTGCGGCAACAAGGAAAAAAGAGAAACATGGATGGCGAGAGTCTTGTGCAGAAGATGGTCGGGGAAAGTGGGTATCCGTCCCGGGTGATCATCACCAACGTTCGCCCCGAAGTGGACGGGGGGCGTTACCCGATCAAGCGGGTCCTCGGTGAGGAAGTCACGGTAACTGCCGATATTCTTGTCGATGGGCATGATTTGATTTCCGCGACTCTCCTTCACCGGCCACCCGGGCAGCAAGTCTGGACCGAAGTTCCCATGCTGGAGCTTGGCAACGACCGCTGGCAAGGAAGTTTCCGGGTTTCCGAGACGGGCCAGCATTCTTATACCGTTCAAGGCTGGGTTGATTTTTTCAAGTCTTGGCGCCGCGACCTGCAAAAGAGGATCGAAGCAAAGCAGGTGTCGCCCGTTGACCTGACGATTGGCGCCGACTTGATTACCCGGGCATCGCGGCGCGCGTCGGGCCAGAATGTTCAGGATGCTGAGGAGTTGCAAGAGTGCGCGAAGTCTGTTCTCGAATCGGCGCAGAGCGACCTCGATTCTGCCATGGGCCGCATTCTCGATGAGCGTGTCAAGGCACTCCTAGAGAGATATCCGGACCGACGTATCGGCACGACTTATGAAAAAGTCCTTTCCATAGTAGTGGATCGGGAGAGGGCCCGCTTTAGCACATGGTATGAAATGTTTCCGCGCTCTTGTGCCTCCCGGCGTGGCGCTCATGGCACTTTCCGGGATTGCATCGCGCACTTGCCGGATGTAGCGGAGATGGGATTCGATGTGCTGTATCTTCCTCCCATTCATCCCATCGGCCGCACGCACCGGAAGGGCAAGAATAATAAACCAGCCGCATCGCCTGACGCTGTGGGCAGCCCCTGGGCCATTGGTTCTACCGAAGGCGGCCATAAAGCGATCCACCCGCAACTTGGAACCTTCGAGGATTTCCACCAGCTTCTCAAGGCGGCGCGCAGCCATGGCATTGAGATCGCTCTGGATCTGGCGTTTCAGTGCTCCGCCGATCATCCGTACCTGAAAGAGCACCCGGAATGGTTTCACATCCGCCCGGATGGGACGATGCAATATGCAGAAAATCCCCCGAAGAAGTATGAAGATATTTATCCCTTACATTTCGCGACGGAGGACTGGAGGGCGCTGTGGGATGAGCTCAAGAGTGTCGTCTTGTTTTGGATTCATCAAGGAGTTCATCTGTTTCGCGTGGACAACCCCCACACGAAGCCGTTGTCCTTCTGGGAGTGGCTGATTGCCGAAGTCAAGCGCGAGCATCCCGATGTGCTGTTCCTAGCGGAGGCATTTACCAGGCCGAAGGTGATGTACGAATTGGCGAAGCGCGGTTTCTCCCAGTCGTATACCTATTTTACGTGGCGGCATGCACAAGGGGAACTGACTCAATACTTCACAGAGCTCACACAAACGGAGATTCACGAGTTCTTCCGCCCGAACCTTTGGCCCAATACGCCGGACATCCTGACGGAGTATTTGCAGTCGGATGGCCGCGCCGCTTTCATGGTGCGGTTGATTCTGGCGGCAACCCTGGGCCCGAGTTATGGAATCTACGGGCCGGCGTTCGAACTGTGTGAGAATCGCGCGCTGAAAGCCGATAGCGAGGAATACCTGGATTCGGAGAAATACCAGATCCGGCATTGGGAGGTCAGCCGCCCCGACAGTTTAAAGGGCTTGATCGGGCGTGTGAATTGCATCCGCCGGGATCATTCACCTTTGCAGAGCAATGGGAATCTGGAATTTCACCGTGTGGAGAATGAACAACTCCTTGCTTATTCGAAAACGACGGATGACCGCTCAGACATTATATTGGTGGTGGTCAACTTGAACCCCTATCACACGCACAGCGGCTGGGTGGAGCTTCCGCTGGAGAAGTTCGGCCTGCCCACCGATCGGGCCTACCAGATGCATGATTTGCTGACCGACGCACGGTACCTTTGGCAGGGCGCACGCAACGTCGTGGAGTTGAATCCCAGCGTGTTACCGGGCCACATTTTTCGTGTTCGCCGCCACGTCCGAACGGAAATGGATTTCGACTACTTCGCGTAGCCGGCCGTTGCACTCTACGGCTCTGCAGAAAGGACTCATCTTTTGACGATCGCCAGCAACCCCCTCTGGTACAAAGACGCTGTTATTTACGAGGTGCACGTCCGAGGATTCTACGACAGCGACGGGGATGGAATCGGCGACTTTCGCGGGCTTACGATGAAGCTCGATTACCTGCAAGATCTCGGTATTGATGCGCTGTGGCTGCTCCCCTTTTATCCCTCGCCGCTTCGCGATGATGGCTACGATATTTCGGATTATTCCGATATCCATCCGGCGTATGGGACGCTCGATGATTTCAAGACCTTACTGGGGGAGGCTCACCGGCGCGGCATCCGCGTAATCACCGAACTGGTCTTGAATCATACCTCCGACCAACATATTTGGTTTCAGGAAGCCCGGTCTTCCCGCCAAAGTCCCAAGCGCGAATCGTATGTGTGGAGCGATACAGTCGAGCAGTACAAGAAAGCTCGAATTATCTTTACGGACACGGAATTATCGAACTGGGCTTGGGACCCCGTTTCCAAGACCTATTATTGGCACCGGTTTTTCAGCCACCAGCCCGACCTGAATTTTGACAATCCCGCGGTCCGCGAGGAACTATGGAACATCATGAAATTCTGGCTCGATCTGGGGGTGGACGGTCTGCGCCTGGATGCTGTTCCCTAACTAATCGAGCGGGAAGACACTCCGTGTGAGAACCTGCCGGAGACGCATGAGGTGCTGAAATCGTTCCGGCGCCAAGCCGACGAACATTTCTCGGACAAGATGCTGCTGGCAGAAGCAAATCAATTGCCACAGGATGTGCTGCATTATTTCGGCGAGGGAGATGAATGCCATATGGCGTTCCACTTTCCGCTGATGCCGCGCATGTTCATGGCCACCAAGCTCGAAGACCGCAAGCCGATTGTGGACATCCTGCAGAGCACACCAACGATCCCCGAGGGATGCCAGTGGGGGATATTTCTGCGAAACCATGACGAGCTGACCCTGGAAATGGTGGCTCTTGAAGAGCGCGATTACATGTACGACGAGTTTGCCAAGGAGGTGCGTGCCAAGGTCAACGGTGGCATTCGGCGCAGGCTGGCTCCGCTGATGGAAAACGACCGGAGGCGCGTCGAATTACTGAGTGGATTATTGATGTCCATGCCCGGCACTCCCATTCTGTATTACGGAGACGAAATCGAGATGGGTGACAACATCTATCTGGGTGATCGGAACGGGGTGCGCACACCCATGCAGTGGAATGGCGGCTGGAAGACGGGATTTTCGGTGGCGGATCCCGAACAACTGTATTCTCCCCTGATCTCCAATCCGCTGTACGGATATCAGGCCGTAAATATCGAATCCCAGAAGATATCGGATCACTCTTTGCTGTCCTGGATGAAGCGTTTGATCCGATTGCGCAAGTCGCACCAGGTGTTTGGGCGAGGAACGATGGAAATATTGACTCCGGAAAATCACAGGGTCCTTGCCTATGTGCGCGAACTGGGAACGGAAAAGATCCTAGTGGTCAGCAATCTGTCGAGTCAGGCGCAAGCTGCCGAGCTCGATCTAAGCCGCTGGAAGGAGTGCATCCCGATCGAAATGTTTGGCGGCAATCCTTTCCCGCGTATTGGCGAATTATATTATTTGCTGACCTTGGGGCCCCATCAGTTTTACTGGTTTCGTTTGCGGCGGTTGTGAGGTCAGGGTCCCGAATAGAGCGGGCCTGACGTTCATCGCGAACGGAAATAACGGAGAAGCAAGTGGCGGAAGCCAGTGTGTTGTCAGATCAGTTTGTTCGCCAGCTCTCGGCTGTGGGCCAAGTGGACATCTTGGTAGGCGTTCCCACTTTCAACAACAAGAACACGATCGAGAGGGTGGTCAATGCCATCCAGGTGGGTTTGATCAAGAACTTTCATCGGGATCGATGCGTCTTGATCAATCCCGACGGCGGATCTACCGACGGCACTCCCGAGATGTTCAAGAACGCGTCGGTCACCGATTTTAGCATGCTGTTGACGTCCAATCCGCTGCGGACTTTTCACCGCGTGACCGCGCCCTACCACGGGATTCCGGGAAAAGAGGCTGCGTTAAGGACCATCTTTGCCGCAGCGGACCTCCTACACGCAAAGGCATGCGCCATTTTCGCGCCGGATGTGCTGAGTATCACACCGGAATGGGTCGAAAGCATGATACGGCCCATTTATCGAGGAAATTATGATTTCGTCGCGCCTGTGTACCAGAGGCAGAAGTTTGACGGCCTGCTGGTCAAAGGCTTACTGTCTCCCTTGATTCGCGCCGCATACGGTGCGCGGATTCGCGAGCCCGTGGGGGGTGAACTCGGTTTATCCGGTCGGCTGGCGTGTCACTACCTGGAGAAGGACATCTGGGAGCAAGACATGACCGGCCTCAGCTTGGAAATGTGGATGGCCACTGTGGCCGTTGTCGACGGTTTTCAGCTTTGTGAAACTTTTCTAGGACCGAAGGCCCAACCGGAAAAGCCATTCGGCCAGGACTTGCCGGGCACGATCCGGCAAGTCGTAGGGGCTCTCTTCAAGTGTCTGGAGATGCACGAGTCGTACTGGATCGGGCGAACCCAATCTACGGCTCTGCCCCTTTTTGGCTTCCAGTACAATGTCGCCCTGGAACCGCTGCGCCTGGACAGGAAGCGCAACCTCAATACGTTTCGCTCGAGCGTCGACCAATTGATACCGTTGTTGGAATCGGTGCTAACACCGCATACCGTCACTGAAATCCGCAAGCTCGTGGCACTGCCCGACCGGGAGTTCCGTTATCCGGACGAGCTTTGGGTAAAGACCGTCTACGAATTCGCTGCCGCGTATCACAAATCGGTGATCAACCGCGACCATCTTCTGCAGGCTTTGACGCCGCTTTACCGAGCACGCGTCAGCTCCTTTGTGCTGCAGCACAGTAAGACCAGCACGGCAGAAATCGATCGACAGCTGGAGGCGCTCGGCCAGGAGTTCGAGCGCCTGAAACCGTATCTAGCGGACCGTTGGACTGGCGAAGCGGGAGGTCAGCGATGAAGGAAATGGTGCTGCGAAGCCTGGATCAAACTCTCGGAAGATTCTCAGATATGTCGCGGCAATTTTTGCCTCAACTGCTGGTGATGTTGATTATCGTGATCATCGGGTGGCTGGTTTCCATGGCTCTCAAGTTCATCACCCGCCGCACCCTGGAATTGATGAAGGTCAGCCGCTTGTCGAAGGATTCCGGGATTAGCTTGATCCTGATCAAGGCCGAGCTGCCGTCGGTTGTCGACTTGCTCAGCCGGCTGGTGTTCTGGGTCAGTTGGCTGTGCTTCATCCTGCTGGGAATTGATGCGCTCGGCATTCCGCAGCTTCAACTACAGATCTCAAGATTGTTGCTGTTTCTGCCACAGATTGTTGTGGCTCTTTTGGTCCTGTTTACAGGATTCCTGGCGGCCAATTTCTTCTCGCGAGCTGCATTGCTGGCTGGGATCAATGCCAATCTGGCCTCCGCGCGCCTGGTCAGCAGCCTGGTACGCTTCATCATTATCTCCCTGACCATCGCGATGGCGCTCGAGCAGATTGCGTTGGCGCAACGTACCGTGTTGATCACCTTCAGTATCGTTTTTGGCGCCATCATGCTGGGGTTGGCCATCGCCTTCGGCATTGGCGGCCGCGATGTTGCTCAAAAGACGTTGCAGCGTTTGTTGCCACAGGCCGAGACCGGTAAAGAAGAGGAGAAAACCAAACAGGAGGAGATTTCCCACCTTTGAAGAGGAGTTTTTATTGAGCCGCCTGGGATTCGGCCGGCTTTCTTCGACGCGCGGGCAAGATGAAGCATGGACGGTGGTGCCAAGCCCACGGATTGGATGCAGCTGCAAGAGGGATTACGGCGTGCGATGCCTTCCTTCTTGCTGCACCAACGGTGGTTTGGAGGCAAGACGCGCGTTATTCAGTCCGTGGAAACCGTAGATTGCATCCCGATTGTGTTTCGCGACCGGTCAGCCTGTATTTTTCTGCAGCGTGTTGATTACGCTGACGGCATTCCCGAAACATACGTTGTGCCTCTTCTCGAACGTCGGGCCTTGAACCATCGCCCAGAAGAAGCCGGCAGTGCTCCGCCGACGCTGCAGGTCCGGACAGAAGAAGGCGAGGAACACATTCTTTGTGATGCCTTGTGGGACCGAGCCTTTCAGCAGGCGCTTCTGGAGGTGCTGGCGTCGGGTACTTGTTTCCGCGGGGTGCACGGCGAACTTGTTGGGACCGCCAGCAGTTCTCTGCCGGCCATGTTGCATGCTGCCGAAGGAAGGCTGGAACCGTCTCTGCTGACGGCCGAGCAGAGCAATAGCTCGATCCTTTACGGACGCTCGGTCATATTGAAGTTCATTCGGCGGATCGAGCAGGGAATCAATCCTGATTTCGAAGCGAGCATGTTTCTTTCGCAACATGCTGGATTTGAACATATTCCGCCCGCGGCGGGAGTTTTCGAGTACCGGCACGCACCCTCTCACCCGGCGACGGTGGGCATCCTGCAAGGTTTTGTTCCTAATCAAGGTGATGCGTGGAAACAGAGCTTGAAAGCGCTATCTGCTTACTATGACTTGGTGGAGGGCCCTAAGGGGCAACTTCTGTCAGCTTCCCAACGCGAGGGCTGGAGGCACGGTCTGTTTTCCGATATGCAAGCGCAGCCCAGCAAGCTGGAGCTCGAATTGGTCGGCGATTACAGGGAATGGGTACGATTACTGGGCCAGCGTACTGCTGAACTCCACGTCGCTCTTGCATCGGACCACAGCGACCCAGAGTTTGCACCCGTACCTTTCTCTTTGGAGTACCAGCAAGTCCTATACGATTCCATGACCGGTCAGGTGAAGGAGGCACTTGGCTTGCTACGCGGAGCCGTTGCAGGGTTGCCGGCGGAGCTGCAAGGACAGACACACGCGGTGCTGTCGTCCGAAGACAGGCTTGTTGCGCTGTTCCAGCCTCTCAGAGAAAAATCGCTGACGGGACTCCGGACACGCATTCACGGTGACTTCCACCTCGGACAAGTGCTTTTTACCGGCGACGACTTCGTCTTTATTGATTTCGAAGGAGAGCCTGCGCGATCGCTGGATGAACGGCGGGCGAAGTATTCGCCCCTGCGCGACGTTGCCGGGATGCTGCGCTCGTTTCACTACGCGGCCTTTGCCGCTCTCTTCCAGCGACTCGGGGATTCTCTCCAGGAAGACAGGCGCTTGGCCCGGCTATTCCCTTTCGCGAAGGCCTGGTACGCGTGGGTATCGACAGAGTATATGCGAGGCTATCTGGCCAAAACCGCAGAAGCAGAATTTCTGCCCCGCCAGCGCCAGGAGGCCGCATACCTGCTGAATTTACTGCTGCTCGAAAAGGCCGTGTACGAACTCAAGTACGAACTCAACCATCGACTGGGATGGGTGGCGATCCCTCTGGCCGGTATCCGAGATTTGATCGAATCCGCAGGCTGATGGTTCGAGCTGGGGAGAATGGCTCCCTCTGTTGAGGCTTGGGGTGGGCATCCGATATGCCGGGCGCCCTGCACTCGCTCGAACAAGAAGGCGGCACCCTGTCCGGGGCCGATGCCATCGGCCATCCCGATGCTCCCACGCGGGCTACGGTCACTCGGAAGCTCTTAGTATTCAGATGGTTAAAAGGCCACGAGTTCGCGCACTGCGGCCACGATATCTGCCGCTTGCGGCAAGATTACCTCTTCGAGCTTTGGCTGATAGGCGCAGAAGGTGTCTATCGCGGCGACGCGGCGGACCGGGGCGTCCAGATCGTGAAACAGTTCATCAGCGATGCGCGCGGCGATTTCGGCGCCATACCCCCACGAGAGCATATCTTCGTAAGCCACGATGACACGGTTGGTCTTGACCACAGAGCGGGCAATGGCTTCCCAGTCATAAGGAGAGAGGGTGCGCAAGTCAACGATGTCGAGCGAAATACCTGCGCGTTCCAGTTCACTCGCGGCGATTTCGGCTCGATGGACCAGCGCGCCGTAAGTGATGACGCTGACGTCGGTTCCCTCGCGCGCCAGCCGCGCTTTGCCAAAGGGAATGGTGAAATCGGGTCCCGGATAAGCTGAGCGGTTGTAGGGTTGCCGGTACAGATGCTTGTGCTCGAGAAAAAGCACCGGGTCATCGGCGCGAAGGGCGGTGCGCAGGAGTCCGCATAGATCGACTGCCGTCGCGGGCATGACCACGCGCAGTCCCGGCAGATGGGTAAAGAGCACCTCGCCGCACTGGCTGTGATAGATGCCGCCGCCGGTCAAGTAACCGCCGATGGCAGCTCGAATGACTACCGGCGCCTTGAAAGCCCCAGCCGAACGCCAGCGCGTAAGCACCATCTCGTCACGGATTTGCATCATCGCTGGCCAGATGTAATCGAAAAACTGAATTTCCGCCACGGGCTTCAGGCCACGCAGCGCCATGCCAATGGCCCGGCCGACGATATTCGCTTCGGCCAGAGGGGTGTTGAAGACACGCCGCGAGCCAAAGCGGTTTTGCAGCCCGGCGGTGGCCTTGAAGACTCCACCCTTTCCCTTCAAGACTTTGAGATTTTCTTCGCGGCTGCAATCGGCCACGTCCTCTCCGAAAACGACAAGGCGCGGGTCCCGCTGCATTTCGTCGACCAGCGTCGCCGGAACCATCTCCACCATCGTCTTCGGCTCACCCGAGAATTTCGGTTCGGTCTCGAACTGATAAGACGCCGGGTCCACGTCAGGTGAATACACCCAACAGGTGACGGACTCCTTCTCGGGCAGCGCGGCTTTGAGCGCACGGTCTGTGGCCTCGATGACTTCCCGATCAACTTCGGCCTCGATAGCCTCCAGCTTCTTCTCGTCGAGAATGCCTTCACGCACTAGGAACAGGCCGAACTTGGGGATAGGGTCGCGCTGGGCTTCCTTTTCGCGCTCTTGCGGCGTCTTGTAGAGCTTTTCGTCGTCCGATAGCGAATGGGAATAAGGCCGGATCAGGTGCGCGTGAACCAGGGCGGGTCCCTTGCGCGCACGGCAATAGGCGGCGGCGCTCTGCATCGCCTCGTAGCTCGCAAGCGGCTCGGTGCCGTCACATTCCTCGATGTGCAGGCCAGGAAAGCCCGCGACGAGCTTCGAAATGCTGCCGCCGGCGGTCTGCACCTCCACCGGCACGGAGATGGCGTAGGCGTTGTCCTCAATCAGAAAGAGCACCGGCAAGCGGTCGATACACGCGGTATTGAGCGCCTCGAAAAATTCGCCCTCGCTGGTCATGCCGTCGCCCCCGGAGACGTACACGATCTCGTCGGCATGGTGGCGTACGGAATGACCCAGCGGCGCTTGCCTGGCTTGCGCGAGTGCCTCAGGGTATGCGTCGAAATATAACGATGCTTCCGTGACGCCGACCGCCTGGAGCCACTGCATCCCTGCAGTGGAAGGCCTGGCAACGATGTTCAGCTTGGGTTGACCCCAGTGCGACGGCATCTGCCGGCCACCCGAGGCGGGATCGTCTTTTGCGCCGACCGATTGCAGCAGCATGTCATACGGCGTGACGCCCAGGCTCAGGCACAGTGCGCGGTCGCGATAGTAGGCGAAGACCCAGTCCTGTGCGGGCCGGAGAACCTGTCCGGCGGCCACCAGAACGCCCTCATGACCGGCGCCGCTGATCTGGAAATAGATCCTCTGCTGTCGTTTGAGCTGGATTTCGCGGTCGTCCAAACGCCGGGACAAATACATCGTGCGGTACATCTGAACGAGCTGATCCCGCGTGAGTCCATGATAGCGGCTCGAATCGAAGCTTGGAATCTTGGCCTGCGCTTGCACGGACATGGGGTGTCACCTCGGAAAGTGCAGCAAGCCTACTCCGTATTTCCATTCCCATTATAACGAAAGCATGTCTTTCTGGTATTCGGGTTATAAACCAGATCGCGGAAAAGGAAAAGGGTCATGGGGCAGGCCCCTTCTCCACCCCATGCGGCCCAGCAACTCGAAATCAAGGTATCGAGAGACGGGCGCGGCATCCTACTAATCGAGAACTTCGAACCGTTGAGCCGTAAGTATGAATTCCGCATCGCCCTGACGGATTACCTTCGGGTGGGCGTCCTTGAAAGGATCTTCTCCGGGGATGCGGTCAAGCCACCGCTGATGCAAGAGCCGCTCGTGGTCGGAGAAGTCTAATCGGATCAGCAGACGAATAACTCCGTTTTCCGGTCCCTTCTTCTCCGGTTCCTCCCTTTCAAATTTCAAGAGCAGCCTTTTATCCAACCGGAAAGCCTGCTTCCAGCCATCTATCTTGTGCCGCGCCTGCTGCGCGGCCACTTCGCCCGGACCGAATTCGAATACCAAGAATGATTGCGGCATGTGCTCGATATAGCGGCTGATGCTCTCGCTGTCAAGTGCTGCCGTTCCGTCCTGCCTGTGACTTCGGTGCGGTCACCGGGCTTTAGAACGACTGGCAACAGCTTCGCTTGCCGCCAACCAGCGATCTAGGGGAAAGGATTTACCTGGGGGCGGGAAGTTCGGGAAGACCTAGCCGGGTAAGCGTTCGATGCCCAGATGCGTGCGGCCGAAGGTGAACACCCGCGCGCCGTCCATCGGTGAACCGTGCAGCAAGGCCTCCAGCTCGGCCGGCGTGTAGGCCGCCTGCACCGAATCGCAATAGAGCCGGTGCATCAAGCCGTCGTAATGCCGGCCGTACCAACGAACGTGCAGCGGATAGGCCAAGCGGGAAGGGCGGCGCAGATCGCGCACCAGAATCGTGCCGACGGGAGTGACGATCCTTGCGATTTCGGACAACAATCCGGCCGGGGAACCGAGGTGATGCAGCACCGAGTTGCACAGCACCAGGTCACAACTACCGTTGGGGAAGGGCAGCTGGCTTCCGGAGGCCACCAGAAAATCAAGGCGTCCAGCGAGACCACTGTCGCGCTGGCGGAGCGCTTGGCGAATCATGTTAGCCGAACGATCCACGCCGACGAATCGCCAATCGGGCAATCGCTGCGCCAGCTTCAAGAGGATCTGGCCGGGTCCCGTGCCGATGTCCACAGCCCAGCCGGAATTGCGGACGGAACCACCGCTCCCGATCAAACGCATGACCTGCTCGACAAACGTGTCGTCGATCTTGTCGAGATGTGCTTGCGCCGTAGCCGAGGAGTAAGCCTCGACCTCTCCGGAGTCGTCCATGGCCTCCGGCTCGGGCACGCGCTGCAACTCGAACCAGCTCATGGCGGCAGACTATCGAGCAGCAAGAAACGCACCGGAGTTCGCTGCTTCCCCGGGGGGGATCCATGGGTTCGCGCGAATGCTTCGCTCACGCCCTGCGTCTCCGAAACGCTTGCGAGCGAGGCGGGGAGAATCTGCGGGGGGCGCAGGCCAGCCTATCGAAGCCGCCATGGCTGCGAACACTTCGGCGGAGGTGCCCTCGGCGACCAGGCACTCGGCGCCAAAACAGCGAAGAAAGACACCGCCTTCGGGAGTCTCAAAAGAGAAATAATTCAGACGGCGAAACAGGGCGGTGCGGCCTTCGTGCTTTTGTTCCAGCACCTGGCTGTAGCCCTCAAAAAAACTGGCTGCGCCGGCATCGCTGGCGAGACGCAAGCGAAAGACCAGCAGGACTCGCCCCCCGGACCGTTGTTCGTAAACGGCGTACCGATCGCCGGCCCATGAGGGTGCAAGCTCGTTGGTGCGATCCTCCCCCAAAAACTTCTTGAGTATGATGTGGAGCATCAGTTCGCCGACTATGTTTTCGTCGAGCTTTTCCCACTCGCGCGGGACGGCCTTCAGCAGCGGCGCCAGGCTCACCGTCTGGGGCGCGACGCCGCGCAGATAGAGGTCCGGATGCAAGATTTGCTGTGTCGAAACGGGCGGATTGTCAAAGAGTTTGTGAAGGTCGGGCCATCCGTTCCATGCCTTCAAAACCCGCTGGATGAACGAGGAGCCGGCAAGATAGGGGAACAGCAGGGCATCCCGAATTACGAGGGTAACCTCCGCAAGCTCCGGGCTGGTGCTGGGGTCACCGAGCAGGAGTGAAGGGTCGAGATCGGGGATGTCACGAGAACTGGTGCCGGTATCGCGCAGAAGATAGTCGATCATGGCGACCGTGGCAGAGCCTTCGAGCACTGCCTCGCGCGCGAGCCCGGCGTCATCGTTCGGCTCGGCCGCATCCGCCCATTGCTGGATGCGAAAGTGCTGATCCTGCAGGGCGTGCGTCAGTTCGTGCGCCATGATGACGCGTTCGTCGGCAGCGCGGTTCCAATCCGCGATGAAAAATTCACGGTTCTTCGGATCGTAGAGGCCGGCGATCTGCTCTGTTAGCAGTGCCAGTAATTTCTCATCGAGCGGGTATCCTTTGGGAATCAACCCAAAGGCTTCCAGTGCCTTGCGATCCGCATAACGCTTGGCGCTATCCTCGTCGTCCTGCATACTGCGGATTAGGAAATCTCGAATCTGCTCCCGCGACCGCACACTCTTCTTGAGCGGCTCGCGGACAGGCAGAGAAAGCAGCTTGCTCACCTCAGCAAGGACCATGTCGGCAGCTTGGAGGAAATCGGCGTCGGAAGCCGAAGCGGTGAGCGGCTGCACAGGGGCCGCCTGAGGCTGTGCCCAACCGGCGGGGACGGCGAAAAGCAGGCAGCAGAGCGTGCCAAGAAATCGTCGTATACTCATTCTTGGGTCCGTTTTTTCCCCGCGTGTGTTCGGGTGTGTGCTCCTGCTTGATAGGGCACGCCACCGGAATCAAGCAACCTAGAAGCGAGTAGAAGCCCTGTCCTAACAACTGTAGTATATCCGACGGCGCACTGCCAACTCCGGTTTCCAAGCCCCGGCTAGCTGAGAAGCGGGCATGTTTGCGCCATGGTGTCCTGCCCGGTGGGCGTCCGCTGCCCTTGGCAAACCCAGCACGCCCTCGGAATCCATGGGGCTAGTGCCTGATACCCGCTCCCTGAAATCGAACTGGAGCTGACGAAATGGCCATAGACCGTATCCTGGTTGTCGATGATGAGGAGGCGATTCGGGAAATCGTTTCCAGCTTGCTCCAGACACAGGGGTACCGTTGTTCGACAGCAGCCAGCGGCAAGGAAGCAACTGAATACCTGAAGCGAAACACGGCCGATGTCGTTTTAACCGACATGGTCATGCCGGAAATGGATGGTTTGCAGCTCCTGACATGGCTGCGCACCCATGAGCCAGACGTGCCGGTGATCATGGTGACTGCGATCCACGATGTTTCGACGGCTTTGGAGGCCATTCGCCGGGGCGCCTATGACTACATTCTGAAGCCCTTCGAGAAGGACCAGTTTTTCATGAGCGTTCGGCGGGCAATTGAGCACCGCTGGTTGCTCCTGGAAAATCGAGACCATCAACGCAATCTGGAAAGCCTGGTGGAGCAGCGTACAGCTCAGTTCCAGGGCGCTCTGCGGCAACTCGAGCAATCGTATGATGAGACTCTCGAGGCGCTGGGCGGCGCGCTGGACCTCAAGGATGCCGAAACCGAAGGTCACTGCAAACGGGTCACAGCGTTCACAATCGCCATCGCGAAAGCCATGAAGATCGAGACCATACCGCTCCAGCAGATCGCGCGCGCTGCGTTCCTGCACGATATAGGAAAAATGGCCATTCCCGACCAAATCCTGCGGAAGCCGGGCCCGCTCACCGAGGAGGAGCGGGCCGTCATGCGCACCCATTGTGAAATCGGTTACAACATGCTGATCCGCATCCCTTTCCTGCGGGAGGCGGCGGAAATTGTACTGGCCCACCAGGAGTTCTACGACGGCGCGGGCTACCCTCGCGGGCTACGCCAAGAGAGCATACCCCTGGGGGCGCGTATATTTGCCATCGCCGACGCGCTGGATGCCATGATCTCCGACCGCCCCTACCGAAAGGCACTATCCATAGAGTACGCGCACGATGAGATTGCTCGCTGCAGCGGATCTCAATTCGACCCGAAGGTAGTCGAGATGTTTCTCTCGCTCCCTAAATCGCTCTGGCTCGAGCTTCGCGAGAACGTCGGCTCGCCGTTCAGCCTCTCTAAAGCGACCTGAGTCATTTCCGGTATGGGCCCGGCAGTGCCTTGCGAAAATCTTCACTGAAGGTTAGTATCCCCCACGGAGAACAGCATGGGACTGGTTCCAATCAAGACTGCCTCGACGACCGGTTATTGCGACTGCCTTTGCGGTTGCTACGAACTTGCCAGCCTGCGGGATGAAGATACTGGCAAAGGATATTGCCCGCGTTGCGGTAAGGAGCACCTGGAGTTGAACCAGGGCGTTGGAATCCCGCACCCTGCCCCATCGAAGATCACGCCGAGCAACGCGCCACCACCTGCGCAGCCCTTGATTCCCGGCCCGGCCGACCCGCCTGGACGGCCTCGCTAGCAATCGGGCGGATGAAAGCAGGCCTCGAAGCTGGGATTCACCCTCAGAAGCGACGTTTTGCTGGTGGAAATCCGTGCGAGGCACTGCGTGTATAATGGACTTGGTCTCCACGACTGAAGCTGACCGATGGCCGCCAAGCCCGAACTCGAGGTCTACTTCGATGCGTCGTGCGCGTTCTGCCGAAGGTTTCGGGCGCGCGTCGAGCCGTGGGACACGCATCGGCGGCTGCGGTTTTTTGACTACCATGTTGCCCCTCAGGTAGCAGCTTCCATACCCTACTCGCCCGAAGAGTTGGAACGGGAAATACACGTTTGCGAGGGTGACCGCGTCTGGGCGGCCGGCTTTGCAGCTTGGGTGCGGATTCTGCGCGTATTACCTAGGTTTGCCTGGCTCGGCTGGCTGTTGAGTATGCCGCCGTGCCGATGGCTCGGTCCAACCTTGTACCGCTGGGTGGCGCGCCACCGATTCCTTATGGGCGGTGTACCCCAATCCTGCAAGGCGGGAACCTGTGCTCCGCCGGCACGGCGGGCTCATTGAAAGCCCACTCGGAAACCCAGCCCCAAGAGATGAAGCGCACTCCCCGTGTCCCGATTCCCATGCTCGATCTGCGCGCACAGTTTGCCGCAATCGAGAGCGAAGTCCGTGCCGCGCTTGACCAAGTTCTGGCTTCACAGGAGTTTGTCCTCGGGCCCCAGCTTGAGGCTCTGGAAAGCGAACTGGCGCCCTACTGTGGGCGGCGTTTCGGTGTCGGGGTCGCCTCCGGGAGTGACGCGATCCTGCTCGCCTTGCGCGCCTGTGGCATCGGACCGGGCGACGAGGTCATCGTGCCGGCATTCACCTTCATCGCTCCCGCAAGGGCGGTGAGCGCCCTCGGAGCGCGGCCCGTGTTTGCCGACAGTGACCCTCGCACACTCAACGTCGACCCGGGATCGATCAGATCCCGCATTACTTCGCGGACCTCCGCAATCATTGCCGTGCATCTGTACGGCCTGGCTGCGGAACTTGACCCTCTGATGGAACTTGCCGCACGGTACGGCCTGGCACTGATCGAAGACAATGCCCAGGCGCTCGGCGCGACCTACCACGGCCGTAAGCTGGGTTCGTTTGGCACCATCGCGGCGACGAGTTTTTACCCCAGCAAGAACCTCGGCGCCTATGGCGACGCAGGAATGATTCTGACCGACTCGCAAGAAGTGGCACAGCGACTGGCAATGCTGCGCAACCACGGGCAAACCGGCCGATACGTCAGCAGCGAACCGGGTTGGAACAGCCGATTGGATGAGTTGCAGGCTGCGGTCTTGCGCGTCAAGCTGCGGCACTTGGACCGCTGGATCGCCGCGCGGCGGGCGCAGGCCGCCCGTTACGAAGAGAGGTTTGCCAGGCTCGATGGGATTCATGTGCTGGAAACGCCGGCTGGATGCGGACACAGCTATTACCTGTACACAGTGCACGTTCGCGGTGATGCGTCAAACCCGGGCGCCCGCCGCGATCACGTCAGGCGTTGCTTGGCCGAGCAAGGAATCGCGTCCAGCGTCTACTATCCGGTCCCACTTCACCTGCAGCCGATCTATGTCAGCCTGGGTGGTAAGGCCGGCGATCTGCCGGTGGCGGAGCAAGCTGCACAGGAAGTGCTTTCACTTCCGCTCTATCCCGAGATGACCGCCGAACAGGTCAATTGCGTTGCTGACGCACTGACCGAGGCGCTTCGGCAGTGAGGCGCATCTTTCGGGCGCTGGTGATGGAACGCACAATAGAGAAACGGGGGTATCGAGCGACTAGACGGAGTTAGACGCAGCCTGGGCGCGGCGCAAAATCAGCAAGAACACGCCGACGAAGAGCAACAGCGCGGGAACAAGAAGAGAGAGAACACCTAGTTGGAAGGCGCGGATGGCGCTCGGACCACCGTTGGCGAGCGATGTGTAACAAAGGATGCACCCCTGCGCATGCAGCGCCGGAGCCAGACCCAGCCCTGACGCAATAACCACAGCAATCATCCCCAAACGGCGCATTTTCTTTCTCCCGTACTCAGTTTCCTGCGGGCCACCGACCGCTTTTGAGTCTACACCCGGCAGGCCATTCCGGCGAGACGGATCCTCTAACCTGCCCCCGCTTGCAGCAACCGGAGACTATCCGGCAGGAAGAAAATAACAATCAGTAGGATGCAAAATATGACGGAGGGGATGAGCACAAGGGTCAGGCTCAGCCGCTCGTATCTTAGGTGCATGAAGTAGGCCACGATCAATACGGCCTTCACCAGCGACAGTCCGACCAGAAGAGTCAGCATCACCGCGGGCCGGAGTTGTATATAACCCAGGTAGACTTCGAGCGCGGTGATTGCCACTAACCAGATCCAGACGGTCACAAACAGACGTGTGCTCCCCACCGCGTGCGGTTGGGATTGGGCTTCGTGTGTGCTCATGCGCTCTCTTGCCGCCTAGAGTTTGATAGACATCAGGTAAATCATCGGGAAAACGAACATCCAGACCAGGTCAACGAAGTGCCAATAGAGGCCGCTGACTTCTACGTCGTCGGCGCTGAATTTGCCTTTCCCGAACCCAAATGCGATGACCAGCAAGTACAGGACACCGATGGTGACGTGCGCCATGTGCATGCCGGTGATGCCGAAAAACGCTGCTCCGAATAGCGGCACGCCTTCCGGCGTGGTCCATGGTCTGTAACCCTCAGCAAACAGGTGGAACCACTCGCGGAGGTGAAGGATGTCGAACACTATGCCGCCGAGCGCGGTCAACAGCAGGTAGCGCACGGCCTTGCCGCGCTCGTGGCGATGCGCGGCCGCCACACCCAGCACCATGGTCAAGCTGCTACCAAGCAGAATGAGGGTCATGACCGTGGCGCCGATGATGGCCGGGGAGATCTCAAACGGCCGGGGCCAGTCCGGATTGGCCAGGCGAAGGTAACTGTAGGCTAGAAGCAAAGCCGCAAACGTCAGCGTATCGGAGACGAGGAACAGCCACATTCCGAACTTTTTCGAATTGATAGCGAACGGCGATCCTCCTCCCGACCACGGGGAGCTCATCGCCACGTTTTCCTTGGTCGCGTGCACAGTTCACCGTCCCAGATAAAGGAGTGCCAGCAAAAAGACCCAAAGACCGTCCATGAAGTGCCAGTAGATCGAGGCCAGACTGGCCGCCGTGGACTGGTTGATCCTCGAAAAGCGCCAGCGGCGAAATCGCACGTACAACAGAGCGAGGATGCCGCCGGCCAAGTGCAGGCCGTGCAAGGCCGTCAGGAGGTAAAAGAAGCTGCTGCTAGGGTTGGTGGCCAGGAAAACGCCCTGGGCGGCGAGTTGGCGCCAGACCATCAGCTGCCCGGCAAGAAACAGCACGCCGAGCACGGTGGTCATCATCCACCAACGGCGGAACAAAGCGGCCGCGCCTGCACGTACATGCCGGACCGCAATCTGGATTGTGGCGCTGCTGGCCAGAAGCAGCAGGGTGTTTATCCACACGGCGCGCGGCAGCACAAATGCAACCCAGTCGTTGGCGGCGCCTTTGCGCACCAGGAAGGAACTAGTCAACGCCATGAAAAACATCACGATGCCGGCCAGACCCAACTGGACAACGGTGAAGTAGGCGCGCTGCGGAACCCTCGGTAAGCCGCGACCCGAGTCTCCGTCGCCGTCTCCGCCTGCGGGGATGTCCCCTCCGCCGCCACCTGCGCCAATGACTTCGATATCGTCCGTGAGCGTCCCAGGCATTCTTTACCCCGCTACTCCGCCCTACCGACCTTCTCCGGTTGCAAATGCTGCGGAATGAAATCTTCCGTGGCCTCAGGAACACTAAACTCATACGCACCGCGATAGACGGCCGGAACCTCGCCGGCGAAATTATCGAACGGCGGCGGCGAAGGGATCGACCACTCGAGGGTCGTGGCGTTCCATGGATTCTGGCTGGCTTTCTTTCCCGCTTTCAGGCTGTAGAAGAAATTGAACAGGAAAAGAAGCTGAAAACCGATGGTTATGAACGTGGCGATGGTAATGAAATAGTGGACCGAATCCAGGGGCGCGAGGAAATTCGCCCCGGTTGTATCCGAGTAGCGCCTGGGGTGGCCGACCAGCCCCAGGAAGTGCATGGGCATAAAAATGGTGTAAACGCCGACGAAGGTGACCCAAAAATGGATCTTCCCGATCTTCTCGTTCAGCATCCGTCCAAAGATCTTTGGAAACCAGAAATACATGCCCGCGAAGATACCGAAAATCGATGCCACGCCCATGATCAGGTGGAAGTGCCCAACCACGAAATAAGTATCGTGCAAGTAGAGGTCGATGGATGGCTGTGCCAGAAAGAGACCGGAAAGTCCGCCGGTCACAAATATCGACACAAACCCCAGAGCAAAAAGCATGGCCGTCGTAAATTGAATCTTTCCGCCCCACAGAGTCCCCAGCCAGTTGAACGACTTGATGGCCGAGGGCACGCCGATGGCCATGGTCAGCAGCGAAAAAGCAAAGGCCGAATAGGGACTCATGCCGCTGATGAACATGTGATGGCCCCAGACGCAAAAGCCCAGGAAGCCGATGGCCAACATGGCCCCGACCATGGCCTTGTATCCAAACACAGGCTTGCGCGCAAACGTAGCCAGGATATGCGAAGCGACGCCCATGCCCGGCAGGATGGCGATATAGACCTCCGGGTGCCCGAAGAACCAAAAGAGATGCTGCCAAAGCAGCGGCGAGCCACCCTTGTGCGACGTGATGACCGTATCGGTTAGCACCAGCCCGGCGGGGACAAAGAAGCTGGTTCCCGCCACTCGGTCCAGCAGTAACAGGATGCAGGCCGCAAGCAACACACCAAATGCCAGCAAACCGAGGATCGCCGTAATCAGCCACGACCACACCGTCAGCGGGAGCCGGCCAAAGGTCATTCCCTTGGCCCGAAGATCCACGGTGGTGGTGATGAAATTCAGAGCACCCAAGAGGGCCCCGATGCAGAAGATCGCGACGCCGAGGATCCATAGCGTCTGGCCCATTCCTTGCCCCGGTCCGGCGATTTCGCCCAGGGCGCTGAAGGGCGGATAGGCAGTCCAGCCGGAAATGGGCGCGCCACCCGCGACGAAAAATGCCGCCCCCAACACGACGAGCGAAAGGAACGTCACCCAGAAGGAAAGCATGTTGAGGACCGGAAAAGCCATGTCTTCGGCACCGATCTGAATCGGCAACGCAAAATTTCCAAAGCCTGACTGCGGGGCCGTGGTGAGGACCATGAACACCATGATGGAGCCGTGCATGGTCATGAGCGCCAGATACTGTTCCGGCGTCATCAGGCCGCCAGTAGTAAAAGGCAGCTGGGCGTTCGGCCACGCCAGGTGCAGACGCATCAACAACGAAAGAAACATTCCCAAGAAAACGGAAAAAAGAGCCAGGAGGATGTATTGGATCCCAATGACCTTGTGATCCAAGCTGAAGATATACTTTCGGATAAACCCCCTGGGCGGGTGGTGATGAGCACCGCCTTCCTGTGTCATCATCGAGTCACTCCTCGGACATTTGGCTCAATTTCGAAACGCGCTACGGGAGCAAGAAGGCCTCTTGTTCTCGAATCCATTGATCGAACTCAGCCTGCGACACGACATTCAAGAAGCTGCGCATGCGCTGATGTCCAAGACCGCAAAGCTCGGCACACACGATTTCGTATTGGCCCGGCACGGTGGCGTTAAAATGCATGCGAACGACCATGCCCGGCACCCCGTCTTGCTTGAGGCGAAGCTCGCGCACATAGAGGCTATGGGTTACGTCCAGCGAGCGAATTAATAACTCCACTTCACGGCCCACCGGCACGTACATCACCGTCGTGGTGATATCATCCTTCGCCGCAGGGTCGGTGGGATCGAGACCCAGGGGGTTTCCCCTCGGGGCGCTGATAAGCTCGGGCAGCGTCCGCCCCCATTGGCCATCCCGTCCGGCATAGCGGAAATTCCATGCGAACTGCTGGCCAGCGACCTCCACCTGCAAGGCGCCCGGTGGGGAATCCTGGAAGCGCGCCATGGCCCAGGCGTGCTGGCCGTATAAGGCCAGGCCCACAAACATCAGCAGGGTTGCCAGGGTCCACACCAACTCCATCTTCGTATTACCCTCAAAAAACGTCGCCTTCTGGCCCTGGTCACGATAACGAAAGATAGCCCACGCCAAGCCCAGTTGGGCCAGTACGAATACCAAGCCGGTGAGAATCAATGTGCGCTGGAACTGGGCATCAATCAGGGAAGCTAGCTCCGTGATGGCTGGCGGAAACCACCAAACCTTTGCCAAGAAGAGATAGACCGTAATGAAGGTGAACCCTACAAGGAACACAGCGAAAATCACCGCAACGGCTGTGGAACCTGCCTCTGCTTTCCTTCTCCCCATCGCCTCCGCTCCGAGAACGTCCCGGCGCGTCTCGCCGCCCATGATTATGGCGCGCTAAGCGCTGTCCGAACCGACCATACTATACAACCGCTTCTGATTTTCAAGGCTTTCCAAGATTTTGATTTTCCCGGCTGCTATCGCTTGCGCGGTGAGATCGACCGCGCCTGCCGCTGGACAACAGCTCGCATCCAGGACTGCATTCAAGGCCAGCGAATCCCGCGCTTCTTTGACTGCCTCAAGACAGTTCCCTATAATCGCTAGCTCTTTCCGCGCCGATGAGACCCCGTGTATCACATTGGTGAAGTGCGTATCCGCGAAGCGCTGAGTGGTTTTCTCGCTCGCCACGGCGTGGCGGACGTCCCAATCGTCACCCAGCGTCCGCCCAACGTCACCCTGGGCGAAGTGGCGACCCCCATCGCTTTCGAGTTAGCCAAGCGATTGCGGCGCGCACCGCGGCAGATCGCCCAGGAGATGGCCGCTGAGCTAGCGGGCATTCCGGGCGTGGCGCGCGTCGAGCCCGCCGGCGGCTACGTAAATTTTTACCTCGACCGCGCGATGTTTTTTGTTGCCGCTTTCGCCGGCGCGAGCGGCCCTGCACAAACTGCTCTTCCTGAGGCGCCCAAATCCGTCGTCGAGCACACCAACATCAATCCCAACAAGGCTGCGCACATCGGCCACCTGCGCAACGCCGCACTGGGCGACACGCTGGTGCGTCTGCTGCGGCGCGCCGGCCGCCGCGTGGAAGTGCAGAACTACATTGACAACACCGGCGTCCAGGTCGCCGACATCGTGGTTGGCTTCCAGCATATGGAGAAAAAATCGGCCGAAGAGGTGCGCTCGCTCGCCGCAGGACCGCGCTTCGACTACTCATGCTGGGACCTCTATGCTCGCGTCACCCAGTTCTTCGAGGAGGATCCGGCACGTCTGAAGCTGCGCGGCGAAACCCTTGCGGCCATTGAAGAGGGGCATGGTCTTGCGGCGGAATTGGCTGAAATCACCTCGGTGGCCATCACCCGCTGCCACTTGCGCACGATGGAGCGCCTGGGCGTCGAGTATGACCTCTTGCCGCGAGAGAGCGATATCCTGCGCCTGAAATTCTGGGCCGCGGCGTTTGAGCAACTGAAGCGGCGCAGAGCCGTTCGTTTGGCGCCGAGCGGAAAGAATGCCAGGTGCTGGATCATGAATCTTGCCGCCAGCGAAGGCGGGTCGGGCAGCGAAAGCGATGATGACGCGAAGGTGATTGTCCGTTCGAACGGCACCGTCACGTATGTGGGGAAGGACATTGTCTACCAAATGTGGAAATTCGGCTTGCTGGGTCGCGACTTTGCCTACCGACGCTTTCACACCTACCCGGGCGGGCACCTACTCTGGACGAGCGCGTCGAGTGACGGCGAGCCGGGCGCACCGGCATTTGGCCATGCAGCAGAAGTCTTCAATGTGATCGACACGCGCCAGGCGTACCTGCAGAACATCGTCGTGGCCGGCCTCCGCGCATTGGGATTTGAAGAACAAGCAGCACGCTCAATCCACTTTTCTTACGAAGTTGTGGCCCTTTCACTGCGCTGCGCGGCGGAGATGGGCTACAGGCCGTCCGAAGAGGAGGCGCGCAAACCTTACGTGGAGGTCAGTGGGCGTAAAGGACAAGGTGTCAAGGCGGATGACTTGCTCGATCGTCTGGAAGCCGCGGCGCGCGCCGAAGTGGACCAGCGCCATGCCGACACGCCCGAGGAAGAGCGCGTGCGGATCGCACATGCCATCGCTATTGGCGCGCTACGTTATTTTTTGTTGCGATACACGCGCACAGCCATCATCGCCTTTGATTTCCGTGACGCGCTCAGCTTCGAAGGAGAAACCGGGCCCTATTGCCAGTATGCTGTGGTCCGCGCGCGGAATATCTTCCGCAAGGTCGCCGAGCAGCAGCCGGAGTTTCGCATCGGGCAACTGGATGCTTTGGAAAACGCAGAGATCTCGGAATACATGAAGGAGCCGGCCGGGAACGATCTATGGGAACTGGTACTGCTTGCAGGATTGCTCGATTTTGAGGTACAGGCAGCGGTATCGGTGCAGGAGCCGGCGTTTATCGCCAAATATGCGTTTGAGCTTGCGCAGGCTTTCAACTTCTTCTATCACCGCCACCATATCCTCTCCGAGGCCGACGCAGCGCGAAAGAGGTTTCTGCTGCAACTGAGCCGGCTGGTCGAACGGCAGCTCGTTGCTGCTCTCGACCTGCTGGGCATCGAAGCTCCGGAAAAAATGTAGCCTTTATTTCCTTGCCGGCTGTCCGTCGAGGTTCATGGCTAGATCGACGAGCGTGCGCACGGCGACGCCGGTGCCGCCCTTGCCGGCCCAGGGCTTGGCGTCGTCAAGCCAGGCCGTGCCGGCGATGTCAAGATGCACCCACGGCGTATCGCCCGTGAATTCGCGCAGGAACCACGCGGCGCTGATCGCACCGCCCCACCTGCCGCCTACGTTCTGAATATCCGCAATCGTGCTCTTGATGAGCTCGCGGTACTCGTCATCGAGAGGCATGGGCCACATTTTCTCGCCGGCCGCTCGTGCGCTAGCCAGTACACGATCGGTGAACGCCTGGTCGGTCCCGAACACCCCGGTGTTCACATTGCCCAGCGCGACGACGATGGCCCCGGTGAGCGTGGCGGCATCCACCAGATGTGTCGCGCCGAGCTGCTTCGCGTAAGCGATGCCGTCGGCCAGAACCAGCCGCCCCTCGGCGTCGGTGTTGATGACCTCAATCGATTTCCCCGACATGGCGATTTGCACGTCGCCGGGCTTTTGCGCGCGGCCTCCGGGCATGTTTTCCGAGGAAGGGATGACGGCGATGACTTTGACGGGCGGCTTCAACTGCGCGAGCACCCGCATGACTCCCAGCATGGCCGCGCCGCCGGCCATGTCGAATTTCATTTTTTCCATGTCATTCGCGGGCTTGATCGAAATGCCACCGGTATCGAAGGTGATGGCTTTGCCGACCAAGCCGAGGACCGGAGCGCCCGGCTTTGGGGTGGACGGTGTGTAGGTCAGCACGATCACTCGGGGCGGTTCCTCACCGCCGCGTGCCACCGAGAGGAGTGCGCCCATCTTCAATTCCGCAATGCGTTTCTCATCAAGGACGTCCACTGCCAGGCCGACTTCGCGCGCCATGGCTTCGGCACGCTCGGCCAGCAGGCGGGGCGTCAGCAAGTTGGAAGGCTCGTTGCCTAGTTCGCGCGTGAAGTTCTGGGCCTCGGCAATGATGCGCCCGCGGTCGGCACCGGCTTGCGCTTCCGCGTCGAAGCCCAGCAGCGCCGCCGAGTCGACAGGGCCGTTTTTCTTGTCCGTGCGGTATTTGTCGCCCTCGAAATTGCCAAGCAGCAATCCTTCGATAACGGCCTGAGCCGCCGCTGCACCTCGATCTTGCTCTCGGGCGAGAAATGCCAAGTGCTTCACCGACTTGGCCCTCAGATGGCGGACCGCGGCAGCAGTCAGCTTCCGCAAGTCGGCCGTACTGAACTTCTCGCGCTTGCCGGCGCCGATGAGCAGTACGCGCTCGGCGGCCACTCCCGGCAGGAAATGGACCAGGGTCATCTCGAGCATCTTGCCCGTCAATTCCCCGTTTACAGCCAGCCTTCCCAGCGCGCCTCCCAGTCCCTGGTCAAGCTCGGCGATCACTCCTTCGATCGATTGAGTTTGTTCCTTCTCTGGTTCAAAGACATAGCTCACCAACGTCTGTGTCTTGATCTTTGCCGCCGGAGTGTTCTCCAAGCCAATTTGCATGATGTTCAGCGCCTCCGATATTTGTACATTGCCTCGCTCACTTCGCGCCGCGATTCTTTCTCCCGTTCAGACTGCCGACGGTCCCACAGTTTCTTGCCGCGGGCCAGCGCTAGCTCACACTTGGCGATTCCGTTGCGGAAGTAGATGCGCAACGGCACGAGTGTCAATCCCTTCTGTTGCGTCTTACCAATGAGTTTCTCGATTTCGCGTTTGTGCAACAGCAGACGGCGCCGCGAGAGCGGCTCGTGATTGGAAGACCCGCCGGGCAGGTACTGCGGAATATGGCAATTGACCAGCCAAACGGTCGTGCCCTTCACCTCGGCATAGGCGTCGCGAAGACTCGCCTGGCCGGCCCGCAGCGATTTCACTTCCGTCCCCAAGAGGACTATGCCCGCCTCCATTTTTTCGAGCAGATGGTAGTGATAGGAGGCCGCGCGGTTCTGGGCAACGACCTGATCGCCGGCCGCACCAGCCTTTTTTTTGGCAGCCTTCTTAGGAGCTCTAGCCACGAGTTGCTATATTAGCGGTCGGTGGAAACGGGAGCAAGAAGCCGCCTTGATGGAACGCGAAATCCGGTGCTAAGATTTAAGATGCGCCTTGGCTCGGGCTTGCCTCCCAGCAAGCCGCCTCACGGCATGGCTATGAGCCTGTGAACCAGGGACCGGCAGAGCAAACACTCTTGCCTAACGGCAAGGAGGCACCCCTCCCGACTTCGCGTCCAAGCGTCCTCGATCTCGATAGAGTGTAAATTATGGCAAAAGGGCATTTCCGGATTCTGCTTCTAGCTTGCGCGGTTGTCGGGCTGGCAGGTTGTGCGCCCGGGAGGAGCGAATTCGATGCGGGGAAGCGGGCCGAGGCGCTGCAAGACTACGATACCGCTCTGATCCATTACAACCGCGCCCTGAACGCCGATCCCTTGAATACCGAGTACAAGCTGAAGGCCATGCGTCTGCGCTTTGAGGCGGGGCAGAGCCATGTCGAGCAGGGGCAAAAGCTCCGGGAACAGGGGGACCTGCGAATGGCACTGGCGGAGTTCCAGACAGGGATGATGATTGATCCGGCGAGCCCCATTGCACAGCAGGAGATGCAAGATACGCTCGAGGCCATCGCCGCCCAGAACGCCGCTCGGGGAGTCCCGGCGCCACCGCCCACCGAGGAAGAGCCCAAGGTAATGGCAGGCCCGCCGGAACTGCAGCCATTGTCACGCGCGCCGATCAATCTGAAGATGACCAACGATGCCAAGGTGGTGTTCGACACGGTAGCCAGGCTTGCGGGGCTCACCGTCATTTTCGATCCCGACTTCACGTCGCGTAGGATTTCGACCGAGTTGACCAATGTCACCCTCGAGCAGGCGCTGGACCTCTTGGCCCTCGAAGGTAAGGCCTTCTGGAAGCCGGTGACCAGCAACGTCATTTTTGTCGCCCCCGACCAGGCTCAGAAGCGCCGGGACTATGAGGAAGAGATTATCCGCACGATCTATCTGAAAAACACCATCTTGCCGCAGGACCTTACGGAAATCGTCAATGGCTTGCGCCAGCTGCTCGACCTGCGACGCGTTCAGCAATTCAATGCGCAGAACGCCATCATCATCCGCGACACTCCGGATAAGGTTTTGCTCGCGGAAAAGATCATCAACGACGTGGACAAGCCCAAAGCCGAAGTGGTGGTGCAGTTCGCCGTGCTCCAGGCACGGCGCGACCGCCTCCGCGACCTTGGCATCAGCCCCGGGACCTCGGCGATTCTCTCCTTTGCGCCGCGCTCGAGCATCTCCACGTCGTCCACTGACAGCAGCAATTCCATTCCGCTTGACCAGTTCCGGCGGCTTTCGAGCGCCGATTACAGCCTTACCCTTCCCGGTGCTACCATCAGCGCGCTTCTGACCGACAGCCAAACGCGCATCATCGACGATCCACAGATCCGCATCGTGGACGGCCACAATGCCAAGCTGCGCATCGGAGACCGCGTACCGATTGCCACTGGCAGCTTCCAGGCCGGGATTGGCGTGGGCGCCACTGGCACGGGCGGCAGCATTGTCAACCCGCTGGTAAATACGCAGTTTCAGTACCTGGATGTCGGCGTCATCGTGGACGTCACGCCGCGCATCCATCCCAACCACGACGTCAGCTTGAAGCTTTCCATCGAAGTATCGTCAGTGACGGGCATCCAGAACATCGGCGGGATCAATCAGCCGGTGATCAGCACACGAAGAATCGAGCACGACGTGCGCCTGCGAGACGGAGAAGTCAACATCCTCGGCGGCTTGATCCAGCGATCGCAATCGGAAATAACCACCGGCTGGCCGGGACTCTCGCAAGTGCCGTTTTTGCGTTACTTCACCTCCAGCACCACGGTGAACGATTTGGAACAAGAGGTCTTGATTGTCGTCACTCCGCGCGTCATTCGCTTGCCGGGTATTACGGCCGAGAATCTGCGCAGCATCGCATCCGGTACCGACACGAACCCCGCGGTTCGCCTCGAATCTCAAGTCTTGATGTCGTCTGCACCCATCTCGTCCGCAACAACCCCGCCGGCCGCTGTTGCGCCTGATCGTGCGCCAGCCCTGGCTCCTGCGCCGCGGACCCAGGCGCAATTGCGCTTTGAACCCGCGGCCATCGCCCTGAGGCCGGGTGAGACGACCATCGTCGGTGTCGTCGTCCAAGACGCGCAAGACCTGTTTTCCATTCCGATCTTGGTGCAATACGACCGGGCCATTGTCTCGGTAGAAGACGTCCGTCAAGGCGGGTTCCTCTCTGGCGGGACACAGCCGATCGCTATCGTGCAGCGCGTGGACAAGGAGCGTGGCCAGGCGATTATTTCCGCGACGCGCATGCCGAACACGCCCGGTATCAGCGGCAGCGGCACGCTGTTCGGCATCGTGGTGCAGGGAGTCGCGCCGGGCACATCGAACCTCTCGATCGTTCAGGTCAACGCGCGTGATTCTCAGCAGCGGCCCATCCCGTTCATCACCAGCGAAGCCACCGTGCAGGTACAACCCTAGCGCCCAGGAAGCTCTGAACTATGCCTTTCAGAAATCGACATCTGGTGCCTGGGCGGCCCCAGGCCGGCATGACCTTGGTGGAGTTGATCGTGGCCTGTGGCATCTTGCTGGTGCTGGCGACGACTGCAGTTCCCGTGGCGCGTTTCACCGTAATACGTCAAAAAGAGGGCGAATTGCGCCGCAACTTGCGGGAACTGCGAGATGCCATTGATCGTTATAAGGACGCTGCGGACCGCAACCTCATCCGGGTTGAAGTCGGCACCGAAGGCTATCCGCCTGATCTGGAGACACTCGTGACGGGTGTGAACTTGGCAGCCGGCGGGACCGCGAGTACCGCTCCCCCAGGCCAAACTGGCATCTCTGCCACACCATTTGGGGACCCAGGGGCAGGGATCAGTGCTGCGGGCGGCGATGCGATTCGCCGTGTCCGCTTCCTGCGCCGCATACCTGTCGACCCAATGACGGGCCGGGCTGAGTGGGGGATGCGCGCGGTGCAAGACGATCCTGACTCGACCAGTTGGGGTGGCAAGAACGTCTTCGACGTTTTCTCGCTGTCGAACGGCACGGCCCTCGACGGCACTCGGCATTCGGACTGGTAAGCCATGCCTGTCTCGCTCATCTCACGATCCCGTTCCGCGCATGGGCGAAGCCCGGGCTTCACACTACTGGAGCTCATGGTGGTGGTCGCCATCATACTCGTGCTGCTGGGGATAGCGGCCGGCCGTTACGAACGCTCGCTGCAGGTTGCGCGGGAAGCCGTCCTCAAGCAGGACCTGCGAACTATGCGCAACGCAATTCAGCAGTACACGCTTGACAAGCAGGCGGCACCGTCATCGCTCAACGAACTGGTATCAGCTGGCTACCTCCGCGAAATTCCGACCGATCCCATCACGCGCGCACGCGACTGGCGCACCGTTTTCGAAGATGTCCTGTTTAGTGTGGACCAGACCGCGACGGGCATCAGTGATGTCCGCTCCGCATCCGACGCCGTATCGCTTGAAGGTACTCCTTATGGCTCGTGGTAGTTGTCCGCTATAGTCAGCAGGCGGGCGTGTTTGCTGGGAGTTACTTAGTCCCGCGAACGCGCCCAAGCCAAAATTGCCGAAAAACCAGGGGCAAAATATCTTCGATATCTCATCGATACCATTTTCGTGCGCCTCCCGAGGTTCTCCCTCACGTCCCTCTCGTTAGGGGGAGGATTGCACCAATTTACTCATGACCGGCGCTACTCGTGCTTCAAATCAGCTGTTTAGGTTCAATTTAAGCGACTTCCCAGTGGGAGTTCGATTATAACTGGCGGCATAGTCCCTACATGTCGACAGAATTTTGGGGGAGTTTGCTCCTGATTTTTTGCTTGCGCTCGCCCCCGCCGCGCGAGTACATTGTGCGCACTCGTACGTTTTGGGCGGGCCCATGCTACACAATATGCAGTAGGTGGGTTGCCGCCGGGAGGCGCGGCCCTGTTGGCAATCGGCAGGGTGGTTTATGACGGCTGTCCTGACGATTGCCAACCAGAAAGGCGGCGTGGGCAAAACCACCACGGCCATCAATCTTGCCGCCGCCATCGCCCAGCGCAAGAAAAAGACTCTGCTGATTGATCTGGATCCGCAGGCCAATTCCACCATTGCCTTTTTCGATCTCGCCAATGTGCAGAGCTCGATGTTTGATGTGCTCGGCGATCACCGGGCCGAGATGGCACCGGTCATCAAACCAACCAAAGATCCCATGCTGTCCGTAGCACCCGCCCGGCTGGCTCTTGCCAAGATTGAGCAACAGATCGCGGGACAGTTCGACGCCCCCTTCAAACTCAAAGACGCACTGGCCCCGGTCCAAAAGGACTACGACTACATCATCCTGGACACGCCCCCGGCACTGGGCATCTTAACGGTCAATGCCATGGTGTCTTCCACTCATCTGATCGTGCCCATTCAGGCCGCCTACTTCGCCATTGAGGGAACGGACGATTTGCTCGAAACCTACGAGCGCATTCGCGCCCGGCCCAATCCGGACCTCAAGGTGCTCGGCGTGGTTATCACTTTGTTTGATAGGCGCACGAACATCTCGCGCGATACGCACGAGCAGATCCGGTCGGTGTTCGGTTCCGTGCTGTTCAAGACGCGCATTGGTAAGAATGTTCGACTTGAGGAAAGCCCCGCGTACAAGGAGACGATCCTCACGTTCGCGCCGAAATCACCTGGCGCACAGGACTACCGCAAGCTTGCTCTGGAGGTCATCCAACGTGTCGAAGAGGATCGGATTACCCGTCACACTGAAGATGCGGCATGACGCGCATTACGTCGAGACGCTGACCAGCTTCAGCGGAGCGGCGGTAGGCCGCATGATCGATATCAGCAGGATTCGGCCCAATCCGGAGCAGCCGCGCAAAGCGCTGGGCGAATTACACGAACTCACCGAATCCATCAAGGAGAAAGGCGTTCTGGAACCCCTGCTCGTGCGTTTCGTGCCGCGCGAAGAGGCCTATTTCATTATCGCCGGGGAGCGGCGCTATCATGCGGCTCGTGCGGCGGGCTTGCGTGAACTGCCGTGCATCGAGAAAATTGCTGATGACGCCGAAACGCTCGAGCTTGCGCTGATCGAAAATCTCCAACGCAAGGACCTGACCCCGTTCGAAGAGGCCGAGGGACTTTACCGCCTGGTTCAGCGGTTTGCCTACACGCACGAAGAGATCGCGCACAAGATCGCCAAGGCGCGCTCATCGGTCACGGAGATCCTTTCGTTACGCAACTTACCCGACCACATCCGCCGGCAGTGCATTGCGCGTGGCATCGTTTCGAAATCTCTACTCCTTCAGATTGCCCGCCAGTCCAACGAAAAGAAAATGGCCGAAGCGTTGCAGCGCATTCTTCAGGGCGGTCTCACCCGCGATGAGGCACGGCGCGAACGGCGCGAGGAAAGAGCCGTTGGGCCACGGCCGCAGCCGTTTATCTTCAATTTCCAGCCTGACAACAAAGCCTTTCGGTTGCGCATCCAGTTCCACAAGAGCAATATTTCGCGCGACGAACTAATTTCCACGCTGCGCACGATTCTCAACGCACTGGAGCGTGACGAGGTTCAAGAAGACCGTAGCAATCCGGCCGTTGCTTAGCTGTTAAGTTACGGTGCAGTCCCTGGAACTGGGCTTCCGCAAGACACCCTGCGTGCCTACCACCGGCGTGCGCCAGGCCACACTGGGATACCGTCCTCGTCGCGCAAGGTCAGTTTTTGGCCGCCCTTCCGGATCTCGCGGGCCAGCAACGCATCGGTGTCGAAGAATGTCGTTTTCGATCCGGTCATCATCCGCCAGATTGGAATCGCGTGCCATGCGCGTACCGATGATCCGGTCCGGCTCGGAGTCGAAACAAGTCACGCCAATGTACAGAAAATTCTCATCGTAGAGCAATTTAACTTCGGTGGGCTCGGTCGCCGCATCGCCGGGGCGCGGCTCGCGTTGAACGATTTCGCCGATCACCGGCGCCGCTGCCCAGCTCGGTTCGTCCAGCACACCATCCACTCGGACCTCGGAAGATGCGTGGCCAACCACGGCCCTCTTAACATCCTGGACAAAGGCCAAAGGGCACAAGCCGGGAAGTAATGCCAACGCCGCCAGCAAGAGCGCGGCAATCACTACTCCAATCGCGTCAGAGGAAATCGCGGATCGACAACGGCAACACTCCGCCTGCGACAAAAATAGCATTCGCCCTCCAGAGTCTCCACAAAGTCGTGCCACCCTGCGGAGGTGCTTCTCTCCATCAAAGTTTATTTAGACGCTTCGGGAGGAACGCCCGTTTCGAATAACTTCTCGATTGTACTCATGACGCAAAGCGGTATAAGGGCCGTCTTTTGGTGCTCGTTGTCTTCGGGTGAATCGGCTGTGCTCGCTGATACTCATCACCTCTGTAAATTGTGAGCAAAGCGTCGTTCGAGGTGAGTGGGCGCTGCGATGCTGATGCGAGCATTGGCGCCGCCTCTCGCTTGTGCTAGGATGTGCCGTTGAAGAGTTGTCGTGCCGACCCAATACATACCGATTATCGTGTTCGCAGTGCTGGCCGCGGCTTTCCCGGCGGTCACGCTCCTGATTTTCAAACTGATCCGGCCGGACTCGCGGGCAGTCGGGGCCAAGCTCAAGCCCTACGAATGCGGTGTTCCGGCCGAGGGCGAAGCGCGGGGGCGTTACTCGGTTCGCTTCTATATTATTGCCATTCTGTTCGTCATTTTCGACGTAGAGGTGATTTTTTTGTTTCCGTGGGCAGTGCTGTTCTCGACGCGGGAACCAAACTTCCGGTTGTCGCCGATGTACGGCCTGGCCAGTATGTGTGTGTTTCTCGGTATCCTGATTATTGGATACGTCTGGCTGTACAGAAAAGGCGCGCTGGAGTGGGTATAGGCACACCTGCAGAAGCTGATCTCCCCCGGCAGCATGGTGCGGCCGGGGTTTTTTTTGTTCCGCGATTTCGGGCAGAGCGTTGACGTTGTTTTATCCCGTGTGTTAGAAAGTACAGTTTGATTTTGGCATCGGTGGCGTCCGGCACGGACGTGGCCGCCTACGAAACAGAATGGCTAACGAACCTGACGAAAAACAGCCCCCGGTTCCGCCTCAGGCCGAAAAGCCAGCGGCTCCCGTGGCGCCGCCCGGTCAGCCCGCGGACAAGGCGGCTACTCCCTCGAAATCGGCAACTGGCGTTCCACCGAAGCCTACCGCTGCCCCACCGCCCCCCAAAACTCCACCAAAGCCCGAGCCCCTCGACGACGAACTAGTTCAGCGGTACAAGGTCCGTTTCGGCGATGCCATTCGCGAAGCCTGGCTCGACCGCAAGCAGGCTATCCTGGTGGTCGCACGCGAGCGACTGCTGGAAATCGCACAGTACACCCGCGGCGACGAAACCTTCGACATGCTGACGGATTTGACGGCGGTGGACTGGCCGAAGCGCGAGAAACGTTTTGACCTGGTACTGAATGTATTTTCTTTCTCCAAAAACGAGCGCTTGCGATTGAAGGCGCAAGTTGGCGAAAACGAGCCCGTGGTAAGCGTGGAGAGTGTATGGCCCACGGCCAATTGGCTGGAACGCGAGTGCTATGACATGTTTGGAATCGTTTTCGAAGGGCACCCAAACTTGAAGCGTCTGCTGTTGCCCGAGGAATGGCAGGGGCATCCGCTACGCAAGGATTATGACATCCTTCAACAGGATGAGGCCTGGGTCCGTGAGAACCTGGGCATCGAGAGCGGGCAGTAGCCAATGGTTTCCACTCGCATCCCCCCCTCCTCGAACGTCGAGACGACCGTGCTCGGCGCCGACGAGATCATTCTCAACATGGGCCCCCAGCATCCGTCGACGCACGGGGTGCTGCGCGTAAAGCTGCACCTGGACGGCGAGAAGGTAATAGGCTCGGAGTGCGTCATCGGCTATTTGCACCGTGGCATGGAAAAAATTGCCGAACACCGCACCTACCAGCAGTTCGCGCCCTACGTGGACCGGATGGACTACGTAGCAGCGGTGTCGAACGGCCTGGGCTACTGCGAAACGATCGAAAAACTGATGGGTGTCGAAGCGCCGCCGCGCGCCCGGGTGATCCGCACAATCCTCACTGAGCTGCAGCGAATCGCCAGCCATCTGTTTTGGCTCGGAACACACGCGCTCGATATCGGCGCGCTGACCCCGCTGTTTTATTGCCTGCGCGAGCGGGAAGAGATCCTGAAGGTTTTCGAGAAGTACTGTGGGGCTCGCCTCACCACGCATGCCTTCCGCATCGGCGGCCTGCAGTATGAGGCCTACGATGAATTGGAGAAGGACGTCGAGCGCTTCTGCAAGGATTTCGATCGCCGCGTGGACGAATACGAAGCCTTGCTGACCGAAAACCGCATTTGGGTCGGGCGCACGAAGGGCATTGGTGTAATCAGCGCTGACGATGCGATTGCTATGGGTGTCACCGGTCCAGTTCTGCGCGCCAGCGGCGTGCAATGGGATATTCGCAAGGCGTTCCCGTACGCAGCCTATGATCAGTACGATTTCACGATTCCCACTGGGAAGAATGGCGACACTTACAGCCGCTATCTGGTGCGCCTGGAAGAGATGCGGCAATCACGACGAATCTGCCTGCAAGCCATTGAGAATATCCCGAGCGGCCCCATCCTCGGGAAAGTCGGCAAGGTGATGAAGCCGCCGCCAGGGGAGGTTTACCACTCGATTGAAGCGCCGAAGGGTGAGCTGGGCTATTACGCGGTGAGCGACGGCACGACGCAACCCTATCGCGTCCGTATTCGCCCGCCGTCGCTGATTAATCTCGAAGCACTCGACCGAATGGTGCGCGGACACCTGGTGGCTGATGTTGTGACCATCATTGGCACGCTCGATATCGTGCTCGGCGAGGTCGACCGCTAGGGCCAAGCTAGTTCGCAGATTCTGGAGCATTCGCTGCTGATGAACGTAGACGCAATCCTCGGAGCACCTTACTTCTTCCCGGTGATCTTTGTACTGGTGATTGTGATGGTGTTCCCATTGATCTCCGGGTACATCGTGCTGGTGGAGCGCAAGGTGATGGCGGATATGCAAGTCCGCCTGGGGCCGATGCGCGTCGGTCCGCACGGTTTGCTGCAACCGATCGCCGACGCGGTGAAACTCCTCCTGAAAGAAGACATCATCCCAGAGCGCGCCGATAAGCTTGTCTTCTGGGTGGCGCCGCTGATCTCCGTGACCGCGGCGATGCTGGCGTTCGCGGCCTTGCCCATCGGGCCTTTCTTCCAAATTGCCGAGCTGAACATCGGACTCTTGTACATCCTCGGAGTCAGTTCACTGGGCATTTTTGGCATTGTGCTTGGGGGATGGGCGTCCAATAGCCACTACTCGTTGCTCGGAGCATTGCGCGCCGCGGCGCAATTGGTGAGCTATGAAACCTCGTTGGGAATGGCCGTCGTAGGCGCGCTGCTGCTTGCCGGAACGCTGTCAACGCGCGCCATTATTCAAATGCAGGCCGATCACGGTGTCTGGCTGGTATTTGCTGTTCCGGTGGGGTTCTTCATCTACTTGGTTGCCTCGATTGCGGAAACCAACCGCGCCCCCTTTGACATGCCCGAGGCCGAATCCGAACTGGTGGCCGGCTACATGACCGAATATAGCGGTTTCCGCTGGGCGCTGTATTTCTTGGCCGAGTACACCAACATGGTCGTCGTGGCAGCCGTCGCCACGACCCTGTTTTTGGGCGGATGGCTGCGCCCCTTTTCGGGCACCAGTTTTTTCGATTTTTTGGATTTCTTTCCACCGATGTTGATGTTGCTAGTGGCCGGCTACTGCTTCTATCGTTCACCAAAGCAACCCGTAAAGGTGCAGAGGATGTTCATGGCTGCCGTAGGGCTGCTGTGCGGACTGCTGGCACTGGTGTTTGCGGCGCCTCTGCTTGCGTCTGCGGGAAGCACCGTGGCCGATGCCAAGGAAGGCTTGCATGGCGCGTTTTGGTTTTTGCTAAAGGTTTCCGGGTATCTGTACGTGTTCATGTGGCTGCGATTTACGTTTCCGCGTTACCGCTTTGATCAATTGATGCGGCTTGGCTGGCAATTTTTGTTGCCGCTTTCGATCGTGAACGTCATTGGGATTGGACTCGCGTTGGTCTTGCACCGGCAGTTGGGCTGGGGACTGGTACCTTCGTTCTTGCTTGGGTTGGCCCTCACGCTCGGCAGTGCGGCCTATCTGCTGGCCGTCGGTGAAAAGCACGAGCACGCGCGAGTGGGTGAAGAAGAGGGAGAAACGACCGCCAATGCTTGATACTGCCGTTTTTTACTTCTTCGCAGTGCTGGCAGTGGTGTCGTCAATTCTGGTCGTGACGCGACGGAATGCCGTGCACAGCGCCATCTTTCTGGTGTCCGCGCTGCTGGCGACGGCTGGTATTTTCTTGTCGTTACATGCCGAGTTTCTGTTTGTCGTACAAATCATTTTGTACGCGGGCGGCATTATGGTGCTGTTCGTGTTCGTGATCATGCTGGTTAATCTGGATGTAGCCTTGCACCAGGTGCAATTCAATCGCCACTGGCTGGTAGCGCTCTTGGTGACACTGGTGCTTGGCATGGAGGTGGCAGCGGCAATCGCGGTAAGCCGCCAAGGGTTGCAAACTATGACTCCAGCACCGGCACAGGCTCTCGATCCCAATACGGAGCGAGTAGCCGTGGCCATATTCCACACCTATATCCTGCCTTTTGAAATCGCCTCCATCCTGCTGTTGGTGGCCATGATCGGGGCAGTGGTTATGGCAAAGAAGAAGGTCTGAGCGATGGTTCCCATCGGACATTATCTATTTCTGAGCTTGGCGCTGTTCGCCATCGGGATCGTGGGCGTGGTGACGCGGCGCAACGTGATCATCATTCTGATGTCGGTCGAGTTGATCCTTAACGCCGTGAATATCAATCTGGTTGCCTTTTCCCGGCTGGTGGGTTCGGTAGAAGGCCACATTTTCGCCCTCTTCGTCATCACCGTCGCGGCCGCAGAAGCGGCAGTGGGCCTAGGGATCATCATCGCATTCTTCCGAAACCGTGAAACCGTGCTCGCGGATGAAATGGATATCCTGAAATGGTAGCCCCGGCCGAATATTTTCTGGCGCATATCTGGCTGATTCCGCTATTCCCGCTGGCGGGCGCGGCGCTGATGCTATTCCTGGGACGGCGGCTTGCCAACCGAGCTGTCAGCGTGATCTGCGTAGGCAGCGTGTTTCTGGCGATGGTGTACGCCTTTGGGGCCATTGCGCAGTTGATCGCACGGCCGGTGGGACAGCGCGTGGTCGAGGTCGTGCTTTTCGATTGGATTCCAGCCGGCGCGATGCATACCACATCCGGGCAACTGGCCAACCTCAACGCGCAGTGGGGCATGCTACTCGATCCCCTTTCGGCGATCATGCTGGTTGTCGTCACCGGCGTCGGCTTCCTCATCCATGTGTATTCGATCGGGTACATGGCCCACGAGGGCGGTTACTACCGCTTCTTCGGCTATCTGAACTTGTTCATGTTCTCGATGCTCACACTGGTGCTGGGGAACAATCTGCTGCTGCTATTTGTCGGGTGGGAAGGCGTGGGCCTGTGCAGCTATCTGCTGATCGGTTTTTATTTCCTGCGCAAGTCCGCATCAGATGCAGGCAAGAAAGCCTTCATCGTCAACCGCATCGGTGACGCGGGCTTCCTCCTGGGCCTATTCCTTCTGCTGGGTACGCTGGGCACGTTGAGGTTCGCGGAGATCGTTCCGGCAATCGAAGCCGGAGGCTTCGAGGTTGGCGACAGCATCATGACCGCTATTGCCTTACTGCTGTTCGTCGGCGCCGTGGGCAAATCGGCTCAAATCCCGCTTTATGTGTGGCTTCCGGACGCGATGGAAGGCCCGACGCCAGTCAGTGCCCTGATCCACGCGGCGACCATGGTGACGGCGGGCGTGTACATGGTGACACGCATGAATCCGGTGTTCCAGCTTGCGCCGGTGGCGCTTCTGATTGTTGCAGGCGTCGGTGCCGCTACGGCGTTGTTTGCGGCGACGATGGGCTTGGTCCAGACCGACATCAAGCGCGTGCTGGCGTATTCCACAGTAAGCCAGTTGGGATACATGTTTCTGGCCCTAGGCGTTGGTGCGTACACGGCCGGCATCTTCCACCTGATGACACATGCCTTCTTCAAGGCTTTGCTCTTTCTCGGTGCGGGGAGTGTGATCCATGCCATGTCCGGCGAGCAAGACATGCGAAAGATGGGTGCACTGTGGAGCAAGATTCCAGCCACGGCAAGGACGTTCCTGGTGGCCGCAGTTGCGATTAGCGGTATCCCGCCGCTCGCAGGCTTCGTTAGCAAGGACGCTATTCTCACCGCGGCATTCGAGGCTCGGGCGGTGCTGTGGGGCGTAGGGTTCGTGACCGCGGGCTTAACAGCCTTCTATATGTTCCGGCTCGTCAACATGACCTTCTTCGGCGCCTCGCGAGTGTCTCCTGAGGCGGAGCACCATCTTCACGAATCGCCGCGGTCGATGACCGTGCCGTTGATGATTCTCGCAGTGCTGTCGGTTGTCGGCGGGTGGATCGGGTGGCCTGCCGTCCTTGGTGGTGGCGACCGTTTCGCCAGATTTCTGGAGCCGGTGATCGTCCATCATGCCGGGACGGGCGAAGTGGAAGGGGCACACAATCTCGGAACGGAATATGCACTGATCGCATTTTCGGTTCTCATTGCTCTCGCAGGCATCGTCGTGGCGTGGCAGTTTTACATCAAGAAGCCGTTGATACCGAAGACGCTGGCGAGCAACTGGGGCGGGGTCTACCGGCTGCTGTACAACAAGTATTACGTGGACCAAATTTACGATGCGGCGTTCGTGAATCGCAGCAAGGATCTGGCGACCACACTGGGCGCATTTGATCGCAGCGTTGTGGACGGTCTCGGTATAGACGGAACCGGTTGGTTGACACGGATGACGTCGCGCATTTCGATGTGGTGGGATTCCTGGATTGTGGATGGGTTGGTGAATTTGGCGGCGCGCATCGTATGGATCTTGAGCTATCCGGTGCGCATGCTGCAGAGCGGGCGCGTCGCGAACTACGCGCTCTGGATCGTGTTCGGCGTGCTGCTGATGTTGGGCTACTACCTGTATCCCACGCTGTAAACCTTGTTGCACTAGAAGGCGAGGACGGGAATGCAATTCTATGACAATCATATTCTGAGCGTGATCCTGCTCACGCCGCTGGTGGGTGCGATCTTGCTGCTTTTCATGCCGCGCGAAAACGAGAACGCTCACCGCATGATCGGGAATCTCTTTGGGGTACTGGGCCTTTTAGTGTCTTTGCCATTGCTCTGGCGGTTCCAGGTTTCTGTTCCTGGCTATCAATTTCGTGAGGACCTCGACTGGATTCCCGCGATCGGTGCGCACTACTCGTTGGGCATAGACGGCATCAGCTTTCTGTTGATCGTGCTGACTACGCTGCTGGGAGCGATCTCTATTTTTTCGTCTTGGAGCGCGATCCAGACCAGGAAGAAGGAGTACTACATACTTTTCCTCCTGCTCCAGGTCGGCATGCTCGGTGTTTTCATGGCACTCGATTTCTTCCTGTTCTACCTGTTCTGGGAAGTGATGCTGGTGCCGATGTACTTTTTGATTGGTGTCTGGGGAAGCGATCGGCGGCTGTACGCGGCCATCAAGTTTTTCCTCTACACTCTGGCCGGCTCGGTGGTGATGTTGGTGGCCATCCTGGCGTTGTATTACCGGGCACACGAGGTAACCGGCGCGCCCTACACCTTCGACATTCCCACGCTGCTAGCCGCCGCACCCCAGTTTTCGACAGACTTCCAGCGCCTCCTGTTCTGGGGCTTTTTCTTCGCTTTTGCCATCAAGGTGCCGATGTTTCCCTTCCATACCTGGTTGCCGGATGCGCACACTGAAGCCCCCACGGCAGGATCGGTCATCCTGGCAGGGGTTCTGCTGAAGATGGGCACTTATGGATTCGTCCGCTTCTCGCTCTTGCTGCTGCCTTCGGATGAGGCTGCGCGACAACAAATCGTCAACATTTTGATGGTTGTGTCCGTTATCGGCATCATCTACGGGGCCTTGGTCTGCATGATGCAGAAGGACATGAAGAAACTCATCGCGTATAGCTCGGTGAGCCACCTGGGTTTCTGCACGCTGGGCATTTTCGCGCTCACGCCACATGGGCTCTCCGGCAGCATCATCCAGCAGATCAACCATGGCATCTCGACCGGGGGGTTGTTCTTGCTGGTGGGCGCTCTTTATGAGCGGCGACATTCGCGGCTGATCGCTGATTTCGGGGGGCTTTCCACACCGATGCCGAGATTCGCCGCGATCTACATGATCATTACGCTCAGTTCGCTCGGCCTGCCGCTCCTGAACGGCTTCATCGGCGAGTTCACGATCCTAAGTGGAGTCTATCAGGTCAGCTTGCACTGGGCCGCATGGGCCGTGGTCGGCATCGTTCTTGGCGCGGCTTATCTGCTGTGGCTGTATCAGCGGGTGATGTTTGGTCCGGTCACCAATCCAGCGAATGCGCACCTGCCCGACCTGAATGCGCGGGAATACGTCACCTTGATGCCGCTCGTCATCCTGGCGTTTTGGATCGGCATCTATCCGAAACCCCTGTTCACCGTGCTGGATATGCCTGTGCGCCAGCTTGTCGAGCACGTGAATCCGGGATACTACAGCACCGAACGACCCGCCGAACCCACCACGACAGTGCCCGCGGCGTTGTATGTGCAGCAGGCGGCCGAGCCTGCGGCCACCGTAACGGAGGTGAATGAATCAAGTGTTATCGTGTCGGTACAGACACCCGCAGCGGCAGCAGGGAAACGGATAAACAACACCGATGAACCCCGCTGATTTTCTCCAAGACTTCTTTCTGATCCTGCCGCAGGTGGAGCTCGTCCTGTTCGGACTGGCTATCTTGCTCTTCGACTTCATGCTCGGAGTGCGGGACAAGACCGTCAATGCCGTGTTCGCAATGCTAGGCGTAATCTTCAGCGGCATTTCACTGTATCGGTTGCGTGGGCTTGGCCCGGATTCCGTCAGCGGCTTTGGCGGCATGATCATTGTGGATCCCTTCTTCTTATTTTTTGGGATGATTTTGCTGGCGGTAACGGCTCTGGTCATCTTGCTTTCGGTGCGATATCTGCAAGTCGAGGACGAGCACCACGGTGAATACTACGCGCTGATGCTGTTTGCCATGGTCGGGATGATGTTCATGATTTCCGGCTATGACCTGATCGTCCAGTTCCTGGGTCTCGAGACCATGGCCATCAGTTTTTACATCCTTACTGGTTTTCTGCGGCATCAGCGCCGCTCCAATGAAGCCGCGGTGAAGTATCTTCTCCTCGGTGCTTTCAGTTCCGGTGTGCTGGTCTATGGTTTTTCGTTGCTCTACGGTATGGCCGCTATGGCGAACCTGACCGGACCGGGCGGGCTGCCGCTCCAGGTGCCCCGAACAAATCTTGGAGTGGTGCGCGCGGCTCTGGAAATACGCGGCCCAACAGACCCTTTGGTTATCCTGGCCATCGTGACTGTAATGGCCGGGTTGTTGTTCAAAGTGGCCGCCGTGCCGTTCCACCAGTGGGCGCCTGACGTGTACGAAGGCGCGCCGACGACTATTAGTGCCTACGTCAGTGTCGCATCAAAGACGGCGAGTTTCGCCCTGTTGCTGCGGCTGTTTGTTTATGGCTTCTGGCCGGTGCGTGTAGGTTGGATTGAAGTGATCGCCGCAGTGGCTCTAGCGTCGCTCACCATCGGCAACTTCGCCGCCATAACGCAGACTAATATCAAGCGACTGCTAGCCTATTCTTCGATTTCGCATGTGGGTTATATATTGTTGGGGTTCGTGGCGGCGCTCTCCGGCCCCCAAGGAAACGAGACAGGCTTGAAAGGCATAGGATTTTACCTTCTCGTCTATGCCTTCATGACGACCGGCGCGTTCGCCATCGTCATTCTATTGCGCCGGCAAGGACTGATCGGCGACGAACTCGACGACCTGAACGGCCTGATCTACCGGAGCCCCACGGCGGCGGTCCTGCTGCTAATTTTTATGTTGTCGCTCGCCGGTATCCCTCCGCTCGCCGGCTTCGTCGCGAAGTACTACATCCTCCTCGCGCTGGTGCAGACAGGTCATTATTACTTGGCGATATTCGCTGCATTGTACATCGTGCCAGCGCTCTACTACTATTTCCGCGTGGTGGTGCACGCTTGGCTGCTCGAGCCTACGAGCGACTTCCATCCGCAGGTAACAGTCGGACAGTCGGTGGCGCTCGCGGTCACGTGCCTGGTCACGCTGGCCGCGGGCATTTATCCTGAACCGTTCATCCGCATCACGACGTACTCTATGACTTTCCCGGCTGCACTCTTTGGTCGCTGATACGCCAGATTCGCCGTCCTCCCCGCCGCCCCGCAAACGGCCGCCGGAATTCATATCGCGGCAGTTTGTCATGGCGCTTGAGTTGCCGTTTGTGTTGGTTTCTGCGATCGTGATTGGCGGGCTATTCGGCTACTTTCTGGACCAGTGGCTTAACACTCGACCCGTCATGATGTTGATCCTGGGGGGACTGGGCTTTTACACCGGCGTTCGTGACGTCTTGAGGCGGGTGGCGAAGAGCAGCAATGGAGACACTTAGTCCCGCGCAATATCGGCTCACCGAGCGGCGCATTGCACAACTCACGCTGGCGATGGGTGCGGCAGCGTCGGTCGGAGCGTACTTACTGTTCTCGCTCCGTGTCGGGATGGGCGTTCTGATTGGGACCGTACTTGCTTGGCTGAGCTTTCGCTGGCTTGAGGGGGCGCTCGACGCTCTCGTGTGCGTTTCGACCGCAAGGGCGGAGTCGCCGGGTGCCCGCTTACTCTTGGGCAGTATCTTTCGGCTGTTTGGGCGGTACGTATTGATTGCGGCCGTCGTGTATGTTAGTTTTACGCTCTTTAACATTCCTGTTTTGAGCATGTTGGTGGGTTTGTGTGCACTGGGGATCGCGACGATTGGGGCGAGCCTGTACGAAATTCTGCGTCCTTCGGGTTAGCGAATGGAACATCACATCAGCTGGCTGACACAACTTGTCAATCATTACTTGGGTGGACTCTTCCTTTCTTTGCTGCATGCGCTCCATATGCAGCCAGCCGAGCCAGCAACACTAATACCGGAACATGTCGTCATGCTGTTGGTGGTCTTCGTGGTTGGCGCCTTAGGGACTCTGTGGCTCAAGCCGCGGCTTTCGGCAGGCAATCCAGGGGCGGTGCAGCAGGTTGCGGAGATGCTGCTGACGAATCCGCTCGGGTTCGGGATCCGGGATGTACTCGAAGAAAACGCGAAGCACGAAGGGCGGAAATACGTTCCAATGGTCGGCTCGATTGCCGTCTTCATTCTGCTGTCAAATCTATTGAGCCTGTTTCCCGCGTTTTCGGCGCCCACGGTGGAGAAGACCGTGCCCCTCGGCTGCGCGATCGTCACGTTTCTGTACTTCAATTGGCAAGGCATCCGTCACCACGGGCCCGTCGGCTATCTGAAGCACTTCGCGGGACCGGTATGGTGGCTCGCACCTCTGATGTTTCCGGTGGAGATCATCAGCACATGCGCGCGCATTCTTTCCCTGACGGTGCGTCTGTGGGCGAACATTTTTGCGAGCGAGCTGCTGTACACAATCTTTCTCGGCCTACTGATTCAGCCGGTGCTGTGGGGATGGGACAAGACTCCAGTGCTCGGAGTCGTGCTTGGTGCGGGTCCGGTTTTTGTCCCACTTGCATTCATCGGTCTTCATATCTTTGTGGCCATCATTCAGACCTACGTCTTTACCCTGCTGCCGTCGATCTACATCGGGATTGCGACGACGGAGGAGCACTAATCCGGCTTTTTGTTAGTGACCGCCGCTTCAGTGTGAGCCTGACTGCACGAGGATGTCCGGGAACCACCTACTGGCGGCAATTTCATAGGAGGAGTCCATGAGGAAGATTCTCTATCTGTTGGCTACGTTGGCAGCAGTGATGCTGTCCAGCCCGGTCGTGTTTGCGCAGGTCGGCGCGGCTCCTGCGGGGGCCACGAACTGGGTGGCAATTTCAGCGGCGTTCGGGATGGCACTGGCGGCCTTTGGTGGGGCGGTGGCTCAATCTCGCGTGGCATCGTCCGCATGCGAGGGCATGGCGCGCAATCCGGGCGCATCGGGAGCCATCCGCGCGGCAATGATTTTGGGCCTTGTGTTCATCGAGACCCTCGCGTTGCTGACGCTTGTCATCATTTTTGCGAAAGTCTGAAGGGCGAAACAAATCTGGAGAGGCCCGGGTGTCAAGGGCGGAGAAAAACTAGGCCAGAGGGGCGGAGGAAAAATAGACCACTCCCGGTGAGGGAAGGGGTTGATTTGCTGGATCGGGCTGGGGTGGCTGGAGCGGAGGCCTGCGCCTCCGTTCAGGCGGCGCGGTTAGGCCGGAGCGGAAGCCACCCCAGCCCGATCGTGGCGACGTGTGGGGAGGGTTAGGGTGGAATCGTTATCGGCTGGCAGGCTTCGCTGACCGCTTTCGTTTGCTCTCTTTCAGCCGGTAGCTTTCCCCGTTCATCTCCAGGATGTGGACGTGATGGGTGAGCCGGTCCAACAGGGCACCGGTGAGGCGCTCCGAGCCCAGCACCTCGGTCCATTCGTGGAAGGGCAGGTTGCTGGTGACTAGGGTGGCGCCGCGCTCGTAACGGAGACTGAAGATCTCGAACAGCATCTCGGCCCCCGTTTTCGACAGCGGGACAAACCCCAGTTCATCGATGATCAGCAGTTCGTAACTGGCCAGCAGTTTCTGTAAGCGCAGCAGCCGTTTCTCGTCCTTGGCCTCCATCAGTTCATGCACCAGCGCCGCCGCGGTGGTGAACCGCACCCGGTAGCCCTTCTGACAGGCCGCCAGTCCCAGCGCCAGGGCGATGTGCGTCTTGCCTGTGCCCGAGTTTCCCAAGGCCAGCACGTTCTCCTTGCGGTCGATGAACTCACTGCGGGCCAGCTCCAGAACCAGCGCTTTGTTCAGCGACGGAATCGCCAGAAAGTCGAAACTGTCCAGGCTCTTCACGACCCGGAACCGCGCCTGCTGAATGCGCCGCTCCGTCGCCCGCCGCTCCCGGTCCAGCAGTTCTTGCTCCGACAACCGCAGCAAGTAGCGGGGATAGTCCACCCCTTCGGCGGCGCACTGCTGCGCCACCTTGTCGTACTCGCGCAGGAAGGTCGGCAGTCTTAGCGCCTTCAGGTGATGCCCCACAAAACTTGAGGAGTCTCCATCAGAGGACTCCTTCCTGCACGGGAGTCAGTAGCGCCAGGTAGTCGGCGGCCGCCGTGGTGGCCACCTGTGCCATCGGCAGGTACGGATAGTTCTGCAGATCCAGCCGCGGCGGCCGTTGCTCGATCCGGCACAGTAAAAGATGTTTCACCGCATCGAAGGAGATCGCTCTCAGCCGCAGTGCATCTTCCACCGCTTTGGTGACCTCCGCCATCGAGAAGGTCTCCAGCAGCCGCAGCACCTGCACGTACTCCCGTTTACCTCGTTTCGACAGCCGTGCTTCCAGCAGTCGGCGCAGTTCGGTGAACTCTTCCGGCAACTCCCAGCCCACCAGCGGCGCCGCCTGATCGAGCGCATTCGTCTTCTGCTCCAGCAGCGCCAGATAGTGCAGCGGGTCGAAAATCATGTCCTCCCGCTCATAGCTTCTGGAGTGCCGCGCAATCACTTCCGCGCCGCACGAGATCACCACCTCGTGGACGTAGCCTTTGACCAGAACCTCGCGGTGCCCCCAGCACACCGGTGCCGAATAATCGTTGCCGCGATACCGCACCAGAGAGAGAGAACTCACTCGCCCTGTTCGTTTGTCGCAGGCTTCGTACGGCGTCGCTGGCAGCGGCAACAGCGCTGTCCGGTCCTTCTCGAACCGCTCTCCGATGGTCTGCTCGTGCCCTCGCAACCGCTGCTGGCGCCTCTTCCGGCACTGTTCCCGCAAGTGTGTGTTCAGCTCTTCCCAGCTCGCGCACCGCGGCACCGGCACCAGGAAGTTCCGTCGTGCATATCCGACCAGTCCCTCCACCTTCCCCTTGTCGTTTCCCTTGCTGGGCCTCCCAAACCGCTCCTGGAACAGGTAGTGGCTCTGCAACTCAGAAAACGCCTGCGTCTTCTTCCGCGTCCCGTCTCCCAGGATCCGCACCACCGCCAGCTTCGTGTTGTCGTACAGAATGGTCCGCGGCACTCCGCCGAAGTATGCAAACGCCTGATTGTGCCCCTCCAGAAACGCTTCCGTCGTTTCGGCCGGGAATGCCATCACGAAACAGTCGTCCGACTGCGGCAGATCGATCACCAGATAGTGTGCCTTCTGCTCCTCTCCGCCGATCACCACCAACGCTTCCCCGAAGTCTGCCTGGGCGTCTCCCGCAGGGTGCACCAGCGGTACGAACATCTCCCTTTGGCTCAGCCTCCGCAGACGCACGTAATCCTTCACGATGGTGTACCCACCACCAAAGCCCTGCTCCTCTCGCAATCGTTGATGGATTCTTTTTGCTGTGTGGCGCTGTTTCCGGGGCCGTCTCCGATCTTCCTCCAAGATCGCCTCAATCACTCCCACCCACGGATCCAGCTTCGGCCGCTTGGCCGGCTGCTGCCGCCGGTAGCCCGGCGGCGCCGAATACCGCAACATCTTCCGAACGGTTTCCCGCGCCAGCCCATACTCCCGGGCTACCTGCCGTTCGCTCTTCCCCTCAACATCAACCTCTCGCCGAACGCGTGCATATAGCTCCACTGTGTACATCCCTCCGGTATCCCACGAAACGCTCCTCCTGGGACCGTTTCCTGAGACAGATTTCCGGCGGTCTGTTTTTGCTCCGCCAGGGTCCGCCGCTCTCGCGGCGTTCCTGGCCTAGTTTCTCTCCGGCGCGTACACCCGGGGGAGGGAACACTCACCGGACCCTTTTCTTCAGTCCGGCAGGGTGTGCAGGCTCGCCCTAGATTCTAAAGATTTTCATAGACTTAGCGCAGCGGCAAGGATAAGGCGGCCTGCGATGCGAATCCCATGACGTGGCCGGGGAACAGGCCCAGATAGAGCGTTCCCGCGGCTGTCAGCAGGAGCACCAGCGTTACTGCCCAGGGCACGCGCGCTGGCGGCCAGTCTTGATGCGGCTCTTGCATGTACATTACTACGATCACGCGCAAGTAATAAGAAGCAGCGATAACGCTGTTGACAGCCAACAGCACGGCTAGCCACACCAGATCTGAGGCTAGAGCCGCGTTGAAGATGTAAAATTTGCCGAGAAACCCGGCCGTCACAGGCAGGCCTAACAAAGAAAGGAGAAAGAGCGAAAAACAGGCCGCCGCGACCGGCTGTCGTGAAGCCAGCCCAGCCAAGTCATCGATGTCGAGGTGACGCTCAGCGGTGCCACCAAGCTGTGCTATTAGCACAAAGGCACCCAATTTCATCAGCATGTAGACGACTAGATAATAAAGCACAGCAGCGATCCCGACGGCCACCTGATCGGACACTGCGGCGGCGGTGATGGCGACCAGGATGTATCCGGCATGCGCGATTGAGCTGTAGGCCAGCATGCGTTTGACGTTGGATTGTGCGAGCGCCGCTAGGTTCCCAACGATCATGGTCAGCGCAGCGGATACCCAAAGTGCCCATGACCAGAACAAGCCGGCGCCCGTGACCATTGCCAGGATACGCAGCAGCAGCGCAAATGCGGCTACCTTCGGTCCGGATGAGAGCAACGCCGTCACCGGACTGGGCGCGCCTTCATACACATCGGGTGTCCAGAGCTGAAATGGTGCTGCTGCCACCTTGAAACCGAGCCCTACCAGAATCAGAGCAAGGCCTATCCTCAGCAGCGTGGGCGCTCCCGGCAGGTCCCTGAGAATCATGTGCGTGAGATGCGTCGTGCCAGTCGCGCCGTAGACGAGAGCCGCTCCATAGAGAAAGAACGCGGTGGCAAATGAGCCCAACAAGAAATATTTCATCGCCGATTCATTGGAGCGGGGTGCGTCGCGCCGGTAACTGGCGAGGATATATGTAGCGATGGAACTCGTTTCGAGTCCAATGAACGCGGTCATTAGTTCGGCAGCGCTGGCCATCACGCCCATGCCCGCTGTAGCGAAAAACACCAGAGCGTAGTATTCACCTTGCTGGAGTCCTTCGCGATCAAGATAGTCCGCGGAACCGAGCACCACTAGCAGTGTGACCACCCCGATGATTACATGGATAAAGATGCTGAAACTGTCCACCAGCAGGAGTCCCGAGAACGCCGGCCCAGGCCGCGTTGCAGGATAGATGATCGCCAGCAGGGCCAGTGTGGCTCCGGATGTCGCGATCGGCAGAAGAACTGCGCGCCGAGCGCGCCTAAGGAATGGTTCAACGAGCATCAACACGATACCCGAAAGGCAAAGAATTACCTCGGGGGCCACTCGGTAGAGGTCGTCGAGCGGTGGGAACATTCAGCGATCCCCTGTGGGATTGGCAGTTGCCGGTGACGCAGCCGTACGCGCGTCGTAAGCCTGAGGCCTGTGCATCAGTTCGAGGATGTTGCGTGTTGAGGCTTCAGTCCGGCGCGTGAACGAAGCAGAGCCGATGCCCATCCACAAAATGACGGCGGCCATGCTGAAAAGCAGAAACCGCTCCCGGCCGTCAGCATCCGGCAGCGCCCGGTTTTGCTCATGCATCACGTGTCCGAAAAAGACGCGTTGATAGGACCACAGCAGATAGATCGCTGAGAAGATCACGCCTATGGCGGCCCAAGTAGCCCACGCCGTGTGCCGCTCAAATGTTCCCGTGAGGATCAGAAATTCGCCGACAAAACCGTTGAGCATCGGCAGTCCGGCCGATGACAAGGAAACGAACAGAAAGAGTGCGGCCAACACCGGCATCGGCGTGGCCAGTCCTCCGTAATCCTGGATCATGTGGGTGTGCCGCCGATCGTAGAGCGTGCCAACCAGCAAGAACAACGCTCCGGTCGAGATGCCGTGACTGAGCATCTGATACAGCGCGCCCTGGAGAGCGATGGGGTTGAAGGTAAAGGTGCCGAGGACAACGAAACCGAGGTGGCTTACCGAGGAATATGCCACGAGTCGCTTCAGGTCCGACTGGACCATAGCGACCAGGGCACCGTACAGGATCCCGATAATAGCGAGGACGGCGATGTACGGGGCAAGTCGGTGGGCGGCCTCCGGGAAGAGAGGCAAGCAAAAGCGCACCAGGCCGTAGGTCCCCATTTTCAACAGCACACCAGCCAATAGGATCGAGCCGGCCGTAGGCGCTTCTGTGTGCGCGTCGGGTAGCCACGTGTGAAACGGAAAGAGAGGCACCTTGATGGCAAATGCCCAGAAGAAAGCGCCAAAGAGCAAAAACTCGGTCTGGAGCGGCAATGTGACTTGGCCGCTGGTGAGCATCATCTGGATTCGGGGCAAATCGAACGTCCCGGTCAGCCCGTAAAGTCCGACCATCGCCACCAACATCAGGATCGAACCGAACATGGTGTAGAGGATGAATTTCAGGGCGGCATAGATACGCCGCTCGTGCCCCCAGATGCCGATCAGGAAATACATTGGGATCAGCATCGCCTCCCAGAACAGGAAGAAAAGGAACATGTCGAGCGACACAAACACACCCACCATTCCAGTCTCAAGCGCAAGGAGGCTGAGGTAGAAGCCTCGAACGTGTTGCTGCACCGAGTTCCAGGACGCCAGCATGGCTATCGGCGTCAGAAAGGTTGTCAACAACACAAGAAAGAGGCTGATGCCGTCTATGCCCAGGTGGTAATGAATCGGAGGCCAGGGGATCCAATTGTGGAGTTCCTCAAGCTGGTACGCCGGAGTCCCCGCATCAAATCTGCGCAGGAGCAGCAGAGAGAGCAGAAATTCGGTTAGGGTTACGAGGAGCGCAACGCGTCGGATCCAGGCATGGTCGTTGCCGCGCAACAAGAGCAGTGCCGCCGTGCCGGCCAGCGGCAGAAAGGTCAGCACCGTAAGCAGGTAGGAGGGTTGCATATCTAGCGTGTCATCCAGATCACCAGCGTTGTGAGCACCACAGCTCCCATCACGATCCATGTCGCATAGGTACGCGTATTGCCCGAGTTCAGATATCGCAGACGGTTCCCAAAGTCATTGGCACCACGCGCCAAGGCATTCACACTGGCGTCGACGGCGCGCTCGTCCAGTGTGTGCCACAGGACATTGGTAGACACCCACACCAGGGGACGCACAATCACAGCGGCATAGATCTCATCCACGAAGTACTTGCCTGACAGCAGCCGGTATGGTGTTACAAGAGCATCAGCTAAGCGGCCGGGAAGCTCCGGCCTGTGGATGTAAAACCACCATGCGAGAAGAATGCCGACGAAGGCCGCTATTACCGGCGCGCCTAGAAGTGCATGGAATAGTCCGCTGCCTGTGGATACGAAATTGTCCCCTGCTGGCTCAGCAGCGTGAAACACAGGAACCAAGTAATTGTTGAAGTGATTTGGCCCATCCCACAGCTGCGGCGCAGCCCACCAGCCGCCGACGATCGAGAGTGCCGCAAGCACCAACAGCGGAACGAGCATGCTGAGCTGCGATTCATGCGGGTGCTTTCCATGTTGGTCATAGCGAGGTGCGCCGTGGAAGGTGAGAAACAGCAGGCGGAAGATGTACAACGATGTTAGGCCCGCGGTTATCAATCCAAGGGCAAACAGTACGGGGTTGGAGTATGGCCCGGAGCGTGCAGCCAATAATATTTCGTCCTTGCTAAAGAAACCTGAAAAGCCCGGGATGCCCGCGATCGCCAGCGAGGCGACCACCATCGTGCCATACGTCCATGGAATGGTCCTATGGAGACCGCCCATTCGCCGCATGTCCTGCGCTCCACCGAGTGCGTGCATGACGCTTCCAGCGCCCAGGAAGAGCAGCGCCTTGAAAAATGCATGGGTGGTCAGATGGAATATGCCGCCGGTGAACGAGCCAACACCGCACGCCAAGAACATGTAGCCGAGCTGACTGATCGTGGAGTAAGCCAGGACCCGCTTGATGTCGGTCTGCACCAGAGCAATGGTGGCGGCGAACAGGGCCGTCAAACAGCCGATGACGGCGACCGCAGTCATTGCAAGCGGCGCATGGAGGAACAGGATGTGCGAACGAGCGACCATGTACACGCCTGCCGCGACCATGGTCGCAGCGTGGATCAGTGCGCTCACTGGTGTCGGGCCTTCCATGGCGTCCGGAAGCCAGACATAGAGAGGAAGTTGGGCTGATTTTCCCGTTGCGCCCGCAAGCAACAGCAGAGCCACAACTGTCAGCACACCGTTCCCACCAGTTTCGACCGGCATTGCAGCTGCATTGTGGAATATGGGCCCAAAATCGAGTGTGCCGAATTTCCTAAAGAGCAGAAACAATCCCAAGAGGAAGCCGAAGTCGCCGATGCGATTCACCCAAAAAGCCTTATTGCCGGCATCCGTAGCACCTTTCTTCAGAAACCAGAAGCCGATAAGCAGGTAGCTCGACAGGCCAACGCCTTCCCACCCTACAAACATCAAGGCATAATTTGCCGCGAGCACCAGGGTGAGCATGAAGAACATGAACAGGTTCAGGCAGGCGAAGTAGCGCCTGCAGCCTGGGTCCTCGGCCATGTAGCCGGTCGAGTACAAGTGAATGATCCACCCCACACCGGTCACAACCAACAGCATCACGATTGTCAGTTGATCCACTTGCAGTGCAAAGTCCACGCGTAGCCGACCGGCATCGATCCAGGTGAAATAGGAGCGCACCCAGGGAATCTGCGCCGAACTGAGGCGTGTGAATTCACGCGCCAGCTCCACGGTAGCCAAGAGCGAAAGCCCGGTTGTGCCCAGGGCCACACCATTGGTCGCGGCGCGACCCCAGTTCCGGCCGAAGATGCCGTTTGCCGCAGCACCCAAAAGAGGCAGCAGCGGAATGATCCAGAGATGTTCGAGCACGGGCATGCGCGATCCCTAGAGCTTCAGCAGATTGATGCGTTCAACATTTAGCGACTGCCGGTTGCGGGCAATTACAATCACAATGCCAAGACCGACAGCGGCTTCGGCGGCCGCCACGACAATCACGAAAAAAACGAAGACCTGTGCGTCGAGCTGTCCCAACGAACGGCCGAAGGCAAGGAATGCCAGGTTCGCTGCATTGAGCATCAGCTCGATGGACATGAAGATCGCAATGATGTTCCGTTTGAAGACGAAACCCACAACCCCAAGTCCGAATAGAATCGCGCTCAGCGCAACGTAATATGAAATCGGAACCACTTTTTTACTCCTTTCATGTGCTAGCAAGCTAGCGAGTTCAAATGGCCGATGCGAACGACCGTTTTCGCCACCGATGTTCTCGCGGTCTATCCGTCCCTTTTCGCCAGTACCAGCGCCCCGAGAATGGCGATAAGGATCAAAATGGACGTCAGCTCAAAAGGGAACACGAAATTCTGGAAAAGCAACAGTGCCATGGTGCGTATGGGGTGCTCCCCGGTAGGCTGTAGAGCCATGGACAAGGAAGACCGAGTCACGCCGTAGACGAGTGCGACTAGCAACAAAACAGATAGCGGTACGCCTGCATACCGTGCCGTACGGCTCAAGCTGGAACGTTCTTCGATGCCCGCATTGAGCAACATAATCACAAACACGAACAGCACCATGATCGCTCCGGCATAAACAATAACTTGAATGGCGGCTACGAACTCTGCCTCGAGTAGAAGATAGAGTCCCGCGAGCGCGGTCATCACGACGATCAGCGAAAGCGCACTGTGAATCGGATGGCGCTGTAAGATGAGGTTAATCGCCCCAGCCACGGCTATTGCCGCGAGCACCAGGAATATGAAGAGTTGCACTGTCATAGCCGAATGACCACGGCTAAGCTTGTTAGGACGATATTTGCAAGGGAAATCGGCAGTAGGAGCTTCCAACCAAAGGCCATGAGTTGATCGTAGCGGAATCGTGGCAGCGTCCAGCGGGTCCAGACGTAAACGAACAGCACTGCAAATACCTTGAGCAGGAACCAAAAGGGACCCTGCGCGATTTCCATGACATTGGGGCGCACGAAGACAGCCGCGAGTGCGCACAACACCACACCCAACACGGGGAGAATGACCCGCCCGAGTACCGTCAGATACCGCAGGCCGTGAATCACCAGAGCCAGTCCCGCGATAGTAAGTAGTGCCGTCGGCAAATACAGCGTCCAAGCGAATGTCGGCGTGCTGGGAAAGGGCGACAGCCAGCCTCCGAAGAAGAGTATGACTGTCAGACAGGCGACAGTGACCATACTCGCGTATTCTGCGAGAAAAAACATCGCGAATTTGAAACTGGAGTATTCGGTATGGTATCCGGCAACGAGTTCCGTTTCGGCTTCGGCGAGGTCAAACGGCAAGCGGTTGGTTTCTGCCACTGCGGCCGCAAAAAAGCAAACAAAACCAATTACCTGTGGAAACGTGGAGTTCAGCAAATTCCACCTTGGCAGGTAACCCCAAGTGTAACCGCTTTGCGCTCTGACGATTTCAATCAAATTGAAGGTGCCGGCAAGTAGCAACACCCCTACCACCGACAGGGTCAGTGCCAGCTCGTAGCTGATCATTTGCGCCGAGCTGCGCAAGCCGCCAAGCAGGGAGTACTTGCTGTTCGAGGACCAGCCGGCTAGTGACACACCGTACACACCAATCGATGTGATGGCGAAGATGACCAACAGACCGATGTTTACATCGGCAATAACAAGGGATGTGGTATGGCCGAAAATTCGGACTGAGCCGGGGCCGAAAGGAATCAGGGCAATGGAGGAAATCGCCAGGGTCATTGTGAGAAACGGTGCCAGGAAATAGACGAGCCGGTCAGCGCCGGCCGGCGTGGTGTCCTCCTTGAACAGGAACTTCAGGCCATCGGCAAGAGGTTGCAGCAGACCGTGAGGTCCGACCCGATAGGGCCCTATGCGCGCCTGGATGTGCGCGGCTACCTTGCGCTCGAACCACATCAGGTACGCGATCGATGTGAGCAGCACGAAAAGCAACACGACGATCTTCACGAGTGAAACCATTAACAATGGGTGTTGCACAACAAAGTCGCTCACGATTGTTTTCCTGCTTCGCTCAAGGATTGGATCATGCGGCAGTAAGGGGTCAGACTGCCACTAGTGAAGAGGGTGTCTCGGGAAGAGAAAATCGTCCCCACAGGCATCTCGCAGCGCGGGTGGCCGTTTGGATCGTAGATTGGGTGAGTCATCTCGGCGCTCCCCGCAAGTAGGCTGGCCCAGGAAACGTTGTATCCGCCGACGTTTTGACGAATTTCCTCAAACGCATCGCCCGGTGTGCGCAGCCGGATGGGCTGTCCAATTCCGTGCCGCGCCAGCAGATGCGAGAAGATTCGCAGGATGTCGAAGTCCGAACGTGGTCCCATAAAATCGGCGGCTTTGCGGACAAGCTGCACTTCGCCCGTGGTGTTGGTCATTGTGCCGTCTTTTTCATAGGCGCACAGTGCCGGTAGGACGATGTCGGCAAGGCGCGCTGTCTCCGTAAGGAACATGTCATGGACGATCAATAGGTCCAGTTTTCCGAGGCGGTCTGAGGTCGCGATGCTGTGCGACGTGACCGGGTCCGCACCAACGACGTAAAGTGCTTTGATACGGCCTTCGACCGCAGCCTCGAGCATCGAGAGGGCCGCAAGTCCTGGTTTCTCGGGGAGCGTTGCACCCCACAGATTACTGAAAACCGCGCGTGCTTTGGGATCTTCGATAGAGGCATAGCCGGGCAGCAGATCCGGCAGCAGACCCATATCGGATGCTCCCCGTGAATTCGCATAATCGCCGAGTGCCACGAACCCTGTTCGCTTCCCTTCAGCAGTGCGCGTCCTTGCCAGGGTAGCCAGGTGGTCCAGCGCCGCGCCGTGAATTACGGAGCCAAAGAGCACAACGAGATTGCTTTCAGCCGCGAGCGCTTGGTGCAAGTCGCGGAGTTGTTGGGTGAGCTCCGGATCAAGATCAATTGCGCCCTGCTGGCCAGTGAGCGCCGCTACCGCCGCAATTTCCTGACCGGGAACAACCTGCAAGTACAGTTTCGATTTCCTTACCAGTTTGGGTCTGTCGGCGTCCACGATGTACAACCGTGCACCATGATGGCGAATGGCGGCACGAATCTGCCAAGCGACAAGGGGGTTCTGGTCGCTAGGGTCATTGCCGATCAGCAAGAACGCAGGTGTGGATGCAAGCTCTCCAATGTTGGAAAACACGACCGGTAGCGCTTGTCCTGCTGCGGGAGGCTGATTCGCAAACTCTGCAAATACTTTGATAAGTCCGGAATAGTCAGCCGTTCGATGATGATCTACATGGTTGGTGCCAATCGCGGCGCGCGCGATGCGTCCGAGCAGATAATTCTCTTCGTTCGTCGTACGGTTGGATCCGCAAAAACCGATGGCATCCGCCCCGCTCCGGGCGCGAACGGCAGCAAGACGTGATGCCGCCTGATCGAGCGCATCTTCCCAACTGGTGGGTTCGAGCTTCCCGTCTCGGCGCACCAGAGGCTGGCGCAGCCGATTGGGATGCCGTGTGAAATCGAAGGCGAAGCGGCCTTTGGCGCAGAGGAAATCGCTGTTGAGTCCGGATAGATCTCGGTTGTTCGCGCGCACGATCTCGTGGTTGCGCACGCTCAATGTCGTTTTGCAGCCATTCGAGCAATGCGCGCACACCGTCGGGACGTACTGCATTTCCCAAGGGCGCGTCTGGTAGCGGTAAGTGCCGCTGGTGAGGGCGCCGACTGGGCATATGTCGATGCACATCCCGCACTCCTCGCACTCCAGGTTCCCTTCCTGATTCGGAATAATTACGGATTGCGCCCCGCGCTGGCCCACGCCAAGCGCCTTGACGTCCATGCTTTCGTCGCACACTCGTACGCAGCGAAAGCACAGAATGCAACGTGGCGCGTCATAATAGACAATATTCGACCATTTGAGCTCCGGCATATGCAGCTTTTCTTCAACAAATCGGCTGCGGTCGGCGCCGTAGCGAAACGTCATGTCCTGCAATTCGCACTCGCCGCCTTTGTCGCAGACCGGGCAATCGAGCGGGTGGTTGACGAGCAGGAACTCCAGCATGGCCTTGCGCGCCTCATGTACCTGTGGTGTATCGGTATGCACAACCATGCCCTCGGTTGCGATTAGGGTGCACGCAGTTTGCAGCTTTGATGCTTTCTCGACCTCGACCAAACACATACGGCACGCGGCCTGCAGCGCCAGGCCACGGTAATAGCAAAACGACGGGACCTCTATACCCTCACGCCGCGCGGCCTCGATGACCAGCGTCCCCGGTGGAACCGAAAGTTCACGGCCGCCCAGGTTAAACTTGATCTCTACTATATCTGCCATGTTCTTGGTTCTTGCGACGCTTAGCGTGATTCCGCTAGCATGGCGGCACGCTGATAGGGACATCTTCCTGCCAGGTGTGCCTCGAATTCATGTGGCCACTTTTTGGCGATGCTGATGGTTGGGAGCGCAGCCGCATCACCCAGAGGACAAAACGTCTTGCCGAGCATGTTTCTAGCTAATTCACTGATCAGTGGAATGTCCGCTGCCGATCCTTTACCGGCATGAAAACGATCGAGCATCTTGCGGAGCCAATCCGTGCCCTCGCGGCAGGGAATGCACCAGCCGCAGGATTCGTGTGCGTAAAAATGCATGATACGCCGCGCCACATCCACCATGCACGTGTCTTCATCAATGACCACGACGCCTCCTGAGCCGAGCATCGAATTCGCCTTAGCCAGGGAGTCGAAATCCATGGGAATGTCCACTTCGTCGGCGCTGAGCAATGGACAGGAGCTGCCTCCTGGGATCACCGCCTTCAGTTTCTTTCCGCCAGCGACTCCTCCGGCTACGTCTTCCACCATTTTCTTGAGGTTAAAGCCCATCGGCAGCTCGTAGACGCCAGGACGATTGACGTGACCCGAGATGCAGAACAGTCGCGTGCCCCCGTTCTTGGTTGAGCCCAGGTCGGCGTACCATTCGCCCCCGCGATACAGAATCATCGGAATGGAGGAGAGCGTCTCGACGTTGTTGATTACCGTTGGCGAGCCATAGAGACCCACGACCGCAGGGAAGGGCGGCCGGATCCGCGGATAGCCCCGTTTGCCTTCGAGGGACTCCATCAATGCCGATTCTTCGCCACACTCGTAGGCCCCGGCGCCCGTGTGTGTCGCCAGATCGAAGTCGAAACCAGTCCCGAACAGGTTCTTTCCAAGGTAACCTTGCGCATATGCCTCTTCAATTGCAGCATCGACAACATCGAGCACATAACGGTATTCGCCGCGGATATAGATATAGCCGCGGTGTGCGTTCACGGCGCGCCCGGCGATGGCCATGCCCTCGATCAACTGGTGCGGAACCATTTCCATCAGCGGCCGATCCTTGCAGGTGCCAGGCTCGCTTTCATCGGCGTTGCACACGATATACTTGGGCTTCGCGGACTCTTTCGGCACAAAGTCCCACTTCATGCCAGTCGGGAAGCCTGCGCCGCCGCGCCCGCGCAGATTCGATCGCTTGACCTCATCGATTACCTGTGCGGGTGATAACTCCTTGAGCGCCCGTTCGAGACCCTTATACCCGTTGTGTTGGAGGTAGACGTCAAGCTTGTGTGAGTTCAGTATGCCGAACAGGCGGCTGATGACCGGAACTTCGACGGGATGGCGCTCGTGTACCGAGCCGGTGACAGGTTTCGAAGCCTGCGAAATCAACCCCTGGTCGAGTTGATCGAGGAGCCTACTCGCCCGGTCCTGCGTCAGATTCTCATAGAAATCATAGTTGATTTGCATCGCAGGCGCGCCGGTGCACGCGCCGATGCATTCGACTTCTTCAAGCGAGAACATGCGGTCAGCGGTCACTTTCTTGTTGCCGATCCCCAGCTTCTTTTGGACGAATTCGTAAATCTGATTGCTGCCACGCAGCATGCAGGAAACGTTCGTGCACACCTGAACGTGATACTTCCCCGCAGGCTTACGCCGGATCATCGAATAGTAGGCCAGTGTCTCGCTGACCTCCAGCGTTCTCAGGTCCAGCCGTCGCGCCATTTCCGCTATGACCTCGTCAGTCACACAGCCGAACGCATCCTGCGCGTAAAGTGCCATAGGCACCAATGCCGAGCGTTTGACAGGATAGTACCCGAGGAGTGTCTGGAACTTCTTTTCCACTTCCGGTGGCAGTTCCATTATCGGTCCACTTCCCCAAGTACGATGTCAATCGTTCCAATACAGGTAACTAGGTCAGCCACCATCCGTCCCTCGGCGAGTTTCGGCAGCGCCTGCAGGTTAGCGAACGACGGGGCGCGTACTTTGACGCGATACGGACGCGGAGAGCCGTCGCTGGCAATAAAGAATCCCAGCTCCCCCCGCGGAGATTCGATTCGCTGGTAAACCTGCCCTGGTGGGGGCGAAAAACCCTCGGTGAAAATCTTGAAATGGTAGATAAGCGCTTCCATTTCCGTTTTCATGTTTTCGCGCTGGGGGGGCACAATCCCCGGCGCATCGGCCATGATGGGACCTTCGGATGGGATTGTCGTCATGGCCTGGCGAACGATCTTGAGGCTTTCGCGCATTTCGGCGATCCGTACCAAGTATCGCGCGTAGCAATCGGATTCGGTCCGCGTGGGCACGTGGAATTCGAAATCTTCGTAGCTTGAATAGGGAAAGAACTTCCTCACGTCGTAGCTCACGCCCGCGGCTCTGAGCGTTGGCCCCGAAACTCCCAGAGCCACGGCATCTTTCGGATCGATCGTTCCAATGCCCACCGTACGCAATTTCCAGATGCGGTTGGCCGTGAGCAATTCCTCATATTCTTGAATCCGTGAAGGAAATATTTCAGCGAAGCGGGCGACAGGATCCAGCCATCCAGGTGGCGGCTCCAGAGCAAGACCGCCGATACGGAAGTAACTGGTCATCATGCGCTGGCCGGAAACAATCTCGAAAATCCTCAGAATCTCTTCGCGCTCGCGAAAACAATACAGCATGACGGACATCGCGCCCAGATCCAAGGCATGCGTGCCTAACCACACCAGGTGCGAGGCAATGCGCGTCAGTTCCGTCAACAACACGCGGATGTACTGGGCACGCTTGGGAACCGTGAGTCCCAGCAGTTTTTCTACGCCTAGGCAGTAGCCGAGATTGTTCGAAAGAGGTGACAGATAATCCATGCGGTCTGTCAGGGTGATCGCTTGAGAGTAAGTGAGGGTCTCGCAGGACTTCTCAATACCGGTGTGCAGGTATCCGATTTCCGGCCGAGCCCTTACGACGGTTTCCCCATCCAATTCCAGCACGACCCGCAGGACGCCGTGCGTGGAGGGATGCTGTGGTCCCATGTTCAAAACCATGGTCTGGCTAGTGCCTGTAGCCGTATGGATCGTCGGGGACATCAGCGGAACCCCTCAACCGGGTAGTCCTTGCGCAATGGGTGGCCCTCCCAGTCCTCAGGCATCAGAATGCGACGCAAATCCGGGTGGCCCAGGAACCGTATGCCAAACAGATCGAATATTTCACGTTCGAGCCAGTTCGCTGCGGGCCACACCGCTGTAATGCTGTCGATCTGCGGATCTCGCTCGCTGCGGACGTTGACACGCAGGCGTAGGGTGTGACGGTTGGCAATTGACAGGAGATGGTAATTCAGATCAAAGCGCGGCTCGAGCGGGAAGCGATCCACGGCGGAGATGTCAGAAAGGAAGTCGAATTCCAACCCTGGCTCCGCGCGCAGAAATTCAGCTGCCCACCTGAGATGCTCGCGCGGTACAAGCAGTGTCAGATCGCCACGAAAGTTCTGGACTGCGGTGATTGCCGCCCGATCCCAGACTCGTAACCTTTGTACAATGGGGTCTTTTTCGAGATCCTGACTCTCCATCACGAGGTGCGATCCCGGCGTGCAGTTGGACGTGTCCAATCCAGCGCGCCTTTTTTCCAGAGATAGACGTAGCCTGTTAGCAAAATCAGGATGTACAGCAGCATTTCGGTGAACCCGAACCAGCGCAACTCGCGGTAGACGTAAGCCCAGGGATAAAGGAAAAGAGCCTCGACGTCAAAAAGAATAAACAGCATTGCAACGAGGTAAAACTTTACCGAAAACGGCTCGCGCGCATCGCCTGTTGGGGTTATGCCACACTCATATGCCTGACTCTTGGTACGATTGGGGCAATGACGTCCTATCGCCGAGGAAGCCAGCAGAAGGAGACCTGCAAGCGCCATGGCGATAAGAAAATGTATCAACAGTGGAGCGTACGATTGGATCAGATCCCCCGTCCTGATGAACAAAGTTATAATAGCGACGGACGCCCCGGCGGGTCAATTGAAGTGCCGAGATATGGAGAACCCGGACATCGCTCTGTGAAAATTCTTTGCGCTCTCGAATATTTCAAGTGCCTCCCATGAGGCTCGGCTTCAACTCGAACCTGCAGGTTCGCGACACGCTGTACCGCGTCCAGACCGAGGAGCGCGGCTCGGGACACCCATGCATTGACACGATCGTCCTGTCGCATGGCCAGGTCCTGCATCACCGCAACACGAGTAGTGAGGATTTGCTCACGAGTGAAGCTGCAAATGAGGCGATGTTGCGCGCGCGCGTGGAGCAACAGCATCGGGACATCATCCAAGCGCTCCAAACTGGCACGCTGCCGCTCGGCGTTCAGCCACAAGATAGCTCCGGCGCGATCGAAGTCAGGCTTCGCAATGCCCAATCCTGGCTTCTGGGCGGAAATGTGGCACTCGAGGTTGAGGTTTGTTCTCGCGGTGGCAGCCAACCCATCGCTGGCGCGGATGTCGCGGTGGTGGTCGAAGGTGTGGCTGATGAACCCCTAACATTCCTGGCGCAAACCGATACCCTAGGACGCGCTTGGCTGCGGTTCCCATTGCCGAAGTTTGCGAATCCGGAGACTGCGGCCCTGGTAATCCAAGCACGGACGGCGAAGGACCAGGGCCGCCTGCGCTACCGCTTGAAGCCCAATGCAGCTGGTTCGCCCCATAAACATCCATGAACGAAACAGTCCGCATTGTGATCAACGGGGAGGCGCGAGAGATTCCCAGCGGGCTGAACGTCACGAACCTGCTAACGCACCTGGGGATTGCCACTGGCCGCGTCGCCATTGAAAGAAATCTTGATATCCTCCCCCGCGCGAAATGGGACGAGACGCAAGTATTGGCAGGCGATTGCTACGAACTCGTCCACCTTGTCGGCGGCGGTTAGCTCCTCCTTATTTCGACTGTGGTATTCCCTGTTGGCGTCGTTCTGAATGCCGGAGTCGCTTTGCTGCAATTTTCATCGTTGCATTCCATTACTGTGTGACCTGGGTCACCTGCAAACGTATCGAGAGTCACTGAGCAATTCGGGCTGTAAGGAAAACATATGTTTAATGACGATGATCAAGCTGAACATTCGATAATGGGTCATCGCGGGCCTCGCGATGGTTTCGGGCATCCTAACTGTTGGTGAGCGCGGCACCGTGGGTCTGGATTGGACTCTTTTGGATTGAATACGCCTGGGTTCGCAGAACGGGAGGAGAGGATTTATGCCGCGTGGGGGCATGAAAAGAGTTTTAATTGTAGACAACAATGAGCACATTCTTTGGAGCCTTCAGGAAGCACTTGAGGACGCGGGTTTCGATACGTGCACGACGTGGAGCGGTCACGAAGGCTTGGCGTTGCTCCAATCCAAAGAGTTTGATGTACTCCTTGTCGACGATTATTTGCCGGACCTGCATTCAGGTGATTTTCTCAACCGTGTCGGCCGATTGCCGTTCCAGCCATGGATTGTAGTAATGCAGGGTTCCACGCCGACGGCAAGCGAGTGGCAGCACTACACACTGCTCGGGGCTTCAGCCGTCGTGAGCAAGCGAGATCTAGCTGAAGTGTGCCGTGCGGTATGGTCGCACTGTGTTGGTGAGCCACTGACAAAGGCTCGTGCGAATTAGGTGTCAAGGTTTAGAGAGGGAAGGAGCGGCCTGCCACGCATGGAAGTATAGAAAGCAATCGGGCTGCTGAGTGTTCGGGCGGGCCTTGAATTGCTCACGCTTTGTGCAGGATCAACTGGATATGAGCGAGGCGATACTAGTACGTGCATGGACCGCGCTCGGGTTTCATCGGTGAGTGCTCGAGCTCGAGACGATGGGTTATGTCGCCAGACGTGAGACTTATCGCATCACTCCAGAAATGAATCCAGAGACCGGAGAGATCATCCACTTGTATGCAATCGAAATGTTCCTGCCCGATCGAGACCAGCCGTAACGCCTGTCAATTGTTCGCCTTACCGCACGTTTCCTTCAGTTTAGCAGCTAGTTGTGACATGGTTCACGTAGTGAAGTGACGCCGGTCACTGAATTGGCTACAGCGGATGAAGAAGAAGCCCTGCCTGAGACTCACGGGTCCAATGCTCGCTTAAAAGTGAACAGGAAGGAGCGGAGATGCTTACTTTTGTCCAATGGCTCAATGAAACGTCCTTGAGTGTTTACATCCGTGAAAGTGATTATCCATTTCCCATCATCGAGACGATCCATGTGCTGGCGCTTGGTCTGTCGGTCGGAGTGATCATGTGGTTGGACTTGCGTCTCCTGGGGATCACCATGCGGAAAGAGCCCGTTAGAGAGGTCATAGAGCGAATCCACGCGTTAGCGATTCCCGGCTTCCTCGCGATGTTCATCAGTGGATTTCTTCTGTTTCTGGCGATGCCCTTGAGGGCTTACACCAGCATATGGTTTCAAATCAAGATAGTTATGCTGGTCCTGGCGGGTTTGAATGTGCTGTATTTTCATAAGTGGGTTATGCGTAGCGTTGATGAATGGGATCGTCAGGCTGTGCCATGGCGGGCAAAGATGGCAGGTGCCTTCTCATTGACTTTCTGGATTCTCATCATTTTCGTGGGGCGATGGTTCGCGTATTTCTAACCGATAGGCTGTTTTCGGTCAGTGGCATTCGATGGACGACGAATAGCAACAGGAGGTGCCTGGAATGAATTTCTCACAGTTACTACCTCGTTCCTTTTTTTTGTTCTTGGAAAGCATACCGTCCGGTAACTGGCAAGAGTATTTCATTCGAGTTTTTCCAATCGTCGAATGGTTGCACATGATAGGGCTTAGCATACTAATCGGCTCGGTCCTGATCGTTGATCTGCGTTTGCTGGGTTTCGGGATGCGACTGACCTGCCTGATTTTTTAGTCCAGGAACAGTGAGAGGGTTTTTATATCACAGCCATGGGCTGTGAAGATGAATGTGCTCCCCAGTGGCTACAGGCCGCCGGGGCAGGCGGCCTGTAGCCGAGCGCCGAGTGCGGCCTCTTAGTGTTGTATTCCACGCGCCACATTTCGATCACCACCTGCGCCTCCTTCAGCGAGTAGAAAATCTCTCCATGCAGGCATTCATCCCGCAGCTTCCCGTTGAAACTCTCACAGTACCCGTTCTCCCAGGGACTGCCCGGTTCGATGTACAGCGTTTCTGTCCCCACACTCGCCAGCCACTTCCGCAGTTCCTTCGATACGAATTCCGGGCCATTATCGGAACGAATATGCTCCGGAATTCCCCGCCACAGCATCACGTCGGCCAGCGCCTCAATCACCTCATAACTCCCCAACCGTCGTGCCACCCGGATCGCCAGGCACTCCCGCGTGTATTCATCCATCAGCGTCAGCATCCGCAACGTTCTCCCGTCGTGCGTCTTCCCGCTTACGAAGTCATAGCTCCACACATGATTGGCTCGCTCCGGCCTCAGTCGAAGGCACGACCCGTCGTTCAGCCACAGCCGCCCTCGGGGCCGCTGTTTCTGTGGTACTTTCAACCCCTCGCGTCGCCAGATGCGCTGCACCCGATCCTTACCCACCTGCCAGCCAGCACCTTGCAGCAGCGCTGTAATCCGTCGGTAGCCATAGCGCCCATATTCACTGGCCAGCGCAACCATCGCTTCGGTCAGCGCATCTTCGTCGATCCTCTGGATCGCGGCGTAGCGTTGTGTCCTTCGCCACTGCCCCAGCAGCCGACAGGCATGCCGCTCACTTACTTCGTACTTCTCTCGCGCATGCTCCACCGCACAACGTCGCCGCTCAGGGTTCAGAAGTTTCCCGAGGCCACATCCTTCAGAATTTGCTTCTCCAGAGACAGTTCCGCCACCAAACGCTTCAGCTTCGCGTTCTCCCGCTCCAGCTCCTTCATTCGTTTCGCTTGATCCAGCTTCAGGCCGCCGAACTCTTTCCTCCAGCGGTAGTACGTCTGCTGAGTGATCTAAACTTCCTTGCAGGCTTGCGGGGTGGGCTTTCCGTTCGCAATTCCTACTTCAATCTGACGCAGCAACGTCACGATCTGCTCTGCTTTGTATCTCTTCATCGGCATGTCCAGCTCTCCTTGAGAGTGATTCTCTCTCACTCCCGCTGGACTAATTCAAGCCGATCAGGTCAACGCTGTTCGGTCTTTTTGCCGGTATCTACTACTGGTTTCCCAAGATGTTCGGCCGGGCCATGAATGAGAGACTCGGCAAGATTCATTTTTGGCTCACCCTCATTCCGTACTACCTGGTTTTTCTGGGGATGCACTTCGTCGGACTTGGCGGAACGCCGCGGCACTATTACAGTTTCATGCAATTCGAGTTCACGCGGCGCTTCCAAGGGTTACAGGTGGAAATCACTTGGATGGCGTTCATCCTCGGGGCCGCCCAGTTGATCTTCCTGTTCAATTTCTTCTGGAGTTTGCGCAAAGGGAAGAAGGCTGCCAGCAATCCCTGGAACGCTACGTCACTCGAATGGAGCACACCCTCCCCGCCGCCGCATGGCAATTGGGGCCTCATCCAGCCTGCAGTTTATCGGTGGCCATACGAGTACAGTGTGCCGGGGGCGCCCGAGGACTTTACGCCTCAGACGGTTTCCACGGATGAGATTGAAGCAACCAGGTGAGATCCGCATTTCAAGGGTGAATACCGGTGTCCGAAACCATAACAACGAGCGCCAAAATAGACACGAGCAAGCTGATCAAGGTGGGGACTTCGCCGAAGGCCGGTGTGCCGGTTGACACGTGTCAGCTCGCCATTTGGGCCTTCCTCGCGACGGTTAGCATGCTTTTCGCCGCTTTCACGAGCGCCTATCTCGTACGCCGGGAGGGATTGGACTGGCTGCGCGTGCGCCTGCCGGACGTGCTCTGGGTTAACACCATTCTGCTTCTGGCGAGCAGCGCGACCATCGAAGCTGCCCGGGCTGCGCATCGGCAAGGCCGGTCCCGTAGCGTGAAACACTGGCTTGCGGCAAGTACAGCCCTCGGCGTGACGTTCCTCGCGGGGCAGCTTGTGGCGTGGAGCCAGTTGACTGCGCAGGGGGTGTATCTGCCGAGCAACCCATATAGCTCTTTCTTCTACATGCTGACGGCCGTGCACGGCGTGCACCTTCTCGGCGGGATCCTGGCATTGAGTTATCTGCTTTGGCGTGTCTCATCCGCAAGAAGGAGTCTTATCGAAGCGAGTGTCATCGGCAGTTGTGCCATCTACTGGCACTTCGTAGACGGCCTCTGGGTGTTTCTGTACCTATTGCTCCTGTATTGAAGAAAATGCGGAAGGACCGAGACGGAGAATGGACCAAGCACAGATAGCAGAAGCAGTCGAGTCGCCCTTGAGGAACGGCACAGCGCCCTTTGGTGCGAACTGGCAGAAGTTGATGATGTGGATCTTTATCATCACCGACGCGCTTCTGTTTGCCGGTTTTCTCGCCGCATATGGGTTTGTGCGCCTGGCGAGCCCGTCCTGGACCGACCGTGGCGAGATTTTATACCTTCCCCTGATCGGCCTAATGACCTTTATCCTGATCTCGAGCAGCGCCACCATGGCATCGGCTGTCGTCGCCGCCCGGAGCGCCGACCGGCGCATGTTGGTCTGGTTTCTGTCTCTTACTGTACTTGGCGGCTTGTGCTTCCTGGGAATGCAGGTCTATGAATGGACCAGTCTGATCCGCGAAGGTGCAACTCTGTTCTCGAATCCCTGGGGAGTTCCGCTTTTCACTTCCTGTTTTTTTCTGGTCACCGGCTTTCACGGATCGCACGTGCTGACCGGCGTGGTGATCCTGACCATCACGGCCATTCGATCCGCCACAGGGCGCTCGACCGCCGATGGTGTCGAAGTCGCCGGGCTCTATTGTCATTTCGTAGATTTGGTCTGGGTCTTCATTTTCACCCTTTTCTATCTGGTTTGAGCCAGTGACACAGCGAGCGGAGGCACAAGATGAGCAGCACGCATCCTCAAGCAGGTTATAAAAGTTACTGGGTGACGTGGGGCATTCTCCTTGCGATCACGGGCTTTATGCTCGTCGCCGACTCATGGTCCTTTTCGAAGCCTTTCCTGGTTGTGCTGCTGATGGTTGCGATGATGATCAAAGCCTTGTTGATCAGCGGCCAATTCATGCACCTGCGGTTTGAAAAGCTTGAGTTGATCCTGGCTGTGGCCGGGACGATCCTTTTTTTCTCCGCGTTTCTGTTTGTTCTAATTGCGTTCGACGGCCTGCGGATTCTGAAGATGGTGCAGCCTTGAAAAATTGGGGAACGCGGAGAACGGAAATGGGCAGTCGGAGAAGCGGACCCTTTTCCATGTTTCTGGTTGGAGGCTTCGCGTTAGTCTTTTCCTCGAAACTTGCTGCTCAATGCCAGATGTGTAGGACTGCTCTGACCAATTCTGCAGAAGGCCAGCGCTGGGCACAGGGAATCAACGCTGGCATTCTACTTCTGCTGGCCGCCCCGTTTCTGATTGTTGGCACTATCATTTTCTTCATCTATCGGCCACAAATCGTTGCTGCCCTGTCAACCGTCCGCTTGCGATGCTGGGAGGCTATGAGGAGATCCCGGCGACATGTGCAACAGACACTTGCAGCGGTCGTCCGGGCACCCTAGGGCATTGACCAAGTCGCCCGATTCTCAGGCGGTGACTTGAGTTCGTTCTCGATCTGCCTGGGTTTGCGGCGAACGAGATAGGGCACGGTACCGTCGCAATCTTGGCGATATCATGGCTCAAGAGCGCGCCGATAGGTCAGCCGCACCCCGTGGGGTGCGTGATCGAAGGGGCAGTGGTCTGTTTCCACTCGCGTCGGTCGAAGATCCAATCGAAAATGGGCAGGAAGACGTTGTGGCGGCCTCTGAAACCACCGTGATGTAGCATGTCGTGCCGTCGCGCGAAACAGAGCCACTGCGGCAGCCATCCGCCAAAGTGGATACGCCAGTGAATCTCTTCGTAGGCGACGTAGTAGGTTGTAAACCCCGCGAACATTCCTGCGGCAAGTCCGCCTCGCAACAAGCTTTCCACGGCGAAGACCGCCGGAGCGTTCAGTACGAACACCAACGCCACCGCCCAGGGCGACGTCGCGAAGTTCACGTATCGTGCTTCATCAAGGGCACCCGCGGAATGGTGGTGGAGCGAGTGCCGCTGGACCAAGAAACCATTGCCCCAGTGCAGAAAGAAACGGTGGAGAACGTATTCGAAGGCGTTTGCGTAAACCAAGCCAACCAGAACACCCAGGAGAAAGCTCAGTGGCGCAAACTCGACAGCGAACCACTTTGCAGAGGCAATCGCCAGAGCGCTGCCGATAAAGACCGCGGTGATAGCATTGTTCCGCTTTACGAGCAGGGCGCGTGCTGTCTCCGCAGCACGAATTTCATCCGTGCCCATATTTTTGGCCCTACATGAAGGATGATTCGTTGTTCCCCAAGGTTGTACGGTCAACTCATACCAGCCGGACGAAAGAGAATTGGTCGGATCGCGAGTAAGCTGGCGGAGACTACTAGGCGGAAAGGAACGCTTGGCGCAGTTTTTCCTGCTGGGTGGGAGTGAGCTTGGCGCCACCTACAGTTAGATAGAACGTGTCCACAGCCCTCTGTCCTTCCGTATCAATCAGTGCCACTTCCATGTTGCATCCGTTGTCCGCCAGTACCGTGCTCAGTCGATAGAGCAGGCCCGGGCGATCCTGTGTGATGATTTCCATCAGTGTCGAGTGTGATGAACTGGAGTCGTCGAAATGGATCTGCGTCGGAATGGTAACCTTCGGGGGACGCCAGGAGAGCGGATTGGCTCGTCCGCGCATCAGCGACTCCAGAGGCATGACCCCGGAAAGAACCTCGCCAAGATTCTTTTGCAGGCGCACGGCCTCGGAAGGATTTAACTCGAGGGTACTATGGGTATCAGTGAAATGAAACGTGTCCACGACGATCCCAGCGGCGTTCGCGAAGGCTTCCGCCTTCCAGATGTTCATTCCCCAGGCGGCAAGCGTGCCGCTGATGCCCGCAAACAGGAATGGGCGGTCAGTTCCTAGTAGGGTGAGTACGTACAAGTGGCCGCGCTTTTCGAGGTGGGTTTCAACCGACTTGCTATTCAACTGGCGGGACATCTCAAAATGCATTGCGATCTCATGCGGAGTATGCGCGAGCACGTACCGTCTCGGCAGACCTTCTAGGAACCTGCTCAGTTCCGCCCGTGTGGATTCACCTCTCAGCAGAGGCAGGGTGCGATCGACGAATTGCAGATCACTGGCCTCGACGTGGAAGCGTTCCTCATCGAGGCTGCGGCTCATATAGTTTGCAGTTGAAACGTAGAACTGCCACAGCGATTCCGCTTTCCACGGCGTCAACGCTTCGGGGTTGACCGCGCGGATATCAGCATAGGTGAAGAGACAGAGCAACTTCAGGTGCTCGGGCGAACCGACCTTTTCGGCAAAGGCGCGGACCGTAGCAGGGTCGAAAATGTCACGCCGCAGCAGGTTGGCGGACATTTCCAGGTGGTTGGCGATCAGAAATCGAACTGTATCGCATTCCTCCGGCTGAAGCCCTAAGCGAGGGAAGACAGTTTCGATCGCTTCGAGGCTCCCCTGACTGTGATCCTCCACGGGCAAACCCTTGCCGACATCGTGAAAAAGAAGAGAGAGAAAGAGCAATTCGGGTTGTTCAAGTTCCGAGAAGATTTCAGAGAAGGGCCGTTCCCAATCGTTACTGGGCTGGCGTAGGCGATGGATGTTCTCGATGGCCATGAAGGAATGGGCGTCCACCGTGTAATGGTGATAAAAGTCGCGGATTACCAGGGAATCAATCACACCGAACTCAGGAAAAAGCCTAACCAGTAGCCCCGTGCTGTGCATCGCCCGCAACGCATCGGAGGCATGAGGCGCGACGAGAATGGGCCGGAAGTGTTCCCAGAGCTTCGGAACCGAAGCTGCTGAGCCCCCGCAAGCTTGCAATGCCTCACCGATCTGATTTTCCGTTTCCCTGCCAAGCTTCACGCCCTTGCTGGCTAGGAATCCAAACAAACTCAGAAGCTGGCCGCTATCTTGCAAAGCGGACGGGTGGCGGAGGGAGAGACGCCCGTTTGCGACTAGAAAATCGGATTGCGATCGCCGCGACTTCCAATTTTCGAACCAATTGCGGAGGGAAGAAGGAGCAGGCAGCGCTTCGTCCAGGAGTTGCGTGGAGAGCCCATAGATCGCGCGCGCATGACGGAAATAAAGTTGCATCCAGTCGGTGGGCTCGATGGCCCGGTCGGGTTCGGCCCCGATGCCCCGAGATGCGGCTTCGACCTGAAGCTCGTACGTGAGGACATTATCGTCTCGTTCCTGGTGGTAGTGAAGGAAGCAGCGCGCAGCGGCGAGAAAATCGAATGCAGTTGTGATTTCTTCACGAAGCTTCGGAGGCCAGAGGCTGTCGGATTCGGCAGAGGGAGCCAGATGGGTGTGTGTGAGCTGAGCCACCCAATAAGCCACGTGATAGTCTCGCAGACCGCCGGGGGAGTTCTTGAGATCGGGCTCGAGATGGAAAATCGTATCACCTTCCTTCTCGTGCCTCTTTTGATTCAGTTCGGCGAGGTCGCGGAGCAGGCGGTTCCTTTCGCGAGCGATGAGCCGCGGCAGCACGTCATCGTGGAGTCGCTCATAGAGCCGCGCATCGCCCGCAAGATAACGGCAATCGAGAAGAGAGATGTTGAACTCAGGATTGTCGGCGTGCCGTTTGTCACATTCAGCCGGCGTACGATGGAAAGGACTCAGCCGCAGTCGCAGATCCCACAATGTCAGGGAAATTGCACGTGTGGCTTCACGGTACCGATGTTCGGCGTTGCCGTTCTCCGAAAGAAACAGCAGGTCCACATCTGAATGAGGGAACAGGGCGCGACGCCCGTACCCGCCGAGTGCGACGACGCACAGCCTTTTGCTTTGCCTCTGGTCATCCGCCAGAAATGTCCGGTATAGTTCGCGGACGATGCAGTCCACCAAATCCGCACGTCCGGTAATTGCGCGGTGACCGTCGGAAGTGGCTTCAAAGTCGCGCTGAATTCCTGCAGATTCTTCCGCGTAATAGTCACGGAGGGAAATGCCCGGTGCGATAGACATGCTCACGAAGTCTCAAAGGTAGCAAAAAAAACGAGTGGGTATCCCTTCTACCAGAACGACGCGGATGCTAATCCGCGTTTGGTGGGGGGGGCTGTCGATACTCTTCGAAGCTAGGGGCGTCCTACAGGGCGCCTTCTCCTTTTTCTTCATCCCGGATTCGGATCGCTTCGTCTACCTGGGACAGGAAGATTTTTCCGTCACCGATCTTGCCGGTCTTGGCAGCCTTGAGGATAGTCTGCACAGCGCCATCCACCATATTGTACGGCAGGACCATTTCGATCTTGATCTTGGGAAGAAGATTAACCTCGTACTCCCGGCCTCGGTATGATTCGGTGTGCCCCTTCTGCCGTCCGTGCCCGCGCACTTCGGAGACCGTCATACCTTCCACTCCAATCTCGTGCAGGGCTTTCCTAACAGATTCGAATCGGGAAGGCTGGATGATCGCTTCGATTCTCGTCATAGGTCGCTCTCTCCCTTTTGCCGCCCACAAGATCCTTCAACGTTAAGTCCTCGCGGGAAAGGCAAACTCTCATATTGAGTCGCAGCTTCTTCCATCTTAACGCGACTAGGACTCAAACCGGCATGGTGATACTGCAGCGTGGCGGACTTGCTCTCACCACCCATCCATGCTTTCCAGATGATACACGTGTCGTCCTCATTGAGATTGTCCGGTGCCACATAGATGATGACGCCTCATTTGTGGCTTGCGTTCCCTATCCGATTTTCGTCCGTTCCTAGGAATGGAAGTCTGGATAAGCGACGTTGCCGTGCTCACCTACATCCAACCCTTCCATTTCTTCTTCCGCGCTGACGCGGATTCCGCCCAGTTGTTTGAGGATCAACCAGCCAACCGATGCCGCGCCAAACACGAAGGCTCCGACAGCCAGGACGCCGATCAACTGTGGCAGAAGCTGTGCGAATCCCCCGCCCAAGAACAGACCTAGCTTGGCAACGGACGCAGCCGGACACACCGTCGGATCTGCGAAGAGCCCAACAGCGAGCGTCCCCCATACACCGTTGGCCATATGTACGGAGACCGCGCCGACTGGGTCGTCGATCTTGATTCGGTCAAAAAAGAACACGGACAGAACTACGATGATCCCGGCAACAATGCCGATCAGGAAGGCACTGCGCATGCTGACGAACGCGCAGGGTGCTGTGATGGCGACCAAACCTGCCAAGCCACCGTTCAGGGTCATGCTCAGGTCAGGCTTGCCCGCAATGGCCCACATCATCAGTAATGCACTGATTGAGGCGGTAGCTGCTGCCGTGTTCGTTGTCACAGCGATATGGGCGATGGATGCCCAGTCGACGCCCATGGTGGACCCTGGGTTAAATCCAAACCAGCCGAACCAGAGCACAAAGACTCCCAGCGTGGCAGCCATCAGGCTGTGCCCCGGAAGCGGGTTGACCTTTCCTTCCGCCGTATACTTGCCGATCCGCGGGCCCAGGTACAAAGCTCCCGCGAGGCCCGCCCAGCCACCCACCGAGTGAACCACGCTAGACCCTGCGAAATCCAACATGCCTAGCTCTGATAGCCAGCCGCCTCCCCAGATCCAGTGTCCGACAACCGGATAGATGAATCCGACCATTAAGAACGAGAACAGGAAGAAGGCGTGGAACTTGATACGCTCTGCCACCACGCCGGACACGATGGTGGCCGCAGTTCCCGCGAACACGAGCTGAAAGAAGAACTTGGCCCATAGCGGCGTGCCCGTCCAGTTCAGGGCGTTGTAGACCCCCCTGTACAAATCACCCGTCAGCGGGCTGTTGTCTGCGCCGCCGACAAACCAGACGCCTGACGTGCCAATGAACCCGTTGCCGTCGCCGAACATCAGGCCGAACCCAACGAGCAGGAAGGCCACCGAGGACACCGCAAAAACGATGTAGTTCTTGGCCAGAATGTTTACGGTATTCTTGGCTCGACACAGTCCGGACTCGAGCATGGCGAAGCCAAGGTTCATGATGAAGACGAGGAAGGCGGTAATCAACGTCCATGTAGTGTCTATGGCGACTTTCGTCTCATCGATGCTGGGAGCCGCCGATTGGTCTTGGGCTTTGAGAACGGCAGGGATGCCGAGCAGGAGAACGGTTCCAAAGAGAAACATGGTTCTGTTAACCAGGTTACTTGTCCCGCTCATGTTAGTTGACCTCCACGGATTCGTTTTCCGTCGGATGCCAGGCCTGACCTCGGGCCCGCTGTTACCGGAGCTGGCGTCAGTGCGGACATGTAGATTTCTCTCCTAACGGATGTTCTGCGGGCGCCACTATACCCCACGCAACCCAAGTAACAAAAGTGCTGATACCATCAGATTCTTGATTGGACGGATCGAAATTTTTGATAGTTGTTGTGGCTTGTGACCTTGGCGTGGAGCCACAGGCGGTTGCCGGGAGGGGTATTTCCCCATCCGGCCTACGAGTCGGTTAAGCCCAAGTCGGTGACCGCCCCGACACTGCTGCTCGATACCAGGCGGCGATATTTGGCCAGCACGCCGGATGTATAGCGTGGTTCGGGCGCGCGCCATGCCGCGCGTCGCCGATCCAGTTCCTCCGGGGGAACGTGGAGCTCGAGCCGGTGGGCATCGGCATCGATTGTGATTGAATCGCCCTCGCGGACAAGAGCAATCGGACCACCCACGGCAGCTTCCGGAGCAACGTGGCCTACGACTAATCCGTGTGTACCTCCGGAAAAGCGTCCGTCGGTGATCAGCCCGACCGATTCGCCGAGCCCCGTGCCGATGAGCGCAGACGTCGGAGAGAGCATCTCTCGCATTCCGGGTCCGCCCTTTGGTCCCTCATAGCGAATCACGATGACATCTCCCGGCCGAATTTGGTTGGAAAGGATCGCGGCCATGCAGGTTTCCTCGGAGTCGAAGGTGCGCGCGGGGCCGGTGATTTTCAGACTATTGGAAACTTTGGCCACGGCACCCTCCGGGGCCAAGTTGCCTTTCAGGATTAATAGATGCCCCTGTGGGGACACAGGCGAGTGCCACGGGCGGATCACATCCTGGTTCTTCGGTGGATCGGCCGAGACTGAGGACAGCGTTTCGGCCATCGTCTTGCCGGTGATCGTCATGGCGTCACCATGGAGCGCACCGTGCGCCAGCAGCATCTTCATGACCTGCGGTACGCCTCCCGCGGAATGAAATTCGGTGGTGACATATTTGCCAGAAGGTTTCAGGTTGCACAAGACCGGTACACGCGGGCGAATCACTTCGAAATCCTCAAGCCTCAAGGGAACGTTTGCCGCGCGGGCTATGGCCAGAAGGTGCAGCACCGCGTTGGTCGAGCCGCCGATTGCCATAACCACGGTGATGGCATTTTCAAATGCCTCTCGCGTCATGATCTGGCGAGGCAGAAGTTGCCGGCGCACCGTAGCGGCAAGGACGCGGCCCGACTCAGCGGTGCTGTCGAATTTTTCCTGGTCTTCGGCTGCCATGGTCGAGGAATAGGGAAGGCTCATGCCCATGGCTTCGATGGCTGAGGACATCGTGTTTGCCGTGTACATGCCGCCGCAGGAACCCGCGCCGGGGCAAGAGTGTCGCTCAACTTCCAGTAATGCCATCTTGTCGATGCGACCCGCACTATACTCTCCGACCGCTTCAAATGCGCTCACCACAGTGAGGTTCTTCCCGTCGATATGGCCGGGCTTTATCGTGCCGCCGTAAACGAAGATTGCGGGGATATTCAACCGCGCTATGGCTATCATCGCGCCTGGCATGTTCTTGTCGCACCCGCCGATGGCCAGCAGTCCGTCCACGCACGCCGCACCGCAAACCGTTTCGATCGAGTCGGCGATCACCTCGCGCGACACCAGTGAATACTTCATGCCCTCGGTGCCCATGGAGATTCCATCGCTGACGGTGATCGTTCCGAAGACTTGCGGCATGGTCTGCGACTCGCGCAGGGCCTCGATGGCCCGCGCTGCCAACTCGTTCAGACCTGCGTTGCACGGCGTGATCGTGCTGTAACCATTGGCGACGCCGATAATTGGCTTCTCAAAATCGGAGTCGCCAAAACCCACGGCGCGGAGCATGGCGCGATTGGGAGTGCGCTCCACCCCTTGGGTAACAGTCCGGCTTCGCTGATTCGAGCTCATGCCGGAACCTCCCATTGCGTTCTGCCGGCTCTCATGGTTTGGCGGAACCTTTGGATGCGGTGGCTCCGGAAGGTTCTGCCTGGATCTGGACTGGCTTCAGGAAAGGCATCTGAGCGCGCAGCCGTGCACCGACTTGCTCGACCAAGAGATGCTGTTCTTTCCGGCGCATGTCCATGAAGTTTGGCCGGCCATTTCGATTCTCTTCGATCCACTGGCGCGCAAACTCTCCGCTCTGGATCTTGGCCAGCATCTCCTTCATGATTCGCCGGGTTTCAGAGGTAATCACCTGCGGGCCGCCCGTGTAATCTCCCCATTCGGCGGTGTCGCTGACGGAATAGCGCATGTAGTTGAGGCCGCCGCGGTAGATCAAATCGACGATCAACTTCATCTCGTGTACGCATTCGAAGTAGGCCGCTTCCGGCTGATAACCTGCCTCGACCAGCGTGTCGAACCCCGCCTTCATTAGCGCGCTGATGCCACCGCACAGCACAGCCTGCTCTCCGAACAGATCGGTCTCGGTCTCTTCCGTAAAGGTTGTCTCCATAAGTCCGGCGCGCGTGGCTCCGATGGCCTTGCCGTAGGAGAGCGCCAAGGCCTTGGCCTTGCCGCTGGCGTCTTGATGGATGGCCAGCAGGGCCGGGGTGCCTCCGCCTTCGACGAATACCTCGCGCACGCGGTGTCCCGGGGCTTTGGGCGCAATCATCGTGACGTCCACATTCGCGGGCGGGTGGATGGTCCCGAACCGGATATTGAACCCGTGTGCGAACATCAGCATCTTGCCCGCCAAGAGGTGCGGAGCTATCTCTTGCTCATAAATCGCTGGCTGCGCCGTGTCGGGCGCGAGAATCATGATGACGTTCGCCCAGGCCACTGCCTCGCGATTGGACCGAGCCGTGAGCCCGGAGGCGATGGCTTTTTCGCGGGACCGACTTTCGGGGTGCAGTCCGACGCACACGTTGCAGCCACTGTCTTTCAGGTTCAGCGCATGGGCGTGTCCTTGCGAGCCGAATCCAATAATCGCGATTTTTCTGGCTTGAATCAGAGACAGGTCTGCAGCGTCATCTTGATGAATGATAGCCATGGTTAGCTCCTTCGGGCTTCTTTTAGACAGAAAAATGACTCAGCCGGAGTGTGAAGGCTCCGCCACCGTTGCGACTGACTGCGGTTGTTTCGCTGTACGGGATGAGGCTTCCCCTTGCCCGGCCTGCTTCGCGCCCCGGGTCATGACCACCTGGCCGGTCCGCACCATTTCGAGAATGCCGAAGGGGCGTAGCACTTCTACCAGGGCGTCGATCTTGTCGTCGGCCCCGGTGATCTCCAGGATCAGGGACTGGGGAGCGAGATCCACCACGCGCGCGCGAAATACGCGCACGATTTCCATCAGGCGATGGCGCGTTTCCTCGCGCGCATCCACCTTGATCAGCGCCAGGCTGCGCGCAATGGTGGAAGCAAAAGTGACGTCTTCGGCCGAAAGGACGTTGACCAGCTTGTAGATATTGGCTTCGACGCGATGGGCGGCACCTTCGCTGATGGAGGAAAGGATGGTCATCCGGGAGATGCCCGGCCGCTCTGTGGGGCCCACAGTTAGCGATTCGATATTGAATGCGCGGCGGCGAAATAGAGAGGCGATACGGTTGAGCACGCCGGGCCGGTCTTCGACATAAACGATAAACGAATGAGGCTTATCCCGCTCACTCATTGAAGGCCGTCTCAACCAGCGGGGTGGGTCGGCGGATCATCGCGTGCAAATCCGCGCCCGCGGGCACCATGGGATAGACCGAATCTTCCTGCTCGACACGGAAGTCGACCAGGACCGCACCGGCATGATATCGCGCCCTCTCCAGAGCGGGAATCACTTCTGTCCGTTGGGTGACCGCGAGGCCGGGAATTCCGTATGCTTCGGCGAGCTTTGCAAAATCGGGGCTCAGCAGGGGCGTTGAAGCATAGCGGCCCTCATAAAAAAACTCCTGCCATTGCCGAACCATGCCAAGGTAACCGTTATTGATGATCGCAATCTTGACGTTTAGCTTTTCCTGCGCGATGGTGGCCAGCTCCGCCATGGTCATCTGAAAACCGCCATCACCGGCCACAACCCAAACTTCCGCTTCCGGCCTGGCAAACTTCGCTCCAATAGCGGCCGGAAGCCCAAAGCCCATCGTCCCGAGGCCGCCGGAGGTAATGAGTGAGCGCGATCGTTCATGGTGATAGTACTGTGCTTCCCACATCTGATGTTGGCCGACGTCGGTGACCACGACCGCATTTCCGCGGGTCTCTCGCCACAGTGCATTGATCACGTGCGCGGCATAGAGGTGCCCGTCGTCCGGCAGGTTTTGAATATCGCGCACCGCGGAATCTTTCTTGGAGGCATTGATTCTGGCCCGCCAATCGGAATGTCGAACCGCTTCGATCCCCGGAAGCAACTGCTGCAGCACTTCGCGAAGGTCGCCGATCAGGGGCACGTCCACGTGGACGTTCTTATTGATTTCCGTGCGGTCAATTTCGACGTGGATCTTCTTGGCTTTGGGCGCGTAGGTGGCGAGCTTGCCCGTCACCCGATCGTCGAATCGCATGCCCAGGGCAATGAGCAAGTCGGCATTCTGAATGGCTTCGTTAACCCAGGCCTCGCCGTGCATGCCCATCATGCCCAGATTCAATTCGTGAGACGCCGGAAACGCCCCCAGTCCCAGGAGCGTCAGGGCTGCCGGGATGTCGGCTCGCTCGACCAGAGCCCGGACCTCTCCTTCCGCTCCGGAGAGGATGATCCCGTGCCCTGCCAGGATAATCGGCCGTTGCGCCTCATTGATGAGTGCTGCCGCCCGGTCCAACTCCGGCTGCTTGGGACAATGGATCGGCTCGCGACGATGAACCTTCGGAGCAGCGGCCTCCCAGTCGAATTCGCACGAAGCGAGTTGCGCGTCCTTAGTGATGTCCACCAGCA
>CBDAMS010000011.1:0-700652 GCA_965197305.1 Candidatus Acidiferrales bacterium | reverse complement strand
GCCCGCACCAGTGCGGCGGCCTTCTCGGTGGCCAGGCGGGCGGCCAGGGATCGCAGTTCCTGCCGGGCGGCTCGCTCGGCGGCTTCAATCTCGGCGCGCGCTGCCTGTCCGATCTTTTCGGTTTCAAGGCGCCTGAGCTCTCGGATGCGCTCCGCTTCGGTCGCCGACTCCCGCGTGGCTGCGCGGCACAGATCCTGGACTTCCAAACCCAGGGCTGCCAGCCGCTCGCCGGCCTCGTTCAACTCTCTCTCCGCTGCGGCGCGGTCCTCAGCCGCTCGATGGATCGAGCTGGCGATCGATCGCGCGTGGCTGCGAAAATAGGGTGCCCCAAACTTACGGATGAGGTACACCAATCCACCGAAGACTACCGCGAAGTGCAGCCAACGGAAAGCAAAGCCCAAGGGAGTTTCGGCCGGCTCCGGCCCTTCCTCGGCGGCCAGGAGTGGCATCGCGGCAACCGCCATAGCCACAAGCAATCTGGAGACGAAGGGGACAAGCTTGCGAAGCGCAGACTTCATTGCACCCCGCCTAGGGGGCTGAGTTTGGGCCGCGTTCTCTTCAGGACGGCGCGCAAAATCTCATTGGCAAACTGCTCGCCAGAGGCCTCCAGCTCGCCACGCCCCGCTTGCACGTCCGCCGCGATGCGATCTCTGGCCGCCTGTATCTCTTCGTTCGCTCGACTCCGCGCCTCCTGGATGGCCGTGCTGCGTTCGTTGAGCAGGGTGCGGCGCGCGGCCTCTTGCTCGGCAAAGATTCGTGCGCGCTCCTTGCGCAGGCCTTCCTGGCGCGCTCGGCGTTTCTCCTCCGCAGCCACGCGCAGCGATTCCGCGTCGCGCCGCGCGCCCTCACTGAGCGATTGACGCTCGTCCAGCACTCGCATGAGAGGCCCAAAAAAACTCCAGCGAAGGAAAAAATAGAACAGCAGGACAATGACGACGGTCGGCGTTGCCGCCAGAGCCAACTCCCCGAGTTGTTGCAGGATTTCCATGCACTAGGGCGCGGCGCTACATGCCACCTGGTCGTGGATGCGTCAGGGCACATCTACGGGCCTTTCCGGGGCCTTTCCCGCCTCTGAATAAAGGAAAAAAGTTATAGCATTCGCGGCCGATTCCGTCAAACGTTCAACTCAACGCTGCCTTGCTGGGCCGCCTTGCTGGCGCCCGAGTAAACTTGTTACTGTATGATTCCCCCGTCGAAAAAGGAGCCCTCTATGTCCGGCTTCCCTGGCGTAGATTTTCTGGACTTCGATTCACTGCTCAACGACGAAGAGCGGCTGGTGCGGCAGACCGCGCGCCAGCTTGTAGACCGGGAAGTGCTGCCGGTCATCGAACAGCACAACCGCGACGCTACCTTCCCCATCCACCTCGTGCCGCAACTGGGAGCGCTGGGATTTCTGGGCGCAAACCTGTCCGGCTACGGCTGCGCCGGAATGTCCGACGTGGCGTACGGCCAGGCCATGCAGGAACTCGAACGCGGGGACTCGGCCCTGCGAAGCTTCGTCTCCGTGCAGAGCGCTTTGGTGATGTACCCCATCCATGAGTTTGGTTCGCCGCAACAAAAGCAGAAGTGGCTGCCGCTTTTGCAGAGCGGCAAAGCCATTGACTGCTTTGGTCTCACCGAGCCGCAATTTGGCTCCAACCCCGCCGGCATGCTCACGCGCGCAGTGCGTCGCGGCGACCGGTACATTCTCAATGGCGAGAAGATGTGGATCACCAACGGCTCGCTCGCCGATATCGCTGTCGTCTGGGCCAAGACCGAGGACGGCCAGATGCGCGGCTTCCTGGTCGAAAAGGGCATGCCGGGATTCAAGGCCTGGGATCTGCACGGCAAATGGTCGCTGCGCGCCTCGGTCACCTCCGGTCTGGCAATGACCGATTGCCAAGTCCCGGCGGAAAATCTGCTGCCCGCTGCGCAAGGCCTGCGCGGGCCGCTCTCCTGCATCAATCAGGCGCGCTATGGGATCGGATGGGGCGCCATGGGCGCGGCCATGGCCTGCTACCAGACGGCCCTCGATTACGCCAAATCGCGCCGCCAATTCGAGAACAAACCCATCGCCTCGCACCAACTGGTGCAGGAAAAACTGGTCTGGATGATCACCGAAATCAGCAAAGCCCAGCTGCTGACTTTGCACGTCGGACGCCTCAAGGATCAGGGCCGTGCAGGTCCCGCGCAGATCTCCATGCTGAAGATGAATAATGTGTGGATGGCGCTTGAGACCGCGCGCAAGGCGCGTGAGATTCTGGGCGCCAGCGGGATCGTGGACGACTACTGCGTCATGCGCCATATGAATAATCTGGAATCGGTCTACACCTACGAAGGCACGCACGACATCCTACGGCTGATCATCGGCGAGCACATCACCGGCATCCCGGCTTTTGTTTGACGCCGGCCCGATCCCCCGCTGCGTGAACCATGGAATCATTCCGTTTCGCTGAATCCCTTGGCCATCCGCTCGGACTTGTTTATCATAGGTCGCTTTTCGCGCCGGGAGCAGCTCGCGGCCCGGCCTTGAGTCCCGGGAGCTTAGGATGGAAACTCAATTGAGCTTGGAGTTATTGCGCGTCGTGGAGCAGGCTGCCATCGCCTCGGCTCGCACCATGGGCCTCGGCGACCGTCACCTTTCCGACGACGTCGCCGTCAAGGCCATGCGCCAGATGATGGATCACATCCCCATGGATGGCACGATTGTCATCGGCGAGGGGGAACGCGATAAAGCGCCCATGCTTTTTATCGGCGAGAAGGTTGGTGGCGCAGTGAATAACTCCAGCCAAAGCTATCCCGCTGTGGACATTGCCGTGGACCCCCTGGAGGGCACCAACCTCTGCGCGACCGGCGCTCCCGACGCCCTTACCGTGCTGGCGGCCAGCGAAAAGAACGGCCTGCTCCACGCCCCCGACCTGTACATGGAGAAGATCGTCGTCGGGCCAAGTTGTAAAGGCGCCGTCGAACTCGACGCACCGGTCATCGACAACATCCGCGCCATCGCCCGGCGGCTCAATCGCGATAAGGAGGACCTGGTGGTGGTAGTGCTCGACCGCCCGCGCCACCAGAAGCTGATTGAAGACATTCGCGCCACCGGCGCCCGCATTCGGCTGATCGGTGACGGCGATCTTTCTGCCGGCATTTCCGCGGCGGTCCTGGGCACCGGAGTTCACGCCGTCATGGGCACCGGCGGAGCGCCCGAAGGGGTTTTGACAGCGGCGGCCCTGCGCTGCCTCAACGGCGAGATTCTGGCGCGATTGATAGCGTCCAAACCCGAAGACCGCCAGCGGCTCGAGCAGATGGGTATCACCGACACCACGCGCATCTACGAAACCGAAGACCTGGCCCCGGGCAAGCAGATCATTTTCGCCTGCACCGCCGTTACCGACGGCAATCTCCTGCGCGGCGTGCGCTTCTTCGGCGACGGCATCCGCACCCACTCCCTGGTCATGAGATTCGAGGATCGCCAGGTGCGGTTCATTGATGCCGTGCACTTGGACAAACGCCCCGACGTGAAGGTTCGCTTCCAGTAGGCTCACGCCCGATCATCCATCTTCACCGGCAGAAGCGGCTCGGGAGAGCCCCATAGAAGGGCGTCCACGCTCCAGCGGCCGCCGCCGCGTGCGGCGATAAACAGAAACACAAAAGCGTAAACCACCGCGAGTTCCCCGCCGTTTTGAATGGGCACGAAACCCAGGGGGAAGTGGGCGAGAAAATAGCCCACAGCCACCAGGCCGCTGCTAAGGAACGCCGTGTAGGTCGTGAACAGTCCTGCCGCAATCAACACCCCACCGATTACCCCTATCAGGCCGGCCACCCCGAGCAGCGACGCTAGGTCCTGGCTTTGGCCGCCCAATATGCCGAAAGCCTTCTGGGCGCCATGACACCAGAATAGAAGCCCGAGCACCACTCGCATTGCCGCATAGATACCATCGCTGTAGGACTCCGGAAAACGTTTCATCAGTCCTCCCATCCAGAATATGGCCCCAGAATTATGGCCTTAATTGGGGTGGGGTCGGTCACCCTTCGGTGTGCAGCTCCCGGCCTGATCAAGCCGTGGACAGACGATTCCCTGAGGGCTCGCCGCTGCCCCCCCCCCCCAAAAAAAATAACCCTTCCAAATGAGACGGAGGGACTGAGAATAAAGTTATCCGGATGTTTCAAGCGGGCCGGGCTGGCTTCTACACCGCCAGCTCTCCCCCAGCCGAGCTCGGCCAAGCAGCAGTCGTAGAAATTCAGTCTAGCGGTGAGAAGTACGCATCTCACCGCACCCGCCAAACGGTCGAGTCGCTCCAGACTGTTCGCCTAGGCTTGTTCTACCGGTGACCCATCACCGCCGACGAAGGCGACGAAGGCATGGACCGGCCCGGCGATATCTTGGAACCCGCTGGCTGTGGCATCGTGCGCATCTGGCCGCTCGTCGAGACATGGTCACCGATGGCGCGCAGCCTCTTGAGAATGGACTGCCACTGTTCGAAGTCCAGCTGCCGCAGGTACGGCCGCAAGCCTTGAATGAAAGGATCTTCCAGCAGCACCTCGCCGGTCGTTTCGGGGATGAAAAAGCGGTTCAAGCCCACCCCCAGTGCCTCGGAGATTTTCTCCAGCGTTCCGAGGCTCGGCGTCATCTGGCCGCTCTCGATCCGCGAAAGATAGGAGCGTGACACTCGCGAGCGAGACTGCAATTGGCTCTGCGTCATCGCGCGGGATTCACGCAACTGCCGAATCCTCTGCCCGATGTTCTCCACCGTCTCCCGATTGGGCCACTTTTCGAACAGTTGCCGGTCGTCGCCCGGCAGCTCCTGTTGCTCCACCGGGGGTATCGAAAATTCCACCCTCGGCGGAAGGAGCCGCAAGCAGCGGCGGCAGTTCCCGGTCCGCGTACGGTATTGCACCAGTCCGCAAACCTTGCAACGAATCACTTCACGATCGAGATCTTGCGTCTCTGCGTTCTTGTTGCTGTTGCTGTTGCCGTTGCTGTTATAGTCCGCCACCGGAGCTCCTTCACTAAGCTATTCCGGCATGCGAATAGGGGAATCGAGTTAAGCTTGAAGGGGAAGGCAGAAACCGGCGCGGAACGCATCTTGCCGATACCCGTTTCACTTGTCAAGTGAATTCTTCGGAATTATGCACTTTACATACCCAAGACAAAATGCCATAATTGAGGTATGGAAAAACAAGGATTACTTCAACCGCAGTTCAGAGATGAGGATAGTGTCCGCGCCTACCTCGAAAAAAATCTGTGGCCGGACGGCCCGGTCTGCCCTCACTGTGGCGTGATCGGAGAGGCGTACAAACTCCAATCGAAACCGGGAACCAAGAACCAACTCCGCAAGGGTGTCTACAAGTGCGCTGCTTGCCGCGAACCGTTCACGGTAACGGTCGGCACGATCTTTGAGGACAGTAAAATTCCCTTGCACAAATGGCTTCTTGCCGTGCATCTGCTTTGCTCTAGCAAAAAAGGAATCAGCGCCCACCAACTGATGCGAAACCTGGAGCTTGGCTCCTATCGTACCGCTTGGTTTATGTCGCATCGGATTCGATACGCAATGAAGCAGGAACCGTTAACATCAATGCTCACTGGCACAATCGAAATGGACGAAACCTACATCGGCGGGAAGCTGCGTTGCGGGACGCATGGCCGAAGGCCGGGAAAGCGGCCGAAGGATTACCTGAGTCCGGTTGCCAACAAGGTCGCCGTGGTTTCCGTTCTGCAACGCGGCGGGCGCGTTCAGTCCCTACATGTCGAGCGCGTCACGGCAAAGAATTTGAAGCCGATCGTTAATCAGATGGTCGCCAAAGATGCCCGCTTGATGACGGACACTTCCACGGTTCTAGCGAGTGCTGGTAGCAAGCGGAAGCATTTCAAGGTGAATCATTCTGTGGGAGAATATGTACGGTGGGAAAAAGGCGTCGTCATCACGACAAACGCGGTTGAGGGCTATTTTGCTAATTTAAAGCGCGGGATCGACGGCGTGTATCACCAAGTTGGAAAGCAGCACCTTCACCGCTATCTGAGCGAGTTCGATTTCCGGTATAATGCGCGGGACGTCTCTGACGGCCAGCGGTCGTTGCTAGCTGTCCAAGGAACTGCGGGAAAGAGATTGATGCTACGGGACTCAAGAAGCTCCGCATAAAAAAATGAAGCCGTGACCGGGAATCACGGCTTAGAATATTTGGGAATCATTTACGGAGAGCACGGCTCTGGGAACGCCAATTGCTGTCTGTGTGATAGCGGTGCGACTGAAAATCCCGTGAACTTATATCACGGAAGGTGGGCTAATGGCAAGGAAACGTCTCATTCGAAATAAGGGAGATGTCAGAGAATTTCCTCGATACAGCATCGCGGAAGCTGCACTATATATTCGTGTGCCCGCATCCACCTTAAACGCGTGGACACGCTGCCAAGATTATATGACGGCAAAGGGAATCCACCGCACTTTTGTTACGGTAATAGAGCTGGCCGATCCAGAAAACAAACTCCTGTCGTTTTACAATCTTGTAGAAGCCCACATTCTTCGTTCTACAACCGAGCAGGGTATCCCGTTCAGAAATGTTAGGAAATCCCTACAATATATCCGTGAGAACATCTCGGGAGAACATCCTCTACTGAGCCATGATTTCGAGGTGTCTGGCAAGGAAATATTCATTCAGCATCTTGGTCAAACAATAAACGCAACGCGACAAGGACAGGTCACGATGCGAGAGATTTTAGAAAAATACCTGAAGAGGGTCACCAGAGATGCGACGGGCTTTCCAAGTCAGGTTTTCCCGATTCATTCCAGGCAACTAGCCATCCATCCCCTTATTTCTTCCGGTAAGCCGATAGTAAAGGGAAAGGGGATTGTTGCTTCTGTTCTCTGGGCTCGCAAACGAACTGGAGAACTAATTCCAGAAATTGCTAAGGATTACGGGCTAACACAAATTGAAGTCACGCAGGCAATCCAAGATTACGCGTGGAAAGAAAATAGAGCAGCTTGAAGAACCGCCAGCCTTTTTTCTTGATCGTACCTTTGGGAAAACGAAGCTGGCCGGAATGCTTCGCGGGGCCGGGTTTTGCCTCGTTACACATTATGAGGAATATGGGGATCACGGGCACAGCCTTGCCGATCCTGCCATCATTGAGGATTGTGGTCTTAAGCATCGTGTGATGCTGAGCGGAGACCAGGATTTGACATATACCTATGCTGTTGAGATTAGGAAGGTGAGAATTGCCGTTTTCATCACAACCGACAATAACGAGGGTCCAGACCATTGGGGGCCACGGATCATTTCAGCACGAGCTAGTATCTGGCGAGAATTAAAAAGGAGGAACAAGCCTTTTACTGCCAGGATCTCCACGAAGGGTAGGGTCAGTCAAGTTCGGATAATTGAGAGTGGAAGATGGAAGTCAATTACTATCGGATCAAAGAATCCCCCTCATGAAAACAGGCAAAAATAAAAGTCTGTCTCTATATCCCCTGAAGTTCGATCAAGCCTTAGTAGCTCTGGCGAAGACCAGACCAGAACCGAAAGCAAAGAAGAAACAGACGAAAAAAAAATAGTGCCCGCATTGGAATCGCCCCATAACCTGCCTGTCACGTCCTGAAGATACCAGCGGGTACGTCAAGTGCATAATCCCGGAATTCTTTGCCCGGCCATTAGGCCAGGAAGAGCTTCTATTCACCTTGTTTTCGCCATGCTGCTCCGCCTGCGGCTGTGTCACCCTGGAAACAGCCCCGGCCCTGGGGGGCCCGATGTTTTTTTGCCTGCTCAATTGCAGATTCCGCATCTTTATGAGATGACTTAGCTTTCCGCTGTTCCGCGCATGCCGACCAGACCTATGCCGACCAGAGACGATGCCCGGGCTTTGCTCTACGAATACACCGCCAGTGAAAATCTGCGCAAACACGCTCTAGCCGTCGAAGCCTGCGTGCGTGCCTACGCTCGCAAAGCGGATGCGGACGAACATCTGTGGGGCCTCACCGCCCTGCTCCACGACTTCGACTACCAGCGCTGGCCCAATCAGGAGCACCACCCCACCGAAGGCCATCCCTCCTCCGGAACGCGCATCCTCCGCGAACGCGGTTATCCCGAAGAGATCCTCCATGCCATTCTCTCCCACGCCGATTACACTAGTCTCGCCCGTGAGACCCCGCTCGATCATGTGCTGTTTGCCTGTGACGAGATGGCCGGATTCCTCACCGCCTGCGCCCTGGTCAAGCCCGGCAAAACCATCTTCGAGGTCGAACCCGATTCCGTAAAGCGCAAGATGAAAGACAAGGCCTTCGCCAAAGGCGTTAGCCGCGAAGACCTGAAGCGCGGCGCCCAAGAACTCGGCCTTTCCCTCGACGACCACATCGCCACCTGCATCGGCGCTATGCGCGATGTCGCCGACCGCCTTGGCTTGGAATCAAAACCGACCCTATGAAGTTCGGTGTGTGGTGTCATTCTGAGCGCAGCGAAGAATCAAGGTTACCCTGGACCCCCCCCCTGGACCCTGGATACGGCAATCAGCCAGCTCTTCGCCGAACTCAACAGCAAACCAGCAGACGACCCGGATGCGCTTAAGGACGATGTGAGGCGTTAAACCACGATATAATTTCAATGCTGGATTTCGGAGTATTCGGTGCCAGAGCGCCACAAGACGCATGCGGCAAAAGTCGGTAACGTCCAGGTGGGCGGCGGTGCGCCCATCGTCATCCAGTCCATGACCAATACTGACACCGCCGACGTCAAGGCTACTGCCCGCCAGTGCCTGGAACTAGCCGCGGCTGGCTCGGAGATGGTCCGCGTCACCGTCAACCTCCCGGAAGCCGCCGCTGCCGTCCCCGAAACCAAGAAGCGCATGCTCGATGCCGGCGTGGAAACGCCCCTCATCGGTGATTTCCATTACAACGGCCATGTCCTGCTGACGAAATATCCCGATTGCGCCCGCGCACTCGACAAATACCGCATCAATCCCGGCAACGTGGGAGCCGGCAAGCGCCGCGACGAGCAGTTCGCCACCATTTGTGCCGTGGCCCGTGACCACGGCAAGCCCGTGCGCATCGGCGTCAATGGCGGCTCGCTCAATCAAGAGCTGGTTATGCGCAAGATGGCTGAAAACACCGACGGCAACCTTGGCAGCAGTTCCGAAGAGATCATCAACGACTGCATGGTGCTCTCGGCGCTCGAATCCACCGATCTGGCGCTCGAATGCGGCCTGCGCCAAGACCAGATCATCATCTCCTGCAAGGTCTCCCGGCCCTTGCACCTGATCACCGTCTATCGCCAACTGGCGCAGCGCACGCGCCAGCCTTTGCACCTCGGGCTGACCGAAGCCGGCATGGGTCTCAAGGGTGCCATCTGGTCGTCCACCGCGATGGGCATCCTGCTCCACGAGGGCATCGGCGACACCATCCGCATTTCGCTCACGCCCCGCCCCGGCGGCGACCGCCGCGAAGAGGTCTACGCCGCCTGCGAGTTGCTGCAAGCCCTCGACTTGCGCTCCTTCGCCCCGAGTGTGACGGCCTGCCCCGGCTGCGGGCGCACCACCAGCACCACTTTTCAGGAGCTTGCCGAAAGCATTCAAGGTTACGTCCGCGAAAAAATGCCGGAGTGGAAGTGCCAGTATGAAGGCGTCGAAACCATGACCCTGGCGGTCATGGGCTGCATCGTCAACGGTCCCGGCGAATCCCGCGCCACGAACATTGGCATCAGTCTGCCGGGCACCGGCGAAGCCCCCAGTTGTCCCGTCTACATTGACGGCCAGCACTTCACCACGCTGCGCGGCAACTACGACCAACTCTCCGCCGCCTTTCAGGCTCTCATTGACGACTACATCGCCACGAAATACCCGCGCCGCGCACCCGCTTCCGACCCTGCCGCTCTTCCTTCTCCGTCCTGACGTTGTCCTGACGTTGTTCTATGGTGAAAAGAAAAGCCGTTTCGGCTAATCTCTCCTTAGTATCGTATCGCACGCCGTTTTGGCGCACGCCTCTAAGGAGAGTCAAATCAATGGGTAGACTCCTTCTGTTTCTTTTGATCGCGCTCTGCGTGTTCATTGGCTACCAAATGATCAGCGGAGCGCTCCAGAAGGCGTCCAAGGAGTCCAAGAACCGCAGTTTTGGCGCCTCACGATCACAAGGAGATCTGATTGGCGAGGAAATAGAAATAGAAGACCATTATCGTGTTGTTCTTGGGGTTTCGGAAGCCGCCGGGGAGGAGGAAATCAAGGCAGCGTATCGATCTCAGCTAGCGAAATACCACCCCGATAAGGTGACGCATCTCGGCGACGAATTCTACGATCTTGCCTCTTCTCGGACCAAAGACATCATCCAAGCCTATGAATATTTGAGGCACAAGTATGACTTCAAGTAAGAGGATCGTGGCCAACCGTCTCGAATGGACGTGAAGCTGACTTCTCGGGAGGTGGGTCATAACCGTCATACGTCCGCTTAGGAAAGGACGGCAGTGTCACTCTGACTTCCACGCGTCAAGCACACCTGGTTAGACAAACAGGCCTATCGATGAAACGCGCAGTCTTCTTGGACTTAAACGGCACCCTGGTGATGCCACTGAAGCCGGGAAGCCTTAGCGAACTGACCTTGGTCGAAGGCGCTGGTGAGGCAATTGCTCGGCTCTCGCGAGCAGATTATGTATGCCCGGTTGTGACGGTCCAAAGCAGGATTGCCAAAGGCCTTTTTTCGGACGGACAATTTCGAGACTGGTTTGCTGGCTTCGCGAAGCTGCTTGCAAGCTTCGGCGCTGTGATTGTAGGTCCATACGTTTGTCCACACCGCTTGGCCGAGCCCTGTGCGTGCAAGAAGCCGAACACCTTACTGTATGAAATTGCAGCAAGGGAGCACGGGATCGACCTTCAACGGTCATTTGTAGTCGGAGATACGGTTGACGATGTTTGCGCCGCCAGCCGTTTCGGTGGCTGGGGCTGTTTGGTACGGACGGGATGGAGCGAGGATCAGCGCGAAGTGGAACGCGCTGTGCCCTACTCGTCTTTCGTGGCAAACACATTAGGTGACGCGGTGCATTGGATCCTCAACGCCGAAGCCACACGGGGCAGCGCGGTTCGGAATGATAGAGACGGCTCCCACGAAGCATGATTTCAGATAAGCAGACTCCTCGGGACTTGCTATAATCCGCGGCGAGGTACGGAGACAACATGGAAACATTCCAAATCGAGTTTCGATACCAAGACCGTCAGAGTGGCCCGGCAGAATCAAGCGCAAAAGTAGATGCAACGAGCTTGCCTGGCGCTATTGCCAAGGCTACTCGCCAATTCGTCAAAGGATTGGATCGAAAGCAGAAATTCGACATGAACAAGAATGGCTTGGAGATAAAGGCCGTTTCTGTCGGCAAGGAAGAATCCGCAACCGTTACCGACAGCACCACCACTACGGTCGCGTAGTTTGGTTTACAGTAGTTTGGTTGAGAATAGTTTGGTTCACATTGAACCCAGAAGAGGCTTGGGGATGGCCCGCCCGGAAGTCTTCGAGCATCTCGGCAAACTTTTCCCCCACTTCCCGCCCCCAGCTGACTCGTCTCCGAATTTCTGCTCTTAGAATTTCTGCTCTTCAAGCCGGTTCAGGACGGTTTGCGTGCCGAGAGCACATTGGCCGCCATCCGGCCCATCTTTGTGCCGTCTTTGCTCAGGTTGCCGACAACGGTTCCCATCGCTTCTCGGAACCGGCTTTGCTTTTCTTCCGGCAAGGCTCGAAGTTTCGGACCGATAGGGGTGGCGTAGGCCACTCGGATGGCATGAGGCAGCCCACGGGAAAGGACCAGGGGGCGTTCTTGCCGGACGACGTCCACCTCTTGGAAGCCCGCTGACGTGAAGTGGGCGGAGAGTTCCGCTTCCGGCAGGAAATCGAATGGAACGCGCATCATATCCGCGATCCCTTTTTCCCCTACTGCATTCAGTGCTTCACATATCGCCCCGAAAAATTCACATTCCGATACCGGCCGCCAAGTCGAAACGATCGCTCTGCCCCCGTTCGAAAGGACGCGATACATCTCGCCCGCTGCCGCATGCCGGTCTGGAAAGAATTGAAAAGCCTGCTGACAGACCACCACATCCACTGAGCCGAACGGAATATGGAGAGGACTTGCGGGCGACTCCACGAACTCTACCGCGGTGCCCAGTGCCAGGCAGTACCGGCGTGCCTGAGACAACATTTCCGCGTTCACGTCCGTGGCCAGCACTTGACCCTGGGACCCCACTCGCCCGGCGAGCAACCGGGCAACGATTCCTGTTCCCATCCCAAGATCGAGAACGCGTTGACCTTCCCAGGCCGGATATCCGTCCAGAAGCTGTATCGCCCACGGTTCGAAGAGAACCGGTACAAGGCTGTCCTCATATGCTTCCGCGGTCGAAGCCGCGCCAAAATCAAAGTCGTCGGGTTTACCCACTGCCGCCTCCAAAAAAACTGGGTAATTGTAGGAAGGAGTCGGAAGCAAATGCAAATCTCAACGCCCCAGTAACGCGCTTCCCGGCAACTGTCGCGCAATGGACGACAAGCCGACTTTAGGGCCAAGTGACCGCCAACGGCAGGGGAGACTAGCAAGGCGCTGGGGTCGTTTCCGAGTCCGCGACCATCCGCCCACGACCGATATGGGTGTCCACTGTTCGGCTTTCTGTTGGGAGATGGCTATTTGTAGGCAATTGCCGCGCTAGATGCGCCTGCGAGATGAATAACATCAAAGCGTTTGAAGCCAACTTCCCCGCACCACTTGCGGAAATCCGCTCCGGAATAGTCGAACGCATCGCCAAATTCGATAAGCATGTTCAACGACATTAGTAGACCGAAGATATTCTCGCGGCGGGCGTCGTCAATCAGGGCTTCGATAGCGACCAGCGCCCCGTTCGGCGGCAGGGCATCATAGGCCGCGCGGATGAGGTGCATCTTCTTCTCCAGATTCCAGTCGTGGAGAATCATGCCCATGGTGATGAGTTCCGCCTTGGGGAGCGAGTTCTTAAAGAAATCACCGCTGGCCGTGCCTATACGGTCGCTCAGCCCGGCGGCAGCAATGCGTTTGCGCGCGATCGGTTCTACGGGCGGCAGATCGAAGGAAACGCACTGGAGATGCGGATGCTTCTTGGCCACTTCGATGCACAGGAGCCCGGTCGCACCTCCGACATCGCAAAGCGTCCTGAACTTTGAAAAATCAAACTTCGCCGCGAACGCCTCGAAGTTAATCCGGGATAGACCGGTCATCGCGCCCATGAACTGTTCGAGTCTCGGCAGTTCTTCGTAAAGCTTCTCGAACATCCCCTTCTGGCCATGCTTGGCTTCGTTCTGCGGTTTCCCGGTGCGCAAGGCCTCAGGCAGGTCGTATCAGAACTTGAAGAGCCGCTCGTTGAGCATCACGAGCCAACCGCCGACATAGCGAGGGCTGCCGCGGTCGAGATAGAGCACACCTGCGGGCGTATTGAAGTACTTCGCGGACGGGCCGTCGCCCTCACGGTCGAGGAACTTCATTGCGACGAGCGCGTCGAAAAAAATCGCTGATGCCGCGCAGGTGCAGGCCAAGTTCTGCGCCGAGTTCCTCGCCGGTGATGCGGCGATTGCCGAGTTTGCTGAACACGCCGAACTCGACGGCGCTTAGCAGAACCCTGGAAGACCAGACAGCGAAGGCCGTCTGGAGAATGGGACCGGGATCGAGCTACGGGTTCACGCTATGCATAAATTAATCACTCCGTCAAAAAGTGAGCCTGCCTGTACCCAGCGGCCCGGCGTAAGGCCTACTTGGTTGAAGTATCTTAACCTAATCTTCGACATAAACGGTCGGACGACGGCGCACTCGGAAACAATCCACATGGACGTATAACGCGCTTCTCGGAAACTGACCCACTACCGAAAAACCTTGCGCCATTGACGCGCCTGCTAAAATAGAGCTTTACGGCGGCCGAGGATGAGGATGAGGATTGGGTGTTTTCCAGGCCCGCGATCAGGCCCACGATCAGGAGAGACTCAGCCAGTAACTCACGGGTTAACAATCATGCCCGCCATCTCGCAAGTGTTCATAATGCACGACTTTAAGCCATTTAGAATTCGCACTTACAGCAAACGATCATCCGGCCAGGATGGTCGCCCTGAGTCCCGCTTGGCGGACGATGAATCTCTCCGTGGCGCTTTACTCCGGAATGTGACCATCGCGGCTGCGCATAAGTGCTTTGTACTTTGCACTTACAAGAAAGCCTCCAGTAACCACTGCAGAATGAACACTTACAAAAAAACTGGGAGGGTAGGGGTCGAGCCGAAGTCCCCGGCGAGGGGAGCTTCGGCGGTAAGAAAGTCGGGGGGGCTGGCCGGCCCTGCATCCTATGCTGCCAAGGCGCACAAAGGCCAACGGCGCAGAGGTGCCGCCTTATGAGATGGAGAGTCGGGATTCTCGGCGCCACCGGCGCAGTCGGTCAGAAGATGATCCAATTTCTGGCCGGCCATCCCTGGTTCAGCGTCACGGAGGTTGCTGCCTCCGAGCGGTCGGCCGGCAAGCCGTACGCCAAGGCCGTGCATTGGACACTCGACGGGACGTTTCCCAAGGCGGTCGGAGACCTGGTCGTCAAACCGGTCACCCCGGCGCTCGATTGCGACTTCGTCTTTTCGGCATTGGATTCCAATGTGGCGGGCCCGGTCGAGGAGGACTTCGCCCAAGCCGGCTATCCGGTCATCAGTAACAGCAAGAATCACCGGATGGATGCAGACGTCCCGCTGGTCATTCCCGAAATCAATCCTGATCATCTCGATCTAATCCCGGCCCAGAAGAAACGGCGGGGATACACCACCGGCTTTCTGGTCACCAATCCAAACTGCACCACCGTCGGGTTGACCCTGGCGCTAAAGCCGCTCGATGACACATTCGGTGTAAGCGAGGTCTTCGTGTCCACCATGCAAGCCATCTCCGGCGCCGGATATCCGGGTGTTCCATCGCTCGATACCCTGGACAATGTGATCCCACACATCGAGGGTGAGGAGGAGAAAGTCGAGACCGAGCCGCAAAAAATCCTGGGGCGGCTTGCCGGCGAGTCTGTTGATTTCGCCGGCATGAAGATCAGCGCGCACTGCAACCGCGTCCACGTCCTGGACGGGCATACCGAATCGGTCAGCGTGCGCCTGAAGCGGCGCACCTCGGTTGCGGAAGTCAGCCAAGCATTTTCTTCATTCATCGGCGAGCCGCAAAGGCTTGCCCTTCCCTCGGCGCCCGAGCGTCCCATCGTGGTGACGCAAGAGCCCGACCACCCGCAGCCGCGTCGCGACCGCAATACGGGAAACGGCATGACCCTGGTCGTCGGGCGGATTCGGCCGTGCACCATTGCGGATTTCCGGTTTACCCTGCTGGTTCACAACACGGTTCGGGGAGCGGCGGGAGCTGCCATTCTCAATGCGGAATTGCTGGCCGCGCGCGGTGCGCTGCCGCATCGGGATCGCGCAGCGGAAAACCTGATGGCCGAGGGCCAAGCCAAACCCTAATGGCCGAAGGCCAAGCGAAGCTGACGCCTATCATTTACGCGGATTGCAGCAGAACATTTTCCAGCGCCGCTCGCAGGCTGTCCAGGTTGGCTTCGACGTGCAACCGCTGGCGGTCGAGTTCCTCTTGTGTGCGGCGCCGCAGAGCGATTTCGGGGTCCTTGAGTTGGTGCCCCGTTAGTACGGCCACCACATCGGCGCCCACCTCGATTTTGCCCGCCCGCACCAGCTTCCGGACGCTGGCCACCGAAGCTGCCGAGGCGGGTTCGCAGCCAACGCCGTCGTGCGCCAGCGCAGCTTTGGCCTCGAAAATCTCGGCGTCGGTCACCGATTCGCATAGCCCCTGCGTTGCGCGAATGGCCCGCAGCGCCTTTTTCCAGTTCACCGGATCGCCGATGCGGATCGCCGAAGCCTCGGTGTGCGGTTCCGCGACCGGAACGATGCCGGAGGCGCCGGTCGCCAGCATCCGGTAAAAAGGATTGGCGCCCTCTGCTTGCGCCACCACCAGCCGCGGCAGGCGCTCGATCAGTCCCAACTTCTTCAATTCGGCGAGCCCCTTGCCGATGGCTGAGACGTTGCCCAAATTTCCGCCCGGAACCACCAGATAGTCCGCCACGCGCCAGTTCCGCTGCTCCAAAATCTCGCACACAATGGTCTTCTGCCCTTCCAGGCGAAATGGATTGAGCGAGTTGACCAGATACAGATTCATCTTGCCGGCCAGCGACCGCAGCATCTGAAACGCTTGATCGAAATTGGTGCCGACCTCGATCACCACGGCCCCGAATTCCAGCGCCTGGGCCAGTTTGGCCGTGGAGATCTTCCCAAACGGAACGAAAACGACGGCCCTCATCCCGGCGCGAGCGGCATAGGCGGCCATCGAAGCCGATGTGTTTCCGGTCGAAGCGCAGGCTGTGACTCGGCTGCCGACCATCGTGGCTTGGGTGATGCAAGCGGTCATGCCGAGGTCCTTGAACGAGCCGGTGGGGTTATTTCCCTGGTGCTTGACGCTCAGACGAACACCGCCGGCCCAGTTTTCGGTTCGGTGAACCTCGACGAGCGGCGTGCGCCCTTCCGAAAGGCTGACAACTTCCCGCCCGGGCGGGACAAAGGGCAAAAGCTCGCGAAAGCGCCATACGCCACTCTGGTCGATGATGGCGCTGCTCGCTTTGCGCTGCTCCCATGCCCCGCGCAGCGCCACCGGATCAACGGGCGGCAACTCATACAGCACATCCAGCAGGTCGCCGCACGCTGCGCAAGTGTGCTCGGAACTATCGAGCGGGTAGCTTCGCCCGCAACTTTCTTCCATGCACTGCAAATATGCCGTGGACGTCAACCGACCTTCTTCCGGACTACCGTTTTGGCGACTAATTTCGCGCCGACGGGCGCTCTCGATCAGGCACCGTTGCCCATTCGCCAACCGAGAGTATACAAGTCACGCCGACGGCCGCAAACGGTAGGGAAGCGAACAGGCGTCCGCCGCGTCAGCGTAAATTTCCATGACCTATTAGGGAAGGCTCACCAAGTCCAGCGAGGCTGGTCATCTGGTCATAGTGGTCATAGCGAGCTGAGAAATTCCAGCAGCGCCTGGCGTTCCTCGGGCGACAGGGCCTGGAAATTCAAACGCACGCCCTCAGCCTCGCCCGCGTGAAGGAGGATAGCCTGCTCGAGGGAGCGCGCACGCGGAGCCCCCAAAGGGCGGGGGTGCGAATTTCGCCGGGCCGCGCGTCATTCTGGACTATGCCGTCGCCGGTTCCGACGTCGTGCAGGAGCAGGTCCGAAAACAAGGGCACAGACTTGCGATCAAAGGCCGGGTGAGTGTTTTCTCCCGTTATTAGAACCGGCGTATGGCAGCTTGCACATCCGATTTGCGAAAAGATCGCTTCCCCTTGCTGCACGGATGCGGTGATGAGTCCGCGCGGGGGCGGCGCGAGAAAGCGCATGAAGTTCGTGAAATTGTCCACGCCGGACCGCCCGGTTTGAGGATCCGGAAGGTCTTCCGGATCGGGCACCAAATCCACCAAGGGGAGCAGGCCGGCGTTGCCGTTCGGCTCGTTTTCCTCGCGGAAGATTTCATTGGTGATTCCCATCTCGTCGCGGTAGGCCACGGCGGCGAACCCCCGCAGGGTGCCAAAATCGGCCTCCCAGCCAAATTTGCCGATGAGGACTATGCCGGATGCCGGGTCAGTCACCAGGTGTGCGCGACCTCCCACGCCTGGCGGCTTGCCGGCCTGGTTCGCCAGGGCCAGGATGGCGCTATCGGGAATGGCCTCCACCAGGCCGGCACCGAAGAGCGGGATGGGGCGGCGAAAGGCCACGACGTTGGCGTCCGGCGGGATGACCTCCTGCGCCGTGTGCGGCGGCAGGGAAAAAAGATTGATGAGCGAGCCGCCGGGTGGGTCCGTGAACTTGCCATTGCCGTCCAGCGTGCCCGCACGCATCTCCATAATCGAGCCGCTGCCTCCTACGCTGGGGACAGCATGACATTGGGCACAAGAAACTCCGTTGAAGATCGGGCCCAAGCCCTCGGCGGCGTCCTCCACTTCCAGGAAATCGTCGCGCCCGACGAGAAACAACTCCAGGTCCTCCGGGCTCAGGCCGACAAACGGCTGCCCAAAGCCTGCGACCAACGCCTGCCCCGCCGGGGGCGGCATCTGTGAGAACAGCGACCCTTCGGTGCCGCAGGCGGTGAGCGTCGCGGCCAGCGCGAGCAGCGCCCCGGCCAGTGTCGGAACGGCGTGCCTGTGTGGATCCGTCTTCATGGTATTCCCTTACCCCTTCACGAGGACAAAGCCCCGCATTCCGTTATGGCCCGCGCCGCAAGGTCTGGAACACTCAAAGACATACTCTCCTTCGTCCACAAAGGTGATCCGGAATTTGGCCTCCCCTTTTCCGAGAGGCGGAATCAACACGTTGACGCCCAGGGCGCTGATGAAAAAACCGTGGTAGGTGTCCTCGCTGCTCAAAATGAACTCCACCGTTGTGCCGGGTCTCACTCGGATGCGCGAGGGCTTGAAACTGAATCGCTCGGCTACGATTTCGATGCGGCGGTCCGGGGGACGCTCCTGCGCATGATCTTGGATCGGAATCATGCAAGACAGCGCCAGCGCAGCTCCCAGCCATCTTCCTCGATAGAACGCTCGATAGAACGATTTCATCGCATAACCTCCTAGAACCACCATCCGACACCCAGGTTGAAGCGGTTCGGAACTTTCACGACCGTACTGCGATTTCGCAAGAACTGATAGTCGCTCTTGAACACAATGTCCGGGTGCGGGCGGTAGCTCAGCCCGAGCGTATAGGCGGAGCGGTTGAACTGCGGAAGCGGCGTGAAGCCGTCCGCCATGCGGTGCTGGGTATTGAAACCCTCATAGCGAAAGAACGGCGCGACATCCGCCGTCTGGGTAAAGGGCAGAAGGTGGTATCCGGCTTCCAGATAATAACCGAGCGAGCTTCGGGCGATGTTGGGATTGACCCCGGTCTGTAGTTCGAGGGTCCGGTTCAGCGCGCCACTCTGGCTCAGTCAAAATTGCGCGAACTGGCCACGGAATTCGGCGCGCCGGTAACGATAACGGCCATCGAACTCGAAGAGGCTGAACCGCGGATCGAGGTTGGGCAGCTGAAATCCGGTATTGGCGAAGAAGAAGCTGGAGCCCAGGGTCAGCCTGGAAATGGCGCAGTATTCCACGCGGCCCGTGATTCCGGGCGAGTCGAAGACCGGAAGAAAAGCGTGTTGCCGTCCGCCGCGAATGCCTTCCTCGGCGCTGAAACCGGTGGCGTCCGGAACGGCCATGGCATACAGCTTATAGCTGAATCCTTCGCCGAGATCGCCGTAAATTCCGAAGCCGGGGTCAAACCAAGTACTGGGGATAATCACTGTGTCCACAAAGGGCCGTTCCACCCCGAAAAAAGACGGCGGCTCGTGCCGTTCGTTCAAGATGCCGACGGGCGCGAGCAGAATTCCAGTTCGGAAATTGAGTTCCGGCTTCAAGAAGAAGTTGAGGAACGCCTGCTCGACCTCTATTTCGCCGCTTTTCTCGCCCCCTTCGATAAAGGCGTGTTCCACTTCCAGTTCCGACCAAAACTTTATGCGGGGCGAGAAACTGTGCCCGAAGAGCAGAACGAAGCGGTGAAAGTCCAGCAGCGTCGGTTCGCCCTTCACGCGATTGAGATGCATTTCCATGTATCCGGCATACGCGGGGTGCTCATCTCTTCGCTGCCGGAAATCAGCGGTACCGAGGTAACGCCGGCCTGCGGCGCCTGCACGCTGGCCGGCGATCTCGCAGACGAGGCGTCCATTCTGGCCGACAGTTCAGCAACGCGAGATTCCAGTTGCGCCATCCGCTCTTCCATTTGGTTCGCCGAAGACTGGTTGCTCGCAAGTCCTAGCTGCTGCTCCAGTCTCTCGACCTTCTCTTGTAGCGCAGCCAGGCGTTCTTCTAATGAGCCGGCGGGGCGATCGAGTTCCTGTGCGCGGACGTGAAAGACCGCCACAACCAGGAGCCCAATCAGCAGCAGGATACGACGCGCAGGAGAGTGCATATTTCCTCCACAGCTTAGGAGATGCGGACAACCTACGGGCGGCTTCATATTAACACATATTAAGCGCAGTGATTAATTAGAATTAAGCACCAAACGGCGCTGGGATTAAGGTGCGAGAGAGCCTACGAGTCACGCGGGCGGGGCGAACGATACGGAATCGGGTGCTGCACCGGGGCAGAAACGCATCCGTACGCAACAAGTTGAGTTTCATCCTGCGGATGGCAACTGCGCAGCGACGTAGCAGCCCAGGGTGCGCACCTCCCTGGTGCGCGCCCTAAGGTCCGCGAGCGCCGCCTGGGTCTCCGGGGCGTCCGGCGGGGCGAGCAAGTCGAGATAAAAACAGTACTCCCATGGGTGCCCGATCAGGGGCCGGCTCTCGATCTTCACCAGATCGATATTTCGCCGCGCCATTGGCTCCAAGGCCCGGAACAGCGCACCCGGCTGATGGAGCAAAAACACCGCGAGAGAGATCTTGCCGGCTCCCTGCGGCACCGGGGACGATCCGGCCAGCAGCCAGAAACGCGTATAGTTTTCGCGATGATCCTCCAAATGGGACTGCAAGACCGAGCCGCCGTAGATTTCCGCGGCGCGCCGGCTGGCAATCGCCGCGCGGGCGGCATGGCCTCCGCGGACTACCTCGCGAACGCTCCCGCCGGTATCTTCGGCTACCAGGCGCTGGATTCCCGGATGCTCCTCAAAAAAACGCGTGCATTGCGCCAGGGCCACGGGATGGGATTGCACGCTCCGTACCTGCTCGAGGGAGGCTCCCGAGGGCCCGATCAAATGGTGCACGATGGGAAGAATCACTTCCGCGGCAATCGTAAGCTTGCTCTCGAGCAGCAGGTCGTAACAGCGATGGATCGAACCGGCCAGGCTGTTTTCGACCGGCGCCAGCACGAGATCGGCCGCGCCCTCTGAGATGGCCGCAAACATGGCCTCGAACGTCGGGCGGGCGACAAGCTCAATCCGCTCTCCCAGCAGCTTGACGGCAGCCTCTTCGCTGAACGCCCCTCGCTCGCCCTGGAAGGCCACCCTGGATCTGTTCTCGGCCTTCTTCGCTGGTTGTGATGTGGTCATCGGCTTAGCTTCTGGGGCTTGGCTTCCGGCATTGGCGCTGGATCAGGAGACCGAGCATTCTATGCTGCGCCTAGCGGATTCTCCAAGCAGTCGCAGTGCCAAGCAAGGTCTGCGAGGGCGATATCCAATGGACTAGCCCTGCCTGAACCACAAGCGGAAGGGCAAAAGAGTCGGCACGCGTTTGGCATAGGCGGCGTAAGCCGGTCCGAATCGTCGGCGCAGTTCGCGCTCTTCGAGATGAATCATTCCGAGGGCTGAAATCCACCAAAGCGCTGCGACAGCCCAGAGCCGCGGCGTCCCCACCAGCAAGCATCCGCCCAGCACGCCTGCCATGGTCCCCAGGTAGCGAGGATGACGCACATGCCCATACAGGCCGCTGGTGGCCAGTTCGCCGCTGCCGGTCAGTTCCGCCTGGCCGGCCAAGCGGTGCCCGCCCAGGAGGTGTTCCACCTTGATGAGCAGCAAGAGATCAAGGGTGATGAGGGCCACGCCCGCTACCATGGCCCCCTTGTGCCAGGCGTCACCGATGAGTGTCGGCCGGGAAAACAGCACTCCGCGGAAATGATAGAGCAGCCAGCCGCCTCCTCCCCAGGCGGTGAGGATGGCAACCGGGTAAGCGGCGCGCACGTGTTTCCGCCAGAATTCCAGCAGCCCGTGCAGAACCAGCCAATACACGGGCACCGGCATGTCAAAAGCAAGCACCATGACGCCAACCCAGTAAAGGACCCAGTAAAGAAATTGCATGGCTCCATTATCCAGTTTCTTTCGCGCACCGCAATTTGGGAGAATACAGCCCATGCTCATGCTCATGCCCATGCCATGCCCATGCTCATGAACGACGAGCCCGGCCGAATCCTTATCTCCCGGAAGAGACGACCGCACCGCGCGTCCCTATGGGTCGCGGCAGTCGGCTTTTTTCTGGCCATTCTTGCCGCGCTGGTTCCATCGGGGCGTTCCGACGAACCTTTCGCGCGCAGCCGCCAGTACGATCTCCAAAACGCGCGCGTCGAGCTGCGGTTTGATTTCGACCAGCGCAAGGTGAGCGGCCAGGTGACCCACACCTTGGCTGCGCTGCGCGACGGGTTGCGGCAGATCGAGTTCGATTCCGTCGGCCTTACGATTTCGAGCGTTCGCGTCAACGGCAGAGATGCGCAGTACTCCACCGATGCCGCGAAATTGCGCGTCGATTTGGAGTCGCCGGCCAAGGCCGGCGACAGTTACCGAATCGCGATCCGCTACCAAGGCCAGCCTGAGAAAGGCCTGTACTTTGTCGCGCCGGACCGGAGCTACCCCAACCAAACCAAACAGATCTGGACGCAAGGCCAAGCGGAGGAGACACGCTATTACATCCCCATTTATGACTACCCGAACGACCGCACGACCACCGAGATGATCCTGACCGTGCCCGGCGACTGGGTAACGGTGTCCAACGGAAGGTTTATAAGCGTCACCGATGCCGCGGGCGAAATGAAAACATGGACGTGGCGGCAGTCGCAGCCGATTTCGACCTATGTGATTTCCCTGGTCGCGGGTGAATTCGACCAGGTCCGAGAGATGTGGCGAGGAATGCCGGTGGACTATTACGTGCCGCGAGGCAAGCGCGAACGCATCGCGCCCACCTTCTCGCGCACGCGCGACATGCTGACCTTTTTCTCCGAGCGCTTCGGCGTTCCCTATCCGTGGGAGAAGTACGCGCAGACGATGGTGGACCAGTTCGTCGTAGGCGGGATGGAAAACGTCAGCGCCACCACTTTGACCACCCGCGGAATGTTGCACCCGGAACTGGCCGAGGAAAGCCTGAAAGGCTCCGATGGACTCATCTCGCACGAGCTCGGGCACCAGTGGTTCGGCGATCTGGTGACGTGCAAGGATTGGGCCAACCTTTGGCTCAACGAAGGATTCGCCACCCTGGCGGCCAACCTCTGGGAGGAACACGCATTCGGCGCGGACAATGCCGCCTACTCGCGGTGGCGCAGCCAGGCCGCATGGCTGCGGCGGAGACGGTCCTACAGCGTGCCCATCGTCACGCACGACTTCAACGATTCGCTGGAAAATCAGGGCAACATCTACGGAAAAGCCGGCCTGGTGCTGCACATGCTGCGCCGGCAGCTTGGCGAGGAGGCTTTCTTTCGCGGTCTGCAGCACTATCTGGAGGCCAACCGCCTCGGAAACGTGGTGACCGCCGACCTCGTCAAGGCGCTCGAAGAGTCCACACACACCAACGTGGATCGTTTCTTCGACCAGTGGATCTACGGCGCGGGTGCACCGCGGTTTGTGGTCGCTGCGGCTTACGATTCCCGCACCAAGGAAGTCAGCCTCACGGTGCGACAGACCCAGAAAGTCGAGGGGCGGGTGGGCTTGTTCGATGTGCCGCTGGAGGTCGCCATCACTACGCCAAGCGGCACCGAGGAGCATGGCATTCGGGTTTCCAAGGCTGAGGAGACCTTTTCCTTCCCGGCCGATGCCGAGCCGCTGCTGGTGCTCTTCGACAAGGGCAACCAAATTCTCAAGGCGGTCGAATTCGAAAAGTCGCCGGCACAGTGGATCCATCAGTTGCAGCGCGCGGCGGGTGTGCCCGATCGCGCCGATGCCGCAGTGGCTTTGGGCGCGGTAAAAGGCAATAGCGCCGTCATTGTGGCGCTGGGCAAGGCGGCGCTCGGCGATCGTTTCTGGGGCGTGCGTGCCGAGGCGCTGCGCGCGCTGAAACGCATCGGCAGCAGGGAAGCGCAACAGTGGATCCTGCAGTCATTGGCCAACCCGGAGGCCAATCCGGAGCCCTGGGTGCGTGAGGTGGCCGTAGAGCAGCTTGGCTCGTTCCGTGACCACAGGTCGCTGCCCGCCCGGCTCATGGAAATTTCCCGCAACGATGCGGCGTATCGCGTGCGCGCCGCGGCGCTCTCCTCACTGGCCCAGATGAAGGCGCCGGGCGCTCGCGAAACCTTGGAAGCCGCGGTGCTTACGGGTTCTCCCGACGACGTCATCCGCCGCGCGGCACTGCGCGCCATGGGCCGTCTGGGCGACGAAAAAGCGGGACCCACGCTGCTCGAATGGTCCGCACAGGGCAAACCGATCAACCTGAGAACGGCCGCGATCCGAAGCCTGGGCCGGGTCGACAAGAAGAACACGGGCATTCGATCCCGGTTGATCTCCTATCTGGACGATCCGAATTATGACATCCGCTTCGCAACACTCTTTGCGCTAGGCGACCGCGGCGACCGGGCCGCCATCGCACCGCTCGAGGCCATGCTCACCAGATCCGACGTGACGGTCCACTTCACGACATTGATCAAGCGACAAATCGAGCGGCTGAAGCGCGCCCGCTCGGCAGCAACTGCAGCTGCGGCCGGTCCATCGGCGTAACCCCCGGCGTAACCCCGCATCCCGCCCGGCGAACAATCGTTCTAGGAACGGCTACTCTGCGAGCAGGATTCGCAAATCGCGCAGATTGTTGCCGGTGGGGCCGGTCTCGATGGCATCGCCGAGCGCGTGAAAGAAGCTGTAGGAATCGCTCCGTTGGGCGAATTGGCGGGGATCGAGACCGGCAGCGAGCGCCCGCTCCAGGGTCTGGCCGTCGGCAACCGCACCCGCCGCGGGACTCGATCCGTCCTGGCCGTCCGTGCCGGCGCTCAGCACCGTAACTTTCGTTCCCGCGATCTTCTCCACACACTCGAGCACGAACGCCGAGTTGCGGCCCCCGATCCCGTCTCCCTTTACCGGGGAACTCACCTCTCCGTCAGAAATTACGGCGACGCGCCGCTTTGGATGCAAGGCATGGAGGCGCGTGAGTTGTTCGAGCAAGTAATCGGAGGCCTTCGCCAGCGGCCAATCGTCGGTGGAATTGTCGCAGACGGTGACACATCCGCACGCCTCAGCAGCCTGATGCGCGTGATGAAAGAGATCTTGCATTCCCAGCAGTACCTGGAAATGGCTGGCAGAAAAAGCGGAATCACCGGGCTTGGGTGTTTCTCGGATGTCGCCGGGGCGGCTGAACTTCGCCCACAATGCGCCGGACAATTTCGGCAAAAGTGCGTAGCGCTCAATGACGCCGCAGGCGTCGGAAACGGGTGTGGGGTCCGGGATGGTTGGGCCGGAGGCCAGGGCCGATTCGCGACCTGACGGCACGTCGGTAACCGCCAGCGTGATCTTCATTGCCGCCGGGGCGGCCGCCGCCAGCCGGCCCGCCTTCACGGCCGAAAGATGCTTGCGGACGGCATTGATCTCGTCTATGGGCGCGCCGCAGGTGACAAGCAGCCGATATAACTGCTGTATCTCCGCGAGGGTCACCTGGGGATCGAGCGGCAACTCCACCAGCGATGAGCCGCCCCCGGACAACAGGAAAAACACCAGAGAATGCGCATCACAACTCTCGAGCAGGCGCAAAATCTCACGCGCCGCCGCAAAGCTGCCGGCGTCGGGCACCGGATGCGCCGCAGCCATCCGGCGGAAGCCGGGGACAGCGTTCTCGGAGAATTGGGCGTTGGACGGCGCTACCAATATCCCTTCGGCGCGCGTGTCGGGCCCCAGTAACTCCACAAGACCGCGGGCCATGGCTACGGACGCCTTGCCGATGGCCACCACGCGAATACGCGCGTACTCGGCGAGATTCACGGTAGCGTCGCCGACCGTTATGCGCGAGCCGGAGCGCGCCAGTTTTCGCTCCATGGTGGCGGGGATGTCTATGGCGGCGAGTGTTTGGCGGAAGATGTGCCCGGCGATTTGTTTGCGGTCGGCCATGTCGAGGCCCCGGGCGGCCGGGGTGCCGGTGCGGACGAAACAGAAAATGCGCCGCGGGATTCAGCGGCCCTCAGCCCGTCAGGCGCGGTCGAGTGCGCGAGCGCCGGCCTGGGCCACGTCTACGTCCTGGTCTTCGCTGCCGTTGCTGACGCCGACAGCGCCGACGCAAATGCCGTCGATCTCGAGCGGGATGCCACCCCGCAACGGAATCTGACGGCCTTGGCTGCCGATCGCCAGCCCCAGCGAAAGCACCAGATTGACCCGGTCGCCCTCGCGCACCGGGCCGGTCGGCTTGCGGCGTGTCGCCGAACAATGCGCTTTGGCAATGGCGATTTCCACCGAAGAGAGCTTGGCGCCGTCCATGCGCGCAAAGGCCACGAGATGCCCGCCGTCATCGACCACGGCGATATCCATGGGCACGCCAATCTCGGCGGCGCGGCGCTGGGTCGCGGCCAATACGGCTTGCGCACCTTCCAGGGTTATCTTGGGAACGTTGCGCGTTACCAGCGTCATGCGGTTATGGCCTCCAATACCTCGGGATTGAGAATGTTGGGCGGGCGGCAGCCGTCAAAGAGGGCGATGACATTGTCACAGGCCATGGCCGCCATCCGGGTTCGCGTTTCGAGCGAAGCAGAAGCGAGGTGTGGCGCCAAGACGACGTTCGGGCGGCGCAGCCCATCGATGATCTGCGGCTCATGCTCATAGACGTCCAGCGCCGCTCCGGCAATTTGCCCGCTTTCGAGTGCCGCAACCAGCGCGGCTTCCTGGACGACCGGGCCGCGCGAGGTGTTGATCAGAAACGCCGACGGTTTCATCCTTGCCAGTTCACGCGGACCGATCAGCCCGCGCGTCTCCGGAAGCAGGGGAACGTGCAGGGAGAGAAAATCCGCCTGAGCGAGGACCTCATCGCGTGTCAGAAACTCCGCGTTCAATGCCTTCTCCACTTCCGAGGGCGCCCGGACGGCACTATTATAAATAACGCGCATGCCGAAGCCGCGTGCCCGGCGGGCGACGGCGCGTCCAATGCGGCCAAAGCCGAGAATGCCGAGTGCCTGGCCCCAAACGTCAGCGCCGCAAAGCTGGTCAAGATTCCAACCCTTCCACCGGCCGGAGCGTGCCACAGCGTCGCCTTCGAGCAGCCGCCGCGCGACGGCCAGCATCAGTGTCCACGCGAAATCCGCGGTAGTTTCATCGAGCACGCCGGGGGTATTGCTCGCGGCTACTTTCCGGCGCGTGCACGCGCCCAGATCAATATTGTCGTAGCCTACGGCAACGTTGGCGACGATGCGCAGCCCCGGGACAGCGGCCAGAAGTTGGTCGTCGATTTTCTCCGTGAGCAGGCAGATCAGACCGTCTTTGCCGGCTACGCGCCGCAAAACTTCCGCGCGCGGAGGCCGTTCCGTTTCGGTCCAATACTCGACCTCAAATCGCTCGGCCAGAGTCTTGCGCGGGTGTTCAAACAATGGGTGCGTGGAAAGCAGCTTGGGCCGGGCCATCCAGACGCCTCGCAGTGCCGTACTGTAGCTCAACTTACCGGCGAAAGCTTCCCAGAACCGGCACTTTCGCTCGCGTCCCGCAGAGTAGCATACCGCGGAGCTGGCGACTCGTTTCGCCGAGGCGGATCCGAGGGCTCATGGGAGGGCTCATGGAAATGGGTACCCATGACCCGCACGGGCCCGCACGGGTTGGGTGAGTTCTCACGGCCACGCGAAAGACTTATATTTTCGGGGTTTTTTGAATGTTTCCTCTTGCCTTGCGCCGGGAGTATCTTTATAGTGGCGCGCGTGCTGGACGGTACGCCTCGGGGCGCACCAGCAATTCCCGAATCCCACGCGAGGAGACAGAAATTCGATGGCAGCAAAGCCGATGAGCAAGTCGAAAATCGTGGCGCACATGGCAGGCAAGCTTGACATGCCGAAAAAGACGGCGGCATCTTTTTTTGAAGAACTCTTCAAGCTCGCGGTGAAAGAATGCAACAGCGCGGGCAAATTCGTCATACCCAACCTAGGACGCGCGGTCAAAGCGCACCGCAAGGCGCGCATGGGTCGCAACCCGCAGACCGGGGAAGCCATCAAGATTAAGGCCCGGACCGTCGTACGGCTTCGGGCGGCCAAGGCTTTTAAGGACGCCATACTCCGCTAACCGATCAGCCGAAAATTTTTCTGCAGCATCCCGGCCCACTTGGCGGGCCTAACCCCGGCTTTCGGCACAGCCTTGACCGGGGTTTTTTGTCTGTACTCGGCGGCCTGAGTTCACCTCCGAGATTCTCAATCACCGATCCTGCCCGAAGCATCGCGTCGGCTGGCCTCGCCTTCTTGGCGAATGGCATAATGGTCTGGTATGCAAACCCCTCCCGCAGCGTCTGGCCTGCTCACGGACTTATACGAGCTGACGATGGCGGCGGGCTATTTCGAAACCGGATTCGAAGCCCGCGCCACTTTCGAGCTTTTTGTCCGCAACCTGCCGCCGCAGCGGAATTTTCTGGTAGCGGCCGGGCTCGAACAGGCCCTGGTGTTTCTGGAAAACGTCCGCTTCAGCGACGACGAAATTGCCTACCTGCGCGCCCATCCGGTATTCCGCCATGTCGGTTCCGCATTTTTCGACTATCTTGCGGGGTTTCGTTTCTCCGGCGACGTTCTGGCCTTGCCCGAGGGCACCGTCTGTTTTCCCGACGAGCCGCTGCTGCGCGTGACGGCGCCCATCGCCGAGGCCCAGATTGTCGAGACCGCCCTGTTAGCCACGATCAGCTTTCAGACCATGATCGCGTCAAAAGGGGTGCGCGTACTGCTGGTGGCAGGCGGGTGCCCAGTGATCGAATTCGGCAGCCGTCGCGCACACGGAATTGAATCGGGAGTCTTGGCGGCGCGGGCCGCCTTCATCGCGGGGTGCTCGGGCACCTCCAACCTGGAAGCGGGCTACCGCTTCGGCATTCCGACTTATGGGACGCAGGCGCATTCCTGGGTCATGGCCCACGAGAACGAAGAGGAGGCTTTCGCCCACTTTCTCGATGTCTTCCCGCAGCATTCGGTTTTGCTGCTGGATACCTACGAGGTGCGCGGGGCCGTCGAGACCATCATCGCCATGGGCCGCAAGCCGCGCGGCATGCGCCTGGACAGCGGCGACGTGGCTGCCGATAGCGTGTGGTTGAGAAAGAGGTTGGACGAGGCGGGCTGGGGGGATGTGGAGATTTTCGCTTCCGGAGATCTTGACGAAGATCGCATCGTCTCGCTGCTCGCTTCTGGCGCGTGCATTGGGGCCTTCGGGGTGGGCACGGCGCTATCCACTTCTGCCGATGCGCCGTCGCTCGGGGTGATTTACAAGCTCGTCGAGGTCACCCGCGGCGGCCAGGTGCACATTGCGGCCAAGTTCAGCGCTGCCAAGGTGACGTTTCCAGGCCGCAAGCAGGTGTATCGCGCCGTGGATGCGGAAGGCCGTTACAGCGGAGACATCATTGCCCTCGAAGACGAACCTTCGCCCGGCGGCCAAGCCTTGCTGGTGCCCGTAATGCGCGAGGGCCGGCGCCTGGCGCCCGCGCAACCGCTCGCCGAGGCCCAGCGGCGCTGCCAAGATGAGGTCGGGCGGCTTCCCGCGGCCCTGCGCGAACTCGCCCTTGCGCAGAGGCCTTATCCCGTCCGTCACAGCGCGCGCTTGGAGGAGTTGCTCAGGCAATTGCAACAGCGCTTTGCGCGGGTTTCTTCCGCTTGAGTGCGCGGAGGTTCTCATGGTTTCGCGTCGCGCGATTTTCTGGGAAGTCGACACCCAGAGGGATTTCATGTTGCCGGACGGAAAGCTGTATGTCCCCGGCGCGGAAAAACTGATCCCCAATCTCCATCGGCTGACCGACGCCGCGCGGGCCGGGCGCGTTTTTCTGGTGTCCGATGCGTGTGTACACACCCCGGACGATCCCGAGTTCCAGCGCTTCCCGCCACACTGTATCCGCGGCACATCGGGCGCGGCCATCCTGCCGGAAACGCTGGCGCAAATACATTTCCTCATCCCCAATCGCGCGGGTGCCGCGTTACCGCCGGACCTTTCCAAGGTGCAGCAGGTCGTTCTGGAGAAGCAGACGCTCGACGTCTTTGATAATCCGCATACCGAGACGGTCATCGAACGGCTCAAGGCCTTCACCGATCCAGACGCCGAATTCGTCGTTTTCGGTGTGGTTACCGAGTACTGCGTTCGCTGTACCGCGAAAGGATTGCTCGAACGAAGACGGCGCGTGGCACTGGTCCGCGATGCCATCGAGACGCTCGACCCAGCCGAGGGACGCAAGTCCCTCGATGAGCTCACCACCATGGGCGCGCGGTTGATTACCACCGACCAGGCTCTCGCGCTGCTCGAAGAACCGATCGCACACAGCGCGTGACGGGGCGCGCCCGCGGCACCAGAGTTCATCCAGTGTTCAGAGAGTCTTGATGTAGGCAACCAGGGCGCGGACCTGTTCCGACCTGAGCGCGTCTTTAAACCCCGGCATGTCCTTGCCGCCTTTTTCGATCCAGGACGTGAGGGCCGCATCGTCGACTTTCTTGCCGTCGGCGAATGTTCCGCGCGTATAGAGGTTTTGCAGACCGAGCCCGATCTTCATGACCGTGCTGTCGCTGTAGTGGCAGATCGCGCACCGTCGTTCGTAGACCATCTTCCCGGCATCAAGCTCTGCCGCGCGAGCGCTTCCGCCGGGCCGCGTCGCCTGGCCGGAGTGCGCTGGTCGCGCGGCGATTCCGGCGGCCGTGAGGCACCCCACGACAACTAGGAGAAGAACACGAAGGAGCCGGCCTGTGGAAGGGGTGTGGACCATGGGTGTTCGGGTTTTCGATAAACAACGCGATCATGCCATTATACCCCTTGGCGTCAAGGCATTTTGCGTCCTGGGCGCATGACTGGCGTTTATGTGCCGGCTAGGCGTGCGCCAAGCCGAAGGCCCTGGCTTTCGGGCTATAATTCCCGCCGGTTGTTCGTTTTCCCGGCCAGAACCGGTCTTTTGGCTTCGCTAGTCAACAGCAGGCCAAGGCGCGGCAATAATGGATTCGAGGGCTACCAAAGCGCAATCCAGTCTCACGGAAGCAAAGGCCCCAACTGGCCTGAGCGGTCATCCGCGCGGCTTGGCCACTCTGTTTTTCACCGAGATGTGGGAGCGCTTCAGCTACTACGGGATGCGCGCCTTGTTGGTGCTGTTTATGACCGCTCCCTTCGCCGGAGTGAACGCCGGCCTGGGGTTCGACGTGGCCAAGGCCACGGCGATTTATGGCCTGTATACCTCGATGGTCTACTTGCTGCCCCTCCCTGGCGGCTGGGTGGCGGACAGGCTTTGGGGGCAACGCAAGGCGGTCTTCGTGGGCGGTTGCATTATCGCCTGCGGCCATTTTTCAATGGCCATTCCTTCGTTGCCTACCTTCTACCTCGGCCTGACCTTGATCGCTCTGGGCACGGGCCTGCTGAAACCCAACGTCAGTGTCATGGTCGCTGATCTTTATCCCGAGGGCGGCGCGCGGCGCGACGCCGGCTTTTCCATCTTTTACATGGGGATCAACTTGGGAGCACTCCTGGGAACGGTGTTGTGCGGCTTCATCGGTGAGGGCTACAACTTTCACTGGGGCTTCGCGCTGGCCGGTGTCGGCATGATCCTGGGCCTTGTTCAATACTCGCTGGGGGGCAAACAACTGGGTGACGCCGGACAACTGAAATCCAGCGACCCGCCACCCGTCCTCGCTCGGCGCAGCCGGACCTTTTACCGCACCTCCGCAGGGGTTGCGGCAGCCGTTATGGCATTCGCTTTCTTGGCGGTCACAGGCGCCTTGGAGGTGACCATTCAACAGGTAGCCGCCGGACTGGGCTCCGGAATCCTGATCCTCAGCGGCTTCTTCTTCCTGTTTCTGTTTTTCGCCGCGGGACTTACGACCATCGAAAAGAAACGTCTCGGCGTGATCGTTTGGCTCTTTCTGCTCTCCGCGGTCTTCTGGGCGGGGTTCGAGCAAGCCGGCTCCTCGATGAACCTGTTCGCGCGCGATCTGACCGATCGGGTGGTGACGGGATGGGAGATGCCGGCAAGCTGGCTGCAAAACGTAAACCCCAGTTTCATCATCATCTTTGCACCCATCTTTGGCTGGCTGTGGATCTGGCTCGCCAACCGAAATGCAAACCCTTCCACGCCCATGAAATTCGCGCTGGCTCTGCTGGCCCTTGCCGCCGGCTTCTTGGTGCTCTCGTGGGGAGCGGCAAATGCCACCGAGACAAACCGCGTCTCGATGCTTTGGCTGGTGGTCACCTATTTCCTGCACACCGTTGGCGAGTTGTGCCTGTCTCCCGTGGGACTGTCGTCAATGACCAAACTCGCTCCCCGCGGGCGCGTCGGACAGATGATGGGCGTGTGGTTCGTCGCCTCGGCCTTGGGAAGCTTGGTTGCCGGTCTGCTGGCTGGGCGCCTCGAGGAGTTGGCGCCCAGTGCGCTATTCTGGAGTATCGCTTGGATGATCGGCGGCGCCGGTCTGGTTGCGCTGTTGTGCACTCCGCTCGTAAAGCGTCTGAGCACCGGAGCGGACTGAGTTCTTTTTGCGCCCGCGATGTTTCAACAGGAACTGCCGAGACGGAGTACCTGCCGCTTCCCATCCTTGCGAGGCTTGCGGATGTCCACCGCCATGATGAAGGCCCGACGAAGGTTCTGAGAAAGACCCGCCCCGAGCGTGGAGCAACGCTCGAGCCCGTTTCGAATGCTCCAAAACACCTTAACCCCCCGTCACCCCCCTCGTCGCCCTTATTCGAACACCGTTCAAACGCCGTTCGAGTGCCGTACAAGCGTCGTTCGGGCGCCGTTCGGGCGCCCCTCATCGCCCTCCGCTTTTCCGCGTTCCATTTGAATACCATACAGTAAATAACATTGACATTATGTATATATCTATGCTAACGTGTCTTATGTTTGCGCAGGCGTCTTGTGCCCCGGATCATTCTGCCCGGCGAATCTTCCGTCCCGGATGGATCTGCCGGACTCGCCAACCACATTGCTCCGGGCCACCACATCGCTCAGGGCCATTGACCGCTGCCTGCGTTCTTTGCCAATCCACTCTTCCAGGACTCACTCACCTATTTTCATATACTTGCGCACTCTTGCGTTCGCTCTTTTACACTTGTGAAAACAGCAATTCCTGTATTGTCAATCCGCTGCGGACTCTTTGCGAAAAAACACCGGGGGGTGGGGTATGATGGTTGAACCCTACCGGCTTAGACGGCATTCAGATAAAGTGTATGTTTTCGGGTCAGCTGGCCCCAGTGCTGCCATACCTACCATGGACAAACTTCCATCACTGGACGAACTTCCATCAGTGGTCGTTCTTCCATCATTGGTCATCGTCGGACGGCCGAACGTTGGCAAGTCCACGATTTTCAACCGCCTTACGGGTACGCGCCGTTCGATCGTCACCGATGAACCGGGCATCACTCGGGATCGCATCTACGGTCGCAGCGCTTGGTGCGGGCGTCCCTTTGAGGTCGTGGATACCGGCGGGATGATTCCGGAGGAGAAGGCCAATATACCGCGGGAGATCTTGCGGCAGGCTGATGTGGCCATCGCCGGCGCCACCGCCGTGGTGCTCGTTGTGGATGCCCGCGCCGGACTCCTCCCGCTCGACGCGGAACTGGCGCGCCGCCTGAAACGCACCGGAAAGCCGCTGTTTGTCGCGGCCAATAAAGTGGACACCCTTGCCCACCAGGCTCTGACCTCCGATTTCTACGGGCTGGGCGCGGAGGTGTTCCCCGTCTCCGCTGAACACAGGATGGGCGTGGATGATCTCCTGGACGCAGTGACCAAGGATTTCCCGGCCGCCGAGGCCATGCCGGAGGAAGCTGCAGGCCGTGAGGAGGGCGCCGAGATTCAGGTGGCCATTATTGGTCGGCCCAATTTGGGGAAATCCACACTGCTCAATCGCCTGGTAGGCGCGGAACGCTCGATTGTTTCGGCCGAGCCGGGCACGACGCGCGACGCCGTGGATACGCAGGTGCGCCGGGGAGAAAGCAGCTACCGTGTCATCGACACCGCCGGAATCCGCCGCAAGGGCAAAACACGCCAGCTGGCGGAAAAGCTGAGTGTGATCATGGCGCGCAGACACCTGGAGCGCGCCGATGTGGCCTTGATCGTTGTCGATGCCAGCGTCGGCGTCACTGCGGGAGACGCCACAATTGCCGGTTACGCGCACCAGTCGGGCTGTTCCGTGGTCGTGGTAATGAACAAGTGGGATCTGGCGGTCACCGAGGCTCGTCGCGCGGCGCAAGAAGCCACGCAAGAAGCGCAACAAGCAAAGACCGATGAGCCTAAGGCGCGCCGGCAAGTAAGCACAGACCCCGCGCGCCTGGCGGTCGAGTATGAGCCTCTGGTGCGGCAGCGGATGAAGTTTCTCAACTACGCGCCCATCGTGTTTGTTTCGGCGTTGACGGGCCAAGACGTCGCCAAGCTCTATGTGTTGATCGATCAGGTGGCCGAATCGCGGCGTCGGCGCGTTTCCACGGGTGAGCTCAACCGCTGGCTGGCAGGCGAGGATCTCGCGCGCGGCAGTTCGCCCGGCGTGCGTCATGTGAAGATCTACTACATCACCCAGGCGTCCAGCTCCCCGCCGACGTTCATTCTCTTCACCAACCAGCGCGAACGGTTGCATTTCAGCTACGAGCGCTTCCTGGAAAACCGCTTGCGCAAGGAGTTCGATTTCTTCGGTTCGCCCATTCGCTTTCTCCAACGCTTCAAAGAACGCGGACACCGCGAACGGGGAAAAGCGCCGCGGCGGACCAGGCGGACACATTGAACACGGCTCGCATTCGGCATAGGATGGACGACGATATGTCCGAGAATGGCCGACAGGGAACCGCCGACGGAAAAAACTTCTACCGCATCGGCGAAGTCAGCCGGCTGACGGATACCAAGCCGTTTGTGCTGCGCTACTGGGAGAGCGAGTTTCCGATGCTGCAGCCGGCGAAAAGCCCCAAGGGCCATCGGCTCTATCGCCGTGAAGACGTGGGGACGGTGCTGCATATCAAGCGCCTGCTGTATGATGAAGGCTTCACCATTGCCGGCGCGCGGCGGCACCTGCGCGAAACCAGTGCTTCCCTCGGTGAAGACCAATCCGGCCCGGCGCACGGGGAACCCCCTAGCGCCATTAGCCGCAAAGTATTGCTCGATCTGCGCGACGCGCTCCGCCAATTCTTGACGACGCTTGAAAGCGAATGATATTTTGAGGTTTGTTCCGTTGCCACGCGGCGCTTGTCGTTGCACCGTGAGGCCGGTGGCAAGCGGAACTCCCGGCCGGTCGGGACGTGGCGCAGCCTGGTAGCGCGCACGCTTGGGGTGCGTGAGGTCGCTGGTTCAAATCCAGTCGTCCCGACCATTTTCCTTCACTCGAACCCGCGAGGCCCGGTCCTCACTCCGGCTGTGCCGCCGGGGCAAGCAGAGGTTGCATTTTGACAACGCCGCACATCCTGATTACCAATGACGACGGTATTCGCGCCGAAGGCCTGCGGGCCTTGGTCGAGGCTGTCCAAGATCTCGGAACCGTGACCGTGGTCGCGCCCAGTGAAGAGCGCAGCGCTACGGCGCAGTCATTGACTTTGCGCCAACCTATTTTCTGCGAGCAGGTGGGGGAAAGAGAGTGGGCCGTGGAAGGCACGCCCGCAGACGCAATGATCGTGGCGTTCAACAAACTGGTTCCTGCGCAGCCAAGTTTGGTGATATCCGGGATCAACCCCGGCGGGAACCTGGGCGAAAACGTGTTTTACTCGGGCACCGTCGGCGCTGCGATGGAAGCGGCCATCCACCACGTGCAAACGTTTGCCATTTCCGTGGCGCATCGCGGGCCGACCTTCTCGTATGTGCACGGAGCCCGATTCGCGCGGCAAATGGCCGAATTGATCCTGGCCGAAGGGTTACCTGACGGTGTGCTGTTGAATGTGAATGTGCCGCTCAACTGGACGGGCGACGTGCGTTTCACGCGTCAGTCCAAGAAGATTACGCGCACCGCCTTGCAGGAGGGCGTGGACCCTCGCGGCCGCATCTACTACTGGCTGCACGAGGAACGGGTGGTCGACGAATTGGATCCGGAAAGCGACTATGCCGCCGTTGCCGACGGCGCCGCTTCGGTTACGCCACTGCAACTCGACCGTACCCACGCGGTCTCCCTCAATCATCTCTCGCACTGGGCATCATTGCTCAAGCGCGCGTCTGAATCTTTGAAGGGTCCTTGAAGGATCCGGTTAACCGCAGAGATTCCATAGAAATTCCGTGTTTCCCAGCGCGGCACAGGAGTCACCGCCGGTCCGCGGTGACGGTTCCTGATTTGCTACAATCGCCTCGTTCATGGCTGTCACCTCCACCAATGCTTGCTCCATTCGGGCCGTCACTTCCTGCGTACCCAGCCGGTGTTTTGACAATCTCTCCGAGAGTACGGCGTTTGCACCGGAGGAGGTCGACAAGATAGTTAAGCTGGCCGGGGTCAAGACACGCCACATGGCCGGCGATAGCGAATGCAGCAGCGATCTCTGTGTGGCGGCAACGCAGGACGTATTGCATTCGCTTCAGTGGGTACCTTCGTCCGTGGACGCGCTCATCATGGTCACCCAGACGCCGGATTACTTTCTCCCATCCACTGCCTGCCTGGTGCAGCGGCGTCTCGGTTTGTCGGATGCTTGCGCGGCCTTCGATGTGGGTTTGGGTTGTTCCGGGTACCCCTACGGTTTATGGCTCGCCGCCATGATGCTGCAAGGCAACGGCTTCCGGCGTGTTCTGCTTTTGCACGGTGAAACACCGACTCGGTTTTGCGACAAAAGCGACCGCACCGTGGCCTTGCTGTTCGGCGATGCAGGTTCGGCCACGGCTTTGGAAGGAAAACCCTCGGAACCGAGTTCGGGAGAACCCTGGTGGTTCTGCCTGCACACCGATGGCGCGGGCGCGGAGGACCTGATCCTGCGCGGCGGCGGGTTTCGCCATCGAGTTCCATCCGACCCGAAACATTCCTGGCTTTACATGAACGGGGCCAACATATTCAATTTCACGATCAAGCGGGTGCCGTCTCTGATTGAGGAAACGTTGAGTGCATCCGGGCTCCGCCGGGAGCAGGTGGACTATTTCGTTTTTCATCAGTCGAATCGCTACATCATTCGGCATCTCCTCAAGAAGGTCAACGTCCCCGAGGCCAAGGCTCCCCTGACCATTGGTGAGTTCGGCAGTTCAGGCGGCCCGTCCGTGCCGTTGACCATAACGCGCGGCGAGATGGTGCGCCCAACTGAGCGGCCGCTGAAGCTCCTCTTGTTAGGCTACGGGGTCGGACTTTCCTGGGGATCTGCCCTGGTAGATTTGGGACCCGATGCCCTGTTGCATCACATCACATTGGACAAGGCAGACAGCGCTGGTTGACGGCGCAGAGTTCGGAGTGCGGCGGAGGCGCAGACGAAATGGTTAGCGAGGATCAAGCTCTCGATTGGCTTGCTCAGGTATTCCAGGAGCCGCGAGACAAGATCACTCCTGAGACGCCGAGGGATGCCATTGCCAGTTGGGATTCTCTTGGGGTGTTGATGCTGATGGCTGAGTTGGATGAGAAGTTCAACATTGTGCTGTCGGACCAGGAAATGCAGGGCATGAGCAAGGTGGGGGATGTGGTGGCCGTGTTGCGCGAGCACGGGCAGCTTCACTGAAAAGCGGCACTACGTCTTGCTTTTCCAGCAATCTTATATGTTTGAATTCCAGGGCTTGAATTGTTATGATTCCGGGCTCTTGTTCTCTGTAAGGCTCACTCTTGTTCCACCGGACACCCAGAGGCCGACTCGCGATTTGATCGTAGGGAGCACGTGAAAGTTCACCTTATCAATCCAAGCCACTCGTCCTTTGGGACTGCCGTCATCACGCCGCGCTGGATGTATGTGATTGCCGCGGCTACGCCCGCCTCCTTCGGCGACCCGCTCCTTGTTGACGAAACGATTGATCCTATCGATCCGGAGCGCATTCAAAGCGGCGATGTCGTGGGCATCAGCATACATACCGAAAATGCCTTGCGTGGGTATACCGTCGGCAAGATGGCTCGTGAGCGGGGCGCATTTGTAATCTTCGGCGGAATCCACGCCACGCTCTATCCGGAAGAATCACGCACGCACGGCGAGGCGCACGGCGTTGTGCTGGGTGACGGCGAGCTTGTCTGGCCAACCGTGCTGGCGGACTGCAGCAAGGGCACGCCGCAAGCGACGTACCTGGGCGGCCGTGTCGAGGGCTCGAATTTCCAGTCCGCGCGCTGGGATCTTGTACCTCGCGACAAGTATATGTTCGCTTCGGTGCAGACCGTCCGTGGGTGCCCCAAACATTGCTCGTTTTGTTCGGTGTGGAAGACGGATGGCCAGCGCCCTCGCCAGCGGCCCTCGGATGCAGTCATTGACGAGATCGTCCAATTGCGGCGGCTTGGGTTTCGGTTCATAGCGCTTGCCGATGATAATTTCTATCCGGTCACTCTGACCGACCTTCAATTGGCCTCCCGCCAAGGCGACACACGCCGGCTCGAGGAGCTCAAGTCTATGCGAGCGGAACGCTTTGAGCTCATGGAGCGTCTGGAGCAGCTTCCTTCCGACATGATTTTCTTCACCCAGATCACGATGGAAGCGGCGGAGGATCCTTCCTTTCTTGACGCCATGAGAAAGGCGAATATCAAGGGAGCGCTGGTTGGAGTGGAAGCCGTTACCCCCGAGGGACTCAAGGACATATACAAGGATTTTAATTCGTCGGGGCAAAGCCTTGTGGAACGCCTGCAGACCTTCCGCCGTCACAACGTGCACGTGCTGGGGTCGTTTATTTTCGGCCTGCCCAGCGACCGGCCGGAGACTTTCGAGGCCACGGCGGCCCTGGCGCAAAGCGCCGACATCACCTTCGCGCAGTTTGTCATGCTGACACCGTTTCCGGGAACCGTGGATTTTGCGAAATGGGAAAAAAAGATGGAGGACGACGGCACGCGCATTGCGGGTCACCCGCTCACCCGGCGTTGGTTGATCCCGCAGCGCCTGCGCCCCAAGATGTATTGGCCTCACCCGCTCATGTCGGCCGAGGAAATCCGGCAACGCACCCAGGCCGTTTGGGACCGTTTCTACAGCCTGAATTTCGTTTGGAAACGCTCGAGTTTCATCAAGTCGCCGTGGAACCGCATGACCTTCGTTTTGATCTCCAAGCTCTACCGGCAAATGTATGCCAATACCGGCATGGCCACCGACAGCGCACGGGCCGCTCGATCCACGCGCTGGGCGCGGTGGATTGCAAAACCATGCCGTTACCTCTTTTCCGCTCGTCCTATGCCCCACCTTACCGTGCCGCAACGGAAGTTGATCGAAGTACGGGATATCGGATAGACATCCCTCAGCGAGGAATCCAACGAGGCGACCCTTTCGGCACGCAACCGCCGAACCGAGGTTTCACTGAGGTTTCCTTGAAACCCGGATTCCTCCGCGCAATTAGGCGGGGAAATAGGATTCCTAGTGTCCGCCGTCTTCCCGAAACCCAATCTTCTCAAAAGGATTCACGACACTCGAAGCAATATTCGTAAGATGGGCGCCTATTCTTTTCAAATACCGGGCATATACCGCTGTGGCTACAGCATCCGTGGAACGCAGCGATGCATCTTCCGTGGTGATGAGGCGAATGATTATCTTGTCACAATCTTTTATCACCCACCGGTTGCTGTCGATCAATTTACGAGCAGCCTCCTGATCCGAGGCCTTGAAAGCTGAAATAACCCCCTCAAATAGTTGTGTGAGCCCTCCCTCCACCCTTTCTAAGTCACCTTCACAACTTCCACATCTCAGTCTTTTCGGGTGAGCAATCGCCACATCCATAATATTTTTCGTATAGTCACCGATGCGTTCGATATCGATTACAATGGTCACCAGGATCAAACCAGGAACGACGTTCACACCACTGGTGATGGCAAGGTGTTTCAGAACCTTCCTGCGCACCACCTGCTCGTACTTGTTCACCATTCGATCTTTCTCATAAATGTCGATGCCCATTTCCCCGCTGTCACTTTCCCGCAGGGATTTCACTGATTCCGTGAACATTTCGAATGTGCTTCCCAACATTACGTGGGAATCATCCAGGGCCTGCGTCAGAAAGTTATCCGATCTCCACAATTCAATCAGTTCTTTGTATCGAAACACGTGTAATCACCTCAGAAAATAGATCAGGGTTAGAGGTACAAGAAAAAATACCACCCCAACATACGCAAGAGGAATCAACTTTGATTTAACCGCCCATCGCGCCAAAGTTTCCGCCAGATAAACCGGCACGTCCTTAATGAACCAGATGAGGACTATGCCGAAAACATTAAATAGTACATGGGCAAAGGCAACCGTCACTGCGTCTTCATTGCTTGTAACCAGAGAAGCCAATATTGCCGTGATCGTCGTCCCTAAGTTCGCTCCCAACGTAAAAGGAAAGATTTGTCGCAGGGTTAGAATACCCGCACCTGCAAGCGGAACGGTCAAGGAAGTTGCGATAGAACTGCTTTGGACCAAAACGGTCACAACCAGCCCCAAGAGCAAGGCCCTGTATGCATTCTTAAATAAAGTTGTATGAAAAAACGCTTCCACCCTTCCTAGTATGAGTACCTTCAAATTCACCACGATGTACCGCAGCGCTACAAAAAGAAGCAGGACGGCGATCAGTAACATCAAAGTACCGGACTCAAAAGTAAGATTCGCAATCAGGTCTACGGCAGGGGTTACGATTCTTTTCAGTGGGTTTATGAATTCGAGCCCACTTGATTCCGTGAGTGCCCTTGCCAGAGACGTTGAGGCTGTTCCCAGGAAGCCGGTGGTCAACTGCAAAGGAAATAAAACCACAATCGCGATCAGGTTAAAAAAATCATGCATGGTTGCCGCCGCGAATGCTCTTCTAAACTCTGCCGGTCTCGATATATGGCCGACAGATACGAGTGTATTCGTCACGCTGGTGCCAATGTTTGAACCCATCAAGATGGGTATCGCCCGGGAAACATCGAGAGCGCCACCCGCTACAAGTCCCACAGTCATGGACGTAATTGTCGAAGAACTCTGAACCAGACTTGTTGCCAGCACGCCAATAAATAAACCTACAAAGGGATTGGCAGTGGTAGCAAGCAATCGCTCGGCAAAAGCTTCCCCAAAGAACTTAAAAGAAGCGCCCATTAGGGAGATACTTACGAGGAATACGTACAGCAAAAACAACAGAAGGGCCAGCTTGGCAATCGGGTTAGCGGTGAATCGGCTTACGCTTACAGAAATGCTAGCCTCCGGCTCTTTTATATGTAACCGACCTCGCAGGGCACTTCCGTTAAATCATTCCCTGGAAAAGCGCGGCCGCCCGAGTTGACAGCGCGATCCGCTGGTCCTTATAGAAATAGAAACGCAAGGACACACCAGAGGCAAACGGCACACGCTTGCCGGTCAAATGAATGAAAAAGCCAGCGATAAAATGGCGGGGACGACGGGACTCGAACCCGCGACCTCTGCCGTGACAGGGCAGCGTTCTAACCAACTGAACTACGTCCCCCGCGATGGCGTTAGGCTGGTGGGCAGTGTCCGATTCGAACGGACGACCTTCCGGGTGTAAACCGGATGCTCTAACCGCTGAGCTAACCGCCCTTTCTATGCCCTGACGCTTGCGCCTCATCGTACGCGACCCTCCGTCTGGGTGCAAGTGGGCTGCTCGGAGGGGTGGATGCCTGGCGAATGCCGGTCTTAGCCCTATGATGGCCCTATGATTGCGTTCGCGGTGCGGTGCTGAGTTTTGGCGAAGTCCTGCGGCGTATTCACGTTGCAGATTGAGGCCCAAGCAGAGCAAGTGGTAAAGTATGAAAACAGACGGCGCGGAAGTGGCGGAACTGGCAGACGCGCAGGACTTAGGATCCTGTGGCCGCAAGGCCGTGGGGGTTCAACTCCCTCCTTCCGCACCACACACCTCAGCAAGGTAAACAGGCTGTCGAGTTGCCCGTTACGTTCTGCAAAGGGATGACAAAGTACTTACCAAGTGTACTTACTAAGTTTTCGGGGCGAGCTTCGGCGGTAGGAAAATAAATGGCTCTCAATCGCTTTGCGATGGACGTCAACAAATCGCGCGGCCGGCGCTGGCCGGAGCCGCCGCATCCCTACCGCGACGACTATGCCCGTGACCGCGATCGCATCATTCATTCGCGCGCGTTCCGGCGTTTGGAGGCCAAGACACAAGTCTTTACCACACGCTATTCCGACCACTTCCGCAACCGGCTGACACATACCATTGAAGTGGCGCAGATCGCCCGCACCGTTGCGGGGGCGCTGGAACTGAATCCCGACCTCGCCGAGGCGCTCGCTCTGGTGCACGACATCGGGCATCCGCCGTTCGGGCACGCCGGAGAACGGCGCCTCGATCAGTTGCTGCGGTCGCTGGGCGGCCGGTTCGACCATAATTTGCATGCCTTGCGGATCGTCGAGCAATTCGAGCAGCGCTACTTGGATTTCCCGGGGCTGAATCTCACGTTTGAGGTTCGCGAAGGCATCATCAAGCACTCCCGCGATTACACGCCGTCCGAATTCCCCGAGTTGGCCGAATACCATCTCGATCTGCTTCCGCCACTCGAAGCCCAGCTGATCGACGCGGTGGACGAGATTGCTTATAACGTCGCCGACTTGGATGACGGCTTCGAGGCACGCTTGCTCGACTTGGCCATGCTCCAGAATGAATTGCCGGCCTTCGCTGAGGTCTATGCCGACGTGGAGCGCAAGTACCCGCACGCCCGCAATCAGCTCAAGTTCAATGAGTCCATCAAGCGGATCCTCAACCGGCTGGCCACCGATTTGATCGATCAGACGCGCGAGCGGGTTCTGGCCAGCGGAGCGCAAAGTGTGGACGAGATTCGCCGGGCCCCCGGTCGCTTGGCGAAGTTCGGTCCCCAAGCTGCGGAAGTCAATGCCACGCTTAAGAAGTTCCTTTGCCAGCGGCTGTACGACAACTCGGCAATCGTCGAAGAGCGAGACCGGTCGGTGGAGGCACTGAACTGTCTCTTCCGCCATTATTTGAGCCATCCGAATGCCATGCCGCCCTACTATTCACGCCGGGCCCAGTCTGAACCTGCATATCGCGTGGTCTGCGACTACATCGCCGGAATGACCGATGACTTCCTGTTGCGTCAGCATCGTTCGCTCGCAGGCCCGCCGAGCGGAGCCCGTCGTTCTACGACACGCTGACATTTCGCACTTACGCTCACAATGGACCGCTCTCCCAGCGATCTGGGCATTGCGCAAGCGCAGAGGGTGAGACAGCATTGAATACGCAGCGCTTAAGGGCGTTTTCTTGACATCACTTAGGTGCGCCGTATAATGAGGTGCCGCTGATTTTGGCGGCCAATTCCGATGTTTCTGGACGTCAAAGAACTCGCCATACGCAAGATTCGCCTGCGGCAGGGCTATGCGCCGGGCTCGGTTGATTATCACACCGGCGAATTCTGCCAGATTGATCCTCTGGAAGTCTGCGCCACGGCGGAGATGGTGGAGCAATATATCCGTATTGCCGGTGAGCTCCACACTCGCCTGGAATTCGTCTGCGCTCGATGCCTGGAACCGGTGACCGAGGAGATCAGCCGCACATTTGATCTGTTCTACCGGCCCATGCAATCCATCGCACGCGAGGAAGAATTTCGCCTGAAGTCGGATGACACGGAGATTGCCTTCTTCGAAGGCGATGGGCTCTTTCTGGCCGACGTCCTGGCTGAGCAGGTGTCGCTGGCTATTCCGATGAAGGTCATCTGTCGCAGCGATTGCCGCGGCCTGTGCCCGTACTGCGGCGCCAACCTGAATACCGACGAGTGCCGCTGTGAAGCTCATAAGGCAGACCCGCGCCTGGCACCGTTGACACGTTTCAAACAGGATTGGTTCAAGAAGCAGTAATTAAACGGCAAAACACCAGAAAATTCCCCGCGACACAAAGCGGCTCTTGTTCGAGGAGTTTGTATGCCCAACCCGAAACGGCGTCATTCCAAAAGGCGCAAGAACCAGCGGCGCGCGCATGACCATCTAAGCGCACCGGCATTCAACGAATGTCCGCACTGCCATGAAATGAAGCAGCCCCACCGGGCCTGCCCTCACTGCGGATATTATAAGGGGCGGGAAGTGATGGACACGTCGGCTTGACCGATGAAGTTCCGAGAGACCGCATTGCAATGGCTCAAAAATAGGAACTCGAACGCCTGGTCCGGCGGACGATACCCACAGGCAAAGCGCCCGTGATCACCATCGCCGTGGACGCTATGGGAGGGGACCACGCCCCGCGACCGGAAGTGGAAGGCTCAATCTCAGCGGCGCGCGAGCTTGGAGTCTGCGTTTTGCTCGTGGGCCAACCGGGGGATCTGAAGCGCGAACTGGCGCGCCATGTGCACCGGGGCTTACAGATTGAAGTAGTGCCGGCGAGCGAAGTCATTGCCATGAGCGACTCGCCGATGCAAGCCTTCCGCAGGAAAAAGGACAGTTCGGTGCACGTCGCAACGCGCCTGGTGCGGGAAGGGCAGGCCGAAGGCCTGGTAAGCAATGGGAACACGGGCGCGGTGATGGCCGTGGCGCGATTCACGCTTGGCACGCTGCCGACGGTGCAACGCCCGGCCCTGGCGGCGCCGTTCCCGACCAGTCGCGGTGGCGTTTCGGTCCTACTCGACGTGGGCGCCAACGTGGACTCCAAGGCCGCGCACCTGGTGCAGTTCGCGGTGATGGGTGAGATCTACTACCGCTTGATTTTCGGCACGCGGCGGCCGAAGGTGGCATTGCTCTCCGTCGGGGAAGAGGAGGGCAAGGGCAATGAACTCACACGTGAGGTGCACAATCGCTTGAAACAGATGCCGCTGAACTTTATCGGCAATGTGGAAGGACGGGACGTCTTCAGCGGCGCGGTGAACGTGATTGTATGCGACGGCTTCATCGGCAACGTGGCATTGAAGATCAGCGAGGGCGTGGCGCAGCACATCGCCACGCTGTTGAAAAAAACACTGCAGAGCACGATTGCGGCGCAGGTCGGTTACGTGTTATCGCGCAGCGCCTATCAGGAATTTCGCAAGAAGATTGATTATTCAGAATACGGTGGCGCGCCGCTGCTGGGCATCCGCGGGATCACGGTGATCGGCCATGGGAGATCGAACTCCAATGCCATCAAGAACGCCGTGCGCGTGGCCGCCGAACTGGCGCGAGCCCGGCTCAACGAAAGGATCGAGCAGGAACTTTCCGCTTTGCCTGTGGCAGTGGGCGTCTAGAAAGTCCGAATCCGCGGCGTCCCGGGAGGCGTAAGAGCATAATGGGCAAACTTGCATTTCTATTTCCTGGGCAGGGATCGCAGCAAACCGGAATGGGCCGGGAGCTGGCGGACTCCTTTGCGGCTGCTCGTGCCGTATTCGATGAAGCGGATCGCGCGCTGAAATTTTCCATATCCGAGCTTTGCTTTCAAGGGTCTGAGGAGGCCCTCAAGCTTACCGAGAACACGCAACCCGCTATCTTGACGGTGTCGATCGCAGCCTATCGCGTGCTGGAGGAGAAGGGAATCCGCCCGCAGTTCGTGGCCGGCCACAGCCTGGGCGAATATTCAGCGCTGGTCGCCGCCGGAGCCCTTTCTTTTTCCGATGCCGTGCGCCTCGTGCGCCGCCGAGGGAAATACATGCAAGAAGCGGTGCCGCCCGGTGAAGGCGCGATGGCGGCCATCCTCGGCCTGCGGTCCGCTCAGGTGGCGGAAATCTGCCGCAAGGCAGCCGACGGGCAGGTGGTGGCCCAGGCGAACCTGAATTCGCCGGAGCAGACGGTAATCTCGGGACATGCGGAGGCGGTGAAGCGGGCGATTGAAATTGCCTCAGCGAGTGGTGCGAAACGCGCCGTGATTCTGCCCGTTTCCGCCCCGTTCCACAGCGAACTGATGCAGCCGGCCCAACAACGGCTGGAGCAGGATCTGCGCGCGACAGCCTTCACGCCGCTCCAAGTTCCGCTGGTAACCAACGCCGATGCCGGCGTGATCACCAACGGAGACGAGGCGCGCCAAGCGCTGGTGCGGCAAGTCACGCTCCCGGTGCGCTGGGAAGAGTCCATGCGCGAGCTGATCGAGCAGGACGTAACCATGTTCGTGGAGGTGGGGCCCGGGCGTGTGCTGAGCGGTCTGCTGCGGCAGATCGAGCGCTGGATCCACTGCGTCAATGTTGAGGATCCGACGTCGCTCGAGAGCGCGCTTGGGCGACTGGCGAAGGCTAGGAGCGAATCAGCCGAAGCTTCCTAGGCGGGAAGAATCATGTTCCATCTGAACGGCCGCGTGGCGCTGGTTACCGGCGCCTCTCAGGGGATCGGTCGCGCGACGTCATTGGCGCTGGCCCAAGCGGGCGTGCGGGTCATTGCCGCAGCGCGGAATTTGGAAAAGCTCGCCGAGGTCGTCCGTGAAATCTGCAGCTCTGGCGGCGAAGCGCTGGCGGTGCAGATGGACGTGGCGGACGCCGGCCAGATTCATGCGGGCTTCCGGCAGGGGTTGGAACGCTTCGGGCGGCTGGACATTTTGGTGAACAACGCAGCCATTACCCGCGATGGGCTGGCCGTGCGGATGAAAGCTGAGGCTTGGGACGAGGTGTTGCGCACCAACCTGACCGGGGCCCATCTTTGCATTCAGCAGGCGCTGGCTGCCATGCTGCGGCAGCGCTCCGGACGGATCATCAACGTGACGTCCGTGGTGGCCGAAACCGGCAATCCCGGCCAGGCAAATTACGTGGCCGCGAAGGCTGGACTCATCGGCTTGACGCGAGCGATTGCGGCGGAAGTGGCTTCGCGGAACATCACGGTGAATGCGGTTGCTCCCGGGTTCATCATTTCACCGATGACCGACCCGCTGCCGCAGAAGGTGAAAGACGAATTGCTTGCGCGCATCCCACTGCGGCGAATGGGCCAGGACGCCGAGGTCGCCGCGGCGATTGTTTTCCTGGCCAGCGATGAAGCCGGCTACATCACCGGCCACGTCTTGGATATCAACGGCGGGATGCGCATGGGATGAGCGCATGCGGCCGCCGTGGTTGACCTCCCTGGTCGTGGCGAATAGAATGGGCGGGTTGCTCGCGGCCTGAAAATCAGGTATCGAACTTGAAGCGCGACTCGGCAACACATCGCGGAGGCAAACAGAATGGCCAGCGTGGAAGAACGCGTCAAGCAGATCATCGTGGAACAGTTGGGCGTGGACGAGGCGGAAGTGACGCCCACGGCGTCCTTTGTGGATGATCTGGGCGCCGACTCACTCGATACGGTGGAGCTGGTGATGGCATTTGAAGAGGCTTTCGGCGTAGAGATTCCGGACGAGGACGCCGAGAAGATCGGGACGGTCAAGGACTCGATCGCCTATATCGAAAAACACGCCCAGGCCAAGAAGTAGGCCCTCCGGCCGCCGCATTCCATAACGGAGAATTGAAACGTTGAACCGCCGGGTCGTGGTAACGGGTGTCGGTCTGATTTGCTCTGTGGGTATCGGAACGGAAGAGGTGTGGCAGAACCTTCTGGCCGGCCGCAGCGGAGTCGGCCCCATCACGCAGTTTGATCCCACGGGATTCAACTGCCGCATCGCCGCCGAGGTCCACGGTTTCGACCCCCTGGCCTGGATTCCCAAAAAAGAGTTGAAAAAAATGGGCCGGTTTATTCAACTGGCCGTCGCCAGCACGGACTTTGCGATGCGCATGGCCGGCCTTAAGATCACCCCGGCTATCGCCGAGGGCACGGGTGTGTATATTGGCTCTGGGATCGGCGGGTTCGACGTCATCGAGCGTGAGCTTTGTAAGCTCCTCCAAGGCGGCCCCGGCCGCATGTCTCCCTTTTTCATCCCCGCAGCGGTTGTAAACCTGGCATCGGGCGTGATCTCCATACACTACGGGGCACGCGGGCCAAATTCCGCCACCGCCACGGCGTGCTCGGCTTCGGCACATGCCGTGGGTGATTCATTCCGCATCATCGAACGCGGTGACGCCGAGGCAATGATCTGCGGAGGCACCGAAGCAGCGGTGACGCGAATGGGCGTCGGCGGATTCTCAGCCATGAAGGCACTTTCGACGCGCAATGATGACCCCTCCGGTGCCAGCCGGCCTTTTGACGCCGAACGCGACGGCTTCGTGGTGGGTGAAGGCAGCGGCATCCTGATCCTGGAATCGCTTGCCCATGCCCAGAGCCGCGATGCGCGCATCCTCGCGGAGGTCGTGGGTTACGGCATGTCGGGTGACGCGCACCACATCACCCAGCCGGCCGAAGACGGCGATGGCGCATACCGGGTGATGCGCAACACCCTGCGCGGCGCAGGTGTGGAGCCGCAGCAAGTTGGCTACGTCAACGCCCACGGAACCTCGACGCCTCTTGGCGATGCCATCGAAACCATCGCCCTCAAGCGCGTGTTCGGCGAGCATGCCGGGAAGATAGCCGTCAGCTCGACCAAATCCATGACCGGCCACCTGCTCGGCGGCGCGGGTGGGCTCGAGGCGGGTATCAACGTTCTCGCGCTGCGCGATCAGATTTTGCCGCCGACCATCAATTACCAGCATCCTGACCCGGCCTGTGATCTGGATTACGTCCCTAACCAGGCGCGCAAGGCCGATGTCGAGTACGCCCTGTCGAACTCCTTCGGCTTCGGAGGCACCAACGCCACGTTGCTTTTCAAGCGCTGGTAATACGGTGCCGCCAGCGCATCCGCAGCTGGCGCGGGCGCCGTGGTTTCGGCAAAATCCCTAAAACTAAGATTTCATCGTGAAAATCGCCGTCTGCATCAAGCAGGTTGCCGCCAAGGATGCCCCGCTGCGCATCGCCGAAGGGGCTGCATGGATTCGTGAAACAGATATCGGGTTTGAGATGAACGAGCCGGACAGTTTCGCGCTCGAAGAGGCGCTGCGGATCAAGGAAAAACACGGCGGTGAAGTCGTTGCAGTTTCCCTGGGGCCGGAACGCTCGAAACAAACCATCAAGGAAGCGCTGGCCAAGGGCGCCGATCGCGGCATGCACGTTACCGACGACAAGTTTTTTCTGCTCGATCCCCTGGCCACGGCCAAGTCGTTGGCGGCCGTGCTCCGGAAGGAAGCGTTCGATCTCATCCTGACTGGTTTACAGAGTGACGATCAGGGTTTCGGCCAGACGGGCGTGCTCCTCGCGGAGTTGCTGGGCCTGCCGCACGCCACGATCATCATACAGATCGAGGTGCAAAATGGCCGGATGAAGCTCAAGCGCGAACTCGAAGCGGGCTGGTTCCATTGGATCGAGCTGCCCCTGCCCGCGGTGCTGACCATTCAGTCCGGCATCAACAAAGTGCGCTACGCCTCGCTCAAGGGCATCATGGCGGCAAAGAAGAAAGAGATTGCGACGGTGGCCCGCGAATCGCTCGGTATCGTCCACCAGCCCACCCAGCGCGTCGAGCGCATTTACGTTCCGCAAAAAACCAAAAAAGCCCAATTCATAACCGGGACGCCGCAGGAAGCAGCGGCGAAACTGGTCGAGAAGCTCCGCCACGAGGCGCGAGTTATTTAGACGAGATGAATCTCATGGTCATCACCGAGCAGCGGGAAGGCAAGTGGAACTCGGTGAGTTTTGAAACGCTGGCTGCCGCTCAGCAAATTGCCGGCGAGACCAAGGGCCGCGTCGCTGCCATGGTGATCGGCAAAGGAGGGCGCGCCCTCGCCGAAGAGCTTGCCGCGCAGAAGCTGGACGAGGTGGTGGTCGTCGAGCACGACCTCCTCGAAAAATACACCCCGGACGGCTTCACCATCGCGCTTGGCCAAGCCTTGGCGCCAGCAAAGCCCGACCTAGTCCTGCTGCCCCACACCTATCAGGTGCGCGACTTTGCGCCGAAGCTGGCCGCCTCACTGGGAAAGGGCATGATCGCCGATTGCGTCGGCTACCGCCACGAAAGCGGCCGACTGGTGTTTGTTCGCCAGATGTTTCAGGGAAAGACGGCGGCCGACATTACGTTTGCTGGTGAGCCCCCATGGTTCGCGTCGTTCCAGGCCGGCGCCTTCCGCGGCGACCAGCTCGTTCGCGGAGTTTCTCCCGCAACCATCAAGACCGTCACGGTGGAGCTCGAACCGGAGCAAATTCGCACCACGCCGCTCGAGCTCTTCCGTGAGGCGAAACAGGCGATCGATCTGACGCAGGCGCCGGTGTTGGTCGCCATTGGCCGCGGCATCAAGGCGCCGGAGAACATCCCCATGGCCGAGAAACTGGCCAAGCTGCTGGGCGGCGAGCTTGCCGCGTCGCGTCCCATCTGCGACGAAGGCTGGCTGCCCATGGATCGCCAAATCGGCAGCTCGGGGCAGACCGTCGCGCCCAAGCTCTATCTGGCGCTGGGCATCAGCGGTGCCATCCAGCACGTCGTGGGGATGAAAGGCGCGCGCACCATTGTCGCGATCAACAAGGATCAAAACGCCCCCATCTTCGAGGTCGCCGATTATGGCATCGTCGGCGACATCTTCGAGCTGATCCCCGCCCTCACCGAAGCCTTGGAAAAGCAGTAGCGGAACGCCGATCTCGGAGGATTTGCTAGAATGGCGCAGTGTCGAACGAGCGCGAGCGGCTCGATGCGGATGTCTTGATCGTCGGCGCGGGGCCGGCGGGACTGGCCTGCGCGTTGCACTTGGCCGAGCTGATCCGTCGGCATACTGAGGCGGGCGCGCAGCCGGCGCTTTCCCCCGACAATATCTATGTTCTGGAAAAGGCGCGGGAGCTGGGCGCGCATCAACTCTCGGGCGCGGTGCTGGACCCCCGAGGTCTGGCTGAACTTGTGCCCGATTTCGCCCGGACCGCTCCACTCGAGGTGCCGGTCGCAGGTGACGCCGCTTATTTTCTGACCGCCCGCCGGGCCTGGAAGCTTCCCGTCACGCCGCCGCCGCTGCGCAACCACGGCAATTACATCATCTCGCTGAACCGTCTGGTGAAGTGGCTGGGCGCCCGGGTCGAGCAGGCCGGCGTAAATGTGTTCACGCAATTTGTCGGCGCGCGGCTCATCCAGGAAGGCCATTCGGTGGCGGGCGTCATGACCGAGGACAAGGGCCGCGACAAGGAAGGCCGGCCGAAAGACAACTTCGCGGCCGGTTACGAGCTGCGCGCCAAGGTCACCGTGCTGGCCGAGGGCCCGCGTGGCTCGTTGACGAAGGACCTTGTCGCCCGGGAAAAACTCGAGGGGCTCAATCCGCAGGTATACAGCCTCGGCGTCAAGGAGTTGTGGGAGGTGCCGGCGGGGCGGATCGCACCCGGCTGGGTGGCGCACACACTTGGCTGGCCGCTGGATTCGAGCCTGTTCGGCGGCGGCTGGATTTATGGCCTGCGCGAACATCGCGTGTCGATCGGCCTCGTTGCCGGCCTGGAGTACCACGATCCTCGTTTCGATCCGCACCAGGCGTTCCAACGGTTCAAAACACACCCCTTTGTGCGACGGATTCTGGACGGCGGCAAGCTCGTGCGCTACGGCGCCAAGAGCGTTCCTACCGGCGGGTGGTATTCCATGCCTCGCACCTACGTGGACGGCGCGCTGATCATCGGCGACTCCGCCAGCTTCATGAACTCGGCGCGTCTGAAGGGAATTCACATCGCCATCAAGACCGGCATGCTGGCCGCCGAAACCATCTTCGACGCTCTGCGCGCCGGCGACGCGTCGGCGGCCAAGCTGGCGGCCTTCGCGCACAGGGTTGAGCAGAGCTGGGTGGGACAGGAACTGCGCCGCGTCCGCAACTTTCACCAGGCGTTTCGCAACGGGCTTTGGCTGGGGCTGGCGCGCGCGGCCGTTCAGCTCGTTACCGGAGGTCGCGGACTTGTGGACCCCATGCGCATAGGAGCTGGGCACCAGGAGTACCACAAACTCGATGGCGCGAGTGCGGCGCCACCGCGCTTTCAAGGCGACGGGGTGCTGACGTTTGATCGGCCGACCGACGTATATCATTCGGGCACCCGCCACGAGGAAGATCAGCCGTGCCACCTGCACGTGCTGGATACCACCATCTGCGTCGACCGTTGCGTCCGGGAATACGGCAACCCCTGCCAGTATTTTTGTCCCGCGGCCGTCTATGAAATGGTCGAAGAGAAAGGCGGGCAGCGCTTGAAAATCAATGCGGCCAACTGCGTGCACTGCAAGACCTGCGACATCGCCGATCCCTACCAGATCATTGATTGGGTGCCGCCGGAAGGTGGCGGCGGGCCGAGCTACGAGGGCATGTAGAACAGGACCTTGACGTCAGGGCTGCAGGCCGTACACCGTGAGTTCCGTCTGCGTTCCTACGTAGACCTTGCCGTTCGCTACCGTCGGGACAGAAAACTTCACTGCCGGCCCGGCGGCATCGCCGCTTTTCTGCGAGCTGGCGTACAGCTCGATGGAAAGGTCGGTGGCGTCGTAGGCGTGCAAAACGGCAGGCTGAGGCGTGGCGAAGCCGCTGGTGTCCAACACCCAGACGATTCCGCCGTTCAAGCCATCCGCAGAGATCACCGGCGAGACGCCAGGGAAGGGGAACGTAGTGGTCGTTAGCGAATCGGCGAATTCAGGCAGGCTTGCGTTGGTAGGTGAAAACGCCTTGAGCCGATCTCCGCTAGCTACTACGTACAAGGTGTTTCTACCCTCCCAGTATACCGGCGTCCCGAAGATTCCTCCCGCAAGGGCCTGCGGTAGGATTTTGTCCACAACGTCGTCCGGGCCCGGCGGCGGCGTATGGCCGTGTCAAGGACTGATTTCTTTAGACACTGATTCTGAGAGTTTTTTACGTGACTAACGCATACCGTTTGGCGAATACCACAGGCGGCATGTTGAGCGCGGAGTGAATCCGCGTGTTGTTGTAGTCCCACAGGGTGCGGTAGATCTCCGCCACTAGCTCCCCCAGTGTTTTGAAGCGGTTCGGATCTCCCAGGTCAACCTTGAATTTGTCGTAGAACGATTCCTGGTATCCGTTCTCCCAAGGGCACCCCAGGCGGCTCCGTGAAATCACGATGCCGCATCCATCAAGGATTTCAGTGAACGCCATCGCGTCATACTCCCTCCCGTTGTCGGAGTGGAATAGACCCGGGCGCGGATGATGGAGCAGGGCGTTGGAAAGCGCCTGAATGGTGAGCGCGGCTCCCTTTCTCACCGCAATTTGGATTCCCAGGATCCGGCGAGTGTAGAGATCGATCACGGTCGCCACATAGACCTTCTTTCCGTGCTGCACGAACTCGGTGAAGTCTGCTGCCCAGATGTGGTTTGCATATGCGGGCATGACCGCGAGCAGGAGGTTGGGATAGGTCCGGGAAACCTTGGATTTTCTCCATTTTCTGCCTCTCCTGCAGTAGGGCTTGATGCCAAACAGATGCATGACCCTCTGCGCCCGCTGGCGGCAGAGTCCCAGTGCCGTAGCAATTCGCCGGGAGCCGTAGGAGGGATGGATCTGCAGCTCTTCTTCCAGGCGGACCTTGAGGCGCCAGTCCTTCTCCTTCATTCTTGGGACGTAATACAGGCTCGCGCGGGATATGCCAAGGGCTCGGGCAAGCGCTGATTTGTTTCTTCCTTCGCTCAATTGTTTTTTTGAGTCATGGAGAGCTTGAGCGTGATCTCGCCCACGAGTTCCAGGAGTTCTCTGTTCTGCTTCTGAAGTCGGGAGAACTCCGCCCAGGACGGGGCACCGGTTGCTCCCTTTACCATCCAACCATAGATGGTCCCTTCAGAAATACCGTGATCCTTGGCGGCCTGGGCCACCGAGATGCCCTCTTCCTTGACGCGGCGTAGGATATCGGTTTTTACGTTGGCTGCAATACGATGATGTTTTTTGTTCATATGACACCAGGGTAGTTAATTCCCAACCTCAGTGTCTAAATTACCCAATCCAGGGCACCGCCCAGGTTATCGCGATCCACAAGGTAAAGAACGCCTTCCTCGCTGCCGATGACAGCCAAATGCGGATGCTGCACCGACCCAGCTTGGTCGGGCAGCAGCAGCACACCGCTCGAACCGAAATCTTTGCTTTGGGCATTGAGATCTGCCTGATTGAACGGCGTAAAAAAATCGGTGATGATGCCCAGGTCGGAATCGAACCGAATCAGGGTTTGAGCATAGTTGTTGTGAGGTGGAACAGGCGGACCATTCACGTCAAATATTCCATTTCCTGTGGCGAAGAAAATATTACCGTTGTCATCAGCCGAAGGCGCCGCGCCGCTTTGCCCAATCCCGCCACGCGAGCCGTTGGGTGTCGTGTCGAAAAGCATGTCAGCGAATGGACTCAAGGCTGTCGAATCATAGGCAAGCAGCCAGCCGTGAAACGGATCGGTATTGCCGTGCCCTCCGAAAGCGACATAGATCTTGCCGCCTGTGAGCAGCAGTCCCGCGCGCTGGTTTTCCCTGAGCGGATCAAAGAGGACGTGGCCCATGCCATCGTTTCCATCGCCGGTTCCGAAAGAAAAGTCTTGGATCATCACCGGGCCACCGAGCTTTTCATCGCCAGTCAATAGATCGAGAGCGTGGAGCCGCTGAACGTATGTGCCATTTTCCTTGGTCTTGGTGACCACATAGAGCGTTAAAGTTACAGGATCAATCACCGGCGTTCCGGTGATCCCGATTTCCGGGGTGATGTCGTCGCTGCCGACATCACCGCTCGGCACCGCTGTGACGAACAGGGCTGGATCGATGAAGCTCACGTGCCACAGCGTCTGGCAAGGGCTGGCATCTGCGTCGAAGGCGTACACGCTGTTGTGCTCGGTGGCCACGAACACAACGTCGTGGATGCCCCCTTCCGGGATGGAAAGATTGGCGACATACAGGGGCTGTGCATAGAGGTGTCCATCCACCGGACAGGAAAACAGTTTGCCGAACTGCCCCGCCGCAACCGTTGCCGGCGTGAGCATAGTTTCCTGACTGTTGACGCCGGAAAGCATGTTGTCGTTGCACCAGGAGAAGACGCCGAAATTCTCCTGCGGGATGTTGACAACTTCAATGGGCGCCGAAGCGGACTTGGTGTTATCCGTTACCAGGACAGCGCGCACCGTTACGGCCCTGGGGATCGCCGGTGCGGTGTAGAGGCCCGTGGCATCTATTGTTCCAACGGGGGCGTTCCCGCCCGAAACACCATTCACCTGCCAGTGGACGGCGGGATTCGGTGCGTTCTGGACCGTCACGGTAAATCGCTCCGTGCCGCTGATTGCGACACGGTCCGAAGGCGCGGAGACGCTGAGAGTCGCTGGAGGAGGAGGCAGCTGGGGAGGGGGATTCGCGGCGCTCCCTCCTGTGGTTCGGCCGCATGAGAGCAACCAGGGGACCACAAAGAGCGCCATAATGCACACCGGCGCCAAAAGTGATTGCTTGCGGACAGGAAAGTCAGCGCGGAAGGCAGATCGATTACTGAAAGCTTGAAACGTGACCGTACCCTCGGTCCCAAGCGCGCGGGGACTAGTTACGCTTCATGAACTCCCGGGTCACGAAACAATTATCACGCGTGGCAAGCGGTGTCAATGCAGCGAGGCTTCCCCGGTCCGTCCTGCGATTCGGGGTGCCGCCTTGGGCGGGCTGACTGCGTTTCAGCTCGCTGGCTAACCGCATCCGGCACCCACGCAGGGTGCGCCCATCTTGCTTCGGCGGAAAATGTTTATAAACCTTGCGAAAATGTTGGGACGCTCGGCTGTTGGCCTATCGTCTGCCCCGGTTGCCGCGCCGGGGGAGGATGCAACCGGCACAGCCGCGGCGGGCTTTACCTGGCCACGGAATACCACCGTGGGCCGCAAGCGCGCCTCACGAACCAATAGGATCGTTTCCGCATCAGGCTCCGGAGGCGGCAAGGGTGAGGAAGAGTCGAACGTCAGCGGCGGCATATAGACCTTGTACACAGGCTCTTCGGTCAAAACCGGCGGCGGGATAACCGGCTGCGATGGGCGGGACGCGGCAGGCCGAACCGGAACGCTCAACTCCAACTGTCTGGGGGCTGTGCGTCGAGTAGCAAGAAGGTCGCAGGTGCAGCTCCCCTCGGCGGTAGCCGGCACGATGAGCTGTCCGCCGGCAAAATTCACTGTGCCTCCCTGCGGCACCAGCAGGCTCTGGCCGGAAAGCTGCTGCTCGATGCGGACGGCGCCACGTGCCGGGAGTGCGCAGAATGCGCCGTCCTCGCTGAGGCCCACGGTCAAATCATTCGGTCCCTGATCGATGGTCATCGGAGTGGCGACCACCAGGAGTGCATAAACTGTGAGCGGTACGGCGGCGGCGATCGGGTGCACCAAGCCATAATCGAGAGCCAGGGTGATCGCGCTCCCGGATTTGAGCACCGAGAAATGCGCCGGGCCACAAATGGCAATTTCACCGCCTTCCACCAGTTCGATTCGAGCTTTTCCCGAGCGCACCGTCACCTCGTTGCCGTTGGCGAGAATGGCGGTGCTCCAGCCGCCCTCGACTTCATACCCCAGCGCGCCCGTGACGGTAACATCGTCTCCGGAAAGGCGCTCGATGGCTTCCGGCGCAACCTGCGCCCTTGCACCCGGAATCCGATATGGGGCCGCGAACAGCAAAGTGATGCCGCTCAGCACCAAGATAAAGCGCCAGGAAGTGTGCGTCGGTTTCATGCAGAGTTGCATCGTGTGAAAGTCCAGCTCGCCTATACTATACGTCCATGACGGAGGACGTAAAATCCGGAGTGCAGGACCGAGAACCGCGCGTGATGACTCATTACGACACGCGGCTGCCGTTCGCGAAGCGCATGCAGATTCCGATCATTGTCGGGGCGGGGGTGGCCTTGGAGCACATCCTTGGCCCGACACTCCGTTTTGATGTGGTGGGCCGGGAACACTTCGAGCGGGTGCTGGCTGCGGGCCGCCGGTGCATCTTTTCGTTCTGGCACCGGACCATTTTTCTTTCGGCCTGGTGGTTTCGCAATCGCGGCATTGTGGCCATGACCAGCGCGAATTTTGATGGCCAATTGTTGGCCGGCGTTCTCCAGCGAATGGGATACGGAACCGCGCAAGGCAGTTCGAGTCGCGGCGGATTGCGGGGTCTGGCAAATCTCGCCAAGCGGATGGCCAAAGGACGCGACGCCACGTTTGCCGTGGACGGCCCGCGAGGGCCTCGCTACATCGCCAAGCCGGGCATGGTGCTGCTGGCGCGGCGCACCGGCTGCCCCATCGTTTGTTTGCATTCTTACGCCGCACGCAGTCATACGTTTCAAAAAAGCTGGGACCGGTTCCAGATTCCCTATCCGTTTTCACGCGTCGTACTGATCGTCGGCCGGCCGATCGAAGTACCGGTCAACGCCAGCCGGCAAACCATGGAAAGCAAGCAGGCGGAGATGCAGCAATTGCTGGAGCGGGCTCGGGATACGGCTGAGTCGTGGTTCACGCTCTCGCCCGTCGAACAGGAACGCCAGCGCGCGCTCTGGAACGCCTGATGCTCGCAAGCAGGGTTGCCGCCGCATGCGGGGGAGAGATTGCCGCGCTCAGCGCTTTGGCGCAACGGCCAGCCGCTTGAGCCGATCGACCAGGATGACGACTTGCCGGCGCGTTTCGTCCACCGTTCCCGAATTATCAATCGGATCATCCGCGAGCTTGCATTTCTCTGCAAGGTCGAGCTGCGCCGCGATACGATCTTCCGCTTGTTCTCGGGTCATGCCGCGGCCGAAGCTTTTGTCGGTTAGACGCCGAATTTGCTGCTCGGGTTTGCACCCAACCACCACCAGACGGTCCAGACGATGATGATAGCCCGTTTCGACGAGCAGCGCCGCCTCGACCACGGCAACGCCGCGCGGGTCCTGGCGCTGGAGCCGGGCGAATTCGCGCTCGATCTCCTCGAGAACGGGCGGGTGGACGATGGCATTCAGGCGCGCCAGGCGCGAGCGATCCGCAAAGACAACCGAGGCCAGCGCGTCGCGGTCCACGGAACCGTCGGAGGCCAGGACGCCGCGTCCGAACTCGCGAATGATCTCGTCGTAGGCGGGCCGGTCCGGTTCGATCAGTTGGTGCGCGAGCTGATCGGCTGGGATCACGTGACAGCCGAGTTCGCGCATCATCGCCGCTACGGTGCTCTTGCCACAGGCAATCCCGCCGGTCAGTCCTATGCGCAACATGGGCCTACGCGCAGCATGGACCGGCGCACAGCATCAATGAGTGGCAGCTGCGCTGGGCGTGGCAGTGGCGCTGGAGGGGCGGCCTAGGCGGAGACGAGCCGCCTGCACCGTGTTGCTCATGAGCATGGCTATGGTCAACGGCCCGACACCTCCGGGGACGGGTGTGATGGCTCCGGCAACGTTGATAGCGTCCGGATGAACGTCGCCGACGAGCACGGAGCCCTTATTGCGGAATGCTTCCAGCTTCTCGGGAAAGTTCGCGAAGATGCGCTCGGCCGTGGCGCGATCGGTGATCACGTTTTGACCCACATCGATGACCGTTGCTCCCGAATGAATGAACTCGGGCGTGACCATCGCCGGGCGGCCCATCGCGGCCACGACAATATCGGCCCGGCGGACGACTTCGGATAGGTTCTTGGTCTTCGAGTGGCAGATCGTGACGGTGGCATGTGCGTGCATGAGCAGCAACGCCATGGGCTTGCCGACAATGTCGCTGCGGCCCATCACCACGGCGTTGGCGCCTTCGATGGCGATATTGCTGCGGCGCAGAATCTCCATAATGCCCGCCGGCGTGCAAGCCACCAGACCCGGCCGCCCCGCCACCAGACGGCCTACATTGACGGGATGGAATCCATCGACGTCTTTTTCGGGAGTGACGGCGTCGAGAATCTTCTTCGAGTCTATCTGTTTCGGCAGGGGCATCTGCACCAGGATGCCGTCCACGTCGTCGCGGCGATTCAAATCCTCGATGGTGGCCAGCAACTCGGCTGTGGAGATGGCTGCCGGAGGCGTCAGAAGAAAGCTCTCTAGTCCGAGTTTCTTGCAGGCGGCAATCTTGCTGTTGACGTAGAGTTTGGACGCGGGATGATCGCCGACCAAAACCGCCGCCAATCCCGGCCGAACGTTCGCGGCGCGCAGTGCGGCAATTTCGTGCTCAAGCTCAGCGTAAATCTGATTGCGAATGGCGTTGCCGTTGAGGATTCGTGCGGTCACCGGGTGCTCCCACGGATCAATTGTGCGCTTCGCGCGCATGATACTTCGTTTAGCGCCAATAGCGCCACTTGCCGTAGCCTTTTGGCGAGCTGGTCGCGCCGACTGCGCGAGCGCCTCTTGTAGGGGCCTAGCACTCTATGGCCCCCATTTCGCGATGCTCGACGATCTAGCTAACATTGCGTGACACCCCCCCCGGGTGTTTTTCGCCAAAGAGTGCGCAAAAGCATGAAAGCAGGCAGGTTGACGCTTTGCAAAGAGCAAAAGAGTGAGAGAGTGAGAAGCAAAGTGGTTCCGAAGCCCCCTCGCTTTTTCGTAGGTGCGCATTCTAAAGCAGTTAAAGACCGATTTTCCGCAAGTGCGTATTCTGCAGGAGTTCAAGTGACGTATTTTCAGCAAGGCTATCACGACGTTGTAAGTGCGCATTCTAAATGGCTTAAAGTCGTGCATCATGAACACTTGCGAGCCACCCATCATGGCATCGAATTCGGGCGCCGGCAGCCGAGGGTAGGAATGGGCGAGGCCGACAGTGCCGCAAAGGCATCCGGCACGCAGAAGTCGCACACGCATACCGCACGTTATCACACAACTTACTAGTGGTCAACAATTAGTTACTATTCGATCATTCGAATGAGCGGGAGGAAAGACGTTCGAATGCGGCGGGGCATCCTGGGAGGGACCGGACACCGCGTTCTCAGGGCCTTCGAACGCCGCCACAGCCGTGCAGCGGCGATCCCCTTGCAAAAAGCCGCACGATGCGGCTCCCCGAAACTCAGAATCATCCGGAGGCGCTACCTGCCCGGATGCGAAAGCAGTGCAGCCACAATGCTGACGCGAGCCTGCCGCTCACAACAGTAAGTGTGTGTCTACTTGACGACACCAAGAGTCATCAGTTTGAAGCTCTCGCGCCGGAGTCACACAAAACCACTGTTCACCGTTGTCTAAGAGAACGCGCCGATACCAGTAAATGCCGACCGTGTTGTTAGTGGGGTCCAACCTGAATGCTCGAGCAAATTCGTCTTCGTCGCTGAAATATTTCCGAACGGGAGCCATCTGCCACGTTCGGCTGAGGTTCAAGAGCTTTTGCCAGCCTTCCACACCGGGTACGTGGACTACGTCCCACCAGACCAGAATCCATTCGTCAGTACTCGAACGGATCTCGCGACCGCGAAAGTCGCCACAGTTCAGCTCAAACTCAGAACGCCCGCGCTCACAAGAGACAGTATCGCTGGGCTGTAGCTCCTCCTGAAAAGAGAAGCCATTTTGCAAACGCTCGACTTTTGCACGTTCAGGCACCTCACCCAAACGGTCTTCAGAGGCGAGTATACGGTTGATCCGCGGATCGTAAAGCAATCCGGCCATTTGGTTTAGAAAAGGACGGTTGTTAGTTTGCATAGGTACGACAAGATTTCCCTGATTATCGTAAAACGCTTCTATATCGCAGGGTGATGGCTTGCCACTCCGAGGCACGAAACTGAACCAAGCCAACCAACCCTCAAAACCTGCAAAGATGGGCTCGCGGGAACTATCTAAAACCAAAACCGTATAATCATCTTCGTAGGATTCGCCAGAAAAGGATTTCATCACTAGCTGCAAGGAGCGTCCAGTCATATCGCAAGATGCGACAGCAGTAGTATGCGAAATGGCGGCATAAATACGACGACGATCGACTTTCTGTTGGGGAAATACCTGCTGCCAGAGCCAGGCGGCGGCATATTGGAGTGACGGATCCGATGCTTCCAAGTACCCGTTAAGAACTTCGGCTTCTCGTTCACTCCACGGCTGGAGCGCTGCCAGCGAACGGGCGACAAGCATCCTTTCGTGTGGCCATTTGAACATTGGTAGTTTCTGCAGGAGAAGCCGCACCGCTTCCGGTGAAGGCGAATCCAGTGCGTCCAATGCTTGGGCCGCGCAAAGAGATACGATTTCGTCCGAGCCGTTCAAATGCTCAAAGAAAACATCAGCAGTTCCTGCCGTGGCTCCGATATCGGAGAGACTGCACATCATGTCCTGTACACTCAAGCCTTCACCCGAGCGGCTCAGCCATTCGACGAGGTGCGGAACAGCTGGACGTGCCGCTCGCCCCATTAAGCGTAGGGTCTCAAACGCCTGGCGTAGGTTGTTCCGTTCTTCTCTTGTGTGTCCGGACGCCGTCTGAATGAACTGGAGAAGCTCAGACATATGCGTCTGCATGGCCGGTCCTTGCTGCAGAGCCTCCCATTGAGCAATGAAGTACACCTGAACGTCATCAGACACGAAGCGTTGAAGCCATTCGCTGGCAGCGAGTCTGGTTGGGATGTTCGCCGGGCTTTGGGGCACTCTAGACCGGGGCGCAGGCGAAATTGTCCATATCGGAACTAGAGCCAAAAGAACAAGAAGGGACAGGGAACAAACAAACCGCAGGCATCGTCGCACCCAATCGGATAACCCTTGGTCGACGCGAGACATCACCTTTCCCTGCCTGCAGCGGTTGGTCGAAAAAGTGGCTGATTATATTCACCGTACTCCGCAAAAGCAAGTTCACTGGTTAGAGCGTTATCGCTGCGGCTCCAGCCTCCGCGACGGCCTGCGGCAGCAAGGTAAGGTGCGCATCGAATTTTATCCCTGGGCTACCTGGCACGGGTTGTTGCAGCAACGGATTTGACACGTCTCTTCTGTGGTCGCAAAGTTGTGTTTCAAGGAGGGTTCTATGACACTTGAAGAACTCAAGAAGCTAAACCGAAAACAGTTAGATGCCGAGAAGGCTGGGTGCTTCCGTGGCAGCACTCGCGACGGCATGGTTGCTGCGGAACTCACACGGCGCGACAGAAGGTGGAACAGGTGGGTGACGGCGTTGGGCTTCGGAATTGGTTTAGTATCTGTCGTCGTGAAGCTGTTTGGTTAAACGGCACGGTGGCCGATGTCGCTCCGGGCATGCGGTCTCCGCGACAGCCTGCGGCAGCAAGGTTGGCGCTGCGCTGTTCAGGGTGACGACGGGGGCCAGGTCGTCAGTAGATGTCGTACTGTTCCCAGTGGAGCGTAGGGTCGGCCTGAATAATGACGCTCTTGCGGGTGATCTGCTCGAGCTCATCGATGAGCGCCGACTCGCGCGTCTTGAGAACTTTGGCAATCTCCGAATTGACGCGCAGGGTGATGCTGGTGGTGTCGAGATCGGCGGCCATCTTGCGCGCCTCGGCCTGGATCTCGTAACAGATGGTGATGGCGGACTTGACCATGCCCGATCCGGAGCAATACGGGCAAGGCTGGCAGAGCACACGCTCCAGGGCCTGCTTGGTGCGTTTGCGGGTGACGGCCACCAGTCCGAATTCATTGAAAGAGAGAGTCTTGGACGGCGCGTGATCGGCGCGCAGCGCGTCGTCGAGCGCGGCCATCACCTTGTCGCGATTGCGGCGCTCCTCCATGTCAATGAAGTCCAGGATGATGATGCCGCCCAAGTCGCGCAGGCGAATCTGGCGGACGATCTCCTTTACGGCCTCGAGATTGGTCTTGACGATGGTGTCTTCGAGCCGCGTGGAACCGCGTCCGACGTACTTGCCGGTATTGACGTCAATGGCGACGAGCGCCTCGGTGTGGTTGATGACTATGTAGCCGCCGGACTTGAGCCAGACCTTGGGGCGCAGGGCCCGGTCGAGTTCCTGCTGGATGCCGAACTCTTCAAAGATGGGCGCCGCCTTGGTGAAGAGTTTGACGCGGCTGACCAGTTGCGGCTGGAACCGACCGACAAATTCCACGATCTTGCTGAACTCCTCCTGGTTATCGATCCAGATCGAGGTGTAGTCGCCGCTGAGATAGTCGCGAAGGATCCGCTCAATCAGATTGAGGTCGTGGTGCAGAAGCGCCGGGGCCTTGCGCGGCTCGGCTTGAGTCCGGATTTTTTCCCAGCCGCGCCCCAGGAACTCGACGTCGTTGCGTATCTCTTCGTCCGGGGCTCTCTCGGCGGCGGTGCGGACAATGAACCCGCCGGGAAATGCGCCCTTCGATTCCATGACCAGGTGGCGCAAACGCGAGCGCCCTTCGGCCGACGCGATCCGCCGTGAGACACCGATATGATTGACCGTCGGCATATACACCAGGAAGCGGCCCGGCAGTGCGACGTGGCTGGTGATGCGCGCGCCCTTTTTCCCCAGCGGTTCCTTGGCGATCTGGACGATGATTTCCTGCCCGGCTTTCAGCATCTCGGAGATCAACTGCGGCCGGCGTTCAGGCTGCGGCCGGCGTTCAGGTGGGCGCACTTGGTGACGCCCGCGATGCCGCCCGCGGCGACGCATAGGCCGTTGGAAGCGCGGGCGCTGGGAGTCATGGATGCGCGCGCTCGTCGGCTCCGGCTGCTGCGGTCTGACAGGCTCGATCCTGTTCCCATCTTCGCCAGGCTCGGCTTCAAGGACTTCACCCGCTGCTTCGACCGCCGGGGCAACGGCCGGGAGATCTTCGGACTGCTGGATTCCGGGCGCAGCATCTTCCGGAGTGGCAGCTTCCTCCGGTGCCTCGGTGTCTTGTCCGTTTTGTCCGTCTTCCTGTCCCTCGCTTCTCTCGCCCGTCGCAGGTTCGGCGGCGACTTCTTCGTGCCGCGCTTCGGCAAGCTGCTCGGCCAGAGAGGTTACGTCTTCCTCGGAAAGATCAGCGCCGTTAGAGAGGGATGCCGAGACCTCGGCCGGTTCGTGGCGGGGTTCCAGCACTCCGCGCGGCGGCTCTTCCGGAAGCGCCTGGTATTCCGAAAAAACTTGGGCATCGCTGTGCGCAGCCGGTTGCGGCGACAAATCGGATTCGATCTCAGCGGCTGTGGAAGCTGCTTCCAGCACGACTGCTGCGGAGTCCTCGGAGGGGCCGGCAGGCGCGGCAGCGCTTGCGGCCGGGATGCGATCCTTGTATTTCGCCAGTGATTCACCCGGGAGAATGACCGATTCGTAGTCCTCAGGCGGTTGGTGGACCGACGGTTGATACGGGCGCGGCGCGTCCGGCCGCGAGGAGGCGTATTTAGAGGGCGGCAGTTCACGGTCCGGACGGCGATCGCCGCCGCGTCCGCGCCGCCAGCGTCCACCACGCCGCCGCCCCGCGCGTTCACCGCGGCGATCGCCTTGGCCACCACCGAAGCCACCTGGACCGCGGTCTTGACGCTGGAAAGTGGTAGAGGGCGATCTGACCTCGGGCGACGGTTCAGCGGATCCCTGCGCGCCGGACTCGGGACCGGCCGCCGTGGGCTGGTCCGCGGGGGCTTCTGCTACATCTTTACCGGTTTCATCGGCAAGGGCAGTCTTCGCGGCGGGTTCTTCCGCTGCAGAATCTCCCGGCGCCGGCTGAGTAAAAACCGTGCCGCCCTGCTGCTCTATTTTCTCGGCCTTGCCCTCTACGGTGGTGGCCACGTGATCGTAGTCTTCCAGATTTTCAAAGAAGTCACCGACGTAGAGGAAAGCATCGCTATCGAGGCCGATGTCCACAAAGGCCGACTGCATGCCTGGCAGCACGCGCGTGACGCGGCCCTTGTAGATACTACCGACTAAGGCAAATTCTTTTTCCCGCTCGATGTAGATTTCGCAAAGTTGACCGTCTTCGAGAATAGCCACTCTAGTCTCGTGCGGGGAGGCTGAAATAACCAGCTCTTTTGGCATGAAAACTCCTCCGAGGACATCGCGAACTCCCGAATCAGTGCGCCACTGCGCAAGCACTCCGCTGGACGCGGAATGTCGGGATAAGCTGCCGATTGCATCCACAACATTTCAGGCACGCAAGGTAGCCTCATAAACTTGTTCTTCCGGCGGGCCTGCGCCCGGCTTGCCGGACCCCGACGGGGAATTCAAACGGCGCGGACTCAATTGACGAACCGCCGCAGACGGACGTTCATCACCAAACCCAGCGCCAAAAATACAAACAATGTGGCCGAACCGCCGTAACTCATCAGCGGCAGCGGAATACCGGTCACCGGCATGAAACCGATCACCATGGCCACGTTCACCAGGACATGAAAACCGAGAATCGCCGCCACGCCCATCACCAGAAACATCCCCGCGCGATCTTTTGCGCGCTGCGCGTTCTGGATCAGACGAAGCAGCAGAGCCGCATACAGCACCAGAAGCACGAAGATTCCGGAAAATCCCAATTCCTCGGCCAGCGCTGCAACAATAAAATCGGAATAACGAACCGGCACGAAGCCCAACTGATTCTGGCTGCCGTTGCCAATTCCTTTGCCCCAGAACCCTCCCGAACCCACGGCGATTTTCGATTGAAGGATCTGATAGCCCGACCCCTTGGGATCTTCTTCCGGACGAATAAAAGTTATGACCCGTTCTTTTTGGTATGGCCTTAAGACCTGCCAACCGACAGGCAGCATCATCGCGCCAGCCAGCAGCAGCGCGGCGGCGTGCTTCCATTGAAGCCCTGCCAGAAACGCCCCCACGGCGACGACGGGGACCAAAACCATGGCCGTACCCAGATCCGGCTGGAGCAGGATGAGGACAAGCGGAGCGCCAATTAGCGCACCTGCCTTGAACAGGTCGCCAAGGGAAACCCGCTCTGCGCGCACATCCGCAAAGAAACGCGCCACAGATATTATTATAATCAACTTAACCAGTTCTGACACCTGCAAAAACTGACCGAAGAGGGGAATCCAGCGCTTGGCGCCGAATCTCGTGTCGCCGAAAGCCAAGACCATCCCCAGCGCTGCCAGCCCCACGAGGTAGAGAGCCGGCGCCTTGTCCAAGACAACGTGGTAATCGACACGCGAAACCAGAAACATGCTGGCCAGGCCGAGGGCGATCCACGCGATCTGCCTCCAATGCATTCCCGCGAGCAAAGTGGTGTGTGTAGCCGACCAAATTTCCAGCACGCCCATGCTGCAAATAGCCAAGACGATGGTCAGCAGCCACCAATCATAGTCGCGGATTCCAGTGCTTTGTTTCATTTCTGCGGCGTATTTCGATCAGGACTCATGGCTCCGGCTGGCTGGGAGGCGGCTCCTCGACCAGGTCGCTGGAGCTCGTCTGCGGCTGTGCCTGCGCCATGACGGCCGGCGCCGGTCCCGCCGCTCCGGCCGGCAACGCCTCTGTCGTGAGTTGCTGCGGGAGGTTGCCCTGTTTTTTATCGTAATAGACTTTAACGAGATCGCGCGCGATCGGCGCAGCGGCAGATGCGCCATGTTCGCCACCTTGTACCAGCACGGCTACCACAATTTCCGGATTGCGCCGCGGCGCCAAGCCCACGAACCAAGCGTTGTCTTTCAGGTCAGTGTTGTCTTTCTGGCCGAGGGTGCCCTCGGCTCGCTTCAAGCCCTGGTTGCTGATCACCTGCGCGCTGCCGGTCTTGCCAGAGAACTCGATCCCCGGAAGTTTGGAGCCCGCGGCCGTGCCGCCTTCATTGACGACGCCATACATGGCCTGAGATATCGCTTCCACGGTCGATTCGGCGATCGGGAAAACGACCTCGGGTGCCGGTTGGTCGCTCATCAATAGATGAGGCTGGCGAAAGACGCCACCCATGGCGATGCCGCCAACCGTATAGGCGAGTTGCAGGGGCGTTGTCGTCACGGCCCCCTGACCGATGGCCACAGAAATCGTTTCCCCAGGATACCAGCGCTCGCGATAGATCCTCTGCTTCCATTCCTGCGAAGGGATCAGCCCCGATTCTTCTCCGGGAAGATCAATACCAGTCTTGTAGCCGAGCCCGAATTTCGTGGCGTAGTAAGAGATCCGATCAATGCCCAGCTGCTTTCCCACGTTATAGAAGAAAACATCGCAGGAGTGCACGATGGCTTTGTGAAGATCCACTTGACCGTGACCACTCCGGTCCCAGTCGCGAAAAACGCGTCTGTAAAATGTGCCATAGCCGGGGCAGAAAACCTGGTAGTCGGCGGGCATCGCCTGCGATTCCAGCATCGCCGCGGCCATCAGAATCTTGAAAACCGAACCCGGCGCCAATTGCGCCTGAATGGTGCGATTGAGCAGCGGCAGCGCGGGGTCCTCGTTCAGCCGCGACCACTCCTCTTGGGAAACGCGCACCGCAAACTCGTTGGGGTCGAAGGTAGGCTGGCTCGCGAGCGCCAGGACTTCGCCGGTCCTGGGATCCAGCGCGACGACGGCCCCCCTTTCCCCCGCTATGCTCTGTTCGGCAATGGCTTGCAGGTCGTAGTCAATCGTGAGCCGGATGGGCTTGCCGGGGATGGCTTCGGTCTGCTCCAGCCGGCCGACCTCCCGACCGACGCTGTTAACGATGACCCGCCGCACCCCGTCGATGCCCATAAGTCGCTCGTTATATTGCCTTTCCAGTCCGGTCTTGCCGACGATATCGCCCGGGCGGTACTGCCCATCGGATGCCTCGATCTGCTTGGGGCTTACTTCGCCAACATATCCGCTGACGTGCCCCAAGGATCCGCCGCGGAGATAGCGACGCCGGTGAACCATCAGCATTTCGAGCACCGGAATGCCGGGACGGTGCGACTCGACGAAAGCAATATCTGCGGGCGAGGCGTCCGGCTTGAGGACAATCGACTGAAAGCGGGGCAGCGATCTTGCGGCATCGAATTGCTGGCGGACATCATCCAGCTCGAGCTGCAGTCCCTCGGCGATCTGCGGTAACAGCCGCTCGGTCTCCTGCTCATCGTCACGCAACAAGAGGATGCTGAACGAGGGATAGGTATCCACGAGAACGCGCCCCTCGCGATCGAGCATCGCACCGCGCGGCGCGATCACCGGGATGGTCCGAATGCGATTGCGTTCGGCGAGCTGGGCGTAGCGATCGGAATTCACAACCTGCAGGTCCCAAAAACCAAGCAGGAGCAAGACCATCAGTACGACGATCAGGTAGGAGATGACGGAAAGCCGTGTCTGAGGAAGGCGGTTCTCGTTCTCAAACCAAATGGCCACGCAAACTCCAAGTTCCGTCTCTCGCGGACCGCTCGGCTCCTGCCACGCTTCGCAGAGGCAGCCCGCAGCGCTAGGAGCGCGGATAAGCCGACAGCAGCCAACCAAGATCCGCAACTAAACTTCGCCCACAGTATCACTTGCACGAGGCTCTGTGCAACTGTCTGCATAGCCAGGTAGCTGATACAGCACAAGTAATGGGCGTGGCCGCGAGAGGCGCTAGCGCTTCGCTTAGTTTCGCTTTTTATTCGCACCGAGGAGGCTGAGTCTTCCACGTGCGGGTCCACGGACTCGGCGGTTGAGATATGACCTCAGAACGCAAAGGCCAGTTGTCCCAGGTAGTTCTAGGTCGGTACAATTTTTCTGTGACAAAACCTTCGCCAAAGATCCCCAGCGGTGCCAGCGCTAAGTGAATCGCAAAGCGGCATTCCCGCAGTAAGTATTACTCCACATGCTGCGGCCCTCAGGGACCACTCTTTTCGCTGCTGGCTTTCATTCGGCATTTTAAGCTCCTCCAGTCCCGATGGTTGGGCAGGGGCCTAAAAGTTGTAAAAGAATGTGACTCTTGGAATAAAATCGGTATCAGCTCTGGTCCCATCCCGCAGCTTCCCGTAGCGAACCATTTCGAAGTTGGGCATCAGGCTGAAGGACTCGATTACGCGCAGGTCAATGCCTCCAATAAACAAGTTCGAATCGGCCCCCGGATCAAAAGGAATGTACGGGATCTTGGCTCCCTCAGGATTAGGATCGAACATCCCGTCATATCGTCCGAACAGGTAGGCCCGTGGCGAGACCTTGTAGGTGCCGAATAGCGAAAGCCCATCCAGCTCCACGTTAGGATTATTGCGAGTCTGATGTGCGAACTGAACTCCGACACGACCCCGGCTGGTCTTGTAACCTAGAAAAGCCTGTAAAGTTCGGAGGTGACCGTTTGCAGGTCGATCCTCATAATCGCCGTATAGTTCCAAGATGAAGGAGTCCGTGGGGTAAAAGGCCAGCGAAAGGAGCCCCTTTTTGCCCTTACCCAGTTCGCTGCTGGTTCCGCTCCCGTTGGCGAACATGAAGTGATATCGGATTTTTTGCCCGCGATCCAGACCTCCTTGAAGCGCCAAACCCAGGTCTCTGGAACTGCCCATCCTTTGAAGATTCAGCATTGACTTTTCCACTGAACGGTAACCCCAGAATCTCTCGATGACTTCCCAGGTGGGGGTGGGAGACAACCCGAGAATCAGGCGATGGTTGTCCGCATACTTCCAGCGGACCCAGGCGTCCTTCGCTAATGGCTCCATCTTGCGTTGGGAAGCAAAATCACCTGCTGAATTCACCTCAAAACGGAAACGAGAATCAATCGATTCGGAAAGTGGCTTATCGAATGTAAGGTAAGCACGCCGTACCCAAAACCCATTCTCATCCACCAGACTGTTTCTGTGATTTCTGGCGAGCCAATAGTAGTCACCAAACAGATATCCGCTGACCTTGACACTCATGTCTTTTTGAGGCGCACTCGGAGCCGGTTGCAGCACACGCTGAGCCGCAGCTGGGGTGGCGGGTGCCGAAGCCTGCGTCCTGATGGATGCGGTGCCGGATAGAGGGATCCTTGGAATCGGATCGTTTCCGAGGTCGGCTGCCGCCTTGCTTTGTTCGGAGGTAGAGGCCAGCGGCTGATTCTGCTCCGCCTGACGTGTGAGAATCACTTGCAGTAGTTTGATCTGTTTTTCCTGTTCTTCGATCCGCTGGCTCAGGATTTGAATCTGGCTGGCCAAGCTGGTTGCGCTTCCCGAATCCGTCTCCACGTTTCGCGCAGCAGGCAATTGGTCAGAGCCCCGAGCAGAGACAGTTTGTGCTTCCAGGTCGGATACGGAAAAGAGAATGGCAATGACAAGCCCGCCCACAATCGAAAACCGCATAACTCCGCATCTGGATTTTTTCATCCATTGCCTCCCTTTGCCAAATCACTTTTGGTGGGCCTTGGGGGTTCGTCGAAGTCTTTGTTTTCAGTCTCCGCATCCTTTTTTGCGATCCTCGACTTCGGGTTGGGTCCCTCGCCAGCCCTCAGCATTGGTATTCCGACGGCCAAACTCGCCGCCATGAACCATGGAACGATCTTCCTCATACATTATCCTCCCTGAAAATTTACGAGTGCTCTTTGCAAACCGACCTCAAGCGGCCGGATTACGCCGCCACACGTCGTGCGGTCAATCACTTGGTTGTGGCATCGACGCAGGCTGTGGCCCACCGATAACAAGTTTGTCTTGGGCCGACGCACAGCAAGCCGCGCTAAGCCGTGCACCGTCCCGCTGCATCTCCGGCAGCGATCGCAAGTGCTGCAGGGTTTCACGCAGGATGGCGGCAGCGGCCTTGTCTCTGGGGGCAGCCAGCCTGTAATGCATCCATTTTCCGTCGCGCCTGGAGACCACCAGGCCGGCCTTCCGCAGGTACGCCAAATGGCGGGATACCTTGGGCTGGCTGACTCGCAGAATGTCCACGAAGTAACAGACACAAATGTCGCGGTCCGCAATCAGGTTCAGCAATCGTAAACGCGTGGGATCTGCGAGGGCTCGAAAGAGACCGGCCAATGCCACCCGAATGCGTGCTCTAGGCATGCCAGCAGTATACTAGATATATGCCTTGACATATACATCTAAGCTGGGTAGAGTTGGAACATATTTGCTAGTGCGTATATGACACGGCAACCCAAGGAGCAAGCCATGACCAGCGAAACGATTCAGACCTTGAAAGCCCATGTGGGGATCCACGTTCGGAGTGTCCAGCGGAGCATCGACTTCTACCGCAAGATGTTTGGCATCGAGCCGTCCAAAGTTCGCAAGGGTTATGCGAAGTTCGACGTGCTGAATCCTCCGCTCAATTTCACGCTAAACGAGCGTTCGTTCGGCGAGCGCGGCGCTCTCTCCCACTTGGGAATTCAAGTGGCAACTACCGATGACGTCCTGGCCATGCGTGATCGCTGGATGCAGCAGGGCTTGACCACGCGGGAGGAAATGAAAACCGACTGTTGCTATGCGCTGCAGGACAAGGCGTGGGTACAGGATCCGGACGGTAACGAGTGGGAGGTGTTCGCCGTGCTGCAAGATCATCTTCCGGAAAAGCAGGTTCCGTAATCAGCCTGCTGCGCGCCGGAATGTTGCGTTTGAGCGGAAACCAGAGCGAGTGTAATGCCGCCACACTACAATCTTTTGTTCCTGTGTACCGGGAACTCCGCACGCTCCATCCTGGCGGAAACAATTTTGAACTCTAAGGGCGCCCCTGACTTCACGGCCTACAGCGCTGGAAGCCATCCGACCGGGTTCGTGCATCCGGAAGCTCTAAGACAAACCAAGGCCGCTCGCTTGTCTACCAACGGTCTGCACAGCAAGAGTTGGGATGAATTTGCCAAGCCAGGTGCGCCGGTGATGCAGTTTGTCTTCACGGTTTGCGACCAAACGGCCGGTGAGGTCTGTCCCCTCTGGCCGGGACAGCCGATGACCGCCCACTGGGGGGTGCCGGATCCTGCCGCCGTCAGTGGCCCGCCCGAGAAGATCGAGCAGGCTTTTCGGGAGGCCTTCCTGATTCTGGAACACAGAATCAGCCTTTTTCTCTCCCTTCCTCTTTCGAGCTTGGACCAGCTGGCTATCAAGAAGGAAATCGACCGAATCGGCCGGCACTGACCGGACAGGATCGGTCCAGCCTACGATCTTCGCAGGCGATCGAGCAGGGGAAACAACACGACCGCCAGCGCTGCATTGGCAAGCGCCACGATCAGAAGATTCGTGGTCATGAACGGCTCTTGCTGTGCCAGCAAAACGCGCTGCGTCGACACGAATACGGCATTGTGAACATAGAAGAAGACGAACGTCAGCAAGAAACGGCCGGCCGGGTGTTCCACGTCAATTCGCGAACCAAACGAAGACGCGGCGAATCCCACCACCGTCTTGGCGATGCCATAAAGGCCAAGCGGAGTGTGGCTCAAACTATCTTGCGCCAGGCCAATGAACATTCCGAGCAATAGCCCGGCCGACGGGTTCCTGCGACTCAACGCAAAATAGATGGTGACCAGGAGCGTCAGCTCGGCGGAACTGGCCCAGCGGAACTGCAGGGGAAGGAAGACCTCGAACACCAGGGCCAGAATGACCACGCCAGCGACCACGCCGGCGTGAAATTTGTGCACTTCGACGTGCTGTTCGATTCCGACTTTCATTCTTAGGTTGGCCGGACGACGCGCCAGCGCGTACTCATGGGATCGTTTCGGACCCTTTCGCCGGCAGGGTATCCAGGGATTGCTGCGTCGCCGCCGCGGCCTCTCCGTCTGGCAGGGCGCCGGAGTCATAAGCAGGCGCGAATTCCCCTCGCGTGAGCAGCACCAGCACTTCTTCGAGCCGATCCAGGTGCGCCGCAGGCCTCACAACGATCAGCTGAAAAGGACTGCGCCCGCCCGATTGAACTTCCACGACGGTGCCGACGGGCAGGTCCTTCGGGAAGATCTGGTCCTGGCCTGAAGTGAGCACGGTTTGGCCTGCGGAAACCGGCACCTCGTTGCTGACGTACTCCATATGGAGCATCGGAGCCCCGGTGCCGCGCACCGGACCCTGGGTGCGGGTGCCAGCGAGCAAGGCGCCCACCCCGCTGTCCTTGTCGCTCAGCAGCAGTACCTGGGATGCGTCCGGGAAGACAGCGAGGATCTTTCCCACTACACCCTCCGGCGTGATGACGCCCATATCGCGCGCGATACCGTGGCGTGAACCGCGATTCAGAAAAACGATGCGGCTGCCAGCGGCAGGACTGGCGCCGATCACGCGGCTGGCCAGCATCGGAACATCCGCATGCGCCTCGCGAAATCCCAGCAGGGCCGCCAAGCGGCCAGCCTCCGCGGCGCGGCTTTCCAGTTCGGCGTTGCGCAGCTTCAGCCGGTCTATCTCTGTACGGAATCGGTCGCTTTCCTCACGAACGCCGCGCAAGGCGACGTAGTGGCTCCAAGCACCGCGCACTCCATCCGTTATCCATACAATCGTGCGGCCGAACGGCGCGACGATCTCGACCGCCCACACCCGGACCAATGTGACCTGCTGCTCCCGCTTAATCTGCACCGCGAGGAGCAACACCTGTGCCACCAGCACGACCGCCAGCAGCGTCAGAGAACGATGGCGTGAAGGGACGGCAAGCATGAATCGAGAAACCCGAACGCGACCGCACCGCGCGAGCCGGGCCCGCCCGTAATCCGGTCAGTCAATCGAGACCAGTCTCAGAAGTTGAAAATCGCTCAGCATCTTGCCGGTGCCCAGCACCACCGATGCCAGCGGATCATCGGCAATGGAAACCGGCAGGCCCGTCTCCTCTCGGATGCGCTTGTCCAGATTTTTCAGCAGCGCGCCGCCGCCGGTCAATACAATGCCGCGGTCGCTGATGTCGGCGGAAAGTTCGGGCGGGGTGCGCTCCAGCGCAACGCGGATGGCGTTCAGGATGGTCGCAACGCATTCGGAAAGTGCTTCGCGGATTTCGCTATCGTCGATGGTCACGGTGCGCGGGATACCCTCGATCAGATTGCGCCCCTTGACTTCCATGGTAAGCGGCTTTTCCAGGGGATAGCCCGATCCGAGTTCCATCTTGATCTGTTCGGCGGTGCGCTCGCCGACCAGCAGATTGTACTTGCGCTTCAAATAATGCATGACCGCCTCGTCCATCTCATTACCGGCCACACGCACGGAACGAGAATAGACGATGCCGCTCATCGAGATGACGGCGATGTCCGTCGTGCCGCCACCGATGTCCACGACCATGTTGCCCGAGGGCTCCTCGATCGGCAGCCCCGCGCCAATCGCCGCAGCCATGGCCTGCTCGACGAGATACACTTCGCTGGCCCGCGCCCGATAGGCGGAGTCCTGCACCGCGCGCTTTTCGACCGGGGTGATCTCGCTGGGCACGCCAATGACGATGCGCGGGTGAACGAGAACACGGCGATTGTGCGCCTTCTGGATGAAATAGGTGAGCATCTTCTCGGTCACTTTGAAGTCGGCGATGACCCCGTCCTTCATGGGCTTGATGGCCACCACGTTGCCCGGTGTCCGGCCGAGCATCTCCTTGGCCTCTCGCCCTACGGCCACGACTTCGCCATTGGCCTTGTTGATGGCAACAATGGAAGGCTCGTTGACGGCGATGCCCTTGGACTTCGCGTACACCAGCGTGTTCGCCGTGCCCAAGTCAATGGCGAGATCGGACGACAGCAAGCTGAAGACCGAGCGAAAACTGTATCCATTCTTGTTCATTATCTAATTTCGGGCCGTGGCCGGCCCTCCCCCCGCTCCCCATCGCCAGCGCCCCCGCAGGCGATTGCTCCCTAGGGAATCACAATGGGCACTCGCTTGATCGCTGTGCCGCCCCGGCGATTTTGGCCCATAATCACCAGTTCATGGCTGCCGCGTTCGAGCGGTCGAGTGAAATAGCGAAAACGGCCATCCAGCCCGATGTTGGCAACCGTCTCTCCGTTGACGATCAGTGCGGCCGCCGGTTCCGTACGGCCAATCAGCTCAACCACGTTCCCATGCAGTTGGGTGGCCTCCACATCCAGCACCATGTCCTGCCCTTTGCCCTGGGCCACGAGGGTAAACTTGAAAGGATCGCTGGGAACGCTCTGCCGTTTTCGTGCGTCGGTAGCGGTTACCGTCCAGAAGTAGTCGCCCGGATCGAGGCCCGTGAGCGCTACGCTGGTGCCCGAAACGGTCCTCTCTGCTACAACACGCGTGAACATCGAGTTGGTGCTGACCCGCAAGTTGTAGGTCGCGGCTTGCGGCACGACAGACCATTCGAAGCGTATGGCGGCGCGCTTCGGATCGGGCTCGATGATCGGCTGCAGATTTATGGGCTGGGCAAGATCCGGAGGAGCCAGAACGCTGGTTTTTCGGATCGGTCCGCCGGTGGCGAACGTAACCTGTTCCCATTTGCCGATTTCGACGCGCTGATCGCCTATTTGCATTTGGGCTCCGCCGGCGGAGATGGTGATCTCGTTGTGGTCCGTCAGCGGATCACTGCGCACGGCGGCACGACTGTTTTCTCGCAGCGAAGCCCTGGCATTGGCAAAGGAGACTTCGGCCCTGGATCTCGGGGAGTCCCAGGTGCCGGTGGTGAGGTCCACCGCACCGGAGCTGATATGCACGGCAACGCTGGTGCTTTGATCGCGGTCGATGGAGTTTGCTTCCACGGTGACGAAGGAGTCGCTTTTAATCGTATACGTCGTGCCATCCACGAAAGTGATGCGCGCGACGCCGTCGGACGCGGTGCGGATCAGGTCACCTCTATCCAGCATGGTTTGATAATTAGCGCTTTCCCAGTTCACCGAACTGACCTGTTTGACCTCTACCTTACCATCCAAGTTGACGAATCGGGCCTGATTTTGCGACAGCACACCGCTGGTGGACGTGGCTCCGAGGGTTCCTGACATCCGATCTGCAAAACTGCTATACCACTCGGGACGAATTAGGAACAGGGTCCCGAGCACCACGCCCAAAATCAAGATGACATAAACCACCAAGGTGCGGTACGTTACGGTGGTCCAATAAATCTCGATCCGCGTGGTTTTGTCCTGCTTGATCGGTCCGGTTTGTCGTGCAGGGGGCATGGGAAAGGGCGATCTTTCGCACCAAATCGCAATTTAGCATGGGGTTTGGGGTGCCGCAAGGAAACCGGCGGGCCAGGTTGCAGGCTATGCAATACGCCGTAGGGGGGGGGGATGGTATAATCAGGTTTCACGGAAGAGGCGCGCCCTGTGGGCCGGTGGCTGAGCGGGCAACGGGCTGGACGCGCGAAGGAGAGCAGTTCAGTGTGGAAAATACTGCGCAAGAAAAAACTGGGAGTTCGCATCATGCTCGGTCTATTTGTCGGCGTGCTGGGCATCGGGATGTTGCTGTACCTGGTCCCCGGCCAGGGGACTATGGGCGCTTCCGCGTTCGACGTTGTGGCTGAGGTGGATGGCGTACCGATCACCATTGCCGACGTCACAATGCAGATGAGCCGAATCGAGCGTAGTAGCGGCGCGATCCCTCAGCCACTACGGTGGCTGTACGCGCAGCAGATTCTGGGGGAACTGGTTTTCGAGAAGGAGTTGGGAGTGGAGGCCCAGCGACTCGGTATCCGCGTCACAGATCAAGAGCGCGCCGATCGCATCCGCCTGCTGATTCCCACCGCTTTCATCGGCGATTCGTTTATTGGGATGGACCAATATGCAGCGCAGGTCCTGGCGCGCTATGGCGTGGGGGTCGCGGAATTCGAGGCCACAGTGACCCAGACTCTGCTCCGGGAAAACTTCCGCCGACTGATGACCGATGGAATCACGGTTTCGCCGGCCGAGATCGAGCAGGAGTTTCGCCGCCGCAATGAAAAGGTGAAGATCAGCTACGTCGTCGTCAATCCGGATGATCTGCAATCGGAGATCGAAGCCAGCGACGCCGACCTGCAGGCCTATTTTGAAGCCAACCAGCCGCGCTACATGGTGCCCGAACGGCGCGTCGTGCGTTACGCGTTTCTCGATCTCGGCCAGGTCCGTTCGCAGGTGAACGTGTCGGACGAGGAGGTTCGCGCCGCTTACAATGATCGCCTGGACCGATACCGGATCGAAGATCGCGCCCACGTCGCTCACATCCTGTTGAAGACGGTCGAGAAAACGGACGAGGAGGTGGAGGAAACCCGCAAGATGGCCGAGGACATTCTGAAAAAAGCCGAGAGCGGCGGGGCGAATTTTGCTGATCTGGCCCAGCAGTCTTCCGAGGATACCACCAGGGAACAAGGAGGCGATCTCGGTTGGATCGTCCGCGGACAGACCGTACCGGAGTTCGAGAATGTAGCCTTTAGCCTGCCCAAGAACGCCGTCTCCGACCTGGTCAAGACCGATTACGGATTTCACATTATCAAGGTGCTGGACCGACAGATAGCCCGCACCCAGACACTGGACGAAGTGCGTTCGTCCATTCTCGCGGAACTCGAGCAAGCCGAAACCGAGCGGATGGCACAGGACATTGCTGGACAGATCGCGGAGGAGATCCGGCGGTCCGGACGGGTTCCCATTGACGAGCTGGGGACCAGATTCAATCTCCCAGTCGAGGACACGCAACCGCTTGAGGTGGGGCAGTCTATCCCCCAGGTCGGGAATGCTCCCGAAATTGCAGAGGCCATTTTTCGCCTCCGGGCGGGTGACATCAGCGCGCCAATCCGCACCGACCTCGGGTATGTGGTCCCCTCAATCAAGCAGATCCAGCCGGCGCATCCCGGCGCACTGTCCGATGTCCGGGAGATGGTGCTTGCCGATTACAGCCGCGACAAAACCGTGGAGGTCGCAAAATCTCGAGCCGAGGAGTTGGCCCGCCGCAGCCAGGCTGGCGAGGATATCTCGAGGGTCGCCAAGTCTCTCGGATTTGAGGTCCAGACAAGCTTGTTTTTCGCACGCACTGAGTTTGTCGAGGACGTTGGTACTGCGTCACAGATCGCCGGGGCCTTCTCTCTTCCCGTTGGCCAGACGAGCGACCCTGTGTTTCTCGACACAAACTGGGTAGTCTATGAGGCGCTGGATCACCAACAGGCAGATCCAGACGAACTGGCTGAGCAGCGGCAGGAGATCACACAGCGGTTGCTTGAGCAAAAACGAGAAGTGGCTTTTGAAGCCTTCCGCACCTCCCTGGAGGAACGGATGCGACAGGAAGGCATGTTGCGCTACAATGAGGTCAATCTAGATCGCTTGACCGGCGTCTCTTAGCGCATGTAACATGCAGAAAAATAATTAGTTATCTCATTACGAGGCAAGCTGTTGCCTTCTCAACCCTTTCCCAGGTAGAATTTGATGGTCCCTAGCAGGGTCCCTTTGCCAGAGGGCGTCATTAGGCCGAGTAGCCTGCCGAATTGACTTTTTGACGAGACCGCAGGTGGGTACTTTCCGGCCGGTAGTGGGTAATCCGCGAGTGATGGCGTGCGCGCCATCTGACAGTAGGCGAAGCTTCCTTGGTATCAGGAAGTTAAGAAGTAAAGAGGTGCAATATGCCGAAGAAAGCAAGCCAGCGATGGAATGAATATGATTGCTGTATAGAAATGAACCAGAACGGCAAGTATTGCGCCCGCATCCAGGCCCATTTCAAGCGGCACGGGTGGATCCTTCCCGTCTATTTCCTTGCTTCGACTTCTGAACCCGCCATTCGCAAACTAGAGCAGACCGTGCAGTTCCTGCAGCAGAACGAAGAGCGGCTGTGGCTCTGCGGAGTTGATCGCACCGGCGACCCCCACGTTTCGGCCGAGATGCTGTGCGAGGCTGGCTTGCATCTGGATCGTCGCGCGGAATTTCCGCAGCGGACGGAACGTCTGACGGTTGCCCCGGAGCAGCGCGTACCGGCGTTCCTACTGGAGCCGGTGCGGCGGGGTCTTGCGCAATCGATCCGGTCATCGCGTACCTTGGGCCGGGCAGTTAGGGTCCACCGCCACACCAGGCGCCACACAAGGCAAAGAGCTTCTTCTGCAGGCCAGCGAAATCTTACTTTTCGTGCAAGATAATCTCACCTGACCCCATCAACTGATTATTCAACCACACGCGATATTTGAAGACCCCGGGCTTATTGCCCGGGCGAGGTGTTCCGCTCAGCAGGCGCATGCCAGCCGGCGCCTGAAAAATGTTTGATGAAAAGGGGCAGCGATTGGGGTCAAACTCGATTTTCAGTTGCCCTTCGCTGGCGACCCAGGAAACTTGGTCGGACGGGCCGATTACCACCGCTTCCGGAATCACGCCCACTAAGACCGCTTTCTCGATCATCCGCCGGATACCCCTCCAGGTCTTTCGCCCAGGTCTTTCGCCATTGGGGAGAGTAGCACAGCCGGCCCACGAAACGCGCCTGGGCCGATCGTGCGTGCCGCTCTGCGCTTGACTGGAACCCTTGACTTGAACCGTAAGATAACTCCCGGCAAGATCGCTGGCTGTGACCAACGTGACCTTGGCCCAGCGGCACGTTCCAGCTAAAGTGAAACGTTGCAAGACCCGGCTATCGGGTGTAGAGTCCCGGCTACAGGGGAGCCCAAAAATGGAGTCCGGATCGGCTGACATTTGCAGGAGGGCGAGGGTGGCGGCGCCAACAGCCCGTCTCCTTGATACTCCAATATCCAGCGGCTGAGACTCGGCGTGAATACGGTGGCCCCGGTTCACCGATGCGTCGTACGCATCGATCATATCGATAATAGGTCGATACTAGGGAAAAGGCGGCGCGCGGCTGCCGTTGACGGTAAGGACAAAGGAGGAGCAGGTCATGAAAGCATGTACTCGCAGTATCATCGGGATGGCTCTGGTGGCGCTTGTTGTTTCGCTGCTGCCGGGGATGATTCGCGCTGAGGTCACGCGCGTCGAAATCTCCAGCCGGGAAGACGTGCTGGGCGGAAAAGCCTTCGGCACGGTGGGCGCTTACGAAAAGATCTATGGCAAGATCTATTTCGCCGTAGACCCGAACAACCCACGCAACCAGATCATCGCGGATCTGGACATGGCACCCAAGAACAGCCAGGGCAAGGTGGAGTTCTCGTCCGACCTGTTCATCCTCACACCTAAGGACCCCTCAAAGGGCAACGGCGCAGCTTTATTCGACGTGTTGAACCGCGGCCGCAAGGGGCAGCTGACCCGGTGGAACCGCGCTGGAAGGGCGGCCGATCCGACGACCGAGGCCGACTTCGGCGACGGCTTCCTCATGCGCCACGGCTACACGCTGGTGGCCGTCGGCTGGCAATTCGATGTACGCAAGGATCGGGACCCGAGTCTGATCGGCCTCGACACTCCGATGGCCACCGACAACGGCCAGACGATTACCGGCTGGGTCAACCAGGAAATCGTTGTCCGCCAGTCGACGGACTCGCTCGCGTACAACCGTGACACCTGGATATATCCGCCGCTCGATCCCAATGATCCCGCCTACCGGTTGACAGTGAGCGAGGGTCCGTTAGTCGCCGCACTCAGTCTGATTCCACGCGAGGACTGGCAGTTCGGACGCTTGGAGAACGGCCAGGTGGTGCTCGATACCAATTCGCTGTGGACGAAAGATGGCTTCAAGGCCGGATATACGTACGAGATAACCTACCAAACGAAGGATCCGCCGGTATCGGGGCTGGGATTCGCGGCCATTCGAGATTTTGCGTCGGCCATGAAGTACAACCCCGACAACGTTGTCCGCGCCCAATACATCTACACCAGCGGCGAGTCGCAGACCGGACGTGCTCAGCGTCACCTGGTGTACGAGGGCTTCACCATTGATGAGCAGGAACGGAAAGCGATCGACGCCGTGTTCGTCCGCGTTGGCGGTTCCTCACTCGGCAGTTTCAACGAGCGGTTCGCGGTTCCCAACGAACTCGGGGCGTTCTATCACACCAAGTTCCCGATTCGTTATGATACGAGAACCGACCCGGTCACCGGTAGGCGGGACGGCCTTGGCGCGAGGGTGCCTGTCGGCCTGGCACCGAAGATCATCCAACTCGATAGCGGCTCCGAGCACTGGGGTCAAGGCCGCGTCGGCACGCTGCTGCACACTACGATAGACGGCAGCGAGGATCTGCCCGACCCGCCGAACTTCCGGGTGTATTACATCTCGGGGTCAAAGCACATCTCTAGCTCGTGGCCGCCGGCAGAATCCAGAAACCAGCAACTACTAGTCAACCCGAACGATTTTCTGTGGCTCCACCGCGGCTTGCTGATGGCCCTTGATAGCTGGGTGAAAGAGGGCACCGAGCCACCGACCAGCCGGCATCCGAGGTGGTCCGACGGCACCATGTCCGCCATGCGCGACCTCGATTATCCGGATGTCCCTGGCGTGCAGTGGCCGGTGCATGCGCATGGCTCCTACCGCGTCGACGCCATGGGCCCCGCTGCCGTGCTGCCCTTCCTGGTCTCTCAGGTGGACGGTGACGGCAACGAGATCGGAGGCGTTCGCCTGCCGGAACAGGCGGTGCCGCTCGGGACCTACACCCCCTGGGCTTTCCGGAGCGAGAGCGCCGGCTTGCCGAACACCCTCGCGCCTTATGCCGGAGGGTACCTACCGTTCGCCAGGACGCGCACCGAACGGGAGCAGTCTGGTGATCCACGTCCGTCGGTCGAGGAACGCTACTCCAGCCGCGCCGACTATGTCCGGCGGGCAGAGGAAGTGGCTAACCGGCTGGTGGGAGAACGGTACCTGCTGCAGGAAGACGTCGAGGCCATTGTAGAGGCCGCTGGCGAGCACTGGGACTGGACGATGTCGGCAAGAACGATCAGCCAGGACTCCAACTAACTTGGCGGCCCCGCCAAGTTAGACAAGTTAGAAGGGATAGCACGCTGGCTGTGGCTCGCAAGACGAGGATGCCACAGCCGGTGTGCTGATCCTGTCCGCACCAGGACAGTCGCTACGGATCGGGCGCAGCAGACAGACCCGTAAGGACCCATGTTGATTTTTCGCAAGCCCTTGCCCCAAGAGCAGCTTGACACTTGCGGCCCTGCCCTCTAAACTGAGGTTTGGCACTGGATTCGGGGGCGCACCGACGACTCAACGTCCCCGCGCTTGCGGATACGTCCCACGATGCTCGGGCGAAGGGAAGTGAAAGCTTGGCTTTCGGCTTCATCACATTCAAAAACGGCGATCGAATTCCTCTGATAAGGACCTTGCCGTTTGTGGCCGTCCACCTGGCTTGCGTGGCGGCATTTTTCCTCGACTTCCGCTGGCCCTACCTGATCGCTTGTGTTGCGCTTTACTATGTACGCATGTTCTTCGTGACCGCCGGGTATCACCGGTATTTCTCGCATCGCTCGTTCAAGACCAGCCGCGCGTTCCAGTTTGTCATGGCCTTGATGGCGACGACCTCCACGCAGAAGGGGGTGCTATGGTGGGCCGCCAATCACCGCCACCACCACCGCTACTCCGACACCGATGATGACCTCCATTCGCCGACGCTGCGCGGGTTCCTGTGGTCGCACATGGGATGGATTCTTTCCGACAGATACAACCATACGAAAGTGGATCTGATTCGCGATTTTCACCGGTATCCGGAACTGCGCTGGCTGAACAAGTACCACCTCGTGCCGCCTGTGGCGCTGGGGGTGCTGATGTTTCTATCCGGCGGCTGGGGGATGCTGGTCTGGGGATATTGCATCAGCACCGTCATCCTCTGGCACAGCTCATTCACCATCAATTCCCTGTCTCATTTGTTTGGCCGCCGTCGTTATCCGACCTCCGACACAAGCAAAAACAATGCCGTGCTCGCGCTGGTCACCATGGGCGAGGGCTGGCACAACAATCATCATCACTACATGGCCTCGGCACGCCAGGGATTTTTTTGGTGGGAGGTTGACTTCACCTATTACGGGTTGAAAGTATTATCCTGGCTGCGGATTGTCTGGGAACTGCGTGAACCTCCGCCCCACGTTTTGCAGGGCGCCGAAACCCCCTCCTGATCTGGGCTTGATCTGGGCCGTAACGGCCCGGATTTCTGCTGGAGATCTTGGCATCGAAACCCGCTGGCTACTTCGCTTGCCCCATTTGCTGGACGGCATGGAGGATGTGCCGCGCGGAGATCCCGAAGGCATCGAGGAGTTCGGCAGACGGCCCGGAATGCGGTACGCGATCTACGGCCAATCGGCGTACGGTGGTGAGCCTCACGCCGCTTTCGGCGAGCGCGGCAACCACCGCTTCTCCCAACCCACCCTCCGGATAATGGTCCTCGACGGTGATCAAGCGTCCGCCCGTCGCACCAACATTTTCGGCCAGCGCCGTCACGTCCAGGGGTTTGACGCAGTACAGGTCGACGACGCGAATGGCTACACCGCGGCCCTGGAGCTGATCGTAAGCCCGGAGCGCTTCATACAGCGTCACCCCGGCAGCGATCACGGTCACCAGGTCGTTCGCGCTTTGCCGTAGCACCTTCAACCCCGGAACTGGAAAGTTTTCATCAGCCGCATAAATTACCGGGACCTTCGGCCGTGACGTGCGCAGGTAACAGATCCCAGGCCGGCGCGCCGACTCCTCGGTGAGTCGCTGCGTGACAATGGCATCCGAAGGATAGAAGACCGCCGCGCCGGGAATGGCACGGAACATCGCCAAGTCCTCGAGCCCCATCTGCGATGGGCCATCCTCGCCGATCGAAACACCGCTATGCGACCCGCACAGCTTTATGTTGCTGCGGCTGATGGCAGCCATGCGCACTTGATCGAAGGCGCGCGAAAAGAAACATGCGAAGGTGCTCACGAAGGGCACCAGACCTTGCGCTGCCAATCCCACGGCAACGCTGACCAGATTCTGCTCGGCGATATAGCCCTGGATGAGTCGCCTGGGAAATGCTTTCTCCAAAGTTTCGGCATAGGTCGAGTTCTTTACATCGCCGTCCAAGGCCAAGACCTTGGGGTTGACCGCGGCAAGATTCTTCAGCGCCGCGCCGTACGCCTCACGCGACGCAACGGACTGGCCGATCCGATACTGCGGTGCTGCCGGGTCCGGGAAGTCCGAGGGAAGCGGCACAGACTCTCGCGCATACGAGCGGCCGTCATCCTGAGCGATGGACGGCACCGGGCCAATCTCAGCCAGCGCTTTTTCAAGTTGTTGGGGTGGAAGCGCCTTGCCGTGCCAGCCGTCCTTATCTGCTAAGAAACTGACGCCATGGCCTTTCTCCGTGCGTGCAATGACGGCATAGGGACGGCCACGCGCCGAACCAGCACGGTCCAGGGCGCCGACAATGGCCACGAGGTCGTGGCCATCCACCACTTCGGTGGCCCAGCCCTGAGCTTCAAACTTGCGGCGATAGATTTCAGTATCGTGGCCATACATGGTGCGCTCGCTTTGTCCGAGTGCATTGATATCGCCCAGCGCCACCAAATTGTCGAGACCATGAAATGCGGCGAAGGCTGCCGCTTCCCAGACATTTCCCTCCGCCATCTCGCCATCACCGAGCAGAACGTACATGCGCGCCTCGGATTTCTGCATTCGCGCACCAAGCGCCAAACCTGCGCCGACAGAAAGCCCTTGCCCCAGCGAGCCGGTCGCCGCATCAACGCCAGGCACACGCGGCGTCGGATGCCCCTCGAGTTCGCTTGAGAATTGCCGCAGGCTCATCAACCGCGAAACCGGAAAGACCGCTGCATCGGCCAGCGCCGCATAGAGGATGGGCGCCGCGTGACCCTTGGACAGAACGAATCGGTCGCTCCCCAGAGAGTTGGGATTGGCACGGTCAAACTTCATGGCGTGAAAAAAAGCCGCCGCCACCAGTTCGGCAGCCGAAAGACATGACGTCGGATGCCCCGAACCCGCAGCGGTGGTCATCCGCAAGGAATGAATACGCAGCACACGGGCTTTTTCTTGAAGCATTTCGAGGAGTGCCAACGCGGGTATTTCTCGGCCGGTTGAGGTCATGGGAGCTCCCCTGTACAGGGATCATCGAGTAAAATCGGGACTCATTGTACCCAACCATCGCCGGCTGTGCGAATGTTGGAATGGCAAACCAGACCCTTGCCCGATCGCAAGCGTGATAGAATCAAGGGCGCAGTATTTACCTGTATTACGTGTGACGTGATTTCTGACGACACGTTGCTCCCCGCAGGCTTCGGCTCCTCAACCGGCCGGATTCGCAGGCCTTACGCGGAAATCTTAGCTTAGAGAACTATCCGAGCGATGAGTGAGAAAATCGGCGAGCTTCTGGCCCCGTCCCGATTGATGATGACGCCGGGCCCCTGCTCGTTGGATCCGCGCGTCTACCGCGCGCTGGCGACACCGCTGGTTGGCCATATGGACCCGTGGTTCACGGAAATGATCGGCGAGGTTCAGACCCTTCTCCGGCAAGCTTTTCAGACCGAAAATCGTGTTACGTTTCCCATTTCGGCGTCGGGCTCGGGCGGCATCGAGGCTGCCACTGTCAATCCGTTGGAAGCGGGAGATGAGGCCATTATCTGCGTGAACGGATCCTTTTCAGAACGTATGGCGATCATTGCCTCCCGCACGGCGGCGAAGGTTCATCGCGTGGAAGTGCCCTTTGGACGCACCCTGGATCCGGAAGACGTTCGTCGCGCGGGCCAGGGGCGCAAGATAAAGTTCGTCGGCTTGTGCCACGGCGAAACCTCGACGGGCGTCATTACCCAATTGGACGATTTCCGGAAGGTTGCCGATGAATTGGGTGCGTTGTTCGTTGTCGACGCTGTCGCCACCCTCGCCGCCGTGCCCATTGCCGTGGATCGCCAGGGGATCGACTTGTGCTTCAGCGGCTCGCAAAAGGCTCTGAGCGCTCCCCCCGGCATGGCCCCCATCACCGTCGGTCCGCGTATGGAAGAAGTTCTGCGCAATCGCAAGACGCCGGTTCAAAGCTGGTATTTCGATTTGACCACCACCATGAATTTCTGGGGGAAGGATCGCACCTATCACCACACGCCTCCGATCTCGATCGTGTTTGCCCTGCGCGAAGCGCTGCGCATTATTTTCGAGGAGGGGCTCGAGGCCGGGTGGCGCCGCCACCGGCAAAACCAACTGGCGCTCGTTGCCGGGCTGGAAGCTATGGGGTTGGAATTGTTCGTCCCCAAGCCGGAAGATCGGCTGCCTACGGTCACGGCCGTGAGCGTACCCCAAGGCACGGACGATATCCGAGTGCGCCGCCAATTGCTTAGTGATTTCGGGATCGAGATCGCGGGAGGCATTCGGCAGCTCAAAGGGAAGATCTGGCGGATCGGGCTGATGGGGTACGTCAGTCAGGCCAAGCACATTCTGCTGTTTCTCGCTGCGCTCGAAAAAGTGCTGCTCGAGCAAGGTTTTCGTGTGCCTGCGGGAGCCGGTGTGGGCGCCGCAGTGCGCAGTTACGCTCCGGCTGAAGCAGTGCCCGCGGCCCGGAAATAGTCCCGCGCCAAAGAGCCAAGAAGGTGCCCGCAGCCACGACCATTCCGAACCAAGGGGCCATGAGGGACTTCCTCAGACCTTTTGATGTGTGCTCCAAGCTCACCGATCAGGCCTATCGCGTTCGCTTCTCCCATCTGTGGAACGCCATCGCAACTCGCCACAGCGATACCGTGGATGCCAAATTCTTCGTGGACGGTGCTCGTGTACTTGTAGGCTTGGCGCACACGGGCTTTGTGCAATTCCGCGAGCGCAGTAGCCGCGACCTGACGGATCGCGAAGCCGGCTGTATCGCCGCCGCGTATCTTCGCGAGCGGCTGGAACAGGAAGACGAGCGGCCCCTCTATGATGTTCCCGGAGAGGATGTCCTCCGGCTGGCGGAGAACTTCGGGTTGCGTTGAGCCGGACCACGAACGACAGGGGGGCCGCCACTTCGCCTTACGGCGATCTAAAGCCTTACGCGTCGGGGCCTTATGCGTCGGGCAGCGATTCGCCGAACCCTGATGGTTCATCGGCGGACGGCTTCGAGAGTTCCTGTACTTCAAAAATTGCTCCGCAATCAATACACTCAACGTACTCAGCATCACTGTCTTTGGCTATCAGTCGCGTGTGTTGGTGTGTACAGATGGGTGTTTCACTCACGGTGGTGTACCCTGGCGTGCTGTGATGGTAGCACGGCAACCCGCGGGATGCGATAAACGGACGGCGTAGCTGACCGAACGCGGCGGAGCATGGCAGAACGGGGAAGTGGACGAAGTTATGGAAAAACCTGCCCGAGTCGAACGACTGAGTTCCCTGCTGTTCTATGGCTTCGTCCTCCTGCTGGCCGGGCTCGTCTTCCTGATCTTCAGGCCTTTTCTTGTCCCCCTTGGATGGGCCGTCGTTTTGGCCGTTCTTTCCTCCCCGGCGACTCAACGGCTAAAGGCCTACTGGGGACCGACGCGTGCCGCAGCCGTCGGCACAGCCGCTGTGACCCTGATCCTGATTGTTCCGGCGCTGCTCTTGATGGTGCTCTTCGTGCTGGAAGGTGCTCAGGTCGCGCGGGATCTGCAAGCCACCGTCACCGCCAGCCGTTTCGATTGGGTCAATCGCGCTTGGAGTTGGCTGACAGCTTGGATCGGGGAGACCGGCTCCGACCTGCCAACGCTCATCCAGGAAAGCGCCGGGCGCATCGGCACGTTCCTCGCAGCACAATTGGGCGGGGTGTTGCGCAACATTGCGCTGTTTATTTTTGAGCTGTTCGTAACCTTGTTTGCCTTGTTTTATTTCATCCGCGATGGCGACGCGATCATGGAGGGATTGCGCCGCGCGCTTCCTTTTGAGGAGGCCATTCGCGATCAAATTCTTAACGGGGCGCGCGTCCTCATCCATGTCAGTGTCAGGGTCGGCCTACTCATTGCTGCCATTCAAGGATTGCTGGGGGGAGTAGCCTTTGCTGCAGTGGGGATTGACTCCCCGGTCTTTTGGGGCATTGTGATGGGTTTTGTTTCCCTGTTGCCCGTGGTGGGCGCATGGCTCGTTTGGCTTCCAGCCGCCGTGTGGTTGTTGGCAACGGGGGAGGTGGTGCAGGGCGTCGTGCTGCTGGCAATCGGCGCCGGCATCATCGGAACCGTCGACAATATTCTGCGTCCCGCACTGATGAGCGGCCGCGCCCGCTTGAACGGCTTGTTAATTTTTGTCAGTGTACTGGGCGGGATTGCGGCGTTCGGGGTGCTCGGCGTGGTTCTGGGTCCCATCGTCACCGCCACAGCCATGGCCATCCTGGAAGTCTATACGCGTCGGGAGGAACCTGCAGCGTGAAACGCCCCTCGCGGCGGCTCTCGCGTTCCCTGCGATTGGGCGTGCCTATCGGGCTGTGTTAGAGTAACCCGCCTGGACGACCCGATGGCCACCAAACTCGCCACTCGACCCATCGAGCTCTTGCCGGAAAAACTTCGCTGGCGCTGTGATCCCGGGCGCATTCCCTACGAAACCACCGCGCAAGCCGAGCCCATCGAAGGACTGATTGGCCAGGACCGCGCCATCCGGGCGCTCCGGATGGCGATGGAACTGGCGGCACCGGGATATAACGCATTTGTTTGCGGATTGCCGGGCACCAGCCGGGGCAGCATGATCCGGCACATGATCAACGAGTTACAGCCGCGGACGAAGTTGGCGCCCGACCGGTGCTACGTCAACAACTTCAAGAACCCAGATCAGCCGCGCCTGCTCACTTTGCCATGCGGCCAGGCAAACACGCTTAAGAAAGACGTGCAGTCCGGCATCGAATTTTTGCGCCGGCGTGTCCCACAAGTGTTTGAGGGCGAGCCGTTTCAGCGGCAGAAGAGCCGCATCGTGGACCGGTACACCGTTCGCGAAAAGGATTTGATGGACGACTTCACGCGGCGGATCGCACGAGATCAGTTCGCCCTGGGACACATGCAAGTGGGCGCTGTGGCCCTGCCGGAGATCTTTCCGGTGCTCGAGGGCCAGATGGTGCCGATCGAGGACGTACCGAAGTTGGTGCACGAAGGCAAGCTCCAGACCCCCGCCGCAGAGGAAATTGAGCGAAAGTACGAACTATTTCGCCAGGAGTTCACGGTCGTCTACCGCAAGACGCTTACCCTCTCGCGCGAGCTGGCCAGCGAACTCAGTTATCTCGAGCAAGAGGCTGCGTCGGTCCTGGTGGATGGCTTCATCGAAGAGTTGAAGGAGAAATATGCGATACCGAAGGTGACTGAATATCTCGAGGAAGTGCGCCACAACATCCTCGACAATTTGGATCCCTTCAGGGAACGCGACGGCGAAGAGGAAGCTCCCGGCAGCCGTCCCAGCGAACCGGCGAAACCAGCGCCCTCCGATCGGGATCCGTTCCGGGTGTACGGCGTAAATGTCCTGCTGGAGCACACTGAACAAGACGCCTCGCCGGTGATTTTGGAGACCACCCCGACCTACGCCAACCTGTTCGGCACCGTTCAGCGCAGTTATGATTCGCGCGGTGTCTGGACATCGGACTTCATGGACCTGCGCGCCGGGTCGATTCTGCGTGCGGACGGTGGATTCCTGATTATGTACGCGCTGGACGCGCTGGCTGAGACCGGGGTGTGGCGCACACTGAAGCGCACGCTGAATCATTCCAACCTCGAAATCCAGCCGCTGGAGCTGTTTTTTCCGTTCGGAACCTCGGCACTCAAACCAGAGCCGATCGACCTGGCGGTCAAGGTGATTCTGATCGGCGATCACGGTCTCTATGAACTTCTCTACGGTATCGAAGAGGAGTTCAAGAAGATTTTCAAAGTGCGCGTCGAGTTCGACGAGGAGACGGAGACCACCGACGAGGTCATCCGTCAGTACAGCGGGCGTTTGCACAAACTTTGCATCGACGAGGGGCTGTGTCCCTTTGACCGCACCGCCGTCGCCGCGCTGATCGAATACGGTTCGCGTCTGGCCGGGCGCCGCAACAAGGTGACGGCGCGCTTCACCGAACTCGCGGATCTGGCGCGCGAAGCGTGCTATCTCGCCCGGGAGTCGGGCGAAACGCCCGTGACCGCTGCGCACTTGAGCGCCGCCCGCGAAGCCAAAATCGAGCGGCACAACCTGGTCGAGAGGAAGATCCGCGAGATGATCGCCGAGGGCACGCTATTGATCGATACCGATGGCGCCCGCGTCGGGCAGGTCAACGGTCTGAGTATCTTTGAAATCGGCGGATGTATTTTCGGGAAACCGGTGCGCATCACGTCCTCCGCCGCGCTGGGAAAATCCGGGCTCATCAATATCGAGCGCGAAGCGAATTTGAGCGGGCGGCTGCACGACAAGGGCATGCAAATCATCGCTGGTTACCTGCGGGCGCAGTTTGCACAAGATAAGCCGCTGTCGCTTGCCGCCAGCATTTGCTTCGAGCAGTCCTATGCCGGTGTCGATGGCGACAGTGCCAGCTCGGCCGAGATCTATGCGCTTCTATCCTCGCTCTCGGGCCTGCCGATACGGCAGGACATCGCCGTCACCGGTTCGGTCAGCCAGCAGGGCGAAGTCCAGCCGATTGGCGGCGTCAACGAGAAAATCGAGGGGTTCTACGATGTCTGCCGCGTGCGCGGCCTTACGGGCACGCAGGGCATCCTGATTCCCATTGACAACGTTGAAGACCTGATGCTGCGCGACGATGTCGTCGAAGCCGTCGCCGCGGGAAGATTGCACATCCATCCGGTCGCCCGCATTGAGGAGGGTATCGGAATTCTGACCGGTGTGGCCTTCGGATCGCGCGATGCTCGCGGGCATTTTGAAACCGACACCGTTTTTGGCCGCGTGAATGAGCGTTTGCGCCAGATGGCCGATACGCTCAAGCAGTTCGCGTAGACCTGGCCGCTCACCGCTGCGATGCCGACGCCAGAAATCCCCGGCGCGCATTCACCCGGTACTCCGGTCCTGCCCAGCGAGCGTCCGAGCGCGGTGCCGTGCGGCTAGGGGGTACTTGTCGGCGCAGAGGCGGCGGACACGCCGGAAGCCGCTGCGGGAACTGCCGACGACGCCCTCTCCTTGGGCGTGGAGAGATAACCCGTGACGCGGTCTTTAGCCACCTCGAACACTACGATTTCGTAGGGAGTCCGCACGCCTTGCACATAGAACTGCATCGGTTCATTTATGTTGCGATCTTTTTTCTCTACGGCTTTATCGTCGGCCACGACAGTCAAGGTAAAGCGGTAGCGCTTCGGATCCGCGCGCCGCAAGGCGATCTGGATGGGACCAACGCGCTGCGGTCTCTTGGATTTCACGATGTCGAAGTCATAGATGTTCCGCTCGCTGATCAGCTTTAGGGTTTCGAGCTCCTCGCGATTGCGCGCGATGAGGCCGCTTTGCACGCCGAGATCACCAACCGTGCCGGTGAGAATGCTCCTGGTCTCGGCAAGGTCTTTCTGCGCCACGGCGATATCGGTCTTGGCACTGCTCAGCTCGGTGGCGACCTGCCCGAACTGATCCTGCGCTTCCTGCCTGACCTCTCCGATCTGCGCTCCGAGCTGGGCATCGCTTTCCAGCTGCTGCCTTTGGATCTCTTGCGACAGGGTGCGAGCGCGCGCAAGTTCATTCTGCGTCAGGCCAAGTTTTTGCGAAGTAACATCGAGCTGGCCTCGCAGCTCGGCGATGCGCTCATTGGTCTGGTCGAGCCGCGTGGCCAGCATGTCGGAACGTTCGTCGGCGGCAGTGAGGTTCTCCTGGAGCTTCGCGCGAGAGGTGTAGCCCATGTAGGAAAGCCCGCCCAGCCCCAAAAACAGCGCGATGACCACCAGCAAGACCCATCGCGGCGTGGATGCGGCCTCGTAAGAGCTTACCTCAGGCTTGACCTCAGAGTTGCCCTCGCTGGGCTGAGGCCCGCTTGGCGTGATGCTCATGGCATATCTCCTTTGGGCGGCAGTGCCGCAGGACCACTAATTAGATTATCACCGAGCCACACGGGGTTGTCCATGCTCGCGGGGCCGCATGTGCTCAATTCTGAGCGGCCAATGGGCTTCGACGGTGGTGGTCAGCCCCCCGCGGGGCGTGAACTCCCCGCGCACGGAACACCACACCGGACGCGCAGCAGCCACGATGTCCCGCAAGATGCGATTGACGGCATTCTCGTAGAAGATCCCGAGATTGCGATAGGCGAGCAGGTACATCTTGAGCGCCTTCAATTCCAAGCATTGCCGCCGCGGCTGGTACTGAATGGTGATGGCGCCGTAGTCGGGCATTCCCGTTTTTGGACAGACCGAGGTGTATTCCGGAAAGCGCGTGGTGATGGTGTAGCCCGGAAATTGATTGGGCCACGTTTCAAGCTTGGGGAGTTGGGACTTGATCCCGGCTCGAGCGTGTTCGGAAGTGTAACCAGCCATCAGCGTTCCTCGGACTTCCCTCGTATTCTACACGTACGACATCGCCTTAGGGGGGCTACCTACTCTCTCGGCTACGTAACAACTAAGCCCCGACTTTTTCACCGCGCGAGCGCCCACGTTTTTTGCCGCTCTCGCCGAGCGAGCCGGGGACACCGCGCCTGACCCCGACTTTCTTACCGCGCGAAGCTCCCCTTTGCGACCGCAGCGCCACTTACCGTGGCCTGCAGGGCCGGGGACCTCAGCTCGACCCCCCACCCCCTCGGCTTTTCTGTAAGTGTTCATTCTGCAATGGTTACAGATGGTTTTTTCGTAAGTGCGCAATACAAAACACTTATGGGCACTTATGCTCAGGCACAGCCAAATTCCTCCGAAAAGCGCCGAGGAGAGATCCTTCGTCCACCGAACGGGACTCAGGACGCCCATCTCGGACGGATGATCGTTTTTCGCAGGCTTCATTGTGCGTCGCGAACCCGTTCGGCAAGCTCAAGGCAAGCATGGCATACATTAGCATAAAGTAAATATAAGTGCAATAGAATGTACTGTAAGTCATTCTAATGAGGCTGCGGAAAATAGGAGGAGTAGTGGAAAACGAGTTGGAATATCGCGCGATGCAGAGGGGACAAGTCCACCCTTGCTAGGCAAGAGTTCACCGGCCATCAACTGTTCGAATTTCGAATACTGTTCGGGTTTGGCACACGGGTTTCAAAACAAAACTCCACGCGGCACCTGAGGATCAAACCAACTCCCAATCTATTGAATCATTTGCAGTTACGTTCGTATCCGCACTGGCTTGCTGCTTGCTCCCAAAACGCCGGACAGGACCGCACAAGAAGGTGCACAAGTAGGGTGAAGGCAGGCGGCGACTGTCCTTTGAGGGCGAGTGTAGATGAAGAGCGAGCCAGCACGGGCGGAGCGCCATCAAGCCGCCAGAGTCCGAGCGAAAACTAGAGGGCTTCCGAAGTCTGCGACCCAGAAAGTTGCGGATTCTCACCGTTTTTGGGACTCGCCCCGAAGCGATCAAGCTGGCGCCGGTGATCGAGGAACTGCGCTGGCACCTGGGAATCGTCTCCAAGGTCTGCGTGACCGCGCAGCACCGCGAGATGCTCGATCAGGTGCTGGGGCCCTTCGGCATCGTGCCGGACTACGACCTGAACCTCATGCGCAGGGACCAGAGCTTGCCGCGCCTGGCGGCCTGCATGCTAAAGCGACTGGAGCCGATCCTGCAAGCGGAGCGCCCCGACTGGGTGGTGGTGCAGGGTGACACCACGACCACGGCGGTGGCCGCGCTGGCGGCCTTTTATCAACGCGCGAAAGTCGCCCACGTAGAAGCCGGATTGCGCAGTCACGACAAGTGGCGGCCATTCCCGGAAGAGATCAATCGCCGCGTGACCGGGGTGATCGCCGATCTCCACTTCACCCCGACCGAAGGGTCGCGGCAGAATCTGCTGCGCGAGGGAGTCCCCGAATCCCGGGTGATGGTCACGGGGAATACCATCATCGACGCGCTCGAGCGGATGCAGGCGCTGCCGTGGGACCCTGGCGCGCTGGGCAAGGCGGAGCGGGTGCTGGAATCGCCCGGGGGGAAACTGATTCTGGTCACCGCACATCGCCGGGAGAACTTCGGCGAGCCCATGGTGCAGATCTGCGGCGCCCTGCGCACGTTGGCGGAGCGTTACCCAGACATCCAGATCGTCTACCCGGTTCACAGGAACCCCAACGTCTGGGAACCCGTGCACCGGCTCCTGGGTAACATCCCGAACATCACGCTCCTTCCGCCGCTGGACTATCTCTCCCTGGTGCACCTGATGAAGCGCTCCTACGCCGTGCTGACGGACTCCGGGGGCATTCAGGAAGAGGCGCCCGCGCTGGGGGTGCCGGTTCTGGTTCTGCGGGAAGTTACGGAGCGGCCGGAAGGGGTGGAGTCCGGCAACGTCAAACTGGTCGGCAACGACCGGCTAGGAATTGTCTCGGCGACCGTCCGCCTGCTGGACGATCCCCAGGAACACCGACGAATGGCGCAAGCCGCGAACCCATACGGAGACGGCCACGCGGCCGAGCGCATCGCAAGGGCCTTGGAGACATCCTGTGTTGCATGAGGTCTTCGTCGTCCTGACCGCGATTGCGGCCGTCAGCTTCCTGCTGAGCGGCATCGACGATTTCTTCATCGATGCCTACTACTGGATCCGTCTGCTGTACCGCAAGCTGTTCCTGCGCCGGACGATCCGGCCACTTCGCCAACAAACCCTCAGTTCCATTCCCGAAAAGTGGACGGCGATTTGGATTCCAGCCTGGCACGAACACGAAGTGATCGACAAGATGCTGTTGCACACCATCGAAAGCATCCACTACCAGAACTACGACATCTTTGTGGGCACCTATCCGAACGACCCACTCACCCAAGACGCCGTCGAATCGGTGCGCACAAGATACCCGCAGGTGCAAAAGATCGTCTGCCCGAACCCGGGGCCGACCAACAAGGCGGACTGTCTGAATTGGGTCTTTCAGGGAATGTTGCTGGCCGAGCGGGAGAAGGGCAGGCGCTATGAAATCATCGTGCTGCACGACTCCGAGGACATCGTGCACCCGCTCGAATGCAAGCTCTTCAACTGGCTCATCCCACGGAAGGACATGGTGCAGCTCCCGGTGATTCCTCTGAAAAGTCCGGGCCTTTCCTGGACAGCAGGAACCTACCTGGACGAGTTCGCGGAAAATCACCTGAAGGACCTGCTGGTGCGCGAGTGGCTGGCCAAAGTGATTCCCTCGGCCGGCGTGGGAACGGCCATCAACCGGGCGATCCTCGATGAGCTCGCGGGGCAACGCAAGAACCAGATCTTCAACATCGACAGCGTCACGGAGAATTACGAGTTCGGTTCCAGATTGTTCTCTCTGAAGCGCACCGGCATCCTGGCTCAGTTCACCATCGTGCGCGCCCAGACTGTGATCCGCGGCTGGCGGCGCAAGCGGAAAGAGGTGCGTCAGGTGCGGGAGCGCGTGACCGTCCGCGAGTTCTTCCCGGACCGATTCCGCCTGGCGGTCCGACAAAAGTCGCGCTGGGTGCTGGGCATCTCTCTGCAAGGGTGGAAGAACCTGGGATGGGCCGGGGGATTCTGGATCAAGTACATGCTCTACCGGGACCGCAAGACGCTGTATACCAATATCGTAAACGCCCTCGGGTATGTCGTGGTCCTCTATTGGCTGGTCAACCTGCTGGTCTATGGCTGGGGCCAGGCACCAACGCTGATCAGACGGCAGTGGGTGTGGAGCGTGGTCCTCGCCGATACCTTCCTGATGGTGCACCGCCTGTTCCAACGGTTTGTGGCCGTGCATCGGATTTCCGGGTGGCCGCAGGCGTTTCTGTCGATTCCCCGAGCGGTGATCGGGAACACCATCAACTTCGTGGAAACGGCCGTGGCTGCCAAACAGTTTCTGAGCGCCGAGCGCACCGGCGAGAGGGTGCAATGGCAAAAGACAGCTCACGTCTTCCCGACGACTGAGGAGTTGCGGGAACATCGGAGGCGTCTGGGCGACCTGCTGCTCGAAAACCGCCAGGTTACTCTGGCTCAGCTTCGCAGCGCCCTGGAGGCCCAGCAACGGAACGGCAAGAAGCTGGGCCAAGTGCTGACGCAGTCGGGGTACATCTCCGAAGAAGACTTGCTGCGGGTGCTGGGCCAACAACTGGGCCTGCCTTTCGGCAGGATCGACTATCGGTCCATCGACCAGGCGTGGCTGCAGAAGCTTCCGCGCGAGACGGCGGAAAAGCTGCTGGTGTTGCCGCTCAAGTTTTCCGATGGGGTACTCGAAGCCGCCTGCGCGAACCCGTCGGTCGTGGAAACCAAGAAGACACTGGAGGAGTTGATGGGTTGCCCAGTGTCCCTGCGTCTCGCGAGTGAAACCGACCTGCACTTTGCCATCAGCCGCACCTACCTTGCCAAAGACGGCCAGGCCAGCCCGCTGCTCGGAGAACTGCTGGTAGAGGCTGGCATGATTTCACCGGCTGGTCTCGATCGCGCCTTGAGACTTCAGAAGATCTCCGGACGAAGACTGGGGGAGATTCTGCAGGACCTGAGATTGATTTCTCCGGAGATGCTGGCCGCCGTGCTGCAAAAGCAGGAAGCGGCGCGAGAAGGGCAAGGGGCGTAAAGGATATGGGGCATTTCATCCGAAACTCCGCGATTCTCAGGCAGGCAAGACCATTCGTACTGGCTCTCGCTATTTGCGCCGGCCTACTGCACGTTCTCCCGAAGAGTTACGCGGAACCGCCGCAAGCGGATGCGACTCAGGCCATCGGCGCCGCGGAACAAGCCTATCGGGAAGTTGCGGCGGAGAATTACACCGCCGCCATACGAGATTTCCGAAAAGCCCTGGCAACGGACCCCTCGAATACCCGCTGGCGCAAAGACCTCGGATTTACCTATTTGGCTGCCGGATTTACCGAAGAGGCTACGGCGGAGTTTCAAAAGATCTACGCAGAGCATCCCGAGGAGTCTGAAGTGGCGCTACAACTCGGATATTTGTACGCCGCCGCCGGCAGGACGGACGACGCAAAGGAAATGTTCGCGGCAATGAGCAAGGATGCGGACCCCCGGGTGATGGCGCAAGCGAAAGCCGGTCTCGATGAAGTCCGCCGCGACTCGAAGCTTTGGTTTGTGTCGGTCTATGCAGCGCCTTTCTACCAATCGCGCTTCTCCAACGAGATAAACTCCATTGCCGCAAGGATCGGACTCCGGCCCAGCCGATACTTCCAACCCTACGTGGGATTACGCGTGACCCGAGATGTGCGCTCCAAGAGCGGAGAACTGCCCCAAATCTTCTCCGACAACTCCGCTGTGGTCTCCGTCGGACTGCAAAGCTCCCTCGCGAACACCGGAGCCACGGTGTACGCCGAGGCTGGAAGCGCCGTGAATCTCATCGAGGTAAGCCCGCGATCCGTTCCCGATTATCGCGCGGAGGTCCTTTGGTTCAGACCCTGGGGAAGCGGGCTCACGCAGTCCGGGAACGGCGGTTCCATTTCTCACGCCGGCAGCGTATACGCCGACGCCGCCTTCTACAGCCGCTACGACCGCAATGTGATCGGCTCTCTGCAGCTTCGTGAGGGAATCCATTTGCCGACCAGGGAGGTTCTGCCGATGCAGATGCTTGCGGCCAGCAATTTTGTGAAGGATTCCAACAGAACCTTCTACAACAACGTCGTCGAAGTGGGGCCGGTGGTGCGAATCGCGCCCCTTCGCCCCTTCCCCAGCTTGTCCATCGAAGCGCAATACCTGCGCGACTTCTATACGACCCACGATTCCGAGAATCCGTACGGGCCCCGCTATGAAGATGTCCGCGTATTCCTGATCTGGTCCAAGACGTTTTAGAAACTTGCCGATTTATAAAATTGCCGAAGATCACCGGCGGGACACCCGGGCAGAAGCGGCCATCCGCGCGGGGCGCAGCCAGGCTTCCGCCGAGATCGCTTTACTCGCCGGACATCAGTTCCTTGGCGCGCTGTGCCGCTTTGACCACTGCCTTGATCAGCGTGACGCGCACCTTGCCTTCCTCCAGCTCCAAAATCCCGTCAATCGTGCATCCAGCCGGCGTGGTCACTCCGTCCTTGAGCAGCGCGGGATGATCGCCTGTTTCGAGTACCGTGCGCGCGGCACCCTGCATGGTCTGCGCCGCGAGCAAAGTGGCCACGTCGCGCGGCAAGCCCACCTTCACACCGCCCTCTGCCAACGACTCCAGCATGACGTAGATGAATGCCGGACCACTGGCGGAGAGCCCGGTGACCGCATCCATATGCTTTTCATCCAGCACGACGACGCGGCCGACGGCCTCGAACATCGCGCGCACTAGGTCCAAATCCGCTGCCCCTGCGTGGGCGCCACCGGCCAAAGCCGTCATGCCGCAGCCTATAGCACAAGGCGTATTGGGCATGGCACGCACGACGGGCACATTCGGCGGCAAGCGCTGTTCGATGAATCTTGTCGGCACCGAAGCGGCCACGGACACCACCCGGGTGCGCGGCTTGATATCCGGGGCGATCTCTTGCAGCACTTCGGAGACGGTGACGGGCTTGAGGGCGAGCAGCACGACATCGGCGGCGCGAACCGCATCGCGGTTATCGGTGCCCACCCGAACGCCCAATTCCTCAGCCAGCGCCTTGGCGCGGTCAGCGTGTCGTACGGTCGCGGTCACATGCGACGGTGCGATCAGCTTCTGGCGGAGAAAAGCCCGCAGCAGGATGCTGCCCATCTTGCCGGCACCAAGTACGGCCAAACGTTTGTGCGAAAGTGGATGGCTCATAGGGCAGCTATTCTTAGGCAAATCGCAAGAACCGTCAATCAAACAGGTTGCCGCCCAGCCGTGGGGAGGGGAAGAAGCGGCTAGTCGTGCCGTGCGCCGTGCAGGACCTCGATGGCGTGCGGCAGCAGGCCGGCTACGGCGTCCAACGATTCGACCGCGCCACGCGGACTTCCCGGCAGGTTCACGATGAGCGTTCGTGCCCGCACACCGGCCACTGCGCGGGAAAGGGCTGCACGGAGGTTGGCCCGCCGGCCTTCGCTGCGCATGAGTTCAGCCAGCCCGGGCACCAGTTTCTCGCAGACGGCGGCTGTAGCTTCCGGAGTGGAATCACGCGGGCCCAGTCCAGTTCCCCCCGTGGTGAGGACCAAATCGGCGGAACCGGCATCGGCCATAGCAGCCAACTGCGCCTCGAGCTGCGCGCGGTCATCGGAAAGGACCGCTGAGGAAACCACGTCCCAGCCCAACCCCCGGCATCTTTCGGCCAGTGCCGGACCCGAGCGGTCCGGCCGCGATCCTTGCGCAGCCGAATCGCTGATGATCAGTAGTGCAACACGCATCGCCGAGAGCTAACTCTCGACCCGGTCGCTGTGCGCTTCGTCGAGGAGTCGCAACGCTTCCATCAGCAGGCCGGTGGTCGAGCGAGTGATTGTGGTGCGGTCGGAAACAACGGAGAAGTCAATTTCAAATTCACCCTCGGTCCAGTTCACAACCTGGTACACGGCCGGATCACCCTCGAGCTGGCCCAGCTTGGCGTGTTTGCACTGGCCGGCGGAAAAATACAGCTCGCAAGCCGCGCTGCAGCGCCAGCCGGCAGGACTTCTGCCCCATTTCCAGGGACTGCATCAGTTCGGTGACGCCCATCTCTTCGATGCGTCCCTGGATCACACCCGGCCGGGCGGCGCGCAGTTGCAGTTTCTCGAGGCGCATCCGGTCCACAACCTTCCTCGCCAGGCGCACCAGGTCGGCGACAAAGAAGGGCTTGGGCAGAAAATCCTCGGCCGTGACCAGGGGCTGCAACTTCTCCTCAATATCGCCGCGGCTGGCGACAAATATGAACAGCGTGTGCCGCGTGGCTTCGCGTCCGTGTAACTTCTCGAAGAGCTGCCGCCCGTTCAGGCCCGGCATCTTGTAGTCGGTGACGATCAAGTCGGGTGGATTGTCAATGGCTTTCAGCAGAGCGTCGGCGCCGTCTGTCGCGGTGTCCACCTGGCACAGCGGATCCAGTGCCCGTGCCATGAGATCGCGAACGACTGGATTGTCATCCACGATCGGTACGCGCACGCTCTTGGCCGCAGCGATCATCGTTCCGCCTACGGCGCCCCGCGGCGATAGGGGCCGCTTTTCCCCCCGGTTTTCTCAAGCAGATGGATCCCGGTGATTTCCATGGTCTTGTCGAGGGCTTTGCACATGTCATAGATGGTGAGCGCAGCTGCGGAAACGGCTACTAGCGCCTCCATCTCGACCCCGGTCTGCGCCGCGACCGTCACACGTGAGGTGATTTCGACGCCATTCTGGCACAGGGTGGTGGTCACATCAACGTGCGTGAGGCCCAAGGGATGACAAAGAGGTATCCATTCGGCGGTTCGCTTGGCGGCAGCGATTCCCGCGATGCGCGCAACCTCCAAGGGATCGCCTTTCGGAGTCTTGCGCCGCCGCACCTGGGCGAGTGCAGGGCGGCTGATGCGCACGAAGCCGCGGGCACGCGCCAGGCGCGAAGTCACCGGCTTAGCGGTTACGTCCACCATGGCCACTGCTGCGCCCCGGCGGTAATGGGTCAGCTTCTTCATCACTCCTTCTTTCTTTATTCTTTCTTTATTCTTTCTTTCTTTGCCGTTCTTACGTTGTTTTTAGGCGCTGTTCTCAGGCGCTGTTCTTCCGCTGTTCTTCGGCCGCGCGGGCAGCCGCATGCTCTAGCCGAATATGCCGCCCGGACCGCTCCGCGGCAGCACCAAAGCCCACTCACCCACGGCCCAGTCAAGCTTGTCGGCAGGCACGAGGAGAAAGGCATTGGCATGGGCCACCGCAACGGTGTCCCCGGAGCCATGCCAGGGCAGAGCAGAAACCTCGGGCTCGGCGCGGGCATAGTCCACGCGCGCCGGCAACAGATGTGCGATTGCGCTGCCCTCGTGCACGGCATGAGCAAGCCGCGCGCGAAAAATCGGCAACGGCCGCGGAGCAGCGCCACCGAGCACGTCCATCGCGGGGACGACAAACAACTGGAAGGTCACCATGGTGGAAACCGGGTTGCCCGGCAGACCGAACACCGGCTTGCCACGGCAGAGCCCAAACACCGCTGGCCGGCCCGGACGTATGGCCACAGCATCGAAAAGGATTTCCGCTCCCAACTCAGCGAGAACCGTCTCCACCAAGTCGTACTTGCCCATCGAGACGCCGCCCGAGATTACCATCAGGTCCGCCTCAAGTCCGCGCTCCACGCGGCGGCGCAACTCGGCTTTCTGATCCGGAGCGTTTCCGAGCGGCTGCGGCTCGCCGCCCGCAAGGGTGACCAGAGTTTCCAGCGCCAGCCCGTTGCTGTTGCGAATTTGAAACGGTCCCGGCTTCGCCGCGACGTCCACGACCTCGTCGCCCGTAGAAAGAATGGCAACTCGTGGCCGCAGACATACGCTGACGCAGTCGCCTCCGACCTGCGCCGCCAGGGCCATCTCGGCGTAACCGAGCCGTGTCCCGGGCGCGAGCAATTCCTGCGCGGCGCGCGCTTCGCTTGCGCGCGGCACGATATTCCGGCCTCGCCGAGCAGCACGCTCGACGGTGACCGCCTCGCCGGTAACGCGCACATACTCGACCATGACCACCGCATCCGCGCCCGCAGGCACGGCCGCACCGGTCATAATCTGCACGCACTCCCCGGAACCCACAGCGCCGTCGAAGCCCCGTCCCGCGCTGATCTCGCCTATGCGCCGCAGCGTGGCTCCAGCAACAGCGTCGGCCGCGCGCACCGCGAAGCCATCGCGCGTGGCGCGATCAAACGGCGGATAATCGCGGTCGGTGACGATGGGCTGGGCCAAGACGCGGCCACAGGCGCGAGAAAGGTCCAGCGTTTCGCCGGCAGGCCGATGCGTCATGGCCTCGGCCACTTCGATGACTTTCAGCCGGGCTTCGGTAAACGACAGCATGTTACGGGTCAAAGCCAGGAAGCGAGCTGTGTTCCAGCACTCACGATGGTGGCGTCGCGCTCGGGTCCGGTGGAGATCATCCCGATTTCGACCCCCAGTTGGTCGGAAATGAATCTCAGATACTCCAGGGCGGCCTTCGGCAGCAGCGAAATGTCGCGAATACCTTCGGTCGGAGCCAGCCAGCCCGGCAACGCGCGGTATTGCGGCGTCACCTTGGCGAAATCTTCGACCGCGGCCGGCATGTCGCGCACGGGGGAACCCTTGTAGTTATAACCGACACAAACCTGGATCTCACGCTGGGTATCAAAAACGTCCAGCTTGGTGACGACCAACGACGAAATTCCATTGATCCTCACGGCGTAGCGAAGAACAGCCAGATCGAGCCAGCCACAACGACGCGGCCGGCCCGTTACTGCGCCAAACTCCTTGCCGCGATCGCGCACCTCGCGGGCATCCAATTCGGGCATCTCCGTGGGAAACGGTCCGGCGCCCACGCGCGTGGTGTACGCCTTGGCAACGCCCACGATGGCGGAGATTCGCGTGGGCGCGACGCCCAGCCCCGTGCAGGCGCCGCCGGCAGTGGCGCTCGAGGAAGTGACAAAGGGGTAGGTTCCGTGATCGATGTCCAGCATCGTGCCCTGCGCGCCTTCAAACAATACCGAACGGCCTTGATCGAGCGCGCCATTAATCAGCATCGAGGTGTCGGTGACCAGCGGCCTCAGACGCTCCGCGTAACCGAAATACTGCTGGGCAACGCCCTCCAGCTCGAGCGCAGCACCGCCGCGCACGCGGCAGACGGCATTTCTTGCTTGCGCACCTCGCGCCAGCTTTTCTCGAAACCGCGCCGGTTCCATCCAATCGCAAACCCGCAGTCCATCCCGCGCCACTTTATCTTCGTACGCCGGCCCGATGCCCCGCGCCGTGGTTCCGATTTTGTCCTCTCCGCGCGCGGCTTCGGCGGCCTGCTCGATCTGCCGGTGATGGGGGAAAATCAAGTGGGCGCGGTTGCTCAAGTGCAGCCGTCCCTGCACATCGATGCCGCCGGAGCGCAAGCTGTCGAGCTCCGCGACCAGCGCTTGGGGATCGACGACCGCTCCGGAGCCGATCACGGCGTGGCGGCCGGGACGCAGGATGCCGCAGGGGATCAGTTGCAGCACGAACCGCCGGCCGTCGTAGATGACGGTATGGCCGGCATTGTGGCCGCCGGCGTAACGAGCTGTGTAGTCGAATGACGCGGCCAGGTAATCCACGACCTTGCCCTTGCCCTCGTCACCCCACTGCGCTCCCAAGATTAAGACAGACTTCATTATGCCCCTTGATCCTCTCCCCCGCGTTTTCTGGGGTTGTCCTGCCGCTCTTCAGGCCGCACTGTCCCTGCTCATCGACAACGTCAGTGAAAGGAGTCAGGGGACGCCGGAAGGGATACGAACCATCCTACTCGCGGCAACCGGGGAAGGCAATACGCCTTCGCGACTTCAGAACGAGCACCGCCCCCCGAGGGCGCCAGTCAGCCAATGTGCCGGCAACTTGGATTGTACAAATGTTACGCGAGGTGCCGATCCACGACTTTGGATATCTGCTCTTTGGGAACAACGCCAACGATCTGCTCGGCCACTTGGCCGCCCTTGAAGATGAGCAGTGTGGGGATGCCGCGGATATTGAACCGGCCCGCGGAGTTGACATTCTCATCGACGTTCAACTTCACGACTTTCAGCCGCCCCGCGTAGTCTTGTGCAATCTCCGCGACGGTCGGCGTCAGCATGTGGCACGGCCGGCACCAATCGGCCCAGAAGTCCACCATCACCGGCTGCGCATTGCTGGCGTCAATCACATCCGCCTGAAAGCTTTTGTCGTCCACGCTGGGAATGTTGTTCGCTGCCATGGTTGTCCTTTCGGTCTGCGGCCGGCATGCGCCGGGCGCACTATTTATTTAGATGACCCGGGGTCCTTTCGGATTCGAGTTTCCCGGGCCATCTCGTACAGCCGCGCATACTCGGCGGCCGAAGCATTCCAGGAGAAATCCTTAGCCATGCCGTTGCTCTGCAGGCGGCGCCACGATGCCTGGTCGCGGTAAACGGCCAAGGCTTCGCGGACTGCGGCCAGCAGCGCCTCGCCCGTGTAGTCGCCGAACTTGAACCCCGTGCCGCGGCCGGACCGCTTGTCAAAGGGCTCGATGGTATCGTCCAGCCCGCCGGTGGCCCGCACCACCGACACGGTGCCGTAACGCAAGCTGTAGATCTGGTTCAACCCACACGGCTCGTACCGCGACGGCATCAGAAACATATCGGCGCCTGCTTCGATCTTGTGCGCCAGGGTATTGTCGTAGGCGATCTTTACCGCCATTTTTTTCGGGTGGGCCAGCGCCAGCTCGCGGAACGTTTTTTCGTGCTTCGCGTCGCCCGCCCCGAGGGCAACGATGGCCAAGTCTTCCGCCAGCAACGCGTCCGCTGTCTCCGATAACAAGTCAAAGCCCTTCTGATCGGCGAACCGCGAAATGATACCGACCAGCGGCCGGTTCCTGTTGCCTTCCGGCAACTGGAACTGCGCAAGCAAATCTTTCTTGCAGGCCTCCTTGCCGGAGAGGTCTTGGGCCGAGTACTGGGCCGCGATCAGCGTATCGTTCTCAGGACTCCAGACCGAATAGTCCACACCGTTCAGAATGCCTACCAGCCGGTTCGCGCGCGCACGCACCACGTCGTCCAAGCCGTGCCCGTATTCCGGGGTTTGAATCTCCTGCGCATACTTCTTGCTGACGGTGGTCAGATAGTCGGCATAAACCAGGCCGCCCTTGAGATAGTTCAGCTTGCCGAAAAACTCCAAGCCATCCGCGTGGAGGAGCGAATCGGGCAGTCCGATCCGCTTGAAAGTATCGGCCGGAAACAGCCCGTGATAGCCCATGTTGTGGATGGTGAAGATGACCGGCACCGGACGGAGCAGCGGATCGGTTTCGTAGAGGGTGCGCAATAGCACCGGCACCAGCGCGCTTTGCCAATCGTGGCAATGGATGACCTGAGGCGTCCACACCTGCTTCGCCAATTCGATGGCCGCGCGCGAAAATTCCGCAAAGCGCTCGGCGTTGTCGGGGTAATCCTTGCTGCCGATACCGTAGAGCTGTTCGCGATCAAAATATTCCGGGTCGTCCAAGAAATAGTAGCGGACCCCGTGCGGCTGCGAGTCGCTGGTAACCGCCGGGAACCGCAGCTCCCTGCCCAGAGGCACGGTGAGGCTCGGCACCACGACGTTCTTGGCCGGCGTAGCCCGATACCGAGGCAACACCACAGCAACTTCGTGTCCCTGCTGGACGAGAGCTTTGGGCAGCGCCTCAACCACATCGGCTAGCCCGCCGGTCTTTGAGAACGGCAACCCCTCGCCCGCAATAAATAACACTCGCATAGAGTCTCGGCCACTCACGGTACTGAATCTCCCGATGCTTCGTCAAGGCAGCGCAAGGGGCAATTTTCGATAACCGCATTGATCAATATTGATCAGGCGGGAATGGGCCTGGCTAGCGGGTTGCTTACGGAGCACCGCGTCCCACTTCCTCACCACCTCCCGAAAAGAAACACTGCCTTTCCCGCACGCTGATATAAAATCGCCGCCACCGGAAAGCTCTCGCCCGGAATAAAGATGCCAACGCCTGACATCGCACTCGGCGCCATCTGGTACGTTGCGTTTCTGCTCTCGACGACCTGCCACGAGTCTGCCCACGCGCTGGCCGCGAAATGGGGCGGTGACCTGACGGCCTCCAAGGGTGGCCAGCTGACTCTGAATCCCATTCCGCACATTCGCCGCTCGCCGTTCGGGATGGTGGTCATGCCGCTTCTCTCTTTTGTCGTCAGCGGTTGGATGATCGGCTGGGCCAGCGCTCCCTTCGACCCTCGGTGGGAGCGCCGACACCCGCGTCGCGCGGCATGGATGGCGCTCGCCGGCCCGACCGCCAACTTCACGCTGATGCTGCTTGCCGGGATTGCCATCCGCACGGGGATCGCCCTGGGCTACTTCACTGCGCCCTACTCCATCACCGGTTATTCGGAAATCACGCAATCGTTGTCTGCCGCCGGGCCCACATTTGTCACTTCGGCGCTCAGTATTCTTTTGGTGATCAATCTGCTACTGGGAACCTTTAACCTGCTCCCGGTCCCCCCGCTCGACGGCCACTCAGGAATCATGCTTCTGATGCCCGAAGGCTTGGCTTTGCGTTATCTTGACTTCGTGCGGGAAGGGAGTTTCGCGCTCATCGGTTTGCTGATCGCGTGGCAGGCATACGGCTATATCTTCGGCTTTGTTTTTGACCTTGCGTTACGCCTGCTGTACCCCGGGGTCCTCTACCGCTAGTGATTCCTCGTTTTGCATGCACACGCCTGCTCCGTCCCGCGGAACAATTGCCCCACCAAAGCGCGCCCAACCGAAGCGCAGCGCCGCCTGATTTGCTACACGGACAGTTGCTACAGGGACGCCGCCGTGACGCCTGAACGCCTGGGACAGCATTTCCTTGCCGACGGGGGCTGGCGCGAGCGCATCACACAAGCGATCTTCGTCTCATCACTCGTCCCACCACTCCCTACCGGCGGACTATGGATTGAAATCGGCGCTGGCCACGGCGAGATGACGCCGTTTCTCGCGCGGCACGCCGGGCGCGTGATCGCCATCGAGCTCGACGCCAGACTCCTTCCGCGGCTTCGCGAGGTGGCCTCGCCCCTGGGAAATGTCTCCGTCGTGGCGGGCGACATCTTGCGTCTGGATTTGGCGAAGCTCGCGGGCCACCAGAGCTTCCGCGTCTATGGCAATCTTCCCTACTACATCACCTCGCCCATCGTGCATCGCTTGTTCGAGCATGCCGACCAGCTCGAAGGCGCATTCATCCTCGTGCAGATGGAAGTCGCGGCGCGCCTTACCGCCCGGCCCGGCGTGCGCGATTACGGCTACCTCTCAGCCTGTGCGCAGTTTTATGCCCGACCGGAAATCCTGCTGCGCATTCCGCCTGGAGCTTTCCGGCCGCGGCCAAAAGTGACATCAGCGCTGGTGGCGCTGCGGCCGCCCGGGGAACGCGCTACCCTCGGCGTCGCCGGAGAGCGCGATTTCCTGGAGTTTTTAAAGGTCTGCTTCGCGCGAAAGCGCAAGACGCTGCGCAATAACCTGCGGGCCGTGCTGGGTTCCGAGCGGACGGAACAAACCCTCGAACGCCTGGGCATTTCCGCCCGCGCGCGCGCCGAACAACTCACACTGGAACAATTCGCTCGCCTGTTTGCCTCCTGCAGCCAGGAACGAGCGGGGCGCGAGTGCTAAGGCACGGGAAGGCTCCCTCAGCGCGCCAGAAGTTTCACCAATTCATTGGGAGTATCGGTGATGATCCCGTCCACGCCGGCCGCCATGAGTGCTTGCATTTGCGCCGGGTCGTTGACGGTCCAGGGAACTACTTTCAGGTCGGCGCGGTGCGCCTCGGCCACCAGTTCCTGCGTCGTCCGGTCGGCCCGCGGCAGAAGCTGCCGCGCCCCCAAGCGGACTGTGTGCGCCACCGCCTGCTCGGGATCTCTGCAAAGATACCCCGTAACCAGCAACGACTCGAGGCGCCGCAAGTACGTAAGGGCCGTCGGGTCAGAGGACAGCACAACGGTGCGATTAATTTCGTTTGCGGCGCGCAACACCCCCACGATGGCATGTTCGACACCGCTCGGCCCCTGTGGTTTGAGTTCCAGATAAAGGCCCACGTCGCGCTCGCGGCCGAACGCCAGAACCTCTTCAATCATCGGAATCCGTTCGCCGGCAAAACTTTTCTTCGCGACCCCGCCTGGCCCGCCACTCCTTGACCCGTCAAACCAAGCGCCGGCGTCCAGTTTCTGCAGCTCCTCGGACGTTTGTGCCGCTACCAGGCCGCCTCCGTTGGTGGTGCGCGTCAGTGTTTCGTCATGGATGGCAATCAGCCGCGCATCGCGCGATAGTTGCAGGTCCGCTTGGATGAATTGCGCGCCCATCTCAATGGCGCGCTCGAAGGCCGCCAGCGTATTTTCCGGCGCGAAAGCTGACGCGCCTCGATGTGCAATGACCCACATTTCCGGTTGTTCACGTTCCTTTTCCGCGAGCGACCTGAGCCCGCACGGCCTGCTTATCCTACCAGAACCCGAGGGGTGCCCAACCCGGCAAACAGGCGCGCGGATGTCTTGCCGCCTGGAAACTGCTTTGAAATACTTCGATGTATGAAACGCTGTGTATTCCTGCTTCTTGCTTGTGTGGTGCTGGCGGCCACCGTTCGCGCCGATGAGATCCGACTGAAGAATGGGTCAAAAATCATCGGGACGATCGTGGGCTTTGAAAACGGCGCATTCAAAATAGAGACGGACTTCGGCGCTGCGCTGGTCCGCAAGGACAGCATAGCCGAAATCGTTCCCGGTGCTCCGAAGGAGCCGGTTGCGACCCTAGCGCCGGCGGCAACGCCGCCCGCCCCAGCGCAACCTGCGGCTGCTCATCCGGAAACGCAGATCCCTCCTATTCTCGCTGCCGCCGGTGTAGCGGTTCCTCCACGGATGCCTTCCCGGCTCTTGAAACTCGTGCCGCCGCCCGCAGTCAAGCCATCTGCCCCGGAGCCCATTCCCGCAGCCATGGCGCCTCCGGCGCCTGAGCCGCCGACTATGCGCGAATGGGTGCGCGGGAATTTATACGTCAACCAAACCTACGGCCTGGAAATGTATCGCCCGCCGGGGTGGGTGCTGATCGAGGACGCCAAACAGGCGCTGCCGAACGCCATCGCCGCGCTAGGGAAGACCGATGAGACGGCCCTGCTGGTGATCGGTCGCGAGAGCGGGCGCGGCGCCCACGATTCGCTGGATGCACACGCCGCCGCAACCGACCACGCGCTGCGCAACATTTACGAAAATTACCGGCTGGCGTCATCCAGCCGCACCAACGTCGCCGGCCTGCTGGCGGTCGAGCAACGCGCTCATGGCATGGTGGGCGGACGCGACTGGTCCGTTATCGTGATCACCTTCCGGCGGCAGAACGCTATCTTTACCATCCTGGCGATGGCCCATTCCAATTCCGATCTGATCCAGATTCAAGAAAACGTGATCGGCAAAATGATCGCGACGCTGCGTTTCAACGCCGCGCACTGATCACACCAACAGCTCAGGTCACTTCCAGGGTGATCTCATGATAACCGGTGGCGCCGTCCGGCCATGCGCCCCAGGAACGGGAGGTTTGCAGCTTGCCGTCGCCATCGGTAGCCCGGACCTTGATGGTGTGCTTTCCTTTCGGCGGTTTCGCCCAGACATATTTCCAGAAGGCCCAGACCTGCGGGGGGTTGGGATTACTGAAGAGATCTGTTGTTTCCCAACTGTCGCCGCCGTCAGTTGAGATTTCCACTTTTTTTACGCCAGCCTGATTGGCGATGGCCCAGCCGGTGATGACAAAGTTTTCGCCGGAGATTTTGGCGCGGTGGCGCGGGTCGTCAACCACCGATTGTAACTGCCGTTCGGAGGAATTCGACCAGGCCTGCCATTCCCAGTAGCCAAGGTATTCCTTATCCACGAATTCGATGCGCGTGAGCCACTTCGGCAGTTTCATGCCGTAGATGCCCGGGATAAAGACGCGCAAGGGGAACCCGTGCTGACGCGGCAGCGGCTCCCCGTTCATCTCCCAGGCCAGGAAATTCGTGGACAGCAGAATGCGCTCCAGGGTGTGGCCGGTGGAATAGCCTTCGGCGGCGTACAGCGCGACATATTTGGCCTCCGGCATGACGCCCACGCGATCGAGCAATGGACGCAACTTCGTGCCTTTCCAGTGAGCGTTGCCGATCAGCCCGCCGCCGACGGAGTTGGAGATGCACTCAAGGGTCAGAATGGTCTCATACGGCGAAAGTTGACGGATTTCGTCGTAATTGAAGCGCAGCGGACGCTCCACCAAGCCATCGATGGTGAGCGACCATTCCGCAGGGTCCACGGCAGGCTCGCCGTGCGAGGACATGAGGTAGAAATCCCGGTTGGGCGTGATGGCCCGGAGCGCGGCCTGCGGCCCATGTTCCAAATAGTATTTCACGCCAGCGTGCCCGGCGTGCATGCCCTTCATCATGTAGCGGTAAACTGAAAGCGGAAGGAGAATGCCAATGCCTCCCCCCGCAACCATGGAGAAGAATCTGCGACGGTCCATAATCAGGGACCCCTGTCACATTTTCCCGCGATAGCCCCGAATTGGAAAGGGGTTTGCCCGGGGACGCACTGGGTGGACTTCAGGGCAAACCCGAATCTAAGCCATGCGCTATCCGCGGAGCAGACCGTCGAGAAGCAAGAAAATCATGACGTATGCAAGCCAGCCCGCGATGCATACGGTGAACGCGCGCCAGGTGCTGGTGTAATCCAGCGCTTGACGGACGGCGATGACGAAGGCGTAGAGCATCCAGAGGCTAGTCACTAATAATATCGGCGTTCCCAACAGGGGCACGACCCCGAAGATGCGGAGAATCCCGGGGCTGGTGGCGAAACCTGTGGTTCGGAGGAGCTCGCCCCAATCCGCGTGCGTCTGGGACTCCGGCAACAACCGAGTCCCAATCATGTACGTCAGCCAGGCCATTATGAGCCAGCCCAGCAAGGCGGCGACCATGCCACCGAACAGACCTGGAGCGCCCCGTCCGCTGGCCCCGATTCCGGAAGCCACACTCGAGAGGATCACAACGCCCATGGCCTGCCTGAAAGCGGCGCGATCGGCTTCAACCTCCTCGTAGATGTGAACATCCAATTTGGCTGCGCCGATCATGCGCTGAGTGAAAGTGGTCATCGTGTCGCCTCCCGGGACATGCTACACCAAGAACGCAGCAAAACATCGGCCGAAAAGTTCGCTTGGTCGTATTCAGCGGTCACTCGCTCACGATTTATCGGGCGTTTTTTCATGTCGCCTGCTTCATGATCGTCTTGCGGAGGGTTGCGCAATAGTTTCTCGGGACCTGGCGGCTGGGTACCCCCTCCCCCCCCGGTTTTTTTGTAAGTGTTCATTCGAGGGAACTTTAAGTCCTTTGTTTCATAAGTGTTCATTACAGAAGAGTTACAAGGCGTTTTTTCGTAAGTGCGCAGTATAAAGCATTTATGGGAGCACTTATGCGCCGCAGCGACGGCCACGTTTCGCAGCAAGAGGCCGAGGGAGGATCCTTCGCCCTTCGAGCCGGGCTCAAGACGACCTGTTGCACCGGAATCTTTTCGGGCGCGGAGTTGTGAGCAGTAGTGAAATCCGGAAGTCACAATACATGTTAGCATAGAGTAAATAAAAATTCAACATGTTTTACTTGTGGTCATTCGAATGAGGCGGCAAAAAGGCGGGCGGGATGCGCTTCGGTTCGAATCCAGAGACCCTGGCGATAGAAGGATCGTAATGTGCTGAGTCTACGGGGTAGGTCGCCGGGGTCAAAGCGAGAGGGGGATAGAACACATAGGGAGCAATTCGGCTACGCCCCACGGGTAGAAAACGATTTAGATGATAATTCCCATTCCTCTTGTGCGATGTGGATTTACAATCCGCAGGTGGCACCCCCCATGTTTAGTGAATCGGCCGAGTTCTACGATTTGATCTACTCCGGGTTCAAGGACTACCCCGCCGAAGCCCTCCAGATTGCAACCTTACTACGGGCTGTCCACCCGCGCTGCCAAACGGTGCTCGATGTCGCCTGCAGCACTGGTGAGCACGCCCGTCTTCTCGCCACAGAACATGGCTTTAAGGTGGACGGCCTCGATCTGAACCCAACATTTGTGCGTATGGCCCGACAAAAACACCCGAACGGTCGATTCGTCGTGGCCGACATGGCCGATTTCCACCTCCAGGATCGGTATGACGCTATCACGTGCCTCTTTAGCTCGATCGGATATTTGCTCGACGTGGATCGTATCGAGTGTGCGCTGCGCTGTTTTCGAAAGCATCTCGCGGTAAACGGCGTTTGTATAGTGGAACCCTGGCTTGCGCCTGGTTTGCTTGAACCCGGCCACCTTTCGCGTCATACCGGCGAAGCGCAGGGCGTCCGAGTGGAGCGGGTATGCACGACGGAGGTCAATGGCCGTGTATCGCGCCTTCGATTTGAGTATCGCGTTCGCGACGTGGGTGGCGTTCGACAAGTGAGCGAGGTACATGACCTCGGCCTCTTTACCAGCGAGGAAATGATGCATGCCTTCGAAGCCGTCGGCTTCGCGGTCCAGCATGACCCTCACGGACTGACAGGTCGGGGCCTGTACGTGGCTAAAATTGCTTAAACTGGGCGGGGGGCGCACCCTTGGTGGAACGTGAAGGGGTGGGGGTTTTGATTTTCTCCTTACCGGTTGTGTTTCGTCGGTCGCTTTCCCTCGCCGAGGGAATCAATGGCCATCAAACCATCCGCGCCCTTTTCGTAATTAGGACCAACTGCTCCATACCCTTGAAAACCAGGACCAATCTTTCGGATGGGCGACGAACCTTCGTGCACGGGGTTGGCGTGCCTGTAATCCAGCTTCTCTGGCAGCTTCTTCGCGCTCCAGACGTTGAAGTCGTAGAAACGCCTCTGCCAAAAAGGCTCTGCGTCCCCTCCGCCTTCAGCTAACCGGACAATTGCTCGCGCGCGGACGCGTCCCCTCGGGGGTATGCGATTCACAAGACAGCAGACAGACGAATGTCGCTGCGGCGTTGGGCCTGCATCAATTTTGAAAGAAGTGGGTTTGTAAGAAGTGGGGCCTGCGGCAGCGAGGTCGGCGCGCTGCGCGCCGCCGGTTTTCTGTCGTGGCTGAAGCCACGACCCCCTAAGGCCCCTAAGGCGAAGATTCGCACCCTCAAACCATCTTCCTTCCTTTAGCTCTGGCTGTAGCTCTGGGAGGCAATTCGGCGGTGACATACTCCGCGGACAGGTTCGTTTTCAAGATGAAACGCCGCAAAACCTATGCCCCACCCGCTCATAGACAGGCGTGCGTCGTATGCCGCAATATGGTGTGCATCTCATGAGGAAAGCCCGAAAAGAGAACGAATTCATGTCGAGATAAGGATGGTTTCATGAATCTCGTCCATCCCGATGCATCGTTCCTGTTAGAACCATTGGCGGACGGCCGACGCCGTCTCACCGTTGTGCCTTCCCAGTCCTCCTACTATATCAACCGGACTTCGATCATCACTGCGTATCCGGACGACCTGCTCTCTCTCATCCTCTCAACTAAGGGTCCCGCCTACCTATGCGACGAGATTGCCCGCGATCAAGACCCTGCCTACGTTCAGGCTGAGCTCAAGCGTGAGTTATTTGCCTATTTCCTGTCCGAGGAACTTGACGGCCATCGCATTCTCGATTTCGGTTGTGGTGAAGGCGCCTCCACGATGATCCTCCAGCGGCTTTTCTCCCACTCTGAAGTCTATGGCATGGAGCTTGAACCGGATCTGCTCTCAATTGCTCACGCTAGGGTACGCTTCTATGGCTTCCCCGAATCTCGCCTCATGCTTTCGCCCAGCTCGACTGAGATCCCGGTAGGTATTGGCCGATTCGATCTCGTCATCCTCAGCGCTGTTTACGAGCACCTCCTGCCCCGCGAACGCGAGCTCCTACTTCCAAAACTCTGGGCGCTGCTGACACCGCATGGCTTTCTCTTCCTTAACCAGACCCCCCGCCGCTTCAGCCCTGTCGAAGGCCATACTACAGGACTTCCTCTTCTAAACTATTTGCCCGATCGGCTGACTCACTTCATTGCCTGCAAGGTGTCGCGGAAGGTTGCCCCAACTGCTTCCTGGGAGAGTCTCCTCCGCCAGGGCATCCGGGGTGGCACTCCGCGCGAAATCCTTCGCAACATATCTGCAGGCAGCGATCGAAGACCCGCGCTGCTTGAGCCCTCCCACGGCGGTATTCATGACCGTATCGACCTCTGGTTTGCCACTTCCTCAAGCACTCGGTGGCGGGCACCCAAGCACGTTCTCCGGCTTCTCCTCAAATCGGTACGACGCCTCACGGGCATCACGATAGTACCTTTTCTTTCCCTGGCGATTCGCAAAGCGGGTGGCTTGGGAGGCACTGAGACCAAGTCCGCTTCGCCGAAGCATATCAGCGCTGTGGGTTAGACTTTGCGCCAAATATGGGAGAGTATCTGTGGCTGCTGTGAGTAAGCCGCCGGCCTCTCGCAGATACGCTCAAGAAAATGAAGCGCACGCTGCGGTTGAACATGCGATCAGCGTGGGGCTAATGCCGCGCGGCCGGGAAAATATGCGGCGCCCAACTCTTCCTCGATGCGCAGCAATTGGTTGTACTTGGCGACGCGGTCGGTGCGCGAGGCGGAACCGGTCTTGATCTGCCCGGTGCCCATAGCCACAACGAAATCGGCGATGAAAGTATCTTCGGTCTCGCCCGAGCGGTGGGAGACGATGGCGGTGTAACCGGCATCGCGGGCCATTTCGATGGCTTCGATGGTTTCGGTGACGGTGCCGATCTGGTTGAGCTTGATGAGAATTGCATTGGCCACGCCTTCGGCAATCCCGCGCTGCAAGCGGGAGGTGTTGGTGACAAACAGATCGTCGCCCACAATCTGAATCTGCTTGCCCACCGCGTGCGTCAAGTGTTTCCAGCCGGCCCAGTCGTCTTCCGCCAGACCGTCTTCGATGGAAACGATGGGATACTGGCGCACCCAGGATTCCCAAAAGGCCACCATTTGCTCGGGCGTGCGCGAGGATTGGTCGGACTTCTTGAACACGTAGCAATTGGTGGCGCTGACATAAAACTCGCTGGCGGCAGAATCGAGGGCCAGCGAAATGTGCTTTCCGGGCGTGTAACCGGCGCCGGCAATGGCCTCTAGAACGAGCTCGACCGCTTCTTCATTGGATTTCAGGTTCGGCGCGAATCCTCCCTCATCGCCGACCGCGGTGGAATAACCGCGCTTGTGCAGCACGGACTTCAAGGTATGGAAAACCTCGACGCCCATGCGCAGCGCTTCGCTGAAGCTTTCCGCGCCGACCGGCATGACCATGAATTCCTGCAAATCCACGGAATTGTCGGCGTGCGCACCCGCATTGAGAATGTTCATCATCGGAACAGGCAAGGTGCTGGCGCCGCGCTCGGTCGAATAACGCGCCAGGTAGCGATAGAGCGGCTGCCGCGCGGAGATGGCGGCGGCACGGGCTGCGGCCATGGAGACAGCCAGGATGGCGTTGGCGCCGAGACAGCCCTTGGCAGGGGTGCCGTCGGCCTCGATCATGCGGCGATCGAGCGCGATCTGGTCGGCGGCGTTCAGGCCGATGACCGTCCGCGCGATGGCGGCGTTGATGTTTTCGACGGCGCGAAGCACGCCTTTGCCAAGGTAGCGGGATTTATCGCCGTCGCGAAGTTCCAGAGCTTCGTGCTTGCCGGTGGAAGCGCCGGAGGGCACCGCCGCGCGGCCACGCGAGCCGTCTTCGAGCAGCACATCGACTTCTACGGTGGGATGGCCCCTGGAGTCGAAAATCTGGCGCCCCACGATGCGTGCAATCTTGCTGGACATGCAGTCTCCTGGATAAAAGCCAGCCCGACATTTTAACCCGAACCGCGAATCGTCCAGCGAAATTTGCGCGAGAAGCGAACCCCTCGAATCGCTGTGGCCATCGGAAGACGACCGGAACCCGGCTAGAGAGCGCACCACGCACAAAGGCAGGGCTGAGCAAGAGTAAAGATGGAGCGCGGCTACTCGGGTTCCTCGAGCATGGACTCTTCGCGAACCACGGTGACGATGCCGCTTTCGGTGACGTTGTAGCGGCGGCGGTCGCTTTCCAGGTCATATCCGATTTCGGTGCGCTCCGGCAGAGTCACATGCCGGTCAATGATGGCGTTGCGTATCCGCGAGTGACGCCCGATATCGACGTGGTTGTAGATGATGGAGTTTTCGATTTCAGAAAAGCTATTGACGCGCACGTCGTAACCCAGGATGGAGCGCCTTACGCTGCCGCCAGAGAGGACCGAGCCGCTGGCGACGATGGAGTCAAGGGCCACACCCATGCGTCCCGGATCGGCGAAAACGGACTTGGCGGGCGGGTACTGGTGCTGCCAGGTTCGCAGTGGCCAGCTCTGGTCGTACAAGTTGAAGACCGGCGAGACCGCCACCAGATCCATATTGGCCTCGTAGTAAGCGTCAATGGTGCCCACATCGCGCCAGTATTGCGGGCCGGCGCGGTTTTCATCCACGAAGTTGAAGGCGAAGACGCGGTGCGTGGACAGAATCCGCGGGAGGATGTCGTGGCCGAAGTCATGCGTGGATTCAGCGGCTTCGGCGTCGGCGAGCAGGATGGGGATCAGAAGCTGGGTATTGAAGATGTACACGCCCATGGAGGCGTTGACCTTGTCGGGATGGAAGCGCGATCGTTTTGGATCCCGGGGCTTTTCCTGGAAGCCCATGACCCGCCAGTCGGCATCGGTTTCGATGATTCCGAAGGAGCGGGACGCCTCGGCGGGGTCCATCTCCGTGGTGGCCACGGTTACATTGGCTCCGGCGTCAACGTGCTGCTGCAGCATCTTCGCGTAGTTCATCTTGTAGATGTGGTCGCCGGACAGAATGAAGGCGAAGGTGGAACGCTCGCTGCCGATGGAGTAAATGTTCTGATAGACGGCGTCCGCAGTGCCGAGATACCAACTGGTCGAGACGCGCATCTGCGGCGGCAGGATCTCGATGAACTCTCCCAAGCCCATCAGCTCCGACCAGCCCCGGCGAATGTGGCGATTCAGGCTCAGGGCCTTATATTGCGTGAGGACGAAGACGCGCCGAAGATCGCTATTGATGCAATTGGACAGCGTGATGTCGATGATGCGGTAGATGCCCCCGAAGGGAACAGCCGGCTTGGCGCGGTCTCTGGTCAGTGGCCATAGCCGCTCCCCCTGGCCGCCGGCCAGCAGAATACCGACGGCCTCGCTCATCAACGATGTGGACAACGCTCCAGACAATCCTTTCCTCTAAATGAATTCCGACGGCGCTTAGCCTGGCCATTCTACCAGCATCGGGGGGGGCGCGGAGGGTGCGGAAAGGCAGTGTATCATAATCAGGATGATCTAGCCCGGCCGCAGCTTGCATCTTCCATGGAACATGGGCATAGAACATGGGCATAGAACATGGAAAAGATTTCTTGACTTAGGGGCTGTGCTTCGCTAGAACAAGCCCTCCATGGGGCCTTACCAGGCTCTTCCCTCTCACGAAGAGACGATTCTGACGACAGTAGAACGAACGTGTGGATGGGGGTGAATTCCGTTTGGCCGAAATCGTAATTCAGGAAGGTGAGTCTCTTGAGAATGCCTTGCGACGCTTCAAGCGCAAGGTCCAGCAAGAAGACATCATCAAGGAAATCAAGAGGCACAGTTCTTATATGAAGCCCGGTGAAAAACGCCGGACCAAGCAGGCTCTGTCTCGAAAGCGCTTGCGCAAGAAGCAGAGGCGCGAGCAGGACTAGGCACGGGAGAGCTTGGGATGTTCCGAAGTGGCCCTGCAACCAGCGTGGGGTCGTGGAGCAGCAGATGGAGTACCAGGACAAGGTGCTAAAGTGTTCCGACTGCGGTGCCGAGTTCGTCTTCACCGCAGGCGAGCAGATGTTCTTCGCCGACAAGGGGTTCAGGAACGAACCGAAACGGTGCAAGACGTGCAAGGCAAAGCGCGCGGACACGTCGGGCCAGGGTTCCGGTTTCCAGAGAACCGAAACCAAAGCGACCTGCTCGCAGTGCGGGAAGGAGACCACGGTCCCCTTCAAGCCGACACAGAGTCGCCCAGTGTACTGCCGCGAATGTTTTCAGCAGCGGCGGATGCTGGATTCGCCGGCCTGACCTAGGGCATCGCTTTATCAAGTCAGGTTATCAAGGCAGGCGCGGGTCGGTCCAGCTCTGGCTCCGAGCGCGGGGCAGGCTCCGGCATGCGTTACCCATCCGCCGTTTGGGTAATGCGCCGGACTCGGAGGCCGCGGCACATCTGCGGCCATCGAGCTGGGTATGGACGCCTCGCGGCGCAATGCATGTGCTGCGTCAGAAGAGCGGGAAGGCAGGACCCGAGTTCCCGCTCCGGTCCTTATCGGTTTCCTCGCATCATTCCGCTTTTCTTCAAAACAGATTATCCTGCTGTGAAATGAGGCGCGAGGCGCATGCACTCGGAGGCGGCCACCATGGCAGAAGATAAGGCGTTGCGGCAGCAATTGGTGGATCTGCTGCACGGCCGCGGCGCGCACGCCGATTTCGAGCAGGCCATCGGCGGACTGCCTGCGAAACTCCGCGGCGCTGGAGTACGAAAGCTGCCCTTCACGCCCTGGCGGCTCCTCCAGCACATGCGCATCGCGCAGTGGGACATCCTCGAATTCAGCCGCAACGCGAAGCACATTTCGCCGCAATGGCCCGAGGGCTATTGGCCACCCGGCGATGCGCCTCCGAGTTCGGCTGCATGGAAGGCCAGTGTTTCCGCGTTCCGCCGCGATCGAAGACAGATGCAAGCGTTGGTGAAAAACCCGGCAACGGACCTGTTTGCGCGCATCCCGCACGGGACCGGGCAGACCGTCCTGCGAGAAGCGATGCTGATCGCAGACCACAACGCCTATCATATCGGGCAACTGATTCTGTTGCGCCGTCTGCTTGGCGCCTGGCGTGACATCTAAGGTGAAAGGCTGCCTCCCGTCAGAAAGAAGCGCGCCCGGAAGAAATTTTCGCCTGCCTTGGAGGCCCTAAACACAGGTAAGATTGCGCCATGCATGTGCCCACACTTTTCGGAATACTCGGTGGATTGCTGGTACTGGCGTTCCTTGCCAACCGGCTGTCTCAGCGGACACATGTGCCTGATGTGGTGGTGCTCATGGGTACGGGCTTGCTCATCGGCCCGGTGTTGCATTGGGTTCGTGCCGAGCAGTTTCAGGATGTAACGAACGCCTTTGGAACGCTGGCGCTCATCCTGATCATGTTCGGCGGCGGCCTGGAGCTGAACATTAGCGAGACGCTCCGCCATTTCCCCGGCGGCCTGGTGTTCGGAACCCTGGTGTATGTCATAACATCAGCGCTGATCGGCCTGATTGTTAAGTTCAGCCTTGATCTGCTGCTCGCTACGGCAATGCTGGTAGGCGCGGTACTCGGATGTACCAGCAGTACGGTTGTCCTGCCCGTACTCGAGCAGTGGCGAATCGGCCAACCGGCGAAAGTGATTTTGATCGTGGAAGCAGCGCTGGGAGACATTTTGGGCGTCCTGACGGTCGGGTTCCTGCTCGAGTTGGGGCCCTCCTCGGAGGGCATTTTCAGCTGTTTGCTCACCAGCCTTATCTCCAATGTGACTATCTCGATGCTGGCGGCCGTGGGCTTGGGGTTTTTGTGGTCGCGCCTGCTGCCGAAATTGTCCGAGCAGCGCTTCTGGCAGGTGCTGACATTATCGGTGGTCCTGCTGCTCTACGCCGGCACAGAAGCCTTACACGCCAGCGGTTTGCTGGCCGTGCTGGGTTTCGGCCTGGCGCTGGCAAATCTGCCCGGCCGCAAGGACGAATTGCGTCAGGCGATGTGGGGTGCGTTTTGGCCGAAAGAGCCGCACCTGAAGATCCACGAGTTCCATGCCGAATTGGCGTTTCTGGTGCGCACCTTTTTCTTCGTGCTGATTGGGATTGTGGTGGAACTGCAAGGGCTGGAAGCCATCTGGCCGCTGGTGTTGGGAGTCCTGGGTGCGATCTTTCTGGCGCGTTTTGTGGCTGTGCAGGCAAGCCGCGGAGCGTGGCACGACATGGGACCAGCCGAACGTGAGGTCGCCATTTGGGTTCTGCCGCGCGGGTTGATTACCGTGGTGTTGGCCCTGCAAGTGGCAGCGGCCCGTGGCGGCGACATGGCGTTTCTTCCACCCCTGGCGTTCGCCACCATCCTGCTCACCAACATAGTGGTCGTACTCGGCAGCTTGCGACTCCATCGTAGGGGCCTGTTGCCAATTCAGGAGGAGGAGGGTTCCGCCGCTCCTGATGCGGAAGCATCTCCTTAGCGCGCGTGCGCGGTGGACGCCGAAAAGCTCGTTCGCACCGAAGACACTAACTGTAAACCTCAGCGAAACACTGCCTCACGCGCAGCGACGCCGTCGAAACCTATCGAAAAATCTATCGGAAAACCCATCGGAAAACCAATCGAAAAAATAGATGGGTTGCAGCAGGAAAATTGATGGGGGGTTCCGGCGCATTCCAGTTTACGATGTAAGTGGGGCGATTGGCTCTTCCTGTGCTCCTGGCCCGCGATCTGGGCCGCACTGTGAGCTTGACGCTGGGGGTGCCCCCTGAGGGGTGCGCGCGGAGAGCATGAGAACGAGGCGAGGTGTTACGTGTTGAGTGTTGAACGATTTCTCCATTGGGGTACACAAATTTCCTACCGTGCAGACGGCGCCCCCGCAGTCTGTGCCATGGAGGCCCTGGTCTCTTTACCACATTCTTTACCACACCCCGGGGGCCTGATATGCAGAGTGCCGGTCTAATGCAGGGTACCTATCCATTCCGCGGTTTGCCGCCTGCTCAGGGCCTCTATCGCCCAGAACACGAACACGACGGCTGCGGCATCGGGTTCGTGGCCAACATTCAAGGCCGGAAATCGCACGATATCGTCTTGAAAGGCATCCAGATCCTGATCAACCTGACGCATCGCGGCGCTTGCGGTTGCGATCCGCAAACCGGCGATGGCGCAGGCATCCTGATCCAGATCCCGCACGCATTTTTTCAGCGCGAGTGTGCGAGGCTGGGCTTCACTCTGCCCGGACCGGGCGAATGCGGCGTGGGAATGATTTTCCTTCCGGTAGACCCGCACGAGCGGCTGCTGTGCGAAGGCATGTTGGAAAAGATCGCTGCGGAAGAGGGCCTCACCGTATTGGGCTGGCGCGACACGCCGCTGAACGGCAATGCCATCGGGCGATTGGCGCGCAGCAGCCAGCCGTACATCGAGCAGATCTTCGTTCGCCGCGGGCCGGGAATGACCCAGGACACCTTCGAGCGCAAGCTGTACGTGGTTCGCAAGCGCGCGGAATCCGCCATCGACCAGATGGACCTCAAGGAGACAAGCCACTTCTACGTTCCCTCACTTTCGTCACGCACCATCGTCTATAAGGGGCTGCTGCTGGCTCCCCAGATCACCGATTTCTACAAAGAGCTCCTGGATCCGGAAGTGGCCAGCGCCTTGTGTCTGGTCCACCAGCGCTTTTCCACGAACACCTTTCCGAGCTGGCAACTGGCGCACCCCTACCGGTATTTGTGCCACAACGGAGAGATCAATACGCTGCGCGGCAATATCAACTGGATGTACGCCCGGCAATCGGTGCTGGCATCCCCCTTGTTCGGGGAAGATATCAAGAAGTTGTTGCCCATCATCACGCCGGGCGGCAGCGATTCCGCCATGATCGACAACGCCGTGGAGTTGTTGACCCTGGCCGGCCGCAGCCTGCCGCACGTCATGTCCATGCTAATCCCCGAGGCCTGGGATCACGACTCGACCATGCCCGAAGATGTGAAGGCGTTTTATGAGTATCACGCCTCGCTGATGGAGCCGTGGGATGGTCCGGCTGCAGTCGCCTTCACCGACGGGCGAGTCATTGGGGCCAAGCTCGATCGGAATGGGCTGCGTCCCGGCCGGTTCTGCACCACCACGGACGGCCTGGTGGTCATGGCCTCCGAGGCGGGGGTACTCCCGGTCAAGCCGGAAGATGTCCGCATGAAGGGGCGGCTCGCGCCGGGCCGCATGCTTCTGGTCGATACGGAACAGAAACGCTTGATCTCCGACGAGGAGATCAAGAAAGAACTGGCGGCGCGGCGACCGTATCGCGCGTGGCTGAGGGAAAACCAGATTACTCTCGATGATCTCCCGATTCCGAAGCACGTCCATCCGACAAACCACGAGACCATCCTGATGCGGCAGCGCGCCTTCGGTTACACGGACGAGGACCTGAAAACGGTTCTCTTGCCTCCCGCTGTGAAGGCTCAAGAACCGATCGGCTCCATGGGCATTGACACCCCACTGGCCTGCTTATCGGACCGGCCGCAAGCGCTGTTTTCCTACTTCAAGCAGACCTTCGCCCAGGTCACCAACCCCGCGATCGATCCCATACGCGAAGGCCTGGTGATGTCGCTCAATAGCTATATCGGATGCGAGGGAAACGTCTTAGACGAGACCCCCAGAAACTGCCACACGCTGAAGCTGCGCCACCCGATCATCTCCAATTACCGGTTGGAGAAGCTCCGCCGCGTCAGTTGGGGTGAATTCCTCGCCACCACCTTACCCATGGTCTTTCGCGCAAGCGGCGGCGAGCAGCGACTCGACGAAGCCGTCGAAAGACTGTGCCGTCGCGCTTCGCTGGCCATCCAGTCCGGTTACACGCTGTTGATCCTCTCGGACCGTGGCGTCGATCACGAGTACGCTCCCATTCCCAGCTTGCTGGCACTCTCGGCCGTGCACAACCATCTGATCCGCGAAAAGACGCGCAACCAAGTGGCCCTGATCGTCGAATCCGGCGAGCCGCGCGAGGTCATGCACTTTGCACTGCTCCTCGGGTACGGCGCGAGCGCGGTGAACCCCTATTTGGCGATCGAAACCCTGGAGGATCTTTACAGGGAGGGGGCGTTCCCAGCCGACTACACATGGGACAAAGCGTTTAAGAACTATATGAAAGCCATCGACAAGGGGCTCCTGAAGACCTTCTCGAAGATGGGGATTTCGACACTGCAAAGCTACCAGGGCGCGCAGATCTTTGAAGCCATTGGGCTCGATCGGTTGCTCGTGGAGCGCTACTTCACCGGCACGGCCTCCCGTATCGAGGGCGTATCGATGCGGGTGCTGGCGCGCGAGGCGCTCATGAAGCATCAGTTCGCCATGCAACCGCCTACGGAATCGGAAACCGAATTGCAAGTCGGGGGCGAGTACCAGTTCCGGGTACGCGGCGAGCGCCACCTCCTGAACCCGAACACGGTGAGCAAGCTGCAGCATGCCGTGCGGCAGGGAAAGTTCGAGAGCTTCCGGGAATTTGCGGACGTGGTGAACCAGCAGAACCGCGATCTTCTGATGCTGCGGGGCATGTTCGACTTCAGGCCGGCCGGACCGGCGGTCCCGTTGGACGAAGTCGAACCCGCCTCGGAGATCGTGCAGCGTTTTGCTACCGGCGCGATGTCCTTCGGCTCCATCAGCAAGGAAGCCCACGAGACTTTGGCGATCGCCATGAATCGCATAGGGGGCAAGTCCAACACCGGCGAGGGCGGAGAGGACGAGGCGCGGTTCAAGCCCGACCCCAATGGGGATCTGCGCCGGAGCGCGATCAAGCAGGTCGCTTCGGCCCGCTTCGGCGTCACCATCAACTACCTGGTGAATGCCAATGACTTGCAGATCAAGATCGCCCAAGGGGCCAAGCCGGGCGAAGGCGGCCAGTTGCCGGGGCACAAAGTGGACGAGGTGATTGCCCGGGTGCGCCATTCGATCCCCGGCGTGGGACTGATTTCGCCTCCCCCTCACCACGACATCTATTCCATCGAAGACCTGGCGCAGTTGATCTACGATCTCAAGAACGCGAATTCCCGGGCACGCATCTCGGTGAAACTGGTTGCCGAAGTGGGAGTGGGAACCGTGGCGGCCGGGGTGGCCAAGGCCCACTCGGACGTCATCCTCATCAGCGGCTACGATGGCGGGACAGGCGCTTCGCCCATCAGCTCGATTCGGCATGCGGGAATTCCATGGGAACTTGGCCTTTCCGAGACCCAGCAGGTTCTGGTGATGAACGATCTGCGCAGCCGCGTGCGGTTGCAGGTCGACGGCAAGCTGCAGACCGGCCGCGACGTGGCCATCGCGGCGCTGCTCGGCGCCGAAGAGTTCGGCTTTTCCACTGCGCCGCTCATTTCCATGGGCTGCATCATGATGCGCAAGTGCCACCTGAACACCTGCCCGGTGGGCGTGGCTACGCAAGACCCGGAACTGCGAAAGAAGTTCCAGGGCCAGCCGGAACAGGTGATCAATTTCTTTTTCTTTGTCGCCGAAGATCTGCGCAGAATCATGGCCGGATTGGGGTTCCTCACCATGAACGACATGGTCGGCCGGGTGGATTGCCTGGTTCAACGTCCCGACGTGGACCACTGGAAAGCCAAGGGCATTGACCTGTCCTCGATTCTCTACAACCCCCCCGTGCCGAGCCACGTGGGACGGCGCTGTACCCAGGCCCAGGATCACGGCCTGGCGAGCGCGCTGGACCGCATTCTGATCCAAGAGCTGCAACCGTCTCTCGAAAACGGAACCCCGGTATCGATCCGCTTCCCGATCACCAATGCTCGCCGCGCCGTGGGCACCATGCTGAGCGGAGAAATCGCGCGACTTCATGGCTCCGCGGGCCTGCCGGATGACACCATCAACCTCCATTTCACCGGCTGTGCCGGCCAAAGTTTTGGAGCCTTTCTGGCCAAGGGAGTGACGCTGACGCTCGAGGGCGAGGCCAACGATTACGTCGGCAAGGGCCTATCGGGGGGGCGGCTGATCATTTATCCGCCACGAGCTTCGGAGTTCGTGGCGGAAGAAAACATCTTGATCGGAAATGTGTGCCTCTATGGGGCAACCAGCGGCGAGACCTTCTTCAACGGCATGGCCGGCGAACGATTTGCCGTGCGCAACTCCGGCGCCGTAGCCGTCGTGGAGGGCGTCGGCGATCACGGTTGCGAATACATGACCAACGGATTGGTTGTCGTGCTCGGCCGGGCGGGTCGAAACTTCGCGGCCGGAATGACCGGCGGCGTTGCTTACGTCCTGGACCAGGACGGCGACTTTGCTTCGATCCGTTGCAATCGGGCCGAAGTGGACCTCGAGTTTGTCTCGGACGCCGAGGACATCAGGATTTTGCACCGCTTGATCACCCGCCACAGCGAACTCACCGCCAGTCCCCAGGCCAAGTGGATCCTTCAAAATTGGGAGACCACGCTGCCGAAGTTCATCAAGGTGTTCCCGCACGAATACAAACGCGTTCTGGGCATTCCACGGGCTCCCGCGGGTGTTCTGGTGGCGCAGAACGGGACACAGCCGAGCGGGCGGGAATTTCGTGGGTAAGATTACAGGCTTTAAGGAATATACGCGGGAGATGCCGACACGGCGCCCGGCGGAAGAGCGCGTCAACGACTACCGGGAGGTGTATCAGCCGTTCCCTGAAGAAAAGGTGCGCGTGCAAGCAGCGCGCTGTATGGATTGCGGCATCCCGTTCTGCCACACCGGCTGTCCGGTCACCAACATCATTCCCGACTGGAACGACCTCGTTTACCGGGAACAGTGGAAAGAGGCCATCCGGGTTTTGCACTCCACCAACAATTTCCCGGAGTTTACCGGCCGTATCTGCCCGGCGCCTTGCGAAGCAGCTTGCGTGCTGGGCATCAACGAGCCTCCGGTCACCATCAAGATGATCGAAAAATCGATCGTGGAACACGCCTGGGAGGAGGGTTGGATCAAGCCCGAGCCGCCGGAAATTCGCACCGGGAAGCGGGTCGCCGTGGTGGGCTCGGGACCGTCCGGGCTTGCCGCCGCGCAACAGCTCAATCGCGCGGGCCATTGGGTGACGGTGTTTGAAAAGGCTGACCGCGTGGGCGGCCTGCTGCGTTACGGCATACCGGAGTTCAAGATGGAAAAGCATGTGCTCGACCGGCGGCTCGGGCAGATGACGGCCGAGGGCGTTCGTTTCCAGGCGCGAGCCCACGTTGGGCACAATGTGCCCGCGAAAAACCTTCGCAAGGAGTTTGACGCCATCGTACTGGCCGGAGGCGCCGAAAACCCCCGCGATCTGAAGGTTTCCGGACGCGAACTCAAGGGCATCCACTTCGCCATGGAATTCCTGCCGCAACAGAACAAGCGCAACGCCGGAGACGCTGTTCCCGATCAAATCCTGGCCACCGGAAAGCGCGTGCTCATCATCGGCGGCGGCGACACCGGCGCGGACTGCCTGGGAACGTGCCACCGGCAAAAGGCCAAGTCCGTGCACCAGTTCGAGATCATGCCCAGGCCGCCTGCCGAACGCGCCCCCAGCACACCTTGGCCTCTCTGGCCGCTGCAACTGCGCACCGAGAGCTCGCACGAAGAAGGCGGGATACGGGACTGGGCCGTGGGGACAACCCATTTTACGGGAGATGAAGACGGCAACGTGAAGCGGCTCCATGCCATGCGTGTGGGTCCGCCGCCGAAGTTTGAGCCCATACCCGGAACTGAGTTCACCATTGATGTGGATCTGGTCCTGTTGGCTCTGGGCTTCCTCGGACCCGTCAAACCGGGCATGGTCGAACAGCTGGGTGTAAACCTGGATGCTCGAAGCAATATCGCCACCGATGCCGACTTCATGAGTTCCGTCCCCGGCGTATTTGCGGCCGGGGATATGCGCCGCGGCCAGTCGCTGGTGGTATGGGCGATTTCCGAAGGCCGCAAGGCCGCCCGCGCCGTGGATCAGTACCTCATGGGCAGCACCCACCTGATGTAATCGCCCACGCCACGAACATCGCCGAGGACGTCATTTACATGTACATGGTTGCGGAGCGCGATGTCCGGCACGCGGCAGACCGCCGTTGGTGCCGTTCCCACCGGCTCGCAGCCGGGCGTTCCCGCCGGAAGCTTTTCGGGGGGGGGCCACGGCAAGTTTTTCGGATCGGGGACTAGGCCACGATGACGCCGGCATAACCGACCACTTCATCGCGGTCACCGCTGCTATCACCGGAAGTGGCGTAGCGAATCAATTCAGCCCCCGTAGCGCCGAGGCGCCGCGCGGCGATGAGCATGCTGACGGCCGGCCCCAGTCCGCACATGGTGATCCCCTCCCGGCGAACGGCGTCGTGGAGGCCACGCGGGTCGAGGGCCAGAATAGGGTCCAGCGCCTTGCGATCCTTGAGCCGGGTGATCGCGTCGGACTCGTAATGATTCAGATCCGAGCTGGCGATGATGAGCACCGGGTCGGACTGCTGCGACAAGGTTCGGGCGATAGCATGACCCAGTGCCTCGGGCTCCGCAAAATCCACGGTGCCCAGGGCGATGGGCACGAAGCGGAAGTCCCCCAGAAGGTGCTGCAGGAAAGGCAGCTGCACTTCGAGTGCATGCTCGTCGCGATGCGCCAACCCGTCCTCGATCAGCGAAGGGCAGCCCCGCTTGAGTTCTGCGGCAAGTTCCACGTCGATCTCTGCGTGGCCCAGCGGCGTCTGCCACGCACCTTCAGAGAGAACCGCCAGCGCTTGGCCCAGCGGACGATGACGCGGCCCCAACAGCAGGATGCGACGTGGCAACGCGAGACGTGCATATACGGCTCCGGCAATGTGCCCGGAAAAGCGGTAGCCCGCGTGAGGCACCAGGCACGCAATGGCATGCCGACGCGGCTCGCTGGTGTCACCCACACAGAAGGAGTTCACCTGTCGAGACAGTTCCTCCGCGCTATGCGGATAGAACCGACCGGCAACCGCTGGCAGGCGAAGCATGGTGCCTTGTAGGCGGATCAGAGGGGTTTCGAGGGCTTACCTTTGATGCGCAGCGCTATATCGCTGCCGGGCATCGACTCGATTTCGACTTTGTCGTCGTACTGGTAGCCGCCGTCGGTAAGGATCTGCTGCATCTCGTCGCGAATCTCTGGGGAATACGTGAAGGTACGGATGACCCGCAGGCCGTCACGGCTTCGCACGGTAATCGATTGCACGTTCGAGAACATCACTGTGCCCAGAAACTTTACAGGCTTGGGGTCCTCTATGATGATCGGTTGAGAGGTGTCTATGACTTGCGCCCGGACCAGCGAAGGCGAAGCAGCCACAAGCGCTGCAACCAGCAACAAGAATGCCCAGCCGCCGCTCAGTCGCCTCATTGTTCCTGATCGTCCAGCGAAATCTTCAGCGACTTCAAGAATCGGACATCCTGCGGCGTGATTTCGAAGTTTGACTTGCGCGGCCGCTCCTCATCATCGAGCACTTCCTGATCCACCTGGATGTGCAAGGATTTCAAAAAACGCTGGTCGTTCGGCGTGATGGAAATGGGCTGGGATTCGCGGCGGGCCAAACCGATCGTCGCATCCAGCTTCAACACGATGTCGTAGCCCGCGGCGCGAACATCCGAAATGGCCTCGGTAATGCGGTCCGATTCCGCTACGGTATCGTTGATCGCACGCCCCAAATCGCGGAGCAGGTGCTTGAGTTGATCGTCGAGTTGCACGGAGGTCCTCCTTCTCGTTGAACCCTGATGACATTCTAGGGCGCTGCGCGCAGGGAGACAAGTCGAGCGTCTGACGGGATGCCGCGTGTCGGTACCCCCCCCCCCGCCGCCGGGTAGTTCGGCTCGAACGGGAACGTAACCATAAATAACATGCCAAGAAAGGGGCTCCGAGGCACTGGGCGCCGCCTAACGTTTCGCGCCGAGCCGACGGTGCGCGCCCACCGTCGGCTCCATCGCGCTGTAAGGCAGCCGCTTCGGTGGCCGCTCGTGGCGTCACGATTCGAGACTCTTTTTCATGTCGGCGAGGAGAGCCACGTAGATGCCGTGGCAAAACTCGGAGGTTGGCTTGTCGCTCCGCTCCCATCTGGAGAACCATTCCACGAACGTGCCCCCTCCTTCGGTGATGGGGCGAACCGACACCCGGCCAACGTAATTGCTCACATCCGCCTTCGACACCGGAGGCGGGCCATCGTCAATGCTGTATGCGAAGGTACGATGGTCCTCATTCACCTCCAGAAGCGTTTCGCGGAATACCCCGTTGAGCACTCGCTTGGCGCTCACTTCGTTTCCCTTCTTGTCGCCAACGACGTCGACGCGGGTGACGACGTTCGGGGCCCACCCAGATCATGAAAGTTTCGGATCGTCTCCCAGATCCTCTCGACAGGTGCGTTGATGACCATCGATTGATATGTCCGCCCCACAGGATCCCTCCTTTGCATACGCGGTTAACAATTGATCCATCGGAAACCGGCATTATAGCAGCGACATTATAGCAACGAGAGAAATGGCTGCGACGGTTGGCCATCGGCAGGTGGTAGGTGGCTATCGGCCAAGTCACCGCAAGCACAAAAAACGCATCCAGCGGTTGCGAATCGTAGGACAGGCTACTCATGCTATACTCCTTGATTCCGCGCGGCAGCGACCGCGCGACGGGTGCGGCCGCAGAAGGCGCGCCGCTGCGGAGGTGGATTTATCGCTGACAGAAGTTTTCGAGCGGTTGAACGCACGCGGGTGAACGAACGGATCCGCGCTCGGGAAATCCGTGTCGTGGATGAAGACGGCGGGCAGTTGGGGGTGATGCCGCCGTTCGAGGCCATCCGCATGGCGCGGGAACGCGGCTTGGACGTAGTGGAGATATCGCCCACCGCCAATCCGCCAGTATGCAAGATAACCGACTACGGGCGCTTTCTTTATCAGTTAAACAAGAAGGCACACGAGCAACGCAAGCACCAGAAAGCGACCCAGCTCAAGGAAGTGAAGTTCCGGCCGGCTACCGCCGAGCACGACTACCAGGTCCGCAAGAACCAGATCATCAGGTTTCTGGGCGAGGGGCACAAGGTCAAGGCCATGATCTTCCACCGGGGCCGCGAGATGGCCCACCAGGAGGTCGGCCGCGGGAAGATGGCACGTTTGCTGAAGGAGATTTCCGACCATGCCTTGGTGGAGCTCGGGCCACGCATGGAAGCCAACGTCCTGATGGCGCTTCTGGCGCCCAAGAAGGGCGGGGGAGCTTCGAAACCCGCAGCGGCCGGCTAAGCCTGAGGCAGGCACAGAAAAGGGAAGACGTGGCCAAAAACAAGCAAAAGGTGAAGAAAAAACTGAAAACGCATCGAGGCGCCGCCAAGCGATTCAAGTTTACTGCCAGCGGCAAGGCGCTGCGCATGCATTCGGGCAAGCGACATTTGCTGGGCACCAAACCAGCAAAACGCATGCGTCTTTTGAAAAAGATGACGCAGGTGCATCCTACCGATATAGAACACGTTCGCCGGATGCTGCCGTACAGATAGATTCCCTTCGTCGTGCCAGGCAGAGCGTTTCCCGCCACGGCGGGCCTGCCGGCCGATGGGCCCGGCCAATTTGCACCGGGCGATGACGCTGCCGGAGGCATGCAGCATCCCGGCGGCAAACCCTCAACACGCCGTGGAGAAGCTTGACGTGTCCGGTTGTCGCGAACTTCGCGCGCATCTAATGCTGTTTGCGCGCAAAGCTGCACGCGTTTGACCTCGACCGGCTCGACGAGCGGTCTCCCCGCAGGAGAAGATGCAATGGCCAGAGTGAAGCGAGGCACCAAGCGCCGCGCGCGCCGCAAGAAGTGTCTGAAGCGCACCAAGGGGTTTTTCCTTACCAAGAGCAAGCTCTTTCGGTCCGCGCGGGAGGCGGCGAACCGGGCCGACCGCTTTGCCTATCGCGACCGGCGGAACCGCAAGCGGCAATTCCGCCGGTTGTGGATTCAGCGGGTTGGCGCAGCGGCGCGCCTGAACGGCCTTTCCTACAGCCAGTTCATGCACGGGCTGAAGAACGGCGGGATCGAACTGGACCGGAAGATCCTCGCCGACCTCGCCGTGCGGGACGCCGCGGCCTTCGCGAAGATTGCCGAACAGGCCAAGGCGGCGATTGCTGCCGGGCCACAGCCGAAAGCATAGGCAGGTAATAACGAGCGTTATGCAGCTCGCCTAAGTATGGCCCCTAGGTATGGCCAAGATACTCGCCAAGATCGACCGTCCCATCGTGGACCTGGGTCTGCGCTCAGCAGACGAACTTAAGGCCCTGTTCAATGAATTGCGTCAAGTCTTCGACCAAGAACTCGCGGAGACGAACCACCTGGATTCGCTCCAAGAACTAAGGACGCTATGGTTAGGGCGCAAGAAGGAAAGCATTCGTCGAAGGGTTCTCGATCATTGGCTGAAGGTTGAATCCCCACTTCGTCCCCACGTCGGTCAATGGTTCCGAGAGCTGTTGGCTGACGAAGGGACCATCGCACAAAGATTGGACGAGCAGCAAGAAAGGTGGCGAGCCGCGGCGGAAGCAGGCACGCTGGCGCGCGAGCGCGTGGACCTCTCGCTGCCGGGTGTGATTCGCCCCATCGGTTCCCGCCACATCATTCGCCAGACGTTCGCCGAGATCGAGCGCATTTTTCTTTCCCTGGGCTTCACGGTGGTGGAGGGCCCGGAGATCGAAACGCCCTACTACAACTTCGAGGCGCTGAATATCCCGGAGCATCATCCGGCACGCGATACGATGGATACCTTTTATCTCGAAACCTCGTCCGGCGCCCCGCCGTTGCTGCTGCGCACGCACACTTCACCGATGCAGGTGCGCACCATGGAAAAGCAGGCGCCACCGGTTCGCATCATCGTGCCCGGAAAGGTCTATCGCCGGGATAATCCCGATGCCACCCACTCGTATGTATTCCACCAAGTCGAGGGCCTCGCCGTGGACACCGACATTACCTTCTGCGAGTTCAAGGGCACGGTGGAACATTTCGTGCACCAGTTCCTCGGGCCGGCTATCCAAACGCGGCTGCGTCCCAGCTACTTCCCCTTCACCGAGCCTTCGGTGGAAATCGACGCGAGTTGCTTCGTCTGCGGCGGGAGCGGCTGCCGCCTCTGCAAGTTCTCCGGCTGGATCGAGCTGTTTGGAGCAGGAATGGTGGACCCGGCGGTCTACGGCTTCGTCAACTACGATGCGAAACGGCTCTCGGGCTATGCCTTCGGCCTGGGCGTCGATCGCCTGGCGCAGCTCAAGTACGGAATCGACAACGTGCAACTGTTTTTCCAGAATGACGTCCGCTTCCTGCGTCAGTTTCCCTGACCCGCCATGAAAATCCTCTACGACTGGCTCAAGGAGTTCGTCGATCTGGACCTCGCGCCCGAAGAGCTACGCTCACGGCTCTCCCTTGCGGGCATCGCCGCCGAAAGCCTGGAGCAGACCGCAGCCGGGCCGCTGCTGGATTTGGACTTGACCATCAACCGCCCGGACTGCCTGGGCCACTACGGGGTGGCGCGGGAGGTGGCGGCGCTTCTGCGCGGCCGCCTGCGCCCGATTGAGTCATCGCCGGGGACCAAGCTTGCCGAAGCGGCGGAACCCGTCGCCGGCGCGACGCGTGTGGAAGTTCTGTGCCCTGAACTTTGCGGGCGCTATACCGCGCGCGTTCTGCGCGGCGTGAAAGTGGCGCCTTCGTCTGACTGGCTGCGGCGCCGCTTGGAAGCTCTGGGGCAAGCCCCGATCAACAACATCGTGGACGCTATCAATTACATCATGCTCGAGCTCGGCCAGCCGCTGCACGCCTTTGACCTCGACCGGCTCGACGAGCGGCGTATCGTTGTGCGACGCGCTCGAGCGGGAGAAAAGATGCGCACCCTCGACGCCCTCGAACGCGCGCTTTCGCCGGACATGTGTGCCATTGCGGACGCTTCACAAAGCGTCGCCCTCGGCGGCGTGATGGGCAGCGCCGGCAGCGAAATCGTCCCTTCCAGCCGCAATGTGCTCCTGGAATCGGCTTGGTTTGACCCCATTTCGATTCGCCGCACTTCCAAGGCGCTTGGGTTGCGGACCGAGGCCTCGATGCGCTTTGAACGCGGCTCAGACCCGGAGATGGCCGAGATGGCCTCGCGGCGCTGCGCCCATCTGATTCGCGAATTGGCCGGAGGTGAAATTTTGGCCGGCGTGGTGGACGTGTACCCCGGGCGGCGCCAGCCGCTGACACTGGAGCTAACCCGCAAGGAGTTGCTGCAGGTGATGGGCGCCGACGTGCTGGACAACGAGGTGGAGGCCATTCTGCGCGCCCTGGGATTCGCCCCCCAGCGCGTGGATCCGGCTCGCGCGACACAGAATTCCCTGCTGGCTGTGTGGGAATGTCGTCAGCCATCCTGGCGGCAGAATATCACCCGCGAAGTGGACCTCATTGAGGAGGTCGCCCGGCACTTCGGGCTCGACAAGTTTCCTCCGCGGCTGCACGGATCGAAGCAGGCCGCAGCGCGCCTGCCACACGCCGAAGCCGAAGATCGCCTGCGGGAACGCCTGATCGGCCTGGGCTATCGCGAGATCATCACCATTCCGCTGGTCAACGAGGCAGAAGACACGCTGTTCCGCCCCGATGGCGTCGCGCCGGTGCGCATCACCAATCCCCTGGCCGAGGACGCGTCCCTGCTGCGTTCGACCGGGTTCATCAGTATGGCGCACGCGCTGGCCTGGAACTTGAATCATGGGCAGCGCAATGTGCGCCTCTTCGAGATCGGCCGTGCGTATCGCTGGAAAATCCGTAGCGCCGAGGCTCCCGGCTCGCTCGGCGAGAGCGGGAAAGAACGTGGGCGCTCGGCGCGTCAAGATCGTTCGCCGGAGGAGACGCGCATCCTGACGCTGGGTGCCACTGGTCTGGCGCGTGAAAAGGGCCCCCCTGAATCGGAACGAGAGTACGTTTTTGCCGACCTCAAAGGCGACCTCGACCGACTCGGCGATCTTGCCGGCGGCCTGCAATGGAGCGCCTCCGCACTCCCCTGGCAGTACGCCGCCCAGGCCGGAGAATTCAAGATAGCCACCGGTGGCAGCGCCACGCAGCCGCTTGGCTGGGCGGCGAAGCTCACCGCGCGCGTCGCCGAGCGATTCAAGTTCCGGCAAGACGTGTTTTTGGCCGAACTGGTTCTCGATTCCTTTTGCGCCGGCTACGGCACGGCTCGCGCGGCACGGCGGTATCAGCCGATTTCGCGATTCCCGGCGGTGGAGCGCGATTTTTCGCTCCTTCTCCACGACGGCACCTCTTTCGCCGCCGTGCGTGAAGCCATCGCCGCGCTTGAAATTCCTGAAATGGCCTCGGCCGAGGCCGTGGACCTCTACCACGGCCGGCACGTGCCGGCGGGAAAATACTCTTTGCTGGTACGCGTGACGTTCCAAAGCCATCAGACCACGCTCACCGAAGCGCAAGTCAGCGATCTCTCCGCGCGCATTGTGGCCACGCTGCAGCAGAAACTTGGCGCCACGCTCCGCACCGCATAAAGGCGCTCGACATCTGCAGACCATCGCCCGGCGCGACGGCAGGCAAGCGCCCGCCCCATCCGATGTTGCGTCTTGCTCTTCGCTGTGGGCAGGGCGCACAATGTCGTCACGCAAGCTCTGGTTGTGGCCCCGGGAGCCGGTTGTGAGTTCACGATTCAAAGTCGATATCTTCGACCGAACCTATACTGTAGCCGGCGACATCGACCCTGCTTACGGGGAAGAGTTGGCGCAATATGTAGACGCCAAGATGCGCGAGATTGCACGCGCTACCGGTACCGTGGACACCGTAAAAGTGGCCGTGCTCGCCGCACTCACGATTGCCGACGAGTTGCACACCGTACGCCAAACCCACGAAGAAGGCCGCGAAGCGCTGTGTGAGGAAGCGCGGCGCTGCCTCAAACTGATCGAACACGCACTTCACCAGACCGCCTAGTTTCACCTTCGCAACACGTCGTTCCATTGGCAAGACGCCATGGTGCGACAACCTGGTCCTGAATTCAGTTGGACACCTCGGGCCGCGCGACTAGAATGGAGTTGGAGTTGGCCTGCGACGCGCGTGTTGGCGCGAAGATCTTTTGAACCAACACTGAATCTCAAGGGTGCCCGGGTCAGTCGGCCCGTGCGCATGGCCTCAGTCGGGCATGGTCCCGGCGGAGGAAAGCCTAACGGCCGTTGCAGGGCGCCCACCTAGTACAGAGGTTCAGGATCTAGCTCCACACGGCGATCGTGGACCGCTCCATTCTTATATTTGGTCTTATATCTGGTCTTTCAATCTGGCTATCTGGAACCTCACTTTGCGAATTCTTTTCATCGGAGACATTGTAGGGGCGCCCGGCCGGAGCATCGTCGCCGACCGGGTGGCCGACCTCGTCGCCACCGAGCGGCTGGACCTGGTGATCGCCAACGGCGAAAACGCGGCCGCCGGCTTTGGCATCACGCCCCGCTTGGTGAAAGAGTTGCTCGGGACTGGCATCGAGGCGCTCTCCGGAGGCAATCACATCTGGGACCGCAGGGAGATCATGGAGTTCATCCCGCACGAGCTGCGGCTGGTGCGCCCGGCGAATTTTCCGGAAGGCAGCCCCGGAAGCGGGCTGTACCGCGGCGCGGCGCGTAACAGCACTCCGTATGCAGTGCTTTGCCTGCAGGGCCGCGTCATGATGGCGTCAAATGATTGCCCGTTCCGTGCCGCCGAACGTGAGCTGGCCAAGCTTCCTGGTGACATCAAGATCATCATCGTGGACATGCACGCCGAGGCAACCAGCGAAAAAGAGGCCATGGGCTGGTTTCTGGACGGGCGCGTTTCGGCCGTCATTGGCACCCATACCCACGTCCCCACAGCCGACGAGCAGATCCTACCCCAGGGAACCGCCTACATCACCGACGTGGGCATGACTGGCCCGCATGATTCGATCATCGGCATGGAAAAAGCGGCGATCATCAAACGATTTCTCGATGGCCTGCCCGCGCGGTTTGAGGTCGCCTCCGACGATGTGCAGATGAACGCAGTCCTAATTGAAGCCGATCCGAGTACCGGCCGAGCTCGATCTATCGAGCGGCGTCGCTACCGTATTTAGTGCTGACCTACTTATACTTAGCCTCCTTGACGCGCCGAGCGCCCACGTTCTTTCCCGGTCTCGCCGAGCGAGCCGGGAGCCTCGGCGCTACGGATGCAGGAAATCATGCAGAGCACTACCTGTAGTAGTGTGGAAATCCTGTGAATGAACTGTGCAGCGCGTGTCCTCCCTTCGCACAATTTTCGCTTGTCACTTGCCGCGGCATCAGGGAGAATCACCCCTCACTTTAGCTGCTCGAGAGAACATTGGCGGGCGGCTTTTCCACGGTTTTTCCACAACTGTGGGAATAGGCGTGATACTACTGGCGAGAAGAGACCCTGACTATGAACTCCTGGCAAACCATCCTGCAGCACATGGAAAGGCGCGTCAATCCACATAGCTTTGCCACCTGGTTTCAACCTACCCGGCAGACAGGTGCGGAAAACGGCAAACTTGTGGTGCGCGTACCTTCTAGACCTTTTCGTAAGCGGCTGACCGAGACCTATGGCGAACTGCTGCACGCTGTACTGGTCGAGGTTGGCATGCCGGACTTGCAACTTGAGTTCGTCTGCACGGAGCGGGAACCCTTGCCGGCGGTGCCATCGACAGCCTCTAAACAGGCACGTCTGGACTTTGATTCCGTGGATTACCAGCTCAACCCGCGCTACACGTTTGATACTTTCGTTGTCGGCGGCTCCAACCAGTTCGCGCACGCGGCGGCGCTCGCGGTGGCCGAAGCTCCCTCCAAGGCCTACAACCCGCTCTACCTCTACGGCGGAGTTGGCATGGGGAAAACCCATCTGATGCAGGCTATCGGCCATCAAATTAAGGCGCGCAATCCGGCTCTGCGGCTCACCTATATCAGCGCTGAGAAATTCACCAATGAAGTCATCAATTCCTTGCGTTTTGATCGTATGGTCAGTTTCCGCGATCGCTTCCGCTCGTCGGTGGATGTGTTGATGGTGGACGATATCGAGTTCATTGCTGGGAAAGAGCGCACGCAGGAGGAGTTCTTTCACACCTTCAACGCCCTGCATGATTTGCAGAAGCAGATCGTGCTTTCTTCCGACTGTGTCCCCAAAGAGATTTCTGCCATCGAAGAGAGGCTGCGCTCGCGCTTCGAGTGGGGGCTCATTGCCGATATCCAGCCGCCGGATCTCGAGACCAAAATTGCCATCCTGCAGAAAAAGGCCGAAACGGAGCGTTTCCATCTCCCGGACGACGTGGCTGAGTTCATCGCGCGCTCCATCAAGTCGAACGTGCGCGAACTTGAGGGTGCGCTAACCCGCCTGATCGCCTACGCGTCGTTAACCGGGGCTCAGGTCAATCTGGGCACGGCGCAAACAGCTTTGCGCAACATCATCGCCACGCAAGAGAAGAAAGTCACCATCGAGTTGATCCAAAAGCGCGTTGTGGAGCAGTTTGGGCTGCGCGATCAGGATCTCAAAGTGCGGTCCAATTCGAAGACCATCTCCTATCCTCGCCAGATCGCTATGTATCTAGTCAAGCAGCTGACCTCTGCCTCCCTACCGGAAATCGGACGGCAGTTCGGTGGTAAGCATCACACCACCGTGCTGCACTCTGTTAACAAGATTGAGTCCCTGCGGCACACCGATAAGGACTTGAACCGCACCATTAGCCGTTTGCTGGACACGCTGGAATAACGAACCTCCGGTCCCACTGGCTTCTGTAACGCAAGATCTGTCTTCTAGTCGTGATCGCTGTCCCGCCTCAGCCTCCAGGTAGGCCTGTCACAGGCTGAGAAAATCCTGTGTACTCCTTGTGGGAGGATCTGTGTACGGTGTGAATCCTTCTCGCTTGACTGGGGCGCGGTAAGCTAACTTCTCAGGATTTCCACTCGCCTGCACCCACACGGTCCACGCGGCAGTAGCAGAAAACACAGCCGCTTCTGCAGATATCCTCGTTTCCACAGCACCTACGGCTACTACGGTCTTTATACCTTCTTTAAAAAGGGGTAGAGTAACCGGTTTACAGTCGTCTGTGACCCAGGCTGAGCGCGGAGGAAATCCTGCAATGGAATTCAGTGTTAAGAAATATGACCTGCTCGAGGAACTCAACCTAACGCAGGGTGTGGTTGAGCGCAAGACGACCATTCCCATCCTTTCGCACCTGTTGTGCGAAGCCAAAGGCAATCGCTTGACCCTCACGGCCACGGACCTCGAACTGAGTGTTCGCACCTCCTGCGAGGCCAAGATAAAAAAAGAAGGGGCTGGAACCATACCAGCCAAGAAACTACTGGAATTGGTGCGCCTTTTGCCGGAAGGAGAGATTCGGTTCAAGCTGCTTGAAAACCATTGGGTGCAGATCACATCCGGTCGCCGAACCTACAAGATGGTGGGCATGACCAAGGATAATTTCCCGGCAGTGCCGGCCTTTCCCCATCCGCTGGTGACGATACCTGTCAAGATCCTCTCTTCGCTTATCTCTAAAACTATTTTTGCCATCTCCATGGAAGAGTCACGGTATACATTGAACGGCGCTTTAGTCATCCTCAAGCCGGACACCATCGCTATGATCGCCACCGACGGTCACCGGCTGGCCGTTGCCGAAACTCAGCATGCCTTCGCAGGCCTCTCCAACGAGGCACGCACTCTCGTCCCCAAGAAGGCAATGACGGAGATTCAACGGCTTGCAAATGAGGCTGACGAAGACAGTGAGATTGAATTTGCCCGCGACGACAGCCACCTTTTTTTCCGGCTGGCCTCGCGGCTCCTCATCTCCCGCGTTCTGACCGGCCAGTTCCCCAATTACGAGGCCGTGCTGCCACGCGACAACAATAAGACCATCGTCCTGGAGCGCGGCGAGCTTAGCGACGCCGTTCGTCGCGTCTCGCAGCTTGCCGACCAGCGCTCCCACGCGGTTAAGTTCTCGGTCACCGCCGAGGGCGTGGAACTCTCGGCTTCCAGTCCGGAATATGGCGAGGCGCGGGAAAGCATCGAAAAGGAATACCCAGGCGAACCACTTTCTATCGGCTTCAACGGGCAATACCTGCTGGACTTTCTTGCTGCCGCTGCCGATGGGCCGGTCAGCATGGAGCTCAAGGACGAACAATCGGCCGGTCAGTTTCGTCCCTTAGCGGATGAACAGTACCGCTATCGCTACGTCATCATGCCTATGCGAATCTGAGGCTTCCATAGATTGCAGCTATACCAACTTCACAGTTTCTTTACTTTCTGTAATGGCTAATTTTGGCTGGTAATACGTATCCTCCCCTTTCCGCGCATCGGGCTCTCGGTGCTCCGCAATCCTGTTTATATTAAAAGACTTAGCAATGGCAATTGGCCGCCAGTGGCCTTGAGATAAGGCACCAAATAGCGTAACATGGGTTGCCGTATCGGAACGGAAGTTCGCCGGGCCATTCGCCCCAAAATCTTGTTTGCGCCAAAACAAGCAACCCTTCGAGTCCAGCTGATGCTGAGACCACAGGGTAAGGCAAAGTGAGACCGTTCTGCAGTAGCCCCCCCTTCACGGCAAACAGGAGACGCACACTCTATGGCTGAAAAAGAGACGGTGACCGGCAAGGGGCCGGGTCACCGCTACGACGCGACCTCCATCAAGGTTTTGGGCGGCATCGAGGCCGTGCGTAAGCGCCCGGCGATGTACATCGGATCCACGGGTGAGCTAGGTCTTCAGCATTTGGTCTGGGAAGTCGTGGACAACTCCGTGGACGAGGCCCTGGCTGGGCACTGCGACGAAATCAACGTCATCGTCCACGACGACAATAGTGTCACGGTGATCGACAATGGACGCGGCATCCCCGTGGATGTACACGCCACCGAGAAAAAGCCCGCCGCCGAAGTGGTCATGACCGTCCTGCACGCCGGCGGAAAATTCGACAGCGAGACGTACAAGGTTTCCGGCGGACTCCACGGCGTAGGGGTCTCCGTCGTAAACGCTCTTTCCGACCGGCTGGAGTTGGAGATCTGGCGCGATGGCAAAGTCTGGGAACAATCCTACGCTGCTGGTGTGCCCAAGTCGAAACTCAAGGTCACCGGCAAGACTCGCAAGACCGGCACGCGGATTACATTCCACCCCGACGAGACCATTTTCAAGAAGGTCGTTTTCAGCTACGACCTGCTGGCGCAGCGGCTCCGCGAGCTGGCCTTCCTGAATAAGGGGCTGAAGATCACGCTCCAGGACGAGCGGAGCGACAAAGCCGCGGAGTTTCGGTTTACCGGCGGGATCGTTGAATTCGTCAAGCACCTGAACGGGGGCAAGAAGGTGCTGCACGATTCGCCCCTGTACATCGAGGGCAAGCGCGACAACGTCGAAGTGGACATTGCGCTGCAGTATAACGACAGCTATGCCGAGAATGTCTTCGCCTTTGCCAACACCATCAACACCGTGGATGGCGGCACGCACCTCTCCGGGTTCCGCGCGGCCCTGACCCGGTCGATCAACAACTTCGCCAGCTCCACCGGTATGCTCAAGGAACAAAAGGACGAGGTTTCCATTACCGGCGACGATGTCCGCGAAGGGCTGGTGGTCGTTGTCTCGGTACGGCTGCCACAGCCGCAGTTTGAGGGCCAGACCAAGGGCAAGCTCAACAGCGACATCAAGGGCCAGGTGGAGCAGTTCGTCAACGAGAGGCTCGGCGAATACTTCGACAAACACAGGACCGTTGCGCGCCGCATTATCGGCAAGTGCATTGATGCCGCGCGCGCCCGCGAGGCGGCGCGCAAGGCACGTGAATTGACTCGTCGCAAGTCCGCCATGGATTCGGGCGGGCTGCCCGGCAAACTCGCCGACTGCCAGGAGCGCGATCCGGCGCGCTGCGAAGTCTTTATTGTCGAGGGCGAATCGGCCGGCGGTTCGGCCAAGCAGGGTCGCGACCGCCGCTACCAGGCCATCCTGCCCCTCAAGGGAAAAATTCTCAACGTCGAGAAGGCGCGCTACGACAAAATGCTCGGGCACGAGGAGATTCGCGCCATCATCACCGCCCTGGGCACGGGCATCGGAAAAGACGATTTCGACGCTGCCAGGCTGCGCTATCACAAGGTCATTTTGATGACCGACGCCGACGTGGACGGCAGTCACATCCGCACGCTGTTGCTGACCTTTTTCTTCCGCCATATGAAGGAGTTGCTGGACCGCGGCCACGTTTACATCGCCCAGCCGCCGCTGTACCGCGTCAAGCGCGGCAAGATGGACCGCTATATCCGCGATGAACGCGAGTTCTCCCGGGAACTGATGAAGCGCGCCACCGAAGACCACGTCGTGAAAGCGAAGGAAGGGATCCCGCTCCAAGGCGCCCGGCTGACGCAGTTTTTGCTGAATGTGCAGGAATACGATCAGGTCGCAGCCAAGCTGGTGCGACGGGCGCGCAATCGTGACTTGGCGGATTTGCTGGTGGCGAGCGATTTGGAAAAGAAGGCCGATTTTGAAGACAAGAAAGCTCTCGACCGCTTACTCAAGGCCATCGGCAAAGCCAAGCTCGAGATCAAGGGGCAGATTGCCTACGACGAGGAGCACAGCCTGTACGAGTTGGTGCTTGCGAATGGGGCCGGGGTCGCCGTGCGGGTCAACTGGGCGCTGGTCGCACTGCCGGAATGCAAGCGGCTGCGGGCGCTCGCGCACGCCATCGCCGAATCCGATCGGCCGCCCTTCACGGTGACGCGCAACGGAAACAAGGTGACCAAACAAAGTGCTGCTGAGGTGCTGGCCTTTGTGCTCGAGGACGCCAAAAAAGATTTCACCATCACGCGCTTCAAAGGCCTGGGGGAGATGAACCCCGGGCAGCTCTGGGAAACCACCATGGATGCCGAGACGCGCACCTTGCTGCAAGTCAAGCTGGAAGACGTGGTCGAGGCGGAAACAATTTTCACCACCCTCATGGGCGAAAACGTTGAGGCACGCCGCAAATTCATCGAGGATAACGCCCTCGATGTCGTCAACCTCGACGTCTGATCGTACTCCCACGAGAAATGCGAACTAATGGCTGACGAAATCAAAACCGCCCTGCTGGTCCCGGTGGATATCGAAGCCGAGATGAAGAAGTCCTATCTCGACTACGCGATGAGCGTGATCATTGGGCGCGCCCTGCCGGACGTGCGCGACGGCTTGAAGCCGGTGCACCGGCGCATTCTGTACGGATTGCACGAGATGGGGCTTACCTCCACCAAAACCTATCGCAAGTGCGCCAAGATCGTGGGCGAAGTCCTCGGCAAATACCATCCCCACGGGGACGCTCCGGTTTACGACGCCCTGGTTCGCATGGCGCAACCCTTCAACATGCGTTACATGCTGGTCGACGGCCAGGGCAACTTCGGCTCGGTGGACGGCGACGCGCCCGCAGCCATGCGCTACACGGAGGCGCGGCTGGCGCACATCAGCGAAGAGCTGCTCGCGGACATCGACAAGGAAACCGTTGATTTCAGTCCCAACTTCGACGATATCGAGCAGGAGCCGGTGGTCCTGCCGTCGCGCGTCCCGAACCTCCTCGTCAATGGCGCCTCGGGCATCGCCGTGGGCATGGCTACCAACATCCCGCCGCACAATCTAGGAGAGATCATCGACGCCACGATCTTGCTGATGGAGAAGCCCGACGCCACGCTCAAAGAAGTCATGAAGCTGGTCCCGGGGCCGGATCTTCCGACCGGCGGGTATATCGCCGGCCGGCAAGGGATCGAACAGGCCTACCGCAAGGGCCGCGGCAGCTTTAGCATGCGCGCCAAGGTGTCCATCGAGCAGGTGGGCAAGGACCGCGAGAACATCGTGGTCACCGAGATCCCGTACCAGGTCAACAAGGCCCGGCTCATCGAACGCATCGCCGAGCTGGTGCAAGGGAAGAGGATCGACGGCATCTCCGATGTTCGCGATGAGTCCGATCGCGATGGCATGCGCATCGTGATCGAGGTCAAGCGCGGCGAGGAGTCCCAACTGGTTCTGAACCACCTCTACAAGCTCACCCAGATGCAGGAATCGTTCGGGATGATCCTGCTGGCCATCACCGGTGATGGCCAGCCCCGCGAAATGGGGCTCATCGAACTCCTGCAGCTGTTCCTGGAGCACCGCCGCGACGTGGTGCTTCGCCGCACGCAGTTCGATCTGCACAAGGCCGAGGAGCGCGAACACCTTCTGCTTGGCTTCTCCAAGGCGCTGCAGCACCTCGATGAAGTCATCAAGCTGATCCGCCGCAGCAAGTCGGCCCAGGAAGCCAGGGAAGGGCTGATGGAGCGATGGAAGTTCTCCGAACGGCAAGCGCTGGCGATTCTCGAGTTGCAGTTGCGCCGCCTCACCCAAATGGAGCGCGAGAAGATTCTCGAAGAGCTGAAACAAGTCCAGGCGCGCATCGCTGAACTGAAGGGAATCCTGGCCAGCGAGAAAAAAGTGAAGCAGGTGATCGTCGGAGAGTTGCGCGAAATCCAGAAGGAGTTTGGCGACGCGCGCAACACGCAGATCGTGGACGCCGTGGAAGAGATCAAGGTCGAGGACCTGATCGCGGACGTGGACATGGCCATTACCATCAGCCACGCCGGATACATCAAGCGCACCCCGGTGGATGTCTATCGGCACCAATCGCGCGGCGGCAAGGGCCGCATCGGCGCCCGCACGCGAGAAGAGGATTTCGTCGAGCACCTCTTCATCGCCTCGGCGCACAGCTACATTCTGCTGTTCAGTTCGCAAGGCCGCGTCTATTGGCTCAAGGTCTACGAAATCCCGGAGGCCGCCGCGGCCACGCGTGGCAAGGCCATCACCAGCTTGGTCCGATTCCAGGAGCGCGAGCGTCTGACCGCGCTCCTACCGGCCCGAAACCTCGAAGAGGCCGGCCGGCACGTCTTTTTTGCCACGCGCAACGGCACCGTGAAAAAGATCGCGCTCGCCGAATTCAGCAACCCGCGTCCGTCCGGCATCATCGCCATCGGCCTGGAAGCCAAGGATGAGCTGATTGGCGCGAAGCTGACCGACGGCAAGCAAATGATCTTCCTCGCCAGCCACCTCGGCCAAGCCATCTTGTTCCGCGAGACCGAAGTGCGGGCCATGGGCCGGCAGGCCGGAGGGGTCATCGGTATGGACCTTGCCAAAGACGACTATCTCGTCAGCATGGATGCCGTGCAGCCTGATTTCGAGATCCTTCGCAAGGAGTCCAAAAAGGCCACTGCCGATATTGACCAGCTGGAAAATGAGGAGATCAAGGATTCGCTGACCTCCCTCATGCTCACCGTTTCCGAAAAGGGCTACGGCAAGCGCACGCCCCTGGCCGAATACCGCATCACCTCGCGCGGGGGCAAAGGCGTCATCAACCTCAAGAGCACCGACCGCAATGGTCCCGTGGTGGCGGCGCTGCAGGTCGGCGAAGAGTCCGACGTCATGATCATCACCGAGTTTGGCAAGGTCATCCGCGTCCACGCCAATGAGATTCGCGAAGCCAGCCGGTCTACACAGGGCGTGCGCCTGCTGCGCCTCGAGGATGAGGACAAGATCGCTGCCGCCGCAGCAATCCAGGAAGGAGCGCCCAACGGCGACAAGCAGCCGTCCAAGCCTGAGGCATAATGGCCCGAGGCATAATGCCGGGAGTACTGGACAGCGCCGAACAACTTAGCGCTGGCGGCCGGGCCGCCGCGGTTCATGCCCCGGGCGGCGATAGGTAATAGCCCGGGCGTGAGCGCACCTTCAGTCCGGGGCGATCCACCAACACCTTGATTTCGTGATAGCCGTCGGGGGCGGTACCCGAGGGACGGTAGCTGAGAGTGTACTGCGCGTGGAGTTCACCGCCGATGTGGTCGATAGCGGTTTCGATGGACCGGTCGCGGAACGTGGACTGGTGGAGCCCGCCGGTCGCGACGGTGGCAATCTCGAGCGGATCGTCACCTACGCTCGCGGTCACGTTTTGCACCAACCACTCTGTGAGCGCCAGCAGGTCGATGTTTCCGCTGCGTTGCTGTTCCGTTGTCGGGGTCTGCAGAGTGCCGGGAATCGGCGTCCGGCCGAAGGTCCCCGGCGGGGTGGCCGATGGCGGGCCGGACTGCTCCGGTGGGCGCCGTAATGCGGCGGCCGTCGGGGACAGGCCAACCGAATAGATGGTGATGTTTGCAAGCTGCGCCTCACGCAGCACTTGGCCGAGCTTGGATTCGCTGCCGCTGTCCACGGCCTCGGCGAGGGTGATGATGACGCGCCGTCGCGACGGCGGACGGTTCCGGAGCGCACCGACGGCCAGCGAGAGGGCGTCGTAGAGCCGCGCGCCCGAGGTGCCCTGCTCAAGGTCCGCAAACGTCTTCTCAATCGCGATGTGATCGGCTGTGAAATCCAGTAGCCTGACCACTTGATCGTCATAACCAATTACGGTGGCATCTCCCTCGGACCCCAGCACAATTTGCGTGAATAGAATTCCCGTTTGGCGGATTGCCGGCAGCAGCGCCTCAATTCGTGAGCTTCTTTGCAAGAGGATGGCGACGGAGAGCGGTGCGCCTCCTACGTCCAGATCCTCGATGGTTTGCTCGACGTCGTTGTCAAAAATTCGGAAATCCTTTCGGGTGAGATCCAGCACCATCTCGCCTGCGGCATCGCTCACGATAACCGGCGTATTCACCAGGTCTACTTTCACTCGAATGGTCGGCGTTTCCGGCTGCGGCTGGACTTGACCGCCCGGCTTCGGGGGGATCGGTCCCGCCGGTGCCTGGGCGGCTGCTGGAGAGGCTGCGAGGAGGACCGCGAGACCCACAACGGCGGCTGCAAGCAAGGCTTTCGGCAGTGATGACCGGATCATGGTTCCCGTCGTGCCCCCGTCCATGAAGGAAGCATCTCGAAGTCCGGGTACTCGATCAGTAGTGTACTAAATCGGATGCGCCGGCGCGCGCGCACGTTGGTTTGACCTCTGCCCCTTGCGTACAATGGTTCTCGTCTGTTGGATGATGATTGAATCCCGGAGGGCGCATGAGTCGCCACCACAACACGTCACGCCAGCCTCCGTTTCGCGATCCTCAATTCATCGAAAGCGTAGGGGCGCGGCCGGTTCGCATCCTGACCGAGTACATTGATCCGCTGGTACGGTTGCGGAGGGAAAAAATTGGCGACACCATCGTCATTTTTGGTTCGGCGCGCATCCTGCCGCGTAAACGGGCACTGGCAAGAATCGGGCGACTCAAGCGTACCCGCGGCAGAGCCTCCTCGCAACATCGTGCCGCCCTTCGTCGGGCTCGTGCCGCGCTTGAAATGTCCGCCTACTACGAGCAGGCCCGCGAGCTTTCGCGCCGCCTCACTGCCTGATCGATGACCTTGGGGGATCAGCCTCGCCGCTTCGTCATCTGCTCCGGCGGCGGCCCCGGAATCATGGAAGCCGCCAACCGAGGGGCCGTCGAGGCCGGCGGAAAGTCCATCGGCCTGAGCATCGAGTTGCCCCAGGAACAGTGGCCCAACTCGTACATTAGCCCGGAGCTGAATTTTCAGTTCCATTACTTTTTCATGCGCAAGCTGTGGTTCGCTCAATTGGCCAAGGCCCTGATTGTATTCCCCGGCGGATTTGGCACCCTGGACGAACTGTGGGAGATCCTGACGCTGAATCAAACCGGAAAGCTCGATCGCCGCAACCTGGTCTTGATCTACGGCCGCAAGTACTGGGATCGCGTGCTCAACTGGCGCGAAATGCTGCGATCGGGCACCATCGCCCAACACGAGTACGACCTGTTGCAGTTTGCCGATACCGTGGATGAAGCCTTCGATCACATCCGCAACGGGCTGGAGAAGTTCCGCGCCGAGCCGGACCATCTGCTCGGCGAGTAAGCTGGTTGGCGGATTGGTGATCGTGCTGCGCTGCCAGCCGCTAGGCCGGCTCTTTTTCCTTAGTTGGGGTTCCTCAGTTGGCGCCGGGCCCGTTGTCGACGGCAAACACGGCTTGAAACCGACGCTTTTCATCCAGATCGTGCACCAGCACCACCGGTACAACGTGCAAGGAGCTCCGGCAACGCCGGCACGTGGTCAACTCGCCCTTGACGTCCTGCAGGAAGCCGTCCGTAAACTGGTATTTCGCCCGTTCCCGGCGCGCCGCCTTGAAGCCCTTATGGCCGCAGTGCGGGCAAACATACTCCACCGCGTCTTGCTGGGGGTCGCGATTGAGAGCGGCCCAGGCAGTGTATCGAACTCCAATGGTTTCTACTGGGTGACGGCTCATGTTTCCCAATTTCAATCTCCATCAACTATTTCAATCTCTATCAACTATCTCTATCAACTATGGATGCGCACTAGATCGAAAGTGATGCAACAAACGCTGCCGTGACCAAGGATTTCGTTCAACTCCGTTATTTACAATAACGTAGTAGCAAGTGGCGGGCTACAGCAGGGGTTCGCCGGCGTGGTGGGCGATCGCTGCGCGGGCCATGTCCCGAAGGCGCACGATTTCCTGCCAGGAAGCTTGCGCTGTGGTTTCCGGCATGAGCGCCGGGCAGATCGTGAGCGTAACCCGCGTAGGACGCGGCAGAACCGTTCGGTCGCGCAGAAATTGGCGGGTTCCGCGAAGGGCCACGGGGAAGATCGGGCACAGCGTGCTTGCCGCAGCCTTGAACGCCCCCAGGTGAAACGGTCGCACGCCGTCGTCTCGCGTGAACGTGCCTTCCGGAAACACGAAAATCGATTCTCCTCTGCGGAGCGCATCCTCAATCTCCACGGCCTGGCGCAAACGCTCGTTTTGATCGCCGCGCTCGAATGCGAAATGCTCGAGTTTGCGCAGGAAGGTGCCGATAAACGGCATGGCATGCACTTCGCTCTTGGCGACGAAATGATACTCGACGCCGAGAGCCGCCATCAGTATCAATACATCGACATAGCTCGTATGGTTGCTCACCAGCACCCGCGGCCCGGGCGCGGAGAGGTGCTCTCGTCCTTCGACGCGTACTCGGCAGCCAGCCAGGCTGAGGCACAAACGCAGCGCCCAGGAGGTCGTGCGTGCGGCAACCTCTCGGTTCGGCGCCACGCTGACCATCAGCCATGTGGGCACCAGCCATAAAGCGAAGAGGGTCACCGCATAAACACCGTAGAGGAGTTCCAGCGCTCGCCGGGTCCACCGGCCTGCCGTCCGCATGCTGTTGGCTGCGGTCAGGCCAACAACTTGCAGCCAGAACGGGAGCACGGCAGTGCCCAGCGAGCCTGCTAGATAGAGCTGCCGCGTGTGGTTTCGTCGCAGCTTGCCGCTGGAGGTCTTGGGGATGCTGTGCGGCGGCAGCAGTGTGATTGCGTCCGGCGGCAAACCGATGATGGCCGTCACTTGTTCGGTGATCGCCGAGGCGATCCGGCTGCGCGCCGTGGCCCCGCGCTCGCGCGTTTCCGCCGCGATGACCAGTCGCTCCGTGCCCGTGGCGGTGTCGGCTATGCCGAACGCGACCACGCACCCCTTGCGAACCCCCGCAACGCCCCCCGCGATCTCCTCCAATTCGCGCGGATACAAGTTGCGGCCGGCCTTCAAGATGATGTCCTTGGCGCGGCCGGTGATGAATATCTCGCCATCGGCCTGATAAGCGCGGTCCCCGGAGTTGAGCCAGCCGGCCGCCCTCCCTTCGGGAAACAGGGCGCGCGATGCGTGCTCGTTGCGGAAATATCCGCTGGTGGTCGAGGGCCCCCGAAACCACAGCACGCCCTCCTTGCGTTCTTCCGCCTGCTTCCCGGAATCGTCCACAATGCGGACCTCGTGGTTCGGCAGGACGGCGCCTACGGATACAAAGGAGAGGACGCTGGGATCGTCCGCCCGCGATTCCGGCGGCGCGGGTACCCCCCGGCCTTCCCGCTCGAACGGTTCCCGTGCGGCGCGGTCTACCCGCGGAATACGGTCCGGCGGCGGAATGGTTACCGCCAGCGATGCCTCTGCCAGCCCGTATACCGGCAGGAGTGCTTGGCGGCGAAAGCCGTAGGGTGCAAAGCGCGCAGCAAACCGATCGAGTGTCGCTGCTGTGACTGGTTCGGCGCCGTTCATCGCCGCGCGCACGGAACTTAGATCGAGCCCGGCGATGTCGCAATCCGCGATTTTCCGTACCGCCAGTTCGTACGCGAAGTTGGGTGCGGCGGTCAGGGTGCCGCGGTGTTTGTGGAGGGCCCAAAGCCACCGCTCGGGCCGCGCCAGAAAAGCCACAGGGGAGAGCACCACCAGCGGCAGACCAAAATACAACGGCAGCAACCAGGCCCCAATCAATCCCATATCGTGATAGAGCGGCAGCCAGCTCACGCCGACGTCATTCGAGCGCACCGCCAGAACCTCGTCGATGGCGCGCACGTTGGCCAGAAGGTTGGCATGGGTCAGCATCACGCCTTTGGGATCGCCGGTCGAACCGGAGGTGTACTGAAGAAGCGCTAGGTCGTCGGCGCTCGCGCGCACCTGGGCGGAGGCCGCGTCCCTCCCGGACCATGAGTTTGGCGCCAGCAACTCCGCCGCCGTGAGGATGCCGCGGAGCGAGGGGACACGCGGCCGCAGCAGCTTCGCCGCCGAGGCCGCGTCCCGAAAGGTCACCAGGAGTCGCACCTCGGCATTTCGTAGAATCACCGATTGCCTCCCGGCATACTCGGCAATGCGGTCTGCACGTACCGGGGGATAGATTGGCACCGGGACCCCGCCGGCGAGCAGGATGCCTGCGAAGGCTACAAAAAAGTCGCGCGATGTGGGCAGCATCAAAGCTACGGCGTCGCCGCGCTTAATGCCGCGAGCGGTGAGTGCGGCAGCGGCGGATTGTGCGCCGGCATAGAGCTCCCCGAATGAGACGCGTTCCGCTTCGCCGTCCTGCTCCCACAGGATCAGGTGCGCGCGGTCGCCATCGGCTCGTGCGCGGTAGTGCAAAACCTCTTGCCAGGTTTCCGCTGTGGACGGCGTCGTGGATTTGGCATCGCTCGGTGCCGCTTGCCGGTCGCGCAGAGGCGCCCATGGGATGCCCCATGGGATGCTTGGTCCCCGAGTGGAGGGTGTTGCAGAAGTTTCCGCCAGCGCCGCAATGATGTCGTCCAGCGTATCGGCCGTGGAGAGGATCTGTTCGGGCAACGAGGTGCCAAACGCCTTGTCGATGCGCGACAGCAGCTCGACGCGCTCGAGGCTGCCGAGGCCAAGGTCCCGGTCGAGGTGCGCCGGGCCGCGGAGCGCACCGATGGCATACTGGCTACCCAATTCGCGCAGCAGCCCACGCGCCGTCTCGAGGACTCCAGTCTCTATGCTGGCGCGGTCCAGTCGGTTTGTTGAGATCATCATGGCTGCGGGAGGAGACTGGCGTCCGAAGGTGCACGCGGACTGTGTTGTCCCGGCTCCTTGAGGCTATCACGGGGATGCGGACCCTTCAATCCGGCGCGTTCGGCGAAAGAAATCTGCAGAAGGTTGCCGGCTTCCGTCTATCGGCGTTGTGTGCTGCGGGGAGGGGCTTACGAAAGTACTATGAATAATGAACCGTTTGGATCATAGACACTGCCCAAGGTGCAAGACACAATGGGCTCGTGTTCGACGTGACGTGCGGCTCCTCAGGCTGCCGTTTTGAGGGAATGCAGGTTACGGCGCAGCACAGTTCGCTGTCCTTCCTAATTGCCCCGAGCAGCCGGTCCCCCCATCGGCCGCTAATTTTCTTGTAGAGTCCCGAGGAATATCAACTTCCTTGATTGTCGAGCGAGCTCTCTCTTAGCGGAGCGGCCGAAGCATCCGTGGCCCGCGCAGTGGGCGCGGCCTGAGCCGGAGTCGCGAAGCCAGCGGGGGCGGAACGTTGTGCAGCGGCGCTCCGCAATTGCTGCAATGGTCATTGGGCATGGCATCGGCGCGCAGCCAATGGCCGCGTGCCTGGCAATTCGGATCGATGCACTGTACCGTCCAGCCGGGGAGATACTGCACGGCGCCTCCTGGGGGCCGGGGACACTCATGTGGCCGGCCTGAAAAAACCCGGGCGGATTGTGCGGCCGCGGACTTGTGGTGTCAAGCAGAAATATACTAGATATGGTGGCTGATTTGCGGAGCCTTGGAGCGCTGGTTTGCGGAGCCTTGGCGCCCCTTGGAGCGTTGACGGGCACGGCCTGATGGACACGGCAAAGGCTTACATGCGACAGACATTCCAGGTTGCGCCCTTTCGCGAAATCCGGCATACACTGCCAGCGTACACTGACTGAGCAGAAAACACCGACTGATTATAAAACTGTGATGCGAGGTTGATCCTGAGTCGCCACCTTCTATTTGTGGCCGCCGTCCTGCTTCTCGGTTGTTCGCCGCTCCTTGCCCAGTCGGGTGTCCAGTCGGGTACTTCGGGCGGAGGAGGGCCGGCATCCGCTCAGATGGAGCCCGCTCAGTTTGAGAAGGATCAAGCGCCAGAGGCTGATTCGCAGGAACAAGCCCCTCAAGCGTACACGCTTTCCCCGGAACGTGCCTCTCAGGCCATGGCCTATGCCCGAGCGCGGCACGCACTCTACTTCCTGCAATTCGGATTCGGAATGCTGGTGCTGGTGCTGATCGTCAGGTTGCGGATTGCGCCGGTGTTTCGCGACTGGGCCGAGCGGGCGGCGCGGAATCGGTTTCTCCAAGCCGCGGTCTTCGCGCCGTTGCTTTTGCTGACACTGGATGTCTTGAGCCTGCCATTCCGTGCGGCGCGTCACGGGCTTGCTCTCCGTTTCGGGCAATCCATCCAGGGCTGGGGCTCGTGGCTGTGGGACTGGACAAAGGGCGAGCTGCTGGCCCTGGCGCTGGGGATCTTTCTGATATGGCTCCTGTACGTCCTGATGCGCCGCAGTCCGCGGCGCTGGTGGTTCCACGTTTGGGTGGCCGTGGTTCCCATCCTGATCTTCGGCGTGTTCGTGCATCCGGTGCTGGTGGAGCCCCTCTTTTTCAATTTTACGTCGCTGGCGGAAGGCCATCCGCAACTGGCTTCCGAACTCCAACGCGTGGTCCGGCATGGGGGACAGGAGATTCCCGAAAGCCGCATGTACGTGATGGACGCCAGCACCAAACGGGTCTCCTTGAACGCCTACATGACGGGCCTAGGGGCGTCGCGGCGCGTGGTGGTGTGGGATACCACCATCGCGCGCATGACGACAGCGGAAATTCTGCTGATATTCGGGCACGAAATGGGTCATTACGTCCTCGGACACGTGCGGAACGGCACCCTATACACCGCCGGTTTGTTGCTGGTATTTCTCTTCATCGGTTCGCGCATCTTTGCGTGGGGGGTCAAGCGGTCCGCGCGAGCCTGGGGCCTGCGCGGCACGGACGATTGGGCGTCATTGCCCGTCCTGCTTCTACTGATCTCCATTTTCGGGTTCCTATTCACGCCCATCAATAACGCCTATAGCCGTCATCTCGAGCGCCAGGCCGATCAGTACGGCCTGGAGGTGGTGCACGGCATCGTGCCCGACGCGCCGGAGGTGGCGGCGCGCACCTTTCAAATTATCGGCGAAGTGGCCCTGGCGGAGCCTTCTCCCTCCCGGCTGACCAAGATCTGGTTTTTCAGCCATCCACCGATCAATGAACGCATCAATTTCGCTTGCTCGTATGACCCCTGGTCCAGGGGAGACGCGCCGAAATACGTGAAGTGACGAAGAAGCTTAGCCGAGTTGCCCGGCGCCAGGTCCGTGGTAAATTGACTTCGACTCATGGCGAAGTTCGCACTGACCGAGCCGATTGCCGTGCCCCCGGAGCGCGTCTTCGTGTTTTTTGCTCCGCAGCGCATGCCCTATTGGTACGGCGCGGAAATGGAGAGCAGCTTCGAGGTGCAAAACTGCGCCGCGCAGTTTGCCGTCGGCTCGAAGGTGCGCATCTCGGGACGGGTGGGGCGCAAGACGATCTCCCACACCGCGCTGGTAACCGCATTCGAGCATGCCCGCTTGCTCGAGTGGCGGTTCGAGGACGCCTACGGGGTGTGTGGCCGGGAACGGTGGGAACTCGATCGCGTGGCGGGTCCGGAGGGGACCGGCACCATGGTGAGGTTCACGAGCGATTATAGGCTGCCCGGAGGCCTCGGACGCATCGTGGATTGGCTGCTGACGCGGCACAGTGTGGCGCGCCGCAGCCGCGAGTACCTCGAGCGTCTGGCGCGCCTGGCCGAGCGCCGTGCGTAACCTTGGTCGCCGGACCAACGGCGCTCGACTGCCGGCCATGTCCGGGAGCCCGACGTGATCCCTGATCTTCCCAACTCTTCTGACATGAGCAACTCGGATCGGGGCCCCGAGGAGACGCCCGAGGAGAGGAAGGGCGAGTCCTTTGCGCCCGTGATTCCTGCCGCAAGGCCAACAGGCATACACGCGGTTTTTCTGGGGCCGCACGAGGTGCGCGCGGGCTGGCGCGCAGCCATGTATGTGGCGCTGTTCTTTCTGTTCTTTATCATTCTGCAAGGCTTCGCCGCGCTGGTCTTTGACCAACCGTTTTTTGTGGGCGGCGGCATCAATCCGGGCGCGCTGTTTGTCCAGGAGGTCGCCGCCGCCGTGTGCGCCATTGCCGCCGCGCTGCTGATGGCGCGGATCGAAGGGCGGCGCTTTGGCGAATACGGGATGCCTTGGCGTGGCGCTTTCCGTGGGTACTTTTGGAAGGGCGCGCTGTGGGGGGGCGGGCTGATCACCATTTTGGTGCTGCTGATCCGCGCGCTGGGCGGTTATTCGTTCGGGGGGTGGGCTCTCGGCGCCTCCGAGGCCGTCGAATGGGGTCTCGTGTGGGCGGCAGTTTTCGTGGTGGTTGGAGTTTACGAAGAGTTTTTCTTTCGGGGCTACTTGCAGTTCACGGCCGCCTCGGGGATGGGCTTTTGGCCCGCCGCAACTCTTCTTTCCATCATTTTTGGCGCAACCCATCTGGCGAATCCCGGCGAGAGTGCAGTCGGGATCCTGAATGTAGTTCTGGTCGGGATATTTTTCTGCCTCACGTTGCGGCGGACGGGCAATCTGTGGTTCGCCATCGGGTTCCACACGACGTGGAATTTCGCCCAGAGTTATATTTTCTCCGTGCCGAATAGCGGCCTCGTGCTGCCGGGGCAGTTGCTGCACGCGTCGTTTGAGGGGCCGGACTGGCTGACGGGCGGCTCGGCTGGCCCGGAAGGCAGCGTCCTGACCTGCGTGGTCATCGCGGCAGCGTTTGTGGCCTTCGACCGTGTTTACCGGCAGAACCGAGGAGGCTCGCCCCCCCCACCCCCGGGTTTTTCTGTAAGTGTTCATTCAAGAGAACTTTAAGTCCTTTGTTCCAGAAGTGTTCATTCTGCTTGGCTTGCGGACGGTGTTTGTATAAGTGTTCATTGTGCAAGGTTTAGCATGGGATCTGCAAGCTGCTTCATATCTCATCTCTGATCGCCCACCCCTACCCCCGGTGTTTTCCGCAAAAGAGTGCGGAACGGTTTGACAATAGAGGAGTTGACGTTTTCGCAAGCGCGAAAGAGCGAGTGCGAGAGTGTGTAAGTGTATGAAACCAGCAAGTTTGTTTTTTGCGGGAGTGCGGAACGATTTGACAATAGAGGAGTCGTGATACGAGCGGGGATCCATCGTCCCGAGCGAGATCGGGCGGCGAACATGCGGCATGCTAACATATAGGTATATAGATGTCAATCGTAAGTTTACTGTACTGCTATTCGAATGAGGCAGACAAGGCGGTCCGCAAAGGCTCGCGGGAGGCAAACAGCGCATTCGAATGGAGCAGGGTGGTGATTCGAAGTGTCAGGCCTTACTGAGATACCGGGCCTTTGCAAGAGCTACTTGCCGCTGCCAAGAGCGTGCAGCTCTCCAGTGAACACAACGAAAAGCATCGACGCTGCGGCGCGCATGGTGCACGCCATTCTCGATAACGTAAAATGTATCCGTGGGCGCTCCCCCCCCATGTTACTCGAACGGGGATACGCTTCTATGTAATTGAAAAATAAGTTCTCGAATGGACAACTGGCTCAACGTGCGCGTGAAAGGCACCGCCTCCTGGCCGAGCAAGGAGACGACTGTGATCTTTGGTGGTCACGAACTGTTAGTAAAACCGACCACACGCGACGACGACCAGTCCATTCATGTGAATCTCCAGCGAATACCCGCCGTTGAAGCACTAACTCTGATCAACCGCTTCTTGAGCGTTCTTTCTTGGTGTGATGATCAGCCGATGGAAAATGGATACGGATTGTCAGGTACCTCCGTGCCGGTCGCTGTTGGGCGAGAATCGCGAAGCGTGGGTTCGTCCATCGCATTTCCTTTTTACAGAAACGTTGAGTCAGAACCAAACACCCGTCTTGCGTTGGCGCTCTATCGTGAAGGACGCACGGTAAACAGTATACCGTTCTCGTTTCTGAGCTACTTCAAGATCCTCAACATTTTTTGGAATGGGCGAAACGAGATCATCGAAGGGCTCAGGGCAACCGTACCCAAGATCACGGATGTGGACGCCATCGCGCGAGCCAAGGAGCTCCAGGCCTCAGTCCCCGATGTTCCTAGATATCTGTATGAGTCCGGGCGGTGCGCTATTGCACATGCCTTCGCAGACCCGTTAGTGGACCCTGACGACGTTGCGAATCTCCGGCGACTTTCACAGGACCTCGAGATTGTGAAAGCAGTGGCCGAACATCTCATCGAAGAGAAAATGGGTGTATCGAGATCCATAATCGGATGACTTCTAACTCACGGGTGCGTTGCAACTGATGGAACGAGCGCAACTCCTGGCGTCCGCTGCCAAGATCCACGCGCTGGCCGGTTGCGCACCGGGCACGCCGGTAGCCATCGAGTCCACGGCCAACTGGTATTGGATTGCCAACGAGATTGAGCAAGCCGGTCCGCAGCCGCGACTGGGACACCTGGCGCTACACCGCTGCGCTGCGGCAGGCGAAGAGGGATTCCTCGTCGCTGCGCTCGCTCGGAATGACGGGGCTGGGCGATGAGTGGCGCTACGCCGCTGGGCTTTGGGCTTGGGCAGGGCGAGGAGCGGGCTAGGGGGAGAGGCGGAAGGCGGCCATTTCGCGGGTGTTGCGGACCAGGAGGGTGCCGCCGGAGATGGCCGGGTGGTTCCAGGTTTTGCCGTCGATGGCGGAGAAGCGGGCCAGTTCCTCGTGGCCTTCCGGGGTGGCGCGCAGAAGCACCAGGTCGCCGGTTTCGGTGGTGACGATCAGGCGGTCGCCGGCGAGCAGCACCTGGCCATAGCCGTAGCGCCCGGCTTTCCATTGGCGCTCGCCGGTGCGCGCGTCCAGGCACACGAAGATGCTTTCATCGAAGCCGTAGATATAGCCTTGGTGCAGCACCGCGCTATTGAAACGGCTTTTCATGTTGCGGTTTTCCCACACCGCGCGGGCGGAAAACTGGCCGTCGCGCGAGGCGATTTCCAGCAGTACCGCGCCGTGGTCGTAGCTGGCGGAGACGAAGACGCGGTCCGAATCGATGACGATGGGCTGCGCGCTGTTGATCTCGAAGGAGGTCACCCAGGGGTAGTCCCACAGCAGCGTGCCGTCTTCGACCGTCATTCCCAGGATGTGCGAGGCGCTGACGATCAGCAGTTGCCGCTGGCCGGCCAAGGTGACCACCATGGGCGAGGTGTACGCCTGCGGATCGTCCAGCGCGCTCCAGACGCGCTCGCCGGTGCCCTTGTCGTAGGCCACCACGGATCTGCCGTTGCGCCCGCCGGGCAGCACGATCACCTCGCCATCCACGATCAGCGGCGCAGCGGCCATGCCCCAGGTGAGGTTTGGCGCGCCGTTGTCGCTGAGGATGTTCTTCGACCAGATCACTTTGCCAGTGTCGGCATCGAGACAGCGCAGCTCACCGGTGGCGCCCAGGGCGTAGACGCGGCCTTGGTCCCAGGTGGGTGTGGCACGCGGGCCATCGCCGCCCAGTGATTCGGTGAAGAGCGCAGGCCAGGCATGGGTCCATAGCTCGCGGCCGGTGGCGACGTCGTAGGCGGCGACGGTTTCATTGCCGCGCCGCTGCTCGATGGTGTAGGCCTTGCCCTGGGCCACGGAAAACGAGGCATAGCCGCCGCCGATGGGTTGCCGCCACAAGGGCTTGAGCCCGCCGAGGGGCCAGGCGGCCAGCACCGGAGTTTGGGTGTAGACGCCGTCGCGATTCGGTCCGCGGAAGCCGGTCCAATCGCCGTACGCTGCTGCCGATGCGGGCGCTGCGGAAGGAGCTTCCGGCAGCGCGGCAGGCGATGCAGCGCCAGCAACACGTTCTACTTGCGGAGCAGCGGAAGGAGACGCGGCACGCAGCGCGGCTTGTTGCGCGCGGCTCTCTTCGAGTGCTTCCTGATCCCTCTGCGGATCGTGGAATGAGAAGATCGGTGTCCAACCCGCTCCGCCCACCTCCAGATGCAGGATGCCGAGGCCGAGCGCGTAGGCGATTGTGAGGGCCGCGAGCAGGAAGGTGAGCGCGAGCCGGCCGACGAGTCCGGCTACGGTGCGAATCGCGCCGCGCGGCCATGGCCGCAACCACAGCAGACACGCGCCCACCGGCGGCACGATCAGTGAGGAAAGCAGAAGCAGCGGCCAGGAACGCCGCCACGCGGCGCCGCGAGGCGCTCGATCAGCCGTTGGTGAGGTGGCGTTGTTCATGGTGTTCGGATGATCCCACACTCCATACGGGTTGTGAACCGCCGTCGGAGGGTAAACGTGCTCAAAATGTCTGCCTGGTTGTTTTACGACGTGGTGGCGGATGCCCTCCGCCATCGGAATAGTGAAGCACTGTCTCGACTAGGGCCTAGAATGACTAGAGCGATTCGAACCACGCAGGGGAAGCAATCCCGCAAGGGCTTTTCGGGAAACGGGGAAACACGCTGGTTTCAAGGGGTTGCCTAGGCTGAGCCAGATTGACCGCCGAGCGGTGCAAAGGGTATGCTTCTCGCGATTCCCCTATCACAATTCGAGAAGACGCCCTATCAGAATTCCAGAAGATGGAGGATTGAAAATGTTTCCGATGAAGGTAAACAGGAAGTTTGCTTTGGGTTTTGCGGCCGTCCTGGCCCTGTGCGGATTGGCTGCGGTAGCGAACGCGCAGCGGAATGTACCCCGCCCTCCTGAACTCAGGCGACTAGCTGACGGAGTGTATTGGGCCCAGGGAGGTGCGGTGGGCGCCAACACGGGGTACATAGTTGGCGACAATGGCGTGATCATGGTCGACGCTTTCGAGTTCGGCAGTACGGTGAGGGACGTACTGGGCGAACTTGCCAAGATCACGCCGAACGAGGTGACCCATTTCATTTTCAGTCACTCCAATCCCGATCACTTCAAGGGGATCTTCGGTTATCGGAGGGGCTTGACCATCATTTGCCAAGAGAAGACCGCGGCGAGCATCGAAGCGATGCTTCATTTTCAGCGGGATGCGGAGCGGGTGCATTTTGAGCCCACGCACACCGTGGACAGGAGGGCGGATCTCAAGATTCACGGTGTGAACATCACCCTACTTCATTGGGCTCCGGCGCACACCGACGGCGATCTGATCACCTACCTTCCCGATCACAAAGTCGCGTTTATCGGCGATCTCGCCGGCGGCACCAATGTTCATTTGGAAGACTACGGCTCCACGGAAGGGGCGATCGAGAGTCTGAAACAGGTTGCCGCCCTCGACGCGGACATTTACATTGGCGGACATGGTTACCCTTTCAGCAAAGCCCAGCTGCAGGAGCGTCTGGCAGTGGTGATAGAGAAGCGGGCCAAGATCGTTCAACTGTTTGAGGCCGGCAAGTCCCTGGCCGAGGCGGAAGTGGAGATGGGAGATGTTTTGGAGCCGCCGCCACCACCCCCGGGCCGTCAGTCGCTGCGACAAATGTTCGACCGCGAGCTCCCGGAAATCCCCGGTCTGCGAATCTTCCGCATATTTCGGGGAATGAGCTATACCGAGATCGTATATACGGAACTGGCTCGGGCGAGGGGCTAACGGAAAGGCGTGCCGGCGAGCAGGTCGGGGCGGTTGCGAAGAGTTTTTTCGAGCGCTTGGGCATGGCGCCAGCGGAGAATCTCTTGGTGATTGCCGCCAAGAAGCACTGCGGGAACGGCCCAGCCGCGGAATTCCGCCGGGCGCGTGTAGTGGGGACAATCGAGAAGAGCGGGGCCGGCCGCAGGGGGTGCCCCCGGCGCGCTAGCTGAAGCGCCGGGTATGCGCGGGGCGGCCTGCTGCGGCGCGCCGGCGCTTTCCATGCCCGAGCTTTGCATGCCCGAGAAGGATTCGTGGAGGGAGGACGCTTCGTTGCCCAGCGCCCCGGGAAGCAGGCGCGTCACGGCATCCACGATGACGGCGGCGGCCAGCTCGCCACCGGATAACACGAAATCGCCGATCGACAGCTCCTCGGTTGCCAGGTATTGAGCTACGCGTTCGTCCACGCCTTCGTAACGGCCGCAGAGCAACACCACGCGTTCGAGACGGGCCAGCCGCTCGGCTGCATGCTGGCGGAAAAGTTTTCCGGACGCCGAAAGCAGCACAATGGCCGTAGGTTCGGCCTGTGCGGGGGACGAAAGGGGTACGGGATGGCCGAGGAGCGATTCGACGGCTTCAAACAGGGGCTCGGGCTTTAGCACCATGCCTTCGCCGCCGCCAAAGGGACGGTCATCAACGGTGTGGTGGCGGTCATGGGTGAACTCGCGCAGGTCGTGAATGCGCAGGTCGATCAGGCCGGACTGGCGGGCGCGGCGGATGATGCCGTAATCAAACGGTCCGGAGAAAAATTCCGGGAAAATGGTCACCATATCCAGTCGCATAGGCAGAGGTTACACCAACTTGGATGGCAGCTGATCGAGCTTGCGCAGGCCGTTGATCTCACGCAAACCCCGGGGCAGGCGCACTTCGATGCGGCGGGCGGCGGTGTCAATTCGCGTGCAAATATTGGCGGCCAGCGGAATGAGCAGCTCGTCTTCTGTTCTCGATAGTGCTCTCGAAAGAGGCGTGGTTGGCGGGGCCGCCGAACCAGCCGTCTCGATCACCAAGAGCCAAGAGGGAGGAGTACCGTTGGCAACAGCCGCGGCGCCGTTCTGGACATCGCGCACGGTGCCGACGCAGGCCTCTGAATCCTGATCCCAAACCGTGCAGCCGATCATGTCGGTGATGTAGTAGCGGCCGGACGCCAGCGGAGCGCGCTCTTCGAGCGGTACTTGCACTTCGAGACCACGGAACCCTTCGGCCTCGGAGATGGTTTCCACACCTTGGAAATGGAAAATGGCCTGGCCCAGATGAATCCGGCAGGAATGGACGCTGGCCGGGCGCGCGGGATTCAGGCCAGCGCGGAGCCAGACGTTCCGCAATGCCAGGAGGCGCTCAGGCCGGTCCGTCAGGATCTCCGCCGCCACTTCGCCGCGACGGCCCCAGGGGCGAAGGATGCGCGCCAGCGTCAGGCCGGGGAAGGGTTTTGCTTCCACTATTCCAGGATTTCCAGCGTGAGGCGCTTTTTCAGTTTCATTCCCGCGGCGCCCAGGATGGTGCGCATGGATTTTGCTGTGCGGCCCTGCCGGCCGATCACTTTGCCCAAATCGGAGGGATGGACGCGCAGCTCAAGCACGGTGACTTGCTCACCTTCCACAGCACGGACTTGGACCTCATCGGGATGGTCCACGAGCGCCTTGGCGATCGATTCTACCAGCTCCTTCATCGGGTTCTCCGACATCACATTCGCGATGAACAGGAATTTTCGCTGTGGAGTGAGACACCTTAGGCGATCTTTTGGGCTTGGAGAAAATCGCGGACGGTGTCGCTGGGCTGGGCACCGCAACCAAGCCAGTACTTGATTCGCTCGGCGTTCAGTCTAACTTCCGCTGGCTCCTTGAGCGGATCGTAGGTGCCCACGATTTCCACAAAGCGACCGTTGCGGGGGCGCCGCTTGTCGATCACCACAACCCGGTAACACGGGATTTTCTTCTTACCATACCTGGCCAGACGGATAGCGAGCACTCGACAATACCTCCTCGTAGATTGTATCTCGGAAGCCGGGGTTTCACCAACGGCGCATCCGGCGGGCCAGCTCCGCATGCCGAAAGCAGTCCACCGTATGGTCATTCACCATACCGGCGGCCTGCATGAAGGCATAACAGATGATGGGGCCCACGAAGCGGAAGCCTCGCTGTTTGAGATCGCGGCTCATGGCGTCGGATTCGGCAGTGCGCGCGGGGAGATCGCGCAACGAACGCCAGCGATTAACCCGCGGGCGCCTGCCAATGAACTGCCAAATGTACCGGGCGAAGCTGCCAAACTCCTTCTGCACCGCGAGGAAGGCGCGGGCGTTGGTGATGGCGGCCTCGATCTTGCGCCGATTGCGGATGATGCCCGGATCGGCGAGCAGGCGCCGCACTTTCCGCCGGTCATAGCGGGCGACCTTCGCCGGATCGAACGCGGCGAAGGCTGCGCGGAATCCTTCGCGCTTGCGAAGAATGATGTCCCAGCTCAGGCCGGCCTGGGCGGCGTCGAGCACCAGGAACTCAAAGATTTTTCGGTCGTTCTTGAGCGGGACGCCCCATTCACGATCGTGGTAGCGAAGGGCCAGCGGGGTCAGGGGCCAGGTGCAGCGCCGCTTTCCGTCGGGCTTAGGAGGGTTTTTCATTTTCCGCGCCGCCCTGGAGCGCATCCTTCATCTTGCCCAGACCGCGCAAGCGGCCCTGGGCGGCCAGCGTGCTGTACTGTTTCATCATCTTGCACATCTGCAGATACTGCTTGAGCACTTGATTGACGTCCTGCACGGAAGTGCCGCTGCCGTGGGCGATGCGCTTGCGCCGTTTGCCGTTAATCAAGTCGTAGTCGTCGCGCTCGGCAGCGGTCATGGAATTGATGATGGCCTCGACTTTCTTCAGGCGCGATTCATCCAGCTGAGCGTCGCGGGGCAGGTTGGCAAACGGTCCGACCTTCGGGAGCATCCCCAGCACCTGCTCGAGCGGGCCCATCTTGCGGACTTGGCGGAGCTGATCGCGAAAATCCTCGAGGGTGAATTTGCTGCGGCGCAGCTTGCGTTCGAGTTCAGCGGCCTTCTTGTGGTCAATGGTTTGCTCGGCGCGCTCGATCAGGGTCAGCACGTCGCCCATGCCCAGCACGCGGGAAACGATGCGCTCGGGATGAAAGGCCTCGAGCGCGTCGTATTTTTCACCAACGCCGACAAACTTTACCGGCGCGCCGGTGGTCTTGCCGATGGAAAGTGCGGCGCCGCCGCGGGCGTCGCCGTCGAGTTTGGTCAGAATGACGCCGGTCAGCCCCAAACGGCGGTGAAATTCGCCTGCCGAGCGAACCGCGTCCTGCCCCAGCATCGAGTCGGCAATGAACAGGATCTCAGCGGGCTGCAGCTCGCGCTTGAGGTGGGCGAGTTCGGCCATCAGTGGGTCGTCAATGTGCAGGCGGCCGGCCGTGTCTATCAGGATGACGTCGGAAGCCGAGAGCTTGGCCTCGCGAACCGCGCCCCGCGCGATTTCCAGCGGCTTGTCCGTTCCGGTGCCGGGCCAGCACGGCGCGCCCACGGCCCGGGCCACTTGCGCCAGTTGCTCGCGGGCGGCGGGGCGATAGACGTCCGTGGAAACGGTGAGCGGGCGATGACCGTGGCCCGCCAGCCATTTGGCGAGCTTGCCGGTGGTGGTGGTCTTGCCCGAACCTTGCAGACCGACGATCAGCCAGACCGAAGGCGGGCGCGAGGCGAACAGAGGCTTGGCGTGCTTGCTGAGCAGCTGGAGCAGTTCGTCGCGAACGATCTTGATGACCTGCTGGTCGGGCGAGAGCTGCAGGAGCACTTCGGAGCCCAGGGCCTTGGCACGAATGTGCGCGAGCAGTTCGTCGGCCACGTCCAGATTGACGTCGCCATCGAGCAGCGCGTCGCGAATGCCGCCCAGGGCGGCGTCCAGGTGCTCTTCGCTGAGCTTGCCCTGGCCGCGCAGGTTCTTGAAGACGTGCTGCAGCTTTTCGGTAAGAGTTTCAAACATGGGTTATCGCCGCTACGTCGGCGGCCGAACCGCAAGCGCGAAGGAGATTTCATTGTAGGAGACGCCTCCGTGGCGGTCAACGCGCCCGGGGACGGTGCGGCCGGTGCGGGGCAAACTAAGGAAGCGTGACAGAGCTTATCGCAACGATACAACATGGCAAACGCCTCGTGGTCCGCAGCAAGTTGCCGTGATTAGATGTAGTCCATGCATGCCGCGGCGGGGCCGTCTCATGGACGCTTGTTCCTTCTCTTTTTCCTGGCGCTGAACTTTCTTTTTCTTCTGACCTCGAGCGGCCTGGTGCGCACCATTGACGAAGTAACCGTTGCTTTTCAAACGGAAAGCCTGGCCACACGCGGCAGCACGTCGGTGCCGCAGGCCATCACCGCAGGCCTCTTCTACGGAAAACTGGACCGAGCAGGCCATCCGCAAGCGCCCTATGGCATGGGGCAGGCATTGCTGGTCCTGCCGTGGTATGTGGCCGGGCGTGCCCTGGGAGCTGTCCTCCCGGGAATTCCCGCCGGGGCCACCGACGCTGCCGACGATGCCGTGTTGACCGCCAGCAGCGCGACATTTGCGGCGCTTGCCGCAGCGCTGGCGTTACTGATCTTCCTGCGCCTGGGGATCGCCGTCCGGATTGCCGTTGCCGCGGCCTTGATTCTCGCCCTGGCGACGCCGGTGTTTGCCTATTCGACCTGGTTTTTCTCCGAGCCGCTGGCTGCGGCGCTTCTGCTGGGTGCCGCTCTATTCATTTTTACAGGCCCTGCCTCCGGCCCTGCCGCGGGCAGGATTTCGATGAGGCAAGCCGTCCTCGGGGGACTAGCCCTCAGTGTCGCCTTGTGGGTTCGGCCGACGCATGCCGTAGCAGTGCCCGTGTTCCTCACAGCCATGCTCGTGCGCGACGGCAAAAAAGCCGTCCGGCCCGCGGTGGTCCTGGCCGTGGTGGTGGCATTGTTCGGCGGCGCTTATCTTCTGCGCAACCAGTTCTTATTTGGCGGTCCATTTGATTTTGGCTATCCGGACGCAGCGGAAGGCGGCAAGCGCCTGAATTCGTTTCAAACACCGCTGGTTACCGGTCTATACGGCTTTCTGGCATCGCCCGGCAAATCGGTCTTTTTGTTTGCGCCGCCCGTTCTTCTGGCCATTGCCGGTATCCGGCGACTGTGGCTTCGCGATCGCGGCCTCGCGGTATGTGCAGCGATGACGCCGCTGGTCTACCTTTTGCTTTTTTCCGGGTACACGCAGTGGGAGGGGGGCCACTGCTTTGGGCCGCGCTATCTGCTGCCGGGAATTGCCCTGCTGGGGCTGGGTTTGGGACCCATCTTGGAAGCGGCCACGCCTCGCGTGCGGCGCATCGCGCTGGCTCTTTTTATCGCCGGATTTCTAGTACAAGGCATTGGAATTTCGACCAGCTTTCTAGAAGATCAAGCTAACGGGACATATTACGATCAGCAGTTCGACTACCGGATGAGCTATGCGCCGCTGGTGAGCCAAACGCGCCTGCTGGTGCACCATGCGACGTCTGGGACTCCGGCGCTCATTGGCCGCGGCTTTGACCGTTGGTTTGTGTTTCTCCGCAAGGCAGGAGTCGCGCGGGGTACAATCCTCACGTTTTTGGCGCTGCAGATGGTGGGAGCGGTTTTCTTTACCTGGAAGCTCCGGCAGATAGTGGCGAAATGCGATTCAGACCTGACCCGATTCCGAGGATCGGGAGGCCGCTCGCTTGCGGCGGATGCGGATTAGGAACAGAAGATGCTGGTGTAAAAACTGCGCCGGAAGAAGCCCCTACCGTAGCGAAAATCCAAGTCTAGATAAGCGCCAGCTACGCAGGGTACTTGGCGGTGCTATTCGCGCAGATCCGATGTCTTGACCTCAAGACTCTGGGTCGGAGATTGCAAAAAAAATCGCACAGCTTAGAGTCGTCGTACGACGCACTCGGAAAGCTGTCAAATCATAAACCAACCGAAAGGTTACAATCGCTCATTCAGTTCTTTTGGGATCTGCGTCCGACACAACTCTGGACAGAACAAAGGCGAAAGCGTATCAATATCACATCATGTATTTTGTCGAGGCAACAATGGTCAATGCGTTAGAGCTACTAAACACACTTCACAAGCTGCTTGAAGGCGGTCTGAGTTCCACAGCAGACCTGCGGCAATTAAGTGTGATCTGCAGGAATCTGATTGCGTCTCAGATCGATGGAGCAGGCGCTTTTCTGCTTTTTGCTCTGTATTTCGAAAATGTCGAACGACTTCGCGACGGTAATCCGATCGATGCAGAGCCCTACGAGACTGGAATGCGTCTACTTATTTCTTCTATGGAGGATTGTCTTGAAGGTATAGAAACTTTGGATTTGCCTAAGCAGCACGCTGCACTAGATTCATTCGCCAGAACAGCTCAACGTCTTCTGTTGCCATAGGTACGAGTAGGGGCCTGAAGTATCCTTGATCGAATACTCTTGGTGTGTCGGGCCGATTCGGCAATGTGGGTCTGCTCCTCGGCAAGCTCCTTAGCTGTGAACACCGGTAGATATCGATCACCATACTTGGCCCGCAACTTTACGTGTCCGCCTTCTTCTCTATCCACCAGGCTAATCACGGCCGCTACTTCCAGGTGTTGCGTTTCGACAGCCTTCAAGGCCACTGCGATTGAAGCGCCCCCGGTACAAACCTCGTCGACGATTATCACTTTCTGCACCTGGATCGGATCGATACCCTCAATTTGCTTTTGCAGACCGTGATCCTTACGCTCCTTGCGGACCAAGAAAGCCGGCAAGGGCGTCCCTCGTTTTTCAATAGTGGCACGAAGGTAGCTAATCGCCGCCACCGCCGCGACGATGGGGATAGCTCCAATTTCAGGTCCCCCGATCGCGTCGGCTTGTATTCCATGCTCTTCGAGGTGTTCGAGTATTGTATGGCCAGTGAGCACAGCGCCTTTTGGATCCAAGGTGGTCAATTTGCAGTCGATGTAGTAATCGCTTGTCTTTCCAGAGGAGAGCGTGAACTTCCCTCGAACCAACGACCTCTCTCGAAGCAATCGTTTGAGCTGTTCTTTGTGGCGCACCAGAGTCCCCGGCAACAGACTATACAATCTATCACATTCGAGCGCAGCCTTCATCAAGCCCCCTGAGGCGATAAGCCGTAACTCCAAGTTCCAGGGAGTGAGGTTACTTTATGCTGCATACGATCGTCAACTTACAGTATAAATGGCAAGCGCTTACAGCATAGCGGCGTATACGTGCTTCATGCCGATCCCGATCTTATACTACAAGACTTGGCCAGGAGGCTGTAATGGCTAGCTATAACCAGTCCGAGCGGGTTGTGGCATACGTGCCCTTCACCACATTTCTTTCGGTGATCGATGCGTTGGGACGCGCGCCTGATATCCGCGGTAAGATTGACACTTCTGTATGGCCGACGTACTCACCGGCCACCCGAGCACAGCTGCTCGGAAGTTTCAGATTCCTGGGGCTAATCGACAGTAGCGGCAAACCGACCGTCATTCTCAAATCGCTCGTCCGCGACCGAGCCACTCGCAAAGCGGTGATGCGAAGAATTCTGGAATCTAGCTATGCAAGAATTGTAAGACTCGGGTTAACAGAAATATCGCCTCGACAGTTCGATATGGCCATGCGCCAATACGGGATGAGCGGCGACACGCACAAGAAAGTCGTTTCGTTTTTCCTACAAGCGGCGAAATATTCAGATTTGCCGATGGCGCCACTGATAACGAGAAGGACTCGTGCAAGCGGTCCACGCCGACGCACCCGGACAGAAAACGTAGATGGAAGTCTGACCAGAGCTAGCGTCGCTGTTCCCTCGGATTCCTCACCTCACCTCATCTCAAAAGCGGTTGGTCTTAGGAATGGAGGCAGGGCTATTCTCACTATTGAGGGGAGCCTAATAGATATGGCGGCGGACGACCGGGAGTTCGTTTTCCGACTGATCGATCAGCTTCGAGAGTACAGTAAGAACAACAGTTCCACCGCGTAACAATTCTCTGGAATCATATCAGTTAACGAATTCCCATGTGTCATTTATCGCGGGTTGCTTGACCGCCTGCAAGCGGTCGAATAGACTAGGCGTTTAATTGGTCCGTCGCGGCGGACCCCGAGGAGCCACTCGTTGCCCAAACGGACCTTTCAGCCGAAAGTACGGCGTCGCCATAAGACGCATGGATTCCGCGCGCGGATGAAGACCAAGGGAGGCCGCAGAGTCCTCGCAGCGCGACGCAAGAAGGGTCGCTATCGCCTCACGCCCATTTAAAGGTTCTGCGGGCGCCTCGCAGGGATATCCTCGAGCAGCCCGACTGTCGCGCCGCGCTGAGTTCGAGGCGGTCTACCGCAAGGGGAGCCGACGCTCGGCGGCGCACTTTGTGGTGTTGTGCCGCGCCAATGGGGGGCAACAGAGCCGCTTCGGAATCAGCATAAAGAGGCAGCTTGGGGGCGCGGTGGTGCGCAATCGAATCCGCCGGCGCATCCGCGAAATCTTCCGGCGGAACAGTTCGGAGATTCCCTCAGGATGGGATGTGGTCATTCATCCGCGCCGTTCGGTGGCGCGAGCGAATTTTGCGCAACTCGAAGCGGAGTTGCTGAATTTGTTGCGAGGCCTGGGACGCTAAGGCGCGCGGCGGCGCTGTTTCTGCTTGTGGCGATCCGCGTCTACCAGGTGATTCTAACGCCGCTCATGCCGTCGGCGTGCAAGTTCTATCCTTCCTGCTCGCGTTACGCTTCCGAAGCCATTGCGAAGCACGGCGCCTGCCGGGGCCTGAGCCTGGCGGCTCGGCGGCTGCTGCGCTGCCGCCCGTTCGCGCCAGGCGGTTACGACCCGGTACCCGATCCTGACGATGAATCGATGGCCGAGGGACGGTTGTGAAGCCAACGTCCGATCAGACACGGGCAATCATTGCCGCTGCTCTTTCGCTCCTCATCATCATGATTTGGAGCGCGATCTACAAGCCTGCTCCGCGGCCCACGGCAACTTCGGAGCCCGAGACCACCCTTCCCGCCGCACCGGGTAGCCTGGAGGCAGCGCAGGCTGCCCCCCGTTTCGGTGCGGGGACGCGGTCTGTGCCAGCCACCACGGATTCGACAGAAAAGACCATCGTTGTAGAAAGCGACTTGTATCGCATTGAATTGTCCAATCGCGGAGCCGTGGTGCGGAGCTGGCAGCTCAAGGAGTATAACGACGAGGAGGATCGAACCCTCGACTTGGTCCACGCGGAAGTCGCGGAACAAACCGGAGGCTGGCCCTTTTCACTCCAACTTTCCGATGCCCTGCTGCAGGCCGCGGCCAATCAAGAGCTGTACGTGGTCACCTCTTCCGGCGGGGCCAGAACGACATTGGCCCCGCCCGCTGAAGTCGAATTTCGATGGAGCGACGGCAGTGCCGAGGTCACCAAAACATTGAGATTTGATAGCAGCTACACGGCAACCATCGAAACCGAGGTGCGGAACAACGGCCAGCCGGTCAGCCACAGCATTGCCTGGCGCGGAGGCTTCGGCGACATCACCGCCTATCAGGCGGGAAGGCAGACGACAGTTTTTGGGGGCCAGGCGGGGAAAATAACCACCATCGCCACGGATGACGTGGGCGATCCGGATCAACGCTCGCGAATGGCTGTTGTGCCCGGGGCATTCGATGCGGCGGGAATCGAGGATCTCTACTTCGCAGCCGCGTTTCTTCCCCAGGAGCCGCCCGCCGGCCAGGCACCCCCTGCGAATCTGACGCTTTCTGCGCGCCAGATCGAATACCAGATCGCGCAGAACGGCAACGATAGCCAAATGGCCCCGGAAATGGCGGCAGGATCTACAGCCGCCGGTCCGCTGGCGCTGCGCCTATATGTGGGGCCCAAGGATCTGGACATCCTCAAGGCCTTCCGTCCGCCTCTGGGTCGCCTGGTCCAGTTCGGCTGGACCGGATTCATTGCCGAGCCGCTGTTTTACCTGCTGCGCTGGATATACCGGTACATCCCGAACTACGGCTGGGCGATTGTGTTCATGACCATCGGCATCAACATGCTGCTGTACCCGCTGAAGCTCAAGAGCTGGCGGTCGATGCAGAAGATGCAAAGTGTGGCTCCGGAGATACGCAGCATCCAGGACCGCTATAAGAAGTATGCCGTTCGCGACCCGCGCAAGGCGGATATGAACAAGGAGGTCATGGCCGTTTACAGCCGCCAGGGGATCAACCCCATGGGCAGTTGCCTGCCGATGGTAGCGCAACTGCCAGTTTGGTTCGGTCTCTACCGAATGCTGACGGTGACCATTGAGCTGCGGCACGCGCCATGGATGGGATGGATTCGCGACCTCTCGGGTCCCGACCCGCTCTACATCTTGCCCATCGCCATGGCGCTGCTGATGTGGGCCGCGCAGAAAATGACGCCGACCACCGTGTCCGATCCAGCGCAGCAGCGGATGATGAGCATGATGCCCATTGTATTTGGGGGCATGTTCGTGGTGTTTCCGGTTTCGAGCGGCCTGGTGCTCTATATTCTCACGAGCAACGTTGTTGCCATTTCCCAGCAGTGGTATCTGAACCGCACCGCACCGCTCAAAGCGCCCGCCAAGGGAAAAAAGAAGTAACCGCCATGACTGCCGATCTTGTGCGCGACGGCAAACTCGACCGCGAAGCAGTCGCCGCTGAACTGCGCCGCTGCCTGGACACCATGCTTCGGGCGGCGCACTTCGATTTGCGCTTCCGAGTGGAGCTGCCAGACATCAGGGCCGCTGCAGGACTCGAGGCGCCCGAGGTGATCGTGAACTTCGACGGCCGCGATCAGGAGTTACTGCTCGAACGTGGCGCGGAACTGCTCAAAGCCCTCGAATACATGGCCGTGCGGTGGCTGCGCCTCGACCCCAAGCTTCACGACCATGTGCGATTTGATTGCGACAACTACCGCGCAGACCGCCTGGCGGAACTGAAACTCTCAGCGCAGGTTGCCGCCGATCGCGTGCGCGAGACGCGCATCCCGTTCCGCCTCAATCCCATGGGCACACGCGAGCGCCGCCTTATTCACCTGGCGCTTCAGGATCAGTCGGGCATCCGCACAGCCAGCGAGGGCATAAGAGAAAATCGCCAGGTGGTCATTTTTCCCGCCGACTCGAAGTGAACCCCGATTTGCCTTGGCCTACCTTCAGGGAGTGAATCCTAATTCGATTGCAGGGGGCCGGATGAGACGACCCGCCCGTCGGAAGCGAAGACGACTTGAAACGTAAAGTTGGATGGGGGGTTGGATGATCTTGCTTCGCCTGTTGGCTGGCGAGGACGGTAAAACCGCAGATCGTTAATCTGAAGGATGTGCTGGCCGTCGCGCTCGAAATAGCGGAACAGGGGGAAGCGCGCAAACCAGAGGAATGTCTGCACATCCGGCCGAGCACGAGCTTTGGCAATATCACGATTCGGCTGGGAGTTCGCGAAAAACTGGTGCCTCACCGGCTTACCATCCAATAGATTGAACGGAAAGCGATAAATGCCAGTGGAGGTCGAGATCATTCCCGCCCAGCCCGCCGCTGAAGGTGGCAGGGGCAATGCGGCGATGTTTTCCGCAGGAATGCTAGACTGAGCCGCGAACTCCCGCACCTGCGCCAGCGCCATGTGGTGCATTCCTCCCGTGAAGACCAGATAGCCCGCCACCAGCGCGATGCCTGCGCGGCACCATTTCGTGCGTCCGGCGCGCACGCCGGAGCCGCGCCAAAGCGGCACAAGAAGAAATGCGCCGAAGACCAGCGCCGCGCCCAGGGCGGTGCGGGTCGAATAGGGGACATCGAGCGGGCGTATCAGAGGACCGAGCGCGAAGGCCGCGGCCGCCAGCAGTGCCCATAGGGTGAAGGCGCGGCGAGCAGCGCCCCTGGGGTGCCGAAACGCCCAGGCTGCGAGCTGAGGGACGAGCGCCGCGGAGGTCAAGGTAAGGTCGATGATGAACATCCAGTCCCATGCCGGGCGCGCGTCATCGAGCGGGCTCCAGACCATGGTCCCGAAGGAGGTGATGAGATCGAGGAAAACATGGCTGGCCATGGTAACAGCGTAAATCGAAACGAATACGGCGAAGGAGGGTGAGGACCAGCGCAATCGGCGAGTGACAGTGCTGCTCAAGAGAGCTAATGCCACCGCCCAGAGCGGCAACAGCACCACCGAATGGGTAATGCTGCGGTGCCATGTGAACATGGCCAGTCCGTTGTTCGCCAGCGGACCGGCGAACACGTCAATGTCAGAGAAGATCGCACCCATCGTTGCCGCGCCGATGGCCACGCGGCTTGCAGTGCGGTGTGGGTCAGGCCAAGACGGCGATGGCGCCTCTGGCGGCGGGGTGTCAGCGAAAAATGCCTTGCCGATCAGGGCCCCGACAATCGCATGTGTGACGGTATCCATCAGATGGGAATGGGAGCCGCAGCGCCGGTGAAGAATGGTTTCCTAGGCGACCTCGATCCGCGGCGACCGTTTTTCGAGCACCTGCCCGATGCACCGCGCGGAAACGGTGTGTTCCACGAGTGCCTGAAGCGCGGCGCTGGCGGCATCAGCCGCCAGCGCCACCAGCAAGCCACCCGAAGTTTGTGGATCGAAGAGCAGGTGGTGGAATTCGTCCGGAACCGATTTTCGAAATGCGGCGCAATCGCCGACAAATTCGCGGTTGTTCCTTAGTCCGGCGGAATGGAATCCTTCGCGCGATGCGGAGATGGCGCCGGGCAAATATTCGATAGCTCGGTGATCGATTCGAAGAGAGACGCCGCTGCCCAGGGCCACCTCTCGAGCGTGGCCGAGCAGCCCAAAGCCGGTCACGTCGGTGACGGCGTGAATCGCTTCGGGCGAGCGCGTCGCCAGCTCCCCCAGGGCAGCAGAGGCGTCATGGTTCAGTCGTGCCATCGATGCGATCGCCATGTCGATGTCTTCCGTTTTGATCCTGCCGCGCTTCAGGCCGGTGGTGAGCACGCCGGTCCCGAGCGGCTTGGTCAGCAGGAGTGTGTCGCCGGGCCGGGCGCCGACATTCCGCCACACGCGAGCCGGATGAATCAAGCCGGTGACGGCGTAGCCGAACTTCATGTCTTGGTCGCGAATCGAGTGGCCGCCAACAACGGTGCAGCTCGCCTCAGCCATCTTGGCCAGCCCGCCGCGCAAGATCTGTTCCATGATTTCGGCGTCGCCATTCTCCGGGAACGCGACGATCGCAAGGGCGGAAACCGGCCGACCACCCATCGCATACACATCGCTAAGCGCATTCGCTGCGGCGATCTGACCGAACCAGAACGGGTCGTCCACGATGGGAGTGAAAAAGTCCACCGTTTGCACCAGGGCCAGATCATCGGTTAGGCGGTATACGCCGGCGTCGTCGCTGGTATCAAATCCGACGAGGACAGAGGGGTCGTCTTGGCGGGGCAGGCGACGCAAGACGGAGTCCAGAACGCTCGGACTCAGTTTGGCCGCACAGCCGGCCGCTCGAACCGTGGCGGTGAGCTTCACAGCCTTTGCCAATCAGCGTTCCTCCGAGGTCAACAATTATAGCCTCCGCGACCGCCGAAGGGCAGCCGTCCCGCAGACGCAGCTTTCACCATGGAGTTGATAGGAAGCAAAGAGGTTCATACCTACGCGCACTTGACGGCGCACCACGGCCAGCGGGATGAAACCATCCGCAACCGAGGTCAACAATAAGGGACCGGGAAGCGGGTCAGCCCCGTTGCACAGTGCGAATCGGGATGGCCAGAGGTCCTGCGGTCTCTGAAGCGGCAAGCATGTGGCACTGGCCGTCGAAGATGCCACCCGGCTCAATGACCAGGCACGGCGCGTGGATCTCGCCAGTCACGATTCCCTTGGGCTGGATCTCCACTCTGCCTTTTGCAAAAATCAAGCCGTTAAATCGCCCGGAAATCACCACGTGATTCCCCTCGATCTGTCCCTCAACCCGCGCCCCATCGCCAAGCAGAAGCGTCTGGCTGGAGATAATGGTTCCCCGTACCTCTGCCTCCACTCGAAATATACCGCCAAGCTCGAGGGTCCCCTCCAAGCGAACGGATTTATCAAGAAACCCCACCCACTCGCTGGACTCCCGCAGTTGCCGGCGCCTAGACAGCTTCCAAGTCAAGTGTCCTCCAAAAGAGATGGCTCTGAGTGCGAGATTGTCTACGTGACGAGAGCAGGAAACAGCCTGGGAGAAAAATTACTACATGTATAGTAATCATTACTTAATGATCCTGTCGTAGAGATGGGCCAGCTGGGCATCATCATAATATTCAATTCTCAATTCGCCGGGTCTTGTCTTGGTTGCCATGCGGATGCTTACCTTGGTGCCTAATGCGTGTTGGAGTTGCTCAAGAGCTGCGCGGGTATTGGCGTCAATGAGGCTCGGTGTGGGAATCGGGCGGGCACGGTTGCGCCGCGAAGCCAGGCGCTCCAATTGGCGCACGGTCAGGCCCCCTCCCGCAGATCTCTGACATAGCTCAACGCGTACCTTGGAGTCGGTGATGGCCAACAGAGCCCGGCCATGACCAGCCGACAATCGCCCCTCTTCGATCAGATCGAGAATTGGCTTCTCCAGGCGCAGGAGGCGAATGGCATTGGCAATCGTCGTTCGATCCTTTCCGGTGCGTGTTGCGACTTCCTCCTGGGTGAGGTGAAATTCAGTCTGTAATCGCTCAAATGCGCGCGCCTGCTCGACGGCGTTAAGGTCCTCACGCTGGATATTCTCCACCAGCGTAATTTCCAGCGCAGTTTCGTCTGAGACGTCCCGGACTATAGCAGGCACCCTCATCAGGCCGGTGCGTTGTGCCGCCCGCCAACGACGCTCGCCAGCAAGAAGCTGGAATCGAGAGCCTGCCGGCCGCAGGATCAAGGGCTGGATGATCCCGCTGTTTTGGATGGACTGCGCTAGTTCCGCCAATGCCTGCTCACGAAACCTGGTCCGGGGCTGGTAAGGACCCGGCTCGATTAAGTCAATGTCCACGAGTTGGGCTTCTGCCGGGGAGTGGGCTGCGACGGGAGAAGTTTGTGGACTCTCGACTGCTGCCATACCGGGTTCACGAATTAGAGCTTGCAGACCGCGCCCCAAGGCGTTTCTGGTCATTGGCCACAACCTCCTTTGCAAGTTGGAGATATGCTTCGGCGCCTCTACTATGAATGTCGTAGGTTAGGATGGACTTTCCGTGGCTCGGGGCCTCGGCCAAGCGAACATTTCGAGGGATGACGGTCTCGAAAACCTGAGTGCCAAAAAAACTCCTCAGGTCAGTCGCTACCTGACGAGCCAGGGTTGTCCGGTCGTCGTACATGGTTAGTGCTATGCCTTCGACGTACAGGTTCGGATTGAGTGTTCGGCGGATTCTCATCAAGGTGTCGAGAAGGTCTGAGACACCTTCAAGAGCCAGATACTCGCACTGAATGGGGACCAGTACAGAATCACTTGCAACCAGCGCGTTCAGAGTGACTAAGTCCAACGTCGGCGGACAATCAATCAGAATGAAATCGTAATCCTGGCGCATCTGATCAAGGATCATTTTAAGGCGAAATTCCCGGTCCTCGGCACCGACGAGCTCAACTGAAGCTCCTGCGAAATTCTTGTCGGAGGGAATCATATGCAGTCCATCGACCTGCGTTTTGCTAATGACGCTAATAAGTGGCTCTCCCAGAATGAGGGCGTTATAGATAGTTTTTCTGGACGGATCCTTGACGAAACCTAGGCCTGTGGTGGCATTCGCTTGCGGATCTGAGTCAATAAGTAGGGTTCTGAATTGTGAAGCAGCTAGAGACGAAGATAGATTTATTGCCGTTGTTGTCTTGCCTACGCCGCCTTTTTGATTGGCGATGGAGATTACCCGCGCCAAGTATCCCCCCCCCCCCCCCCCCCCCCCCCACCCACACACACAAGTATCCCCCTAGGTTGCGTGAAATGTAGCAGACGCACGTTTTCCATGCAATATGTTTCACATGAAACATTCAAACATAGGAAATTAGTGTTCCACGTGGAACAAAGAATTCTCAGATCGCTGGACGCCCGACGAGCAAAACACGCCGCCGCGACTCCGGTATCTTCACGGGGATTTCCCAATACCAGTCTCTGGTCCTGCCCACCATAATCGAGTCGTCCACTCCGAGCCACAGGATCACCTTGCCTTGCGGACCGAGGGCCGCTCTTGCCCAGCGCAGAAAGCGTCGATAGTTCCCAAGCGCTCTGCAGCAAACAAAATCAAACGGCAGTTGGGAGGCGTTGAATCCTTCGTAGCCGGTCCTTTCGATCCTCACGCCAGACAAGCCCAACGCGCTTTTCGCCTCGATGAGGAACGCGCACTTCTTGCGGTTTGGTTCGAGCAGAACGATGGTGAGATCCGGAAAAGCGATCTTAAGTGGCATTCCAGGGAATCCGGCTCCGGTTCCGACGTCGGCCAATCGACCCAAGTGCATGGAAATAAACGAACCAACGAATATACTTTCGCCGAAGTGGCGAGACACGATTTCTACCGGATCAAGAATCGCAGTTAGATTAACGGATTTATTCCAAATCAGCAGCAGATCCACATATCTGTAGATCGCGGCGAGCTGAGCGTCCGACAGCGCTATGCCAAAAGGAGCAAGCGCAGTAGCCACGTCTGCCAGCGACAACGCCATGTTTCCCCCTCTATTGCTATCAGGAGTTAGCATGGGTGGGGTTCATATAGTTAAGTAGCTTATATTATTACGTTTACGTTGTTCCACCAGAAGCAGACATATCATCCGATGCGCCGTATATAGCCCCTGGAGCTGCTAGTCCGGCGACCAAAGTCAATGACGAAGTGCCCGATGATTCCGGGTACCAGACTACCAGTGAAGAGTCGTGCTAGGGCAAATATAGTTCCAATGACAAAGGTGCTCGCAATTCCGCCACGTCCCTGATAGAGATGGGCGACGGCGAAGTGAAGAGATGACCCTATTACCGCAGCGGCTGAAGATTGATTGAAAAGATTGTGGAACACGCCGAATATGAATCCGCGATACAGAAACTCTTCGCATAAACTTACCGTACACACAAGAGCAAGAAAGGCCAGCGCTTCCGTGGCGTCCCGGGGCATGAGCTTATGCGCGAGCTCATAGACCCGCCCGCGCTGTTCGGGAACGATGCGCGACAGGCGACGATGGCTGGAGCGCTGAATTAGCGCGAAGAAGAGAGCAATTCCCAAGCCAAGGGTGATTGCGCCAATTGGATCTGGCAGGGAAATTCCCAGGCTGCGTAGAGTCCAGTCGCGCTGAATGCACCTCCAAACCGTCAGGCTGGCGACCACCCATTGTAAGGCAATGGTGGATGCGTAGATGGCGATGCGGTCAGCGGGCGCAACGTCCGGGCTTGCCAGCAGGGCGCGCACGCGTACTACGCCTCGCCATGGCACAACAATGCCCAGCAGGGTCAGAATAACGATTAAGTCCCAGGGAAGTGCGGGCGTTACCATGTGGTCCTGATGAAAGCATCAATTGGGCTCCGAGGCAAGGGCGAGACATGAAATTCAAGATGCGCTAAACGACGGACGGCCCGTTGACACCGGCAAGGAATCCGGCATATCGTGTCGCGCAAATGAAAATCCTAGTGATCGGCAGCGGCGGACGGGAGCACGCGCTGGTCCGGAAATTGCGGCAGAGCCCATTGGTGTCGAAGATTTGGTGTGCTCCAGGCAACGGGGGGATCGTACAGGACGCCGAGTGCATTTCGGCAGATCCCGCTGACGTCATTGGATTGGCGCAACTGGCCGGGCGGCTGGGTGCCGACCTGACGGTTATCGGACCGGAACAGCCGCTGGTAATGGGCGTGGCCGATGAGTTCGCGCGACGCGGCCTGCGCCTGATAGGGCCATCCAAGCGGGCGGCGCAGCTAGAGGGCAGCAAGATTTTCGCCAAGCAGTTCCTCGAACGGCACAGGCTGCCGACACCGTTTCTCTATGGGGTCTACGACTCGGCCAGAAAAGCCTACGAAGGGCTGGACACCGTGAAATGGCCGGTAGTGCTGAAGGCGGATGGTCTGTGCGGTGGCAAGGGCGTGTTGGTTGCCAAGTCGCTCGATGAAGCGAAGTCCTTCATTGGGGCGGTCATGGAGCGCCGTGAACTCGGTGGCGGAGGAGCGCGGTTGCTAATGGAGGAGGCCGTCTCTGGCCGGGAGCTGTCCTTCATTGTGCTCAGCGATGGCCAGCATTTTGTGCCGCTGGCTCCGACCCGCGACCACAAGCGGATCTTCGATGACGATCAAGGCCCTAATACGGGAGGAATGGGTGCTTATTCGAGCGACGGTATCATCCCTCCGGAGATGAATCACTCCATCTCAGAGACCATCGTCCGTCCGACGCTCAGCGGCCTTAGGGCGGACGGATGCGAGTATTGTGGATTTCTTTACTTTGGTCTGATGTTAACGGCAGACGGCCCCAAGATTTTGGAGTTCAACTGTCGCTTGGGAGATCCTGAGACGCAGGCTATCATGGTCCGCATCAGCTTCGATCTAGCCCAAGCGCTGGCCGAGATGGCGGAGAAACGACTCGATCAGGTTCGAACAGAATGGGAGCCTGGGGCCAGCGTGTGCGTGGTGATGGCTTCGCAAGGTTATCCGGGAAAATACGAAATCGGGAAGAAGATTGAGGGCCTTGCCGATGCGTCAGCTATCCCGGGCGCTCGCGTCTTTCATGCTGGCACGAAAGGTGACGGGAGAGAATACTACACATGTAGTGGTAGAGTCTTAGGGGTCACTGCTGCAGGTGCCAGTCTCGAGATAGCACGGGAGAGTGCCTATGAAGCGGTGCGGAGGATTCGATTTGCCGGGGCTCAATACCGAACGGACATAGCCAGAGTAATTTGATAGGGTAGGCACCACCAAAGTGACTGGAGAGTGAGGGGGAGGCCATGGGCTCCGGAACCCCAAACGTGAGAGGAGGAAATTCTTGAGAGTAGGGACAGAAGAATCGAGGCCAAAGGCCATGGTGGGAATCATCATGGGATCCGATACCGACCTTCCGGTCATGGTCGAATCCGCGCGCATGCTGGAAAAGTTCTCGATCCCCTATGAGATTGAGGTCATCTCCGCACACCGCTCTCCGGCTCGCATGCACGAGTACGCGACCACGGCCATTGAACGGGGACTGAAGGTGGTGATCGTGGCGGCGGGCGGCGCAGCGCACTTGGCCGGCGTGGTGGCGGCACTCACCACACTGCCGGTGATCGCGGTGCCGATGGCCACCACGGTTCTGTCCGGTATCGACGCGCTGCTTTCGAGCGTGCAGATGCCCGCAGGAGTTCCGGTAGCGGCAATGGCGATTGACAAGCCCGGAGCCATTAACGCGGCCATTTATGCCGCGGAGATCGTGGCCACCTTTGACGCGCGGACGGCGAAGGCCTTGGTGACGTATAAAGAGGAGTTGGCGCATTCGGTATCGGAGAAGAGCGCGCGGGTTAAACAGCAGTTTACCGGCAACCGTAAGTAAGACTTCCCTGCAGCTTCACCATCGCTGCTCCGGAGTTTTCCTACGCCTATGGATTACTACCTGGGGCGGGTGGTTCGTCGCAAGGTAGGCGCTCCGGGCTCTCGGCGCTGCGTTTGTGTGGGAGCTGGCAACGATTCCTCCGGTGCAAGCACCCATTGGAAGCCTCGCTTGGGATCGAGGATTGCGAGGGTTAGCCTGGCATTGCCGTTGGTCAAGATGGGAAGCGCGCCGCGAAGGAATTCGGTGACGTCCGCGGCACGAGCTTTGTGGCTCTCGCCCTTGAGGACCGAAGCCATTGACTTGGCGACTTCCGGCGAGGAGTTCCTGATGGCCGCGAGCTGGGGGTCCCGTGAAGCGAGGCGGGCGAGGAGGGTTTCCTGGGTTGGGTTGGCGGGATACGCTACCTCAACGAACGTCCGCGGCGCACCCTTCTCAGGCGGATAAAGCTGCAGGTAGGCCGGGCGAAGCGGCCGGGTGTGCCAATAGTCGCCGCCGAGCGGTTCCTGCCGGATGCGATATTGCAGGCTCCAGATTTCTGGTCCGTAGTTATCGACATAATCAGCGAGCAGCAGTTCAACCAGGGGTTCGTCCGGCGCCAGATCGAGCCTGTTGTGTAGCCGGCTCACTTGAGAGCGCAACAGTTCAAGCAACCCGATCCCGATGTTTTCAATCTCCCCCGCCTGATCCGGATTGACGGGGCCCGTTGCGGCAGGTCCGCGCAGAGCGTTTGTGGCGACTTGGGGCAACTCGGCATCGAGCCGCACGGTCTTTTCGCCCGAACCTGGGTAGTTCCACTCGCTGGCGCCCAGCACCACGCCGATTCTGCTGGCGCCGATGGGCACGATCGCCGGAGGGCGCGACCCGGGCTCTCCTCCCCCTTCGACCACGGCCACGATGATGGCATCTCGCGTCACGCAGAACAGCACACGACCAGAGGCAAGGTTGGCGACGACCTCTTGGCTGCGTTCTTGCTGTGCAGCGGGCGAGACGGACGAGGCGAAAGCCCCGAACGTGGCCAGCGTTGCCAGCAAGACAAAGGCGCTGCTCAAGGCCGGCCGCCCAAATCGGATTCCAACGGGGAGTCTATGGCTCATGTGCATGGCTGGCAGTGCGACACCTAGCGCGCGGCAAGTTCGCGATTCTCTTGGCGGACGATGGCTTGCAGCGCGGTAATAACCACCACATTCACGATGTCCTCCGCCACGCAGCCGCGCGAAAGATCGTTTGCCGGCCGGTCCAGTCCTTGCAAGATGGGTCCCACGGCCTGCGCGCCCGCCAGCCTCTCCACCAGCTTATAAGCTATATTACCGGAATCGAGGTCGGGGAAAACCAGAACGTTTGCGCGGCCTGCGACGGCCGATCCGGGCGCCTTGCTTGCTCCAACCCCGGGCACCAGCGCCGCATCGGCCTGCAACTCACCGTCGGCGGTGAGCTCCGGCGCGCGGGCGCGCAGGATGCGCAGGGCCTCACGAATCTTTTCGACACGCGGGTGGCTGGCCGATCCCTTGGTGGAGAATGATAGCAACGCTACCTGCGGCTCTACCTCGAGGGTGAGACGCGCGCTCTGGGCGGTGGCGCGCGCGATCTCGGCGAGTTCGGCTGCTCCGGGGTCTGCCACAACGCCGCAATCAGCAAACAGCAACGCCTCGCGCTCGCTGGCCAAGTCTGGCTGGCGCGAAGCCGTTGGCGGCATCACCATGAGAAAGAAACTGGAGATCTGTGGGGCATCATCGGCCAAACCAATGCAGTGCAGCGCCGTGCGGACGGTATCCGCCGTGGTGTTCACTGCGCCACCGACGGTGCCGTCGGCGTCTCCCGCAGCCACGGCGAGTGCGGCAAAGTGCAAAGGCTGGCGGGCGATACGGCTGGCTTCATCGAGCGTAACGCCGCGTGTTCTCCGGCGCTCATAGTAGAGCCGCGCATAGCGGTCCAGCAGCGGGCTCGCGGCAGGGTCCAGAATGCCCACACCGTCGAGAGGAATGCCGCGCTCTTCGGCGGCGGCGCTAATCGCGCTCTTCCGGCCCAGCAAAATGACTCTTGCCAGGCCTTCTCGCCCAATCCGGGCAGCCGCAGCCACCATCCGCGAGTCTTCGCCTTCGGACAGCAGGATGCGTTGGGGACGTCCGCGGGCACGCAGTCTGAGCCTTTCCAGGATGTTCATGACCGCTTCACGTTAGCACAACCGAGGCGCCGGTTGCCGTCAAAACCCGCATCCGCGGCGGTGCGGAACCATTCGCAGCAACGAGGGATGCATTGGCAATGAGTTCCTGTAAAATAGCAACCACGGCGGGATATCAAGGGATATCAAGGATGGTGTGGAAACTCCATGAGACTGTTTGATCTTCTTTTTCTTGGCGGCAAGGGAAGGGTTCTGCACAAGTCTGGCAGCATCCTCCACAATGGCCAGCGGCTCTCGGAGATTCTGGAAGCGCACCGATTGCATTTTTTGGGAAGGCCGGGCGGCGTTCGCGCGGACCTCGCGGGAGCGAACCTGCGTTTCGCGGACTTGAACCAGGCGAACCTCACCGGTGCGATTCTCGAGGGAGCGAATCTCGAGGGGGCGAATCTGACACAGGCGAAGCTGGTGCGGGCCAATCTAGCGGGCGCAAAACTGCGCGGAGCCGACCTGTGCAACACCGACCTGACCGAAGCCATGTTGCCTGGGGCCGACCTGACCGAAGCGCAGGCCAGCGGCATCGAATTTTTCCATTGCGACCTCAGCAACGCCACTTTCCTTCGCGCCAACCTGCGCAACGCGAACTTTCGCGCCGCGAATATCAAAGGGGCGCGCTTTGTCGGCGCCGACATGGGCGTGACGATCCTGCGCGAAACGGACCTGGAAGGAGTGGATCTCTCCGGCGTGGACCTCACGACCACGCTGCTGCCGCACGGCTACAAACCGGCTGTCATGAAAAGCGGGAAGGCCGCTGACGCAGAAGGACGAGTCGCCAAGCCATGATGTAGGCAACCAGTTTATTTGCTGGTGAGGTGCGCAACGGGGTCGGATGCAGAAGCGCGGCTGGATGCGTTGCGGCGCCGCATTTCGATGCCCAACCGCTTGATTTTTTGGTTGAGGGTCGAGAGGGGGATTTGGAACCGCTCGGCGGCCTCGGTCTGGTTCCAGCCGGTGCGCTCGAGCATGACCACAATCACTCGCCGCTCAAACTCTTCCATAATTTGGAAAAGCGACGGCAGAGGGTTGTCCGCGGCGATGCGCGCGCCGGGTTCTCCGGGCAGCGGCGGAACGAATTCGTCCAACTGCAGCCGTACTCCCTTCACGATTTCCTTCGTCTGGACAGTTTCGGGCAGCAGATCCACGCCCATAATCTCCTGCGTGGAAAGGACCACGGCGCGTTCGATGACATTCTCGAGCTCGCGCGCATTGCCCGGCCAGTCGTAATCGATCAGCAGCTTCAAGGCGGCATCACTGAAGCGCCGGAGCGGCTTCCTGTTCTCCTCGCAATAGCGTTTTAGAAAGTGTTCGTTCAGCAGTGGAACGTCTTCACGCCGCTCGCGAAGTGGCGGCAGGTGCAGCGCTATCACGTTCACGCGATGATACAAATCTCCGCGAAAGCGGCCCTCGCGCACCAGGCCGAGCAAGTCCACGTTTGAGGCGGCCAGAATCCGCACGTCCACCTTGATGGTTTCCGTTCCTCCCAGACGCATGAACTCGCGTTCCTGAATGACGCGCAGTAGCTTCGCTTGGGTTTCGTGGCTGATGGCGCTAATTTCATCAAAAAAATGGTGCCTTGGTCTGCTACCTCGAAGAGCCCCTTCTTCGAAGCTATGGCGCCTGTGAACGCACCCTTGACATGGCCGAATAACTGCGACTCAAGCAGGTCTACGGGCATGGCCCCCGTATTTACTGGAACGAACGGCTTATCCGCGCGCGTCGAGGCGGAATGGATGGCCTTGGCGATCAGTTCCTTGCCGGTGCCGCTTTCACCTGTAATTAATACCGTCGAGCGCGAGGGGGCGACCTGGCTCACCAAATCCAGAAGGGAGAGGATTTTCTCGCTTTTGCCGATGATATTCGGGAAGTTGTAGCGCTGCTTGAAGGCGCGCTTCAACTGAACGTTTTCTTCCCGCAGTTTCCGGCCCTCGATCGCCAGGCTAACCTGCGTGAGCAGTTCATCGTTGGACCAGGGCTTAGTGACGTAGTCTTGCGCGCCGCTCTTGAACGCCGAGCGAGCCATGTCAATCGAGCCATAGGCGGTGATCAGCACGACCGCTAGTTCGGGGGCCCGTTCGCGGATTTTGCGCAGCAGATCGATGCCGTTGTAGTCGGGCAGGCTGACGTCGAGCAGCACCAGATCAAACGGCTGTTCCTCCAGGCGCGCCAGGCCTGCTTCCCCTGTCTCGGCGGTGGCTACGGAGTAGTCTTCCGAGACCAGCAGGAGTTCGAGGCCTTCGCGAATTCCTACTTCGTCATCTACGACCAGGATCGCGCCCTTAGGCATGAACCGCTTTCCTTGCGGCGGGGAATTCCAGGCGGAACGAGGTGCCCTTCCCGGGGGTCGAGCGTACTTCAATCCTGCCGGCATGTTCTTTGATGATGCCGTAACTCACGGAGAGTCCCAGGCCGGTGCCGCGCCCGGTGGCTTTGGTGGTAAAAAACGGATCGAAGATGCGTGTCAGGTTTTCGCGCGGGATGCCGATACCGGTGTCCGTCACCTCGACTTCGATCGAGCCGTTCGTGGCGCTGCTGCGCACCTCCAGCATGCCGCCGGCGGGCATCGAGTCGTGCGCGTTCAGGAACAGGTTCAGGAAAACCTGATGCAGGCGGTTGCTCGAGCCGAGCAACGCTGGCAGATCGCCGTGGAGGCTCCTAATCACCTGCACGCGCGCGGTCCGGAAGGGGTGCGCCACGAGCGACAGGGTCTCTTCGATCACCTCATTCAAATTCACTTCGTGAAATTCGGCCGCGCCGGTCCGCGAAAAGTTCAGCAGGTTGTTGACAATTTCGCTGGCCCGAAACGTCTGCTTGACAATTTTCTCTACCAGATGGTGCCGGGGATCCTCAGCCGGGAACTGCTTGGCCAGCATCTGGATGTAGTTGGAGATGACCGCCAGCGGCGTATTCACCTCGTGCGCGACACCGGCAGCCAGCAGGCCCAGCGACGTCAGCTTCTCGGTTTGCAGGAGCTGTTCTTCCAGGCGCATGCGCTGCGTAATGTCGTCCACTAGAATCAGCCGCCCGATTCGCCCTCCCGATTTCCCCACCAGCGGCGCTACGGCAATATTGACCATGAGAGTGCGCCCCGCGCGATTGCGCAGATGGAATTTGTACAGGCTCGAAACCCGTTCCTCCTCCGAGTGCCCGGCGATTTCCGCCACCAGGTCGGCGGGCAAGACCTCCTCCAGCCGCTGGCCGACCGCGTCGTGCCGTGGCACGCCGATCAATTCTTCCAGATGAGTGTTCCAGGATTCGATCCGGCCACCCAGATCCACGGCCAGCACCCCGACGTGCAACGATTCGACGATGTTTTCTGAAAAATCCTTCAGCCGCTCGATTTGCTGGGCTTTTTGTTCGAGCGAGGAGTACAGCTGCGCGTTGTCCAGCGCAATGGCCACGTAGCCCGCGATGGTGAACAACAACTCCACGTCTTCGCTGCTGAGAAAGTCGCCGTCCACGGTCTTGCCCAAACCGAGGATGGCAACCGTGCGCTCGCGGATGCGGCAGGGGATGAAGTAGTTCAAGTCCAGCCGTTCGAGCGCCTGCCGAACCGGCGCGGCTTCGTCGCGCGCGGCGCGCGGCGATTCATAAAAGAGATAGCCGCGGGAGAGTGCTGGTCGATCCGGCGAAAGAAAACTGAGATCCAGCGCTGCCGCTGAAGGGTTCCCGACCCGGAGGCCCATCGAGCGCGCCAGCTGAAAGCGCCCCGAGCCGGCCGGATCCTCCAGAAAAAACGCCAGCCGGTCGACCAGCAAAGTTTGCGACAACCGGTCCATGACCGAGGCCAGCATTGGCTCCATGCGCACTTCATTGGTGAGTGTGCGGCCAAACTCAATCAGCGTTCGCCGGTAATCGAGGCGGTCGCGATAGAAGAAGCGATCCAGCCGCGCCTGTGTCCAATCGCGGAAGGGTTGAAACAGGAACGCTGCGACCATGATGGCAATCACTTCGCCAACCAGCCCGCTCGGCCATGCGGTGTGAAAAAGGGCGCCGATCAGCGCTACCATCCCGACGTACACCGCCACCACGCCGCCGGTGGCCGCCGTGTACGCCAAGCCGCGCTTAAAGATAATGTCCACGTCCATCAACCGATAGCGGATGATGGCGTACGCAAAGCAGAGCGGGAGGAACGCCAGCGACAAAGCCGACAGGTTCATCCACGGCTGAGGCACCGCGCCCAATGCGTACGGCACAATGTACAGCAGCGCGAAGGGCAGGATGCCGGCCATGGTGCCACCGGTGACCCATTTCAATTGCTGCCGCAGCACGCCGCTAGGGGCGCGCCGATAGCTCGTCAGGAAAATTCCCGCAGCCAGCAGGAAGTAAACGCCGAGATAACTCAGCTCCAGTTGATGGAGAGCGATGCGTGCCGGGAGCGAGGGCACGAATCCCAACACCTGTGTCGCTACATCCACGTGCACCACGAGCAGCGCCAGCATCGGCAGGTAGGCGGCAACAATCCACAATCGACGCCCAGCGCGCCGCGCCACACTGCGTTCCGGAAACACCAGGGCAAAGTGCACCACCAGCACCGGTGCCAGGAGCATTGCCGCTGTCTTCGACCAGTAGATGATCCAGTCGAAGGTATTGAGCTTGCCCGTGTAATAAAAGGAGAAGAGGAGGAAGGAAGTCAGGCAGAAAACGTAAAAGTGGACGGCGCGCGCAGCGTTCCAGCGCCGCACGAAGATGAATAAACCGATGAACAGGTAGAGCAGGCCGACAATCCGGAGGTAATTTTCGATGGTCAGCGACTTTGGCGCCGGCTCGACCACCAGCGGTGTTTCAAAACTGCGGCCGCCACGTTCCAATTGGTAGCGGGCTTGCGACCAAATTCCCATGGCCCATAAGCGCTTGGTGGCCTCGACAGCACGAGGAATGGGAACGTCATTGATGGCCATGAGCCGGTCGCCGGACCTGATGCCGGCGCGCGCAGCGGGAGAATCAGGCGCGACGTAAAAGGCCTGAACGCCCTGCGCGGCATCCAGCCACGAAACGCCGTCGTCAGGCACATCAAATAGCAAGCGCTGCTGAAAATTGATGACGCCGAAAATAATCGCAGCTACGGTCAGCAGGGCCAATACCATGGCCCCCAGCCGCATCCATACGTTCTCCCCGTAGTGGGTCATTAGATGGTGCCTACAAAATCAGATGGTGCCTACAATATCCCCTGAGAATCCCTTAAGAGTTCAGTACTTAGAGCTGAGCACGCATGTTTCCAGAATATATACATTTACGTCTCCCGTAAGATGCTAACTGGAAAGGTAGATAGGTTGGCAACTCGGATTCCCCTGATAGAGAATCCCGTTTTCGGAAGACGACTTCTATTTTCGGTATACACCCTTCCGGTCAGAACTGGAAGCTTACCCCGCCACGAAATGACCGCAAAACCGGGGCGTATACGATCCGACCTTCCGGGCCCTCCGTAGTTACGTAACCCTGTGCCAAGACGTTACGGAAGTCGGCCAGTGCCTCCCACTGGCCGGTAGTCAGGAAAGACGGCAACGGGTGCCGGACTGTGAAGCTGAGGTTCGGGTCAATCCCCAGAGCAGCCTCACCGAACACATCCTGGCGACTGACGACGGGTCCGCTTAGCCACTTGTAGCTGGCGGAAAGTTTGGTGGACACTCCGGGGAGCTCGCTGGACACTCGGCCGGCAATACTGTGGCGGTTCTTGTTGCGCAGGGTTGCGCCGGGTTCGGATCCCGGGACCGGCTCCGCTTCGGGAGCCAGAGCCTGGGCCAGAGCATACACGGCGGCAACTTCCAGACGATCGGAGATTTCCTCTTTGTAGACCAGGCGTGTACCCCAGGAGCCGCCGGCACCGGCGTCGTGAGCATAGGCCCATGACGACGAGCATTGCTCTAAAGAGGTATCGCAATCAGGGATGGAATCGAATGCGAAAACAGCCCGGTGTTTCGAAAAGTCGTGGAAGGTCGCCATTTCCAAGCTGCGACGCGAGCCTATATCACGCCGGAGGGCGAACTCTTTGTGCCACCCGCCCTCGATGGCACTACGTCCATCTTTTTGCCAGACGCGCACGGGCAATGTGTCGAGAGCCTCGAGCGCCGCTTCCAGGGAGGATTCGCGCTGGCGGAGCGCGTAGGCGCCGGGTTCGGTTTCGACGAAGAAAGCAGCAATCCAATTCGGCGATACGCCCACGATGATCCGGCCGCGAGGGCGCAAGGATGACGTCATCGATTGAACCTCGGCCATCAGATATTCGGCACCGTAATCAATGACTACTTGGTTGCCGAAGGCCATCTGTTCGGTATGTTCGATGCGCAATTGCCGGAGGGGGGGGCTTTCGGGCTGCCGTAGGGTCTTCTGCTGCCGCATCACCACCGTGGTCTGCGGGCCGCGGCCGTATTCGCCGCTCGGCACCCAAATGCTGGCAAGGGTGAGGTCGCTTTCCGCCATTAGGCCATAGCGCATCTGCCCGGCGAGCAGCAATCGGCCCGCTGCGCCGAGTGGCTGGTTGTAGGAAACGGTTGTCGTGGGCGAGAAGGAGGAGTTGGAAGTTGAACCAACGGGATGCCCGGCGGTGGCCATTTCGATCCGCACGTGCGCCTCTTGTGGCTGGGCGTCGTCTGCCGGTCGTCCTCCAGCCGCGACAACAATTACCGTGCCGTCGCGCCACTGCAGGATGGGGCGCGTCGCCGCAGCCGAGCGTAGCACCCACTTCCAATCATCGCTTTCGCTTGGTTGTGCGGGCGGGCGGCGCAGTTCCCCCAGCGATGCGAACACCGACTCCAACTCGATACGGACCGCCGTAATTAAGTCTGCCCGGACGCTTATGTGCTGGTTAATGGCCGGGAGAAAGCCGGCCAGCGTCACGCGGACCGAATACAGGCCCGGGCGCAAGCGCGGGCTGCCGAAGACGCCATTATGATCCGTCAGCTGCTGAGTGACTGCGTCGCCGACACCTTCCGGACTGAGCCAGACCGTGGCTCCCATCTGGGGTATTCCTGCAGGATCAAGCACCAAGCCCGACAACTTGCCGTATCCGCTGGCAGACCATGCCTCAACGCTGAAGAAAAGGAGCGCCATCAGCACCGAAGCGGCGACCAAGGTTCGTTGCGACCTCGCTATCATGCGCTTATCTCCCCGAAGAGGTCTGGGCGGCCGCGCTCTTGTCCCCTTCATCGGGCGTCACCGTGAATTCCGTTGAGCGGGAAACGGTCTGGTCGGCCAGCGCATCGGTGGTCCGAACTTCCAGCCGGTACTTGCCAGGGGACAGCGAACTGAGAGACACAACCTGCTGCAGGGTCAACTGGTTGCCGGTTTGACGCAGCTCTTCCGAGGTGTGCACGAATTGGGCGACGGATTGATCGCCCTGGAAGATCTGCACGTCGATGGTGGCCTTGTTTTTCTGCGTTTGCTCGTCGACCTTCAGGTTGTAGAACTGCATGAAGACGGCCACGGGCTGATTCTTGCTGAAGGATTGATCCACCTTGGGTCGAACTTTGGTCGAGCCGATAACGAAATTTCCGACACCGATCTCCTTGGCCGAGACGGGCGTCATTTGGTCCGCGAGGATTAGCGTGCTGGCCGAGAGTTTGTCCTCTTCAAACGGCGGAACGACCAGGCGCGTGTTCACCACCCCGACGTCACCGTTATTGGTGTCCTTCAAGACGATGTCCAGGCGATAGAGGCCCGGCCGCAGCGGCAACACCTTCTGATAGATCGATGACGAGCCAGTCGACTGCTGCAGCAACGACTCCGGTACGTCGCTGCGGATGGTATCCTCGAATGTCTGCACGATGCGGCCCGTGAGGGTGCTGACGCGAGCGAAGAGATTGAGCGTGGCGGTGTGGACGCCACCTTGATTCTGGTAGCTCATTTCGCGGTTCGGGATTTGCACCGTGATCGGCACCAGGACCGTATCGCCGGTTACGCGCAGAAAATCGAAGCGATACGAAAAGTGGATTTGATCGCGAATGAGGCGCGCCGTTACCACCGCCTCCAAATCCTTGAACCTCACCTGCCGCGCCTGTTGCACCTTGCTGTATAGCTCCATCCTGTCGAACTGGTTCATGGACTGAGGCCGGACGCCGCCCAGAGGGGCCGCCGAGTACGTTCCGTCGCCGGTCTGCCAGCGTGCCGCCTTGCTCGTCAGGCCTGCCGCTTCATCGCGGGTCAGGCCGACCCCCGGAACATGCAGCAAGGCATCCTTTTCGGATGGGTCCGTCGTCAGCCGGAATTGGCTGGTGCCGGTGGGGTCCACGAACTCGAGGTCGATACCCGTTCCGATTCCCTCAAGATAATTATAGTGCCAGATTTCGTACGCATAGGTGGAGGTCGAGCCGCCGCCTTCCTGCCAGGGACGGTAGTACGTTTCACCAGCCGTATGCGTTTCAGTCGAACTCGGCGGCCCCCAAAGGATGTAGATGCGGCCGCGATCCGTCTTCCATCCCGGGAGCCCCGAGGCAAAATTCTCGTTGGCGTATGCGATCCTCCGATAATGCTCTTCTCTGACCGGGTTTTCGACCGAGTACGGGTCCGGACTGCGCCGTTGCCAGAACTGCTCGATAAACTGCTCTCGTTCTTCGTTGGTTTGCAATCCCAGAAATGCCTGCCGCTCCTCGGCGAGGATGATGTAGGTAATGTCCTCGTCCAGCCACTGCTTGTACGGTGTGGAAAGCTCTTTATAGAGTTCGCGCTGGTTTTTTTTCTTGTCGTCTGAACTGGCGTTCCCTTGATCCTGATCCGAGGACTGTCTGGCGGGGGCTTCGGCATGTAGGGTGAAGGGTAGTAAGAGGACACCACTAAGGACACCGCTCAGGATGGCAGATCGATACAGACACCCTCTTCGATTCATAGAGACACCTCACCCCCAGCTCAACACCCTGAATCTTATCCCCTGGTGCAATAACACGTCAACCAAAAGAATGCCCATTTTGGGCCAATGCTGAACTAATGAGAATCACATCGACACGAAAAGGGTTGCCTGCCGTACGGTTGCCACAACCTGTGCCACAACCTGGAGGCAACGCTGTGCATCTACCGGGACAAACCTGGACTCACTAGACTCAGAAGTTTGCTCTAAGCTTGCTTGCCGTTTATTCTTTGAGATGGTCTTTGAGAGGGAAACTGCAACCAACGATGCAGATACTTTCACTTTGGCCTATGCGGGATGTACTGGAGATGTATTCGATTTGCTGCCGGCGCGGCGCGGACGCAATTCGCCGGCTCCGGAACGTTTGGCGGCGTGAGAATCCCACGAGATTGCCGAGATAAGTTTCACGGATGAGAAACTCCAAGAGGATTGGAATAGCGATCGGAGCAGGGCTTCTGCTCGGCGTAGGGGTCTGGATCGGTGTCCGGCAGGCGAACAAGGGTGTCCTCACCGTGCAGACGGCATATGTCGGCCGCGAGGATCTGGCTTCGGTGGTAACCGCGTCGGGCGAGATTAAGCCGCTGACCTATACCAACGTAATGGCCGAGGGTTTCGGCAAAATTACCGAGGTAACTGCCAAAGAGGGTGACCTTGTCCGCAAGGGCGATATTCTGCTGCGCCTGGAGAATATACAGCCGGCGGCCGATGTCGCGGCGCAGCGCGCCAGCCTGGATTCAGCCGAGGCGGCGGTGAGGTCTGCAGCTGCCAATGTGAGCTTGACCCAGGCCGACTTGGCGCAACGCAAAGCTGACTTGGAAAAGGCCACGCTGGATTGGGATCGTGGGCGGCAGCTTTACGAAGAACAGCTCATTGCCAAACAAGAATACGACGCACGCCGGGCAGCTTATGACAGCGCGACCGCGGCAAAGGCGGCCAGCGAGGCCCGCCTGGACCAGGCGCGCGCCGATCTGCGAAGAGCACAGATTTCCGTCAAGCAGAGTCAAGCGATTCTGACGCGCACTGCCGATGTGTTGAGAAAAACGACCTATCGGGCGCCCATCGGCGGTGCGGTGACCTATATCGCCGTGCGCGTCGGCGAAAATGTCGTTCCGGGCATCCAGGACGCTGCCGGCAGCTATTTGATGACCATCTCGGACATGTCGGTGGTCACGGCGGAGGTCATGGTCGATGAGACCGATATCGTAAGCGTGAAGCGCGGGCAGCTTGCCGACGTGACCATAGATGCCATGCAGGGGGAGGTTTTTCGAGGGCGCGTTGCGGCAGTGGGCACGCAGGCTGTGCTGCGGGCGTCCGGTCTGGCATCGACGCAAACCACCACTGGCCATCAGGAGGCCAAAGACTTCAAAGTGGTCGTCACTCTTGACAGTCCGCCGCCTGGGCTGCGTCCGGGGCTTTCCGCCACAGCGAAAATTACCACGGCGCAGAAGCAAAATGTAGTAACCATTCCCATTCAGGCCTTGGCAATCCGTACGCGCAGGGAGTTGGAGGAGGCCGAGGGAAAAAATGGGGACGACGTGACGCTGGCCGCAAGGCGGTCGGCGACAGGCAACGAGGAAGTGGAGGGTGTGTTCGTGGTGCGGGACAGCAAGGGAGTGTTTGTGCCGGTCGAGACCGGTATCGCAGGTGTAAGCGATATTGAGATCACCGCCGGGCTCCGCGAAGGCGACCAGATCGTGACCGGCAGCTACAGCGCCCTCCGCACTCTTCGCCCCGACGCCCGCGTGAAGGTGGACAACTCACCGCCCAGAATCCCCAGAGAAATCGCCAGGTGATGCCCGCTGAACCTCCGGGAGTAAGCTGATGCCTGCGCGTTCCCCGGCCCAAGAATTGTTTCGCCAGGATTTGGTGGATGAAGGCTTTTCGATCCAGACGGAGGCTCTGACCAAAACCTATCAAATGGGCGCCGAGCCGGTGCATGCGCTTTGCGGGGTGGACCTGAAGATTCGCCGCGGGGAGTACCTGGCCATTATGGGTCCGTCGGGCTCCGGCAAGTCCACGCTGATGAACCTGATCGGCTGTCTCGACACGCCGACCAGCGGGAAATATTGGCTGGCGGGCCGCCTGGTGAGCGACCTCAGCGATGATGAGCTGGCCGGGATCCGCAACCGGGAGATCGGCTTCGTTTTTCAGACCTTCAATCTGCTTCCGCGCGCCACGGCGTTGCACAACGTGGAGTTGCCGATGATCTATAGCGGCACCCCGCTCGAGGAGCGAATCAACCGGGCCAAGAAGACCTTGGAAGCGGTGGAACTGGGCGACCGCATGAGGCACAAGCCCAGCGAACTGTCCGGAGGCCAGCGCCAGCGGGTGGCCATCGCGCGGGCCCTGGTCAATTCGCCGTCCATCCTGCTTGCCGACGAGCCCACCGGAAATCTGGACAGCAAGACCGGCGCGGAGATCCTGGCGCTGTTTGACCGGCTGCACCAGCAGGGCCACACCATCATTGTGGTTACCCACGAAAGCGACGTCGCGCGCCACGCCCATCGCTCTATCCATCTGCGCGACGGCAGAATCGAAGCCGACGAGCTGGTCGGCCTGTAAACTCTGTTCGCTAACCACCCCTTCGACCCCGACTCTCTTACCGCGAAAGCTCCCCTTACCGGGGACTTTCGCTCGACCCCCACTTGCTTACCGCCGAAGCTCCCCGTTTGTTGCCGCTCTCGTCGAGCGAGGCCGGGGACTTCGGCTCGACCCCCTACCCCCCAGTTTTCTTGTAAGTGTTCATTCTACACTGGTTACAGGCTTATTTTTCGTAAGTGCGAAGTACAAAGCATTTATGGGCACTTATGCTCAGGAACAGCCGAATTTTGCAGCAAAGCGCCGAGGACAGATCCTTGGTCCACCGAGCAGGACTCAGGACGACTATCCTGGACGGAAAATCGTTTTTCGTAACGGATAATCGTGTTTCGTAAGCGTTCATTCTCACCTGATCCTTAATACTCCAGGTGTCTTTCCATTATCTCATGCCAGTAAATAGGCGAGGCTTGGTATTCAAACGACCGGTCTTCTTGTTGTTGGGCTTGGGCGTGTCGAGAACCGCACCGTTGTTACGCAAGGGCGTTACGGGTGAGTGTTACCAGACAGTGTTACGTGCGAGTGTTATGCGGGAGTGGGGGCACGCAGCCGGGGCGCCTGACGGGGTGGAGCCGTCCCCCGCAGCACCGAGCCGGTCCGGCGACGGAGGCGCGAGTGAAGTTCAATACAAATCGAGGTAGACGGCGTCGGCGGCGGGGGCCGTGTTGTCGTCCTGGGCTGGGTCGTCGCCGTAGAAGATACCGGTGAAGTCGCTACTTTCGCCTTCGGCGCCCACCGCCACCGTCTCGCCGTCACTACTCAAGGCAACGGATAGATGTAGACGGCGCCGGCGCTAGGGGCCGAGTTGTCGCCCTGGTCGCCGTCGATACCGGTGGCGGCGCTATCTTCGAGGCGGGCGCTCACCGCCAGGGTGTTGCCGTCACCGATCAAGGCAACGGATTCGCCGAAGTGATCCTCTACGTCTCTATTCGAGGTCTTGACGTAGTCCTGCTGCTCCCAGGTGCTGCCAGTGCGAGTGAAAACGTACACGGCGCCAGAGAATGAGGCCAAGTTGTCGTTTTCGAGGACGGCGCTGTCTTCGCCTCGGGCACCCACCGCCAGGGTGTTGCCCTCACTGCTCAAGGCAACGGAGTAGCCGAACTGATCAAGTTCCTCTGTATTCGAAGCCTTGACGTAGGCCTGCTGCGACCAGTTGGCACTGATATCGCGAGTGAAAACGTAGACGGCGCCGGAGCCTTCGGCGTCGTCGTTGCTTTGGTCGCCCTAGATACCGGTGGCGTCGCTGTCTGCGCGTGGGGCGCCCACCGCCACCGTCTCGCGGTCACTGCTCAAGGCAACGGAGCGGCCGAACCCATCATCACTATCTGTATTCGTGGGCTTGACGTACACTGGCCTGCCTTGCGAACCTGAATTACAGGGACCGGCCTGGCCGGCGAACACCACCCCAAGGCTGAAGATCATCCGCCTCATCATGCCACCTCCGCCGGCCTGCGACCGATGTCGTACGTTGAATTTTGGCTGGCGGCGCGGATTCTGCTATCGCCAATTATCTATTGTCAAGAACAATAATATCGTCAATGTCTTCTCACGATGGTGTGGGCGACGGGTTGGGTTAGAGAAGATGGGTTACAGAAGATTTGGGCCAAGAAGGCCTCTAGGCATCACCTTCTAACCTCTTTCTAATCTCTTTTCAGATCTATCGTCTGCTACCTTTTCGTCTGCCGCAAGACGACGCGCAGGCCGCGGCGCCAGTTCTCGCCGACGCCGACCCGGCAGACCTCGATTTCGCTGCTGAGATAGCGCAACAGGGTGTCGGTGGCGGGGTGAAAGCGGATGGCCGGGGCGACCAGGAAGAGCAATGGCGGGCGCGGGTCCAGCGTTGCTCCAGGAAAATAACCGTATGACGAAAAGTCTTGCTGCGCATGGTGCCAGCGAACCCGCAGCCAGTAATCCACCGCTTGCAATAGCAACTGAAGATCCTCGCCGGCCTTGAGTTCCAGAACCGCCAGACGCCCGCTGCGGGTCAAGCCAAGCAGATCGATTACACTGCGGTCCTGCCCCGCAAGCGCCGGGACCTGGGCGTACAGGAAGCGCGGATCGAGGCGCGCGTCCACCCGCGCGGGATCGGTGGCGACAAGTGACTGCAGCCAGCGTTCGGGCTGGGCGCGGTAGAGCAGATGGTGCGTGACTGAGGAAGTAGCCGAGCGATGCGTTTCAAGGCCTCGCACCAGCCGTTCAAAGTCCGCCTGGCGGTCCGGCGTCAGCGGTTGCTGGGGATCTTCGAGCCCGTAGCAGATGCCGTCGCGGCTCCACCGTGCGAACGGCAAGCCATGAAAGCGCAGCACGATTTCCGGTGTTGAAGGCTCACAGGTTCCGGGTGTGAGTTGGGCTTCGATGGCTCCCGGGGCCAGGCGGCGAATGCGGTGGAGCGCGGTGCCGGCTTCGGCCAGGGCAGCCTCGATCTGGCGCCGGGGCACAAGCCAGGTATCCACATTGCCTGTGTCGCGTGGATCTACCTGCCGCGACCGCCAGGTTTCCTGGCTGTATTCGTAGAGTTCCACCGCAACCGCGGGCGCCAGAGCCTGCACGCGATGCGCGGTGATGCGCCCGGTGCCGGTGGGGAAAAACAGGTGCAGGCCGGCGACCGTTTTCCGCTGTGCGGTGACCCGAGCGCGGTCGAGCCACAGCAGCCCGAAGGTCAGCATGGCGTCATAGGTGGCTGCGCTCTCTCCCGGCGCCGCGCCGAGCACGGCCCAAGCGCGCGAGCTTGCTTGGAGAACTCTCCGCGCATAGTTGCCGGAAAGCGAATACCGGAGAGCGGCGGAGGCGGTCAGGGAGGCGAGCTTTTCATCCGGAAATCCTTGCGCCAGCAACTCCCGGAAGCGCACGAAAAACTGCGCGCGCGCCGCGTGTCTCAAAGGGCGCCGGGTGTCTTTGGCGATGAATTCCAGCCGGCTGGGGCGCGCGCGGCCGAATCGCGCAGTTTCAACTGCCAGCCGGCCGGGCTCGTCCGCTAGAACGCGCAAGACGCGACGCACCGCGTTGCGCTCCCTCGACCAGAGATGCAGCAAGACCAGATCGCGCGGCTGGCGCACCTCGAACCCTTCGAGAACGGCAAGCGGCGCGCCGTTTTCGCGCACTGCGACGCGGCCTGCGGCGAGCAATCGGTCGAGGCCGGCGGTAAGGGCCTGGGCCAGCTCCATGGCCGAAGAGTATAGATGAGGAACGCACAAGCCGGCGGGGGTAACGTCCGGCGGGAGTAACGAAACGACCGGCGGGAGTAACGCAGTGTCTAAACGAAGCGTCTAGGGGTGTCTCGGGGCGCTTTACTCCAGAGCCAGCCCGGTGATCTCCAGTGTCGGGTAAGCCTGGTTCCACTGTGCCGGCATGATTTCGTAGCCCAACTGGAAATCGCGCCGTTCGTTGGGCGCGACCGGCGCGGCTCTGCGGCCGAACAGGCGCTGCTTGTCGCGCAGCACCGTCTGGTTGTATAGGTCGTGAAACTCGAGCTGAACTTCAATTTGTCGTATGGCGCGCGGGCCGTTGTTGAGCACCGTGCCGAAGACGAAGGTGATTTCCTGGTTGAGGAAATTGGCGGCCCGGGCCACCTTGGTATCGAAGATTTGAATGTTCCGGACATAGGCTTGTTCGCCCGCCCCCATCGGCAAGGGCAGCTCGGTGGTCGGCACCGGTGCGGGCGTGATGCGGTTTACAAAATACGCGCCCGCTACAAGCAACAACAAAGCCGCTATGCCTACCAGCAAGACAATGGGCGTTCGTCTTCCTGAATCCTCGGGCATCCGTCTTCCTGGTTCTTCAGCGATGGCCATCCTGTTCCTCGTTTGGGTTCACCGGCCGAACGCCAGCCGCGAGATGAGCGGCTCGGGGGCGCCGGCGTTGGTCATGCGGTCCTGCACCGCCTGGATATCGTACGGCACGCGCCAGAATTCGACCACCCCGTGTTCGAGATCGGCGATGGCGAACGCGGCACGGGGATCGCCGTCGCGCGGCTGCCCGATCGCGCCGGGATTGAGCAGATAGCGGGTGCCGGGCTCCAGGCGCAGCGCGGCAAAACCGGCGCCAGGCCGCGGCCGCAATTGAATCACATCGACGCGCCCGTCGCGATAGGAAAATCCTCCTTGAAAATGGGTATGGCCGAAAAAGGTCACTGTGACGGGTGAAGCGAGCAGGCTGTCGAGCGCCTGAGCGGGCGCGAAGATATATTCATCTTCGTCGCGCACCGCGCCATGTACGAGCGTCAGCCCGCCCGCCTGGAGGGGCCCGGCCGGGAGTTGCCGCAAGTACAGCAGGTTATCCGGACGGATCTGGGCACGCGTCCATTCCATTGCTGCGCGGGCCACGGGATTGAAATCGTCGAGGTCGTCATTGCCGGAGGCGGCCTTGTCGTGATTTCCGCGAACGATGGCCATGACCAAGTCGCGCATGTGATCCACGACCTCGTTGGGGTCCGGACCATAGCCGACCAGGTCACCCAGGCACACGGCACGCTCCCAGCGTCCTTCCGAGGCGTCCAGTGACGACGCCAGGGCGGTCAGGTTGGCATGCACATCGCTGAGCACAAGAAAGCGCATGGAGGGTTCCTGGCCGAGGTGGCACAGGGAATTTATTATAGACGATGCGCCGAATTGCTACGCCACGTGTATGCGCCGGCGACTGCAGCTACTGGAGGTGGAAGCTGTCGAGACATCCTCCTCGGGCCAAGCGGAAAAGCCTTGGGGGATCGGGAGCGACTCTGACGATGGCGCGTCTTGCGTTGTGCTGGGCGCTGTGCTGGGAGTTGTGCTGGCGGGTTGGGGTATGCCTCTCGCCGCGCGATCTTGACGAAACATCACCACGCCACCCGCAATCGCTCCGAGAAGCACAATCGCAGCTGCGGCTACGAAAAGCTTCTTCGAGCGTGAGGACGATTCCTCGATGCCAAGCCGTGGCTCGGCCAGCCGCGCCCCTCTTCTTTGTGCCCTAGGCGGCGGCATCGATCTCTGACCCAAAACGCCCTGACCCTGAACGCCGAGGCTCAGAACGCTCTGGCCCAGAATGCTACTCGAGGATAGGTTGCTGCGTTGAGGGGTTGCCGGGGTCTCGGTCCGCGTTACAGCCCGTTGGTTGGAAGGTTGTTGAAAAGGTTGGTGAGAAGGTTGATGAGAAGCGGGTTGGGGCGCCGGAACCGGAGCCATGACCGGAACCGGAGTCAAGGAAAGGTGCAAGGACGCCGGCTCGGTTACCGATGGAGCCGTCTCGCAGACGGGCGTGCCTTCCGTTTGGAAGCCGTCTCCCCAGAATCTCGGCGCGCGTTGCGTGAATTCGAGCTCCACATAGTTCTGAATGCCCGGCTGCGTTTTTACGCTTACCACGCGACAAAGCACATCGGCGCCATTTCGCTGGTTGGTGAGGACCACGGGCTCGCCGGTGTTCAGCGAAGCCGTGAGGCGGATTACAGCACCCTGCGGAAAGACCGGAAACACAATGACCGTGCGCGTCTCCTCTCGAACCGGCGGCATAGATTTGGCAATCTCAATAAGGGACGCCGAGTTGCGGGAGGCATGCACGGCGACGGGAATCTCAATCGCGACCGCGTCAGTTCGCCGCACGGGTTGCGTGCCACCAGGACTATTTGCGGCGCTCGGGCTTGCACCGGAATTGGGCACACCCGGCATCGGTTTCTTGGTTGTGGCCGGCATGACGCACTCCCTGGGAGCGAAACAAACCTCCGCTGCGGGTGAAACACTGCTGCAGGTGATTGTCGATGACTCTGAGGATGCGAAAACATAGTACGGAAGTACTATTCATGCCGTTGGTTGTGATGGCGCCAATCATCGGTCACGTTTCAGGTGATGATCGCCCTTGCGGTTCCCGCGTCAGCGGATCAGCATGCAATCGCCATAGCTGTAGAAGCGATAGCCACTCGCGATGGCGTGTCGGTAAGCAGCGAAGATTGCGTCGCGCCCAGCGAACGCCGCCACCAACACCAGGAGCGTCGAGCGGGGCAAGTGAAAGTTGGTAAGCAACTGGTCAACCAGTGCGAAGCGGTGACCCGGCCGGATGAAAATGTCTGCGGTCGTGCGGCCAGCCGCGATCGTGCCGGGGGGAGCGCCGCTCGCGACCGCTTTCTCCGCCGCATCCTCTAGAGCGCGGACAACCGTTGTTCCGATGGCCAGCAGCGGGCGGCCCCTGCGGCGCGCCTCGGCGATCCGAGCGGCGGTCTGCTCGGGAATTTCATAGGCCTCGCTCTGAATTTGGTGCTCCTCCAGATTCTCCGTATGAATCGCCTGGAAGGTTCCCAGGCCCACCTCCAAGGTGATCTCACAGATTTCGACACCCCGCGCACGCAATTGCCTCAAAATCGCCGGGGTGAAGTGCAGCCCGGCAGTGGGGGCGGCGACGGCGCCAGGCCGCTCCGCAAAGACCGTCTGGTAACGCTCGCGGTCGCGAGGTTCATCGCTGCGCCGGATGTAGGGAGGCAGCGGCATGTGACCGATTTGCTCGACTGTCGCCAGAGCGTCATCCGCGCCATACAGGCGCAGTTGCCGCAAACCAAAAGGCCCGCGGCCCACAACCTCCGCCTTGAGTTGTCCGCCGTCAAAGACCAGGTGCTCGCCGGTGCGAACCTTGCGTCCCGGGCGCACCAGTGCCTCCCACAAATCAGCAGCCAGACGCCGTGTCAGAAGAACCTCGATTCTCGAACGCAGGAACTGGCGATGCGCGGAACCCTCTTCGCCCGACGGCTCGGCATGCACGCCGACGCGATGCCCAAACAGCCTAGCCGGAATAACGCGAGCATTGTTGATCACCATCAACTCATCGCCGCGGACTAGTCTAGGCAGCTCTCGGAAAGCGTGGTCCTCGTAGCGGCTTGAGGAACGCTCGAGAAGCAGCATGCGCGAAGCATCGCGTTCGGGTAACGGATGTTGCGCAATCGCCTGTGCTGGAATCTCGTAGTAAAATTCTGATAGATGCATAGTAGTGGCATCAACTATAACTCATTTAATAGCAAATTGTTATGAAACATTTTACAGGTAATACAAATGCACTTGACATGATAAGGCGCATATTATATGCTGTCGTCGTAGTCAGTAAATAACATGGGTTTGGAGGATCAATATGAGCACCCTATCGCGTTGGGAACCTTTTCGCGGTTTAACCTCATTGCAGGAAGAGGAGGTCAATCGCTTGTTTGGGGATCCTTTCACGCGCGGACGGACCGGGGAATACGATCTGGCCACATGGGCGCCGGCCGTTGACATTTATGAAGACGACCATGAATTGGTCGTAAAGGCCGACTTGCCCGATATGGATGAGAAGGAGATCGACGTCCGCGTCGAAAACAACACATTGACCATCCGTGGCGAGCGCAAATTCGAGAAGAAGGTAAGCCAGGAGAATTACCTCCGGGTTGAACGGGCCTATGGCGCTTTTACGCGCAGCTTCTCGCTGCCGAACACCATTAATACGGAAGGCATCCGAGCTGAGTATCGGAACGGCGTGCTAACCGTGCACATGGCCAAGCGCGAGGAGTTGAAGTCCAAGCAGATCAAGATTGGCGTCTCGCCGAACGGAAAGTAAGGGAGCGAGTCGCGTGGACGGGGCCGGATCTTCTCCGGCCCCGTAGTGTCGAATGGTCAGGAAGGAAAGAGAACCATGCTGCGATTTGACAAATTGACGGTGAAGGCTCAAGAAGCGCTGCAGGCGGCCCAGGATATTGCCGAGAAGGGGGGTCAGCAGCAGCTTGAGCCGTTACATGTGTTGGCTGCTCTTGCGGCGCAGCGGGATGGCGTCGTGCCGCCGCTACTGAACCGACTCGGGGTACACCTGGAGAGTTTGTCGGGTGAGATCGCGGAGCTCCTGGAGCGGCTCCCGAAGGTGAGCGGGGTATCGCAGCAATACCTCGGTCAGGCGGCCAATAAGGTGCTCGAGGAGGCCTTTGACGAAGCCGGGAAATTCAAAGACCTATACGTTTCGACTGAGCATATCCTGCTGGCCATCTCTTTGAGCGAGTCGGATCCAGCCGGGCAATTGCTGGCGCGTCATGGCGCTTCCCACGAAGCCATCCTGCAGGCGCTGGCGGCGGTCCGGGGCAGCCACCGGGTCAGCTCGCCCACCCCGGAGTCGACCTTTCGCGCGCTGGAGCAGTACGCGCGGGACCTCACTGAGATCGCCCGCCGCGGGAAGCTGGATCCGGTCATCGGCCGGGACTCCGAGATCCGCCGGGTGATGCAGATTCTGGCGCGGCGCACCAAGAATAACCCGGTACTGATCGGGGAACCGGGTGTTGGAAAGACGGCGGTGGTCGAAGGCTTGGCCCAGCGGATCGTCGGCGGCGACGTTCCCGAAGTGCTCAAGCCCAAGCGCATCGTGGCGCTCGATCTGGCCGCGCTGGTTGCGGGAACCAAGTACCGGGGCGAATTCGAAGACCGGTTGAAGGCCGTTTTGAAAGAGATTACCGAGGCTGCCGGCCAGGTCATCCTTTTCATCGACGAGTTACACACGCTGGTCGGGGCGGGTGCCGCGGAGGGGTCCATAGACGCCTCCAACATGCTCAAGCCGGCGTTGGCGCGCGGCGAACTCCGGGCCATCGGCGCCACAACGCTCAATGAATATCGCAAGTACATCGAAAAGGATCCCGCGCTCGAACGGCGTTTCCAGCCGGTCCTGATCAGTGAGCCGTCTGTCGAGGACGCCATTGCCATCCTGCGCGGCCTGAAGGATCGTTACGAGCTGCACCATGGCGTGCGCGTGAAAGACGCCGCCATCCTCGCCGCAGCCACCCTGTCGCACCGTTACATCACGGACCGCTTCCTGCCGGACAAGGCCATCGACCTGATGGACGAAGGGGCTGCGGCTTTGCGGATGCAGCTGGATTCGCTGCCGGTGGAGATTGACGAGATGGAGCGCCGCATCGTGCAGTTGGAGATCGAACGCCAGGCGCTGCTCAAGGAAAGCGATCCCCAGTCGCGCCAGCGCCTCGGCCAACTGGAGGCGCAGCTTGCCGGGTGGCGCGAACAATCGAGCGCGCGCAAAGCGCGTTGGCAAGTGGAGAAGGACGCCATCGCCGAAATCCGCAAGCGCAAAGCGCAAATCGACGACCTGCAAGGCGAGGAGCAGCGCCAGGAACGAGCCGGGAACCTGACCCGGGTAGCCGAGATTCGTTACGGCAAACTGGCCGAAGCCGAGCGCGATCTCGAAGGGGCGCAGCAGCGCCTGGCGGAATTGCAAAAAGACGGCCGGATGCTCAAGGAAGAGGTGGATGAGGAAGATATCGCGGCGTTAGTGAGCAAGTGGACCGGCATCCCGGTTGGGCGCTTGCTTGAGGGTGAAGCCAAAAAGCTGGTGGCCATGGAGGAACGGCTGCGCCAGCGCGTCATCGGGCAGGAAGACGCACTGGAGCGCGTCGCCAACGCCATCCGCCGCACTCGCGCGGGCCTTTCCGATCCCAACCGGCCCATTGGGTCGTTCATCTTTTTGGGGCCGACCGGCGTCGGCAAGACCGAACTGGCGCGGGTCCTGGCCGAGTTCCTGTTTGACGACGAGCGCGCCATGATTCGGATCGACATGTCCGAGTACATGGAAAAGCATGCCGTCTCTCGAATGATCGGCGCGCCTCCGGGCTACGTCGGGTACGAGGAAGGCGGACAGCTTACCGAACAGCTGCGCCGCCGTCCGTATTCCGTGGTGCTGTTCGATGAGATCGAGAAAGCGCATCCGGACGTCTTCAACATTTTGTTGCAGATTCTGGAGGATGGCCGGCTCACCGACGGCAAGGGCCGCAAGGTGGATTCCCGCAACGCCGTTCTGATCCTGACCAGTAACGTAGGCTCGGCGGCGCTCCCCGAGCTGGCGCGGCGGAACCCTGACCAGGCTCACCGGGAGGCGATGGACGCGCTGCGCGCCACGTTCCGGCCGGAGTTCCTGAACCGCGTGGACGACATCGTGCTGTTCAATTCGCTGGGCCGCGAACAGTTGGCAAAGGTTGTGGACTTGCAGCTGGCCGCAGTCTCGAGACTGCTGGCCGATCGCCAGGTGCGCATCGAGCTGACTGCGGCTGCCAGATCGCTGGTGCTTGCCGAAGGATTCGATCCAGCCTACGGCGCGCGCCCGCTGCGCAGAACGGTGCAGCGGCTGATCCAGGATCCGCTGGCACTCGAGATTCTCGAGGGCCGCGTTTTGCCTGGAGACACAGTTCGCTTGGATGCCGACACCGCGGCTGGCCGCATGAGGTTCGAGCGCGTGGAGGGGAAATCCGCCGAGGCTGCGGCGCTGGCCGCGAAGGCGGGCCGGCGGAAGAGCTGAATGCCGCCGACACCTTACAGCTCCGATTTGGGAGATTTTGCCGATAAAGGGATTTTTCTGCATCAACGAGGGGAAAAGACTGCAGCAGTCCGACGCCCTGTCACGATCTAAGAAACCGCATAAGTATTTCCATGTCCATCAGATAGACAAATTCTTCCTTTTCTAGATGGGCGTGGAACCAATCGTGCTCCGTTTACAGTTAGTGGGGTTCGATACGGACGCGCCGCGCAATAACTAACGCAATGGCTAACGCAATAAATAAAACGTCTAGCATGACCTGTCGAGAAGCCATCCGCGTCATCTGCGAGTATATGGAAGGTAAACTGTCTACCCCCGCGAACAGCGCCGTGCGAAATCACCTCAGCCGCTGCCCCAACTGTCATCATGTGCATGAGGTGGCGCGCCGAACTCTCGATGCATACTTCGATAGATCTGTGGTAAGGGTCCCGTCGCACACCTCGTAAGTTTGCCGGACGCTCCCAGCCGCCTGCCCCCGTAAGCGCAACACAACACTAATGTAAAACAGCAGCTCTCTGCAATCGGCCAGGTGCGTAAAGATTACAAGGTCTGCCGCTGTATCTTGGTTCGTGGATACTCCTCCGAAAACGCCTTAATCTACTGTCAACCAGAGGCTTGTGGGTAGGTCGGGTCGGTGGAAACGCCACTGGAAACGTTTGGCCCGACGCGTGCCCATTTGTGATGTGCCGACGCCCATATGGATGCAAAAGGAGATTGCACAGATGAATAACAAACCCGACAACACCATCTTCGGAAACGACAATGAGACCAGGATGCAAGAGAGTGGAGCGCCTCGCCGGGTATGGCTGGCAACGATTGCGCTGGCCGGTGTGTCCCTGCTGGCACTGGGCGTGGGCTGGAACGTGACCTCGCACGCCAAGAGCGCCGAGCAGAAGCTGGCAGCCCGGAACCAGTCGCTTTTGCAGACCGTTGACACGCTAGGCCAGCGGCTGGCCCGGTCCGAGGAAACCAACGCCGAGTTGCAAAACGATCTGCTGGGCCTCGGGAACAGCCTGAAGGCAACGCAGAGACAGGTCACCACCGCCCGTCGGCAGACATCGCAGATCCGCGACGAATATTTCTCGAAGATCGAGAACGTTCAGTCGGAGCTGGCGTCGAAGGCCAGCGCCGAAGAGATGACCTGGCTGAGTGGCGAGGTCGATGGCGTAATAAGCGAATTGGAAACGGGGGAAAACAGACTGCAGACGGCTCGCGGCGCATTGGGCACACTGATCGCCCGCAACCAAGGCGAAATCGACCAACTGCGGCGCATAGGCGAGCGCGATTACTATGAGTTTACTCTGGTCCGCAAGGGCCAGCGCTCGAAGGTCGGCGATGTGTTGATCGAGCTTCGCGGCACCAATACCAAGCGGAACCACTTCACCGTGGCGCTCTATGTGGACGACAAGCGCCTGGAAAAAAAGAACCGCTCCGTGGACGAGCCAATCTACTTCTATGCGCGTGGCACGCGCACCCCTCTGGAGTTGGTCGTCTACGAAGTGGGCAAGAACAAGGTGGTGGGATACGTGGGCGCCCCCAAGACGGGCACCACCGCCACGGCTTCTGCCAGGAACTGACCGGCCAGGAACTGAGCGGGTAGACCACTCCTTCGGCTCTCATGCCTAAACGGGGAGGGCTCATGACTGAGCCCTCCCCGTTTAGGTTGCCGCCCGGTAGTGCCAGTGGGCGCGGCCTGTTTTTCTCTCTCCCGCTCCGCTGGCGCGTCCGGAGCCCCTTCCGGTAGGATGATGCTCGCCGCATGACCATTCAGGCTATCTTTGCAGACCGTGCGTTCACGCCATTCGAAGAGATTCCCGACGCCGTTGTCGTCGTGGACGGCCCCAGGATTGCCACCGTGGGACGGCGGGAGCAGATCGTTGTCCCGTCGGCGGCGCTGCGCCGCGAAGCGCCGGGGCTAACGGTGGTGCCGGGATTCGTGGACGTGCACATCCACGGAGCCGCCGGGCGCGACGTCATGGAAGCCAGCCCCGAAACCCCCGAAGCGCTATCGGTCATTGCCAAGGCTGCGGCGCAGCGCGGCACCACGTCGCTTGTCGCCACCACCGTCACAGCCACCGAGGAGCGCACCTGCCGGGCCGTAGCCGGAATCGCCGCATGGATCGACTCTCAGCGCCGCCAGCCGGCAGGCCCCGCGCCGCAGGCCGAGATACTCGGCATCCATTTCGAGGGGCCGTTCATCAGCGCGGCCCGGCGCGGCGTGCACCCGGCGGAGTGCATCACGCCGCCCTCGACGGTGCTGCTCGATAAATTTCTCGCCGCGGCGCGCGGCGCCGGCCGCATCCTCACCCTGGCGCCAGAGCTGCCCGGAGCGCTCGAACTGATCGCCGCGGCGCGCCAGAGGGGCTTGGTGGTGTCCATGGGACACACCGACGCCACCTTTGCCGAAGCCACCGAGGCCATCGCGCGGGCGCTCAACATGCGGCGCACGTCTTCAACGCCATGCGGCCGTTCGCGCATCGCGAGCCCGGCGTGGTCGGAGCTGTGCTCACCGCTCCTCGAGTCACCGCCGCACTGATCGCCGATGGCGTGCACGTAGACCCCGCGGCGATGCGCGTGCTCCTGGCGTCCAAGGGAGCGCCGGGCGTCATCCTGGTGAGCGATGGCACCGCAGCCACCGGCATGCCCGACGGGATCTACCGACTGGGGACGTTTGAGGTCAAGGTTTCCGGCGGCGTGCCGCGAAGTCTCGACGGGAAACTTGCGGGCAGCACGCTGACCCTGGACCGCGCGTTGCGCAACATCATCGCGCTGGGCGTGAGCTTCGGCGACGCGCTGGCCATGCTGACCGCCAATCCCGCGCGGCTTCTCCGCCTGGAGGGAAAGAAGGGCGCGCTCGCGCCCGGTGCCGACGCCGATCTCGTGCTGCTCGATTCCCGGCTGGAAGTGGCCGGCGTGATGACCCGCGGTGCCGGCTCCTGGTAGGACTCTATTTGCACCCTTGCTCTCCTGCGACAGGCTCCGTCTGCAGCGTTCTGGCAGGTCTCATTCCGTAGCGCCAAGGCTCCCGGCTCGCTCGGTGCGTTAAAAAAGTCAAAACGCAGCCGTCCCTCCTCACTCCGGTCGTTTCCATCGCCACGACGTGGGCAGGTTCTGATGTGTAGGAGCCCTGGAGTGCTAATTTATGACTGGACCAAAAAAGGGGGGCGGGTCAAACTGGGTGCGATATGACCTGATCGGCTTGAATTAGTCCAGCGGGAGTGAGAGAGAATCACTCTCAAGGAGAGCTGGACATGCCGATGAAGAGATACAAAGCAGAGCAGATCGTGACGCTGCTGCGGCAGATTGAAGTAGCCATCGCGAATTGCCCGTTGCCCAAGACAGGCGCTTGAATGCCTGATTTATGGGCAAAGCCGAGCGACCTAAGACTTTTCTGGCAGGCGTGCTTGTATAGCGCCGGGCTGGAAGCCCGGCGTTCTCCGCCTGTCGCGCACTCGCTCCTGGTTGTAAGCCTTTGGCATCCCGAGCCCTACTCGCACGCCTCCGCGCCCGGCGCCAGTTTCCCCGCCGCCGAAGAAAGGCTCTCCTGCTCGTTCGAATCGTCGGCATTCGAATACTATATAAGTAAATAGTTGTTCCTTTCTTGATAAGTCGTGCTAACGTGTCGCATGCTTGCCCTGAGCTTGCCGAACGGGTTCGCGAGCAAATCCTATGGCTCGATGAAATCAATCATCACCCGTGGCACAGCCCCTCTTGGCTGTGCGCCTTTCATTCATCGTCAGCCGCTTCTGAGGGCAAGCAGGCCCGGGACTCTGGTAGTCTCCAGCCTTGATTCTCTAACCTCCCGATCTAAGTTCTTTAGAATACGCACTTACGAAAGACTATCCTATAACCATTGCAGAATGAACACTTATGAACCAGGGGACTTAAAGTCTCCTGTAATGAACACTTACAGAAAAACCGAGGGGTGGGGGGTCGAGCCGAAGTCCCCGGCTCGCTCGGCGAGAGCGGCAAAGAAAGTGGGCGCTCGCGCGGTGACGCATCTCCTGCCTTCATGCACTTCCGCACTCTTGCCTTCACTCTTTTGTGCTGTGCAAGATGTCAATCCGTCTGCTTTCAAGCATCGCCGCACTCTTTGGCGAAAAACACCGGGCGTGCGGGTACCGAGATTTGGCTGAACTTCGATTTGGCGGAACTTCGAGCTGCCATCGAACGACGTGCGATTCTTGAAGACTTGGGGACGGTGGCGCGAGGAATGCGGTACCGAAGTGCAGGAAGAAAGAGTAGGATGAACCCTTCGCAGCCACGGGACCAATAGGAGGCTCTGCTTGCGCGCAATCATCACCGGCGGTGCGGGATTTCTCGGCTCCCACCTGTGCGATCGTCTACTCGAGAACGGCTGGGAGGTGCTTTCGATCGACAGCCTGGTGACTGGCTCGGAGACCAACCCGGAACATCTGCGCGACCATCCCCGGTTTCATACCATGCGGCAAGATGTGTCGTGCTATATCGAAGTCCCCGGGTCGATCGACTACGTGCTCCATTTTGCCTCGCCGGCAAGCCCGGTGGATTATTTGAAACTGCCCATACAGACGCTCAAGGTCGGCGCCCTGGGCACCCACAATGCGTTGGGTCTGGCCCTGGCAAAAAAGGCCAAGTTCTTCTTGGCGTCCACGTCGGAGTGCTACGGAGCCCCCCAGGTCAGTCCGCAGACGGAGAGTTACTGGGGATACGTGAACCCCATCGGACCGCGCGGCGCGTATGACGAAGCCAAGCGGTTCGCCGAGGCCATGGTGATGGCCTATCACCGCTATCACGGCGTCGATGCGCACATCGTGCGGATCTTCAACACCTATGGGCCGCGCATGCGGCTCAACGATGGCCGGGCGCTGCCGAATTTCGTCTATCAGGCGCTGAGCGGCCAGCCCATTACGGTTTACGGTGACGGTTCGCAGACGCGCAGTTTTTGCTATGTATCCGATCTGATCGAAGGCATCTACCGGCTGATGCAATCCACCGAGCACGAGCCGGTAAATATCGGCAACCCGCAGGAGATCACCATACTCGAATTCGCCGAGCGCATCCGCAGCCTGACCGGCTCCTCAGCGCCCATTACCTTCAAGCCGCTCCCGAAGGATGACCCCAAGCAACGCTGCCCGGACATCACCAAGGCGCGACGCATTCTTGGATGGGAACCCAAGGTAGGTCTCGACGAAGGGTTGCGTTTGACTCTGGATTATTTCCGGAAGAAGTTCGTTGCCGAACAGGTTCACTGACGAACTTCGGTCGGGACGATCCGGTCAGGATGATCGGACGGCGACGGTCGAGTGCAGCTCGGGCCGGCCGAAACTGTGGTACTCGAAACCGAGCGCCGCCATCTGTTCCGGCGGCAGCATGTTGCGCCCATCGAGCACCAGGGGCCGAACCATCGAAGCGTACACCCGCTTCCAATCAAGATTCTTGTATTCTTCCCATTCGGTCAATAAAAGTAAGGCCTCTGCGCCGTGCGCGACATCGTATGGATCCGCGAAGAAATTCACACCCTTGAGAACCGTGAGAGCGCGTTCCATGGCCACCGGGTCGGAGGCGCGAACTACGGCACCTTCGGCGAGCAGCCGACGAACGATCTCGATGGCGGGCGCGAAGCGAATGTCGTCGGTATTGGGTTTGAAGGCCAGACCCAGCGCTCCGACCTGCTTGTCTTTCACGACCCACAGAGCCCGGCGGACCTTTTCGAGAAACTGATTGATGCGTCGTCTGTTGACCCGCTCAGCCTCCCTCAGAAGGCCGAAATCCACACCGTTGCTTTCGGCCAGGCGAAGAAAAGCCTGGATATCCTTGGGCAGGCAGAAACCGCCGAAGCCGAGGCCGGCATTGAGAAACTGCGGACCGATGCGCGGATCGAGCCCCATGGCCCGGGTGACCTCTCCGACGTTGCCGCCGAGCCGCTCGCACAAGTCGGCAATGAGGTTGGCGTAGGAAATCTTGAGACCGAGAAAGGAATTCGAGGCGTGCTTAATGAGTTCGGCGCTGGCAATGGTAGTGACCAGAAAAACAGGCGCCGCAGCCGGCGGGCACGCCGGTGGATGCACGGGACAACGGAAGCGGCCTTCGAGGATGGGACGGTAAATCTCGCGCAGTTGCCTTTCTGTCTCCCCGTCCTCGACGCCGATGACGATGCGGTCCGGGTGGAAAAAATCAGCGACCGCTGTGCCCTCGCGCAGGAACTCCGGATTCGATGCCACCCGAAACAAGTCGCGATTGCGGCCGTATACCGTCAGCGCGCGGCGGAGCTGTTCACCGGTCTGCGCAGGCACGGTGCTTTTTTTAATCACCAGCTTCGGCGAACGCGCGGCGGCGGCAATCTGTCGGACCACATTGTCAATGGCTGAAAGATCGGATTCTCCCGATTCCAGCGGCGGTGTGCCCACGCAGATGAAAATGACATCGGCGGCGCCGATGGCCTCGGCGCAGTCGGAAGTGAAACGCAGCCGTCCGGCGCGGCGTGCGTCGCGAACGACGCCTTCGAGATCAGGCTCGTGAATGGGGAGCTGGCCGGCATTGAGCGTGGCGATGCGGGCCAGATCGTTATCGGTGGCGACAACTTGGTGTCCCGCTTCGGCCAGACAACCGCCCGTCACCAACCCTACGTACCCGCAACCGATCACCGCCAGATGCACAATCCGCTCTCCCCCACGTTAGGCGTGTTATCAGACCGCAAACCCTGGTGTTGGGTTATTCTCCCCCATTCGTTGGCGCGCGGAAAGGGGGGATCGCAGTGCGGGCGGCGAGATATTCATCACTTTGCCAGCGTAAAATTCCCGATGGCCAGCGCGTCAATGCCCGAGCAGAAACAGCTCCGTACTGCGTCGCGGGGCGTAATCACCAGCGGCTCGCCGAACAAGTTGAAGGAGGTGTTCACGAGAAACGGCGCCGGCGCGCGTTCACCAAAGCGCTTCAGTAGCCGATTGAACGCCGGGTTCACGGCGCGCTCGACTACGTGTAACCGGATGTGGTCATCGGCGAGCAAGAACCCTTCCAGGAGACCGCGCGCCGAAGGTTTCACCCTGCCGAGGGTGGCCATGAAACGAGCCGCAGGACGGTAGTCGAAAAATTGCCCCGCGTGTTCGGAGGGCACGGCCACGGCAAAGGGGCGAAAGGATTCGCGGTGTTTTACGAATTCATTGAGGTTCTCTTGCACGTAGGGAGCCCACGGAGAGGCGATCAAGCTGCGGTTGCCGAGGGCTCGGGGCCCAAATTCCGCGGCGCCATGAAACCAGGCGACAATTTTCCCGCTCTCGAGAAGCCGAAGCGTTTCGTCGAGCTTCTGCTCCTCGCCGTCGTGCCAGCGGTAGCGAACCTTGCAGTTGTCGAGAACCTGTTTGATCTCCTGGTTCGAGTAGGCCGGTCCCCAGTACGGGTGCTCCATAGGAGGCAGCCGCGCATGGCCAGCGTGCCGATGCCATGCCAGCCAGGCCGCTCCGAGCGCCGTGCCTTCGTTGCCCGCCGCAGGCTGCACGAAAACTTGCTCGAACCCGGTCATCTTCTCCATGGCCGAAACAATGACTGCGTTCAGGAAAACCCCGCCGGCTACACAGATCGCGGCGGTTTCGGTCTTTTTCCGGTAGACTTCGGCGATCTCAGCGGCAATCTTGGCGCACGCCTGCTGGACACTTGCCGCCAGTTGTCCACGAAGCGGCTCGGGCATGGATTCACCGAGAGCGCCTGCGGCGGCGCCGACAGAGCGCATAGGATCCAGGCCGATTTCGCGATAGAAATTGTGCGAAAACGCGATTTGCCCGGCCAAGCCGCGGTTGAAATAGCGCGCATTGAGCGAGGGCAGCTCACCGGGCCGCGGGCGGAGCATCCGCAGAAACAGTTTCTCAAACAGGGGTTCGGCTCCCAGACCGAGCCATTGGGTTTTGTGTTCGTCACGCTGCGCTGAAAAGCTCAGCAGGCTGGTGACCTGCGTAAAAACCCAGCCGGGCGAATGCGGAAACGAGAGAGTGCGAATCGGGGTGAGGCGCTTACCCTCACCGACCGCGACCAGGCCTGCGCGGCCGTCGCCTTCTTCGTCCAGGGTCAGGACCAGGGCGCGCTCGAACGGTGAAGCGAAGAAGGCGCTGGCGGCATGGCAGAGGTGGTGGTCGAGGTGTTGCAGGCGTGAGGGCGGCGCTGGGTCGAGCAGACGCAGCAAACGACTGTTGTTCAGCTCACGACTCAGCTCGCCGAGCGCCTTAGCGAGATAATAGCTGCTGGCAAGCGGCGCAAATGGCATTCGGCGCGCGCGCAACCACGCCCGGCGTATCCAGGCGCGGAGCGGCCTGGATGCCACCGCTACGCAATCGATCTCGCTCCAGGGCACGCCGGCGCGTTCCAAGCAGTAGCGGATAGCGGCGCGAGGAATGCCGGTGGCGCTGCGCGACCGTTCGAGCTTGGTTTCCTCCATGGCGGCGACGACGCCGCGTTCATCGACCAGCGCCGCCGCCGGGTCGTGCGCCAGCCCCGAGAGTCCCAGAATATGCACAGGTTTTCCCCGCGCGTTGCGCAGGAATTCCGCAAAGCGCGAGCGAAGTGTACTCGGCGCGGAATCCGTCTGGAAGAGCTAGTTGCGTTCGCGGAGGATGGGATTGTGGGCCAACAGGCCGCGCAAGCCAACCAGAAGAAGGCGGGGCTGGTTGCGACAGATATGCCACAGCACACGCGCGGCCTCGTCACGCGTGACTCGGCTGAGGGAACGCTTCATCCCGCCATTCATCCAATCCACAAGACGGTTGTAATCGGACTGTTTGAAACGGTGGAGCGAACGGCGGATGAGCAAGTGTATGTTCAGTTCCCGGCGCAAAGCGCGAAGTTCCCGGCTACGCCCTCCATGGAGAATCGCTTCGCTCACGCCGAGAGCTCCACGGAAGCCGGTCACAATTCCGCCGACCGTGGAGACTTTGACCTGTCCTGCAGCGTCACCGACCAGAAATACGCTTCCCCGGCCGAGCCTGCGCTCGACCGGAACCCAGCCGTTGTAGACTGGAATGCGTGCGCCTTGAAAGGCCAGCGGTGTGAAGTGACGCTTCTCCAGGAAGCGTTCCAGGCAGCGGCGTGCTTCCTGGCCGTCCTCACCGATCAGCCCGAGCGCGCCGCGGTCGGAAGATTCCGGGATCAGCCAGTAAAAGTAGGGCGTATCGTCGGGGATGAACCACACCCGTACTGCGTCGGATGGCATGCCTGCAGGTAGCTTCACCAGGGCCTGCACCAAGGGTACGGTTGGCTGTCGCGGCCATCCGGCCGCCTGTGCCACCGAGCTTTGCGCACCGTCGGCGCCGACAACGGCTTCAGCGGGTACCTGCTCCCGGGACGCACCGCCCGTCCTCTGCATCGTCAACTGCAGTGTTTGTCCACTGGCCTCCAGCCCCACAAATCGCCGGCCGAGCTCTATGGATGCGCCGTGCGCTCGAGCCTCATCGGCCAAATCACGAATCAGCCGGGATCGTTCGATGATCAGGTCCGGGCGCTCCAGCGAAATGGTGGCGGAACGGCCGTCCGTGTAAAGCTCAAATCTGCGGATTCGTTGACGATGGAAGGCTCGGCCACGCGGCCGAGCAGATCACGCATGCGGTGGGTGACAATGAGGGTGCGGGCAACGGGCTCCAGCCGTTCTGCTCGCTCAAAGACCCGGACTGCCTTGCCCGCCCGCGCCAGAAGGGAAGCTGTATACAGTCCAGCGGCCGAGCCGCCGACCACGGCCACGGAATTGCCGAATGCGTTCCGGCCTGATCCAGTAGTGGATAGCAGTTTGTCCTGCCTGTGTTGATTCAAGCTGAACTCATTGGGCTGCGGCTCAAGTCTGCGCAACTTTCCGGAGGTCCAACTCAGCCGAGTCGACGGATTCCCGCGGTCCCAGAACTGATACTGGCCGCCCGTGACGGGCACCAAGGATCCGCCAGCAGTATAGTCAAAGATTCCAATTAGGCAAGGCAGAAGCGGGGATGGCCGGATGCCGGCGCGTCTCCACGCAGCAGGGCATAGGGTGTGCGACGCGTCAGGCCGGGGACTTCGGTTTGGACTGCGGCTTGGACTGCTGACGCTCGTAGGGGGCTCGCTCGAGCAGTGCCACGGCGGCCAACGCCGCCGCAGCAATGGCGGCGATTACACTAGCGCCCGCAGAGGTCAGACAGCTCATCCCTAGTGCCAGGAAGCCCGACACGACGCCGAGTGCATACATGGAGACGACGGCGCGGCGGGTGCCAAAGCCAAGATTCGACAGCCGATGCGCAGTATGGTCCTTGCCGGGTGTGGCGAAGGGCAGCAGGCCGCGCCGCAGGCGCGAGATGGACACGGTTGTGGTGTCAAAGATAGGAGCGCCCAGCACGAAAATGGGGACCAGCCAAGCCGCTCCATGGGAAGCGCCGGTCATGCGCAGCTTGAGAGCCAGGGTAGCCATCAGGAACCCGAGAAACATGGCCCCGCCATCGCCCATGAAGATCTTTGCTGGGTTGAAGTTCCAGCACAGGAAGCCAAGCGCTGCGCCCAGTACGGCCGCCGCCAGCATGCTCACCAGCACCTGCCCGCTCCACGCGGCGAAGAAAGCGAAGAAAAACGATGCGACCGCAGCCACGCCCACGCAGAGGCCGTCCATGTGATCGAGAATACTGAACGAAGCGGTGATGCCGGTTACCCAAAATATGGTGAGCGCGGCGTCAGCCACCAGGCCTCCTGGACCAGGGAAAAAGATCGAGAAGACCTCCGCACGGATGCCTGACGCAAGCAAAATCAAAGCAGCAATGGGCATGGCGACGAACAGCTTGACCTGATGGTGGAGCAGCCCGCGGTCGTCGAGAGTACCGACCAGCACCACCAGCGTCGCGCCCGCCAGGATGCCGAGCACCTGGGTGAGGGCTTCGTCACCGGACGACCGCAGCAGAACCATCGCCAGCAGCACGCCAAAGTAGATGGCTATTCCCCCCAGCAGCGGAATCGGCTGGAGGTGGATCTTTCGCGGGTCGGGGCGGTCCACCATGCCGACCCGCAGCGCCAGTTGCCGCACCGGCAGGGTGGCGGTCACAGATGCGAGCAGTGCAATCGCGAACGCCAGCAAGCCCACCATCGTCGGGAGTTCTCCCCTAGTGTTCCGTCAGCATGCGTTGCAAGATTTCCTGGATCTGGCCGCGGTCTTTGGTTTTGTAATACCAGTCGATTGTGCGCCGCAGGCCATCGCGGAACATGACCTTGGGCCCCCAGCCCAGGAGCTTCTTAGCGAGTGAGTTGTCGGCCACACGGTTCAGCGGCCCAGTGGGCATGTCGCGGAGCAGCTTGATTTGGGCCTTATGGCCTGTAAAGTCCAGGACCATCTGGACGGCGTCCGACACGCGCACGCGCTCCATGGTTCCCAAGTTGACGGGCGTGCCGTCGTCAATTTTTTCGCCTGCCAGAATGGTGCCCGACACAATGTCGTCGATATAAGTCCAATTGCGGATCTGTGTGCCGTCGCCCCAGACCTCGAAGGGATCTTGGCCGACAAAGGCGCGCGTAATCATAGCGATCACGGCGTGATTTTCCACTCCCGGGGACCCGTACACGGTGAAATAGCGGCACGACGCGGACTTGATTTTCCCTTCGCGGGCGTAGGCTTGCAGCGTGAACTCGCCCATCAGCTTGGCCCAGCCATAGGTGTTATCTGCATCGTTCGGACCCTGGGTCAACTCCTCGGTCAGATAGGTCTCCTGGTTGACGTCGGATTGCAGGAAGTTGGGATACACGCAACCGGAGGAAGCAAAGACAACTTTCTCCACCCTGGCCTTCACCGCCTCGGCAAAGATCAGGCCGTCGAGAAAAAAGTTCGAAGCCGGCCCGGCCTGATGCAGATCCACGTAGCCGCGTCCGCCGTGGTCGGCGGCCAGGTGAAATACCGTCTGGATATGGGACATGGCCAGGCGGGCTACGCCCGGTTCGCGCAAGTCGGCCTGGACAAATTCCAGCTTGCCGTTTGAAAGACGGCGCTGAATATTATCGATCCGTCCACTTGTCATATCTTCTACTACGCGGACGCGGGCGCCGCGATCCAGTAGCTGGTCAACCAGACTGGAGCCAAGTGACCTGATCGGCTTGAATTAGTCCAGCGGGAGTGAGAGAGAATCACTCTCAAGGAGAGCTGGACATGCCGATGAAGAGATACAAAGCAGAGCAGATCGTGACATTGCTGCGTCAGATTGAAGTAGGAATTGCGAACGGAAAGCCCACCCCGCAAGCCTGCAAGGAAGTTTAGATCACTCAGCAGACGTACTACCGCTGGAGGAAAGAGTTCGGCGGCCTGAAGCTGGATCAAGCGAAACGAATGAAGGAGCTGGAGCGGGAGAACGCGAAGCTGAAGCGTTTGGTGGCGGAACTGTCTCTGGAGAAGCAAATTCTGAAGGATGTGGCCTCGGGAAACTTCTGAACCCTGAGCGGCGACGTTGTGCGGTGGAGCATGCGCGAGAGAAGTACGAAGTAAGTGAGCGGCATGCCTGTCGGCTGCTGGGGCAGTGGCGAAGGACACAACGCTACGCCGCGATCCAGAGGATCGACGAAGATGCGCTGACCGAAGCGATGGTTGCGCTGGCCAGTGAATATGGGCGCTATGGCTACCGGCGGATTACAGCGCTGCTGCAAGGTGCTGGCTGGCAGGTGGGTAAGGATCGGGTGCAGCGCATCTGGCGACGCGAGGGGTTGAAAGTACCACAGAAACAGCGGCCCCGAGGGCGGCTGTGGCTGAACGACGGGTCGTGCCTTCGGCTGAGGCCGGAGCGAGCCAATCATGTGTGGAGCTATGACTTCGTAAGCGGGAAGACGCACGACGGGAGAACGTTGCGGATGCTGACGCTGATGGATGAATACACGCGGGAGTGCCTGGCGATCCGGGTGGCACGACGGTTGGGGAGTTATGAGGTGATTGAGGCGCTGGCCGACGTGATGCTGTGGCGGGGAATTCCGGAGCATATTCGTTCCGATAATGGCCCGGAATTCGTATCGAAGGAACTGCGGAAGTGGCTGGCGAGTGTGGGGACAGAAACGCTGTACATCGAACCGGGCAGTCCCTGGGAGAACGGGTACTGTGAGAGTTTCAACGGGAAGCTGCGGGATGAATGCCTGCATGGAGAGATTTTCTACTCGCTGAAGGAGGCGCAGGTGGTGATCGAAATGTGGCGCGTGGAATACAACACTAAGAGGCCGCACTCGGCGCTCGGCTACAGGCCGCCTGCCCCGGCGGCCTGTAGCCACTGGGGAGCAAATCCATCTTCACAGCCCATGGCTGTGATATAAAAACCCTCTCACTGTTCCTGGACTAAAAAATCAGGCAGGTCACTCCCAGGCAAAGCAGGCCGCGATTCGCTGCCTCGAAGAGCAGGAGAGTACGCCAGTTTTGGAAGAGACAGGGCACAAAATCGGACACAGTCCTGCGAAGGAGCAGAGATCCACGGAGGTTAACTAACTTAAAACAGATGGTGGGCCCGCTAGGATTTGAACCTAGGACCAACGGATTATGAGTCCGCTGCTCTGACCGCTGAGCTACGGGCCCGCAGGTGTTAGCGTCATCCTACACGAAACCTCTTGCTGGACATAACCCTCGTACGACTCAATTCTCCCAGCGCAAGATCGTCCTGAGGATAACGGGAAACATGCAGGCCAACCGCACCCGAAGCTTGACCACATTCAGGTAGCAACCGAACAGGCGTGACACTTCCGCAGCTTCATGGTGGACCGTCAGGGGCACCGCAGAACTACCTTGTCAACGTGACTGACTCTGACGACGTATCGGCCAAGACGGGAGAGGCGACAATACTTGGGCGCGACTGACCTTCGGGACACTAGCGCCGGCTCGATATTAAGGCTAACCTGTGATTTCTCCAGGCTGGAAAAGCCCCCCCCCCCCCCCGCCACACACAGCATGGGAAGGCGCGCAACCAATCCCGATGGTACCAAAGTGGAGCGCAGAAAAAGCTAACGCTTCCCAGTATCAGTTCCAATCGAGGCAAGTTGACGGGGGCCGGACGGCAAAGCAGTTAAGGAAGACGCTGGTGCCCGGCAAGTCAACCTGCATGGAGGTCATCTTGAGATGGCCACTCACCTCGAGGTCGGAAGCAGAATCACCCTGGTGTCAAGGGCGGAGAAAAACTAGGCCAGAGGGGCGGAGGAAAAATAGACCACTCCCGGTGAGGGAAGGGGTTGATTTGCTGGATCGGGCTGGGGTGGCTGGAGCGGAGGCCTGCGCCTCCGTTCAGGCGGCGCGGTTAGGCCGGAGCGGAAGCCACCCCAGCCCGATCGTGGCGACGTGTGGGGAGGGTTAGGGTGGAATCGTTATCGGCTGGCAGGCTTCGCTGACCGCTTTCGTTTGCTCTCTTTCAGCCGGTAGCTTTCCCCGTTCATCTCCAGGATGTGGACGTGATGGGTGAGCCGGTCCAACAGGGCACCGGTGAGGCGCTCCGAGCCCAGCACCTCGGTCCATTCGTGGAAGGGCAGGTTGCTGGTGACTAGGGTGGCGCCGCGCTCGTAACGGAGACTGAAGATCTCGAACAGCATCTCGGCCCCCGTTTTCGACAGCGGGACAAACCCCAGTTCATCGATGATCAGCAGTTCGTAACTGGCCAGCAGTTTCTGTAAGCGCAGCAGCCGTTTCTCGTCCTTGGCCTCCATCAGTTCATGCACCAGCGCCGCCGCGGTGGTGAACCGCACCCGGTAGCCCTTCTGACAGGCCGCCAGTCCCAGCGCCAGGGCGATGTGCGTCTTGCCTGTGCCCGAGTTTCCCAAGGCCAGCACGTTCTCCTTGCGGTCGATGAACTCACTGCGGGCCAGCTCCAGAACCAGCGTTTTGTTCAGCGACGGAATCGCCAGAAAGTCGAAACTGTCCAGGCTCTTCACGACCCGGAACCGCGCCTGCTGAATGCGCCGCTCCGTCGCCCGCCGCTCCCGGTCCAGCAGTTCTTGCTCCGACAACCGCAGCAAGTAGCGGGGATAGTCCACCCCTTCGGCGGCGCACTGCTGCGCCACCTTGTCGTACTCGCGCAGGAAGGTCGGCAGTCTTAGCGCCTTCAGGTGATGCTCCAGCAAAACTTGAGGAGTCTCCATCAGAGGACTCCTTCCTGCACGGGAGTCAGTAGCGCCAGGTAGTCGGCGGCCGCCGTGGTGGCCACCTGTGCCATCGGCAGGTACGGATAGTTCTGCAGATCCAGCCGCGGCGGCCGTTGCTCGATCCGGCACAGTAAAAGATGTTTCACCGCATCGAAGGAGATCGCTCTCAGCCGCAGTGCATCTTCCACCGCTTTGGTGACCTCCGCCATCGAGAAGGTCTCCAGCAGCCGCAGCACCTGCACGTACTCCCGTTTACCTCGTTTCGACAGCCGTGCTTCCAGCAGTCGGCGCAGTTCGGTGAACTCTTCCGGCAACTCCCAGCCCACCAGCGGCGCCGCCTGATCGAGCGCATTCGTCTTCTGCTCCAGCAGCGCCAGATAGTGCAGCGGGTCGAAAATCATGTCCTCCCGCTCATAGCTTCTGGAGTGCCGCGCAATCACTTCCGCGCCGCACGAGATCACCACCTCGTGGACGTAGCCTTTGACCAGAACCTCGCGGTGCCCCCAGCACACCGGTGCCGAATAATCGTTGCCGCGATACCGCACCAGAGAGAGAGAACTCACTCGCCCTGTTCGTTTGTCGCAGGCTTCGTACGGCGTCGCTGGCAGCGGCAACAGCGCTGTCCGGTCCTTCTCGAACCGCTCTCCGATGGTCTGCTCGTGCCCTCGCAACCGCTGCTGGCGCCTCTTCCGGCACTGTTCCCGCAAGTGTGTGTTCAGCTCTTCCCAGCTCGCGCACCGCGGCACCGGCACCAGGAAGTTCCGTCGTGCATATCCGACCAGTCCCTCCACCTTCCCCTTGTCGTTTCCCTTGCTGGGCCTCCCAAACCGCTCCTGGAACAGGTAGTGGCTCTGCAACTCAGAAAACGCCTGCGTCTTCTTCCGCGTCCCGTCTCCCAGGATCCGCACCACCGCCAGCTTCGTGTTGTCGTACAGAATGGTCCGCGGCACTCCGCCGAAGTATGCAAACGCCTGATTGTGCCCCTCCAGAAACGCTTCCGTCGTTTCGGCCGGGAATGCCATCACGAAACAGTCGTCCGACTGCGGCAGATCGATCACCAGATAGTGTGCCTTCTGCTCCTCTCCGCCGATCACCACCAACGCTTCCCCGAAGTCTGCCTGGGCGTCTCCCGCAGGGTGCACCAGCGGTACGAACATCTCCCTTTGGCTCAGCCTCCGCAGACGCACGTAATCCTTCACGATGGTGTACCCACCACCAAAGCCCTGCTCCTCTCGCAATCGTTGATGGATTCTTTTTGCTGTGTGGCGCTGTTTCCGGGGCCGTCTCCGATCTTCCTCCAAGATCGCCTCAATCACTCCCACCCACGGATCCAGCTTCGGCCGCTTGGCCGGCTGCTGCCGCCGGTAGCCCGGCGGCGCCGAATACCGCAACATCTTCCGAACGGTTTCCCGCGCCAGCCCATACTCCCGGGCTACCTGCCGTTCGCTCTTCCCCTCAACATCAACCTCTCGCCGAACGCGTGCATATAGCTCCACTGTGTACATCCCTCCGGTATCCCACGAAACACTCCTCCTGGGACCGTTTCCTGAGACAGATTTCCGGCGGTCTGTTTTTGCTCCGCCAGGGTCCGCCGCTCTCGCGGCGTTCCTGGCCTAGTTTCTCTCCGGCGCGTACACCTGGTGAATCTTCGGTCCGCGGAGACGTCTGAGGCGTGAGTATTAGCCACGCCTTACTCGCGGGAAGGTGTCTCACAGAGGATCATCGTTGAATTGGTCGCTCCGAACGAGAGCTTTGGGGGAGTGAATCTACAGGTCAAGAAAACCGGTGTCGAACTGCAGAAGCTAGAAGACTCCCTCCGGATCGTAGGCATCGACCTACGGATCCTGAAGGAATTTCGCGACGCCATTGAACTCTTGCATCTGACCGCCCAAGTCGTCCAGCGACTACGAGAATTCCAGGCACGCGGGCGGGGCAATGACAATGATGACGTGTTGTCCTTGTTAACCGCCGACAACATTCACCGGGCCACGAATATTTGCTCCGGACTCTTCGCCGACATCGACGCTGGAAAAATAAACACCACAACGAAGGGCGTGGACGAGTTCTACCGCTGCATTGAGCAGATCTGCAGCCGTCTGCAGCATTCCCTCCAATCCACTGCCATCTCCAGCCCTAATATATAAGCCCAAGTAATATAACTACCTAATAATCTAATACTCGCGTAACAAGGCTCAAGACCGTTCTCCATGCCCATTCAACGAGCGCGCCCTAACAAGTGCATTCGGCCGCTTGAGCACTAGCAGACTCGGAAGCCTAGCCAGAGCCATCCGCTCAGGGATTTGTGGAGCAAATCCTAGCTTTGTACGACCGGTTCATCGCATAATTAATCAACAAAGGAGGCTTGCCATGCAATTACGTTCCCTCATCGGAGCCAGTTTGCTTGCGGCCGTGTGCGTCGTAGCGGCGCCAGCCGAGGCCCAGCAAGTAACCAAAGAAACGGTTCCAGGCGTCACCAACTTCGCTCGCCTCGAGACTACGGTCGCTTGTGCCGGTGCGACCCGGGCCGAGGCGGTACCCGAAATCAAGAAGATGGGTTTCGTGTCGATCATCAATTTGCGGCGACCCAGCGAGGCAGGTGCGGACATCGAGGCGGAGGCCGCCGCTGCGAAGACCGCCAGCATTCGTTACTATCACATTCCCTTCAACAGTTCAGAGCCTGATCCAGCGGTAGCCGACAAGTTTCTCGATGCTATCACCACGCCAGGCAGCGAGCCTGCGTTCATTCACTGTGCGGGTGGAAACCGGGCGGCTGCGATGTGGCTGATTAAGCGCCTGGCTGTTGATCATTGGGATGCCGACCGCGCCACCAAGGAAGCGACTGCGCTGGGCCTGAGGAGTCCGGCGCTCACGCAGTTCGCCGTTGACTACGCGAAGATGCACAAGCGATAAGGGTCGAACACGAATTGGTCTCCCGCCCGTCCACTCAGGGCCGTTTCGGCAAACATGGGTAAATATCTCTACGCTTACACCAAGTCCGCACGGCGGACGCGCTGTTTGTTCCCCGGTCGGCGTTGTAAGACGAAGGATGATCCATCGATCTTAGCCGTAACGCACGGCTGCTCTTTTGCACTCTCCCGAAACTCAACCTCATTGCTTTCAAGTTCTTGTTCAATCTTTCGCCAAGAAAATCCGGGGTGGAGGAGGCTACGATTATAGATAATGGACCCGGCGCGCGAACTCGGTAAGTGGCTGATGGTGGCTGGAGTGATTCTGGTCGCTGTCGGCGCAGTCCTGCTCTTCAGCTCAAGACTGCCGTTCCGGCTGGGCCGCCTGCCCGGTGACATTGCCATCGAGGGCCGCCGTGGCTCGTTCTATTTCCCCATTGTTACATCCCTGCTGTTGAGCGCCATCTTAACTTCAATTCTGTGGCTTGTGGCGTGGCTGCGAAAATGAGCCCCTTTCAACTTCCGTTGATGCCTGAGCGCCAGGTCTGGTCGGTTAGCGATCTCACTGCACGCATCCGCGAGCTGTTATCAGGTGCATTTACCAACATCTCTGTCGAAGGTGAAGTGTCAAACGCGCACCCTTCACAAGCCGGCCATCTCTATTTCACACTCAAGGATGCTCGCGCCCAGATCCGCTGCGTCTGCTTTCGCACTCAGCTTCTGAGATTGAAATTTCGTCCGGAGGACGGCCTGCACGTGACGGTGCGTGGCTCGGTCAGTGTTTATGAGACGCGAGGAGAGTATCAGGTTTACGTAGAGCACGTCGAACCGGTTGGCTTCGGTGCGTTTCAACTTGCTTTCGAGCAATTGAAGAAGCGCCTCGCGGCGGACGGATTATTCGATCCCGCACGCAAAAAGCCGCTGCCCCTGCTTCCGCGGCGCATCGGCTTGGTCACCTCGCCTCGTGGAGCCGCGGTGCGCGATATCGTGCGAATTCTGCACCGCCGCTTTGCGAATTTGCACGTCATCGCGTACCCGGTGCGAGTGCAAGGCGAGGGAGCAGCAGCCAATATCGTTGAAGCGATTCAATATTTCAACCGCAAGCAGCTCGTTGATGTGTTGATCCTGGCGCGCGGCGGCGGCTCACTCGAAGATCTGTGGGCCTTCAACGAGGAATCGGTCGCGCGCGTCATTGCTACCTGTACCATTCCAGTCATCACCGGCGTGGGACATGAGACCGATTTCACCATCGCCGATTTTGTCGCCGACGTGCGCGCCTCCACTCCCTCGGCGGCAGCCGAGTTGGTGGTGCGTTCCCGGAAGGAGTTTGACGGCCATCTCGCCGAGCTCCAGTACAAACTGGCACAGCGGATGCGCTACTTGCTGCTCGACGCACGGCACCGCCTGCGAGAGCTAGGCATTTACCGCGCCCTGCGGCAGGTGGAGGATCTGTTGCGGACGAGACGCCAGCACACCGACGAGCTCGTCGCCGAACTTGTCGATGGACTTCGAGCAAGGCTAGATCGATCGCGCCGGCGCCTGGCCACCGCCGGACATCGCCTTGCCTCGGTGGATTTGCGCGCCCAGCTCAAAGGCGTGGCGCTCCGGCTCGAGAAGCGCTCATCAGGGCTCGGCGTGCGCGTCGAGCGTGCGCTGGTCGCCAAGCGCCGCCATCTTGAGCGGTTGCGACTGCAGCTCGAAGAGCGCAGCCCGCTGCGTATTCTCTCGCGCGGTTATGCGATCTGTTACGACGCCGCGGGCAATGTTATTCGCGCCGTTGACGAAGTCGCATTGGGCGGTCACATTCGCGTGCAACTCTTCCGCGGAATACTGGGCGCCGAGGTCAAAGACCGCGAGCCCGGCAAGTCCTGATGGCGTGGATCAAACGATCTATTTATCCGAAGAACTGGCAATCTTCAGAACGGAGAGGAAAGCCTCTTGCGGGATGTCGACACGCCCTACGCGCTTCATGCGGCGCTTGCCTTCCTTCTGCTTCTCGAGCAGCTTGCGCTTACGGGTGATGTCGCCACCGTAGCATTTGGCCAGCACGTTTTTGCGCATGGGGCTAATGGTCTCGCGCGCGATCACCCGACTGCCGATCGCCGCCTGCAGGGGGACCTCAAACATCTGTCTCGGGATCAGTTTGCGAAGCCGCGTGACCAGCTCCCGCCCGCGCTCGTATGCCTGCTCGCGGTGGCAGACCAAAGCCAGCGCATCCACTGGCTCGCCGCCGATCAGCACGTCCAACTTTACCAGGTCGCCTTCGCGGTAACCCGCCAGGTGATAATCGAGCGATGCGTAACCGCGCGACGCACTCTTAAGGCGATCGTAAAAATCCAGAACGATTTCGTTCAGGGGCATTTCGTAGCTGAGCATCACGCGCTGCGGAGACAGGTACTCGAAATTCCTCTGCACACCGCGCTTCTCCTGGCAAAGCTGCAAGATGGCACCGACTGAATTCTCGGCCGTGATGATCATCGCGGTAATCACTGGCTCTTCGATCTTGGCAATCTGGCCCGGCTGCGGAAACTTTGTCGGGTTGTCCAGTTCGAGCGTCTCGCCACCGGTGGTGGTGATACGATACCGCACGCTCGGTGCCGTAGTGATCAGGTCGATGCCGAACTCGCGCTCCAGGCGCTCCTGCACGATCTCCATGTGCAGCAGGCCCAGGAAGCCGCAGCGGAAACCGAATCCCAAAGCCGCGGAGTTTTCGGGTTCGTAGAAAAAGGCAGCGTCGTTGAGTTGCAGCTTGCCGAGAGCTTCGCGTAACGCCTCGAATGCGTGCGCTTGCACCGGATACAACCCGGCAAAAACCATGGGCTTGACGGCTTCAAATCCAGGCAGCGGAGGCGCGGGTCGCGTCGCATCGACGACCGTGTCGCCGACACGCGCGTCCGCTGCCCGCTTGATGTTGGCGATTACGAAACCCACCTCTCCAGCCGCCAACTCATCCAGCACGACCGGCTTAGGCGTCAGGGCACCCAGGCTCTCGACTTCGTAGACCTGATCATTGGCGCAGAGCCGGATCTTTTTCCGCGGCCGCAGGCAGCCTTCGACCACCCGAACCAGCACCACTGCGCCGCGATAGGCGTCGAACCAGGAATCAAAGATCAGCGCGCGCAGCGGCGCTTCAGCCGAGCCGACCGGCGGCGGGACTCGTGCCACCACTGCCGCGAGCACTTTCTCAACGCCCAGGCCGCTCTTTGCGCTGATGGCCAGCGCGTCAGCAGCCGGAATGGCCAGCACGTTCTCCATCTGCGCTTTGACTTCCTCCGGCTGCGCCGCCGGCAGATCAATCTTGTTGACCACAGGGATGATAGTAAGGTTGTGCTGCGCGGCAAGGAATGTGTTCGCGACAGTCTGCGCTTCCACACCCTGGCTTGCGTCCACGATCAGCAGGGCCCCTTCACATGCCGACAGAGCGCGCGAAACTTCATAAGAAAAGTCTACGTGACCAGGCGTATCAATCAGATTGAGTTGGTACTCCTGTCCGTCATCCGCGCGATAGCAAAGGCGAATGCTCTTTGCCTTGATAGTGATGCCACGCTCGCGCTCTAGGTCCATGGAATCGAGTACCTGGGCAGTCATCTCGCGCCGGCTGAGCGCGCCGGTTAACTCCAGTAACCGATCGGCAAGCGTGGACTTGCCGTGGTCAATGTGCGCGATGATGCAAAAATTCCGAATGAAACGCGGGTCCATAGAGTCTTGGCCGTTCTGTGTGGGCGACCGCGCGGCGCAAGAGGCAGCACACGTCGCGAAACATCTCAGTGTGCCACAACTAACTGTAGGCGGCCAGAGCGTAGCGTCATGTGTCTTGGCTCCATGACTCTGTTTATTACGGCAACGTGAAAAAATCACCCCCTAGCTTATGAAGACATTTGATTGAGTGCGAAGGCACTGCAACAAGTGAACGTCATTTCTGCATAGTTAGAACCCTTGTACGAAGCTAAACTGCCAAATCCGATTCTTGCCGATTGAAGTTGGGGCAAGATCCTGCCTGTCTGTCGCAACCGCGAGTCCTCGGACCCTCCACCGTACCTATCGATGTGCAAAGCGTCGGGCGTAGGAATGTCTACGCTCCTACTGAAGAGCAGGTCGCCAGTGACCAAAGAAAATGCTTGCGCTTCGGATTCTGCCGCGAAAGAAATGTCGTTGTAACCGACATCAAACTCCAGGCGCCGGGCCCGGTTGAAGGGGTACTGAAAAAGACTCCCAACCTGCCTTTCAATCTACCAAAAGGTGACCTGTCGGTTCACCACGGCAGACTCTCCGTCGACCGTCGCAACTTCTTGCGTTCCGCAAAAGTGCCGGGCGGAAAGCAAGATATTCGAGTCAGGACCGGATGGCACTGACGGAAAAAGTTCACGATTTGTTCCAAAAGGGTGACGTCTATGCGTACTTCAAGCGTGAAGATACTGCCGAAGGGGCGGTCTACGCTGAGGCACTGCTGTCTGCGGCTAACCCTCAGAGATAGACTATCGACGCGATTTGCCTGAAAAACTTCCGGCAGTTCACCCAGGGCAGACGGTAGGCTCTCCTTGTGAAGCACTATCTTGACACTGTCCCGGGGAGAGCCATATACTACGTGGAGTCGCAACGGAGTTCTTTCTTCGATGACTTCGCGCAAGTATCCAAGCAGTGCCTTTACGTACCGCTTCCCCTGGTGGGGAGGCGGTGAGGTAGAGGCGCGATTGTGGGTGAAAAGCTGACCAGCTAAGCCCCAGGCCGCAAGAGAGCTTCTACCAAGCCAACCTGCCGAGGTTGGCTTTTTTGTTATGCGGCGGGCGGCGAGGGAAGGCGAACACCTTGGCCAGGCCAGGAGGCACTTCCGACATGATTGTGAACATGAATCCGGACGCAACCGAGGAACAGATCCAACACGTGATCGAACGAATCAAAGAATGTGGTTTTCAAACCCATGTGATTCGCGGCGCCGAGCGCACGGTGATCGGCGCGGTGGGCACGACCGGGCGGCGCGGCGAGCTCGAAGCGCTGCAAGCAGCGCCCGGCGTGGCGGTGCTGGTTCCCATCTCCCAGCCATTCAAGCTGGTCGGCCGGGAGCTTCGTTCGCAACCCACAGTTGTAGACGTGGGGAGGATAAAGATCGGAGGCGAGCACTGGGTGGTCATCGCCGGACCTTGCTCGGTGGAATCGCGTGAACAGATCCTGGAAACGGCCCGCGGCGTACAACGCGCCGGGGCCCATCTACTTCGCGGAGGAGCATACAAGCCAAGGACTTCCCCCTACGATTTTCAGGGTCTGGGCGTCGAAGCGCTGGAGTTCCTACGGGAAGCGCGCGAGGAAACCGGCCTATCAATCGTGACCGAGGTAATGAGCAGCGAGGACATCGACGTGGTCTCGGAATACGCAGACATGCTTCAGGTGGGCGCCCGCAACATGCAGAATTTTCCGTTGCTACGTCGGTTGGCTAGGGCAAACCGCCCGGTGTTGCTCAAGCGCGGCCCTTCGGCGACCGTCAAAGAGTGGCTCCTGGCCGCTGAATACATTCTCTCCGGCGGGAACTCCAACGTCGTGCTCTGCGAGCGCGGCATCAAAACATTTGAATCCGATCTGCGCAACACGTTCGACCTGGCAGCTATCGCGCTTGCCAAGGAGCTTTCGCACCTACCGGTCATTGCCGACCCATCGCACGGCACTGGAAGGCGCAGCATCATTCCGGCAATGAGCCGCGCGGCGATCGCGGCCGGTGCCGACGGCCTGATGATCGAAGTGCATCCGTGTCCAGAGCGAGCGCTTTCCGACGGGCCGCAATCGCTGGATCTGACTGCCTTTGAGAAACTCATGCAGGAGATAGACCGACCGGCGCGGATGAGGGCCGGGGCGATGGTCTAAGGAGCTCAGCGAGCGCTTACGAACCCTCTGGCGCGGCTGAAATTCACAGAATTCGTTCGTGAGCGTAGCCGGCCGCAGTGATGGCGGCCAGGAGATCGGCCAGATGTTTCGCTCCGCGCGTCTCCATGGTGATGTCGATAGCTGTGTCACCAATGCTTACGCCATAGTAGGCGCGGTCGAAAAGCAGCTCCACGATGTTGGCCTTTTGATTGGCGATCACCGTGGACAGCTCCACTAGCGCACCGGGCCGGTCCGGAAGATGTACGCGGATACGCACGAGTCGCCCGTCCTTGACCAGACCGCGCTCGATAATCCGGCTCAACAGCGAGACATCGATATTGCCACCACCAATGATTGCCGCGGTATGGTGCCCGTTGAGCATGGTCTTGCGCCGCAACAACGCCGCCGTCGCCGCAGCGCCCGCTCCCTCGGCCAGCATCTTTTCTCGTTCCAAAAGCGTTAGGATGGCGCTGGCGATCTCCTCCTCCTCTACACTCACCATCTCGTCTACGTATTTTGACACCAACGAAAATGTGACATCCCCTACGCGGCGCACGGCGATTCCGTCGGCAATCGTGGAGGCACTGGGAACGGTGACCGGCGCATGGTTGGCCAGGGCCGCCACCATGGAGGGAAGCCTCGCGGTCTGAACACCGATGACTTTCACCTTGGGATGAAGCTCCTTGATGGCACAGGCCACGCCAGCGATCAGTCCGCCGCCGCCAACAGGAACAACGACGGCCTCCAGTTGCGGGCACTGCTCCAGAAGCTCCAAGCCAATCGTGCCCTGCCCCGCGATCACCTCCATGTCGTCGAAGGGATGCAGAAACGTCAAGCCGCGTTCCGCGGCCAGCGTCAGCGCGTGCTGGTAGGCCTCGTCATAATTCGCCCCATTCAGGACCACCTCGGCCCCGTAGCTCTGCGTGGCCGTGACCTTGACTAGAGGCGTTACCGACGGCATCACGATGATGCTCCGTATGCCAAGGCGAGAGGCGTGATAGGCAACGGCTTGGGCATGATTGCCCGCGGAAGCTGCAATTACACCTCGCTCGCCCTGTTCGGGGGTGAGCAGCAAGATCTTGTTCAGGGCTCCCCGTTCCTTGTAGGAACCCGTCATCTGAAAATTTTCGAGTTTCAGATAGACGTGCTGGTTCGTGGCTGCCGAGAGCTTGGACGAATACCGGCAAGGGGTGCAGTAAATCGAGTCGCGAATGCGCAGCGCCGCCTCTCGAATCGAGGAGAGCAGCTCCACGGTAGAGGTTTTATGTATCGCCGGTTCCCGAGTCATTTAGCAGGCCGCGCAGTTCAAGATTTCGGGGCCTCGTTGCATTTCGCGCTGCGCTTGTGCAAGAAGGGCCGGGCCTGAGACCCCTGGTAATCTCGTGCCAGTTGACCGGCGCCACGCAGAATGTACTTGTATGTGGCCAGTCCATCAAGTCCGACAGGCCCGCGGGCGTGCAATCGGCTGGTGCTGATCCCCACCTCCGCACCAAATCCATAACGATAACCGTCGGCGAAGCGGGTTGAGGCATTATGGTATACCCCTGCGGAGTCCACCTCTTTCAAGAAACGCCGTGCGGCTTCGAGGTCGTCGGTAATGATGGCGTCGGTGTGGGCCGAGCCGTATTTTTCGATATGCTGAATGGCCTCCTCCAAATCGGAGACAACCTTTACTGCCAGGACCAGATCACTGTATTCGGTGTGCCATTCAGCGTCTGGAACAGGCTCAATCGGCAAATTGCGAAGCACGCCAATCGTAGATGGGCAGCCTCGCAAGCGCACGCCACGGTCATTCATTCGCGCCGCCAGCAGGGGCAGAAACGACCCGGCCACGGCCTGATGGACCAGCACGGTTTCAACTGCGTTGCAGGCGGCAGGGTAATCCGTCTTGGCATCATCGATCACGGCTAGCGTCATCTCGAAGTTGGCGCGACGGTCCACATAGATGTGACAAACGCCTTCGGAATGCCCCAGAACGGGGATACGCGTGGCCGATTGTACGTGGCGCACCAGCGCATACGACCCGCGCGGAATGACCAGATCGATCACGCCGTCCAGTTTTAGCAATTCATCGACTTCCGCTCGCTGCTGGACATTCGTGACCACCGCTTCCGGAATCACGGTGTATTCCCTCAAGGCTCGACGAATGGTCTCGACGAGCATATGCGCGGTGCGTTCGACCTCGCGTCCCGGCTTCAGGATGACGGCATTGGCCGACTTGATGGCGAGAGAGCTGATCTGGGTGACAGCGTCCGGCCGCGCCTCAAAGATAACGGCGAGCAGCCCGAGCGGGCAGCTCACCTTTTCGAGTTCCAAGCCGGTGTCGAGTTCCGTCCGGTCCAACACCCGCCCAATGGGGTCGGGCAGACTGGCAACGGCACGAACACCGGCACACATCGATGCCAGCTTCTCGCGGGAGAGTTTGAGGCGATCGAGCAGTGTCCGGGTCAGTTCGCCGCGAGCCACGGCGACTTGTGCTTCCTTCACGTCTTCCGCATTGGCAGCGAATATGTCGGAGGCCGCTCGGTCCAGTGCCGATGCCAGCGCTTCGAGCGCCTGATTGCGTTCCTCGTCAGAGGTACGAGCGACGCTTCGTGCGGCGTTCTTTGCGGCCACAGCGAGCTCCCGGATGGCGCTGGTCACAGGCGTTTTCCGGGGAAGAAAAGTGTGCCGACAGACTTGCCTGCGCAGATCAGGTCCAGGACGGCGGGGGTGCGGCCGTTGGCAATCACCGCGGGACGGTTGTCCTCATTGGCGATCCGCGCTGCCTCGAGCTTGGTGTCCATGCCGCCGCGACCCCGTCCATTGCCGCCCTTCGCGTAGGTGCGCACAGCATCGGTCACTCCGCACAACTCCGGGATCAGGGTGGCCCCGTGGCTTTGCGGGTCGCTGGTGTAAAGACCGTCCACATCGGAGAGCAAGACCAGCAGGTCTGCCCCAATGTGCCGCATCACCAGGGCGGAGAGTTTGTCGTTGTCGCCAAAAACGCCGCGATACGTGGGGCCGTCCGCCGGGCGGTCCAGCTCCGCGGTCGAAACGGTATCGTTTTCGTTGATGATGGGAACGACGCCCAATCCTAGCAACGTTTCCAGCGTGGTGCGTAGGTTGTCATACCGTTTGGCGTCGAGGAAATCATCCTCAGTCAGTAGAACCTGCGCAACTCGATAGCCGAGTTTCTCGAAGGCGTCGTCGTACATGCTCATCAACTGGCTCTGTCCAACCGCAGCACAGGCCTGAACCATCACCAGCTTCGAAGGCCGCGAAGAAAGCTCCAACCTCCGCGCACCCAGGCCTACCGCTCCCGAAGAGACGAGCAGCACCTCTCGCCCGGCGTGGCGGAGATTCGCCAGCGATTCGGCGATTCCGTAGAGCACCCCGATCGAAACCGAGCCATCGTCACGCATGAGCACGTTCGTGCCGACCTTCACCACGATTCGCGATGCAGCTGCGACGGTCTCACGCGGCGTCAGTTTGGGCCGTTGCGACTTATGCGTGTCACTCAGGTGTTTTCTCACGATGCATACACCAGGCCCCAATTTCCTATTTCACCGGGTACCTAGTCTGCGGCGTAAGCCGTATCGAATGACCGATCTTCCGCTGCTAGTAAGCATTCACTTGAAACATTCTGCCAGTCAGCGGGAAAGACCGCAAGACAGGGGGGAGAAGCCTCTACAGAAGAGGCGGCACGATGGGCAGCCCAAAAAAGCCAGACCGGTGTTTTCTGATTGCCGGCTGCGGTGCGGTCAGGGGTAGCGGAGGGTGGAAGATTTCCTATCCCGACGCATGCCTTCAATTACGCACCACATGTTTGTCCGTTCCTGCCACACAATCATAGCCAAAGGAGGAGCTGTGGCTACAAACACACCCAGCCACCGAGAGGCTTTCTCAGGCGGAGAGCGCCGCAAGACTCGCCGCATAGCTCTCATTGCATTGGTCGATGTGGAATGGTGAGCGCTCGATGGCCCAGCCCTTGTGAGGAAAGCCCTAACTCGGGATGTCAGCGTTCACGGGGCTCTTCTAGCGATGAACGGTATCGCACACCAAAAAACCTGCAAGGAGTCAGAGCGTTGCCGCTGTGATCAGCTCGTCGCCAAGAATGTTCCAAATCTGAACGCGGAAATTGCTTTGAGAAACGTCTTTTCCGGAGAGACCATGCTCGCCCGCGTAACGCGCATGAAACGCTCAAACGACGGAAAGCTGGAGGGCATAGGCATCGAGATGCTCGTGCTTACCGAAACGGGAGCACACAGACCAGATCCAGCGTTCAGGAGTTGGAGTAGCTTCCGTGTGCGGTTTCTACCTAGCCCGTTTGGGGCCTGGTTAGCAAATGACCGAGTTTGGTGCGCTTCGTTTCCAGATAACCTCGAGAGAGGCGGGAACCACGTGGCAAGCAAGGTACCCGCTCGACGACCTTGATGCCATGCTGCTCGAGTTGCAAGACCTTATCGGGGTTGTTGGACAGCAGACGCACCCGCCGGATGCCGAGCAACAGCAAAGCCTCGACCGAGAAACGATAATCCCGCGAATCGGCGGCAAATCCAAGCTGTTCGTTGGCCTCAACCGTATCCATGCCCCCGTCCTGTAACTGATAGGCGCGGAGCTTGTTCATCAGTCCTATGCCGCGGCCTTCCTGGGGCAGATAGAGCAACAAACCTGCGGGGGCGGCGGCGATTTTTCGCAACGAGAATTCCAGCTGCGCTCGGCAGTCGCAGCGTAGAGAGGAAAGAACGTCGCCGGTCAAGCACTGCGAATGAATGCGAACCAGTGGCGCGACGCGACTCTGAATGCGGCCGTGACGCAGCACCACGGCGGTATCGCCCGGAGCACGGCCTTGGATTCCGAGTAAAGTGAACCGACCGAACCGCGTCGGGAAAGCCGCCTCAGCAATAACGCGAATGGGCCTCGGCCTAGTTCGATCCGGGGCAAGCCGCCTGGAATAGCGTTTCAAAGTCACTGGATACCGCAGTATAGCAGCTGCGCGCGCATCCCCGCTTTACTTCCGTCAAGCGATTGGCTAACTTAAGCTCGACGCTCGTATCCTGCGGCGCACCTATGGATACGCTTTCTTCCGGCCAAGATCTGCTTTTCACGCTGCTGCTGAAGGTTGGCGTGACAGCCTCTCTCGCCGCTCTGCTGGTCCGCTCGGCGACCTTTCGAAAAGTCCTTTACATCGAAATTCGGGACTCGGATCTCAAGCTGAAATTGACGCTATTCCTGACGCCGGTGTTCGCCTTCGGTGTCTTGTTGCGATTGGTTGGTCACCCTTACCGTTTTGCCGATTTGATGCTGGAGGGTTCTTTCATCCTTGGACTGCTAGGCGGGCGCGTGGTCGGGCCGCTGGGCGCCTCCATTGTGAGCCTGCCCGCTTTTTTTCACCACGAATGGTTATCCACGCCCATGGCGGCGTTTGCCGGTCTGGCAGGCGGTCTAATCCGCCAGGCCATGCCCAACAAGGAAGACATTTGGCACTTTGGCCCGTTCACGTTCCTGAACCTGCCGCGGTGGCTTTGGCGACTGACACGGCACGCCAGCGGCACATGGGAAATGCTGCCTCTCGTCGGCTGCATCGGACTGGAATTGGGGCGACTGGTGATTGGCCGTGCCTCCAACCCGCAGTGGCTTTTCTTCATTGACGCGCAGAACTGGTGGTCCATCGCGCTGCTATTGCTGGCAACGGTGATGGCTGTCGCGGTGCCAATCAAGATCTGGAACAATACCCGAATCGAAATGAACCTTGAGCAACATCAGCAATTGTTGCTCAAGGCCCGCATGGACGCCTTGTCCAGCCAGATCAATCCGCACTTCTTGTTCAACACTCTCAATACCGTCTCCTCGCTGACCCGATACGATCCAGATCGGGCCCGCATCGTCCTCCTCAAGCTCAGTAATATTCTCCGGCGCCTTTTGCGCAAACACGAAACGTTCGTGCCGCTGAAGGAAGAACTTGGCTTCGTCGACGATTACCTCGACATCGAGGTCGCCCGCTTCGGCCGGGACAACTTGCAGATTTCCAAGGAAGTGGAAACGCAGACGCTGGATGCCTTTGTGCCCAGCATGCTGCTCCAGCCCATCGTCGAAAACTCCATCAAGCACGGCTTAGCAGCGAAAATCGAGAAGGGCCAGATCACCATCCGGACGTCCTCGGCAGGCGGCCGCCTCGTCATCGAAATCGAAGATAATGGCATTGGCATTCCCGAAGAACGCATGGCGAAGGTTTACGTCGATGGCATCGGCATCAGCAGTGTGCACGAGCGGCTGCGCGTGCTCTATGGCGGAGATTTCCGTATGGATATTTCCAGCCGGGAAGGTGTGGGCACACGCATCCGCATCGAGGTGCCGGTGCTGGTATCAGAACTGCCGGTCGCCAATTAGGAAGGGCTCACCAGCGGTTCACCTACAGGAGGAAGCCATCCGGCCAGGAGGTGACGTATGAAAGGTGGCGAGTTCAGCCGCTGGTCCGTGTGGCGATCGCGAACCGCATAAGGCACCGCAGGTGTGCTGCTATGCGTCATTGTCCATTGGTTCCGCCCCGGGCTGCTTCTTCACCTTCCTTGTACACATACTTGATCATTTGCTTATAGATCAGCAGGTTGGGACTGCCGAACCGCGTGAGCTTGATGCAATCACGATCGTACCATTCTATGGTCCCGTGCAATTCCTCCCCATCGGTGAGCACAACGGTCATTGGCGTGCGCACTTGCATCTGCTTCACCCAGTAGAAATTCTCGGCGTGAGTTATCTCGGGTGGAGCAGGCTTTTTGTGCGGCTGCGGCCCACTATGATGCGGGCGAGAGGCCGCCGGTTCTTTCACTTCGGTCAAAGAAGGACGGAACAGCTTGCGATTGACCATCATAGCTCCTTCTGAAGGGTCCTTAAAAGGTAGCGGGCTCGACTCGCTGATGGGTTGCACGCCTGGCGCAAACAACCCACTATGCCATCGAGCGGGGCCGTCAGTCTTTCACTTTACGTTAATCTTAGCGCCGCTCCGCGAGCGACAATGCCACCGCATTCAGGCCCAACTGCCTGTTGATATTTCGCCTCAACCGGCTACCCAATTCGTCCAGGGCTAGCACAGCTCGTGTAACCCACAAGGGATTCACGCTCTTGCCGAGAGCCGCTAGTTCTTTTCCAAGCGCCGGGTTGCGAAGCACCGCATCCCTGCAACCGGCAGAAAGCTCGAGCAGGTCGGTAAGCAAACTATAAAACAGTTCGAGAATAGTTTCAAACGGGACTTTCTGGCCTTTCGCGAGAATCGCCGTCTGCGCGAAGAGAGAGGAAAAAGAACGCGCATCGCCCGCGGCGGCAATCATTTCCAGCGCCACGCGCCGTAACTCGAGCGCCTCCGCAAGGTCAAGCGTCAGGGCCACACCCGGTCTGCCTTCGGAAAGCTCCGCTGCAAGCTTGCGTTCGCTGGCCGAAAGCCGCGTGCGTTGGCGAAGGATCTGCTCGGTTTCAGCCGATGGAAGAGGAACAAAGAAAAACTGGAGGCAACGTGAACGGATGGTCGGCAGCAGTAAGTGAGGATTTGTCGCCAGCAAAATCAGTGTGGCGGTTTCGGGCGGTTCCTCCAAAACCTTCAAGAAAATGTTGGCATGATCCCTGTGCATCGTTTCCGCGCCATCGAGGATAAAGACACGCCGCCGTGCCACGGGTTTGAAATAAGCTGCGCGCTGAACGGCTCGCAACTGTCCGACATGTAATACCGGACGCGCTACGGGATTTTTGAGCCGGATCGGATCCGGTATGACGGCCCACACATCTGGATGGGTCTCCAGCAGCAACGGGACGCGTTCAACCGTACCCGTATCGGCGCTTTCACCTCGTTCAGCAAGTCCTTGCTCAATCAGTGGGGAGAGATTGGCGAGCTGCCCAATGCGGCGACAGGCATCGCATTCGCCGCAAAAATCATCAGCCAGACGTTGGCAATTAGCCGCCTGGGCGAACATTCGCCCTAGCGTGAATTTCCCAACGCCGTGCGGCCCGGCGAACAACACGGCGTGCGGCACGCGACCGGAACCGAGCGTGCCTCGCAGCGCGGCAACCACTCGTGGATTCCCTAGGAATTCAGAAAAAGGCATTCCTTACCTTGACGAAAACCGGTGTGGCGTTCCAGTGCTGTTCAAGCGGCCGACAGCCACCCCATGAACCACCGACACCATTCATATCGGGAGCAGGCGTGACAGCACACGAGACTCAACCGCTGCAAGTACGTCGTGGTGGATCTCCTCCGGCGTCCTGGGCGCATTGGCCCCTGGATCAAAGCATTCGACCGTAACCCAGTTCGATTCCTTTGCCAGAAGATCGTAGACATCGGCCGCCTGTTTCAGATGTTGCAGGTCAGCTTCCAATAGATCATGCTCCAGCGCTGTATATTTCCTCGCGGACTTCCGACCCACAAGCCGCTGCGCTTCGGTCGCAGGCAGTCGAAGATAGATCACAAGATCCTCGACGGGCAGCCCATAGATACCGTACTCGAGATGCCGCAGCCACGCGAGAAACTCCGGCCGTTGCTCAGGACCTACACGTGCCGTTTGATGAGCCAAGTTCGAGGCGATGTATCGATCGACCACGATCGTGTTTCCCGCCGCGAGCGCCACTTCCAATTCGGGTTTGGCCTCGAATCGATCCCCAACATAAAGGAGTGCCGAAAAGTGTGCATCCACCGCTTCTAGCCTGCCGAAGTCTCCATTCAGAAAACTTGCAATCAGGTGCCCGAAAGACGACTCATACCGGGGGAAACTTAATATCACGCAAGGAATGTCGCGCGCCTGTAACGCACGGCCAAGCAGTGCGGACTGCGTGTGTTTGCCCGCTCCGTCAACCCCTTCAATCGCTATCAACTTTCCTCGCGAGGCCATGTGCCACTCAGTCTAACCCGACTTCCAGGATGCGGCAATCAATGCACCATGCCACTCTGTTAGAATTCTCGGCATGAGTAGCCGCCCCGACACGATCGCAGGACGGGTGGCGGAAATCCGCGAGCGCATCGAGCGAGCCGCCGGGCGCGCAGGCCGTAGGGCGGAGGAAATCACACTGGTTGCCATCTCCAAGACATTCCCCGCTGATTGCGTCTGGGAGGCCTTTGCTGCTGGGGTACGCGACTTCGGCGAAAACCGAGTGCAGGAATGGGAGGCAAAAGCCCAACAGGTCGCAGACCTGGCCGCGACTTGGCATCTGGTGGGGCACTTACAGCGCAACAAGGCGGCGCGCGCCGTGACCCTCTTTCACACAATTGACTCTCTGGATAGTCTTCCGCTTGCCGAGAAGCTAGACCGAGCGGCTGGCGACCACCGGCGTCTGCCCGTCCTCATCGAGGTCCGGCTCGATCCGTCCATAACGAAATCCGGCTGTGATCCACTGTATCTCCCCCGCTTGGCTGAAGGCGTGCTCCTGATGCCTAACCTCGAATTGCGCGGGCTGATGACGGTGCCTCTGCCTGCGTCGGACCCCGAAGAGGTTCGACCCGCGTTTCGGCGCTTGCGCAAACTGCGAGGCGAACTGTCTGGCCCGCTCGGCCAGCCCTTGCCGGATCTTTCAATGGGCATGTCGTACGATTTCGAAGTCGCTATCGAGGAGGGCGCGACGCAGATACGCCTGGGCACCGCGCTATTCGGCCGTCGGCCGCCCGTTCGGTGATTGAGCTTCACGAAACCCCGGGTGTCGTGAGCTTTCTTGTTCGGGTGCAGCCTGGCGCAACTCGCAGTGAGATGGTGGGTGAGTGGCAGGGCGCTCTGCGCATTCGACTGACCGCGCCGGCCAGGGACAATCGTGCCAATGAGGCTCTGCGGCGTCTACTGGCAGCCCATTTGAAAGTGCCTGTGGGCGCTGTTAGAATCGTGGGAGGCAAGCACAGCCGCACAAAACGCGTTGAATTTCGAGGAGTGACGGCAAACCAGATACGTGCCACATTAGGGCCAGCCGGTTCGTGAACCTTCCAGCATCCGAGAACTGATGCCCCCAATTGAAACGATCCAGAATGAGTTGCGATCCGCAGGGATTGATGGCTGGCTGTTCTACGATTTTCACCATCGCGACCCTATTGCGGCGCGTGTCCTCGGTCTGAGCGGCGGCTTCGGTACGCGGCGATGGTTTTACTTGATCCCGCGGAGCGGTACCCCGCGCAAGCTAGTTCATCGCATCGAAGCGGGCGCGCTGGATGTCCTTCCAGGGAAAGCATTTGTCTACGCGAGCCTGGAAGACCTCCGGAAGAATCTTCCGCGCCTGATTGGCCGCGCTCGCAAAGTCGCCATGCAGTATTCACCGCGCAACGCCATTCCTTACGTGTCGCTGGTTGATGCCGGAACGGTCGAGATGGTTCGTGCCGAGGGCTGCAAGGTGGTGAGTTCGGCTGACCTGGTACAGAAGTTCGAGGCCTGCTGGAGCACCAAGCAGTATCGCTCCCACATCGCTGCCGGGCGGGTGATTGATCGTGTTATGCAGGAGGCGTTTCTCCTAGCCTCCTCGCGGGTGCGCGCGAAGTCGCCGCTCACCGAATACGAATTGCAGCAGTGGATACTCGAGCAATTCCACGCGCACGCGATCACCACAGCAGAACCGCCAATTGTCGCCTCCGGGGCGCACAGTGGCGATGGACACTACGAGCCCCGCCCAGATGGTTCCTCGCACATCCGCCGAGGTGATTTGCTGCTTCTCGACGTCTGGGGCAAGCTCGACCGCCCGCGCAGCGTGTATTACGACATTACCTGGGTCGGTTACTTAGGCGCTCAGGTCCCCGCGAAATATGCGAAGATCTTCGCGATTGTGTGTAAGGCTCGCGATCATGCTATCGCCTTTGTCCAGCGGTCGCTTGCGGCCGGACGTCTGATCCGGGGCTGGCAGGTGGACCGCGCTGCGCGCGAGGTGGTCCGCAAGGCCGGCTATGCCAAATATTTCGTCCACCGGACGGGCCATAATATCGGCCAGGAAGTCCATGGAAATGGTGCCAACATGGACGGGCTGGAAACGCATGACGTCCGCCCAGTACTACCGCAGACCTGCTTCTCGATCGAGCCGGGGATCTACTTGCCGGAGTTCGGCGTGCGCAGCGAAGTGAACGTTTTCGTAGACGCCAGTGAAGCTCGCGTGACCGGGCCCTTGCAGACGGGGATCTTGCCACTATTGGCTTGAGTTGACATGGACCAGACAGGTACAGAGCAGACAGGCATAGAACAAACGGACACACAGCAAAGAGGGACAGAATCGGGGAAAGAGGTTCCCGGACTCGCGATTCTGGCTGGAGTAGCGGGATGGCTCGTGCCCGGTCTTGGCCATCTGCTGCTTCGCAGGTGGGGGAAAGCGCTGGCCTACTTTGCCTCTGTTGCCATGCTGGTCATCGTTGGCCTGCTGTTGCGCGGCAACGTTTTCTCGTACGTCGACGGTGATGTCTTCGACAAGCTGGGTTTTCTAGCCGACCTCGGCAATGGCATGTTCTACTTCCTGGCCCGCACGATTGATCATGCGGGACCGGACGTTTCGCACGCTGCCGACGATTATGGCACGCGCCTGATTGCTACGGCTGGAATCCTCAATTTCCTGTGTGTGCTTGAGGCGGTTCACATCGCGCTGCAACGCACTGGGGAAAGACCAGTAGGATGATCCTTAGCCATTTCCAGACCATGGTGGTATTCACGCTGGCGGTTTCGCTTGCCTTCGCCTTCCTTTCCAAGGATCGCATGGGCGAGCGAGCGCGCTATTTCCTTTGGGCGTTTCTGGCATTCCTAATTGTGGCCATCGGAGTCGGTTGGCTCATGTATCCCATTTCGCGCTGACCTTTGCCCGCGACCCAGTTCCGGCTATGTATTTCTTCGGTGGTTTGACGGTTTTTCCCGTGCCGTGCTATGTTCGCTGCCGTCGAGCCGAGGTAGCTCAGCTGGTAGAGCAGACGATTCGTAATCGTCAGGTCGGCGGTTCAATTCCGCCCCTCGGCTCCAACTTTTCAGTGCTTTAGCGAGTTAACTCGGAGGGTTCAGAGGATGAGTAAGGGTTGAATCAGTGAACGCGAATTGCATGCAGCGCTTAACTGGACGAATCCTCGTCGCGGCAACTGTCTGGGGTTGCGCGTACATCGCTGGGCTGCCTGCCGGGGCTGCTCCCCAACAGACTATTTCAACGGCTACAGCGGCGAGGTCGGCTCCCGTAACGGAAATTACATCACCACTCTCCATTGATGGCGCGCTGGATGAAGCCGTCTGGCAAACGGCGCCAAAGATCGGTGATTTGGTGCAGAGGCAACCGCAAACCGGCCAGCAGCCCAGCGAGAAAACGGAGGTCACGCTCCTTTACGACGCGAACAACCTGTATGTTGGCGTGATGTGCTACGACTCGGACCCGGACAGGGTGCTCGGCACACTGATGGGGCGCGATTCCATCCTGCGCTCCGATGACCGGATTGAAATTGTGCTGGACACGTATCTCGACCAGCGTAACGCCTTCTACTTCGCTACCAATCCAGCGGGCGCGCTGGTGGACGGCCTGGTGTTTGCGAACGGACAGTCGGATAACAACTGGGATGCCATCTGGATAGTGCAAACCAGGCGCACGGAAGAGGGGTGGAGTGCCGAATTCGCCATCCCGTTCAAGAGCTTGGGCTTCCCTTCCGGGCGGACGATCTGGGGATTCAACATCTCCCGCAACATCCAACGAAAGCTGGAGGAAGATCGCTGGTCCGGGGCGCGTCTGGAGTTCACGAATTTCCTGCAGGTTTCCGAAGCGGGTGAAATCACGGGGCTGGAAGGTCTCACGCAAGGCATGGGCCTTGACGTCCGGCCTTTTGTTGGGAGCCGCTGGCTGCATAGCAACGCAACTGGGGACGATGCGCTTACCGGCAAACCCGGACTCGATCTCTCCTACAACTTCACCCCCAGTTTGAAACTGTCGGCGACGGTCAACACGGACTTTGGCGAAACGGAAGTGGACGCGCGGCAGATCAACCTGTCGCGTTTTTCCGTTTTCTTTCCAGAGAAGCGCACGTTCTTTCTGGAGGATGCCGGCGTCTTCAGCTTTGCCAGCACCGGCATGAATCCGCCGCCAGGTATTCCCAAGCACGGCGCTGATGTGATTCCATTTTTCAGCCGGCAGATTGGTTTGCTGTCGGGAGAGGAAGTGCCCATCGACTTTGGACTGAAGCTTACCGGCAAGGTCGGCCGCACCGATGTTGGCTTGCTCGACGTTCGGACACGCGATTTACCCATCGTGCCGGAAAAGAACTTCTTCGTGGGACGCGTCAAACGAAACTTCCTGCGGCAATCGTATATCGGCGCAATTTACGCTAACGGCCATCCGGCACTGTTGACGTCCAGCAAAACGTACGGCGCAGACGTCCGACTGGCCACTGCCCAGTTTCTAGGCGGATCTCGCAATCTTGTCCTCACCGCGTATGGCCTCAGAGGCATGAACGAGGGCAGCACCGACAGAGACTGGTCGTACGGCGCTTCCGTTGACTACCCGAACGATCACCTCCAGCTCCAATTCGTTTGGCGCGACATTCCACAGAACTTCCTGCCAGCGCTCGGCTTTGTCCAGCGGAGGAACGTGCGCCTGCTGCGTGTGGGAGGAAGCTTCAATCCGCGCCCGGAGAATTTCATGGGCGTTCAGCAGATGTTTAACGCCGTGTTCTTCACTCGCTTTACGCGCCTCGACACCGGGCAGGTCGAAAGCTGGGACCTGTACACTACTTGGGGCGACTGGCACTTCAAGTCGGGCGACGCCATCCACCGCTTTTTTGATCCCAACCCCACCTACGAACGTCTGTTTGCTCCATTCGAGATCTATCCCGGCGTTGTGCTTCCTCCGGGCGAGTACCGCTTCGTACGCTGGCGCGCCCACGTGACTACCGCCCAGAAACGCAAGCTGTCTGGCAGTTTCAAGATCACGTTTGGCTCTTATTGGAATGGGCACGCCGATCAGTACGAAACGACACTGACGTACAAGATTCCCCCGCGCTTTACCATCGCTCTGACCACCAACCAGACCTTCGCCAGGCTGCCTCAAGGCCATTTCGCCGCGCGTATCCTGAGCACGCAGGTGAACTACACGGCTTCGCCGTTCCTTACATTTTCAAATTTGATCCAGTTCGACAGCCTCTCGAAAAACCTCGGCTGGCAAAGCCGTGCGCGCTGGACCTTGGTGCCCGGCAATGACCTTTTCGTTGTTTTCAGCCAGGGGTGGATTCAAGATGCCGCAGGCGGATACCAGTTCACTGCTCAAAACAGTAAGCTTTCGACGAAGTTTCAGTACACCTTTCGCTTCTAAACATACTCAGTTGGTTACATTCATGACAGGAATTCCGCTCACTCTTGCCCTGACTCGCACTGCTTGATGGTCTAGCCATTCGCTGGCCTTTTGAGCAAAGCTGAGTAATCGGCACTTAATAAAATCCCAAGCGGCAGAACCCAAGATGGCAATAAGCACCTACATTCCCTCTCCTTTCCAATCCCTTTACACACCCCCGCTTGAGGCCAAACCTGTGACACGAGTCCATTCGCGATGTGGTCTTCAATTTGCGGTGAAAATCCTTTGGATGCCGAGTCACGGTAGCTGCTGCTTGAATCATAGAAGTCGGCTTACCTACCCCCTCCGGTTGCGCGTAAAGGCACCCCCTTGGCCAGTCAAGTATGGGACCCTAATCCCCAAACGCAGGCAATTTTGAAACCGGTCCTCCACTGAGCACAGTTTCATGGCCCTGAGCTGTGATGTAGACTCTCTCACTCGCCGTAGTGCCCTGGATTGGGTAATTTAGACACTGAGGTTGGGAATTAACTACCCTGGTGTCATATGAACAAAAAACATCATCGTATTGCAGCCAACGTAAAAGCCGATATCCTACGCCGCGTCAAGGAAGAGGGCATCTCGGTGGCCCAGGCCGCCAAGGATCACGGTATTTCTGAAGGGACCATCTATGGTTGGATGGTAAAGGGAGCAACCGGTGCCCCGTCCTGGGCGGAGTTCTCCCGACTTCAGAAGCAGAACAGAGAACTCCTGGAACTCGTGGGCGAGATCACGCTCAAGCTCTCCATGACTCAAAAAAACAATTGAGCGAAGGAAGAAACAAATCAGCGCTTGCCCGAGCCCTTGGCATATCCCGCGCGAGCCTGTATTACGTCCCAAGAATGAAGGAGAAGGACTGGCGCCTCAAGGTCCGCCTGGAAGAAGAGCTGCAGATCCATCCCTCCTACGGCTCCCGGCGAATTGCTACGGCACTGGGACTCTGCCGCCAGCGGGCGCAGAGGGTCATGCATCTGTTTGGCATCAAGCCCTACCGCAGGAGAGGCAGAAAATGGAGAAAATCCAAGGTTTCCCGGACCTATCCCAACCTCCTGCTCGCGGTCATGCCCGCATATGCAAACCACATCTGGGCAGCAGACTTCACCGAGTTCGTGCAGCACGGAAAGAAGGTCTATGTGGCGACCGTGATCGATCTCTACACTCGCCGGATCCTGGGAATCCAAATTGCGGTGAGAAAGGGAGCCGCGCTCACCATTCAGGCGCTTTCCAACGCCCTGCTCCATCATCCGCGCCCGGGTCTATTCCACTCCGACAACGGGAGGGAGTATGACGCGATGGCGTTCACTGAAATCCTTGATGGATGCGGCATCGTGATTTCATGGAGCCGCCCGGGGTGCCCTTGGGAGAACGGATACCAGGAATCGTTCTACGACAAATTCAAGGTTGACCTGGGAGATCCGAACCGCTTCAAAACACTGGGGGAGCTAGTGGCGGAGATCTACCGCACCCTGTGGGACTACAACAACACGCGGATTCACTCCGCGCTCAACATGCCGCTTGTGGTATTCGCCAAGCTGTATGCGTTAGTCGCATAAAAAACTCTCAGAATCAGTGTCTAAAGAAATCAGTCCTTGACACTCTGTGTGGTCTTCGGGTGCGGAGCCGTTCCACACGGTCAACATCAGCTTGGAAGGTGACAACTTCGGCGACGGCGGATTCATCACTTGCGCGGTCGGTATTCTTCCACTGCGAGATCCCGAAGCCCTCCACATTTTCCAGTGGAGACGTGTATAGGCCGTGCTCGAAGGGGTCTTCATTCCCCCCAACTTCTGTAGCTCTGCCGCCAATCTTCACAACAGGCTCTGAGCCAAGCACAGCCGTTGCCCAAGCCGCGGCGACCGAAAACGACATCTGGCTACTGAGCGGTCGCGATCACCATGGAGACATGGCACAGCAGCGGAGCGCCCAATCCGCATCGGTCCCACGGTTCAAACGTCAACAACTCAAGAATGTGGTTCATTTCCGAACACGCAGCGCCCATTCCAATCCCAAATCGGACTGACTCCAATACCAAATTGTGATTGTACGTCAACAGGATCGCGTCTTTTCTGCAGCTTAGCAGCAGGAAGAACTTGGAACAGTAAGTGCCAGCCATTGGGCGGGCACAACATAGTTCTCGACTGAAGCAAACGGAAGGCCGCCGCTCCCGACGGGTTGCTATGTCCCTGAAAGTCCATTGCACCTAGGACGGGGAGAGAATTCGAGGGAGAACCGTCACATTGAGCAGCAGCGGCCTTTTTCTCCATTTGGAGAAGATACCGCCGAAGGGCACTGGCATCACCTTGAGTCTCGAGTTGCCTGAAATAACGCGGAGAGTGCAATTGGGTAGAACAGTTGTATTTGTCGAGAAAACAGGTGTGGGGGTCAAATTCCCAAAATATCGTCTTGTGGATCGCAATCTACTAGTCAAGTTCGCGGAGAAGATCGCTGAGATCTCACCGGGTTGAAAGGTGTCATTCGAACGCGCGAGTCGAGTGGTGTCCGACGGCGGAAGCACTTTGATCACGATCGCCCGGGTCCACACAAGATAGGGAGGAGACAATGGCTGAACAGACTGAACGAACCACGGGACAGTCGCTGTTGCAGGAGATGGGAATCACTGACCAAGAGATAGCCCAACGCAAAGGATTTCTGGGATTTCGCGACGAAGATGTTGAGCGCTTAGAGAGCTTCAACGACCTTGCGCAGAAGCATGCGGACTCTTTCATCGAGGATCTCTACAAGCATTTTATGGAGTTCGAGGAGTCGCGGACCTTCTTCCGAGACCCCAAGCTACTGGAGCACGTTAAGCGCATGCAGAGGGAGTATTTCCTGCGCCTCACGCAGGGGAAATACGACACAGCCTACGTCGAGAATCGCCTCAACATTGGCGCGGTCCACGAACGCATCAACCTATCCACCAAGCTGTACCTCGGCGCCTACAGCTTCTACCTGCGGGGCGTCGGATCCCGCCTCTCGGAGAGGTACAAGAAGGAGCCCGAGAGGGCGGTTACGACCCTGCTCTCGCTCATGAAGCTGGTTTTCCTGGATATGGGCCTGGCGATAGACACTTACATCTATCGGCGCGAACGCACCATCCGTGCCCAGCAGGAAGTCATCCTCGAACTCTCCACCCCGGTGCTGCAAGTTCGTGAGGGTTTGCTCATCCTGCCGATTATCGGCGCGATCGACACCCAGCGCACCAATCAACTGACCGAGCAACTGCTGCACAGCATCCGCGCCAACCGGGCCAAGGTCGTGGTTCTTGACATCACGGGCGTCCCGGCGGTGGATACCGCGGTCTCCAATCATCTCCTCCAGACGGTGCAGGCAGCGCGGTTGCTGGGGGCAAGGGTGATCGTCACCGGCTTGTCGGCCAATGTCGCCCAAACGCTCGTCCGCATCGGTGTTGACCTCAGCCCCCTGAACACCGTGGGCGACCTGGAAGGTGGAATCGAAGAAGCCGAGCGGCTACTGGGCTATAAGGTCAGGCCGATAGAGGCAACGCCGGAGCCGAATCAATACGCCTAGGGTGATCAGCGATGCAAGTTTCAATTCTCAAACAACGGGATTACCTGATTGCGTCCGTTCAATTTGCCCACACCGACGCTGACTTGCTGCGACTGCGAGAGGATTTGGTGGAACAGGTGGGCCGGTTCCGCTTCCGCGGGGTGATTGTGGATGTCACCGTGCTAGACGTGATGGACTCGTTCGCCTCCCGCACCCTGCACGACATCGCGCACGCGGTTCGGTTGCGCGGGGCGGAGACTGTCATCGTCGGCATCCAGCCCGAGGTCGCCTTTGCCATGGTGCAGTTGGGCTTGAGACTGGAGGGCATGGCCATGGCGCTGGACTTGGAAGAAGGTCCTGCCTTCTTGGACAAGCGAACAAAGGGGGCCAGAAACTATGGCGCCTGAAACCAGCGTGCCGATCAGTTCGGACGGTGACGTCGTGACCGCCCGCCAGGAGGGGCGGGCCTTGGCGGTGCAGTTGGGCTTCTCTGGCACCGACCTGGCCCTCATCGCCACGGCCATCTCGGAGGTGGCTCGCAACATCATCTCATATGCCAAGCGCGGTGAAATCATCCTGCATCATGCCGAGCAGGGTGGCAAGCACGGCATCGTCATCGTGGCTCGCGACCAGGGACCGGGCATCCGCGACATCGCGCAAGCCATGCAGGATGGCTATTCCAGCGCAAAGAGTCTAGGCCTGGGCTTGCCTGGGGCCAAGCGGTTGATGGACGAGTTCTACATAACCTCCGAAGTAAACACGGGAACGACCGTGACCATGACAAAATGGACGCGAGGACATGCGAAGCGAAGTGGATAATCCCTTACCGTTGGTTGAGTGGAGCGTCGCTACGCTGCCATTGAGGGGACAGGCTGAATCGGGTGACGGGCACCTGGTCCAGCCGTTCCCCGACGGCGTCTTGATGGCGGCAGTGGACGGTTTGGGACACGGCAATATGGCTGGCTGCGCCGCCAAGATCGCCGTCGAGACACTGAAAGACTATGCACACGAATCCGTCCTATTGCTGATTAAACGCTGCCACGAAAGATTGCGGGGCACGCGCGGGGCGGTGATGAGCCTGGCGTCGTTCAACGCACTCGACGGAACCATGACCTGGCTTGGGGTGGGCAATGTCGAAGGCTTGCTGCTGCGTGTGGACAGCAACGCCAACCCTGCGCGCGAGTGTGTGCTGCTGCGGGGCGGGGTGGTGGGCTACCAACTGCCGTCGGTGCGTACCTCCGTCATTCCCCTCACTCGCGGGGACATGCTGATTTTCACCACCAACGGCATTAGCTCTTGCTTTGCCCAAGGGCTGAGTTTGATCGATCCGCCGCAGCAAATCGCGGACCGTATTCTTGCCCGATACGGCAAGGACACAGATGATGCACTGGTGTTGGTGGCGCGCTTTCTCGGAGCCACGCTATGAACGACACCTTGAGTAAGTTGGAGGATCAATACTTAAGGAAGTTGGGGGAGCAATATAGGTCTGGGTTGCAGGACCACCTTGCGGGATTGGGAGAAGCTGCCTTGCAGCGCGCCTATGATCTTGCACGCCAAGCCATGTCCTCAGGGCTGGGCGTTTTGGATATAGCGGCGGTTCACCGAGATGCGCTGGTGGCGGTGTTGCTCCAAGCGGCCACGTCCGAGGAGAGAACACGGACAGCCGCGCGGGCGGCCGAGTTTTTCACGGAGACTCTGGCCCCGTTTGAGATGACTTTACGCGGGTTCCAAGAAGCCAATACCAAGCTACGTGAACTGAACGAGACGCTGGGGCAGCGGGTGGCCGACCGAACCATGGAACTGCGTCAGAGCGAGGCGCGTTTCGGGGGCATCCTCAACATTGCCGCCGACGCTATCATCAGCGTGGATGAGGCCCAACGCATCGTGCTGTTTAACAAAAGCGCGGAGCAAATATTTGGCAATAGGGCCCAGGAGGTTATCGGTCAGCCGCTCGACCTCCTCCTGCCGGCGAACTTCCGCGAAGAGCATCGCCAGTACATGAGCGACTTTGCTGCTGCGCCCGAAACGGCTCGGGGCATGGGCGAGCGTCGTGAAGTCTTCGGGCGGCACAAGAATGGCAAGAAGTTTCCCGTCGAGGCCTCCATCTCTAAATTGAGCCAGAATCAGCAGACCATCTTTACCGCCATTCTGCGCGACGCCACTGAGCGTAAGGAGTTGGAAAAAGAGCGGGACCGCGCGCGGGAGCTAGAGATACATAACCGCGAAGTCGAGTACGCTACTCAGTTGAAGAGTCAGTTCCTGGCCAGCATGAGCCACGAGCTGCGCACACCGCTCACCGCCATCATTGACTTCTCCGACCTGCTGGCCGAGCAGATGGCCGGCCAACTCAACCAAAAACAGGAGCGCTACGTAAGGCACATCCAAGGGGGAGGACACCATCTACTACAGCTCATCAACGATATTCTGGACCTGTCCAAGATCGAGGCTAGGCAACTCGAATTGCACAGTGAGAAATTTACTGTGGCGGAAGCACTGCCCGAGATTTTATCAACCGTCACGCCCCAGGCCATGGCCAAGAAAATCCAACTGGAGAATCACGTGGCCAGCGACCTTGTGATGTATGCCGATCGAATTCGCTTCAAGAAAATTCTCAACAACCTACTTAGCAACGCGGTGAAATTCACCCCCAGGGACGCAAGGTTCAAATTGAGTTGTCCGCGGCAGGGGAGTTTGTGTCTGTGTCCGTCAGCGACACGGGAGTAGGGATCACCCCGGACGAACAAAAGCTTATTTTCGAGAAGTTCCACCAGGTGGGAACCACTACCAAAGGGGTAAAGGAAGGAACCGGTCTGGGGCTGGCCATCACCAAGAGATTGGTCGAACAGCATGGAGGGAAAATCTGGGTGGAAAGCAAGCTCGGCAAAGGCAGCCGGTTTAGCTTCACCCTGCCGGTGGGGCGCTCGGTTCTGGAAGCGGCTCGGGAAAGGGCAATTTCCCCTCCGCTTCGCACTCCGCGCGAAAAACCTCTACTCTTGGTTGTGGATGATGAGGCCCCTGCTCGCGAGCTCTTGGTGGGCTACCTGGCGCCAGAAGGCTATGAGATATTGACCGCGTGCTCGGGCGCAAAAGCGCTCGCGAAGGCCCGCGAAGTCTGCCCTGACGCTATCACTCTGAACATGCTGATGCCGGACAAGAACGGCTGGGAGACGCTCCGCGAGCTGAAAAACACTCCTGCGACCGCGAATATTCCGATCATCATTGTCTCGGTGGTGGATAAGAAGACGATGGGTTTCGCACTGGGCGCGACGGATTATCTAGTCAAACCGGTGGTAAAGGAAGTTCTTGTAGGTGACCTGATCGGCTTGAATTAGTCCAGCGGGAGTGAGAGAGAATCACTCTCAAGGAGAGCTGGACATGCCGATGAAGAGATACAAAGCAGAGCAGATCGTGACATTGCTGCGTCAGATTGAAGTAGGAATTGCGAACGGAAAGCCCACCCCGCAAGCCTGCAAGGAAGTTTAGATCACTCAGCAGACGTACTACCGCTGAAGGAAAGAGTTCGGCGGCCTGAAGCTGGATCAAGCGAAACGAATGAAGGAGCTGGAGCGGGAGAACGCGAAGCTGAAGCGTTTGGTGGCGGAACTGTCTCTGGAGAAGCAAATTCTGAAGGATGTGGCCTCGGGAAACTTCTGAGCCCTGAGCGGCGACGTTGTGCGGTGGAGCATGCGCGAGAGAAGTACGAAGTAAGTGAGCGGCATGCCTGTCGGCTGCTGGGGCAGTGGCGAAGGACACAACGCTACGCCGCGATCCAGAGGATCGACGAAGATGCGCTGACCGAAGCGATGGTTGCGCTGGCCAGTGAATATGGGCGCTATGGCTACCGGCGGATTACAGCGCTGCTGCAAGGTGCTGGCTGGCAGGTGGGTAAGGATCGGGTGCAGCGCATCTGGCGACGCGAGGGGTTGAAAGTACCACAGAAACAGCGGCCTCGAGGGCGGCTGTGGCTGAACGACGGGTCGTGCCTTCGACTGAGGCCGGAGCGAGCCAATCATGTGTGGAGCTATGACTTCGTAAGCGGGAAGACGCACGACGGGAGAACGTTGCGGATGCTGACGCTGATGGATGAATACACGCGGGAGTGCCTGGCGATCCGGGTGGCACGACGGTTGGGGAGTTATGAGGTGATTGAGGCGCTGGCCGACGTGATGCTGTGGCGGGGAATTCCGGAGCATATTCGTTCCGATAATGGCCCGGAATTCGTATCGAAGAAACTGCGGAAGTGGCTGGCGAGTGTGGGGACAGAAACGCTGTACATCGAACCGGGCAGTCCCTGGGAGAACGGGTACTGTGAGAGTTTCAACGGGAAGCTGCGGGATGAATGCCTGAATGGAGAGATTTTCTACTCGCTGAAGGAGGCGCAGGTGGTGATCGAAATGTGGCGCGTGGAATACAACACTAAGAGGCCGCACTCGGCGCTCGGCTACAGGCCGCCTGCCCCGGCGGCCTGTAGCCACTGGGGAGCAAATCCATCTTCACAGCCCATGGCTGTGATATAAAAACCCTCTCACTGTTCCTGGACTAAAAAATCAGGCAGGTCAGAAATCGGTGGCACTCAGTCCAACCTTCTTCTGCACAATGCCCTGTGAACAGACTTGCACATCTCTCCGCCTTGCCGTATCAAGGTGCATTCACAATGACATACGGATCTAGAGATCGTTGCTTTTTACCTCATCCGGCGCTCGTTCTGGCAGGCTGATTGCAGTACATTAAGAGCGAACCTGCATCAAGCGGAGAAACGTGTGACTTTATTTTCGGTTTCCGCTAAAGTCTCCCCGATTGGCAAGTGAGAATTTAAGATGGGTGAAAATCAATCTGGGCTTGTTCCTGTCACCAAGCAGGACACGAAGGGTTCGGGCACTCCTAAACCGCTACGTACGGTGAAAGCCGGGAGCACTGGCAGAAGCAGCGTTTTCGGTGAGGATGAGTTCCACTCTATGCTTATTCTCGAGCGCCGTCGAGCGGAACGGTCTGGCCGGCCTTTCGTCCTGATGCTGCTGGACGCACACGAACGGAATGGTTCTTCTGAACAACTACTGCACCGAGCTCTCGGTGTAGTCGCAGCAGCCTGCGTGCGGGAAACGGATCTGATTGGCTGGTACAGGAATGGCGCCGTTCTAGGAATCATCTTCACCCTGGTGACAGAGGAGGAAAACCGCCCTGCCACAAACATACTTCGAAAAAAGATAGAGACAGCACTCAACGAGAATCTTGGGAAAGAGAATAGCAACGCGATTACCGTCTCCCTTCATGTTTTTCCCGAGCGCTGGAACCGGGATGATTCCAGCTGGGTCGCCGATTCGAAGCTTTATTCCGACTTGGATCGCAATGCCCCGCAAAAACGGGCTTCGCTTGCTGTGAAGCGCGCGATGGACGTTGCCGCCAGCGCGGTCCTATTGGCTCTGTTGGCTCCCGTCCTGGGAGTCATTGCTCTGGTAATCAAACTGACCTCCACGGGGCCTGTGCTCTTTACGCAGGACCGTTTGGGACAGTTTGCGGCCCGGTTCAAGTGCCTCAAATTCCGCACGATGTATACGAATTGCGATGCGAAAATTCACCAAGCCTACGTCCAACAATTCATTGCGGGCATCGTGGCCGAGCAGAAAGGTACCGAGGAAGGCAAGTCTGAGCAAACGGTTTACAAGCTGACGACTGACCCGCGCGTGACGCCTGCCGGCCGCTTCCTGCACAAGACCAGCCTGGATGAACTCCTGCAATTATGGAACGTGTTGCGCGGAGAGATGTCGCTGGTGGGCCCGCGGCCGCCGGTTCCCTACGAATTTGAGATTTATGACGTCTGGCACCGGCGCAGAGTCTTCGAGATGAAACCAGGGATTACAGGCCTGTGGCAGGTAAGCGGGCGGAGCAGAACGCAGTTTGACGATATGGTTCGGCTGGATCTGCGTTATTCGCGATCCTGGTCGTTATGGCTCGATATCAAGATCCTTTTTGCCACGCCGCGCGCAGTCTTCTCGGGCAGCGGTGCTTACTGACCGTTTCTGCTTGCATTAGCTTCCGCCTCTGAAATGAGTCCAGCATTGCGCTGCGACTTGCGATTATTTCTCTTCTTACTCTTTCCGATGTGGCTGTAAATAACCAAGATTCAATAACTCAGTGTGGAGCAAGAACGGTGGTGCGCATTTACCCCTGATTTGGATCGTGCAACGAGGCCATCTAGGCGGGACAACTGCACCTCAGAACAATCGCGCGTCAGTCTCCGACGGCGGAAGTGTCGGTGGGCTTGGCGGACGCTGGACGGCGGATAGAGCGCTTAGGAGGCAGACCAGACTGGCGGATTTTGTACAGCAGCGCTCGATAACTGATCCTCAGTTCATTCGCAGTGCGCTTGCGGTTCCAGCGATTCGCCTCCAGAGCACTCAAGATAATCTTCCCCTCAAGCTCTTGCACGGCCTGGCGTGTCACTTTCTTCAAGTGAATGGGACCGCACATAGGGAGTTCGGGCACGACGTGTGTGCGGTTCCAATGCAATAATTCGGCGGTGACCGCTTCTTCTGATCCGAGGATGACGTACCGCTCAATCAAGTTCGCAAGTTCGCGAATATTGCCGGGCCAGGGATGCTTTTCGAGCAGCCGCAGGAGAGCCGGAGAGAGCTCGCGCACGGTGGTATTGTGCCGCTGCTGGTGCCGCCTCAGAAAATAGGTTGCTAGGTCCACGACATCTTCGGTGCGAGCGCGGAGCGGTGGCAGCACTAGATGAACGACGTTGATTCGGTAGTAGAGATCCTTGCGAAATCGACCGACAGAAACCTCCCGCTCCAGCGCGCGATTGGTGGCGCAGACCACGCGTATTTGCACGGTAATATCTTCTCGGCCACCGATGCGCGAAAATTGAGCGTCCTGCAAGAGTTGCAAAAGCTTGGCCTGCAGCCCGAGAGCAATTTCATCAATGCCGTCAAGGAATAGCGTGCCTCCGTTGGCCAGCTCTACCCGGCCTTGTTTGGCCGCATAGGCGCCGGTAAATGCGCCTTTTTCATAGCCGAACAATTCGCTTTCCAGCAGCGTACCAGGGATCGCTGCGCAGTTAACATTAATGAACGGGCCGTTGGGCAGCGTCGAACGGGTACGAATATAACGCGCCAGCACCCCTTTACCTGTACCGCTGTCGCCTTCGATCAACACCGGCACATTCGTTCCGGCTACTTTATCAAGCTTCTGACGCATCGCCTGCATGGCCGGCGAACGACCGAAGATCATCTCATCAGGCGGAAAATCATCCGTCCGATTTGCGATAGACACTCTTTGCGCCTGGGCAGAAGCCATGGTCAATTCTTGAATCCTTAAGGAATAATGGAGCCCGAGGAAAAGCTCCACCACCACTTTCAAAGCACATGGAGAGCCAAAACCTGCCCCGTGGCAGACAAGACAAGCCGCACATTCAAAGCCTTCCGGGCAAAGGTAACCATATGTAGCCTCAACAAGTTGACTATTCCCAGTGCACTAGCCAACGCGGTGAGCCGATGGTCAAGACGGAACAACAGAGGAAAAGCTTTGCCGATATTGGGAAGCTTCATTCCGGCGGTGCGGTCTTACGTATCAGTAACGCCGATTAATTTTTGCAGCAGGCGATGAAGCCGAGCCCGCGCTTCTGGAGACATGGCAGTAAACTGAACGCCCATCCCTTTGCCTGGGCTCGAAGCGCAGACTAGGGCTCGCGCGCGCACTTCTCCCCCAGGAACCTCAAAGTAAAGTTTGATTACGTCGCCGACCGGCGGCGGATCGGGCACATCGATGAACAATCCTCCCAGACCCAGCGTAGCCACACGGGAGAGGACACGATCTCCCGAGCTCTGCCAGGCAACGAACATGCCGCGGGGTAATCCGATACGCGCATAACGCCTTTGCTTGGTGGAGGACGGCATGTGCCTGTACCAAATCAAGCGTACCACGCAAACAAGATCTCCCGGAGTTTCGTTGCCGAAAGCGCCAATGTTTTTTGTGTTGAACCACCCGCAAGCATGGCGACTCGCGCCACAGGATGAGATGTTGTGGAGGGCCTGCAGAAGCAGGCCAGTTATCCGATTGCAGTCCGAGTGCGGCGGATATGTTGCTGCTACTCTCGCCTTTCATATAGTCTGAGGAAACTGTGAAAAGTGCTTCTCGCAAACCATCGCTGAAAGTTTGTGTTCTGTCTCCACACCCTTTGGTGCTTGCTGAATTTTCGCGCGTCCTTGCGGGGCCGGGATTCCATCTGATCTCGCGTCAACTAGACTCGATGCTGGGGCCTGATTTGCGCCGCCTGGCCGTCCCCCGCGCGCTGGCCTATGTTGTTGACGCGCACGCGTCCCAGCCTGCCACTTCGGCGCTTCTCGCCAATATCATCGAGCGCTATGCCAGTGCGCGGCTGTTGGTGGTGGCCGAAAAGTTCAACGCCAACGATAGCCACAACCTGCTGCGCCTAGGTGCTAAGGGATTGCTGACCTATGCAGAAGCCCGCGACCAATTGCCCCGCGCGCTGCCCCTGGTGGCCGTAGGGGGTTTTTGGGTGTCGCGGGCCTTGTTATCCGAGTTCGTTGACTCCATCCTGACTAACAACCGCGGACGCCGATTGAAAGTCGAAACGGCGACACAATTAAGCCGCCGCGAACAAGAAGTACTCGATGCCCTGCTCGAAAATCTTGCCAACAAGGAGATTGCCAGCAAATTCAATATCTCCGAGCGGACGGTGAAGTTTCACGTCTCCAATCTATTGACTAAATTCGGCGTGCGCCGCCGCGCCGACCTCATCTTGCTTTGCTACCAGCACCGCCCAGCCGCAGTCTAGATCACCACCCGCTATCTCCTTCCGAAACACTGTATTGTGTCTTCCTAGGGGGCGGCCATTGACACCTTGGATTCCTGCGCCGCTTCTTTGCCTCCCGGATTCCTGTTATAGTCTCGCTTCGCCGCGACGCGTAATTCCCCAAGTAGAACAGGAGTTCTAAGCTAGATATGGCTACAGATCGGGATTGGGGCTATTTCAAAAACGCCAATCTAAAAATAGGCGTCATCGGGTGCGGCTACGTCGGTCTGCCCCTCGGGCTGCGGTTTGCTGAAGCCGGGCATCGTGTGGTCGGGTTCGATACCGACCCCGACAAGGTTGAGACACTCAATCGCGGCCAAAGTTACATTGGTCACATCCCAGCCGATAAAGTCAATCACCACGTGTCTACGAACCACTTTGCGGCCACCAGTGATTTCGCTCAACTGGCCGGAATGGATGCGATCTTGATTTGCGTGCCGACTCCGCTCGACCAGCGGCGCGAATCCGATCTCTCCTATGTCGAGCAGACGGCGCACGCGATTCGACCCTACCTGCAGCGCGGACAGCTCATCGTGTTGGAATCGACCACCTACCCAGGAACCACCGAGGAGTTGGTGCTGCCCATTCTCGAGACCAGCGGCCTGCGCTGTCCCATTTCCCGTGATCAGGACACCGGGCATGGCGCGCCGGATTTCTTTTTGGCCTTTTCACCCGAGCGTGAAGACCCTGGCAACAAGCAGTTCGGCTTGTCGCAAATCCCCAAGGTGGTGGGCGGAGTGAATCCTTCGAGTGGCCGCGCCGCCGTCGCGCTCTATTCCCAGATTGTCGCCCAGGTCGTGCCGGTCAGCTCGACGCGCGCCGCGGAGATGGCCAAGCTTCTGGAGAATATCTTTCGCTGCGTCAATATCGCCCTGGTGAATGAACTGAAGCTGCTGGCCAACCGCATGAATATCGACATCTGGGAAGTGATCGACGCGGCGGCCACGAAACCCTTCGGGTACATGCCCTTTTATCCCGGCCCCGGGCTTGGAGGCCACTGTATCCCCGTGGACCCCTTTTACCTTTCTTGGAAAGCGCGCGAGTATGATTTTTCAACGCGATTCATCGAGCTGGCCGGCGAGGTGAATACCGCCATGCCGTATCATATCGTAGACGCCATCGCCGGGGCGCTCAACGACCGCAAGAAAGCCCTCAAAGAGGCGCGTGTGCTCGTTCTCGGCGTGGCCTACAAGAAGGACGTAGACGACCTGCGCGAGTCGCCAACGCTCAAGATCATGCAGCTCCTACGCGAGCGCGGCACACAGGTGGATTACAATGATCCCTACTTCCCTGAACTGCGCAAGATGCGCCACTACGACTATTCGGGAATGCGGTCGGTGGAGTTGACGCCGGAAAATCTCGCCGCTTACGATTGCGTCGTCATCGCCACGGATCATTCCAGCTGCGACTATTCGGCAATCGTCGAATCTGCACAGTTGGTGGTGGATACGCGGAATGCCACACGGCGCATCACCGCCGGCCGCAACAAGATCGTCCTGTGCTGAACAGCCATATGGGCGCTCATCTCGAGAACATCCGCGCGCAACTGCGAGAAAGCTGTCGCGTAAAGGCAGGTTTCTCCGAGGACTTGCTCGGCCGCATTGAGAGGTTCGCCGAGCGTTCGGCCGAAGCGCTGTCGTGCGGAGCCAAGGTCGTATTTTTCGGCAACGGGGGCAGCGCAGCCGACGCGCAGCACCTGGCAGCGGAACTGGTCGTGCGCTTGCGCGCAAACCGGCCGGGGTTGGCTGCGCTGGCGCTCACCACCAATGCCTCCGTACTCACGGCTGCCGCCAACGATTTCGGATTTGAGCATGTCTTTGAGCGGCAAGTGCATTCCCTGGTGACTCACGGCGATGTTCTCGTAGCGCTCTCCACCAGCGGCGCCAGCTCCAACATCGTCCGCGCCGTCGATGCCGGTGCCCTGCGCGGAGCCTTTCGTGTGGCTTTGACCGGCGAAACCGGCGGCGAACTGCTTTCCCGTGTCGACTTGCTCATAAACGTGCCCTCTCGCGACCCGCAACGGATCCAGGAAGCCCACATCACCATTGGGCATATCGTTTGTTCGCTGATCGAACAGATTCGCTTTGGCCGAGGGCCTGATTCCTGCCGGCAGTAACGCTTAGAAACTATCTGTACCGCCGAACAGTTGCTTCTCCGAATTGAATCGCCTAGTTTGGGGCTTATGAATACGTGGCCTCCTGGATCCGATCCGGTAAAGAAACGCCGTCGCAGCCAACGCGTCATGATGAGCCTGCCCCTCATGGTCTCCGGTGAGTCCGCCGATGGCCCCTTCAGCGAAGAGACCCGCACCATCGTTGTCAATGCGCATGGTGCCCTGATCACTCTGGCGGCCAAGATTTCGTATCAGCAAATGCTGCGGCTGAAAAGCCCTTTGCACTCGCAGGAGCAAATCTGCCGTGTCACCTACATGGGGCCCGTAACCGCAGGCCGAACTCAGCTGGGCGTCGAATTCGTCGAACCCGCGCCACAGTTTTGGCAGATTACGTTCCCCTCCGAGGACTGGTCCCCGACAACTGAGGCCGCCAAAGCAAAATCAAAATTCTGACGCCGTGAGCTCAACGCGCGCGGTACCCAGGGGAACTTCCGCCTCGATCAGAACAGGGGTGCGTGCGGCGTCTTGTGCCAGCCAGAGTGAAAAGCGCGTGTCGCCAAGCTCCTTGCCGCGTTCGTAAACCCGCAAACTGATACGGGATGCGACAAACTGCCCCGCGGGCACTGTAATTTGCCCGGAAGACTCTTCGAGCCGCGCCACAACCTCGTAGAGATTGTGACCGTCGAAAACGGGCGCGCGCAGCTCCGGATTGCTCTGCCAGTCCGCCGCGCGCAAGGCGTAGAGCAAGCCAACTGGATCACGGGTGCCCGGAAGCACGTGTGCCGTGGCGATGTTAGGAGAAGCCGGATCGTCTGTGGTGGTCATTCGCCAGATGCCGTTCCGTTGCTTTCCTTGCTCGTCCAGGTATATCTCGTATTGCAGCGACGTAAGCCATACGGCATCGGTATAGGAGTCGAATTGGTCATCGAGCGCGTAGAGCAAGCGAATGGTATCCATGGTGTGCGCCACAGCCCGGAAGTGCCAGGCCGCACGGCCATAAAAATTGCGGCTCTCAACGACCGACAATTCCAGCCTCGCCGCGTCCACGGCGTACTTGGACCACAGCACCCGAAAAGCAAACCGTTCGCCGACACGAAAAGGCACTGCAGCCTGTGCAGGGGCCTCGGATAACGCACGCGTCGCAGGCGGCCGGCGTACAGCCTGTTGACCGCCACCTGAACGGCCGCTCAAGGCCGGCGTCCCCCCCATCAGCAACAGACACGCCAGCGGGGTAGCGATAAGCGGCAATCGGACCGAAGGTATGCGGAAAGGATCGAGGGCCATCGTCTTCAGTTCGAAGCGCCCCGGCATCGCGGCGTTGCCCATTCGAATAGTAGCGTCCGCAGCGCTTTCACCGCCCCTCGATACGTCCGGCAGAAATTGCAGCGGATCGTCTGCCGGGAACTGTCCAGCCGAACCGCAAGAAACATCATACAACTGGAGCGAGCCCGGCGCCGGTCGGAGGTGAGGAGACCGTCTTCTGCGCAGCTCGTACCACCTCTCGTTGCTATCCCTTCCTGGTGCAGCGCAAATGTTTCGTTGCCTAGGAGCGACATTTTGGCGTTGCTAACCAGGGAGACAGAATTGTAGAGCTTGAGACAAGAAGAATTTCATGACTTCTCGGGCGAAATGCGCTATTCATTTTTCGACAGCATTCGGGACACGACCGGCCGGAAGCTGCGAGGTTGGTTCTTCGCTGTTGCGCTGAGAGAGGCCTATGTTCACACAGTCAGTCCGCATGGGAAAAATCCTGGGTATTCCTTTCGGGGTCAACTACTCGTGGTTTCTCATCTTTGTGCTGATCACCATGTCTTTGTCCACTTACTATGCCCAGGAGCACCCGCAGTGGTCGGGGGCCGAACATATGTTTTTCGGCATTACCACCAGCATCCTGTTCTTCGCCTCGGTGGTGTTACACGAACTGGGTCATAGCGTGCTGGCACTAAGGTACGGTATTCCTGTCAAGGCGATTACCCTGTTCGTGTTCGGCGGAGTGGCCCAGATCAGCAAGGAGCCGGAGAAACCAATCCACGAGTTCAATATCGCCATCGCCGGTCCCATTGTGAGTGCGGGGCTGGGCATTTTTTTTTATGGCCTGCTGCTGCTAACCCAAGGCAGGGCAGAGGGGATCGCCGCGCTGAGCGAATGGCTTAGCCGCATCAATCTATTGGTTGCCACCTTCAACCTTCTCCCGGGGTTTCCCCTCGATGGAGGGCGGGTGCTTCGCTCCATCGTTTGGAGATTCACCGGCAGCTTTCAACGTGCAACCGTCATTGCGGCTGGCGCCGGCCAGTTCATTGCGTACGCATTCATTGTGCTGGGAATCTGGGTGGCTCTCTCCGATGGGAATCTCATTGGCGGGCTTTGGATCGGGCTGATCGGCTGGTTCTTGCTGACCGCTGCTCAGAGCACGATTCTCCAGGTGGGTATTCGGGATGCCTTGTCTGGAACGGTTGCTCGCGAGGTAATGACTACGGATTGCCTGCGCCTCTCGGGGTCCGCCAGTATCACCGAACTGGTGGAGAACCACCTGTTGAAGACGGGCATTCGCTGTGCCATGGTGATGGATGGCAACCGCTTCCGTGGGTTGATCACGCTGCATGAGATCAAACAGATACCGCGTGAGGAATGGAGCGTCACCTCACTCCAGGCCGTAATGGTCACAAAAGACAGATTGACCAGTGTTCCCCCCGACGCTCCTGTCGAGAGCATCATGCAGATCATGAGCGCGGAGAACATCAACCAGATACCCGTTGTGCAGGATGAACAGCTTCTTGGAGTGATCAATAGGGACCGCCTGCTGTCCATCGTCCGGACTCGTTTGGAGTTCAAGGCCTGAGATGCGGCTCAGGCTGTCCCCTGCCAAGTTTCCTCCCGGCGGCCCGGCGAAGCAGGAAAAATACTTTCCTCGCAATCTCGGGCCTAGGTGTATCTGGGAAACTTCACGACACCGCTCGAACCATTCGATCTGCATGCAATTCCATCAGCGCGCGTGTTCATTCGAGAAGCGTATTCTGATGAGGTCTGGTCGGCGGGTTAACCGGCTGAACTGCGGCTCGGAATGCGAATAAGAATCAGAAGATTCAAACTGCTTGCAGCGATCCTCCTGCTGTCCGTAGTTGGTGTTTCTCTGATTCGGGAGCGGCTCCACCAACCACTTTTACCCGCCAGATCGGTTATCGAGCACCAGTGGCGCACGGTCACCCGCGTTGTGGATGGCGATACTCTCCTGCTGGACGGGCGGGAGCGCGTGCGGCTGGTGGGATTGGATACGCCCGAAAGCGTAGACCCGCGCCGCCCGGTACAAAGGTTCGGCCGGGAGGCGGCCGAGTTCACCTGGAGTATGACCCAAGGCAAGCGAGTACGACTGGAGTTCGACCAGCAACGCACCGACGTGTATGGGCGAACACTAGCTTACGTGTATCTGGAGGATGGAACCTTCTTGAATGCTGAGATCATAAAGCAAGGATATGGGTTCGCGTATACACGGTTCCCTTTCCGGTATATGGATGAGTTCAAGCGCTATGAGCGGGAAGCGCGAGCGATGAGACGTGGATTATGGAAGGACAAACCGGAGTAGAGCGGTGTTGTTGCGCATGGAAAAAAATCAGGCGCGACCGCGCGCCGACAACGGCAAGCGGCGGCTCGCTGTAGCGGTTTTCTAGGGGTGTACTCAGGGGCGGGGTAGAGGCAGCGAACTGGGCGGGTCGCCCAAGGTCATTCCCTGTGTCAGGATGAGCTGCCGCGCCTCACCCCGCAGCGAGGGCAGGCGCCGCGCAAAAAGGGCGCCTCCGGCCACACAGGCCAGTCCCCCAACGGCGATGGTCCACGGAACGCCCACTCTCGATGCGACCACACCGGCGACCAACGCGCCGATCGGGAACATTCCGATGAACATCATGGAATACAGCGACATCACGCGCCCACGCAAGCGGTCAGGCACCATCACCTGCAACAGGGTATTGGTTGAGCCCATCTGTATCATCATTGAAAAGCCGGCGGGTACCAGCATGGCCATGGCGACCCACAAGTTCCGCGAAATAGAAAAGAGGATCAGGTTGGTTCCAAATCCGGTGGCGGCGATCCAAATCCATCGGCCCAGCCCTTGCACGCTCGCTTTCGACGCCAGCGTCAGCGCGCCCGCCAACGCGCCAACTCCGGTAGCGCCCATCAGCAAACCAAGCTGGCGCGGTCCGCCGTCAAGGACACGGCCCACGAAGATGGGCATCAGCACCGTATAGGGCATGGCCGCAAAGCTGACCAGCCCAACCAATGCAAGCAGGGTGCGCACCGGCGCCGCGTGCCGTGCGAATCGGAACCCTTCGACCATGTCTTCAAGCGGCGAACCTTTCTTCTCGGGGGGCGTCCGCCGCTTCAGGCGAATCAACAGCAACCCCACGATCACGGCGAGGTAGCTTACGCCGTTTGCGAGGAAGCACCATCCTTCTCCTACGGACGCAACCAGCAGGCCGGCCATCGCCGGACCTAGAATGCGCGCACCGTGGAACATCGAGGAGTTCAAGGCAATGGCGTTCAACAGATCTTCGCGGCCAACCATGTCCATGAGGAACGCCTGCCGAGCAGGGATGTCGATGGCGCTCACAATGCCCAGCAGCGACGCCAGCAGGATGATCTCCCATACGCGAATGGCACCAGTCAGCGTCAGCCCGGCCAGAACCAAAGCCAGCGTCATGGACAAGGCCTGGGTAGTGATCAAGATGCGGTGGCGATTGTGACGGTCGGCAACCATGCCGGCAACGGGCGCCAGCAAGAACACAGGGAATTGGTTTGCAAACGCTATCACGCCCAGCAGCAGAGGTGATCCAGTCAGCCGAAACACCAGCCAGTACTGCGCAGTGCTCTGCATCCACGTACCGGTCAGCGAAACGAATTGGCCGCCGTAGAACAGCCGGAAGTTGCGGTGGCGCAAAGCCCGCAGCGTCGTGCGCAACCTCGCTTTCGGCCCGCTCCAGCCAATCGCCGCGTGTTGTTGCCAGCGTTTCGTAGATGTGGCCGCATCCTTCATGCCGGTCGTCAACCATTGTATTCCAGCAAGGCTTGCGATTCGCCCCGGACGCACCAGTTTTTTCGCTACCATTCAACGCTTGCGGCTGGCCCGCCGCCAGGATTGAAAATCAGTGACGGGCTTCTGCTGAACAGGATTCGAGAGGTAGGCCCCAAAGTCGCGGATCTTTTTTGCGCAAACAGACTGACGCCCAGAACGTCTTGGCAAGCCGCCGGATTTCCTCTAACCTAAGTTTCATAGCCGTTCGTTCTCTGCCCCTGGCGCTATGGTGTAACGGTTAGCACGCGGCCCTTTCAAGGCCGAAATACGGGTTCGATTCCCGTTAGCGCTACCAACTCCTCGTTTTCGCGCGGTCCTTCTTCACACGGTCCAGGGCTTCCGTAAGCACGTCGTAGACGCGATGTAACTCTTCCGAAGTGATGACATACGGCGGGAGCACGTACACCACATTTCCGAGCGGGCGCAGCAGCACTCCCTGGTTCAAGAAGAAATCGTACAAGGCCGGGCGCAGCTCCGAGAAGTAGCCCGGATCGCTGGCGTCCAGCTCGAGCGCCATAACCGTCCCGATCATGCGCACGTCGGCCACCGCCGGATGGCCCTTCAATTCCGCCGCTCTTTTTGCGTGAATTCTCTCGATATTGGCGATGCGCTCGAAGACCGGCTCGGAGTCGAAAATCTTCAGGCTGGCAATTCCCGCCGCGCAACCGAGCGGGTTGGCGGTATAAGAATGCCCGTGGAAAAAAGTGCGGTTCCGGTCGGGGGCGCAGAACGTTTCATGGATTGCCGCGGTGGATACGGTTGCGCCCATGGGAAGAAAACCGCCGGTCAAGCCCTTGGAGAGGCATAGGATGTCCGGCACCACGCCGGCCAATTCGCAGGCAAACATCCGGCCACAGCGCCCGAATCCCGTCAACACCTCATCGGCGATCAGCAAGACATCGTAATTCGCGCAAAGTTGCCGGATGCGCTGCAGGAATTCGACGGGATGAACGATCATGCCCCCGGCGCCTTGCAACAACGGTTCCACGATGAGCGCTGCGACTTCGTTATGGCGCTCCTCAAGGAGCCGGGCCAGCGGCTCAACGCAATCGATATCGCACGTCGCGCGTTGTTTTCCCACCGGGCACCGGAAACAATATGCCGAAGGGACGCGCAATACCGGAAACCGCAGATCGTCAAATCCAGCCACAAAGGACGAGTCTGCGCCGACGGACATGGCGCCCGCGGTATCCCCGTGATAGGCATGTTCGAGAGCGATCAGTCGCCGTTTCTCAGGTCTTCCGACGTTCTGCCAATACTGCACCGCCATCTTGAGGGCTGCTTCTACGGCCGTTGACCCATCATCGGAAAAGAAGATGTGCTCCAGAGCATCCGGCAACACGCGCCGCAGGCGCCAGGCCAGTTCCTGCGCAGGTGCGTGAGTAAAACCGGCGAAGATCACGTGCTCGAGTTTGTGCGCCTGCTCGGCGATGGCCGATGCAATCAGAGGGTGGGCGTGGCCATGGATGTTGACCCACCAGGAAGAGATGGCATCGAGCAGCCTGCGGCCGTCGGCGGTGTAGAGGTACACGCCTTCGGCGCGCTCGATTTGAAGGGGCTTGGGATCGAGCGCTTCCTGGGTGTACGGATGCCAAATATGAAGAGACGGATGAGACATCACGCAAAGCATCTCTTGTCGAAATTGGTCTCGAAGACTTGCAAGAGCGCGCCTCGGTGAATGGTTTTTAGCACAGGGATTCGGCCGATTACCGGCACGCCGGCGAAGCGCTCGATCGCGCGCTCGTTGTCCTTGTTCTCGTTGCCGATCATGACCACCCCTTTAACGCTTGCGCCGGCATGGCGAAGCTCGTGCACCGTCAGCGTGGTGTGATTGATGGTGCCAATCGCCGTTCTGGAGGCAACCACCACGGGCATGCCCAACTGGCGCATGAGGTCCAACATCGACTGAGCATCGTTGATCGGCACCAGAACGCCGCCCGCCCCCTCGACGATCAGCGACATTTCAACGGGGACCGGGGGGCGGTGAATACGCCCCAGCTCAATCGTCACACCCCCGGCCTCGGCTGCCAGATGAGGTGAAACGGCGGGCTCGAAACAATAGCACTCCCGTATCGTTTTCTCCTCGGGCACTTCCGCCCAGCGCATGACCGCCCGGCGATCCGTCCCTTCGCAGGCGCCGGTCTGAATGGGTTTCCAGTAGACTCCATCGAGAGCCGCGACGAGCAAGGCGGAAAGGACTGTCTTCCCAACGTTGGTATCGGTCCCGGTAACGAAGAGATCCGCTTTCATGGTCCGCCATGGGAGAACGAAGGTGTGACTTGCTCACGCACGCAAATCAGCTCCTCGACCAGCCGGTCGAGGACTTGTTTCGAGAGGCCAACGTGCAGCGAAAGGCGCAGGCGGGCGCCGCCAGCCGGGACAGTTGGCGGACGAATGGCCCGCACGGCGAAGCCTGCGCGGCAAAGCCCGGCGGAGAATTCGAGGGCGCGTTCATTCTGACCGAGAATTACAGGAACAATTTGCGAGTCGCTTTTCGCCGTATCGAATCCGGCGTCGCGCAAGCGGGCGCGCAGATGGTTCCCAAGCTCCGCAAGATGGCTCCGCTCGCAATCCGCGGCAACCGCTAGGCGCATGGCCGCGCGCACCTGCGCGGCCATATAGGGAGGCAAGGCCGTGCTGAAGACGAAGGTTCGCGCGCGGTTCACCAAGTACTGCCGCAAGATTTCCGAGCAACAAATGAAAGCTCCCATCGACGCCAGGGCCTTGCCGCAGGTGTGCACCACCGCCAGAACCTTGCCGGTGGCGGCAGCCGCAGCCACCAGGCCTCGTCCCTGGGGACCCAAGACGCCCGTGGCATGCGCCTCATCGAAGATCAGTTGCGCATCGTAGTGCTCCGCCAGCGCCACCAGGCCGGCGATAGGGGCGCGATCACCGTCCATGCTGAACACGCTCTCTGCGACGATGAATTTTCGGGCCCGGCCGGCGCCCGGCTTGCGCACCTGGTCTTCGTTGCGCAGTTTCCTTTCGAGAACATCGAGATCCAGGTGCGGGAAGATGACTTTGCGCGCGCCGGAGAGACGGATACCGTCAATGATGCTGGCGTGATTGGCGCGATCGGAAAACACGGTGTCGTAGGGGCGAACAATCGAGCTGAGCAATCCCAGATTGGCGGCGTAGCCGGAACTGAAGTACAAAGCAGCCTCGGCGCCGGTGAATTGGGCGAGCTCAGATTCCACTTCCTCCCAAATCTTGGCGTTGCCCGAAAGAAGCCGCGAGCCGGTCGAACCCGTGGCGGTTCCCGCAGCAAGCGCAGCGGCGACGGCATCCCGAAGTCTGGCGTCGGTGGAAAGGCCGAGATAGTCGTTCGAGCAGAAGTTGATTCCTTCAAGAACTTTCAGCCGCCGGAGCTGCGATTGGGAGGCCAGAGAGGCCAATTCGAGCTCCAGACGATTGAGGAAAGGACTAGGTTGCGGGGTGTCCATGGCTCATCGCTTGCAGACCGAGATCGCCGAAGAGGCCATCGTCATCGCCGCGCTGGGGGTTGGGCGTTGTCAGCAGTTTGTCGCCCACGAAAATCGAATTGGCTCCGGCGAGCAAACACAGGGCTGCCGCTTCACGCGTTAGCGAGCGGCGGCCGGCGCTCAGGCGAACCATGGATGCGGGCATCAGCACGCGCGCCGTGGCGATCATGCGGACCATGGCCAGCGGGTCAACCGATTCGGCTTGAGCCAGCGGCGTGCCCGCGACGCGCACCAGCATGTTAATGGGCACGCTTTCCGGATGTGGATGGAGACTCGCCAATTGGTGCAGTAATCCGATTCTGTCCTCGTCGGACTCACCCATGCCGATAATGCCGCCGCAACAGACCGTTATGCCTGCTCTCCGGACGGACGCGATGGTACGCAGCCTATCTTCATAGCCACGGGTGGTAATGATCTGGCCATAGAATTCCGGTGAAGTGTCCAGGTTGTGGTTATAGGCTGTCAGGCCGGCCGCAGCCAGGCGATCGGCCTGCTCGTCGGTCAGCATGCCAAGCGTGCAGCAAACTTCCATGCCCAGCGAGGCAACGGCCCGAACCATTTCCAGTACCCGGTCGAAATCCTGCCCGTCCTGGACTTCGCGCCACGCCGCTCCCATACAAAAGCGCGTTGCGCCTTCTTCACGGGCTTTTTGGGCGGCTTGGTAGACCTCGTTTACGCCGAGCAAGTCCTCGTGCTGGACACCCGTATGATAGCGGGCGCTCTGCGGGCAATACGCGCAGTCTTCCGGACATCCGCCGGTCTTGATCGAAAGCAACTGGCAGAGCTGCACCTGAGCTGGATCGTGAAACTTGCGGTGGATCTGCTGCGCCGCAAACAGCAGGTCGAGGAGCGGCCGCCGGTAGATAACTCGCACGGCCTGGCGCGACCAGTCGTGGCGCACCTCATCGCGCACTTCCTGGTGCGCGTCGTGACGCGCAGGGCCCACGTCGGAGCGGGTGGCGTCTCTTGCCGAATCGCCGGGTCGAATTATCAACGGATCCCCCATAACCTGCGAGCAAGAGTATACATTCGATTGCAAACCTCATTCTTGACCCTGATTGAAAACATCTGCTAGCGTAGGATTTCGGCCACACACGAACGTCTCTATGGACACCATACAAATCACCTTGCCGGATGGAGCAACTCAGCAGGTGCCGCGCGGCACCACGCCCGCGCAAATCGCCGAAAAAATCTCGCCGCGCCTGGCACGAGAAGCGCTGGTGGCCCGCGCGGATGGCGAACTGCTGGACCTCTCGCGCCCGCTGGAACGCGACATCTCGCTCAAGATCCTGACCTCGAAAGACACCGACGCGCTCGAGGTCTTTCGCCACTCGGCGGCGCATCTGCTCGCGGCGGCGGCGCTCGAACTTTTTCCCGATGTGAAGCTGGGTATTGGCCCGCCGATTGACTACGGCTTCTTCTACGAGTTCCTGCGCGAGCAGCCGTTTACCCCGGAGGACCTCGCGCGCATCGAGGTCAAGATGCACGAACTGGCCGCGCGCGACGTCCCCAACGAGCGCACGCTGCTGCCCAAAGCCGAAGCCCTCGACCTCTATCGGCAGTGGAACCAGGACTTCAAGTGCGAGCTGGTGGAAGAGAAGGCAACCGAACCGATGGTGTCGTTTTACACCACCGGCAAGTTCATCGATTTCTGCCGGGGACCGCACATACCCAGCACCGGCCGCATCAAGGCTTTCAAACTGATGAACGTTGCGGGGGCCTACTGGAAGGGCCAGGAAAGCAATCCGCAGATGCAGCGCGTCTATGGCGCTTGCTTCTTCACCCAGGCGGATTTGGACGAATATTTGCATCGCCTCGAAGAGGCCAAGCGGCGCGATCACCGGCGGCTTGGACCAGATCTGGACCTGTTCAGCGTGCAGGAAGCGGCCGGGCCGGGACTGATCTTCTGGCATCCCAAGGGGGCGCTGGTGCGCAAGGTGATGGAGGACTGGTCTCGCGACGAGCACCTGCGCCGCGGCTACCAACTCGTCTACACGCCGCACGTGATGCGCCTGGACCTGTGGAAGACCAGCGGCCATGCCAATTTCTACCGCGACAACATGTTTGGACCGGTGGAGGTGGAAAAGGCCGACTACCAGCTCAAGCCCATGAACTGTCCGGGGCACATCCTGATCTACAAATCGCACCTGCGCAGCTATCGCGAATTGCCGGTCCGTTTCGCCGAACTGGGCACCGTGTATCGTTACGAGCGCTCTGGCGTGCTGCACGGTTTGCTGCGCGTCCGCGGGTTCACGCAGGACGACGCGCACATTTTCTGCACCCGCGATCAGCTCGAAGCAGAAATCCAGGGCTGCATGGATTTCGCCCTGGCCGTGCTGCGCACCTTTGGGTTCCATCGATTCGAGGTGGAACTTTCTGTCAGCGACCCCGCACAGCCCGAAAAGTACGCCGGCACCGTGGAGGAATGGGAGCGGGCCGAGGCGGCGTTGACCAACACCCTCGATGGCATGCGTATCCCGTACAAACTTATGCCCGGCGAAGCCGTTTTCTACGGCCCGAAGATCGACCTGAAGCTTCTGGACGCCATCGGGCGGCCGTGGCAGTTGAGCACCGTGCAATTCGACTTCAATCTGCCGCAGCGTTTCGGTCTCGAATACGTCGGCGAGGACGGCGCGCGGCATCAGCCGGTGATGGTTCACCGCGCGCTGTGGGGGTCGGTGGAACGCTTTTTCGGGGTGCTGATCGAGCACTACGCCGGAGCATTCCCGCTGTGGCTTGCGCCGCTGCAGGTTGTCGTTCTGCCGCTGAGCGATAAGTTTTCCGAATACGCGCGGCAAGTTGTAGCGAAACTCGTCGCCGCGGGTTTTCGCGCGCAGCTCGACGACCGCAACGAAAAGCTCCAGGCCAGGATCCGCGACGCCGAGTTGCAAAAGATCCCCTACATGGCAGTGGTTGGCGGCAAAGAGGCCGAGAACGGCAGCGTCTCGGTGCGCCATCACGGGAAAGGCAACTTGGGGCCTCGCCCGCTCGATCAGTTTGTCGCCGATTTGCGGGAAGAGACCTCGCAACAGACAGCACACTGAGGTTACCTCTCACGACTACCCCCCCCACCGGGATTTTTGCCAAATAGTTTGCAGCAACATGAAAATAAGCAAGTTGAGGTCTTTCGAAGAGCAAAATAGCGCGAAAAGAATGAGAGCGGGGTACCCCCCCCACTTTTTGTAAGTGCGCATTCTAAACCAGTTAGGACATTGCTTTTCGTAAGTGCGCATTCTAAATGAATTCAAGTCACGTGTTTTCAATGAGACTGTTTCGATTCCGTAAGTGCGGATTCTGAATAACTTAAGTCGTGCAGAATGAACACTTGCAAGATGACTGGCACTACTGTTAACTCGAGAGTTACTAGGGATGTCCGTTCGGGACGTGCTGCGGAGGGGGAGACGAGTTCCGGGACAACTTGGACGACGGCAAGCTGCTGCTCCGTCGCGAACCCGCTCGGCAAGCTCAGGGCAAGCATGGGCTACGTTAGCATAAAGTAAATATTAACACAACAAGATTTACTGAAGGTCATTCGAATGAGGCTGTGGAAAATGGGAGGGCGGTGAAAAACGAGTTAGGATATCGCGCAATGCAGAGGGAACAAGACCACCCTTGCTACGCAAGAGTGCACCAGCCTACTTGTTGAATGTGAATGGAGAGTTCAGAAGAAGCCGGTTGCGAAGAGTGCGCAGAGGGATTCCTGGTTGCTAGGCTCCGTTGCAATGACACCCGCAGAGCGAGAAATCCTTCGCTGCGCTCAGGATGACAGATTGGGGAGCGGGCGTGTAGTGCCGGCCTAAAGGCGCGGCGCTACACGGGCAGAGTGCAGAACGGCGGAGGGCCTGTTTCTTCGCTGGCGACAGCCTTTGCGATAAGATGCGGGCGTGGCAACAACTCGTCCAGCGCGGGCCGAACGCGGCGGTTTCTTTCGCGCTCTTTCCAAGGCGGCGCGAGCGGTGTTCCACGAGTCCACCGGGGCGCTGTTTTTTCTACTGGCGCTTTCCTGGATGAACGCCACGCTGCGTTTATGGCGTCACGAGGCGGATCCGTGGGTGTGCGCCGCCTCCGGCGGTTTCGTTGTGGTGTTGATCGCGTTCGGCGTGGTTTCGTTCCGTGCGGCGCGCCGCGTGCGCTGACATAGCCGGCGTCGCTCTCGTCATGCCGAAAGAGAATTCCAAGGCAACCGCGAAATCAACTCCCACTGACCAGGTGGCGGATCGATCTTCTGTTGTTGGGGCTGTTGCCGGGGCTGTTACGGGGGCTGTTGGCGAAACTGTTGGCGGGGCAACGCCTCCGAAGGCGTCTGGGGCAGAGACGGCGTCGGGGATTCCGCTAGAAACCGTCTATTCGCGCAAGGATCTGGGCGATTGGGAGCCCGAGACCTCGCTGGGGTATCCGGGCGAATTCCCATTTACCCGCGGCAGCTACCCGACGATGTATCGCGGCAAGCTGTGGACCATGCGCCAGTACGCGGGATTCGGCACCGCGGCGCAATCGAACGCACGTTTCCGCTACTTGCTGGCGCAGGGGCAAACGGGTCTCTCGGTGGCGTTCGATCTTCCCACACAGATGGGATACGACTCCGATCACCCGCGAGCGCGAGGCGAGGTGGGCAAGGTCGGGGTGGCAATCTGCTCGCTCGAAGACATGGAGAGACTGTTCGACGGCATTCCCATGGAACAGGTCTCGACGTCGATGACCATCAACGCCACGGCGGCCATCCTCCTGGCGCTGTATGCAACGGTGGCCAAGCGGCAAGGCGCCCGTCTGCGCGAGCTTTCCGGAACGGTGCAAAACGACATCCTGAAGGAGTACATCGCGCGGGGAACGTATATCTATCCGCTGCGGCCGGCGATGCGCATGGTTACGGACCTGTTTGCGTGGTGCCGGTCGGAACTGCCGGCCTGGACCACGATCTCCATTTCCGGCTATCACATACGCGAGGCCGGTTCCACCGCCGCCCAAGAAGTGGCGTTCACGCTGGCCGACGCCGTGGCCTACGCCGAAGCGGCGACGGCGGCAGGGCTGGCGGTGGACGAGTTCGCGCCGCGGCTGTCGTTTTTCTTCAGCGCCCATAACGACCTGCTGGAGGAGATCGCCAAGTACCGCGCGGCGCGGCGGCTGTGGGCGCACATCATGCGCGAGCGATTCGGCACCCGCGATCCGCGTTCGATGATGCTGCGCTTCCACGCGCAAACCGCAGGATCGTCGCTGACGGCGCAGCAGCCGGAAAACAATCTGGTGCGGGTGGCCATCCAAACCCTGGCCGCGGTGCTGGGAGGATGCCAGTCGCTGCACGCCAATGCGCTGGACGAAGCGCTGGCGCTGCCGACCGAGCAGGCCGCGCTGCTGGCCCTGCGCACCCAGCAGGTGCTGGCGCACGAAACGGGGGTGGCCCAAACCGCGGACCCGGCGGGCGGCGCGTACGCCATCGAGCGGCTGACCGACGAGATTGAGAGCCGCGCGCGCCAATCCATGGGACAGATCGACGCACTGGGAGGCATGCTGCGGGCCATCGAAACCGGCTACGTGCAGCGCGAAATCCAGAAGGCGGCGTACGAATACCAAACCGCCGTGGAACGCGGCGAGCGGGTGGTGGTCGGCGTCAACCGTTTTCGCAGCGAGCAGCAAGCGCCGATCCCGACCCTGCAGATGGACCCGGCCATGGAACGAGAACAGACCGAGCGGCTGGCGGCGCTGCGAGCGCGGCGCGATGCGCAGCGGGCCAGCGCAGCAGTGGCCGAGGTCGAATCACGCGCCCGATCGGGTGAAAACTTGATGCCTGCCATTGCCGCAGCGGCCGAGACTTACGCCACAGTGGGCGAAATTTCCGACGCGTTGCGGCGCGTTTTCGGGGAGTACCAGGAAACCGTGGCCTTGTAGACGCAGGCCGAAAATCAGGCATACTTCAGCCCCCACCATGAGACTCATCCTGGCATCCGCTTCACCGCGCCGCGCCCAAGTGCTCTCCGATGCCGGGATGCACTTCGATTTGGTGTCCACTGAAATCGACGAAAGCCGCCGCCCCGGAGAGCCTGCCAGCGCCATGGTACGCCGGCTGGCAGAAGCAAAAGCGCGCGCCGCCGCGGGACTTCTGAGCGGTCTGGCGGAGGGAATCATCGTCCTAGGCGCCGACACGGTGGTGGAAATCGACGGCGAAATACTGGGAAAACCGGCCTCGGTTCAAGCTGCGCGCACCATGCTCCAGCGGCTGAGCGGCAGGAGTCACCAAGTCCTTACGGGCCTGGTCATGATTCGGCTTCCGGATGGGGTCGCGCAAATGGAGGTGGAACGCACCGGAGTTCGCTTTGCCCCGCTCGCGCCGGAGGAGATCGACGAATACGTTGCCACCGGCGAGCCACTCGACAAGGCCGGCGGGTACGGCATTCAGGGATTTGGCGGGCGATTCGTGGAAGGGGTCGAGGGCTGCTACTTCAACGTTGTGGGCCTGCCGCTAGCACGCGTTTATCGCATTCTGAAAGAGTTTGGCTGGCGGCTGGAGCGAGACTAAAGGGTTCCCCGCCCCGAAAACAGTTGGGGCGACCTGCGGGCCGCCCCAAGAGCCTGTCTCACTCCGGTCCCGATCCTAATGCGCTATCTTGTTGTGCGCGGTCCTATTCTCCGGCTGATCCTCCGAGGGAGGAGCCGCCGGCGGAGCGGGAGGTTGCGGCGTAGAAGGCGACTCGCGTATGCCTTCCTTGAAACTGCGAATTCCCTCACCCATGCCGCGCATCAACTCGGGAATCCGCTTTCCGCCGAAGATCAGCACTATGATCCCAAGAACGATCAACAGTTCAGGCATGCCAATGTGTCCCATGGTTTTCCCTCAGTCTGAGACGGCTATTTTTTCTCCGGCAAATAACTTGCCGACGGAGCGGTGTTGGCAGGCCGGGCGGGCGTGGAAGCCTGCGAAGTGCCAGGCCTATCGCCGCGCATGCCTTCCTTAAAGCTCCGAATGCCTTCGCCGAAACCACGCATGACTTCCGGTATGCGCCTGGCGCCAAAAAACAGCACAACAACCGCCAGAACAACAATCCAGTGAATCGGGGATAAGCCACCCATACGAAACCACCTTGGGGCCTTTCTTCCAGGGCACGGCGGGTGCCATGCGCGGACGGCCCAGCAAATTACAGTATAACACGGTCATCGTCCAAGCGGTGGGTAACCCGCACCTTGTCCAGGTATTCGAGCAGCGGGATGGCATACTTGCGGCTGACTCCCGCGAGTTGCTTGAACGCTGCAATGGAAAGTGTTTCGCCCCGGGTTTGTTTGTATTCCGCCAGGAGCTTTCGCAATGCGTCCAGCGCGGCGCGATGGAACACCAGGTCCTTGCCAACCCGCACCAGGGTGCCGTCGCTCAAAAGCAACTGCAGAAGCTTCTGGGAGCGCCGCGGGTCGACCAGCAGCGCCGCCAGCACTTCGCCAACCGCCGGTACGGCGAGCCCCACCCGCGCGAATTCTCTCTCGATTTGTTGCCTGGCGCGAGCCTCCTCCGGCAGCAGTTCGATGGCGTGCCCTGAACGCTGCACCAGTTCGCCGGCAACGGCGAGGGTTGCCGCCGAGACCGAGTCATTCAGCGCGACGTGGAATATCTCGACCGGCACGGCAGCGGTGGTGCGGCTCCGCAACTCTTCCTTGGGAACCCCGCCTACCAGCGGATTCGCTCTGTGGAACCGCTCCACGTATTCCACCATTCGGCGTGAGCAGTCTTCGACCGTTGCAGGCGCCGCCACCATGAACGGCTGGCGCGACACAATACGCAGCCGGCCGGCGGCCTCGAGGGATCGCGCCGCGTCGCGAATCTCACCTTCCAGCCAGCCGGTGCGCGCCACCAGTCTACCCAGGGTCATCCCCGGCGGCGCCACGGCGACCAGGGCGGAAAGCAGCTCTTCGCGGTCTCCGTTGGGGTCGAGGGCATTGGGTTCGAGGACATTGGGTTCGAGAGCCGTGAGCAAGCCCACCGCGCCACGGTCACGAGCGCGATGCCGCGCGGGCAGGGCATCCAGCACCACCCCGCCTCCGATGGTTGCCAGCGGCGTCAATTGCCGCAGAATGAAGCGATCCTTGGGCAACACGACCACCGGTTCGGCCAGGCGTAATTGCGCCAGGGCAGAAGTTCCGGGAGCAATTTCGGAGCCCGCAAGCAATTGCACCTCGGCGACCGTCTCGGCTGTGCCCTGATGGAAGCGCACTCGCGCGCGGCGTTTCAGCGGGCGCGCGGACGGCAGCAGACTGATGCGCGCATCGAGCCGCGACGTAGCCTCAAACCTTCCCGGGGGAACGAGCACCATCCCCCGGCGGACCTCCGCAAGGTCCACGCCGGCGAGATTCAACGCCGTACGCTGGCCCGCCCTGGCGCAGGAGACGGTCTTGCTGCCCGATTGCACGCCGCGAATTCGAACGCGCCGGCCGGACGGCAATAGCTCGGCTGCGTCGCCGGACTTCACTGCGCCGGAAACCAGCGTTCCGGTCACAACCGTGCCAAATCCCTTCATCGCAAAGGCCCGGTCGATTGGCAAGCGAAAGTAACGCGAGGCCTCTCTTGCCGGCGCTAGCCGCGCCACGCTCAAGAGCGCCTGCTGGAGTTGGCCCATGCCCTTTCCCGACTTCGCGCTAACGGCAATCACGGGCGCTCCCTCCAGAAAGGAGTCTCGGACAAACTCCTCGATTTGCAGGCCGAGGAGATCGAGAGCTTCCGGGGGCGCCAGATCGCATTTCGTCAAGGCGACGATTCCGCACGAAATGCCGAGAAGGCGGCAGATCTCGAAATGTTCCCTGGTTTGCGGCTGTATCGATTCATTCGCAGCTACGACCAGCAACACCAGGTCAAAACCGCCCGCGCCCGCCAGCATGTTGCGCACGAACCGCTCGTGGCCCGGCACGTCCACAAACCCGAACCGCATGCCGGCGAGGTCGAGGAAGGCAAAGCCGAGATCCAAGGTGATCCCGCGGCGCTTTTCTTCCTCCAGACGATCGGGATGGGTGCCGGTCAAAGCTTCGACCAGCGCCGATTTTCCATGATCAATGTGGCCAGCGGTGCCGACGATTACGTGGTTCATGGACGGAATGGTGGCTCGGAACTCGGGACGTCGTCGGCTCTTGATGCTAGCGAAGAGCCCAAAAGGGGTCAATCAACGCGCAACGCGCATGGCCGCAGTAATCTCCTCTACGATGGCCTGCACCGCCTCACGGGGGTTCGAAGCAGCTGTAATTGGCCGGCCGACCACCAGGTAATCTGCCCCGGATCGGATCGCTTCCCGAGGGGTGGCTACCCGCGCCTGATCATCCGAACGCACTCCCGGACTGACATCGGCCGGCCGAATGCCCGGCGTTACGATCAGGAAGCGCCGGCCGCACGCTCGCCGGAGTTGGCGGACCTCATGCGGCGATGCCACCACCCCGTCGAGCCCGGCACGCTTAGCCAGGAGCGCCAGGCTCAGTGCTCGGGGTTCAGGCGCACCGGTGATTCCGACTTGCCGGAGTTTCGCCCGGTCCAGGCTGGTAAGGATAGTTACACCCAGGAGTTGGGGGCGCTTTCCCCTGATGCCAGCCTTTCGAAGCGCTTGGGCGCCCGCGCGCATCATCTCCAGCCCTCCAGTGGCATGAACATTGAGGAGACGCACGCCCGGCAGGCGACAGGCGGCAGAAACCGCCCCGGCTACAGTGTTCGGGATGTCGTGAAACTTAAGGTCGAGAAAAATGCCCGCGCCGAAGCGATGGACTTTGCGCACTGCTTCAGGCCCTGCGGCCGTGAACAAGTGCGCGTTTATCTTGAACATTCCGACCAAGGGGGCCAGATCCCGGGCCAGGTCGAGCGCTTCATCGAGCCGTCCGAAATCAAGGGCCAGGATGAGCTTGCGGCGGGCTGCGGCGCTTATCGGCGTTCTGGTACCTCCAGAAGCACGATTGCCAGAAGCACTATTGGAAGACGGTTGGACACGGGGAACCTTCGTGGGGGCATGGACAATTATTGTAACTTTAAACCGAGGGCTCACTCAATGATTTTCAGCGATTTTCAGAGCGAAAAGTAGCTGTTAACTCACTGATGCTAGGTATATTATCCTTCCGGCAAAGAATCAGCAACTGGTCCACGATCCTCTCGCAGGCGCGCGGATCGGCAAAGCTCGCAGTGCCGACCTGGACGGCTGAGGCTCCGACAACCAGGTATTCGAGGACATCCTCTGCCTTCTCGATCCCGCCCAACCCAATCACCGGGATTCGCACAGCCCGGGAAGCTTCATAGACAAGCCGGGTGGTGATGGGTCTTATGGCCTGGCCGGAAAGGCCCCCTGTGGAGTTCCCTAACCGTGATCTCCGGGTGCGGAAATCCACGCTCATGGCCAGATAGGTGTTCGCGACCGTTAGGGCATCTGCTCCCGCGTCCGCAGCGGCCCGGGCGATCAGGGCGACATCGGTGGCGTTTGGGGACAGTTTCACCCACAAAGGGCGCCGCGCTGCCCGGCGCGCCGCCGAGACCACCTGCCCGGCCATCTGCGGATCGTTCCCGAACTGCATGCCGCCACATGCCACGTTCGGGCAGGAGATGTTCAGTTCGTAGGCTGCCAAACCCTCCGCAGCCTCAAGATGACGGACCACCTCGGCATACTCCTCAGCCGTGCGGCCAAATACATTGGCGATAACCTGCGTGCCATAAGCGCGCAGCGCCGGCAGTTTTTCGGTGATGAATCGGCGTACCCCTACATTCTGCAGGCCGACAGCGTTCAGCATGCCGGCGGCCACCGGCACCAAGCGGGGCGCAAGGGCTCCCTCCATGGGCTCGAGGGACAAACCCTTGACGACAATGCCACCCAGTCGGTTGAGGTCGGTGAGAGGCGCGAATTCGGCCCCGTAACCGAACGTGCCGCTGGCGGCAATCACGGGGTTGGCGAAAGACAGGGCGCCGATTTGTACGGTGAGGTCTACTGCATCCGGACCACTCACTGCCTGTAGTCTAACACGCGAGGCGAGCCCCTTCGGCGTGAAACTTGCTTCCAGCCGGCTCCTTGGACCAATCGGCTGCCTGTCACGGCCCCTGCACGGCCTCCGCGAGGACGTGCGTCCCTCTGTGCGCGCCAAAGGTATGCCGCAAAGAGAGGCCAGTGTGGGCGCGATGTCGGCAGGGTTGGACACAGATGGGTACTGCCCCCGTTTTACGTCTGCGCCGAACAGAACGAGCGGCACGCGTTGATCGTATCAAGGTGGGGGTCTATTACTGTCCTAGTCGCTCACGCCGAGGAACATTTATATGGACAGGATTACAGCTTGACCAATATATAGTCAGCCGAGAGTCCCCGCGAAATCTATTGCCAAGGAGAGAGCCAATGTTTGGACGCGATTACAAAAGCCAATCGCCCGGAGAGATCGTCAAGCTGCAAGTGTCATTGACCGTCTCAATTCTATTGGGTGGTGCAGTCATAGTGTTGACCGCTCTCTTCGTTCTTAAACCGACTTGGCGGCCTGGAGTCGTGTTCTTTGGCGCTGCTACGGGGGTAGCAGCCGGTATGCTTAGTGCATACTACATCGGTATAGGATTGAAAATAACGATCCATCAACGTGATAAGGGCTTAGTTGACGAAAGGGTGGCAAGAGCTTTTGAACTCGCACAGCGGTGGAATGAACCTAATTTTGCAGAAGTCCGCGAACATTGGCGATCTTTGCTGGATGAAATTAACGAAAAGAATGCGAACGAGGTTTATGCGATACTCGAAAACAAGCACAAGAAGACTATTGCAGCTGATGTGTTGAATTTCTTCGAAGAACTTAGTTACGCCGCAAGAAGCGGCGTCGCAGAGATGGAAACACTAAAGAGTGTCCATCGCAGCATTATTGTACGGTACTATTCCGCCCTGTCACCGTGGATTGATAAAATCAGAAGGGACGGACCGCAGCCAACGGCCTATGAGCACTTCGAGTGGCTTAGAAACGAATGGAAATGACCAGGGGCCTTGGGCGGATCAGCCGTGTCTTCGAAAATCATGTTGAGTTTCCCCCTCTCGTGAAGCTACTCCTTGTAAATCAGATCTTTGCTCGAAGTCAACACTTATAATTAGATGCACGAATGAGACCAATGTGTGCTTTTGCAGGCCATTGATTTAGCTGAAGTTATAAATTTCCATTTGTTCTGGCGTGGGGGGGATGCAAAAAATTGTGTCAAAAACACCCAGGTTATGCCCCACGATGATGTTTCTAGTGCACGAGCAATACAAAGCACCATTGACTCCCAAAGCAAGCGGAAAATAAACCTTCAGTTGTTGGAAAGAACCAAATGCCAGTTCTTCGGCGTCAACTTTTTCGGAACAGTCTCAGCTTTTATGTGAACTTTGCGAAGTCTGGTACGCGTCCATTATACCATGTTATTCAACGTAGCCGACTACCTGAACCGGCTGCGGGCTTCGAGGCCGCCGGCCACTGTGCTACGATGTTTGGCCGATGCGCGTGGTGGAGAGAAACCAGTTGATGTCGGCGATCGAAATCGACCGCACCGTCCAGCGTCTGGCACATGAGATTGTTGAAAAGACGGGAGGTACGACCAACCTGGCCTTGATCGGCATCTGCCGGCGTGGCATCCCCCTGGCGCAGCGCATCGCCCATGCCATGCGAGGGATCGACGGAGTGCAGGTCCCGGTCGGAACCCTGGACATCACTCTCTATCGGGATGACTTATCGAAGGTCGGGCCGCAACCCGTGCTGCATTCGAGCGAGATTCCCTTCCCGGTGGACGGGAAGGATTTGATCCTGGTGGATGACGTGCTGTATACGGGACGCACGGCGCGAGCCGCCATGAACGGCCTGTTCGACCTGGGCCGGCCGATGCGCGTGCGTCTCTGCACCCTGATTGACCGGGGGCACCGCGAGCTGCCCATCGAAGCGAGTTTCGTGGGGCGGCGCGTCGAGACCAGCGATCATGAGATGATCGAGGTTCGCTTGCATGAAATCGACCAGCAGGAACGAGTCATGCTGGTCGAGAGCGTGGTTTAAATTGCGCCGACTACGACGCGGGAGATCTCGCGCATCCGTCCCGCGCCGCACTGAGGACCTGAGTGCCAGAACGATTGCGCCACCTGCTAGGCACTGAGCCGCTGAAGGCCGAGCAGATCACGTTCCTGCTGGACGAGGCCAAGCCGTTTCAGGAAATTCAACGGCATCCGCTCAAGAAACTCGCCACGCTGCGCGGCAAGACGGTGGCGCTGGCTTTTTTCGAACCTTCCACGCGCACCCGCATCAGCTTCGCCACGGCGGCGGCACGCCTGGGCGCCGACACCATGAATCTGCAGGCGGAGACGTCCAGTCTCAAGAAGGGCGAGTCACTGCTGGACACGGCGCGGACGCTCGACGCCATGAAGCCCGACTGCATCGTCATGCGGCATAGCGCCTCAGGCGCAGCTTCGTTTGTCGCCCGCCACCTGCACATTCCGGTCATCAACGCCGGCGACGGCGCGCACGAGCATCCCACGCAGGCGCTTCTCGACGCGCTGACGATTCGAGACCGCCGCGGCACCCTGCAAGGTTTGCGCATCACCATAATCGGCGATATCTTGCACAGCCGCGTGGCGCGATCGAATCTTCACCTGCTGGGCAAGTTCGGCTGCCAGTTTACTCTGTGCGGGCCGGCGATGTGGCTGCCTCGGGAATTCGAATGTCTTGGCGCGCCAGTACGCCGAACCCCGCACATCGAAGAGGCGCTGGACGGCGCCGAGGTGGTGATCGTGCTGCGGGTCCAGCAGGAGCGCCTGCACGAGCCGGCGCTGCCGCTCGATGAATACATCCTGGGTTACCAGCTCACACCGGAACGCCTGCGGTGCGCTCTCCCCGACGCGCTTGTGCTCCACCCCGGTCCGATGATCCGCGGATTGGAGATTGATCCGGCGGTCGCCGATGGGCCGCAGTCCTGCATTCTCGCGCAGGTCACCAACGGCCTGGCCGTGCGGATGTCGCTGCTTTTCCTGCTGATTGGCACCGGGACGGAAATCGATGACACCCAAAGGTCTGCCCATGCTACGGATTAAGAACGGACGCGTGCTCGACCCCACCAACAACACCGACGCGCATTTGGACGTCTGGATCGAAGGTGACCGCATCAACCGCATCGTCCCGCCAGACAACACGAAAGGGGCAAGTCGAACGGCAACAGCGGGAACTCTGGACGCCACGGGGCTGATCGTCGGACCAGGCTTCATTGACCTTCACTGTCATTTGCGGGAACCCGGCGGGGAGAATTCGGAGACCATCGAGACCGGAACGCAGGCCGCCGCGCGCGGCGGCTTCACCGCCGTCTGTCCCATGCCCAATACGCGGCCGGTGAACGACAACGCCGCGGTGACGCGCTCCATCCAGGAACGCGCTGCCCTGGTCGCCAGCACGCGCGTATGGCCGATTGGCGGAGCGTCTACGGGAAGCCGTGGCGAGGCGCTGGCGGAGATCGCGGCGATGCAGAAGGCCGGCATCGTCGCCGTGAGCGACGACGGGCGGCCGATCGCAACAGCCAAGCTGCTGCGCCATGTGATGGACTATTGCCGGGCACTCGATCTGCCCGTTATCGACCACTGCGAGGACACGTCTCTGTTTGCCGGGGCGTCCATGCGCGAGGGGCGGCAGTCGGTGCGATTGGGGCTCGCCGGCATGCCCGTGGCCACCGAATCGATTGCCGTCGCGCGCGACATCCAGATTGCCGAGCTGACCGGCTGCCGGCTGCACATCGCGCATCTCTCGACGCGCGCCTCGCTGGAGCTGGTGCGGACGGCTAAGCAGCGGGGACTCCGCGTTAGCTGTGAAGTGACTCCCCACCATTTCACGCTCTGTGATGAAGACGTTGAGTACCATGCCCACTTCAAGATGAATCCGCCGCTTGGCACAACAGAGGATCGCGCCGCGCTGCTCGAAGGCCTTGCCGACGGGACCGTGGATGCCATCGCCAGCGACCATGCTCCGCACGAACCTGCCAGCAAGGAGGTCGAGTTCGATCGCGCTCCGTTTGGCGTGATCAGCTTCGAGACGGCGCTAGGGTTGGCACTGGAACTGGTGCAGGGCGGTCGCCTATCGCTCATGCGCCTGGTCGAGCTGTTCACCAGCGGGCCGGCGCACGTGCTGGGACGAAACCGCCGAATCGCCGCCGGGGAGGCGGCGGACCTCACTTTGTTCTCAACCGATCAGACGTGGACCTTTCACGCTCGGGAGTCCGCGAGCAAGTCGCGCAACACACCCTTCGATGGCCGGCAGTTCCCCGGTGGCTCGATGGCCACTCTCGTTGGCGGACGCGTCGCCTATCTGCGCGACGCGTCAAGGCTCTTGCAAGGCGGCGCGATCACAGCCAATCGATGAAGGTCCGAAGGGAAGATCCGGAAAAAGCAGAAATGATTATCGCGTGGCGGGCTCCGCCGCGGGGTGCAAGCTATGCTGGGGCACTTCGTGAACGCCGCGCGGGGGCGGTTCGAGATGGGCGCGGTAGAAGTGGTCGAGCAGTCCAGGGCCTTTGCCAATGCTGAAACCGTTCTCGATGGCCTTGGTGACGTAAGCCTTCGCGAGCACAATGGCATCCCGCAGTGCGCGGCCGGCTGCAAGTTGCGAGGCCATCGCGGAAGCGAGTGTGCACCCGGAGCCGTGGGTGTTTTCGGTCTTGACATGCTCGCCGCCAAGCGTGAGCAATTCGGCGCCGTCGAGGAGCACGTCAACAGCCCTTTCCATATGGCCGCCCTTTACGATCACGGCACGCGCTCCGCGCTCGACCAGCTTGCGCGCCGCGGCTTCCATGCCCGCGACATCCTTGATTTCCAGCCCCGCTAGCAAAGCAGCTTCGGCGAGATTGGGGGTTATGACGGAGGCCCGCTTCATCAGCTCCTCGGCGAGGTACTTCACGCCGCCGGCGTCGAGCAACTCCGGACCGCCGATGCTGGGTTGAATTACGGGGTCGAGCACAACGTGTGCCGGATGGGTCTTGTCCAGGAAATCAGCGACAACCGCAGCGCTGCCGCGAGTTGCCAACATCCCGATCTTGACGGCGGCAAACGAAAGATCTTCCGCCAACGTGTCGAGTTGCGCGCGCAAGACCGCCGGCGGCGTCACATGCGTGGCCTTGACGCCTTGCGTCGATTGCACGGTCAGTGCCGTCACCGCCGCAGCACCGTAACAATTGTGGGCCGCGAATGTCTTCAGGTCAGCCGCCACACCCGCGCCGCAGGAAGGGTCGAATCCGGCGATGGTAAGAACAACCGGGAATCCTGGATGAGAATGGTTATTGTTCAAATCGCCGTGCCCTCCGCGCCAGGCACATTTGCCGCCTGCCCCGAACGTGCGGAGCAAGCCGGCAACTCAACTCTAACTGCCTCGTTCGCTGCTCGCAAGAATTCTTTCGGGAATCAGAAGCCGCGTTTCGATAATTTCCAAGACGGTGTGCGGAGGCTTTTTTAAGGAAACAGGCCACGAACCATCGTGGCGTCCGCCACCCGGCCGACGGAGAGCACGTACGCCGCAGCACGGGGATGCGTGTGGTGCTTGCGCATGGTCATGTAAACATCGTTGAACGCACGGCGCATGATGAACCCGAGCTTTTGATTTACCTCGTCCTCCTGCCACATGGCGCCCTGCAGGTTCTGGGCCCACTCGAAGTAGCTGACCGTAACCCCGCCGGCGCTGGCGAGAATGTCGGGAATCACGAAGATTCCTCTGCGAGCCAGCACCTCATCGGCATGCGGCGTGGTCGGACCGTTGGCGGCCTCGGCCACGATCTTGGCCTTGATTTGGTCGGCGTTGTGCAGCGTGATGACGCTTTCCAACGCCGAAGGAATCAGGATGTCGCATTTCATGGTCAGCAGATCGTCATTGGAGATCCGCGAAGCGCCGGGCATCCCGACAACCGTTCCGGAGCGCTCCTTGTAGCGGATGGCCCTGAGAGGATCAATGCCGCGAGGGTTGTGAACGCCGCCCCGGGAATCGCTGAGCGCAATGATCTTGGCCTTCTTTTCGGCAAACAGACGCGCTGCACCGGCGCCGACGTTGCCGAATCCTTGAATGGCGACCGTTGCACCGCGCAGCGACATTTTCTTGATCTTGCAGGCCTCCTCGGTGACAAACAGAACGCCACGTGCCGTTGCGTCGCTGCGTCCCTGGGAACCGCCCAGGGACACGGGCTTGCCCGTGACCACGCCAAGCACCGAATAGCCCATCATCATGGAATAGGTGTCCATCATCCAGGCCATCGTCTGCGCGTCGGTGTACACGTCCGGCGCCGGAATATCGCGTTCGGGGCCGATGATGGGAAGGATTTCCGAGGTAAATCGGCGCGTTAACCGCTCAAGTTCTCCGCGCGACATCCGCTTCGGATCGCAAATCACGCCGCCTTTGCCACCACCGTAAGGGATATTGACTGTCGCGGTTTTCCACGTCATCCACGAAGCCAGGGCCTTCACCTCGTCGTGCGTCAGGTTGGGATGGTAGCGAATCCCGCCCTTGGCCGGGCCGCGCGCCACATTGTGCTGTACGCGAAAGCCGGTAAAAACTTTCACTTGGCCGTTATCCAGCTTGACCGGGACCGAGACCTCCAACATGCGGCGCGGCGTGCGCAGCACCTGCCGTAGCCCCTGATCGAGCTTCAAAAACTCCGCCGCCATATCAAACTGCATTTGCGAAATGCGGAACGGATTCAGATCCTCGCGGGGCGTCATCCGCGGAACCATCGGCTGCTGCGGGACAGCCTTGGCGACTGTGGCCATCGATTCGTTCTCCTCTTCAGTTATGCGCTGGCCGCAGGCCGTCTGGACCACGCGTAGCGATCACGGCATTCGGCCGAGCAGAAATGCTTTCTCTGGCCCTCTTGTTCAAGCGTCAACGAAATCTCGGACGAGACGTATGTGCCACAGGAGGGGTCGCGGTACAGGGGGATCGGAGCCGCAGCCGGAGAGTCGGGCGAGGTGGTGGTATGGGTGGTATTCCGCCCAACAGCAGGCCTGAACCACCGCCCCAACAGCCGAGCCGCACCACCGAGTAGAACTCCCCAAAACAGGAAGCGGCCGATAAGAATCAGTACGTTCACTGCTTCGAAGTCTTCCAGCGATTCAACATAGCTGTCTCCCGCGACTCGCGCCTGATCGGCCCGGCGCGCAAGCCGCCGAGACCTTCTCTCCTTACCGCAACGCTCCAACCTCCCAGCAACGCGGGCAGTGTAGTGAAAGAGGAAAACAAGTGTCAATTAAATCCATTGTAATCTTAGCCCATTGGGGGCTGTGCGTGTTTCGGACTCCCATCGGTCTGTGGATCGAGGGATTGCCGTATCTATATGTATCTAGATATGTTAATAAGAAGTGATCGCCTCATGAGGCCGCGGGGATACGGTCGGTGCCCATGTAGGGATGGAGCACGTCGGGAATAAAGATGGAGCCGTCGGCCTGTTGATAGTTCTCTACCAATGCCAGCCAGGTACGGCCTACGGCGAGGCCCGAACCGTTTAGGGTATGAAGGTACTCGCTCTTGCCGCCCTTAGGCTTGAAACGGATGCTGCTGCGCCGGGCCGGAAACGCCTCACAGTTCGAGCACGAGGAGATTTCGCGGAATTCGCGGGCGGATGGCAGCCATACTTCGATATCGTATGTTTTCGCCGAAGGGAAGCTCAAATCACCGATCGAGAGTTGGACGACACGGTAATGCAGGCCAAGCTGCTGCAACAGCGATTCGGCGTCGCGAACCAGCGATTCGAGCTCAGCATAGCTTTGGTCGGGACGGGTGAATTTGAACAGTTCGACTTTTTGAAACTGGTGCTGGCGCAGGATACCGCGCGTGTCCTTTCCCGCAGCGCCGGCTTCGGAGCGAAAACACGCCGTCCACGCGCAGACTTTCAGAGGAAGCAGTTCCGAGTCGAGCGTTTCATCGCGATACAGACTGGTCAGCTCGACTTCGGCCGTAGGCGTCAGCCACAAGTCCGTGTTCTCCAGGTGGAACATCTCAGCGGCAAATTTCGGCAATTGGCCGACGCCTGTGAGCGAGGCCGTATTAACCAAAAAGGGCGGCAGGTATTCCGTGTACCCGTTCCGCGTGTGCACATCGAGAAAGAGATTGGCCAGCGCGCGCTCCAGCCGCGCGCCCAATCCACGGTAAAGCGAAAAACGTGCGCCGGCGATCTTCGCTGCGCGCGGTAGATCGAGAATCCCGGCGCGCTCGCCGACCTCCCAATGCGGGCGGGGCGGGAACCCGAATTTTGGCGGCGTTCCCCAGCGGCGAACCTCAATGTTGGCAGCTGCATCCCGCCCCACGGGAACCGAGGAGTGCGGCAGATTCGGCACCAAGAGCATGAATTGCTGCAAGCGCGCATCAAGCTCGGCTATCCCCTCGTCGGCCGCCGCAATCTCTTCGGAGACACGCTTCATCTCTGCCAGCAAATCGTCAGCCTTCTCGCCTGCACGCTTGCGGCGCGCGATCTCTTCACCGGCGCGGTTGCGCTGGGCCTTGAGCCGCTCGACGGCGGTGACGCGCTGGCGGCGCTCGCGATCGAGAACACCAAATCCATCCCAATCAATCGCGATGCCACGGTTGGCAGCCATCTGCTCGAATTGCGCAAGATGTTCGCGCAAATAGTTCAGATCGTGCATGGGCTGGACAGGATACCGTAAACGCGCCAGCACGCAAATGCCGCCGAGGGTGCGGGGGCAGCATTTCGCGGAAACTGAGATATTGCGTGTGCTTCTCTGATATACGGCGGTGCCAGGTGTGAAACCCCGATGGGCCGTTACTGAGCGCGGCTCAGAGAGGTGTGCTAGCATTCGCGGGACAGTGAACTGGGAACGGTTCGCGATCGAGGTAGGGCATGCCGAATAACAAACACTCCCAGGGATCCCCCGCCCAAGACGAAGCTTCACTTGCACAGGATTTCCTGACTCCAACGGCGCGCCAGAATCCGGAAGCGTTTCGCCACATACACCTTCGGGTGGAGCCTCCGGTCGCGCGGCTGACGCTGGATCATCCCGAACACAATCTGCTAAACGAGGGGATGCTGCGCGAATTGACAAGCGGACTGGAACTGCTTTCTGAGCGCGGAGACCTGAAAGTCATCGTCTTCAACGCCGCGGGCAAAGTCTTCTGCGGCGGCATGGACATCGGCGAATACACGGCCGAGCGCGCGTTTCAAGCGATTGACGCGTTTCACTCCGCGTGCATGGCGATGATGGACGCGGGGCGGCCGGTGATCGTCATCGTGGACGGACCAGCGATCGGCGCAGGGGCAGAGCTGGTCGCATTCGGGGACCTGGTGATCGCGACGCCGCGGGCGCGGTTCGCACTGCCGGAAATTACCATCGGAATGTTTCCGCCGCTGGCCTCCACGATGTTTCCCTATCTGGTGGGACCGAAGCTTACACTGGAGCTGGTACTGACCGGCGAAACCGTCACCGCCGAACGCGCGCGGGATCTAGGTCTGGTGAATCGGCTGGTTCCCGAAGCCCAGCTCGAACGAGCAGTCAGCGAGTTGCTGGAGCGCATAGCGGCGCAATCGGGGGCCGTGCTGGCGATGGCCAAAAAGGCCGTGCTTGGCGGCATGGGGCTCTCGCTCCGAGACGCGCTGCGCTTTTCGATGGACATCTTCCTCAACGAACTGTATCGCCTGGAAGATTCCCAGGAAGGCTTGCGGGCGCTGATTGAAAAGCGCAAGCCGCAGTGGAAAAATCGCTGATGGTTGTAAATCTGGAGCGAATTGCTGCGCTGCATCCTGACCTGCTTCCAGCGAGCCACGCCATCGGCCGGCAGGCCGTGGCACAGACACTCGAACGGCCCGCTGGTGCGCCGCATCCAGACCGATTTGCCGCGTTCCATGCCAAGGACGCACGAACCTTAAGAGTATGCGCCAGTTGACCCTGGGCCGGATGCTATGGTCGTGCGGGGTGCTTTTCGTCGTCCTGATCGGCGCAATCTTGCTGGCGCTGCGGCTAGGTGCAGTGCCATTCTCGCTGGCGGATCTCGCACAAAACCTCTGGTGGCTTGCCCATGGCCAGCCGGAAAGACTTTCCACGGATTTCCGCCTCATCATGGTGGACATCCGGTTGCCCCGAATCCTGCTGGCTGTCTTGGTCGGGGCGGCGCTTTCAGTCGCAGGCGCGGGCTTCCAAGCCTTGCTGCGGAATCCGCTAGCCGACCCTTATGTACTCGGTGTTTCCAGTGGCGCAGCGCTCGGCGTGATTTTGGCGCTGTTGGTGCTGCCAAGGATGCCGTTGCTGACGCCTTTGGCTGGATTTCTGGGCGCAGCGGCCACGATTGCCGCAGTCTATTTTCTGGGCCGACGCGAGGGTCAACTCGATAGCGGGACGCTACTGCTCGCCGGCATAATATCGGCGTCGTTTCTCTCCGCCATCATCATATTTTTAATGACCACGCTGGCAAATCGTGCCCTGCGCGGCATCGCGTTCTGGCTCCTGGGTGATCTTTCGAAGGCGCCGCCGCCGAGTCTGCTTTGGATCTTGTTCGCAGGGTTTCTGGTGGCCGCCGGCGCAGTTTTCGCGAAAGCGCCCGATCTGAACCTGCTGCTTACTGGTGAGCGTGAAGCGATGCACCTCGGCGTGGAGGTGAAGCACGTCAAGCTGGTCGTTTACGTCTCGGCATCGATATTGACGGGCCTGGCCGTTTCCGTCAGCGGGGCGATTGGCTATGTTGGACTGCTTGTGCCGCACTTGATGCGGATACTGCTCGGCTCCGATTATCGGCTATTGATTCCAACATCGGCCATCGGCGGCGCCATCGTCGTCGTGCTCGCCGACACGCTGGCGCGGACGTTAGTTGCACCCACCGAGCTTCTCGTCGGCGCCATGACGGCGATCGCCGGCGCACCGATGTTCATCTACCTCTTGCGGCAGGGGCTGACATGACCGCGGCGGAGACCACCCTAGCGCCGAACGCCGCTACCGGCGGCGAGCGGCAACACGCCGTGCGCGTCAACGTACAGCAGGCAAGCTATGCGTACGCCACGCGCAGGCATGCAGCACCGCTTTTTACGTTGGAGGCCACGACTTTCCAGGCCCGGGAGCGCGAACTGGTCGCCATCCTGGGGCCAAATGCCAGCGGTACATCAACGCTGCTGCGGCTGATCGCTGGCTCCCTTGCGCCGCTCTCGGGCCGTGTCGAACTCGACGGCTTTGAGACCAGCCGGCTGGATGCGCGGACTCGGGCGCAGCGCATTGCCATGGTCCAGCAGGGCAATCCGCCGATCTTTCCCGTGCGCGTCGGCGACTACGTGTTGCAAGGGCGTCACCCGCACGGACGCTCCTTGTGGTTCGAGACCGACGAGGATTTGGCCATTGCCGCAAACACGCTCGCGCAGGTGGACGCCAGCCATCTGCGCGACCGGTGGATACACGAAATCTCCGGGGGTGAGAAACAACGCGTTGTGCTGGCGCGGGCACTCGCCCAACAGCCGTTGCTGTTGCTGCTTGACGCGCCGACCTTGCACCTCGATATTGGCGCGCAGGTCGAAGCGCTGGCGTGCCTGCGGCAACTGGCGGAAGAGAATCGCTACACCATCATCATGGTTACCCACGAACTGGGCCTGGCAGCCGAATTCGCCGATCAGGTGGTGCTGCTGCATCATGGCAGGTGTTTGCGGGTGGGGACGCCGGCAGCCGTCTATCAGCGCGAGTTGCTCGAGCAGGTTTTCGAGGCACCTCTGGAGATCGAAACTGGCCCGGCAGGACGCCCGCGCATCCTCATGCAAGGCAGGAGAGAATAACGTTCGGGCGGAGCCTCGCCTGGATCCGTACCACGTTTCGAAACGCACGGGACACTCGCTGCAAGTTCCCGGCAATCGGGCGCACCTCTCGTCCGCTCCCTGATTACAGGCGGGCTTTGACCATGGTGGCCTGAGGACCTTTCTCCCCTGGTTCCTCGCTGAATACCACGGCCGTACCGGCCTTCAGGCGGTCAAAATCTCCGTTCGCGACTGCATTCCGATGAAAATAGATCTCCCGGCCATCGGAGCTTTCTAGAAATCCGAATTCCTTTTCGCGGAAAACGTGAAGGATGTGGCCACGGGGCCCAGGTTCGTGGAGTTTCACATCTCCGCGCTGCCTGCGGGCGTAATCTTGTAGTAGGCGCCGCGCAGTTTTGAAGGCATTGCGGATAGCCAAGTGAAGATCCTTGTAGGAGTTTCCGATTTCCAGATGCTTCGACACTCTTTTCCTGCCGACTTGACGCGCCGCCGGCCCGAGGGTCGGTTCGTGTTTCACAACCAGCTCGTCCCCCGGCACACCGAGATCAATTCTGACGTGGTAAACGCGGCCCCACGCGCGGTGCGCATGAGGAACTTCGATCAGCACCCGGCAGCTGGTGATCCTATCGTAATATTTGTCGAGCTTAGCTGCTTCTGCCTGTACCCACTGTTCCGCCTCGACGGTGTTTTCCATGTTTCGGTAGGTAATTTGAACCGGCAAGATCATCTCTAGTTTTTATCACCTCGGCGGAATCGAAATTGGGACAGGGTTCTGCCGCAACATCAATAGCGCAAGGTGGCAGCAACCTGCAACCCGTCGGGCATATCCTTGGGCCGCAATACGTAGGTTGTGCCTTGATGCAAGGTAGTCTGAATCGCGATCAGATTGAGCAGATCCTCGTCCCCCGGCTGGTATTCATCATGCAACTGCATGATATCTGCTTCAAAATCAAAATCGCCCCACAGGTGAACACCAGCCGCAAGGAAGGCGGATTGGATGCGGCCCTGGTAAGCAGCCAGAAGGATTTCATGCAAGTCACCCGAGCTTCGGCCTGATCCTTTAAGGTTCTGGTAAGCCACCAGCGCTCGCTTGCAATCTTCATCAAAGTAGGGCCCCACGATGTCCCAGGCAGCCTTGTGGAATTCATCCTCTTTCAGCAAATCGGGGTTCCCTGGAACGCCGCGTTCCAAGAGCCGCGGGTACTTGTTGGCGCTCCGATAGACGGCCAAGAGCTCCTCAACGCCCGCCAGAACCAGCGGCGCCTGTTGATCCCGTAACGACCGGCGCATACCTCTCTCGACCGCATGAACAAATTCAAGCGTGCGACTCTCTTCATCATCGACACCCACACCCTGACCGGTAAAAACGGCTCCCTGCTTGGCTGCCGCACCTCGGGCCGCCATACGAAGACGAACGCCCGAATGGACCTGAAGCTGCGAGTCGCGAACGTCGTATTTCAGGGCTTCGTCAAGGCTGCGTGGCACACCCGCAAGACCCATTTCGGCCAGGAAGTAAGGCGTGCCCCCGAACAAAGCAACGCGATTGCGGCTCAACGCCAGTAGATAAAATCGACCGGCCGCAGTGAATAAAGGAAGCAAGGGGCTGACCTCGAAGCGGTCTGACACCGCAACGAGTTCCTGAAATTCAAGCGGGAGCCGAAAATACTGAAAAAAACCACCCGCGAGAAATAAGGCCAGGCCATCCCCCTGCCATCGCCAGAAGGCGTTTCTACGGACCAAGTCCCGTGCGGGAGCCAGTATCTCCCGTATGTTCGTCGGCCGAAGTCCCAAGCCAGCCAGGTGCGACTTGGCCTGGCGGATGAGATTCTTGAGCCGGATAGGATCCTGCCGAATCTCCGGGCCAGCCCGGTGCGTGGGCAGAAATATGGATACGCAGGGGTGGGGCCGCGTTTGGGCCAGGAATTCGAACTGACTTCGTTCCACAATATCGATCATCAAGTCGCAAGCCCCCCTTTACCGCGCGCTATTCCATAACTCCCGCGGCCTGCTCGACGGGAATCGCTGAGCGGAGGGTTCTAAGCGTCATTGTCTCGTCGGACGATTCGGCGGCCAGAGCCTCGTCGACACCCTCTGCGGTCCGCTTAAACCTCACGTGTTTGGCGTTTTGTATCGTATGGCGTATGCCCTCTTTCACGCCCAGCAAGATGGAGATTCCCTCCAGCCCTCGACGGCTGTGCTCGGCACTCATGCCGCCCAGCGGCATGTTGACCGCTTCAGTTTGAGCACCTGCTTGGGCATCGAACACTTCTACCGTGACAAGCCACCACTCGTACTGCCGGCTGAAGTTGGTGAAAAATGAGTCCCATTGTTCCCGAGGGATTTCTTCCGTCGGCATGTCGATCGTCCTCCGCACGGATAGTTCGCTTCAAACTTAGGCATCAAGATTGGAGACAGCCTGCTGGGCGCGGGCAAGTAGTTCACGTACTTCCTCGTCGGTTATCTGCGAGAAACTCGCGTACCACTCGCCAACTGCGCGGAATGGATCCGGGGTGCAAGCACAGATCATCTCGTCCACCTCGGCGCCGAGCTCCGCGCAAACAGACGGTGCGGCAACCGGCACCGCAATGGCGATTCGCGCAGGATCCAGCTTTTTTAGGGCGGCAACGGCCGCGCGCATGGTCGAGCCGGTCGCCAGGCCGTCATCAACCAGAATCACTGTACGCCCGCGTACAACGAGTGGGGGGCGGTCGGAGCGATACAGTTTCTGCAGGCGCATCAACTCCCGCTCCTGTTCGGAAGTCACGCGGTCGATGGCGTCTTGCGTAATGCCCAGCGCACGCACAACGTCCGGCTGGATGACGCGGACGTTCCCTGTGGCGATTGCCCCCATCGCCAACTCTTCGTGGCCCGGAACACCCAGCTTTCTAACCAAAAAGACATCCAGCGGCGCGGCGACCGCGCGGGCCACCTCGAAGCCCACAGGCACACCCCCGCGCGGGAGTGCAAGCACCAGCACATCTGTGCGGTTTGCGTACCTGCCGAGCGCTTCGGCTAACCGCCGACCCGCTTCGGCTCGATCTTGAAATCGAAATCCGGCTGCATCCACAGATTTTCACCGGACCGGCGTAAGGGCCGGAAAGACAACAACTCTATATTAGATGTTAGCCCCTGCCAGGGGAAGCACCCCCCCCCAACCAGGTTTAGATTGTGCAGTTTCAGATCCACGGCGACGATCACATTTCGCTTGAGAATCCGGCTGCGAAAACCCGGAGCGAACCGCTCAATCTGGTCCTCAATTGTTCGGATCAACCGGCATTCCGAGCATGCCAGAGAGGTCGTGTTTCCCGCAGGATTATGACATCATCAAATTGTCGCCGCTGATTTCAGCGCCCGGCGGAGGACAAGCTTGCCATTCTTGATGAACAGAATGTCCTGGGGGGATCCTCCCTGGTCAGTTGAATTTCGTCCGTCGTCCCGCCCGGTTCCCAAGGAAGTCGATTTCGCCGTGGTTGGAGCGGGTTTTACGGGTCTATCGGCCGCGGCCTGGTTGCGCCGCCTCAATCCTAAGAAGAGCGTGATGGTGCTCGAAGCCGAATCGGTCGGTGCCGGCGCCAGCGGCCGCACGGGCGGTATAGCACTTGCCGAAACAGCGGCCGGGAATCTTCCCGGCCTGGGAGATGTGCTGGGAGGCTTTGGCGAGATTGTGCGCGACCTGGAAATCGATTGTGACTTAGTGCTCTCCGGTGCCTGGGAGATAGGCCGCACAGACAGTCTACCCGATTCACCGATCCTATGGTCCGATGCTGGCCATCTGCGGGTGGTGCGCGAAGTTCCCGGCGGCACGGTCGACCCTGGCAAACTGGCCAGCGGCCTTGCGCACGCTGCAGATCGGTTAGGAGCGGTGATTTGCCAGAACTGCCGGGTGGAGAAAATCGTCTTCAGCGAACCGCTTAGCTTGGAGCTCTCCGGCAGCCAGATCCTCGCACATCATGTGTTGCTCGCCACCAATGCGCACTCGCTGGAGATGAGCGAACTAGCCGACCGGGCGCAGCCTAAGTTCACGCTCGCTATAGCGACGGCCCCGCTGGAGCCGGAGCAGATCGAAGCCTTGGGGCTGAGTTTAGGAAAGCCCTTCTATACGATCGATCTCCCGTACTTGTGGGGACGTTACCTGCCCAGCAAGGGAGTCCTTTTCGGCGCCGGGCTCGTTCATCTCAACGACTGGCGGGAAATGGCTGAACTGGATATCGCCACCGGAGAGCCGGCTGAGCTGATCGCCAAAATGGAACGGCGCGTGCGTGGATTGCATCCGGTCCTGCATTCCGTCGAGTTCACGCACCGCTGGGGCGGTCCCATCCTTATCGGGCAGCAATGGCGTCCCGTGTTCGCGCGTCACCCACAAAATCGGCGCGTACTGGTTTCTGCAGCCTATTCCGGCCACGGTGTGGCACTCTCGGCGTATCTCGGACGCTGGGCTGCCGAAGCGATGCTCGGGCGGAGGGAACTGCCGGCATGGCAAGCAGTCTAAACCGTCCCCCCACGCGCTACACCATTGCCGTGTCCCCTCGACGGCCAGGCTGCAGTTTGATATACGGTAGCAGTCTGTCACAGCAAGCGAAGTATGGGACTTAGGCGCGTTCATCGGCAGTCTCCGAACTCGTGACTCACAATTCGTACAAGGAAATATTGATCGTCGCGGGCGAGGCGTCGGCAGACCGGTACGGCGCGCGATTGGTCAGGAAACTCCGGTCGAACTGTGGCGAGGGAGACAGGCTCCGATTCTTCGGCACCGGCGGCGATGAGATGGAAAAGGCCGGGGTCCAACTCTTGGCTCACGTCAGAGACCTTGCCAGCATCGGCCCGCGAGAGGGATTGGCTCATCTGCGGGAGTACTATAAGACCTATCAAAGCCTGGTGCATGCATCAATAGAGCGTCCTGCGGCGCTGGCTCTGCTCATAGATTTCCCTGAATTCAACCTGCGGCTGGCGAAAAGAATGAAACGCGCCGGCATCCGGGTGGTCTATTACATCGGCCCCCAACTATGGGCCTGGCGACGTGGCCGCATCCGGACGGTACAAACATATGTCGACCGGATGCTAGTCATACTCCCTTTCGAAGAAGAGTATTATCGACGGCACGGAGTGCGCGCAGAATTCGTGGGGCACCCGCTACTGGAAGAGCCCGAGCCGGAGTTAGATCGGGAACATTTCCATCGCCGGTGCCATCTCGATCCCGGCCGGAAGACAATCGCGCTGCTGCCCGGGAGCCGCCGCAAGGAAGTTGACTATATTCTTCCCACGCTCTTGCGAGCATCGCTGCGGATGCTGGAGGAGATGCCGGCACAATTTGTGATCTCGGCGGCTCCCACTGTCAGCCAGGACCACATTCGCCGCGTGGTTTCGAGCATTCTGCGGGATAGCCCTAACGCCAATTGTTTTCAGGTCGTTACAATACCATCCCGGGATATTTTGGCGCATGCGGATTTTGGCTTCGTCAAGAGCGGCACGAGCACACTGGAAGCCGCACTGGTGGGAACGCCGTTTTTGATCGTCTACAAGATTTCGAGAGTGAGCTGGTATGCGGGAAACCTCTTGATTCGAAGTCCATTTAAGGGGCTGGTGAACTTGATTGCACAGGAAAAAGTGGTGCCGGAGTTCTTCCAAGGGAACGCCACGCCCGAGGCACTCTGCCGAACCGCTCTCGAGTATCTGCGGCAGCCGGAGAAGACTGACAGGATGAAAGCGCGGCTGGCTGATATCCGACAGATGCTCAGCCTCCGATGTGCAACCGACGCCGTTGCCGACGTGGTCAGGAGTTATCTGTGAGTTTGCTGCGGTGGGGCAAGACAGCGCAGAAGGTGCGAATACCGGCTGGCACGGTGCTTGGCGTGGCCTTCCTGCTGCTTATGCATCCATCGATTCGCTCACTCTGGATTGGATGCACGGTGGCTTTCTCAGGATCACTCCTGCGGATCTGGGCCGCGGGGCACATTGATAAGGGAAAGGCGCTAACCCAGGGAGGGCCGTATGCGCGGACCCGAAACCCTCTCTATCTTGGATCCCTATGGATGGCCACCGGGGTCCTGCTAGCAGGCCAAGGGTATTGGCTATTGCTGCCGTTCGCGTTGTTCTACGCGACCCTGTACTACCCGGTGATGAAAGCCGAGGAGCAAGAGCTACTGGAACAATACGGTGAACGTTTTGAACGCTATGCTTCCGCCGTACCGTTGTTCCTTCCCAGGCTCAGCACAATTACTGGGACACCTTCCACTTTTCTGTGGGCCAGAGTTGTCAAGAATGGGGAACATCGCACCGTGGCCGGTCTCCTCCTGATCGAAACCTTTCTAATTCTGAAGGTAGTGGACTAGAGGGTTGTCTTCGACACACTTCCATAGAATCCATATGGACGGCATGGCACAAGTCTGCTAGCTTATTTGCTGCGCTTTCTTGCAGACCTTGGGGTTGCCAAGATAGCGGTATCAATACGTAGTACCGTACAGTAAACGGAATTTCAAGCAGGCCTTTCCAGAGGCGAGAGCGTGTATACCGATCATTTATTTCGCGACGAGAATAAGGGGAAGCATCTTGGAGACTGGGCCGGTTCTTCCCTGGTTTCAGGAATCTCCAATCTGACCTGGAAGGCGTTCCAGGCAATCAACAGAAGGCTCCCCGAAGGTGAACTTCCGCACCCCAAATGGGCGCCGGGAAAGATCCTCAAGAGCTACGAACGCTCCGCCCCGCAACTGGGTTTTCCGAGGACCACCGACTCCCTGTGCCCCCGATGCATTCCCGAAGTTCGCAATGCCCTCCTGCGGGGTGACGCCGATCTATCCATTTTAAGCTCCACACATCCGGGCGAGATCAAGGCAGAGATCCTAGAGGAAAACGGGCGCATCCTGATGCGGAAGGTTTGTGCAAAACACGGACCTTTTGAGGATATTATCTCCACCGATCCCGCCTTCACGCGGCGGATCGAGAGCCTCTTCTTCGGGCGTGATTTCCGCTCGGCGGAAGACGAGAGTATCCACCGGCATGGCTCTTCTTCGATCAAATATGGGCGCGGGGCTGTACTGACAGTTGACCTGACGAACCGTTGCAACATGATGTGCAATCCGTGTTTCATGGATGCCAACCAGGTTGGCTATGTGCACGAACCGGACTTTGAAGATATCAAGGCCATTTTGGACCGGGCGGTTTCGTTCAAGCCGCGCCGGCAGGTCATTATTCTTTTCTCCGGGGGCGAGCCAACGCTGTCGCCGTTCTTCCTGGAAGCTGTAGCCTACGCCAAGAAAATTGGTTTCTACCGAGTTCTGGCGGCCACGAACGGCATCCGGTTTGCGCAAAGTGAGGAATTTACTCGTCAGGCGCATGCTGCCGGTCTACATGGCACCTATCTGCAGTTTGACGGCACCACGAACCAAAAAAATCAGCATCGCGGGATCGGGAACCTCTTTGATGTCAAGCTGCAAGCCGTCGAAAACATGGCCACGGTGGGCATGAAGACGACGCTAGTGACCACCATCATCAATGGAATCAACAACGATGGCATCGGCCCGATTGTCGATTTTGCTGCGCGCAACATTGACAAGATTCAGACCATAGCGTTTCAGCCCGTCTCGTTTACCGGCCGCGACGAAGAGATCGACGATGACACGCGGTACGCCCACCGGTACACCCTCTCGCAGATGGCGGAGGACCTGAAGACCCAGCTTGGCAGTGATTGGGAACCGATGCGCGACTGGTTTCCACTCTCATCCTATAGCGCTTTTACCAGCGTGATGGACATCATGCAGGGTCCGGACGCCCCTTGGGGCTGGAGCGCGTGCAATTGCCATCCCAACTGCGGCATCTTCAGTCTTCTGGTCGTCAACCAGCGCACGCACCAGTGGACGCCGTTGTTTAAGTTTTTTGATTACGAGCAGTTCATGCGCGATGTGGCGGTCATTACGGATACCGCGCGCGGAAAAACGCTCACCGCAGCCCAACTCGCGCTCTCCATCATGCGCAACTACAAGCCCGACAAGGCGCCCAGAGGATTTCCGATCTCTCAAATCATGAGCCTGTTCCGGCCAAACTCCGAACGCTCGGATAGCGATCGGAACGATCGCATGAAGACGAAGTCGGACCAGGATGACTGGCGTGTTCTATGCGTCGAAGGGATGTGGTTCCAGGACTTGTGGAATTACGATTTCCGAAGAACCGAAATGTGCGTCATACCCTACGGTACCCAGGAGGGAGAGATCTCGTTTTGCGCCTACAACACCGGGGTCGGCTGGAGGCAGATCATCGAGAACATGCATCAGACAGCGACGCTCGGCGAGTGGCACCGCACCAAGGGCCGTCATGAGATTTTCGCAAAGGGTAAGCAAGTGCCGCTGGAGACGACCAAACACAACCTCATCCTCCCGATCCTGGGAAACAACTCGGGTGAATCCACCTGCTGCAGCAGCGTGAACCCCGCGATTCTCGATAAGGATAAGGAGATTCTGGCCAGCACTAAGTCCAGCGGATAACTGCTTACAGTGAACAAGTCCCGAAGCTGAACAGACGCAGGCAATCGCCTGCGTTTATTTGCCTATGAGCTACTCGGTATCGGAACTGGCAGCCTTGCTGGGGCTTCCGTATCAAGGAGACGGTACAACCCGCTTGGTGCGAGTTTCGAGCTGGGAGACTGCCGACAGCACATCTTTAGTCTTCCTGGACAGCGGTGAGAAAGCGAAACCACCCAAGGCACTGCCTGCGATCGCCTGCATTATCACCTCGCCTGATTCCGCGCCCAACGGATACACTGCTGTCCTGTCCGACAACCCGAAACTGGACTTCGCCCGCGCCGCGGATTTCCTCTCCCCGGTAGTTTACGGAGAGGGTCACCGGCACCCCACAGCAGTTGTATCGCCCGACGCAAACATACACGATGACGTGGATATCGGACCGCACGTCACTGTCGGCGCAGGTGCCCGGGTGCAGAAAGGGTGCATCCTCCATTCGGGAGTCGTAATTGGCGACAGATGCGAAGTGGGCGTTCATTGTGTTCTTCACTCTCATGTGGTTCTTTACCCCGGCGCGGTGCTAGGTAATCGGGTCGTCCTTCACGTGGGCGTCGTGGTGGGCGGTGACGGCTTCGGCTATGTTCTGGATGGTCATACTCAGGTGAAGTTTCCCCAAGTTGGAAAGGTTGTCATCGAAGATGACGTCGAGATCGGATGTAACTCCACCATTGACCGCGGATCGCTCGGGACGACCCAAATCGGCGCGGGGACCAAGATAGATAACCTCGTTCAAGTCGCCCACAACGTTCAGATTGGCCGAGGAGTCGTCATCGCCGCTCAGACCGGAATCTCGGGAAGCACGATCATCGAGGATTATGCCGTGATCGGAGGGCAGGTGGGGATTGGAGATCACGCTCACGTTCAGGAAGGGGTGGTGATCGGCTCGAAGGCAGGAGTGTTGCCGGGAAAAATTGTCCGAAGCGGCGATGTCTATTGGGGGGTGCCGGTGAGGCCGTTACTGAAGTTCAAACAGCTCAATGCTTTGTTTGGCCGATTACCGGAAATGAGAGCGGAGATTCAATCTTTGAAAGAAGCCGTTTCACGGATCGTGGCTCGGTTAGAGAATAAGAGCACTAAACGTTGATTATCCGAGAGTAGTTGTCTTCTAGGTTCAGCCTGCCATTCGACCGTGGAGTGCCCGCCGCAATATCATATCGAACGCCGTTAATCCTTGAGTCCACGAGAATCGGCACAAGTTGTCCATTTTGGCGTTATTAATGACCACCCAGCCGATTTCGTGCTGCTCTACGGAAAACCAGCCCTCCGGGTGGCGCTACTTGAGGGGTTGACCGCTGTTGCCGAACAGTCAAAACTGGGTTTCCTACTCGTCCGCGAATCCTATCCCAACCTTGCCTGCGCGTCCGGTTGCTCTTAGACAACACTGGTACGAAAGTCCTATTCGAGTACCCCCAAAAGATTCAGTACGCTTGTACCGCTTTGAGACTGTTTCAGTTTTTTGGGGGGAATGGTTCTAAGGCGAATTGAACTGAACCTTGGAATCCCTTTACCGAAGAGGAACAGGCTCCAGTCAGGCATGGGGGACATCAAACAAGAACGGGAAGCGTTTTTTCATGACAATTCACATAGACAACGAAATATGAGCACCAAAATGGCACGAATACATAGTGATCTCGGCATCGGCTTCGAGTACACGGATTCACGATCCGATCCCCAAGCTTGGGAGAAAATGATGGGGCAGAAGCCGGTGGCTGCTCGCCTGAGCACTTTGCCGGAATACAAACTCTCACGGAACGCACTGGCGACGAGCACCGCGTTTCAAATTGCACTGACGGCAGTTCTGGTTTCACTGCCGATATTTTTCCCTCAAAAGCTGGCAACCAGGATGTACGAGGTTACGCCCATCGCCGCTCCTCAGACCGAAGTGCTACTTCCTCCCAAGCAGCCGGCGATTCAACCCGCTGTTCAGCGGCCAGAACTGGAAGAAACTTCCCAAACTCCGCACGTGGCGAAACTGATTGCACCGCGCAATCTATTCCCTCCCAGGGCTAAACCTGTGGAGGTATACAGGAAAGAAGTTCCGGAATTGCGGCAGGTACTTACCGAGGCGAATTTTACGGCGCCCTTGGCGCAGCCGGCCCGCCCGCGCCAGCCCGTGAAAACAGGTCTTCTTACGACCGGGAGTGCGGCACTCGCGACAGTCAGTCAGCAGGTCTCTAGAGTGCAGACTGGCGGCTTCGGTAACTCATATGGTCTGCCGGGGAAGAGCAACCCGAACAAGCGCGCTAATATCGCGCACTTCGGCTCACCGGCGCTGCCGCCAGGGCCAGGTTACGGCAACGGTACGGGAGGCGCCAGTGGTGTCCGCGGGACTGTCGCCAGCGCGGGCTTTGGCAACTCTGTAGCCATTCCTACTTCGGGCGGTTTGGGTGCTGCGCGAGGTAAAGTGAAATCGGGTAGTTTTGCCACTGCCACGGTCGAGTTGGCCGCTCCGAAACCCAAGAATGTACGCGCCGGAGAGAAACTAGGCCAGGAACGCCGCGAGAGCGGCGGACCCTGGCGGAGCAAAAACAGACCGCCGGAAATCTGTCTCAGGAAACGGTCCCAGGAGGAGTGTTTCGTGGGATACCGGAGGGATGTACACAGTGGAGCTATATGCACGCGTTCGGCGAGAGGTTGATGTTGAGGGGAAGAGCGAACGGCAGGTAGCCCGGGAGTATGGGCTGGCGCGGGAAACCGTTCGGAAGATGTTGCGGTATTCGGCGCCGCCGGGCTACCGGCGGCAGCAGCCGGCCAAGCGGCCGAAGCTGGATCCGTGGGTGGGAGTGATTGAGGCGATCTTGGAGGAAGATCGGAGACGGCCCCGGAAACAGCGCCACACAGCAAAAAGAATCCATCAACGATTGCGAGAGGAGCAGGGCTTTGGTGGTGGGTACACCATCGTGAAGGATTACGTGCGTCTGCGGAGGCTGAGCCAAAGGGAGATGTTCGTACCGCTGGTGCACCCTGCGGGAGACGCCCAGGCAGACTTCGGGGAAGCGTTGGTGGTGATCGGCGGAGAGGAGCAGAAGGCACACTATCTGGTGATCGATCTGCCGCAGTCGGACGACTGTTTCGTGATGGCATTCCCGGCCGAAACGACGGAAGCGTTTCTGGAGGGGCACAATCAGGCGTTTGCATACTTCGGCGGAGTGCCGCGGACCATTCTGTACGACAACACGAAGCTGGCGGTGGTGCGGATCCTGGGAGACGGGACGCGGAAGAAGACGCAGGCGTTTTCTGAGTTGCAGAGCCACTACCTGTTCCAGGAGCGGTTTGGGAGGCCCAGCAAGGGAAACGACAAGGGGAAGGTGGAGGGACTGGTCGGATATGCACGACGGAACTTCCTGGTGCCGGTGCCGCGGTGCGCGAGCTGGGAAGAGCTGAACACACACTTGCGGGAACAGTGCCGGAAGAGGCGCCAGCAGCGGTTGCGAGGGCACGAGCAGACCATCGGAGAGCGGTTCGAGAAGGACCGGACAGCGCTGTTGCCGCTGCCAGCGACGCCGTACGAAGCCTGCGACAAACGAACAGGGCGAGTGAGTTCTCTCTCTCTGGTGCGGTATCGCGGCAACGATTATTCGGCACCGGTGTGCTGGGGGCACCGCGAGGTTCTGGTCAAAGGCTACGTCCACGAGGTGGTGATCTCGTGCGGCGCGGAAGTGATTGCGCGGCACTCCAGAAGCTATGAGCGGGAGGACATGATTTTCGACCCGCTGCACTATCTGGCGCTGCTGGAGCAGAAGACGAATGCGCTCGATCAGGCGGCGCCGCTGGTGGGCTGGGAGTTGCCGGAAGAGTTCACCGAACTGCGCCGACTGCTGGAAGCACGGCTGTCGAAACGAGGTAAACGGGAGTACGTGCAGGTGCTGCGGCTGCTGGAGACCTTCTCGATGGCGGAGGTCACCAAAGCGGTGGAAGATGCACTGCGGCTGAGAGCGATCTCCTTCGATGCGGTGAAACATCTTTTACTGTGCCGGATCGAGCAACGGCCGCCGCGGCTGGATCTGCAGAACTATCCGTACCTGCCGATGGCACAGGTGGCCACCACGGCGGCCGCCGACTACCTGGCGCTACTGACTCCCGTGCAGGAAGGAGTCCTCTGATGGAGACTCCTCAAGTTTTGCTGGGGCATCACCTGAAGGCGCTAAGACTGCCGACCTTCCTGCGCGAGTACGACAAGGTGGCGCAGCAGTGCGCCGCCGAAGGGGTGGACTATCCCCGCTACTTGCTGCGGTTGTCGGAGCAAGAACTGCTGGACCGGGAGCGGCGGGCGACGGAGCGGCGCATTCAGCAGGCGCGGTTCCGGGTCGTGAAGAGCCTGGACAGTTTCGACTTTCTGGCGATTCCGTCGCTGAACAAAGCGCTGGTTCTGGAGCTGGCCCGCAGTGAGTTCATCGACCGCAAGGAGAACGTGCTGGCCTTGGGAAACTCGGGCACAGGCAAGACGCACATCGCCCTGGCGCTGGGACTGGCGGCCTGTCAGAAGGGCTACCGGGTGCGGTTCACCACCGCGGCGGCGCTGGTGCATGAACTGATGGAGGCCAAGGACGAGAAACGGCTGCTGCGCTTACAGAAACTGCTGGCCAGTTACGAACTGCTGATCATCGATGAACTGGGGTTTGTCCCGCTGTCGAAAACGGGGGCCGAGATGCTGTTCGAGATCTTCAGTCTCCGTTACGAGCGCGGCGCCACCCTAGTCACCAGCAACCTGCCCTTCCACGAATGGACCGAGGTGCTGGGCTCGGAGCGCCTCACCGGTGCCCTGTTGGACCGGCTCACCCATCACGTCCACATCCTGGAGATGAACGGGGAAAGCTACCGGCTGAAAGAGAGCAAACGAAAGCGGTCAGCGAAGCCTGCCAGCCGATAACGATTCCACCCTAACCCTCCCCACACGTCGCCACGATCGGGCTGGGGTGGCTTCCGCTCCGGCCTAACCGCGCCGCCTGAACGGAGGCGCAGGCCTCCGCTCCAGCCACCCCAGCCCGATCCAGCAAATCAACCCCTTCCCTCACTGGGAGTGGTCTATTTTTCCTCCGCCCCTCTGGCCTAGTTTTTCTCCGCCCTTGACACAAGAAGACTCAAACCGCTGCGGTCGTGCAGCCCGTTGTAATTCTAGAGAAACCGAACCCAGTGTATACCGACGAGGCGCGTCGGTTGGGAATCGAGGGCGAAATTTGGGTGGAGGTTGTTTTCCCCGCCTCGGGTCCCGTGCGCATCGTCCGCGTAGCCAAAGGATTGGGTCACGGATTGGATGAGGCGGCCATCCGTGCTGCGCAACAGATTCGCTTCAAGCCCGTTCTTCAGAGCGGCCAACCGGCGGATTTTCCCGCCACCCTTCGTATCCTATTCCAACTCGCGTTCTAAAGTTTCGGAGGCGTTATGCGTACTTTGAAAATATGGCTTGTCATCCTGACGCTTGGTGCGGTGCCGCTCGCCGCCGCGGGCCAGCAGCAACCGTCGTCCGCGCTTGTGCAAGTGGTGGACAAGATCGTGGCGCAGGAGCAAGCACAGATGCAGATGCTTCGCCAATACTCGCCGCTGATCGAAACCTACATCCAGCGGATGCGCCCGGACGACGTTCTGGAAGTGGTGCCGGACCGCGATAGGTACTTCCTAGGCCGCGCCGATCTGGCAAAGGGGGTCGAACTCGAATCATTGACCGATGATAACAACGGGGGGATCAAGCAGAAAATTTTCGGCGGCTTCGGGAACTTCTTCTCCTTCTCGATGGAATTCCTTCCGCGCGGTTTCCTGCAGATGATCTACGTGGATACCGACGGCTTCGATCGTCAACATTACAATTTCGAATACGTGCGTCAGGAATTCCTGGGTGAAGTTCGCTGCCTGGTCTTTGACGTCACCCCGCTGCCTAACACCGGTAAGGGCCGCTTTGTCGGCCGCATCTGGGCCGAGGACCGAGATTTCCACATCGTCCGATTCAATGGCGCTTACACCGGCGGATCGAAGTCCAGCTATTACTTCCATTTCGACAGCTGGCGCGTGAATTCGCAAGACGACCAGTGGTTGCCGGCCTTCGTATACAGCGAAGAAAGCAATTTACATTATTCGCTCGGCAAGAAACTCATGTTCAAGGCGCAAACCCGTTTGTGGGGTTACAACACTGGCCGCATTCGTCAAGAACAGGAACTGAGCAAGATCCTGGTGGAAGCGCGCACACCAGTCCAGGATCAAACGGAGACGGCCCACGATTTATCGCCGTTGCAGGCTCAGCGAGCATGGGATCGGCAAGCCGAGGACAATGTGACCGAACGCATGGAGCGGATGGGCTTGTTGGCACCGCGCGGCGAAGTCGGTCAGGTGCTGGAAACGGTGGTCAACAATCTTGAAGTCACAAACAATCTCGATATCCAGCCCGAGATTCGCTGCCGCGTGTTGATGACCTCGACTCTCGAAGCCTTCACGATCGGTCACACCATCGTGCTGAGTCGCGGGTTGATCGATGTGCTTCCCGATGAGGCTAGTCTGGCAACGATCCTGGCCCACGAGCTCTCTCACGCCGTGCTCGGCCATCAGATGGACACGCAGTTTGCGTTTCATGACCGGATGCTATTCAACGACAAGGATACGTTTCGCCATTTTGGGTTCGCCTGCACGTCAGAGGAAGAGTTACAAGCCAACATCAAAGCCGCGGAACTAGTGAAAAAATCCCCCTATAAAGACCAGCTCCGCACTGCGCAACTCTTCCTGCAAGAGCTCAATAGCCGCTCCATGCAAATCCCGAATCTGATTAGCGCGCATCTCGGCAACAACGTCCCGGTAGGCATGACCGTTGCCCCCGTAGCATCGCCCGCACAATCGACTGGTGGCACGACGCCGGCCAACGCGATTGCTGCGTTACCGCTCGGCGGACGGGTCAAAGTGGATCCGTGGGATGATGAGCTGACCATGTTGAAATCAAAACCGACGAGCGCGGTGGCCGCACGCGAGAAGATGCCATTCGAAGTCACGCCATTCATGCTCTACCTAACTCGCCAAAGCGATCATTTGGCAGAATCGCCGGGGCCGATTTCGGCGGAGTCGAGCGTCGACCCAAGGAGCCCGGCTACAAACGCGAGATAACCGTCTTGAAAGCACATTTAGCCGGCGTCCGACCTGCTCCACAGGCTCGGTCGCCGGTTTTGTTTTTACGAGCCGTTTCGCCGCGTTTGCGCTGCCCATCCTGAGGTGTGGGGACCCTGCTTCTCCCCACGGAGGCAGGGACCATTCTGCGATTGGCGTCTGCGCGACGCGTGGTGACTTGCCACTGAGACGACGGCATATCTCTGCTGACGCTATTTTGAAACGCTTAGTAGGGCGGCAATCACACGGCGGAGCCGGTGCGCAAACGCACCGGGGGAATAGGCACTCTCCGATTCCCGTACCAATTGACAATCAAACGCGCCACCAACGAACAAAATAGCAACAGGCTTGCGAGCACTGTTAGTGCAAACGAATCACGCTCAAGTAGCAGCGTCCAATCAAATGCTTCTTGCCAGCGCGGGAAAATCGAATCGAGCGCCGATTGAAGCTTATCCCCGATCACCGGGATCCGCCCAAGGTGCACGTAGGAGGTCAATGCGTAGGTGTAGATTTCAAGGTAACCTGGGATCGCCTGCGTCGCCTCTTTGAAAACCGCCGGATCTCGGAGTTGTTCTTTGGTCAGGAACTCTCCCTGCTCATCGTGATACAGAATCCGGTACAAAGGATCAGCGATGACCCATCGGTCGCGAAGCCAGACTTCCGCTACCACGTGCTTGGTTTGGTGATCCGGCGAGAGCAACAGCAGCCTTCGCGCCCGCACGCCGTTGCTTGCCGCCAAGTTGACGAAGGCATTTGTCGCAGTGCCACAGACCTGCAGCAACTGCTCATAATGGAGCGAATCTCTTGGATTGCGCGGTGTGAGGGGGCGCGGATCGGTGGTCGTGTCCCGTGCAGGCTTGTGAACCATCCAATCCAGGATGAACTCGACTTTTTGCTCGGGCGTCCCCGCAACGGGCACAATGGCGTCGGAGAATCCTTTAAGGTAGCTTCGCGTCGAGAATTCCCAGAGGACTCCACATAGCAGTGCAGCAAGGGAAAAAAACAGCAGTGCGTTAACGGTATGGTGCAAAATGTGGAACAGGCGGTGGCGTTCCACGAGACCTCCGGATTCTCTTAGCGCACCATACTGAGCGTTAGTTTTCAATGCGTCCCGAGTTGGAATCATCTCACCCCAGCCCGGTGGTTCTTGCCATGACCCACAACCTTCGAAACACGCAGACTCACCAAGCTTTCCTGTACCACACCGGTTCCCTTACTCTTCCGTTAGGGAAAGGATCTCAGAAAACAACACCGCGCCATTCTATAACAAGAGAACATGCGCGGCGTCCGAAATATGGAGTCGGTTTGTCGCGGAGAGTCCGACGCCGAGACTCAAGAACTTTTCCGGGAAGCCGCACAAGCTCGCACGTACAGCTCTTCTTGTTTGCTCAATAGGTCCTGCCAGTTCAGACGAGATACTACTTTGGGACACGCCGCTTGGAAGCGTTGGTAGAGCGCCCGATCGGTCAGCAGCCGTCGTAAGCCTTCCGTCAAAGCGGGAATTCTCCGCGGAATGACCAATCCGACTTGATCGATAACAAATTCGCTGATACCGCAGCGGTCGGTGACGATCACCGGCTTGCTGCATGCGATCGCTTCTGCGACGCTGTTGGCAAAATTCTCGTAACGAGATGGAAGTACGAATAGGTCGCAATCCACCAATGCGGACTTCTTTTGATCACCATACAAAGGGCCGGTGAAAAGCGTGCGCGATTCAATCCCTTTGGCTCGGGCCAGTTCTCGTAACCGCGCGACGTAATTTGGTTCACCTTCCGGCCCGGCGACGATCAATCGACCACGCTCAGGGCAGGCTTCGGCAAAAGCGGTGATGAGCAGGTCCACACCTTTGCGTGGGATCAATCGGCCGAGGAATAGCACGATAGGCTCCTCCGCCGGGATGGCCCACTCGCGCCGGAAAATCCCAGGCTGCGGCAGCTTGGCGAAATCATCGACATCCACGCCGTTGTAACGCAGGGCCACTTGTTCGCGTGCCAGTCCTCCATCGGATAATTCGTTCTCTTCCTGCTGCGAGGTCGCGATCACCACAGACGCATGGCGCAGCAGTCGAGCACCCAAGATTTGATGCCATACTCTCTTGATCCGAAAGCTGCGATCGATGGGCCGCAGCATGCCCAGAGGCTCCAGCGCGTAGGGGATATTGTGGCGAAAGGCGAAATACGCCACCACGGGCCCCAAAAAATCGTAGAGGCCGTAGATGTGCACGAAATCGAATTCGCGCAAATCCTTGCGACAAAAGCGAACAGGCCAGCATTGACGGTCGTAGCTCGATAAGACACCAGCGGGCGAAGATATACGGTCTGCACGCCATTCATCTCGGTGCGTCCCCCCCCCCTGAAGGGCCGGCCATACCACGACGTGAGCACCACCCCGCGGTGGCCTCGACGCGCCAGCCCCTCAGCGATGGCGCGAACTTTTACGGTCGGTCCGCCCCGCTCAAGGAACGGATGATAGGTTTAGGTGACGTGCAGGATCCGCATTGGTCTTACGGTTCAGCTGGCAACAACTCGAGAACTTGAACGTCCCATTGCGCTCCGAACTCCTCCAGGCGCCCTCCGGCGAACTCTAGATCTTCCAGCCCTGGGGAGCAAAAATAGCCTGTGCGTACAGGATTAAAGTGTCCCGATCCTCGGCGACTTTGTCACGCCCCACGCCGCTTCTGACTATCTTTAGCACATCCGAATTCCGATTTGCCACATTAGGCCGTCATTATTAGCGAACATAGTGTCGTTCCGATCTCCACCTCCTCCTGTTCCTGCCGGTGGCGATGCCATGCCGCAACACGTTCTGGGCTCGACCGGCAGCCTGAATGCGGCGAGTATCTGCGCTATTTATTCGTCTCGCGTTTGGCTCCCGCCTCTGGAACTGGTACGCAGGAACCGAAAACCAAGCCGGCCAGATTTGGCCGTCAAGATGCGCGGCAAATGATTGAGAAAGGCTTAAAGCACATCGAAAAGTGGAAGGAAACTAGCAAGGGTGGGCGGCGTTGGTGCATGAATCGGAACTGGCCCGCAACGAACCCGACTCACAGGTCCATCACCTACCAAGAGCGTACGACGATGGCCTACCGAGCTCGGCCATCCGGTTGAGGATGTGACACCCGATCGCGGCTTCTCTGCGTTGCGCCTTGCTGTGCCTCGCCTTCAGGTCGCCTCCGAACACGGACTTGTATCGGAAGAAGCTGTTCTCAACGCGCGCCTGCTGTCGGTAGCCCGACTCCTTCTGCTACTCCCGTCGCCCGATCTTGCGAATCCTCTGAAGAGACGCTTCACGCTGCGCCCAGGGGCCGTCGGTGGGCCCCGCCGACAGCGCAGAGCGACGAGGGGGGATCACAACCACGACGTTCTCTGTACCGGCCGCGCTGGCCCGATCGTAGACCGATCTGTGGTCGTAGGCCCCGTCCGCCGTGAAACGCCGGATGGGAACTTCGAGCGGGGCGAGAAGATCAGGGAGTGTGGAGGCGTCGTCCCGGCTGCTCGCTGTGAGTTCGGCCGCCACAATGAACCCCTTGGCATCTACTCCGATGTGCAGCTTCCGCCAATCCCGGCGTTTCTTCGATGCCTTGTGCTTGTGCGCGTTCCATTCGCCGCGACCCAGAATCTTGAGCCCTGTGGAATCAACGATCAGGTCGATCGGGCCGTCGTGGGCTCGGGTCAGGGGCGGCACCACAACGATTTGGTTCCGGCGCTAGAGGGTGGTGTGGTCCGGGGCCTTGAGGTCGCGGCTCATCAAGCTGAGCAGCGAGTCCAGAAACCCCTCCGTCTGGCGAAGCGGTAGGCCGAAGACGACCCGCAGCGTCAACGCGGTCCGGATCGCGAGGTTCGAGTATCGACGCTGCCCTCCGCGGAGACCGTTCTTCGGTGGTATCCACGCGGCAATCGCATCCTCGCTCAGCCAGATCGTGACGTCCCCGCGGCTCCTGAGGCCACGCTCGTACTCCCTCCAGTTCCGGATTCTGTACTTCGTCTTGTACTGGCGGTTGATTCGGCTCGACTTCTCTGCGGCCATGACGTTGCCCCCTTGATCTCCATGATGGACCGGAACCCTCCGCCGATGCTAGCGTGCCCGCTTACGCCGATTCATGCACCAATGCCATGCCGGATAGACCCAACCTATTCCCCCCAGTTCTTCTGATGGATTCTGTTTCACGTAGGGGCCTATTCTTCGACGACTCGTGTCGCGAGGAGGAATCTCGATGAAGCGCTGGCTGAGGTGGGTTAAGCGCGGGGCCATCGGAGCGGTTGCGGGGCTGGTCGCGCTCGCCCTCCTAGGGGCCATCTACCAGGCTCTCGGCACCCGGGCCGACCGCCGCAACTTTCCTCCCCCGGGCAAGCTCGTGGATGTGGGCGGGCACCGGCTGCACATCCGGTACGCCGGCGAGGGGCGCCCCACGGTGGTGCTCGAAACCGGCGCCTTGGCCATGTCGTCGCTCTGGGGTTGGGTGCCGGCCCAGGTTGCTGTCCACACCCGCGTCTGCTCGTATGACCGGGCAGGACTAGGCTGGAGCGAGCCTGGCCCGGAGCCTCGCGACGCCGTGCGCATTGCCAGCGAGCTGCGCACTCTGCTCATCAATGCGGGCGAAACCCCGCCCTACGTGCTCGTCGGCCACTCGTTCGGCGGCCTGTTGGTGCGGGTATACGCTGACCGGTACCCGGAGGACGTGGCTGGCCTTGTGCTGGTTGATTCTTCGCATCCCGACCAGGTCGCCCGCTTAGAGAAAGCGCTGGGAAAGCCGTCTAAGCGGTCTTTCCTCGAAGCCCGCCTGTTCGCGCTGTTTCCGGTTCTGGTGCGGTTGGGGGTCGTACGCTTCAGGCTGCGCTTCACGAGTGGCCTTGACGACCTGCCGCCGAGACAGGCAGCCGAGTTCAAGGCGTTTTTGGCCGCATCTTTCCCCCCTTCGACCGGAAAGGCTGAGATGGCGGTGTGGGAGGAGACGGCGGCCCAGGCGCGCGCCACGCGCCCCCTCGGCGACCTGCCGCTGGTGGTAATCAGCGCTGAGGGAAGCAAACCGCCCTCCCTCCGGCGCCGAGTCCGGCTCGAGCTGCACCGTGAACTGGCAGCCCTCTCCTCACGCGGCTCACACCGTATCCTCGCCGGCACAACCCATGGGTCGCTAGTTACCAGCCGAGCCCACGCCGCTCAGGTGGCCGAAGCCATCCGGGAGCTCGTCGAGGCCAACCGCACCCAAGAGGAGAAAAAATAGTGTGGGCGGAGGCGATGGGCTTCAGTGGGTTTGCAAGTGACCTAAAAACCGAGGCCCTGAGTGCCTAAATTAACGGTGGTGCATTACACGGGCGACCCTGAAGTGGACGCAAAAGACTTTGAGAACCTGAGATTTCCGAGTTCTTTCCGGTCCGGCTGCCAACTCTATGGTCGCCGACTCGGAAAGTACCCCAGCGCCTTGCGGCTCCTCGTCTGAAGTTAGCGGTCACTTGGACGTGTAGTCGGCTATCCGGACAAGTGCCTACCTGGAGGCGGCGTCACTTTAATAGCTGAGAGTAGATAGGTCCCGCCTTGTCGGCTAGCGTTTACTAATCCATGTCACACCATCCAGGCAGAACATAGGTAAACACTAACTCGTTAGGCAGGATCTATCCGCGTTTGGTGGTCAGAAGTACTGTTGTCGCCACGTGTCGATTGGCCAGCACTAGGTTTCTCGAACAAAACCTGAATTGGGGTTGCGCCGAGCGGACGGTGACGTAGCAGTTCGCTTCGCCTCCGGGCCTAACCGTCGACCACGATCAGCTCCCGTGTTGCGGTCCCGCCCTCGGTCAGGCCGATCTCCTCATCGTTGTGCCAGATCGTCAGATCCCGCCCCCTGCGCATGTGGTAGGTCACCTGCGCCGCGTCACGGTCCATCGTGACCACCAGCTCCTGGCTGCGCACCCGCAGCGGGAAACTCAGCTTCTTGAACACTCGGGGCAGCCGCGGCTGAAACGTCAGGTGGCCTCCGTAGTCGCGCATGCCTGCAAATCCGTAGATGAACACCATCCATGTTCCGCCCATCGAGGCGATGTGGCACCCGTCGCTCACGTTCTCGTCAACGTCGGCTAGGTCCATCAAAATTGCGTACCGACCGTACTCCAACGCTTTCTGGTACTCGCCAATCTCGGCGGCGACGATGCTTTGGATACAGGCCGACAGCGAAGAATCCCCCGTCGTCAGCGCATCGTAGTACTCGAAATTGCGCTTCTTCTGCACATTGCTGAAATCGTTGCCCAGCAGGAACATGGCCAGCACGATATCGGCCTGCTTGATCACCTGGTGGCGATAGATCACCAGCGGGTGGTGGTGAAGCAGCAGCGGATACTTCTCCGGCGGGGTGTTGGCGAAATCCCAGATCTCGTGCTCCTGAAAGTCCTCGTCCTGCGGGTGGATGCCGGCTTCCTCGTCGTACGGCACGTACATGTTGTCGGCAGCTCGTTGCCACTGGTCCGCCTCGCCCGCCTCGAGCCGCGTGGCGTGAACCAGCCCCTCGTAGAGCGCCGGGTGCTCCACCTTCAGTGTGCGAACTGTCCGGGCCGCGTAACGCAGATTCTCACGGGCCATCAGGTTGGTGAACGTGTTGTTGTCCACCACCGTGGTGTACTCGTCCGGACCCGTCACCGAGTGGATGCAGAATTGCCCTTTCTTCTCGTTGAAGAACCCGTAGTCCACCCACATCCGCGCCGTCTCCACCAGCATCTCCGCTCCCTGCGCAAACAGGAAGTCGATATCCCCGGTGGCGTTCACGTACTTCTGCAGCGCGTACATGATATCGGCGTTGATGTGGATCTGCGCCGTCCCTGCCGCGTAATACGCTGAGGCCTCGGCGCCGTTGATTGTCCGCCACGGAAACAAAGCGCCGCGGCTGTTCAACTCCTTCGCCCGTTCCCGCGCGAGGTTCAGCATGCTGTGCCGGAACCGCAACAGATTGCGCGCAATCCTGGGTTCCGTGTAAATCAGGAACGGCAGCACGTACATCTCCGTGTCCCAGAAGTAGTTCCCGTCGTAAGCCTGCCCCGTGAGCCCCTTGGCCGGGACACCGGCTCCCTCGGCCCGGGCGGTTGCCTGCAGGATCTGGAACAGGTTCCACCGGATCGCCTGCTGGAACGTGCCGGCCGGCTCGTCCATCAGCTCCGGGTCCTCTTCCGCGACCACGTCGCTGCGGCGCCAAAAGTCATCCAGGAATCGCCGTTGGGTCTCCAGCAGATCGGCAAAACCATGGCGGGTCGCGCGGTCGAGGGTACGCTTTGTCCGATCCATCAGCTCTCCCACCGGCGCCCCGCGAGAAGAATGGTAGGCGAGGTATTTGAAGATCCGGATCGTTTTGCCCGGCTCGGCGTCCACCGTGAAAACCACCTTCCCATACTCCCCGTTCAACTCGGTGTGATAGGTCATCGGGCAGGCCGTCTCGATCTCATGGTCTATTCCGCAAGCCAGTGTCATTCCGCTCCGCCGGGTCCGGTAACCCAGGATCACCCGCCGGTTGCCGTGATCGTGAACTTGCGGGACCAACGGAGACTCGGCGAACCCCTTCGCATGCCGCGGATCGCCGCTGTCGTTTTGTCGCTTCGCGATGGGGAGGTTGACCAGTTGAGAAGACACCAAAACCGGCGCCTTCGCGTTGACGACGGTCACCTCGTAGCAGATCGCCGCCACGTGCCTGTGCTCGAACGATACCAGGCGCTGTGACCTGACATGCACCACCTTCCCCGCCGGCGTCTCCCAAACCAGGTCCCGTTCCAGCACGCCGTTGCGCATGTCCAGTACCCGCTCGAAAGTCGACAGGTCCGCCGTCGGCAAGTAGAGCGGCTCATCATCGACATAGAGCTTGAGAATGCGGCTGTCCGGCACGTTGACGATCGTCTGACCCGTTTTGGGAAATCCGTACGCCTCCTCGCCATAAACAATCGGCCATGTCTCGTGAAATCCGTTAATGAACGTCCCGCTCTGATGAACCGGACGCCCCTCTTCGAAATTGCCCCGCATGCCCAGGTAGCCGTTCCCGACCGAGAAAATCGTTTCGGTCTGCGCCAGCAACTTTGGATAAAAAGCCCGCTCGACCATGCGCCACTTGTCGACCGGGTACACGTACCTAGGTGGGCGTTTCGTTTTGTGACGGATCATGACTCCATACCGAGCTATCCTAGAATACCCAAGTTCGTGAAGGCCAGCGTTTCAGGGTGCCTCGGCGCCGCCCCACCTCAGCCTGCCAAAACGGGTACTGCCTTAGCAGCCGAACTCTCTCAAGTCTTCCACCACGATATCGGCCCCCGCCCGGCGCAATCGGTCCGGGTCGTGATGACGGTCCACGCCGATCACCAGACCGAAACCGCCCGCCCTGCCCGCCTGCACCCCGGAGATCGCGTCTTCCACCACCACCACCTGCGAAGGCTCCACTCCCAGTTGTCGCGCCGCCTCCAGAAATGAGTTCGGCGCCGGTTTGCCGGCCAAGCCCAGACGGGCAGACACGTGGCCGTCCACCCGGCAGTCGAACAGGTCCGCAATCCCCGCCGCTCCGAGGGTCAGCTCACAGTTCTTGCTAGCCGAAACCACGGCCGTCTTTACTCCGATTTCCCGCAGGTGCCGGACCCACTTGATCGAGCACTCGTAGGTCTCCACTCCGCAGGTCCGGATCAACTCCACCACGAGATCGTTCTTCCGGTTGCCGAGCCCGCAGATCGTCTCCCGGTCGGGCGGGTCCGGCGGCTCGCCTGCGGGCAACTCGATGCCCCGCGAACACAGGAATCCGCGCACGCCGTCATAGCGCAGCTTGCCGTCGGTGTACTCTCGGTAGTCGGTCGCAATCTCGAAGGGAACAAACTGCTCTCCGGCGCGCTCGGCCCGCTGCTTCAGATAGCGGTCGAACATCTCTTTCCAGGCCGTTGCGTGGACCTTGGCGGTCTGCGTCAACACCCCGTCCATGTCGAACAGCACAGCGTCCCATTTTTCCCGGTCGAATTTCATGACGCTGATCCCGCTGACTCTCCGCTGACGGCCCACCGCGTCTCATACGCAAGGTAGCCGTTGCCGGCACAGAAGTAGCCATCACTGTCCGCTAGAGCGGACGCAACTGACAAAAGCGCCCAAGCGATCAAGACTGCGGTGCTCACTCTCATGATCGAACGTTACCTCATGTCGTTTAACTGATGTTTAGGCCGACCTGGATAAAAGGGATCCTGATCGGCCTGAGACGAAACCGCCAGCGGCGATCCGGGCCGGCAACCCGCTTTGATTGTAACGATTTCTCCCATGTCCAACAACTTTCTCCCAGTTTAGGCGGATCGGTCAGTCTGGATAATCCACTGCTCTCACTGGCGACGCCCGTGGAGGCTCCACTGGCCGTATAGTCGGCTATCCGGACAAGTGCCTACCTGGAGGCAGCGTCACTGCAGACAGGACCACAGGAGTCGGCTAGGGTTTACCTATCCTTCTCAGGAAGGAACTCCGAAAGCTGGAGGTCTCAGGACCCGCCCGAACCGACCCCGCTACGAGCAAGGCTACGCCACGGAGGATGGCAAGCGACGGATTGGGTCCGCCTGCCTATCGGTGGCGCAGCCAGGGGAGTAATGTACAGATGCGCAGAGTGTAGGCGCGCCGGCCGAGCCTGTCAACGGCGCCAGTGTGGGTGACCGGTTGGACTCCAGCAGTGGGGTCAGGCGGAAGACCACAGGCGCGACTAGCCGAGTCGCCGCGTTGACTTGACTGAGGGCGCACCGTAGCATGGCTCCCAAGAGGGAGGCTTCTTGCCCATGCTCGGCCGGACGCTCGGGCACTAACGCATCCTGGAGAAGCTGGGCAGCGAGAGCATGAGCGTGGGCCACGCCGCACCGATCGCTGATGCGGAGTTCTTGACGGGCCGCTGGCTGTGCAGCGTCCCAGGGAAAGGCATTGACTCCACATGAGGAGCAAGCAGAAGGGCTACCTGCCTGACGACGACAACGGCGAGACGCTGCCCTCGGAGGTCCCCACGGCGCTGGACGACGTCGAGGACCTTCTGACCACCTTTGGCAGCGCCGGCACATGGAGGTCATTGAGGGCGGGACCAAGCTGAACGAGGACAAGCTGGATTTCGACAAGAAGCTGGACGAAACTGGCGAGGACCTCGAGCTGGACCTGACGCCAGGCGCGCTGGACAAAACCAACGATCCGGTACGCATGTACCTGCGGGAGATGGGGACGGTGCCCCTGCTGACCCGGGAGGGCGAGGTCGAGATCGCCAAACGGATCGAGCGCGGCCAGAACAACGTCCTGAAGGCCATGTCCCGCTGCCCGATCGTCATCAAGGAAATCCAGAAGCTGGGCGAGGAGTTGAAATCGGGGGCTAGGTCCATCAAAGGGGTCGTGGTCTTCAATGATGACGAACTCACCGACGAACGGATCCAGGAGAAGCTGGAAGAGGTCGTCGGGACCGTAGAGGAGAGCAACAAGCTGTACAAGAAGAGCGCCCAGTTGCGGCAGAAGCTGGCGCTGGTCTCCAAGACCAACAGGCCGCGCGATTTCCGTCGCTACCGCTTCGCGCTGGCCAGGGTGCTGATCCAAATCTCCCGCAGAACCGTTCCATAGAGTTCACCCACCTGGAACGCAAGCACTTGATTGACCGCATCGACAGGGTAGTGGATAGCCTGCGCCCGCTGGAGCGTGACGTCGCTCGGATGGAAAAGAAGCTCCAGGCGGCCGGCAAGAAAGAAGAGAGCAAGAACCTGCGGCGGGAGATGCGCCACCTGAAGACCAAGATCGCCCACATCGAGGGAGAAGCCGGGACCTCGGCGCTGGAACTGCGCCGTACCTTGCAGATCATCCGGCGCGGTGAGCAGGAGGCCGAAGCGGCCAAGCGGGAGCTGATCGAAGCCAACCTGCGCCTGGTGGTCTCCATCCCCAAGAAGTACACCAACCGCGGCCTCCAATTCCTGGACCTGATCCAGGAGGGCAACATCGGCCTGATGAAAGCGGTGGGCAAATTCGAATACCGCCGCGGCTACAAATTTTCCACCTACGCCACCTGGTGGATTCGTCAGGCCATCACGCGCGCCATCGCCGACCAGGCCCGCACCATCCGCATCCCGGTGCACATGATCGAGACGATCCACAAGCTGATCCGCACCTCGCGCCAGCTGGTGCAAGAATACGGTTGCGAACCCACCAGCGAGGAGATCGGGAAGCGCATGGAGATCCCGGTGGCCAAGGTGCGCAAGGTGCGCAAGGTGCTCAAGATCGCCCAGGAGCCCATCTCACTGGAGACGCCCATCGGCGAAGAGAAGGATTCCCCCCTGGGCGACCTCATCGAGGATCGCGGCGTGGTTTCCCCGCCCGAGGCCGTCATCAACCTCAACCTAAAGGAGCAGACCGGCCACGTGCTCAAGTCGCTGACCCCGCGCGAGGAGAAGGTAATCAAGATGCGCTTCGGGTTGGAGGACGACAGTGAGCATACCCTAAAGGAGGTCGGCCAGAGCTTTGCGCTCACCCGCGAGCGCATCCGCCAGATCGAAGCCAAGGCCCTCCGCAAGCTGCGCCACCCCAGCCGCAGCGGCAAGCTCCGGCCCCTTTTGGGACACTCGGTCTGGTCCTCAGGCAGCAGAAGGTAGCGAAGGGCTCCGACCAACACCGAAGGGGGTATTGACCGGGGGGCCCATGGCAAAACGATTCCCCGCTGTCACGGTCCTTTTGCTTGCGGTCTCGCTACTGTTGGCCCAGGAAGCTCCCCGCTTGACCGCTATTGAACCCCCTTCGGGCAAGCCGGGCGACACCGTCACCGCTACCGGCGAAAACCTGGACAAGTCCAAGGTCGTCGCAGTCTTCCTTTCCGATGCCAGGTCCGACTACAAGGTGAAGGTGCTGGAGCAGACGCCTGAGAAGATCGTCTTCAAGGTGCCCTCGGTGAAGCTGGCCAGCTATAACGTCTCCCTGCAAGTGCGCCGCGATATTTATATTCAGCCCGTTCGCTTCAAGGTGGAGTAGGAGCGCCCTTGGGAGCCGAATGTCCGGGGCTACCGGCACACCCCGGCTCCACCCCGCACTTCCAAGACCCGCTCCGCCACCTGAACTTCCCGGAGTAAGCCCTTCGCGTTGACTTGCCTGCGGGCACACCTAAGATGGTTCCCAACGACGGAGTCAATTCAAGGCTGCTAGGCGTGTTTTCTGGGTACAAATACTCCTTAAGGTCTATGAAGTCTTTGAAGGCACTACCGCGACCGGGGGTCTTCCGCCGCACCGAGCTAGGTCACCGTCCGCTGGCGGATCGTCCCGCCCGCAGCACGCCAGCATAGACTTTGGCACCCCCGTGCGACCTACTCAATCACGGCGTCGTTCAGTGTGGCGGGGCGGTCCTCGATCGTGAAATGGACCATGCCCGACTAATCCATCACGAAGCTCCGCTGGGTGGTTCCCCTGTACTCGCTGGGGCGGGCATGGAGCCGAAAGGACTGCACGCCGGGGACGCAACCCTCTGGCGGATTGGGGATAGGGGGGCCGGGTTGGTAGGTGAAGATATAGCGGTGCTTTTGCCCTGAGGCCAGCACCGAATCCACTAGGCTGGCGGAGTTACAGTTCTCGATCTCGCCCGGCGCCATGACTTCCAGGCTTGCGGGGTAGCCGTTCTTGTAGGTGTAGCGATAGACCTCCGCTGCACTGGCAAAAGCACGGAGGTTTGCGACTGCTGCGCTAGGCAACATGTAGTCCCGCGGATGGCTAGGGAAGAGATTAGGCAAAAGGAGCAGGAGCATGTAAGCTCCCGGAGCCAGAAACCAGATCCATCGCGTGCGGCCGCGACCCGGCTCGTGTGGCAGAGCGCGGTAGGTCTTCACCGCGGCCAAGAGCAGCCCTGCCTGCACCAGCGCCGATATGCTAGGCCAGAGAAGACTGGTGCCGACCTCACCCCTGTCGATGAGATACAATCCCAACAGCGCCAGGGCCACAAGCACGACAGCGCTAGTGCCCAGCGCCAGGGCTAAGCCCTTCCTCAACGTCTTTCTGCGCAGAAGCGACAGCGTCAGCAAATACGGCGCCTGGACAAGCAACACGGGCGGCAGAGCCCCCACTCAATCAGAGCGAAACTCGGGGAAGCAAAGAACCACCGGCACCAACAGGGAAACCAGCACCGCGACACGTTGACCTGACCGGCCCTTTTTGTACAAAGTGGAAAGAGAGAGAATCCACTTGAGGAGGAAGTCAGGTCATGCCAACCGGGAATTACAAACCAGAGCAGATCGTAACGATCCTACGGCAGATTGAGGTGCAGATGGCGAACGGGAAGACCACGCCGCAGGCCTGCAAGGAAGCGGAGATCCACACGCAGACCTACTACCGGTGGCGGAAGGAATACGGTGGGTTGAAACGAGAGCAAGCGAAACGGCTGAAGGAGTTGGAGAAGGAAAACGCTCGCCTGAAGCGGTTGGTGGCCGAGTTTTCCCTGGAGAAGCAGGTTTTGCGGGATGTGGCGCAGGGAAACTTCTAAGCCCTGAGCGGCGTCGTTGTGCGGTGGAGCATGCGCGGGAGCAACACGGGTTGTCGGAACGGCATGGCTGCCGGCTGCTGGGGCAATGGCGAGGGACACAACGATACGAGCCGAATCCTGTGCTGGACGAAGATGGCCTCACCCGAGCGATCGTTGCCCTGGCGACGCAGTACGGGCGCTACGGCTACCGGAGGATCGCGGCACTGCTGCGGAGTGCAGGCTGGCCAGTGGGCAAGGATTGGGTGCAGCGGATCTGGCGGCGGGAGGGGCTGAAAGTGCCGCAAAAGCAAAGACCCCGGGGACGATTGTGGCTGAATGACGGTTCCTGTGTGCGGCTGCGGCCGGAACGACCGAATCATGTTTGGAGCTATGACTTCGTGAGTGCCAGAACGCATGAGGGGAAAACGTTGCGGTTATTGACGCTGATCGATGAATACACGCGAGAATGCCTGGCGATCCGGGTAGAGCGAAGGATGGGCACCCAGGAGGTCATCGAGACGTTGTCGGAGGTGATGCTGTGGAAGGGCATTCCAGAGCACCTTCGCTCTGATAACGGGCCCGAGTTCATTGCCCAACAGCTGCGCCAGTGGCTGGCGAAACTAGGGACCGCGACGCTGTACATCGAACCGGGCAGTCCCTGGGAGAACGGGTACTGTGAGAGTTTCAACGGGAAGCTGCGGGATGAATGCCTGAATGGAGAGATTTTCTACTCGCTGAAGGAGGCACAGGTGGTGGTGGAACAGTGGAGGGGGGAATACAACACGAGGCGGCCACACTCGGCGCTGGGTTATAGGCCCCCGGCGCCGGGGGCCTATAGAGTCTGTGTGAAAACCGCTTTTACGAGTCACGTATAATGCGCCTTAAGGAGGCGCGATGAAATTCTTGACCTACAACCCGGAGCAAGCGTATCTGCTGCCGCCCAGCGTGCGGGAGGTGCTGGGAGAAGATCACATCTGTTTTTTTGTGCACCAAGTTGTGGAGCGGCTGGAACTGAGTGCGTTTGAGCAGGGCTACGTGGAAGAAGGCCGCCCGGCCTATCATCCGGCGCTGTTGCTGAAGGTGTGGCTGTATGCCTACGCGCTGGGCGTGACCTCGGCCCGCCGTCTGGAACAGCGGGTGCGGGAGGACCTGGCGTTCCGTTATCTGGCGGCCGGAGCGGGGCCGGACTTTTGGACGCTGAACCAGTTTCGGACGCGGCACGCCCGTGCCCTGAACGATCTGTTCACACAGGTGGTGGAGTTGGCGCGGTCGCTGGGGATGGGGCGGCTGGGACACGTGGCCATGGACTCGACGCGGGTGGCGGCCAACGCCTCGCAGGACCGGGTGGAGACGGTGGCCAAGTTGAGGGCAGAGCAAGCCAAAATTCGGCGGCAGATTCGTCGCTGGCAGAAACAATGTGACGCACAGTCCTGCGAGGAAGCGGCTGGCCAGCAACTGAGCGGCAAGCAGATGGCAGCGCTGGAGAAGCGGCTGGAGGAAATCCCGCGATGCCTGGAGCGGTTGCGTAAAAGCGGGCTGAAGCGGCGTTCGGAAACCGATCCCGACAGCCGGTTCTTGCGCGATCGCAAGGGATTCACGCTGGGTTACACGGCGGAGGTGGCGGTCAGCGAAGATCATCTGATTGTCGAGCAGGCTGGCGTCTTCCACGGTTTTCCACCAACTCCTTCCTCTCGTTGCTCTTACACAACTTCAGGGCGTCTGCTTGCGCTCGCAACGCCTACGCCTAGCCCTCTTGATGGGCGAGTTTTCTGACAGTTTCTTGACAGTCGTTGCTGCCACGGTCATGCTCTACGGGCTGTGCAGCACGTTGTTGCAGTAATGGTTTTTGATCTGCAATAGCCCGGCTCCTCGTTAGGCCGCGCTTTGTCGAGCCGTTCGGGGTCCACAACGAAGCTGTAGTGGCCGCTCCCTATTTTCTTCTTCGCCTTTGCAAATCATTTATCCGGAGGCGTCAATTTCTCCTTTTCCCCGCAACCCACGAGTGATTGGGCAAGCGCTTTTTCCGCCAGGGCTCGGCCGATACGTCCCTTTCCATCCTCAGAAGGGATGGATGTGCGATCCTGGCCCAAGTCAGAGCAGACCCCCTGTCCGGCATGGCTGCGACCCGACCGTATCATGCGATGAAACGATCCATCCTCCGCCGTTATTCGGTTGGACGGTGGCGCTTCGTAGTGGACCCTCTGCTAGGGAGTTGGGGGCATCGGGCCGGCAACCACCAATACCTTTTCCCATGGAGAGGACATTCAGGAACCCGGCCTTGGGTGAGGACGGATCAGGCTGTGACTTGGACGCTGTGCGCCGGCACCTGATCGAGCCTGTCGGCCAGGCGATCCTGTTCCCTCTCCAGGTCGTACTGGCTCTGGAGGCCCATCCAGAACTCTGCAGAGTTGCCAAAGAAGCGCGAGAACAGTAGGGCTGTCTCCGCCGTGATCGACCGCTGACCGTGGATGATTGCATGGATCCGGCGAGCATCCACACCGATTACCTGAGCCAGCCGGTACTGGGTGATCTTCAGAGGGCCGAGAAACTCCTCATTAAGAATCTCACCGGGGTGAATGGGGAGTAGTTTTTTGCGGCTACGCGCCACTGATCTGCTCATGTCTTTGACTCCTTCTTGCTCTCAGGTCCTTGCGCTCTCAATGGTAATCCACGATCTCGATCTGATAGGCATTCCCTGACTTCCAGAAAAAGCAGATCCGCCACTGGTCGTTGATACGGATGCTGTGCTGACCTTTTCGGTCTCCTGAAAGCGCCTCCGGACGGTTCCCTGGAGGCACCCGCAGATCGTTCAAGTTCTTGGCGTTGTTCAAGATCATCAGTTTGGCCTGGGTACGGCGCTGGATGTCCGCGGGGAATGTCCTGCACCGTTCGCGGTTTGCAACCGCTTCGGTATCGAGGTTCTTGTAACTCTGGATCACCTCTCAGCTATAGTATGAATTATTAATTATGTAAAGAGCTATTATCGATCGGAACTATGATCCACCGGTCGAGTTCGAGCAGCAGGCGGAAGGGCTACTAATGATGTCGCTTCGCGACGACATGCTTGCTGGGGGGCGCCCCCCCCCGACTCCCGGGATTTACCGCTTTTGGGCCAGATTGGATGCCGCCAGATGTTGACTGAGCTATGGGCACTTGATCGAAGTCCGTATATTGGAGCTTGCAAGTGAGATCGCGAGCGGCGGGTAACATGACCCTCGCTGATGCGCGTGTTACCCTTGCGAGGCCTCCTGCTGAAATGAAGCTTGTGGGCCAACACCGTTCACTTTGCCAAGGAGCCGTTCCCGTCCTTCGCGCTGCGTTCCACTCGCCGGAGCATGGCGCGTCCGGTTCCAGGTGCCCCGTCCCGGCTGCGATTCCCCAAGCAGGCTTGCCGCCTACGACCGGAGAACGGGTGTGAGGTTGCACCATCAGTCGCTGGCCTTCACCGATTCCGCTTTGTTCCGACGCAAGGCTCGCGCCAGAACGGTCCCCTCGCCTGGCAGGCGTCTGTCACTCCCTCTTGCCCTTGTCGGCCCTGCCCGTCACTGGCTTCGGCGGCGCTGTTCCTCCCGTGTCAGGGTTTGGCCGTTTCCGCCATTCGGTGGTGAGCGGAAACGCTCACAAACCCTTAAACTTTCAGGAGGAAACACATCATGGCTAACCCCAAACCCATCTCTGAAGTCCGCATCGGTCGCGTCAAGGCTGCGATTTGGCCGAACGGAACCGAAGGCCGCACGCGGCACAATGTCACCTTCTCTCGTCTCTACAAGGACGGCGATGAATGGAAGAGCACGCAGAGCTTCAGTCGCAACGACCTGTTGCTGCTTGCCAAAGTGGTCGATCAGGCCCACTCACGCATCTTCGAGCTTCAGCAGGAAGAAGAGCCACAGCCTGAGTCCTAGTGCGACGCGCATCAGAGAGTGGCGGGGCAATCCCCGCCGCGATCCGATGGGCATGCAAAGCCCGCAAGACTCACCCTGAGCTTGGTACTGTCAAGTTAGCGTTCGTCGAGCGAGCCGGTACTCGGGATCGTGATCTCAGTTCGAGTCAGGCGGCGATCGTGACTGCATCCCAAATGAGAAAAGAGCGTCCTCGTAGCTCCCGATGATGCACCGCTCGCACCAGGTGACGGCCAACGCGGAAGAGGTTGCGGACGAGTCCATGCACGGACAAGAATCGTTGTGCCTGGCCGGGAGATTTGAACCGGCGCATTTGTCGCTCGCGTTGCCGTGTGGGCTGGTGGGAGACTTCGGCGCGATTGTTCTCGTATCGGTCCGTGCGATGGGCGACGGACGGCATGACCGCTCGGTGCGCAGCCCTGTAGTTGCTCAGCTTGTCGGTGACCAACCGCCCAGGCGTACGCTCCTGGCCCTTCAACAGCTTGTGGAAAAGGCGTGTAGCCGCTCGACAGTCGCGACGCGACTGGACGAGGATATCGATGACGTCACCATCTTGATCGACGGCACGCCAGAGATAGCGCCGCTGTCCCTGGATGGTGACGAGGACCTCGTCCATGTGCCAGATGTCGCCCAGCCGGCCCTGTCGACGCTTGAGCCGGCGAGCGTATACTGAACCGAACGTGAGGCACCACAGCCGGATCGCCTCGTAGGACACCGTAATGCCGCGTTGGGCCAGGAGATCTTCGACATCGCGAAAGCTCACACCGGAGCGGTGATACAGCCAGACGGCGTGGCTGATAATGTCGGGTGGGAATCGATATCCATGGTAGCTCAGCGTGTCTCGTTTCATCGGCCAAGTCTGCCACGCTCCCACTGAACTTGACAGTACCGGTGCTGACGCTGTTCACGTGGCTGTGCCGGCCACCACTGATGTCACGCACGTTATTGATATAACACGGTTTCAATTCTATTCTACGATGCTACTTCCCCCCTTGTACCCCTCTTCCTGAACCGGAATCTACGGGCCTACAAGAGCCCGCTGCGGACGACTCCGGCACCTCGTCCCAAGTCGTGCTCATGTGCCCGTTTTCGCTCCGGGATGATAGACTCGCCGCGGCGTGCAGGAGGCCCGCCCCTTGAGAGTATTCATCTATCGTCGAACGCATTCGGGCGATCCTTGCCAATGCGGGATCTTCGGCGTGCATGACTGCATGGGACAATTCCGTTCTCGGGACTACGATGCCGTGCTGGGTGTCGGCGTGGATCGCCCGGATCCGGGCTACGAGGAGATCGCCGGCCGGCTCACCTGGGTGGGAATCGGACCCTGTAGGCGCCAATCATCGGACCAGCATCGCGCACCGAACGTCACGTTCAACCACTTCTGCCTATTGGACGCCAAGGGACCACTGCTCCGCGAATGTGCTCCTCTCCTGTCGACGTACATGGTTCGGCAACGGATGTCGGACTCCTCGCCATTTGAAGTTCAGCGCGAGGTTGACGCGCTCGTACGGCGATACCGGAGATGTCCGGGTTCGCGGTTCGCTGAGTGCCGGTGTCAAGACGTGCCGCGTCCGGCTCAACCGTTGACGCCACGCCTTGTCCGCCGCAGCAGCAAGGACCGACCCGGTCCGCCGCCGCGGCGTTCCCTGTCCAAGCGATGCAGGTAGTCTTGCTGAGAGTTGGGATAGACACTGGGTCTGGCGGCATCCACGGACCGCTATTCCGCGACGGTTCATTTGAGTACATTCCAATCCCGGACCGCTTCGGTGGGCAGGGTGTTGATGAACGAACATATGGGAACACGTTGTCTCGAAAAGGGCAGCGGCTGGTTTCGTACTTTCCGGAGCGCCTCCGTACGAGGATGGACGACCAGTCCATCCACTTCGATCCAGAGTTTGAGACATTCACGTACGGTGATCCAACCAGCCTCAAAAGTTCGCTGAGGCGGCTCGACGAGGACAGCTTGCTCGTATTCTATGCGGGTCTGGAGGGCCGGGACTTCCATTGCGAGCCGGCGCTGTACATCGTCGGCTACTTCCGGGTCGCCAAAGCAGGCTTGGCGGAGTCGTTCAGCCGTGCGGAGCTGGCGGATCTGTTCGGAAACAACTTCCATGTCAGGCACAAGGCTGTCTTTGAAGATCAAAAGGACCGTTTGGTACTGGTGAAGGGTGCTGCCGGAAGCAGATTGCTGCGAAAGGCCAAGCGCATTAGCTCGGTTGGCAAGAACAGGAGCGGCGGCTTCTTGCACAGACTGTCGCCGGAAATGCAGCAGGTGTTCGGCGATTTCGGTGGGCACACGAGTATCCAACGCAGCCCGCCGCGGTGGGTGATTCCAGAATTCGCGGAGCGCGCGGCGGACTATGTACTGGCACTTCGGTGACTAAGTCCTGACTTCCTACGCGGCACGGTATCGGCGCCGCGACGGGTGGACCTGAGAAGTTCGTTACGAACGCTGGGCCGAGGGTTCCGCCAAGACTGGCTCGGGTTCCGCGGCGGGCACTTCGCCGGCAGCGGGCTCGGTCTCCAGCTCGACCGCAGCGGCCTCCGGCTCCTCGGCGTCGGCTCCGGGCGCTTCGGCGTGGGCTCCGAGTTCCTCGGCGGTAGCCGCGGCATCCCCCGTCGCTGCGGTCGCTGACAGCGCGGCCTCGGGCGAAGAGGGTGCTGACGCTGGCGCGGGATCCGACGCGCGAGAAGCGCTGGTGGTAGAAGAGGGGTAATAGCCGATCCCGCGCACGAGGTCGCCATACCCGGCGGTATTCCGGGAGCAGATGGTCGAGTTGGTTCGGTCCGGACGGACACCGCTTGAGTTACGCATCGACGGTACTGTCAAGTTGAGCAGAATCCGCCCGTTTTGCGGAAGGATTCTGCTGGATCAGAGACTGAGAATCAATGACTTAGCGGTGGCGGCGGGCGGCGATAATGCCGCCAAACTGCTTAACTTGACAGTACCTCCCGGGAGTTCACGCCGACAGTTCAACCGAAGCACCATCTGTCAGGTGGGCTAGGGTGAGACACATGAAGCGGAGGAAACGGACCGCACGTACTTCGGCCCAAAAGACGCGCCCGAGGGGATTCGACTATGGGTGCCTGCCTGCCGTGATGGCGCTTTCCTCAATCGAGTTTCCCAGCCACCTGAGTGCTGTCTCGGTCGACGCCGTTGAATACGGCAGCGTTTGGTCGGAAGTAGTCAATCAGACAGTGCCGACAATCTCCCTTGTTGCCCAGCGCGGGGACGAACTCGCTAAAGCGTTTGAAGAATTCAATGCCTGGAGTCAAATGACCGACCCCGATTCCGTTGAGATCACCTTCGTCTTTCGGAAAAGCGGGGGGTATTTATTCGTGATCTCACCGGAACACTCGCGTCTCGAGCGGCGCTGTCTCGGATTTGACCGCGTGTGTCGAGTGCTAATCGCCGAACTGATCTGGGTCAAGCTAATTGATTCCGTAAATCCATTGCTGCGGATGTTCAGAGAGCACTGTTCTGCGCCCATCGCTCCGTTCGTGTTTAGTGGCGCAACGTATGTCGGTCCGCAAAGTGTGTTGACGCTTTCGTCGCCGCCTGACGTTAGCCCAATTCACGGTCTGCAACCCTTGCTGAAATTCGAAGTCACGTTCATCGACGAAGACGACGTGACACCCAACTCGATCCCGTGGGTTGCCTTAAAGGCCGAGTCGCGACAAGTACCAAAATCGCCGACAAGACCACCGAAAACTAAACCAGACGACATCGCCAAACAGCGTGTCAAAACACGCACCCACCACTTCCCTGTGACGCTTGAACGGATACGCCGGAGCTCGTCCGTGCCACCCTTGATGCTACGGCTGGCCGCAAGCAATGTTAGGCCTTGGCAAATTGAGCAAGCTCTCTGCAACCTCGTGCTCAGCGCCGAGATGGGTCAAGGCGCTCATTTTATTGGACTGAGTGCTCGTAAGGCAAAAAGCGGTATCATCCAAGCAATCATGTCGCGGTACGAGCTAGCGGACGGGGGTGACATCCCAACATTTTCCATTGAGGAAGTCAGCATACAGGTTGTCGCAGACGGGAACGCTTTGCTTCAGTACCTCAAGAAGAAGAGGAGGAGATGCAAAGATCTCGCTGAGATCCAGGCAGCGCTACAATCTGTATCGGCCCTTGAGTCTGTAACAGCGATCGATCCTCCGGGTGAAGGGGCCGCTTCGTTGTGATCCCCCTGACCGTCGACCGTCTCAAAGTATTCGTCAGCTCCACCATCAAGGAATGCGCTGCCGAGCGCGCCGCAGTCCGAGACGCAATACGTTCAATCAACCACGAACCCATCCTCTTCGAGGACATCGGTGCCCGGCCACATCCTCCACGCGACGTCTACAAGGCTCGACTTGAGATCTCGCAAATCTTCGTCGGGATCTACAAAGAGTCCTACGGCTGGATTGCACCAGAAATGGACGTTTCGGGGGTAGAAGACGAATTCCGGCTTGCGGCAGCCCAAGGCATGGATCGGCTGATTTACATATACAAGACGCCCTCTTCCAGAGACCCGAAGCTCCAAATCCTGATCGACGAAGCGAAGAACGCAGGAATCACACTTGCGACCTACACAAAGCCTGCGCAGCTCAAAGATTGAGTACGCAATGACTTGACCGCTGTGGTCAGTAATCGATTTGCCGATCAGGCCGTGGTTTTGCGTGAGGCTCCGAAGCCTGAGGAAGTGCTCGACTCTCTCATTCCCAATACCAAGCACCGTCTCCGTCGACCTGATGTTGAGGGGGTCTTGATCGACACTTTGGATGAGCGCGGTCGCATCGTCGTAACCGCGCCATTTGGTGGCGGCAAAACGATATTGCTCGCCCAGCTGTCAGCGGAGAAGGAGTGGATCTTTGTTGATGGACAAGGTCCGAACCGCCTGGATCTGTTGGCGCGATCTGCCAACGCGATCAGAGAACGTTTAGGCCGACCGCCCGTCACGCTGATAACTGAGCAGATCGCTATCCAAGAGCTCCTGAAGAGTTGGGATGGACTTCCAGACTCGACCCTCGCTGTTGACGGTGCGACGGAACCCCTGGTTCTCTGGGAAATACCTGCAAAGAATCGGCACCTTGTTGTGACTTCTCGTTTTACTCTCGGAGTTCCTTCGAACCAGCGTTTCGACTTGCCGCGCTTGACGGGCGACGAGATCGTCGCATGGGTAACCGCCCTGCGAGGAATACGTCCTGATCCGGGTGAGCTTTCTAGTCTCGCTGCCCGAAGTGGTGGGAGTCCGCTTTAGTTGCGGTTTTTTGCCCTCCGTGAAGGGGCATCCGCCGATCTGTCCCTTCAGGAGCTTGAAGTTCGTGCTTTTCAGTCTTTGCCACCGCAGGCTAGAGAAATCACGTCATATCTAGCGCTCTCACCTCGGCCATTATCGCTCAAAGACCTGCTCACTCTTGTGGGCGCGGAGGAGGGGCCAGAAGCCGTTGCCGAGCAGGCGTCGACTGCGAGCGGGCTGCTAAGGCAAATACGAGGTCAGGTAATTCTCGTGCACGCGCACCTTCGTACAACTATCCTGGACCAACTACATCAAGCCTCAGCACGCCTAGCATTCTTCGCGAACCACCTCGGACAGTTTTTCGAAGACTCAGAGCGTTACCTGGCAGCCTTTCATGTGTACTTCGAGGCTGACGAACACCGCCATGCGGATCGCGTTCTCGAGCGTGCCGCCAATCAGGCAGTGCTGATGGGAGGAGGGGCACCTGCAATTCCCGTATTCCGCCGACAGGCAGAGCTCGCTCAGGAGAGCGGCGCCCTCGAAAAGCGGCTGTATGCGCTTCTGGCACTAGCATTCGCGTTCAAGCAAACAGGCGCTAGGGACGATGCAGGCCGCGCACTGGATCAGGCTCAAGCTGCCGCCGAAAGACTCAATGAGCCAGGCCACTTTCTCATAGTGAGAGAGATGGAGGCTGTTCTCGACATCGATGCCAAGCTGCGGAGCGAGCGCATAGCCGAACTCAATGCTGTCCGCAACTCGTACGCTAAGAATAGCGACCTTTTCAATGCGGCGCGCACGGGGACATTACTGGCGGCAGAGTACATCTCCGGAAGAGATTATCAGAGCGCTGAAAAGGTATCGCGCGAGGTTCTGCAGGTGTTCATCGATTTAGGCGACGAACACGGGAAAAGGGCCGCACAACTGAATCTTGCGGCTGCCCTGAGCGGGATCGAAGGGCGAGAGGAGGAGGCCGCCGGCATTGCTCAAGAAGTGCAAAAGAAGTTGGACTCCGAAGAGTACCCGAGGGAACACGCAGTCTTGTGCAATTACCTCACGAGGCACTATCGCGAATCAGGTGACACGGCCCGCGCCGCAGAGTTCGCTCTTGAAGCAATCCAAATCGGAGAGCAACTAGGTGATCATCATGTCATTGCGATCAACAGACACAATCTTGGAAACGTCAGGCGTGACGAAGGTAAGCTGGGCCAAGCACTTATCGAATACCACGCGGCTGCGCAAGTGGCCTTCGAAGCTGGTCTCCGCGACGACGAGTCTGCTGCGAACGAGGTGATTGCCTCAGTTCACAACGAACGTGAAGAGTATGACCTCGCACTCCATCACGCGCAATATGCCGCCGCAGAGGCGCGTCTGGTTGGCGATCATGTCTTGATCGCACGCGCGGAGGAGGAGCGTGCTATCGCTCTGAAGGGTCAACATGACGTCGAAACGGCAATCAGGGCTTATACGGATGCAGCGGCAGCGATTTCAGCGTTCCGGCCAGGCGGATCTTTCTTTGTGTCGCTGATCGGTGACGCGTTGCATCTGTGTGCAACATCGAAGAAGATTGGTCTCAAGATCCGGCTATTGAAGGATGTGTTCGTCCCAGACTTGAAGGCCGTCGACGAGAGCATCGAACCTCTCGACGCGCTGTACCGCACTCTTCCAAGAATGGCCGATACCATCACACGGATGGATCGCCTATTGCCTATCGTCGCGCTCTCGATGGCCGATCTGCTTGCAGACGTCCCGCCTTTGGTCGAGCGTAGGATTATTCTCCAGGCAACAGATATCCTATTCCCTCGAGGGTCTACGTCGCCAATGCCCGCGAGGCTAGCAGTCGCGGCGGCCATTCTGATGGCGCAGTCCGGCAATTTACTGACACTCGACGATGTTGCTGATATCGCGGAACGGCTCGCGGCGGCGGAAGCCCGTATCTACTTCAAACCTCAGCCTGATGGGTCCAGGCACTGGACGCTTCGACTAGAGATCGCTGACGGCGTCGTCATCTCACTCGTGCAACTGGACGACAGCCCAAGAACGGCCATCACAACCACTGTTCCTGCGCTTCTCCTGTCGGGTCTCGACCGGATCATCCGACAACGTTTGCTGGACGCCGAGCGCATACCGCGCCAAGAAGCCATCATCAACGTGGCTAGCAGGAAAGTGCTTGAGGCTCAACTAGGATCGGAACGCCTGAAACTCGGCGATATGCCAAAAGGGTTCGCCGTCGCCGAGTCCACGGATGTAACTCGGAGCGATCAGCCTCCCATCGTAGTCGTATGCGAAGACCAGTTTCCCACGCCGTGGCGTCCGAACGAACACGCCCTATCGGATGTACATTTGCTTTTCGGTGAACTCCTGCGGGTTCTGGTCGCCCACCTCCTCGCACGAGCCGTTGAGCCAGAGGTGCTGCTTCCGAAAATTGGCAGCATTATCCGAAGGATTGGCTACCGAGGGCCAGCCGTCCACGCACATCCAAGGGAATAGTCACGGAGTGACCACGACCACCTCTACAGCATCGTGATCATTGACCAGATCAGGGGGGGGGTAGCAGATCGACTCAACGTACCAGTTGTAGGCACTGCCTTCTTGCTCCGTCCAGTTGGGGCATGCCTCAACTGGACGCCTTCCTAGGGCGTTGCGGTCCCTATGTGAGTAAACTATAGTTTTCGGACATACCTGTATCGCATGCCCAAACCCCTGAAAACACGGTGTGTTCCGACCACCGATCACAAGGGGGTTTTTGGACAGGGGGCAAAAGCGCTTCGCGTCGGGATCTACGTTCGCGTCGACGACCGTTATCAGAGACGCTCGACCATTCTGACCAGCCAGTTGCCGGTGGCCAAGTGGCATATCCAGATCGGCGATCCCACGCTGGCCGACAGCATTCTCGACCGCCTGGTACACAACGCCCGCTGTATCGAGCTGCAAGGCGAATCGATGCGCAAGAAGCGGGCCCGCAAGGCCGTTGCGAGTGAGGAGGTGAACTCGTGACACCGCGACTTACCCTCAACCACCACGCGCTGCTCGGCTGCGCCCGCAAGTACGTCGCGCTGCTGAACCAAGTAGTGCAGGCTGGAGATGAGTGCCACACCGGGACGCTGTACCAAAACAGGTGAGACCCCTGCCTGACCCCGGCGGGCAAAGTACGGAAGACCTCAAGCGGCGGTTGGACGGCGACATGGATTGATTATAATTGTCAGATGAGATATTTCCTCGGATTTCTGATTGTGGCGTGGACGGGGTTCACAGGTACGCTCCATGCTCAGGACTTTACAGTCTTTGGAGGCTTCCAGCACCCGGGCACCCTCACTCTGAGTTCAGGAGTGGGCGGGGTGGGCGGGGCCATCGGAGTGCCGTCTATAAACTCCCCGGACGATCTTTCAGGCTTCCAGATTGACCCCAAGGACTTTGGAATCTTCGGAGTGCGGCTGTATCGTTCTGCGGCGACACTGGGATTGGAGCACACCGTCGCGTACAGTCCGAATTTCATTGACAGCGACGGCAATGCCTTTCTCTTCAGTACGAATCTGCGGGCGGAATTGCCCGCACCCATATTCCGGCCTTACGCGACAGCCGGTGGGGGTCTCGTTCGTGCGGGAGGCAGCGGGTCTTCCAGCTTCGGGACGAAGTTCAGTTTTAACTATGGGGGCGGGTTGAATCTGGAGGTGATGGCGCCTGTCGGCCTTCGTTTCGATGTGCGCATGTACTCTATACGCGGTGTCGAGGATCATACTCTGAATGTTCTCGAGTCCAGCATCGGCATCTTTGTTGGGTTCTAGTCATGTACCGCTATCTGAACGATCAGATCGTGATGGGAATTTCGACAACCGGCCGCAGCGGTTCAATCAGGGGCGCGAATTTGCGGACGATGGTGTCGTAGAGATCGGAAATCTTCTTCGCCTGTACGCTAACCACAAGCGCATAGGCAAGCTCCTTGCCGGGTGCGAAGTTGCGACCTTCGAGGCGCGCATTATAGTGGACCTTGTTGCATGGATCATCCCGAAGAATGTCTTATCATTGGTTTTTCAACGCTGGGGGTAGTCCAAATGCCACATAAGTTCAACGCAGCGCGACGGCACAAGTTTGATACCTGAATTATGCACAGATTCACTTTGCGAGTGTGGCTGCGTTCGTAGCGGGTTGGCGGTCGTCGTGAGGTGGTAGCTCAGCAACTGGTCTTTTGGCTATTCCGTCCCCGGTTTCCCTTCCCGCCCAGAATCCGCGTCGTCAAAACCTAGCTAGGAAGTTACGTGTTTGCAGTGCGTTACGGCTAGTGCGTAAAATTTTATGCATAGCGCATAGCCAGGCTCTCAGATCAGCGCCCTCCCGACCACCGGCAGCAAGCCGCCGTAGGGAGTCGGCTTCTTGCCGCGGAAGTTGTAAGGCGTCGAAGCCCCGATTTTATTGGTTAAGAGTTGCCGGGGTCAAGGAGGGGGTCAACCAGATTGCCACACTGACAAAGGAGTGTGTGTGGCATTTTCCGAAGTGCGAATGTGGCACGACCCAATTTGGTATCTCGCTCAGTCTGCAGGTTGTATCCAGATATTTCCGGACTGGCCGTGCCGGTCCAGCTGAAGAGGGCAGGACGCATTTGTGCTCGAGGCATGCGCCAACTGGTAATCGCAGACGAGCGCCTCGGCCCATGAGTAGGAATAGCAATCTCCTGCGGACGCGAGCTTCATACAGAGCATCTGCCCACGGCAGTCGCTGCCAGGAACCTCCTGCTGTGCCAAAAATGTGTCAGAAATGCAGGTCAAACAGCCCAAAAGGGTTATGTGCTGAGCGAAAGCAGAGTCCCTGAATGGGTGTAACGCTATGGAAAATAAGGGAGAGAGTGAAAGGAGAAGAGGAGAGGTAGCCACTTAGAAGTCAGGCTGGCGGCTTCCACGGTCTTCTACCAACTCCTTCATTTCGTTGCCCTTACGCTGTTTTGGGGCGTCTGCCTTCGCTCGCAACGCCTACGGCTAGCCCGGTTGATGGGCGAGTTTTTTGACGGTTTCTTGAGGCATTGGTGCATGAATCGGCGTAAGCGGGCACGCTAGCATCGGCGGAGGGTTCCGGTCCATCATGGAGATCAAGGGGGCAACGTCATGGCCGCAGAGAAGTCGAGCCGAATCAACCGCCAGTACAAGACGAAGTACAGAATCCGGAACTGGAGGGAGTACGAGCGTGGCCTCAGGAGCCGCGGGGACGTCACGATCTGGCTGAGCGAGGATGCGATTGCCGCGTGGATACCACCGAAGAACGGTCTCCGCGGAGGGCAGCGTCGATACTCGAACCTCGCGATCCGGACCGCGTTGACGCTGCGGGTCGTCTTCGGCCTACCGCTTCGCCAGACGGAGGGGTTTCTGGACTCGCTGCTCAGCTTGATGAGCCGCGACCTCAAGGCCCCGGACCACACCACCCTCTAGCGCCGGAACCAAATCGTTGTGGTGCCGCCCCTGACCCGAGCCCACGACGGCCCGATCGACCTGATCGTTGATTCCACAGGGCTCAAGATTCTGGGTCGCGGCGAATGGAACGCGCACAAGCACAAGGCATCGAAGAAACGCCGGGATTGGCGGAAGCTGCACATCGGAGTAGATGCCAAGGGGTTCATTGTGGCGGCCGAACTCACAGCGAGCAGCCGGGACGACGCCTCCGCACTCCCTGATCTTCTCGCCCCGCTCGAAGTTCCCATCCGGCGTTTCACGGCGGACGGGGCCTACGACCACAGATCGGTCTACGATCGGGCCAGCGCGGCCGGTACAGAGAACGTCGTGGTTGTGATCCCCCCTCGTCGCTCTGCGCTGTCGGCGGGGCCCACCGACGGCCCCTGGGCGCAGCGTGAAGCGTCTCTTCAGAGGATTCGCAAGATCGGGCGACGGGAGTGGCAGAAGGAGTCGGGCTACCGACAGCAGGCGCGCGTTGAGAACAGCTTCTTCCGATACAAGTCCGTGTTCGGAGGCGACCTGAAGGCGAGGCACAGCAAGGCGCAACGCAGAGAAGCCGCGATCGGGTGTCACATCCTCAACCGGATGGCCGAGCTCGGTAGGCCATCGTCGTACGCTCTTGGTAGGTGATGGACCTGTGAGTCGGGTTCGTTGCGGGCCAGTTCCGATTCATGCACCAACGCCTGTTCTCGGAGAAGGTCTGATTCCATCTGCGCGTGAATCGTCTGGGTGTCCGAAAGGACGCCGTCCATATCGAAAATGACGGCTCGCGCTCTTACGGTGCCTGTTGAGAGCGCAAGGGTGAGATATGAGGGCATATAGTTTCTTTGTACCAATCGTGGGATTCCGGGTCAAAAGCGGAGTCCGAAGCGGGAGGCGGTGCCGATGGTGTCTATCTCTCTCTTGATGTTTCTCATACCGCTCGCTGCTGCCATCTTCAATCTTTCCGCGCCATGTTTGGCGCCATGCTCAGGAAGCCACGCTGGATTTTCTTGAGGGGGGGGCTGGGCTGGATCAGATTGACCACCGAGCGGTTCAAGCGTATGCTTCATGCGCAATTTCCCCCGGACAATTTCGGGAAGACTTCTTTGGGAGGCACGAAAATGTTACCGATGAAATTTAAGAGGAAGTTTGCTTTGGGATTTGCGGCCATCGTTGCTCTGAGCGGATTCGCTGCGGTAGCGAACGCGCAGCGGAATGTAGCTCCCCCTCCTCAACTCAGGCCACTCGGCGAAGTCCCCGGAGTGTATTGGGCCCAGGGAGGCGCGGTGGGCGCCAACACGGGGTACGTAATTGGTGACAATGGCGTGATCATGTTCGACGCTTTCGAGTTCGGCAGCACGGTGAGGGACGTAATGGGCGAACTTGCCAAGATCACGCCGAACCCGGTGACGCATTTCGTTTTCAGTCATTCCAATCCCGATCACTTCAAGGGGATCTTCGGTTATCGGAGGGGCTTGACCATCATTTGTCAAGAGAACACCGCGAAGAGCATCGAAGCAATGCTTCATTTTCAGCGGGATGCGGAGCGGGTGCATTTTCAAGCCACCTACACCGTGGATAGGCGGGCGGACCTCAAGATTCACGGCGTGAACATCACCCTGTTCCATTGGGCTCCGGCGCACACCGACGGCGATCTGATCGCCTACCTCCCCGATCACAAAGTCGCGTTTGTCGGCGATCTCGCCAGCGGCACCAATGTTCACTTGGAAGACTACGGCTCCACGGCAGGCACAATTGAGAGTTTGAAACAGGCTGTCGCCCTTGACGCTAACACCTACCTCGGCGGACATAGTGACCCCCTGACCAAAGCTCAACTGCGGAAGGTCATGACAGACATGGAGGGGAAGCGGAACAAGATCGTTCAACTGTTCGAGGCCGGCAAGTCCCTGGCTGAGGCGGAAGTGGAGATGGGGGATGTTACGCCGCCATCAGAACCAGGTGTTCGTCAGTCGCTGCGGCAAATGTTTGCCCGCGACCTTCCAGAGATCCCCGATCTGACGATCTTCAAGCCATTTCGGGGAATGAGCTTTACCGAGATCGTTTATACGGAACTGGCTTGGGAGCAGGAGCAGCGCTAGCTGCCTCCCCAGCGGGAATTGTCAGGGTTAACGCCTCGGCTGGCAGACTGAACCGATGAAATGCTACCGCTACCACAGACGCTGGTGGTGCGCAAAAATCCCGTACAGTTGCTGTCCTTCGCCGGAACTCTGTCCGCTTTTGATTGCAACAGGATAGAGCGTTGCCGTCCACAAGCGAAATGAGATAGCTCCCCGGCACGATAGACAAAGCCAACTGCCGCGTTTTTCGTGCCTTCCAGGGAATCTCTGTTTTCGCTGTAGATAACGATTAATCCCCCGTTTCGTTCGAAATTGGCGCGTTTGCTGCCCAGCGTGGACGCGTCGTGCTTACCCATTCCGTTTACGCAAGTTGTCGGTTTCACCGAGACCTCTGCCGGTTGCACATCCGCCAGTGCCCCTCTTAGGGGTCCATCCAGTATCGCTAAGCAACGGTTTCTTCTCACCGCATGGCGATTGTGCCGTCGGTCACACGTTGCCATGACTCAGTTCACTGCCCGCAATGCTTGTGTAGATTAATCCTTGAGGCAAGGGGCGGCAGCTGATGAACAGTTTGTTCCGCAAATGCATTGCTTTCCTCCTGTCCGACCTCTTGATCCTGCTGCCGATGACCGGATGCGCCGCTCGGCGAACGCTCGCTCCGCCACCTCCGGTCCTGCGATATACGCTCCGGGGTTATCTTCAGAAGTCTTATCTGGAACTATTCGAAATAGCCCCGGCGCTGAGGTTTAGCGCTGCTGAATTTCAGGCCCAGCGGCAAGCGTTTTGACCTGCCTGATTTTTTAGTCCAGGAACAGTGAGAGGGTTTTTATATCACAGCCATGGGCTGTGAAGATGGATGTGCTCCCCAGTGGCTACAGGCCGCCGGGGCAGGCGGCCTGTAGCCGAGCGCCGAGTGCGGCCTCTTAGTGTTGTATTCCACGCGCCACATTTCGATCACCACCTGCGCCTCCTTCAGCGAGTAGAAAATCTCTCCATTCAGGCATTCATCCCGCAGCTTCCCGTTGAAACTCTCACAGTACCCGTTCTCCCAGAGACTGCCCGGTTCGATGTACAGCGTTCCCGTCCCCACACTCGCCAGCCACTTCCGCAGTTTCTTCGATACGAATTCCGGGCCATTATCGGAGCGAATATGCTCCGGAATTCCCCGCCACAGCATCACGTCGGCCAGCGCCTCAATCACCTCATAACTCCCCAACCGTCGTGCCACCCGGATCGCCAGGCACTCCCGCGTGTATTCATCCATCAGCGTCAGCATCCGCAACGTTCTCCCGTCGTGCGTCTTCCCGCTTACGAAGTCATAGCTCCACACATGATTGGCTCGCTCCGGCCTCAGTCGAAGGCACGACCCGTCGTTCAGCCACAGCCGCCCTCGGGGCCGCTGTTTCTGTGGTACTTTCAACCCCTCGCGTCGCCAGATGCGCTGCACCCGATCCTTACCCACCTGCCAGCCAGCACCTTGCAGCAGCGCTGTAATCCGCCGGTAGCCATAGCGCCCATATTCACTGGCCAGCGCAACCATCGCTTCGGTCAGCGCATCTTCGTCGATCCTCTGGATCGCGGCGTAGCGTTGTGTCCTTCGCCACTGCCCCAGCAGCCGACAGGCATGCCGCTCACTTACTTCGTACTTCTCTCGCGCATGCTCCACCGCACAACGTCGCCGCTCAGGGCTCAGAAGTTTCCCGAGGCCACATCCTTCAGAATTTGCTTCTCCAGAGACAGTTCCGCCACCAAACGCTTCAGCTTCGCGTTCTCCCGCTCCAGCTCCTTCATTCGTTTCGCTTGATCCAGCTTCAGGCCGCCGAACTCTTTCCTTCAGCGGTAGTACGTCTGCTGAGTGATCTAAACTTCCTTGCAGGCTTGCGGGGTGGGCTTTCCGTTCGCAATTCCTACTTCAATCTGACGCAGCAACGTCGCGATCTGCTCTGCTTTGTATCTCTTCATCGGCATGTCCAGCTCTCCTTGAGAGTGATTCTCTCTCACTCCCGCTGGACTAATTCAAGTCGATCAGGTCACATTGCCTGGTCGACTCGGCCTGGTCGGCTCGATCAGCACGTATCCTGTAAATTCAGTTGCGTGGACTGCCAAGGTAGGCGTTAAAATCATAAGGGAAACGTAGGAGGGAGTGATGCTCATCAAGAAGGCCAACGACATCCCGTCTTCGGAAATCACCCCGAAGCGCGTTTACATGAATCGGCGAAACTTTTTGGCAGGAGCTGCGGCGGCAGGAGCCGTGGCACTGGCGGCGCGCCCGGTGGCGCGCTGGTTGGGCTCCGGGCCGGTGATGGCGGCGGGCCAGAAACTGGAAGGACTGATCAAGAGCCCGTATTCCACGACCGAAAAGATGACGCCCTACGACGATGTAACCACCTACAACAATTATTACGAATTCGGCACCGCAAAGTCCGATCCGGCGCGTTACGCACAGAATTATAAGACCAGCCCGTGGACGGTTAGCCTTGAGGGCGAGGTCATGAAGCCGCAGACGTTGGGCGTGGAGGACATCCTGAAGATGGCTCCGCTAGAAGAGCGTATCTATCGCCTCCGTTGCGTTGAGGGATGGTCGATCGTGGTCCCGTGGGTCGGCTTCCCGTTGAGCGTGCTGATCGATCGGGTGCAACCCACTTCGAAGGCCAAATACGTGCAGTTTTTCACCGATCTGGATCCTCAACAGATGCCGGCACTAGGCCGCTCGGGACTCGACTGGCCCTACCGCGAGGGCTTGCGCATGGACGAGGCCATGCATCCGATGACGATCCTGTGTTTCGGTCTGTATGGCGAGGTGCTGCCCAACCAGAACGGAGCGCCCATCCGTGTCATCATTCCGTGGAAGTACGGCTTTAAGAGTGGCAAGTCCATTGTCAGGTTTCGGTTCATGGAACAGCAGCCGGACACCACTTGGAACACGGCGTTCGCACGGGAGTACGGCTTCTATTCCAACGTCAATCCGGAGGTGAACCATCCGCGCTGGAGCCAAGCGACCGAACGGCGTCTCGGCGAATTTCTCAAGCGAAAGACGCTGATGTTCAACGGCTACGCCGACCAGGTGGCCAGCCTCTATGCGGGAATGGACTTGCGGACAAACTACTAAGGCACCCGGGGCCGGATGGATTTTACCCGCCACATCAAATGGCTGAAGCCGCCGGTCTTTCTGCTTTGCCTGGGACCTCTCGCCGGCTTGGTTTGGAAGGCATTTCACAACGACCTGACCGCAAATCCCATCGAGTTCATCAGGAACTCGACGGGTACCTGGACGCTGGTCGGGCTGTGCGTGACCCTCAGCGTGACGCCGCTGCGCCGCCTGCTGCGACAGAACTGGCTGATTCGCTTCCGCAGAATGCTTGGTTTGTTCGCGTTCTTCTACGGCTCGCTGCATTTCATAACCTACATCTGGCTGGAGCAGTTCTGGGACTTTGGCGCCATGGTGGAAGACGTGTACCGGCGCCCGTTTATCACGGTGGGATTCATCTCCTTTCTGCTGCTGATTCCGCTGGCCATTACCTCAACCAGGGGAATGGTTCGCCGGCTGGGAGGGCGGCGTTGGCAGATGCTGCACCGGTTGATTTACGTCAGCGCGTGCGCAGGGGTGATTCATTTCTACTGGAAGGTGAAGTCGGATGTGACCGTTCCGGTGCGCTTCGCCGCGGTGGTCGCGATTCTGCTTGGCTATCGTCTGCTGCATTACATCCTGGAGCGAAGGCGTCGCGTTACCACCAAAGATGCAACTGCCAAGCGCTCCCCGCTCTCCGTTTAAACCAGCCCCTTAAACCAACCCCGGGTTCCCTCCCATCGATGACGAATCACAATCCGGTTCCGGATTGCAGATCGAATGCTGACTAAGCACTGATCGGATTCCATTCCCCCCGCTGGTGGTGTTTCGAGGAACTGTATCCGCCGATTTTTTCGGTGAGGGGGCGGGCGGGAAGGCAGCGAAATAGGACGGTCTTCAGCCAAACACACTCCGGAAGAGCGATTTCTTGGGCTTCGGACCGATAGGAAGAACTCGCAAGAGCTCCTGGATTTGTTCCGCAGATGCAGGCGGGGCTACGCGACACCAGTACCCCACTTCACGCAGCGCTGTCCAGCATTCGAGGCAGTGCAGACAGCCGGCAACGTGTCTTTCAACGGGCTCCTTGTCATACCAGCTCACTTGGCCATCATGGACACGCAAAAACTCATGCGACCCGGGGCAGTTTTCCTGCCTGGCCCCGCGCGCCTGCCGCAACACCGCCAACCACTCGACAGGCCAGAGGCAGCGGTCTCGCTCAAGCCGCTGGGCCGCCGAATAATCCGGCTGCAGGCGTTCCAAGGCTTTCTCGGCAACCCGCGGTGAGACGCGTAGCATGCGCTCGAGCGTGGCATCGGTATAGCCGGCAAGCCTGAAGAAAAGCATCTCCTGGTGTATCGAGGGGAGACCCTCCAGAACCTTTCCGACCTTCTCGAGGTCGAGCAGAGAGCCTTCCCTAGCGCTGCCGGCTATCTCGCCAGCAGCACTCGCCGCTAGGTCGAGCAGCAGCACTCTCAAATCAACAAGAAATTCTCGTTCCGATTGGCGTGCAGTGACTCGAAGACGCTGGAAATCATCTGCAACGAGAGTCGCAAGTAGTTTTTCCAGGACGCTATGACTAACCCCGGCATTACCAGGGAAGTAGATTTCAATCAGGCGCAGGAAAAGGGGAGTGTAGAATTCCAGGAAGGCCCGCCAGGCATCTGCATTCGGCTGCTCGCATTCCTGACGGACCTTGTGAAACGTAAAAAAAACAGGCTGGTGGGTTGTCATCGGCAAGCGTCTCGTGCAGTAGCTAGTGGCGTTTTGGTGACGCCGAGCAATCCGGAGTCTACCACATATTGAAATACTCCTCCCCGCTTAGGCACGAAGCCCCGAAATGGGTGCGTCCGGCGAAAGGCCACAGTGGTCAGGAACAGAAATCGTAGGTTTAAGTTTAGAATTAAATACGGGTGAACCCGCCATGGGAGCATCCGGCTACTCCATCCGGTGTGCGCCTTTAGCACTCGGGCATCAGATTGATGCCATCCGCTGCAATACAGTATCTGCTGGTGGGCAAAATCCTTAGAATTCGTCTGGCTTAAGACGGGTCGGAGGCGCAGGGATTATAGCCCTCGCGGACCATACGGCGCTTGGGGGGCCCAAAAATCACGGTTGGTTACACTCGGAAACCGAGAGCAATTGTGACCGACCTTATGTGATGTGTCACGCTTCGCCAACGGAAGCCGAGAGGATCTGTGAAAACTCCTGATAGCCGAAAGCCGAAGATCGTTACGATGGGAGTCAAAACATGAACACTGCAGCCCCTGTTTCACAGACACAAGGCAATGGTGAACTGGTAGGAATCCTGTCCACTGAGGAATTGATCCGCCAGCGCCTGGATGAAGCGCGGCGGCGGCTCGAACAAGAAGCCGGCATCGAGCGTCGGGAGGCGCATCATTTCCATAAACCCGTCGAGCTTTCGTTCACCAAACTGCAACGCGACCACACCACCATCCTTTTCGGCGGCCTGACATGGAAGCACGAACGTCTGGTGCACGGGGCGCTTGAGAGCTTGGGCTACAAGTGCGAGTCGGTTCCGGTGCCGAACAAGAAGGCCTTCCAACTCGGCAAGGAATACGGCAACAACGGCCAGTGCAACCCGACCTACTTCACGGTGGGAAACCTGGTGCAGTTCGTACAGGACCTGGAGGCCAAGGGGCTGACCAAGGACGAAATCTGTGACCGCTATGTCTTTTTTACGGCGGGCGCCTGCGGCCCCTGTCGGTTTGGCATGTACGAGGCTGAATACCGGCTGGCGCTGCGCAATGCCGGTTTTGAAAAATTCCGGGTGCTGCTGTTTCAGCAAGGCGGGGGATTGAACCAAGAGGAAGCCGAAGCCGGACTGGCGCTGAATCTGGATTTCTTCCTGGCCATTCTGAATGCGCTAAACATGGGGGATATTATCAACGACATTGCCTATCAGATTCGGCCCTATGAAGCGAATGCCGGCGAGACGGACCGCGTGCTCGACGAGTCCATGGAACTGTTGCATGAGGTCATGCGGCGCAGGAATCCGTGGACCCTTAACGGTAAGACCGGCAAGTTGCTGGCAAACACGCGTTTTGCCAGCACGGCCGAGTATTTGGGCAAGTTCCTGCACCAGCTCTTCGGCGACGACATTATGACCGTGCTACGCGAGGTGCGCGGCCGGTTCGCAGCGATCCCCATCGACCGCACGCGCGTGAAGCCCATCGTCAAGATCACCGGTGAGTTTTGGGCGCAAACCACTGAAGGCGACGGCAATTTCAACATGTTCCGCTTCCTGGAAAAGGAAGGTGCGCAAGTCGTCGTTGAGCCCATCGGCACTTGGATCTGCTACCTGATGCACCAGGTTGTGCAGAGGTATCAAGATGAGAAGGGACTTTCCGAAGGTGCGATGCCGCCGCCCTCCTGGCGCTTCGACATGCATGTAAAGATCAATCTCGGCATGCGAAAGAAAATCCTGCAGATCAAGATGGCTGAGCACATCTTCAAGCGCGAGTACAACCGTATCATCGAAGCCCTCGGCGGAATCGGCCATCATCTGGTGGATCAGTACGAATTGCAGCGGCTCGGTCACCCCTATTACAATTCTCGCTCCGCGGGCGGTGAAGGCCATCTGGAAGTCGCCAAGAATATCTATTACTCAAACAAAGGTTTGGCTCATATGGTCCTGGCGCTGAAGCCCTTCGGCTGCATGCCCTCGACACAATCCGATGGCGCCCAATCGGCCGTCATGTCGCACCACAAAGACATGATCTTCCTGCCCATCGAGACCTCCGGCGAGGGCGACGTCAACGCTCACAGCCGCGTGCAGATGGCCCTCGGCGAGGCCAAGGCCAAGACCAAACTTGAATTCAAGGCTGCGCTGGAGGCCAGTGGCAGAACGTTGGAAGAGGTCCGTGCCTATGTTGAGGAACACCCGGAATTGAAGTCTCCCATGTACAAGGTGCCGCGCATCGAAGGCGTCGTTGGTAGCGCGGCCAATTTCGTTCGACATGTCGCCGAGCGCATGAAGGCCGATGGCAAGCCTGAGCGCCGCGCCAGCGTCGCAGCGTAGCCTTAGAGGTCACCGATGAGTTGCTCGAGCGGAGGCTGCAGCACAGGAACAAGCACAAACGGCGCCACGGGGGCGTTTGTACCACTTACCAACCTGTCGGCGCCCAAGATTACCCCGCCGCCTCCTGTTCTGAAGACGATTGCACCAAGAGTCACGGGAGGAACACCGCTAATGGTTGGCCTGGACGTTGGGTCCACCACCGTCAAAGCCATAGTCGTCAATCCTTCCGACGACCAGATCCTTTGGCAGGACTACCAGCGACACGACACCAAGCAACCTGAGATGGTTCTCGAGTTCCTGAGACGCATGGAAGACGAGGTCGGCATCGTCGCCGGCCACACCCGCATTTTCATCACCGGCAGCGGCGGCGGCGGCATCGGGTCGCTCGTTGGCGCCAAGTTCGTCCAGGAAGTCAACGCCGTGGCTCTGGCAGTCGAGAAGCTCTATCCGCAGTGCGGCTCCGTTGTTGAGTTGGGCGGCCAGGACGCTAAAATCATCATCTTCAAGGAAGATCCCAAGACCGGCCGCAAGAAGAAAATCCCCTCGATGAACGACAAGTGTGCCGGGGGGACCGGCGCGGTAATTGACAAGATCAACGCCAAGCTGCGTATCCCGGCAGATCAGCTCTGCCAAATGGGTTACGCCGACGTGAAGCTGCATCCGGTGGCCGGGAAGTGCGGAGTCTTCGCCGAAACCGACATCAATGGCCTGCAGAAGAGCGGCGTACCGAGCGACGAGTTGATGGCCTCTCTGTTTGAAGCCATCGTGCAACAGAACTTGGCTGTGCTGACCCGCGGCAACACGCTGCGGCCGCAGGTCCTGCTGCTCGGCGGGCCGAACACATATATTCGCGGCATGCAGGAATGCTGGAAAGCGAACGTTCCCAAGGTTTGGGCAGAGCGCAAGTTCCCGCTGCCGCAAGGCGTTGACCCGGCTTCGCTCATTCTGGTGCCTCAGAACGGGCAATACTACGCCGCCCTTGGCTCCATCGAATTCGGTAAGGACGAGGACGAAGCCGTCGGGGTCTACGGCGGCACGGAAAACCTGGAATGGTATATGAACGTCGGCCGCCTCGAAGAGAAGCAAAAGAAGGGCGGGAGCGGGCTGAGCAAGAACGAGCAGGAGTTGCTCGAATTCAAGGAGCGATACAAGCCCAAGAAGTTTGCGCCCGCGAAGTTCCAGCCCGGCCAGGTCGTCGAGGGCTTCATCGGCCTCGATGGCGGTTCGACCTCGACCAAGGCAGTCCTGCTCGACGAAGAGAAACGCGTTCTCGTGAAGTGCTATCAGCTGTCGAAGGGCAATCCCATCGAAGACACGCAGGACATGTTCCAGAACCTGCGCGCCCAGATCGAAGAGCAGGGTGCCACGCTCAAAGTGCTCGGCATCGGCACCACTGGCTATGCCAAAGACGTCCTGCACGACGTGCTGGCGGCCGATGCTGCGATCGTTGAAACCGTCGCGCACACCGAGGCGGCACTGCACTTTTACCCCCAAGCGGACGTCATCTGCGACATCGGCGGGCAGGACATCAAGCTGATCATCCTGCAAAACGGCCGGGTCAAGGACTTCAAGCTCAATACGCAGTGCTCGGCGGGCAACGGATACTTTTTGCAATCCACCTGCCAGGGTTTCGGTTACGAGGTGACCCAATTCGCTGACCTGGCGTTCAACGCGAAATCCATGCCCATGTTTGGCTACGGCTGCGCCGTGTTCATGCAGTCGGATATCGTGGACTTCCAGCGGCAGGGCTGGAAACCGGAAGAGATCCTAGCCGGTCTTGCCAACGTGCTGCCCAAGAACATCTGGCTGTACGTCTCGCAGATTCCGAACCTGGCTTCGCTCGGGCGCACCTTTGTGCTGCAGGGCGGCACGCAGCACAACCTCGCGGTAGTCAAGACTCAAGTGGATTTCATCGAGTCGCGCTTCCGCGATAAGGGCATGAAGCCAAACATCATCGTACACGAGCATTGCGGTGAATCGGGAGCCATTGGTGCGGCGATTGAAGCCAACCGGCTGTGGAAGCTGGGCCGACAGACGAGTTTTATCGGCTTGGAATCGGTGCAGAAGCTCAGCTATGTCACGCACCGCAGCGAGGACACGCGCTGCTACTTCTGCAAAAACAAGTGCCTGCGCACCTTCCTTGACGTGAAACTCCAGCCGGGCGTCGCAGTGGAAAACCCTGGGTCGAAAACCTCGAAGATTACCATCGCGCCCAACACCAAGCGCTTGATCATCAACAACAGTTGCGATAAAGGTCTGGTCGAGGACGTCAACGCCATGCGCGAGATCAAGAAGGGGCTCGACTCCACGAAGGGCGCGAACCCCAACATGGCCGAGGTCGCGGCCAAGGCGGCGTTCAAATCCTTCAAGCCGCCGCTGGTGGCCGAGTCGTTGCCGCGCTACGTGCTGACCGCGCGGCAGAAAGCGCGCGTAGCCGCGATGAAACGGCGCGCCGCATTGCGTCTCGGCATCCCGCGCATCCTGAACCAGTACACCTGCAACCCGGCCTTCAGCGCTTACTTCGAGTCACTGGGCGTACCGGCGGATAACCTGGTCTATTCCGACTACACATCCGAGGAACTGTACAAAGCTGGGGCCAAGCGTGGCTCCATCGACCCGTGCTTCCCCTCCAAGGTCGGCATCCCTCACGTGCACAACCTGCTCTACGTGCACCACAAGAAGAAGCCCCTGGACATCATTTTCTTCCCGAGTATCGATGACCTGCCTTCGGACTTGGTCAATGCCCAGAGCCATCGCGCGTGTCCGACCGTCACGGCCACTCCCGCGGCCGTCAAAGCGGCTTTCACCAAGGAAGGGGACCTATTCAAGGAGATGGGCGTCCAGTTCCTGAACCCGCTCATCAACTGCGGCACGCCCATCCTGTTTGAACGGCAAATGTACGAAGCATTCCAGGAAATTCTGGGATTGTCTGCTGAAGAGAACCATCGCGCTGCGGAGGAAGCAATGAAGGCCATGCAGCACTTCAACGATGACATTCTCCGCAAACAGGGACGCGAAATCCTGAAGAAGCTTGAGGCCGAAAGCGGGGTCGGCATCGTCCTGTTGGCTCGGCCGTACCACAACGATCCTGGCCTAAACCACGATATCCTCGAAGAGTTCCAGAAGCTCGGTTATCCGGTGTTGACGATGGGCTCGCTGCCCATTGACGACGAGATTATCTGGCGCCTGTTTGGCGACGACGTTCGCGCGGGCATCATTCAGCACCCGATGGACATCACCGACGCCTGGAAGAACTCCTACAGCGAGAACAGCAGCCAGAAGGTTTGGGCGGCAAAATACACGGCGCGTCATCCCAACCTGGTGGCGCTGGAGCTTTCCAGCTTCAAATGCGGCCACGACGCGCCAATTTACACGGTGGTCGAGGAGACGGTAACGAAATCCGGGACGCCGTACTTCTCTTTCAAGGACATTGATGAGAACAAACCGACGGGCTCGATCCGCATCCGTGTCGAGACCATCGGCTACTTCCTGAAGCGCTACTGTGAAGAAATGAATTCGCGCAAGAAGAAAGAGGCCGAGATCGACGTCAAGCTCGCAGAGCTGGAAGTTCGGCTCCGTGCGGAATTTGACAACCTGCCGGGCCCCGCCGCCGAAATCGAGCCAGCGGAAGAGCTCGTAACTGTGCCATAATCGCGGCCGTCATGGGCCCGGCGATTGAATCCGACAAGGTGATGTTTGAAATTTACCGGGAGGTGACCTTCACCGGGCAGCACCGGGTCGTATATTTCACCGAATTGGGCGAGCACGACAAGGAAAAGGAAATCAACGATGCCACGTGCGGGGAGCACATCTTTGACGGCTACCTTCGCAACCACACCAAACAACAGGCCAAGCTCGCCGTGGCGAAGATCCTGGAACGCCTGAACGCCGGCGAAGCGCTCAGCCAGTCGGATATCGAACGTGAACTAAAGCCTTACATGGCCTAGAGACGTGTCGAGGAACATCATGGATGATCATCCCCAGGTTCCTGGCGGCCGATAAACATCTGAGAATGCGAACTCAAGTCCGTCGGCAGATGCGCTTTCTGGACACCCGCTTGCGCGAGCTGCGCATGATTGCCTGGGGACTGATCTCCCCGAGACATCCGATTCTGGCGCACGTCATCCCCATCCGGCGCTGCAATCTTTCCTGCACCTACTGTAACGAATACGATGATGTCTCGAAGCCGGTGCCGCTCAAAGAGATGTTTTGGCGCATCGACCGGCTCGCCGAACTGGGAACCTCGATCATCACCCAGAGCGGTGGTGAGCCGCTACTGCACCCTGATCTCGATCAGATTATCGCCCGGGTTCGGCGGCGCGGAGCCCTCTCCGGAATGATCACCAATGGCTATCTCTTGACCGCCGACCGCATCCGTCGACTCAACCGGGCCGATCTCGACCACTTGCAGATCAGCATCGACAATGCGATGCCCGACGATAGCTCCAAGAAAAGCCTGAGCGTGTTGGACCAGAAGCTGGTGCTGCTCGCCGAGCACGCCGAATTTCAAGTCAACATCAATTCGGTGCTGGGCAGCGGCATCCGGAATCCCAAAGATGCCTTGGCCGTCGCACGGCGTGCTCTCGAACTTGGCTTCACCAGCACGGTGGGCGTGCTGCATGATGGCGTCGGCCAGCTCAAACCCTTGAGCTCTGGCGAGCAAGGGATCTTTGAGCAGGTCCTGGCCCTTGGCAAGCGGTCGTTCTCACGGTTCAACCGGTTCCAACACAATATCGCCGGCGGCCGGGAAAACCGTTGGCGATGCCGCTCCGGCGCGCGCTACCTCTATATCTGCGAAGACGGATTGGTCCACTGGTGTTCTCAGCAGCGAGGTTACCCCGGAATCCCGCTCGCCGACTACACCTCGGAAGATTTCCGCAGGGAGTTTTACACCGAGAAACCTTGCGCGCCGCGTTGCACCGTATCCTGCTCGCAGCAGGTGGCCATCCTCGATAACTGGCGCGCCCCGCAAACACTGCTACCGCGTCCTGCGGCTTCCCCTCCAACCCTGCCACTCGTGCAACCGGAGCCGTATGGCGGGCGCGAGCGAAACGTGAGTTCGCCGGCCAAATCCGGAGCCTAGCCCACGGACCTCGTGGTGATCGCACCTCCCCATCAAGCCTCCCCACCAAGGCTATCGGGATCTTCGACAGGTGTCCGTCGAAGGCGTTGGCAAAGAATACGACTCGAGCGACGGTTGGGGAGTATAATCCCCGCCACCAGGAGGCAAAAGAATGGGGAAACAAAGAGACTTGCCAACCTCCGATGCCACACAGGGTAAGGCACCGCCGAAGCCGAACATTTCCCCGGCCCTCGCCCCGGCCCTCGCAATCGCCTTGGTAGTGGCGATTGCGGTTCTGGTAACCGCAGTTCACCCCGCAGGATTCAGCGTCGATCCACTCGGGACAGGACAGGAGCTCGGAGGCGCGGATTCTCCCCCAAGCGAAAACGTACCTCCTGCGCCAGCCGCGGCCGCACAAACGGCTTCCTTGCCGCCTGGCGCTCCGCCCCTGACTCCCGGAGCCATCACCCTTTCCCCGAACACCTACAAGCGGGACTCCGTCGTCTTCACACTGGATCCTCTGGAATGGTTTGAATACAAGTATCGAATTGAAAAAGGAGAGACGATGGTCTACTCCTGGAAAGCGCCCGTGATGGTCGGCGTGGAAATGCATAGCGAGCCGGACGGGGCGCCTCGTGGATACGCCGAAACCTTCGAGAAGAGCGAGAAAGACCAGGGACACGGCAGCTATACGGCCCCTTTCTCGGGAATCCACGGCTGGTACTGGGAGAATTTGACGGAACAGGCGATCACCATCACCCTGAACAGCGCGGGTTTTTATCGGTCGGCTGTGGAGTTTCGCTACCGGCAGCGCAAGTCCCACGAACTATCGGATGTCATCGTCTTCAGGGCCTTTGAAGAACAGTGAGCCCTTTTGAGTTAGAGTGGCCACCGCTAGAACCTTTGGGGAAAGAAAGTCCAGCCGGTTTCTCTGTGCGATAATGGAAGCATGGCGAGGCTCCTGCTTCTCTTTCTTCTCGTTCCAACGGTAGAGCTTGCGCTGCTCATTGAAGTTGGCAGTCGTATCGGCACGATGCCTACCTTGGCGCTCATCGCCATAACCGGCGTGCTGGGCGCCTTCCTGGCGCGAAGCCAAGGTCTAAGTGTCTTGCGCCACATGCAGTCTGAAGTGGCTGCCGGTCATCTTCCGGCTGCAACACTTGTCGACGGTGGGATTATCCTGCTAGCGGGGGCTGTACTCATTACTCCGGGGTTTCTCACCGATGCCGTAGGTTTTCTGTGCCTGGTTCCTGCCTTTCGTAAATTGATCAGGAGAGTGCTGTGGCGGCGATTGCAGCGCGCCATCCAAAAAGAGCGCCCTCAAGTTCTTATCGACCTCTAAAGTCGAAGCCGCGCACGGCAGGCGGACGAAATACCCGCTGCGCATCAAGACGGCTTGGCGTTATCATCTGCACATATGAGCTGGCGCGCATTCAGAATCGCCGCTGTGGCAACCGTATTCGATTTTCCCATCCTGGCGTTGACCATGGCCCCAACGAGCGGCCAGCAGTCGACCACGCCGAGGCCTCTTGATGCGACGGACCCTATCGCTTACTTCATAGCGGACGGGAGTGGGCGGAATGGCTACCAGGCAACGGATCGAGAACTTGCGCTGTGGGCGTTCAAGGCTTGGCAGCGAAGCGCCGGGAAAAACCTTCGATTCGAGGCTGCGCCCGAATCGAGCGCGCTCGTTCGACTCTACTGGTCCCAAGCTAGCGACAGCCAGTACGGGAAGATGAAGCCCTTGACTGTCAGCGGCCGGCGTGGGGCGGCCGTCTTCATACAGCCCGAGTTGGAATCGTTGGATAAGGATATCGCCCGGCGCGCCAGAGAAGACATCCTTCTGCGCGATAGCATCGTGTACTTGACGTGCTTGCACGAGCTTGGCCATGCCCTGAGGCTCACGCACACGCAGGATTTCCGCGACATCATGTATTCCTTCGCCTATGGCGGAGACGTCGTCGAGTACTTCGGCCGCTATCGTAAGCAGCTCCGCTCCAGGAACGACATCGCGGCGGTCTCTGGCCTGTCGGATGCCGACGTAAACCGTATCCGGGCGATGTATACCCGAGAATGAATATGGAAGATTCCCTATCCTACCGTATCCGAGAGACTCTCCTGTCGCGAAAGCCGCGGGAGGCCAGTCTGCACGTCGCGGCATCCGCTGTTGTGACGATCCTGGTAATTTCCCTGCTAGCCTGGCGGAACGGGGCGGCTCTGCTGCCGACTCTTGCCGCCACTTCGGTAGGAGTTTTGGAAGAACGAGAGTACTGGCGACTGCTGACAGCCGTGGCGGTGCATTCGGACATTTTGCACTTTTTCTCAAATGCTATTTTTCTCACCTTGTTCGGCTATCTGCTCTTTGGGTACTTCGGCTTCTGGGTCTTTCCGGTTCTGAGTCTGGCCATGGCCGGGTTGACCAACTACCTTGCCCTGTTGACCTATCCTCCCGGGGCCGGCCTGGTCGGGGCGTCTGGATTGGTCTACTGGATGGCGGGTTTCTGGCTGAGCATGTACGTGCTGGTGGAACGCAGCCAGGGTTTAGGGAAGCGGATCATGCGGGCCATGGTCTTTGGGATGGTGCTCCTGCTTCCGACGACCTTTCAGGTAAACGTCAGCTACCGTACCCACGCCATCGGCTTCGCACTGGGAGCGGTCTCGGCTTTCGCCTATTTTCAACGCAATCGCCACTCCATCCGGGCGGCGGAGGTGGTGGAGGTGGAAGAACCGTAGCGCTCCAGGCCCGGTCTAGCTTGGGGCATTGCCGGGCTTCCACTTGATATTGCAGCCGACACTCGGCTTTTGATTCGTCGAAACCGGGCGGCCTTCGAGAACCGCGTCCAGGGCTGCGTGGAGGTCCGCTCCTGTGATGGGTTGCCCGTTTGAGGGCCGGCTGTCATCGAACTGTCCGCGATAGACCAGCAACCGATTCTTGTCGAAGAGGAAAAAATCCGGCGTGCAGGCAGCTTGATATGCCTTGGCTACCTCCTGTGTCTCGTCATACACATAGGGGAAGGTATATCCCACCTGCTGGATCTCCTCGGCCATTTTCTCAGGCCGGTCGTCGGGATAGCTCTGGACATCATTGGAGTTGACCGCCACGATAGCGACTCCACGCGCCTGATACTCCCTGGCTAGCTCAGCGAAGCGCGGCCGGATATGCTGCACATAGGGACAGTGGTTGCAAATGAAGGCAACCAGCAGGGCCGGGGCACCGGCAAAGTCATCCGACAAAATCCATTTTCCTTGAGGGTCCGGCAGGCGAAACGAAGGGGCCTTTGTCCCCAGTGAAAGCATCTTGGACAGCGTTTGAACCATGTTGATCTCCCTGGTTTCCCGAAACTCAAAGTTATCATAGCTCAACATCCGTGATTCGCGGATTGCAGAGCTGGAATGAAGCGGGAAGCAGATTCTTCCTTGCTGCGGTCAGGACCAGACCCAGACCTAAGTTTTCATCCAAGCGACACAGCGGGCAAGGTGCTGGTGCATTTCGTCGCGGGAGGCGTGGCCGATGCGGCCGTGGCCGGGGAGGACCCCTTCGAAGCGATAGGTCAGCAGTTTTTCCATCGAATGGGTCTGCTCGCGCCAGGAGTACCAGCAATGGTTGCGGAACGCATACAGGGTCCGGCGCTCCGGAGACCAAGCCAGATGGTCGCCGGTGAATAGGACGGTATCGCGATAGAGCAAGACCTGATGGCCGCGCGCATGGCCCGGCGTGGGAATCAACAAGAGATCGGGGTCGATCCGCAAGGGATCCTCGCCGGCGGTGATTTGCTCGATGCCCAGACGGCGGGCGCCTTCGTCCTGGTGCAGGATGCGCGGGCAGCGGAAGTGTGCGGCGAATCTGGCGTGCTCGGCGATATCGTCGCGGTGCGACAGGAACATTAGCGAGACGCCGCCCATTTGTTCGATGCGTTTGACCAGGGGGGACGTGAAGCGGGGGGAGTCCACCAGCACGTTGCCTCCTGCTTCGGGCGGGCGCACGATCAGGTACGACCAGGCGCCGAAACTGGATTCGGAAGTGAAGCCGCAGAAATAGACATTCCCGGCGATGGGCTCAGGAAAAGCGGCAACGCCAGGGCGGGCGTTGCGCCGAGAAGCTGTTCCGATGGAGGCCGTGGGACAGGCCACCAGGGCCATGAGGGCGCGTTGGAGTTCCGCGGGAGTTTCCGGCTGGCGGTAGACGCTGGACCGGTCGCCGTGATCGCGGAAGGTTCGCGGGGCGATTTGGCGGCAAGCGTCGCAGTCGATGCAGCTGGAATCGACAAAGAAATCGCCAGCGACATTCTGTGGCAAGCGCTGCTCGATCTGGGCCATATCTATTGGATTCGACCCGGTCGCAGAGGTCGCAAGCTCATGCGGAAGCAGCCGGCTTGCGGCGTTCCACGGCAGAAGGTTACTTCTGAAGTTCGCCAAGCGCCGCCAGCACCTCGGCGCTATGCTGGGTGGGCTGCACCCGCAGAAAAACCTTTGCGATTTTCCCCTGGGGGCCAACGATAAACGTATTCCGCGCCGACACTTTTCGGTCTTGAAGAGAACCATACGCGGCAGAGACTTTGCCCTCCGCGTCCGAGAGGAGTTTGAACTCCAAACCTTCCTTGGCGCAGAAATCGGCGTGCGATTCAGCGGAGTCCACGCTTACCCCCACGATGACCGCATTTTTCGCCTGGTACTGCGCGATGTCGCGCTGAAAACCGTGCGCCTCGATGGTGCAACCCCGGGTGAAGTCCTTGGGATAGAAATACAAGACCACCCACTTGCCGTGGAAATCCTGAAGGCCCAGCGGAATGCCCTCTTGCGAGGGCAATTTGAAATCCGGAGCCATCACCCCAATCGCCGGCGGGTCCGCCGCGTTTAGAGGCAAACTAGCCAAGAAGCAAATTGCAAATACGAGACAAAGACCACGCATCGCAGGCCCCCTCTTCTGGCCTGATGACAGCCAGAAATACGCATCAGATTCAGGATAACCCATAATCTTTGTTATAGACGTTGTCAACGAGAATTTCCGTTTCCACTTGCCGGGCCATGTGAGCCACCCCTGCCGCAAGCGCAGAAACGGATTCTGCCTGATCCTCGTCGTATGGTCCTAGCGGCAGGGAACGCCTTCCAACAGGGGTAGATAAACCCGGCCTCCGTCGGTCTCCATAACGCTCATAACGTTGTGCTTCAAAGACCAAGGCCTTTGCCAATTTCCAAATTACGCCAGAATTGTGGCACGGGACCCGTGAATTCAAATGCGACGGGGACGTGGCGCGCCAACAGAGACCCCACGGAGACGACTACGCACTCCTGTGTGCTTTCGTTTCCCTCGTTGGTTACCAGCAATCGTTGGCCGGGCTGCACAGCGGTCCGCATGGAAATCAATCCGCCATGCGCATTGATGGTAATGGTGCAGGCCTCTTCGCAAAATGGGGCATTTCTTCGCGTGTAACCGTAGACGAAGATTGGGATCTCGGCATTGATCCGACGCGCCCGGCGGCGCTCTGCTCGATTGGGGAGAGTTTTCCTGGCGGGTTCGTAGCTCTCGCGCTTGGCGCGAGCTAGTTCGGCCTCCTTCAGGGCGTCGAAGATCTTGCTCATCATCATTATTCTTGTCCAGGCTTGTCCGGGCTTGTCCGGGGGCTATGGCTGAGAGTTCGCAGTAAGAGAAGCCAAATACGACATGCCCGTCAGATGGTAGCTATCTTACTGCCAGAGTTTCCCAACTTGGATCAAACGAAATGCGGCTTGGTGCCCAATGTGCGACGTGCCGGTCGGCTAATGAAAACGACCAACCAGAGTAATCCCTTCAAGCTGCTGAGCCCGATTGGTGTGTTTTCAGGCAGAACGTCGGTCGAATGAATGATCCCCGCTGTTACCAGCGGACTAGCGTGGACGGTCACCGGTCATCTATCACCACTCTTATCACCACTCCGGCATGCTTCAACTTCCTTAGCTCTCTACCACTACCCCCCATTCTAGCTCGTTTCGAGGGGGTAGCCGGCAACCGACCATTCTTCCAGTCCTCCTGAAAAGCGCCTGACCTTCACGCATCCAGCGGTCCGAAGCAGTCTGTAGGCCGTTTGGTTGCAAATACAGGCGGGCTCGGAACAATAGACCACGATCTCGTCCTCGAGCCTCAGCTTCTCTGTGACCTCATCCGGTCTGATGCTGAGTGAACCGGGGATATGCCCTCTGTTAAAGTCCCTGACATCCATAGTCATCACCAGACGGAAATCGTCACCCTTGTCCAGTTTCGTCCTCAGTTCTTCCAGGTTTATTGTTTCCACCAGCCCCTCCCCCAAGTGTCCGCGTCTTTTGACAGAGGCGTGAGTCTACATCACAGCCCAGGCTTGTGAAACTGTGCTCAGTGACGGACAGGGGTTACCGGCTACCGGGGCGGGCTGTGCCTCCTGCAGCGAATAGAAAATCTTTCCGTTCAAGCATTCATCCCGCAGCTTCCCATTGAAACTCTCGCAGTAGCCGTCCTCCCTAGGACTTGGGCCTAAGACTTGGCCACAGTGAAAACACCACGGACGGAAGCGCCAGCGGAAGACTTCCGACTCAATGATACAATGCGAGTAAATCTGCGCGCCCGTAGCTCAATCGGATAGAGCATCTGCCTTCGAAGCAGAGGGTTGGGGGTTCGAGTCCCTCCGGGCGCGCCACTTAACTTATTTGTTTTCATCACCATTTTTTCTTTCCTCTCGTTGCCGAAGACGGAACTGTAAAGAAACTGTCAAAAAACTGGCTCTAGTTGGCCAGCGCTGTAAAGGAAGTCGCGCCGTGCTCGTTCGCCTGCCGGTCGAGCTTGGACAGCGCTTCCCGCATCATGTTGAGCTTTGCCTGGCTGTAACGCTTGAACACCTGCGAATCGCCTTGCCGCAGCATCTGCGTCACGAAATGATCCGCCACGCCCCCGGCGCTGAGCCGGGTCGCAAACGTGTGGCGCAGCTCGTATAGCGAAAAATGCGGCAGCCCGGCGCGCTGGAGCGTCCGGTTCCACAGCTTTTGCACCGTCGTGATGTGCGGCTTGCTCGAGTCCATCCGCGGGCTCGGGAACAGGTAGTCGGAATCGCCGCTCTGCTTCATCTGTGAGGCGAACGCTTGACGGGCTCTGTCCGTCATCGGCATGTCCGCGATACCATTCACCGTCTTGGAATCCGGAAGATGCACGATCCCGTTCTCCAGATCGACCTGTTCCTTTCGCATCGGGATCAACTCGCGATAGGGCCGCAGCCCCATCTCCACCATGATCGCGATGATGTTGCGCAGGTACAGAGGCGCGCAGGCTTCCAGCCAGGCCTGCTTCGAGGCGGTCAGATAGCGCGGCTTGCGCGTCGTACCCGCCAACGCCACCGGAAACTCCACCCCATTACACGGATTGACCGCCAGCCGCCGCTTCTTCACCGCCACGTTCAGGATGCGTCTCAGGACGCGAAACTCCTGATGCACGGTGGCAGGTTTGGGCCTGCCGCGAAGTTGCAGCCCCAACTCGGTGTGCACCCGCTTGCCTGTATTCAATCTGGTCATCAGGTACGATTCGATATCTTCCGGTGTGATGTCCGATAGTCTGTTCTTGCCGAACCGGGGCCTCAGGAACTTCAACGCGCCGAGGTTTTGCAGGTGAGTCTTCTCGCTCCGGAAGGGCGGTTTGGATCGGTTCTCAAGGAACCAGTCCGCCCACTCGTTGAACCTGATCTCCCTGCCCGGCGCGGCACTCGGCAGCAGCCCCTCGTCGCGAGCCACCAACCGTTTGCGCATCACCTTCTCGGCTTCCCCCTTTTCTCTCTGCCCTGTCGAGGTCTGTCTCCACCTCCCGTTCTGTTCTCGATAGCTCATCCACCAGACGCGTGAATTGCGCCGCAGGTACAGGCTACCAGCGGTATTTCTCGGTCTACCTGTCTTGTTCATCGATTCCTCCATTCACATGAAATTGCCGACGCCACTCGGCCAGCTCCGACCGTCGGAAGCGGATCGAGCGGCCCATCATGCGGAAATGGGGAATCTGCTTTCGCTCGACGTAAGCATACACCAGCGAGGGGCTGACACCCAAGAAGTGGGCGGCGGCCTTCACCGTGATCGGGGCATCTGTCGCTTCTCCGTTAAGGCTCATCTTTCCCTCCCTACTCTCCATACGAAACTACAAGGGGGAACTCCGCGCGGAGAGTCCGTTGCGATTCCTCGGAGAAGACGCCGTATTGTTCGGCGATCCAGGCCGGGACTTCCCGCGTCTCCTCACCGTCCCGGCCGAGCTCCCGGTCGAAGTCCTCGAGAGTCTTCATCCGTCATCGTGTTCCCTCCAGATCGGCTTGATGATCCAGTGGTTCTGTGGCGCGTCGTAGCCCTGGACGAGCAGCGCTTCCTCCACGAACCGGCGTCCCTCTTGCCGTGTCATGTGAATCACCATAGCGATGCCGTCCACCACGCCCCGGCAGGTGACTTCCCAGGGAAGCTCACCGCCGCCCTGCATGGCGCAACTGGCGATGCGCGACAAGGCCGACTCGGCGTTGTTGGCGTGTACGGTGGTGAGGGAGCCGCCGTGTCCGGTATTGAGAGCTTGCAGCAGGTCCGCCGCCTCCCCGCCCCGGACCTCGCCCACGACGATGTGATCCGGGCGGTGCCGCAAGGCGTGGCGCACCAGGTCGCGGATCGTCACGGCTCCGGTTGCCAGTCCGCGAGCCTCGAAGCGGACGCAATTAGGGCGCTCAATGCGAAGCTCCAGCGTGTCCTCGATGGCGACGATGCGCTCGTCGTCGGGAAGCAATTCAATAAGTGCGTTAAGCAGTGTGGTCTTGCCTGATCCAGTGCCGCCTGAAACCAGGATGTTGCGCCGGGAGCGCAACACCCGCTCCGCTTCCGCCCGCACGTCTTCGGGGAGTGCGCCTTGCTTCACGAGATCATCCGCCGAAAAAGACCGCTTGCCAAAGCGCCGCATGGTGATCGCTACTTGAGGACTCGCGGGCGGAACACAGATGGCAACCCGCGAGCCGTCGTCCAGGCGCGCATCGATAATCGGCGAACTCGCCGGGTCCAGGCCCAAAGGCCGGGCGATGTGGATGGCCGCCCGTAGGAGGGCCGATTCGTCCAGGCGGGGGGCTTGGTGGGCCGTCAACCGCCCGGCCCGCTCGACCCAGACATTGCCGGGGCCGTTAATCATGATCTCGCTGACTTCGGAATCTTCCAGGGCGCTTTCCAAGCCCGGTAGAAACGGTTTCAGGTGTTCCAGTCCACTCGCGGCGCTCATAATCTGCCCGCCTCCTTCGCTCTCCAATAGGAGTGTTCTAAGGGCAGATAGTGAGGCTTGAGATAGACCCGGTGCGGCTCAAGCGACTGCGACCCGTCATAGGGCAGACAGATCGCTTGGCAGTTCGAGAGCAGCGCGAAGTCTCGCGGGTGAAACACGGCCTCGCGTTGCTCCCGGAAAGATTTGGTTGCGCCGATGCTGCCCCCGCCTCCCCCGGCGCGGCCTGAGAGCGGGGAGACTTCCGCCCGCTTGGAGGTCTCGCTGATGGTGTAGGATCCCTTGATCTTCGCCACCTGCCCGCACATTTCGCTTGCAATCTTGGCGCTGGCGTCGTCGCTGAGAGACAGGAAAATCCGTGTGCGGAGCGTCTGCAACAGCGACCGCCAAGCTTCCGAGCTTCCCAACACAGATCGGAGCGAGGAAATGGATTGCGTGGCGACAATGGGGATGCAGCGGCATTGCCGGGTCAGCGCAAAGGATTTCTCATCGCCCGATGGATCGTCCTCGCCCACCGAAGCGAAGGCTTGATATTCGTCACAGATAAAGACGGCGGGCCGGAAATAGACCCCCGGCGACTTCTTCATCTTGGTCGGGCGCATGAGAAGCGCCTGTAGCCAGGCGTTCTTGAGCATCACGCCCACGGCGCGGGCCAGCGCCGGGTTCGATCCGGCGGGCATGTTCAAGGCCAGCACCTTGCCCCTTTCGATCAATTCATAGAGCGGGGGAAGGTGCCGCGGCCCGGCGATTCGTTCCTCTTCAACCGGCGGGATCGACGTGGGCGCGGGTTTGTCTCCTTCCCCGCCGTCCGGCTTCTTGTTCAGCTCCTGGGCTCCCCGCGCCGCCCGCATAGCTACCCTGGCTTGAATTGCAATGGCTTGTGGATCGTCGGGGACTTCCGGCGCGGGCGGGCAAAACACCTTCGCCACATCCGGCATATCGAACATGGCAAGGAATACCGAAACCCCCTCGACAATCGAGGACTTCACTTTGTTGTCCAGCGTTTGCCAGTCGTTGACAAACCAGCGCTTCACCGCCTCCACTCGTTCTCTCACTTCGTCTCCGGGTCCGGGGTCCCAAACCACCCGGTAGGTCAGCTTGAGCTCGTCCAGTTTGTTGAGCATAGGGCGGGAGTAGGCGGCCCGCACTTCCTCCGTTCCCGGTATGTCTTTCCATAGCCATTCAGCCAAGGTCATGATGTGGGCTTGGTATACGACCTCCGGAATGAAAACCGTGCCTTTGTTCAACTCGTCGCTCCACGCTTCGGCTTGCTTGATCTTGGCCGCGAAAAGGTCCGGGTCGATGGCGCAACGGTAGACCTGCTGCAACGTCACCCACCGTTCCGGGAATACCCGGTGAAGCTCGATGATCCAGCGGACCAGGTTGGTATAGGCTTGCTGCCAGAACGGTTCCTTGCCCTTCCCGAACAGCTGGTTGAGCAAGCTCGAAACGGTGTAGGCCAGCGAGTAGGAATCGAGCCACCAGGCCGAGAGCGGGTTCCACTGCCAGCGCCCATTCATCCCCAGCTCGATGTAGTCTTTTCCCCGGCCCGCCTCGATCAGGATTCGCCGGATATCGTGACAGAAATCTCCCTTGACTTCGAGCATGAGCGCCGCCGCCCGCATTTGTGGATTCCCTGCTTGCCAGGAGAGAAGTTGACGGGCGAAGGGGTGCATACAAGCCGAGGTCTTGCCGGACCCGACGGCCCCGAAGATCGCCACGCCGGTATATAGGCCACGCTCCGGGATGGTGAGCCAGGAGGGATTGAAAATCTCCCGCGCCTCGACCGGGTGATGGACCTCCCCGATCACGATGGCCGGGGCCGTTTGCCGGGTTGAAAGCGGCCAGGTCGGGAGCGCGCCGAAGGGCGCAAAATCCCGCCGCCGCGATTCCAGCCAGACCTTCCAAACGGACATGAGAATGAGGCCCGCGAGCATGACGGCGAAGAAAGGCGCAGCGTAGTACCAGAGCATCACCCAGCCGTAGAAGTTGGGAGTGTGATAGTCCATCAGATCGAGCAAGGGATTCTCGCCAAGCATGGGGAAGGGACGGCGGACAAAGCTCCACAGGGCGTACCCCAGCCCGCCGAAAAACACAAGGATGTGAGGAATGAACCGCCTCCATTTCATGGGTCCGTCTCCCTCCCGTCAGCGCCCCCGCCGGGGCGCTCTTCCGAGCCTTCCCGCAGGGATAAATGAGGACGATAGCGACCCCATGGGGGGCAGGAACGGTGTGCCGCAACGCACCGCTGCTGGGGCCACATGACCCCCCGCTTTGGGTGGGGTCGCTATCGTCCTCCCCGATTTTGCTGCATCGGCGCTGGCGAGGCCGCTTTACAGGTGATAACAACAGCGGAATGAGGGAGATGGGAGAATGCGGTTTTGCCGCATCTCTTGGCTGAATCTTGCCGTACCCTCCCTCTGTGACTGCGGCATCCTGGATCGGGCGTTGCGGCATGAAAAAACCCCTCAATTTCCTCTCTCCGTTCCGGCCTTCGGGCTGCTTTCATCCGGTTTCCTCCAGGACCGCAAACCGGGTGGCCCGCCACGTCGAATAGTCGTCAATCGAGACCCCTTCCGTCAGCTTCGCTTCGGGGAGACGTTGAAGCTCCGCCGATCGTCTTCCGGCTGCCGCGAATCCCCCATACTGCGCCAGAAATTCCCAGTCCTTGTGAGTCATCGCCTCGTCAATCTCCTTGATTTCCTGCCGCACCGTCCGCCCCTCCCCAGTCTCCTTCGCGGGGGCTGCGGCCCACACCCGGAGCACCCGCGCCGTCCGATCCACGGTTTCATTCTCCGCTGCGATCCCGATCACCCGGACCTGCCGCCCCTTCTTGCGGAGCGCATCCCAAAGCTGCCCATGCGCGGCTCCCCAGGAGTGCAACTCCCGATCCGTTTGGTGGCCCGGATCGACGTAGGCGAAGGTGACGGTTTCGGGGTCCGCCGCAATAGGAAGTTTGAGCGCAAAGTAGCGTTTCTGCGCTCCCACTGCCCCGTAATAAATCCGCCGCGGGATCAGCCGCCGCGAGAGGCCGAGCTTTTCAAAGAACGCAACCTTCTCCGTCTCGGCAGGGAGCCAGTTCATGCCCGGATGTTCCAGAACGAAATCCAGCGATAGGAGCCGCCGCATCACCACCGGCGGGCAGGCTTTGCGACGGTGGCGGATGTCCTCGACCCCCAGCGCCCGGTAGATCGGCTTGCTTGATATCCGGCACGGCCTCGCCCCCCCGGAGAACATCAAGTTTTCATTCTCTACCGCTGCCCGCCGTACAACCAACGCTTGGACGAAGCGGTGCGCCCGCTTGCTCTCAGTATCAAAGTAGAAACAGAACTGCGGGCGGGTGAAGACGCCGCTGTGAAGGCACACGAGCGCGATCCACTCCGCTTCCCGGCCCGTCCAACCGAATTGTTCCAGTGCTGTTTCGCGTCCGCGCAAGTGCTCGATCATCATTGCTTCCCGGTGACTATCGCCTGGTCGCCTTGCAGATAGGTGATGACGATCCCCATAGGGTTGTGGACGATCAGGTCCGGGGGGATCGTATCGAGGAACAGGAATTGCAGCGAGAGGGTCCAGCGTTCCCGGCTGGCTTCGTTTGCCATCACCATCCGCACCAGGTCAAAATCGGCCGTCGCGCTGTGCGGCTCCTGGGGATTGGCCTGAATCCTCAAAACGACGCGATCCACTTGCAGTTCATCCTTTGCCGCTCCTGCCGCGAGAAGGGCGATATTCTGACTCTCGGCGCGAAACGAGGCGTTGGCGAGTTCGGTGGTCAGGAAGCGCAGACTGCGGGACCAGTTCTGTTGGACCGTGGCCCGCCGCCGCGAATAGAAGTCGTAAATGAAGCGATTAAGAAAGTATTTGGTGGTGGGGTCCAGCGGGTCGGCCTGGGCCTCCATCGCCTCGTAGGCGATGGCCTCGGCCCGGCCTACTTCATCCACTCGAACGACGATGGGGCGCGGCGGATCAACCGACACAATGCGAATGACGACGATGATGAGCAAGAGCAAGCCGATTCCCAACCCGACGGAGAGCACCCGTAGATGACGGTTGGAGTGGATGGCCTCGCCCCATATTTCGGCGTACTCGGCTCCGGCGTCTTTGCCGGCGGTTTCGGTGTCCTTCATTTGATCCCTCCCGCACCCGCCTTCGCCGCCGCCGCGCCTCCGGTGGCCGCAACCGTTCCCGCCGTGGTTGCCATTCCCATGAGGCCGCTGCCCGCCGCTCCTGTGCTGGTGACGAGCATCGAAGCGAGCTCGCCGCACTTGAGGCTTGCCAGCATCCCGGCGACGAACAAGGGCACGACGGCGATCGTCCACAAGCCCACGTCTATGAAGCTCTGCATGTCCAGGTTGGCATTCCCCAAGCTCGTGATGTAGGAGATTCCGACAGCGGAGAACACGCGGAGCACCGCTCCGGCAATCACGGCGTAGAGCGAGTAGGTAATCAATCTGTCAAGGACTGATTTCTTTAGACACTGATTCTGAGAGTTTTTTACGTGACTAACGCATACCGTTTGGCGAATACCACAGGCGGCATGTTGAGCGCGGAGTGAATCCGCGTGTTGTTGTAGTCCCACAGGGTGCGGTAGATCTCCGCCACTAGCTCCCCCAGTGTTTTGAAGCGGTTCGGATCTCCCAGGTCAACCTTGAATTTGTCGTAGAACGATTCCTGGTATCCGTTCTCCCAAGGGCACCCCGGGCGGCTCCGTGAAATCACGATGCCGCATCCATCAAGGATTTCAGTGAACGCCATCGCGTCATACTCCCTCCCGTTGTCGGAGTGGAATAGACCCGGGCGCGGATGATGGAGCAGGGCGTTGGAAAGCGCCTGAATGGTGAGCGCGGCTCCCTTTCTCACCGCAATTTGGATTCCCAGGATCCGGCGAGTGTAGAGATCGATCACGGTCGCCACATAGACCTTCTTTCCGTGCTGCACGAACTCGGTGAAGTCTGCTGCCCAGATGTGGTTTGCATATGCGGGCATGACCGCGAGCAGGAGGTTGGGATAGGTCCGGGAAACCTTGGATTTTCTCCATTTTCTGCCTCTCCTGCGGTAGGGCTTGATGCCAAACAGATGCATGACCCTCTGCGCCCGCTGGCGGCAGAGTCCCAGTGCCGTAGCAATTCGCCGGGAGCCGTAGGAGGGATGGATCTGCAGCTCTTCTTCCAGGCGGACCTTGAGGCGCCAGTCCTTCTCCTTCATTCTTGGGACGTAATACAGGCTCGCGCGGGATATGCCAAGGGCTCGGGCAAGCGCTGATTTGTTTCTTCCTTCGCTCAATTGTTTTTTTGAGTCATGGAGAGCTTGAGCGTGATCTCGCCCACGAGTTCCAGGAGTTCTCTGTTCTGCTTCTGAAGTCGGGAGAACTCCGCCCAGGACGGGGCACCGGTTGCTCCCTTTACCATCCAACCATAGATGGTCCCTTCAGAAATACCGTGATCCTTGGCGGCCTGGGCCACCGAGATGCCCTCTTCCTTGACGCGGCGTAGGATATCGGCTTTTACGTCGGCTGCAATACGATGATGTTTTTTGTTCATATGACACCAGGGTAGTTAATTCCCAACCTCAGTGTCTAAATTACCCAATCCAGGGCACCCGGGCCATCTTTCCCGGCGGAGCGAGGGCATGTCGAATATCCAACAAAGAGATTTACCGCAAGCTGGGGATTGAGAACGTCCGGCACCACCGGGAAGCGGAAACTTCCGTAATGCTCCGGCGACTGCTCTCGCTCGACTATGTTCTGGAGAACCTAGAGCTTCCCTGGCTTCCCACCGAGCAAGAGAAGGTCGGCTTCTTTGAATTGATGGGCATCGACCGCAGCCGGATTCCCCACCGCGTCTATCAGGGAGCCGTGGGAAAACAAACCCGTTACTTCGCCCTGAAACTGCCCATCGCGGTCGATACCAAAACCGCCACCTTCTCCTACGTCGATCCGGGCAATGATACCGACATCGAACTGCGCTCCTGGGGAGCGGCTCACCGGCAACTTTGGGGCGCCTTACGGAAGAAAGGTCGAGCGGTCCACGTCCTCGTAATTGGGGCGGACCATAACGCCACGAGGCGGTCCGAGATCACGCTGAAGCGGTGGAGCGACGGAGCGAGTGAGCAAGGCGTGCAGAAAGCGGAAGGGCCGACGCAGGACGACCCGGCGGTGAAGGCGGAAATGCAACAGATCGAGGACGTAATGCGACGCGGAGATCGGGCAGGCTTGTCAAAGTATGGCGGGTTCCAGGGAGCCACAATGCGGTTGATCGAATTAAGAAAACTTCCCCAATCGAAGGGAGCATCCGGGGCCTCTATCGATAGCTACGAGACATGGGTCTCACGCCGATTGAGGATGCTGGATGCAGACCTATGAAACGCACAAATGGAGTCCCCCCAAGCGGTGCCATACAGGACTGCTTTTTAACACGCCGTGCACGATGTCTGTGCCGATCCAGCGGGAAACTCAGTCAAGGGGGAGGGTGTTTCCCGATTCTGCAATGGGGTGTTTCCACCGCGCATGTCCCTATCTCGTTGCCACGCCGTTACTTGTCCGTAATAGCCCGGCCAGCCCGCGCCCGATCCAGCGGAAAAGGGCAGGACGGGAGCGACCCCACCTTTTTTGCCGCTGTATCGGCAAGCGGGGAGGGAGGGTGTTTCCGCCGGTGTTTCACCGTCCACCCCCCCCCTTTCGGGGTCGCTCCCGTCCCAATTATCCCTGCGGGAAGGCTGAAAGCAAGACCCGCAAGCGGGCGCTGACGTGCCGGAGGCAAGTCCCATGAAATGGCGCTATCCGATCCTGATCTTTGCCGGGCTGTGCTGCTCTGCATGGGGTTTCATCTACCGGCCCTTCCCCATGCCCGGCGAGGATCCGGCGCTCGACTTGGTGCTTTATAACACTCCAACCAAGGCTTCTCAACGGCTCTTCAAGAGGCAAGGGCCTCCCCACGTTGGCTTGGCCGCTGAACCTAAGAAAAAAATTGTCAAAAAGCAATTGACATGCGGAAGAGCAACGAATACACTGTAATTCCACATGAGCAATCGTATGCCTAAGGAGCAAAAGATGACAACGAAAGACACCGTGACCGAGGACCTGCGCCTCAAGACGGTCACCATTGAAGTCAACGACCACAAGATCAAGATGCCCGCCGGACCGGCGACGGGACTTGAGATCAAGGAGGCGGCGATCAAGCAGGATGTCAACATTCAGTTGAACTTCGTGCTGCAGGTCCAGCTACCGAATGGATCGAGCAAGGTGGTTGGCGACGACGACAAGATTGCGTTGACTGAACACCTCTCCTTCACCGCCATCGCCGCGGATGATAACAGCTAGGGACGTACCGTGAAGCAGGATGTCGCGAATGCGATCGAGGAGCTGAAGCGGGCATTTCCGTCCTCGGCGGTGTGCAGTCGGGAGGACGGAAGCGGGGGCGCCTATGTCATCGTTGAGGACGTTGCCATTGGGGATCGATACCGGCCGTCGTCGACGTGGGTTGGGGGCCACCTCACGGCGCTTTATCCCTATGCGGACATCTATCCGCTATTTATGGGAGACAACGTGAGTCGCGTCGACGGTGTCGCTTTCGCGGCGCCTATCACCCCAGGTGCGCAGTTCTTTGATCGTCCGGCTCTACAAATTTCCAGGCGCAACAACCATACCCAGAACTATCCGCAGACAGCCGTTGCCAAGTTTGTGAAGGTGCTGCATTTTCTGGAAGAAATGCCATGAGCGGAGGGAGTTGCGACATTCTGGTAACTGCTGGGATCCACCAGCGGATCATGGAGCATCTGTTCCCCGGCGACCGGGACGAACACGGCGCGATCCTGCGCGCGGGCATCGTGCGCAACGGGCCCTCGCTTCGGTTGCTCATCCAGCACGTCCAGCCGGCCGAGTTCGGCACCGACTACGTGCCCGGTCGATATGGCTACCGAGCGCTGAACCCTACTTTCATTCACCGCGAGATCCTCAGGTGCCGGGATTCGGACCTCGCATACCTTGCCGTCCACAATCACGGAAGCGACCGACATGTGGAGTTCAGCCGAGTCGACCTTGAGTCGCACGAGCGAGGTTATCCCGTGCTGCTCGACATTGGCCGTGGTGTCCCGGTCGGTGCGCTGGTGTACGGCCAGCACTCGGTTGCGGCCGATATTTGGCTGCCGAATGGCAGCCGGCGAACGCTAGGAAGCTATCGCATCATCGGCCACGAAATCACCAGACTCTACGCGCAACCGCAGCGAGAGGGTGAGTCGGACACAAAACACGACCGGCAGGTGCGCATGTTCGGCGCGGCTGGACAGCACGTCTTGCGCGCGAGCAGGGTCGCTGTCATCGGACTCGGTGGGGTCGGTTCGCTGGTGGCGGAATACCTCGCCCGACTTGGCGTTGGGAACTTGGTTCTCATCGATCCGGACGAGATTGAGAGCAGCAATCTCTCGCGTGTGGTTGGAGCGACCGGAATCGACGTCGAAGAGGGACAACTCAAGACCCAGATCGCGGTTCGTCATGCGCGCGAGATGGCGGTTGATGCCATTCTGGAGCCGATCGCCGGGGATGTCGCGCGCGATTCGGTCGCGCAAGTCCTGCGCGATTGCGACTTCATCTTTCTGGCTGCGGACTCCATGCGAGCCAGGCTTGTCGTCAATGCGCTGGCCCACCAGTACCTCATTCCTGCGGTACAGATGGGAGCGAAAATACGGCGGCGCGATGACGGCAAACTCGAAGACGCCATGTGTGCGGTGAGGCATATCAGGCCGGGCGCGGGCTGCCTGTGGTGCAACGGCTTCATCGATCCGACGCAGCTCGCGATCGAGGCGAAGTCCGACAGCGAACGGAAGGAACAGGCCTACGGTGTGATGGAGCCCAACCCCAGCGTCATCACGTTGAACGCTGTCGCTGCCGCCCATGCGGTCAACGATTTTCTGTTCGATTTCCTGGGGCTTCGAACCGGAGACGTAGAAGCAGCCTACCAGCACTTCCATTTCGGTAGTGGCAAGGCACAGCGGGTTCTGCCGCGTCGCGATGCCGAATGCAGGGAATGCGTCCACAGGTTGGCCATGGGCGACGCGATCGAGCTTCCGGTGGTGGAGGGGTGACGTTATCAGACAAGGATTGGGAAGGAAACTGTCAATGACTCAGCGCCTGAACTTCGACTTCGAAGCGTTCTACAAAGCACTAAGCGCTACCGTGTCGGTCCGCGACATCAGCTGGAAGACGGTAAGCGAGCAAACCGGCGTCTCTCAGTCCACGCTTTCTAGGATGTCCAAGGGCCGGCAACCGGATGCCGCCAGCCTGACGGCGTTGTCCGCCTGGTCGGGTCTCAATCCTGTGGATTTCACGGCCGCGCCTAAGAACAACCCCGAGCCCGTTGCCATGGTATCGAGGTTGCTCCGTGCAGACCCGAACCTCGATGAGGGCGGCGCCGATGCGCTCGAGGCCATCATCACGACGGCCTACGAGAGGCTCAAGCGGCCGTAGTCGAATTCCTAGTCCTGGTTCTGCTTTCTGGACTGGGATGGCCTTGACGAGGCAATTCGCAATTCAGCAGCAAGTTCCTCGCGCTGTCTGATGCTCTCCGTGATCTCCGGGACGGCCTTGTCCATATCTCGGCGCAACTCATCAAGCATGGTTTGGTCGGCTGTCGCCGGCGTGCATTTCTGCAAGTAGTCCTTGAGTCTTTGGTTCATTCGTCTCCTCCAGGTTCTGTGGTTCCTCCGCTCCTAACTTGTGGACGGCGGTGACCCCATGACTGGACCCAGATTGAGTTCCGTACGTGGCAGGGGTCCGAGGGTGGTGCGATTGAGGTGGATAGGTATGGGCCGCATTTCTGTGGACGAACGATCGAAGACGTGTGCCACTTCTTCATCATGCAGCAACCAAATCGGCATCTTGTCCGTCAAGCTCGCTGTGGCGTCTACGATGGCCCTTGCGGCAACGCGTCCGGCCTGCCATTGCGCAACACTGCAATACTCCACAACCCACACGAATTGAGCTGTCTCCAGGCGCATGATCAGCCCGACGAGGCTGTCGCCCAAGAGCGACTGATGCTCGCGCGCGTGCTCTCGCAGTCTCGAAACGGTCGTGATGAAGTAGCGCTGCAACTCGAGCGGTTCTCGGTCGGCTCCGCGCGAGCTTTCCAATGAACGTTGGACCGTTTGACACAAGACCTCTATGGCGTCCGCCGGATAGTAGATCTTATCAGGAAGTGCAACGATGAACGAATTGAACAAGTCAGCGGCATAGGAGGGCAGTTGCGGCGCGGTCGGATTCGATTGCAGCGGAACGGTGGTGTAGGGAAGCAGGTTGTCATCGACGGTCAGCAGTGCCTCCACCTGCGTCCAGACATGTGATGGCGAAACCTGTGGCGATACTGCCGTTTTCTTCCAGTTGTAGCCGACGATCACTACGGCATGCTCCTTGCTTGGGATTTCGACGAACAGCGGGAACCCCGATTCGAGATAGGCGAGAAACTGGGAGAAGAACGCCTCGTCGGAAGAAGAGTTATGCTTGCCGACAATCAGTGGGAAACAACCTGCAGCCTGAAAGACGCGTTCGGCTTGAAGAACACCGAAGCCGAGTGATGGCACGAGTCCGCCAGGGTCGAACGGCGCGGCCAGCTTTGTAATGTCGTGCAGGAGATATTCCTGATGCTGCGGGAAGGTCTCGCTGTAATACCGGAGTATGGCCCAGCAGGACACGTGAGCGCACACCGCTATGTCAATATGCTGAGCCATCGAGGGGAACCCCCATACCGGGAGCCGATGACCAAGCAGGTTGACGTGGTGAACGGACTGAATGGCCATTCCGCGCGCGCCCAACCGTATGTGCGGAGAGAACAAGGATCGTCCCAAGGTGGCGACGATGGTGGGCCTTAGTACGATGTAGCCGAAGTAATGGTCTTGCGGGCGGCCGTCAGTGCACGCGATATCGCTCCAGGCTTCGTCATACGAAACCGTGCTGTCAAAGAAGTGCAGACGGACGCAGTCGGGTCGGTACTGACGGCCCTTCTTGGCGTAGAAGTTATAGAACGTGCTCCGATAGTCCTTGTCGACGTATCCGTGTTCGACAAGTACCCCCTTGGCGGCTTTCGCAAGCTGAGTCTTGAGACGCCGGGCAATGCCCTTGGGATCGAACTCCGGGTCCAATATTTCAACCAAGCGATCGTACCCTTCAGGCGTATTGAGATTGATCCAATCGTAGGAGGCCAATGTGCCTATTCCCAGTTGGTTCCTTTTTCAGCCCTCGGATGCCGTTCTTGCCTCCCCAGGCCAATTACCGATCCTGGAACAACATCTTTGGGTCGCGTCCCAGTCGACGATGAAAGCCCCGGCATTATGCAACTTCCGTCGAGTAGGGGCAATACGCTCAGGCCGTCACGGCTTGCTGCTGGAGCATTGTAGCGTGTCGGAAGGGTTCTGGTGCAGACAGTCAAGGGAATTGTCCGGGATTATCCCTTTGACAAGCCCACGTCGGGATGATCGGGATACGGGATCGGGTCGCCTTTCGTGCTATCCAGTGGCCCTCGGTTCTGCCTTCTTCGACGCCTTCTTCCGCTTCGGCTTGCTGTGCTTCGGCTCTGGCCTGACCTTTAGCACATCCGGTATCACTTCATCGAACTTCATGGGGTACAGGCTGAGTCGCTTCGGATTTTTTTTCATAGAGATGACCTAATGACACTTTGTGACTGCTGATCCTTGTCGAATCCACTTGCGTTTCTTGGATTCCCCCTGTACGCTAATGCCCTACTGGAAGGAGAACAGCGACCATGAACCCAACAGAACTCGCTGCCATTGAAGACGAACTCCGGAAAGATTTGGAAGCCATCGCTCGCGTTCGCAGGGTGCTGGCATCCAGGAACGGCTCGCCATCGTCCGCGTCTAGGATAGCAGAGGCGGCGCTTGCAAGCAATCCAGATGATCTGGATGAGGTCCCTATCCGGTCGCTCAGGGGCACGGTTGAGCAAACCGTTAATTCTAGCCCCATGACAAAGTGGACAACGCAGAAGGTGCTCTTCGAGATGCAACGCAACGGATTCCACTTCAAGGCCGAGAAACCCATTTACTCGGTCGGGCAAGCGCTCCAGAAACTTGTTCAAAAGGGCAAGATTCGGCTAGTCCGTAGAGGTGTCGGCTCGGCACCGAATGTTTATCGGGCAGAAACTGACAATGAAAGTCGAACGGGATGAAGTGCGGGGCTGTGATGAAGGCCCCGCTTTCCAAGGGTGTCGCAGTCCCTAATCCCCGCAAAGCGGGCGAAGTCCAGGCAGCGTTAACGCGCTGCTGACGACTCGGGGCTGTTGACCGGGAGCAACCATGAGGATTACTCTCAAGGTGACTCCAGTTCCGGCCAGCAACCAAACAGCAGTTTTGCTGATCGGAATTTTACAAATCCCCTCCATGTTTGGTGGAGGGGGCTCATCACACCTGCAATGTTACGTCCTCACTGGTGATCGCGTAAAGAGCTAATGGACAAATATTCTCAATGTTTAGATACTATAAGGACGTAATAACTGGCGCTATCTTCCTTCTTGAGTCCGTGTATGTTAGCCTCTTTCCTCCGCTTCTCCTGACAGCCTGATTTGCCCTTTCTCCATCAGATACATCCCGTGCATTATACCGGAAGTCGAACTCGGCCAAGTAGCGGTGAAGGTGCTGTTTCCCAACGTGGTGATACACTCCATTGATACCCCGTTTCAGGGTCGCGAAGTACCCCTCAACGCTGTTGGTGCTGATACAAACGCCATCCTCAAGACGAACATACTCCTTGGCCTTGTGGTTCACCTGGGAATGCTTCCGCTTGCTCCCGACGCTTGTCAGGACTGTGGACGTGTCAGTCATCAAGTGAGCGTCGTCTGCAACCATCGCCTCAACCATCGGCTTCAGGTTTTCCGCCGTTACGCGCCCTACATGCCGAGATTGGACGCGGCCTCCACGTTGCAGAACAGATACCACTGCGGCCTTGTTTGCAACACCGGCGGGGCGGTCTTTCGGCCTCTCGCCTGGCTTCGTGCTCTGTGGGCCGATGCGGAGCTTCCCACCAACGTAGGTTTCGTCCATTTCGATGACACCGCTGAGCTTTGATGATAACGGCTCTTGGCTCATCGTGTAGCGAATGCGGTGCGCCATGAACCACGCGCTCTTATACGTGATCCCAAGCATCCGGTGAAGCTGGTGGGCGCTCATGCCCTTTTTGCTGGCGCATAACAGGTGATAAGCCAAAAGCCATTTATGAAGCGGGATATGGGAATCCTCAAAGATTGTACCGACAGTTACGGTGAACTCTTTCCGGCAGCCAGCACATTTCCAAACTCCCTTGCGGACGTGGGTCTTGCCCTTCCCGGTCGGTTTCAGCCGGTAGGCGTCCCCAAGCAAGCCGCAGTGTGGACAGAATGGACCTTCTGGCCAGCGTTGCTTTTCCAAGAACTCGCGGGCTTTGTCTTCATCGCTAAAGTGCTGAGCAAGATCAACTAGGTTCATGGCCTTCTCCATGCCCCTAGTGTCTCAGGTTCCTATGGGCTTGTCAAGTATATACTTCCGGAATTGTCGATAATGGGTTATGGCGCATCGCAAAACTGAACGGAATCCCTGGCATCGCCCTGCACTCAAATCGACACTTGCTGCCTGGCACCGCACTTCGAGGTCTGAGTCCATTTCTGTGGATCTCCCCGGCGCTCACTGCGCCGGCGCCCGCTCGATCCATAGCGGCACATCCCTTCTGCCAGTGCGCAGCCGGCCCGGCGGCACGGTCGGGCGCTTGGCGGAGACGATGAGCAATGGGCCGCGGTACTTCGTGGGTCGCGTCCGGACTTCGATGGTCTTGCCCCCGGCGGCGATCAGATTGGCTCATGGCTATCGAATGGAAAGAGCCTTGCGCCCGGTGTCCTTTATGGGTGCGAGGCTATTGGATGATAAAATATAAAGCGCGGCGGGTATACTCAGATTTTAAAGACAGCAGCATCAGGACCGAAATCCGGAGAAGAACCCGGAAGAAGTCAAATTGCCTGCCCCGATCCGGATAGGACCTGAAATTTGATACCGGGCGAAGGTCGGAGGTGCTGTTCAACTTCCGGCCAGACCGCGAGCGCAGCATCTGCCGAGGAGACATGACGTGAGCAACGAAAAGCTGATCGCACGTAGTTCGGGACTCAAACAGCCAGGAGTGGACTGTCTGTATCGGGGTTTAGTCCCCGTAATATCCGTTCTCATCGGAGCCGGGGCGCACTCCTGGTCTTATCGCTCCGACAATCCTATCTGCACCAGAACCGATGTGTACGACAAGATGGTCCTGTTCGGCGACAACGAGTGGATGCCGGCAAGCGCCCAGAAGGCAGGCTCCGCGCAGACGATACAGGTGTCCAGCGAAGTCGGCTACCATCCCACCGTCTGGGACTCGCCGGCCGATCTAGCGGCCTATGACGCGGCCCTACAGTCGTCAACCCAGTAAATCGAGAACTCCTTCGGGGTCGTAGTGGCGGATGAACAGGCAGAACAAAAATAGAAGCACCAACGCCGACTAACGCTGCCAGAACTACTAGCCGAGGTCCGGCCCCGACCGGTTGCGTTCGCGCTGGCTTTGGATCAGACTCTCAATTCTCCCCGCCACGCGGTCCCATCGGTCTCCGGCAGTCCGCTTCTGCTCGGCCTCGGCCTGGATCAACGAAAGAGTTCGTCCAAATCTCTCACCAGTGCGTTGTGACTGTTGTTCGCACTCTCGTAGGCGTCGGTCAATTTCGTCACATGTGCGCCCATCTTCTGGTGGTCCTCGGCGAGTGCGGTCGTCCTGTTCGCCCACTCGGCGTACTCTTTCTGCGCCTGTGCGTACTGCTCGGCCAATTGTCGCACCTGGAGCGGGAGCGCCGCGAGATCGACGCCAGCATCGGGCAGGCGGAGCAGGAGATCGCCGGGGAGCGGGGGCGGCTAAAGGAGACCTATGAGCGAATTAGAACAGCGATTGACGAACGAATTAGGCAAGCTGGCCGAGCAATACGGGCAGGATCAGAAGCGGCTGGCAGGGCAGTGCGCGAGCTTGGCAGGGCAGGTCACGCGCTTGGAAGAGCGGGGGCTTTCGGCTGGGTCTGGGGCCTTCCGTCTCTACTCGCTCGGGTCGTACCTCGCGGCTTTGATCTCTTCTACGGTGCCCACGTCCTCTTCTATCAAACCGATCTACCAACTCTGGCTCGCTCGGATATGGGAGAAGGTCTCCCGTATGACTTTCGGTGAGGTGGCCGTTTTTTACTGTGACGGAGCCGATGAAATAAACGACCTTGCAGAGTTTTTTGAACTGTTCGACGTACCGGTCACGCTGAATATTCAGATGGACCAGCTGCGTCTTTGTTGACTGGTGCTCTTTAATGAGCCCGACAAGCTGAGTGTCCTTGTCATCTTGGGTCATGTCGAAAAGTGTATCAAACACGGTCAGGCGGCAGCTAGTGTTTCGTCGAGCAGGTCCACGATGTCGGCAATCTCCCACAGACGGTCGGTCACACCTGCGGCCTGGGCTGGCGTGACGCGGAGCGACGTGTGGAGACGGGCGAAGTTGTAGTGCATGTAGTGCAGCGCCACGGCGTGCGCCCGACGGAAGGCCGTTGTCCGAGATGAGGCCGCTGTAGGGCAGGTCGCGCCCCACAAGCCGAGACAGGGTCGCACGCCCCTGCGTCAGCGTGTCTGATTCGCGCATGTTCTGCTTCTCGGCGAACTCCTGCACGTAGCGGTTCAGGTGCTTCGGGCTGAGCTTGTGGAACGTGCCCAGCGTGCCCGGGCTCCCTTCTTCGCAATCGTGGATCGCTTAGCGGCCGAGAGCTTCGCCGCCCGCGCTGGCCCGTCCTTGAGCCCACCTAGGCGACCCAGGGCGACGGCGGCGGGGTTCTTCCCCTTCCGACTGCTCAATGAGTTGCTGGACGCCGCAGCCGCGCACCAACCCCGGCGACCAGCTTTTAGTCATCTCCCACAGGACACTCGAAAAATGAAATTACCGGAGCCTTGGACCGAAAACTGCGCCGAACTTCTGAGAGCCTTCAACAAAGAAGGCGTCGAGTACTTGCTCATCGGAAGCATGGCTAAGTCCCACTATCACTCGCTGCCCAGCGTGGGCGATATGGACGTGCTAATTAATCCCACGCCAGAGAATGCAACAAAGACGAAGCCTGCTTTAGATTCTGTCATGTGCCGGATTCATGGTGGAGCCCCGGCGAACTGCACCGCGGAAGCCCTCGCCGAACCTGGTACGCAACTGTGCCTGGGTAGAGACTACAAACGCTACCTCAATGTGGACTCACGGCTAATCGGGAGTTTGATTTTCGCGAAGCCTTCTCTCGTTCAATCGATGTAGAGGTTGTTGACGGCATCCGAGCGCGGATCGCGGCTGAGGGCGATCTATAAATACTCGACTCACTGATCACAGCGCCTTAACCCGACCGTCTGAGCGGAGGCTAGTTCGCGGTCACGGTATACTCTTGGGAATGATGACTATAGTGGCCTGGTTCATAGAGTGGATCATCTCGCTGTTCCTCGGCTCAGGTGTAGTTAAGGCGACGGATCTGCTCCGTCTCCGTAAGATCAGGCGGCACGCGCCAAGCGCCCGTCTGATTAAGTTGCAGATCTCGCTTACACAAGAGGACTACGACCGCCTCCCGGAGAAGGACGACGGCACGGTGTACCTCATCCGTCCCCTAAATTAGGGGCTTTGGAAGGAAAGACCCCCGTACAACAGTTTGGGCGCGACGGTTGATCCCCCTCACGCCAGAAGCAGAAAGAAGGCACTGCCGATGCCATCTCCCACCGACCGCAATCTTACCGTGCTGCCATCTGAAGCCGTCAAACCGCCGCGCCGCGATCGCCGGCGGATGCACGACCGAGCGGCGGTCTCTTCCCCAATCCACGCGAGATTCTATTTCCTTCCAGCTGGCTTCGAGAGGGAAAGATCAAGGCCAGGCGTCGAAATAAACGACCGTCACTTTAGACAATAATCTGCTATAGAATAGAGTGGACTCTTTAGCCGGTATCTGTCGTTAATAAGCCGCTTCCGGCCTTTTCGTGGACACAACCATGAAAACCGTTGCCTACCTCGAAACCCGCAATGCTAAAAAAACACGGCCCGGCTAGATTAGATGGCGCACAGAAAGGCCTGCTTTCCGGAACAGTCTCACGCCTGCCGGTCTGGATCGCCGCCGGCGACCTCCACCCTTGACGGAGAGGACCTATGGCGTTGTCGCTTACGGGCAGATGAAGCTGCTCGTTGTGACGACAGAGAACTCGGTCCCCCAGAAGGCTTCGGCGCGTAGCGGTGTCTGACGATTCTGGATTCGGGAGTGGTGGCACCGGGTCGCGAGGACTTCTGGAAGGGCGGTTCTGAGCCGATGCCCCTGACCCATAGGATAGAGTCGCTCAATGTAGGTACGACAGCGCTCTCAGGCAATGATCTCCGACCATCGATCCGGGGCCGTGTCGGCGTTAGTCCCCAATTTCTAGATAGCTACGAAACGGGACGTTGATCTCCAGTCTCGCTTGGTCGATCTCGGGCGTAGTTTTGCGGGACATGGCTTCCAGCTTCCGCTTATCGCCCTCCTCGTATCGATAGATGAACTTGTCTGGAGCAACTTCAACGCCAAGAAACGTCGCCTCTACTAGCGCTTCTATGACGTCTTCCAAGGTTGCAGTAACGCCGGCGACCTGGGCCGCTTTTCGCAGTGTCTGACGAGTTATGATGCGGGGCTCTCCAACCAGTTCGTAGATCATTTCTTCGAGTTTGTCGATGCGAACCGAGGTTTCCACAAGCAAGACGTCTAGCGCATACCTTGAGTACTGTCGGCATGCCTCGAGGATGTCGTCCTCCTCGATTTTTGCGTGTTTCCGGTTTACGGCTAGAGCGAGGGCTGATTTGATCAAGTATATTAGATTGCGGGGCTTCGGCAGGACAGCGTCAACAATAGCGTTCGGGGTCGGCCGGCCGTCGAACGTAGGACAGAAAAAGTTCTGCCAGATTTCTTCACCTCGAAGCCTGAGGCTGCCTGCGTGAATGAAGCGTTCTTCGATGACACGCCGTAGCGTTTCTTGATCATCCCAAACGATGGCCCGTACGGGAAGTTTATCTTTTTCTTTTGCAAACTGGCGGGCATAAGCGTAGACGTCGCTACGCAAGAATATCGTTATTGATAATTTAACAGGTTGCCTCCAGTGACCCGTCTTTTGGAAGTCCTCTGTAATCCTTCCACCAACGGCTAGCAGGCTGAAAATGAATGCGCTAAGTCCTTTAATATTGCTCTGGGGATCCCATGCCTTGTCGAGATTGTCGACTAGCACGGCTACTCGCTCCTTTGAGCCGAGGATCTGCCCAAGGTGCATTCGTAGTCGAGGAAGACTCTCTCCATGCAGCGACTCGCTGATGCTCACTCGTTGTGCCTGCGCGGATGCGGGCAACTCGATGTCTCGTAGCTTGTTTACGGCTTCTTCAAGGCGGACGGAAAAGTCCGACAAGATGAGATTCCGGTTAGCATTGACGAAGCGGACAAACTCCTTTTCTGGATTTGTCTTGTCGTAGAAGACGGGCTTTGCGTCAAGCCACTCGTTATAACTCTTGGCCAGTTCGGTGTATATCAGGAATTTCCAAAGGCTTTCTAACAGAAAGCCTTGTTCCGACATTGCAGTTGTGTCACTTAAGATTCGTAGCAGCCCTTCCATCTCGTAGGCCACAGGCTTGATCACACAGATGTGATTGCGGGGGTCGCTTCCGATGTCCTTGGCGAGTTGAAGAAGGCTGGCTGTCTTTCCAGTCCCTTTCCTGCCGATAAAGATCGAATGATTTGAGAGCAAGGCATCCCTGTATGCGGCGGTCTGGATGAAGTACGAGCCGAGCTTGTCAGTTTCGAGTTCCGCAATCGGATCACCTAACACGATATCTTGAAGCGTGGCGTAGTCTGCGTATTCTTTTATCTGCGCACGGGCTCGTACCTGATTAGCTTGGAACTCTTGCTCTCTTGAGGAAAGCCATTTGCTCGCGGTTTCCATACACTCTGCAGCTGTAGAGTGGGTGACGAGCATGTCTAGGTAGTCTAGTGGCGATTCGTATGGCGCATGGGCCAACATCAAGACTCGTCGGCCAAAGCCGTGAGCCATCCCGCATACGAACGAGATCTTGGCGTTATGAAACTGCCAGTTCCTTTGTCTATGGGAAAGGAGGTGCGCGACCACTGCAATCGCTGGGCGCACGTGTTCTGCGTACCAAGTGAGTCCTTGGATTCTGGCCTCTGCTGGGTCGTCTATCGTTGAAGGCAGTCTGGATTGGTCGATCCGCCGAGAAAGCTTGATGGATGCGTCAGTGCTATGGAGGCTCCGCAAGTACAACAACTTGGCCTCTGCACGCTCACCCCTCGTGGGATGCAACAGGTCACGGTAGGTCGTTTGATCGAGTGTGGCGTAGGGTTGGTCATTGCCCTGGATTGGGTAATTTAGACACTGAGGTTGGGAATTAACTACCCTGGTGTCATATGAACAAAAAACATCATCGTATTGCAGCCGACGTAAAAGCCGATATCCTACGCCGCGTCAAGGAAGAGGGCATCTCGGTGGCCCAGGCCGCCAAGGATCACGGTATTTCTGAAGGGACCATCTATGGTTGGATGGTAAAGGGAGCAACCGGTGCCCCGTCCTGGGCGGAGTTCTCCCGACTTCAGAAGCAGAACAGAGAACTCCTGGAACTCGTGGGCGAGATCACGCTCAAGCTCTCCATGACTCAAAAAAACAATTGAGCGAAGGAAGAAACAAATCAGCGCTTGCCCGAGCCCTTGGCATATCCCGCGCGAGCCTGTATTACGTCCCAAGAATGAAGGAGAAGGACTGGCGCCTCAAGGTCCGCCTGGAAGAAGAGCTGCAGATCCATCCCTCCTACGGCTCCCGGCGAATTGCTACGGCACTGGGACTCTGCCGCCAGCGGGCGCAGAGGGTCATGCATCTGTTTGGCATCAAGCCCTACCGCAGGAGAGGCAGAAAATGGAGAAAATCCAAGGTTTCCCGGACCTATCCCAACCTCCTGCTCGCGGTCATGCCCGCATATGCAAACCACATCTGGGCAGCAGACTTCACCGAGTTCGTGCAGCACGGAAAGAAGGTCTATGTGGCGACCGTGATCGATCTCTACACTCGCCGGATCCTGGGAATCCAAATTGCGGTGAGAAAGGGAGCCGCGCTCACCATTCAGGCGCTTTCCAACGCCCTGCTCCATCATCCGCGCCCGGGTCTATTCCACTCCGACAACGGGAGGGAGTATGACGCGATGGCGTTCACTGAAATCCTTGATGGATGCGGCATCGTGATTTCACGGAGCCGCCCGGGGTGCCCTTGGGAGAACGGATACCAGGAATCGTTCTACGACAAATTCAAGGTTGACCTGGGAGATCCGAACCGCTTCAAAACACTGGGGGAGCTAGTGGCGGAGATCTACCGCACCCTGTGGGACTACAACAACACACGGATTCACTCCGCGCTCAACATGCCGCCTGTGGTATTCGCCAAACGGTATGCGTTAGTCACGTAAAAAACTCTCAGAATCAGTGTCTAAAGAAATCAGTCCTTGACAGGCAACGGAATGCGTGGGAAGTCGGACTTCAGGAAGTCAGCGTAGCGGCGGCGGTATTCCGGGCTGTGGAGCACGGCATAGATATAGCGAAAGATGTCCTCCGGACCGAAGGTGCTAGTGCGGTCGCCAGCGCCGTCCGGGATGAAGTCGAGACCGACGGCGGATGCAAACGATCGAGTGAACTTAGCGTCGAGGTTCGGTTTCCGAGGGTTGACAGTGTTCGCCAGAGCTTCCGGTGGGAAGGTGTACAGGGGGAATAGCGAGTTTATGTCGTAAGCAGCGAGAGCCTTGTGCGCGATGATCGTGTTGGTAACCATCGCACCCCAACTGTTCTGGCACTGCCGAGTGGTAACAAGCCCCAGATTCTCCCCAGCCAGCATGTGCCGCATGACGCGTTCACGCCGATGGACAGCCACATTGCGGTCGAACACGGTTACACGGAGATCGAAAGGGCGGTAGAGGATAGTCTCAATTCTCCCGTGCCAGGAGTCATCGGCAAGTTCACGCTTGGCGCGGTTGTATTGCCACTGGTCCTGCGAACACAAGCGCCAAATCTCCCGAGCTTCTTTCTCTGATGTCGTGGCGAGAAACCGCGCGACCTTTGACGCCGCTTCCTTGCGCGTCCATGAAATGGCGAACTGATCATGCGTAGTGACGATACCCGGCGCGGGATCTCCACTCGGCGAAAAGGTCTTGGGGATCGGCCAAGCTGCCTCGTATTCATCGATCAACGCCTCGTCGCGCGGCGCGAACAAGTGGAGAGGTGACCTTGGCGAAAGCGCCGCCCAGCCCGTGCTCTCGACATCCCTGGCGGCGAGCCAGTCATATTTTGCGTCCGGCGTAGTATCGCGGTGTCCCCATAAATCAGCATGAGTTACCGTGCCACACTCCTCTTTATTGGCACACCGTACGAACAGGCTAATAGCCACGCCCTGTTGAATATCAAAGACGTTCTCGTCCTTCCCGCCATTTGGTGCTTTTTCTTTCTTCTTTGAGTTGCCATGCAGATCCAGGAGAAAAATTTTCGTGAAATCCTGCTGGAGACACTGACGCATGCCACGAAATGTGGGATTGTCCAGGAAGCTGTGATTGGAGATGAACCCGACCGTCCCTGTGCCTGTGCGCTCAACCAATGATTGAGCGAAGCGAATGAACTTCACATAGTCATCACTGAGCCACTTCGCCTGCGCCGGCTTTCTCAGTTCAGGGAAGCCTTCCTTGTAATCGTCGATCAGGTTAGCGATCCACTTACCCTTGTTGGCTGAGTGACCAGAGTACGGCGGGTTGCCGATGATGACCGTGAACCGTGCGTCACGCTTGATCTCGTTCACCGCTTGGGCTTCGTCGGCCAGCGCCGGAATGGCAAAGTCGAAGGTTCCCTGGGAGAAATCCTGCGCCGATTCCAGGGCGTTGGTGAGATACACCCTCGCGCGCTCGTTACTGCCGAAGCGGTAGCCAGTTTCGTAGAGCTTGGGGCCGATCTTGAGGTGCGCAATGGCGTACGGTGCCATCAACAACTCGTAGCCGTGCAGGCGCGGCAGCAGGTACTTCGGCACGTACTCGTTCCAGAGTGCGTCGATCTTCGTCTTGCCGTGCCCCTGTGCCTTCCACTTGGCAACGAGCGTCTTGTGGATGAGGTTGATGGTCTCCACGAGGAACGTGCCAGTGCCGGTGGCGGGATCGAGTATCTGGACGAAATCCTGGTCAGGTGAGACGCCATCTGGGATTATTAGATCCTTGTGGCGCTTCGCCATCTCTCCCCAGGTGGCAGTGTCGGCGAGGCCATCCTTCAGCCCGAACTCGCTCCGCAGCAAGGTATGCACGGAGCGGACGATGTAGGAGACCACCGGGCGCGGGGTGTAGAAAACGCCGCGCTGCATCCGTTTCTCTGCGTCGTACTCCTTCAGGAACAGCTCGTAGAAGTGGATAACCGGATCTTCTCCCGGGTTTCGGTCGCCGAAGTCGCGGACCACGGCTTCCATGTTGGCGTTGTCGAGTAGTTCGACGACCTCGGCGACGCCGAGTTCGTCGAAGTCGATCCCCCCAGCGCCCGGCTTGGTGTGGCGCCCGCCGACCTGGAGGAACCTTTTCATTAGGTCGCGGAGAAATGGGTTCGTGCGCATGTGACTAGCGAAATCGTCGACCGTCTTCTTGTGCGGGTCGGCGATGCGCGCGGAGAGCAGACCGTACGCGATCGTCTGGGCGTACATGTCGGCGAAGCCGTCCGCGTCCAGGTCGTGAACGAGCGCTGCCTGGAATGCCTTCATGAGCTTGTTCAGCGGGCCGCGTTGGGTCTCGATGGCGATGGCGGTCTTGATGCGGTCGCGGATGGTGCTCGCGAGCTCTGCCATACGAACCGATAGCTCGCGGGACGTGGTGAGGACCTCACGGTGGCGAAGAGTGAAGGCGGCGCGCCACTGCTCGCGCCACGCAACCGCATCACTGTCATTCTCGGGCCAGGCGAGGTGCTCGGTCAGCTCTATGGCAACGGCGTCGAGGTGCAACGCGGTGTCGCGGTTGTCCCAACCGAGCACCTTGAGGGTCGGCAGGTCGTGGCCGTCACTGGGGGTCGAGAAGTGGGCGAAGCTGATTTGTCGCTCGTCACCCACGCCGTAGTTGGAGACGAAGAGCAGGTCATCCTTCGCCCAGGCGGTCCGCTGGGCGCTGTTGGCGGAGGTACGTTTCTTGAGCGCCACCTGGCTGAGAATGCGGCGCAGTGCCACGACGGGGAGCTTCTTCGGCTGGAACTTGACGAAGAAGATGCCCAGGGTTGGCGTGGTGAGAGCGGCCGCAGGCGCTTGATGCTCTGGATCTTGGCTGCTGTCTTGGGATCAATGCCGAGTTCGTCGGCGGTGAAGTCATAAAACAGATCGTCCACGTCATCGAACGAGTCCCGCGCAATCGGCCAGCCCATCTCGTCGCGCAGGTAGGCGATGAGTTGGTCGAAGCGCTTGATGCTCGCAAGTGCACTGCGGTGATCGGTGGGCATCGGCTCAGCTCTCGTTGAGTTCCATCCAGCACTTGAGCGACGGCTTCACGTCCACCGGCGCGTCGATGCGCTTGAGATAGCTGTTCTTGATGTATTTCTCGATCTTGGTCCGGATCTCGACCAGGATATTCTCCTCGGTGGTGCACTGACGCGGCGTTTCTGACTTGGACCGGATGCTGCCGGAGATTTCGCTCGGATCTTCGAGAATCGCGTCGCGGTCCAGGTCGTAGAGATACCAGCGAGTCGTGCCCGCTTCCTCGGTGAACTCGCCGGTCTCCTTGTCGAGGGCGGGAAGTGCGTAGCAGAAGAACACGCCGCGAGCCCTCTTGGTCACGTGCTGGCGGCCGCTGAAGATGGCGCCGGGCAGGCGCTTGAGGCGCGCATCTAGCTCGGGGTCGGCCTGAAGCAGCGCCTGGTACTCAAGGTGCATATCCTCAACCGCGGCCTTGGTGCCTTCGTAGGCGTGATTGAACTCCTTGAGCGCGGCGAAGTCGTCCTCGGGGGTTAGGAGCCTCTTGCCTTCGATCCCGAGGGTCTTCGAGATCAGCAGCGTCTTCTGCGTGACCTTGGTGTAGAGCGTGAGGATTGCGTTCAGCTCGTCGGGCGGCAGGAAGTTCCAGAAGCTTGCCTTCCCGCGTGAGCTGGTGATCTCGGGGTGGTCGGCGACCAACCGCTTTTCGACCTCCGGGTTCATGCGCCGGTCCACGCGGCCGATGCGCTGCATCAGGCGCACCGGGTTCCAGTGGATGTCATAGTTGATCATCCGCGAGGCATCCTGGAGGTTCAGTCCCTCGGAGAGGACGTCCGAGGAGATGAGGACGCGGATCTCTGTACGGCCCTTATCCGCAAGCTCCGCCGAGGAGGTGCCGTTGTAGTAAGGCGAGAAGCGCTGGATGACAGTGGCGCGGTTTCCCTTGGAGGCGCTGTCCACTTGGGCGACGCCATCGATGCCGGCTTGGTCGAGCTGTCGTTTCAGGTACCGCGCGGTGTCGGCGAATTCGGTGAAGATCAAGACCTTCTGGCCGGCAAGCTCCTTCGAATTGAGCAGCCGGACGAGCTTCTGCAGCTTGTCGTCGTGCTTGGGCTCAAACTTCCTGGCCTCGGCAGTAAAGTGCACGAGCTGGTCAAGATCACGAAAGGTTTCCGTGATCATGGCCGGTACATCAAACTGGTCGCGGTCCAGCCTTTTAACAGCCTCGAGCATTTCCTGAGGGACGACGTCATCGTCCTCGGACTTCTCATTCTCATCGCCCCACATCTCAAGCTGCCGACTACGTGCGTAGCCAAGGGCCTCGGCGCTGACGGATTTCCAGTGCCCGAACTTCTTCTTCTCCGCAGCGGTCTCACTGTGAACTTCGAGGAAGGCCATAAGCTTCTGGAGCAGCCGGTTGCAGGATAGTTCGAACGCGACAACGGAGCTCTCGAAGCGCTTGAGGAAGTTCGTGCGGATCAGGCCAACAACTTGCTTCTGACGGTTCTGTTCGAACGGATCGATGCTTGTGTCCGATCCCTTGTACCAGGCGAGTGGGTAGTACATCGGGAGTCTGAACAGGGGATTCTGCCGCGTAAATGCGTTCTCGAACATGTCGAGCAGCCGCCCGTAGGTCTTGCGGATGGAGTACGCGGCCACCTGCGGCGGGTGGCGCTCGGGGAAAGCGGCCGCCTTCCCCGTCTCGCGGATCTGGCTCTCGCGCACGTAGGCGCGGCTGCGCTGCACGACGAGGTGGCGGAAGATATCGTCGGAGAAGAGGATCTCCTGTGTCTCGGTCAACTGTTCGGAAACATCGGTCGGGTCGTGCCCGACCCGATTGCGCAGGGCCTTCTCCATCTGGTTGAAGTGCGCGCGCAGGTTGTTGACGCCCAACGTGCGTGCGAAGTACGTTTCGTCCCGGCGAGTGAACAGCTCTGCCATGTGCCGGAAGTCGCTCAGCCGGTTGTTGATCGGCGTAGCGGTGAGCAGGAAGAGAGTCTTCGTCCGCTCCGCGTTGTCGAGCAGGTCGTAGAGGCGGTAGTAGCGCGACGGTTCCTCGTCCTCATCGTCGCTGCCCCGTGTCCTAGGGTTGCGGAAGTGGTGCGCTTCGTCGATCACCACGATGTCTGCAAGTTCGGCGATGCGCCGGAATCGCTCCGGGAAGTCGCCCTTGCGGCCGAGGTCCGTGTGGCTGAAGACTGCGAGGTTGCTGAAGTCCGCGTTCCCACCGACGCCGCCGATGTGCGGCAACCACTCGCTCAGGTGCGGTTCCCAGACACCCTCCTTCGTCGCCTTGGGAGCGAAGAGCACCACGCGCTTACCTTCGTGCAGCACCAACCGCTCGATCAACATCATGCCGACAAAGGTCTTGCCGAGGCCAACGCCGTCGCACAGAAACGCGCCGCCATGCTGGCGGGCAATCTTCATGAGCGCCCGGTAGGCCTCTTTCTGATAGCGATCGATCCGAGGAAACATCTTCGAGCGGGTTTCATCCCACTCGGACGCAGTCAACTCGTGGCCGTGGAAGTACTCCTGCAGCGCCTTGGCGTAAACATCGAATGGGGTATAGCGGTGCGTGTGGCGCGAGATGGTCTCGGCGATCGCGTTAGTGACCTCGGCCGCCTCGTTCCAGTGCGCCTCGAACCACTCCTGAAGCTGGGCAACCTCTCGCGCGCTCTGGACCTGAATATTGAGCTCGATGTTCTTCGTAAGACCAGGTGAGGTGAAGTTGCTCGACCCGACCAGCGCCTGCGAACCGATCACATCGATCTTCGCATGCGTGATGTACGCCTTCGCGTGGAACTTGTCCTTGTCGTAGACACGGCACTCGATCTGGCCGGAGCGTAGCGCTTCGAGAATCGCCGGGACGCGGTGCAAGAACGGGCTGGTATCCTTGTTCGCCTCAAGGCTCCCGTCGAGGATCTGAACCGCCCGCGCCCGCACGGCATCGAGCAGCGTCTTGCGCGTACGATGCGTCGTCTCGGCACCCATCAGAATCCGGATTTTGTCGAGCGCTTGCCACCGGCCATCGAGGGCGAGCAAGGCGGCGATCTCGAAGTACCCCGTAGCAATATCGAACGCCTTGGCGATTCCGGACCACTCTTCGAGATAGCGGAGCCCTGTCCAGCCAGAGACGCTGTTGTCGACGATGAAGAGGCCTCGGCCTTTGGGGTCAGCGGTCATCGGGATCCTTTACCTCTCTCAGTCACTGGCGCGCCGCTTGGCGAGTGGCTAGTCATGCTGTTGGAGGGTCACCAGACCTACGCTAATGCGAAGAGCCTGGTTGACCTCCCCCATCTTCGCTGAGGACAGCGTACCGAGTTGCTTAGCCAGCCTCTTCTTGTCGACCGTCCGAATCTGATTTAGAAGCACGACCGAATCAACAGCGAGACCTGTCCGTGCTTTGGCTGATATCAAGACCTCCGTGGGATACAGAGGGTCGTCGAACTTGGAACTGATGGCAGCCACGATGGTGACCGGGCTGTACTTGTTGGCGATATCGTTTTGCAAAATTAACGCTGGGCGCGTTTTCCGAATCTCAGCGCCCAGCGTCGGGTCGAAGTTGACCAGATAGATGTCGCCCCTCTTTGGTTGAATCATAGGGGTTAGTCAGGAAGGACAAACCATTCCTCAGCCATCTCTCGGTCACGCTCGGACCGAGCTGTCGCACCAAGCGCGAGTTGCTTTCGAAGGTTCACTCTCCCCTGTTCTTTGACGAAGCGGGTCACGGCTTCGTCAATCAACCTCGAGCGCTGGCCTCGAGGCACAGCACGATCAAGCATCCTGACCGTCTGTTCCGGCAGGGTGATGTTGAGCCGTCGCTTCATTGGAGCCTCACATTATCTTTAATATCTTGATGATACACACTATTTATATGTATGTAAATGCGTCCGAGGCGGGCGCTGCCTACCCTGGCCCGCGCTGATCGTGGTTCCCCATTCGTGTGGATTTCTCGTGGGGCGAGCCGGTCCCCATCGCGTTCCAAGAACTCATCAAGACCCTTCCGGAGACGTTTCCCAGCGTCCTGATCCTTTTCGGCAAGGGAGAGCACCCAGGATCCGGCGAGAATCTTCCGGCGCGTGTCGAGCCAGGTCCAGCGACTGGGAGCCATCCGCTTTTGAGAACGCGGGCGTAGCCGATCAGCATGTATCGCAAACGGCCGTTTGCGACATACGGGCAAAGGCGCCGTCCGGCGCGCGCCGCCGTGTGTCGTATCCCGTGTCTGATTCTATGTTTTGCAGACGTCGCGCGAACGAGCATGGCTCGGAGACCCGTGCTGACACGCCGGCCCTCATCACTTCGCCGCGACGCCTTCAAGACTCCACGTCCGGGGCCAAAAGATCGGTGCTACATAACACTCGATGTGCCCAACGAAGTTGTTCACGGGGTCACCTCACGCAACGGGACACATCGTACGGTCAGGCTACTCCAGACCTGGGCGGTAACGGCGGTCTGCCGCTCGTTCGACGTCAGCCCGGGTGTAGGCCACGGTCTTCATCTCGCCGCGCGCGAACATCGCCGCCTGATCGGCGTGATACGGCGACGCCTCGCGGCTACTCTGCCCGTAGGCCAGGATCGAATAGGCCCGGGGCGGGCTCGTGAACTCCACCGCGAGCACCCACCCATCGCCCCCCACGACCCGGCGGCGGCCGTCGTCGTCGGTGCGGAAGTTGAGTACGCGGTAGCACCCTAATGCGCCCGCGCAGCCCCCCACGGGCACGTCCACCTCGCCGCGCCGCACCCGGTGCACATCGCCCCACGCCACGTCCCACGCACCGAAGTGCGCCACCGTTTCCTCGATCGCGGCCAGGAACACCCGTGCTGCCAGCGCTGGATCGGCCAGGCCTCGCGGTGTGCTGGTGGGCGCCTCGGGCGTCCAGCCTTCCGCAAACGGCTCCGGATCGCCGTCGCCGTCGTACGCCGCCTCGATCGCGTCGGTGTACCTGGCCCACCACCGCTCGAAGAGCACGCCACCGCGGCTGGCCGGCGCGGCCGTGTTGTCCCACGCCTCGAGTAGCGCCAGCGCGTCGGCCAGCGCGACCGCACCGGCGGCGCCGATCTCCAGCGTACCCGCCTCGAGCGCGCGACGGATCCCAGCCAGGAGGTCGCTCTTGACGCGATCGGCCAGTAGCATCCGGTAGCTGTGCTTGCGCCGCACCACCTCTTCGAGCGAGAGCTGCTCGTCGGTGCCCACCAGCAGCGCCGAGTGCTGGCTCCGCAGGCGGAACCCTTGCGCCTCGAAGTACACCGGGTAGTTGGCCGGGTCGAGCGGCGCACGCAGGTTCGTCAGCCACGGACCGTCGTTCTCGTTGCGCACGTACCCGCCGGGCGGGTTCAATACCTGCGGCAGCTCGTCGAGTTCGTGCATCGTGCTCCAGATCTGGTCCCGGCGCGTCACCGGCACCGCGCGCGTGTCGTCGTAGGGGTGCGGGAACACCGGCATGGCGGCGTTCCAGAGATAGAAGACGTTGCCGGCCCCGTCCGCGTAGGTGAAGTTGGATCGGGGGTGCGCGCGCAGCCGCATGGCGTCGGTCCACTCGTCGAGCGTGGTGGCCTGCATCATGCGGAGGAACTGTTCGCCGGCGCGGAACTCGCCGTTTTCGGGCGTCCGCAGGATGTAGATCCGCCCGTGGTCCCGGTGGATCACCGGGCCGAGATCGGTGAACACTCGCTCGCGGGTCTCGAAGCCGTAGCCATCGCCGTTGCGAAAGCGCCGCGTCACCAACTCGCGGCCGAGCGGCACCGAGACGCCGTCGATCACGTAGTGGTCCAGGCGGGTGGGATCGATCGCGAGCGCATAGACCTGCCCGTTGTCTACGTCGTTGTTGGTCGTCGCGAATCCGAGATACGGGTTGAACCCGCCGACGATCCCGAGCGGAGACCCAATCCGGAAGTCACCGTAAAAGTCGAGGCGGCCTGGGACGACGGCGTGGGCCTCCCAGTAGCCAGCGTCCCACGACAGGTGCGGATTACGCAGCAGAATCGCCGCGCCGGAGGTGGTGCGGCTCGGCGCGAGCGCCCACGCGCTCGAACCCACCTCACTCGGGTCGCCGCCGGGTGCGGCATCGTTGCGCTCGATGTCACGCAGGGGCGCGTCGGTGGCGCCGGTCAAGCGATTGATCCACCGGCGCGTCTGGCTCGCGCTGGAACGGTAGACAGAAAGCGCTGCGACGTCGTAGCCCGTGAACGGGTCGGCGACCCAGCCGGCGAACTCCTCCGGGTGCTGGGCGAGGTAGCGGTTCACGCCGACGGCGAAGCCTTCGTACACGTCGCGCGTGTCCTGCTGCAGCGCGGGATAGACCTCCACCGCCCGCCGGTAGTACGGCTGACTCCCGAAGTCTGCATCGAGCGCCGCGCGGCCCTCGTGCAGCGCCAGCTCGCCGCGTGCGCGCAGCAGCCCGCGCGGCACGCGCTCGCCATAATCTTCAACCTGCAGGTACCCCAGCGCGTAGCCGAGCGCCTCGAAGGTGTCAGCGTAGATGTGTGGCACCCCGTGGGCCGTGCGGAGAACCTCGACCTGCGCCGCCAAGGAGTCGGCGACGCCGCCCTGTGCGCGCGCCGATGGCGTCCCGGTTGATGCGCCAGCCGCGCAGAGCAGGAGCAACGCCCACCCGAGCCGCCGTACCAGCGCGCGCCGACCTGCCATAGAGCTCCCCCTGGTGTGACAATAACCCAGGCGACGTTCGACCGCGCATGGGCACTGACCGTGGTGCAGGCCGGGCACCATCAGCACGCCCTCCACTCCCAAGGCTGTGAGCATGAGTGGTCCACTGATAGCAGGCGACGCGACTGCGGGCTTGCTCCAGAGATTCACCAACACGGCGGAAAAGTGACCCGCCCCCAGTTGTTGTACCACTCCTTATGTTAGTCCTAAAGCCATTGCCGCGGGGTGGAGCGGAGCGGAACCCAGCAGCAATGGGGTGATCGCTGCCAGCGCAGGCGGCCGATAACCCAACGAGCTGTGCGGACGAAAGCCGTTGTACTCTCGTCGCCAGCACTAGATCAACACTTTGGCCTCCGTCAGCGTGTAAAAGATCTCCCGGTTAAGGCATTCATCCCGCAACTTCCCGTTGAACGACTCGACATAGCCATTCTCCCAGGGACTTCCTGACTCGATGAACAAGGTCTTCACGCCGATCCGATGCAGCCATTCCCGCACTACCTGCGCTGTGAACTCCGAGCCATTGTCGGACCGAATGTAGTCGGGCAGCCCTCGAGTTACGAATAGATCGAACAGATGCTCGATCAGGTCGTTCGAACGCAGTCGTCGCCCCACATGGATCGCCAGACACTCACGGGTGTACTCATCGACGATCGTCAGCATCTTCAGTGCACGGCCATCGTGCGTTCGCTCTGCAACAAAACCATACGACCAAACGTGATTCTGCCAGCACGGTCGCAAACGCAGGCACGACCCATCGTTCAGCCACAATCGGCCTCGTTTCGGTTGCTTGTGCGGCACTTTCAAACCCTCTAGTCGCCAGATTCGCTCCACCCGCTTGTGGTTCACTCGCCAACCCTCTTGCCTCAGTAGCGCTGTGATCCGTCGGTATCCGTAGCGACCATACGCACCGGCTAACGCAATGATCCGACTCACCAGCGGCGGTTCATCGCTTGAAGGCAAAACGGTGTGCCGTTGCGTCGATCGCGATTGCCCGAGAACCCGGCAGGCCCGCCGCTCCGATACTCCCAACACCCGGCGGATATGCTCGACCAGCTTCCGCCGTCGGGGCGGGCTCAAAAGTTTCCCGCGGACGCCTCTTTCAGAATCGCAATGTCCAGAGCTTGATCAGCGATCAGCCTCTTCAATCGAGCATTTTCGGTCTCCAACATCTTCAAACACTTCGCCTGGTTCACTCGCAGTCCGCCATATTCCTTCCTCCAGCGGTAGTAGGTCTGCTCCGTTACCCCCAGTCTTCGGCACACCTCCGCAGGCAGTTGGCCCTTACCCAACTCCACCTCTGCTTCCCGAAGCTTGGTGATGATCTGCTCGGAGGTAAAATGCTTCCTAGCCATCTGACGTCCCCTTTCTCGGCCTTGCTGAACTTGAAATCCTAACTCAACAGGTGGACCGATCTCAGGGGGTCAGGTCCGTATGCCGCCAATCACACTGCCCTTTGCGGGTACGAATTTAACTCCTTGTTCCTTGGAGCCCTTTCCTTGACGACTGGTCATGTTCACTGCTCTTCCAACCGTCGGCATAGGGCGGTAGGAAGTCCACGAGACTGACCTTCAAGCCATTTGCGTTCCATAGCCATCTCTTCAACTCGGACTTAGTTCGGCGTTTTCTATCTGCGCTACATCAGCCTTGTTCAATAATCTCCAGTTATAAAAACCAGTCGTGCTGCAGGATGGGCGGATTGGACTTCGAGAACAGTAGCAATAATTCGGTCATCACGATTGTGTTCGTCGAGCCAGGTTAGGGTATGTTTCATATCCGGTTCGCTGGTGACTGCCCTGACGGTGATCGTTTGACTCACCGTCACACCATCAATAAGAGAGCCTTGATTACCCCAGCCCTTGATCCTGGTGATTGCCTTTTTTACTTTTTCTCTGAAGTCCGGATTCTGATAGGACTTTTTCATTGTATCGAGTTCGGCAAGAACAGTGGATAGTAGAAGAAACACGACACTGTCATCTTCGGCGATACCTTTATACTGAGTCGGATCGGGCTGGTCAGGTACGTCGGGCCGCAAGGCCAGTTGCGCGAGCAAGGCAAGAAGGTTCTCGCCCCTCGAATCGGCGCGCGCCAGCGCGGACGGGTGGGCGTGAGAACGTCTTGCGACCGGCCGCGCGGTGGCCTTCTCTGGGCGGCCCGGGTCTCGGCCGTTTTCTGTATTGCTTCCTTCCGAATTCTCCCGATCGGGTAGTGACTAGGCGGCGCGGGAGTGCTTGCAATATGCTGTCGGCTATTCGCGCCCTCCCGGCAATTCGCCGCGGAAAAGCCGCATTCTGGAGCGCGCACGCGACCGCTCCAGGACATCAACAGCGTCACAGGTGCTGTTTATCCTGGCCTGGCTGAAGGAAGACTCGCCGTGAGCGACCAAGACGAGTTCGCGCGGATCCTGGCGTCGTTGTACCAGGCCACGCTCGACGACCGCCACTGGCCGGTGACCTCCGCCCTGATTGACGAGGCCTGCGGCATCACGGGCAATTGCCTCTTGATCGGAGAAGGCCCGCCCGACGACATCCGGGCCATGTTCGTCGGAGTGTACTCTCGGGGGGAGCGCCAAGCAGACCTGGAACGCGAGTACCTCCAGGTCTACCATCCCATCGACGAAGCGGTGCCGCGCCTGCGGCAACTGCCCGACAGTCAGTTGGTGCCCATCCCTGACATGTACACGGCCGAGGAGTTGAAGAGCTCACCGAGCTACAACGACATCTTGCGCCGGGGCCACTACCAGCAGGGCCTGAACGTGCGCCTGGACGGGCCGGATCGCTCCCACATAACCTGGGGTCTCGGCGATCCGGTGGCCTCGGATGGCTGGGGGTCGGCGACGATCGCGCTGCTGCAGAGGCTGCTGCCCCAGATCCGGCACTTTGTGTGCGTCCGGCAGGCGCTGGTCCGGGCCGGGGCGCGGGCCACGACCGCGGCCGCCCTGCTGGAGAATCCCCGGATTGGGGTCATCCACCTGGACCGGCGCGGGCAGATCCTGGAGGTCAATGACCGCGCCCGTCGCCTCCTGCGACGCGGCCCGGGGTTGTCGGACCGGGAGGGGGTGCTGCGGGCGCGGCAGCCGGCCGATCGGCCCCGTCTTGAACGGCTCGTGGCCGGCGCGCTGCCGACCGCCTGGGCCGTCCCGGTCAGCGGGTCGATGCTGCTGGCCCGCGCGGCCGGTGCCCCGCCGTTCGTGGTGCATGTCAAACCCGTCGCCGTGCCCCAACCGGACTACGGCGCGCGCTACGTGGCCGCGTTGGTCCTGATTGTCGAGCCGAGGAGCCAGCATCGGATCGACCCCGACCTGGTGGCCAGGACCCTGGGGCTGAAACCGATGGAGAGTCGGATTGCGGTCGGGCTGGCCGAAGGCAAGAGCGTTCGTGAGATGGCCGCGGCCACGGGGCGCACCCCAGGCGCCATCACCTGGCACCTGAAGCAGATCTACCGGAGACAGTCGATCGCCGGGCAGGTGGATCTGGTGCGGCTGGTGCTGTCACTCACTGAGTTCGAGTAAACCGCCACGCGGTGGCGTCCTCTGGGCGGCCCGGTTCTCGGCCGCGTTCCGCCCTTTTTCTTCCGAATTCTCCCGATCGGGTAGTGCTGGGCGGCTCGGAAGTGCGCGTAATACGTGGCCGGCCTATCTGCGACCGCCCGAGACGGTCTGGCGCAGTTGGCGGTCGCGCGCTTCGCGCAACGGGCGTGACGTCACGATGGCTATTGAGGCATGGCGGAGGAGCGAATCGTGACACCTCGTGCACCCATACCACAAGTATCGCAACCTCTTGGGCCGCGTCGAGGCGAGCCGGGGTTCTTGCCGTCGCTCCGCCGCGCCCGCCGGGGCGCGGGATCGAGACCGGTCCCGTCGGCCCGCCCGTCCAGGCCGCGCCGCCGCCACCGCCCTCGTCGTGGGCCTGGTGCTCCTCGGGGCACGCCGCGGGGGATGCTCGGCCGACCAGAGGCCAGCTCGAACGTCGAGCGGAGATCGACGATGACACGGCGAGCAGGCTGGAAGGCGAGGCTGGTCACGACAATCGCCGCGATCGCCGTGCTGGCCGGGCCAGCGGCAGCCCAGGACCTGGTGAGCAACTTCGGAGAAACGACGGTGGGTCTTGACACCGAGAACGATCTCAGCGTGAACGACTTCGCGATGCCGTTCACGACAGGGACAAACGGAAGCGGGTACCGGCTCACGTCGATCTCCCTCGACTTCCTGACCGGGAGAAGCCGCACGCACGACCCGGTGTACGTGTACCTCCAGGAGGACGACGGGAACGGTCGCCCCAACCACAGCATCGGCAGCCAGGTCGCAACCCTGACGAGGAACGGAGGCAACTTCGAGGGTCCCGTAGCCGGCGTGAACAAGTACTCCGTGTGGCAGGCCCAGTGCTATCCGCAGCCGCCGCACGGGGGCGGCTGTACGTCGAGAGCATCGTCCGTGCACCTGGACGCAAACACCCGGTACTGGGTGTACGTCTGGGCGGGCGAGGACGCGACAACGGCAGAAGTGGAGATGACCCACTCGTACAACGAGACTGGAGCAACGGGCTGGACGCTCGGCAACTCTATGCTGACCAAGCCGGAGGGGACCGCGTACAGCAACTACGCGACGCTGAGCCTGGCATTGTCCATGAAGGTCGAGGGGACGACCAACCCCGAGGTCCTGGTCTCGATCACCGACGTCACGGTCACCGAGGGCGTCGAGCGGACGGCCGATTTCGTGGTGAGCCTGAGCCGGAAGACCAGCGGGCCGGTGCAAGTCAGCTACGGAACTTTTGACCTGTTCGGCAGTTTAACAGCCGGTGAAGGCTCCGATTACGAGGCGACGAGCGGAACCTTGACCTTCTGCCCCGGTCAAACCCGCAAAACGGTTTCGGTTCCGATCATCGACGACGCCCGCAACGAGGGGAACGAGACGTTCGGGCTGGCGCTGACCGACCTCCAGGGAGCCACCTTCGACACCAACAGCGGCACTGGCACCATCAACAACGCCGAGCCCCTGACGGCCAGCTTCGAGAACGTCCCGCAGGACCACGACGGCAGCACGGCGTTCACCTTCAACGTCGCCTTGCCCTGGATTGGGTAATTTAGACACTGAGGTTGGGAATTAACTACCCTGGTGTCATATGAACAAAAAACATCATCGTATTGCAGCCGACGTAAAAGCCGATATCCTACGCCGCGTCAAGGAAGAAGGCATCTCGGTGGCCCAGGCCGCCAAGGATCACGGTATTTCTGAAGGGACCATCTATGGTTGGATGGTAAAGGGAGCAACCGGTGCCCCGTCCTGGGCGGAGTTCTCCCGACTTCAGAAGCAGAACAGAGAACTCCTGGAACTCGTGGGCGAGATCACGCTCAAGCTCTCCATGACTCAAAAAAACAATTGAGCGAAGGAAGAAACAAATCAGCGCTTGCCCGAGCCCTTGGCATATCCCGCGCGAGCCTGTATTACGTCCCAAGAATGAAGGAGAAGGACTGGCGCCTCAAGGTCCGCCTGGAAGAAGAGCTGCAGATCCATCCCTCCTACGGCTCCCGGCGAATTGCTACGGCACTGGGACTCTGCCGCCAGCGGGCGCAGAGGGTCATGCATCTGTTTGGCATCAAGCCCTACCGCAGGAGAGGCAGAAAATGGAGAAAATCCAAGGTTTCCCGGACCTATCCCAACCTCCTGCTCGCGGTCATGCCCGCATATGCAAACCACATCTGGGCAGCAGACTTCACCGAGTTCGTGCAGCACGGAAAGAAGGTCTATGTGGCGACCGTGATCGATCTCTACACTCGCCGGATCCTGGGAATCCAAATTGCGGTGAGAAAGGGAGCCGCGCTCACCATTCAGGCGCTTTCCAACGCCCTGCTCCATCATCCGCGCCCGGGTCTATTCCACTCCGACAACGGGAGGGAGTATGACGCGATGGCGTTCACTGAAATCCTTGATGGATGCGGCATCGTGATTTCACGGAGCCGCCCGGGGTGCCCTTGGGAGAACGGATACCAGGAATCGTTCTACGACAAATTCAAGGTTGACCTGGGAGATCCGAACCGCTTCAAAACACTGGGGGAGCTAGTGGCGGAGATCTACCGCACCCTGTGGGACTACAACAACACGCGGATTCACTCCGCGCTCAACATGCCGCCTGTGGTATTCGCCAAACGGTATGCGTTAGTCACGTAAAAAACTCTCGGAATCAGTGTCTAAAGAAATCAGTCCTTGACACTCGAAGCGTCGCGGCAGGCGCTCGCCTTCGGGAAGCGTTTCATCAAAGCGCAGTGGCTCGGTGCGATCCGTCGCCCAGCGCGCATTCACCTTGACGAGGTTGGCGACCGCGATATCATCAAGGGTCAGCTCGAACTTGCTCGCGACGTTCGCGATGTACCAGAGCAGGTCGCCAAGCTCTTCGGACACGCGCTCTTTGAAGAGCCGGTGCGCTTCGCCGTCGCGCAGATGCTTCTTGTATTCACTCAGAAGCTGACCGGTTTCACCGGCGAGACCCAGCATGGGGACGATGAGGGAAAGGCCATCATCCGCGCCCTCACCTGCCGGGACACGATCGGTGCTCATGGCCTCTCTTTGATAGCGGTCGAAATCCATCATTATCTCCTTTGGCGCTTCATCCCGCGGCGATCTTCGCCGCATTGATCGCGCCAACCGGCGTGTCGGCACCGGCGCGCATCTTCTCGTTCAATTTCCATTTCGGCGGATAGAAGAGCTCGATCGGAGTCGGAGTCGGCTCGAACTTCTGCTTGATCCGTGTGCGGCCGGTTCGCCCCGCGATCTGCGGGTGCGCGACGCGCGCATATTTATCGACTTCGCAAAACAGGTTCTGACAGTCGATCAATTGGAGCCGCCGTCCCCAGAGCGATTTAAAATCGAGCCCAAGACGCTCGAACTCCTGCTCTTGGATATCGACCATGAGCCGGATCAGTTCGGGATCGTTGAGGCCGCCGCGATCGGCGAAGCATTTGTGCAGCCCGTCGCGTGCGCCCGGACCAGGGACGACGAAATCCATCTCGCTGAAATCGGTAATCTCGCTGTAGTTGATGTCGGTGATGAACTGATAAGCGAGAAAATCACCGATGGTCGGATAAGCCCGCAGCTTCTCGAAGCCCTCCTGCATAGTACGGGTCTGCGCCAACCGTTCAGGAAGCCTGTCCTCCATCATGCGTTTGAGCAATAGCAGGTGGTTCTGATGCTTGGCGGGGCGGCCGAAAGCGCTGCTTCCCGGGGGCATGGTGTAAGCGGCCGAATAGATGCGGCGCCCGTCACGCATCGCACGCGCAAGCACCTCATCGTAGCTCGCGAAGCGGTAATCTTCGAACGTGATTGGGTCGAACGATCGCTCCAGCAGCTCCCAGGTCTCGATCTTGTTGAACAGCTTGAACAGCAGGATGCGGAAGAAGACTTCGCGCGGCGAGTTCGGCAAATCGGCACGATAGATGACGTGCCGAATAAGATATTGGCTCGTCCGATCGGAAGCCCGATAGGCGTTGGTGAACTTGTAGGTCGTGAGCACTGCGTTGCCGGTCCAGGGTCGCGCCTCCCCCCGCGCACGCCGGAAGAAGACGGCCTGGCGTTCGGAGGCGAAGCGCCAATAGCTCTCGTAGACCTCCGAAACCTTGGCGGGCGCAAGATGGCGCAGAATGATCGGCCTCGGCGCGGCTGCGGCGGGCGCGTCGTTGGCTCGCGCCGCGAGCGGCAGCGTGGCGGATGCGGGATTGATGCACGGTTTCGGTGATCGGCCGCGCGGCCGTTTGGCGGCGTGCTTAGGAACCTTATTTCTCAAGATGCTGCCCCGACGGTCATGACCGGGATGACGGGCCGCGCTGGCGCTGTGACGCCAGACACGTGTACTTTAGCGGCGGCGATAAGCGGCGCAAAATCGGGATCGCTCTTGGTGATGCGCTCCAGCTTGGCGACGCCAATCGTGACGTTCAGCCGCGCCAGAGGCATACCCATCTCATGGGCCATGAAGGCGTCAAGCTGGGCGAGGCCGAGATAGTTTCCGTAGGCTTTGTCGAAGATTTGTTGAGTCGCATAGAAGGCGTTCACGACCAAGCCAGCGGCGGTCGGCACGAAGCTGACGTGTTGCAGGCAGGGAAAGACGAGCTGCGCGCTTGCGACATGATCGCGGCCTGGGTCGAACGTCGTCGCCTGCAGCATCGAGCGGCGCACGCCCGCTCGCGAACCATATTGCGACAAGATCCATTCCAACTGATTTCCGTCGCGCGGCCCACGGCCGTACATGATCATGCGCTCGAAATACAGGCCGCGGCCGTTGGCTATCTTGTTCATCGCCCGCCAGCGCGGGATTGTCGCGCGATACAGTGCAAAAAGGCGGGCGCGGTCGTCGCGCGACATCTCCCAGATGCGCTGTGGGAAGATGGTGAAGGCGACATCCTCGACCTTAGGTCGGCCCTTGTGTTTGAGGAGTTGATCGAGGGCTTGGCGCACGGCCGGATCTTCAGGAAACAAACCCTTTTCGTCGAATCCTGTCACGCTCAACACCAGCGGTGAGACTTCGGTGCCGGCACCGTTGAGAACACGGAGCAGGAGGCGCGACCAAGCGCGCAACAGATTGCTGTCGCTGATCATGACGGGTTCCGCCGCGGCCCGCGCTTTCGACTTACCCATCCGGATCATCCTCCAGATGGCGGTATTGGACGAGCCCAACATAGGCCTCGGGTGCGACGCGAACGAATTTCGCCCAGGCGCCGCTGTCGGCACTCGCCTGTACGATCCCTGGGCGCACCGCGCGGAACAGGCGACCATCTGCAAGGTCGCGCTCGTGGGCGAGGCCGTCGCCGTTTGTTTCTGTTCCCGGCGGTAGGAGAAGCATCATCATGACCTCGGCGTCGATGGTCAGCCCCGCGCGGTGGCGGTCGGCTACGATCAAGGGCTCCGGTGTCAGGGCGCCAAGGATGTCGGCGCGCAGAGCCTTTGGCGTGACGCTCTGCAGGGCAGCAGCGCGCGAGCGCGAGATCATGTGCACGCTGGCCGAGAGGTGAGTTAGGAGCGTCCCGTAGCCGACGCCGAAATCACAGGCGATCATGAACATCTGCGCCGCTGTCGCGGTCTCGGGCGACCAGCCGCGCGTGGCGAAGGCGCGGCGCAGACCCATGATCGGCATCATCGTGAAACCCGCGAAAGTGTCGGCGAGGCATTCCTTAGGATCTTCCCAGGGATGCTCCTTTGCGTCCTCACGCAATTCGTCGATCGACGAGCCGTGGCCGAAAACGTGATGGCCGAGCTCATGTGCGCAGTTGTAAGCGCGCCGTGGTAGTGGGCGGCGCGCCGAGAGGTGGATGCGCGGCGGCGTGCCACGTTGGTACATCCCCTCCATGCTGATATTGTTGAAACGCACCGTGACGCCCAGCCTCTCGGAAAGCCCGTAGATGCAGACCGGGCTATGCTGGTCGAGCTTGGCTTTCGCCCGGGAAGCAATTGCCGCCCGCATGGCTTGGTTCGCAAGCGCGCGACGATTGAAGTTGAGCTTGGTGGTGCGCATCAGTTTCGTCAGCGATTGCCTCCCTCGGTATTCGGAGTGGAATCGCTACGCATGGCGGCAAGGAGCTTGAGCAGACGGTCGAGGTCGTCCGGCTTGAGCTTGGTGAGTTCGCGAGCAGCGAGTTCGAGTCGAGGGTCCTGGGCGTCGAGGGTGTCAGGTGTCTGGCCTAGCAGCCAGGTGACGCTCACGTCATAGATTTCGGCAAGGCGCGCAAGTTCGTCGGCCGAGACTCGACGGTTGCCGGCTTCTATTTCTGAGATGGAGGGCCGATGCATCCCGAGAAACTTGGCGACATGGCCTTGTGAGACGCCGGCAAGCTTCCGCGCCTCTCTCAGGCGTTCGGCGATCAGGGCGCGCTTAGCGGCTTCGGTATCATTCATGCGTCGACCGCTCCTTCCCGGTTTCCTTCTTCAGTAACTCACACACGAAGTCGACTACTTCGTCAATTGAGCGCGGCAGCTTGGTCGTATCGTCAACGAATACGTTCACGTCGTCTGGGATTGGGGCGCCGATGTCAGTGGACAGAATGGTGGTAGCGACGGGCCAGACCTTGCTATCGAATTTTGGGATATTGCCGACCGGCTTTGTCGCACCCGTCAGCGGAGGACATTCGAGTCTGCTATCAACCTGAATTTGGCCGAGCACGGCAATCAGTTTCTCTTTCAGCGTGGTGGTGTTCACATGTGCCTCCATAATCCAACATCTGGTATTATAATCTTACCGTTCAGCCGTGTCAAGAGCTGCAACACCTTCGCACATCCGATCTGAGCTGCGTAGATTGGGTGACCGCTGCCGCAAACGATGGAGGATCAGGAGTTGTTGCTTGACAAGAACGGACTCAGCGACCACAGAACGGATGCCACCCGGACCTGCAAGTCGGGCAAGAGTAACGATTAAATGAACGAAAAGGATGACAAGATCACGCATCTTGGCATTCTATCAAATCTTGAAAATGGCAGAAAATTGGCCCGTTTTAGCAATTCGCCAGGGACAAGTTCCCGATTACCTTCGCTCGGATAATGGGTCCGAGTTCACAGCACGGTTGGTTCGGAACTGGCTGGAGCGGGTAGGGGTAAAGACCTTGTTCATCGAGCCGGGGAGCCCATGGGAAAACGGGTATGTAGAATCGTTGAACGGGAAGTTTCGAGACGAGTTTCTGAATGGAGAGATCTTTTACACCTTGCGGGAAGCGAAGGTGTTGATTGAGGGATGGCGACGGGAGTATAACAGAGTTCGCCCGCACAGCGCGTTGGGCTACCGGCCGCCAGCCCCGGAAGTGATCCTGCCGTTACCGCCGGGTTCCGCTCCGCTCCACCCGGCTGCAGCGGCGTATGGACTAACATGGAAGGTGGACCAATAACCGGGGGCAGGTCAGTGGCAGCAACGACTGTCAAGAAACTGTCAGAAAACTCGCCCATCAAGGGGTCTAGGCCGTAGGCGTTGCGAGCGAAAGCAGACGCCCTGAAGTTGTGTAAGAGCAACGAGAGGAAGGAGTTGGTGGAAAACCGTGGAAGACGCCAGCCTGACTTCGAAGCAGAGGGTTGGGGGTTCGAGTCCCTCCGGGCGCGCCATTTTCTCAACAACGTAAGAGCTGAGTCGCAAGATCCTGCCGCGAGACAATATGCGACTAAAGGGCCTAAAGGCTAAAGGTTTGTTCCGTGACCAAAGGCCGATTCGCCGCCGTTCGCCGTCAAGATACGGTCCGTGTTACGATTCCCGTACACCGTCCGGAGGACGTCCGGAGGAAATTAGTGCGCTTGAAATTCAGATTCGTTTCCACGCTTGCTTTCCTGTGTGTCGCCACACCATCTATCGCTCAGGACTCTGCACGCGACATCATCGAACGCGTTGACCGCATCCTGCGCGGCGATTCGAGCCATGGCGTCGCCACGATGGAGGTGATCACCGAACACTGGGAGCGGCAGATCACGATGGAGTTATGGTCGCTCGGGACCGACTACTCCCTGGTGAGAGTTCGGGCACCGGCCAGAGAGGCCGGGACCGCGACCCTGATGGCGGACGACGACATATGGAACTACCTACCCAAGGTGGACCGCACCATCAAGGTCCCTGCGTCAATGATGGGGGGCGCGTGGATGGGTTCGCACTTCACGAACGACGATCTTGTGAAGGAGAGCCAGCTCGTGGAGGATTACGACATCGAGATGGTATTCGACGGCGAGCGCGACGGGGGCGCCGTATGGGAGTTCCGGCTCACACCGAAGCCCGAGGCGGCCGTCATCTGGGGTCACCTCGAGTTCTTGGTGCGCCAAAGCGATTTCATGCCGCTCTGGGCCCGTTATTACGACGAGGATGGCAGTTTGACCCGCACGATGACCTACAGCGATTTCAAGACTCTGGGCGGGCGGACCGTGCCGACGGTGATGGACATGCACCCGGAAGACAAGCCGGGCGAGCGGACCACGGTGCGGTACGAAAAGCTGGAGTTTGATTTCGAAATCGACCAGCCTTTCTTTTCTCTCCAGACTCTTAGACGTCAGAGATGAGGGCCGTTCCCTGGTGGCGAATCGGCTGGCGTAACCTGGGCCGTCATCGCAGACGGACCCTCATTACCGCCCTGGGTCTCGGTGTCAGCTTTTTCGCGGTGGTCTTCATTGTCGGCTGGTCCGAAGGGATCACCGTCGAGATGGTCGAGAACGCCACGGGGCTCGTCAGCGGGCAGATCGAGATTCACGCCACCGAGTACCGACCCGAGCGCAGCATCTACGAAACAATTGGAGGACGGGAAGGGATCGACGTTGACGAACTCCTCGACGTGGTATCCAGCGACGCCACAGTGGTGGCGACTGCGCCCCGGGTGTATGCCGGCGGGCTTGTCAGCTCGGGTGAATCTACCTCCGCCGGAATGCTCATGGGGATCGATCTAGACCTCGAGCCGCAGCTCAGCCGTTTCCTCAACGAGTTGAGGGAAGGCCGGTTCCCCCAGCCTGGCCTCAACGAATTGGTCATTGGCACCGAGATGGCGCGACAACTTGAAGTGGGCGTCGGCGACGAGGTCGTCGTGGTGGCGCCCGCTGCAGACGGTTCGATGGGAAACGACCTGTTCCGGATCGCCGGAATATTTCGAACCGGCCTGGCGGAACTCGACGCCACTTTTGCGGTGCTGCCACTCGAAGCCCTCCAGGCACTCGTAGCGCTCGAGGGCGGGCGGATTCATGAAGTCGCCGTGTCGACCGCTGATCCATGGATCGCCCCCGAAACGGCCGCCGCCTTGACAGCCAGTCTGGCATCCGGCGGACTCGATCTGGGGGTGGCGCCATGGACTGAACTCCGCCCCGAAATGGTCGAATATGTGGCTATTGTGGACTCTTTCTACTTCATCGTTTTCGTGGTCGTTTTTGGTATCGCCATCTTCGGCGTCGCCAACACCATGCTCATGGCGACGTTTGAGCGTCGGCGAGAGTTTGCCGTGATGCTCGCCTTGGGCACAACGCCCATGACGATCGTGTTGACGGTACTCTCGGAGGCGGCGGCCATCGGGCTGATGAGTCTGGTGGCCGGAGCCGCATTCACCTTGCCGTTGATGATCTGGTGGCACAACGCTCCGCCCGATCTTGGCTGGCTGTATGGTGAGCTCACGATGTTTGGAGCCCTGCTGCGGCCGACGCTCCGCGTTGAATACAACGTAGCGGTCTGGCTCTGGGCGGGGGTGGCCTTGCTGGTCACGACACTCCTGGCGGCCTTGGTTCCAGCGGCCAAGGCGGCCCGGCTCCCTCCGGCCGATACGCTCTCGGGACTGTGATGCAACACCTGGGTGTCATCGTCGTACTCGCGTTTCGGAACCTGCGTAGACACGTGCGGCGCACGTTGCTCACGGCGTCCGCGGTGGTCATCGGCGGCGGTCTCCTGATGTTTTCGTTGAGCTTGGGCGACGGCACACATGAGACGTGGATCGACTCCGGTGTGCGGATGGGAGCCGGACACATCACCGTGGAACATCCCCAGTTTCGCGTCAGCAGAAAGATCGAGGATCGGCTGTCGGCCGAATCGCGCGGGGCGGCCGAGCGAGCCCTCAGCGAATCCGGGATCGCCGAAGAAGTCACGGCCGTGTCGGCAAGGGTACTCACATACGGCTTGGCCAGTTCGCCCGCCGGCGCGCGCCCGGTGCAGGTCGTGGCTGTGGATCCGCTCGCTGAAGTTGACTTCAGCACCTTGGACGACCAGACACTCATGGGCCGGTATCTCGAGGCAGAGGATCGGTTGGCAGCCTATGTCGGCAGTGGACTCGTTGAGGCTCTGGACCTCGGCCTCGGATCGCGTTTTGTGCTGACCGCGCAGGATGTAGAAGGGGAGATTGTGGGCCAACTCGTGCGCGTCGTCGGCGTTTTTCGTTCCGGGGTGCCGGAAATCGACCAGTCCCTGATCCACATTCCGTTCCAGACTGCTGCGGAATGGCTCGGTTCGGGAACCGACGTGACGAACATCGGAGTTCTCGTTAGAGATAGCTATGCCGTAGACGAGATCGCGGGGCGGCTGAGCGCCTCGCTGGCCGGCCCGATTGCCGCCCGGACCACAAGGGTGATGACCTGGCGCGAAGCGATGCCTGAGCTCAATGCGGCCGTGGCCATCGACGATTTCGGCAATTACCTGATCTACGGAATCCTGTTCATCATCATCGGGTTCGGCATCGTCAACACCGTGCTCATGTCCGTGCTGCACCGGTATCGCGAGTTTGGTGTACTGCAGGCGCTCGGGCTCAGACCCGGACAGACGGGCGCCCTGGTCCTCGTCGAGGGGGTCGTGCTGACGGTGGTCAGCAGCGTGATCGGTATCGGACTCGGCGTGTTCGTGACGTGGTACTTCTGGGGTGACGGCCTGGATTTCTCCTCTCTCATGAACGAGGACATTACCTTCTCCGGCGTAATCATGGACCCGGTCATCATCCCGCGATTCCGGGTCGCGCGCGTTGTGCAGGCACTGGTGTTCACCCTTACCGTCGGGGGCCTCGCCTCCCTCTATCCGGCATTTCGAGCGGCGAAGATCGACGTCCCCGAAGCCATGAAGTTCGAGCGCTAGCCGATGGCCGATTCGAATACTCACACTGTTCGCACCGAACACCTCCGGAAAACCTTTCACCAGGAGGCGGAGGAGGTGCACGCCGTGCGGGACGTCAACATCACCATTGAGCGCGGCGAGTTCACGGCGCTGGCAGGACCATCTGGCTCGGGTAAAACGACGTTGCTGAACCTGATCGGGGGCCTGACCCGCCCGACGCAGGGACAGGTCTGGGTCGCCGGACGCAATCTCACCCGGATGTCGAACCGGGAGTTGGCCAAGTTGCGACTCGAAGAGATCGGGTTCGTCTTCCAGGCCTATAACCTGCTGCCAATCTTGACGGCAATAGAGAACGCCGAGTTCCCGATGCTATTGCGGGGTACGGCGGTGGAAGAGCGCCGGTCGCGAGTGCGAGAACTGTTTGAAAGAACCGGCATGACGGGGCTTGAGGACCGCCGCCCCGGCAAGTTATCCGGTGGCCAGCAGCAGCGTGTGGCGGTAATCCGAGCCGTGGTCACCAAACCGGCGTTAGTTCTCGCTGACGAACCGACCGCCAACCTGGACTCGGTCGCCAGCAAGGCCTTGTTGGATGTCATGTACGACCTGAATCAGTCACTAGGCGTCACCTTCGTATTTGCCACGCACGACGCTCGGGTGATGGAGCGATCCCGAAGGCTTGTCCGCATGGTAGACGGTGCCATAGATTCCGACGAGCTTCGGTCGTGAGGCGCCGCACGCTCAGCTCCGTCGGGCTTGGAATTCTCCTCGTCCTCTGCATGAGCTATACCCTTCATGCCCAGTCGCGTCGGCTGACGGGTTATATGCAGACGGTACCCATATGGTCTGACCAAACTCAGCTGACTGAAAACAATCCGAATCTGCGCGACGTCAGCCGGTTCCGACTGGCGGCAAACCAGGTTCTTGGCACGGTTTCGATAGGCGCGGCCTACGAACACGTGGTGACCTTGCGTCGGCGAGAGACACCGGACGGGATCGGCGTCGGGGCCCTCCCCAGCGGAGGTGAGTGGCTCGATTTGCAGTGGACGATCGGCGAGGAGACCCATGCGGTTTGGCAGCATCGCTTCGACCGGCTGCACGTCGACTGGTCACCCACCGGAGCGCTCCAGCTGACAGCCGGGCGGCAGGCGGTTTCCTGGGGCACGACGTTGTTTCTGACGCCGGTCGATCCGTTCATCCCCTTCACTCCGGCCGACCCGTTCCGAGAGTTCCGTGCCGGCGTGGACGCCGTGCGGGCGCGGATTTACCCCGGCCCGTTGAGCGAGATTGATCTTGTCGTTCGGCCGACTAGGACGGCGGCGGGGGAGGAATTGACCGCGCTGGCTCGTGGGCTGACGACGTGGAAGAACTGGGAGTTGTCCGGTTGGGGCGGCACGCTCTACGGTGATCCGGCGGCCGCCTTTGGTGCTGCCGGCTCGGTGGGAACCTGGGCGGTGCGGGGTGAAGCGGTGGTTCGCAAACAGGACGCGGGCACTGCTTTTCGGGGTACCGTCGGCGTGGACCACCTCAGCCGGCTGAACGGGCGCGACCTTTACCTCATCGCGGAGTACCAGCGTGATGGTCTCGGTGCGGCCAACGTGGACCAGTATCCGGCCGTGCTACAGTCGGACACTTTCCGTCGAGGTGAGCATCAGGTCGTGGGGCAGGACGAGACCGTCGTCCAGGCATCGTACCAACTCCACCCACTATGGAATTTCAGCGGGCTGTGGATCTGGAACCTGAATGATCGCAGCTCGCTTCTCTCTCCGAGTTTCGTCTACTCAGCCGGAAACAATGCATCGCTCACGGGTGGCGTCTTCTTCGGCATCGGCAGTGACGAGATCACGCCGACGCGACTGTTGCCTTCTGAATATGGATTGGCCGGCAAGACGGCATTCCTTTCCCTGAGTTGGTTTTTCTAGCCAGCGCAGGGGTGCGCACGATACGGGACGGAGGCGGGGTGAAAGCGGACAATCCCGATACAGCAGGCTGGGGAGAGATGGCCTTGATTCGGCAGGAGGACTGGGCATAGAATCCTAGGCTCAGCGGAACTGGGAATCGGAGTTTCCGCTCAAGTGACAACCAGGAGGCACAAATGATCAAGATCCTATCGATTGTTGCCGCGTTAGCGCTGTCCCTATTCGCGGGTTGGTATCTGGCCCTCGCGCAGCAACCCGCCACAGAGCAGGAACCCATGACCTTTTTCCTCACCAGCGCAGGCTCTGGCAATGGAGCCAATCTGGGTGGTTTGGACGGTGCCGACGCCATCTGCCAACGGCTCGCCGCAACGGCAGGGCGCGGTGACGCCACTTGGCGTGCCTACCTCAGCACGCAAGGTCAGGGAGCCGTCAATGCCCGCGACCGCATCGGCCAGGGCCCCTGGCATAACGCCAATGGAGGCCTCATAGCTCAGGACGTCGACGCTCTGCACAGCCTCATGCACAGGATTAGAGCTCAGGACGCACTGACCGAGGCGGGCGGAATCATCCCCGGGTCAGGGTTCAGTCCCAACCGGCATGATATCCTGACCGGCTCGCAGCTAGACGGCACGGGATATCCGGACGGCGATGACATGACCTGCGGGAACTGGACGAGCAGCGATGCCGGAAAAGCCAAGGTCGGCCATCATGACCGAGCGGCTTGGAATTCGGCGCACGATAGCAGAGGCTGCAGCCAGGAAGATTTGCAGGCTTCGGGCGGCGACGGCTTGATTTACTGCTTCGCCCTTGGCCAGTAATTAAGACGGCGCTCTTTTTTTTACTACCTGGCGTGCCGCGCGTTCCTTGCTTGGCGGAGTTGCTCCTGAAAAGCAGCCAGGAACTCGACGCCAGCCTTGTTGGGCGGCCCTTGCATGCCAGGAGGGTCGCCGATGTTCATCAACTCCTCCTTGTTGGGACCTAAGGGGTTGTTGGGACCTAACGACGACCATTGCGGAAGGCCGGGGCCGTTGGGGTCACCTTTCTTCGCAAAGTTCGTCCAATAGGACGACATCACGTCGGCCGTTCTTCGATCGGTATCCGTCCAGGGCAAATCTCTGAGGCGCAGATTGTTGAATACGTACATGATGTCCGCGTTGTGAACAGCCCCCTTGATCGCGGCCATCACCCCCGGAGTTGAGGCCACCGGTGGCGCATGGCTAAACAGATACAAATAAACCTTGGACTTGCCGGTCTTTGCTTGCAGTTGCGCCCAAGTCCAGTGAGTTGCAAGGACGCTGTCTCGTCCGAGATCATGAAGCGCTTTGCTGACCGCGGCGTCCGATTCCGCCGGATAAAGCTTTAGGTAGTCGTCCGCTTGGCCGCCAAAGACGGTCCCGACCCAACTGCGGTACTCGGCCACAGTGTTGGCCCGAGGGTTTCGCACCAGCCGCAACCATAGATCCCGGTCAAAAGATATGAGGGGCCCGACGGCGGAACGTTCATCATTCGTGGATCCGGTCAACAAGGGAACGTCATTCTGTTGGCCGGCAGAGAAAATGGTGTTGAGATCCGTGGGCAGATACCAGCCGTCGACAACGGCACTGGGCCCGGCCGGGTAGGGGTCTATTCTTCTGAGCGCCGGCCCAAGATCCTCGAGCGCCATGGCGCGCAACACCGCAATTGTGAATGCACCCGCGGTCCGCGCGAATCTAGCGCCTGCAGCCTCCGCTTCAGCAAGAGTCGGCAACTGCCCAAATCCCGAGTGAGACTGCGCGATCACGCGCTGGAAGAGACCCTTCGCCGGGGGGAAGCCATATGGTAAGCCACGCTGCGGCTGCCGCCTGACTGGCCGAATATCGTAATGTTATCGGGGTCGCCTCCGAACTGGCCGATGTTGTTTCTCACCCACCGGAGGGCAGCAAGCTGATCCAAGAGTCCGTAGTTGCCGGAAGAGTGATGCTCGGATTCGGCGATCAACTCGGGGTGCGCCAAGAACCCGAATACATTCAGCCGATAATTAACCGTCACCAAGATGACGCCTTTCTTGGCGAGCATCGATCCGTCAAACCCAGACTGGGAGGCCGAACCGGAAACCAAACCACCACCATGAAACCAAACCATGACCGGCAGCCTGTCGCTTTCGGATGTCGCAGGGGTCCAAAGGTTGAGAAAGAGGCAATCCTCACTCATTTCGGTGGTTCCGGGGTCATTCCACAAGGACCTGGCCCGCCCAGTCATTGCTCTTCCTCCCCACTGCACGCACCTGGGCGCAAAATGATCTGCCGCCACTATTCCTTGCCACGGAATGACCGGCTGGGGCGGCCGCCAACGCAAGGTGGCGACGGGTGGGGCTGCGTAGGGGATCCCGCGATACAGCCGGACGCCCCACGCCCAAGCGGGCGTTCCGGTGACCGAGCCGCCTTCGATCCGAATAGGTCCCAGCACGGCCTGCGGGGCGGCCAGGAGCGGTAACACGACCCCCGCCATAACAAAGACCAAAACCAAGCCCAAAACCAAGGCTGCGGAGAGAAGCAAACCAGGAGTCACTCTTCTCAGATCTTTTTCTTTTCTCACCTTCATCACCTGCCCTATATGCCCCCTATATAGCCCCTATATAACATGACCGGAATTTCCGGTTCCCTGTTGTGCAAAAACATATGCTCGCCACCTCCGCCTGTCAATCCTGTTAGCCGGCCTGTCATCCGGCAAGACGGTCGCCCCCCCCCCCCGACTTTCTTACCGCCGAGGCTCCCCGTTTGTTGCCGCTCTCGCCGAGCGAGCCGGGAGCCTCGCGCTCGACCCCCCCGGTTCTTTTGTAAGTGTTCATTCTAGAAAACTTTAAGTCCTTTGTTTCATGAGTGTTCATTCTGCACGTGTTGCAAGCGCCTTTTCTGTATGTGTTCATTGTGCAGGAGTTAGCGTAAAGGATTCTGGAAGATCTCGTTTTCACTCCTCTACCCCCCACCCCCGGTGTTCTTCGCGAAAGAGTGCGCAAGAAAATGAAAACAGGGAGATTGGGGTTTTGCGGAGCGCAAAAGAACGATGAGGAAATTTCGCTGTGGTCGGAAGGGAGGACAGGGGTGGTCCGATAGGTACATGCGGAACGCAACGAGGGCGCCCCGCAGAATGGGTCAGGAGCAAAAGCCTTTTTGAGAACATGGCATATGTTAGCATACAGTAAATAACAATGCACATGTTTTACCTGTGGTCATTCGAATGAGCGGTGGACAAATAGACGGAGTGGTGGAAAACAGTCGGGGTAAGGCTTCAATTCCCCACCCTTCGCAAAAGAGGTGAAGGATGAGCCACCCATCCGGGGGTATGCCATTCACAGGACAGCAGAGAGAAGGAAGAATGTCGCTGCGGCGTTTGGCCTACGCGACAGCCTGCGGCAGCGAGGTGGGCGCGCTGCGCGCGACCGATTTTCTGTCGTGGCTGAAGCCACGACCCCCTAAGGCCATGGGCGCGGCAACGGCACACGGACGGGGCGAGTCCCGGGATGCTGGGTTCGGCCTCGCTCACCAGAAGAACCCGGAAAAGCAGACCCAGGCGTAAGAGCGACGCCTGAGGCGCCCAAGAAGCGAAAAAGCGCAGAGAGATTCCTCGCTGCGTGGCCGGACGTCCCGGCAAAACGGGACGGAGGAAAAGGCATCCAGGCACTCCGCTCGGAATGACGGGTGTGAGGGGCGGGCGTGCGCCGCCATGGAGAAGCATGAAATCCCAAACTTGGTCCTTCAGCGGCTAAAGCTGCGCTGATTCTGCAGGTTGATGTCGTGGCTGAAGCCACGACCCCCTAAGGCCGTAGGGGCCGAAGATCGCACCCTGCAAAAACGGCATGTGGGCCACACACCTGTCTGGAGCACAGCAACGATCCCAGGCAAATACCCCAGGCGTAAGAGCGGCGCCTGGGGCACCCGGCAGAGAGATTCTTCACTTCGTTCAGAATGACAACGTTAAAAGACCGATGCGAAGAACAGATCTCTCGCTGCGCTTGGACAGGAAGTTCATAGAAGTCAATGCGCCACCCGCCAAATACCCCAGGCGCAAATACGGCGCCTAGGGCACCCGGCAGTTTGACATTTCAGAGGGACAAGGGTGGAGGACGCCGGAAACGTGCCGGCGTTCGAGAGGCTAAGAACGAAGAGGGATTTCTCACTGCGCTGCGCTTCGTTCGGAATGACGGCGCGGGCGCTTGTCGCTGCGGCGATGGCGCCCTGATCGAGGTGCCCTGATTTAGGGGCCGCGCCCCAAGGCCAGATCTGAGAAGCCCGACGCCCTGAGAAGCCCGACGCTCCGAGAAGCCCGACGCGGGGAGTCAACCTGAATCGGCTTCCCCCACAGGTCGGGGCTTGACAGCAGACCGAGTTCCGCCCAGAATTCCGGCAATTCGTTCCGGTGCATCTCGGAGACGAACCTATGGCGAATGCCTCGGGCGGTCATCTCGAACTCCTTGAACCTTGACCCTTGATCCTTGATCTGGGCCGTGCCCAGGCGTGGAGGTGAGAAACATGAGCCATCGAAGTAAGGACACCTATCGGAAGTGCATGCTCTTAGCGGCAACGGTGCTGCTGGCCCAGTTAGTCTTCGCACAGGGCAGACCACAGGTGACAGGCGTAGACCCTCCTTCGGGAAAAGTGAATGACGATCTGACCCTGATAGGGGAAAACTTGGGGGAAGAATCCGTGTCGGCTGTCTTCCTGTCCGACGACGAGAAGGATTACAAGGCCACGGTGGTAGAGCAAGCCTCGGAGAAAATCGTCATCAAGGTCCCGGAAGTAGTATCCGGCCGCTACAATGTTTCGGTTCAGGTCGGCAATCAGATCTTGATCCTGCCGGTGCGATTTGCGGTGGAGGAGTAGGGCAGGCCATAGCGCCCTCCCGACCTGCGTCTCTGCGTCTCTTCAGGCAGCGACGACGGATCTACTCCGCGGGAATCAGACTGACAGAGGCTCGTTGGGGGATCGGACGATACCCGCTTCGTGTGCGGATGGTGTACTTCCTCGCATGCTGGCCCGTGAGTTTCACGGTGATCCTACGCCAGCCGCGGTTCGGATTTTGCTTCGGGTAGTAGCTCAAATAGTAGAGATGGGCAAGATCGTTGCGGATGGCCTCAAAAGCCTTGTCCTCATCCTTCCAGTTTTTTGCAAAATAAGCCTCCCCGCCCGTGTTGGCGCTCATCCGTCCAAAAACTACAGTCGAGATGCGATCGAGCCTGGCTTGCCGGGTGCTGATCATGTAGACGGGAATTCCCAACGACTGGGCCAATTCGCCAACTTCTTCCGGCGACACGGTACTCGAGTTGTCGGGGCCATTCGTGAACACCACCACCGCCTTCTTGCCCAGGACCTTGGTCGCATCGCGGAGGGTCAGCAGCAAGGCGTTGTAGAGCGCAGAATCGGCGCCATTCACCGTTCCGCGTATGCCTCTTTGCACCTCGATGCGATCCGAGGTGAGCCCTGTTGCGCGGGAAAGATTGCGGTTGTAAGAATAAAAGGCGATGCGATTGGGGCCATCCAGGGAGCGCACAAAATCCGCGATGGCATCCTGCGCGAAAACAAATCCCCGATCCCGATACATGTAATTGCTGGTATCGAAGAGAATAAAGACGCTCGCCCCGCCCAGGGCATTGCTCCGCACTGCCTCGCGCGGCAGAGATCCCGCAACCGAGCCAGGGTCCAGAGCCAACCCTGACCCGGACACGGATAGGCCGGACGCGCTCTCCTCCGGCGCAATACCGGTTACCCCCAGAGTCGTTTCAATGCCCTCTTCAAACGTGGCAATTTCTTGCTGGATGTCGTCCTCGGTAATAATAAAATCCGAAGGGCGGAGGCCGGTTATGTACTCGGTCTTGCCGTCCGTTATCGCAACGTTCAGTTGGACCAGTCTAACTTCCCTCCGGATGACAATGTCGCTCTGCCTCTGGATGAAAACATTGTCCTGTTGAGCGGCGATCCCAACCGTGGCCCCCGGCAGCCCCAACAAGAAGACCGGAAGGATTAGAAAAATGAGACGGCGTCGCTTGGTCATTAGCTCCTCTTCGATAGCCAGGCCGCGTACGGCCTTCTGGTCTTTTTCATCCCCAAACCTGCCTAGTCCATCCCCAAACCTGTCTAGTCCATCCCCAAACCCGACTCGATGCCCGAATCCGCGCCCTAGTTCGCCAACGGCACGAACTTGCCTTCCCGAAACTCCTCGCCCGTCTCCCGCATGGCGCGAAGAACAGCCTGCCAATCTTCCGGGTGGGTCGCGGAAATTTTTCCGACCATGTGACGCGTCAGTTCGGGAATCAGCAGGTTCAGCACCACGGGCGAATAATTCATTTCATCCGCCAAGCGAGCCCAATATAAATTGTTGGAGTCGGAAGACTCGGCGAGCAACTGGCTGGCGTAACCCAAAAGAGAAGGAAAAGGCTTCACATCCAACAGATCGCGGGCGTAGGTGTGCGCCAATGCGGGATGAGGCATGCCAAAGTCTCGCGACAACCGCTCCCAACTGGTCTCTTCGGGAAAACGGCGCACAAGATTCTCCAGCTCCTGTCCCGCGGGTCCCCAAGAATGGGTATCCGCGACGAAAGTTGGCCGAATCTTGGCTGTCAGATAAAAAGTCTCAGCCGGAGTGGTCTGCTCAAGCGCTTGCTCAGGAAACCCCGCACGGAGAGCTTCCTCCACACGTTGCAACCGTTCAGGAAGCATGCGATCGGAGAGAATACTCATGACCGACTCACGAAGCGTTTCATCCTCAGCCGCCGCGGTCAAAAGCTCTTCTCCGGTCCGCTGGTAAAGGGCAACGGAACGCAGTTCCTCCCGACTCACGTTCCACCAGCGAGGCAGGACCGCACCGACCACAACTTCCGGAACCAAGTCCTCCCAGATCAGCGATTGAATGTTTTCCGGCACGAATAAGCCCTGCTCTACTTCGGCTAGGACATAGGGAAGATTGGCCAAGGAGCCGGCTAAGTGCGCACCGCCGCTAGGGGTATTGCCGCGGCCTACCAACCGAGGCGTCTGCCAGGACTGCTCCAAGCCCCTCGACGCATTCCCGGAGAAATCGTGGAAGCGGACAAGCAAGGGGCTGGTATGGAGCAGCTGCGCTCCAGGCGGCGCATAGTAGGCGTAATTCAAGCCCACCAGAGCGTCCCTCAGAAACAGGGCGAGCTGGCCGTGAGCTCTGGCCACTTCGTCAGGTTCCCGCGATCGTATGGCCTTGGTCAAATCCGTTCGCATTTGCGACTCGGTATGGCGGTTGTAAAAAAAGCCGGAGGCCCAAGCAGCCCTCTCACGAGTGGTAAACATCGGCCTGGGCATCTCGAATTCTCGGAGCTCACCCGCCAACTGAATCAGGGCGTCGTCCTTTGCTTCCTGCGGTTCTTGCTTCAGCCCGTCTGCGAGCGCGAATAGGGTATCCAGCGAAACCAGGCGCTGATCATCCATAACCGCGCGTATCCGGCCGGCCATGGCCTGCCGCACCTGCTGGCCCTCGGAGGTTTGCTGATCCGGGCCGGCCAAGAGAGCGATGATCTCGTCTTGGGAAAGGTCGGACCGACCGGTTGCGGCACGTAACAATTCGCCGAGCGAGCCTCTGCCGACGTCGAAAAGTTGGCCTGCGGAGCGAATTTCAGCGAAAGGACGGATCATGCGCTGCCAGGAGCCGCTCAAATTTGCTTTCGGGATCTGCCCCTGTCGCGCCAAGATTTGCCAAAGCCCGAGGTGAGCCTGTAAGACACCTAGAGTTTCGGCCCGCAAGACTCGGTCCCGCATGCCATCAACGTTTTCTGCCACCTCCAGGAAACGGATGATGGACTCGTTATCCAAATCATCGAATTCGGAAAAGAGCAGGTACTGGTTGCCAAACCGCGGGAACTTGTCGCCCAAAAGGCGGACGGTTTCGGGAGTCAGGCGCTTTTCGGGGGGACGCCCTCGATCCATTTCACTCAAGGTGAGATAAAGTTGGACGGGGCCATCCCGGAAGCCGGCGCGGGACAGGGTGAACATCCCTGCCACGAGTTGCTCAGGATCATTCCACCGGCCGGCAAGCCTGCGCCCCTGCCGCAAGATCTTGGAGCCATTATCGGGGGTGCGACGCAGGATCTCCTTCCAGGCTGCCAAATCGCCCGGGACGTGGGGCTGACCCGCTGCATCGAACTGAAGCCGGTTCACCAGAAGCAACAAGCTCGCATCAGGCCGGAAAACACTCCGGGCCGGGCCGGGTGAAGCATCCCCTCCGCAGAGCGCTAGGTAGAACCGCTGCAACCGCCGTGGTTCCGTAAAATAGACTTGACGGGCCTGGCTCACGCGCGACAAGACGTCAAAATAGACGGCCAGCCAACCCTGGTCCCTGTCAAGTAAGCGCGATACGAACTGTCCGGCAGAGTCCGGACTGACCCCAACCAGATCCTTCCAGGCAGGCTCCGCCGGCGTTCCGCCCGGCACCAGCACGCGTCCGGATCTGATGGAGATGTGCCGGCCGTAGAAATCAAGAATGGGAGCGAAAGGAAGTAGTCCCGGCAACCCTGGAGAGAGACGCAAAGAGCGCCTGGTTTCCGGATCCATGCGCGACAGGGCCCAGTAAAGACGAGCCAAGTCCGGATCGCCCAGCAGAGCGCCGATCAACTCCTGACCCTCCGGAGGGACGTTGTTGGCGTAACGGTTCCCTTTCGTGATCCAATCGTTTGGCGTAAAGAGCACCGGGACCGTGAAGGAAAAGGGATAAACAAAAGGTTTCCCGCTGCGAAGTGTTTCCTCGATATCTGCAAGGGGAAAGCCGGAATCGATGGTGAGGAAGGCTCTCTCCGGATCCGCGGTCTCCACCGAAGTTCTCGGTCCACAGTCCTGTTTGAGCCGGTAGCCTAGGACGGCCAGCAATGGCTGCGCTTCTCTACAGTTTGAGACGCGGATAACGCCTTCAGGACCCGCCAGCGAATGCAACTCCCTGGCCTGTCCTAGATAGCTTTGCAGCAGAAGCAGGAACTCGGTGGGTTTACCGCGACGATAGCCAATCATGACCACATTGCGCGCCAGGAAGGGCAAAACTTCTTCGGCCGAGGCTTTCTGGCTAATGGCGGCCATGCGCAGGAACGAACGTAACGGCCCCGGAAACGTGATTTCGGCCGAGGAGGTTGGCGACTGGGGAGCGGCAGCTTGCTCGGCTTTGGGCGAGGCATAGGCGGGCTGGCCGGAAAACGGGCACAGGCACAACCCCAGAAAGAGAGCAGGCAGGTAGGACAGGGATTTCATCACGTAAGGCCTCCCGCTGAACAAGGTCTGTACAAGGTGACGATCTGACATCTAGAACACTGGAACACAACTCTTTTGTCTGGCTTTTTGTCTGGCCTTTTGCCTGCCTTACCTCCGCCCATACGTCTCGGTAGCCCACCTCGAAAAATCATTCGATGGGACTCCAATAAAACAGCCTGACGTACGGGTCTCGCCACCTCCGGGAGGTCAATTTGTGAGGCGAGAATAAATCAGCTTTTGAGTTTCGTCAATCAATTCTTATCTGTATCCGCCGCCTTTCTCGCAGCCAGCAGAGGGTCCAGCTATGGCCGCCTATGGCCGCGAGGAAATCAGGCTTTTTGCTAGATCGAGGCGACCCAATTGCTTGCGGACAGTCGTGAAAGAAACGACTCTCGTGTAAAATCAAGCGCATGACTGCACGGCGGACTGCACGGCGGATGGGTGCGATGATCCCGGCCATCATGACCGTTGCGGTCATGCTGAGCGGTGCGCAGTCCGACCAGCGGCCGAGGCGCTGGGCGATCTACGAACGTGAAATGCAGAACCCCGTCGCCGATCCGCCGGACGCCTACGAGGAAACCGAGTTTGCCGTCGGGCGCCTGCGTTTCCGTTCCCCACGCGACCGTTACCGTCGCCGTGGCAGCCGTTGGGGCACTGACGCGAACAAGGGCGACCGCTTGTTCAGCCAGATCCTGCGCCGCCTCACGCGCGTTCATGTGCGTTCCGTCGAGCAGATCGTTGATATTGACAGCGATGAGATCTACGACTGGCCCTGGTTATTCGCCGTGGCCGTCGGAGACTGGCAACTGAGTGACTCTCAGGTATTGCGCCTGCGCAACTATTTCGACCGCGGCGGCTCTCTGATGGTCGATGATTTCCACGGGCCGCGGGAATGGCACGACTTCGTCAATGGCATCGCTCGCATCCTTCCAAACAGCTCGATCGTGGAACTCAAAGACGACGACCCCATCTTTCATACCGTCTACGATCTGAGCGAACGCATTCAGGTTTCGGGATTCAATATCGTCTACGGCACACCGTTCGAACGGGGAGGGGTTGTGCCCCATTGGCGCGCAGTCGTCGACCAAAAAGGGCGCGTGCAGGTGGCCATCTGCTTCAACATGGATGTCGGGGACTCCTGGGAGTGGGCCGACTTCCCACCGTATCCGGAGCGCCTTTCCTCGCTGGGCCTGCGTCTCGGCGTTAACAATGTGATCTACGCAATGTCACACTGAAGGCAATCGAATTCCAGACGAGTTCCTGCGGCCGAATGGGCTTGGCGGGATAGCCATCCATGCCCCCGGCGAGACACCGCTCGCGAGCATCTAGAAAACGAGACTGGTCTTCTCAGATTATTTTCGGGCTTCCGGCGGCCGGAACGGCGCTGTCCCAGCGCCTGCTGGATGGCAGGTGAATGCCGAATTGGTCGAGAATCCGCATCACGGTCTGGTCAACCAAGTCATCGATTGTCCGGGGGTGAGTATAGAAAGCCGGTACCGGCGGGAAGATACCCACGCCCATACGCGAAAGTTTCAGCATGTTTTCCAGATGGATTTCGCTCAGCGGCGTTTCGCGGACCACCAGCACCAGTTTACGGCGTTCTTTGAGCACCACATCGGCAGCACGGTGAACAAGATTGTCGCCGTGGCCGTGGGCGATGGCTGCGAGTGACCTGACGCTCGAAGGACACAGCACCATTCCTTGGGTCAGAAAGGAACCGCTGGCGATTGCCGCTCCCTCATCCTGGGATGGGTACCATCGTGTGGCCATCTTCTGAACCTGTTCCAATGAGTACGGCGTCTCATGGGTGAGCGTTCGGGCGCCCCATTTGCTGATGACCAGATGCGTTTCTATCTCCAAGCCCCGCAAGACTTCGAGGAGGCGCACCCCGTAAATGGCCCCCGTTGCTCCGGTAATTCCGACAACAAGTTTTTGATCGCTTTCCATTTGTTCTCACACCGTCGGCTGAGAGGAACTAGGGTCCCTCGAAAAGCACCGTGCCCCCGCATTGTACCCCCGCTGCCAGCAATGTCGTGAGGTTGACACGCGAGGCGGAGGCACCTAGCATGTTCTAAGATAGACGCATGTCCGCAGAATTTCCATTTCGACCCTTACGTGACCTCTTGGGCCGGCCGCTCCGCAGCCTGCGCGTTTCCGTGACCGATCGCTGCAATCTCCGCTGCCTGTATTGCATGCCGGAGAAAGACTACGCCTGGTTGCCCCGCGAGGAATTGTTGAGTTTTGAGGAACTGGTACATCTTGTCCAACTGTTTGGCGATCTCGGTGTCACGCAAGTTCGGTTGACTGGTGGGGAACCATTGCTGCGGCACGACCTGCACCGCTTGGTCGGTATGCTTTCTGCAAACCCAGGGGTCACCGATCTCGCGCTCACGACCAACGGCGTGCTTCTCGCAGAGCAGGCAGAAGGACTCCGCCAAGCCGGTCTTCATCGCATAACAATCAGCCTCGACACGCTGCGCCCTGACCGGTTCCGCGCCATCACGCGGCGGGACGATCACGCCCGCGTGCTCGCAGGATTGGCTGCTGCGCGGGCTGCGGGCTTTATCGGCACGAAAATCGACGTGGTCGTTGTTCGCGATACAAATGACGACGAGCTCGCCGAGCTCATTGCGTTTGGCCGTTCCAGCGACGCCGAGGTGCGATTCATCGAATACATGGACGTCCCCGGCGCGACGCGGTGGAGCATGCATCACGTCCTTTCCCGGGACGAAATACTCGAGCGGCTCGTCGCATGCTATGGAAACATCGCACCGGTCGTCGAAGCCAGTTCGGCGCCAGCGGAGCGTTTCTTGCTTCCCGATGGCACCATTTTCGGCATCATCGCCTCGACGACTGCGCCCTTCTGCCGGCATTGTGACCGCAGCCGTCTGACGGCTGACGGCATGTGGTACCGCTGTCTTTATGCCACCCAAGGCACGGATCTACGCCGCTCGTTACGCGAAGGCGCCTCGCGCGAATCCATTTCGGCCCTGATCGGCGACCGCTGGCGCGCGCGCGACGATCGGGGCGCCGAGCAGCGCAAAGCAGAGTGCTTCCGCGGAGCTTTCGTGAGCTTGGAAGAACTTCGCAGCGACCCGCATCTCGAAATGCATACGCGCGGCGGATAACCCCCCGTGCGCGCGGGTGAGCTCTGAGTTTACGAAGCCGTACGGAAAACCCGCCGAAGAACTCCGCGGTACGGTTGCCTCGCCAGTTTACAGCGGGGCCGGAGCGGCATCAGACCACCCGGACCGTAAGTTCGGAAACGTTGTCGACGCCACCATGGAGTACATCCCCGCGACGAACCGGTCCAACGCCGGCAGGGGCGCCCGTAAAAACGAGATCTCCTGGCAGCAGCGTGAAGTAGGTGGACAGGACGGCAACGATCTCGGGAACCTTCCAGATCAGCGCGGATATGTCTGCATGTTGCACGCGCTTGCCGTTGAGATCCAACCAAATTGCCCCTTGGGTCGGATGCCCGATTTTCCCCACCGGCATAATCTTCGAGCAGGGGGCCGAACCGTCAAAGGCTTTCGCGGCCTCCCAGGATTGGCCGGACTCCCTGGCTTTCGCCTGCAGGTCGCGCCGTGTCATATCCAGGCCGACTGCATAGCCATACACGCGGCTGGGGGCATCTTGGGTACGAATGTTCGCGCCCCCTTCGGCCAGCGCCGCGATCAACTCACATTCGTAGTGGACGTTCTCGGATAGCGCGGGGTAGGTGAAATCCCGTCCCTCGGGCAACACGCAGGAGCCGGGCTTCATGAAAAAACAAGGAGACTCGCGATGGGGATCGTGGCCCATCTCGCGGGCGTGCTCCGCGTAGTTACGGCCAACGCAGAAGATGCGGTTGACCGGAAACAGATCGGCTGTCCCGGCTACGGGCAGCGCTGGTCCGGCCGGCAAGGAAACTACGTAGGCCATGACATTCCTCGAACTGATTTCACCCGCCCTCTGAAGTGCCAAGCTCCGTGACCTTGGCCAATTTCCTTTCCCGGGATTGGCGGAGATCATCTCCGATAGCGAACAGGCACGGAATCAGAAAGAGTACGTATATGGTCGAGCTGATCATGCCCCCGAAGGTCGGCGTGGCGATGGGCTTGGCGATGTCCATTCCCGATCCGGTGAACAACATAATCGGGATGAGCGAGAGCACGGTGGTTGCCACGGTCATCAATTTGGGGCGCAAGCGCAAGACGGAACCGTCGATCACAGCGTCCACGTAGGATTGAGTCTCCGTCCTCCTTGCCAGGGCCTCGCGAATAAACACAATCGTGATAATGCCCGTCTGTATGGCCACCGAAAAAAGCGCTATGTAACCAATGATCACCGCAGTGGTCATGGCATAGCCCAGCCTCCATTGCAGAAGGATTCCGCCAACCAGCGCAAACGGCGCAGACAACATGATCAGCGAAGTAACCGCAAGCGATTTGAAGGTGAACATCAGCAACACAAACATGATGGCCAACGTCAAAGGCACGATCAATTGAAGCTTCCTGCTCGCTTCTGCCGCGTACTGATACAGGCCGGTCCATTCCAGGGAGTAGCCCGCGGGCGATTCCAGATTGTCGGCAATGAACAACCGCGCCTTTTCCACGTAATCCGGGGCAGTCACGCTTTCAAGATCGACATAGATGTAACCCGCCAACTCGCCGTTATCGTTGCGGATCATTTCGGGCATCTTCCGCACCGAGACATCGGCAATCTCGTTGATGGGGACCGAGCGGCCGTCCTGCGTGATCACCGGGGTGTTTCGGACCTTGGTCATGGTATCGATGTACTCGGGTGAGTATTGCATGCTCAAGGGAACCATGGTGTTGTCTGACTGCTTGATTCCGACCACATTCTCCCCGCCGATGGCGTAACGCACAGTCAACATCGCCTCGTCCACGGTGACGCCATGCTCCGCCATGCGCTCCAGATCTTGCTGCACGTCCACGTAATAGCCTTCCGATATGCGCTCGGCGAGGACGGTTTCCGTGCCGGGAAACTCGCGCAAGAGCCCCTCGATACGTCGTGAGATATCCTCGATCACCGAAAGCTCAGGCCCCTTCACCTTGATCCCGACCGGCGTTTGAATGCCGGTATCCTGCATCATGACTCGCGCGTTGATCGGTTGCGTCCAAGTATTCGTATAGCCTACGACTTGCATCGCCTGGTTCATCTCCGCCAGGAGTCTTTCCTTGGTCATGCCTTCGCGCCACTCGGACTTGGGGTGCAGGAGGATGGTCGTTTCAATCATGGTGACCGGCGCGGGGTCCGTAGCGGTGTCCGCTCTGCCGGCTTTTCCGAATACTCGCAGCACTTCGGGGAACTCCTTCAGCTTCCTATCCATTTGCTGCAGGATCCAACCTGCCTCCCTGGACGGCAAGCCCGGAAGCGTAGTCGGCATGTACAAGATGGATCCTTCTTCCATCTCCGGCATGTAGTCCTTCTGAAAACCCCGCATGAGCCCTACCGCCAGGATCAGAATCACAACGCTGGCAGGAACAAACACATAGCGGTGCCGAATCGTTCTTCTCAGGGCGGCTCGATAGAATCCGACAAGGGCGCGTTCCCGATGCGCCTGTGGTGTGGAGGCTTTGTTTTTGAAAACCCAGACGATGATGCCGGGCAACAAAAAAAGTGTAAGCAAGGTGGAAAATGCCATGGCAAACGTTTTGCTGAATGCCAGAGGATTGAATAAGCGTCCTTCCCGGGCACCCAGGAAAAAGATCGGCAGGAACGACACAACAATGATCAACATGGAGAAAAGCAACGGCCGGGCCAATTTCGCGGTGGCGTCAATGATCGTCTCTCTCTTCTCGGCGAAGCTGAGGGGTCCACGCCTCGACAACTCGACCGTGCAGTTTTCAACGATCACGATCGTCGCATCAGCCATCTCGCCAATCGCAATCGCCAAGCCTGCCAGAGAAAGTAGATTGATGGTTTGACCAAACGTGGAGAGCGGCAGCACCGTGAACAAGCACCCCAGGAGAAGCACGCAGACCGGAGCCACAGCAACACGGAAGTTTCTGAGAGCCCACACAATCACCAAGCTGACAACCACCAATTCATACAGGAGCGCTCCGAAAAAATTCCTGAGGGTCTCCCAAATCAACGACGAACGATCATACGTGGGGACAATTTCGACCCCCGGCGGCAGGGAAGCCCTGATCTGTTCGAGCTTACGTTCAATCGATCGGGTGACGGCGAGGACATTCTGGTCCTGCTCCATGATTACAATTCCGCCGACGACTTCTCCCGTCCCGTCGAGGTCGGCGATACTACGCCGTTGGTCGTAACCCACCTGAAAATATCCGACATCCTTTAGTTGCACCGGCTTCCCATCCCGCCGACCTATGACCAGCAACTCCAACTTGTTCAGATCCTCGTAATTGACGACTCCACGAAGCTGGTAGTCCCGATTCGTGACCTCAATGGCGCGCCCGCCGACTTCCTGAAATACGTCCCGGAGAGCTGTGTCGAGCTGCCGGAGCGAAATACCCGCGTCGGCAAGCAACGGCGGGAAGAGTTTCAACTGGTATTGCTTTTCCAGGCCACCCACCGAGGCCACTTCAGCAATTCCAGGTACGGTCTGCAGCACCGGCTTGATCTGGCTCTCGTTCAACAGGCGGAGCTCGCGCAGGTCGCGCAATCCCTCCCGATCAACGAGCGCGTACTGATAGATCCAGCCCATGCTGCTGGCATTGGGGCCCAAAGTGAGAATCGCATCGGGTGGGAGCTGTGATCGAATGGCATTGATGCGATCCACCACCAGCTCTCGCACCTCTTCCCGGCGGCCTCGGTCGCTCAGCAATACGTAGACAAAGGAGTACCCCAAATGGGACGTAGCTCTTATCGCCTGTACGCCGGGAGAGCCCATCAGGGCTTTTATCAGAGGCTCTGTGACTTCCGTTTCCAATAACTGCGGGCTTCGCGACCACTTTGCATAGATGACGATTTGGGGATCGGAAATATCGGGAATTGCGTCGAGAGAGGCCGTCCGGACGGAGTAGACGCTGAACAGGACGCCCGCAGTGACCAGGAACAATACGATGACTCTAAACCGGATGACGTTCCTAATGATGTTGCTGATGGTCATTGCTCATTGCGCTTTGGGGGGAAGCCTTCAACTTGTATTCAGAGTCGATAAAGAAGCTCCCGAAGGTGACAACTTGTTGGCCCTCCGATAGCCCGTGCAATACCTGGGCATAAAGTTCTCCCTGCACCCCCATATGAATCTCTTGCGGCAGATAATGGCCCGGATCCTGCTGAACATAGACGACTAGCTTATCTCCTTCTTCGATTACAGCCTCGTTCGGCACAGAGAGAAGATGGCCTCGTTCAACGACGATTTCGATCACGTAGGACCTGTTCTCCTGCCCCTGTGCGGACAAGCTTACTTCAACCCTGACGCGGCCCTGTTGAGGGGCTACCCGGGTGACCCATGCCTGGTACATGGAAGATATTGAGTCCGGCGAAAAAGCGCGTGCCCGTTGTCCTACTTTTATCAACGCAGCCTCGCTGGGATGCAAATATGTCGTCAATATCTTCCCGGTCCTGTCCATGGCGCCCGCCGTCCGCACCCAGGTCTGAACTGGGCGCATGGATACTTCAGTCAATGTCAGCGTGAGTTCAACTGCCTGTGATTCGCTGACTGTCGTGCCGCTGGTGTAGGTCGGCCGTGTGTGGTCACGAATACCCTGGGCAAATAGTGATGAACTGACTGCACTGACTGCACTGACTGCAAGGAATGACAATAGAATCAGGCTGCCCGTGCCCTTCATGTTCTTCATCCTGCCCGGCTCCGCAAACCAGCTCAGTGGCAAAAGTTATCCTTGCTGTCCAGGATGTGCGTACCCCAAGGAAACAAGCCAACATTACTTACTCTTGTGATGGCTTCGGTCTCGCCATCAATGATCACGATTTGATGGTTCGTCGACTCGGCGAGATATAGCTTTCGGTCGGCGGTATCCGTTGTGGCAGTCTCCAGCTGAACATTGGTACCGATTTTTATGCGGCCAGCCGGTCTCAGATTTTTCATATTGTAGACGTATACGAAGCCGCTGCTCGCACTGGTAACAAAGGCCTTACCTGCAACGAAGTTGACACCCGTCATATCCGGGCCGGCCTCCAAAGTGGCCACGACTTTGTTCGTGGAGATATCGATGATCGAAATTGTCTCATCCCCATTGTTGACGGTGACCGCATACTTGCCGTCGTGGCTCATGTAGGCCCGCCAAGGATCGGCGCCCACCCGGATGACCTCTACCACTTTGTCCTCCCGTGTATCGATCACGCCAACCACGCCCAAATCACCATCAGCGGTGTATAAATACCGTCCGTCATTGGTGATGCTGGCGTTTGAAATGCCATGGATCTCACTCAAATAACGGTCCGGGTCAAACTTGGCGATGCCAGGCACCTCGGCAATTTGAATCTTCTTTAGGAGCTCATGGCGCCTGGCATCCAGCACGCCAACCCAGTGGGCACCGTAATTGCCCACATAAGCCTTGGACCCATCCGGGGTGAAGGTAATGTTGAGCGGCTCGGCAAAACCGTGTAGTCGCCTGATCTCTGTCAGCGAAGCCATATCGATGACGGATATAGAGTCCCCATCGGGATTACCTTGGTAGACATAACGGCCGTCGGGTGAGAAGGCCAGATGCTCTGGGGCAAGGTCTACCGGGATCACCTTGATTAATTTCATGGTCGGTACATCGATGACATAGGCCTTATTGGCGCGCGTACCGCCCGTGAAGACATACCGGCCGTCCGGAGACATCATGGCCATGTGGGGATTGACATTGTTTCCGAGAAAGACGTTGCCAATCATCTTGTTGGTTTTTAGATCCATGAATCCGATATCGTTCGAGTCGCGATTAACAATCAGTGCTACCGACGTTGGATCAGCTATCTTGATATCCTGGGCAAACAACATCATGCTTGCTAAAGTGCCACTTACTAAGATGCCTAAAATCGTGAACCGCGCTGCACTTGACATATCTCCTCCCTACAACAAGATTCTAACAACCTAGAAAGAGGACTCCAAACGCACACCAGGTACTAGATAACTGCGGTTGCTCAACGTTGGTTCTTTTTCGAGGACGTGCGTAAGGTGGAACGACAGCCGGAGTTTCTCTGTCATGCCAAGATTGTAATAGCCTTCCACCAACCTCTCCTTCGGACCTGAACCAAGATCCGTATGCGCGTACCCGATTCCCCAGGTGTCCGAAGGGAAAAATACCACCCCTCGATGAAACTGAAAGCCACCGCTGTAGAAGTAGTCTCTTCGAATATCAGCTTGTGCGGATCCAAAGCGGCCGAACAACGTAAACATGGGGGCCAGCTTTTGATCCAAACTCACACCAAATGCTGTTCGATGACGCATCGGGCTGTTATCCAAGCGGTACCAGACTCGATAGTTTCCTTCACCCAAAGACAATGGTGTCGCGAAATAGCCGATTTCCGCCATGGTGAAGAGCGAATCTGACAAATTAAGCGCCTCGGTGTTACTTTGCTGGGCGCCAAATTTGAAATTCACCCCTCTCTTGGGATCGAAGACCGCGGCGGCTCCAGTGCCATTGACCGCCAGACCCAACATGGGGTTATTTACCAGGGCGTCGCTCAGAAATTGTGAAAATTCATCATTGGCGGCTGCGTTACTGTCAAAATAATTCGTTAAATCGATTCGACCTGCAGTCACGACCAAGGTCTGGGAGAAAAGTTCTGTCCTCAGCCACGCTTCACGCAGGTTTAATTCGTTTTGGCGAACGAGTCGAGCTGAGAAACCATTGACCAGAGTGAGACCGCCAATCTCATTATCGGGGGATGGACCACTGAGGCCGACGATGTCGGCAAAGAAGAGTGTATTTTGTGCTACGCGCGCGGTGAAAAGCAAATCGGCCGATCCAAGCGCATATGCGTGGCCATCGGCTTCTGTAGGTTCGCCGCTGGTCCGGATGGCCGCCTGCGTCGATAAGGCAGCGCTAACGCCCACTTGGACGCTACTCTCTGCCTCTGCAGATAGGGCCTCCTCGATTTTTTCACTGATTGCCTGCCGGCGATATACCCTTTCCCTTTGGTAGGTAACAGTTCTTCTGGCTCCAGGGACTGGGTCATCGTGTTGAACGCCACCCTCATCCACATATACCTCGACTCGCCTGACACGCGTTTCAGGTTCCGAGAGTACAGTGTTAGATTCGAGGTCGCTGATCCTCTGTTCGGCCATCTTTATTCGCTCCAGCAGCGCCTGGGGGGCATTACTGTCTTGCGCACTGTCTTGTGTGATCGGTTCTGGGCTGACCTGTGCACCAGGCTGTGTTGCCGCTTGCGTGATCGCCGGTATTGAGGAGCTTCGCTGCGCTTGTAGGACTGCTTGTGGGCCGGACGGCGCAGAGTGCCCCTCGACCTCGCTCAACCGCTTTTCGAGCATGGCGATGCGCTCGAGCAGCGCCTGGGTTGCGGTCACTTCCGCGGATTTCCCCGCCCCGGCCACACTTCGCTGCAATTGAACAGGAGCGACCGAATCGGAAATAACCTCAATTTCACTATCCGCAACCTCAAAACCGTCAGCCTCGACGGATACTACATATTGACCGGCGGGCACGATGTCGAATTGAAGTTGGCCGTCCGCACTGGTTTTGGCGGTTTTCGACCACTCGGAAGACTTGGCTCGAATGACGACTTGCGCGTTCGGAATCGACAGGTTCTTCTGGTCGAACACAACAACCCGCACGCTTCCTAAAACGGAGGCAAGAAGGGAGGGGACACAAAACAATACCAACAACGAAAGATATTTCTTCATCACACTCTCCGATTGTTTTTGAAGCACCACACCACAATTCTTTCAGAATAATTACTCAAATGATTCATCTTGTGATTCATCAAGCGATTCATCAAGGGGCTTCGATCCTCAGCCTAAGTAATCAAAGTAATGATACGGTAGGGACGTCCAGAAGAGACGTAAAATAGACGTAAAACGTTCTTAACACAGGCTTAATCTCGCGCCGCTGGCGAATCTTCTAGCGGAGCACGGAATCGCGCAAGCGCCGGTAACCGATCACCACGGCGATAGCGCTCAACAAGATCCCACCCAAGCTAAGCGCGATGACCACGATGTCCCAAGCAGGGCGGGAGTACCAAAGGAAGGGGAAGTCCAGACTGTGGAAGCCATGATAAAGCCATCTCGCAATGCGCCCCGAGCGCACGTAGCGCGCGGCGATGGTTCCGCTCCGTGGGTCGACATATAACCAGGTCTGCTGGGGATCGTCGAACTTGATGCGCAAGATTGGAAGCGGTCTTCGCCGATCACGATCGTAATAATAAGCATCGTAATCATGCAGGACGACCTGTTCTGTTATTTTAGCATTGGTCACACCTTCTTGTGCGGCAGCAAGTAGAAAGTCACTTGCAAATGGCTCCACAGCCCGGCCTGTGTCGTCGACCAATTCCTGTACCGCACCGGACCTAGCAACAAGGTAATACGGCTGGGCGGCAACCTGGCGAACCTGAACTTCCTTCGCGTCCGGATAAGAAGCGAGGACCAGCGCTGGCAACGCCGCAAACGCTTTGTAGTCCAGTTCCCCGCCCGCGAAAGCCATCGTCTGCGCTCCGGTGGGCGCACCCCCGGTGCTGACATAGCCGGGCTCCAGGGAGAGCATTCCGCTAAAAACCCAGGTGAACGTGAACACCCCAAAGGTAAGACCACCCCAGTGGTGCCATCGCATCATACCGACGTAAGGAGACCAACTGCGGCCTTTGTTCCTAACGGAGTACCGTCGCGATGGCGAAAATCTCCAAATACCAACTGCAAGGCCCAACAAAGCCACCGCACAGCCGATTCCGGAGACCCAGATCACGAATTGTCTCCAAAACGGACCGTGCTTGCGGATGGCAGTGAAGTAGATCCAATGCGGAATTGCTCCGGCCCAGGCCAGCATGCGGGTTCGTGCCGTGGTTCGCAGGATGACCTCTCCCGTCGCCGCGGCCATGTACAACTCTGTTTTCGCACTATCGTTCAGTGCGACGTGATAGAGGGGGCGCAAACTTTCGTAGTTGCCGCCCACCGTCCACTGATCCGGCTCCAGCAATGCTTCGATCAACTGCGGGCGCGCATCAGCCGTCAGAAAAGGCTGGATCGAAGCCTGTGCCTCCTCATATTGAAATGCCTCTCTTATCTCTCCCGTATCCGCGAATACCGTATGCCACTGTCCGTCCGACGCACGTATCCTCCACACCGGTCTCCCGAAAAGCGAGGTCAACTTGATGAGGGAGATGTCGTCCAATTCCGCCCGATCCATGGCTTCCGTTGCGGAGAGCTGGGCACGGGTGTCGAGAACGGGAAGCGCCGCCAAGCGCTCTGCCTCGGAGAGCTGCGGCATCCCGGCATACATCATCACGATTCCTGAGGCGAACCAAACCAGGAAGAACACACAAGTGGGGATTGCAAGCCACCGGTGCATGAAGATGAGGGCTTTCATCCCATATAGTCTAATTCAACCGTATTGCGAGAGCCGAGTTTTCACATCCTGCATCTTCGGTCGCTAAAAGCGGTATCGAGTTGTCGCAGTGAATTTCACCGGCTGACCTCGGTAAAGCTGGACCTCGTTTCAGATGATGGAACTCACAAAGTGCTGAGTCTTGTTGAAGATATTATGGACGTTAACGCTGTATTCCATCTTGGGAAGCCGATAATAGAAGCCAGCGTCCCAAATCGTATATCCGCCAAGAAAAAACTGGTTGGAAGCATTTATGGCGCGTTTGCCGACGTAGTGGCCACCCAGTGAAACGCCCACCCCCCTTGGAAATTCATATGTCCCCCACAACCGGACCGTATGACGCGGAGCAAAGGCGGGAACGTTGCCACGGATATCAACCCCGCCGGAGATAAAGTCATCGAATTGTGCGTCTGTGAAACCATAGTTGCCAAACATGGTAAGCCGCTGACTGGCCCGCCCGCGCACCTCCACTTCAAACCCATTGGAACTTTGCTGGCCGTTTTGATCAAAAACATCAATGGCGCGGAAAACGACGATGTTCTTCTGTACTAGGCGGTAGACGGAAGTGTCCACCGTCAGCCGATTCTGATACAAGCCCAGCCGCCCACCTACTTCATACTGTCAGCCGGTCTGCGGGTCCAGCGTGGCTCCGGTCGGCGCCAGCGCGGTCTGCGCCTCAAACGTGGTGCCGTACGAAGTATAGAGAGAGAAAACCGGTGCCACCTGCGCGTTCAAGGCTACGCGGTACGTGAACGGACTCTGCTCAAAATGAACTTGGGGAGCCAACCCTCGGCGTGTCTTTCGATCATAGCCGTCATATCTTCCGCCGACCAAGACCTGCACCTTGGGATGAAGTCGCACGTAGTCCTGGAAATAGATGGCGTGGGATTGGTTAAGAGAGAGGTCATAGCGGCTCGCCGGGAAGCTGGTCACGGGAGTCGCCGTTTCCACGGGATCGAACAGATCAATAGATGGAATGGGGGTGTTGCTAGCCCCTGCGCTGCGCTTGGTGTTATGCGCAAATCGATCATACTCATAGCCGATTAGGACTTGGTGCCGCCAGAGCCAGTCGAATCTGGCCAGAACATCGCTCTGAGCGACCAAACTGCGGTTGTAGTGGTTGAAGAATAGATAATCCCGATCCACAGTTCTGGGAGTGCTCGGGCCGATGGTAAGACCCTCCGACTGAAAGTACGCATCACCCTGATACTGAAACGAGAACGCTTGGCGGAACCGCACGTTGTCTGAAAAGGAGTGGGTATAGAACCCTTGCAAAAGGGGATTGCTCAGCTTCTCAAAGTTTTCCGGCGTATTAAATCTACGATCCAGTGGAATGGCAGGAATAACCAAACCTTGCGGCGTCGGCTGCAGTGGAATCCCTGCATCCAGATCGTAACGATCTTCATCGTAGGTGATGCGCACATCCAACTGATCCTGCTGCGTGATGCGCCAAAATACGCTCGGAGTCACATTGAAGCGATCGTAACCAGCACCCCGGAAGCCGTTGCTGCGCTCAAAGGCAACATCAAGGCGATAGAGCAGCTTGTCAGTCCTCAGCGGACCTGTAGCTCCAAAGTCGATACCGGCGTTCCCCCACCGGCCACCGTGCACACCGAACTCGTAAGCAGCCGTCGAAAGAGGTTTCTTCTGGACGATATTGATCGTGCCTCCGGTGGCCTCGGTCCCGTACAACATCGAGGCAGGCCCCTTCAGGACCTGAACGGACTCGATACTATTCACTTGAGAGTTGACGCGGTTGCCCTCGACCCGCAGGCCGTTCAGCAAGAGTGCTGACCCAGGATCCTTGCCGATTTGAAAACCGCGAAAAACGAAGTAGTTGTAAACTCCGTACCGCGTCATGGCATACGCGCCGGGCAGATTGTTGACCACAGCTACGAGGTCGGTCGCTGCTTGCCGCTGAATGACCTCAAGCGGCACTGTTTGTACTGTTACGGGCGTTTCTCGCAAAGGAATGTCGCTTTTTGAGGCAACCAGGCGGTCGTCATCAACCGAAGCGGTCACGGTAATAAACTGGGAGATCTCTTGTGGCTGCAAAACTGCGTCGAGAACAACGGTCTGACCCGCGGCAAGGACGACATTTTCTTTCTGCAGCGTCGCAAATCCAGTGCGGCCGAACTGGACCGTGTAGGAACCGGCGGCAACGCCCACGAGCGTGTAGTGCCCGGCTCCGTCGCCGATCACCTGTTGGAGCGTCCTGCCCTGCGCGTCCTGAAGCTCCACTGTCGGCTGCGCCAGCGCGAGCTGCTGGCTATCCGACACCCTTCCTTCAATCGATCCGGAGCTCTGCTGGCAACTCGCTCGGTCCGCCATCACCAAAATAAATGCGAGAAGCACAACGATAGTCATACCCGACTGCTTGCATGCCGCCATGGTCCCTCCTCGGGGTCTCTCATCGCACATCGATGCTTCGCTGACTCCAGCTACGAGGCCTCGACAACCCAATTCCAAGCGCTCGCCCTTGTTTGCAGAGTTCTGACCCTTAAGGACACTTATAATGCAGGGAAAGTGATCTGTTCTTAGGTAAAATCGGGGTTAAATATCATTAATACCGTCTTAACAGTGATAATCTAAAATAGTTAGGCTAGCTTAATGGAATCACAGATGGGCTAGAGACTGGGGATTTTCAATCGCCCCCCGTGGGAACTCGCATGAGGAGACCAAACATTCGCACTGGTCAGAACCAATGCGAGAAGCAGCGCATCCGTAGCGACCCAAACGTGGGAAGGTCCTTGAAAAGGTTTTCGTTGACCCTGCATACCTCATCCCCGGTCCCAGCGGGTGCGGTACGCTGAACGGGTGAACCAGGGGGGGGCTACGGCGGTCGCTCAGCAGTGCCTGCCGCCGTCTAGTGTTCCGGTGCCAACCTCAGGGAGCTCTTTGCCATCCGGTCCCAACACCACCTTCGGTCGCAGGCTAAGGATACCGCTCTTTGAGCGAAACCCGATCAGGGTAATCTCATCGCCGATCTTGATCGTCATCCGTCCCCAGCCGCTCCGGGTCAGCATGTTCGCACTGTTTAGCTCGGCCTCCCATGTCTGGATGCCGCCCGCATTGTCTTTCGCATTTACATAAATCAGGACATGGGGATTCATAAACTCGTAATCGGTCACCACTCCCTTCACCGTAATCAGCTTGCTTGGATCATAGGCCGCCACACCGTGATGCGCCGAAAGCGGGGCAGAAAGAAGAAAAAAACCAGCAAGCATCACGGCCAGTACTCGCAATCCGCTTCTCATACCAATACCTCCAAAAACGTGAGCCCAGGGGAGGAGTTCCGAGGAGGGTCTGTCCCCCCCCTGGGACCGCTGATGCATCCATGATGCCGCAAAGAGTTCCGGGAACAGCGTAAAATCCGAGTTAAAACTTCTTAACGCTGACTTAATTCCCCCACGAATCTATAACCGAGCCCAACAACAGTCAGAATGAATTGCGGATTCTTGGTGTCCGGCTCGAGCTTTTGCCGGAGCCATGCGACGTGCACATCTACGGTGCGGCTGGATGGAAGCGCTCCGTAGCCCCAGACCTCGCGCAGAAGCTCCTCGCGCGAAAGAGTTGCATTTCTGTGCTCGACGAAATAGCGGAGCAACCGAAACTCCTTGGCGGACAAAAACACCGGCTGGCCGTCACGCAAGACTTCCGTGCGCCTAAGGTCTATCTGTACGGAACCGAACTGATAACGATAGGCAGTAGGTGCCCCGCCTTCTTGTGTGGCACGCCTCAGCAGCGCTTCGACACGCGCCCGTAGCTCCGTCATTTGGAACGGTTTGGTAAGATAATCGTCGGCTCCCGACCTCAACCCGGTCACTTTATCAGCAAGTTCGCGCCGCGCCGTAAGCATCAGGATCGGCGTGTTTGATCCGATCTGCCGCAGTTTTCGACACACGGTCAATCCGTCATGTCCGGGCAACATGACGTCCAGAATCATCAGGTCAAACCTCTCGCGTGCCGCCAGATCGAGAGCGGATTTGCCGTCCCCAACTACGGTTACCAGGTAACCGTCTTTACGCAGCCGATCCTTCAGAGTAGTGGCCAGCCCCGCTTCATCCTCGACAATCAATATTTTCGCGTCCATGCTGGATCATCCAACCCAGTTGAGACCAACCGTAGTTGGACCCATTCTCATTAAGCAGCTTCTCCTTGCCGGATGTCGGCGGATTCTTTCACCGGAAAGTGCAGCGTGAAAGCGGTACCTCGCCCGACCTCACTCCATACACTCACGTGACCGCCCATGGCCTCCATCATCCGCTTCACGAGATGAAGTCCCAGGCCCACCCCGCGAATCTGGCCGTCCCGAACAGCCTTCACGCGATAAAAGGGCTCGAAAATATGCGGCAGATCCGTGGCCTCGATCCCAATTCCTTGATCTTCCACGCTGATCTGGACCTCGGGCTGGGTACTGTCGCCGGCGGCTCGCGCCCGAACCGCGATCCACTTCTTCGCGCCCGCGTATTTCATGGCGTTGCTGACGAGGTTTTCGATGCACTTGCTCACCGCCGCCGGATCAGCGACGACCAGCGGCAAGTCCTCATCGACCTCCCGTTTCACTGCAAACCCGGTATCGCGCAGCATGGATTCCGACAGCACCAAACTTTGCGTGACAATCGGCCCCACCTGGACAGGCCGCATTTCGTATTTGGAACGATCAAAGCGACCCGCCGCAAACAACAGGACCTCATCCACCAGGCGCTCCAAACGACGGCTCTGGTCGCGAATCATCCCACCGTACTCGCGCAGTTGCCGCGGGTCATCCACAACTCCGTCCACAAGATTCTCTGCGGCCGAATTGATCACCGCCAAGGGCGTGCACAATTCATGTGAGACGCCTGCGACGAATTCCAATTGCAACCTCGCCAGCCGCTTCGCCCGGCGAGCGACGGACACGATAAAAACGATGCTTACCGCCAGGATCGCAAGCAGGCCGAAGCTAATGGCGAGATTGCGCCGTCGCCAGGACGCCACGCCCGCAACCAGCGACCCAGCCGGATGCTGCACAACCAATTGCCATTGTCGAGGCTCGCTACTGGCTTGCAGGACAGGATGTCCCCTTCGCATAGCTTCGTCCGCAATCGCATCGAAGAGGTTGACCACAGCATCGGGGGAAGAGGTCGTCACCGGAAAGCCGGGCTCAGGCAAATAAATGGGCTCGTGCGGCTCGCCGGCAGTGCGAATTGCCGCTGCAAGCCCCGAGGTCTCAAAATCACGGTTCAGCAACTCCGGCAGATACACCCGCCTCAGAAACTCCTCGTCTAATCGAACAATCAGCATCCCCGCCGGTTGGATTCTCGACTCCAACTCCGAACCGGCGCCGGCGATCTCGAACAGTGGGCGAATCAGCGCCGGCGCGTCCTCGTAAAAAGTCCAAGGGTAGTACATGGCCTCGCGGTCGGACACAACGGAGGATAGCCGCTGCGCCTTTTCGGAGAGAAATTGGTGCAAAGATCCCAACTCTGCCGGCCACATAACCTTGCGAAAGCGGTCGGTCTCCTGATGCAACGACTCGAGATAGGGCGCTTCGGGATCCTCTATCCTCCAAATGTACAAGCCAGCGACCAGACTGGGACGGGAAGTGGCTCTCGTCCAGTTTGAAAACTGGCTCAGGAGGCGGGCCTCGAAATCAAATGGAAATACTTGTGGTTCGATCTCGAGACTCTCGCATAAGCGTTGGAAGTCGTACGAGAATTCCTGCGTGAAATCTTGGACACCGGTTGTGAGTGCAGCTTTCAGCCGCTCTTGCTCGGCGCGGCTGACCTCAACGCTCCAACGATACTGCAGCAGCGCCAAGATGAAGACGACCGTCATCATCGCAACGATGGCGGTCAATTCTATGACCGTTCTGTATGTCCACCTCATACGATTGCGAATCGATCCCGTCCCTCACGAACCGCCCGCACCCGCCTATCCGCCGAGCGGTCTATCTGGGTACAGCCATACTGTCTGTGCAAATGTATTCGATAAGGTTCCAACCTGGCCTCAAATGAAAAACCACCTGTCCGGTCCAGGGTCTGTCGTACGCCTTGGGATCATCAATCGTGATGTCTATTTGCAAGGTATCTTGGTCCACGCGCCGGATGCGCTCAACAAGACGGAGGGCATCCGAATGCGGATGACCGACCTGATCGAGCCAGCTCTGGTCGTTGAATCCGGTTGTTTCAACGACCAGCGTATCTCCCTCCCACTTGCCGATCGAATGGCCCATCCACGTGGGACTCAAGTCTTCGGGATGTTCTCGCCCATCCGTATAGATGTGACGTATATAGTGATCGTATTCAAACAGCATGATCACTTTGTCGGGGATCTGAACAATCTGCATGGGAAGCGGGATCAGCAGGATTCGTGGCACCCCGGGAGGTAAACAACGCAAGATGGGGTCGTGCGAATTGGGCGTGGCGCGGGGTCCATATCCTGGCATGATCGCCTTAAACTCCTCCTCTGCCCAAGGCCGCAGGGGGGGCTCCTGCGGGCTAAACGTAATCGCGTCCTGGCGCCCCTGCCACACTCCAGATAGGTCCGCTGTGCCAGCAGTCCAGTCCCTTGCCCTTGTGGATTGCCTGCCGGGTTGAGCGAAAAGGGTAGATGAAAACGCCAGTGTAATCGCCAGCGCGAGAATCGGGCCCATTCGCGGACTGCGCACACTGGACGCCTTCCAGTGGTTCGAGCCACTTCGGCAATCTCGAGACTGCGGGAGAAAGCCCACAACGGCGATGGGACCGGATTGTTGTCGGCGGCTCATTCGTCGCACCACCCAGGCTATGCTATGAGATAGGCCGATCTCTTTGAAAAAACCACAAATCCCGAAAAGATATTATCCCACGTACCGTGGGTGGACGAAAGCCTATCTGTCCGCAAGACGCTCTTTCTACCGGACTTCAGCGTTGGCCCCGGAAGTCATGAGGATGGACCGGAAGACCTCGCAAGCAATCATTGATCTATCGGGACCTATGGGGCCTCATGGCAATTTGCTGCAGTGGTGGATGTGGGCTTCGGTCACGTATCGAGGGCACTGGCGGCGCTGCCCGAGCTGAAATCCCAGAGGTTTGCTTCGCCTAAGAATTCGAGCCCTACGTCGTGCTCACTCAAACCCTTTCGGCGCGTCCAGACGACGCGCGCCTCAGCACGCCATCCAGTGTCCAGTCGAACACAAGCGACGACATCGTTGACGTTTAATTGGTGCCCGCAAACGATCAGCAACCCGTGGCGGCTCAACGACTTCGTCTCTGTTTGTTCTTCCCACGTTTTCTCGGACGCTTTCAAGCGCACCAGGATAGGAATCCTCACCGACACGCGGGGGCCGCGCCTCAACAAACCATGAAGCTCGGCAGCCCACATAAGAATGTCCAATAGTTGCGCCCTTTCGAGATTGTCAGGCACCACCGGCGAACAGGCGACATCAGCAGCGCAGCGCATGCAATCTAGGAGAAATCGCCGTGCGGCGTCGGTATGAGCATGGTCGCACTGTGGCTGTTTCATTGCCACCGCAATGCTCTCCAGCCGACGGTACGACACGGCCAAGAAGTGCTTCTGGCACAAATTCCCTTCCCCTACCGATGCGGTCACCGATTCGGTGCAGTCTTCGATGCTGCAACGATCAGACATATGTCTCCACAGTGATTAAAAGTACACGCGAGGGCGGAACCAATATGCTAGTTAACCCCTCAGCCACAACCTGGTCCTTCCTTATACTTAAACTTATCCCCAGCAAATTGAGCGGCTTCAACCGCCGCTCCGAGCAACGGTGCTTGCTCGTCTAAAACCATCTTGATGGGCACCTGCGCCAGGAGATCTGCAAACTTCGACTTCTCGCAGAACGCCCGAAAGAACGTACCGTCTTTCATCTTCGGTAGAATCTTCGCGACGATGCCGCCACCGATGAACATGCCGCCGCGCGCCAGCGCCTTGAGGGCTAAATTTCCCGCCTCCGCACCGTAAATCGCGGTCCACATATCAAGCGTCTCGACGCAGACCGGGCACGAGCCTTGCAAGCCCAACCGGCTGATTTCAGGCGCGGGGTCGGCGTCCAGCCGGTCAAAGCTGAGATGCTGCACCCGTGGGTCGAGGAATTGGTGTATGGTGAGAAAACCCCGACCGGAAAGGATCATCTCAAAGCTCACGTGCTCATTCGTTTTCTTCATGTAACGGAGAAGCTCGATCTCTTTTTCGGTGCGGGGAGCAAAATCACAGTGCCCGCCCTCGCTCGGCGCGACGATATAGCGGTCGTCGCTCCAATGCAGAATGGCTTCGCCGAGACCTGTCCCGGCGGCAATGAGCCCCTGCGCAGCCTGGCGCATGGGTGTCCCGGCGTTGAGCGTGCAAAGATCGTTCGGATCAAGCCACGACAGCGAATAGCCAGTGGCTTCTAGGTCGTTGAGCAGGACAATGTGTGGGGTGCCAAGCTGCTGCCGGAGCGCAGCCGCTTCCACACTCCATGTGAGATTGGTTAGCCGTGCGCGGTCGCCGATGACCGGACCAGCCACGCCAAAGCCGGCGGCCTGAATCCTGCCCGCTGGGGACGCCGCCACAATCTGCTGTGTATCCCGCAGAAACAACGCCACCATGTCCTCAAAGCGTTGGTACTCCGGGGTTGCATACCGGCGGAGAGCGACCACATGGAACGCGTGGTCACGCGGGTCGACCAGCGCGAGGTTGCATTTGCTCCCCCCCACATCTCCGGCCAGAATCACGGCTTTTCCTTGGATCGGGGGAGTTTGCCGGACCCCGGCTTTGCTCTGTTCGCCTCCGATGAGGAGGGCCCGGCCGCGGGTGCATCGAGCAGGCTGGCAGCGGTTTCGTCTACCAGAAACGCACGCTGGCCGCTGTGCGGCTGGACCATCTGCGCCGGCAGCGAATGCGAGCGCTGTCCGCAAAGGACTTCACGCAGCGTCGCAGCCTTTTCCGGGCCGGTGATCAGAAACAGGATGCGTTGCGCGGCTACGAGCACCGGCAACGTCAGGGTCATGCGGCGCGCACCAGGCTTGGCGACCGTTGGCGTGCTGACCCAGCGCGAAGTTTCTCGCAAGAGGCGGGAGCCGGGAAAGAGGGAGGCCACGTGTCCATCGGCGCCCATTCCCAGCAGCACCAAATGAAAACTTGGAAAACCGCGATCATTCAGCGGCAGGTAGCGGCGCATGAGTGTTTCGTAGTTGTGCGCAACTCGACCAATATTGGGGTCCTCTGCCTCCATCCGGTGGACGTTGCCGCCGGGGACCGGCACCCGCAGAAGAAGTTCCCGGCGTGCCATGCCATAGTTGCTGTCGGGGTGGCCGGGCGGAACGGCGCGCTCGTCTCCCCAAAACAGATGCACGCGCGACCAATCCACCTGGGATCGAAACTCAGGCGTTGCCAGCACGCGATAGAACTCGCGCGGCGTGGAACCGCCGGAGAGTGCCACGTTGAAGTGGCCGTCTCGCGCGATGGCTTGCCAGGCCCAGTCCACGAAGAAACGGGCCGCCGCCCGGGCCACTTCCGCGGCGTCGGCGCAGACATGAACGCCGGGCAGCACTTCGCGCGGCAGCCAGCTACGGTTTGCGCCACTGCTTCCCATCGCGCTCCAGGAGTTCATCGGCCTCGCGGGGCCCCCAGCTTCCCGCCGCGTAATTCGGAAACGAGCGAGGCCGGTCCTGCCAGGCCTCTAGAATCGGATCCACGATAGCCCAAGCCGCTTCCACGCCGTCGGCGCGATCGAACAGAGTCGCGTTGCCGCGCATGCAGTCGTTCAGTAACGTCGCGTAAGCACTGCTCCCGGCGCCGCCAAAGACCGCCGGGTAACTGAAGTCCATTGCCACCCTCCTCAGGCGCATCTCCTGGCCCGGCAACTTGGCGTGGAAACAGACGGCAATCCCTTCCTCGGGCTGGATGTTCAACACCAGGGAGTTGGGAGCCAGATCTTGGCCGCGAAATACCATGTGCGGGGCGCGGCGGAACTGGATGGCGATCTCCGTGCTCCGGCGCCCCAGGCGCTTCCCGGTGCGGAGATAAAACGGCACATCGGCCCACCGCCAGTTGTCGATCCACAGTCGGGCGGCCACGAAGGTCTCCGTGTCCGAGTCCGGCGCAACGCCGGGCTCCTTACGATAGCCGACCACCGCTTTCTTGTCGATCACCCCGGGACCGTACTGCCCGCTGACGACGTCGCGCGCAACCGTCTCCCGCGTGTACGGCCGGATGGCCTGCAGGACTTTGATCTTTTCGTTCCGCACCGCGGTGGCGTCAAACGCAGCGGGCGGCTCGAGGGCCACCAGCGCGGCGAGCTGCAGAACGTGGCTCTGAATCATGTCGCGTGTTGCGCCAGTGGTTTCATAGAACGCCGCGCGCCGCTCAACGCCAAGAGTTTCCGCGACGGTGATCTGCACGTGGTCCACATAGTTGCGGTTCCACAAAGGCTCGAAAATGCCGTTTCCAAAGCGCAGGACGAGCACGTTCTGCACCGTGTCTTTGCCCAGGTAGTGGTCAATCCGATAGATCTGCGACTCATCAAAAACCTTGAACTCGGCCTGATTGAGCCGGCGCGCCGATGCCAGGTCGTGGCCGAACGGTTTTTCAATCACCATGCGGACCCACGACGTTTCGTTCACGGATCGCGCAAGCTTTGCCTTTTCAATCTGTTCGATCACCTTGGGATAGACATCGGGAGGGGTTGCCATATAGTACAGGCGGTTCCCTTCGAGGCGATGTTCCCGGTCGAGCTCTTCCAGGCGCCGCGCCAAATGCTGGAACGCCTCCGGATGGTGATATTGGCCCGACACATAGGCGAAAGACTTCACAAACTCGCGAAGTTCGCTTTCATCCACCTGTCCCGATTCTTCATGCTCGCGCACCGCTTTCTCGACGCGAGCTTGAAAAGCTTCGTCGGTCATTTTCGTGCGCGCAAAACCAATGATTGCGAATCGCCGCGCAAGCGATTTGTGGGACGCAAGTTCGTACAGCGCCGGGATCAGCTTCCGCTTGGCCAAATCCCCGGAAGCGCCAAAAATGACGATGGTGCAAGGGTCGGCGGCCTTGACGGACCCATCCCCCTGCATCCCCATGACCTCAGCCACGTCGCTGGCGGATCTGGCGGATGATGTCGCTCGCGAGCTCATTGGGTTACTCCTTCTTCATGCTCTTGATCGCATGTCCGCCGAATTGACGCCGCAGGCCGGCAAGCAACTTGTGGGAGAAGGAATCGGCGTCGCGTGAGGATAGCCGTTCGATCAGCGAAAGAGTGATCACCGGAGCAGGCACATCGAGGTTGATGGCTTCGGCAACCGTCCACCGGCCTTCCCCCGAATCCGCGACGAAGGGCGCAATGCCCTCCAGGCGCGGATTCTCGGCAAACTGAGTGGCCAACAAATCCAGCAGCCAGGACCGCACCACACTGCCCCTGCGCCAAATCTCCGCCACCTGGCGCAGGTCGATAGCAAATTCCTTCTTGCGCTCGAGAATGGCGAAACCTTCCGCGTAGGCCTGCATCATGCCGTACTCAATGCCATTGTGGATCATCTTGACAAAGTGCCCCGAGCCGCTCGGACCCACGTGGCCCCAACCGGCGTCCTTGGCTGGCGCTAGGGTCTCGAAAATCGGCCGCAGCCGTTCTACTGCCGCTTTCGAACCGCCGACCATCATGCTGTAACCCTCGCGCAGACCCCAGATGCCCCCGCTGGTCCCTACATCCACGAACTCCAGGCCGCTCCCCGCGAGTTCAGCAGTACGACGCCGCGTATCCTGGTAGTTGCTGTTCCCCCCGTCAATGAGCGTGTCGCCCTTTTCCAGGTGCGGCCTGAGCCCATCAATGGTTTGGTCCACGGGAGCACCCGCAGGAATCATGATCCAGATCGTGCGCGGACGGGAGAGTTTCTGTGCCAGTGCCGCAAGCGATTCCGTCTTCGCACCTCCCTCTGCTACCAGGGCTTCGGCGGCCGACGCATGGTGAGCGTACCCCCAAACCCGGTGACCGCCACGCAGCAGGCGCTCCGCCATGTTCCCGCCCATTCGCCCCAACCCCACCATGCCAAGTTCCATAGAGCCGTCTCCCGTTACTTCACCACTTACTTCACCGCAGTCACACGACTATTATGCGCGCAACTGAGCCGGATTCCGGAAATGAATCGTAAGCGTCCGCACCCGCCGCGCGCCCTGAGGATTTGCGGGCCGCCCGAGGGGCCGCCTTATCCGGTGCGGGAAACTATGAACCATCGGAAGTCTCCCGGGTGTACACTACGTCGCGAATGCCCTGTCGGGAGGGGAGCAATCCCGCCCGACGAAATTCGTGGGAGGTCCTATGCACCGGCTGAAAACACCTTTGTGCTGCCTGCTCTTCGTCGGGTTGTTGTTTGTTGCGGCGTGTTCCTCAGAGACGGAAAACCAGCCAACCCAGGGAACAGGCGTGACCGTGTTCGAAGGGGCACGGCTGATTGTGGGGGATGGCAGCGCGCCCATCGAAGACTCTGCATTCATCGTCGAGAACAACAGTTTCACCGGGGTTGGGAGAAGAGGCGAGCTTCAGGTACCCAGCGGCGCCGTCCGCGTCGACCTGACCGGCAAGACCGTCATGCCGGCGATCATCGACCTGCATACGCACCCGGCAACAGACGTCCGAGAGGGTCTCGTCGACCAATTGCAGCACCAGGCGTACTTCGGAGTTGCTGCGATCCTGAGCATGGGCAGGGACCAAGGCGATGTGCCGTACGAGGTCCGGGAGAACCCCATTCCGGGCGCCGCGCTGTTTCGCACCGCAGGGCAGGGGATCACTATGCCGGAGCCTGGGCGGTCGGACATCCCCTACTGGATTACGAACGAAGCGGAGGCCCGAAGCGCCGTGCAGGAGTTGGCCGCCAAGGAGGTCAACGTAGTCAAGATTTGGGTGGACGACCGGGGTGGAACGGTCGAAAAGCTGACGCCGGCGTTGTATGGAGCGATCATCGATGAGGCAAACAAGAAAGGCCTCCGCGTCGCCGCTCACATCCGGCACCTGGAGGATGCGAAAGGGCTTCTGCGAGCGGGCCTGCATATATTCGCTCACGGAGTGCGCGACAGGGACTTCGATGACGAATTCCTCGCGCTGCTCGAACAGAGGCCGAACGTGGCCCAAATACCGAACCTTCCCCCGCGAGGCGTCGCGCAAGACCTCGCTTGGATAAGCGATGCCTACCCTCCCGAAGAGTTCCAGCGAATGCAGGAGGCTGCTGCGAACCAGCAAGAGAGACCGGACGATCCATTCGCCATCCAGGCGGGCAATCTCTCGCGGCTCAATGCGGCGGGGATATCGATCGGCATGGGGACCGATAGCGGTACAGGCTGGGGTGTGCACGTTGAGATGGAGGACATGGTGGCCGCTGGGATGACGCCGGCAGAGGTTATCGCCGCCGCCACGGGCACCTCGGCTGAAATCCTGGGACTGACGGATCACGGCACGGTGGAGGCGGGCAAGAGTGCATCCTTTATCGTGCTCGATGCCAATCCGCTGGACGGCATCACCAATACGCGGCGAATTGCCGAGGTCTACCTCCGCGGAACGAAAGTCGATCGCACTGCCTTGAGTACACGCTGGACCGGTCCTACCTCGTAGCACAGATGCCGCCGACCTCGCCGTCTAGGCCTAGACGGTGAGACCGGACCGGAAAAGAGAATTCATCCCCGGACACTCCGTCCCTGTATGCATTGTCTCCTGTATACATCGTCGGCGCGTTGCACGATTCGAGTGTACAGGTCGGGCGTACAGCTCGGGTGCACAAGGATCTTGTGCCTGCGTTAGGGTGCCTGCGTCAGGGCGATACTCGTCGAGAGGCTCCGAGCGCCCCATCGAGAAGCCTGCCAAGCGCAGCCAAGCCCGCCGGAACACCGTGGCCCAGGTGCAGGCGCAATCCTGGTTTTCCGCGCTGGACAAGCGATCGCAAGTCGCCCAGCGCCTGGGCCATTTTTAGTTGGCCGAAGGTATATTTCGCGCCGGGGATAGGAAGGTCTTCGGAATCTTGGGCAGTGATGACCACGAATCTGCCGGACGCCGGACCGCCTTTGTACAGTTGGCCGATGGAGTGCAGGTAGCGCGGACCATATCCCAGCAGCACGGGCACGCTCAGGTGCTTGCCCAAGCCGGCCCGCAACGCTTCGAGTGGCTCCCCGTTTGCGGAGCCACGCCCCAGGAAGGCAAGCAGGGCCACATAGTCGTCTGGACGAAGGCCCGCGAACAATATTCGCATTGCCTCGGGGAGCCCCAGAATAGATGGGATCTCTTGAGCCGCTCCGATAGTGTACAGCGCAATGCCGGATTCGACGGCGCGCGGCGAGCCTAAGGGCATTTCACCGGTAGCCTGAAACTCCTCGAGAATGCGCGCGGTATTGTCCTTGCTTTCCTGCACGTTTGGCTCGTCGAATGGATCAATGGAAAGCGCAGCCCCCGCGACTGCCGTGGCGACCTCCCACTTGAAAAATTCCCCTCCGACTTCTGCCGGATCCGACAGTTCTATTTCGACCACCGGTCGGCCGCGCTGCTTGAGCGCCTCGATGGTTGCTCGGAGGCCGCGGCAGTCGTCTCCTGCGAGCATCAGCGCCAAGCCGACGCAGCCGCGGGCGAGCACCTCGATCGGCACCCTGCCGCCTCCGGCAATGGGCACCATCCCCTTGCCCTCTTTCCCCGTGCTTTCCGCGATGAGCTGCTCAATCCAGTCGCCGAGTGGTGCCAGTGACGGCGAGGTGAGCAGTGCGAGCTTGCCGTCGCCGTGTTTCGCTGCGGCGCCCAGCAAGGCTCCCAGGTGCAGCGCAGGATTTGCGGCGGCCGGCACTTGCGGAGCGCAGGCTGTTCGCATCTCCAGCGCCGTGGCCAGCACCGCGTCGAGATCCACGTCCCAAAGCGCCGCGGGCACCAAACCGAAATAAGACAGCACCGAGTAACGCCCTCCGATATCTCCGTGATTCCGGAAGGTGCGGCGAAACTGGTATTCCTCGGCGAGGTGGTCCAGATACGATCCGCTGTCCGTGATGGCGATGAAATTCTGTCCGGGTGCATCCATCCCGGCCTTCTTCATCCGATCGTGGAAATAAGAGAATTGCGACAGCGTCTCCACAGTCTTGCCGGACTTGCTCGCTACCACAAAGAGCGTGCGCGACAAGTCCAGGCTGCGCTCGACTTCGAGGATCGCGGCAGGATCGGTAGTGTCCAGCACGAAAAAACGGCGGTCTCCGGCGGGTGCAGGGAAGATCAACGAGAACACTTCCGGCCCCAGACTCGATCCGCCCATGCCCAGCAGGACGACTTGGCGAAGACCCGCCGCCACAACCTCGCGCGCAAATCCGCGGAGGGCCGCAGCTTCCGCCTGCATCCGGTCGAGCACGGCGATCCACCCCAGACGATCCTCGATAACACGCGCGTGCGCCGCATCGTCTTTCCACAGTCCAGGCTCCTTGCCCCATATCTTTTGTATCGCCTCCCCGGCCTGCAACCGCTTCCATTCATCCTGATAGCACTCTTCGAGGTGTCCGGGGAGCTGCCCGGGGAGGTGCCCAAGAAAGATGCGTTGCGTGGAGAGGGTCATAGTCAACCTCAGAGCTCAACCTCAAAGCATGGATTCGTAACGTCGCGTCTGCCAGTGCTATCTTCTCTCAGAATAGGAGGAATCTGGCAAGACCGGTGTTCGCGGATACGCGCCTAGGAAATTCCGGTGCTATGCAGTATGTTTGGAGGGTAGCAAGAAGATTGCGCGGATTCGTGCGGAGGGGGAAATGGCAGACGAACACGGTGGTCCTGCAAAGCCGGAGGAAGCAGCTGCGCCGCAGCCCGGCACGCACACAGTGATGTGCGTCAAGTTCGGGAAGGAGATGGAAGGGCTCGACCGCGCGCCGTGGAAGGGCGAGATCGGGCAACGGGTCTACGAAAATGTATCCAAAGAGGCCTGGAAACTCTGGATCGAGCACTCGAAAATGGTCATGAACGAGTACCGGTTGAATCCCTTGGACCCGCAATCGCAAAAAATCATGGAAGAGCAGATGGAGCAGTTCTTTTTCGGTGAAGGCGCCAAGCTGCCCGAGGGTTACGTACCGCAGCAGGCTAAGAATTAATCTTTCCTGCTTCCCTGCTCCGCAAGCCATTGCCATTCATCTCCGGAATCATGTCCGGAATCACGCCAGTGGGCGCTCCGTCACCGGATGCGCCACGGGCAGCCTTGGCGCAATCGAAAAGTGCAGCCTGCCACGGGCGAGGCGGAGCGCGCTTTCAACTTCTGCCGGCGTCTTCCCCCGAGCAAAAATAAATCCGAGATAGCTCGACCCTTCAGGCCATGCCGCGATGTAGTCATGGAGCCGAGCGGTCACCTGTACGTCCTCTATGCACGGTGTCGCCGCAGCCTGCTCCACACCGTCAACGCTCTCGAGAATGCCACTGGAAGGCACAGGAATCATCATTACCCCTGCCGTCAGTGATTCGCGAAGCAGGTCCGCCCCGGGAAGTCCCATCGCGTGACGAACCAGCAACTCCTCGAGAGAAATCTCCTCCGGGCCGAAGTGCAAAGAGCGCGCGCACAAACCTCCAATGGGCCGGGGCGCCGCTTCCAGAATCCACAGATCGGCATCATTCACGCGAAATTCGGCGTGCAGAGGACCTTCGGATAGACCCAGCTCCCTGATCGTGCGCTCGGCGCAGTCGAGGATGCGCGCCTGCATTTCAGGAGGCAGCCGGGACGGAGTCACGTAAATCGTCTCCTCGAAATAGGGGCCTTCGAGAAGATCGGGCTTGTCGAAAAGCGCTAGAACCCGCAGCTGACCGCGGTCCATCAATCCCTCCAGCGCCACCTCGGCACCGGGGACGAAGCGCTCTACCAGCAAGCGATCGAGTTCCTCCTCGCGCGTTACCTGCACCTCCGGGGAAGCCAGCAGTTTGGCGATACGCTCGACCGCCGCGGCGAATTCGTCGGGATTGTTGGCGCGGATCACCCCCTGGCTCGCCGCCAGACGCACAGGCTTCACCACGCACGGGAACGCCACGCGCCGCAGCACCGACTCCAGCGGCTCGGCCGGCGCAAACCAAAAAAACTCTGGCACGGGCAGTCCCGTCGCGCGCAATACCTCGCGCTGCCGGAGTTTGCTGCGGCAGCGCTCCACCGACTCCGGCGAGTTGTAACCCAGGCCCAGGGCCCGCGCCGCATAGGCGGCCGTCACCGTTTGCCGGTCGCCCAGGGCCAGAATGCCGTGCACGGGCCGCGTGCGAACGGCGTCTACCAGACGCTCGGCGGCCTTTTGTGGTTGATCGAAGTGCAGGGGCACGGCGCCGTCGCCCCAGGGATCTTCGAGTTGATGGCACCGGTCGTTGCCGATGATCACCTCGATTCCCAGCCGGCCAGCAGCTTCAGCGAAGCCGCGCGTCTGGTAACCAAGCTTGCTTGCCAAGAGCAGCAAGCGCGGTTGAGCACGCGGCGCGGTTTTCACTGAACTGCCTTAAGAAAAGGGTTCAAAAGAATCTATCCGGCTGCGTGACCGGCTGCGACGTCTCGGCGATGGAAACAAATTGATCCCGCGTGGGCTCCGCGCAGCAATACCAGGGCTCGCTGAAGTGCGGGACACCCGCACGTGGGTCATGGGCCGGCGGCTGCCACATTGGTGGCGCCCCACTTTCTTCTCCGGGCGCTTCGGAGTCCGATTCGGAGCCCGCTTCGAGGCCCGCTTCGACAGCGGCCCGCCAGATACGAGCAAACACCTCGCTGCGGGTTTGCTTCCATGGGCTGCCTTCACGGGCGCCTTCGCCGGCAAGGTTCTGCACGCGTTCGGCAAGCGCGTCCAGGCGCGGATCGGCGTGTCGCCAGGGGTACACCAGCGCCGCGGGATCGAACAACCCCACGTTGCGTCGTACCTCTTCCAGCTCCAGCAAACGCGATCCTTCGGGAATCAGCAGGCGGATGCCGAGTTGGATGGGCGCCAGGTTTTCGACCAGGTCGTTTTCTGCAATCACCGTGAGCAGATCGCGATAGCCGGCGAGGGTGGTCCAGGGCGTGACGGGCACGAACGTGGGGTGCAGCACCAAGTCCAGCTCGCGAAAGCGCTCCACCACGGCCAGAAAGTCAGCGCGGGTATGGTTCTTCGCCAGCCGCAACAGAATGTCGTCATCCACGGACTCGACGGCGCTGGTGACGAAAAGGCACCCGGAATCGCGCAGCACAGGCAGCTGCTCCTCGTGCCGCAGCAGATGCTCGATCTTGATGGTGACATCGTAGCTGAGGTGCGGCCATTCCCGGTGGAGCGACTCAACGATGGCCAGCGCGTGCGCCGGCCCGTTGAAGAAATCGGGGTCACCAAAGGTGATGTGTTCCGCTCCGGCTGCTACTTGGCGGCGGATGTCTTCGAGCACCACGTCCCGCTGCACAATTCGAAAAACGCCGTCATACACCGGCACGACGGGGCAATGGCGGCACAGATGTTTGCAGCCGCGGCTCGCTTCGGTGTATCCCGCGATCAGGGAGCGGCCATCCGGCAACAGTACACGCGCATACTTGTCCAGTGGCGGCAGACCGCTGCGATCGGGAACAACGAAGTTGAGCCGCTCGAGTGACACAACCGTCGAGCGCGATTCCCTGCTGCCAGCCGTCGCAGCTCCGCGGTTGTGGGGCTGCCGGGCCAGCCGCGCCGCGAGCCGCGCAAGCCCGGCCTCAAACTCTCCCCCAAGGATGCTTTCGACGCCCAACTCGCGCAAATACGCTTCATTCACCGGAGCGTACAACCCATAGAAACAGAGATGGGCCCGCGGATTCAGCTTTCTTACACGCTCCACGAGTTTGGTAGCCAGCCGCGTGGCGGTGTGCATCGGGACGTAGAAGGCGACGAGATCGGCTTTGCGAACCTTCTCTTCGCGGAACGCCTCGCGCGAGAGATCCAGGCAGGTGACCGACGCCCCCTGAGCCCGCAGCCAGGCTGCGGGCGACGCCAGTCCAAAGGGCTGATGGCCCAGCTCATACGTCGAGATGAGGGCGACGTGCATCGCGCGGCTCTTAGACAGCATTGTAGACGATTCCTTCGGTTCACCAAGCGGTTGTCGCGGCCTCCCCAGGGCTCTGACCGGTCCCCAATAAATAGGGAATAATCCATTTTACTAGCCAAAAAGACTTGACACAACCGAATCATTTGTGCTAGGATACTATCCATAATGAAAAAGAAATCACGCCCCGGACGTTGCGAACGCAAGGGAATGAGCCTTATCGAACTGTTTGAGTTGTTTCCTGACAATGCGGCTGCGGAAGCGTGGTTTGAGTTGCAGCGGTGGCCTAACGGCATCTGCTGCCCACGTTGCGGATCGGTGCGCTACAGTGAGACCAAGAACCGCAACCCCATGCCATATCGCTGCAAGGATTGCCGGAAGCATTTCAGCGTGAAGATTGGCACTGTGATGGAGGCAAGTAATCTAGACTGTCAGAAATGGGGGTTCGCCATCTACATGATTGCTACAAACCTCAAGGGCGTTTCCTCTATGAAGCTGCATCGAGACTTGAAGATCAGGCAGCCCAGCGCGTGGCACTTGGCGCAACGCATCCGGGAAGGATTCTGCGGAGATGTTCAGGCAATGGTCGGCCCGGTAGAAGTCGATGAAACCTTCATCGGCGGCAAGGAACGAAACAAGCACGGCAAAAAGAAATGGGATGCTGGTCGCGGGACTATCGGCAAGGCGGTTGTGGCTGGAGCCAAAGACCGGGCACCCGGAAAGGTTAGCGCAGAAGTGGTGAGCGGCACCGGAAGGAACACTCTGCAAGGATTTGTTTTCCGCAAAACAGAGACCGGCGCTACCGTCTATACCGATGAACATCTCGCCTACAAGGGCTTGCCGAATCACACCGCCGTCAAGCACGGCGCGGGGCAATTCGTTAACGGCATGGCGCACACAAACGGCGTTGAATCGTTCTGGTCGATGCTCAAGCGTGGCTATCACGGCACCTACCACAAGATGAGCATGAAGCACCTGGATCGCTATGTGACCGAGTTTGCAGGACGCCAGAACATGCGGGATTGTGATACCATTCAGCAAATGAGCCAACTGGCGCGTGGGATGGACGGTCGGCGGCTACGGTATCAAGACCTCATTGGGTAAGCGGAACTCCTGAAAAGAAAATATTCACAAAATATTTAATTAATACAATTATTTATTGTACAATTCAGTCGTGTTGGCGGTGATGGTGGGATTCGAACTTGCTAGCCATGCTGGCGGTACTGCAAACCCATTCCAAATCGTTTTCACCTAAAGGGATCAATGCATATGAGGACAACCTTCTTAGCAATTCCCAATTTTATTTCTGGGTTTGCGCGGGTTCTCGACCCTGGTTGTGTTTACGATTCTTATAACAAGAGTCGGAACGGAAATGAGGCAGACGATCGTGCGCTCTATAGCGATTTCAGGATGGTCGGCCAGGATCTTCAGCAGGCGATGAAGATATTCAATTCCGCTCCCTTTGAACAGTCGCCCGGTCAGCAATTCTCCCTTGCCTTCCAGCAGAAAGATGCTGCGGTGGGGTATGGCGAGAAAGAATAAGTCCAAGAGAAAAAACTGGCAACGAAGGATCAGGGCGAAAGAATCCTTACCCCCCGCACATAATCCTGAATCTAGCAGCTATCAAATTACAGCTTCACACACCTCATTCATTGGGCCACTCCCGCCACCGGAAATTCTTGAATCCTATGAGAGAATTGCCCCAGGAGCTGCTCAACGCATACTCACAATGGCTGAAGCACAATCAGAACATCGAAAAAAACTTGAAGATATTGTTGTGCGGGGAGGCGCCCGAAATCAGACAATTGGAATGATATTCGCCTTTATTTTGAGCCTGGTGACTATTGGGGTCGGAGGGTTTTTAATTTATAATGAAAAAAATATTGAGGGAATTGGTCTTAATTCTATTTGACTTGGTTGCTCTGGCTGGGGTGTTCGTATATGGAAAGCATGCACAAAGAAAGGAGCTAAAGTCCAGCCGTGCTTCTTTCACTCCCCAAATAACTACACATCAATAAAGCATCAGGAGCGACCTAATGAGCCCCACCCCCACTAAGAGACCCCGTGGACGTCCAATCACGCGCCGGGTCGCGATTCACGCGTCCGCCGAGCAGATTGCGAAGGCGCTTTTCAGGAATGCCAAACCGCCTGATCCCAGCAAGAGAATCATCAAGAAGCCCAGGGACTAATCGCGTCCTTGGCTAGTAAAATGGATAATTCCCAATAAATATTGTGTACCGCGGGATTACGCGCTTGCAGTACTCTCTTCCCGGGCTTGCCAGGGGTTTCGTCAATTCGATTCGAGAAAAAGGCTGGCGACACACTGAGGAGACCATCACTCATTGCCTCCTGTAAGTGCCTTCTGTAAGTCGCGGCTTCATTCCAAGGAGCCAATCATGAAACGATTCCTGATGCTTGTTGTTCTGGTTTCCGTTGCCGCACCAATTCTTTTCGTTCAGGCGCAGGCGCAGGCGCAGGCGCCGGAGCCATTCAAGCTGGGTACCTTCGAAGAAAGCAGCCAGGTCTTTCTCGGCCTGGTGCTCCGCGACACCTTGGTGGTGAACATCTCCCAGGCCAACGCCGCGCTCGAGGGCGCGAAACCAACCATCCCCACGGACATGAAGGGGCTCATCGTACGCTACGAGGAGCTCAGGCCGCGTTTGTACGCCATTGCCAACGCCGCGGCCTCCGCCTCTGGCGCACGGCCAGCATATGTGAAAGACGTAAATTCCCTGAAGGTGCTGCCGCCGGTCAAGCCGGAAATCGTCTTGAACGCCGCGGTCAACTTTGTTGAGCATCGCGACGAAATGTCAAGGCGAGGCGGCACTGCTGCTGCACAGCCTGCCGTGCCAGATTCGATTCCCGGGCTCTGGGAGCGCCCGCCCGATGACACGCGTCACAATCCCTACTTCTTTATCAAGGCCACCTCCGCGATCATCGGCAATGGAGAGCCGATCCGCGTCCCGCCGCAACGCACACGAGTAGACTGGGAGTGCGAGTTGACGATTGTGATGGGCAAGCAAGCTACCCGCGTGCCAGTCGACCAGGCGGCGGACTACATCTTCGGCTACACCCTGGAGAATGACGTCTCGGATCGGGGCGGCCGCGGCGACCGCCGGCATGGCTCAGACTGGCTCATCGGAAAGAGCCACGACACCTTCGCGCCTCTCGGACCGTTCATCGTTCCCAAGGAGTTCGTGAGTGACCCGCAGAAGCTGGCCATCATGTTCACCTTGAGCGGCAAGGTGATGCAGGATTCCAACACCGACAAGATGACGCACAACGTCTACGAGCTGGTGAACTTTGCATCCAACATCATTACGCTCAAGCCGGGTGATCTGGTCGCCACGGGAACCCCCGCGGGCGTCGGTGTCGCGCGCGCAACCCCGGTGTTCATGAAGGGCGGAGATGTTTCGGCCTGCACAATCGAGAGCATCGGCACGCTCACGAACCCCGTCGTCGGGCCCTCGACAGCGGCCAGCGCGAGGTAAGCGGTCCGCCGTTTAAGGACAAGGGTTTAAGAACAAGTTTCCTTCGGCTAGCCCACGGGGGCGAGTTCCCCGCCGGGTTGTGCTGGAGGCGTTGTGCTGAAAGCTGCGCAGTAGGCACAGCGCGCGTGTGAAGGGCAGGCCTCTCCGAACCCGCCCTTCTCGCTGCTATGTTTTTTCCGCCGGCGAAGATCCTGGCTCTAGGATGCCGGGTTCTGGCTCCAGCCCCTGCGTTTAGTTCGAGTCTTGGGCCGAATCCCGCGATGATGCTCCTCCGATTGCAAACAGAGCGCCGTCAGAGCGAATGAACAGTCGCCCTTCCGAAATGGCAAGCGAAGCCAACTGACGAGCGTTGAGCTTGTTGCGCGCGAGGACGCGAGGGGTGCGGCCGGCGGCCAGGACAATGGTTTCGCCGTCCTCGCTGAGCAGGTAGATCTTGCCATCGGCCGCCACGGGAGAGGCGCTGAAGACACCCCCAATGCGCTCCTGGTACACACGCTCGCCCGTCGTAGCATCCGTGACGGTCACCACACCGACGTCGCCGGCCATGTAGATCAACCCGTCGTAGTAGACCAGAGAGGAGACATACGGCGCTCCGGTAGGCACTTTCCAGAGAACATGGCTGTCCGCGACCTCCCCTCTTCCCCCGGGGCGGATGGCCATGAACGGCCCGCTACGATAGCCGCGGCTGGCGTAGATCACCCCGTCATGCTGCACCGGCATGGGGATCGGGAAGCGATTGGGCTCCTTGATTTGCCACAGCAGTTCGCCGGTCGAAGCATCATACCCGCTGATTCCCTCGGTCGAATTCACCACCAGCTCCGCCGCCCCCGAGATCTCCACCGCCAAAGGAGTGCTGTAGGAAATGGCCCCGTCGTCGCGATCGGCCTTCCACCGGACGTTGCCGTTGCCGGAGTCCAAGGCGAGCATGTAGGATGCCTGACTGTGGTAACAGAGCAGAATCAGCGTATCCCTGTAGAGCATCGCTGAGCTGCCGGTTCCCCACTGGATGTCAAACGGCGCGTATTCCGCGCCCAGGTTCCGCTTCCACACCAGCTCGCCGTCGAGATCGAGCGCGATGACTTGGCCCGTGCCAAACCAGGCATACACGCGTTCGCCGTCGGTCACCGGGCTGGGCGTTGCCAGGTTGTGCTTCTCGTGAACTTGCGACAACTCTCCTTCGGCGGGCAACGAGTATTCCCAGAGCCACCGGCCGCTGCCTGCATCGAACGCGGTGACCAGAAAGGTCACGCCTTCGTTCTCTGTGGAAGCTCCGTCCGCGGAGCTTCCGCTGCCGAGCGCCCGCTCGCCTGCGGCGCCGGCATCGCCACCCTGGACCAGCGTTGGGCCGCGAGTCACGTCGCCCCTGCCCGCTTGCGAGGTCACGAAGACGCGATCACCCCAGACGATTGGGGACGAAACACCAAGCCCGCGCGCCTCAGCCTTCCAGGCGATGTTCTCCGTGCTGCTCCAGCTGGTTGGGAGTCCCACCTCCCTCGAAACGCCGGTCGCGGCAGGCCCGCGCCAATGCGGCCAGTTATCGGCGTGAACCGCCGGCGCGAATGCCGCGATAACCGCGAACGCCACGATAACGATGGGAAGAACTGCCGCCAAACCCGGTGTGCGCATCATTCCCTCCCTCAATCTCTTCAAGCCCTCCCGAAATCTCATCAAGCCGTCGGCCTGAAGTACAGCACCATCGCCGCGCCAATAGAAGCCAGCCCAAATCCTACGTACAACAGCGGATTTACGCCTACCTTCGGCGGGTGTAACGCCATCGCGAACAGCACGTTGACAATCGGAGCGCCGCCAAAGACAAGCGGCATCACGTAGATCGGCAGCCCGCCCACCTTGAAGGCCCAGATGATGCAAACCGCTCCGGCGGCCCCGAGCGCGCCGGCGGCCGTCGCGGCAATAAGCCCCGCCCTATTGAAGTCGGATAATCCCCCCTGAGCGCCAAGAACCCCTAGGGGAACGATCACCCCAATTAGAAAATAGGCCACACCCACGCACAGCAATGCCTTCAGCGGATTGCCGAGTTGTGTCTGCCCTTGATGCAGCAACACCCCGTACGCTCCCCAGGACAACACAGCTCCCACTACAAAAATTACCCAGATCATGCGTTTTGTCCTCGCTCTTGGGTGTTGAACAGCCATCAAGTCCAGCGATCCTAGCCGATAGTAGAAACCTTAAGGAGGATACGGTTGCTGAACCGCCAATTCAACCGATAATGATGTAAAACCGGCAGAAACCCAAAAGGGCCCAGGACACGTCTAATAAATTGATTCACGTTTCGTTGACACCCCGCGACGCAGGTGGCTATATTTGCTCTTGGCTGTTGAACCCGTCGGATATCTGGGGAATCTGACCTTAGGGGAAGCTTCTTATGATGAGCAGGCCCGTTCTTTTTCTTGCGCTGATTAGCATCACTGCCACCGCCGGAGCCCAGGGCCCGCGGCGCGTGGCCTTGGGCGACTGGCCGGAAATGCGCGGGCCCAGCCGTGATGGCACATCCCGCGAGACAGGCCTGATTGATCGCTGGACGTTCAACGGCGAGAATTTTCTGTGGCGGGCCCCCTATGGCGGCCGTTCAGCCCCCATTGTCATGGGCAATCGCGTGTATGTGCAGAATCCCTCGGGCCGTGGCTCCCAACTCCAAGAACGAGTGATGGCCCTCGATGCCGACACCGGCAGGGTGGTATGGGAGTACAAATTCAACATCTTTCAGAGTGACATACCGCCGCACCGCGTCGGCTGGGCCTCGCCGGCGGCGGACCCCGAGACCGGCAATATCTATGCCCTCAGCGGTTGCGCCCAGGTCATCGCGCTAAACAGTGACGGCCAGCTTCTCTGGGAACGTTCCGTTGGTGAAGAATTCGCGGCCTTCACCACCCACGGCGGCCGGACCATGTCGCCGGTGGTCGATGGAGACCTGGTTCTGGTAAGCGCAGCGGTCTCCAATTGGGGAACAAGCTCCAACCGGGCCCATCGCTTCATCGCCCTCGACAAACGCACCGGGGAGGTCGTCTACCTCGCCCACCCTGGGGGGCGCCCCTACGACACGGCCTATGCCCCGCCGCTCATCACCACCATCAACGGCATGCGCTTGCTCATCGTGGGACTTGGCGACGGCGCCGTTCACGCCATCAAACCGCAGACCGGTGAAAGGGTGTGGAGCTTCGTTGCCGCAAAGCGCGCGGTCAATACAGGCGTAGTCGTCAAATACAACACCGTCATCATGTCGCATGGCGACGAAAATTATGACAGCAACGAGCTGGGGATGATCGCGGCCATCGACGCCTCGCAAACCGGCGATATCACGACCACCCAGTGGGCGGTTCAGGGCATTGAGTTCGGTTATTCGTCGCCGGTGACCGATGGTACGCACCTATATCAGATCGACAACAGCGGGAACCTGAAGGCCTTCGAGATCGAGACGGGCCGGGAGCTGTGGACGCAAACGCTCGGCAACTCACAGAAGGCGCCGCCCGTGCTCGCCGATGGCAAGATTTACGTCGGCACGCCTGGTGGAAAGTTCATTATCCTGCGCCCCAGTGCCGGCCGGGCGGAGATCTTGAGCGAGGTGGTGCTGCCGGACAGCACCAACAGCTGCTGCGGGTCCGAGGGAACGCCGGAGCAAGTTATCGGCGGGTCGGCCGTTTCGCGCGGCCGCATCTTCTTCGTGTCCAGCGACGCCGTCTATGCGATCGGTTCACCTCAGGCGAAGTCTCTGGCCGGCTGGGCCGTAGATGAGCCCGCGCAAAGGGGCCAAGGGGCTCCGGCATACCTCCAGGTGAGTCCCACGGAGTTGGTGCTCACGCCTGGGCAGACGGTCAGGCTCCGCGCGAAACTCTTTGACGACCAAGGGCGCTTTCTGCGCGAAGGCGAGGCGAACTGGTCGCTGGATGGACTGCGAGGGACCGTCAACGATGGAGTATTCACTGTAGCGAGCGATCCAACTGAGCAGGCGGGCCTGATCCGGGCGACGGTCGGCGGGCTCACCGGCGAGGCCAGGGCGCGTGTTGTTCATCCGCTGCCGTGGAACGAGACGTTTGAATCGTATGCCGACGGTGACGTCCCCCCGGGGTGGGTCAATGCCGTGGCGGGCAGAATCTCGGTGACCACCCTCGACGGACAGAAGGTGTTAGAGAAGGCGCCCGTGGGCTCCATCTTCAAGAGGATCCGAACGTTCATCGGGCCCGTTGAATGGTCGAACTACACCTTCGAGGGCGACGTTCGGGCCTCGACCAGGCGCCGGCAAATGGGTGACGTCGGAATCACCGCACAACGGTATTCGCTAGTGCTCTACGGCACTTCACAGCAGTTGAAGCTGGAGCCGTGGGAGCCGGAAACGACCCGCACCGTCGAGACTCCATTCGCCTGGGAGGCCGACAGCTGGTATCGGCTCAAGCTGCGCGTCGAGAATCTTCCCGACGGCGCCGTCAGGATACAGGGCAAGGCGTGGCCGGTTGGAGAAGCGGAACCGACCATGTGGATGATTGACCGCGTGGATCCGATTGGAAACCGGCAGGGCCCGCCGGGACTGTTCATCGACGCCCAGTTCGGCGCCTACCTGGACAACTTCAAGCTGACGGCCAATGAGTAACACGCAACCTGTGCGGGCGCGCAACAGCCGGGTGCGATGGAGCGGTAACGGGGGCGCAGGGTATCAAGAGGACAGCCATACTCGAACGTTTTTGGAGTCCGTGGCCGTCCGCTGGGCCGCCTCAGCTAAATGCCCGGCTAGATGCCCCAGCTAAACGGAGGTCTGATCGTATGACCATGCGTCTTTCGCGTTCGTTGCAAATCCTGGCGTCTTCTGCATTGTTCTTGGCTGTGTTGCTGGCACTCGCGGCCGGCGTCAGGCCGGCCTGGACCGCGCCATCGGATCCGGGTTCCGGCGAATGGCCGATGTGGGGCGGGACATCGGATCGCAACATGGTGTCCAGCATGAAGGGACTGCCTATCGAATGGGATGTGAAGACCGGGAAGAACGTCAAGTGGGTGGCCGACCTGGGATCGCAGAGTTACGGGAATCCCATAGTAGCCGGCGGCATGGTGTTCATCGGCACCAATAACGAAATGCCGAGAGATCCGCAACAATCCGGCGATCGCGGCGTTTTGATGGTCTTCCGCGAGTCCGATGGCGAGTTTCTCTGGCAGCAAACCCACGCCAAGCTTCCATCGGGACGCGCCAACGACTGGCCGTATCAGGGCGTCGCATCCTCCCCTCTCATGGAAGGGGAGCGGCTCTACTACGTCAGCAACCGCGCTGTGGTCTATTGCCTGGATATCCACGGCTTCCGCGACGGGGAGAACGACGGCCCGGTGACAGACGAGGAGCTCACCGGCCAGTTCGATGCCGATGTGATTTGGGCCTTCGACATGATGGAGGAGGTCGGTGCGTATCCGCACAATCTGGCAAACTCGTCGCCGGTCCTGGGGGGCGATCTGCTGTTCGTCAGCACCGCCAACGGTCATGACGAAAGCCACGTCAACATTCCGTCGCCCCGCGCCCCGTCGATCATCGCCATCAACAAGATGAGCGGGCAACTGGCGTGGGAGGACAACTCGGTCGAGGACCGCATACTGCACGGCCAATGGTCGACGCCAACCGTCGGCCGGATTGGCGGGGTGGTGCAGGTCGTGTCCGCGCAGGGTGACGGGTGGGTGCGCGGTTACGAGGCGCTCACGGGCGATAAACTGTGGGAGTTTGACACCAACCCCAAGGATTCCGTGTGGCCGAGAACGCGAAACGAAGTGATTGCCACCCCCGTCATCTTCGAGGACCGCGTGTACATCGCCAACGGGCAGGACCCCGAGCACGGCGAGGGAATCGGCCACTTCTATTGCATCGACGCCACCAAGCGCGGGGACATCACCGAGAGCGGCCGCGTCTGGCACTTTGACAAGATTCGCCGCTCCATCTCCACCGCCGCCGTGGTCGATGGACTGGTATATATCGCGGATTTCAGCGGCTTTCTGCACTGCCTGGACGCCGAGACCGGCCAGCCATACTGGACGCACGATACATTCGCCGCCATCTGGGGCTCGCCTTTCGTTGCCGACGGCAAGGTCTACCTCAGCGACGAAGACGGCGATGTCGTCGTTTTGCAGCACGGCAAGGAGGAGAAGGTGCTGGCGGAGATGAACATGGGCAGTGCCGTGTACTCGACTCCCGTACCGGCCAATGGGACTCTGTTCATGAACAACCGCAACCAACTGTTCGCGCTGGCTGTCGAGTAAGATAGAACGAACGATCTTCCGGCAACGTTTTTTGAAGCGGCCTGCCGCCATTGAGGCCATGATGAAATTCACTCGAATAGGGAAACTACTGGTTCTCCTTCTGGCGATCAGCCCGGCTGTCCCTTCGGTCGGCCAGGCGCCCGCAGGCGCTAGTCCCGACGAGTGGCGTCAGTTCCGCGGCAACCCCGCACTCACCGGTGTCGCAGCCAGTTCTCCCCCCGCCGCCCTCAAGGTGCTCTGGACGTATGACGTTGGTGAAACCATCGAGTCGTCGGCGGCCATTGCCGATGGTGTCGTCTATGTCGGCGCGGGGAATGGAGAGTTGATTGCCCTGGATCTGGCTTCGGGAAATTTGCGGTGGAAATACTCGACCGAGAACCTGATCGGAGAGTCTTCGCCCGCTGTCGGATCGCCCGCTGGTGGATCGCCCGCTGGTGGATCGCCCGCTGGTGGATCGGAAGCCGTGTACATCGGTGATCTCGGCGGAACCCTGCACGCAGTGAACGCGCGCGACGGCAAGCGGCTGTGGACGTTCCAGACAGACGCGGAGATCAAATCGTCGCCGATCTTGGTCGATGACCTGCTTCTCGTCGGCTCCTTCGACACGTACCTGTACGCGCTGGAATCGCGCACCGGGAAGTTGCGCTGGAAGGTCCAGACCGAAGGCCCGGTCAACGCGACACCGGCGGTTCAGGGCGATCACGCGTTCATCGCCGGATGCGACCACATCTTTCGCGCCATCCGCATCGCCGACGGAAAACAAGCCTACGAAATCGAGGCCGGCGCCTACACCGGCGCATCTCCGGTGCTCGACGGCGATCGAGCTTATTTCGGCACCTTCAACTACGAAGTCCTGGCGCTGGACCTGAAAAACCGCGAAATCCTCTGGCGCTACCACAATCCGGACCGGGAATTTCCCTACTATTCCTCCGCCGCCCTCAGCAACGGCCTGGTCATCGTGGGCGGCCGGGACAAGTTGGTGCATGCCATCGACGCAGCCACGGGCCGGGCGGCGTGGACCTTCGCGACACGCGCGCGGGTGGATTCCTCGCCGGTGGTGGCCGGAGATCGCGTGTACGTCGGGTCGAGTGACGGCCGGCTATACGTGCTCGACCTCATGACCGGCAAGAAGCAGTGGGAGTTCGACGCGGGCTCGCCCATCACCGCGTCTCCGGCAATCGCCGCCGGCCGCGTGGTGATCGGCGCACAGGACGGCGTGCTGTACTGCTTCGGCTAGCACCAGCAAGACAAACCGCAAGACTGAAGAGAACTACCGACCCCGCTTCGCCGGCCGCCCAATCATCGTGTCATCCTGCTAGGGCCTGCGAAGACCTGCGAAGGCGCCAGCGTTCACCCTGCGTTCAACGCGCCCGGACGTCGTAGCTGGCTAGCGTGCCCTGGTTGCGGATATACAGCCTGCCGCTGCTGACGACCGGGTGGGCCCAACTGAACAACCCCTGATCCGCGCCCTCGAACCGGCCCTTCTCCCTGTAGCCGGAGGGAGTTGCTTCGGCCAATCCGACGACGTTATTCTCGCTAAACAAATACAGGTTTCCGTCAGCGTAGGTGAGCGAGCCCTTGCCGATGCTGCGGTCCCGCCACATGACGTTCCCGGTGGCAAATTCCAAGCAGGTCAAGATCGAATTGTGATAGCCGTAGAGGTAGCCGTCCAGGAGAACGAGGCCGCCATGATGGTTCTGTAGATTTCTTGTGAAATAGAGCTCTTCGGCGCTCACCTCGCCGGCCTGAACGGTCAAACCGAGCAGGGCGCCGCCGGTGCCATAAGACGATGAGTAGAAGACCTTGTTGTCGTGGAAGACCGGCGTGGCGACATTGGCGATCCTGTTGGCCACCCGCGGGTATTCCCACATGAGCTTGCCATCCGAGGCGCGGATACCCACGCCATTTTCACCCGTCAAGGTCATCAAGGTCCGTACGCCCGCCACGTCGGCTGCGATCACCGAAGCGTAGCCGGCTTCATCGCTGAGCTCTTCGCTGGTCCAAATGGTCTCCCCGGACATTTTGTCCAGCGCAACCATTCCGGCGTTTCGGCCACCCGGCGTCACGATCACCTTATTCCCGTCAACGAGCGGCGATTCGCTAATCAGGTAGGAGATATTCCGGCCGCCGAAGTCAGCGAGGATGTTGCGTTGCCAAACCCTCGTGCCATCCTGAATTCTGAGGCACGTCAAGTCGCCATTTTCCGTCAGCACATACAGGAGGTCGCCATCAATTGTCGGAGTGCCTCTAGGCCCTGGTCCGCGCTCATTGTTGAGTCCCGTCCCTATGACCTTGCTCCAAACGACCTGCCCGTCGGCGCGGTTGAGGCTGGAAACCATGCTGGCCCTGCCCTGCATGCCCTGGACGTAAATGCGATCGCCCTGGACGGCGATGGAGCCGAATCCGGCGCCGAGATTTGAAGTCATCCACACACGGGACGGTCCAGAAGCGGGCCACTGCTTCATCAGTCCGGACTCTTTCGAGATGCCGTTACGGTCCGGTCCCCTCCACTGCGGCCAATCCGTACTGGAAGTGGACTGCGCATCCGCGAACGGCACAAGCGTCAGGCAAAACAAGAAAGTGATCAAGAAGCGGCATTTCAATATGCACATAAGTTCTTAGACGAGCCTCCTCCGAGAAACGTCACCAAGAATACTAAACTTTGCGATTGGCAGCATATGACGCGGCCAACTGCGGAACATGACCATAAGTCCCCACCCCCGGCATTTTTGCCAAAGAGTGCGCAATAGCATGAACGCAAGTAGGTTAAGTGTTTGCGAAGAGCAAAAGAGCGACAAAGAGCGGCGAGGAGTGTGGCCGCCGCCCCCCCTGTTTTTTGTAAGTGTTCATTAGAGTAGAGTTACAGGAGTATTTTTCGTAAGTGCGAAGTAGAAAGGACTTATGCGTGGGATTGAGTGGCGCCATGAGCGGCGCCATGAATGGCACTATGAATGGCACCATGAATGGCGCCATGTGCGGGGCTACGAGTGGCGCTAGAGGATGGAGGCTGGAGGCCAGAGGGACGGGCCTACTTACATTGAGGAGCGGCTGAGGATGAAGAAAAGACGCAGAGCCGAGAGTGGCTGCGCCACGGGCGATGCGGAATGTCCCCAAGCGATAGGATCGACCAGCGAACACACGACACGTTAGCACAGATTATCAAGAGATGCTACGAATATCTTATATATACTTATGGGGTATTCGAATGGGGCGATTCGAACGAGGGGGGGGGATGGAAAACAGTTGGGGTAAGGCTTCAATTCCCCACCCTTCGCAAAAGACGCGAAGGATGGGCCACCAGCCCAATGCTATAGAGGAGTTTAGAAAGGGACTTATAAATGAACGTTGACAAACACTTCCACCGTCATCCATGGTTAGGTTTCGGAAACATCACCATGCACCCGCCGCACTGTCCTGACTGCTTGCCATAGAGCAAATCCTTGTGTGCGGACGGCGGTAGCAACTTCCCGTGGCGCATACACAGAAGGGATCAAATACCGTGTCGCCTTCTTTGCTGCTGGCCTGGATGATGCGCCCTAGGAGAGCCATATGAACCAAGAAATTGACAAGAAATCGAAAGTTGTGTATTATGATAAAACAACTTGAAAGGAGGGCTCTATGCTAGCTGATCCAGCGTCATACAAGACACCAGGCCGGTTCTTGAGTGCGTTATTGAAAGAGCGTGGCTGGACCACGCAGGCTCTGGCAATTGTATTGGGCGTCAGCGTGCCATTAGTCACCAGAATGAGGACAGATCAACGGCGTATCACTGCGGAGATGGCGTTATCTCTTGAGGAAGTATTCGGCGTTTCCGCAGATGACTTCCTCGCCCTTCAGAGTTCATATGAACTCGCAAAGGCACAGATTTTGACTCGGCCTGATCCTGACCGTAGGTTGCGTGCGCGTCTCTACGGCTACCTTCCGATCAGTGAAATGATCAAACGCCGGTGGATCAAAGCGGAAGATATCCGGGACTTTGCCGAAGTAGAGAGAGGTCTTGCCGCCTTCTTTGGACCTAATAGATTCGATGAGATTAAGGATCTGCCCCATGCAGCGAAAAAGACGGCGGTTGGATCTGACACAACTTCCGTCCAGCTAGCTTGGCTTTACCGGGTTCGCAGCATTGCCGAAGAGATGCTGGTCAAACCGTTCACTCCAGGAGTCCTCAAGGCGGGAATCTCGAAGTTGGCCGCGTTACGGAGATTTCCAGAAGAGCTGCGCAGGGTTCCACGCGTTCTGATGGAATGCGGTATCCGGTTTGTCCTTGTAGAAGCGCTCACATCCTCCAAAATCGATGGTGCCTGCTGTTGGCTTAACGAGCGCTCGCCAGTCGTCGGAATGTCTCTCAGATATGACCGTATTGATAATTTTTGGTTCGTCTTGCGCCATGAACTGGAACATGTCATTCGGCGACACGGGTTTGATAGTCCTGTGATCGACGCTGATCTGGAAGCTGGGATCGATGCCAGCGTGAACGAAGAGGAGCGCATAGCGAATGAATCGGCCGCTGATTTTTGCGTTCCATCTTCCCAGATATCGGCCTTTGTTGAGCGGAAGGCCCCTTTCTTTGCCGAACGGGACTTGCTTGGCTTCGCGAAGACGTTGGGCGTTCACCCTGGCTTGGTAGCTGGACAACTACAACATAAGACGAAAAGGTACGACCTGTTCCGAAAACATCTAGTGGCGGTTCGCAAGCATATTTCTCCCAGCGCCATGGTGGATGGCTGGGGTGACGTGGCCCCTGTGGGAGACTGAGTATTGGAGGGAACCATGAGCAAAAGGCGACAGATGCAGCAGATGATTCGTCTATACAAGGAAGAGACCGGCAATTCCGAAATTGACATGTACGAGGTTGCGAAGTGGGCAACGCGCAAGGGTGTGAAGCCACCTCAACCAAAAGACCCGATGGATTTGCTTGCGGAGCAGTTTGCAGATGTGGCCCGTAGTGAAACTGGGCATGACCCTGACAATGGCAAGCCATATCGGGTTTATCACGCGGTAGCGCATCCGGGGCAACTCCACTTGTTCATATGGATTGACATCCACGACGCACCACGTAGGGCAATGCACAAATCGACAGTTCAACGGCGGGAACAGATGATCGAAGATGGTGTGCAGCTAACCCTGGATTTGAGATACTGGAACAAAATCCATCCCAAGGAGCAGCCGATTGAACTGACGATGGATTTGTCGCCAGACGTTGAATGGCGGCTGAATGCCCCTGACGGTGGGGATAAAGCTGCCTAGATCTTCTTCCAGATGGTCTGGTTCTTCCAGTTTGGCTTCATCGGTTGCGGCGTCCTTCCCACCAGAGGTAGGCCACCGCTTTTCGTCCAGCCCCCGCGCGACCAAGCTCATCTGCTGGATGGCGTGGTTTGTCAACGTTCATTTATAAGTCCCTTTAGAAAGACCTATAATGCGAAGGACGTAGTACCCAACAAATGATGCATCGAAATCATGGTTCGCCCGAAGAGCGCTTCGAATTCGCGAAAGCTTTGGAGATGCAGGGGGAATATATAAAGGCTCCTGAACAATGGCGGGTACTTTCATCTGACCACAAGGAAATAACTGTTCTCATTAGCCTAGGGATGCTAGCTAGGAAGATGGGCTATCTGGAAGAAGCCGAGCGCGCTTTCCGCGAAGCGATTCAGATTGATGACGAGGAATCGCTGGTGTACATAGGACTCGCCCGGGTACTAATGGATAGATGCGAGTTCGAGGACGCGTCCAATTTCTTGCAGAAAGCATTGAGCCTTAGAAAAACTGAATACGGGCACACAATGTTGGGCGTGGTGCTAAGGCGCCTTGGACAAGAACAAGCGGCAATTAATAATTTGGAAGCTGCTTTGTCCATTGATCCTGGGTTTGATGAGGCTTATTTCAATCTTGGGATGGTCAAAAGGGATACGGCGCCAGACGAGGCTGAGCGCATGTTCTTGAGGGCTTTGGAGATCGACCCTGTGTATGCAGTTGCCCATCGGGAACTTGGTGGATTGCTTATCAAGCATGGGGATGCTCTTCAAGCTGAATACCATATTAGGCGGGCTTTACAGCTTAATGGCGATGATGCTTGGGCTCGGCTCTACCTGGGAAACTTGTTATGGAAGAAAGGCGACATGAAGGCAGCAGATGACGAATTCTCAAAGGCAATAGTTCTGATGCCGGAACGCGCGATATCTTTCTCATCGCTTGCCAATTTGTATGAAAACCAAGAGTATTGGGAGAAAGCTGAAGAATTTTACGAGAAAGCCATTGCCGCGGAACCTGACGATGCCATAGCTCATATGAATTTTGGCCGTATGCTATCCAAACGAGGAGAAATATCGCGTGCCCGGGAGACCTTAAAGCTTGCGTTATTGCTTGATCCCAACTATTCCGCTGCGCGGGCGGAGCTGAAACGCCTTGAAGAAAAGGCTGATTAGATACACCTCCAACTCTAGCTACAACGAATACGTATTTATTGCTGAGCGGTGAGTTTGCGCGCTGCAATCCCCCGTCGGGAAATGTTAACTACTTTTTCGTGGATCACCTGGGGACCTCGTGTGTCATCACCAATGACACCGGCACGATCTTTGACGACGCCGATTTCTATCCCTATGGCGGCGCGGGCGCTTGTCGCTGCGGCATTTGGCCTACGCGACGATCTGCGGCAGCAAGGTGTGTGCTGCACGGGATTTGATTCTAACGTCGTGGCTAAAGCCACGACCCCCTAAGGCCGTGGGCGCGGCAACAGTACACGGAGGGGGTGGGGCGGGTGTGGGCTGCTGGGTTCGGCTTCGCTCACCACTGGGTTCGGCTTCGCTCACCGGAGAAAAGCCCGGAAAAGGAAACCCAGGCGCCCAGGTGCCAGGCGTAAGACCGACGCCTGGGGCACCCAAAAAGCGAAAAGGCGCAGAGAGATTCCTCGCTGCGTGGCCGGGCGTCCCGGGAAAACGGGACGGACGAAAAGGCGTCCGGCCACTCTGCTCGGAATGACGCGGTGTGAGGGGCGGGTGCTCGGCTGCTGGGTTCGGCTTTGCTCACCACTGGGTTCGGCTTCGTTCACCAGATGTGCCCGGAGAAGTAAACCCAGGCGCCAGGCAAAGACCGACGCCTGGGGCACTCAAAAAGCGAAAAGGCGCAGAGGGATTTCTCGCTGCGTGGCCGGATGTCCGGAGACAACGGGACGGAGGAAAAGGCATCCAGCCACTCCGCTCGGAATGACGGGGGTGGGGGCGGGTGCCGGGCCAGAGGAACCAATCCCCACCCTTCGCAAGAAAACGCGAAGGATGGGGCACTCGCCCTGGTCCTGCTACCCTTCGCAGAATGACCGACTGGCGTGCAGTGTGACATAATCGCGGGACGCCATCTTGGGGCATCATCGTGGGAGACCTGGGCGGAAGGCGAAACTGGTTGGTGAAGCTGGTTTGTGAAGTTGATTGGTCAGGTTGAAACGAACACTATCTGACAAACACTGTCTGACGAACTCTGTCTGACAAACTCTGTGCGTTGGCTCTGTGCGTTGGCTCTGCGCGTAGGACCTTACGGGGGGGACGCTGGACATGCGTATCTCAGGACGCGGCTTTTCGCTGGCTCTGTTGATGGTCTTGCTCTTCACTTCCCTTCCCGGCGCCGCCCTTCCCGGCCTGGCGCAAACTCATCACGCCTCGGTGCGAGGCGTGGTACTCGATCCGACCGGAGCAGCGGTGCCGCAGGTGACCCTGCGCATCACCCATGAGGCCACGGGCGAGTCGCGGAGCGCGGTCACGGGAGCGGATGGATTTTTCGCCGTGGCGATCCTCTCGCCGGGAAATTACCGCATCGAGGTCCAGCAGCCTAGCTACAAGAAGCACGTCTCGCGTGTGGAGTTACAGATCAACCAGGAGCTTTGGCTGGAAGTGCCCCTGGAACTAGGAGAAATCACCGAAGAGGTAGTGGTGAACGCGCCGGCGGTGCCCCTGGCGAAAGAATCGCCTGCGCTGGGCACGGTCATTGACCGCCGTCAGGTGGCGGACTTGCCGCTCGACGGCCGCAAATTCCTGGAACTCTCGCTGCTTGCCCCCGGCGTGGCACCCGCACCGGAAGGTTCCGCCAGCTCGCAGCGCGGCGACTTGGCCTTCACGGTGAACGGAGGGCGCGAGGACGCCCAAAGCTTTGTGCTCGACGGCGTGTACAACATTGATCCCAAGCTCAACACCCCGGGCGTGCAGCCCCCGGTGGATGCCATCCGCGAGTTCGAAGTGCTCACGAGCACCTACGACGCCTCGTTCGGACGCAACGCCGCCGGGCAGGTGAACGTCGTTACGCATTCGGGAACCAACCGGCTCCATGGCACCCTCTATGGGTTCTCCCGTACCCGCGCGCTCGGCGCGCGCAACTACTTCGCGCCTGCCGACGAGCCGGCCCCTGCTTACAACCGCGGCCAGTTCGGGGGGTCGGTCGGGGGGCCCATCGCGGGCGACCGAACGTTTTTCTTCGCCGACTACGAGCGGACGCGGCTGCGCGAAGGCATCACGCGCATCGCAAATGTTCCGACGCTGGCGGAGCGCGAGGGCGACTTCTCACAGAGACTGCCGCCGCTGATCGATCCTTTCACGGGGGAATCATTCCCCGACGGTCGCATCCCAGAGGAGCGCATCAACCCGATCGGCCGGGCCATTGCCGCCTTGTACCCCGAGCCCAATCGGTCCACGCCATTCGCCAATTTCGTTTCCTCGCCAACGCTGCGGGACGATATCCACCATTTTGACGTGCGGGTCGACCACCGCTTGGGTGAAGGCTCGGCGCTGATGGCCCGGTACAGCTTCAGCGATCGCCGTCTATTCCTGCCATTTTCCTCATCCTCAGCGGTGAACGTGCCGGGCTTTGGAACGGACGTGCCACGGCGCGGACAGAACCTGGGCATCACCCTCACCCAGGCCTTCGGCCCCACACTTATCTACGAGGCCCGCGTCGGGTACAGCCGGGTAGCCATCGGGGTTTTTCAGGAAAACCAGGGGCGAAGCCTGAACCAGGAGGTGGGGCTGCCGGAACTCTCATCGAAGCCGCGGGACTTCGGGCTGAGCCAGATCACCGTGACGGGCTTCACGCCGCTGGGCGATGAGTTCACCACGCCGCAGGAGAGCACCACCGATATGGTGCACTTGGTCGACATACTGACTTGGACGCGCGGCACGCACCTGGTCAAGGCCGGAGGCGATCTTCGCTATGTGCGACAAGGAGCATACCGTGACGTGCTGTCGCGCGGATTCCTAAACTTTTCAGGCTGCGCCTTTCAGGTACCGTCTCCGGCGGCGGACGGGACTCTGGTGTGCGCGCAAGACTACCTAACGGGCAACGCCCTGGCCAACCTCTTGCTGGGGTTCCCGCTGCTCACCGGCGGGGCCGTCTTGGACAATCCGCAGAAGCTGCGCGCGTGGGCCTGGAGCGGCTTTCTGTCGAACCACTGGCGACTGCGACCAGACCTGACGCTCACCATGGGTCTGCGATACGAGTACGTCGCGCCCCCGGTGGACGCGGACGATCGCGCCAACCTGTACGACGCATCGACCGGAGAGCTCGTGCAGGTGGGGACAGGAAACATGCCCCGCGGGGGTTACAAGCCGGACCGCAATAACTGGGCGCCGCGCATTGGTGTTGCGTGGACGCCGGACGCGGCGGGGTTGACCGTCCTGCGCGGCGGCTACGGCATCTATTACAACCAGGGCGCGCTGGCCACGGGCGAGGGTTTGTATTTCAACCCGCCACGTTTCGACTTCAGGCTTTTCGTTCCCAACGCCCTCCTCCCACCGTTGACGGTTGCGGATCCCTTCTCGCCGTCAAATCAAATTCCCCTTCCGTCGGCGACGGCATATCAGCGAGACTTGCAGACCGGATGGCTGGAGCACTGGAGCGTGAGCGTGCAGCGCCAATTGGGCGCGCGGCGAGCATTCGAAATTGCCTACGTGGGCTCGCGCGGCCACGACCTGATCGCCGCGCGGGACATCAACCAGCCGGACCCCATACCAACTCTTCCCGGCGCCAATTTGCGGCCCAATCCGTTCTTCCAAGACGTCACGTTCATCGAATCGCGCAGCTCGTCCCGGTACAACGCGCTGCAGTTGAAGTTCGAGCAGCGGCTGGACCGCGGCGCGTCGCTGCTATCCGTTTATACGCTGGGCAAGTCTACCGACGATGCTTCGGGATTTTTCGCCAGCACCGGAGATCCGAATTTCCCGCAAGACAGCCGAACCCCCGAGGCGGAGTATGGGCGCTCGAGTTTCGACGTGCGGCACCGTTTTTCGCTGAGCTTCGGATGGGAGTTGCCGTTGGGATCGGGACGCCGCTGGCTCAGCGATGGCGGCGGATGGTCGTCCATCCTGAGAGAGATGGAGCTGCAAGGAATCCTCACGCTGCAAAGCGGCCGGCCTTTCACGGTGGCCCTTTTGCCGGAACTCGACAACAGCAATACCGGCCGCTCGACGCTGGGCTTTGGGGCCAACGACCGGCCAAACGTCGTCGGGAATCCGTCGCTCGACAACCCTTCGCCCGAGCGATGGTTCAACACCTCGGCCTTCGTGGCGCCGCCATTCGGCAGCTTCGGCGACACGGGACGGAACATTCTGGAGGGGCCGGGCTACCAGAACCTGAACCTAGCGCTTCACAAGCATCTATTGCTGGGCGAAGATATGCGTCTCCAGCTTCGCGGCGAGGCCTTCAACCTGCTCAACCACGCGAACTTTAAACTGCCGGACGCGTTCGTGGGATCGCCGACGTTCGGGCAGATCGTGTCGGCCCACAGCCCCAGGCGATACCAATTTGGCGTCAAGCTGATCTTCTGATTTGATGGGTGATTCGACGGGTAATTTGACAGGTGATCTGACAGGTGATTTGACGGGTCGCATGCAAGAACCCGAACTGCGGGCCTTCGACTTCTCTCCCCGTACACGAGTGGTCTTCGGAAACAGCGCATTGGAGCGTCTTGGCGAGCTGGCGCGAGAGCTGGGCTTTCGGTCCACGCTGGTGGTGGCCGACCAAAGCCTTCTGCCGACCGGTTTGGTTGACCGCGCAAGAGCGCTGCTGGCTGCGGCGGGCATTGCCTCCTGCGGTTTTCATGATTTCGACCCGAATCCGGACACGCGGATGGTAGAGGCCGGGCGCGCGTACGCCGCCTCCCGTGGCATCGATTCCTTGGTGGCGCTGGGTGGCGGAAGCTCGCTGGATTGCGCCAAAGGGATCAACTTCGTCTTGACCAATGGCGGCGCCATGCGGGACTACCGCGGCTTTGGAAAAGCCTCGCGTCGCATGCTGCCCAGCATCGGCATTCCCATCACCGCAGGAACTGGAAGCGAAGCGCAGAGCTACGCGCTGATCACCGATGCCGATACCCACGCCAAGATGGCCTGCGGCGATCCGAAAGCGGCGTTCCGGATCGCCATTCTCGATCCGGCGGTCACGCTGACGCAACCGCGCTCGGTGGCGGCGACCGCCGGCTACGATGCCATGGCGCACGCCATCGAGTCCTTCGTCACCACCAAGCGCAACCACGTATCCGACCTCTTGGCGCGCGACGCGTGGCGGCTGCTAGAGGCGCATTACGAACGCGTGCTGGCGGAGCCCGGCGACCTGGGCGCACGCGGCGCGATGTTGCTTGGAGCTCATGAAGCGGGCATGGCCATCGAGCAATCCATGCTGGGCGCGACGCACGCGTGCGCAAATCCGCTCACGGCGAGCTACGGTACAACCCACGGCGCGGCCATCGCGGTGATGCTCCCGCACGTCGTGCGCTGGAATTCCGAAGCGGCCGAGAGCCGCTACGGCGAACTACTTCGGATGTGCGGCCAGGAAGCAAGAGACGGGGCAGGCGAGCGGCTGGCTTCGCGGCTCGAGGAGCTCGCCCAAGCCGGCGGGCTCCCTCGCACGTTGCGCGACCTGGGCGTGGCGCGCGCCGATTTGAGTGTCCTCGCCGCAGACGCGGCGCGCGAATGGACGGGGACCTTCAATCCGCGAGCGTTCGACGCATCAGGTGCACTCTATCTGTACGAGAGCGCGTACTGACAGACCATCCTAGCCCGAATGCGACGGGATGATTCCCTCTTCCCTCTTCCCTCTTCGGATCGGCCTCTTCGGGTCGGCCTCTTCAGGTCGGCGCGCCCCGCATCGATAGTCTTTCGTTTTTCAGAAAAAGAGTCCCCGGCAGTGGTAGGATTGCCAGTCCATGGGGCACGTCCCAGAGTACTCCCGAGTCGGCTACTTTCTGCTTGCTCTGACAGGGACCATCCCTGTTTGTTGAGGTTTGTTGAGCTTGTCCATCATTACCAGCTGCCGGAAGACAGCGCAGCCGGTCAAAATCATAGCTCGGAATGTGAGGACACGCTGGGTGCCGAGTGTGGACGCCGATGCGGAATCCGCGGCCTGTCCGAGTTGATTGGATGGAGTTGCCGACAACGAGCCACTTGAAGCAATTGGGCGCGCGTCGAGTTTCACTCGGCAACAGACCGCTTGCCGGCGTTTGGATTCGAAACGAAAGGGGAAGAAAATGTCACCCGGGAGGGCTGTAGACTCTCGGTTTCAAGGTGGCGTTGGCTGAAACGCTCTATGAATAAACTGCTCCTGATGATCGCTTTCTTGCTTGCTGTGCCCGCTCTGGCAGCCGCACAGGATGGAGTGCATCACGATCCGGTCGCGGCGGTTGCCATCTGGCTGGTCGTTATTCTCGTCGCCGCCAAGCTCGGCGGCGAGCTCGCCTCACGTGTCGGTCAGCCTGCAGTGCTCGGCGAGCTTATCGCCGGTGTCATCCTCGGGAACTTGACCCTTGTCGGCTACTTGGGACTCGAACCCATGAAAAGTGATCCGTTTATCGACATGTTGGCGCGCATCGGCGTGCTCATCCTGCTTTTCGAAGTCGGGTTGGAGTCCACTGTCGGTCAGATGCTTAAAGTTGGGCTGTCTTCTCTGCTGGTAGCCGTGGCGGGCGTGGTCGCGCCCTTTGGACTCGGATGGGGCGTTGGCGCTTGGCTGCTTCCAGATCACAGCATATATGTTCATATGTTCCTAGGCGCTACTTTGACTGCGACCAGTGTGGGCATCACCGCGCGCGTCCTCAAGGATCTCAAGCGTTCCAAGAGCAAAGAGGCGCGCGTCATCCTGGGAGCGGCGGTTATCGATGACGTGCTGGGACTGGTGATCCTCGCTGTAGTATCGGGGGTGATTGCCGCGGCCGATCGCGGCGGAACGCTCACCGGCGGCGACATTGCCCTGACCCTTGGGAAAGCTGTGCTGTTTCTGGTCGGCTCTCTGGTAGTGGGCGTGGCTCTTTCGAAGCGGCTCTTCTCGTTTGCTTCCAAGCTGCAAACGGGAGGAGTGCTCCTGGCTGCAGGCTTGGCCTTCTGTTTTTCGCTGTCGTGGCTTGCCGGCGCTATCGGTCTGGCACCCATTGTCGGAGCGTTCGCCGCGGGTCTTCTCCTTGAGGAGACCCATTATCGCGATTTCGTGGACCGCGGCGAACATGAGCTGGAAGAGCTCATACATCCGATTTCGATGTTCCTGGTGCCGGTCTTTTTCGTGCTGATGGGTATGCGGACCAATTTGAGATCGTTCACCGAGCCAGGCGTGCTGGGACTTGCAGCCGCCCTTACCATTGCCGCGATCTTGAGCAAGCAGGTTTGCTCATTGGGGGTGCTTGACAAGGGCATCGATCGCCTGTCAGTGGGCATCGGGATGATTCCACGGGGCGAAGTTGGCCTCATTTTCGCAAACATCGGACTCGCACTCATGGTTGGAGGCGAGCGCATCATCGACGAAGCGACATTTTCAGCGATAGTCGTGATGGTCATCGTGACAACTTTAGTGACACCACCAGCGCTGAAGTGGAGCTTGGGACGCGCTCGGAAAAGATAAGGCGCAGGAGGGGTGCGATTAAGATGGGTCAGTCATCTGCCGGGGAAAGCAGCGTGTTTCCCGCGGTGTCGATGGCTCGCCAGCCCTTACTCGCCCCCGGTCGCTGCCCAGGTGATCGATGGTGCCGTATATATCGTTTCGCCCTCCCGGGGGTAGGTATAGTAAGGATACCTATAGAAATTGACACCGAGCCCGAATTGCCTAAGAATCTTCCTGTGCGAAAAGGTGCACCGCTTCTAGCGACGGTCGCTCTGGTTGTGGCATCCCTGGGCGCGCCACTCGTTCATCTGTACCAAGCCGGATCACATGAACACGGGGCGCGAGACGAGCACGGCCATGGCAGGCTCCTTCACGCCCATGCCATGCATCGGTTGCTCCATGGTCATGGCTCGGATGACGCTGAACTCGCGGCGGCCGATGAGGAACACCCGGCGCGATACCTAAACCTTTTTCAGGCCAGGACAGTCAGCGGACCGGTGCTGATCTTTCTGGTCAGCGAAGGCGTGCGACCCGATGAACCTAGGGCTGCTGGCGTTCCGCGCAGGGTTCTCGAGCTCCGGAATCACGACCCGCCCTTTGCCGATTGGTTTCCCGCGAGAGCTTCGCCTGCTTAGTCTATCCAAGCGCACGGGTGTGCGCGCAACCTGCTTCACAATTCAATACGAGTCTTGAGGAGAAGATGATGGTCTCTCGAATTGCTGTGGGTGCGTTCCTTTTGTGCGGGTACATCGTGGGGAGCGCGGAAAACGGCAGGGCACAAGAGTTAAGCGAGCAAGAGGCGCTTTCGCGCTTTGCGGAGGAGAATCCGATGCTCCAAGCCCTGGAGGCACAAGTTCGTATCGCGCGAGCGGAGGCGGCGGGAACAAGCCTCATGTCCAATCCCTCTGTCACGTACAATCGGGAGGATGCGGGGGCCACACTCGACAATTTCGTTCTGTTCTCGCAAAGGCTTCCGCTGAACGGCCGCCTGAGCTTGCTGCGCCGCGCCGGGGCCGCCGCGACGGAAGCTGCCGAGGCGGATTCGACATACGCACGCTGGTCCTTGCGGTGCGATCTGCGAATCGCGTTCTATTCCCTCCTGCTGGCACAAGAACGGGAGGCGAGTTGGGACCAGGTTGTGGCCGATTTCCAGGAAGTGGTGCGGATCTTGCGCGAACAGGAAGGCACGGGAGAAAGCTCGAAGTTCGACCGTCTGCGCGCCGAGCGAGAACTTGCGGGCGTGCAGGCGGAACGTGCCGCGGCCCAAGCACAGCGCGCGCAGGCGCAGGCACGACTGGCGGCATTCCTAGGCGACGGCACCAGGTCGTCGTCGCTGCGGGCTATCGGTGAATTCGCTTTGGCGGGCACGCTGCCACCCGTTGATGAACTGGTGCTCCGCGCATTGGCACGCCGGGGCGACCACTTGTCCGAGGTCAAGCGAGGAGAACGGTATGAGTACGAGAGGCGCGCGGCGGAGCGGCGGAGAATTCCGGATCCGGTGATTACCGCCGGCCTGAAGCGCAGCCGGCTTCAGGGACTCACGGACAACGGCTATACGCTTGCGGTAACGATTCCGCTTCCACTCTTCAACCACGGGCAGGCGGATGCGGCGCGGGCACGCGCGTCCGCAGAACGCAGTGTGGCGATCTCCCGCTCACTCGAGCAAGGGATTCGCGCCGAGGTGCAGGGCGCGCATGCAGCGCTCGAGATCCGAATGCAGACGGCGCGGGAATACGCACGGGATATGGCCCTTGCGGGCGACGAACTGAGCCGGATCGCGCAGATCGCCTATCAGGAAGGCGAACAGGATATTCTGGAACTCCTGGACGCGTATCGAGTGGCGCTTTCATCGCGCGTTCGCGCCCTGGAATTTCAAGCCCAAGCAAAGATTGCCGACATTGAACTTGAGCGCAGCGTCGGCGGTGAGGTGATGCCATGAACAAACGTATTGCATGTCTAATCCTGCTGGCAACGTTGTCGGGCTGCCAAAGCCAGGCCCCGCAAGCGGAATCACTGGAAGAGGAAATCACAATTGCGGTGACCAAATGGACCGACAAGATCGAACTGTTCATGGAGTACCCGACTCTCGTGGCAGGAGAGACAGGGCGGTTTGCGGCTCACTTCACCGACGTACAAACTTTTCGGCCAGTCACCGCGGGGCGCGTCGTTGTAGAACTGGAAGGCGTCGGTTCCGGAGAGCAGTTCGGCTCGGACCCGCAGGCCAGCCCCGGCATTTTTGGGGTGAGCGTGACGCCGCCAGCGGCCGGGAATTTCACCATGACCGTCCGACTGGAGGGGCCCGCGCTGAGCGACACGATTGCCATCGGCAGCGTGACCGTGTATCCGGATATGGAACAAGCCAGGCAAGCGGAGCTGCCGCCGAGCGAAGAAGGGATCTCCTTCCTCAAAGAACAGCAGTGGACGCTTGATTTTGGGACGGCGCTGGCCGAGGAGCGGCAACTACGGTCCAGCCTGCTCGTACCAGCCGAAGTCATTCCGCGCACCGGCGGTTTGGCGGAGGTAACCGTGCCCTTCAACGGACGGCTGGTGGCATCGAGTCTGCCTGTGATTGGGAGCCGTGTCACGCAAGGGCAGGTTCTCGCCGAACTCTTGCCACCGACCAGCGCCCCAAGCGATCTGGCATTGCTGGAGCTGGCGAAGAGCGAAGCCACCGCTCAGCTAGCGCTGGCACGGAAGGACCGGGAACGCGCGGAACGATTGATCGCTGCCGGCGCTGTGCCGGCCAAGCGGTTGGAGGAAGCTCGGACCGTCGAAGTTACGGCCGAAGCACGCTTGCAGGCAGCCGAAGTTAGGCTGGCGCAATACGATACGTCCAGCGCTGCGGAAACCGATTCCCTGGGCACCAAGCTGTTTGCACTGCGGGCCCCGATTTCGGGAACGATCAACGAGATCCACGCCGCGTCGGGCGCAAACGTCGAGGCGGGAGAAGTGCTCTTTCAAATCGTGGACCTCGACACCGTCTACGTTTCGGCCATCGTGCCCGAAGCAGAATTCCCGCAGATTGGGAGTCTCAGCGGCGCGGAGCTGGAAGTTCCGGGCAGGAAACAACCCGCACACCTGCAGCGTCTGGTATCGATCGGCCGTGTCGTCGATCCGGCCTCGCGCACGTTTGCGGTGATCTATGAGGTCCAGAATCGCGATCGCCGCGTCGCCGTCAATCAGACCGTACACGTTCGATTGTTCACCACCAGCACGAACACCGCGCCGGTGGTCCCCGAATCGGCCATCGTGGATGATGCCGGCCGTCCCATCGTTTTCGTGCAAGTGGGGGGCGAAAGCTTCGCGCGGCAGCCGGTCACCCTTGGCATTCGAGAAGGCGGATTGGTGCAGATCCTGGTAGGGATCCAGCCCGGCGATCGGGTGGTCACACGGGGCGCTCCACTGATTCGTCTGGCATCCATGTCCAGCCAGGTGCCCGCGCACGGCCACGTCCACTAGGAGGGAACACCAGATGCTCGATGCACTCATTCAATGGTCGTTGCACCACCGCGCGGTGGTGTTGTTCGCGGCCGCCGCCCTGCTGATCTGGGGCGGATATTCGATCCCCGCGATGCCGCTGGACGTGTTCCCCGACCTCACGGCCCCCACCGTTACAATTCTTGTGGAAGCGCCCGGCATGGTCCCGCCGGAGATGGAAACGCTGGTGACATTCCCGATCGAGTCGGCCATCAACGGGGCGCCCGGCGTGCGCCGCGTACGTTCGGCGACGGCGGTCGGGGTCGCCGTGATCTGGGTGGAGTTCGACTGGGGCCAGGACATTTATCGGGCCCGGCAAACGGTCAACGAAAAACTCTCCCTGGTGTCGGCCTCGCTTCCGCCGGGCGTCGAACCGCCCTACCTGGCCCCGATCTCTTCGATCATGGGTGAGATCCTATTCGTCACCCTGGAGTCGGACCGCCACTCCCCCATGGAGCTACGCACCGTTGCGGACACCGTGCTGCGGCGCAGCCTTCTCGCCGTGCCCGGCGTGGCTCAGGTGGTGCCGACGGGCGGAGATCAGAAGCAGTACCAGGTGCTCGTCTCGCCCCAGCAACTCCGGGAGTACGAAATCTCGCTGGACGACGTCGCGGAGGCACTACGTCAGGGCAGCCGGAACTCTTCGGCAGGTTTTCGCGTGGCCGGCGGACAGGAGTACCTGATTCAAGGAATCGGTCGCGTGGCGTCGGAGGAGGAAATCGGCGGAATGGTAATCGCGTCACCCCAGGGCCGCCCGGTCTTCGTTCGCGATGTGGCCGAGGTACGGATCGGGCCGGCGCTCAAACGCGGCGAAGGCTCACATAACGGCAAGCCTGCGGTGGTGCTGGGGATCCAGAAACAGCCGGGCGCGAACACGCTGGAGTTGACGCGGACACTGGACGCTCGACTCGACGAAATTCAGGCGGATCTTCCATCGGGGATGATCATCGACAAGCAGGTGTTCCGTCAGGCGGACTTCATCGAAAGAGCGCTTCAGAATCTCAGGGGAGCGCTTCGCGACGGCGGAATCCTGGTGGTGATCGTGGTCATGCTGTTCCTCATGAATTCCCGGGCCGCGCTGATCACCCTGCTTGCGATCCCCATCTCGCTGGTAACCGCGGTGATCACCATGAACTGGTTCGGGTTCACCATCAACACCATGAGCCTCGGCGGTCTGGCCATCGCCATTGGTGAATTGGTGGATGATGCCATCATTGACGTCGAGAACGTGATACGCCGGCTGCGCGAAAACGCACTTAGGCCCGAAGCCGAGCGGGCGTCGCCCCTGGGAGTTGTCTATGGGGCCAGCAGCGAGATCCGAAATTCAGTGGTATTCGCCACCGGGATTGTGGTCCTGGTTTTCCTGCCCCTGTTCTTCCTGACCAGCGTGGAGGGTAGGCTGGTATCCCCGCTGGGTTTTGCCTATATCGTGAGCCTGACTACCTCGCTGGTTGTGGCGCTAACGATCACGCCAACCCTCTGCTCCCTTCTCCTGCCGAACGCTCGCTCCATCACCCAGGGACACGAGTCGTGGCTGGTCCGGCAACTCAAGAGCATCTACCACCCGACGCTCGCGTGGTCGCTGCATCACCCGCGGCTGGTGGTTATTCCGTCGGCCCTGCTGGTGCTTATGGCTTCCTTCGCACTCACCCGCGCGGGACGCGCGTTCCTGCCGGAATTCAACGAAGGTTCGCTGACCATCAGCGCAGTCACCTTGCCCGGTACAAGCCTGGCTGACTCGGACAGTCTCGGCAGGGCCTTGGAACGGATCCTGTTGGAGGGCACGCCGGAGGTGGTGTCCACGGCCAGGCGCACCGGGCGCGCTGAACTGGACGAGCACGTGCAGGGCGTGGAGTCGGCGGAGATTGACGTGATGTTGCGCATGATGGACCGGCCAAAAGAAGAAGTGCTGGAGGACATTCGCCGGCGAGTGACCCTGCTGCCCGGCACGAACGTCACAGTTGGACAGCCGATTTCACACCGCATCGATCACATGCTCTCGGGCACCCGAGCCAACGTAGCGGTCAAGGTGTTTGGGGATGATTTGGCGCGCCTGCGGTCACTCGCGCGGGAGATCGAAGGCGCGATGAGAGACATTCCCGGCGTCGTGGACCTTGCCGTCGAGCAGCAGACGGACATCCCCACGGTTCGCGTGCGGGTTCGCCCGACAGACGCCGCACGATTCGGATTGCAACCGGGAAAAGTGGCGTCCGCGATTCAGACCGCGTTCGTGGGGACCGAGGTGAATCGGATTCTTGAAGGACAGATCAGTTTCCCCCTGGTTGTGCGCTACCCGCCATCTCAGACCGATGATCTAGAGGCCGTCGGCCGGACGCTGATCGACTCACCCTCGGGAGCGAAGATTCCCCTCGCGGCTGTCGCCGACGTGTACGAAGACCGGAGTCCGAACTTCATTAGCCGCGAAGGGGTCCAGCGGAAAATTGTTGTGCAGTGCAACGTGGCGGGACGCGATCTGCTGGGCACCGTGAATGAGATCCAGAGAGCGGTGGAAGAGAACGTCAGCCTGCCTCAGGGCTTCCGGATCGAGTATGGCGGGCAGTTTGAGAGTGAGGCCGAGGCTTCGCGCCGCCTGCTGATTCTCGGAATGGGCGTCATCGTCGGAATCCTGTTGATTTTGGCCACTGCCTTTCACTCGACGCGGGACGCACTGATCATCATGCTCAACTTGCCGTTGGCGCTGGTGGGAGGCGTGGCCGGCGTGTATCTGGCAGGCGGAGTGCTCTCCATCGCTTCGCTCATCGGCTTCATTACCCTGTTTGGCATCGCCACCCGCAACGGGATCATGCTGATCACGCACATTCGCCACCTGCACGAGCAAGAGGGCTTGACCGATTTACGCGAGGCGGTGGCAAGAGGAGCTTCCGAGCGACTCGCGCCGATCCTGATGACGGCACTCACCACGGGCCTTGCGCTCATCCCCCTGGCGATGCGCATGGGCCAGCCCGGAAGCGAGATTCAGGCACCGATGGCCATCGTGATCCTGTTCGGACTGCTGTCCTCGACTGCCCTGAATATGGTTGTCGTCCCTGCCGCTTACCTGCGGTTCTCCTCGCTGGCAGCGGAAGGGCGCAAGACTTTGCATCACGTGACGTGACAAGCGAGCAACGGCCTTTTAAGGGAGCGCGGGGGCTGGCCTAATAGATTGAACGACTGGGCTCATCGCCGCGTGTGCTTTGGTTTGGTGTCGCCGGCATTTTCCTAGTAATTCCGGTTCATTCGGTTATTCTCTCGGCCATGCGGTGGATCGTCCGCGGCGACATCGACGGGTTCTTCGGGCTGGCGCTCGACAATCTCGTTCAGCTGCTCCTCATCAACACCCTGTGCCGATTCGTCCTCGGATTCCCGACTGAGCTCATCTACGGCCGCGTGCTGCCGGGAGCGGCGATATCGATCCTCATCGGCAACCTGTTCTATGCCCACCAGGCCAAGAAACTCGCCGAGCGCACGGGCCGTACCGACGTATGCGCGCTGCCGTACGGGATCAATACGGTCTCACTCATCGCTCATGTGTTTCTGGTGATGCTGCCCGCGAAGGTGCTCGCCACCAGAGCGGGGGCGCTCGACCCTGCCCATGTCGCCTGGCAAGCGGGGCTCTTGGCAACGCTCGGCTCGGGGTTCATTGAGCTGGCGCTGTCTTTCGTCGCCGAGCGCGTCCGCAAGGTCACGCCGCGAGCGGCGATGCTCTCGACGCTCGCCGGCATTGCTCTGGGATTCATCTCGCTCGGCTTCCTCTTCCGAACGTTCGCGCGGCCAGCCGTTGGCCTGACCACGCTCGGCATCGTCATGCTCACCTATTTCGGCCGCGTGCGGTTCAAGGGCCGGATTCCGGGCGGCATGGTGGCCGTCGGCCTGGGTACTCTGATCGCATGGATGATCGGCATCGTACCGGTGGGCGAGCACCCCGCCGCGGCATCCTGGCACGCGCCGGTTCCGGTGGTCGGCGATCTGGTGGCCGCCATCGGCGGGGGGCATTTACTGCCGTACCTGTCCGTGATCATCGCGATGGGACTCTTCAACGTGCTCGGCTCGCTTCAGAACATCGAGTCGGCGGAAGCGGTCTGCGATTCGTACGACACGAAATCGTCGCTCATGGTCAACGGCATCGGCAGCATCGCAGCGGCGATCTTCGGATCGGTGTTCCCAACGACAATCTACATTGGACATCCGGGGTGGAAAGCGCTCGGCGCGCGCGCCGGCTACTCCGTGCTGAACGGCGCGTTCATGACCATCATCTGCCTCACGGGGACGGTCGCGTGGATCGCATGGGCCATTCCAATCGACGCCGGCATGGCGATCGTCCTCTGGATTGGGATGGTGATCAGCGCGCAGGCGTTTCAGGCCACGCCCCGCGAGCACGCTCCCGCGGTGGTGATGGGTCTGCTCCCCGGCATCGGCGCCTGGGGAGCGTTGATGGCGAAAAACGGTCTTCGCGCCGCCGGGCTCGGCGGGACGGGCGAGCCGTTCAGCGCATCGCTCATCGCCGAATTCGGCAAGAGCGACGTGTGGATCCACGGCGCCTTCTCGCTGGAGCAAGGCTTTCTGTTCACCGCGATGCTGCTTGCGGCAGCCGTGGTGTGCGTGATCGAACGGAAGTGGGTGTCGGTCGCGGCGTGGTGCGCGGTGGCCGCGCTGCTGTCGGCCGCAGGCCTGATGCACTCGTATCAATGGACGGCCAATGACACCGTCCTGAGATTGGCGCCTGCGTGGCCCTTCGCCGTCGGATACGCGGTGATGGCGCTGGTCTTCTTCAGCGCACAATGGACGACCGAGGGTTGACTCGCATGCTCACGTGTTCGAGCCTGGCGATGCACGCGTCGCTGAAAGCAACAAGGAGCCGTTGAAACACTGGTCGCCCCCCCCCCCCCACCCACGTGAAAATTGGCGAGCTCGGTTACCGGCCGCCGGGGTAGCCGGCCGGTAACCCTTTTCCGCCGCTGGACACAGTTTCACAACCCTGGGCTGTGATGTAGACTCTCTCACACCGCTTGGTACAAGAACTCGGTCTGGTCAGGGGGGGGTATGTCTGATTGGACCACTTTAAATGATTGCATGTGCAGGGGGGCTAGATGTATATGTTGGCTGTCATTCAAGACCGTGATATGAATCTCCGGGGTTCTCGGTGAAGTACACGTTAGACCGGGGGCTAGGAACAGAAATTTGGAGGAAAGAGAAATGAACATCAAAGCGATTCGATTCTCCTGTGTGGTACTGGCAACGTTGGCGGTCATGGCCGTTTCAGCGGTTGCCCAAGAGCCTACGGTAGACGGCATACCCGTCAGTCAACTCTCGATCGCAACCACAAAGGTTACCGACAACCTCTATATTCTTTCGGGCGTTGCACCGCCAGTCCCTGGCACAGACGCGACAGCCAGTAGGTACGGCGGGACGGTCGGCGTGTTGACGGGTCCAGACGGCATTTTCATGGTGGATGCTCAGTATAGTCCGATGGATATATCGCAGAAGGTCCTAGCGGCTATCCGGCAGTTCTCCGATGCTCCGATCCGCTTTCTCGCCAATACACACCATCACGGAGACCACACGGGCGGCAACGCCTTCTTCGCAAAGATGGGCGCTACAATCTTGTCGAGACCTGAGCTGCGGGCAAGACTGCTTCGAAGCCGGAACGCTCCAGTGGAAACGCGCGCGCTGGCGACCTATAAAGGAACGGTGACCTTCCATGTGAATGGCGAGGAGATAGATTTGATTCCAATGCCGCGGGGGGCACACACCGACAACGACGCCGTGATTTACTTTAAGAATGCGGATGTGGTGATGATGGGCGATATGGCCCGCGTGGGCTACCCCAATGGCTTGGGTTCAGCCAGTGGCGGCGATATCAACGGTCTGATCGATGCGTACGCTATTGTTATCGGGTTTTCCGGTCCCAACACTAAGATAATCCCCGGTCATGCCCCCCTCGGTGAATTTTGGGACAGAGACCATCTCATCGAGTATCGAGACATGATGGTGGTGACTCGGGACCGGTTAGTAAAGCTGATCTTGGAAGAGGGCAAAACCTTAGAAGAGGTGTGGGCCGAGCGGCCGTTAGCGGATTATGACCTCCAGGTCATGAGGAGTATCTCTTATGTCGCTTCCTCTTATGACGAAGGTATGTATCCGCGCTTTGTAAACTCGTTCCAATATATCAGAACCACATACAACCAATTAAAAGGAGAGAACATACCGTCGCCTTTGCCTCGTGTGGGCACTCCTGAGCGATTGGCAGGGACAGTGCCGTCACCTGAGTTGCCGAGGTAATCGAACTTAGCGCCGAGTCGAGTGCAGAGTGGCTGTGGCTGACCGATTTTGGCGCCGCCGGATCTGGTAAGGCAGCGGAGTAGATGCAGGAAGCGACGCGGCGCCCTGCCGGACCCGCGTGCCGTTTCCGGCGGTTTGTGGAAGCTCGAGTCTGGCTGCAGACTGCGCTTGCGGCGGTTTGGGCGACAATTTGTGTGACAACGGGTCCGGGGCCTCATCCCTACGATGAGAGGGGGGGCAGTCCGCCCAGCCAGGCAGAGTGAGAGACAGCGCATAGTCCCATAGGCCAGCGGCACGCACTGTAGCGGATACTGTACAAAAAGCTCGACCGCAACTGGGTGCGGTGTTTTGCCTGCGGGCACTGGATGACAAACTGTTCTGTAGTCTCCTAATTCCGTGAGCCGAATCCTAAATTCTTTTCCCTAATTTGCTTGGCGCTGGGCGGATGCTAAGCTCGCTCTAGTTTGCTGTCTTCGGAGGTAACAATCATGCACCTCCTCGGTTCCGCTGTTGCTTTCCTTATTCTGTTCCTTTCTCCCCTGCCGCTCGCCGCACAGAGGGAGATCGCCCCATCGACATCTGATGAGGACCGCGTCAGCATCTTCGGCTAATTGCGCGATGCGAAGACCAATCAGGGAGTGGAAAACGTCCTGGCGCAACTTCGCCATTTCAACGGTTCCACGGCCGCTTCGGTTTTCACCAGCCCGGATGGTAATTTCAACTTTACCAGCATACTCAGAGGTAATTACACCCTGATCATTCAGCACGAGGGTTACCAACGCATTGACCGACAGATGAGCCTCACAAACTTACAGAGTGCTGTCTCTCTGCGACTCGAACTTCATCGAATCGACCGGGATGGCGCAGTCTCAGGTGGCGCGATTGTTTCCGTGCGCGAACTCTCCATTCCCCGCAAGGCGCACGACGCTATGCAGAAGGGGCTGAAGCTGCTTCACCAAGAATCCGACCATGAGGGAAGTCTGATGCAATTCCAACGGGCCATCAAAGAGTACCCGGATTACTACGAGGCATACGCGCAGATGGGTATGGCCCACATGAACCTGGGCGACGCCGCCAGCTCCGAACGTATACTGCGTAAATCGATCGCCTTGAGCGACGAACAGTACGTGGACGCTTATTACATGCTGGCTTCACTTTGCACCGATGGGCAGCGCTTTGCAGAGGCCGAGCCGCTTGCTCGCATGGCTATCGAGCTTAATGCCAATGGGTGGCAGGGGTACTTTGAATTGGCTCGCGCCCTATACGGGCTGAACAATCTGGCTGACGCCCAAGTAAACGCGACGACTGCGGCAGAACTCCAACCTGACCATGCACAAACTTACCTAGTCCTGGCAAATATCCACGGCCGGTTGCACGACTATCAAGAGTTGGTCAACGACCTGAATACCTACCTTAAACTTGCTCCAAGCGAGGGCCAGGCCGAGGAAGTCCGTGAAACGCGAGACAAGGTCCGGTAGATGCTCAGCCAATTCCCAAAGGAGAACGAATAAGCCGCCGAAGGGACACCAGAAGACCTCATCTAGGCCTCCTTTGGGCCTCCTTTGGGCGCGGACAGACATAGGTTGCGACGTGAAAGCTAGCGTCCGCGCAGCCGTCCGGCACAGGTTCTGCCGAGCGCACCGACACCACTACCGGCACCGACGCCTTGCAGCACGAAGCGGCGCATGTGGCCCATGTGCAGTAAGTCGCTTTCGTGTAAGATGTCCTGAGAAAAATCAGGGGCGTAGCTCAGTGGGAGAGCAGCGGCCTTTTAAGCCGTTGGTCGTGGGTTCGACCCCCACCGCCCCTACCAACATCTCTCTTGCTGGCAAGGGCTTGCAATTTCGATGGGACAACTAGGGAACAGCAATATCTCCCTATGCTGTTTTCGTCGCGGGAAGCACCATTCGAACTATTTTGCTGTTTGCCTCTCGCAACGCCTCGGGGACTGCCTGGGTGTAGATGTTCATCGTGGTGCGAATATCTGCGTGCCTGAGCAACTCCTGCTGAACCTTAACGTCTACTTCGAGTGATCGCAGCAACGTGGAATAGGAATGGCGGAAGGTGTGCCAGCCGATAGGGCCGATCCCCGCCTTGATCCCTGCGGGCCGAAGCCAGTGTTCCACAATCCGGCTCGGCCACCATGGCATTCCAGTTTGTGGATTGGCGAAAACCCAATCTGTTCCTCTCGATCGTGACGCAGTGCGAACCTCCTTCAAGACATTCGCGAGCGCTTGATCGAGTGGCATCCATCTGTTTGAGTATTTCGTCTTCACGTCTCCGACTTCTCCATAGACCCAGGAACGTCGGATGATGACTTGGATCTTCGTGAAGTCGAAATCACTCCATTGCAGACCGAGAACTTCGCTTACGCGCAATCCTAAACACATTGCTACGATGCACATCGTTCGGAAAGGCTCTGGCACGTGTAGCAGAAGCCTGCTGAACTCTTCCACGGTCAATGGGCGAGGCTCGCGCAGCCGTTTGGAGCTATCTTTCACTCGCACGAGGCGCATGGGGTTGTCGTTAATTTCAAGCAGCTCCCATCGCATCGCACAGTTAAAAAGATTTCCCATCAGACTGCGGACATGCGCTCTGCTCTTTGGGGCGAGGGTGAGTTCTTTCAGCCATTGCTCAACAGCCACAGGCTTTACGCTTGTGATCAGATGCCCGCTCCATTTCGGCTGAATGTGATTCTTGAGCCATGAAAGATATCGGCCCCGGGTAGAGTTTCGTTCGGGAAGCTCCTCCTGGACGTAGCGATCAATCAGGCCTCCGAAAGTGGTAGGGTCCCTACCTGGGCTGTCTGCGTTAATCGAGAGCAGCATTCCCTCAGCGGCTCGCTTTGCTTCGGCTCTTGTCGGGTAATGCGCGACAGTGCCGATGAAAAGGCTTCTGTGGCTTATGCTGCCGTCCGGCTTTGTTTCTCAAAAACGGAGCACGCGAACATCTGGGCCTTTCTTGCGCTTCTTCCGTTCGATGCAACCGTACTGATACTGATGCCGCTTGAATATTCGAGAATCCTCCTAGTTCAAACGGCACGGATGGCTTGGTGAATGTAGCTGAGACCGTACCCAGGTGTCTAGCTCTGAAGCGCGGAAATACCATCTGCCGTGGATTCGATACGCCGGAATGAAGCCTACGCGGGCATATCGCTGCAGCGTCTTCTCATGGCAATGAACCCTTTGGGCAGCTTCGCGACAGTCGATCAAGGGTTCAAATTCAGTCGCCGCCTGGGTCATAGAGCCCTCCTGGCAAAGTCAACTGGCCGTACCAGCACAGCCCGTTTGCTAGCTGGCGCTACCCGGTTCCGCTTCGGAACAACGGTGCACTCGGCACTTCCGACATGTAAAGCACTTTGGTTGTAACTATGGTTGTAACCGAAGTGAACTACCGCTAACTGCCTGCAACTATTGCACGCTAAAACCATCACACTTGCCCTAACACAGCGAGTTTACGAGCCAACGCTAGCCAGTTCGGCCACGGGTCCACAGTGCACTCGGAGAGTCCGGAACGTAAAGGACTTTGGTGCGCACCGGAGTGCGCACCAAAGTGCACCACCGGGCACTACCCTGCACTAAAGTATGCGCGCCGATCATGTCGGGCGCGTTCTTTTGGTGTCCCTGATGTAACGTTGCGAGAGAAATCGGGATGTTCGTGGTAAGAGTCGCTCAATAAACAATTTGTCGGTTTTCGACGAGGTGGGCCTATTCCGCTGTCCGAGCCTGACTACAAAGCACTTCCTTGAGTATTGCGAACGGATTCCTGTCGTGAGCTGAACATGATGTTGGCTGAATGTTGGCTACGAACCAGAAGGCCGGGGGTTCGAATCCCTCCGGGCGCGCCATTTCCCCTCATGGTTCTCGAAAGGCTACTCGTTCGAGCGGATTTGCAGATCCAGCTCCGGTTTCGAGGCCGTCACATTGTCTAGGGGCCGGAGGTCCAGGTCCCGCGGAGATGCCAGCCGGAGTCGAGATCATTGACGATGTCGGCAGCACGCATGTAGTGATTCTTCAGGCCGAGGAAGCTCGGCTGGAAGCTGACTGCCAGGTTCAGGGTCAGGTTGATCCCCGAGCCATTGACCGAGGAAGCCCCGGCATCGAGCGTACACTGGCTGTTCTGCAGGGTTCCGGGCTGGCCGATGGTTACCGGACCCAGCCAGCCGCTGGCATCGTCCTGGATGAGGTACAGGGTGCTGCTGTAGCGCAGGTACATTATGCCGCACGAACCTGTCCAAGTCGGCGTGGTATTGAGCAGGGCGTACGCGTTGGTGATGTTCTGGTAGCCGGCGGCGTCGGAGTAGAGATAGGTGAACGTCTGCGAGGTCCCCGAGCCGGAGCTGGGGCTTACGGAAACCGCTGACGGCATTGGGGCCGGGCTGGGTGTCCAGGTGCCGTGGAGCTGCCAGCCCGAACTGAGATTGTTCACATTGTCGTCGGCGCGCACGTAGTGGTTCTTCAGGCCAGCGAAGCTGGGCTGGAAGCTGAGAGCCAGGTTCAGGGTCAGGTTGCTTCCCGAGCCGCTAGCTGAGGAGGCACCGGCATCGAGCGTACACTAACTGTTCTGCAAGATTTCGGGTTGGCCGATGGTCACCGGGCCGAGCCAGCCTGAGCCATCGTCGTTCGCCAAGAGCAGGCTGTCCGTGGCTTGCTTGAAGGCGATGCCACACGAGCCGGTCCAGGTTTGAGTGGAGTTGACGAGGGCCAGGGCATCAGTGATGTACTGATAACCGGAGGCGTCGGTGTAGAAATAGGTGAAAGTTTGGGAGGTCCCCGAGCCGGAGTTGGGGCTCACCGAAATTGCCGACGGCATTGCAGGGGTCCACGTCCAGCTGTGGCTGGCAGGCGTCGCGTCGGTGTTGGCAGCCGCATCCGTGGCCCGCACGTCGAACGTGTGGCTGCCGGCGGCAAGCTCGGTGTAGCTCTGCGGATCGATGCAGGCAGCAAACGCCGCTCCATCCAGGCGGCACTCGAACGTGCTGCCTGCCTCCGAGGAGGTGAAGCTGAAGTTGGCCTCCGTACTGTTGGTCTGCGCCTCAGGGGCCGAGGTGATGGTCGTCTCCGGCGCGATGCTGTCGATCGTCCAGGTCCCACCGAGCTGCCAGCCGGAGTCAAGGTTGTTCACGCCGTCGGCAGCACGCATGTAGTGGTTCTTCAGGCCGACAAAGCTTGACGAGAAGCTGAGCTCCAGGTTCACCGTTAGGTTAGTTTCCGAGCCGCTGGCCGAGGAGGCCGCGGCGTCGAGCGTACACTGGCTGTTCTGCAGGGTTCCGGGCTGGCCTATGGTCACTGGGCCCAACCAGCCGCTGCCCGTGTCCTGCGCCAGATACAAGTTGCCGCTGGCGGGCAGGTACATGGTGGTGCAGGAACTCACGTAGCTCTCTGTGGTGTTGAGTATGGTGAATACGTTGGAGATATTTTGATAGCCAGAGGCGTCGGAGTAGAGATAGGTAAAGGTTTGCGATGTCCCCCAGCCGAAGCTCGGGCTCACCGAAACCGCCGACGGCATTGCGGGTGGGCCCGGGGCCCAGGTCCCGCGGATCTGCCAGCCGGAGTCAAGATTGTTCACACCGTCGGCAGCACGCATGTAGTGGTTCTTCAAGCCGACGAAGCTCGGCTGGAAGCTGAGCGCCAGGTTCAGGGTCAGGTTCGTCCCCGAGCCGCTGGCCGATGAGGCCCCGGCATCGAGCGTACACTGGCTGTTTTGCAGGGTTCCGGGCTGGCCGAGGGTCATTGGACCAAGGAAGCCGGAGCCATCGTCGGCCCTGAGATACAGGCTGCTGCTGGCGGGGAGGTACATTATGCCGCACGAATCCGCCCAGGTCAGTGTGGAGTGGAGCAGGGTGTAGGCGTTGGTAATGTTCTGGTAGCCTTTGGCGTCGAAGTACAGATAGCTAAAAACCTGTGGGCTCTGGCCGCCGCCCGTGTCCGGAGTCACCGAGACAGCTTCAAGAGACAGAATACTCTCGACCGTGATCTGGCCCGTGTCGGAGATTTGACCGAAGTCGGAAGCTTGGACGAAGGCCTGATTGTTAAGGTGTTTTGGCGGGCAATTGGAGACCGCCACCGCAATCGGCGCCACGAAATCCTTGATCTCCGACGTGAACGAGCTCGAGGACCGGCTCTTCAAGTAGGCCTGGTCGAAGCTGACACACTGGCTCGGGTCGGTGACGCTGACCGGGAAGATGCCACTGGACTGGAAATCGATCAGAGTCTCTCCGAACGTCAGTGGGTCCAGAGTTCTCGGCGACGTCTGGCCAGGTTCGAGGATCGGATCCTGAACAGAGCTGGTGTTGACGGCGCCGGCGACGGCAGTGGTAAGCGCATGAACCTTGTCCCAGCACGGAAAGGCGTTCGAGGCTTCGCAGACTTCATTCGGGGCCTTTCCGTCGGCCGGGGCTTCCGTCACCCAGACGTGGTACCCGAGTGTAGGCGTGGTTCCGCCGTTGTCCAGGTCGTACTTGATGAGAAGGTCTCCAGCGGTTCGGATCGTGGTTACCCCGTTGCTGCTCAGAGTTCGCGACTGGTTCAGTTCGAAATCCATGTTGGTCTGACCCGACGGAGCTTGCACTCTTTCCCAGGCTAGATAGAGAAAATCCGTGCCTGAAACTTTTTCATGAGCTACGTAGAAGCGCGTCAGGTCGCTCTTGTTTTTCGGGATGGAACCCGTAACGATGATCGGCACGGGCGTGTCCTCCTTGGTGCCTTGACCGAAGGAGTCATCTGAGTTCTCGGTTCCATCTAGGACACAACCTAGCTTGGGCGTGGAGGTGCAGCTGATGCCGATATTGGCCCAGTCCTTGTTGCCGATCGTGTCGACGGCAAGATTACCATCGATTTCAAAGGAGCTGCTCCCTGGGGGAAGGGCAGGCGGCAGAAGGTAATTTGTGGGGATTGTCGCCTGTACAGTCACGGAGAAAGTGGCGCCGGCGGCTAGGGTGCCGATGTAGCAGCTCAGGTTTATGCCTTCGGTGATGGTGCACAGGGTGTCCGGGTTCTCCGTCCAATTTCCGACCCCTGAAGGGAGGGTGTCGGTCAGGATCACACCGTCGGTCGGGCCGAAGAGGCTTTTAGTCACAGTGATGGTGAACCTGGCGGTGTCCCCAGGGTGGATTTCATACCCAGGATCGCCCAACTTGTCAGGTGTCTTGGTGATGGCCAGATCCGGCGGCAAGTAGTTGGTGAACGTACAGGTGACGGTCTGGCCGGCGGCGAGGGTGATGCTGGATGGCAAGTCGCCGTTGTCGCAGCTGGCCGCGATCAGATCCCAGCCGGCGAGCGCGGCTTCACTGACGCTATAGCTGCCGGGCACCAGCAACCCGCTGTCGTTGCTGTCGCCATTGGTGAGCGAGAAACCCGCCCCACCGTTGTAGCTGGGGGTGAAGGAAAAGCTGGTAGTGGTATCGCTCGCCGGGTCGGTCAGCTTGTTGACGACGATGTGGCCCTGCTGGGTGTTGATGAACGTGCAGCTGATGGTTTGGCCCGCTGCCAGGGTGATGCTGGACGCGGAGTCGCCGTTATCGCAGCTGGCCTCGGTCAAGACCCAGTCGGCGAGCGCGTCTTCACTGACGCTATAGCTGCCAGGTGCCAGCTCGCCGCTGTCGTTGCTGCCGCCATTGGTGAGCGAGAAGCCCGCCCCGCCGTTGTAGCTGGGGGTGAAGGAGAAGCTGGTAGTGGTATCGCCCGCCGGATCGGTCAGCTTGTTGACGATGATGTGACTCCGTTCGGTGTTGGTGAACGTGCAGGTGACTGCGTCTCCGAGTCGCAAGTCGATGTCGGCCTTCGCTGGGTTCAAACTATCTGGTGTTCCGACGCTGCCGTTGGGCCCGCTGGTGACGCAGCTCAGACTTGTCAGGTCCCATCCTGCTGGGACTGTGCTTTCAGTTACCGAATAACTGCCCGACTGCAGCTTCTCACTCGTATTTATGCCGCCATTCACCGGTGAGAAGTTGTTGCCCCCGTTGTAGCCAGTTGGGGTGAATGTGAAACTCGTCGAGGTGTCACTGCTGGGATTGGTCATCTTCTTGACGATGATGCGACCTACCAACTCGCGGTTGTTGAAGGTGCAGGTGATATTAACCCCCTCGGCCAAGTTTACCGTCAGGGTGCTGCCACTCGAGCTTGCGCTCGTCCCTCCTGCGCCGCCGGTCGGTAGCCCACAAGTGATGCTGTCAAGCGCCCAACCACTTGGAACAGACTCGGTAAACGTGTAGGCCCCGAAGATCGTCAAATTGTCGAAAGAGTGCGATGGGTCTGTGGCGTCACTGCTGTCGACCAACGTGAAATCAGCAACGGGAGGATTCGGTGTGCCGCTGAACTGGAAGGCCTGACTCCCGGAGTAATTGGCATGCTTCACGATCGTGATATTGCCCGGGAAGATGACGGCCGCGGCCGAAAGGCCGCGATCCTGACTTCCGACACCGCAGTTGGAGACGTCTGAGCAGGCGAAGTCGATCATCCGCATATGGTACGGCGAACCAGAAATTGACACAGCGGAGTTGTCGAATCCCCAATCCACCCGTGTCGAGATATGGCCGCCCCAGGCGAGCACGACAGCCCCGTTCGCATTTGCCGTGAAGGTTACGCTTACGCTTGTTGAGCTGCTTCCCGTGTAGTCGCCAGCCAGCGTGTATGCCGAAACGCCAGTGATTGTGCCGCCATAGGCAGTAAATTGTTGGCCGCCAATCTGGGTCGCGCCCCCAGCTGATACATTGGGGTCCAGAGGAATCCCGAAGGTATGTATGTCGAAGCAGTTCACTCCTGCCACATCCGAACAGGGATCGGCGGTCACCTCGGTCCGATTGAAAGTGGTGAGATGGTCGAGCGCGTGCTTTCCGCTTTGTGTGGTGTCCCACTCAATCGTGGCGCTATAGATTTCCCCAGACTTTAGATTTGTGAACTTGGCGCGCTAGGGGATGGAGCCCCCTTCCGCATAGTGGGCGTTGGAGGCGCCGGCATTGCCGTTCGCCCAGGCGTTTCCGACGCACGGTACGGGGATGCCTCCTACTCCACCATTTCTACACTGATCGAGATTGGCGGCAGGGCCAGCATCAGTAAAGATGTTCTGTGCTTGCGAGCGGCTGTCCTTGGCTGTGAGGTAGAACAGCACACCATAGTCGTGCTTATCCGGCGAAAATTGATTGTTGAAGATGTTCCCCGCGCTGTCGGCGACGGCGGTGAGCGGACGATGCGGGTGTTTCTTGGTCTCTTCTTGGAGTATCAAGGTCACTTTCTCGCCCGGTTGCCAGCCCGAGCCGGTTATGGTTACCGTTTCGCCAGGGGCGTAGTCAGACTTGTCGGTTTGAATCGTGGCGAAGCCATAGAGTTCGGCAGTTTTTGACTCCTTACCACCTGCAACCAGCAGGAACCGGTCGTTCAGAAGCGGGTTACCCACTGCTCCGGACCGCGCTTCGGCCATCGATCCAGTAGGCTGGAAACCGCCCTGCCAAGGGAGATAGAGTTCAGCTGACGAAAGAGCGGTGTCGGCGGACGTTCCCCCGACAACCAATACGCTATTGTTGTTCGGCAGCCGGAAGGCGAGATGCTTGCTGCGGGGCATGCTCAGCTTCCCAGTCTTGATCTACCTTGCTGATGCAGTGTTGTAGACCTCGGCCGAAGCCAGGTCGTTTGAGCTGTCGTTCCCTCCCGCGACGAAAATCTGTCCATCCAACAACACCGTGGCCGATAGCCCTGCGCGGAGCGATAATAGGCTTGCGCCCGCAGAGACTTTCTTGTTGACCGGATCGTAGATATCCACAGACGCCAAAGCATGACTTCCGTTCAAACCGCCGATGATCAGCACGCGCCCATCCTTGAGCTGGGCGGCGGCATGCTGGGTTCGCGGTGAGGAGAGCTGCCCTGCGAATGAAAACGAGCTGGAAGAAGGATCAAAGACCTCCAGGGTCGAACTGGCGACACCCGCATTTTCGCCGCCTGCAAGGAGCACACGTCCGTCCCGGAGTAGAGTGGCAGAAAGGCCCGAGCGCGCGTCCAACATCCCGCCAGCTACGTTTGACCAGGAGTCGCTATCAGGGTCGTAGATCTCAAGTGCGTTGGTGGCACCTCCACCCAGAACTGTGCCGCCCGCCACCAACACGCGCCCATCTTGGAGCACAACGGAGATATGTTGGCTCCGGGCGACGTTCATCGGTGCCGCCGGGGAGAAGGATCCATCGGTGCCGAACATCTCAGCGGTGGCCAGCGGCCCATCGGCCCCGTTGCCGCCAGTGATCAGAATGCGGCCGTCGGAGAGCAAGACGGCCGATGCGCCTTCACGGGCTTCTGTGATACTCGGCGCAGACTTCCAGGTGCCGCTGTCGATCTGATACAGAGCGCCTTGGAGCAAAAGCGTTCCGCAGAGAGCCGAAACGAATACCCCAAGGACAGATTTAATCTTGCGATGCATAGCCATCCGCCTTCAGTTGACTGGTACGTCTCAGGAGATTTCTCAGTCTCGAGACGCCAAACGATTTGTGGAGTCGCTCCATGGTTCTTCCCTAATCATTCATGCGTCGTGTGCATTGGCAAGATTGAACCTCGCCACCACGCGGTGACAATGGCTGAGCTGTACCATCCTGAACCCGATTAGCTTCCTATACGTTGACTAGTACTTCCGCGAAATGTGCATGCTGAACCAGCACAGCCAGCTGTTTCTTTTCAGCGGCTAACTCTTGCGGAGGTTGTTGTTACAAGCGGTCTGCAGTGGACGATCAGGTTAGAGGGTATAAAGAGTTTGGGGCGTGCATGGGCCGTGTCAAGGAGTCAACTGGCCTGTAGTTGGGAACCAGGTGGGTGAATTTGGGAAACTTCTTGGAGTCCCACTCCGTGAGTTCTACCAAGTCTCGGACAATTAGTTAGTTCTATTTACTAGAAATGATCCATCTCTTGATCGTAGCCTACAAGGCTATCGTGCGAGCGACTGTTGTTGCAACTTCCGCCGACGGCACGGCGGGTCCTGATCATTTCTCGTCTTTGTCCCGCTCCGCATCCAGGATAAACTGTCCAGAATCCACCTGACGTCGGACTCTTCTGTTCCCGCAAGAATTGCTGCCGCTGCTCCCCCGGGAAGCCCAGATTGATTGTAATTTGCGGACGATTGTCCGCAAGTCCGCTTCCACCGTCCCCATTCCGGGGATATGCACGGTGCATCTTGGCGAGTTCGATCCCGGCGTGGACACGAGTTTCGTGGTCAACGACATTATGAGTCTCCAGCACAATGCCTTGTTGCGTTCATTTTGAGCGGAAAAGGATTATCGTCGCGGACCAGAGCAAGCAATTACAGCACTCGTATGGTCACCTTTTTCGGACTGCCGAAGAATCCCCAACCTTGAAAAAGTTAAGTCGCCTTTCCTAACTTCAACCGCACCGTCTCATATGCCTTTTCGCATTTCCCCATCCCTACCTCGCTGCTGTCAGTTTTTCCGGGACGGGGAGGGTGTAGCCCAAAATAGAACTTGCCCTTCGGTCCAGTTTCTGGAGAATCACGAAGCCGTGTTGGACTTCAAGCTTGGGCGCAGACAGGGCGATGTTGCTGTGGAGCCACTTGTCGCACCCAACGCACTGGCGGCCACGTTCTGGGGATCGTATTTGTTGGATTTGAAGGTGCCCTGCGGCTTGTAGTGCCCTGTATGGAGGAGGCCATACTCACTCCCTGCTCGTCCTTGACGCTCGGATTAACGCGGGTACCGCACGTGAAGCACCTCAATTGTCCCGTTAATGGATCATCAAGCTAAACGCTGTATATAAACCGTCGTGGGCGAAGGAGCCGAAATTTTGCATACAGCGGGGTTTTGCGCTTAAGAGGGGTACGGTGGAGTACAGGATTGTTGGGTTTAATCTTTACGTAATGGTACTATCCTCTACCGAATGCCGCGCTTCTAGTGGATTTGCAGTAACCCAAAAACCTCCAAAATGTGTACCCTGACTGTGGGCAATCCTAATACGCGCGACGTGGCACAAATTCAGGGGGTGGCGGGGTAGGCCGAATCGAAACGGCCCAGGGTTCTAGACTGTGCCCAATTTTGTGCCCACCCTCAATCGAGAATCATCGCAAAAAGTAATAGAGGCGCGACTGCCCGAATCGCCCCTACTGGCGCGGAGAATCAACGTCATAGCAGAACATCGCACGTGATCTTAGTTCTCTTTGGACGATCTCTTAATCAGCGGGTTGCAGGTTCTAGTTCTGCCGGGTTCACTCTGAAGTGGACACGATTTCTTTGAAACCGCCTGCAAGCCGCATGAAAAGCACCAGTGGAGGCGCGATGTGGGCCGTCAACAGTCCCTTCGCGAACCAAGAGGTGACGAAGTGAACTTGTTGCCATGATCTGCATTACAAGAGCGGATGAATTCCCGATGCTCTTTCGCACCTATTTGAGAATTGTCGGCTTGCCATCCGCGCCGTTAGATTTTGGGCCGGAAGCCGACTTTTTGTTGAGGCGGTGGGTGTTTTCCACCCATCACCACCGAGAAAGTCAGGGGACAACTGGGGAACACTTAGATTGCTCAGCATTTCTTTTCAGCGTGTTAGGCTCCCTTAGATTTCCTCTAACCTCTTGTAAATCCACCTCCTCCTTAGTTTCGACCCCCACCGCCCCTACCAGCCTTCTCATTCACTTCACGGGACTCGGAAATTCCGCGAGGCAGCAAAAGGCAGCATTAAGAGCGGGAAGTCGGCCTTGGACTTGGAAAATACGCTGCAGGGATGGCAAGCCGACCACCTTGCCAGGATTCGGAGTCTGTCCGTAGGAAATAAATCGTAACCATGACTAAACCAAAGGCGTGGCTATCCTGGAGTAGTGGTAAAGACAGCGCCTGGGCTCTCGAGATCATTCGCAAGTTGAACAACGTTGAAGTGGTTGCTTTGTTGATCACCGTGAATACAACTCATAGTCGTGTGGCCATGCACGCCGTACGAGAAAGCTTAATCGAGCAGCAAGCCGCCGCTGTCGGTTTGCCCCTAGTGAAGGTCCCGCTTCCTTGGCCATGTCCAAATCAGGTTTATGAACAGGAGATGGAGAAGGCGATGAGACAGGCACGGGCTGAAGGTACAACGCACGTCGTCTTTGGGGATCTGTTTTTGGAAGACGTTCGGCGCTATCGAGAGGAAAAGCTCGCGGCCTGCAACATGACACCGTTGTTCCCTATCTGGGGGCAAGACACCGGAAAATTGGCGAGAGAAATGATTGAAGCCGGACTACAAGCCTATTTGACTTGCGTTGATTCGAAAAGGCTCAACGCTAGCTTTGCCGGACGCCTGTTCGATGCGAGGTTGCTGTGGGATCTGCCATCCGGCATTGATCCATGTGGAGAGAATGGCGAATTCCACACCTTTGCTGTTGCCGGCCCCATGTTCCATTCCTCCGTGTTGGTCGAACATGGGCAAGTCGTGGAACGAGATGGCTTCTTCTTTGCCGACTTTCTCCCTGAAAGAAAAGTCTGGAATCAGGGATTGGGAAACGAAGTACGCCAACGTGCTCATCCGAGCGACTCGTAAGTCCGTCGCGCTTCCTTTTTGGCTTGGCTGCTCTATTCAGGACCGCGACATAGCGCCCAGCTCGTCTCACTTTTCGGTTCAACGGACGTCAGCTTTGAATCGTTCTTCCTTACCTGAGTATCAAGGGCAAAGCTATCGATCACTTCCACCTCGCTTGGAGAGAGGTCGATAGCCACGCTCCCATTCTAGATTCTCCCGATCCCATTCAGCTAGATTCGCCGTTGTCTCGTATGTGCTCTGAAAGAAACCATCTAGAGTCTGCTCCGGCGCAGCGGATCGCCGAACGGTTTCGTATGGAAGCACGAACTCACCCAGATTCTTGAGTCAGAACGCATCAGCTGGCTGCACCTTGGCGTCGGGAAACTCGGCTGGCGTTGGATATGCGTAAGCGTAGAAAACGGGCTCCGGGGCCTCGCGGTTTCCAATCCAGAAGCCGCAACTTGACACCTCGTGGGAGTACGCTTCGCGCGTCACTTCGTCCGCAAGGTTGGGAATGCCCCCAGGATGCGGTGGGGCCTTCCGACCTGAGAATCGCGTGACGGCCAAATCAAAAGCGCCCCAGAACAAATGGACTGGACTCACCTTTCCGGTGAATCGGGATCGAAACTCACTCATGACACGTGCTGAACTCACCAACGCCCCGTGCAACGCTTCCACATGCTCCTTGTTGTACTCGCCGTGAGCTTCGTCCTCAGGAAAAGGGATCGGCTTGGGAATCTCACAGGGAAGGGGGTTGATCGACGCTTCGATCCCAAGGCTCTGAAGCGCCCGGAAAACCTGTGCGTAGAACTCGGCGACAGTGATCGAGTTGAGCTCAACGGTTCTCACTTCACCGCTGCTGGCAGCGATGGGAAGAGCGTGACTGACAAAATCGAAGTCCATCTGAAAGGTACCGTCGCCATAAGGAATGGGTGAAGTCGTCAACCCCCGCGGCGTTACGTACAGGGGAACGCTCCAGGAGTGATTGACCCACGGAGACAGCTCCATCCTTATCTTCCCCACGATCTGACACCACATGTGCAGGGTCTCGATGGTGTCTGTCCAACTCTCCTTGGGAAGACGCGGCCACGTCGCAGGATTCACTTGTGCCCTCTCGTTCTTCAGCTCGGCCATCGGCAACCTCCAGGTTTTCACATCTTAGTCCGGCGACGTGAAGCGTGTCGACAGCCGTAGCTGAACGCAAGAAACACGATACTGGCGGCCGAGGAGGCAGCCGCAGCCAATGAATAACTGTCGATTCTATCCAAAGAAGAGGCGGCACCAGAAAAGCGCGGCCAGAAAGCCCGTCAGATCGGCGGCCAGACAGGCGATGACGGTGTGGCGGCTGGCCCGGATGCCGACACTCCCGAAGTAGAGCGCGAGCACGTAGAACGTGGTCTCCGTGCTGCCGCTCATCACCGAAACCAGGTAGCCCACGAACGAGTCGGGGCCGTTGGCTCGCATGGCCTCGATCATCACACCCAACGCGCCGCTTCCCGAAAGCGGCCGTACCAGCGCCATCATCAGCCCCTCGGGGGGAATCGAGGTGACCGTCGCCAGGCCGGCCGCCATAAAATCCAGTGCTCCCGATGCCCTGAACATTCCCACCGCAACCAGGATCGCGACCAGGAAGGGAATGATCATCACGAAGATGTCGAATCCCTCGCGCGCACCCGCCACGACCGAATCGTATACGTTGACGCGGCGCGAGAAGCCAGCCAGCAAGATCGCGACCATCAGGACCGGCAGAAGCCAGGAAGACAGGATCGACCTCGCGAGAACCCACGCGGTGGTGCCCGGGCCAGCGGAGCGCGCCTCCAAAGCGACGGCAACGATCATCAGCACGAAGAACAGCGCCAGCCCGATGGTCCGTACGATCGAGCTGCGGGCCTCGATGCGCGCAGTTTCCTCGGCGCGGTCGAGCCCCTTGATGCCGGCCGCCAGCGAAGGTCCGGCGGGCTCGCCGGCGCCTCGCTCCGGATAGCGCTCCAGGGCGAATTTCGACCGGCGTTCGAGCAGCTTCGCCACGAGCACGGCGACAACCGTCGAACACGCGGTCGCCAAGATCGAGGGCGTGAAAATCCCGGCCGAATCCATCGAGCCCAGGCTCGCCCGCACCGCGATCACCCCCAGCGGCATCACGGCCACGCCGGAGGTGTTGATCGCCAGAAACAGGGCCATGGAGTTCGTGGCCACGCCGGAGCGGTTGTTGAGGGTACTCAGCTCCTTCATGGCCTTCAGACCAAAAGGCGTTGCGGCATTCCCCAGCCCGAGGATGTTCGCCGAGAGGTTCATGATCATTGCGCCCATCGCGGGGTGATCGGTCGGCACGTCTGGAAACAAGCGACGCATGACCGGTGCCAGGGCGCGCGCGAGCGCGGCCATGAAGCCCGCGTCGCGAAGCACGCGCATGAGGCCGAGCCACAGCGCCATCATGCCCAGCAGTCCGATGGCGATCTGGATGGCGCTGTTTGCTGAGTCGATGCTCGCATTCATGACCTCGGTCATCGTGCCGTTGAAGGCGGCGAACAGGACCGAGATCGAGATGAGGGCGATGAAGATCGCGTTGAGCAAGAGGTGCGACTCCTGGGTGGTCTTATACCACCGACTGCAATAGGGAACGAGAGATGTTGAGCCGGTTCAAAGGATCCGATGTGCCAGTAGACTGGACGAAGCCATCCGAATTCTGAGGACAGCCTAATCCGAGTTCGAGATTTGTGGAAGTGGAATGAACAGCGGCGCACCAAGAACGTGTAGCGCATCGCCGTGCCGGCACCATGTCCCAACACAAGAAGTCCGTGTGCCTGCGGGGGCCGCACCAGAAGGGCCGACACTTCCCTTCCATCGGGAACGGCAATCGGTCTTCCAGAAGAAAATGCGCTAGGCTCGCAGGTATCCTTTTGTTTTCAAAGAAGGTCAGAATTGTGGCGAACGACAGGGTTGTTAGGGTGTAACGGTGAGTCTGCCTTGCTTAGTGGTGCCCTGGTAGCTTGCGCGAATCCGGACATTCTTCCTCCTCGTGACGACGAATGTGTTGATAGTAAAGCTGGCAGAACTGGCGCCGACTGGAATCGTAACCGTGGCCGGGATGGCGGTGACGCTTGTATCGCTGCTCCAGAGCTCGACGACTGTACCAAAGATGGGCGCAGGGCCGTTCAAGGTGACAGTGCCCTGTGTGAGGTTGCCCCCCACCACTGTCGAGGGGTTCAGTTCGATCGAAGTGATCACCGGCAGGGCCGCAGTGGTAAAGGTGAAGTCACCCGACACCGTGGCATCGCCAAACACATCGCTGCTGTGCACACGGTAGTGATAGAGCGTCTCCCCAGTGAGCCCGCCGAGGGCCACCGCATGGCTAGTGACCAGGGTGGCATCGAGCATGGTCAGGCTGCCGTAGGTCGTATCGAGGCCGTACTCCACCTGGCTATCAGCCGCTACGTTCGTGGTCCAGTTGATGGTCGCTGCGGTGGTGCTGATCGAGTCGGCCGCCACCCCGCTGATTACCGGCAGTGCCGCAGTGGTAAAGGTGAAGTCACCCGACACCGTGGCATTGCCAAACCCATCCGTGCTGTGCACCCGGTAGTGATAGAGCGTCTCGGCCGTGAGCCCGCTCACAGCTACCGTGTGGCTAGTGACCAGGGTGGCATCGAGTGTGGTCGAGCTGCCATAGGTCGTATCGAGGCCGTACTCCACCTGGCTATCAGCCGCCACGTTGGTGGTCCAGTTGATGATCGCCTCACTCGCGGTGATCGAGTCGGCCGTCACCTCGTTGATTACCGGCAGTGCCGCAGTGGTAAAGGTGAAGTCACCCGACACCGTGGCATTGCCAAACCCATCCGTGCTGTGCACCCGGTAGTGATAGAGCGTCTCGGCCGTGAGCCCGCTCACTGCCACTGCGTGGCTCGTGACCAGGGTGGCATCGAGCATGGTCAGGCTGCCGTAGGTCGTATCGAGGCCGTACTCCACCTGGCTATCAGCCGCCACGTTGGTGGTCCAGTTGATGGTCGCCTCACTCGCGGTGATCGAGTCGGCCGTCACCCCGCTGATCACCGGCAGGGCCGCGGTGGTAAAGGTGAAGTCACTCGACATCGTGGCATTGCCAAACGCATCGCTGCTGTGCACTCGGTAGTGATAGAGCGTCTCAGCGGCGAGCCCACCGAGGGCTACCCCGTGGCTGCTGACCAAGGAGGCATCGAGCATGGTCAAGCTACCGTAGGTCGTATCGAAACCGTACTCCACCTGGCTATCAGCCGCCACGTTCGTGGTCCAGTTGATGGTCGCTTCACTCGCAGTGATCGACTCGGCCGTCACCCCGCTGATCACCGGCAGGCCCGCAGTGGCGGAAACCAAACGAAGGACGGCCCCATTGTAATCGACGAGGTACAGTTCGCCGTCCGCGTCGCGTCCGAACGAGGTCACCAAGTGATTGTGGGTCAGCACGAGTGTCCGCTGCCAGTTTCCGACCGCGTCCTGCTTCAACCCCCAGACGTTCCCGCTCGCGAGATCGCCAAATACATGGGTGCCCACCAGGGCCGGTATGGCCGAGCCGCGATAGACGAAGCCGCCGATGACGGAAATGCCTTCGGCCGGGTTTGGATACTCAGTGATTGGCGGAATGAGCCCCGAGGGATCGCAGGAGGCACCCGGCGGGTAGCAGTGATTGCCTTCCATAATGTTCCAGCCGAAGTTCCCTCCCCTGGTAATGAGGTCCACTTCTTCCCAGGCGCTTGGCCCACATCGCCGGCAAACAGCCGCTGGGTGGAGAGAGAGGTGTCAAGGACTGATTTCTTTAGACACTGATTCTGAGAGTTTTTTACGTGACTAACGCATACCGTTTGGCGAATACCACAGGCGGCATGTTGAGCGCGGAGTGAATCCGCGTGTTGTTGTAGTCCCACAGGGTGCGGTAGATCTCCGCCACTAGCTCCCCCAGTGTTTTGAAGCGGTTCGGATCTCCCAGGTCAACCTTGAATTTGTCGTAGAACGATTCCTGGTATCCGTTCTCCCAAGGGCACCCCGGGCGGCTCCATGAAATCACGATGCCGCATCCATCAAGGATTTCAGTGAACGCCATCGCGTCATACTCCCTCCCGTTGTCGGAGTGGAATAGACCCGGGCGCGGATGATGGAGCAGGGCGTTGGAAAGCGCCTGAATGGTGAGCGCGGCTCCCTTTCTCACCGCAATTTGGATTCCCAGGATCCGGCGAGTGTAGAGATCGATCACGGTCGCCACATAGACCTTCTTTCCGTGCTGCACGAACTCGGTGAAGTCTGCTGCCCAGATGTGGTTTGCATATGCGGGCATGACCGCGAGCAGGAGGTTGGGATAGGTCCGGGAAACCTTGGGTTTTCTCCATTTTCTGCCTCTCCTGCGGTAGGGCTTGATGCCAAACAGATGCATGACCCTCTGCGCCCGCTGGCGGCAGAGTCCCAGTGCCGTAGCAATTCGCCGGGAGCCGTAGGAGGGATGGATCTGCAGCTCTTCTTCCAGGCGGACCTTGAGGCGCCAGTCCTTCTCCTTCATTCTTGGGACGTAATACAGGCTCGCGCGGGATATGCCAAGGGCTCGGGCAAGCGCTGATTTGTTTCTTCCTTCGCTCAATTGTTTTTTTGAGTCATGGAGAGCTTGAGCGTGATCTCGCCCACGAGTTCCAGGAGTTCTCTGTTCTGCTTCTGAAGTCGGGAGAACTCCGCCCAGGACGGGGCACCGGTTGCTCCCTTTACCATCCAACCATAGATGGTCCCTTCAGAAATACCGTGATCCTTGGCGGCCAGGGCCACCGAGATGCCTTCTTCCTTGACGCGGCGTAGGATATCGGCTTTTACGTCGGCTGCAATACGATGATGTTTTTTGTTCATATGACACCAGGGTAGTTAATTCCCAACCTCAGTGTCTAAATTACCCAATCCAGGGCAGCCGGAACTATTTGCGATGCCCCACCCGCAAATGGCCGCGCAACTGTACAGGCAGCTTCTGGAGGTTTTGTCGGGGCTGCTGACAAATTTGACAAACTTTAAACACCACTGGGAAGCCGAAGACGAAAAGCTCACCCTGAGTGAAGAATAGATCGAGAAGGGGCAAATCACAATCGAGGAGCGGCCCGCTGTTGACCTGGCTGTCGTCAACGTCCCACAGAATCTTCCGGCCCGGCGCATCCATCGATTCGCGCAAAGCCGCTTGGCGGAGTGCCATCCATTTGCGCTGCACAACCGCACAGCCTGCTCCCGGCTCCTCATCGTCCAGGGACAACATGTCGAATTTCAATACCGGTATGAATCTTGGGTACAGCTCGCTTCCCGAAGGCCCCCTTTACGAATCGATCTCAGTGACTTGGCGCGCGAGCTGAATCAACAAGAGACCTCTAAGGGGCGTTGGTTGTTCGATGGCGTCGAGCGCATCACACCTCGGCTTCGCCTCCAAGGAAGCTCAACAACCTCACTTCCACCCAGTTTGATTCAGAGGCATCTGGAACGTCATATTTCGACAGGTCTTCCCGCCTGGGATCCTTACGATTAGCCACTTTGAAAATCGGAATCGCTGTTATTGGTTGTGAAATCTGAGGTTGTGAAGTCTGAGCCTCAGGAAGCCTGACTCGGAAAAGCCCTCCCAGATCCTTTTGGCATATGCGTGCTCAGCAAACTGACTGCGGTGTCTACACACCGGTGTCTACCCACCCGTACCCAGGACCATGCTCAGAGGAAAGCCTTTTCGCACATGCTCATGTAACACCCTATCAATCTCCGGTGATTCTGATTTGGGGCATGCGCAAGACTTAGGCTAGCCGTCACCGGGTTCGGGCAGTTGGGCGCGTCCACGAAGTGGCACCAAATCCGCCTGTCTTTCGCTCAGCCGTGAGTTGTGAATACGAATCAATTCGAAGAACCAAACCCCCGCTGTTTTGACTCTTCCCTCGTGGCACATCTGCCCAGCGGCCGCTGATCTTCTTACCCTTGATCTTACCGTGAAAGACGTTGGACTAGCCGGCACCGTCGTTTGGCCCTCTGCCGTACCACCAAATGTCACTACCGTCTTGCCGAACAAAATAGTCCCCGCCATCGTCTGCACTCCAGAACCCAGTCAAGTTTAGAGACACGGGGGGGCGCAGAATGTCTACAGGACCTACAGTAAATATTGCCCTTGGTATAGCAGATCGGGGCTTTGGCCTTTCTCCGACGATCTCGGCGTTGGATCCTCTGGTTGGGATTCTTCGACTGTGCACCTTCAGGTCGCGCAATTCTTGTGAGAAACTATCAAACTTACCTCCTCCCACGGTGAGCGTAAAAGAGAGTGAACCGCCCGTGCGGATCCGGCCGTTCCATGTGATTGGTCAAAATACCTGATATAGATCTTTCCAGCTCGTAGCGAAGGCACTTCTTCGTCGGTAAAGAGAAAGGTTTGCTGAGCGACCAGGTTTTCGCTAGCATAAAATCCAATACTGAACGCAATCTGCTCTAGGTACGTGTTACTAGGGATCTTCCTTGTGCCGACAGTAACTTCCACATAGTTGGGGTCTTGAGAGTACAACTCAGGATACCAAGGCACTTCGTATTCTTCTGCAAGAGCAAAGCTGGGCCTCGGAAGAATAATGAACAGGGCTGCAAGGGCACATGGAGCACATTTTGATAGAACAATTTTGTCATTGTTTCTCTCCCTTTGTCGTTTTCTGTGGCCCTAGAATGACGATACTGTCAGCATCCCCAGTAATTGGCGACTCCGACGCACTGGAGCGACTCTTGACGGGTGGTCTCGGTGTCATGTGAAGTCTAATTGTTTGTACTCTTTCCTGCCCGAATTCCCTTTCCATATTTGCGGTTACTACTTGATACTGGACACCTACTTTGTTTTTGATGTTGGCACGAACTATAAAATTAATCTCCAGATCGAAATCCTTGAGTTCCAACAAGAACTCCTCTTTCCTATCCCTTGTCTGTTGCTCAAGAGCTTCTAGTTCTGATTTCACTTGGCTCACCAATTCGATGATGCCGAGGTTGGGTACTTCCTGTTGTGACGAGATCTCGGGCAGATCCGCATTCGCGCGGAAAAACAGGAGAAAGAGGAGCAGCATTAGGGGGACAACGGCCACAAGCGGAACTTTGCTCTTCAGGAGCATCCTGCCCTGTTGAGAAATCCATTGCCTCAGTTTTTTCATTGAATTACCCAGCGTCTTAGCTGTAGAGGATCGTATATCACAACCCACCCCCGTAAAGTAAATAACGAGGGCGAGGTTCAGGAGCCTCTCTTCTGTGGCGTCTAGCGGATGGCTGGATCCGGAGCCACCTGCTCCACAGAGACGGGACGGCCAACCTGCTTGAGTTTTACACAATTGGCAAATAGACGAGAGTAAACGCGCCAAATTCTTCTATTTCCTGGGCGATTCCTTTGTTTTTTCCGCCCAAGTGTGTATGCGTAGAAACCAGAGGCTTCTGTGCGATAACCGTGGGGTTTTGACGCAGCGAGACATGGCCCGAGCTCCCTTCGGTGATTCAACGATTTGCCTGGGGATCGAGGCGGTCCTTTTCGGCACGTCGCTTGCTGAGTTCACGCCGGATTAGGGCGGCTAGATCAGTTCGTCCCTTATCAACCCCCATCACCCCCCCCATCAACCCGAGGACCACAGGCGGGTGGCCGAGGTATGAGCGCGCCTCAAAGTTGGGCGCGAGGGTGCCCCATGTATCGCCCACGAAACGTGGGTAGTGTCCTCTCACAGGCTCATTCGAATCCCCTTTCTTTCCCCATTCGAATAACCAGACAGTAAAATAGATTTTTCTGTTACCTCTATTGGTACATCGTGCTAACGTGTCGCATGCTTGCCCTGAGCTTACAGAAACAGAATGTGTTCGCTGCTCGATCCTGTCGCTTGAGGAGCTTGAGGAGATTGATCGCTCCCCCGTAGCACAGCCACTCTTAGCTGTGCCACTTCTGGCTGTGCCTATCCTATCCATCGCCTGCGTCTTCTGAGGACAAGCAGACTGAGGGCAAGCAGGCCCGTCTCGCTACCCTCCACCTTCGAGTCTCTAACCTCCGGCACTCATTTTCCACGAAAATCCTTTCTACTGCGCACTTACAGAAAACGATCATCCGGTCAGGATGGTCGTCCTGAGTCCCGCTTGGGGGACGAAGGATCTCTCCGTGGCGCTTTACACCGGAACGTGACTATTGCTAGGGAGAATAAGTGCTTTATGCTCCGCACTTACAAGGGCTATAATATAGTTGACTCATCAGCGCGAGTTGGCCACAATAACAACGGTTGTTTGCCGTCCGTTGCAAATGGCTTAATTCTAATGCTGGAATCCTATTTTGACGAAAGCGAAAACGACTCCTTCATTGGAGGGCATCCGCTTCTAGTTATAGCAGGCTATCTCTCTGAAAAATCCTCGTGGGACAGCTTTAATGATCGGTGGAAATCTGAGCTACTCGGACCTCTCAGAATCCCTTATTTTCACTCCAAAGACCTAAGAAGTCAAAATGCGAGGTTGTATCGCCATCTTTCTTTTGAGAGAAGGCGGGAATTGTTAAGGAAAGCCACCACAATCATTCGTGACGTAGCTTCCTTAGGAGTAGTCGGATACATTCGTCCTCATGATTGGAAGCAATTCGTGGCCTGATCGGCTTGAATTAGTCCAGCGGGAGTGAGAGAGAATCACTCTCAAGGAGAGCTGGACATGCCGATGAAGAGATACAAAGCAGAGCAGATCGCGACGTTGCTGCGTCAGATTGAAGTAGGAATTGCGAACGGAAAGCCCACCCCGCAAGCCTGCAAGGAAGTTTAGATCACTCAGCAGACGTACTACCGCTGGAGGAAAGAGTTCGGCGGCCTGAAGCTGGATCAAGCGAAACGAATGAAGGAGCTGGAGTGGGAGAACGCGAAGCTGAAGCGTTTGGTGGCGGAACTGTCTCTGGAGAAGCAAATTCTGAAGGATGTGGCCTCGGGAAACTTCTGAGCCCTGAGCGGCGACGTTGTGCGGTGGAGCATGCGCGAGAGAAGTACGAAGTAAGTGAGCGGCATGCCTGTCGGCTGCTGGGGCAGTGGCGAAGGACACAACGCTACGCCGCGATCCAGAGGATCGACGAAGATGCGCTGACCGAAGCGATGGTTGCGCTGGCCAGTGAATATGGGCGCTATGGCTACCGGCGGATTACAGCGCTGCTGCAAGGTGCTGGCTGGCAGGTGGGTAAGGATCGGGTGCAGCGCATCTGGCGACGCGAGGGGTTGAAAGTACCACAGAAACAGCGGCCCCGAGGGCGGCTGTGGCTGAACGACGGGTCGTGCCTTCGACTGAGGCCGGAGCGAGTCAATCATGTGTGGAGCTATGACTTCGTAAGCGGGAAGACGCACGACGGGAGAACGTTGCGGATGCTGACGCTGATGGATGAATACACGCGGGAGTGCCTGGCGATCCGGGTGGCACGACGGTTGGGGAGTTATGAGGTGATTGAGGCGCTGGCCGACGTGATGCTGTGGCGGGGAATTCCGGAGCATATTCGTTCCGATAATGGCCCGGAATTCGTATCGAAGGAACTGCGGAAGTGGCTGGCGAGTGTGGGGACAGGAACGCTGTACATCGAACCGGGCAGTCTCTGGGAGAACGGGTACTGTGAGAGTTTCAACGGGAAGCTGCGGGATGAATGCCTGCATGGAGAGATTTTCTACTCGCTGAAGGAGGCGCAGGTGGTGATCGAAATGTGGCGCGTGGAATACAACACTAAGAGGCCGCACTCGGCGCTCGGCTACAGGCCGCCTGCCCCGGCGGCCTGTAGCCACTGGGGAGCAAATCCATCTTCACAGCCCATGGCTGTGATATAAAAACCCTCTCACTGTTCCTGAACTAAAAAATCAGGCAGGTCAGTCGCTTCTATGTCTATGCGCTCCAGGTGGGGAAGTTCTTGCGGTATCTTAATGGAGTTGTTGTTGTCCACATTGTCTGAGTAAAGGCAATCTACTGAGCGCGTTAGTGTGTTTCTGGAGAATGGTCACGGTAATGCCGACGACGCCATAAGAAAAATTAGGGCCATTCAACAAGCCACTGAGCCGGTAGAACCCCTTGATTTACCAGATGAAGTAATGGACGTGAGTGTCCTTGAGGAAGATCAGGTTCGCACTCGAATGATGAGAATAGGCGATGTTGCGTTGATATCAAAATTGACTTCTGCCCCAACACAGGCGGCCGATTTACTGGCGCACTTCATGGCATCTTCCTGCCTGAAAAAACCCCACCCTGTATTTGAGGGGGTTTTTGATGAATTGTTAGAAGGGACTCCGCATATCCTTTCACCTTGGAGTCCGAAGACAGTTCAAGAACTTGTTGCAGTAACCTTCAAGTCCGAGGAACTGCAAAAAGAACAAAGAGCCAAAATATACTCGACCAAGAAAACACTTCGAAGTTACGGATTCAAAGTTTATGAACTCCCGTGGGGTCTTGTTGTAGATAAGCATCCCATCGGTGATGCCCTATCACAGGAGTTCCAAAGCCAAGTTGACGCGATTCAGGCGAAGTTTAAGAAAATGTGTTAACTTATGCTTAGTGCCACGACAAACAGAATACGATGCCTTCACGACTCTTGTAGATCGCGTGCTTTCCGTTCCTCATTCCGAGATACAGAAGCGCGTCGAGGAACACAGGCGCGAGGCTGCGAAGAATCCGCGCAGGCGCGGTCCAAAACCAAAGCGACGACGCGTTTCCCGCGCTTCAAGCGTCCGACACTAAAAGTTTTCCGCTGGCGTCGTACTGATCTTGCCGGTAACTTCCGCGTAGGTCAGTCTTTTGCCCACGATTTGCGAAACCGCGAGGTTGAATCGGTCACCGTCAGTCATCGGATTGATCTTGGTGGCTCGGTTGTTATAGCGCCAGGATTGCTCATCCAAATATTGGAACAAGTGAAACGGCTCGACGCTCACATAGGTTCCGTTGATGCCGCGCTTGAGAAGGCTCCAAAAGTTTTCGAGTCCGTTAGTGTGGACGCGACCTTCTACATACCGTTCGGCGTGGTCAATCATCCGATGCGCGTACCCTTGGAACCGAAGGCCATCGTAGGAAAGAAGGGCGTCGGTATAGACATTGGTTCCCGGTTCGACGTTATCTCGAATCTCGACCTGAAGTTCTCTTTTGCGTCGAGTGGGAACCAGTTTGGCGCGGACTTCACCACCACGTTCAAGGATGCCAATCACGGGGGCCTTTCCACCAACACCAGTAGCAGCCAGTCGGCGTTGCCGTCTACCAGCGTGCATGTTGCGAGCCTTCCCGCCGATGAAGGTTTCGTCTACTTCGATTTCGCTACCATTTCCGCCGATCTTCACGGTAGAACTAGTTTGCAGTGCGAGGCGGAGACGATGAAGCATGAACCACGCCGATTTCTGAGTGATTCCAAGCGCCCGGTGAATCTCCCAAGAACTGACACCGTTCTTGCAATTGGCGACCATCCACATAGCGGCCAGCCACTTGTCGAGCGGGATCGCGGAGTCCTCGAAGATGGTCCCGACCTTCACCGAAAACTGACACTTGGCGTGACGGGTTTTGCACTGCCACACTCGGCGCGAGGGAACGAAACTCACATCCTTGAAGCCGCAGGTAGGGCAGACCACACCCTCAGACCAGCGCCGGGCCACGATATAGTCGATACAGTTGTCAGGGCTGGCAAAGTATTGGATCGCCTGTTGACGAGTCTTAGGTTCGTATTTCATGCTCAGATGGTACAGGAATTGTCATGATGAGTCAAGTATATTTTAACCATTACAAGAAAACAGCCTACAACTCATGTATAATGAACACTTATGAAACAAAAGACTTAAAGTTACCTAGAATGAACACTTACAAAAAACCGGGGGGTGGGGGCCCCCCTCTCACTCTTTTAGCACTCTTTTGCTCTCTGCAAGAGCTCAACATCCCTGCTTTCATGTTCTTGTGCACTCTTTCGAAAAAACACCGGGGGTGGGGGTAACCTCGCCTGATCCTAGGGCACAACTCCTTCCATGACCACTTACGCTAACGCCGAAGGCACCCGCCGCTACGCGGCCCGATTCGCCGCAACAGCAGCCGCAGGGCACTATCGGGAGCCGATCGGTTGCGGGGCGCCAGACGAGGGGGCGCCACTCATGTCATCCCTCGGCATCGGCACCTATCTCGGTAATGCGGACACCGCGACCGACCAGGCTTACACCGCCGCCATCATCGCCGCGGTCGAGGGCGGCATCAACGTGGTCGACTCGGCCATAAATTATCGTTTCCAGCGATCGGAGCGATCCATCGGGGCAGCGCTCCGCGAGCTGGCACGCCGCGGTTTCGCGCGCGAAGAGATCGTTCTGTGCACCAAGGGCGGATTCCTCACCCCCGACGGCGCGATGCCGGACGATGCCCACGCCTATTTGGAACGGGAATATCTTCGCTCGGGGGTTCTTGACCCCCAGGATGTCGCCGCCGGTTGTCATGCCATGTCGCCGAGTTTTCTGGCCAATCAACTGGATCGCAGCCGGGCGAATTTGGGCGTGGATTGCGTGGACATCTATTACCTTCACAATCCGGAAACGCAACTGGGCGTCGTTTCCCGCGAGGAGTTCTTGCGCCGGATGCGGGCCGCTTTTGAATTCATGGAGTCCGCCTGTGCGGCGGGTAGCATCCGCTATTACGGCGTCGCTACGTGGAATGGGTTTCGCCAGCCGGCCAACGCCAAGGATTTTCTCTCTCTCGCTGAAACCGAGCAGTTGGCGCGCGCGGTGGCCGGCGAGACGCACCGCTTTCGCTTCGTGCAGCTCCCATTCAATTTGGCTATGACCGAAGCACTGACTCGCGCCAACCAGCCGGTGCACGAGGCTCCCATCACCATCGTCGAGGCGGCCGAGACTTTGGGCGTTTCGCTGGTGGCCAGTGCCAGCCTGCTGCAGGGGCAAATGACCAAAAACCTGCCTGAGTTCATTGTAGAGGCGCTGGGTCTTCAATCCGATTCCGAACGCGCTCTCCAGTTTGCGCGTTCAGCGCCGGGGATCACCACCGCACTCGTCGGAATGAGCAACATCGATAACGTCCGCACCAATCTGCGGCTGATCAGCCAACCCTTGGCCACGCCGCAACAGGTTGCGCGCCTGTTTGCCCGCGGCCAGAAAAAGTGAATCCCTATTGTTTGCGGAAATGATCCCAACCCTGCGGGGGGAGCAGCGAAGCGTGGCCGTTGGTCTCAACCAGCTCGACTTTCCGGCCGTGGACGATTTCGCCTATGCGCGTGAGGCGCACGGCGTGAAAGATGCGTGGAATCCGGCGGATCCATCGCTGCCGAACGGTAAAGAGCAGGCTGTAGTCTTCGCCTCCGTGAAGCGCCAGGGCAAGGTCGTTCCATCTTGGCGTGCCTAATGGTTTTGGGACCGCCACACACGGAAGTTTTTCCGCGTACACCCTGGCGCCCACGCCACTGGCTCGACAAAGCCGATGCAGGTCGGTGGAAAGACCGTCTGAGAGATCCATCATCGCCGAAGCCAGCCGCCGGGTGGCGAGCCAATGGCCCAATTGCACGTGGATCTTCGGGTAGTAGTGCGGGGCCAGGAGATGCCGCCACCGGCGCTGCCGATGCATCCCGCGAAGAACCAGCTCCAGCCCCAGCTGTGCCGCGCCGAGGCGTCCGGTCACGAAGACCGTGTCCCCTGGGCGCGCCCGGTTACGAAGAACCGCATGGCCAGACTTTATTTCACTCAAGACGGTTATGCTGAGCGCAGCGCCCCCGCGTGAGGACGAAGACTTTGCGGTATCTCCGCCAGCCAGCCTCAGGCCAAGATGTCGCGCCGCCTGCGACATGCCATCCAACATCCGTTCGAGCCACCGAGCGGTTTGCCGGGATGGCAAAGTCATGCTTAACAAGAATAGCCGTGGCCACGCTCCCATCGCTGCGGCGTCACTTGCCGCGCGCGCCAAGGCCTTGTAGCCGACGACCTCGGGCGGGTGCACGCCGCCAAGGAAGTGGACGCCTTCGATGAACTGGTCGCAGGTGAGAATCCAATCCGTCCTGACGGAAGGTCGGAGTACGGCTGCATCGTCTCCGATGCCGACCCGGAGCACGCCGCCCGCGAGCGACGGAATTCGCCGCCGTATTCGTTCAATGAGCTCGTCTTCGCGGATTCTCATATGGCTGGCATCGCGATCGCCGATTGCATTATAGGCTGCCGGAAGCGGAATGGAGGAAGACGAAACCACCGGCCAGCTGGACTTCAACTGTGCATCAGCACAGGAGACTTGTGGCTCCGAGTATAAAAGAATGGGGGTTGACTCGACTGAACTCAATCTCTAAACTTGGGCGGATTTCAAACGAGAAGTCGCGGTGATGGTCTAGTTCGCATGCTGACGCCGGGAAAATGGCGACAGCCGGAGTTACGACAACGAAAGTTACGACAACTGAAGTTCCGACAACGAAGCTACGACAACGAAGTTCGGACAACGGAATTCCGACAACAAAGAGCATCGGGATTTGGCGATCTTAAATGAAGCCTGAAACCTATACCCTGCTGGTGGCCTCAAACCGCAGCGGTACCATGCGCAAGATCACCGTGCCGTTCTATGCGCTGTATCTGCTGGCTGCGCTGGTAGTTGTCGGCGGGATCTCGATGGCCGTGGCGGCTGGATCCTACACGCAATTGCTCTGGAAAGCCTCCAACTACAACGCCTTGCTTCGCAGCCAGGATAACCTTCGGCTGCAATATCAGCAGCTGCAGAGGACCGCTCAAGACACCGACCAGCGACTTTCTTCTTTGCAGTCGCTGGCCAGTGAAGTGGCCATGGCTTACGGCTTTTTGCGTTTCCACGACAGCCCGTTCCGGGTGACCGGTCTGCCGATTGAGTCGGATGATGCGTTCGAGAATACGGTGGCCGAGTTTAGCTTTCTCGAAAAGAATGCCACGGCCATCTCATTGGCGAAGAATGGCCTGCGCCTGATCCCTGTAAGGGGCCTTGGATTGGGTGAGGCGACCTTTACGCCGGCTCTTTGGCCGGTAATCGGACGGATCACGGGGCACTTCGGCGAGCGGCTGGACCCCTTCAGCGGTGAGGGTGTGTTCCACGCGGGCGTAGACATCTCCTCTCGGTATGGAGAGGCGGTGCGCGCGGCAGCCGGGGGCGCGGTGATTGAGGCCGCCCGGCACGCCGGTTATGGCAGGCGGGTGGTGGTAGACCACGGCTTCAGCCTGACCACACACTACAGTCATTTATCGAGCTTTACTGTCCCGGTGGGGATGCAGGTGAAGCGAGGGGACGTGATCGGCTACGTCGGCGTCAGCGGCCGTACCACAGGTCCGCACGTCCACTATGAAGTTCGCATGAACAACGCAGCAGTGAATCCGATGCGCTATCTCCGATACAGCTCTTCAGCAGACTAGATTCGGCCGCTCCCTCGCGACACATTTCTCACCTCGCCTAAAGAGCCCTTTGGCTCTTGCTAAGCGCAGGTTTCTCGGGCATCAGGGGCCCGCAGGGGCCGAGAAAGTACTAAGCAGCTGAGGAGTTACCGAAACCAGCAAGCGCACGCGGACCGCATCCGTCGTGATGGTCAGGGCCTCGAGCAGTTCGCCGGTTCCCGCGGCAGATGCGGCGGGGAGTTGACCTTGCCCCTTTGGATTTGCCAGCGCCCCCCGGAACAGGCCACGCATTAATTCGAGGCCATTGGCGATCTTCTGCGCTTGTTCCGCGCTGTCGCACTCGCCCTCGGCAGACAGAATCACCTCGTCGCCACTGGGCTTGGCCGCCAGGTTGACCCAGCGCAACGACTCGAGCGCGGCAAGAACACCCGCTTGCTGACTCCCGTTCCGATCTACGGCGCGAGCGAATTCGGAAGCCTGCAAGGTTGCGAAGATAGGGGCATCAGCGACACGCAAAAGCCGCTCGCGCATCTCCGGGTCGAGCGATGCCGATGAGTTCGCGGAGATGGCAGCCGAGAGATCCTCACCGTCGGACAGCGCGATTCTGCCGGGGGCAAGAAAAGCGAATCGGACAACCTTCCCGGAAGCCGCAGAAGGTACGACATACACGCGATGGCCGGCTTCCTCCTCGATCTTTCCCGATCGCAGGGCGTATTGCTCGATCTTCTGCTGGTCGAAGCGCCCCTCGGCGAACACCAGAGTCTTGGCAGAAGCGGAATGGGAACTGGACGCGACCAAGACGCGATCGAGGTCCTGCTGGTAGTCGAAACCTGTTTCGCTCACGAAATTCGCATAGTCGCGGTCGACCTGGGTGGGTTGTGCCAACGCCGCGAGCTGCTGTACTAGGGGAGATCCGCGAAGGGCTTCCAGGTCAGCGTACGCGATCATATTTGATTCGGGAGGCGCCAGTTCGATCAAATCAGGGAGTGAGTTGGCCGCCGAGGCGCGGTCCGTTCGCATGGCATACCACAAGCTCAGCACCGCGAGAACAAACACGAACCCCCCAAATTTATTCCGTCTCATCCTGTGACCCATAATACTCTGTTTTCTCACCTTCTGCTGCAGTACGCTGATGATATTTGGACCCGGGGTCCGTTTGCTGCTGGAAAAATCACGGTTTGGATAGATCTTCAGTGATATGTAGAATAGTGATATGTAGAAAATGGTCGTGCAAAGGGGTGGCTCCCACGGCCCATGGGGAACTTACTTGGGCCAACACACCTGTTGTTGCAATTGGCGTGCCGATCTGATAAGCTTCTTGGGTTTAGCTGCGCTGGCGTAGCTCAGCGGTAGAGCGTCTGATTTGTAATCAGAGGGTCGGGGGTTCAAATCCCTCCGCCAGCTGATTTCCAAAGTGGTAACGGTGTTGGGGCGGCGGATTTCCAAAATTAGAATTGGCGAATTTCTGCAGGATTAGTCATACGTGCGGGTGTCTCTCGCACAAGGAGAACACGCGTTCGGGTTCCGGATTTCTTCGTGCGGACGGGTGGGTGAGTGGCTAAAACCAGCAGACTGTAAATCTGCCGCTCCTTGCGGGCTACGGAGGTTCGAATCCTCCCCCGTCCACCATCCGCGCGCAGCTTGCGTAGCAGGCTGTACAGGGATTTTGAGATGACGCAGGAGCAGGTGTCAGCAAACGAGCAGGGCGGCTATCGACGGCAGGGTGAAAAAGCTGGAAAAAATTCGGCCTGGGTAGCTCAGGTGGTAGAGCGCGTCCTTGGTAAGGACGAGGTCACCGGTTCAATCCCGGTCCCAGGCTCCAGGTTGGGTGGGAGGCTGGGCGGGGGTAACTCAGTGGAAGAGTCTCGGCCTTCCAAGCCGATGGTCGCGGGTTCGAATCCCGTCCCCCGCTCCATCGATTCGTGAGGTTCCAAAGCGATGGCCAAGGAAAAGTTTGAGCGCAGCAAGCCGCACGTAAACATAGGGACGATCGGGCACATCGATCACGGCAAGACGACGCTGACGGCGGCGATCACCAAGGTACTGGGGAAGGGCAATCCGAAGATACAGTTTCGGGCGTTCGATTCGATCGACAACGCGCCGGAAGAGCGGGAGCGGGGGATCACCATCGCGGTGGCGCACGTAGAGTACGAGACGGCGAACCGGCACTACGCGCACATCGACTGTCCGGGGCACGCGGACTACATCAAGAACATGATCACCGGGGCGGCGCAGATGGACGGGGCCATACTGGTGGTGGCGGCGACGGACGGGCCGATGCCGCAGACGCGGGAGCACATTCTGCTGGCGCGGCAGGTAGGGGTGCCGTACATCGTGGTGTTTCTGAACAAGTGCGATGCGGTGGAAGACCCGGAATTGCTGGAACTGGTGGAGTTGGAGGTGCGGGAGTTGCTCAAGAGCTACCAGTTTCCTGGGGATACGCTACCGGTGGTGAAGGGGTCGGCGCTGGGGGCGCTGAGCGGGGAAGAGAAGTGGGAGAAGGCGATCCTGGAGTTGATGGAGGCGGTGGACCAGAGCGTGCCGCTGCCGCAACGGGACGTGGACAAGCCGTTTGCCATGCCGATTGAGGACATTTTTTCGATATCGGGGCGGGGCACGGTGGTGACCGGGAGGATCGAGCGGGGGAAGATCAAGGTGGGGGAAGAGGCGGAGATAGTGGGTTTTCGGCCGACGATCAAGCGAGTGGTGACGGGCGTGGAGATGTTCCGCAAGCTTTTGGACGAGGGGATGGCGGGAGACAACGTGGGATTGCTGCTGCGGGGGACGGAGAAGGAAGAGGTGGAGCGGGGGCAGGTGGTGGCCAAGCCGAAGTCGATATTGCCGCACACGAAGTTCAAGGCCGAGGCGTATATTTTGACCAAGGAAGAGGGGGGGCGGCACACGCCGTTTTTCACCGGCTACCGGCCGCAGTTTTATTTTCGGACCACGGATGTGACCGGAGACATGAAGCTGCCGGAAGGGGTGGAGATGGTGATGCCGGGGGACAATCTATCGGCGGAGATTTCGCTGATAACGGCGGTGGCCTTGGAGAAGGGGCTGCGGTTTGCGATCCGCGAGGGCGGCCACACGGTCGGCGCCGGCGCGGTCACCGAGATCATAGAGTAGGCGCGAGAGGGGCGGACGGTGCGGGAAATCATCACGTTGCAATGCAATGACTGCAAGAACCGGAATTACACAACGACGAAAAACAAGAAGAAGCATTCTGACCGGATGGAGACGAAAAAGTTCTGCAATCGGTGCCGCAAACACACCGCGCACCGCGAAGTTAAGTAGGACGCTCAGAAACACGTCATCTAGCCGGAACCGAAACTGCAGGGGAGTAGGTTCAACGGCAGACCGCCGGTCTCCAAAACCGGATGTGGGGGTTCGAATCCCTCCTCCCCTGCCAAACTGATAGAACGGAAGGCTGGCCGAGCGAGCATGGCTTTGCAGACGGAACGATTGAAAAATCAGGGAATGTCCGGCGGCGCTTCCGAGTCTCGTATCCAAGCGCTCTGGGAGCGAATTAGGGAGCGGCCGCAGCGTTGGGGGGAATTCTTGCACGACGTGCGCTTGGAGATGCACCAGGTGACTTGGCCCAGTCGCGAAACCGTGATTTCCACCACGGGGGTGGTGATCGTCGCGGTGGCGTTTTTCGGCCTGTTCTTTCTTGGCGTGGACAGCACGGTGGGCCTCCTGTTGCAACGCCTGATCGGTCTTTTCGGGCGCTAAGGATGCGTGTAGCGATGACAAAGCAGTGGTACATCATTCACACGTACTCGGGCTTTGAGAAAAAGGTGAAGGAGAGCCTGGAAGGCCGTGTGGCGGCCTTTGGACTCGCCGATCGCATCGGGCGCATGATGATTCCCACCGAGGATGTGGTCGAGGTACGGGGTGGAAAGAAAATCGTATCCCCGAGAATGTTTTATCCGGGCTACGTGCTGGTGGAGATGGAGATGGACGACGACACCTGGCACGCCGTGCGCTCCACGCCGCGCGTCACTGGGTTCGTCGGTTTCGGACAGATGCCCTCGCCCCTGACCGAAGAGGAGGTCGAAAACATCCTGCACCGGGTGACCACCTCGGCTGAAAAGCCCAAGCCCAAGCTGATCTTTGAACGCAACGAGCAGGTCCGCATTGTAGACGGCCCGTTTGCCAACTTTACAGGGGAGATCGAAGAGGTCAACGCGGACCGGAGCACGCTGAAGATTTCGGTGACCATTTTCGGACGCTCGACGCCGGTGGAGCTGGATTTCGTGCAAGTGGAAAAGGTCGCCTAGCGAGAAATAGCCAGGCGCGAGATAGGGACACAGAGCATGGCCAAGAAAGTCTTAGCGGTGGTAAAGCTGCAGTTGCCTGCGGCCAAAGCTACACCGGCTCCGCCGGTGGGCACGGCGCTCGGCCCGCAGGGGGTCAGCATCATGGATTTCTGTAAGCAGTTCAACGCCAAAACCAGCAAGGAACCCGAGGGAATGATCATTCCGGTGCTGGTGACGATCTTCAGTGATCGCAGCTTTACCTTTGTCACCAAAACGCCGCCGGTATCAGAACTGTTGAAACGTGCAGCGGGAATCGTCAAAGGCTCGGCCGAACCGAATCGCACCAAAGTCGGGAGAGTCACACGCAAGAAGGTGGAAGAGATTGCGCAGATGAAACTTGTGGACTTGAACACCACGCATCTGGAGTCCGCCATGCACACGGTGATGGGCACGGCACGCAACATGGGCATCGAAATCGAAGGCTAACGAGGAGACGTCATGCCCCGGAGAGCGGGAAAAAATATTGTCAACGCGCGCCAGAAAGTGGAACCGCGCTCCTACAAGCTCGTCGAAGCCATGGAAACCTTGAAAAGTGTCCGGTTCGCCAAGTTCGACGAAGCGGTGGAGCTGGTCCTCAACCTGGGAGTGGACCCGAAGCACTCGGACCAGATGGTGCGCGGCACGGTAGTGCTCCCCTGCGGGCTCGGGAAATCTAAGCGCGTACTGGTGATCGCCAGTGGGGAGAAAGTTCGAGAGGCGCAGGAGGCTGGGGCCGATTTTGTTGGTGGCGACGACATGGTCCAAAAGATTCTGGAAGGCTGGACCGACTATGAAGCGGTCATCGCGACCCCCGACATGATGAAATCCGGGGGACGGCTCGGAAAAGTGTTGGGACCGCGCGGACTCATGCCCAATCCGAAAACCGGCACGGTGACGTTCGAAGTTGCCAAAGCCGTCAAGGAAATCAAGGCTGGTAAGGTTGAATTTCGCGTGGACAAGACAGGCGTCCTCCATTCGCCGATCGGGAGAATTAGCTTTGATGCCGATAAGCTTGCCGAAAATGCCCAGGCGCTGCTGGCAGCGGTGGTGAAGGCGAAGCCCGCAGCCGCCAAAGGCAAGTACATCAGGAAAATCACGCTAAGTTCGACGATGGGACCGGGGATTGGAATTGACGTGGCTGAAGCCGAAGCAGCCATGGCCGCGGCAGCTTGAGGCCGGAGAACAGGGAATGAAGAAGCGCAGCCAGAAGAAAGAGGATGTCGAAGCGCTAAACAGCGAACTGGGCAAGGTGTCCACGATCATCTTGACAACGTTTCAGGGCATCACCGTCGCCGAAGATACGCAGTTGCGCCGCGCCGTGCAGGCCGCCGGCGGCCGCTATCGCGTAGTGAAAAATATACTGGCCGGGCGCGCCGGCGCTGGAACGCCGGCCGAATCAGTGCTTAAGGATCTGTCTGGAACCAATTCGATTTCGTATACCGAGGCCGACCCGGTAGCGCTCGTCAAGGCGCTGACCAAAGTCGCGAAGGCTGTTCCAGCCTTTCGGTTCAAGTCCGGCCTGGTCGAAGGGCGTGTGGTTTCCATCGCCGACATACAGGTGTTGGCTCTTTTGGGATCGAGGGACGAGTTGATCGGCAGGCTCATGTTCCTGCTGCAAGCGCCGGCTCAGCGGATTGCTTCGGCGCTTGCAGGGGTGACGCGAAATCTCGCCGTCACGGTACAAGAGGCGGTCAAAGCAGAAAAGTTTTCTCAATAGTGAGGAGGAAAAACACGGCAATGGCGAACAAAGTGGAGAGCATATTGGAGGAGATCAAGGGCCTGACGCTGCTCGAGGCTGCTGATCTGGTCAAGAAGATGGAAGAGACGTTTGGGGTCTCGGCAGCAGCCGCAGCTCCGGTTGTTGTCGCGGACGCGCTAGCGGCTGGAGCAGCGGCCGAGGAGCAGACGGAATTTTCCGTGGTACTAAACGATGTGGGAGCCAACAAGATCAACGTCATTAAAGCGGTTCGAGAGATCACCAGCCTGGGCCTCAAAGAAGCCAAAGACCTGGTGGATGGCGCGCCGAAACCCATCAAGGAAGGTGTGACCAAGGACGAAGCGGCGGCGATCAAAAAGAAATTCGAAGAAGTGGGCGCCAAAGTCGAGGTCAAGTAGCGTGTTGCGCGGCTCAGGGCTCGGCCGCGCGTCAAGGAATTTGGTAGGCAGCTAGACTACCGGGAATTGAATCTCCAATTGAGCCCTGTCCGGACCGCAGGTGGGGGTGTCAGTCCATCCGCCGGCCCATCCCAGTCCAAACTATCTGAAGGATTACGAGGTAAAGCAGAATGCAAAATGGCAATCATGCCCTTCGCGAACGCGAGCGTTTGGACTTCTCGAAGATCAAGAGTCCGATCCAGATACCGAACCTTATCGAAGTCCAGCGGATGTCCTACCAGCGGTTCCTGCAGATGGACTTGTTGCCGTCGGAACGCGAGGATACAGGCTTGCAATCGGTTTTCAGCTCGGTTTTTCCTATCCAGGACTTCCGCGGGGTGTCCCAACTGGATTTCGTGGACTACTCGATCGGCAATTCGGAGTGCAAATGCGGCAATTTGAAAGGGCTGCACCACTTGCGGGCTACCTGCCGCAATTGCGGGTCCTCGGTGGTCACCAACCCGTATCAGACCGGTGACGTAATCTGCGCGAAATGCGGAACCTTTAACAAGAATACGCCGACGTTCTGCAATAAGTGCGGCGACCCGGTGGGCATGCAGCTTAAGTACGACGTAAACGAATGCCAGGAGCGCGGCATGACCTATGCCGCCCCGCTCAAGGTCACCATCCGCCTCACCATCTACGACAAGGATCCCGACACGGGAGCCAAGAGCATCCGGGACATCAAGGAGCAGGAAGTGTTCTTCGGCGATATTCCGCTGATGACTGAAAACGGCACCTTCGTGATCAACGGCACGGAACGCGTGATCGTCAGCCAATTGCACCGTTCGCCCGGTGTGTTCTACGAGACCTCCAACCATCGCTCCTATTTCCTGGGGAAAATCATTCCGTACCGCGGCTCCTGGGTAGAGTTCGAGTACGACACAAAAAGCATTCTGTATGTCCGTATTGACCGCAAGCGTAAGTTCCTGGGGTCGATTTTCCTCCGCGCTCTGGGTATGAAGTCCAATGAAGAAATATTGCGCACCTTCTATCAGGTGGAGCGCGTCGCGTTGCGCGAGGGCGATATTTACTGGAACCTCTCCGAAGGCTTACTGGATCGCAAGTTGTCGCACGAAATCAGGAATCCGCGATCCAACGAAGTACTGGTGGCAGCGCACCGCCGCATTACGGAGCCGCTCTACAAGGAATTGGTAAAAGCCAGGGTAGCCCAGGTGCGGGTGTCTCTGGGCGATCTGGAAGGCGCCTACAGCGTGGCCGACTTGGTGAACCGTCAGACCGGCGAGGTGTTGCTGGAAGCCAACAGGCCAATGATCGCGGAGATCTGGGCGGCGCTGCCCGAGGCCAGCATCACCGGAGTTGACTTTTTCTTTCCCGACCGCGACGAGGTGGGAGTGGTGCTTTCCCGGACTCTCGATAAAGATGCCATCCGCTCCTCCCGTGAGGCATTGATCGAGATTTACCGCAAGCTGCGTCCCGGCGACCCGCCGACGCTGGAAACGGCTACGTCGCTGTTTAACGGGATGTTTTTCGACTCGCGCAAGTACGACTTCAGCAAAGTCGGGCGTTTGAAGTTCAACATCAAGCTCGGGTTGGATACTCCGCTCGACGCTCGCACCCAGGATTCGGCCGATTTCGTGATGGCGATTCGCTACCTGCTGAAGCTGCGCAAGAATATCGGCTCGGTCGACGATATTGACCACCTGGGGAACCGCCGGGTGCGCGCCGTGGGCGAGCTGCTCGAGAATCAGTTCCGCATCGGATTGGTCCGCACGGAGCGCGCCATTAAGGAGAGGATGTCGGTTTACCAGGAGATGTCCACGGCGATGCCCCACGACTTGGTGAACGCCAAACCAGTGATGGCGGCGATTCGCGAATTCTTCGGCAGTTCCCAGCTGTCCCAGTTCATGGATCAGACCAATCCGCTCAGCGAAATCACGCACAAGCGGCGGCTTTCGGCGCTGGGGCCGGGCGGGTTGTCACGAGAGCGGGCCGGGTTCGAGGTGCGCGACGTCCATCCCACGCACTACGGGCGCATCTGCCCGATCGAGACGCCGGAAGGCCCGAACATCGGCTTGATCAGTTCGCTTTCCTGTTACGCGCGCATCAATGAGTTCGGGTTCATTGAGTCGCCCTATCGGAAGGTGAAGGGCGGTCGGGTCATCGATTATGCACAGATCGTCAACGCCGGTGATAGCGAGTTCAAAGTTGGAGAGATCGTCGAGCGCGACAAAGTGGACGCCGTCAACGAGGAGCTGAAGCGGCACCGGATCACGGCCGAGCCCTATTGTTTCTACTTGTCGGCATGGGAGGAAGACCGCTACGTCGTCGCACAGGCCACCGTGCCGCTCGACGAGCGCAACCGCATCACCGCCGAACTGGTTAATTGTCGCCAGACGAGCAATTTCGTGCTGAAGCATCGCGATGAAATCGACTACATCGACGTCTCCCCGAAGCAGCTTGTTTCCGTGGCCACCAGCTTGATCCCTTTCCTTGAAAACGACGACGCCAACCGTGCACTCATGGGCTCGAACATGCAGCGCCAGGCGGTGCCGCTGATTCGCGGCGAGGCACCGCTGATTGGCACGGGTATGGAGCGCGTCACCGCGCGCGATTCCGGGGCGGTGGTGATTTGTAAACGCGAGGGCATCGTGGACCAGGTGGACTCCGAGCGCATCATCGTCCGCGTGGAATCGGATCATTCCGGCGTTCTGAGCCGCGAAGTGGGTGCCGACATCTACACGCTCACGAAATTCAAGCGCTCGAACCAGAACACTTGCATAAACCAGAAGCCGTTGGTGCGGGCAGGGGATCGCGTAAAACAATATCAAGTGCTGGCCGACGGCCCTTGCACCGATCGCGGCGAACTGGCGCTGGGACGCAACGTGCTCGTCGCCTTCCTGCCGTGGCGCGGCTACAACTTTGAGGACGCCATACTGGTCAGCGGAAAACTGGTCAAGGACGACTACTACACTTCGATTCATATTGAGGAGTTTGAAATCGAGGCGCGGGACACCAAGCTCGGCCCCGAGGAGATCACCCGCGACATCCCCAATATCAGCGAGACGTTTCTGCGCAACCTCGATGAGAGCGGCGCCATCCGCATTGGCGCCACCGTGCGGCCCGGCGACATTCTGGTTGGCAAAGTGACGCCGAAGGGCGAGACAACGCTCACGCCCGAGGAAAAACTGTTGCGCGCCATCTTCGGCGAGAAGGCCGGCGACGTCCGCGACGCTTCGCTCTATTGCCCGCCGGGGATCGAGGGCACGGTCGTGGAGTTGAAGATCTTCTGCCGCAAGGGCGCCGAAAAAGATGAGCGGCACAGGGCCATCGAAGCCGCCCAGATCTTCCGACTGGAGAAAAATCTGGCTGATGAGATCCGCATCCTCACCGATGAACGACTGAAGCGCCTCTCCATCCTGTTAGCCGATCAGAAACTGGTTGTCGACTTGCACGACGAGAAGACCAATAAACGGTTGCTCAACAAAGGTATCGCGTTGACGCGTGAATTCATCGAGAAAATTTCAACGCGCAATCTGAAGCGCCTCAAGCTTGTCGACAAAGACCCCTTGCTGATCGAGAAGATTGATGAAATCGAGGAGATGACCTCACGGCAAATCGATGTACTGCGCAAGATCACCGATGAACGCAAGGACAAGCTCAGGAAGGGGGATGAGCTGCCTCCGGGGGTGATCAAGCTGGTGAAAGTCTACATTGCCATGAAGCGCAAGCTGTCGGTCGGCGACAAGATTGCTGGCCGACACGGCAACAAGGGCGTAATCGCCCGCATCGTGCCCGAAGAAGACATGCCCTATTTGCCTGATGGCACACCGGTTGAGATCGTGCTCAATCCTCTCGGCGTGCCCTCGCGCATGAACGTCGGCCAAATTCTCGAGACCCATCTCGGTTGGGCGGCCAAAGAACTGGGTCGCAGCCTGTCGCGGCTGTACCACAACGGCACCAAAGCGGAAACGGTCCGACGCTGGTTCCGGGAAGTGTTCGGTGAGACGGCTATTTGGCGGTCGCTGGCTTCGTTGGAAGACGCCGAACTGATCGAACTGGGTGACCATTTCCGTGAAGGTGTTGCCGTGGCCACACCCGTGTTTGACGGCGCGCGCGAATCCGAGATTCGCCACCTGCTCGAAGTTGCCGGTCTCCCGGAATCGGGCAAGATCCCTTTGTACGACGGAATGACCGGCGAGCCGTTCGCCCAGGAAATTACCGTTGGCTATATCTACATACTGAAACTTTCGCACTTGGTAGATGACAAGATCCACGCGCGTTCGATTGGTCCCTATTCGCTGATTACCCAGCAACCGCTGGGTGGCAAGGCACAGTTCGGAGGCCAGCGGTTCGGCGAAATGGAAGTGTGGGCGCTCGAAGCCTATGGTGCGGCGCACATCCTGCAGGAGCTGCTGACCGCAAAATCCGATGACGTTTACGGCCGAGCCAAGATCTATGAAGCGATCGTAAAAGGGGAACCGGGTATCGAGCCGGGCATTCCCGAATCGTTTAACGTCCTGGTGCGCGAGCTGCAGTCTCTGTGCCTGGATGTCGAGTTGATGAAGCGGCAGAAGCCGCAGGCAGAAACTCCGGTGGAGTAGGACCGACCGGAGACTTTACGGTTTCATTTCCCGGGAATCGGGAATGCCGCGGCGCAATCCGCGGCAGGGAGGAAGTCAACCTTGTATCGTAGCAGCCCTTATGACCGTGCTAGCCTGATTGCCGATTTTGATTCCATTCGAATCAGCTTGGCCAGTCCAGAGAAGATCCGTTCCTGGTCGCATGGCGAGGTAACCAAGCCGGAAACGATCAACTATCGCACCTTCAAACCGGAGCGGGACGGTTTGTTCTGTGCCAAGATTTTCGGTCCGGTAACGGACTGGGAGTGTCTCTGCGGCAAGTACAAGCGCATGAAGCACCGCGGCGTGATTTGCGACAAGTGCGGCGTCGAAGTCACGTTGAGCAAGGTGCGACGCGAGCGCCTGGGCCATATCGAATTGGCCGCTCCCTGCTCGCATGTCTGGTTCTTCAAAGGCCTGCCGTCGCGCATCGGTTACCTGCTGGACATTACCATGCGCGATCTGGAGCGCATTCTCTATTTCGAAGCCTTTGTCGTCGTGAATCCGGGTGAAGTGCCCGGGATCAAGGAACGCGAGCTTTTGACGGAAGAAAAGCATCGCGAGCTGCAGGCGGAATATGCCGGCCAATTCCGCGCGGCCATGGGCGCCGAGGCCATCAAAGAGCTGCTCAAACAAGTGGACGTTGAAAAGCTCGGTGATGAGCTGCGCGAGAAAATGAAAATCGACCCCAGCCTGCAAAAGCGCATCAAGTATGCCAAGCGACTGCGCGTCGTAGATTCCTTTCGCAAGAGCGGCAACAGGCCCGAATGGCTGATCCTGGACGTGGTCCCCGTTCTTCCGCCCGAGTTGCGGCCTCTGGTGCCGCTCGACGGAGGCCGGTTCGCCACCTCGGATCTGAACGACCTCTATCGGCGCGTCGTCAATCGCAATAACCGGCTGAAGAAACTGATGGAGCTGCACGCCCCCAACGTCATTGTGCGCAATGAAAAGCGCATGCTGCAGGAGGCGGTCGATGCTTTATTTGACAACGGCCGCCGTGGCCGCGTGCTGCGCGGGACCAACAACCGTCCGCTCAAGTCGCTTTCTGACACCCTCAAGGGAAAGCAGGGCCGTTTCCGCCAGAACCTGCTCGGCAAGCGCGTGGACTACTCAGGCCGCTCCGTCATTGTGGTCGGACCGGAGCTCCGGCTGAATCAGTGCGGTTTGCCGAAGAAAATGGCGCTCGAGCTGTTCAAGCCATTCATCTACCACAAGCTCGAGGCTGCCGGCCATTGCACAACCATCAAGCAGGCCAAGGAGATGGTGGAGCAGCAGGACTCGATCGTCTGGGACATCCTAGAGGATGTGATCCGTGAGCATCCAGTACTGCTCAACCGCGCGCCCACACTGCACCGCCTCGGCATCCAAGCCTTTGAGCCGATACTGGTCGAGGGTAAGGCCATTCGCATCCATCCCCTGGTGTGCACTGCGTTCAACGCCGATTTTGACGGCGACCAGATGGCCGTGCACATCCCTCTATCTCCGGAAGCACAGATCGAGGCAGCCGTGCTCATGCTCTCCTCGCGCAACATTCTTTCTCCGGCCAATGGTTTGCCCCTGGTCGTGCCGACGCAAGACATGGTGCTGGGCCTGTACTATTTGACCAAGGCCAAGCCTAGCGCCAAGGGGGAGGGCCGTGCCTTCGGTTCTCCGGAAGAGGCCATGCTGGCGCTCGATGCCGGTGAGGTAGAACTGCTCACGCCAATCCGGCTGCGGCAAACAGGTGAGTTCATCGACCTGACCACCGCGTATGACGACCAGGACGTCACACACACGGAACCGGTCAATCTCGAACGGCAGTTCATCAACACCACCGTCGGCCGAGTGATCTTTAATGATCACCTCCCTGAGGAGATGCCGTATGTGAACGGCCTCCTCAAGAAGAAAGGCGTACAACAGTTGATCTACTACTGCTACTTGCGCTTTGGCCTGGAGCGCACCGTCCGCGCTCTCGATCAGCTCAAGGAACTTGGATTCCTTTACGCCACCTGGTCCGGCATCTCCATCGGCATCGAGGACATGCTCATTCCCGGCGACAAGGCCAGCTTGGTGGAGCAGGCAGAGCGGGAAGTCGTTAAGGTGCAACAGCAATACCTCGACGGCGTCATTACCAATGGTGAGCGCTACAACAAGGTGATTGCCATTTGGAGCGACGTCACGGAAAAAGTGGCCGACCAAATGTTCAAGGCGCTCGAGCAGCAAGACCGAGAGGGACTCATCAACCCGATCTACGTCATGGCCGATTCCGGCTCTCGAGGTTCCAAGCAGCAGATCCGGCAGCTTTCCGGTATGCGTGGCTTGATGGCCAAGCCTTCCGGCGAAGTAATCGAGACGCCTATCACCTCGAACTTCCGCGAAGGGTTGACGGTGCTGCAATACTTCATCTCCACGCACGGTGCTCGCAAGGGTTTGGCTGATACGGCACTCAAAACTGCCGATTCAGGCTACCTGACTCGGCGTCTGGTGGACGTGGCACAGGACGTTATCATCAATGAGGTCGACTGCGGCACGAACGAGGGCATCTACGTGGAGCCAATTCTCGAGGCCGGTGTCGAGGTCGAGCCACTGCGCGACCGCGTCGTGGGTCGCGTCTCGTTGGAAAGAATCAAGGATTACGAAGGCAACGTTGTTGTGGAGGTCAATCAGGAGATCAGCGAGGAACTAGCCAACGCCATCCAGGGAGCTGGTATCGAGCGCGTCAAGATCCGCTCGGTGCTGACCTGCGAGTCTCGACGCGGCGTCTGCGCTCAGTGCTACGGGCGTAACCTGGCCGCTGGGCGCATGGTCGAGCTCGGGGAAGCGGTCGGCGTCATCGCCGCGCAATCGATCGGCGAGCCGGGCACGCAGCTCACCATGCGCACGTTCCATATCGGCGGCACGGCAACGCGTATCACCGAACAGTCAAAAGTCGAAACGCGCAGTAATGGCTTCGTCAAATTCCTCGATCTCAAGGTGGTTCATGGCCGGAACAACGTTTTAATCGCCATGAACCGCTCCGGCCTTATCGCCATCGTGGATGAGAAGGGCCGGGAAAAGGAGCGCTACCACATCGTCTATGGGGCACGGCTGCGCGTGGAGGAAGGCCAGCCGGTCACCATCGGTCATACGCTTGCCGAGTGGGATCCGTTCACCTTCTCGATTCTCACCGAAATCGGTGGCAACATCCAGTTCAAGGATCTGCAGCCAGGTATTACCATCGAAGAGCAGGTGGATGAAGTCACTGGGCTGGCGCAATTGGTGGTCACGCTGCCGCCGGGTGACGAAAAGCACCAACCGACGATTGTGGTCCGTGATACCGGTGGCGGGCAGCGTAAGAAGTACCTGATGCCTTCGCGTGCCCACTTGATGGTGTCGGACGGCGATGAGGTGGCGCCGGGTGATGTTCTGGCCAAAATCCCACGTGAAACCACAAAGACCAAGGACATCACGGGAGGTCTGCCGCGCGTGGTTGAGCTGTTCGAGACGCGCAAACCAAAAGATCCCGCCGTGATCAGCGAGGTCGACGGCATCGTCAAATATGGTGAGATCAGCAAAGGCCTTCGCAAGATTCACGTCTCGAGCGAGGATGGCAAGACCCAGAAGGAGTATTCCATTGCTCGTGGCCTTCACATCAACGTGCAGGAGGGCGAGCATGTGAAGGCTGGCGAACCGCTGATCGATGGTCCGCTGAACCCGCATGACCTGCTGGCCGTTCTCGGCGAAAAGTACACCCAAGCCTACTTGGTCAACTCTATCCAGGAGGTTTACCGCCTGCAGGGCGTCAACATCAATGACAAGCACATCGAAGTGATCGTTCGTCAGATGATGCGCTGGGTTAAGGTTGAAGATGTGGGCGATACCCGGTTCCTGCTGGAGGAACAGGTGGATAGGTTCCGCTTCCGTGAGGAGAACGATCGTATCATCAGCGAGGGCGACCGGCCGGCAACCGGGAGGCCCTTGCTGCTCGGAATCACCAAGGCATCCCTGTCAACGGATTCGTTTATTTCGGCCGCCAGTTTCCAGGAAACCACTCGCGTCCTCACCGAGGCCGCCGTCGCCGGTAAAGTGGACTACCTGCGCGGACTCAAGGAGAACGTGATTATGGGCCGCCTGATTCCAGCAGGCACGGGGCTGGAACGGTACCGGAATATCGACCTGTTGGTGGAAGTGCCTCCGCCGCCTGAAGCGGAGCCTGTGCCGGCTGAACTCACGCCGGAGGAGGCAGCCGCGCTGGACTTCCTGCGAAAGGATGCCGGCGCCATCGCGGAGAGTTAGCGTTCCCTGTGTCGGTATGTGTGCTGCGCGCAGTTGGATACGCGTTCAGACAAGATCTGCTTTTGCTTCAACGCCCCAGCGTTCTGTAAGGCCTGGCGCATCCCGGCGCTGGTTATGGTCATTACTGGTTGATTCATGCGCCAAGGCTACGCTCGTTTTCGTTGCCCTGCCAGCCTCCAGTGCCTACACTGGCTTCTCCGGGTCTTCCGTGGGGGGTTCCTGTCATAACTTTGAGAAAAGAACCATTGAATGCGCCATGACCATTGGATCCACTGACGAGGATGTGCTTTTTTCTCTTTCGACGGACGGCGATATCCTCGCTGCCAATCGCAGCTTCGCCGATCTGCTGGGCCATCCGTTTGCCGAATTGTTGGGGCGGCCGCTCGATGAATTCGTGGACGTGGCTGAAAGCAATGAGGATAACCAGCGGCGGGATGTGCTAGGCCTTACAGAACGTTGGGGCGCGGGCCGGGCAGCTGCAGAGAAGGCCCTCCCGCGTCTGCTGGAACGACGGCACTGGTCTGGAGTATTGCACGTTCGATTGAAGCGCGACGGCTCGATGCGCTTCTTCCAATGCTCGGTGCATGCTCTAGTCTACGACGGCGAGGATCGAGGACTCTTTATCTTGGCGCGGGATATCACAGAGGAGCGTGAAGGCGAGGCCCGATTTACGGAACTTTTCGAGACCCTCCGAGAGGGCGTCTATCTTGCAACGGCTGACGGCAAATTGGAAAGCGTCAACCCCGCGCTCGTACGGATGCTCGGTTATGAGAGGCCGGAGCAACTCATTGGGCGCCCGCTCTCCGAATTCCATCTGGACCCTGAGCAGTGGGAGAGGGAGCAACGCCAGTTCGCAGATTCGGGCGTCCTGCAGGATTACGAGGTGACCTTGCTCCGCCGAGACGGCTCAGCGGTCGCTTGCTTGCATGGCGCTGCTTTGATTCGCGATACCAGAGGGTGCGTTCGCCGGCTCCAGGGAACTCTGGTAGACATCACCGAGCGCCGCGCCATCGAGCAGTGCCTGCACCGCGAGCGGGAATTCGCGCGCCGATTGGTTGAGAGCTTGCCCGATCTGGTCGTGGTCGTAGATCGCGAAGGCTGTTGCACGTTCGTGAGTCCGCGGGTCAAGGAATTGCTTGGTTTTGAGCCTGAGGAAATCGTTGGCACACAGCTGGACGAGAGGATGGCTCCCCAGGATCGAAGGGAAGTGCGCGCCCTGCTGAACGAAATTATTTCAGGCACCCGCAGCAGCGGAACGATCGAATACCTCACCGAGCGCAGGGACGGTGAGATGCGCCTCTTCCGAGCTACGGCCAATCCGCTCGTCGACGCGTCCGGCCGCATCGAAGGTCTTATTGTTTCTGCCCGTGACATTACGGAAGCCAAACGCATCGAGCAGCAGTTGATCCAAACCGAGCGACTCGCAGCTACGGGACAAATGATTGCCGGAGTCGCGCACGAACTGAATAACCCGCTCACCGCCGTCCTGGGGGTCACCGAGTTGTTGCGGGATTCTGCCGAAGAGCCCACGCGCCGGCATCTCGATATGGCGTACCGCCAAGCTAGCCGCGCCGCACAGATCGTTCGAAACCTACTGTCCTTCTCCCAGCCTCCCCTCCCGCGCAAGATGTACGTCCATGTGAGCGAGCTCATTCAGCGCAGCTTGCAGCTTCACGAGCACTCGCTGCGAACCAATCGGATCGCGGTGGACTTCGTGCCCGAGCCTGACCTGCCGGCCGTCCTTGGGGACGCCAGTCAATTGATCCAGGTCTTCTTGAACTTGATCATCAATGCCGAACAGGCGATTTTGGAAATCCGCGATTCTGGCACGCTGCGCATTCGCATCGCCACCTTGGGAGACCGCGTCGCCGCGACGTTTCAGGATGACGGCGTAGGCATCCGGCGCGAAATTTTGCCAAAGATTTTCGATCCGTTTTTCACACCAAACGACCGGGCCGCGGTACAGGACTTGGGCTGAGCATTTGTCTGACCATCCTCCGCGAACACAACGGTGATATCAAAGCGCAGCCGCTCGCGGACGGCAGCTCCGTTTTAACTGTGTCTCTGCCGGTGGCCAAGGGCGCCGAGACGATTCTCGTCCCATCCTCCACCGTGTTGCGGTCCGAGCCGGCCCGCCATTCAACCGGCCAACTCGCTGGCTGCAGGGTGCTCGTTGTGGACGACGAACCGAGCATCCGAGAACTGGTGCGTGACGGCCTCGGGGTCCGGGGAGTGCGCGTGGATGAGGTCTCGACCGGTCAAGAAGCGCTCGCTCGGGTTGAGAACGGCGCATATGACGTTGTACTATGCGACCTGAACTTATCGAACGGCGCGCCTGGCACCATTTCCGGCCGTGAGTTGTACACCCCAATCGTTGGCGCGGCCGGCTCAGCCGTCCAGAAACCGTTCTTTCTGTTCATGATCGGAGAACTGGTGGATGGGACTGCTATGGCAGAGCTGTTGTCTGGAGGCACGCGTACGTTACAAAAGCCATTCCGGATTTCGGAGTTGATTGCCGTTCTGACAGATGCCCTAGCGGGAGCGATTGCAAGTGACCCTGCCAGCCGTCACGCTTAATAGGAACGCAGCCACTGAATTGCCTAGCTGCTATAGACGTTTGGCGTGGACGGTTCAAACTTTTCGGATGCTCCGCGCCTAGTGCTTGGACGGTCCTGCAAGGCCGACCTTCCGAAGGATTTCCTCCATCAGACACCACCTCGTAAATCCGGACTGAAAAAGATTGGCGCCGACGAAAGCCGTGAACCAATACCAGTTGTGATGGATCCAGGTTCCCAGCGCCAAGGAGACCAGGATGAACGTGCCGGCAATGATTCGGATCCTATGTTCTAGCGTCACTACGCACCTCTCTCACTCATGTAATCGAAAACGGGAACAGCCATGCGAGACAGTATAGTCGATGCAACTTCTGGAACCAGCCGACCACCAGCACATAAATCGGCACCAGTACGGCGGCAAACGCGAGGCTCAGGTTGCGGAAGACTTCGTAGGAAATGTGCCATTCGCCGTCCCATCTGATGGCCAGATGGCAGGCGTCAGGCGGCTCTCTTCGGCCCCGGCGACATCGCCGATGACATGGACAACCTCGCGGGGATTCTTGTGATAAACCGATTTATCGACTGCCCTTCGGTCACCCGAACCAGTTCGCCGAGCAGGAAATTATGGCGGAGAGGGTGGGATTCGAACCCACGGTTGAGTTCCCCCAACACACGCTTTCCAAGCGTGCTCCTTAAGCCACTCGGACACCTCTCCGGAGTTGTGATTTCGATAAGTTAACACAGGCGGTGTGGATGTGTGGAGGCGCTTGTGACATGGCTTGTGCCATAGCTACCCCAAAACCTCTAAAGGCGTTTCGTTTTTTTAAACATTTCATAAAGTTGGAAACCGGGTTCGTGAAGCCATGTGTGCGAGCACTCAGGTTTCGCCTTCATGGTTCAAGAGTTGTTCGCAGGCATGTGCCGTCGCTCAGAAACGGAATGTGTACTGAAACTTTGCGGACACCTTGCTGTCTTGGGTGCTGAAGTTGTAGCCGGCAGCAGTTTCCTGAATCCATCCCTGGTTGAAGACAATGAAGAGGTCATTCCCAGGCTCCAAGATCCAGCGAACACGGCTCTGCCAGCCCAGATTCCGAGACCGGTTGTCGAATTGAATCAGATTAGTAAACGTAAGGAAGGGTGAAGCCGCATAGTTCACCCGTGTGGTAAAGATCCGGGCGACGAAATTTCCCTGCGGCAATTGGGCAAACGTCTGGTTGGTGTCGAAACTGATTTCAAAGTGGGGTGGTATCTTGTACCGCAGGGTGGTCCTGAGTTCATGGGCGCGCCCCGACCAATAGGTGCCCGTAATCGTCTCTACTCTTCCTTGCAGCCTGCGCTTTGCCGCAGTATTCACATGGGTACGCCAGCGTGTGAATCGGTACTCACCCGGAGGAAGAACGACGCCAGGCCAAATCTCAAAGTCGTCAAACAGACGTTCATACGTGATCACCGGGGAAAACAAACTGTGAAGCGAGTCACCGGATTTGAAATGCCAGTCAATTGGCCCACTCGAGTGAAGGTTCCACCTTTCTGCCTGCCCGGTATCAAGCCGTGTGAAACGGGTGAAGGTCAGGCCATGGAGCATTTGCTGAATCCCCAAGAAGTCTTTCGGCCGAGGGTTGTACCGGCCCATGACCCTTAGCAGTCTCACATTTCTGCGTGAAACGAAACCAAGTGCGGGTCTGAAATTCTGTTGCACATCACGCCAGGCAAACGTCATTTGAATTTGGTCGTTCGGATAGTCTGCTGAAATCCCATAAGACAAATCTCTGTTGGAATTGCCTTCGTTCGCGCTTCGGAGACCGTACGCGTTGAACACCAGATTCCGAGACCCGCCCAGAAAACGGGACGTCGCCAGGCGCACGTCTGCACCGTACGTGCTGCTCGATATGGGAAGAGCCGGATGGCCTTTCGTGTAGATCGCGCCGATATAGGATTGTTGCAGGAAGTTCTGTTTGACACGTCCCACGAAGAAGTTCTTTTCCGGCACGATGGGTAAGTCGCGCGTGCGTACGTCCAGCACGCCAATGTCGGTCCGGCCGATTTTCCCCGTCAGCTTCAATCCAAAATCGATGGGCACCTCCTCTCCGGAAAGCAGTTCGATCCGACGGCTGAAAAACGGAATCACTTCAGATCTGGCGGAGGGAACGCCTCCAGGTGGCCGGACGGTGGTATCGGAAAAGCTGAAGATCCCGACATCCTCCAGGAAAAACGACCGCTTCTCCGGGAAGAGCAGGGAAAAACGTGTCAAGTTGATCTGCCGCGCGTCCACTTCCGTTTCGCCAAAGTCGGTATTTGCAGTTGCCGACAGTTTCAGACTGGGAGTGAAGTTGTAGAACAGATCCAGTCCCGGCTTGCCGGTGACCGTATTGTGCTCGGTCGCGCCGGTACGCAGCCAGCGGCTCCCAACGAATGGCCGGATGTCGAGACCCATGCCTTGTGTGAGGCCTTCCAGATCCGTGATTTCACCCGCTTCGGAAACCTGGAAGATCCGTGTTTCCAGGCGCGCCCCGGACCAGCGATCCTCCTCCAACTTTCGCTGGATGTTGCGGAGGATGTTGAATCCCCAGACTGTCTGCTCGGATGGGAAATTCAGGCTCTTGAAGGGAATGGCGAATTCTGCACTCCACCCCTGTTCCGTGCGCCGGGTCTGCACCTCCCAGATGGCGTTCCAGGCCAGATTCCCTTGACCGTTCGCAAATACCAGACCGTCCCGCAGTGCGCCAGCCGGATTGGTGGCAAAGTAGAAGGCGTTACTCTGATCGTGATACGTGTCCAGTACAATGGCAATCCGGTCGTCGGACATAATGTTGGCGTCCCGTTCCATTAGCGTGCTGGTTATTCTCTGCGGCTCTGAGTCGTAGGCCATGACGCCGATGTAAAGATTATCGGCGTCGTAAAGGAGCGTGACATCTGTTCTTTCGGTGGGCGGCTGGCCGGTCTGTGGAATCCTTTGTGTCAAATCACCGATCTTCGGCGCCGTGCCCCATACCGGTTCGTCAAGCGACCCATCCAGGGTAATCTCCGACGAGATCCTGGTTACCATGGCGGACTTCGTTGGTTGTACTGAGCCGGTCTCTTGGGGAGTGGCGGCGCACAGAACCGGTGCAAGGATGCATGCCCAGATCCAAACCGTCGCTGCCAGAACAATGCTTCGGAGCGAGTTGATCTGCCTGATTTTTTAGTCCAGGAACAGTGAGAGGGTTTTTATATCACAGCCATGGGCTGTGAAGATGGATTTGCTCCCCAGTGGCTACAGGCCGCCGGGGCAGGCGGCCTGTAGCCGAGCGCCGAGTGCGGCCTCTTAGTGTTGTATTCCACGCGCCACATTTCGATCACCACCTGCGCCTCCTTCAGCGAGTAGAAAATCTCTCCATGCAGGCATTCATCCCGCAGCTTCCCGTTGAAACTCTCACAGTACCCGTTCTCCCAGGGACTGCCCGGTTCGATGTACAGCGTTTCTGTCCCCACACTCGCCAGCCACTTCCGCAGTTTCTTCGATACGAATTCCGGGCCATTATCGGAACGAATATGCTCCGGAATTCCCCGCCACAGCATCACGTCGGCCAGCGCCTCAATCACCTCATAACTCCCCAACCGTCGTGCCACCCGGATCGCCAGGCACTCCCGCGTGTATTCATCCATCAGCGTCAGCATCCGCAACGTTCTCCCGTCGTGCGTCTTCCCGCTTACGAAGTCATAGCTCCACACATGATTGGCTCGCTCCGGCCTCAGCCGAAGGCACGACCCGTCGTTCAGCCACAGCCGCCCTCGGGGCCGCTGTTTCTGTGGTACTTTCAACCCCTCGCGTCGCCAGATGCGCTGCACCCGATCCTTACCCACCTGCCAGCCAGCACCTTGCAGCAGCGCTGTAATCCGCCGGTAGCCATAGCGCCCATATTCACTGGCCAGCGCAACCATCGCTTCGGTCAGCGCATCTTCGTCGATCCTCTGGATCGCGGCGTAGCGTTGTGTCCTTCGCCACTGCCCCAGCAGCCGACAGGCATGCCGCTCACTTACTTCGTACTTCTCTCGCGCATGCTCCACCGCACAACGTCGCCGCTCAGGGCTCAGAAGTTTCCCGAGGCCACATCCTTCAGAATTTGCTTCTCCAGAGACAGTTCCGCCACCAAACGCTTCAGCTTCGCGTTCTCCCGCTCCAGCTCCTTCATTCGTTTCGCTTGATCCAGCTTCAGGCCGCCGAACTCTTTCCTTCAGCGGTAGTACGTCTGCTGAGTGATCTAAACTTCCTTGCAGGCTTGCGGGGTGGGCTTTTCGTTCGCAATTCCTACTTCAATCTGACGCAGCAACGTCGCGATCTGCTCTGCTTTGTATCTCTTCATCGGCATGTCCAGCTCTCCTTGAGAGTGATTCTCTCTCACTCCCGCTGGACTAATTCAAGCCGATCAGGTCAATCCAAGTTTCAGACCTGCGGGGTGACCACCTCGTGGGTGCTGACCGAATGGGATTGACAGACACACCCTTAGTTCGGACCTTCCGGCACTGGGCCAGTCAGCAAGTAGAAGTGCTTGCTAATCAAATCCAACAGGCCAATGCGAAGGAACACAAACCCGAGGAGTGCATATCAGGGAAAGTGGCGCTTTTTAAACAAATCTGCATGTATCGAGCGCGAATCCGTCCAACGAGGAAATCTTTCATTAGGGCAATCATTGAAACTATTAATGCAGCTATTGTGACCCACCTGGGAAAACGTGCCTGGTCTCTTGCCCCTTGATCTATGGTGCGCTGCCTCTCTGTTTGTCGTGGTCTAATATGTTCGGCCAGCAAGCGCGTCGGGAGCCATGCCGAAACCTTGCCTTGATGTTTAGGTGTATGCTGTCGTGCAGACGGCAACGGAGTTCCGCCAGGAAATCTATCAACGTGAGTATCAGAATCAAAAGCGGCTGGTTCCTGACCGGAGGAACGGTGGTACTGAGCTTTGCTCTTGCTGGGATAGCGCAAACCACAACCAATCTTCAATCTGGCCAGCCGATCCAAACGCGGACCAAGGTGGCGGGTAGTTGGACAACGGGATTCTATACGCGGTATTTTGCGGCTGGCAATGGCATTGTGATCGCCGATGAACCCGTGGTGCAATCCGAGTTCGATATTGACTGGGCGCGGGGCGAGTTCTCAGGGTCATTCATGATCCGCGGCTCGAAGGGCTTCAAATCGAACTGGAACAGCTACAGCGACGAGGTGGATTTGGGCACATCTCTCACCTTTGCTGGCCCGGTGGAGCTATCCGGGAGTTTTTGGCACTTAGCACTTGTGCCTGAAGCGCAAACCGATGTGCAATACTTCGCATTGAAGGTTGCGAAACCTCTATCCATCGGCGAACGCGACACCATTACTCCCTCCGCAAGACTGGACTATTTCCGGCCCACGGGCAGCGCCGGTCCCCGCGCTGGCAAAATTGTGAATGGTGGACTTAGGTACGTTCATACGATTACTCAGCGGATTAGCGTGTCCAACGAGGTTCACCTGATGCGGGACATCGACGGTGCATTTGGCCTTAGGCCGAACAGCAATTTGTACAGTTACGACGGTGCGGTTGACCTCAAGGTGGGCCGTGGATGGACATTGATACCGAAGATCACCATCGGCGGCACATTCATCGATCCTACCCGACCCACAAAGGTCACCTTCGCCTTCGAGGCCAAGAAAACTTTCACCATTCGCGACGGTAACTAGAAGGAGCTGGCCGCGTTCGAAACCGGTGGCGCAGCTTAACAGCGATAAATGGTGGCAGGCCTGGGTTTGCGGTATCGAACTTGTTGGGCGAATCCCGTTGGACCCTCGGGATAGGATGACGTTCTTCGCATGCCTCAGTCGCATGTTAGAATTTGGGTTCCTTTGGTCATCAAAGTTCAAAAGGAGTGAACAGATGAGAAAGTTCATGCTAACAGTCGCCGCCTTAGTCGTCAGCTCGGCCATCGGTGCACACGCTGAAGTGCAGAAGAAGGATGTTGATATCCAGGCGCCAGACGGCGTGAAGTTGAAAGGCACGTACCTATCTCCCGGCCGTCCAGGCCCTGCGATGCTGTTGCTCCACCAATGCAACATGGATCGACATGCATGGGAGGGGCTGGCTAGTGACCTCGCCGATGCCGGCGTTCATGTGTTGAGGCTTGACTTTCGCGGCTATGGCGAGAGCGGTGGCGAGAGAAGTCAAGACCGAGCCACGCAGCAGACCATCGTTCGGGAGAAATGGCCCGGGGATGTGGATGCTGCCTACGCCTACCTGCTTGCACAGAATGGAGTCGATCGGGCACGTGTTGCAGCCGGTGGCGCAAGCTGTGGCGTCGGGCAAGCGGCCAGTTTGGCCGCGCGCCGGCCTGAGATCAAGACGCTGATGATGCTTTCCTCAAGCACCGCGGAGGCATCGAAGGACTACATCATGAATACGCCTGCGCTGGCGGTCTTCGGGGGGGCAAGCGAAGAAGATGAAAGATCAGCGGCCAGCATCAAGGCAGCACTGGGGGCGTCGAAAAATCCAGACAGCGTGCTAAAGATTTACCCCGGCGCAGAACACGGTGTGTCAATGTTTGACAAGAACCCCGAACTCCGGCCCATGATCGTTGACTGGCTGAAAGCGCAACTTCGAGTGAAAACAGGATCTTAGTACCGTAAGGATCCCCAAGCCCGCCATTGCCATCTGGGCTTCACACAGGAAGGCGACTGGTGTACAAGCCTCAAGTTGAAATCGGAAATTCGAGGTAGATTTGGATATCGCCTACTCAAAAGGGAGAAGAAGCTATGCCTTACTTGCTGATTCGCAACAAAGTTGCAGACTATTCCCGCTGGAGACCGATGTTCGATGAGCACGGCACGGTCCGGAAGGTCAACGGGTCGAAAGGGGCTCGCGTGTTTCGGAGTTCGAGCGATCCAAATGATCTGATCATTCTCATTGAGTGGGATGACCTCAACAGAGCCCGGCAGTTTGCCGATTCCGATGACCTGCGACAGGCCATGCAGAAGGCCGGCGTTTCCGGAAAGCCTGATCTGTACTTCCTGGAAGAACTGGAGAAGGCGCCTGCCTGACGATTCGGGGTCTGGTCGCAAGAATTTCCGGTCTCATCCTGCGGATGGCAACTGCGCAGCGACGTAGCAGCCCAGGGTGCGCACCTCTCTGGTGCGTACCCTAGGTCCGCGAGCACCGCCGGGGTGCCCGGCGGAGCGAGCAAGTCAAGATAAAAACAGTACTCCCATGACTGCCCGATCAGGCGTCGACTCTCGATCTTCACCAATATTTGGCCTGTAGATCTCAAGGGCTATGTTTGGAAGTGAGGACGAACCTGAGAGCTAATGTATCTCCGCGATCCGCGAGATTGATCGCACATTCTTATGACACCGCGGTGACGAGAGAATCCATAAAGTGAGGGGTGTAGAGAGAAGAACTGAGCAGTCGCAGAGTTTGAAAAACCGCGTCGGATGCACTGCAGAGTAAGTCCAGGATCTCGTTGGCATACCGAGAAACTAGTCTCATGATCCGTCGGTCCCAGGTTCGAATCCTGGCGGGCCCACTAAAGCAATTTGCTATGTAGCACTTCCTTGGCCGCCGTTCCCTTGGCTGTTACAATGCTCGCTCATGGCCGATTGGCGGCAAATCCAAGCAGGTATCCGCAAAGCCAAAGCCAGCAGCGACGCACCGGCGCAACTGGCAGAACTGTATGAACGTACTCGCGATGCGATGGTGGCGTTCGAACTAGCCTCATTGCAAGAGAAGGCTGGCGAAAACGCAGAGGCAGCGCGATGGTATGGCGTAGCAGCAGAACGATTCCGACGCGCACAATGGCGGACAAAAGCTGAAGAGGCGCTCGGACGTCTCGGTGCTGCAATACCTGTCTATGTGCCCAAACACACTCCGGAATTGCAGCCGCTCGAACCGCAGCAGGAAGGACCGCAAGAACAAGAAAAACAAGGGGAAAGTTCGCTGCAAAGCGAACAGCCGCCCGAAGGGACTACCCTGTCAGCATCTCCCCAGGATCCTGATAAGTCCCACGCAGGACAGAAGCGCAGGCGTCGCGGCCGCCGCGGCGGGCGGAGAGGCGGCGATCGAAAGAGAGGGCCATCGCCCATCCGAATCCCTCCTTCGCGAAGCGTGTCGAGCGTGGGTGAGCATGCAGCGACAAAATCGCAAGCGCCGCAGACGTTTCGCTCGCCGCGGGAGCGACCGAAACCTAGTCAAGGGCCCTCGCCCGTTCGAGAGAGCACTCACCAGCCTGCAATCGCTCCCGGCTGGCATGCTGGTCGTATGCGCACCGGAGAACCGGCATTGGCATCGCGCATTGCCCATCTCGAGTCGCAGCTTCGCCGGCTTCTGGCCTGCCCCTCGAAACCGTTGGAGGACGCTGAACAAGCGTCCGCTGGACCGGGCGTGCTGCTACTTTCCGATTCCGATCAGCACACGCACTACTACATTGAAACCTGTCAGACGCTGCGTATCGGTATTGGAAATCTGGTCCGGGGCGGCCGCGGGGGCAAGGAGAGCAGCCGGCTCAGGGCGCGCATGGCAGAAGATCTAGGGATCGCTGAGTCGCGCATATCCAAGTATTTGAAGGATCATTGCGCGGTACGCTGGTTGCAACTCGACGAAGGCATGTCGGAGCTGGCGCACTTTGCCATCGCGGTGCTGCGACCGGTCGTTAACGAATAGGTAGGGCGGCACCGCCACCGAGAAATCCGTAGACGCAACTCCTTCACGGATTGATACTTATACCTGGAAGTCCGCGCTGCCGTTTGGCCGTCAGTGAGCCCCATTCGGCCCCAGTTTTCCCCCTTTGGGCACATGGGGCTGGACACCTGCGGCGTGTAGCAGGCAAACTATCTGCGTTCAAAGCGGGGGACAAGGGCCAGGAACCCTGTTGCTTGCGCGTCCCGAGAGGAAGCGTAGCTCTCGAAAGCCATTTTCGAATCGAGGTTTGCACGACGAAAGCGAGGCAAGTCGATATGCCGAGGAAAGTTGGACTGAGTTCACGAGCAGGGAAGGTGTTCGACGCCGGGCTGTGCAAAACCGCAGGCTTGGTCTTTGACGCTATACAGTTATTCAATAAGCACAATCCCAATCCCTCTTTCACTCCTAAGTGGTCAGACAAGCCGCTGCTGAAGTCGTGGGAAAAGACCAAGCCCACGCTCGGCTTTCCGCGGCAGACTGACTCGCTTTGCCCTGGGTGCGTTAAGGAGGCCCGGGACGCGATCTTTAATGGGAAGAAGGATTGGCGTGACCTCATGTACGAGAAGGTTGGCGAGATCAAAGCTCAAATCATCGAGCGTGACGGCCAAGTGTGGATGGTGAAGGAGTGTCCAAGCCACGGCACCTATGAAGACTTGATGGCCATAGATTCGCGATTCCTTGCCTGGATCGAAAAGAATTTCCCTGGGCGCGATATTCCCGCGCACAATGATGAGGGATTGCACAAGCACGGCTCGAGCACGGTCCGCTACGGTCGTGGCTCGGTCTTGACCGTGGACCTGACGAACCGCTGCAACATGATGTGTGATCCGTGCTTTATGGACGCCAACCAGGTGGGCTACGTTCACGAGCTTTCTCTGGAGGAAATTCAGGAAGTCCTCGACAATGCGGTGAAAATCAAGCCGCGGCGGCAGCTCTCCGTGCAGTTTTCCGGCGGCGAACCTACCATGCACCCCTATTTTCTCGATGCTATTCGCTACGCCCGGAAGTTGGGGTACAACAGCGTTCAGGCGGCCACCAACGGCATCGAGTTCGCCAAGAGCAAGGAGTTTTGCAAGAAGGCGTTCGAGGCCGGCATGCGTTATACATACCTGCAGTTCGACGGCATCGGCAACGACGCCAACAGCCACCGACAGGTTGGCAACCTGTTTGACGTGAAGCTGCGCGCCATCGAGAACATGCACGAAGCGGGCATCGAGATCATCTTGGTCGTCACGATCATAAACAGTGTGAACAACGATCAGGTAGGTTCCGTCGTTAAGTTCGCGATGGAGAATCCGAAGAAGATCTCATTCGTCGCTTTCCAGCCGGTTTCATTCACGGGGCGCGACGAGGACATCACGCCAGAGCGGCGCCTGCGCCAGCGCTATACCCTTTCGCACTTGGCCATTGATGTTAGCAAACAGGTAGGCCGAGTCGAGCCGACGCGGGATTGGTTCCCCATCTCGCTGGTCAGCGCCTTTTCGGCCTTCGCCGATCTTGCCCATGGCCCTGACTCGCATTGGGGCACGGTGAGTTGCGGTTGCCATCCGAATTGCGGCATCGGCACGGCGCTGATGATCAATAAGGAGACGAAAGAGTGGGCGCCGGTGCCGCGGTTTCTCAATGTGCCGCAATTGGTCGAGGACGTGAAGAGCATCACCGATGCGGCCCGCAGCAAGAATTTCTCGAATCTCATGATGGGGCTGGCCCTGCTGAGGAACTTCCGGCCTTTTGAGGCACCGCCCAGTTTGGCTTTGATCGACCTCTGGCGCAAGTTCGACAAGTCTTGGGGCTTGACGCCCGATCATGTGAAAAAATACGGGAACTCAGGGCCGGACCGCACATTCGAGGACACCAAGAAGAGGCGCGAACAGGATCCATGGAACTTTCTCTTCGTTGCCGGTATGTGGTTTCAGGATTTGTTCAATTATGACTTTCGCCGCACGGAGATGTGCATTATTCCGTACGCCACCCAGCAGGGCGAGATCTCCTTCTGTGCCTATAACACCGGCATCGGCTGGCGGAAGATCATCGAGAACATGTATAAGAACGCAACCGTCGCGCAGTGGTACAAGACGCACGGCAAGCATGAGATTTACGCCAAAGGTCGCCCTGTGGACCTCGAAACCTACGAGCATTCCCTGGTCATCGACGCCGAAGATGCCGCTCGCATCCGCGAGAGGGAGCACGACATTCCCATGACTGCGGCTGAAGAAGACAAGATGCGCCGTCGCAAGGCGCTTGAAGAAGCCGCGAAAGTGCGCGCCATCTACGAGGACATGGTCCTGAGGAAGCCGCAGACGCCCGTGGTTCAGATCGGGTCGGTTCAGCAGATCAAAGCAACCACCGACCCCTCTCTCGGCACAATCCGACGCGCCGCCCCGGAGAAGCATGAAGAAGAGGTAACGACCCCCGCCGGCGATTAAATACCTCAGTTTTGCCCCATTTTGTCCGACTGCCCCGGTTGGCCGGGGGTAGGTGTTTCGCTTCCCCAGAGCATAGGCGCAGCGTGTGCGTTCCAGCTTAGCAGTTGGAGTGTGTGCCCGTGACTTCCAAGAATTTTTCGGCATCCATGGCAGCCATGCAGCCTGACCCGGCAGCAGTCACAGCCTGACGATAGTGGTGGTCCTGGACGTCGCCAGCGGCAAAGACCCCCCCGATGTTTGTCTTACTGCCATTTTTGGTACGGAGGTAGCCGTTGGCATCCATCTCCAGCTGACCGCGGAAAACCTTCGTATTGGGCTCGTGGCCGATGGCTACAAACAGACCCTGGACGGGCAGCAGTGAGATTTCACCCTTCTCCACGTTTCGCAACCGAACTCCCTCTACAGCGCCTTTGTCCACGTCAAGAATCTCTTCTGCGACCGCCGACGTGATGAAGTGAATCTTCTCGTTGTCGCGTGCTCGATCCAGCATGATCTTTGACGCGCGAAATTCCGTGCGGCGGTGAATGACATGAACCCGGCTCGCAAAGCGCGTAAGAAAGATGGCCTCCTCCATAGCCGTGTCTCCTCCGCCCACCACTGCAATGTCTTTGCCCCGAAAGAAGAATCCGTCACAAGTGGCGCACGTGGAAACGCCGTGGCCCAGGAGTTTGTGCTCGGACTCAATGCCGAGCATGCGAGCCGATGCGCCGCTGGCGACAATTAAAGTCTGGGTCTCAGAGGTCTCTTTCGCGGTGCTGACGCGGAACGGTCGCTGTCCCAATTCAACTCCGGTCACCGCACCGGTTCGAAATTCTGCACCGAAGCGCTGTGCCTGCATGCGCATTTTGTCAATCAGTTCCGGTCCGAGAATGCCATCAGGGAATCCCGGAAAGTTTTCGACCATGGTCGTAAGGGTCAGTTGCCCACCGGGTTCGTGACCGTCGATGACCAGGGGTTTCAGATTGGCGCGCGCGGCGTAGATCGCTGCCGTCAGGCCAGCACAGCCACTACCGATAATAATGACGTTGTACACAGAGATGCTCCTTCACAGATGCAACTGACTTTGCCGGATTCCACATGGCGCCGGACCTGACACCTCGAGTTCCAAGGCGCCGTAGTGTAACACCTTGAGGTGCCGGACGAGTCGCCAGACGTGACTTCTGAGCGGCACGCAGATCGACGCCTCCCATTACGTTAACATGGTCTGATTCCGATAGTTGCTCTCTGGCTGCCAGACACAGATTGAGAGATAATGGCGCCGTCATAAGAGTTTCAAGAACTCAGGAAAAGGGCCAACCAAGGAGCCAAGTAATGACGCGTGCGCCAGGAACCTATGCGATCCTGGAAACATCGCAAGGATCGATCGTTTGCCGGCTGTTTGAGAAGGAGGCACCGCGAACCGTCAACAATTTCATTGGCCTCGCCGAAGGCATAGTGGAATTTACTGACCCTCGCACCGGACAGAAGGTGAAGCGGCCGTTTTTCGATGGCCTAACATTTCATCGCGTCATCCCTAACTTCATGATCCAGGGTGGCTGCCCGCTCGGCAACGGGACCGGCGGTCCCGGCTACCGTTTTGCCGATGAATTTCACCCCTCACTGCGTCACGACCGTGCCGGAAAACTTTCCATGGCGAATGCCGGGCCGAACACCAATGGCAGCCAGTTCTTCGTCACGGTCGCGGCCACGCCGTGGCTCGATAACCGGCACACTATTTTCGGCGAAGTGGTCGAGGGTCAGGATGTGACCGTTAAGATCTTGCAAGTGCCGCGCGACTCAAACGACCGCCCCCGCACGTCCGTTGTTCTCGAGCGAGTGCGAATCGAGCGCGTCTAACCTAAGTATGCCGACCATCAACCAACTATTTCGACTCGTCAATGAGATGGTTTTTGTCCTCGTGGGCGCATTGTTGCTTTGGGTAGGGGTGTTTGGCCGTTATTTGTTCAACCCCCGCCATCCGGCGTGGCTGGTCCTTACGGTCGCGCTGATACTCTGGGGCCTGCGCACATGGCTCCACGCGCCACGGATAGCAGTACGCAGAGAGCGTGTTGCTATGCGGATTGGTGGAGCTTCGCTGGCCGTGACCGGGACTATTCTGCTATCGCTGGCCTGGGCCCCATTTCGCTGGGCTGGGTTGTTGCTGGCTGTGGCAGGGGGTATTTTCGTGGTGCGCGGTTTGGTAACGGCGGCGATCATGAGGCAGTCTTCTTAGACCGAGGGCAAAGGAGCAGGCATGGCCATGGACCCAGCCACCAAGAAAAAAGCACTAAGGATGGTCACTTATGGCTTATATGTTGCCACCTCGCGTGACGACTCCGGACCGGCGGCCGGCACAATCAACTGGATCTCACAAAGCTCGTTCACTCCGCCGCTGGTCATGGCCGCCATTAGAGCCGACAGTGGACTCCACCGGGCCATCACAGCGTCCCGCATTTTCGGCGTTCACTTGGTCGGCAAGACACAGAAGGAGCTTGCCACCGCGTTTTTTAAGGGAGCCCAACCTTCCGGCTATACACTGAACGGCTACCGCGTTGAAACTGGCGAGACGGGAGCACCGCTGCTCGTGGACGCGGCGGCGTGGTTTGAATGCCGGGTAGTGAACGATGTTGCAGGTGGCGATCACACCATATTTGTGGGCGAGGTCGTCAGCGCAGGCGTCCGAACTGACGAGGAGCCGCTTACAATGCGCGAGACCGGTTTCTTCTACGGTGGCTGATTTGGCTGGGCTCACGACGGCGGGGCGCGCCGCATCTTGTTGCGGACCAAATGGGCCTTCAGTCGTTCCAGCACTCCCTGCTCTTTTCCGTCGCGGAGTTCCTCTTGGACTTCGTCCAGGGCGAAGTGCACGACATCGTGATGGTGCAGTTCCTCAGGGGCTACCTGATCGCTGAATCGAAGCCAGAGCTGGTGGATTAGGTTCACTTCATTCTTGGTCAAGTGAGGCGCATGGGGACCCAGCAGGAAGAATTCGTGTTGTCCGCCGGGCGTGTAAATCTCCAGATTGAACTGCGGCCGGGGAGGCGGCAGGTTCTCCCAGGCTAAGCCGGTCTGGCGGGCCTGTTCTGCCAGACTCCACTTGGATGAGCGCCCCAGCACAATCGTGGAGGATCTTAGGTTCACCGCTGCGCGCAGGATTCCTTCCCAAGTGTCGTTCGCGGCGACGACCGCTAGGCGGATGGTCTTGCCATATTTTTCTGCCAGCGAGAGCGCCTGTGTAAAGAGATGCTGTTCGATGCCGCCGAACATCTGGTCGGCGTCGAGTTCGACTTCGCCGGAAGGTATCCGGCGCAGTAGCCGGATATTAAGCACGACAACGTCCCGGCGCTTTGGATGAACGCGATCGAGCACGGCGGAGAGGTGATAAAGGGCGTGGTAGTTGCTGAGGGGCACCAGAATGTTTCCTAGCCGGGCGCCGACGCTCTCGGGAGTCAAATCACTTCGCGATGTAACATTGAACTGATCGAGCTCGGCGCGTTCTGCTCCGCGCTTCCGTGTGAACCTTTCTGCCGAGGTAAAAGTGGCAAACAAGACTAAGGTGAAAACAATGCCTGAAATGGTAGCGATCTGTTTGGTAAGGAGATTGATGAGCCAAAGACTGAAGAGCGCCCCTGCAATGAGGATCAACCCGAGGGGAATTTGCCGGCCGGCAAATTTCAGGTTCATGGGGACGCGAAATGGGCGCTTCCCGGGTTTTCGGTAACGGAGCACGAACACCGCCAAGCTGTTCATCAGGAAACTCGACAACACGCCGAACGCATAAGCTTCGCCGAGCAAGAAAATGTCGCCCTGGCTTAGGATGATGGCCGCGATCTGCAAGCCCACGACAAGGTTAAGGATGCGGTAGGACGTGCCAAAGCGGCGATGGGGATGACGGAACCACTGCGGAAGGATGCCGTCCTCGGAGACTCTGTTCAGCACGCCGTTCGACCCCACAATGGCGGTGTTGATCGCTCCTGAGAGCATCAGGATACCGACGAGCACGACGAACGCTTGGAAAGCAAGCCGCAGGCTGTGTGGCCCGACGAAATGCATGGCCAGGCCGCTGATCAGGTTGCCGAAATATTCCGGCCGCGTCTCATCGGGGATAATCATCACCGCGAAGAACGCCACCCCGGACGTGAAAACCAGGCTGAAGGAGAAAATGATAAAGCTTGCGCGCTTCAAGTTAAGCAGCTTGGGGTGCGCGAGCTCGCGGTAGATTTGGGCCAGGGTTTCCGCGCCGCTCATTGCCAGGACCGAGTGTCCCAGCGCAATGAGAATGCCGATCAGGCCGATGGTCTGCGGCCAGTCGGTGTTGCGCAGCCAGCCAAGGGCTTGGTCAGAGAATGTGAGATTGGAGAGTGTCGGCCACGGCGGGAGCTGGGCGCCTCGCACCCAGAGGGTGTACAGGGACCAAACGATCATGATCACGACCATGGGTGTGGTCACGTACATGATGCGAAGCGCCTTGCCGCTGGACTCCGGAATGCCTTTGACGTTCTGCCACCAGAAGTATAGCGTCACCAGAATGGCGAAGAATGCCGCCGTGAGATTTGTGGGAAGCGTCAGGTTCAAGCCTGAAGAACGGAAAATCTCATTCAGAAAGCCCGTCAGGTAGTGACCCGCGGAGACTCCGCTGATGGGGCCGGTGAGAATAAAGTCGAACATCAAGGCGGAAACCGAGACCTTCGCGAGTGTGCCACCCATCCCTTCCTTGACTGTGCGGTAGACGCCACCGCGCACAAACATGCTGCAGCTCTCGATGTACAAGGCGAACACCGGGTAGGCGAAGAGCATGATGAGCAGGATGCCCCACGGCGCCGACTTGCCGAAGGCCGCCTCCGCAATGGCCCCCGCATAGAATGCCGAGGAGCCCATGTCGTTGAGCACGATGGCAGCCGCGCGCCAAAACGAAATGAAGCTGAGCATGGCCGTGGTGGCCACGATCACGCGCGGAATATTCAGCGCGGGTGGTGCTGTGGGTAAGTTTTCTCCGGGGGTCGAAGCCATAGACTGTGGCTACTACTGGGCAGGTATCGTCGCATGTTTCGTCATGTGAGTCCAGCGCGTGCGGGCTTTTGGAGACTGCCCCTCATTTCGCGCCTAGGCGGAATGACTTTGCACATTCCTCACAGAGACAGATCGTGCGCAGGTAGTCGTAACTGTAGATTCCAGTGGCGTGCCCGTCCGTGAACTCGATTTGCAGGGCGTAGTGGCCCACGGGCTTGGCGCTGCGGGCGGCGGGCCGTGGCCGGAAGATGGGCAGGGCCGCCGTCAATGCGCTGGCAGTGTTTTCGACTACTTGCTCTTTCTTGTGCCTCTGGTCATCACACATGGCACAAGGACAAAGGTCACGCAGATATGCGAAATCGTAATGACTATGGTGCTGATCAGCCCAGACGACATCGATCCCCACTCCGGATGAAATGTAAACTTTTACATCGGTGGGTTTCTTCCGCGGATCCAGAGAGATTGGCATGGGACATCCTTGAAGTAGTTCGTCGTGGCAACCTAAGTGAGATGCTTCCGAGAAAAATAGTGATTTCAATTCATGGCGATCTGAGCAAGGCGACCATGTGCCAGCTCGATGCGCCGATCCGCCATCCTTCCAATTTCTGGCGAATGTGTGACCAGCAGTATAGTGTGTCCGGTTTCATGGAGTTCGCACAGTAGATCGAGAATGATTCGTTCATTGGCCTCGTCAAGATTGCCCGTTGGCTCATCCGCCAGGATCAGCTTCGGCTGGTTGATAAGCGCGCGGGCGAGCGCGACACGCTGCTGCTCGCCACCGGAAAGCTGGCTCGGCAAATGACGCAGCCGCTCGCCCAACCCTACACGCACTAGCGCTCGAGCGGCTTGAGCCTCATCGGCCATGCTGTGGAAGTACTGAGCCAGCATTACATTTTCGACCGCTGAGAGATACGGCACCAGATGAAATTTCTGGAAAACGAAGCCGACCTCTCCCGACCGGTAGCGGGTCAATCCGCGTTCGCTAAGAGCTCCTACCTCCACTCCAGCCACCACGACGCGTCCGGCCGTCGGCCGGTCGAGCCCCCCGAGAATATTAATCAGCGTTGTCTTGCCCGAGCCGGAGGGGCCCATCATGGCAATCCACTCGCCTTCCGCCACATCGAAGCTCACCTCGTCGAGCGCGCACAGTGTTCCAAAGTGCTTCGAAATGCATTCGACCTGGACGAGCGGCGACATCATTCGTTTCGCAGAATCTCTGCCGGATGCACGCGTCCCAATAGGCGCAGTGGGAACGCACCGGCCAAGGTCACACCGATCATCACTGCGACCGTGAGCGGCATCACGATCAGGCGAGGCGTAATGGCCGCGGCAAATACCTGCTGACCGATCCATTCTGAAAGCAAGATGCCTGCGCCGGAGCCGATGACGCCACCTGCGATACCGATGGTTGCCGCCTCGGCCAGGAAGATTCTCATGATTCGGCGTACCGATCCGCCAAGTGCTTTCATCAAGTCGATGTCGCGCCGCCGTTCGATGGCCAGCCCCGCCATTGCTGCGAGCACGCCCAGTGTCGACAGCACCAGGATGAGCACTATGGTGGCAAGGAGCAACCCGCGAATGCGCTCGAGCAAGTGGCCTTCTGCTGCTGCGAGCTGCCGTACGGAGTGCACTTCCAACCCCGGAAGTGCCTCCGCCAGACGCCGAACGACTTCTTCAATCACGGGTGAGGGGCCACGCACACTCATTTGCACAAGACCCATACGCCCATCGAGTTGGGCGAGAGCCTGTGCTGCAGCCAAACTAACGAATATCTGGCTGTCTTCCGAGCCACCAGCCGTTACTACGCCGGCCACTGTGCACTGCGCTTGCTGATCGGCGTAGCGCAAAGTTAACCGGTCGCCCGGCGAGACCCCAAGCTGACGCGCAGCTTCCCGGCCAATCATGCAGCGGGCTCTGTCATCACGTTCTGTCACCCAGTGCCCTTCGACCTTCCACCAGGAGTTCATTCGGGCGACCTGGTCAAGCCAAGTTCCAGCCACGATCACCGGGACGACATGTGGTGGCTCGCCCGCGCGCGCTGCGACATACATGTAAGGTGCCGCGGCGATAACTTCCGGCACATCGAGCACTGCAATTTGTGCCATCACTTTCGTGTCCATGGCTGCCGCGGTGTCCTGTGCCGGTTCGGGCGAGACGATCACGTTTGCGCCTAATACCCGGAATTCCCGCGTGAGTTTATTGCTCGCGTCCAAGTTCAGGTTTACGAGTGCCGCAAAAACCGCAGCCCCGCTAGCAACTGTCAATAGGGCCAGAGTCAAGCGGTCACGACTTGCCCGTAGTAATCGCCAAAGGATGCGCCAAAACATTAGAGTTAATACCGAGTTACAGTTGCGGTCTCATCTGTGGTGTCGCTGGCATGCATCTATTCGCCGTGCAGCACGGAGGCAGGTTCGAGCCGCACCACCTTCGCCAAGGCTAGGATACTGCCCATAGTCGTCACGGCGGCGGCCACCCCCAGCACAATGGGAAGTAAAATCATTCGTGTCTCCGGCGCCATGCCGAAGACGCGTTGACCGAGTCCTTGTGCGAGACCTAACCCTACGATATAGCCTGCCGCACCCCCCATCAGGGCCAGCAAGCACTGCTCACCCAGAAAGAAGGCTCCGATCATCAAGCGGGAGGCACCCAAGGCCTTCATCAAACCAATTTCGCCCGTTCGTTCCAGCACCGTTGTGCCGGCTGTGGCGGCAACAGCAAGTGTCGCGGCGAGCAGCGCGGCACCGGTCACCAACCACATCAGCACGCCGATGCGCGAAAGGATGTGACCCTCGCTTTCGGCAACCCGGCGGATGGGACGTACTTCGACACCTGCAAGCTGCTCCTTCATCTGGTGCGAGATGGAAGACATGTAGGGCGAGCAGTACCAGCGATCGTATTCGGCTGGCGTCATCGTTGCCGGACTATGGTTCGAAAGTTCGTCTTCGTGTTTGGTGAGCGCGCTGACGACTAGCCGGCGGTACTGCCCTGGGCGGTTCGACAACCGTTGTGCCGTCGCCAGAGGAGCCATGACCGCATCGTCTTCTTGCCCGCCAGTCGATAGGATCCCAACCACGACAGCCTGGACGGTATGACCGTCCCTCCACAACTCAATTGTTTCCCCTATAGTGATGTCGGCTCGCCGCGCAAACGCTGTGCCGACGATGCACTCGGCTGCTTGATCGCCAAACCACCGGCCTTCGACACTCCACCACGGGTGTGTTGCCGCCACGCCCGTGCGGAAATTACTCTCGTCCCCAGGAATCACTACGTCATGGCGGTACCACGTACCGATTAGCGTGACATCCTGTAACATCTGGTCGTCGCTAGTGGTCGCCGCCGCCCGCAGCGTAACCGGAACATTCAGGAACGGAGCAAAGCCGATAATGTTGTTTCTCCAGAAGATCGTCTTCAGCTTGCCTAGCTCTGACTCAGGAAGGTAGGCACCCGAATCCACCGGGCGATAGTCCACGCCTCCGATTTCCAGCGGAAGAGTGTCTGCCTGCGGTGTTACCAACAGGTTCGCGCCCAAGCTGCGGAACTCGCGAGACAACCGGTCGCCCACATCGAGGGCCACGCTCAGGGTAGCGGTGGTGACGGCCGTGCCAAGCGCCAGGGTCGCCGCGGTCAGCAGCTTGCGGCGCGGCTGTCGTGCAAACGAGTCTTTGACAATGCGGAGAAACATGTGTGTATTGAATGCCCTAGCGCGGAATCCCGCGCGCGGCATCGGCTACGGCGGAGAGGTCCATCACCAATTGCTGACCCTCTACGCGTGATGGCACGCTCACCGGATTACAGCCGCCAGTCTGTCCGATGGTGGGAACGTAGACGGTCGCCGCGCAGTTGCGGCAAATAACGTTTGTGCCGCTCTGCCGGTATCCCGACCATCCGCAGATCGAACAAGCATCCAGAGCCGTGCCCCAGTCGCCGTCCGGCTTGCGAATCACCATGAAATGAAGCTCCGTCCCGTTTACTGCGACGCGAAACAGGTGCAGGTTTCCGTCGTTTACGTCCGCGATCGGTACGCGCACCATGTTCTCCGTCGCCACGAGCACTTGTGATTCCGGAGCCGCCGCGGCCACCCGGGCGTAGACAAAATCAGCCGCTAATGTGAGAATCACCAAGACAAACCCCAGCCCGGCGGCAAACATCCATCGTCTGTGTTTGCGTTGCGCCCATGCTTGGCGGCGGTGTTCGGCTTCACTTGCGGCTGGCTGGTTCACTACCTCATCGGGTAGCGCAAGCCATTCACGAAGCAATAGGAGTGCGGCCGTGCCCAGGATGACGGCAAAGAAGAAAAAATCATTGCGCACGATCGGCCCAATCAGGGCCATCTCGCGCTTACTTGACGGCAACCACATCGCTTCACTCAGCTCATGCACACCGGTCACGGCGAGCTGCACTGCCACGACCACAAGCATCACGGTGGTGGCCCTGAAAAAGCGGTCCAGGGGAATACGGAGCGTACCCTGAAAGAAAAAGACGCCAATCGCTACGGCCACGGTCAAACCGATTCCGGTGCCCACCCACACGGCTGCACCTTCGCTCGAAAGCTCCACAGCGCGCAAGATGAGCACCATCTCAGCACCTTCGCGCACCACCATCAGAAAGACGAACGTAGCAATCCCGAGACCGGCGGCGAGATCGGAGACACCAGCGAGTGATTCCACACGCTCCTCGATATGCCGTCGCAGGTGGCGAGCAACACGGTTCATCCAGACGATCATGGTCACTACGAAGATCGCCGCGAGCAAGAGCAGCAGGCCTTCGAAGGTTTCTTGGTTAATCTGCAACCGCTCGAGTGCCACTGCTGCCGCAAAACTTGAGAGCGTGGCCAACCCCACACCGGCCCAGACGAATCGCAACAAGCGCAAGCGGCCTGTCCGCTCGAGATACACTAAGACGATCCCCACGACGAGCGCGGCTTCAACGCCTTCGCGAAGAGCGATGAGGAGGGCGGAGATCAATGCGGAGGTCCCCGTTGCAAATAAGTTGCAACCCCATGGAAAGTGTATCCGTTTCGTCCAAACAGGTCAAGGTTTTTGCCTTGCCCCGTTTGCAAGGCCGCTATGATAAGCACTTGACGATGCACTCTGCCGTTCTTCAGTTTGTCGGAGGGTTGCGGCTGGTCAGGCTTGCTTCTGTCTTGATTTCAGCCTCCATACTGCCGGCCATGGCGCAGTCTTCTCAAGCACTTGCAATTTCCTCCGCAACGCAACCTTCCGCCAACCGGCCAGGAGCATTGCTACAAGACACGCGTGGCGCCAGGCAGGCCTTAGACTGGGGACAGCGCGCTGAGCAAGACGGAGAGTGGGAAAGAGCTTTTGAGGCCTATAGCGAGGCGGCAGCGAAATCTCCAAATGACCACGAAATTCGGCTTTGGCAGGAGCTGGCTCGGTTTCAGTTGGTCCAACAGCGGACCGAACAGGCAGCGAGAGAAATTCTGACCGGGCAGACCAATCGCGCTCGGGAGCACCTGAAAGAAGCTCTTCGACTGGATCCCGGCTATACGGTCGCGCGTGAGCGGTTGCAACAGCTCGGGCTGCAGTCCTCGCCTGTGGCAGCGCCGGCTGCGCAAATCTTCAGGGGTCCCGCCCGAATCGACGCATCACCTGGAACTCGTGATTTCGACTACCGCGGCACCACGCGCGGCGCATATGAAGAGATTGCCTGGCAGTTTGGGGTGATCGCTACATTCGATAGCGACCTGGTGGACCGGCAAATTCGATTTCGGGTCTCGGAGGTTGATTTCGAAACAGCGATGCGGTTGCTTTCCGATCAGACTGCAACGTTCTGGCACGCCGTTGATATCCGAACCTTCTTCGTCGCTTCGGATACTCCGGAGAAGCGGCGCGACTATGCCCCGCAGGTCCTACGCACGATTGAGCTGCCTGCTTCCGAAACGACCGACGAGATGACGGAGGCGATGCGCCTGATCCGGGAAATTATTGGCATCCGCCGCGTGGAACTGGACGTCAAAACGCGCACGCTCACCTTGCGTGATACACCGGAAAATGTCGCCCTAGCATACACGTTGGTGAAGGAGATTGAACAGACACGAGGGGAACTGCTTCTGGATATCGACATTCTGGAAGTGGATCGCACAGCCGCGCAGCAATTGGGTATCATGCCGCCATCGAAGGTGCGGGCTTTCTCGCTGAGTAGCGCGGAGATACACCAACTCACAGAGGCGGCGAGCTCCAATACGCTCATACAGGCCATCCAAACCATCTTTGGCACGCCGACCCCGCTGACGGCAGCACAGGGCGGACTCAGTGTGGTGCTGCCACCGCTCATCGCCCTCGGCGGTGGAAAAACCTTGTTTCTCGCCACACTTCCAGGGGCCTCCGCCTCGTTTTCACAAACGCTTAGCGTCGTGCGGCAGGCGCAACGCGTGTTGCTGCGGGTCACAGACGGCATGCCGGGGACATTCTTCGTCGGGGAGAGGTTTCCCATCACACTCGCCCTGCTCTCCGCAAGCCTGATCGCAGCGCCCTCGCAGTTCATACCCGGTATCCTCCCCGGTGCGTTTCCGCGCACCGAGTTCGCCGTGGGTCGTGGTCCGGCGGGTGTCACTGTCGTCGACTTCAATGGTGACGCTAAGCTCGATCTCGTCGTGGTCAATCAGACAGACAACACTGTCTCCCTCCTGGCGGGCAATGGAGATGGCACATTCGCAGAGCGCCAGGATTTCGCCACTGGATTAGAGCCGGTCGCAATTGCGGCCCAGGACTTCAATCGCGACAGGAAGCCCGATATGGCTGTAGGAAATCGCGCGGACAACACAGTCTCAGTCCTGCTGGGTAATGGCGATGGCACGCTCACGGCACATATCGATTTCCCCACCGGCATGGGTCCGGTAGCCTTTGTCGCTGCCGATTTCGACAACGACCTCATGATTGACCTAGCAGTAGTCAATCAGACTGACGGCACGGTTTCCATTCTGCTGGGAGGAGGCGACGGCACGTTTGCTCCCAAGGAGGATTTCGGGGTCGATAGCGGCCCCTCAGAGATTGCCACTGCCGATTTCGATAACGATGGCCATCTGGACCTGGCGGTGACCAATCGGGCGGCGAACACTGTATCCATCCTGCTGGGCCAAGGTGACGGCACGTTCGTGACGTTGGCTGATTTAATGACCGGTGCCGGCCCATCCGGCGTCGCGGCGGCAGACTTCGATGCCGATGGCCGCATCGATCTTGCGGTCACAGATCAGATCGACAACTCGCTCTCGATATATCCGGGAAACGGCGACGGCACGTTCGGGGACCGCAAAGCCATGGCGACGGCCAGTGGGCCAATAGCGCTGCTGGTGGCGGATGTCAACTCCGACACTAGCACTGATCTGGTGACCGCCAATCAGGGCGACAATAGCGTTTCTGTGTTCCTGGGCTTGGGCAACGGATCGTTTGCCGACCCGATCAATCTGCCTAGCGGTGATGGACCCGCCGCGCTGGCGTCAGCGGATCTCGATGGCGACACACTTCCCGACCTGGTGGTCGCCAACGGGTCGTCGAACAGCATCACGGTCACCTTGAATAAGGCGAATATCCCAGTCACTGTGAATCCGCCGCTGACCAGCTATCCGGCGTCAGAGTATGTGGATTTGGGATTGAAGGTGCGCGCGATTCCGCGCCTGCACCCGGATAACGAGGTAACGCTCGATCTCCAATTTGAAATCAAGTCCCTTACTGATCAAAACGTAAATGGCATTCCAATCTTGAGCAACCGTACTATCGAACATACCGTGCGGTTGAAAGAAAATCAGACCAGCGTGCTCTCTGGGATCGTTCAGTCCAACGACTTCCGCGGTATCTCCGGGCTGCCGGGATTGGCCCGCATAGGAATCGCGGGACATCTTGCCGGTTTACATACCAAGCAGAAGTCGGATACCGAGTTGCTGATCGTCGTCACACCGCGGCAGCTTCGTCTGGCCCCGCGGACTGATAACACGATCTACGCCGGACGCGGCACAGGGTCACCTGTCCCAACTCCGGAAACCCCAGCGCCACCGGCCCTTCAGCTGCCGGAGGGACCTGTCGGTGCACCACCACCGACTGGGTCGCAACCCAGTGTGCCGCCAGCAGCAACGCCGCAGCCTGGCCCACCAGGAGCACCACCGCCGAATGCGCCACCAGCGGGTGAGACCTTCCCTCCATAGACACTGTCTTGCAGTGTTAAACTGCAGCTAGGAGCAGAGCCTGGAAAGAATCCGACTCGGAAGGTCCCTCTAGGGTTTGTCGGCCTCGAGCACAACGACAGGCTGGTAGGTGCGAGGAACGACGGCCTCGGCGATGGCGATGATCTGATCCCGCTGGTTGAAGACACGCAGCCATGGCGGTTTCTGCTCGCGTGCGTCAAGCAGTACGGGAGCTCCCTGCGACATTTCGATGCTTCCCGACTGAATTTGCGCAAGCGATACCTGAAAGCGGGAGCCGTGGCGCACCCGCCGCTCGACAACCGGCAACACCGAGACGCGCGGCAGTTCCGGAAGTAAGCTGGCGAGGGGCAGAATCCATTCGCCGGCTTTACCGGCACGCACGGCTTGCTCGAAGTCGTTGAGTCGGATTGCCTGATCGAGTGCAAATTCGCCCACGGCGGTGCGCACGATTTCGGCAAGGTGCGCTCCACAGCCCAATTGTGCCCCCATGTCATGCGCAAGCGAACGGATGTAGGTGCCCGCAGCGCATTCAATTTCGAACCGCGCGAGCGGCCCGGTGATTTCCAGAAGACGAAGTTCAACCACCTCTACTTCCGCCGGCTTTAGTTCCACGGGCTTGTGTTGTCGTGCCAGTTCATATGCCGGACGCCCGTGAATCTTCTTGGCTGAAAATGGCGGTGGCATTTGCATGAAGCGCCCGGTCCAGCGCGTAGCCAGGCGCTCCATTTCGGCAGCGTCGAGTTCCGGCGATGTCTCCGGCTCAAGGGCTGCGCCATCGGCGTCGTAGGTGTCGGTGGCGAAGCCGAATCGAAACGTGGAGACATAACGCTTGCGCCGGCTGGCATAGAACTGCGCGAAGCGAGTGGCTCGGCCGAGAAGCAACACCAGCACGCCGGTTGCCATCGGATCAAGCGTACCCAAATGGCCCACTTGGCGAAAGCTGAGCGCGCGGCGCACGGTTTCGACCACATCGTGCGAAGTTTGGCCGCGGGGCTTGTCGATCACGAGTGCACCGTTATAGGGAGCAGGTCCTGGCTTGCGTGTCATGGCAATGAGGACTTGAAATACAGCTAGCCGGGGGTCTTGATGCGCCGAATCAACTCTTCGATGCGCTGGCCGTATTCTGCGGAGCGATCGAGCACAAAGTTCAATTCCGGCGTCCGCCGGAGCTGCAGTCGTTCGCACAACTCGTGCCGGATAAATCTCGACGCCGCAACGAGACCTTGGAGCGCCGACGTCTGCTCAGTCTCGGTGCCCATTACGTTGACGTAAACGCGCACCTGTTTCAGATTGGGCGACACATGCACTTGGGTGACCGTGGCCGGGCTCAGCAGACGCGGGTCCTTTAATTCGCCAGCCAGCATGAGGCTGATTTCCTGCTGGATTTCTCCAGCAATACGTTCGTGGCGATGCCCGGGTGCGATCATGAGCTAAATCACCAGACACGACTAGGGTCAAAGCATTTCCAAGTCGTGGCCCACCAATTCACGACCAAGTAACTGCTCGGCGTTGTCGAACACGGCTCGCAGAGATTGCTCAAGATGCGTCCGATCGTTCGAGAGACTGACGACGCCGATCTGAGCACGCTGCCAACTATCCTGGTGATCCAATTCAGCGACAGCGACATTAAATCGCGCGCGCAACCGATCCTTCAAACTGCGCAAGATCTGCCGTTTGTCCTTGAGCGAACGTGCGTTGGGAATGTGGATCTCAAGTATCAAGAGACCGACAGGCATCTTCGGCCCTCCCAGGAAGGAAACGCAGTCGGCGACGCAATGTCGTCAGGCAGTAGCTTGGGCCAGTATCAGCTTCTGCATCGAGAAGCACTCGAGCACGTCACCGACCTTCACGTCGTTGAAGTTTGAGATACTCACGCCACACTCGAAGCTAGAGCGCACTTCAGTGGCATCTTCCTTGAACCGCCGGAGAGTACTGATGCGTCCGGTGTAAAAGATAACGCCGTCGCGCACGACGCGTACCTCGGCATCGCGCTTGAGTACTCCGTCCAAAACGTAGCAGCCGGCGATGGTGCCCACGCCTTTGATACGGAAGATGTCGCGCACCTCGGCGCGGCCGACGTGTGTTTCCTTGTATACCGGTTCGAGCAACCCGGCCATGGCCCGCTTGATTTCATCCGTGACTTCGTAGATGACCGTATGCGGGCGGATCTCAACGTTCTCACGTTGCGCGAGATCGGACGCCTTGCGGTCAGGTCGCACATTGAAAGCGAAAATTATAGCACCGGAAGCAGAAGCCAGCAGGACGTCGGTTTCGGTCACGGCCCCGACGCTCGCATGAATGATTTTCAGCTTTACAGTATCTGTCGAAAGTTTGGGAAGCACTTCGCTCAACACTTCGACCGAGCCTTGTACATCCGCTTTGATGACGATTGGCAACTCCTTGGTCTCTCCGGACTTGAGCTGTTCGTGCAACTGGTCGAGGGTGATCCGTGGGCCGGCGCTGCGCGCCAGCGATGCCTCACGCAGCTTGTTCTTCCGATAATCCACGATATGGCGGGCCTTGGCCTCGTCGGCGACTTGAAAGTGGTCGCCCGCCCCGGGCACGCCCTGTAAGCCCAGCACCTCGACCGGCGTCGAGGGACCAGCCTCCTTTATGGGGCAGCCGTGATCGTCAAAAAGGGCACGCACCTTGCCGTACACGGCGCCGACGATGAATGCATCGCCGGTGTGCAACGTGCCATTCTGCACAAGCACGGTTGCGACCGGACCGCGACCCTTGTCCACTCGGGATTCCAGCACGGTTCCGCTCGCTGGCGCCTGGGGATTGGCCCGGAGCTCGCGCAAATCCGCCACGAGCAGGAGCATCTCGAGCAATTTGTCTAGATTCTTTTTTTGCCGGGCGGAAACTTCGACCATTACTGTTTCGCCATCCCAATCTTCAGGCATTAGTCCGCGTTCCGAGAGCTGTCTCTTGACGCGTTCGGGCTGTGCCTCTGGTTTGTCAATTTTGTTGATGGCCACGACGATGGGTACGTTGGCGGCGCGCGCGTGGTCCATGGCCTCCAGCGTTTGCGGCATAGCACCGTCATCGGCTGCAACCACCAGTACAACGATGTCGGTGACCTTTGCGCCTCGGGCGCGCATGCGTGTGAACGCTTCGTGCCCTGGCGTATCCACAAACACGATTTGTCGACCGTCCACTGAGACAACGGAGGCCCCGATGTGCTGGGTAATTCCGCCAGCCTCGCTGGCCGCCACTTCCGTTTCGCAAATGGCATCCAGCAGACTGGTTTTTCCGTGGTCTACGTGGCCCATCACGGTAACCACTGGCGGCCGCGGATGGAGGTCCTCCTTTTTTTCTTCCTTAGTGATGTCTTGGACGACCTCTTCCTCAAATGTACGAACAAACACGATGCCATTGAATGCTTCAGCAAGGCTCGTAGCCGTTGGCACGTCCAGTGCTTGGTTGATCGAAGCGAAGATTCCACGATCGAGCAGTTCCTTCAGTACTTCCTTCGCCCGTACGTCAAGTTTTTCCGCCAACTCACGGACCGTGACGCCTTCCGTGATAGTAATTTCTCGTGGCGGTCGCGGAGGGGGGGGTATGACCGGCTCCGCTCGTGCCGTTCGACGCGCGTCGACGCCGGGACGCGCGCGTACCGGGTGCAACTTGCGTTCACCCTCCTCGAACCGTTTTTCCAGAGTGGGGCGTGCCCGCGCGGCAGGTTTGCGCTCGTAAATTGGCTTACCAGGTTCAGCCTTTGGTGGAACCTGGGGAGGCACAATTCCTGCTCCCCCGAGGCGCACCGGCCTCTGGCCAGGTCGTGGTGGGACGCCCAAGGGCTGAGACGGCATGCCACCAGGACGTACCGGGGCACCCGTTCTTGCGGGGGCACGCGAGGCAGGAGCACTTGGCCGCTGGCCTGCTAAAGGTCTACCCTGGGCCGCAGGGCGGAGAGTGGGCGCGCCAGGCCTCATCGGCGGACGCACAGGCGGCCGGACACCTCCTCCAGGCCGCAGTTCAGGAGTGGCAGGACGCGCAACGGGAGGCCCCGGCTTCGCTGGCACAGGCGCTGGGGACACGGTTGCTTTTTGTGGAGCAGCCTCTGGCGTGGCAGCTGCGGCAGACCCGACCGGTGCTGAGGACGGCGAAGTCGGCTTAGGCGCCGCCGGTGGCGGGGCGGTTTTCGCCGTTGGAACTGGCGAGGCCGCTGGTTTGAGTCGCGCCGCTCTTGCGGCAGCCTCCTTCGCCGTCTTCTCGGCTTCGGCCTGCGCTTCAGCGGCGGCTTCAGCTGCAGCCAGTTTGTGAAAATGCTTGCGAATCTTTTCTGCTGCTGACAGAACAATGGAGCTCGAGTGCGTCTTCTTTTCGGTGACGCCTACCTCAGGCAAGTATTCGATGATCAGCTTCGCCTTGACTTCCAGTTCACGAGCGAGCTCATTGATGCGAATTTGATTTTCTTCCGTCATCAGCCTCGCGAGCTATTCTTTCTTGTTTTCATGACCAGAATCTTCTTTCGCGTCCACCGTTTCATTCGTCTCCGCCCTCGTGGAAGGAGCTTCCTCCGCCGCCACTTCATCCGCTGTCGGCTCAGCCTGCACCAAATCGCTGGCTTGAGCCGCGGTTTTCTGACTGGCTGCATCCTCCGCCTCGGTGGCAACTCCTTCGATTTCCAGTCCTGCAGCCTCGGTCGCCTGCTGGCTTTCGAGCGACTGGAAATACGCAGCAACAGAAAGCTGAATCTTCTCGACCATCTTCTCACCGATACCCGAAACCTCCATTAATTGCTCGGGTGTCATATCAGCGAGTTTTTCGATCGAAGTAACGCCATGTGCTTCAATCTTTCCAACTGTTTTTGGACCTACCCCCTTCAATTCCGATAAGGGTGTGCCCGGTGCAGTGAGTGCTGCCATTTGCGCCTCGATTTCCTGGCGCTTCTCTTCTTCACTCTTGATATCTACGCTCCAGCCGATGAGCTTGCTGGCTAGGCGAACGTTCTGACCCTTTTTGCCGATGGCCAAGGAAAGCTGCGTGTCTTCGACAATGATCTCTAGATGCCGAGTCTCGGGGTCGATGATCTGTACCCGTGTAACCTTCGCCGGGCTCAGCGACTTTTGCGCGATTGTTACGGTGTCTTCCGAGTAAGGAATAATGTCAATTTTCTCGCCGCGCAGTTCGCGGATGATGGATTGCACACGCATGCCCTTCATTCCAACGCATGCGCCCACTGGGTCCACGTCCTTGTCACGGCTTTGCACCGCAATTTTCGTTCGCTCGCCGGCCTCCCGCGCCGCGGCTCGGATTTGCACGGTGCCATCGTAAATCTCTGGAACTTCCATTTCGAACAAGCGCTGCACAAGTACAGGATCGGCGCGGGACACGATCACCTGTGGTCCTTTCGCCGCGCGGTCAACGGCCCGGATGACTACACGCAGGCGGTCCCCCAGGTTGTACGTCTCCAGCCGAGATTGCTCACGCTTTGGAAGACGGGCTTCGGTCCGCCCCAAATCCACGATGACATCCGGACCTTCGAAGCGTTTTACGATGCAGTTCACTAACTCGCCGACCCGACCGTTGTATTCGTTAAAGATGGTATCGCGCTCCGCTTCGCGCACCTTCTGCATAATGACCTGTTTGGCCGTTTGTGCAGCAATGCGACCGAGCACCGCCGTCGGCTTTGGGATCAGTAACTCCCCCCCAATTTCCGTTTGTGGATCTAGCTTCCGCGCCTCTGCCAGGGTCATCTCCTTCTTTGCATCCGCTACTTCATCGACGACCGCACGCACCGCATACACATCCACCTGGCCGGTTTCTGGATTGAATTTCGCACGGAGATCCTCTTCGGTCTTGTAATACTTCCGCGCAGCGACAACCATCGCGTCCTCAATGGCCGCGACGATGATCGAAGGTTCAATGTGCTTTTCTCGGCTGATCTGCTCAATCATCTGGTCCAGCAGATTCGTCATGCCTGTTCCTATAACTCCACGACCAAGTTGGCCTTGCGTATCCAGGCTAGAGGCAACTCGATGATTCGCCCCCTCACTTCAATTTTAACCCGGTCCTCAGCGCAGCCCGCCAAGCGACCCTCGAAAAAGCTCTCGTTTTCAAACGGCTCGGTAGTCGATATTCGCGCCAGCCGGCCAGCAAATCGTTCGAATTCGCCAGGTTTGGTGATCTTACGATCCAAACCTGGCGAGCTCACTTCCAGAATGTAAGGCGGTCCCGGCACCAGATCCTCAAGGCCCAGCAAAACGTCTAACTGCTCGCTGACGGCTGCGCAATCGCGGTGACTAATGCCTTCGGGTTTGTCTATGTATACCCGCAGGAATCGCTGTTTGCCGATTTTCCATTCGACATCAACGACTTCCACGCCAGCTGAACGAGCTGCTCGCTCGGCAGCCTCGCGAATGCCATCCAGATCCATCGCCCTTTACCCTGGCTCTAGGCGTTGCTCGCGATTATCAATCGCAACAAAAAAGTGGGCTCGCGCCCACTCGGACGTACCACCGGGTTCAGCAAAGTCAGTATAGTCGTCACTACCCCCAAAAAGCAAGTCAGTGAAAACTGGAAGAGCCTGCCCCTAGCCGACAAGATAGCTGAGGTCGTCCAGCAGGCAGGCCCATCAGAACTGATCGAGCCAGATCGGTTGCCTACTGGGCCGGTGTGCTTGCCGGGCCCGGTGAAGCCGGCTGGCTGGAGGGGGGGGGGGGCGCCGCCTGGACAGGGTGCTCCTGGTCGTAGAGGCGGATGATGTCTTCCGTAATGTCCGTCTGGCCCGCGTTATAGATGACGGCCGAAGCCTGCGCCGAGCTATCGAGCACAACGGCAAGACCATTTTCTCGCGAGTAGCGGTCGAGCACGGCGAGCATTTTCCGCCCAATCTCGTCTACAACGTCAGCTTGCGTGGCATTGATCTGCTCGCTCACATCCTCTTGCCTGCGTTGAAACTGCCGCGCCAGCAACTCGCCCTGTCGTTGCAATCTGGCCTTCTCATCGTCACTCAGCGTCCGAGCGCCGGTATTGAGGCGATTCTGCAGGTCCTGGATCTGCCTCTGCAAATTGTCAAGATCCGCCTGCTGGGGGAGGAACTGAACCTGCAAACGGGCGGATGCCTGCTTGCCTTCGGCAGTGGAAACAATCACTTGCCTAACATTCACTACCCCTATTTTTGTCGGCGCTGGTGCAGCAGCTCCGCTCTCGACTTGGGCCCAAGCGCCTGCTGCAAACAGAAGCAGCAGAACGGCAACGACCGGGTAGGAACACTTAGGGAGTTGATGCAATTTCATCCCATCTCCTTATTCCGCACACCGAATCACAGATCGCGGATTATAGCGGTAGCATCCTGTATCTGCAACCGCAATTGAAAATTCCCGCAGGACGTCGAGTATAGTAGTTGTCCCCAGGCCCCAATACCTATTCCGATGCCATACACCCTGCCTGCCGTTGCATGTCCACTCGTGTACCTTGGTGCGATGCAAAGTGTGACCTACCGCGGAAGCGGAAAGAACAGCACGCGGTTGTGGGTGGAATCGGCCACGACCGCCAAGTTTGTGAACGGGTGAATGGCCACACTAAATAGGCTGAGGCTGGAAGGTGTTACCGGAAGGACCGCTCGCACTCGTCGCTCTAGGAAGTCCATCACTGTCATCGTGGAGCTCACACTGTTTGTCGTCACCAGGGTACTGCTCGCAAAGTTATACGCGATGGAGGTCGGATTTATTCCGGTTCGGATCGGAGTCACCACCTGGGAGACAGGATTTAGGATCAAAACCTGATTGCTCAAGCTCGATGCGACCAAGAAATTTCCGGAGACCGGATCAAGGGCCAGCCCTGCGGGGAACACAAAGCCCCCCACGTGGGCTGTTGCGACTGCCTGGGTAAGATCAACGAGACTGACGGTGTTGCGACCGATATTTGCAACTGCTGCCAGATGGCGCGCGGGGTCCACGGCCACCCCCCCGGGAGTCTGCTGGACATTAATCGCGATTGGTGTTCCCGGGTCCAATGACACGGGAAAGACATTGACTACGTTAGCGCCGGTCGCGACAACGATGGCTTGTCCCAGAAGCGGGTCGATGGCCACACCCGTGGGACCGAGATCTGTAGTAACTTCCGCGACGACAGTGCCAACGTCCAAATCCACCACCGAGGCGGTGTTGCTGCCCGAATTGGCCACTACCGCTAGACCCGCTTGCGGGAGCACGCCTACGCCCACTGGGCTGACCCCGACGGAAACGGTCTCGCCGGTTCCTGTCTCTAAATCGATGAGCGACACACTATCGCATCCGAGATTTGTGACCACCGCGAGATTGCGCTGTGGGTCGATAGCCACTCCATGCGGCGCGGGTGCCAGGCAACCGGTTTCGGTCACGTCGACGCTCTGCATGACCGTAAAACTTGTGGCATTCGAAACGCTGCCTCCCTCAGCCACATCAAGCGCGTAGCGCCGAGGGCCACCGGACTCCAATCTATTTGCAGGTATTCTTATGGTCATCATCCGATCACTGAAGGAAACAATCTCTATCGATGTGCTATCGCCGTCCAAACGAGCTACGGAGCTGCCCGTGAAACCCTTTCCGACGATGGTGATTACCTGATCGCTGTAGACTGCGGGTGAGGTCAAGGTCGAGTCGGCAACGACCTGCGTAGGGCTGATCTCGAGCATATGGAGCGGACGTAGGTTGCCGAGCGAAAAAATGCTTACTGAGTTGTCGCCATGGTTGACGATGACCGCAATATTCGTGGGCGGATCGATCGCAACATCTACTGGATCAGTTCCCACTGCGAACGTTTCCAGAATTGCCGGAGTAGTCGGGTCGATTACGAAAGCCTGATTGGCCGCCTGATTCACTGTGACCGCGATGTTAGCCAAAGGATTAAAGGCGGCGCCAATGTTGCCCAGCGTCTGCGGAAACCCTACCGAAGTAGAGGTTTGGTCGAGTGCACTCAAGATAGTTCCCGGAAACCCTTCCGCAGGATTGACCAGGATCGCTTTGTCCGTCTCGTTATTGAATGCAACGCCGGTCAGCGTTGGGCTTGTGGCCAGAGTCACGACGGGCAGAGCATGTTTCACCGTGCCGTTGCTGCTGCTCACGGAAGGGCCTGCCTGCGAAAACGTGAAGGTAGTGGTCGACGGAGTCGACAGGACTGTGAACACGCCGTCGAAACTTTCATCGCTCATTCCAGTGATGAGTACCGCTTCATCTACTCGCAGGCCGTGTGGATCCGCAGTGGTGACGGTCACTGCGCCTGAAGCACGAGAGGCAGTGACGACCGAGACCTCGCTCTGTTGGCTCAGATCCACTAGGGACAGTGAGCCGCTGCCGCCGGGAGTCACCAGCGCCCAATTCAACTTCGACGATACGGAAACGCGCGGCGTCGCTCCGTTGCTGATGCTGACCACCCCAATGACAGCGGGAGGCGCGGGAGGCGCCTGCGTCAGGTCGAGAATGGAAGCGAAACCGGCGGTTTGATACGCGACGATTCCGCGACCCATCATTGGGTTGATTCCGACAGCCCAAGGTACGCGGGCGATGCTGGTGGGGCCGCTTGGGATGATGGCTGTCACCGACAGTGTGCTGAGGTCAACCACGGCGACATTCTGCGCCGTGCTATTGGCGACCAGCGCTATGTTGCGCAGTTCGTCTACAGCGACACTGACCGGACCACTTGTCACAGGACAAGGTGCCGACACTGCTCCCATCGAGCCTGTACAAATCGAAGCCGAGACAACGGTCGGTGCAGCCGCCGTCAGGTCGATCAGTGTGATGTCGTTTGAGCCCTGATTGGCCACCACCGCCAACCCGGTCGCCGGATTGATGGCTACGGCCGTAGGGTTTATGCCCACCGAAAGCGGTGAATTAGGAAGTTGGATGATCGTGGACCCTGGAGCTTCCTGGTACTGGGGCTGAACCGCCACGTTCGCTACCGCCGGCGGCGAGCCCGGACTCTGGTTTAGTACAGAAACCGGGAACAAGCCGGGGGTGTTCAGGTCCGCCTCGCTAATCGTCACACTCAATTGCCGAGCTGGATTCGGTGTGCTGATTGTCGCTGATATGGGCTGTCCGGCGAATTCTGCGGTGACGGCGGGATTGGCACGCGTGCCAAAGTAGCCGCCATTCACATTAAAGCTGATCGCTGCCGAACTGCTCTGGGGAATGCTGTCGGGCGATGTGCCTACAATCGCCGGGCGCATCGGCGATAGCTCAAGCTGGCACCGCGCCGGTTCTGGGCAAGACTGGTCCGCCTCGCCTGGTCGGGCGACCGTAAAGGCCAGCGTACCGGCCGTCGTCAAAAACAAGTCGCGCACCCTTACCCGCAACGTAGTGGACGAGCCAGCCGCAATGTCCGAGGTTGCGACTTTAGTACCGTTAATGGACACATCTGTGGTTGAGATGAAGTCCGTCCCCGTTAGATAGACATCCTGGTGCAGAGCGCCGACGGCTCCGGTGTTTGGAGTAACGGATGTGATCGTGGGATCAGTCGCCAAAACAATGGTAACGCTTGCAGAGTCAGTCTTCGTGGAGTCGAACACCGATGTAGCCGTAACGGTGGCCGTGTCCGCTGTGGCTGGAGCCATGTAGATGCCGGCATTAGAGTCGATGCTCCCGCTTCCGGACGAAACGCTCAAGGTCACAGCCGTGCATGGCACCGGCATACTGGTCATGCTGTCGCACGTGCCACTGATCGCGGCATCGGAAGGCACGCCGGTTACGGTGGCGGTGAAGGGAAAACTCTCCTCTGTGCCGACGGTGGCGGCGCCAGGCGTAACACTCACGCGTACGCCGGAGTCAAGCGTTACCGTAGCCGAGGCACTTTCGTTTCCCATGGTGGCGGTGACGGCGATGGTGGTGTTAACCGGTATGGTAGCCGGCGCCTGGTAGAGCCCAGCGGAGCTAATAGTGCCGACTGTTTCTATGTCCCCACTTTCCACGCCATTTACGGCCCAAATGACGTCGCTCGCCGAGCCGGAGGAGATGGAGACAAAGAATTGCACGAAGCCGTTGAGCAACACAGTCGCGCTCTGCGGTGCAATGATGATGCCAGTTGTCGAATTGCCGTTGCTGCTCCCGCAGCCGGTGGTCATGACGCCAATCAACAAGATCCAGTGAAGCCACCGCGACCATCGCCTCATGCCTCAAGCTCCGCGGCCATCGACTCCAGCATCATCGGTCCCCTCCGTCGGTCTGATTTTGATACTGCCCACAAGCGCATCAGAAGGTCCGACTGACCGTGAACCGGAAGGTGGTCTTCGGCTCGAAGAAATTGATCCGCTGCGAATTGAATTGTAAATCGTCGAGCTGTGGCCGAATCACCGTGTCAAACACCTGCTGCGTCACCTGCGACCGGACACCATCGAGATTGAATTGGCTGCGCGGCGCAACGATCTGCCGGGAGAGACGCAGAGGGTTATATGCATAGTAGAGCCGGAACGGAGCGTTTACGATCGGGAGCTGTACCACGAACTCAACGCCGGCCGAGGAACGGACTTTGAAATTCGTGCTGCCCTGGAGTGGCAGCGTGCTGCTGATCGACGTCCCAGGGAATTGGCTTGTTAAGTTCTCGAAACCGGCCGGGTCAAGTTGCAATTGATTCTTTCTCAGCGCGCCGGTCGTGCCGACATCCATGAATAGCGAAGCGCTGACCGGACCGACGATCGGGATACGGTATTCGGCGTTCAACACGCCCGACGTGTCGCCCCCCGGGAACGCCACTTGGTGGCGCAGTGTAGGAACGCTGATTGTGCGCAATAGAGGATTGCCGCCAACGCTAAGATTCTGTGGGTCCAAAAAGCTGATCGGGGTGCTCGTGACCACGGGGATGAATGCTATCGGCGTCAGCGACCGTATATCGAATCCGCGCAGATCATTCTCGCCTCCCAGATACAGCCGTTCGAACGGTGGCAACGTGCGTCCGCCATAGCCGCTGGCGAATGATCCCAGGAAACGGAACCCCAAGACGTTTCGCCTGCGGTTAATCGGCCGAAAGTATTTCACCTCCAGGACTTGCGAAATGGCTCTCACGTTTCCACCCAGGCCCTGCCAACCCAAGGAATAGAACAATGATTTGCCTGTCGTCGGATTCACGGGGCTATCGACGGTATTGTAGGTAAACGTGGGCGTGATGCGGCTGGAGCGGATACCGCTAAGCGCCGAAGCTCCCGCCAAAGACTGGAAGCGCAGGGCCTCAAACAATAGCGTCGAGGCATTGCTGAATGACTTGATTGTCGTGTCCGAGTAACCGTAGGTCAGGCCCAGTCGTGCAAAGGAAAGCTTCCGGAGCGGGTAACTCATGAACACCGTGAAGCCGGTCGTGTTTTGGTTATAGTTTTGGCCGATATTGGTATCCAGCTGGATTCTCCGGCCGGACAGCAGTGAGAACTGCCGCGACTGATCGAAACTGAACCGGCTGGAAGTAATGGTGAAACCGGTCGAAATTGGCCGGTCAAACAGATAGGGCTCGGTAAAACCAAACTGGAAGGTGCGTTGAAAGCTGCCAAATTGGGTTGAGAAGGTCAGCGTCTCGCCGAGGCCGAGAAAGTTGTTAGTCTGGTAGCTTAGGCCCATGAAGCTGCCGGCGAGCCCGCTGACGCCACCGGTCAGGCTGATCGATTGTTTCCCCTTTTCTTTCACATTGAGCAGCATGTCCACTGTTCCCTGGCTTTGGTTGCGCTTGATCTCGGCGTTCTCCGGCTCGATCCTTTCAAAATAATCCAGCTGGTTCAGCCGCAGCAGACTGAGTTCCCAAAAGCGGTTGTTGAAGATATCGCCTTCGTTGAGGAGTAGTTCGCGCCGGATCACCTTATCACGGGTCGTCAGGTTGCCAGAGAAATCGATCCGCCGGACGAAGAACCGCTTCTGTTCATCGAAATCGAATGTCAGATCCACGGTCTTGGTATCGTCATGAACATCGGTCGTCGGCGTCGCGGTGAAATCAATGTAACCGCCCACGCCGTAAAGCTTGGTGTACTCTTCGATCGCCTCTCGCACCTTGTTCACAGCGAAAATATCACCCTGCTTCAGCGGGAAGATGAATTCAAGATATTCACGGTTTAGTGAAAGGCTCTTTTCCGGGTCCGCACTGCGAATCACAAGGCGCTCCATGCGGTATTGCTCGCCCTCCTCGATCGGGATCGTGATATTGGTGGCTTTGCCCCGGCGACGGCCGATGAGTGGCACCGGAATCGGTATCCCGCCCCGATTGACGTCTGCGGTCTCTAGGATCGGATCTTTCACCACCACTCTGAAATAGCCGTTGTCTTGATAAAGGGCGCGGGCGCCGAGTTCGAGATCCTGGTCCAGTTTGGTGCGATCAAAGGTTTTCGACGCGATCGGGACATCGAACAGCCACATGGGAATTGCATAGGGTCGCGAATTTCTCATCGAGCGGAGGATTTTTCTATTGGAGAACGCATGATTACCCTGAAATGTGACCATTCCGACTTTGACCTTGGGCCCTTCATCCACAGAAAAGATGAGCTTTACGGCATTGGTTGCCGGGATTCTTTCAAAGGTCGGCTTCACAATAGCGAACTGGCGCCCGTGCTCGGCCAGCAGATCCTTCATGACCACTTCGGCCCGTTTGATCCTTGTCGGATCAAACTGACTTTCGACCGAAAGGCCTACCTTGCGTTCCCTAAATCGATCCAGGAGGTTCGATTGCGTGACGGATTTGAGACCGCGATACTCGATTCTGCGGATGATCGGCCGTTCGATAACATGGAAGATGACGATTCTTCCGTTGGTGCGATCGGGGCTGTCTTGCACTGCGAGGCGGATATCCTCGAAATACTGAGTGTTCCACAGTGCCTGAAAGTCGCGGCGCAGAGCCTCCTCGTTGTATACGTCGCCGGGCCGCGTGAAGATGCGCGCCTGGAGGGTCTCGCTGCGGATCCGTCGGTTCCCGTTGAACTCAACGCGGTCGACGACCCCCGGTTGCCCCCCAGCAAGGTCTGGTGTTGTCTGTGACGCCGCAGGCCAAGCCAGTGCGGCGATGCAGGCCGTCAACAAACAAATCCGCCCAGCATTCTGCAGAGACAATAAACAGGACCATCCACCTGCGGCCGCGGTAACTCTCAGGGCTGCGTTTCCCCCCAGCCAAGATTAAATTGTTCGCTCTCTCCGCCGGTGCCCGGGAGCCCGGCCTGTAGGCGTAAGATTCTTAGTGGGTAACCGGGGTTGCTTCTACGATCGGTCGGATGCTCAACCCATCGCCGGAGACCGATACTTCCAGGGTCGCCGGACGTTGCAGCCCCCCTTCGATCAAGGCTTCTGACAATGGATCTTCGACGTAACGCTGCAGAGCCCGGCGCAATGGCCGCGCGCCGTAACTACGATCCCCACAAGTCTTGTCGAGTATCCATTGGCGTGCCTCGGGTGTAAGAACGATCTGCACCTGGCGATGAATCAAGGTGTCGTTGATCTGACCAACCAACAGGTCAATAACCCGCAACAGATCGCCGTCTGCAAGCGGATTGAAGAGGATGATCTCGTCCAACCGGTTCAAGAACTCTGGGTTGAACACCCGTTTGACCTCGCCCATGACCATCTCGTCCATGTTTTTCCCAGCACCTTCTTCGCCCACGGCCTGAAAACCCAACGACGAGCGTTTCTGCAGATGCCGAGCGCCCAGATTAGACGTCATAATCAGAATCGTGTTCCGGAAATCGACGGTGTTGCCCAAACCATCCGTTAGTTGGCCGTCTTCGAACACCTGCAGCAGGATGTTGTAAATATCCGAATGTGCCTTCTCGATCTCATCGAGTAGGATGACCGAGTAGGGCGTCCGACGAACGCGTTCCGTCAATTGGCCGCCTTCTTCGTAACCCACGTAACCTGGAGGTGCCCCGATCAGCTTAGAAATCGCGTGTTTCTCCATGTACTCGGACATGTCGAAACGCACTAGCGACTTCTCACTGCCGAACAGGAACTCCGCGAGGCGTCGGGCAACTTCGGTCTTGCCCACGCCGGTGGGTCCCAGGAACAGGAAACAACCGACCGGGCGACTCGGAGACTTGAGGCCGGCTCGGCTTCGGCGAATGGCGCGTGCCAGCGCGGTAATCGCTTGTTCCTGGCTAATCACGCGCTTGTGCACTTCCTGTTCGATGCGCAGCAGTTTTTGCTGCTCGTCCTCCTTGATGGTGGTGACGACGACGCCGGTCCATCGTGAGACCACTTCCTCGATGTCCTCGCGGGTCACGATACCAGTAGTCGAATCGTCCAGCTTCAGACGTTCCCGCAACTGGCGCAGGTTTTCCTTTTCCTTCCGCTCTTCTTCGGAATAGAACCGCGCCTTTTCGAACTCGTGGTTCGCGATGGCTGTCTCCATGCGATGGGTGATGAACTTGACGCGCTTCTGAATTTCGGCGACTTCGTCCGGAAGAGTTGCCTGCCGCAGCTTGACGCGCGCTCCCGCCTCGTCGATCAGGTCGATTGCTTTATCGGGCAGAAAGCGGTCGGGGATATAGCGGCTGGAAAGATAAACCGCATATTGAATGGCTTCGTCGGTATAACTGACGGCGTGAAACTTTTCATAGCGTTCGCGCACGCCTTGCAGCACGGCGATGGCTTCTTCTTCATTGGGGCTGCTCACTTTGACTGACTGGAAACGCCGCTCCAGCGAGCGATCTTTCTCTACAGATTTGCGGTACTCGCTCGGTGTGGTTGCCCCAAGGCATTGGATCTCGCCACGGCTTAGCGCCGGTTTCAAAATATTCGCTGCATCCAGCGACCCTTCGGCCGATCCGGCGCCCACCAGCGTGTGCAGCTCGTCAATGAAGATGATGGCACTCTGGCTCTCCATCAACTCCTTCATGATGGTCTTTAACCGTTCCTCGAATTGCCCGCGGTATTTCGTCCCAGCGACAATGAGCGATAGGTCGAGAGATAGGATCCGTTTGTCCGCCAGGAAGGGCGGTACATCGCTATCCGCGATGCGTTGCGCCAACCCTTCGACGATGGCTGTCTTGCCAACGCCCGGCTCACCGATCAACACCGGATTGTTCTTGGTCCGGCGGCACAGAATTTGGATGACGCGCTCGACTTCCTTGTCGCGTCCCACGAGTGGATCCAGCTGCCCTTCGAGCGCGGCCTGTGTCAAATCGCGGCTGAACTCGGCCAGTAGCGAGGTTTCCTTTGCCCGATTGACCTGAACCTTCTCGCCAGCATTGCGGGTCAGCTCCTCTCGCAAGGAGGATAGGCGCAGCCCTCGCTCGGACAGAATCTCGGCGCCAAAGCACTTCTCCTCGCGCAGGATGCCCAGCAGAAGGTGCTCGGTTCCCACGTGTTTGTGGCCGAGTCGTTCGGCTTCTTCGGCGGCGAAATTCAGGATGCGCTTGCATTCCTGGCTGAGCGGAACTTCGACCGAAGTCGAAATGCGCTCGCGAATCGTGATCCGTGATTCAATCTCCTTACGAATCGATTTGATCGAGCCATGCGAACGCAGGAATCGGTTGGCCAGCGCTTTATCCTCGCGCATCAGACCTAGCAACAAGTGTTCGGTCTCGATATATGGGCTGCCATACTGGCTGGCCTCGTATCGGGCGAAGAAGATCACTCGTCTAGCTTTTTCAGTATATCGTTCAAACACGGCTCAGCTCTTTTCTCCCTCAACAAACGGCGACGGGGCCTGTGGGAATGACGCGTCGGGTTGGAGCACCCCATGTTCCAAACGCAGAACGCGATCGCAGCGCCTTGCCACAACAGTATTATGTGTTGCCAGGATCGAGGTCAGCCGGTACGTGCGATGCAAGCGCTCAATCAAATCCATTACTGCAGTGGCGTTTCGCTCGTCCAAATCGCCAGTCGGTTCATCCGCCACCAATATCGCAGGTTCATTCACCAGTGCTCGCGCAATCGCCACGCGTTGCTGTTCTCCTCCGGATAACTCCGCGGCTTGACTCCCCGCACGCGAAGATAATCCAACCTCGCCAAGCCACCGATTCGCTGCCTGCAGTGCCTCGCCATAACCTTCGTTGCGCATTAATAGAGGCATGGCCACATTTTCGGCTGCTGTAAAATCAGGCAGCAGATGGTGCCGCTGCCACACAAAGCCGATCTGGCGGTTCCGAAACTTCGCAAGCTCTTCATCTCGATGAGCTTTCAACGGTTTCGATTGAAAGTATACTGTACCGCTCGTCGGCGTGTCTAGCGCGGCTACCAAGTGCAGCAAAGTGCTCTTTCCCGCGCCTGAAGGCCCGACGATTGCTACCATCTCGCCGACAGTTACGGCGAGGTCCACCCGGTCCAGCACCGTTATTGCAGCGCCCCCTTCACCATAAGTCTTGCACAAGGCACGCGCTTCGATCAGCGGTCCGTCGGCTGGTACGAATTTGTCGTTCGCCACGTTCCCGGCGATTGCCTGCGTCGTCGTTGCTGTGTCTGCGTTCCGTCTCATCTTTGTGCTCAGCGGCCCCAGCGAACTTTATGGGACGATGGGGCCACCCCTATTTCTTGGATGCCTGATTCACGAACATTAGTTCTCTACCATTCCTGACTACGTGAAAAAACTTTGGCCAACCTTAGTAAGGACTTTCCCTTTTATTTCTGGCAAGTGCCCATGCTGCGATTGGACCGTTTAGGAACTGCCGGTAGCTCTGATAAATACTTGTAATTAAGCTGAATACGATACCTTCCCGATAGAGTCAATTATTTTCCATCGTGCGCTGCAGCTAAGCTTTGCTGCGGCATGAATTACAGAGCACGCCGAACACCAAAGTTCCTGCTTACAAGAAAGATGTTCGTAACTTTGATGGGAGCATCTACTCGTACCGCAAGATTTGAACCGGCTGGACGCGGGCGGCTGAACGGGCCGGCACGAGCGTCGCGGCCACGCTAATCACTAGAGCTGCGCCAGCAATCCAGAACGCGTCGGTTCCGTTGGGTTGAAAGGGCACGAATGGCACGGAGTACACCTGAGGGTCCAGCGGAATCAGCCGGTACGTACCGGCAAGCCAGGCGAGTAGATATCCGATGATCAGTCCGGCGGCGGTTCCGAAGGCTCCCACGGCAAGCCCGAGCAGCACGAAGACCCGGCCGATTTGTTTCCGCTGGGCACCCATGGCCATCAGCACGGCAATATCACGAGCGCGGTCACTCACCGTCATCGCCAGCACTACCAAAATATTCAGTCCGGCTAGAAATGTGATCAGTCCGATAAAAATCGCGGTGACCCGCTTTTCCAGTCGCAACGCACTAAATAACGCACGGTTTTCATCCATCCACGTCGTTGCTCTATAAGCCGGGCCAGCATCACCCATTAGCCGCACGGCGATCTCTGCGGCCCGATCCGCATCCGCAATACGGAACTCCAGTACGCTGGCCACGTCGCCGACGTCAGCCATGTTCTGGGCGGCAGCAAGAGTTGCAAACCCCCAATTGGCATCGTAGTCGTAGAAGCCGGAATCAAAAATTCCAACGATACGAAATCGCCGCGTTCGCGGCACCATCCCGAAGGGGGTCAGCCGTCCCGTTGGACTTGTCAGGGTTGCGTAGTCGCCTGCTTCGAGATCCAATTCATCGGCGAGGATTTTTCCGATAACGAACCCATCGAAGCCGTCGCGATCCGGCTCGAAGTTCGCGTTACCGGAGACGATGCGCTCAAGCGCCTCGTTGCGCTTCATCTCCAACTCCGGATCGATCCCCTTCATCACAATTCCGCGTGCTCGGTTGCCCGAAGCCAGCAGCACGGTCAGATAAATCGCAGGTGCAGCCGCTTGCACCTCGGGCGTGCGGCTAAGTCGTTCGGTAAGCTGGCGATAATCGGAAATACCTTCCGAGCTGGGCCGTGAAATGTTGACGTGCGCAGTAACGCCCAGTAGGCGATCTTGAATGGTGTGGCGGAATCCCGTGTTCATGGCCAAGGCAATCACCAGCGTCGCCACGCCAGCGGCCACTCCGATTACCGCGAACAGGGTCACCAGCCGCAGCACGGCGGGCTTGTTGGGCGATCGCAAATATCTAAGCGCCACCAGCCACGCGAATCTCATTGGCCTTCGGTTGAGCTGCGCACCCGGCTCGGGACGGTACCCTTGCCAACCGGCTCCGGCCGCAGCAGAGGGAACAGAATGACTTCACGGATCGAATGTGAGTCGGTGAACAACATGGTAAGGCGATCGATACCGATGCCCATGCCGGCGGTGGGCGGCAATGCGTGGGCTAGGGCGCGGATGTAATCGAGGTCGACTTCGCGCGGTACTTCGTCACCGCCGCGCCCAACCTGCTCCCGAAAACGGCGCTCCTGCTCCTCGGGATCGTTCAGCTCGGAAAATGCGTTTCCCAGCTCCATTCCGGCGACGAACACCTCGAACCGCTCCGCCAAAGACGGATCATCGGCGCGACACTTGGCCAGCGGGGAGATGTCCGTTGGAAAATCATACAGGAGAGTCGGCTGAATCAGCGCTGGCTCGGCGACCGTCTCGAACAGGAGACCAGTCAACTCCCCGTCGGTCATGCTGTCGATACCCAGGAGCGGTTCGGAGCCTTGTGCCTGCAGGGAATGTTGCTGTGCCCAGACATTATACCGATCAGCGGCGGCGCGCGGTCCTCCGGGTCGACCCAGTTCAGTCGGAGTCGGGGCAGGTCCCGCCCCTTCGGGCCAGTGAAACGCAATGGCCTCGCGCATGGAGATCCGTTGCCATTGGGCGAAGTCTACCGTGTGTTCACCGTACTGAACGACCGTCGAGCCGAGAATCTTCCGGGCAAGCGCCGCAAACAGTTCCTCCGTCAGAGCCATCAGGTCACGGTAGTCGCTGTAGGCCTGATAGAACTCAAGCATGGTGAACTCTGGATTGTGCGAGGACGAAACGCCCTCGTTCCGGAAATTTCGGTTGACCTCATACACGCGATCGAGTCCACCGACAACCAACCGCTTTAGGTACAGTTCAGGAGCCACGCGCAGGTACAGGTTGATGTCGAATGTGTTGTGATGGGTGACGAACGGACGCGCAGCCGCTCCGCCAGGGATCGTGTGCATCATCGGCGTTTCCACTTCGACGTAGCCGCGGGCATCGAAGAACTGTCGCAACTCCCGCAGCATCGCCGCCCGGCGCAGGAAAATCTCTCGCACGCGGGGATTCACGATCAAGTCCAAATAGCGCTGGCGGTACCGCCGCTCCACATCGGCCAAGCCGTGCCACTTCTCGGGCAACGGAAGTAAGGACTTCGAGAGTAGCGTTAGCTGATCGACCCAGACCGTGAGCTCGTTCGTCTTGGTACGAAAAAGATGACCCGCAACGCCAAGGATGTCCCCCAGGTCGAGCAGTTGAAAGAGATGAAATGTCTGTTCACCTACCGCGCTGAGTTTGACATACAACTGCAATCGCGCGTCGCCGCCTTGGATGTATGCAAATCCGGCCTTCCCGTGCAATCGCAGCGCTAGAATTCGTCCGGAGACGCGCACCTCAACCCGCTCGGCGTCGAGCGCGGCAGAATCCCATTCCGCGTACTTGGAAACAATTTCCTCGAGCGTGGTGGTTTGCTCAAATCGGTGCGGATACGGATCCTGACCGAGCGCTGCGATTTCGGCCAGTTTCCTTCTGCGCTGCAGATACTGATCGAAGGGCTCGAAGGGCAACGGCTTTCCTTCCAGGAAAATCGTCGGGCAGTATAACGACCGGCTTCTCAAAGCGTCAAGGAACGGCCTTGCCATGTGAGCCCTGTGGTACTATGAGCGTCCCGCAAGGAGGGCGCGTGCTAGAGGCGCGAGTTAGCCGGGTACGACGTACGGGCACCGTGCAGGAGGATTGGGTAGCTTGGCTGCCGGAGGCGAAGGATCAGTTATTTGCCTTTACGCGCAAGGATTTGGAAGTTTCCTACGTTATCCTGAGCGTTGTGCTCGACGACACCCTTACTCTGTGCAAGCAGGATAGAGTACCGCCCACGCGTGAGCAAGCGGCCATTGTCGCCGATCTGTTTGATCGGCTGGCCGGTCATTTGCGCAGGGTCCTCCGTGCGCTCTACGGGCACGGCTGCCAATTCGGCACATTGCCGAACGTTGCGCCGCTGCGTCCTGATTGTTTCCGCGCCCTGCGCGCGCAACAGATCGCGTGCACCAATAATTTGTATTCCTTTCTCGTCTTGCGCTCGCGGACGCGGTTTTTCCGCAAACTGGCAGCGGTCGAACAGATTGTCGCCGACCTGCATAGAGAAGCACGCAGCCTGACGAAAGAGATCGCCGAAGGCGCCGCGCTGACCATGAAGGAACAGTGGATACGCTTGGAAGTTCTCCACTATGACCTGAACACCTGCCTGCATGAAACGACGATCGTGCTCAAGTCGTTCTTCTGCGTCTTGCCCAGCGACGAGCTGGCAGAGTTTCGAAACCGCTTGCTGTTCTTGGCTCCGGCAGCCGCAGCTCGCTCTAGGCGCCCAGACCTCCTGTTGGGGAAGATGGGCCTGGCCCGCCGGCAACCAGCCCGCCAGGCATTGGCGGCTGTTGGCGACCTCCCCGAAAACGCCCCTTTTCACCAACGGCCTTGCCACAATCACAATAGAGACAACTCAGGGAGCAAGGATCGCATCTCATCTTCGCGGATGCCTCCCGACGGGACCGGTGGCCCGAACGAAACCAACTGAGAGCGGCGAACTCACCGAAGCGGAAGCAATCCGGCTGGCGCAGCATGGGAACGCCGAGGCCTTCGAACGCATCTATCGGTTGCACAGCCGCCGCGTTTATGCGCTGTGCCTGAGGATGGTGGGAAACTCGGCCGAAGCCGAGGATCTCACTCAGGAAGCCTTCTTGCAGCTCTTTCGCAAGATTGGCACGTTTCGAGGCGAGTCAGCCTTTTCCACTTGGCTGCACCGCTTGGCTGTGAACGTCGTGCTGATGCGGTTGAGAAAGAAGACATTGGTGGAGAATTCGCTCGAAGAAATGACTGAGCCCGATGAGGAGTCCGGCACACAACGGAAGGATATTGGAGGGCCGGATATCCGGCTTTCAGGTTCAGTGGACAGGGTCAACCTCGAACGTGCTGTCGAGCAGCTTCCGCCGGGATATAGATCGGTCTTTGTGCTCCACGACATCCAGGGTTACGAGCACAACGAGATCGCTGCAATTATGAGTTGTTCGATCGGCAATTCGAAATCTCAGCTGCACAAAGCGCGGATGCGCCTCCGGGGGTTTTTGCGGGATGCCCAGCGCGAGCGCGCCCGTGAGGTGCGGCGCGCCGTGAAGCGCGGATCTGTCGATAACAGCTGAGCTTTGTGGGCCAAATCGAAGGGAACACGGTTCGAAACGAGGGTGGACACCGCGATGCAGTGCGCACAATTTGAGCAGCTTCTTGAGCAGGAATCGGATGGATCGTTACCTGAAGCAGCCGCACTTCACTTGGAGAACTGTCCTGACTGCTGCCTTCTCTGGGACGACATTCAGGCTATCCGGCGAGCCGGACGTGAGTTAGGCGCTGAAGAACCTACACCCGCGCTGCATCTTTGGCCTGCGCTTCGGGCGCGATTGGAATCCGAAGGCTTGGTGCGCGATGTGAAACCAGCCGGATGGTTCGGGTGGACGCCGCGCCTAGCTTTCGTTGGCGCATCGATGGCTGTACTGTCTGTCGCGATTACACTTGTAAGCTACGAGCGTGATCGAGCCACCGTGCCGGTCCCTGTGACGCAAGACTCGGCCTTCTCCCCTGCTCCGTTGGTAGCCGGGGTTGCCAGCGCGCTGGATGGAGACGTCAAGCGGGTTATGGCTTCTTTGCCCGAGGGCAATCTAGCACTTACGGAATCTTTCCAGCAGAATCTCGGTATTGTGGATAATCTCATTGCCATGTGTGAGAGGTCCGTCCGCGAGCTGCCGGATGATCCGGTCGCGCGGAAATACCTCTACGGAGCCTACCAACAGAAGGCGGTATTGCTCGCAGCGGCGATGGACCGCAGCACTCTGGAGGATCGATGAACACCCGAATCATTTCGGCCTCCCGCGCCGCCGGTATCGCTCTGGCCGTCCTGGTACTTGCGAGCTCGGCTGATGCTCAGATTCGTCGCATTGAAAAACGTTTCCGCGTGGAGGGAGTCCCGGTCATTACCGTGCAAAATACCAACGGGCGCATCCAAGTAAAGGCCTGGGACAAGAATGAAATTTTGATCGTGTGCCGGCCTGCCAGCGATAGCGTGACGATCGACTCCGAGCAGGCGGGCAATCGCATCGAGGTGGTGACGCGCGTTACTGCCACCCGCCCGGCGCCCAACGATATCAGAACCGACTACGACATCACCGTCCCCACGGAAACCGAACTGCAAATTCGAACCGATACTGGCGGCGTCACTGTCGAGAGGGTTCGCGGCGATATGTCATTTGACACTGTCGCGGCAGACCTCGCGTTGCAGGATGTTGCGGGGTACCTTGTGATTAAGAGTATTGGAGGTTCGTTGCTTTGCACGCGTTGTGCGGGCCGGCTGGATGCCACGTCCATAAGCGGCAACGTCCAACTCATCCAGGCCTTGATGGACAACGTACGAGTACAAACCTCCTCGGGCAATATCCTTTTCGACGGCAGCTTCCTGAATCGCGGCATCTACGTTCTGAAGAATTACAGCGGCACGATCGAAGTTCATGTTTCCAGCACTGACTCGTTTGACGTAAGCGCGACATCGCTCTACGGCAACGTCATCAATGAAATACCGGTCATGCCCGACCGGCATAAGATGCCGGCGCCACGCAGCTTGGCGAAGAGTCTGTTCGGCTCAATGAACCAAGGCCATGCCAAGGTCGAACTCTCTTCTTTCAGTGGTACAATCAAGATCTTGAAGCGCAAGTAAAAGCGTCGCGCTGCCGTTGCACGATTCGCTCTCACATTTGTTGCCCTCTGCCAAGCACTCGCCTGCGATCCGGCTGGTGTGCCTCACTGGCTTTATGGGGGCGGGCAAGACCACTGTGGGACTGTTATTGGCGCGTCAACTGGCATGGAGGTTTGAAGATCTCGATACCCGCATAGAGAACTACACCGGGCTGAGTATTTCGGTTATTTTCGAACGTTTAGGCGAGCCAGTGTTTCGCCAGATCGAAACCCAACAGGTGGATGTTGCCCTGATTCGCGCAACCGAATTGGACGAGGCGCTGGTGCTCGCGCTGGGCGGCGGCACGTATGCCCAATCCGGCATCGGAGAGCGGCTTCGTGCGGCCGGGGCCACGGTCATATGGATTGATTGTTCGGTGGAACAGTTACTGGCCCGCTGCGCCACCATGACCAACCGCCCGCTGTTCCGCGATGAACATAGTTTTCGAGAACTATTTGCCGCGCGCCTGCCCTTCTACGAACAAGCCAATTACCGCGTTGCGGGTGGCGACGAACCCTCAAAGGTCGTGGAGCGAATTCTGTCGTTGCCACCGTTCCAGCGTTGGCATGGTGTCAGCGAGCGATGTTCGTCGCACGGGGGCGAACGATGAAATTCCGTGCGTTTATGGCCGGGCTCTTGGTGCTGGCGGTTTCGCTTCTCACCATTGCTGCGCGCAGTTCGTTGTCGGGGGTATCACCCCAAGACCCGCAGGCTGCTGCGGTGTTCACACCCGACAAGGGAAGGCTACGCATTCTTCAAAACGGGGCAGAAATGGGTACCCAGCAGTTTGAGTTGGCGCCGTCGGGCAGCACCTGGATTGCGAGCGGCGTAACTGTCATTCGTATTCCCGGCAGTGGCGAGATGCGCTCATCTGGCCAGCTACGCCTTAATGCCGACGGCACGCCCGTGCATTACGACTGGACGGCGCAAACGTCCACGGAGATCTCCGGGACGGTCGAGTTCGAAAATGGAACAGCGAAGACGTCGATCAAGCTCGAAGACAAGGAACCGGCCCTTCAGGATTTCAAATTCTCCTCGCCGCGTGTCGTGATCCTCGACAACAACCTTTACGACCAATATGGCGTTCTGGCTCGGCTCTACGATTGGAAGGCCAAGGGGACACAAACCTTCCCAGTCCTGATTCCGCAGGATGTCACACCGGGAACGATTACTGTCGAAGCCATTGGGCCGAGAACGATTGATGGTGTCGAAGTCGAAGGGCTGCGCGTACGCTCGGCCGACCTTGAGATTCGTGTCTACGTTGATACCAGGCATCGCCTGATTCGTCTTGAGGTCCCCGCGGCAAACGTCGTTGTCGTCCGCGATTAGTTTCTACTAGCCTGATCCCCTTGCTAGGCGCCACAAGACGAATCGCGCCATTCTAAATATAATCTTGCTGACGAGAAAAAAGACCCGCCTAAGGTTGTGGTGCCGCGGCGTGGTGTCAGGCGCGGGCGCTACTCCGGAGGCGCGCCAAGCGGACAAGACCGTAGGCGGCCACGCAAATCAGAAAATTGATCGCTAGGCCCAGATCGATGCGAAACATTCGGTGGCGCATGGCGCTCGGGAGTTCAGGTTCGATGAATAGATACACGATGTTTCCGACGAGGACGGCGACCAGGTATTCGGCCCACCGTCGAGCTTTCGAAACTCCACCGGTTATCGGTTCACCCGTCTGTTCACGTCCTGCCATACGGTTGGTCTAGCCCGTCTGCTCTATGTAGCACGGCCGGGAACCTGCGCGTCTGCCCCTCCAGTGCTCGATCGCCACACCGCGAACGGCCAAATCAGCAGTGCCGCCATAGCGGTAATAACCACCCAGCCGTTAGCCCGGAAAAACGGATTGGGTTGACGCAAAAGATCAGCGGCTGGGGAGGTCAGGAGCGCCAGCATGGCAGCTAGGAAATAGCCTAGCAGATTGAACCGCACGATTCGCCGCGAGCCCCACCAGATCACAACTAGGCTCGCGAATACGATCAGCGTTTGCTGCACAAGATCTCCAAGGCTCCCCCACCGCGAAACCGTCACGACGGCCAATCCGGCTAGCAAGGACGCCTGCAGCCAGGGGCGTCGCAAATAGCACGACGCGAAGCCCAGCGCTAGTGCAAGTACCCCGATGGTAATGAAACTGTAAGTCACTGCGTTGCCCAGAACGTATGCCGCGGGCCAGCTGAAATCGAGTTCCTGGGGGACGCGCGCCGGAAACGCGTGCCGCAGCACAGGCCATATCCGGCCTGCTAACTCAGGCAGGCGGCCGAGACCGATTAGCGCGAGCGAGCCCCCCAAAGCCACCAGGAAGGCGTCGCGGTAATACAGCGGCGGCATGCCTCGCCATCCGGGCAGGCGTTCGGCCCCGTGGGCACGGGTGAGGAAAAACCAGGCTAGACCGAAAAGGAAGAGGACAAGGGCGTAGCGAAGCCCCGCACCAAGAGACAACTCGATCGCCGTCCGCCCGAGGAAGGTATGGAAAGGCTGATCGGTGCTGTAGGAAAAAAGGAATTGAGGCACCCCCGTAGCAAACGTCACCACTGTTGCGGCCAGCACTGCAAGCGACCATCCCGCCAATCGCCGCCACGGTACGGCGTCTGCCAAACGCTGCTTCAGATTGTGGAAGAACACTACGAGCACGGCCACGGCGAATGCAGCGACAAATAGAGACAGGCCGATGAGCTGTGCGGTGCCTGCCAGCGTGGTTTGCGCTTGCTTTCGCATCCAGTCTTCGGAAACGTGGACGAACGTCCGGTAATGGGAGAGCTCTTCGCCCTGAACTCTCAGCTCTACGCGTACGTGCGCGCTCTCTTCTCCATTGGGTGTTGCGGCGAGTGATAACGTTTGCTCCCAGGTGAACCGGTGATCCGTGCGGGCAGGGAGCCTGTTCGATGTTGTTTCGACCACCCTCCACTGCGTTAGATCGAGTCCCTTTGACTCGTGGAGGAAGGCCTCGGCCCGCGCTAAGGCGTCCTCTTTGCTCAGACTTGGCCCCGGTGCAGTTTCTGTCAAAGTATGGTGCACCGAGTGTAGCGCGCCATCGGGGCGCAGAACCACCAGGTATTCCTCCTTCTGAGAATCGCGGAAGTAGCGCACGGTCCAGAAGGCTGGCGATACCTGATCGCGGTACGTGCGGTTGGCGGCTTCAACGCCGATGCTGCGTCGCAAGAATTCATTGACCAGCGGGTTGAACGTGTATCGGACCGTCGCCGTCCGGTGATAATTCGACGGATCCATCTGCCGCTGGCGCAGGATGCCGTCGGCGAGCGCTTCGGCCTGCCGCGCATCGACGGAAAAACGGACAAAGTCCCCAATGTTTCGAGGGTTTGCGACCCACAACAGGAGCGCTCCCAGGGCACCGCAGACGGCCAGCATGGCGAGCGTCGGCTTCTTGAGTGCTTTGTAGGTCGGCGCAAGCCGAGTCGTCACCACTTCTTCCACAGGCGCAGGCGGAGCTTCGACGAGCGGCTCGGCGCGATTGAGCAGTTCGGTCTGATCCGCGAATCCCCCGCGCACAAGGTAGAGCACCCCGGCGATGCCGACCGGGATCAGCACGCCAAGACCGACAAGGGTGCCCGAGATTTGGCCGTAGAGGTCGCCTGAGCGCATCAGCGGCAGGCTGATGAGAAAAGCGTCCACCGCGAAGTGCCAGATGAGCGTCGCGACAATTCCCCAACACAGCATCACCATCCCTGCGACGATCCCGATCAATCCCACCTCAATGCCGCGGATATAGCCCGGCTCCTGTGGGTAGTTCGCGTGCAGGAACCCCCAGGCGAGTGCCGGCAGAACAATCGCCAGAAACTTCGACTTCGTCGCGCGCAGCAGGAAGCGTATGGCGAATAAGCGGAAGAGGAACTCTTCGCTCGCTGCCGCGTAGATGCCGATGGTCAACGGGTAAATCCAGGGCAGCACGGTGCTCAGAGTATCTGAATACTGAAGGTCTTGCGGCGCCCAAACTCCGAACCGCCGGCCGGCGACATAAAACAATACGACGTAACCGATGTGGGCTCCGGCCAAGCAAATCCCGATGACGCCCGACCGAAAAAACTCCTTCGTCCGCAGCCCGTGCAAGGTGAACGCGCAGTTCAGGCGCAACCGGTCCGGCTGGCCGGCGCGATAAATAGGTTCGCCCGGCAACACGGCGATGACCACCAGGAGTGCCAGTAAAACGCTCGATGCCATCGCCAGCGCCATTTGGCTGACGACGAAGCTGGAATATGCGCTGTTCGTGTCATAGCTGGCTCGCGTCAGTGGCCACTGGTTTAACGTCGTAAGGAAGTACAGCGCCGCGATGAACAGCCCCAGTTTGAGCGCGCTCCTCCACCGTGTTTGCCCACGCCGGCCGAGAGCCAGCAGTACCGCCAACGCGCCACCCAGCAACAGCGCGTAGGGAACGGCGGCGACGAGCGTAAGAAACTCATTGGAAGAGCGCATGCGCGCGAAATCGCGCTGCCACGCCTCCGGTACCTTGAGAAATTCCTCGTACCCGCCGATGCGATCCCCTTGCAGGGTGACGCGCAACCGGTAAGGCGCATCCTGGGCCCGGAAGCCGCTGCGCTCCCAGGTAAAGCTCCAGTCCGTGCGGTTGGGCCGCGTGAAGGAGTTAGCTTCCTCGCGTAGGAAGGTATAAGCCTCGAGCGGTTTATTCAGTGTGTCGCGAAGGAACTGCTCCACCCGTTCCAGCGCCTCGGTGCGGCTCAAATGTGCGCCTGGCGCGCCTTCTTCAAGAATCTGATCGTACTTTACGATCCGCCCGCTCGGATCCACGCCAACGCGAAACTCTTCCTTCTGTAAGGGTTTGAAAAAACGTGCGTTCCAATACCAGACATTCACTTCGGAAGACATCAGGCGATTGGCCTGTTGGAGTCCAACTTCGCGTTCGAGGTAGATTTTCTGCTGGTCGTCAATCCGGAAGGTGATGGTCGACTCGTAGCCGTCGAGCTGGGCGCCTTGGGCCGTGGCGAAGGCGTGCGCCCGGTTGAGTGCCTGGGCCCGCGTAACCTTGAATTCTACGGCAGCTTCGGGGAAGGCTTGGAAGAAATAGTGGTAAGCGACGCCCACGCCCGCTAGCGCAGCCAGCAGCCAAAGCGCCAACAGGCGCACATCCCGCGCATCCAAACGCTTCGATGCGCGGCTCTCGAGCGATTCCTGAGGCAAGCTCTTCCCCGAAAAGGGCTGTGTCAACCTGTGTCAACGGCCGCGCACATCCACCAGCGTCGGCTCGTTCAATCTATTCATACGTTACCTGACGAATGCAAGGTTCGCCGCAGTATTTCCCAACCTCGGTGATATAAATAAATACTAGGATGATGAATTTAACCCCCGCAACCGAAGTGCAATATTTGAAAGGCGTTGGGCCGCAGCGAGCCTCCGTGCTGGCAGTGCGAGGGATACGCACCATCGCCGATCTGCTCGACTATCTGCCGTTCCGCTATGAGGACCGCATCCGCTTCAGCAAGATTGCCGAGATCGTTCCAGGCGGGACCTACACGGTCCAGGGCACCGTGGCCGAAGGCGGGCTCGCTCGTTTCCGGCGCGGGTCAGGCGCCGTCTACCACCTGCTGGTCCGCGATCCCACGGGGGTGCTGCCGTGCAAATTCTTTCACGGTGCTTATCTCGCGGGACGCCTCCGCACCAGCCAACGGATCGTCGTGCACGGCAAGGCCGATACGGATCCCTACCGGCCCAGACGCGTCGAAATGACCAATCCTGAGTTCGAGCTGCTCGGCGCGGAGGCCGTCGATTCGACCGAGGTGGGTCGTATGGTTCCCATCTATGAAGCGATCGGCACGGTCAGTTCACGGATGATGCGGCGGATGATCCACACGGCACTGGAGAATCTGGGGTCATCGCCCTCCGACTCGCTCCCGCGTGATTTGCTGGCACGCCACGATTTTCCTCCCCGCCAAGACGCCTTACGGTTCGTGCATTTCCCGCCGCTGGATGTACCGCTCGCAACGCTGAACGAGTTTCGCTCCCCGGCCCACCGGCGCCTCATTTTCGAGGAGTTCTTTTTCTACCAGTTGAGTCTCGCCCTACGACGCCAGCAGGCTGGGCATCGCCCCGGTATTGCCTTCCGCGTGCGCGATCCCCGGGTTCGCGAAGCGGTCAAGCGCGTTCTTCCCTTCAAGCCCACCGAAGCGCAGAAGCGCGTGCTGGCGGAAATCGCCGCCGACCTCGAGCGTCCGTTTCCGATGAACCGCCTGTTGGAAGGCGACGTGGGCAGCGGGAAGACCATCGTGGCCCTGGAAACTGCAGCCATCGTCATTGAGAACGGCTGGCAGGTCGCGCTGATGGCGCCTACGGAAATTCTGGCCGTGCAGCACTTCCTTTCCGCCCGGTGGATTTTCGCCCGCGCCGGCTACACCGTTGCGCTGGTCGTGGGCGGCTCGAAGGCGGCTGGGAAACGAGCCGTTCAAGAGCGTGTGCGCGCGGGTGAGGCGCAGTTCGTCGTGGGCACGCACGCCCTGCTCGAAGATCCCGTCGCTTTCGCGCGCCTGGGCTTGGTCATTGTGGATGAGCAGCACCGCTTCGGCGTGCTCCAGCGGAAGCGGCTCATCGAGAAGGGAGCCGCTCCGGATGTGTTGGTGATGACGGCCACGCCCATTCCGCGCACGCTCTCACTGACGCTCTACGGAGATATGGACATTTCGGTGATTGACCAGATGCCTCCGGGGCGAAGACCGGTGGAGACACGCTGGTCGGCGCCGGAATATTTGCCCGGGGTTTGGGACTTTATCCGCCGCGAAGTCCTGGCCCGCCGCCAGGCCTACGTCGTCTATCCGGTCATCGAACAGTCGAAATCGGCGGCAGCCCAGCGCTCGCTCAAGGCAGCGATGGTGGAATACCAGCGGCTGCAAAAGACGGTATTTCCGCGGTTGCGCGTCGGCCTGCTGCACGGGCGGATGCCCAGTGAAGAAAAGGGAGAAGTGATGGAAAAGTTCCGGCGCGGAGAGGTGCAAGTGCTGGTCTCCACGACGGTGATCGAGGTTGGTGTAGATGTGCCGAACGCAACGGTGATGGTCATTGAACATGCCGAACGCTTTGGCCTGGCACAGCTGCATCAACTCCGTGGTCGCATCGGCCGCGGCGATGCAAAGAGCACCTGCATCCTGGTGGCCCCGAGAACGGCGAGCGCCGAAGCGCGCCAGCGCCTGGAGACGCTGGTGGCCACGAGCGACGGGTTCGCCATCGCCGAAGCGGACCTGAAGCTGCGTGGACCGGGAGAATTTTTCGGCACCCGCCAGCATGGCGCTCTCGGACTGCACGTGGCGAACCCGCTGCGAGACCGCGAATTGCTGGAACTCGCCCGCCAGGAGGCCTTTGTGCTGGTCCAAAGTCCGGAAGCGGAGGGATCTCGCCGGCGGTTGCTGGGCTCCCTCCAGCCGGAGTGGCAGCGCCGCTATCAGCTCGCATCGGTGGGTTAATGAAATGCGCGTGATCTCCGGGAAATTTCGCAGCCGAAAGCTGCACACCCTGCGGGGAATGGCCCTGCGGCCTACGAGCGACCGGCTGCGCGAGACGCTTTTCGATATCCTTGGCCCGGCAACTGAGGATGCCGTGTTCGTGGATGTTTTCGCCGGTTCGGGCGCGGTGGGCATCGAAGCGCTCAGCCGTGGGGCCCGTCAGGTGATCTTCATCGAGAACCATCCGGCTGGAATGGCCCTGCTGCGTCGCAACCTCGCTTCTCTCGGAATTGCCGCGGGGAACATGGTTACCGCCCCGGCAAAAACGTTCCCGGGGACGGCAGAACTGCTGACTCTTACTGCCGCCGCCGGACTCGAGCGGCTGGTCGCGCGCCGCATTCGCGCCGATATCGTCTTTGCCGATCCGCCGTACACAAATACGGACGCATACCATACCGTGCTCCAATTCCTGGGCGAGTGCGAACTGCTCGCCAAAAACGGTCTTGCCGTCATCGAACACAGCCGCCGCCGCATACTGCCCACGGTAGTCGGGCAGCTCGAGCGCATTCGCGCTGTGGAGCAAGGCGACGCTGCCTTGAGCTTCTATCGTTTGGTCTTGGCGGCATAGGCGTAACTTCGCATCCAGAATCCCCCCCCCTCGATCTTCTTAAGTTTTACCTGAAAAGCAGCTCTAAGAGGCACAAAGCGGGCACCTCTGGCGTGCCTGGGGCCGGCAACCGGCGTCTCTTTTCCCTGGCTCTGCCCTGAGGCAGAATCACTCTATGCCGTCGCTCGCCGACACCGAGTGGGTCATTGCCAAGGCGAAGGAGCTCGGATTTGATCTCTGCGGTGTCGCGCCGGCGGATGATCTGGTCGAGCTTGAGCATCTCGACGAATGGCTGGCACGGGGCTATGCGGGAGAGATGCGATACCTTCGCGATCCGAGGCGCGCTCATCCGAAGCGCGTTCTGCCCGAGGTGCGGAGCATTGTCGTATGCGCGCTCAACTACAACGCAGGGAAGCCGTATTCGATCGAAGTGGCAGCGGAGGCGGCCGCTGGAGACGAACCGCGCGCCTGGATCTCGCGGTATGCGTGGGGCGACGATTACCACCAAGTTCTGCGCCACAAGCTGGAGGAACTCGTCGCCGCGCTTCGCGAGCGGTTTGGCAGCGGCTTCCTGGCTCGCCCCTACGTGGATACCGGCCCGGTCATCGAACGTGTGGCCGCCCGGCATGCCGGATTGGGATGGCTGGCGAAGAATACCTGCCTCATCAACCAGCAATTTGGATCGTGGCTGTTTCTAGGCGTTGTCCTAACGTCGCTCGAACTGCCGGCTTCGACTGACAAGGTGCACACGCCGCCGCCCGATCTGTGCGGCAACTGCCGCCTGTGTCTGGACGCCTGTCCGACCGGGGCATTTGTTGAGCCCTACGTGTTGGACGCCCGGCGGTGTATCTCCTACCTCACCATCGAGCTTCGCGGCAGCCTCCCGGAGGAGATCCGTGAAGCGATGGGCTGGCAGGTGTTCGGCTGCGACATCTGTCAGGACGTTTGCCCCTGGAACCGCGCTGCGCCGGTCACAGCGGTTGCAGCCTTCCAACCACGCGAGAGACTCTTGGCCCCGGAACTCGGGTGGCTGCTTTCTCTGGGGGAGGAAGAATTTCGCCGAATCTTCGGAGCCAGTCCGGTGTTGCGAACCAAGTGGCAGGGGTTCTTGCGCAATGCCTGCGTGGCGGCGGGTAACACGCGAAGTACCTTGGACGAACAGCAACGCGCCCGCCTCCGCACGCGCCTCGAACAGCTTGCTGCATCGGGTGACGAAGTTCTCGCCGACCATGCACGCTGGGCGCTGGCGCGGCTGGCGGTTCGCTGACGGTGCCGCGGCCGCTTGCCGTGCGACGGACTGAGACCGGTTGTACGCGCTTCAGGGCGGGGATAGAATAGGTTAGCCCTCACGCGCGAAAAGTCTGTTCTTATCTGGCATCATTATTACGACCCGCAGGAGGGTTTTATGGCACAGCAAGCGACTTCACCCAAGGAGAAATCTGTGGCCCACGTTCTTCCACCGCTTCCGTACGCATTTGATGCGCTTGAGTCGCATATCGACAAGATGACCATGGAGATCCACCATGACAAGCACCATGCCGCTTATGTCAACAATCTGAATAAGGCACTCGAAGGACATTCTGACCTGCAAGGACTGTCGATCGAGGATTTGCTGGCTGGACTCGACCGCGTTCCCGAGAACATCCGTACCGCTGTCCGCAACAACGGCGGCGGCCATCTCAACCATTCGATGTTCTGGAAAATCATGAAAAAAGGCGGCGGCGGCGAATCCAAGGGACCCCTGGCGGAAGCCATTCGTTCCACATTCGGATCGTTTGCCGATTTCAAGGCCAAGTTCTCTCAGGCCGCAGCAACGCGCTTTGGTTCCGGTTGGGCATGGCTGCTCGTCAAGGACGGCAAGTTGGCCGTGGACTCCACGCCCAATCAAGACAATCCCATCCTGAGCGGTGCCCAAGCAATCATGGGCTTGGACGTCTGGGAACACGCGTACTACTTGCAATATCAAAACAGGCGGCCAGCGTATGTTGAGGCTTGGTGGAACGTCATCAATTGGGAAGAGATCGAGAAAAACTTCGCGGCGGCGAAGAAATAGCGCCCCGCCATCCACACGAGAGTACCACGGGCCCTCCACGGTATGACCAAGGAGGTCGAGTTCGGCGTGGAGGGCCCGAACTCGGTCGTTAAGGAGCGGCGGGAATGCTATCTCGCAGCCCCGTATGTATTTGAATTAGATTTGGTGGAGGCGGGGGGAGTCGAACCCCCGTCCGAAAAGCGCTACAGCCCGAAGCCTACATGCTTATCGCATTCGATTTGGTTCGCTAACCGCGCTAGGAACGCGCAAGAGGCGCTGTCAGCTAGTCCGATTATTCTCGCCGGAAAACCACGGACCGAGGTCACCCGGCCAGCCTACTGTGCGACGCCTCGATCCGAGCCCGTAGGCGAAGCTCGGGGAAACGGGCTACGCTAGGTTTTTCTAGGCAGCCAGAGCCAACTCAGTGTTGGCAGTTCTGTTTTTCCACCCGATTGCGGGCAGGTGGCGCCCGGCATGCCTTCGGGTCGCGACTGCTTCCGTCGAAACCGTTTCGCCCCCATAAACGTCATCCTACCACTCGCCACCGCCGCCGTCGAGGCGCCCACAGGAGTCCTGGGGTGGTTCAGGGATCCTCTCCGAGATGGAGTCGCTCTTAGGTCATACATCGGTACGAAACAGCGTCGTGGTTGTTGACACCCTTTAGGCCGCTCTCAATAATCATCAGGGGTGTAATCTGGACGGTGGAGTGTGAGGATGGCCCAAGATCCCGGCGAAGTGAAACAGGCTGTTTCCCGGACACTGCGCGACAGCCTCGAAAGACTCCAGCGAACGACCGAAGAGCTAAACCACGCGGTCAGTGACCTGGTGTCGGCGTGCGCGAGTACCCGGCCGGTGAATTCGCTGCCGCCGATCCTGCGCGCGCAGACCGCTGCGGCGTCGCTTGCCGTATCACTCGAAGTGCTGGCGCGGTTCGTCACCGCCGCCCTGCAGCCGCCACATGGAATCCCCGAGCCGATGATGGCGTCGGAGCCTGGTACTCCGGCTATTTCGGAGTCCATGATGGAGTCGCAGCCAAAGGAGACAAAGCTGGAGCTGCCGGCATCTGACATGATGGAAGAAGGTGGCCCCGTCGGCAGCGACCAGGCTGATCCAGAGGTGGCGATCGAAATTTCAGCCTCGGAGGAAATTTCACCTGTTTCAGCCGATGTAGCCCCACCGGCAGCGCCATTTGACATGGCCGCGCTGAGTGCAGAACAGCTGCAGCTGCACCGGCGGGCGGATCGAGTGGCCAAAGTGGCGATGCAGGACATCCAGTTGATCCAGCCGGAAGAGGTAAAACTGGGGCGAGAGCGCAAGGATTTGTGCGTACGTTTGGGCGAGGACATCGAAAAGGCACGCAAGGAATACGATCGGCGGTTTCATGCAATTCTGGGGCACCCGGTGGATTGTTTTTATGACCGGATGGTCGAAATTCTTGGGGACGGCGACCCTGAGACGCTCGGCGAGTATCTCTACCCTTCTCCGGTTCTGCATCGCTAGGCCGGCTCGTGCGCCTGCGCCAAAAGAGCATCCTCTGGCGGTGGAATATCTACAGGAAGCTTAGACTCGGAGCGTGGCCAAAAGGTTTGGCCCTTGCAGGTCTGCACCTATGCCTATTATTGGGCTTGGGAGCCGTAGGCCTGGGGGCAGCAGCGAAATCTCCCCAATCCTCCACGGGGGCGGCAAGCGAGCAGAATCCGGAAAGCACCCCGGAGGAAGCTGTTGATTCCGCCGCCGAGCGGCAGCTCGAGCAGCTTGCCCGCGCCCTTAACGATAAGCCCGCAGATGCCGCTTACCAGAGACTTGTGAAGTTCGCCGCCCAACATGCCAAGACCTCAACCGGGGCGCGCGCGGCGTTGGCGCTCGGCCATTACGATTACACACGCAAGCGCTTTCCGGAAGCGCGCGCATGGCTGGAGAAAGCCACCGATCCGGTCCTCGGCCAGTACGCGCTCTACTGGCAGGCGCAGACCGACCGCGCCATGGACGCCCATGAGGCCGCGCTCGACAAACTCTTGCGATTCCTCCGGCAATATCCCGGCAGCGCAATCAGTGATTCAGCCGTGAAGGCCTTGGCACAGGCCGCGCTTGCCGCCGATCGGCCGCAAGCAGGCTTGGCTGCGCTCGATAGCTATCCGGCCACAGGCCGCAAGGCGTCATTGTTGTGGCTGCGTGGCCAGGCGCGTGAAAGGGTGGCCGCAGGCCGTGGCGAAAAGCCACTTGCCGCAACGACGGACTATCTCGCGCTCGTTTACCGGTTTCCATTGAGCGACGAGGCGAAGTCGGCAGCGGCCAAGATTCCTGCCCTGAAAGCCGCTCTTGGCGATCGATTTCCCGGCACACCCCTGACCACCGAGATCGCGCGAGCGGAGACGTTCTATGAGGCCCGGCGCTGGAAGGACGTGCGAACAACATATCAAGCGCTCCTGCCCAAGCTGTCCGGAGCTTCGCGCGAGCGGGCACTTCTGCGCATCGCGCATGCGGAGGCACGAACCGGAGGGGGGCGACAGGCGTTGGCTTCGCTCAAGCTCACCGATCCACCCCTGGCCGCCGAACGCGCTTATGTACTTTCGCAGGCCCACCGTTCAGCGAACGCGGAATCCGAGATGCTCGCGGCCATCGAACAGGCTGCCGCGCAATATCCGCACAGTCCGTGGACCGAGCAGGCCTTGTATGCCGCGGGAAATTTTTACTGGGTGGAACTCGACCGCGATCGTGCTTCCAAGTATTACCAGCGCGTTCTCACGTTGTTCCCTTCGGGATCGCTGGCCAGCACGGCAGAGTGGCGCATCGCTTGGACGGCATATCTCGGACGAAGGGCCGAGGCAGAGAGCCGCCTAGAAGAGTACATCCGGCAATACACCAGGTCCTCCTATGTGGTCGACGCGCTGTATTGGCTGGGCCGCCTGAACGAGCGGAAAGGCAACGTGGCGCACGCCCGCAGCTTTTATCTTGCGGCCACGCAGCGGTTTCCCCACACCTACTTCGGGCAGCGAGCCGCGGAACGATTGCGTGACATCGGTCAGGACCCCGTGAATCCCGCGGAATTCCTGTCGGTGATCCCCTTGCCGCAGCAGCTTAAGCCCTTCGACGGGCCGGTGCCGGCAGCCGCACGGGAGCGATGGGCGCGCGCCAAGGTCCTTCGAAGCATTGCCTTTGACAACTCCGCGGAGGCGGAGCTGCGTGCCGCTCATGCCGCGACGCGGGTGCCGCAGTTGTTGCTGGCCATTGCCGAATCGGCGGTTGCCGCTGGCCGCTACGCCGCCGGAATCGTGGCCGTGCGGCAGCTCGTGCCGCAGCTCGAAGCCAGGCCACTTGACGAGGTGCCGGACGAAGTCTGGCGAGCGGTCTTCCCGCTGGCCTATCGGGCTTCTCTCGATCGTGAGGCGGGCCGCAATCGCCTGGATCCCATGCTGCTCGCCGGTTTGATCCGCCAGGAGTCGGCGTTCGCATCGGATGCGATTTCGCGCGCCGGCGCCGTTGGCCTGATGCAGATCATGCCCCCGACGGGCAGGCGTGTAGCCCGGCGTCTGGGCCTGTCATTCTCGCGCGCCAAGCTGTTCGATCCGGAGTACAATGTACGTCTTGGGTCATCTTATCTGTCCAGTCTGCTCATGGCCTACCCTGCCCCCGAGTATGCGCTGGCTGCATATAATGCCGGGGAGAGCCGCGTGAAGCTGTGGACCGACGGACAGAAATACGACGAGACGCCCGAATTCGTTGAGTCCATTCCGTTCACCGAAACCCGGACGTACGTACAAACGGTCCTACGAAATGCCGAGCTCTATCGCCAGCTATACGCCCGTGAAGTACTCGCCGCGTCGCAAGCACTGGAACCGCCGAAGCCGTGAAGTTTCCTTCCTCCCGAGCCCTCCCGGGCTGGTACCAGCCGCGCAAGATCAGCAAGATCAGGATGAAGAGCTCCGCTCACCGAAATCCAGTCTCGCACCCCCGGACATAGCCCGATGGACATAGCCTGATGACCAGCTCTACCCCAGCCAATCCGCCTGCCGAGGGAATCGCGCAGGCTGCGCGAAGGATGCTTTCCGTCAAGGCCGATCGGTTCACCGAATCCGTGATCCGTGAGATGACGCGCCTGGCGATGAGGTACGACGCCGTCAACCTGGCGCAAGGTTTTCCTGATTTCCCAGCCCCGGCCGAAGTCAAAGAGGCGGCGCGCGCCGCCATAGCCGCTGATGATAATCAGTACGCCATCACCTGGGGCGCAAAGCCCCTGCGGGACGCCATCGCGCGGAAGTTCGCACGCACGCAGGGAGTCACGGTGGATCCCGAGCGTGAGATCACGGTCTGCTGCGGTTCGACCGAGGCCATGATGTCCGCCATGATGGCGGTCATCAATCCGGGCGACGAAGTCGTCATTTTTGAGCCTTTTTACGAGAACTACGGCCCCGATGCCATTCTGGCGGGGGCCACGCCGCGCTTCGTGCGCTTGCATCCGCCGGCGTGGAACTTCGACCGGGACGAGCTGGCGCGGGCCTTCGGACCACGCACCAAAGCCGTCATCCTGAATACCCCCGGCAATCCTACCGGCAAGGTCTTCACGCGTGAGGAACTGGAATGTATCCGCGATCTCTGCGTGCGCTGGGATGCCTTTGCCATTACCGATGAAATCTACGAGCACATCCTCTACGACGGCGCGCAGCACATCTCCATAGCGTCGTTGGACGGGATGCGCGAGCGCGCCATAACCATCAACGGCTTGTCGAAAACCTACACCGTGACGGGATGGCGTGTGGGTTGGGCCATCGCCGCGCCTGGACCCACCGGCGTCATCCGCAAAGTGCACGATTTCCTCACCGTGGGCGCCGCCGCGCCACTGCAGGCGGCCGGCGCCATCGCTCTCGAGTTGCCGGAGGATTACTATGAACGGATGGCGGAAGGTTACCGTGCCAAGCGCGATCGCATGCTCGCCATTCTCGACCAGGCCGGCTTTCATTGTTTTAAACCTGCCGGGGCGTACTACATCATGACGGACATCTCGGCGTTCGGATTCGCCGATGATGTGGCCTTTGCACGCTACCTCGTGGAAAAAGTCGGCGTCGCCGTGGTGCCCGGTTCAAGTTTTTATAGTTTGCCCGCCGATGGCAGACGCCAGATCCGGTTCACGTTCTGCAAGACCGAGGAGACACTTTCTGCCGCCGCTGCGCGCCTTGCACGGTTGCGGCCGCAATAGCCGCGGTGTGTGGCGCCGCTGTGTTAGAATGCGCCGCGCACGCTTGGAGAAAAACCGCCCATGGCTATGGAAATCGACCTGATTGCCCTGCACACCCAGGTGGAGGAGAACGGCGCGGGCGAAGCGATCGACATCAGCGCGAGCACGACGCGCACTTTTTTGGCTACCCTGCTGGTCACCGACCAGATGGAGCAGGAATCCATCGATGTCTCCATTGGGGGCTCGAGCGACGGGCAGAATTGGGGCGCCAAACCCATTCTCAAGTTGCCCCAGCAGTTCTATCGTGGCGAGACGCGCGCCGTGCTCGCCTTGGCGCTTCGGCCGGAGGTGAAGTTCATCCGGGCGCAATGGGAGTTGAATCGTTGGGGTCGCGTGGCGCCGCTGACGATGTTCAAGGTTGGCCTGCATCTCGCGGAAGTTCCGGCCATGCCTCAGCCGGCCAAACTCGAAGCGGTTGCCAAGGAACATTGATCTTCAATCTTGGATCTTGCCCGTGGATCTTCCCCGTGTAGCGCTACTAGCCCGTGCGGCGCTACTCGCGCATACCGCATCCCGCCTATGGGACGAAAACCGGGTTTATTTGCTTCGCAGGGCTCGTAGGGTTCGACGTCACGTCCACTTAAAATGTACAGATGCAGGCGGCTTCGCAGGTTCAGCGTTGCGGATCGGGCGCTGTCGGCGGGGCTTCGGTCGGCGCGTTGTCGAGCGCCTGCCGAACCTGTTCTCGCGTCGCTCGGACTTGATCGGCTTGCGGTCCGTTCGGAGCAAGATCAAGGTAGGTATTTAGGTCGTTGAGCAACTTCGGATAATCACGCAATCGGCCGTGGATATTCGCCAGCAGGAGAAAGGTCTGCGCGTTGTCAGGATTAAGCTCTGCGGCTGTGGTCGCGTGTTCCTGAGCGCCCGTAAAATCATCCAGCCCGTACAGGGCCCGAGCCAATTCATGGTACCCCTGCCAAGTTCCGGAATCGAGCTCAACCGCCTTGCGAGCGAGCGGAGCGGCTTCTGCAAATCGCTCCTCGGTGGTGAAAAGCGAGGCCAGGATGACGTAAGGCTCCACGTACCGTTCGTCGCTCAGCTCAATCAGCGCAATGGACTTGCGCAGCATCTCTTCGGAGTTGGCGGCATCGCCTAATTTCATGTACGCAGCACCCATCTCGGCGTACGCCTCGTAGTAATCCGGGTACTCTTTGATGGCGCGTTGGAATTGCGCCAGGCTGCTCTCATAGTCGGATTCTTGGTAAAGCAGGTTCAGACCCTTCTCCATGGCGTCGTGTGCCTTGCGGGGAATGAGGAGTTCGCGCACGGAAACAGTCTCGCCACTCGGGACCGCACCCCTTCGGCCCTGCCGTCGAAGTTCCAGTTGCAGGGAGACAGCGGCGGCGAGGTACATGTCCTGGCTGATGCGTTCGTAACCATCGGCTTCGACCACCAGGTTGTAGGTGCCGGCGGGCAGACTGCTAAAGTGAAAAGCCCCGTTCGTACCGGTGAAAACCGTAGCGGCTGTGGAACCATTGAAGTGGCGAACTTGCACTAGAACATTTTCCATCCCCTGATTGGTCTCCGCATCGCGCAACCTTCCCAAAACGGTGACTCGACCAGAGCTGGAAGGCGATGGGGCAATCTCCCTTTGTGCGGCGAGCGGCAGAGGGGAAAAAAGCAAGATCAGGGCAACAACAGAGGAATAGAGGTGGCGCATGATCGTTACATCCGAAAACGTCAAGCGACAGGGAGTTTAGCACCCGGCAAGCGCCAAGTAAATTACTTGAGCTGTTTCGTGGTTTGATCTTGTTTGACTATTTGACTAATGGATTGGCGAGGCAGACAATTCGGGGCGGGAGGATTGCTGCGATGAAGTGCCCGGATTGTGACGATCTGGAACGAAGACGGTTCTTGAGGACCGTTGCCGTGGCAACCGCGGGTTTGGCCGCAACAGCCGCCGTACCGAATCTTGGCTCGATTGCGGGCGCGATAGCGAGCAGCGGTATGAAGCCAGTCCCTGGAACGCCGCAGTCAAGAAACTCTGAGGATCTGGTGGCCGCGCTTTACAAGAGTTTGTCGCCACAGCAAAAAGGAACGGTAGCGTTTCCCTTCGAGCACTCGCTGCGCTCCCAGGTTCACAATAATTGGCACATCACCCCGGCGACCATCGGGAAGTTTTTTTCACCGGACCAACAAGAAATGATCCGCCAGATTTTCAGGAATCTGCACAATCCTGAATTTGTCGATAAAGTTTTCTACCACCTGGCTGAGGATGGCGGTGGAATCGAGAACTACTCCGTGGCTTTGTTCGGAGAGCCTGGGAGCGGAGCTTTCCAATTTGTTCTGACCGGCCGGCATTGCACGGTCCGTTGCGACGGCGACTCGGTGGAAGGAGCGGCCTTCGGAGGCCCCATATTCTATGGGCATGCCTCGCAGAGCTTTCGCGAAAGCCCGGACCACCCGAAAAATATCTATTGGTACCAAGCCCAACGAGCCAACGAGGTGTTCCGGGCCCTGGACCCGAAACAGCAGAACCTGGCTCTTCTTGGAGATCCGCGCCGGGAAAATGCTGCGGCTACCGTCCAGTTGCGGAAACCGGGCCAGCCGATCCCCGGCCTGCCCGTCTCCGAGATGACGCGCGATCAACGCGAACTGGTGGAAAAGGTGCTCACCGACCTTTTGTTACCCTTCCGGGAGAGAGACCGGGATGAAGCGCTCAACTACATTCGGGCGAGTGGAGGAGTGGAAGCCGTCTCGGTCTCCTTTTATAAGAACCGGGATCTCGGAAATGACGGCATATGGGACGTGTGGCAAATCGAGAGCCCGACCATGGTCTGGTATTTCCGAGAGTTCCCTCACGTCCATGCCTGGGCAAATCTCCGCGCGCGGGCCTAGTTTTCCGGCAACACGATCAGGGAGTCCCGAGAGGAAGGCGAAAGCGCAGTACGCGGGGCTCTGCTGCATCGAGCACCAGCAACTCACCACCAGGAGCCAGGGCGAGGGACACGGCTGAAAAAGCCCTGCCGACCCGGCCTCCCAAATCATCCGAAAACTCCTGCCGGCCATCGAGTGTCCAGATCTCGAGCTGCGGGCCGGCGCCGTGCAGTAGGAATACATGATCTTGCGAGACGGCGAGACCCGATAGCCGGGCAGTCCCAAGTGGATTGCCCCAGACGGCGATGCGCTCGCCGCCGGGAGTGAATTTCAGGACACGCCCGGTGAGGGCGTCGCTCACGTAGACGAACCCGTCCGGTCCGGCGACCGCTGCCACGGGACGCACCGGTTCGCCGGGGAGGCCGGCAGATACGTTCCACATCTTTTCGAGCCGCCCGCGCGGGCTGAGAACCCGGATTCGGCCGCCGGCGGGATCGGGCACGAAAACCGCTCCCTCAGCGTCCACACTGAAGATGAAGGGGCCCTCAAATCCCCTCTGGGGCGGCATGCGGAACACGGAGAGCGGCCGCCCTTCCGGAAAAAAGACGTGGATCCGGCCTGCACGGGGAGCGGCAGCATAAATGGCGCCACCGGAATCCACGGCCATGCCTGCCGCATCACGGATGGCGTCATCCTCGAAGGTCAGCAAAGGCGAGCCGCTGAGGGTGAACTTCTGCACGAATCCGGTGCCCCGGTCGGCGACATAGACCCTTCCCGCGAGGTCTACGGCCAAGCCGACGGGCTGGTCAAGCTGTCCGGGAGATTGTCCGTGAACACCCCATTGGCCGATCAATTCTATATCTATAGGCGGCAGCTGGGCGGCGGCAGCAGCCTGCGCACCGTCACGCGAGCAACCGGCAGTGAGCGCCGCCACGAAGACCACGAAGACGAAGACAAAGATAAAGAGCCGGCGGAGCTTGATTGAACGAGGATGCGGGCGCGCGAAACGAAAGATGGGAGTGAAACTAGGCCGCGAGCATGAGAGGTGCGTCAACAATGCACTCGGTGTGAATTTGACGTTGTACATACTGCACGATATTCCCAAGGCTGCCTACTCGCGCGAAGCGGGACCTTCGCGGATACGCCGCACGATGGTTTGTCTCATGCGATACAAACGCTCGCTCTTTTCGCCAATTACGGCGAACCGAAATTCAGTGCCGGGAGGCGCGTGGCTGACACGAATCGGCAGCCGGCCACACAGATCGTTCTCGATATAGGCGGTCTCATATCGCTGCCGCACCGCTCCCCAGGTGTACACCCGCAGCACGGAGAAATCGCAAGCTTGTGCGGTGCCACTGCGAACGCCGACGACCAGATATTGCGGTTTTTCGCCTCCCGCGTCGGGCACGGTGTCGAGCACCGCCCAGGCAACCGCGCGCATCCCGGCGGAGTTTGCATACTGGGGGATCGGCGGCGGGGGAACGACCACGATGAAGGGCGCAAATACCCATCCGGCAATTGGAAAATCGTCTCTTGTTCCGGAGCTTTCGGTCGCGGCGGATGAACTGCGGAGGGCAGTGTTGGGAGGGGCGGCGGTCGACGCCTCGGTGCGCAGCACGAGCAGCCAATCTTCCATGCGCTGTTCGGGCATGTGCTGTTCGGGCATGGGCTGTTCGGCGTCCGGCGAGGGAACCTCCGTGCCCGAGGCATTTTCGTTCGCCCCCGCCGCGGGCACTACCCTCCGCTCGAATACGGCTACCGGCGTATCGCGTCTGAACTGATAGATCCGCGGGGCATCGAGGCCGGGCCCCAGGCGAACATTGCTGATCGTTCGGGTGTGGCCGAGGGCCTGCACGGGCATGGTCTGCACGCTTTGGGGCAGTGCCGCCGCCTGCTGCCACACCGCGGGTTCCATCAGCCGGCTGGCATCCATCCAGCCGCGCGTGCCATCGTCGACGAGGACCTCCACCTGATCCTGCGAGTGGCGCAGGACATCGACTCGCTGGCCGTAGTCCAGCGTGGCGACCTGCTGCCGTACCAGCGCGAGGGTGCTCCACAGCGTGGCGCTGCGGACGGAAACGTACGCGGAAGGATAATGTGGCGGCTCCTGGCGCTGCCACCAGACGCCTGCGATCAGTGCCAGCAAAACGGCCAGCAAAACAGCCGGCAAAATGAGCCGGAAAGCCCAAAAAGTCCAACGGCGATAAACTCGGGAGGCCATCAAGGTTCGTTTCGCTCTCCTCGCGTTTTGCATGCCTGAGATCGGCGGCCGCTGCCTGGCATCTCAGGGCGGGCCGAAAAATCAGAGGGTCAGGAAATTGCCAAGCGTCTCGAGGCCGACTTCGGTGAGCACGGACTCGGGATGGAACTGGACGCCTTCGACGCGCAGCTTGGGATGCCGCAGCCCCATGATGACGCCGCCGCAGGTTTCCGCGGAAATCTCCAGCTCGCGCGGCAGCTTCTTTCGTTCGACGATCAGCGAATGGTAGCGCGTGGCCACAAAGTCCTGAGGCAGCTTGCGAAAGATGGTCTTGCCGTCGTGGTGGATGCGGCTGGTCTTGCCGTGCATGAGGACCGGCGCGCGCACCACACGCCCGCCGAAAGCATACCCAATGGCCTGGTGGCCCAGGCAGACACCCAGAAGCGGGATTTTGCCTGCGAAGCGGCGAATCACATCCACGCAGATGCCGGCTTGTTCGGGCACGCCGGGGCCCGGCGAAATCACGATGCGGGCGGGTTTCCTGGCGGCAATTTCGTCGAGGGTGATCTGGTCGTTGCGGCGCACTTCGAGTGTTTCGCCCAACTGTCCAAGATACTGTGCCAGGTTGTAGGTGAACGAGTCGTAGTTATCAATCAGCAGGATCATGGCATGCTTGAGGTCGAGCTTAACAGTTTCAGATGCTCGCAGCCAACGGCGCCGAGCGAGGCCGGGGACACCGCGCTCAATTGCCTTACCGCGCGAGCGGTCACGTACTTTGCCGCTCTCGCCGAGCGAGCCGGGGACTTCGACTCCTCCCCCTGGCTTTTCTGTAAGTGTTCATTGTGCAATGGTTAGCATGAGATCTGCAAGTTGCGTCATTTCTCATGGCCCCTACCCCCGGTGTTTTTCGCGAAAGAGCGCGCAGTAGTTTGAAAATAGGGGAGTTGACGTTTTCACAAGGGCAAAAGAGCGAGGGCAATAGTGCGCAAGTGTAAGAAAACAGGCCATTGCATTCTTGGGAGAGTGCCGGGCATTCAGCATCGGGCGTGAGAGGCTGACGATGAGTAAAAGGCACACAGCCAAGAGTCGTTGTGCTGCGGATGGAGATCCACCGCTCCGAGCGAGATCGGCCAGCGAACATGCGAGATGTTAACATATATGTATATACTCGGTTAACAGATAGTTTACTTATATGCTATTCGAATGAGACGGGCAAGCGCCCCGGGAATCGAGATCACGCATTCGAATGGCCCGAAAGGGGAGAGGCGCAGCGGATCGCGTTTCTTCATGCGCTGGCGGTGTCCAAGTAGCCTCGCCGCCGTCTGTGGCAGCACCTGGCGATACTGGTGGGGGGAAACGCCGCGCAGCAGCGCCCCGAACATCTGAGGAGGGATTCTTCGCTTCGCTCAGAATGAAAATATGAAAGCGGAACTCCTGCCGCCGGCGTAGACTTGCTGGGTGGAACACGCGCAGGTCGCTGTGAGAGCCACCCTGTAACGTCAAGTTAGAAGGACGGGGCACAGAATGGCATGGGAGAACAAGCGGGCGACAGACCATTCATAAGAAGTGGGGTTTGTGGGAGTGAGGTGGGCGGTCAGCGCAATTGACTGAATGTCGCAGGTCGCTCGGAAGCGGCGGGGACACGAGGAATAACAGATTGGAGATTTGAGAGGGGAAAGGAGGAGCCCAGGCGTAAGGGCGATGCCCAGCACCTAAAGGCCGAAAAACAGCAAGAGGGATTCCTTGTCGCTACGCTCCTCGGAGTGAATGGTGCGCGGGGCAGGAGTGAGCTGCTGTGAGGAAGCGAGAAATCCTAGACTTGGGCCTTCAGCGGCTAAAGCCGCGCTGATTTTGCAGCTTCATGTCGTGGCTGAAGCCACGACCCCCTAAGGCCGTGGGTGCGCTGACGAACCATATCCACGGGATCGCCGTTCTGGCCGGGGCGGCCCCCGGTGGCCGCCCCGGAAGGGGTGACGCCAGAATGCAGGGCAACCACGAAATGCAGGGCAACCACGAAATGCAGGGCAACCACGAAATGCAGGGCAACCACGAAATGCAGGGCAACCACGAAATGCAGGGCAACCACGAAATGCAGGGCAACCACGAAATGCAGGGCAACCACGAAATGCAGGGCAACCACGGGGGGTTGCCCCTACATTGTCGTTGCCAGATGTTGTTCACCGGTTCAAAAGCCTGACGACGAAACGATATAGCGAGGGGGTGAAACAGTGGGGTTGGCCGCCGTTCCGCGGCCGCTTGTGGCAACGCAACTATTACGAGCACATTATCCGCAACGAGGAATCATGGAACCACATCCGGCAATACATCGCGGACAATCCTTTGCGGTGGGCGGTGGATCGCGAAAATCCGGAAACACGCGCACCCGAATCGGACGAGGCATGGCACATCTGACCGAGTCCACTGTGGAAAGAGCGGAAAGGCAATCGCGAGTAGGCGGGCGACCCTTGGCGGTGGCCATGATGCGGCCAGCCGTGATCGTCTGGGAATGACATCGAAAAATAACCGAGCGACAGGCCATTCCATACATTCGAAGAGTGCCGGAGCTATTTCCGTCTTTCTTACCGCGCGGGCTCCTACGTTCTTTGCCGCTCTCGCCGAGCGAGGCCGGGGACCTCGCGCTCAATGCTTGCGGGGCTTGCGGGCACGAGAGGCAGAAACGGGGTGGTGCCCGCCGAGGTGGGCGACCTCGAGGGCGGCGATCAGGGCGCGAGCCTTATTGACCGTCTCCTGATACTCCCGTTGGGGAACGGAATCTGCGACCAATCCCGCGCCAGCCTGCACGTACGCAATCCCTTTCTTCACCACCATGGTGCGGATGGCGATGCAGGAGTCCAGATTGCCGGAGAAATCCAGGTACAAGATTGCGCCGGCGTAAATCCCGCGGCGGGTGGGCTCCAACTCGTCAATGATCTCCATGGCACGGACCTTGGGGGCGCCCGAAACCGTACCGGCCGGGAAGCACGCGGCGAGCGCCTGGAGACAATCCACTTCGGGACGGAGCTGGCCGCGCAGCGTCGAAACCAGGTGCATCACGTGGGAATAGCGCTCGATGAACTGGAGCCGTTCGACAGACACCGAACCGTATTCAGAAACGCGCCCCAGGTCGTTGCGTCCCAGGTCCACCAGCATGATGTGTTCGGCGCGCTCTTTCGAATCCGCGGCCAGTTCCGCTGCCAGCGCATCGTCCTCTTGGGGGTCGCGGCCACGCGGCCGGGTCCCGGCAATGGGCCGGTAAAACGCGTCACGCCCCTGTACCTTGATCAGCATCTCCGGCGAACTGCCCACCACGGCCGTTTCGCCGAGCTTGAGAAAATACATGTACGGCGAGGGATTGAGCACCCGCAGGGCGCGATAGATCTCAAACGGGTCGGCGCTGATCGGCGCGGAAAAGCGCTGGCTGATGACCACCTGGAAGGCGTCTCCGGCGCGGATGTGCTGTTTCGCTTTGCGCACTGCGCCCAGGAACTGCGGCCGGGTCATGTTCGAGGTGACCCGCAAGGGCGTCCGTCGCGCCGGGGCCTGCTGGTTGGTGTCGAGCGGGGCAGTCAAGCGGCGGTGTGTTTCGCGGATGTGGCGCACGGCGGCGCGGTATTTGGCGCGCAAACTGCCTTCGTCGCCGGTGAAGACGTTGCGGACAATCCAAACGCGGTGGCGAAGGTGGTCGAAGACCACCAAGCCGAGATAGAACATCATCACCGCGTCATCCATGCGGAGGTCATTGCGCGTGTTGTCCGGAATACGCTCGAACAGCCGCACCGTGTCGTAACCGAAGTAGCCTACCGCACCCGCCACCAGCGGAGGCAAATCGGGCAGCCGCACCGGACGATAGCGCGCCAGCCGGTTGCGCAGGAAATCGAGAGGATTCGATTGGTTCCAGGAAACGCGGCCCTCCCCCTCCAGAACGCAGGCGCCGTTGACATAGCGGAACACCTCAACGGGATCGGCACCAATGAATGTATAGCGCGCGATTTTTTCCCCGCCTTCGACGCTTTCCAGCAGGCAGGCATAGCGGGCGCGCCGGGCCAGCCGGAGGTAGGCACCAACCGGGGTCAGCAAGTCAGCCGTAAGCGTGCCATATACCGGCACCAGATTTCCGCGCCGGGCCAGCCGGCAAAATGTCGCAAAATCGGGCTCGATCATCGAGGCGGTGGTTTCCTTTCCTCGCGCTCAATTTTACCGCGCGAGCGCCCCTTACCGGGAGCCTCGCGCTCCAACACCGCGCGCACGGCCCGGCGCATGACCGCTTCCGGCGCGCGCTTGCCGGTCCAGATCTCCCACTGCGCCGTGCCTTGGGCCACGAACATCTCCACACCGGAAACGATTTCGATGCCACGGCGCTCCGCGCGGCGCAACAGCTCGGTCTTGCGCGGCCGGTAGATCCAGTCCATGACCACGCGGCAATTGAGTTCTTGCCTCTCCAACGGCGAGCCGCCACCGGGGTGCATTCCCACCGGCGTGCAGTTCACAACGGCGTCGAAGAACTCATCCTGGAGCTTTCCGCGCTCGATTTGCGCGCCCCCAATGGCACGCGCCAGCGCCCGGGCTTGGGCGGGACGCCGCGCGCAGACGGATACGGTCGCCCCGGCATGGGCCAGCGCAAACGCCGCCGCACGAGCCGCTCCTCCCGCGCCCAGCAGAAGCACGCGGCTGGCCGCCAAGGGCATGCGCCCTTGGAGAGCCCGCAATACGCCGACGTAGTCGGTATTGTATCCATAGAGACGCCCGCGGCCACGAACAACCACTGTATTGACCGCGCCGATCTGTTCGGCGAGCGGTTCGCAGCCGTCGAGGCGCCCTAGAATGGCCTGCTTGTGCGGCAGGGTCACGGCGAAACCGGCGATGCCGAGCAGCTTCACGGACGCGAGAAAATCGCGCAGATCGCGCACCCGAAAGGGAAGGAAGACGGCGTTGAGGCGCCGGGCCGCAAACGCAGCGTTGTGCATGACAGGCGAAAGCGAGTGTGCGATTGGATTGCCGATCACGCCGTAGACCTTGGTGCGCCGAGAGGGTCCGTGGGGCCTGGACCCGGAGGGCCTGTGGAGACTGGACCCGAAGCGCCGATCGAGCCGGTATACCTGCTTCATCTCATCGAGTGAAATCTGGCCCGGCGCGGTGGCCTGGGCCACTGCCGCGTATGCCAACGCGCTGCCCTCTCGTAGCGCCAAGAGGCGCGCGGCAAGCGCCTCTTGGCCCATTGGCACAACGATGACATTGCGGCGGCGGCGGGTGAGCAACAGAAGACGCCGCGCGTCTTCGAACGACCGGCAGGCGGCTGCGATCTTTATGACGTCCGCGCCGCGCCGTTCCAGACGGCGGACAAGACCGCGAAGGTCACGAGGCACCTGCTGAAAAAGGTGCGCGGATACGAGCAGGCGGGCAGGCGCCAGCGCTCTGCGCAACTCCTGGGGCTGCCATTGCTCCGCAGTCTCCAGCTCAACATCGCACCAGCGGTAGCCCGCACGGACCGCGTCCGAAAGGATTGCGATTGCAGCCGCCCTGCCGCCGCCGAACCTCCCGCCGCCCTGACGGGTGCGGCAGGTGGCAATGAGCGTGACCCGGCTTCGCTGCCGGGAGAGCCGTCTCAGTAGCAAGGCGCGTTCGGAAGAATTGCGCAGGTAGTCCAATCGCAGTTCGAGTACGCGCGATCCATGCCGGGTGGTGGCCTCTAGGAACTGTCTCTCGGCTTGGGCGGCGGTTGGTGCAGCAACTACGGCGCAGATGCGGTGCGGCCCGAACATGGGAACGTTGGCAGCCTCCGGCTAAAGCTACGGCTTCTACCACGCGGTATCAAGAGTGTAAAGTGCCACCGCGGTGCGGCTTGACCGTTCTTATGGGCCTTGTTAGGGCAATAATATACTTGACAGACCATGGGATAGTGGTAACTTTGAGGCATGGATAGCACCCCAAAGACTCTACAAGAAGCCATTCAACGGTTCGGAACCTTGGAGAACTGCCACAAGTTCATGGTGGCTCTCCGTTGGCCAGACGGCAAGGTCCAGTGCCCGTACTGCGGTTCTGAGAAGGTTACCTATCTCGAAAAGGCCCGCGTGTGGAAATGCTATACCGGCCATGCCAAGCCGAAGTTTTCGCTGAAGACCGGCACCATTTTCGAGGACAGTCCTATCAGGCTTGAGAAGTGGCTCCCCGCCGTGTGGCTAATCGTCAACTGCAAGAATGGCATTAGCTCCTACGAGCTTCACCGGGCGCTAGGCGTGACCCAGAAGTCCGCATGGTTCATGCTGCATCGTATCCGTCTGGCGATGCAAACTGGTTCTTTTGCTAAGGTGGGCGGCGATGGAACCGGAGTCGAAGCAGACGAAAGCTTCATCGGCGGCAAGGCTCGGAACATGCACGTCGAGAAGCGCAAGCGACGGATCACCGGAACTGGTGGGAAAGGCAAGGCTATTGCGTTCGGTATTCTTGAACGTGGTGGCCATGTGCGGACTGCCGTTATCCCGAATCGGAAGAAGGAAACCGTTCAGCCGATCATCAAGAAGCACGTCCAGGGAGACTCGGCCCTTTACACTGATGAGATGCTTGGGTACTCCGGCCTGGAGAGCGACTTTGCACATCAGGTGATTGACCACGCCGTTGCTTACGTGGACGGTCGCATCCATACCAACGGACTCGAAAACTTCTGGAGCCTGCTGAAGCGCGGGATTAACGGAACCTATGTGAGCCTGGAACCTTTCCACCTGTTCCGGTATCTGGATGAGCAAGCATTCCGGTACAACAATCGCAAGGATATGACTGACAGTGACCGCTTCGAGCTTGCGGTCTATCGCATCGCGGGCAAGCGCCTGACTTATGCCGAAGTCACCGGCAAGGTGGGACAAACGACGGCCCACTAGTGACGGTCGTTTGAGACGCGGGAAGAAGCCCACTTAGTCTTGCGGCGCTTCTTCTTCGCTTCGTAGGCATCCATCTTCACCTTCAATTCATCGTGGGAAACCGCTAGAAGTCCCTTCATCGTCCGAGCGAATGCGGCCATCTCTGGCGTGTCCGGTTTTGGCTTCATGGTCCCAATATGATACTCCACTACTTTGCGCCGTGTGATATTATGTCGCGCCTGATGGCGTTGAAAACAAGAGGGTTCCTGAGTAACGAGCAGCTGGCCAGGCACTTCAATGAACACGCCGCGGACTTTGGCGTATCGAACACAGATGAATACGAGAGGTTGGCAGACGCATTTCTTGCGGGGACAAGGCCGGTGAGCGTCCATGAATGTAGAAGGAAGAAGGGTGATATAATACGGTATGATCCAAGCACCGAAGCTTATGGAGTTCTTGACAGCAGCAAAATCATACGGACATACTTCAAGCCGGTTCCATGCTCATCGGTGGCTGTCTCTGTCCTGGCAGCCGTGAGACTGGCGGGGCGGTGCCACCCCCATGCGAACAATTTTCAGTACTTCAAAAGGGAGTGCAGGCGATGGTAAGAAACCTTGAAAATCTCTGCCTAGTGTGCGGTTACGAGATGGAGGGACCACCTCGGGACTACAATATCTGTCCATCATGCGGGACAGAATTTGGCGTTCACGATGTCAACGCTCCAATCGCAGACTTGCGGGCCGCGTGGATTCAAAGTGGCCCCCGGTGGTGGAGCACCTCTGATCCGCAACCAGAGAACTGGAACCCACTTGCGCAACTTGCGCAACTAGAGAAGGTAGCGGCCCCTATCGCCAGCGCGGACGTGTTTCTAAGCTGGGGCGGCCCTCGGCATATCGTCGTCTCAAGTTCTGGGATTGCGATCAATTCACCGACAACGAATTGGCTCAAGGATTGGCCTGACCATGTATCTGGCCAACTCGGTGGTATACAATTCTGAGCGGCATCTTTGTGACGGCCTGACCATCGACGGCTACGTCGAACCAGTACAGTCCATCCTCTTGAACTGGGAATCCCAGTGGCGCTACGACGCCAGTACCGCGATCCTCGTCCCCCTCGAAAAACACAGGGAACGCGATAGTAGGCATCAGTTCCCCTGAAGGCTTAGTCGGGGTGATTGTGATTTGCGCAGAACCTCTATGAATCCCGGCCTTCATCAGAACTATGAGATATGCTTGGATGAGAGTCGGCGGCATTGTTTCGGTCGGTCCAGTGACATTCCACCTGTCTACCATCCGAATGAAACTCAACACGCCGTCCTTTTCATGGAGAGCCTTTTCACAGAAGAAGGCTGCAACGAGATACGGTCCACCCATTACAGGCATAGCGAGTGATGATACCAGGACTTCAGTAGATCAGGCCAACACTGATCCTAACCGAGCCTTGACGGTCTGTCAAGTATATTATTGCCCTTGTTAGGTTTGCTGGAGAGAATTGACCGTCATGGCATCGGCCCTGGAAGGCTAATAAGGAGCGCCCATATGTTTCGAAGGATAGCCTATCTAACGATTACGATTGGACTTATGTGCGCATCCGCAGAAGCGCAGATCGTGCCCACCGCTCCCAGCGAACGCGACATGTACTGCAGCGGCGTGGTAACAACGGACCCTCTTCCGAGCGATTTTTACGTAATTTCCGGGCCGGAGTCCGATATCCGTGTCGCATACCAACAGGGTAGCTTCGTGTTCCTGAATCGGGGCGCCTACCAGGGAGTCCAAGTCGGCGATCAGTTTCTGGTGTCTCGTGCGGTGAACGAGCGACTGAAAGTCCAGTGGTTCAAGTGGCAGAATATGCTCATGGGCGCCATGGGCCAGCTGTACGCGGATATTGGAAGCTTACGCGTCGTTGCCGTGCGGCCTAACATCTCGACTGCGGAGATCGTTTTATCCTGCGATATCATGCAACGAGGCGATCTGGTGCAATCCTTCGTGGAGCGTCCGGCGCCAAGCTACAAACCCGCAGCGAAGTTTGATCCGTTCGTCGCGGAGAGCGGAAAAGCCAAAGCGATGGTGGTCACGACGAGCCTGTTTGGACAAGTCGCAGGCGCAGGCGTCACCGTGTATGTCAACCTCGGGAGCGCGCAAGGAGTACAGGTCGGAGACTATTTCCGCATCTTCCGTTACCAGGGTGGACAGAATGAAACCGTGTATCAGACACGCGGAACGGCGTACAACGTACAAGATGTACGGATATGGCGCTACACCGGTGGCGTATAGCTGGTCCGATCTGCCGCGGGATGTGCTGGGCGAAGGGATTGTCGTACGTGTGGGGCCCAATGCCGCCACGGTCCTGATCACCTCGAGTCACCGGGAGATTTACGTGGGCGACTATGTCGAGCTCGAATAGCCGTCCCGGAAATCGGCTTCGGAGAACACTTCAACCGTAAACCCTAGCACCTGGGTCTGGGGATCGCCCCAGGCTTTCGAGTCGAGTCCGGCCTTCAGACAAGTCTCTTCGAGGAATCGATCCGCCGACCATTTGCGCCGGGTTGCCACTTGAGGAAGAAGTAGGCCGCGCTTTTCGCCGCGCTTCACAAGCAAACCGTGGCTGCCGACCTCGATGCCGTCCGCAGAAATGGAACGCAGCTCGGAAAGGACCGAAACCTCAATTTCCACCTCACCGGCCCGGTGCTTATCCAGCGGCGTAGAGCGCGGGTCGTACAACGCCGCGCTGATGGCACATCGCACGACTGTTTCCGCGAGAGCGGTGCTCTTGTCGATGCGACCGATACATCCGTGCAGCCGGCGGCGCAGGTAGATGCTTACGAAGGCGCCCCTGGGCTCGGCTAAGCGTCCCATCGGTTTGTCAAAATCGGGGATCCGTTGGTGTACGACGGCCTCGAGGATCGCTTGGCGCGCACGCGCAAGAAGTATGCGGCGGTCGTCGCTAGAGAGTTGGGACATCCTGCGCTTTTCGTCGACGCTCGAGCAGGCGCAGACGGCGACGTTGTTTGACGCGATCGTCGACGTGATTCCAAAACTTCAAAAAGTACTGAACGGCGGAACCTACGGCGCTCAATACCACAAGCCAAACCAAGATCGTACCCAAGGGGCGTAGGGTGACGTGTTTTTCGCCCAAAATGACAGCACAGACCGCCAAAATCTGTAACACCATCTTCATCTTACCCAGCGCGGAGGCAGGAATGGTGAACCCTTCGGCTAGAGCGATGTTGCGCAGGCCCAAAACCGTGACTTCCCTCCCAATGATGATCACCACCATCCAGCCGGGAACGAGATGCATTTCGACTAGCGAGATAAATGCCGCCGAGATCAATAACTTGTCGGCAATCGGATCCAGAAGAATGCCGAGTGTTGTCACCTGCTCGCGCCGCCGTGCATAGTAACCATCGGCCCAATCCGTCGCCGCTGCCGCGAGCAATATCAGGACACCCCATACAGCAAAATTGAAGGGCACTCCCCAGAGCGTCAAATTGGGCTCGCGTGTAAGTAAGACCACCACCAGCAGCGGTATGAAGAAGATACGGAGGACTGTCAGGCTGTTCGGCAAGTTCATGCCAGCATCTCGCGGCTCGTGAGGGACACGTCTAAACCAGGCTAAGAGATGGCTTCACTATAAGCTCCCATCCGGTGGCAGTCAACGACAGTCGAGCGCTCATCCTGGAGCACCCCACGCGGGCTTTTTAATTGAAAAAAACAGGGCATTTTGCCGCCAATTTCGTTCAAATTCGCTGATTAGGTTGGAAATCGAAATATCCGCAGTTTGCTGTATCCCTGTGCAAATTGTCTCGAGAGGCATTGAGGTACTGTCCCGTGGCGGGGTAACTCGTTTAGATACTGTGCGAATTATAAGACTAATGGTTTCTGTATGTTACACGTACATGTCCGATTGCGGTATCGGTGAGCCTGATTACAATCTGGTGTATTAAGTCCATAGTAACCATCGATTTCCACATAGAAATCCACAGGAGTGACGCTGTGTTTTTCATAAAACCACAGGAAAAACGGGGTTTTTTGAGGCCGGCCCTATCAGGTCTTGAGCTCGTCACCTCGGATCTGTAAGCGGCGCGCAACCGATTCGGGCAAGTCGGCCTCAAGATCCATTTCCGAACCGCGTACTTCGCCGTGCAGCACGTGGCCGAGAGCATGCACCATGGCAAGTGTGCGGCCATCGGCGAGAGGCACCGAAAAACGGAGACGCATGACCGGATCCACAGGCATGGCCTGATCTATGTGGCGCAGGAGTTCGTCGAGTCTCGTGCCCGCCAGCGCCGACACATAGACGGAACCATTCCCTGGTCCCAGTGCGGCGCGCGCGGCGGGATTCAGGAGATCGATCTTGTTATAGACGTGCAACCGCGGCCGGCCATCCACGCCGAGATCGCTCAAGATTTTCACCACTTCCGCATCCTGCTCTGCATGATGGGGGCTGGAGATATCTGTAACCTGAATGATTAATGCCGCCTCCTGCACTTCCTCGAGGGTGGCACGAAACGCCGCCAGCAGCCCAGTCGGCAGATCACGAATAAAGCCCACGGTATCGGACAACAGGACGCGTCGATTCGATGGCAGCTGCACGGCACGCACCGTCGGGTCGAGCGTGGCAAACATCTTTGGCGAGACCAGCACGTCTGCGCGGGTGAGGGCATTGAACAGAGTCGATTTTCCAGCATTGGTATAGCCCACCAGGGCCGCCGTGCCCAAAGGCACCGCCTGTCGGGCCTGTCGGCGCAGCGCGCGCTGGCGTCGCAGGGTTTCGATCGTCTCGCCGATGCGTCGGATGCGGACGCGGATGCGCCGCCGGTCTATTTCGAGTTTCTGCTCGCCAGGGCCGCGGGTGCCAATGCCGCCGCCTAATCTTGAAAGCTCTGCCCCGCTGCCGGCGAGCCTCGGCAACAGGTAATTCAGCTGGGCCAATTCGACCTGGAGCTGGCCCTCGCGGCTGCGCGCATGCCGCGCAAAAATGTCCAGGATCAGCTGGGTCCGGTCAATGACGCGGCAGTCGACTCCGCGCTCGAAATTGCGCTGCTGGACAGGGGTGAGGTCGCCGTCGAAGACAACCAGATCAGCCTGGTTTGCCTGCGCCTCCGCGCGAATTTCATCGAGTTTTCCGCTGCCCACAACCGTGGCGAGGTCCACAGCGTGGCGCATCTGAAGGATTGATCCCGCCACCTCCGCGCCGGCGCTGCGCGCCAATTCGGCCAGCTCGGCAAGCGATTCTCGCGCCGTGCCGTTGGCATGGTGGCCCGGAATGCGCCGCGGGCGTTTCAAGCCCAAGCCGACCAGCAAAACGCGTTCCCGGCTTTTCGTCGCGCGTAGTCCCTTCATGGGCAAGGAACCTCACGAGATGCACAGTCGCAAGTGGGAATGATCTTGGTCGGGCGACAGGTGTAGACAAGATAAGACTGCGTAGGCTTGAACCTCCGCAATCAGTATACAACTTCTGTCATGGTTCTTTTTCTGTCATGTATCCTTGGATTCTCCACGATCGATGCCAGACGCCGGACTGGTCTATTTGGCAAAGCGGATGGATAGAGATGGCCGGAGCTCGGCGGCAACGGCCGAAACGATTTCCGGATCGTCGCCGAACCCGGGAAACCACTTCACGCTTGGTTCCTTACGAAACCAGGTGAGCTGTCGTTTGGCATAACGGCGTGTGGCCTGGGTAATCGCTGCGCTGACGCTGCCCAACGGATTTCCCTGTTCCAGGTGCGCGCGCAGTTCCCTATAGCCGATAAACTCGAAGGGCTTCGCGGTTTGCGGCACACCGCGTTTCGCCCATGCAGCCACTTCCTCAGACCACCCGCGTTCCAGCATGGTTTTGACGCGCTGCTCAATCCGTGCATACAGCGCCGCCCGCGGGGGATAGAGCCCGATCTTGATCGGGGCATATCCCTGAAGACGATCGCGGCCGGCTTCGAGCACCTCGGTCAGTGGCCTGCCCGCGAGCAAGCATATCTCCAGGGCGCGCACAAGCTTTTGGCGGTCGTTGGGAGAGATCCGCTCGGCCGCAGTGGCGTCGAGCCGGTTGAGGATTCGGTGCAGGTGCATGCTGCCGCGACGCGCGGCAGTCGCAGCGAGGCGCACACGTAGCGCTTCCGAGCGTGCGGGCGCGCCGGCCAGTCCCTCGAGCAACGCGCGCAGGTACAGGCCCGTTCCCACCGTGAAAATGGGCAGCCGTCCGCGCTGGCGCAAGTCCGCGAGCAGATCGATCACCCGCCGCCGATATTCACCGGCGGTGAATATCTCCTCGGGTTCGAGCAGATCCATCATGTGGTGGGGAATGCCACAGCGTTCTTCGGCTGTTGGCTTGGCTGTGCCGATGTCAAAGCCGCGATACACCTGGGCCGAATCGCAAGCGATCACCTCGCCTGTGAATTGTTGGGCGAGGCATACGGCAAGCGCTGATTTTCCGGAAGCCGTCGGCCCCAAGATCGCTATCAGCGGTTCCGAGGGCCATTTCTCGGAGGGTTCAAGCGGTGTCTTCGATTGGGAGGGGTGGGCCATGCGCTTCGACCTTCAGAGGAATTCCCAATATCGGATCAGCAGATACAGCAAGGCAGCTAGGGCGAGCAACAGGGCACCTAAAACCTGGGCGTGGCGGGATTTCACTGGGAGTTTAGGGGCAAATTGTACAAGAAGATGAACCGCAACTCGATGTGCGCACCCCTAAAGGCCGGCGGTAAGGGCCCAAACGGTGAGGAGCTGCGAATGGAGGCAATGGCGGCGCGGTCGAGAGGTTCCCTGCCGGAGCCGGCCATCAAGTACGGTTCAACCCTAGGCACCGCGCCATCGCGCAGGATGCGAAACTGCAGAACTACGCGGCCCTGGTCGCCTAATCGGGCCGATTCGGGCATGACCGCATACCAGTTGCGCTTCACGCTGGCCAATGCCCTCGCCAGATAACTGGTGAAGTCCACACCCTCGGTCGGCGTGAGCATGTGGATACCCGCTCCGGCATAGCCGCTGGCTCTGCCATCGGTATTGCCACCACCGGGGATAGGCCCCCCAAATTGTTCCGTAGCCCCGCCACCTCGGATCGCTTGCTGCGCCGACTCTTCGAGTGTGCGCCCTGGCGAGCTTATCCGCGGCAATACCAGCCTTCCACCGGAAGGTTCCGGCTCCGGGTTTGCTCTCGCCTGGACCGATCCTCGGAGAAAATCGGGCGCTTCTCCTGAAGATTCCGGTGTGGGCGCAGGGGGCAACTCCGGTGGTCCTTCCGAGGGTGTATCCCGCACGGCGCGGTCAGGAAATCTTGGCTGGGGCATCGGTTGCAACTCCTCCGGAGGAGTGATTCGCCGAAGCACGCGCGGGTTAATGCGTATTTGTGGCGCCGGCGGCTCGGGTGGCAGGTCGCGCACCTCGGGAGGCATGTAGATAAAGCTCAACTGTCGGCGCGCAATTTCAATTTCTTCCTGCGTCGGCGGCTGATACGGAAAGAGTTTCGGCTGGAGCAACAGGAGTGCGAGAAACGCCAGGTGAGCGATGGGCGAACCGACGCGAGCAATCCAGTTCCAATTCCTTGCGGGCTGCTCCACCTGCGCGACCATCAGATTGACCTCGCCGGTAGTGAAAACGTCGGGGTCAAGGACCTCCGGTAGATCCTGGATTGCCACGGGAGACTTGGGCGCCAGATCAACAACCGGCAACGCTACAGGCACGGCTATGCGCTGGTCCAATAGGGTCGGGGTCGGCGGGGCTAAGCCTGGGCGAAGGCTGGCGGGGTCGAGCGGTGTCATGGGCATGTCGCGCGGGACCACCACGCGGGAGGCGAGTGCATCGAGCGGCAGATGAGCGGGAATCGCGCTGCGTGTTTGGAGCGGGACGCGGGGCAGGTTGGGAGCCACAATCACGCGGTTGTCCAGCAGGGTGGTCAAGCGCAGGGGCGGCGTAGGGGGTGTTTCCGCCGGGCGTACGTCACGCGGAACCAGCAGCCGAGGAATCATCCGGTGGCCTGTGGGGGCGCAAGGGCGCCCATCTGAACCTGCTGGCTGTGTTCCAGGATGCCCTCCATAACCTGGTCGGCCAGCTGCAAGGCCCCCCTCCCAGCCGTTCCGTCCACCACCGGGGTTTTTCGGTGGCGCACGGTGTCCAGAAAAGCCCGTAACTCTCCCTCCAAAGGCTCTTCACGGCGAACGGGAAGTTGCTCGAAGTCAAATTTCGGCTGCGGTCCCGGCTGGCGGACCCGGATGCGCAGCACCTCCTGGCTCGCGTAATCCACGGAGACGTATTCGTGATGCTGGAAGAACCGCAGCTTGCGCACACGATCTACCGAGACGCGGCTGGCAGTTAAGTTGGCGACCGCCCCGGAAGCAAACTCCAGCCGTGCATGCGCAATATCGATCTTATCGGTCACCACGGGGAGACCCAGAGCGCGTACTTCCGTGACCGGCGCATCAACGATGGCCAGAAGAATATCCAGGTCATGGATCATCACGTCGTACACCACGTCCACGTCGAGGCTTCGCGGCGAGAAAACGCCGAGCCGCTGCACTTCAAAATAGAGCGGTCGGTTCAGCACGGGCATCACCGCCACCACGGCCGGATTGAAGCGCTCGAGATGTCCGATCTGCAGCACGCGGCCATGGCGTGCAGCGGCAGCGATGAGCCGGTCGGCTTCCTGGAGCGAAGCTGCCATGGGTTTCTCGATCAGTACATCCATGCCCTGCTCGAGCAACCGGCAGCCGACGTCCGCATGTTCTACGGTGGGCACGGCCACGCTCACGGCGTCCACCCTGCCCACGAGCGAATCCAGCCCGACCCATGCCTGTGTGGAAAACTCCTGGGCCAGGCGACGCGCACGTTCCGGGTCGGTGTCCACAATGCCCATCAACTCCGCGCCTTCCAGCTGGCGATACACTCGCGCGTGGTTGCGGCCAAAGTCGCCCGCACCGATCACAGCGACACGGATCCGCGTTTGGTTCACCGCTGTGCCAAACCTCCCACGGTATCGGCGGACGGCTCTGGCGGCAGAGCGGGCGCAAAGGCCTCGATAGCGATCCCGGCTGCATCAGCGGCCTGGACAACTCTCGGAAGGTCAAAGATCAACGTCCGGCCAGCGTCAAGGGCCAAAGCTGTGGCCTTGGCATGCTTCATTACTTCGATGGTCTGCAGACCGGTTACGGGTACGTCAAAGCGCATATCTTGCTGCGGCTTGGCTACTTTCACCACCACCAGCGGCCGTCCCCCAGCAATCCGGGCCGCGCGGGCGATGGTCTCGTCGGTGCCTTCCATGGCTTCCACTGCCACGCAGGCCCGATCGCGAACCACTACTGTCTGGCCCAGGTCAAGGCCCGCGATCTTCTGGGCGATTTCACGACCATATCCAATGTCAGCGGTCTCACGTTTATCCGGGATCCGTTTGGTCAGCACTCCGGCCTGGGGCACGAGAGGTTGGAGGAAAAGGGTCGAATCCACCAATTGGATGCCTTCGCTTTCCAATACGCGCGCCATGGCCCCGATCAGCGCATCGGTGTTTCTCTTCGGAAGTGAGAAAAACAGCTTTGCCAGTTTCCAGTCGGGGCGGATGGAGCTGAAAATTTTGTTGTGTTTCACCTGCCCGGCCATGACGGCGTGGGTCACTCCCTCCCGGTGCAGCAACTCGAGGGCGCGGCTCAACTCGCCGAGGCTGACCCAATGCAGCCGCCGCGCGAGCGCCTCAAGCTCTGGCGAAGCCTCCTCGCGTAGCGCGATGACGGCCATGTCGATCCCCTGGCTGCGGGCGGCTTCCAGAACCAGGAAAGGAAATCGCCCATTCCCGGCGATCAAACCCCAGCGCACGAGCGAAGTGGCGGAAGCGGGATCCATCAGTGCCCTCCCAAAGGGAGACTCCTACTTGACCAGCCCGTGCGCCGCTGATTCGATGAAAGCAATGAGCTCCATGACATCCGCCGAACCGTTGAGCGCCGCCCGCATTTGCGCGATGGCCTGGGTGGTGTTGAGCTTCGAACGCAACAGGAGGCGATAGGCCTTTTCAATTGTGTAGATGCGGTCACGGTGGAAACCGTGACGCTCAAGACCAATGGTGTTGACGCCGTAGCAGTGTGTCTCGCGTTCGGTGACCACGCGCGAAAACGGCGGCACGTCCTGCGTTACGACCGTGTAACCCCCGACGTACGCGTAGCGGCCGACCCGGCAGAACTGATGCACGGCGGAAAAAGCGCCCACCGTGGAGTGATCCGCAACACTTACATGCCCCGCCAAGGTCGCGCAATTGGCAAAAATTGTTTGGTTGCCGACGACGCAGTCGTGCGCAACGTGAGCATTGGTCATGAACATGTTTCGATTCCCGATCCGCGTCACGCCGCCACCCTGCACGGTCCCACGGCTTACCGTGACGCCTTCGCGGAAGACGTTGGCGTCACCCACCTCGATGGTCGTGGCTTCATCCCGGTATTTCAGATCCTGCGGGTCGCCGCCGATAACGCAGAAGGGATGCAGTACATTGCCGCGTCCCAGACGGGCCGACCCCCCCACCACTGCGTGTGGATGCAGGATGGTGCCCTCCCCGAGTTCGACGTCCTCACCCACCACGGCATAAGCGCCAATGCGCACGTCTGGCGCCAGTCGCGCACGTTCGGGAAGAATCGCGCGAGGGTCAATGCCGCTCGCTTGAACCTCCTGTCCGCCTTCCACTTTGGTTTCACTCATGTTTGGATCCGGCCGTCACAGCCGGTTGCTGCGGCGAAGAGGGTTCGGCCGGTTCGCGATCCACCATCTTGCACGCCACGGTAGCCTCGGCGACAAGCTCCCCGTTGACCGTAGCGGAGCCACGTAATTTGCAGAAGTTGCCACGCCAGTAGATCAGCGAAACCTCCATCCGCAACTGGTCGCCTGGAACCACCGGACGGCGGAACCGCGCTTCGTCCATGGCGATGAAATAGAGCAGCTTGTTCTCGCGGTCCGGAATTTCAAGCAGCAGCAGAACACCGCCGGTTTGTGCCATGGCCTCGATGATCAAAACCCCCGGCATGATGGGCCTGCCCGGAAAGTGCCCTTGGAAAAAATTCTCGTTAGCGCTGACATTCTTGATGCCCACAATGCGCTTTCGAGGGTCGATCTCCAGGATTGCGTCCACCAGCAGAAACGGATACCGGTGGGGCAAGATCTTCTGGATCTCGGTGGTATCCAGGATCATCGAGTCTCCTTCATTCCAGCCTGGTCCGGCGCAGGCCCGAAAATCGGTGGATCAGATCATTCATTATATGCGAACAACGTGTCCGGGGGAACGTGATTGCCTCTAGGGAAAGCACTTGTTAGCATACGCGCACTCGATGTTCACCCGCGAGAAGCTTCCGCATCTATTGACCGCACTGCGTGACCGCCAAGGGGAGATGGTTCGGCTGCTAGGGCGGTTCGTGCGCAGCGAGTCCCCCAGCGACGCAAAGGCCGCTGTGGACCGCTTCGGCAAGATGGTAGCCAGCCAATGGAAGCTCCACGGCGCGCGTGTCAACCGCTTGCGCCAGCGAGAGTGTGGCGACCACCTCCGCATCACCTGGCCCGGCAGGGGGTGGCCCGGTAGAGGGTGGCCAGGCAGAGGGAAGCGTCGGCGTCCGATCCTGGTGCTGGGACATCTCGATACCGTGTACGCGTTGGGCACGCTGCGAGAGATGCCGTTTCGTCTGGGGCGTGGCCGAGCATTCGGTCCAGGGGTGTTGGACATGAAGGGCGGATTGGTGATCGCGTTGCTCGCGGCCGATGCCCTGGTCCGTGCGGGCTTGCCGCCGCGGCGGCCCATCGTCTTTCTGTGGACTTCCGACGAGGAGATCGGCAGCGGCACATCACGCGCTGTGATCGAGCGCGAAGCGAGCCGCAGCGCAGCGGTGCTGGTGCTCGAGCCGGCAAGCGGGCTCGATGGGCGCCTCAAGACGCGGCGCAAGGGAGTCGGCCGCGCCGAACTCATCATCACCGGCCGCGCCGCTCATGCCGGTATGAACCCTGAGGACGGCGTGAACGCTGTCCATGAAATGGCTCTGCAAATTGCGCGCATCGCGCGCATCCATGAGCTGGGCCGCGACGTTACGGTGAGCCCTACGGTCGCCGCAGGGGGAACACGGTCCAACGTGATTCCCGCGGAGGCGCGCCTGGTGCTGGATCTGCGTGCAGCACGGGCTGCGGACATGCGTGCCGTTGAGTGCAAGTTGCGCGCCTTGCGGCCTATCCTGCCCGGCGCCGGACTCCAGTTGCGAGGCGGTTTTTCACGGCCTCCGCTGGAGCGCCGGGCCAGCGCCGCATTGTTTGCTCATGCGGGGCAGATTGCAAAAGCCATGGGGTTTTCGCTCGACGAGACAGCCTCTGGGGGTGGCTCCGACGGTAACTTCAGTGCGGCGCTCGGGGTGCCGACGCTGGACGGGCTGGGTGCCGTAGGCGAAGGCGCACACAACCCAGGGGAAAACGTCTCCGTGGAGGCGCTCCCGGAGCGGGCAGCTCTGCTCGCCGGCTTGCTGGCAACACTGTGATATGCACTGCAGATGGAAGTTGCCGCTTCAGCGCAGATACGTGCGGCGAAGATATTCGGCGGTGGCACGGTTCAGATCGTCGTAAGTCATGCCAAGGACTTCCCGGACGGCGGCTTCCGCCGAGGGTTCTGTCACGATCCGGTCCAACACCCGGTCGAGGTCACCCGGGCCTCCGTTGGCGATGATGGCTTCGACCACCGCGAGAGACCAGGCGTAGGCAGTTCCGGCAAACTCGTTCGCCTCAGTCATCCACGACCCCTCTAAGGGGGTGAGTGACGGCTCTTGGTGGCCATCGTACAAGGAGACGAGGAGCGCTGCCGCCTGATCGGCACGGCTGCCCTCGATCCACTGCGCCGCTCCTTCCTGCAGCCACACCGGGCAACGTCCTCGGGTCTTTTGCGAGATGAAGCTGTGCGTCAGCTCGTGTTTGAGGATGCGGGCCAGTTCAGGCGTTACCGTGCTGAGTCCCTGCACGGGAATCCGAATGCGACCGTCATTGAGCGCGCTCACCCATTTTGGAGCCCGCGTGATGTCCCGAAACACCTCATCGGTGTACAGAACAACACCGATCGGTTCGGATGGCGTGTAGCGCAGCGTGAAGGCAATGGTCTGGAAGTCGTCCTCGAGCGATCGGAGAATGGATCGCGCCAGTTCCGGCGCCGCGCCGCCAAAATAGCGTAAGAGAAAATGGGCGCTTTGCCCTTCGTGGTAGGCGCTCTCAATTTCGAGGTCACGCTCCGCTTTCTCGAGGGCCCGCGCCACCTCGGAATCCGGTCGGAGCTCCTGAGCGCGTTTCCATTCCGCAACCGCTTGCAGCAGTCGGTTCAGGGCATACTGAGCCCAGCCGGCAAGCTTCGCAACATCGGCCGAATCGGGCGCCACAGGGCGGGCGCGCTCTAAATAATCGAGTGCTGCAGCGTTTTCGCTGCGCCGCAGGTGCAAGTCGGCGATGTCGAGCAGTAGCGCCGTCTCTGCCGGGGCCAGCGCGACCGCCCGTCTGGAGTGTGCAAGGGCCTGATCGAGATTGCCACGTTGGAGTTCAAACTGGCTGACCGCCGACTCCGCTGCGTCTGCTCTCGCAAGAGCATTCGCCTCTCCGCTCAAGGCCGCAGCATGCAGACGAGCCAGGGTCCGGCGATCAATCTTGCCCTCGTGCACAACCAGGGAGGCGACCTGGGCCTCGCCGGCCCCCATCTGCCTGGGAGTCAAGCTGGTGTCTTCCATGGGTTTCTAATAACTCCTTCCTTTCGTTACTTTTACACGGTTTTTGGGCATCTGCTTTCGCTCGCAACGCCTACGCTTAGCCCGCTTGAGGGGCGAGTTTTCTGACGGTTTCTTGACGGTAGTTGCTGTCACGGCCATGCCCTACGGGCTGCGCAGCACGTTGTTACAGTAATGGTTTTCGAACTGCAACAGCTCCGCTCGTCGTGAGAACGCGCTTGGTCGAGCCAGGGGACCCACTTTCCCTACCCCTTGCCAGGACCTTGAGTCCGGTCAAAACCCAACTGACTTGCCCCCGCCAAAAATGGCCCAACTTCTTGACCTGACTTCCTCCTCAAGTGGATTCTCTACTCTTTCCACTTGGTACAAAAAGGGTCGGTCAGGTCAACGCGGCCTCCAAGATTTTGAGGTTTGAGCGTGCAGTCATTTTTTAGTTCCAAATGAGACTTGGATAATTAGTCTGCGCCTTATATCCTCCCACGCCCCCTAGACAAGAACGCTGCCTACGACCTCGCCCAGGCGCGCCATACGCAGGACCAGATCAAGGTTGAGCGCTACGAGCCGCATCATGCCTGAGACAGAACACCAGGAGAAGCGGTGCTTTCGGAGCGACCAGAGGATCGGCAACGGATGAGCATCGCTACCCCATTCCAGGGAAGTCTCTTCGCCAACGATTTCCTTCGCGATGCGGTCGCTCGTCTGGACGACTGGCGGGAACTTGACGCCGACGCGCTCGACGCCTTCGAAGCCTCCGCCCGTAACATTTTCAGCCGCTTCCCAATGACGCAGACGCCCAATGAAAGCCAGACCGAAGACGATCTGATCTGGCCTGTCCTTGCTCAACTCGGGTGGACGACGCATCTTCGCCAGCAGAACCTCTCCGCTCACGGCCGCGAGGACGTGCCCGACGGCCTGTCCCTGGCGAATTGCTAGTTTGCGGCCTAATCCCTGGGTTTAGCGGTTCTTGCTAAGACGCTGAGATGCGCAATCTGGTTATCCTTTTAGTCCATGTCATGGCTACTCTTACCCGGTTCTTGGGTCCGGGTGGCATTCGCTCTGTGATCGCCGAGTCCGTTCTCGCCAAGCAACAACTCCTGGTCCTCAATCGTTCGCGGCAGCGGTCACCCAATCTACGCACTTCAGATCGCCTAGTCGCCGGCCTGTGTGCTCTCCTCATCCGCCCCGCCCGCCTGATCCGCTCAGCAATCGTGCTGAAACCTTCGACTCTCTTGAACTTCCACCAGGTTATGAGGAATCGAAAATATCGCCTGCTCTTCTCCTCCAAGTACAGGGGTAAGCCCGGACCAAAGGGGCCCAACAAAGAACTCATTGAAGCCGTCGTCCAGATGAAGCAACGCAATCCCGCCTGGAGCTGTCCGCGAATTGCTCAACAGATTGCCTTGGCTTTCGACATCCCCATCGACAAAGACGTTGTTCGAAGGATTCTCGCCAGCCACTATCGGCCGGCTAAGGACTCCGGTGGTCCATCCTGGCTGACCCTCATTGGCCACCTGAAAGACAGCCTCTGGAGTCTAGATTTGTTCCGGTGCGAATCGGCCACGTTGCGGACCCACTGGGTCTTGGTCGTCATGGATCAATACACCCGCCGGATCATTGGGTTCGGCGTCCACGCCGGAACTGTCAATGGCGTCGCACTTTGCCGCATGTTCAACCGCGCCATTCGATGGCTACCCTGTATGCCCAACTACCTCAGCTCCGACCATGATCCACTGTATCGGTTTGGGCAGTGGCAAGCCAATCTGCGGATCCTGGAGGTGACCGAAATCAAGATCGTTCCCTATGTTCCCCTGTCCCATCCCTTTGTGGAACGGCTGATCGGCACGATTCGACGCGAGTATTTAGATCGCGCGTTGTTCTGGACGACGGCGGATCTGGAGAACAAGCTGCTCGATTTCAGGACATATTTCAATGCGTATCGCTCGCACACTGCACTGGAAGGGAGAACTCCTGATCCAGTCACGCCTATACCACGACCAGTCGCCAGGCTCCATTCCTATGGATGGCAACGCCACTGCAGAGGCCTCTATCACACCCCAATGGCTGCCTGATTCTCCAAAGACTGGTGCTCCCCGTGGTAACCGGCGGACATCGGCAGGCGGGCACTTCCTACGAAACCATTCGCTGTTTGAGCTTGTCAACGCGGAGCGGTTGTCTGATCTGATTGTTTCGCTGCTACCGAGGGTACTCCGCCAGTGTGCACTCGCCTCACTGGGGCAGAATCGCTCAACATATCAATTCGCAATGGACAAGATTGTAGCGGTGCTACGGCAGGTAGAAGTATAGATGGGAAACGGGGAGACTGCGCACCAAGCCTGCAAGGGGAATCAGCTACCGAAAACAAGAAATAACTAATTGATTTTAAACATCAGAGCCGCCGTTGAGAAAATGCCTTTCGGATGACCTGATCGGCTTGAATTAGTCCAGCGGGAGTGAGAGAGAATCACTCTCAAGGAGAGCTGGACATGCCGATGAAGAGATACAAAGCAGAGCAGATCGCGACGTTGCTGCGTCAGATTGAAGTAGGAATTGCGAACGGAAAGCCCACCCCGCAAGCCTGCAAGGAAGTTTAGATCACTCAGCAAACGTACTACCGCTGAAGGAAAGAGTTCGGCGGCCTGAAGCTGGATCAAGCGAAACGAATGAAGGAGCTGGAGCGGGAGAACGCGAAGCTGAAGCGTTTGGTGGCGGAACTGTCTCTGGAGAAGCAAATTCTGAAGGATGTGGCCTCGGGAAACTTCTGAGCCCTGAGCGGCGACGTTGTGCGGTGGAGCATGCGCGAGAGAAGTACGAAGTAAGTGAGCGGCATGCCTGTCGGCTGCTGGGGCAGTGGCGAAGGACACAACGCTACGCCGCGATCCAGAGGATCGACGAAGATGCGCTGACCGAAGCGATGGTTGCGCTGGCCAGTGAATATGGGCGCTATGGCTACCGGCGGATTACAGCGCTGCTGCAAGGTGCTGGCTGGCAGGTGGGTAAGGATCGGGTGCAGCGCATCTGGCGACGCGAGGGGTTGAAAGTACCACAGAAACAGCGGCCCCGAGGGCGGCTGTGGCTGAACGACGGGTCGTGCCTTCGACTGAGGCCGGAGCGAGCCAATCATGTGTGGAGCTATGACTTCGTAAGCGGGAAGACGCACGACGGGAGAACGTTGCGGATGCTGACGCTGATGGATGAATACACGCGGGAGTGCCTGGCGATCCGGGTGGCACGACGGTTGGGGAGTTATGAGGTGATTGAGGCGCTGACCGACGTGATGCTGTGGCGGGGAATTCCGGAGCATATTCGTTCCGATAATGGCCCGGAATTCGTATCGAAGGAATTGCGGAAGTGGCTGGCGAGTGTGGGGACAGGAACGCTGTACATCGAACCGGGCAGTCCCTGGGAGAACGGGTACTGTGAGAGTTTCAACGGGAAGCTGCGGGATGAATGCCTGAATGGAGAGATTTTCTACTCGCTGAAGGAGGCGCAGGTGGTGATGGAAATGTGGCGCGTGGAATACAACACTAAGAGGCCGCACTCGGCGCTCGGCTACAGGCCGCCTGCCCCGGCGGCCTGTAGCCACTGGGGAGCAAATCCATCTTCACAGCCCATGGCTGTGATATAAAAACCCTCTCACTGTTCCTGGACTAAAAAATCAGGCAGGTCAGTCTGGCCATTGAGAACAAGCCGTACGCTGGCGACCAGGAGAATCAGGTTCAGGACTACCTCGCATGGCTCAATGGGAAATACCCGGAACGGTTTCTTCTCTTATACATCTCCCCTAACGGCGAGCGCCCGTCGGAATGGAGCATTCGAAAGACGGAACTTGAGAAATGAAGAAACGGCTTTGCCATCATGCCGTACTGCGAAGGCTCCGAGGAACGAACCGACAAAGATCCCTTCCGCATTCCGCACTCGTTCGCCGACTGGATCGGGGAGTGCCTGAATATATTCGGTCCGATAACGGGTTGGAGTTTACGGCTCAGGCGGTTCGAGACTGGCTGAAGTCTGTCGGAGTGAGGACCTTATACATCGAGCCGGGCAGCCCCTGGGAGAATGGATGTGTGGAGAGCTTCAGCGGAAAACTGCGGAATGAACTGCTGAACGTAGAAGTCTTCGACACGTTTTGGGAGGCGAAAGTGTTGGCCGAGAAATGGCGCAGGGAGACAACCAGCGACGGCCTCACAGCGCCTTGGCCTATCGGCCGCCGGTGCCGGAGGCCAGATTACCCAGGCCCCAGGCCCAAAGTTCTATCCCATGGAGTGGACTTCAAATGGTCCCAGGTCTAACGTAGAGGGTGGTACCATTCGTGAGAGCAGGTCAGGATGAATTCCCTGTTGAAAACTGGGGAAATGTATGCATAAAGAGGTGGTCAGATTGAGCTGAAGCTGCAGGCGGAGATCCATGCTGGAAGAGAGTAACTACTACTTCAACAAGGCAGCCGATTTGCTCAGTCTCTCCGAAAGGGTGCGCAAGATCCTGATTACTCCACGCCGGGTGGTCAAAGTAGAGATCGTAATCGAAAGCGACAGCGGCCAACTACTCCACTTCCTCGGATTTCGAGTGCAGCACAGCAACACTCGCGGGCCCTATAAGGGGGGCTTGCGGTATCACCCCACACTAGACGAGAACCATGCGGCGGCTCTGGCCAATCTGATGACCTGGAAGACCGCCATCGCCGATGTGCCGTTCGGGGGTGCTAAGGGGGGGATCGACTGCGACGTGGCGCAGCTCTCGAAGTCCGAACTTGATCGCGTTACTCGTGCCTTCGTGGGTCAGATCAAAGAAGTGATTGGCCCGAACCTGGATGTGCCCGCGCCTGACGTCAACACGAATGCTGAAGTGATGGCGTGGATCATGGATGAGTATTCGAAGTACGAGGGTTTCTCACCCGGGGTGGTCACGGGGAAGCCGGTTCATTTGTTCGGATCAGCGGGCAGGGAGGAAGCTACCGGACGTGGCGTCTTGTACGTCCTGGAGGAGGCGCTCGGCGATCACGACCTGCCACTTGCAGGTCGAACCGTTGCGCTACAGGGATTTGGAAACGTGGGCAGTAACGCGGCCCGGCTCATTGCCGAAAAAGGGGGAAGAATCGTGGCAGTGGCTGACCATGCCGGAGCCGTCCACAATGTCGATGGGCTCGACGTGCCGGCTCTGGTGGATTGGGTCAAAGAGCATGAAACCATTCACGGCTTTCCGTTTGGCGATGCTTTCGACGGCACTGAGATCATCACTTGGCCGGCGGAGATTTTGATCCCCGCGGCTCTCGAGAACGTGATCACAGCGGACAACGCCAGGGACGTTCAGGCCAGGATCGTGATCGAAGGAGCCAATGGTCCCACTACCCCCCAGGCCCACGAGATCCTTTTGGAGCGCGGCGTCACGGTAGTTCCGGACATCCTCGCCAACGCCGGTGGCGTTACTGTCAGCTACTTCGAATGGGCTCAGAACATCCAGCGGTTCAGCTGGGAATACGACCGAGTGGTCAAGGAGCTCGAGAAGGTCATGCGACGCGCCTACCGGGAGGTCCGGAGTCTCGCACAGGAGAAGAACATCGACCTGCGAACAGCGGCTTTTGCACTGGCGATTCAACGAGTGGGCAGGGCGGCTGTCTCTCGCTCAACAATGCGCTTCCACGACTTTTGACAACCAGAGAGAGTTGACCTTTGCCCCTAAAAGGGGTCACCTCACGAAACGGAAAAATCGTACGCTAAGGAGATTCGCCGTATCTAGCCCAAATCGCCCTTTCATTCTTGAACTCAGAAAGCGATTAGGGCCGGAAGGTGCCCTTCCGGCCCGTCTCATCAGCAGGATCCTGCCTTAGTGCTGTCGCGGCGGCACTTGTAGATTAGGGTTCTGTATCTTCACCTTCTGTAGTTGAACCTGCGGTTGTCAAGGGCGGAGAAAAACTAGGCCAGAGGGGCGGAGGAAAAATAGACCACTCCCGGTGAGGGAAGGGGTTGATTTGCTGGATCGGGCTGGGGTGGCTGGAGCGGAGGCCTGCGCCTCCGTTCAGGCGGCGCGGTTAGGCCGGAGCGGAAGCCACCCCAGCCCGATCGTGGCGACGTGTGGGGAGGGTTAGGGTGGAATCGTTATCGGCTGGCAGGCTTCGCTGACCGCTTTCGTTTGCTCTCTTTCAGCCGGTAGCTTTCCCCGTTCATCTCCAGGATGTGGACGTGATGGGTGAGCCGGTCCAACAGGGCACCGGTGAGGCGCTCCGAGCCCAGCACCTCGGTCCATTCGTGGAAGGGCAGGTTGCTGGTGACTAGGGTGGCGCCGCGCTCGTAACGGAGACTGAAGATCTCGAACAGCATCTCGGCCCCCGTTTTCGACAGCGGGACAAACCCCAGTTCATCGATGATCAGCAGTTCGTAACTGGCCAGCAGTTTCTGTAAGCGCAGCAGCCGTTTCTCGTCCTTGGCCTCCATCAGTTCATGCACCAGCGCCGCCGCGGTGGTGAACCGCACCCGGTAGCCCTTCTGACAGGCCGCCAGTCCCAGCGCCAGGGCGATGTGCGTCTTGCCTGTGCCCGAGTTTCCCAAGGCCAGCACGTTCTCCTTGCGGTCGATGAACTCACTGCGGGCCAGCTCCAGAACCAGCGCTTTGTTCAGCGACGGAATCGCCAGAAAGTCGAAACTGTCCAGGCTCTTCACGACCCGGAACCGCGCCTGCTGAATGCGCCGCTCCGTCGCCCGCCGCTCCCGGTCCAGCAGTTCTTGCTCCGACAACCGCAGCAAGTAGCGGGGATAGTCCACCCCTTCGGCGGCGCACTGCTGCGCCACCTTGTCGTACTCGCGCAGGAAGGTCGGCAGTCTTAGCGCCTTCAGGTGATGCCCCACAAAACTTGAGGAGTCTCCATCAGAGGACTCCTTCCTGCACGGGAGTCAGTAGCGCCAGGTAGTCGGCGGCCGCCGTGGTGGCCACCTGTGCCATCGGCAGGTACGGATAGTTCTGCAGATCCAGCCGCGGCGGCCGTTGCTCGATCCGGCACAGTAAAAGATGTTTCACCGCATCGAAGGAGATCGCTCTCAGCCGCAGTGCATCTTCCACCGCTTTGGTGACCTCCGCCATCGAGAAGGTCTCCAGCAGCCGCAGCACCTGCACGTACTCCCGTTTACCTCGTTTCGACAGCCGTGCTTCCAGCAGTCGGCGCAGTTCGGTGAACTCTTCCGGCAACTCCCAGCCCACCAGCGGCGCCGCCTGATCGAGCGCATTCGTCTTCTGCTCCAGCAGCGCCAGATAGTGCAGCGGGTCGAAAATCATGTCCTCCCGCTCATAGCTTCTGGAGTGCCGCGCAATCACTTCCGCGCCGCACGAGATCACCACCTCGTGGACGTAGCCTTTGACCAGAACCTCGCGGTGCCCCCAGCACACCGGTGCCGAATAATCGTTGCCGCGATACCGCACCAGAGAGAGAGAACTCACTCGCCCTGTTCGTTTGTCGCAGGCTTCGTACGGCGTCGCTGGCAGCGGCAACAGCGCTGTCCGGTCCTTCTCGAACCGCTCTCCGATGGTCTGCTCGTGCCCTCGCAACCGCTGCTGGCGCCTCTTCCGGCACTGTTCCCGCAAGTGTGTGTTCAGCTCTTCCCAGCTCGCGCACCGCGGCACCGGCACCAGGAAGTTCCGTCGTGCATATCTGACCAGTCCCTCCACCTTCCCCTTGTCGTTTCCCTTGCTGGGCCTCCCAAACCGCTCCTGGAACAGGTAGTGGCTCTGCAACTCAGAAAACGCCTGCGTCTTCTTCCGCGTCCCGTCTCCCAGGATCCGCACCACCGCCAGCTTCGTGTTGTCGTACAGAATGGTCCGCGGCACTCCGCCGAAGTATGCAAACGCCTGATTGTGCCCCTCCAGAAACGCTTCCGTCGTTTCGGCCGGGAATGCCATCACGAAACAGTCGTCCGACTGCGGCAGATCGATCACCAGATAGTGTGCCTTCTGCTCCTCTCCGCCGATCACCACCAACGCTTCCCCGAAGTCTGCCTGGGCGTCTCCCGCAGGGTGCACCAGCGGTACGAACATCTCCCTTTGGCTCAGCCTCCGCAGACGCACGTAATCCTTCACGATGGTGTACCCACCACCAAAGCCCTGCTCCTCTCGCAATCGTTGATGGATTCTTTTTGCTGTGTGGCGCTGTTTCCGGGGCCGTCTCCGATCTTCCTCCAAGATCGCCTCAATCACTCCCACCCACGGATCCAGCTTCGGCCGCTTGGCTGGCTGCTGCCGCCGGTAGCCCGGCGGCGCCGAATACCGCAACATCTTCCGAACGGTTTCCCGCGCCAGCCCATACTCCCGGGCTACCTGCCGTTCGCTCTTCCCCTCAACATCAACCTCTCGCCGAACGCGTGCATATAGCTCCACTGTGTACATCCCTCCGGTATCCCACGAAACGCTCCTCCTGGGACCGTTTCCTGAGACAGATTTCCGGCGGTCTGTTTTTGCTCCGCCAGGGTCCGCCGCTCTCGCGGCGTTCCTGGCCTAGTTTCTCTCCGGCGCGTACATGCGGTGCTCGATCCACCCAGTTCTTCACAAACATCGTGTCCAAATCAGAGTGGATGATCTTGGTTGCAGGCCTGTCCCTGGCGAATTGCTAGTTTGCGGCCTAATCCCTGGGTTTAGCGGTTCTTGCTAAGATGCTGAGATGCGCAATCTGGTTATCCTTTTAGTCCATGTCATGGCTACTCTTACCCGGTTCTTGGGTCCGGGTGGCATTCGCTCTGTGATCGCCTCCGTCCGTTCTCGCCAAGCAACAACTCCTGATCCTCAATCGTTCGCGGCAGCGGTCACCCAATCTACGCACTTCAGATCGCCTAGTCGCCGGCCTGTGTGCTCTCCTCATCCGCCCCGCCCGCCTGATCCGCTCAGCAATCGTGCTGAAACCTTCGACTCTCTTGGGCCTCCACCGGGCTCTGGGGAATCGAAAATATCGCCTGCTCTTCTCCTCCAAGTACAGAGGTAAGCCCGGACCAAAGGGGCCCAACAAAGAACTCATTGAAGCCGTCGTCCAGATGAAGCAACGCAATCCCGCCTGGGGCTGTCCGCGAATTGCTCAACAGATTGCCTTGGCTTTCGACATCCCCATCGACAAAGACGTTGTTCGAAGGATTCTCGCCAGCCACTATCGGCCGAAAAAGGACTCCGGTGGTCCATCCTGGCTGACCCTCATTGGCCACCTGAAAGACAGCCTCTGGAGTCTAGATTTGTTCCGGTGCGAATCGGCCGCGTTGCAGACCCACTGGGTCTTGATCGTCATGGATCAATACACCCGCCGGATCATTGGGTTCGGCGTCCACGCCGGAACTGTCAATGGCGTCGCACTTTGCCGCATGTTCAACCGCGCCATTCGATGGCTACCCTGTATGCCCAACTACCTCAGCTCCGACCATGATCCCCTGTATCGGTTTGGGCAGTGGCAAGCCAATCTGCGGATCCTGGAAGTGACCGAAATCAAGATCGTTCCCTATGTTCCCCTGTCCCATCCCTTTGTGGAACGGCTGATCGGCACGATTCGACGCGAGTATTTAGATCGCGCGTTGTTCTCGACGACGGCGGATCTGGAGAACAAGCTGCTCGATTTCAGGACCTATTTCAATGCGTATCGCTCGCACACTGCACTGGAAGGGAGAACGCCTGATCCAGTCACGCCTATACCACGACCAGTCGCCAGGCTCCATTCCTATGGATGGCAACGCCACTGCAGAGGCCTCTATCACACCCCAATGGCTGCCTGATTCTCCAAAGACTGGTGCTCCCTGTGGTAACCGGCGGACATCGGCAGGCGGGCACTTCCTACGAAACCATTCGCTGTTTGAGTTTGTCAACGCGGAGCGGTTGTCTGATCTGATTGTTTCGCTGCTACCGAGGGTACTCCGCCAGTGTGCACTCGCCTCACTGGGGCAGAATCGCTCAACATATCAATTCGCAATGGACAGCAATTGTCGTTTTTCCCGATCCCCCTTTCTGGCTGACAATGGCGATGGTCTTCACGAGATTGCTTCCTGTTTTGCAGGATTGAATACATGCACAGATTCAAGTGTACCAGATTGCAAGTATGATGTTTATAAATTATGCAGGATATATCTTCCCATACAGGGCGTTCCCTTCGGGTCTGCTTGGACTCCACCCTTGGCCCGATCTTTCAGGAGGGTTAAAATTTATAGTCTCTAAAACCCTTCCAGTTCAGGGCGGCTTGCTCGATATCATTTTCAGTGATGGTGGTTACGGTGTTTCCCAGGGGTTGATGACGTCGACGTCCAGTCCGTCGAAGTCCCCTATATTCCGCGTTGCGATCGAGAGGTGGTGGGCTTTGGCTGTCCCAGCGATCAACGCATCACCCAGATGCAGCACGCGCCCGGACAGGTGAGCTTGCGCTCGAAGCCGGGCGGCCCACTCCGCCTCTTTACGTTTCACCGGCAGGACCTGGTCTTCGTACTCCTCTATGAATTTCAACAGGGCTTGCCACAAGCCGTCTCGACGACGTCCCTGTGGGAGGAGTTGCAAGCCGAATTCCAGCTCATGCAGCACGACCGGCGACAGCCACAGATCGTCCTGTTTCGATAGGAATGCGGTGACCTCCGGGGCCGGCGACTCTTTTGTTAGCTCCGAGACCACATTGGTGTCTAGTAGAAATCCGGTCACGCGCCTTGCCCGTCGACGAATGGAATCTCACGTCCTGTCTCACGACGGCTCGGGATTTCAAGCTCTATCCCACGCGGAATGTTATCAACTAGCCACTGGCCGAGAGGTTTCCGTGTTCGCGTTTTTGCATGCCATACGGGGGCGGGCACAACGACGAACGGGTTGCGTGCGCCGATATGCTGCGGCCCCTCTTCTTCGGCAAGACGCAGGATCTCAGACAGGCGCGCCTTGGCCTCGGCGACGGTCCAGACGCGATGGGGCTTGGTCATATACCCTCCAATCGATTCGTAGTAGTCTAATATAGACCAGATTAAACACTGAATCAATAGGCCTCATATCAGCTGTTTGCAAGGTTTGGGATCGATCGCTGTCCAATCCCCTTTCTGGCTGACAATGGCGGCCTCTTATTTGCAGGATTGAATACATGCACAGATTCAATTCTGCTTTGTTGCAAGTATGCATTATAGAAATTGCGTAGGATTGAATTTTCTTAGCTGGAGGTCGGTCGCACGGGAAGGGTCAGCTTCACCTTAAAAATGTCTATCGGGGTCTGGGTCCTGTGGGAGAATAAGCCATGGCGCGAAAACGAGACGGCTTGGTTCCCATCGGTGAAGCCTTGGCCGATCTGGATGGCCCGGTGAAGGCGATCCGCGACGCCTCGCCTCAGGCGCGGCGAGGCTTCACCGTTGCCGATCAGGTGAACGCGCTTGTCGGGGCCAGCGAAGCGGACGCCGAGAGAGGCTTCATGGCGCGGATGATGGTGTTGTGCTCCCTGCCCCGAACCAACCCCGGCAACGGCCACCAGTACAAGCGGCAGAACGGCCCGTACACGCTCTACATGAACGCTACGGCGGATCACAAACTCCCCTTCGGCAACCTGCCGCGCCTGATCCTAGCGTGGCTCTGTACCGAAGTGGTGCGCACCAAAGCCGCGAGCTCGTTCTGGGAAAATCGCTTTCCGAGTTCATGAGGACTCTGGGGGTCTACAGCAGCGCCGGAGGGGTGCACACCCGGCTCCGCAACCAAATGCGGCGCCTCTTTAACGCCAGTGTCCGGTTGGTCTACGAAGACGAGCATGGAGAGCAATTCGTTTCTTCGGCCATCGCCGACTGTCAAGGGCGGAGAAAAACTAGGCCAGAGGGGCGGAGGAAAAATAGATCACTCCCAGTGAGGGAAGGGGTTGATTTGCTGGATCGGGCTGGGGTGGCTGGAGCGGAGGCCTGCGCCTCCGTTCAGGCGGCGCGGTTAGGCCGGAGCGGAAGCCACCCCAGCCCGATCGTGGCGACGTGTGGGGAGGGTTAGGGTGGAATCGTTATCGGCTGGCAGGCTTCGCTGACCGCTTTCGTTTGCTCTCTTTCAGCCGGTAGCTTTCCCCGTTCATCTCCAGGATGTGGACGTGATGGGTGAGCCGGTCCAACAGGGCACCGGTGAGGCGCTCCGAGCCCAGCACCTCGGTCCATTCGTGGAAGGGCAGGTTGCTGGTGACTAGGGTGGCGCCGCGCTCGTAACGGAGACTGAAGATCTCGAACAGCATCTCGGCCCCCGTTTTCGACAGCGGGACAAACCCCAGTTCATCGATGATCAGCAGTTCGTAACTGGCCAGCAGTTTCTGTAAGCGCAGCAGCCGTTTCTCGTCCTTGGCCTCCATCAGTTCATGCACCAGCGCCGCCGCGGTGGTGAACCGCACCCGGTAGCCCTTCTGACAGGCCGCCAGTCCCAGCGCCAGGGCGATGTGCGTCTTGCCTGTGCCCGAGTTTCCCAAGGCCAGCACGTTCTCCTTGCGGTCGATGAACTCACTGCGGGCCAGCTCCAGAACCAGCGCTTTGTTCAGCGACGGAATCGCCAGAAAGTCGAAACTGTCCAGGCTCTTCACGACCCGGAACCGCGCCTGCTGAATGCGCCGCTCCGTCGCCCGCCGCTCCCGGTCCAGCAGTTCTTGCTCCGACAACCGCAGCAAGTAGCGGGGATAGTCCACCCCTTCGGCGGCGCACTGCTGCGCCACCTTGTCGTACTCGCGCAGGAAGGTCGGCAGTCTTAGCGCCTTCAGGTGATGCCCCACAAAACTTGAGGAGTCTCCATCAGAGGACTCCTTCCTGCACGGGAGTCAGTAGCGCCAGGTAGTCGGCGGCCGCCGTGGTGGCCACCTGTGCCATCGGCAGGTACGGATAGTTCTGCAGATCCAGCCGCGGCGGCCGTTGCTCGATCCGGCACAGTAAAAGATGTTTCACCGCATCGAAGGAGATCGCTCTCAGCCGCAGTGCATCTTCCACCGCTTTGGTGACCTCCGCCATCGAGAAGGTCTCCAGCAGCCGCAGCACCTGCACGTACTCCCGTTTACCTCGTTTCGACAGCCGTGCTTCCAGCAGTCGGCGCAGTTCGGTGAACTCTTCCGGCAACTCCCAGCCCACCAGCGGCGCCGCCTGATCGAGCGCATTCGTCTTCTGCTCCAGCAGCGCCAGATAGTGCAGCGGGTCGAAAATCATGTCCTCCCGCTCATAGCTTCTGGAGTGCCGCGCAATCACTTCCGCGCCGCACGAGATCACCACCTCGTGGACGTAGCCTTTGACCAGAACCTCGCGGTGCCCCCAGCACACCGGTGCCGAATAATCGTTGCCGCGATACCGCACCAGAGAGAGAGAACTCACTCGCCCTGTTCGTTTGTCGCAGGCTTCGTACGGCGTCGCTGGCAGCGGCAACAGCGCTGTCCGGTCCTTCTCGAACCGCTCTCCGATGGTCTGCTCGTGCCCTCGCAACCGCTGCTGGCGCCTCTTCCGGCACTGTTCCCGCAAGTGTGTGTTCAGCTCTTCCCAGCTCGCGCACCGCGGCACCGGCACCAGGAAGTTCCGTCGTGCATATCCGACCAGTCCCTCCACCTTCCCCTTGTCGTTTCCCTTGCTGGGCCTCCCAAACCGCTCCTGGAACAGGTAGTGGCTCTGCAACTCAGAAAACGCCTGCGTCTTCTTCCGCGTCCCGTCTCCCAGGATCCGCACCACCGCCAGCTTCGTGTTGTCGTACAGAATGGTCCGCGGCACTCCGCCGAAGTATGCAAACGCCTGATTGTGCCCCTCCAGAAACGCTTCCGTCGTTTCGGCCGGGAATGCCATCACGAAACAGTCGTCCGACTGCGGCAGATCGATCACCAGATAGTGTGCCTTCTGCTCCTCTCCGCCGATCACCACCAACGCTTCCCCGAAGTCTGCCTGGGCGTCTCCCGCAGGGTGCACCAGCGGTACGAACATCTCCCTTTGGCTCAGCCTCCGCAGACGCACGTAATCCTTCACGATGGTGTACCCACCACCAAAGCCCTGCTCCTCTCGCAATCGTTGATGGATTCTTTTTGCTGTGTGGCGCTGTTTCCGGGGCCGTCTCCGATCTTCCTCCAAGATCGCCTCAATCACTCCCACCCACGGATCCAGCTTCGGCCGCTTGGCCGGCTGCTGCCGCCGGTAGCCCGGCGGCGCCGAATACCGCAACATCTTCCGAACGGTTTCCCGCGCCAGCCCATACTCCCGGGCTACCTGCCGTTCGCTCTTCCCCTCAACATCAACCTCTCGCCGAACGCGTGCATATAGCTCCACTGTGTACATCCCTCCGGTATCCCACGAAACGCTCCTCCTGGGACCGTTTCCTGAGACAGATTTCCGGCGGTCTGTTTTTGCTCCGCCAGGGTCCGCCGCTCTCGCGGCGTTCCTGGCCTAGTTTCTCTCCGGCGCGTACAGAGCGGCGACGTTGTGCGGTGGAGCATGCGCGAGAGAAGTACGAAGTAAGTGAGCGGCATGCCTGTCGGCTGCTGGGGCAGTGGCGAAGGACACAACGCTACGCCGCGATCCAGAGGATCGACGAAGATGCGCTGACCGAAGCGATGGTTGCGCTGGCCAGTGAATATGGGCGCTATGGCTACCGGCGGATTACAGCGCTGCTGCAAGGTGCTGGCTGGCAGGTGGGTAAGGATCGGGTGCAGCGCATCTGGCGACGCGAGGGGTTGAAAGTACCACAGAAACAGCGGCCCCGAGGGCGGCTGTGGCTGAACGACGGGTCGTGCCTTCGACTGAGGCCGGAGCGAGCCAATCATGTGTGGAGCTATGACTTCGTAAGCGGGAAGACGCACGACGGGAGAACGTTGCGGATGCTGACGCTGATGGATGAATACACGCGGGAGTGCCTGGCGATCCGGGTGGCACGACGGTTGGGGAGTTATGAGGTGATTGAGGCGCTGGCCGACGTGATGCTGTGGCGGGGAATTCCGGAGCATATTCGTTCCGATAATGGCCCGGAATTCGTATCGAAGAAACTGCGGAAGTGGCTGGCGAGTGTGGGGACGGGAACGCTGTACATCGAACCGGGCAGTCTCTGGGAGAACGGGTACTGTGAGAGTTTCAACGGGAAGCTGCGGGATGAATGCCTGAATGGAGAGATTTTCTACTCGCTGAAGGAGGCGCAGGTGGTGATCGAAATGTGGCGCGTGGAATACAACACTAAGAGGCCGCACTCGGCGCTCGGCTACAGGCCGCCTGCCCCGGCGGCCTGTAGCCACTGGGGAGCAAATCCATCTTCACAGCCCATGGCTGTGATATAAAAACCCTCTCACTGTTCCTGGACTAAAAAATCAGGCAGGTCAGTGTCGCTGGTCATGCCCACCACCGTGTCCGGAAACGTCACCTGATTGGTGTCGAACTGCGGGAAAGGACCGGAAATCGGCGTACCCGAGGCGGTGCTGGTAATTGCAATGCCTCGCACTCCGTTGTTGGCGGGCAGTGCAAAGGGTGACCCGTCGATTTCTGTGAGCAGCCCCGTTTGCAAGTCGATCTCGAAGGCGTGTATTCCCGCTGCATCCAAGGAGTAGAGATACGGACCTTGCGGGTCTGCAACGAACAAAGCGGAGAGGAGCGAGTCTTGTGGCGAGCCCTGCATCTCCGTGAGGTCTCCGGAAGTCTCGTCAACGGAGTAGATATGTGTGGCGCCACCACCCTGGTTGGTCCGCACATAAAGGTACTTTCCAGAGCTTTCGAGGGTCATGGCCAGGGGAAATTCTGCCATATCTAGAGTTATGCGCCCGGCAATCGCGCTCGTGGGAAGGCTGTCCACCGGCGAAAGCTGCCATCCGTCGATGGCCCCTTGGTTCTTTCCGTGCCCGAGATAGAGGAAGCGGGACGCCGGATCGATGGCCATCGAACGGCCGAACTGGCCGCTGGCGACTGTGCTGGCTAGGCTCAGAGACCCGGAGGAAGGGTCGATCTGATAGGTTTCGATTGCGGAAGGGTCGTCGGGGCCGGGTGGCCCCAAGCCCGCATAAACATTTCGCCCGCGCGCGTCGCTCAGCACCGCAAACGGCGATGCCGACGATATTTCCACTCCCATCTGCAGCGTCGGCACCAGTGCCAGTTGCTGGGCGTCAATCCTGTACGAATTGACGGCGCCGTTGCCCGCAAAGGAGCCGTTGCGATAACCCACATACAGGTACTGCCCGCTTGACTCGACCGCCAGTGCGATCGGTGAAGTGGGTGCCAGGTCCGAGAGAAATGGGCCCGTAGCGAACGGCGAAGCCGGCACCTCCGTCAAGGCCCCGGTGCTGGAGTCGATTTGGAACATGGAGATGTCATTGTTGGCCGGGTTGACGATGAAGAGGAAGCGCCCCAGAACATCCACAACCATTGCCGCGCCGTCAAGGCGTTCGTCATAGGGGCTGCCGGGAAGCACGGAAAGCGTCCCGGTCGCGGCGTCCTTGGCGAATCCGCTCACGTTCGTCGGCCCCGCGGGAGATTTCGCTGTCGCGTAGGCGTTCTGCGAAGTTTGCGCGCGCGCTGCCGCTGCGCTCCCTAGCAATGTTGCGAGTACCGCGGTGCGGAGAAGGAGCTGCCCCGTTCTTGCCGTTCCGCAGAACGGCGCGCCTGTCTCCGGGCAACGAAACGGAAACGCGCGAAACATCGATTCCTGACTACGCCGCTCGCTGTGCGGTTAAGAATCGATCCTGAGAGGGATTCGCCATGCCCCCGAGCCTAAGACAGAACCGGCAGGAGAGTAAAGAAGATTTCCCAAGGCGTCACGTACCAAATGCGGTAACACATCGCCGCGCGATAATTGGTAGTGCCGGGCGTCCTTCGGTGTGACCGTGCTGCAAGTATGATTGTCGGGCTTGATATTCGCCTTTAGTTCGCCTATACTGCAGGCTACCGGAGGCACGGGATGACTCTCACCAAGCGGCAGAAGGAAGTTCTCGATTTTCTGGTCGGTTTTGTCAACAAGCACGGCTACTCGCCGAGCTTCGAGGAGATCGCCAAGGCCCTGCGCTTGACTTCGCTCGCCACGGTGCACAAGCACGTGACCACCCTGGAGCGCAAGGGGTTCATCCGCCGCGACTATAATCAGAGCAGGTCAATTGAGGTCACTCAGCTCCCCAGATCGGTGCGAGAGCAGGTAATCGAGCGGCACGCCGTGGAATTGCCGCTCGCCGGACGCATTGCCGCTGGACGTCCCCTGGAAGCCATTGAGAATGACGAGACCGTTTCCCTGGGTGAATTCACCCGCTCCGACGGCAATTTCGTGTTGCAGGTAAGGGGCAACTCGATGGTCGAGGACCACATTTTGGATGGCGACTACATTGTTATCGAACCGACGCAAGTAGCCAATCCGGGAGAAATTGTCGTGGCGTTGGTGGCTGGCGACGAGGCTACGCTCAAGCGCTTCTACCGCGAACCGGGCGGAAAGATCCGGCTCCAGCCCGCCAATTCCGAGATGCAGCCCCTGGTGGTGCACGCCGCCGAGGTCAAGATCCAGGGCCGCGTAATCGGCGTCTTGCGGAAGTATTAAGAGAAGTATTAAGAATCACTTGCAACCTCTTTCCGGCCGCGTTACTCTCTCGCACACTCATCTGGATATCCTGTTGCTTCGCTCTGAAACAGCAGAATAGAGTGTTTGCCACCCCGGTCCGATGAGAGTCTCGATTGTGGAGTTCAGGGTGACCGAGGAGGGCCAATGTGGGGAAACAAGAAACCTGAAGTGCCGGCTGCGTCGGTCCCGGTTGCCTCGAAGGTTTCGGAACCGAATCTAGCCAAATCTGTTCCAGCATCCGTGGGGGGTAAAACTATGAGCAGCGATGCCATCCGCCCGATGGCGGCAACGCCAGCAGGAACCGCCCGTTTGGGCGCCAGCCTGAAAATCAAGGGCGAAATCTCAGGAAACGAAGATTTACACGTAGACGGCAGCGTCGAGGGACTGGTTCAGCTGGAAGAAAGGAAGCTGACGGTCGGGGCAAGTGCGAAGCTGACCGCGGACGTTGTAGCACGCGAAATCGTCGTCTATGGTAGCGTCAAGGGGAATCTGCGCGCCCGGGACTGCATCGAGATCAAAAAGGACGGCTCGGTGGTCGGCGACCTCACCACCGCCCGCATCATGATCGAGGACGGCGCGTACTTTAAGGGCTCCATCGAGATCGACCGCAGCGCGTCCGAGGCGGGAGTGGATCTTGATAAGCCGGCATACACACGGGCGGCGACGGTGACAGCCGCCATACACGCTGCTTCCGCGAAGGACACCTAGGAAGAGCTTACTCGGTTGATTGGGACGCTGGGACGGCCTCACGGCCGTCCCAGCGTCGTCTTCTCTCTGTTCACCCTTCGCCTCCCCCGAAACGCTGGACCGTGCCAATCGAGCGTCCAATCGAGCGTCCAGTCGAGCGGCCAATCGGGCGGCCAATTGGGCGGCACCGATGCATGTGTCAAGCGCACGGGCGAAGTTCGCGCTCGGCGTGGAATGTGCTGTGGGATGTGCTATAGGTAATAAATTGACCTGATGAAAGCGCCGATTATTGAAGTACAGAATTTGGCAAAGCGCTACGGCCAGGTCCAAGCGCTGCGAGGGGTGAGCTTCTCAGTAGAGGAAGGCGAGGTCTTCGGTCTGCTGGGACCCAACGGGGCTGGGAAAACCAGCACCGTAGAGATCCTGGAGGGTTTGCGTCCGTCCGATGGCGGCATGGTGAGGGTATGCGGTCTGGACCCTCAGAGGAGCGGTGGCGCTTTCAAGGAGGAGATCGGCGCCGTGCTTCAGTCCACGGCGCTCCCGGAGAAAATCCGCGTCGGGGAGGCGCAGGCGATGTTCTCCAGTTTTTACCGGCGCCGGCGGGAATGGGGCGGCCTGCTTGAACGTTTCGGCCTCACAGAAAAGCGCGATGCGTTCTATGGGCAGCTTTCCGGGGGACAGAAGCAGCGTCTGGCGCTGGCGATGTCGCTCGTCAACGACCCGCAGGTGCTGTTTCTCGATGAGCCTACCGCGGGACTGGACCCGCAGGTCCGCCGGGAGATTTACGACATCATCGAGGAGTTGAAACAGGAGAAGAAGACCATCCTGCTCACCACGCACTATATCGAGGAAGCGGAGAAACTTTGCGATCGCGTGGCCATCGTGGATCAGGGCCGGGTGATCGCGCAAGGCACGCCGCGCGAACTCAAGGAGGGCTCTGCCGGCACCACGCGCATCGAACTCCGCCTGGCGCGTCCCGAACCGAATGGCGCACTGCGGCAGTTGGACGGGGTCTCCGACTGCCACGCTTCTGACGGCACCTACGTCATGCACTCGGCCCGGGTGCCGCAGACGATCGTCTCTTTGGTGAAATACCTCGAAGCACAGGGGAATGAATTATCGAGCCTCGAGATCACCTCCCCTTCGCTGGAAGACGTTTTCCTCGAACTCACCGGCCGGAGGCTGCGGGATTGAGACACGTTTGGACGCTGACCAAGGTGCGCATGCGCTTGGCGGTGCGCAATCGCGCATTCATTTTCTTCAGCCTGATTTTCCCCATGATTTTTCTGTTTCTGTTCCTGGGGTTATTCGCCCGCGGGAACCCCGGAGCAGTCCGCTATATGCTGGCGTCGGTGGTGGCACTGACGGTCATGGGCAGTTTTTGGGGGCTGAGCGTACAGTTGGTAACCTTCCGCGAACAGGGGATCCTCCGGCGATTTCGACTGACACCAGTGAGCGCCGGCGCGATGCTGGCATCGAGCATTCTATCGAACTATGTCCTGACTCTTCCGACGGTAGTGATTGAGTTCGTCCTGGCGCGCTGGCTATTCCACATGAGCGGATGGGGAAATCTCTGGGGCGTATATCTGCTGGTGACCATGGGCACCATCACCTTCGCGTCCCTTGGACTGATCGTCGCCAGCGTGACCAACACCATGCAGGAAACCCAAATCATCAACCAGGTTCTATGGTCCGTATTTCTGTTCCTTTCCGGCGCCACCCTGCCGCTGCCCTTGTTGCCCGGCTGGATACAACAGTTCGCCCTGTTTCTGCCGGCGACGTATTTGGTCGTCGGTCTCGAGCGCGTCATGGTGGGTGGGGTGAACGCCTTGCATATCGGCGCCGAACTGCTGGCTCTTGGGGTTTGCGCCGGCATCGCCTTCGTGGTCAGCCAGCAACTGTTTCGCTGGGAGCCTGAGGCCAGGGTGCCGCGGCGCGCCAAGCTCTGGGCTGCCTCCGCCATCATCCCCTTCTTGCTGCTGGGAATCTGGGAGAGCGCCTATGGCGACCTGCGTCCCACCGCCGGCGCGCTCTTCCTGACCATCGAACAACACGCCAATGGCGGCATTGCTACGCCCAAGTAGGCTCTTGCCCGCGACCCTCCCGGCTTGCCCGAGATGCCTTTGGCCCGGCAGGCCGCGAGAGGCCACTGTGCGGCGTGTGTTATAATTTCACAGGTGGCGAACGGCAGTGAGCCCAAAAAGAACCGATAAAATCTGGCACAACGGAAGGCTGATTCCCTGGGAGGAGGCGAAAGTCCACGTCCTTTCCCATGTGGTCAACTACGGCTCTTCGGTTTTCGAGGGCATTCGGTGCTACGAAACCCGGCGGGGGGCCGCGGCCTTCCGGCTGCGCGACCACATGCAGCGTCTGGTCAACTCCGGCCGTATCTACCGCATGGAAAACCCGTACACGGCCGAGCAGCTCTCGGGCGCTGCCGCCGAAGTGGTGCGCGCCAATCGCTTGAATTCCTGCTACCTCCGACCCATCGTGCTGCGCGGCTATGGCGACATTGGCGTGAGCCCGCTGACCTGCCCCGTTGAGGTTTACATCGCGTGCTGGGAGTGGGGCGCCTATCTGGGCAGTGAGGCGCTCGAAAGTGGAGTCGATGTGTGTGTCAGCTCCTGGGCGCGCATGGCGCCGAATACGCTGCCGGCAATGGCCAAGGCCGGCGCCAACTACATGAATTCGCAACTGATCAAGATGGAGGCGCTGAACAACGGCTACGCCGAGGGCATCGGACTGGACACTAACGGCTACGTCAGCGAAGGTTCGGGCGAAAACATCTTTGTCGTGCGGGACGGCACGGTGTACACGCCGCCGCTGGCATCGAGCATCTTGCCGGGCATCACGCGCAGTTCCATCATGACCTTGTGCCAGGACCTGGGTATGGATGTCCGCGAGCAGATGATTCCCCGCGAAATGCTGTACATTGCCGACGAAGTTTTTTTCACCGGTACGGCCGCCGAAATCACCCCGCTGCGCTCGATTGACCGCATCACCATCGGTACCGGCAAGCGAGGCCCCATCACAAGGCGGGTGCAAGAAGAATTCTTCGCGATCCTGACTGGTGCGGTACCGGACCGGCACAACTGGCTTACGCCTGTGAGCGCGCCCGTCGGCGCATCTGTGCCGTAGGCGCTGCTTCCTCACGTTTGCCCCTGCAGCACAGTCGAGAGACCCCATGCCCAGCCTGCCCCGCAAGCTCGCTGCAGAATTTCTTGGCACCTTTGGGCTGGTGCTTTTGAGTTCGGGCGCGATCTGCGCCGACCAATTCCTGCGGAGCACGAACCAGGGCAGCCTGGGCCTTCTCGGAACGGCGCTGGCCTACGGAATGGCTGTGGGCAGCCTGTTCACTGCCCTGGGGCACATTTCCGGTGGGCACTTCAATCCGGCGGTGACCATCGGCTTCTGGGTGACCCGCAGAGTGGGTACTTTCGATACGCTTACCTACTGGGCAGCACAGCTTGCCGGCGCGGTGACCGCCTCGTACGTTTTGCGATTTGCAGTGCCGGATGATATCTGGGGCCCCGTAGCCCTCGGTACGCCGAGACTGGCAAGCGGATTGACGCGCGCGCCAGCGATGTTGATCGAGGCCTTGCTGGCATATTTCCTGGTACTCGTCGTGTACGCAGCGGTGGCCGACCAGCGCTTCAGCGGGCTGGCGGGCCCGGCCATCGGCTTTGTGGTTGCGGCAGCGGCGATCTTTGGCGGGTCGTTTACGGGCGGCTCGATGAATCCGGCGCGCGCGTTTGGGCCGGCGCTGGTCACCAACCAGTGGGCCAACCATGCCGTATACTGGATCGGCCCTCTGGCCGGCGCCTTGGTCGCCGCGTCTATTTACGATGCGCTCTTCCTTCGCAAGACTTCGCGACCGACCTGAGCAATCCTTCTCCACGGTTAACTAGCCGGGAACGCAGACGCGCGCACTGCTTGTAGCGTCCGGTTCCCGGATGCTAGTTTCGATTGCGGCGCTTTTCGTTAGCGACCCTATCTTCTCTATGGCATTAAACATTGACGATCTGCTGCGGCGCGCAGTCGAACAAAAGGCCTCGGACCTGCACCTGAAGGTCGGCAACCACCCCTATTTGCGGGTGGACGGCGTCCTGCATCCGCAAGCGGACGTGCCTCGTGTCACGCCGGAAGAAATGCTGTCGATGGCGTTCAGCATGATGACCAATCGCCAGAAGCAGAAGTTCAAAGAGAGTGCGGAACTGGACCTGGCCTACGGCGTCGCGGGCCTGGGGCGATTCCGGGTCAACGTCTTCCAGCAGCGCGGCAATGTGGGCATGGTGCTGCGCGTCATTCCAACCAAAATTCGCACCGTGGAGGAGCTCGACCTGCCGCGGGTCATCGAGAAGATCTGCGAGGAGCAGCGCGGGCTGGCGCTCATCACCGGCACGACAGGCTCGGGGAAATCCACGACCCTGACGGCCATGATCGACCGTATCAATTCGACCCGTGCCGACCACGTAATTACGATCGAAGATCCTATCGAATTCCTGCACCGCGACAAACGCAGCTTCATCAACCAGCGCGAAGTCGAGGTCGATACGGCCAATTTCTCATCGGCGCTGTGGGCCGCCCTGCGGCAGGACCCGGACGTCATTCTCGTCGGCGAGATGCGGGACCTGGAAATCATTGCCACGGCCTTGCTGGCCGCTGAAACCGGACACCTGGTCCTTTCGACTTTGCACACCCTGGACGCCACCGAAACCATTCAACGCATCATCGCCGTCTTTCCGCCTCCGGAGCAAAAGCAAATCCGCCTGCAGCTTGCTGCCACCCTCAAGGCCGTTGTCAGCCAGCGCCTGGTGCGACGGGCAGACGATCAGGGACGCGTTCCAGCCGTGGAGGTGATGATCGCCACCGCTTACATCCGCGATTGCGTCATCAACCCGGAAAAAACGCGGCTGATCCACGACGCACTCGCCGCCGGCACCAGCCAGTACGGCATGCAGACGTTCGATCAATCCATCTACGATCTGTACTCGCGCGGGCTCGTCACGTACGAAGAAGCCCTGGTCCGGGCCTCGAATCCCGACGATTTCAAACTGCGCGTGCAAGGCATTCGCTCGGCCGCCGATTCCGCTCGCGAGGAGATGGAGCGCACCATGGCCGAATACGACCGGTTCGGGCAGCATTAGGCTGCCGCAGCGGGCGAATTGCTCATCGTCCGGAAACCTTCTATGCTGGGCGCATGGTGGGCCCGGCTCCGCGAAAATTTTCCAGCGAAGAGACCCTGTATGCCGCCGCGCTTCGCGCGCTGGCGCGCCGCGCGCACTCGGGTTTTGAAATGCGCGCCCTCCTCGAGCGCCGTTCCACGGCGCAGGCCCTGGCGCGGCAGGTCATCGCACGCCTCAAACGGGAAAAACTGATCGATGACGCGCGCTATGCGCTGGAATTTGCGCGGTCCCGCGCCAACTTGCGGCGGCGAGGCCCGTTCCGCATCGCGCGGGAACTTCGGGCGCGCGGAGTATACGGCCCGGATATCGAGGCCGCCATCGCTCAGGTTTTTTCCGAAACCGATGAGACGGCGCTGGTGCGCAAGGTCATCGAGCAGCGAATGCGCGCGGCGCGCGGTCCGCTGGATGAAAAGAAGATGGCTTCGCTCTACCGTACGCTCCTTCGCGCCGGCTTCGCCACCGATTTGATTCGCCGCGAACTGCACACCCTTGCCAAAGTTCCTGTCGCCGTGCCTGACCCATGGGCCACAGAGGAGGAGGAATGAATATCTTGACCGGCCTTGCGGTGGGTTACAGAGTGTTGCAGGCCCTCGCTGTTCTCAAGACAGGTGTCCAATCCGCACGTTTGCAGGGTGAGCACACAAGTAAGCAGCGCACCGAACTCGGCGCCTTGGACAAAAGAACGAGTGATTTGGAATCGTTGATCAGGCAACAACAGGTCTTAATCAGCGCATTACAGAACAGCCTGAAGGATGCGTTGCACGTGATGGAGGCCATGGCCAACCGGGTGAGATTTATCTTCTGGCTTGCCCTGGCAGGCTGTTTGCTCAGCATCATTGCGCTCCTGGCGCTCCTTCTTTCCGCACGCGGCCGCTGATTTCGGCGGGCTTGCTCCTCGTAATGGCTGCGTTGCGGGTCCTTATCTGCTCTGCCATAATGCAATTCGTATGGAGGTTTCCCTCCTCAAAACGTGCTAACAGGAAACCAAATCAGGCGCACCTTTCTGGAGTTTTTCGCCGCGAACGGCCATCGCGTGGTGCGCGGCTCTTCGCTCGTGCCCATCGGTCATCCGACGTTGTTGTTTACCAACGCGGGAATGAACCAGTTCAAGGATATTTTCCTGGGGCTCGAACAGCGCGACTACACGCGAGCCGCATCGGCGCAGAAGTGCCTGCGCGCGGGCGGCAAACACAACGACCTCGAAAACGTAGGCTTCACCAATCGCCACCACACCTTTTTCGAGATGCTGGGAAATTTTTCTTTCGGCGATTATTTCAAGAAAGAGGCCGTTGCTTTGGCCTGGGAGTTGGTGACCTCGCCCAAGTGGTTCGGAATTCCCGTGGACCGGCTCTACTGCACGGTCTTTGGCGGGGCGGAAGTTGCGTCCGGGGTGGTGCTCCCGCCAGACGAAGAGGCCAGGGGGCACTGGCTGGCTGTGGGAGCGCCGCGCGATCGCGTCATCGCGGTTCCCGGACTGAAAGAGAACTTCTGGGCCATGGGTGAAACCGGGCCGTGCGGCCCGTGCAGCGAAATCCATTACGACATGGGACCGGCGGCATCCGACCAGGGCCATGCCGATTGCAAATTCGGGTGCGACTGCGGCCGCTACATTGAATTCTGGAACCTGGTCTTCATGCAGTTTAGTCGCGACGCCAGGGGAGTCATTTCGCCGCTGCCCAAGCTCTCGATTGATACCGGCGCAGGGCTGGAACGGTTGGCGGCGGTGTTGCAAGGAAAAATCAGCAACTTCGAGACGGACCTGTTCACGCCCCTGATTGACCTTGCGGAGCGCCTGACCAACACGACCTACGGCTCTGATCGACAAACCGACGCTTCGCTGAGAATTATCGCTGACCACGCGCGCGCCTGCACGTTTCTCGTTTCCGACGGCGTGATACCTTCCAATGAAGGCCGCGGTTACGTATTGCGAAGGATACTTCGCAGGGCCATGCAACACGGGCGCGGGCTCGGCGTGAACCGGCCGTTCATGCAGGACATGGTTTACGCCGTCTGCGACGCCGTGAAGGATGCGCATCCTGAGCTTGTGGAATCAGCAGAAATGGTGGCGAAAGTCGTGCTGACTGAAGAGAGACGCTTCGGGCACACCATCGCCGTAGGACTCAGGAATTTGGAAGCCGATCTTCGTCGCGTCAAAGGCGAGGCCGAAAGTAAGCTGGCCTACCCAGGCGATTCCGCATTCCGGCTCTACGACACCTACGGTCTGCCGCGCGACTTCATCGAAGATGTCTGCCGCGACGCTGGAATTCCTGTGGATTGGGAGGGGTTTGACCGCGCAATGGAGGAGCAGCGTGCACGCGGGCGTGCCTCGTGGAAAGGTGAGCGAAAAGAAATTGCCAGCCCCGCGTATGCCAAGCTCGCGGCCACATTCCGCACCGAACCGGATTTTTACTATGGCACCAGCGCGCCTGACTGCCGCATTGAAGCCATTGTCACCTCCCAGGGACCTGCCAACGAGCTGCCGGTCGGCGCCGAGGGCGAGATCGTGCTGGATCGCACGCCGATTTATGCCGAGGCAGGCGGCCAAGTGTCTGATATGGGTGCGTTCTACGATCCTTTCGAGTCGCTGCAAATCGCGGAAGTGCGCGGGGCGTATTATCCGGTCATGGGCTTGATCGCCCATCGCGTCGTTGCCAAGGAGACGCTGCGTGTGGGCGATCGCGTCGCAGTTGTGGCAGACGCCGCGCGCCGGGGACAGATCAAGCGCAACCATACCGCCACCCATCTGATGCACGCCGCGCTGCGTAATATCCTTGGCCCGCACGTGAAACAGGCGGGGTCGCTGGTGGCGCCAGACCGGTTGCGGTTTGACTTTTCGCACTTCGTCGGTGTCGATCCCGCCGAACTAGCCGACATCGAGCAGCAGGTGAACGAGCAGATTCGGCTCGATCACGAGATGGTCACTGACGTCACCACGCTTGATAGCGCGCTGGCTTCCGGCGCCCTCGCATTTTTTGGAGACCGGTACCCTGAGCAGAATGTGCGCGTCGTCACGATCCCCGATGTGGCCTCGCCTCGGGGGTTCTACAGCAAGGAGCTCTGCGGCGGCACGCACGTCCGCCGCACGGGAGAGATAGGGATTTTCAAGATAGCGGTCGAGCAATCCGTGGCTGCCGGGACCCGGCGCATTGAGGCGTTAACGGGTGAAGGCGCCCTGTCTGATTATCAGCGCGCGCGACAACTGCTCGCCGATGTCGCCGGCAAGCTGCACGTCGGCGAAGAGGATGTGGCGGCGGCGCTCGAACGGCTTGCCCAAGCACAGAAGCAGATTGAGAAGCAATTGGAAGGGGCGCGCCGCAAGGCGGCTGTGGCCAAGCTCGACACCCTGCTCGAGCGCGTCCGCACCGTCAAGAACGTCCCCGTGCTTGCGGCGGAAATCGAAGGCCTGGACCGGGAAGGCTTGCGCCAGCTGGTTGACCCGCTGCGGCAGAAGATGGGCTCCGGCGTAGTGGTGCTCGGAACCGTGCAAAATGGGAAGGTTGCGTTGCTCTCTAGTGTTACACGAGACTTAACCGACCGACTTCACGCAGGCAGGATCATCCAGGCAGTTGCCAGACAATTGGGTGGCCAAGGGGGTGGAAGACCCGATTTGGCCGAGGCTGGCGGACAAGACACAGCGGGCCTAAAAAGTGCCCTGGACCGCGTTTATCCCCTCATCGAGCAGATGCTATAATTTCCCTCCGCACGGCGCCAGAGATGTGTCCGGGTAAGGCCTGATCCCTGTCTTGGAGAGAGTTGTGCCGATCAGTCGGAACATCAAAGGGGCCAGCTATTGCCAAACCGCCATCCACGTACGCGTATTGAGGAATAGCTGTACGTTGTTTATTATGTTAAGTTTGTGGTACGTTCAAGCGCATGGCCAGCTGAGCACCTACATTGATGATCGTGGAATTGTGGTATTTACCAATGCCGATTCGCCAGCCCCGCCAGTCATTTTGAGCGAGTCCAAGACTAGTTCTTCGGAGAAGCCACAAACAGTTTCCGGTGCGTCCCCGGCGGGCGCGCGTTTGGCTACGCCCGAGGCGCTCGACCGGATTGTCCTGCGGTCGGCCCAGAAGCACCGCGTGGACCCCAAGCTGATTCGCGCGGTGATCGCCACGGAATCAAACTGGAACTCTCGAGCAGTATCCCGCTCAGGGGCTCATGCAATTGATTCCGAGCACAGCAAGGATGCTGGGCGTTGCGAATGCGTTTGATCCGGCCCAGAATGTGGACGGTGGCGTACGGTATCTCCGCATGTTGCTGGAGCGCTACAATGGCGATCTTCATAAGGCGCTGGCGGCGTATAATGCTGGTCCGGGAACCGTCGATCGCTTCGGTGGGTGCCCAATTTTCGGGAGACGCGGGAGTATATTCGGAGGGTGACTTCCACCTACCTGGGGCCCGGCTCGGATGGGCAAGCACCGGCGTTAGCAGTTTCGAATCCCATTTATTGCACGACGGATACCCAGGGTCGGGTAGTATTTACGAACCAATGAGACAGTGTAACGAGAGACAGTGTAACCAGCACCGAGCCTTGCTTACGCGGCAGCTCTTTCGCCGTGTTTTCCGTGTCGCGCTAGGCCTGTTTGTGGCCGGCCTGGCGCTCTGGAGCGCCGTGCCGGTCCGCGCGGATGATGCCGCAGAGCGCCGCGCGCAAGCCAAGCAACAGTTCGCGCGCGCCGAGAAGTTGCGCGCTGAGCTCGAGGCCAAGCCGGAAGGCGAGCGATCGGTAAGGGATTACGCCCAACTGGTCTCCGGCTATCGGCGCGTGTACCTTATCACGCCGCACGTGGCCGAGGCTCCCAAGGCGCTCAGGCAAGTCGGCGATCTCTATCGCATCATGGGCACGGAGTTCGAGCGCAAGTACTTCCAATCCGCCGTCGAAACGTACGAATTCTTGCTGCACGAATATCCAACGAATTCCTACCGCAAAAAGGCATTGCTGGCCATTGCTGCGATTCGGAGACATTACCTGGCACAGTCGAATCTGGCGCGAGAGCAGTACGAAGAGTTCCTGCAGCGATATCCGGACTCTGCGGACGCTGGCGAGGCGCGCCGAGCCCTTGCGGAGATGGATGCCGAGGAAAGACTGGCGACCGACGCTAGGCTCCCTAGGATGCCGTCCAGCGCTGTGGCAGCGGCAAGGGCCAAGGCGACAGACGACTCCTCCCAGACAAGCCACATACGGGTATGGAATGCGGACACCTATACCCGGGTGGTCATCGAGCTGGGCGGGCAGGCGAAATATCAGGCCGCCCGCATCTCAAATCCTGACCGAATCTACTTTGACATCGAAGGCGCTAAGTTGAGCCGCGAGCTGGTCCGCGGGCCGGTCGGCGTGCCGCCGGGAGGCTATCTGAAAGCGGTACGCGTCGGGCTGAACCGCCCGGATGTAGTACGAGTAGTCCTCGATGTCGTCGAGGTGAAGGACTATTCGGTCTTCCAATTGGCCAATCCCGATCGTTTGGTCGTCGATGTCTACGGTCCCAATGCTGGCACCGAATCGACGGGCGCCGCGACTGCCCAAATCCCGTCTTCGATTGCCACCGCGAACGTGGTGTCGCGTGCTCTGAGCACCACGACAACACCCGCCCAGGGCAGCGTGGCCGCTCGTACAGCCGCGCTCCCTCCGGCATTGCCGGTCAGAGAAACTGCCAGGGCGCTAGGGCCGGCCCCTGTACCTGAGCCAACCCGCAGCGGCGAGCGTTCGCTCACTAGGGTATTGGGATTGAAGGTCGGCCGGATCGCCATCGACCCCGGCCACGGCGGCTATGACACGGGAACCATCGGTCCCAGCGGCTTGATGGAGAAGGATCTGTCCATGGATGTGGCGCTGCGACTGGGGAAACTCATCCGACACCATCTTCCGGGTGCCGATGTTATTTACACCCGCGAGGACGACTCCTTCGTACCGCTCGAGCGACGCACTGCAGCCGCCAATGAAGCCAGGGCTGACCTTTTCCTCTCGATCCATGCGAACTCCAGCGGCGATCACAGCGTTAGCGGCATTGAAACCTACTATCTCAACTTCAACGCTTCCTCCGACGCCATGGAGGTTGCGGCGCGAGAAAATGCGGTCGCGCAGCGCTCCATCCATGACCTGCCGACCTTGGTCCAAGAGATTGCCAGCAACGAGAAGATTGAAGAGTCGCGCGACCTGGCCGTGAGCATTCAGGATTCTCTTGCCAAGCGAACGGAGCGGCAGGCAAAGGACAACCGCGGGGTGCGCAAAGCGCCTTTCATCGTGCTGATTGGCGCCAAGATGCCCTCGGTGCTGACCGAAATCTCATTTCTCAGCAATCCGGCGGATGAAATGTGGCTCAAGAAGCCGGAGAACCGCCAGCGAGTTGCCGAGGGACTGTACGCGGGAATCGAAAGCTACCTCCAAAGCACGAATAGCCTCGCGCTAAACCTCACCCCGCCGGCTGCGGAATAACCTCGACCCCAGTGGCGTCCGCGGTACAACCCGCAGTAAGATAGTGCTACGTAAGACAGTGAGGTTCCAGGCGTGAAGCTCAAGACGATTTTATCCTTGTTTTTTCTTCTTGGCGCATGGGTGTCGCCCGTTGCCGCGCAAGATTTTCTTCCTTCTTCCTTCGGCAACTGGACAGCCGTTGGCTCGGGAACGCAGCTTTCAGCCGCGCAAATCGAACAGGTCTCTGGCTACGATCCCACCATACTGCGTGAGTATGGGATCATTTCGGCGGAGCGACGCGATTTCGCTAAAGGCCTGAAAACGGCCACGGCGACTGTCTTCAGGATGGTTGATCCGACGGCGGCGTTCGGTGCCTTTACGTTTTTTCGTGAGCCCCGGATGACCCCGCTTGCCCTGTCCGGTTCGGCACCCTATTCCGCGGGAACACGCGACCGAGCGTTACTGGTCATCGGGAATCTTCTGTTTGATGTATCCTCGCCTCAAGCGCGTCCTAGCGATGCGGAGTTAACGGCATTTATGTCCGCTGTAGGCTCACGAGCCGACCCCCGGCCTTTCCCCCTGATCGGCAACTTCTTGCCTCAGGATGGCCTCGTTTCGGGTTCGGAGCGTTACCTGCTGGGCCCCAAGGCCTTGGCGCGAGTCTTCTCCGTAGGTAATCCCGAACGGACGGACTGGATCGGCTTCGACAAGAGTGCGGAAGCAATCGTCGCGCGCTATCGTTTGCGGGGACTGCCAGATGGGCGGGAGGCAGTCCTGCTTCTCGCCACATATCCTACGCAGCAGATTGCGGCCGAGCTGTACGCCGCGATGGACAAGTGGATGACGCTCAACGCCGACCCCAGTCAGGGCAACGGCGGTCCGATTGTGTTTGGCACCCGGTCGAGTGCCCTGGTGGCACTGTTGTCAGGCACGGACTCGCGGGAACTGGCCGCCAACTTCCTCGGGCAGATCCACTACTCCTCGGAAGTCACATGGAACGAGCCAAGCCAGAAATTCACAGACCCCACCATGGCCAATATCGTCGTCGGGGCGTTCCTTGGCTCAGTCTTGATCATGTTGGTTGCTTTGGCAGCCGGACTGGGCTTTAGCGGCTTCAGGCTTCTTATGAAATTTCTGTTTCCGGGGAAGGTGTTTGATCGTTCTAAGGCCGTGGAAATTCTGCAACTGGGTTTAGGCAGCAAGCCCGTCCGCTCCGTGGACTTCTATGAGTGAAATGACGCCGGCGAGCCCAAGCGAGACCATGGACATCATCGCAACTCATTGATATAACATCCGTTGTATCTGGACCCTTCTCCCTCTTGACTTCCTTAATCCGCATCTTCTAGACTTCCGACCGAGGAAACAGTTTCAAAGCCTTCCGCGCATAGGCTTGGAACTATTCTCCCCTCTGGAGAGCCCACCTTAACTCGGTGGGCTTTCTATTTGTGGAATGTCATATCAATGAACATCTTAGGAGACACAGCCCGACCTCATTGCACGCTAATGACGTAGAAAGGCGCTGACGCAGAGGCGGTGGGAAGTTCGTAAGGTTAGCAGGGCATTGGTGCATGAATCAGCGTAAGCGGGCACGCTAGCATCGGCGGAGGGTTCCGGTCCATCATGGAGATCAAGGGGGCAACGTCATGGCCGCAGAGAAGTCGAGCCGAATCAACCGCCAGTACAAGACGAAGTACAGAATCCGGAACTGGAGGGAGTACGAGCGTGGCCTCAGGAGCCGCGGGGACGTCACGATCTGGCTGAGCGAGGATGCGATTGCCGCGTGGATACCAACGAAGAACGGTCTCCGCGGAGGGCAGCGTCGATACTCGAACCTCGCGATCCGGACCGCGTTGACGCTGCGGGTCGTCTTCGGCCTGCCGCTTCGCCAGACGGAGGGGTTTCTGGACTCGCTGCTCAGCTTGATGAGCCGCGACCTCAAGGCCCCGGACCACACCACCCTCTAGCGCCGGAACCAAATCGTTGTGGTGCCGCCCCTGACCCGAGCCCACGACGGCCCGATCGACCTGATCGTTGATTCCACAGGGCTCAAGATTCTGGGTCGCGGCGAATGGAACGCGCACAAGCACAAGGCATCGAAGAAACGCCGGGATTGGCGGAAGCTGCACATCGGAGTAGATGCCAAGGGGTTCATTGTGGCGGCCGAACTCACAGCGAGCAGCCGGGACGACGCCTCCGCACTCCCTGATCTTCTCGCCCCGCTCGAAGTTCCCATCCGGCGTTTCACGGCGGACGGGGCCTACGACCACAGATCGGTCTACGATCGGGCCAGCGCGGCCGGTACAGAGAACGTCGTGGTTGTGATCCCCCCTCGTCGCTCTGCGCTGTCGGCGGGGCCCACCGACGGCCCCTGGGCGCAGCGTGAAGCGTCTCTTCAGAGGATTCGCAAGGTCGGGCGACGGGAGTGGCAGAAGGAGTCGGGCTACCGACAGCAGGCGCGCGTTGAGAACAGCTTCTTCCGATACAAGTCCGTGTTCGGAGGCGACCTGAAGGCGAGGCACAGCAAGGCGCAACGCAGAGAAGCCGCGATCGGGTGTCACATCCTCAACCGGATGGCCGAGCTCGGTAGGCCATCGTCGTACGCTCTTGGTAGGTGATGGACCTGTGAGTCGGGTTCGTTGCGGGCCAGTTCCGATTCATGCACCAACGCCGCTCCCTGTGGTAACCGGCGGACATCGGCAGGCGGGCACTTCCTACGAAACCATTCGCTGTTTGAGTTTGTCAACGCGGAGCGGTTGTCTGATCTGATTGTTTCGCTGCTACCGAGGGTACTCCGCCAGTGTGCACTCGCCTCACTGGGGTAGAATCGCTCAACATATCAATTCGCAATGGACAGGCTGAGAGTGTGTTCCTGTAGCCTGTTGTTGACGAACGCCGCCAACTCGAAATCTTTCAGGAGCAGGTTGCCCCGTTGGTTCCATCGTAACGGGCCAGCTTGTTGATTTATGGACACTACCCCGTTTTAGATGAGCCTTGACCGGGACCAGGAGGCTTGTTACGTTGAAGCGAGTCATCGAATCTGGTCTCTGAAACTGAACTTCTGAAACTGAACCTCTGATACGGAACAATGATGCAAAGTTTCCTTCAGTTAGCCAACAGGTCGAAGCTCTTCCGGCAGCGTCTGGCTACTCTGCTGCTGCTGTTGTTTGTCTGGGATATGGAGCTGCGCCTGCTGGCGACCCCTCATTCTGACCACGATGCAGGCGCCTCGATTGGCACTCTCTCTGGGACCGGCGGCGCCGGCACACCGGACGGCCACTCTGAATGCAAAATCCAGGGCCATGGCTGCGCCTCATCCCATCACCACCATTTCCCCGCTTTCCTGAGCAGTGTTCTTTTTACGGCTCCCCGGGCCTCACTCAAGATGGCTGAGCGGGTTCCCGCTGCGGCCATTGTGCAGACTGTGCTTGTCGCCCGGCTCATCCGCGCGCCTCCTTCCGTCTAAACGAATCCGTTTTCCGCTTACTTTCCCATTTCAGAGATCTGGGTTCGTAATTCAGATTGCAATTTTTGGATGCCTTTCCGATTTGGTAGGCAAGCGTGCCAAGGAAATTACACGGATGGCTTCGGGAGGATACCGCCATGCCAAAGAAGAGAAATGATATTCGCCATATGGTCGTTTTAGTGCTGCTAGTTATTCCACTCAGTAGTTTTGCCCAGACAAATGCTAGCTTGCGGGGCGTAGTCACTCTGACGGGGAAAGCTACGCCGCTGCATGGCGTAACGGTCCGGATCGTGGAGTTGGGGCGCGCTGTCATCACCGATGAGAAGGGCGCCTACGAATTCCCGCAGGTTCCACCAGACACGTACACGGTCCTGGCCCGGATGGATGGATTTCAAGATGTCGGTACGACAGTCGCCGTAGAGGCGGGTAGCATTGCCACAGCGGATTTCCAACTCCGGCTTTTGGGGGTCAGGGAGCAAATCACGGTAACCGCAAGTGGTCGGGAGGAAGTCGCCTTGCAGTCTTTTCAGACGGTAACCATTCTGGATTCCGTTCAGCTTGTGGGGAAAAGCCACAGCTCCATCGGCGAAGTGCTGGAGAACCAGTCCGGCGTGGCGAAACGAAGTTTCGGGCCCGGTTCTTCCCGCCCGGTCATCCGGGGTTTTGATGGGGACCGGGTGATGATCCTGCAGGATGGATTGCGAACCGGGACTGTTTCCTCGCAGTCGGGAGATCACGGGGAGCCGATCGACGCTCTGAGCCTGGAAAGGCTGGAGGTGGTCAAAGGTCCAGCCACTTTGTTGTACGGCAGCAACGCCATCGGGGGCGTGGTGAATGCCTTGACGGGACACGACCATCCTCACCCGGGTCTGCGGGGGCGTGTTACCGGTATTGGAGGCGCGGCCAACGCCCAAGGCGGTGGGAACGCCGGTTTCGAATACGGTGTCGGAAATTGGTTGGTTTGGGGCGGCGGCGGCGGCCAAAGAACCGGCGACTATAACACTCCGATTGGAAAGATTCAGAATTCCAAGACGCGTGTCCGGAACGGCTCCGGCGGGTTTGGATGGTTTACCGATCGTACGTTCTTCAGCTTGGGTTACGGGTACGATGACGGACGCTACGGGGTTCCCTTCGCGTCGCAATTTGAAGTAGAGGAGGAAGCAGGCGGCGGGGAAGCGGAAGAGGAACAAATCGATCTGAAGTATCGTAAGCACAAGGTGCCTATCCAATTCGGCTTCCGCAACCTGGAATCCTTTGTCGATGGATTCCGGCTGTCGCTGAAATACACCGACTGGCACCATGAAGAATTGGAAGGCGACCTGGTGACAACCGTTTTTGACAACCGGCAGTTCGTCTATCGGGGCGTCTTCGCGCAGCAGAGATCGGCGAGCCTTTCCGGCAGCTTCGGCTTTGAGGGAAGCCGCCGCAATTTCGAAACCCAGGGAGCGGAGGCTCTTTCCCCTCCCGTGGACCAAAACGGCTTCGCGGTTTTCGGGTTGGAGGAGTTCGATTTGCAGCGAGTTCGGCTTCAGTTCGGCGGCCGGCTCGAACACAACCGATACGACCCGCAGGAGTTGAAACCACGGACGTTCACCGGCTTTTCGGGCGCTGCCGGCGTCCATGTGCCACTCTGGGAAGGCGGAGTTTTTGTGACCAACTACACTCGTTCCTATCGGACCCCGGCGTTGGAAGAGTTGTACAACAATGGCCCTCACATCGGCAATCTGACGTTTGAGATCGGCGATCACGATCTCACGCGGGAACTCGGCGATGGGATCGAATTCTCCCTGCGCCATTCTTCCAGCCGGGTGCGCGGCGAAGCAAATCTTTACTATTACAATCTCCAGGACTTTGTGTTTTTAGCCCCGACCGGGGAGATCGAAGACGGGCTCATTGAGGCGGAGTATTCGCAAGCCGACAGCCGTTTCCTAGGCGGCGAGCTCGGGCTGGACCTCGGGGTCCATCCGAACTTCTGGATCAACCTGGGGCTGGATGTGGTGGACGCCCAACTGAAGGAATCCAATACCCCGCTGCCTCGCATTCCGCCCTTGCGTGGCCGCGTCGGGTTTGAGGCGCAGTACAAAGGGTTTCGGATCAAGCCGGAGCTGCTCTTGGCGAACTCGCAAGAGGACTTATTTCCGACGGAAACTCGCACGGCGGGCTACGCCCTCTGGAACCTGAGCGTCTCCTACACGGTCGTCCAGCAGCACTTGGTCCACATCTTTTCCCTCAACGCGTTTAACCTCGGCAACCGCTTGTACCGGAATCATTTGTCTTTCATTAAGGATCTGGCCCCGGAGATCGGCCGCGGCGTCCGGTTCGGTTACACGACGCGGTTCTTCTAACGGACTTTGAGCCTCGGTGCTGTGGTCTTCTCCCTGGTCCGCAGCCGGGACAGCCGCATCCCCCAGGAAGCCATCATCGGCATTACCTACGCCGTGGCCGCCGCCGCTCACCGTGTCTTGGCAGGCACGACCGGGAACCGTCTTACCGCGCGGTCGGCTTGATCTCCTACTGCACGCCTGTCCCTGGCGAATTGTTAGTTTGCGGCCTAATTCCTGGGTTTAGCGGTTCTTGCTAAGATGCTGAGATGCGCAATCTGGTTATCCTTTTAGTCCATGTCATGGCTACTCTTACCCGGTTCTTGGGTCCGGGTGGCATTCGCTCTGTGATCGCCGAGTCCGTTCTCGCCAAGCAACAACTCCTGGTCCTCAATCGTTCGCGGCAGCGGTCACCCAATCTACGCACTTCAGATCGCCTAGTCGCCGGCCTGTGTGCTCTCCTCATCCGCCCCGCCCGCCTGATCCGCTCAGCAATCGTGCTGAAACCTTCGACTCTCTTGGGCCTCCACCGGGCTCTGGGGAATCGAAAATATCGCCTGCTCTTCTCCTCCAAGTACAGAGGTAAGCCCGGACCAAAGGGGCCCAACAAAGAACTCATTGAAGCCGTCGTCCAGATGAAGCAACGCAATCCCGCCTGGAGCTGTCCGCGAATTGCTCAACAGATTGCCTTGGCTTTCGACATCCCCATCGACAAAGACGTTGTTCGAAGGATTCTCGCCAGCCACTATCGGCCGGCTAAGGACTCCGGTGGTCCATCCTGGCTGACCCTCATTGGCCACCTGAAAGACAGCCTCTGGAGTCTAGATTTGTTCCGGTGCGAATCGGCCACGTTGCGGACCCACTGGGTCTTGGTCGTCATGGATCAATACACCCGCCGGATCATTGGGTTCGGCGTCCACGCCGGAACTGTCAATGGCGTCGCACTTTGCCGCATGTTCAACCGCGCCATTCGATGGCTACCCTGTATGCCCAACTACCTCAGCTCCGACCATGATCCACTGTATCGGTTTGGGCAGTGGCAAGCCAATCTGCGGATCCTGGAGGTGACCGAAATCAAGATCGTTCCCTATGTTCCCCTGTCCCATCCCTTTGTGGAACGGCTGATCGGCACGATTCGACGCGAGTATTTAGATCGCGCGTTGTTCTGGACGACGGCGGATCTGGAGAACAAGCTGCTCGATTTCAGGACATATTTCAATGCGTATCGCTCGCACACTGCACTGGAAGGGAGAACTCCTGATCCAGTCACGCCTATACCACGACCAGTCGCCAGGCTCCATTCCTATGGATGGCAACGCCACTGCAGAGGCCTCTATCACACCCCAATGGCTGCCTGATTCTCCAAAGACTGGTGCTCCCTGTGGTAACTGGCGGACATCGACAGGCGGGCACTTCCTACGAAACCATTCGCTGTTCGAGTTTGTCAACGCGGAGCGGTTGTCTGATCTGATTGTTTCGCTGCTACCGAGGGTACTCCGCCAGTGTGCACTCGCCTCACCGGGGCAGAATCGCTCAACATATCAATTCGCAATGGACACGCCAGGGCTACGGAATGGCGCCTCCCGCCGGGACGTATTCAGGCTGATTTGCCGTCGTTCGTTTCCCCATCCCGCCTGAGGTGACGCGACGTCGCCTGGTGGTGATGTTGTCAAGTTTTTGTGCTTAAAAACTTGACAATACGCCCGATCACCTTCAACAGTAGGAGGCATGGCCAGAGGCACAAAACCTCCGCACAAAACACGACACGTCGCAAGCTGGGTTCGCCAGCAGATCGAACAGGGCGGCGAGCGCCTGTGGCGCTTCGAGGACTTCCCCGGGGCGCCTGTCTCGGCGGTGGCGCAGGCGCTGTCGCGGCTGGCCCGTGAGGGCCAGCTCGAACGGCTGAGCAAGGGCGTGTACTACTGGCCCCGGCAAACCGGTTTGGGCAAGAGCCGGCCGAACCCGGCCGCAATCCGCAAGCTGGCCGCCGCGCGCGACAAATCAATCTTTCCCGCCGGTATCGCGGCGGCCAATCTCCTGGGATTCACGACGCAGAGCGCCGGCCGTGGTGAAGTGGCAACAAGCGGCTTTCGGCTGCCACGCAAGCTCCTCGGCAACGACACGGTCGTCCATACGCGTAGACCTGACGCCTGGCAGGATCTGTCCGAGGCGGACGCGGCACTGCTGGATTTTTTGCGCCGGGCTGGCAGGACCAGCGAACTCTCGCCCGAGGAGACGGTCAAGCGCGCGCTCGTGCTCTGCCGCGAACAAGGACGTTTCGAGCGGCTGCTGAAGGTCGCGCCGAGTGAACCGCCGCGCGTGCGCGCCGCGCTCGGCGCCATCGGTACGCAGATCGGCAAGAAGCTGCAGACCGTCAAGGGCCTGCGGGAATCGCTCAATCCTGTCTCGCGGTTTGACTTCGGGATGCTGCAGGGCCTGGCCCATGCACGGGACTGGCAGGCGAAGGGACGGGGCGCGATGTCATGAGGTTGTTCGAGCATCCGGATTTCGAGCAGGCGATCCTCCAAGCCTCGGAGCACTTCCGCAAGCGGGGCCTGCGGCCCGCCATCATCGAGAAGGACTATTACGTCACAGAAGCACTCCGCATCATCGCGGCCACCGTCGGCGAGAAGACGATCTTTAAGGGCGGTACCAGCCTGTCAAAGGGATGGGATCTGATCCGACGCTTTTCTGAGGATATCGATGTCTTTCTCGATCCTTTGGCGTTCGATCCGGCGATCGGGAAGCGGGCCATCGATCGTGAACTCAAAGCGCTCCGAGACTCCCTCGACGCGCACCCGGCCTTGACGTTCCTCAAAGATGAAAGCCGTACGATCGGCGGGTTCGGTCGCTCGGACCGATTCTCGTATCGGCAGCGTTTCGGCGGGCCGGGAGAGGTTGCCGGGCATGTCCTCGTCGAAGTCGGAACCGCCAGCGGCCGGGAGCCGACCGTGACGGTGGAGCTACGCTCGTATCTCGGCGCGTTCCTGAATGAACGTGGCCTATTGCTTGGCGCAGACGATGAGGGAGGCTTTCCGATGCGTCTGCTCCACTTCCGCCGCACGTTCGTCGAGAAGCTCTTCGCGATCCACGGCAAGGTGGAACTGCTCAAGCGCGACGGCCGGCCGATCGGCAGCTACGCACGGCACTACTACGACCTCTTCCAGTTGGCCGCCCAGCCGGAGGTCGTGGCCATGCTGCGGTCGGATGAATACGCGGCGATCAAGGCGGACTACGACGCGATCAGCCGCACGTGCTTTCCGCAGAGTTACTTCTGTCCCACCGAGATGAGCTTTGCCGGCAGTGACGGGCTGTTTCCGCAAGGGGAACTGGCGCGCACGATCGCGGGTGAGTATGAGGTTCAGTGCCGGCAGTTATGTTTCGGTCCGTACCCGCCTTGGGAGGACGTGCAGGCCCGCTTTGAGGATCTGAGAGAGTCTCTCTGAAACGTTCGCCATGGCCAACTACGACTTCCGCTCACTCTCGCCGCATGATTTCGAACTGCTCTGCCGCGACCTGCTGCCGGCGCGGAAGGGGTTCGTTGTGTTCGTTCCCGCTGGCAGCTCACGATGGTGTTGAACAACCGGGAACTAGCCTCGCTCATTTGGATCGCTGTTGCTGCAGCCTGGGTTCTCTCGCGCCGGGACCTTCGGTCGGGAATCGCCGGCATTCTTAAGAGCCTGGCGAACCCTCTCCTGCTGTTGCCGTTGCTGGGTCTGCAGGGCTGGATCGCGCTGGAGATCTGGGCCGGAGGAAAGCTGGGCCTGTGGAACACAGACCTCGTCTCCAACACCGTCGTTTGGACCGTGGGCACCGCGCTGGTGCTCTACTTCAACGTCAACAAGGCCGCCGAAGACCCGCTGTTTTTTCGCAAAACCGCAAAGAGTGCGCTTGCGGCCAGCGTCTTCGTAGAATTCTTCATCAACCTTTTCGTCTTCGGCCTGTTCGCAGAGCTGATCCTCCAGTTCGTTCTGATAATCCTCATATTGGTCGACGCATTTAGCAGCCAGAAGCCTGAGTTCCAGCAGTTGAAGAAAGTCCTGGGCGCCTTGCTCGTCGGAGTAGGTTGCCTGTTTCTTGGCTACACCATCGTCCAGTTCTATGCGCAATGGACGCAACTAGATCGGCAGGCGCTCTTCTTGAAGTTCGCCCTGCCAGCGTGGCTGACTATCGGTGTCCTGCCGTTCATCTATGTCCTCAGTCTCTACGTCGTTTATGACGGTGCGTTGCGCGGCGTTAGCAGGGCCACCAGCGACTGGCGCGTGCGCTGGCGCACTCGATTCGTCCTGGTCCGCGATTTTCGACTGCGCCGGAACGAATTGCGCTCATTCACGTGGATGTGGATCAAACGTGCCGCGGTGGCGCCGGACGTGACCGGCGCGCGCGCCGTGATCCAGCAGTTTCGTGACGAGCAACGGGCTGCCGAGCAAGCAGAACGTGACGCCGAAGAGCGTCTGTGGCGCTATGCTGGATCGAACAAAACGGACGCAGAAGGCCGCCGCTTGGATCGGCGCGAGTTCAAAGAAACGACCGAAGCGTTGAGGCACCTTGCCACCTGCCAGATGGGCTGGTATCGGAATCGGGGCGGGCGCTACCACGGTGAGAACCTGCTCAGCGCCCTCGGCGACTGGTTCACCCGGCGCGGTCTACCGAAGGATCACGGCATTCTCGTCCGCGTTGCGAAAGACGGCCAGGCCTGGTACGCGTGGCGACGCACAGTCACTGGTTGGTGCTTCGCCATTGGCGCAGCCGGACCACCGCCTGACCAGTGGGAGTTCGACGGCCCTGAAAAACCAAACGGGTTTCCCGGCAAGGCCTCTGAGTGGGGTAGCGGATCGCTTTTGGACGAGGTCAATCGAAATTGGCGCTGACAGCCGTGACGGCCGCGCCGAGCCGTCCTACCGGCTCCCGATCAATCCTAAACCGATGCTTCCGCCTGCGGTCCACGATCTCAAGCCGTCTACACACGGTCTTCAACGCCCGCGGACATCTGATTGCAAACGAGGGATACGATGAGAGGAAGCGATTACAGATACAGCTGTAAGCTATGGCTATAGAATGAGTTACATCGCATCTACGGCAGATGCCCAGGCGTTCATCAGCCGGCGCCGACCCGGTCCTGTGCCGGGCGGCGCTCGGCGGGCGGGGACATCAACGCGGCCAGCTTCTCCGCGATTCGTCTGTTGTCGGGGGCGCTGGCCCTCGCGGCCATCCACGGTGATGTCAGCACGACGGAGAAGATTCAGATGACCAAAGTGGGAAATGGAGCTTCTGTGAAGCCAAAGCGCAGCGGTTTGGTAGTGAAGGCTGGCGATCGGGTGTACATCCCGGCTGGGGGATTGCGGATCTCGATGGACAAGGATGGGACGACCAGTGTCTCCGCGTCCGTTGCCGTGGATCCGTGGCTGCCGGATATGTCGACCAACGGCGGTACTTCGGACGAGACCGTAGATGCCATCATGAGAAACGGTTTTCCGGTCAGCTCGATTTGCGGAGACCATGTCAACGCATGCCAAAAATCACAGTCGCTATACGAATTGATCTATCATCCCGACGTTGCGCGCCTTAAACATATGGCGGTGATTGACGGAAGACAGGCGGTTGGCGTCCTAGACCTCGACAAAGCCCGTAAGTATCACGACTCCAACCACGTGGCACTCGTGGATAGGGTCTATGAGCCCCTGCGCCGCGACCATTGCTTGAAAGGCGATAGCCCGCTGATCGACTACATCCTAACCGCAGACAAGCGACCGTTTCGCCTGGTCGACATAGGTGGAAAGCTCCATGCGGTCGATGTGTTTGACCTTCAAAAGCTTCCCGTACACGTGCTTCTGTTCATGAAGTTCGTCCATCTGGAAACACTGGTAGCGAGACATCTGTGCCTGAACGATCCAACGCTTCTCGACGTTATTGGAACGGTTCCGGAAGCGGATTTTGGTGAGTTGGGGAATCTGGGTACTGGTCCGCTCAGAAAGGTAGAGACCTACTATATTGACCAATTACTGATAGATGCCCAACGCATGCAGATCATCAAGATCGAAGACAGCGAAATCAAGTTCCTTAAGGAGTACCGAAACCGACTCGCTCATGGCTGTCCCTGGCGAATTGCTAGTTTGCGGCCTAATTCCTGGGTTTAGCGGTTCTTGCTAAGACGCTGAGATGCGCAATCTGGTTATCCTTTTAGTCCATGTCATGGCTACTCTTACCCGGTTCTTGGGTCCGGGTGGCATTCGCTCTGTGATCGCCTCCGTCCGTTCTCGCCAAGCAACAACTCCTGATCCTCAATCGTTCGCGGCAGCGGTCACCCAATCTACGCACTTCAGATCGCCTAGTCGCCGGCCTGTGTGCTCTCCTCATCCGCCCCGCCCGCCTGATCCGCTCAGCAATCGTGCTGAAACCTTCGACTCTCTTGAACTTCCACCAGGTTATGAGGAATCGAAAATATCGCCTGCTCTTCTCCTCCAAGTACAGAGGTAAGCCCGGACCAAAGGGGCCCAACAAAGAACTCATTGAAGCCGTCGTCCAGATGAAGCAACGCAATCCCGCCTGGGGCTGTCCGCGAATTGCTCAACAGATTGCCTTGGCTTTCGACATCCCCATCGACAAAGACGTTGTTCGAAGGATTCTCGCCAGCCACTATCGGTCGAAAAGGGACTCCGGTGGTCCATCCTGGCTGACCCTCATTGGCCACCTGAAAGACAGCCTCTGGAGTCTAGATTTGTTCCGGTGCGAATCGGCCACGTTGCAGACCCACTGGGTCTTGATCGTCATGGATCAATACACCCGCCGGATCATTGGGTTCGGCGTCCACGCCGGAACTGTCAATGGCGTCGCACTTTGCCGCATGTTCAACCGCGCCATTCGATGGCTACCCTGTATGCCCAACTACCTCAGCTCCGACCATGATCCACTGTATCGGTTTGGGCAGTGGCAAGCCAATCTGCGGATCCTGGAAGTGACCGAAATCAAGATCGTTCCCTATGTTCCCCTGTCCCATTCCTTTGTGGAACGGCTGATCGGCACGATTCGACGCGAGTATTTGGATCGCACGTTGTTCTCGACGACGGCGGATCTGGAGAACAAGCTGCTCGATTTCAGGACATATTTCAATGCGTATCGCTCGCACACTGCACTGGAAGGGAGAACTCCTGATCCAGTCACGCCTATACCACGACCAGTCGCCAGGCTCCATTCCTATGGATGGCAACGCCACTGCAGAGGCCTCTATCACACCCCAATGGCTGCCTGATTCTCCAAAGACTGGTGCTCCCTGTGGTAACTGGCGGACATCGGCAGGCGGGCACTTCCTACGAAACCATTCGCTGTTCGAGTTTGTCAACGCGGAGCGGTTGTCTGATCTGATTGTTTCGCTGCTACCGAGGGTACTCCGCCAGTGTGCACTCGCCTCACCGGGGCAGAATCGCTCAACATATCAATTCGCAATGGACAGGCTCCTTACCACCATCTCGACGATATATTCGATATCGCCTTCGCTAAGCGTGCTATGATTAAGCATACCTTTCCTCCATTGACGTGTGGGTTTGGTTCTTCGCCCCGGCCTGCCAGCCGGGGCGCTTCGCTGTACGGCCTCAGTCTACCATCTAATTCATCTCACGGTTTCCACATGGGCCGCGCCAACGGCCCCCAGTTTTACTCTCTGGTGCGCTTCGTCCCGAACGCTCCTACGATCTTAAATGCCTCGAATACGCCCGCCGCTTCCTCATGGTTAGGACCGTAGAAATTCCCCTCGATATAATCATCTTCTGAACTTTTAGACCGGAAGTTTCCGCCTGTCAGAGGTAGTCCCTGCCAAAATATAGAGGTTCGTCTTGTGCCGGTATTTAGGTCAAAGACATCATAAAATTCCACATCCACGGCGGGATTCAGAAAGTCTCTGATGCCGATAAAGGCTTCGCCTTGGAGACGATTACCCCTGTCCTCAGTATAGCTCACGTCGATGCCGACCATAGCGCCTCTCCATACGGCGCCTCCTGAAATGGGGTTGCTTCCCGTTTTCTTTCCGATCACGGCACTATAATGAGCCAATTCCTCATAACTATCTGCCCCGGCAGCAGAGAAACCTTCAGTTCCGACGACGAAGAAATTGTGCTCAAGCCACCCGCCATAGTAAAAAAGATCAAGATCAGTGAATCCTTCCCTATCCTTTTCCCTATCGCCTACTTGTGCGAAATCAATGCCTAGACGCCGCATGACAGGCTTCAATCCAGAGGCCGGGATGTAGAAGTCCGACAAACCTATTTCAAAAGGTTCACCTCTAAGGGTGGTTGTGCATCCCCCTCCTTGGCAGGAAGTCTGGGCGCGAAATACGTCATTTTCTTCTGCGATATAAACGTGCTGGTCGCTTAGTAGGAGAGTATCGGAGGATTGTTGTATTCTTCTTGTATTGGATTCGAACTGACCAGAAGTCAATACTGATAACCCCGAGCCAATTACATCTCTCGCCGCAGATGGGTTAATGGACAAACTTTCATGCTCAATGGAAATCGGTTGCGGCACGGGTTCTGGTGGTGCCGGATTTTGCGGGACAATTCCTCGACCGACGCTTTTACTACCGCCGCATCCGGCAAGAAATAGCAAGCAGATAACAACTCCGATGGTAGATCGGTACATGGTGAGAGTGAGTACGCACATGTGGCTCTCCTTTGGACCCTGATTGGATGTGGTCACCGGGTCGTTTGCCACACGAAGCGCACGTGTGTTGTGCGGATCCCGCCTGATTCCCCGAGAACGGGTATTGTATTCAGCGGCGGCCCGGTGTCGGACCACGGCGCTTCATGTGGCAGGATTGAGAGTAGCACAGTTGACCAGTAACCCGTTTACTGGTACGCTGATCCAGTGGTGTATGCTGTATGTCAACGGGGGAGGACACAACCGCAGTGAGGAAAGGGGAACCCATGAACGGCAAGAAAACTGATCGCAAGACGCGATCAAAGCAATACAGAGACAACCTGCGAGTGCTTTCCACCACAACCCCAGAAAAGCTGGTCAAAGCAGTGGTGAGCGGCGCTGGTTTCATCAAAGATAAGCCACGCCGGTAAATCCTTCTTCCTATTGCCATTAATGTGAGTGTGGATACTTAGGTATATAATTCCCATAATTTAGACGGGAGCGACCCCCCGAGGGGGTGGGGCGGCGGTGTGAAAACCCACACTGGCCCACGCCAGTACCAGGGACTCAGGGGAGGGTTGTGTTGCAACTTTGGCCGACGGCGACTGGTAACCTGAAGAGATCATGAAAAAGACAATCCGACCGGTGATCTTCAAGTGGCGACAAACCGAGCCCGAGCTGATTCTTTGCGCTGTGCGCTGGTACCTACGGTACTCACTCTCGTTCCGCGATGTCGAAGAGCTGCTCGGCGAGCGCGGCCTGAAGACAGACTACACGACAATCTGGCGCTGGGTCCAGCGCTACGGTCCCGAACTGGAGGAGCGGCTACGCCGTCATCTCAAGCCAACCAATAAGTCCTGGCGTGTCGATGAGACCTACATTCGTGTCAAGGGTCGCTGGTGTTACCTCTACCGAGCCATCGATTCCACCGGTGCCACGATCGACTTCGTGCTCTCGGGGTTGCGCGATGCCGCTACGGCCAAACGCCTGTTTCGCAAGGCGCTGACGGATCCGTCGCATCCGCAGCCCCGCATCATCAACACCGACCAGGCACGCCTCTATGGCGCTACGATTTCAGGACTGAAGCAGGAAGGAATCTTGCGACGCCGTTGCCGCCACCGGCCTGTCCAATACTTGAACAACATCCTGGAGCAGGATCATCGAGCGATCAAACGACGCGTAAAGGCGAAGCAGGGTTTTCGTGAATTCCACGCGGCGCGGCGAACGATTCAGGGATACGAGGCCATACACATGATCCGGAAGGGACAGGCGAGACGGGTGAACGGTTCAGATGTTCGGCAACAGATTCAGTTCATCAACAAGCTGTTCGAAGTGGCTGCATAAGATGGGGCCCGGTCGACCCAACCAGTCGCTCTCTTGCTGATTTTTGAAAGTTGCAAGACATCCTACCGGAATGGATTCCAATCGCTAAAATGCCTGCGTTCCCCTCCATCTCGATCAGTGCTCCCAGAAAAAGAAACGCATTGCGTCCTACAATCTCACCAGCCATGAATTCCGCCGAGCCAGACCAACGGAGAATTTTGAGGGGTACATCAAAGTGGTGAGCGACTCGTTCGGCCGCGGCTCGTTCATGCCTTGATGCGGGTTGGCTGTAGCTGATGTGGAAACACTCGACATGGAACTTCTCCTTGAGATAGAAGGCAAGGCACACCGTAGAATCAATACCACCACTCAAGAGCAGCCAAGCTCGCGGTGGAGGTGTGCGTTCTGATTTTCCGTGCACAACCACTCCGGGACTCCTGTGTCTAACGACAGGCAGATCGGTCACAATTTCGCACGCGGCGGCGGATGGCCGGCAGAAGACAAAACGGCTGTAAGAAACCTCGTCGGAGCTGTCATCTGAGAAGCCGTTTGAAACCTTTCAACCGCTTCCCCCATTGATCACCCATCTCCTTATCGGTGCACGGCGGTCCATGGATCGATGACCTCAACGCGGGGTTTCGAAACTCGCCGGTGTTCCGTGTGATGATAGCGAGCCCACGACAGGCCGCCGTTGCCGCCAGAAAGGCGTCCGGCAGGTGGTCGTCCAGCGGTTCACCCTGTCGCCGTTTTTCTTCCATGATGCGGGCGCACGCTCGGGCGTCGGCCAAGGTCCAATCGAATACCCGCTCCTCGAAAAGCTCGTCGAGAAGATCTTGAAACCTGTCCCTGGCGAATTGTTAGTTTGCGGCCTAATTCCTGGGTTTAGCGGTTCTTGCTAAGATGCTGAGATGCGCAATCTGGTTATCCTTTTAGTCCATGTCATGGCTACTCTTACCCGGTTCTTGGGTCCGGGTGGCATTCGCTCTGTGATCGCCTCCGTCCGTTCTCGCCAAGCAACAACTCCTGATCCTCAATCGTTCGCGGCAGCGGTCACCCAATCTACGCACTTCAGATCGCCTAGTCGCCGGCCTGTGTGCTCTCCTCATCCGCCCCGCCCGCCTGATCCGCTCAGCAATCGTGCTGAAACCTTCGACTCTCTTGGGCCTCCACCGGGCTCTGGGGAATCGAAAATATCGCCTGCTCTTCTCCTCCAAGTACAGAGGTAAGCCCGGACCAAAGGGGCCCAACAAAGAACTCATTGAAGCCGTCGTCCAGATGAAGCAACGCAATCCCGCCTGGGGCTGTCCGCGAATTGCTCAACAGATTGCCTTGGCTTTCGACATCCCCATCGACAAAGACGTTGTTCGAAGGATTCTCGCCAGCCACTATCGGCCGAAAAAGGACTCCGGTGGTCCATCCTGGCTGACCCTCATTGGCCACCTGAAAGACAGCCTCTGGAGTCTAGATTTGTTCCGGTGCGAATCGGCCGCGTTGCAGACCCACTGGGTCTTGATCGTCATGGATCAATACACCCGCCGGATCATTGGGTTCGGCGTCCACGCCGGAACTGTCAATGGCGTCGCACTTTTCCGCATGTTCAACCGCGCCATTCGATGGCTACCCTGTATGCCCAACTACCTCAGCTCCGACCATGATCCACTGTATCGGTTTGGGCAGTGGCAAGCCAATCTGCGGATCCTGGAAGTGACCGAAATCAAGATCGTTCCCTATGTTCCCCTGTCCCATCCCTTTGTGGAACGGCTGATCGGCACGATTCGACGCGAGTATTTGGATCGCACGTTGTTCTCGACGACGGCGGATCTGGAGAACAAGCTGCTCGATTTCAGGACATATTTCAATGCGTATCGCTCGCACACTGCACTGGAAGGGAGAACTCCTGATCCAGTCACGCCTATACCACGACCAGTCGCCAGGCTCCATTCCTATGGATGGCAACGCCACTGCAGAGGCCTCTATCACACCCCAATGGCTGCCTGATTCTCCAAAGACTGGTGCTCCCTGTGGTAACTGGCGGACATCGGCAGGCGGGCACTTCCTACGAAACCATTCGCTGTTCGAGTTTGTCAACGCGGAGCGGTTGTCTGATCTGATTGTTTCGCTGCTACCGAGGGTACTCCGCCAGTGTGCACTCGCCTCACCGGGGCAGAATCGCTCAACATATCAATTCGCAATGGACACGTGCCAATGACCCGCGTACCACGCGGCACCAAGATGCGCTGCCGGTCTGCCGAGTAAAAAGGCACCGAAACCACGGCCAGGACCGGGCCGGGAAAGTCACCGGAAAGCTGCGTGACCAGGGCCGCTTCCAAAAACGAGCCTTCATGGATGCGCTCCCAACCGGGGGGATCATCCGGCCCGTCAAGCCGGGCCGGAGAAGAGTAATCCCGCGCCGGTGGGGGGCCCGCTGACGTCGTGGGAACGGCGGGCGTGGCCGCAGCGGTTGGTGTCCCTCTGAGTGCTTCGATAAACGCTCGGTCCGCTTGGGTCTCCGCCGCCACTTCATCTTCGAGGCCGGTCGTGACTGTCCCAATCGTGTCGAGGGCCTGTTCGAGCGCCGCCGCCCCTTCCGCTCTCATGGCATCGACCGGGCTTGCGGTTTCGCTCCGCCGCGCCTTGGTTTCCGCCGCCGCTCGATCCACTTGCCGGTAGGTCTGTGCGACCGGCGAACTGCGAAGCGACCGGCTGCGCCGTTCGAGGGCTTCCAGCCGCAAGCGCTCCCGGAGTTCCCATTCTTCCTCGGTATAGGGTTGCCCGGTGTCGGGACTCGGCCCGGCCAGCGCCTTCGCTGGTACTGTCAAGTTGAGCAGAATCTGCCCGTTTTGCGGAAAGATTCTGCTGGATCAGAGACTGAGAATCAATGACTCAGCGGTGGCGGCGGGCGGCGAGAATGCCGCCAAGCTGCTTAACTTGACAGTACCCCTGGGCGCGCTTTTTGAGCGTCGAAGGGCTATTTGGCAGTTCGGGCCGCCAAAGGTGAGAGGCGGACCCACTGGACAGGGGAACTGACCTTGCCGCTCCGCGTGACATTATGTAGTCATTTGGCTACAATGACAACATGGTCAGGGTAGTTCACTACGTAGCAAAAGACGGCACGGACTACTTTGACGAGTGGCTTCAGAACCAGGACACCGAGATTCGAGCTCGCGTCCAGACGCGCATCGACCGGGTCGAACTGGGAAACTTCGGCGACCACAAAGGGGTGGGCAAGGGTGTTTCCGAGCTTCGAATCGACTTCGGCCCCGGATACCGTGTGTACTATGGTCTCGACAGCGAGAAACTCGTGATCCTCCTGATCGGAGGAACGAAGAAACGGCAGGCCCGCGACATCGAAATGGCCCAGGCCTGTTGGAAGGCGTATCAACAGGAGAAACAAAAATGCCCGTGAAACAGCACCGAGCTAGCGACTACCTCAAAACACCCCAAGACATCGCTGCGTACCTGAACGCCGCGATCGAGGAGTTCGACGGTGACCCTCGATTGTTGATGAAAGCTTTTCGTAACGTGGCGGCGGCACAGGGCGGCGTATCTGAAATCGCACGTCGAGCCGCCGTCGACCGTGTGGGCCTCTCCCGCGGCTTGTCGGGAAACAGAGATCCTCGGCTCGGTACGGTTGCCAAGATCGCCTCTGCCTGCGGGGTGAGGCTTCAGTTTGTGGCGTAGACCGTTCAGGGCAGACAGCTGCCGCCGCACATATGGAACGAATTGATTCGCAGGGCGATTTCGACGCGATCCGTCAAGCGGCGGAGCGGGGCTACGCCGAGGCGCAGCTTTACCTCGGGAGCATGTACGCCAACGGACTGGGGGTGCCGCAGGATGATGCGGAAGCTGTTCGCTGGTTCCGGTTGGCGGCCGAGCGAGCGAGCAAGGATACGCCAACGCCGAAGTCGCACGGTTCAGACTTGGGACCATGTACAAGGATTCCGTGCTCGCGTACATATGGTTCACCATCGCCGGCACCAATGGGAACGAGACGGCTAAAGACTTGCGGGACGACCTTGAACGTAACATGGCTCGCGCCGAGATCAGCCGTGCGACCGAGCTGGCTCGCGCATGCAGGGCCTCGGACTATCAGGACTGCGAGCCATAAGCCAAACCCCAACCTCCCGACGCTGTCTCTGCTCTGAGGCCAGTTTTTCCCGTTTCCAAGGAGGCTATGTCCGACCAGCTGATCCTCGACAACCTGAGTGCCCTTTATACCGAAGAAGAAAAGTTGCGGGTCAAGGCACTAGAGTTAGTTGCACGCGACAGCCAACTCCAGTTGCACATTTCTGTGATCGGAAATGCGATGAATCTGGCGGATCTGTTTCGCCAATTCCCAACCGACGACGAAGACATGAAGGCAATCCAGATGTTCGGCATGCGAACATTCAATGCCTTCGGCTCCAGCCTCAAGCTCGCTCTCTCCGGCTATGGTCAAAACAGTGCTCTGATTATGCGCCTCATCCTGGAAACCGTATTCCTGCTTGACCTTCTCGAGGGCGACAGGTCATTGATCGGTAGGTGGCGGTGCGCCGATGAGGAGGAGATAAAGAAAAAGTTCTGGCCTGCGCCGGTACGCAAGGCTCTAGACGCCCGGTACGGTTGCAACGAGAGAAAGCGCAAGCAGCACTATAAGTTATTTTCGGAACTTGCTGGGCATTCCACCATAAATTCAGTGCACATGATGCGACCTCAACAGGACGGCGATGCTCAAGGCATGCCGTTCGTTGAGCTGGGCGTTCTCAAAACCGTGCTGTTCGAAATGGGCCGTCTCGCTTTGATGTTTGGAGACATCCTGGATCACTTTTTCTTCGAGACGTGGGTAGACGGACATCAGGCACGGACTGACTATAAGTGTGCTCGAAAGCGCTGGCTGGAAGTGTGGGACCCACGTTTTTGAAAAAAGTCCTATTTGACCAGACGCAACGGCAAGATCTGCGGTTTGGAGGGAGAAGCAATCAGGACGCCCTTGGCGGTTTTGTAGGGCGTTGTTGCGTAATTCGCGCTCGCGGCGAACCGGGCCGAGAAGCTCATCCGCCTCAGTACACGCGCTCCGATCGTGGCATTCCAAGCTCCGCCATCCGGTTCAGCACAGCGCACTTGATCGCGGCTTCGACTTTTTGGTTCTTGACCGTGCGGGCCGAGAGACTTACCCCGAGTATCGCCTTGTACCGTGAGACCGCATTCTCCGCCACGCTCTGGCGAGTGCAGCCACTCGACTTCCGCCACTCATAACGGCCCTGCGTCCTAATACGCCGGAGATGGGTATCACGCATCGCACGCCACGGAGGCGGATGAGAGTCTCGGCTGCATCGTGCATTGCGTCGCGTGTCCCTGGCGAATTGCTAAAACGGGCCAATTTCTGCCATTTTCAAGATTTGATAGAATGCCAAGCTGTTTGAGCTTGTCAACGCGGAGCGGTTGGCTGATTTGATTGTTTCGCTGCTGCCGAGGGTACTCCGCCAGTGTGCACTCGCCTCACTGGGGCAGCGGTCACCGGTAGAATCGCTCAACATATCAATTCGCAATGGACACGTTGTTCGAAGGATTCTCGCCAGCCACTATCGGCCGGCTAAGGACTCCGGTGGTCCATCCTGGCTGACCCTCATTGGCCACCTGAAAGACAGCCTCTGGAGTCTAGATTTGTTCCGGTGCGAATCGGCCACGTTGCGGACCCACTGGGTCTTGGTCGTCATGGATCAATACACCCGCCGGATCATTGGGTTCGGCGTCCACGCCGGAACTGTCAATGGCGTCGCACTTTGCCGCATGTTCAACCGCGCCATTCGATGGCTACCCTGTATGCCCAACTACCTCAGCTCCGACCATGATCCACTGTATCGGTTTGGGCAGTGGCAAGCCAATCTGCGGATCCTGGAAGTGACCGAAATCAAGATCGTTCCCTATGTTCCCCTGTCCCATCCCTTTGTGGAACGGCTGATCGGCACGATTCGACGCGAGTATTTAGATCGCGCGTTGTTCTGGACGACGGCGGATCTGGAGAACAAGCTGCTCGATTTCAGGACATATTTCAATGCGTATCGCTCGCACACTGCACTGGAAGGGAGAACTCCTGATCCAGTCACGCCTATACCACGACCAGTCGCCAGGCTCCATTCCTATGGATGGCAACGCCACTGCAGAGGCCTCTATCACACCCCAATGGCTGCCTGATTCTCCAAAGACTGGTGCTCCCTGTGGTAACCGGCGGACATCGGCAGGCGGGCACTTCCTACGAAACCATTCGCTGTTTGAGTTTGTCAACGCGGAGCGGTTGTCTGATCTGATTGTTTCGCTGCTACCGAGGGTACTCCGCCAGTGTGCACTCGCCTCACTGGGGCAGAATCGCTCAACATATCAATTCGCAATGGACAATTTTACATTAACATGGTTGGACACCATGGGAATACGTAGGACCATGATAGATGGTGGACGCCGCCTCCCCTATCGCGGTAATCGAAAGCTGAGTCCTGCGCTGACGAACACATCGTCGGTCGGTCCCCACAGCCCGCTGCCGACGGAGACGTCCAACTGAACGATGTCGGTGAGCAGCAACGTGAGTCCGCCGTCCACGGACGCGCTGGTCGCGAACATACCTGTGGTCTGCCGGTCGCCGAAGAACTCGAGGAACGTACCCAGGCGATCCGTCAGCCTGACACCGAGCACCAACGAGTACACGAGGAACGCGTCACGATCCGGCTGATCGGCGGAGGACTCCCACGTCGCCCCGACGTTGTAGCCGAGCGACAGCCTTGGCAGGAGCTCGTGAGCGAATAGCACAAGGAACGATGGGTCAACACCGTCGCTCGAGAACCCGTGGTCGCCGGTCGGGAGCGCCAGTCCGCCCAAGAGGGCCAGCTCGGGCCGCCAACCATCCGCGCGCTCGATGAGATTGATCTTAGCGCCAAGCTCGCTGTCGCCCGCGCCGTGACGTCCCGATCCGCCCACGATGCCGGCGTGGCCGATGCGGAGCTCCAGCCGCCCGCCGAGACCGATCCGGAATAAGGTGCCGGGCACCGCATAGCCGTCCACGTCGCCGTCGCGGGCGAACAGGTATCCCGTCTCTACCTGCAGCAGGCCCCGCGGCACAACCGCGGCCGACTCGGTCTGATCCGGACGATCAGTCACCATGTCCGGCGACTGCGCGCGCGCGACGCCGGTCCCCACCGGCATTATCAGCACGAGGAGCAAGGCTCTCATGACTCGACCCACGCCTCGCGCTCGGGCCGGTCCAGACGGAGCGCGTGCGCGAGAGCAGCTCTCGACCGCGACAGCTTGTGGATTGGACACGGCGATTTCTCTCAACCGGTACCGTCCATGGCGATTGACGCTCGGAGGATTGTCCTTGTCACGGCCTACGGTGTGAGCGCCAGCTGCCCGTCTTTGACGGACATACGTCTGTGACGTATATTCAGATCCAGAGTGCTGACGTTCGTCGAGAGCACACTGTTCACGTCCCTCGTCCACGAGTATCTGTCGGACGACGAATATGCTGCACTGCAGCAGGCGTTGACCGACAACCCGGAAGCGGGTGACGTGATGCGCGGCTCCGGCGGGGTCCGTAAGATTCGCCGGGGGATCGCGGGGCGCAGCAAGCGCGGCGGGATTCGGGTCATCTACTACCTGCGGTCTCGACAGGGAGAAATCTGCATGCTCACGCTGTACGCCAAGAATGAGGCCGAAAGGTTGTGTTGCAACTTTGGCCGACGGCGACTGGTAACCTGAAGAGATCATGAAAAAGGCAATCCGACCGGTGATCTTCAAGTGGCGACAAACCGAGCCCGAGCTGATTCTTTGCGCTGTGCGCTGGTACCTACGGTACCCACTCTCGTTCCGCGATGTCGAAGAGCTGCTCGGCGAGCGCGGCCTGAAGACAGACTACACGACAATCTGGCGCTGGGTCCAGCGCTACGGTCCCGAACTGGAGGAGCGGCTACGCCGTCATCTCAAGCCAACCAATAAGTCCTGGCGTGTCGATGAGACCTACATTCGTGTCAAGGGTCGCTGGTGTTACCTCTACCGAGCCATCGATTCCACCGGTGCCACGATCGACTTCGTGCTCTCGGGGTTGCGCGATGCCGCTACGGCCAAACGCCTGTTTCGCAAGGCGCTGACGGATCCGTCGCATCCGCAGCCCCGCATCATCAACACCGACCAGGCACGCCTCTATGGCGCTACGATTTCAGGACTGAAGCAGGAAGGAATCTTGCGACGCCGTTGCCGCCACCGGCCTGTCCAATACTTGAACAACATCCTGGAGCAGGATCATCGAGCGATCAAACGACGCGTAAAGGCGAAGCAGGGTTTTCGTGAATTCCACGCGGCGCGGCGAACGATTCAGGGATACGAGGCCATACACATGATCCGGAAGGGACAGGCGAGACGGGTGAACGGTTCAGATGTTCGGCAACAGATTCAGTTCATCAACAAGCTGTTCGAAGTGGCTGCATAAGATGGGGCCCGGTCGACCCAACCAGTCGCTCTCTTGCTGATTTTTGAAAGTTGCAACACATCCTTTTTGGCTGTTTGACCTGCATTTCTGACACATTTTTGGCACAGCAGGAGGTTCCTGGCAGCGACTGCCGTGGGCAGATGCTCTGTATGAAGCTCGCGTCCGCAGGAGATTGCTATTCCCACTCAAGGGCCTATACCCCTGTCTGGAACCTGATTTCACAGCCCCAGGTTGTGATGTAATGTCTCTCACTACGACTGGTACTAAATATCGGCCTCGTCACCCCCTCTTGCCGTGAAGACCCCCGCAGGGACGTTCGATTCAGAGCCTGCCCGTTCAGGAAAGCAAGCCACCTGTATAACGTCGGCTAGGACCACAAGCGGGGAGAATACCCTGTCGGTGCGGAAATAGCGCGTCAGGATGCCATAGGATCCATGATCGTGGGGCAGGACAACCCCTGGGCAAGGAGGGATCTCCGGAAAACGAGGACTCAACCCCAAAATCTTCCTTGTAAGGGAAACCAGAGGAAAGACCATGTTGGGGCCTTTTCATAGCCTTGCAAGGGCCGATCGCGGCGGGTCCCCGTGCTTTCCTTAACATTTGACCGGCAATTGCGGTTGATCTACAATACGGTAACGTTTCCGGGAGCGAGTGTGAAATGACCAGGCAATCGACAAACGAAGGATCGAAGACGCGTGTCACACGGCACCGCGCCAAAACAGCCGCTCAGGGATCACGACGCGTCGAGGTCACCGTGGCTGCGCGCGATGCGGTACTGATAAAGGCCGTCGGCGGTGCTCTTCGAGCGGGAGGTAAGGACGCTAAAAGGGTGCGTGAGGCCTTGGCATCAATGACGTCCATTGAACCGGTGCGGACCGGTGCGGAGTTGGTAGCCTTCTTTCGTGCCTCTCCACTCGTCGGCGAAGAACTGATGATCGAGCGCGATCAATCCACGGGCCGCTGTGTCGATCTCGAATAATGGCATTCCTAATCGATACAAACGTGATCAGCGAAACGCTCAAACCGCGCCCCGCCGCCAGGGTGATCGCTTGGTTTGGCGACCAGAGATCCAATGACCTCTTCCTTGCATCGATGAGCCTCGGAGAACTGGTGCGCGGCGCCCACCGTGTGAAGGACAAGGTGAAGAGGGAGCGTTTCAAGAGATGGATCTATCATGATCTGGCCGCCCAATTCCAGGGACGCATCCTTCCTTTCGATCAAGAGGCGGCGGTGATCTGGGGCGAGATCATGGGCAATGGCGACAGAACCGGCCACCCAAAACCAATGGGCGATGCGCAGATCGCTGCCGTGGCGCGACGGCACGATCTGACGTTGGTCACACGCAACACCAGGGATTTTACGGATATGGATGTGGCTCTTATCGATCCATGGAAACCCGGCGCATCTTTGGGGTGAGGGCAATCATTGATCCTCAAGCGCTCCCTCCCGTGGTTTGTTTAAGGCGCGTGGGAGAATGGGCTGACTGATTTGGAAGAACGATGAAACGGACAAAAAGGAGACAGACGGCGGTTCTTGCCCTTTCCGTGCTGGCGTTGACGCTAATCGCGCCTTGGGCGCTCGGGCAGGACCCGGACCCGCTCACGGAAATCCGCCGCCGCGCCGATCAGGGTGACGCCCGTGCGCAGCTCATCCTCGGTCTCATGTACGCCAACGGGCGGGGCGTTCTCAAGGACGAGGCCGAAGCCGTGCGCTGGTACCGTCTGGCCGCCGATCAGGGTGACGCCACTGCGCAGTTCAATCTCGGGTTCAAGTACGCCAACGGCGAGGGCGTGCCGGAAAACGGTGCTGAAGCCGCGAAATGGTTCCGGCTCGCCGCCGAGCAGGGGGACGCCATGGGCCAATACGCCCTCTGGTTCATGTACCACTACGGCGAGGGGTTACCGGATGATTACGTGCTCGCCTATGTCTGGTACAACCTTGCCGCCGCGCAAGGAAACGAGGCGGCTAGGAAGCTCAAAGACAATCTCCGGACGCGCATGACCCCCGACCAAATCGCGCGGGCGCAAGAACTAAGCGCGACCCTTTTCGACCGCATCAACTAGCACTCTGGTTATGTTTTTTCTCGGCTCACTGGGCGGTGGCTCAAAAAGCAGGTAGCCCCGACGAAAGGGGTTGTCTGAGAGGAACATGGGAGAATAGGGCATGCAGCGTCAACGCGGCGAGTTGGTTCCGATCGGTGATGCCTTGGCCGATTTGGGCGGTCCGGTGAAAGCGATCCGCGACGCCACGCCCCAGGCGCAGCACCACTTCACCCAGGCCGCGCAATGAGTGATGATGAAAAAAAGGCAGCAAGCGAGCTGCAAGTATTCGAGGATTTTATAAGTCGCTCGGGTTTGCCGATTGATCGCCAATCAATCAGGAAATGCGATCCTCCGGAGCCCGACATTCTCTGCAAGGTGTCTGGTGAATACGTTGCGTTCGAACTCGCTGAAGTTTGTTCACCAGAACTTCCTAGAGAGATTTCTCATATACCTCCGACTGGGGGTGTATCGAACTTTATTCGGTCGGGTGATCCTTTACCTGAAATCGCAAGGAAGAAAATAATAAAATCTAAGAACTACCGGACTGACTATCCAATCGAGCTTCTTTTCTACACAGACGGCCGAGTCGTGCAGCCGCCAGATGTGAGTAGAGCTTCAATTCAAGATTCATTCAGTAGTGACGCTGGTCGTTTTCGCAGAGTGTGGTTCATGGGGCAACCTAACGAAACTTGTGAATGTGTTGTTGATGAGACATAGAGTTGATTCTGCATCCCTCGACACCGACCATCTCTCCGTCATCCGCCCCGGCCCGTCTCGTGGAGGAAAAACATGATGGCACACCAAAAAACCGTTGAACTCGTAGAAGTAGAACATAAGCACGATCCCGTGCTTTGTCCCAAGTGACCTGATCGGCTTGAATTAGTCCAGCGGGAGTGAGAGAGAATCACTCTCAAGGAGAGCTGGACATGCCGATGAAGAGATACAAAGCAGAGCAGATCGCGACGTTGCTGCGTCAGATTGAAGTAGGAATTGCGAACGGAAAGCCCACCCCGCAAGCCTGCAAGGAAGTTTAGATCACTCAGCAGACGTACTACCGCTGAAGGAAAGAGTTCGGCGGCCTGAAGCTGGATCAAGCGAAACGAATGAAGGAGCTGGAGCGGGAGAACGCGAAGCTGAAGCGTTTGGTGGCGGAACTGTCTCTGGAGAAGCAAATTCTGAAGGATGTGGCCTCGGGAAACTTCTGAGCCCTGAGCGGCGGCGTTGTGCGGTGGAGCATGCGCGAGAGAAGTACGAAGTAAGTGAGCGGCATGCCTGTCGGCTGCTGGGGCAGTGGCGAAGGACACAACGCTACGCCGCGATCCAGAGGATCGACGAAGATGCGCTGACCGAAGCGATGGTTGCGCTGGCCAGTGAATATGGGCGCTATGGCTACCGGCGGATTACAGCGCTGCTGCAAGGTGCTGGCTGGCAGGTGGGTAAGGATCGGGTGCAGCGCATCTGGCGACGCGAGGGGTTGAAAGTACCACAGAAACAGCGGCCCCGAGGGCGGCTGTGGCTGAACGACGGGTCGTGCCTTCGACTGAGGCCGGAGCGAGCCAATCATGTGTGGAGCTATGACTTCGTAAGCGGGAAGACGCACGACGGGAGAACGTTGCGGATGCTGACGCTGATGGATGAATACACGCGGGAGTGCCTGGCGATCCGGGTGGCACGACGGTTGGGGAGTTATGAGGTGATTGAGGCGCTGACCGACGTGATGCTGTGGCGGGGAATTCCGGAGCATATTCGTTCCGATAATGGCCCGGAATTCGTATCGAAGGAATTGCGGAAGTGGCTGGCGAGTGTGGGGACAGGAACGCTGTACATCGAACCGGGCAGTCCCTGGGAGAACGGGTACTGTGAGAGTTTCAACGGGAAGCTGCGGGATGAATGCCTGAATGGAGAGATTTTCTACTCGCTGAAGGAGGCGCAGGTGGTGATGGAAATGTGGCGCGTGGAATACAACACTAAGAGGCCGCACTCGGCGCTCGGCTACAGGCCGCCTGCCCCGGCGGCCTGTAGCCACTGGGGAGCAAATCCATCTTCACAGCCCATGGCTGTGATATAAAAACCCTCTCACTGTTCCTGGACTAAAAAATCAGGCAGGTCACCCCGCACCATCTAGCCTGGGCCCTTTTTTCTTGACACTCAGATTCGCAATAGGGCAGATTACGGCCTATACGTAGTGCAAATTAGATCCAAAAATGCGAGGTATGAGATGAAGCACAAGAGTCGCGGTGTTTTGGTGGCAGCGTTCGGTTTGCTTTTGGGAGCGATCCCTGTGATGGCGCATCACTCGATTTCGTCGGTGTTTGATCCGACAAGGGAATGGACGCAGACGGGTGTGCTCAGCAGAGTCGACTGGATCAACCCGCACACTGCTACCTACATTACAGTGAAGGATCCGGCGACAGGCAAGACGGAGCAGTGGGGTTGCGAAGGCAATCCGCCAGCCACGTACAGCCGGGCCGGTGTGAAGAAGAAGGACTGGATCGTTGGAGAGACGGTTACCATGACCTGCGCAGCCGCCAAGGATGGTACGAAGAACTGGGGCTTTTTGAAGATGCTGAAGTACCACTCCGATGGCCATGTGCTGGTGTTCCGAATTGGTGGAGAGTAACCGTTAGGATTCTTGACGGCGAATGCTGTTTCCGGAGGGGTAATGCGGTGGTGTAACTCCCGGAACCGCGCAAATCCGCGATAGGTGCTCCCTCATCATTTAACCCCAATATGCCAATCATGGGTATTGGGGTTAGATGCGCCTCAAACGTCGTGTGTCCGCGATTGTTGGTGAGGATCCCGACCCACACCATCTTGCCTCAGAGGGGATTAACCAGCGCTCGTTGCGGGTTGCAGATTATCGCTCAATCCAGCCCGGCGATTGGCGTGGCGACCAGAGAGACCACCCCAATCGCTAGCCGCTGATCAGACGCTCATCCGAGCGATGTGTGGATCATTGCCGTAGCCTTATCTTTCCTCTTGTCTCGTCTTGCCATCGCTTAGAATACATATGTATTCCTCAGCCCGGTCCTTCCGTGCAGGAGAACAACCATGAGAATTGTTCTCGGAAATCTATTGCTGTTAGTGTGGAGCATAACCTTCGCGAGAGCGGACGTGGTGATTTTCAAGAATGGCGACAGGCTAACCGGAGCGCTCGTCGATGTCCAAAGAGGCGTGCTCACTCTCAAGTCAGACGTCCTAGGGAACCTCATGATCTCCTTGAACCAAGTGCAATCCTTCTCTGCAGATCGGTCCGCCGTCGTTTTGACGAGTGACCGGAAAGCCATGGAAGGACAGCTCGAACTGCTATCGTCGGGTGAATGGCAACTAACGAAAAATGGACAGTCGCAAAGCATCCCCGTCGAGGAAGTGAGCCTCGCCCTGCCGGCGGAACCATACCACGACCTTATCAAGCGGTCAGGCAAGCCTTGGCGCCTCTGGACCGGCGCCGCCAACTTCGGCTATAGCATCCAGAACGGTGCACAGCAAACCAACTCCCTGAACATGACAGTCAACGCTGTACGGCAGCTCCCCGCAAACTTGCTGCCTTCCCACGAGTGGCGCACGAACTATGGTCTAACCATGTTGTTTTCAAGGGCGGCCGAGCAGGAGATCTCGGTCAGTTCCAAAACCCTCAGCACGAATCTCCGTCAGGATTATCTCTTCTCATCGCGAGACTTCGTTTTCGGCTTCGCTCAACTGGATCACATTGCCCCCCAAGGACTGTACTTGCGGCAAACCCTCGGATTTGGTTTCGGTCGTGATCTTGTCCAAAGCAGTCGTACGCGCGTCAGCATATTAGGCGGGCTGAATTATCTGCACGAGAAGTTTGATGATGGCTTTTCTGATGATAGCTCCGAAGTTCGGGCAGGTGGAACATTTGGCATGCAGATCAATGACTGGCTGCGGTATGAGCACAACTTGAATTTCTACCCCAATCTCAAGAGCGGCGGTCAATATCATGCGGACACGAACGCAAACCTCGACCTAACAATCACCAGCCGGCTGACCCTGAATACCGGGGTGATTGACCTGTATTTGAGCAATCCCGGGCCCGGTAGCCGAAGGAACAGTATCGCCTTCACGACAGGCATTGGATTCACGTTCGGCCGGTAGATGCGATTTGCGAATCTTGCGCAAGCTGGAGCAACACGGCCTCTAAATGTCACAGCAAGAAAGGCGGAGATCCGAACTATCGGAGCGCCACCCGTTGTTTGAGTGATGCCCTTGTTTGTGGAGGGCGTCCCGGCATGCCGAGACGCCCTCCGGTTGCTTAAGCGGTCGAAGCCGGAGGTCATGAGCACGCTGGCAGTGAAGCGGTTCCGCGGAAGCATGAGGGTTTGGAAGGCGCTTTGACTCGGGTGGGGGCGGTGTCTATAGTGAAACGAAGAATTGCAGGGAGATTCTTCGATCGCCACGGCGACCTCGGAATAACATAACCTCTAACAAGTGATGGATGTAAAACTGATCCACGAACTTGAGCATCTACTCGGCCCGGAAGGCGTGCTGGCCCAAGCGGAAGATTTGTTGTTGTACGAGTACGACGGCTCGATCGAACAGGCTCGGCCGGATTGCATCGTTTTTCCGCGCAACAGGCAGCAGGTCGTTGAGATTGTGAAGCTGGCGAACCGTTTCGACGTTCCGCTGGTGGGTCGCGGGGCGGGCACCGGGCTTTCCGGAGGTGCGCTGGCCCGGAGGGGCGGTATCGTCATTGCCTTTACGCGCATGAACCGCATCCTCGAAATTGACGCCGCGAACCAGCGTGCCGTTGTCGAACCGGGCGTGGTAAACATCGAGCTGACGCGTGTGGCGGAAAGGGAAGGTCTTTATTTCGCGCCTGACCCATCCAGCCAGAAATCCTGCACCATCGGCGGAAACGTGGCCGAAAATTCCGGGGGTCCGCACACGCTGGCATATGGTGTGACGGCAAACCACGTGACAGGGCTCGAAATCGTGCTCCCTGATGGCCAAGTCGTGCGCCTGGGCGGCAAGACCGTGGAGACGCCGGGCTATGACCTCGCCGGCCTCTTTGTGGGCTCCGAAGGAACATTCGCGCTGATCACGGAAGTCACGGTCAAACTGATGCGCCTGCCGGAGGAGGTGCGCACGCTGCTGGCGGTGTTCGATGCGGTGGACGACGCTACCGATAGCGTGGCGGAACTCACGGCGCGAGGCATTACCCCAGCGGCTTGCGAGATGCTGGACGGCTGGACGCTTCGCACAGTGGAGACATTTGTACACGCGGGGTTCCCGTTGGACAGCGCCGCCGTGCTCTTGCTTGAGGTCGAGGGACTACGCGAAGCCGTCGAGGCTCAGGCCACGGAGATCGTCGAAGTCTGCCGCCTCCGTCACGCGCGAGAGGTGCGGCGCGCGCGGGATGCGCAGGAACGTGAACTGCTTTGGAAAGGCCGCAAAAATGCCTTTGGCGCCGTGGGCCGGTTATCGCCGTCGTACTACGTGCTGGACGGCGTGATTCCGCGCACCAAGCTCACCGTGACGCTGCGGCGCATCGCGGAGATCGGCAAACGCTACAACTTCCAGATCGGCAATATTTTCCACGCCGGTGACGGCAACTTGCATCCTCTGATCTTGTTTGACCAGCGGGACCGCGCGCAATTCGAGCGCGCCATGACCGCTGCGAGTGAGATTATTCAGTTCTGTGTGGAAATGGGCGGCGCACTCACCGGTGAACATGGCGTCGGAATGGAGAAGAACGAACTGATGCCGCTGATGTTTAACGACGCCGACCTCGGCCTGATGCAGGAGGTGCGCACCGCTTTTAATCCCACCGGACGCCTGAACCCTGACAAGGTGCTGCCTCTCGGAAAGGGCTGTGGCGAGACGCGGATCCATCCATTGCCGGTTCCCCGGACCAACCCTGCATGAAAGAGCCAGCAGCCTCCGTCACCTCGCGCCTGGCGGATCTGGTCGGGACCGAGCATGTGGTCACCGGCCCACTCAACCTTTCCGCATATGCGGTGGACGGACTCGAGCCTTCGGTCGTCTTGCTCCCCGGGTCTGCTGCCGAGGTTGTCGAAGTCCTTCGCTTTGCCGCAGTGGAACGCCTGACGGTAATTCCCATAGGTGGCCGAACCAAACTCAGTATCGGCATGCCGCCGCGCAGCTACGATCTCGCGCTGGACATGTCGCGGATGAATCGCATTCTGGCCTACGATCCGCGCGACCTCACTCTGGGCGTCGAGCCCGGAGTGAGGTTCACCGAACTCGATGCCCGGCTGGCCAAGCAGCGGCAATTTCTCCCCCTGGCACCGCCGTTTGCTGATCGTGCGACGCTGGGCGGCATTATCGCAGCCGGGTGCGACTCGCTGCTGCGCCATACTTACGGCAACGTGCGAGATTACCTGCTGGGTATGGAGTTCGTCACCGGGGGAGCAATGGCCTCGAAGAGCGGCGGGCGCGTGGTGAAAAACGTCGCCGGTTACGATCTGCACAAGCTGCTGGTGGGTTCGCTGGGCACTCTGGCGGTCATCACGCGAATCAACTTCCGCACATTTCCCCAGGCGCCGAAACAGCAGACCTTCGTAGCGTCATTCGAGGACGCGCGCTCGGCTCTGGCAATGTGCGGTCATTTGGCAAGGTCGCAACTCCAGCCCAGGCTGGTGGAAATTTTGAATCCGGTCACTGCGCGAATGTTAGCGGCCAATGCCGCCGTGCATTTTCCAGAGAACCAGTGGTCCGTCGTTATCACCGCCGCCGGGCAGCGCGCCGCTGTCGAACGCCATGCCCGCGAACTGGATCGCATGGCGCGCGAAGCTGGCGCTGCTGAATTTGATGCGTTGGGAAATGGGCAGGACGATGCGCTGCTGCGAGCCATCCCTGATTTTCCGGGGTTAGTGCTGAACGCGTTTCCCGAGGCTGTGATTTTTCGGATAGCGATTGTGCCTTCGACGATGCCTACATTACTTGAACACATTCGGATTCTGACTGGGCGCCACGGCTTCGATGCAGCCACCCTGGTCCGCACGGCCGGGGTCGTATATGCGGCAATTCTAACGCCTGCGGGCGGTGCAGGGAGGCAGCAACAGCTGGAGAACGTGTGCCGCGACTTGATGGAAGCGAGCATCACCGCAGGCGGGCGACCAATGATCGAATGGTGCCCATTGGAATTGAAACGCGAAATGAGTGTTTGGCCTCCGCCTGGGGACGAGCGGGAACTCGCACAGCGCATCAAGGGCGTGTTCGACCCGCACGGTGTTCTTGCGCCGGACCGTTTCCTGGGGGGAATCTGATGGCTGCGAGCCAAGCACCGCCGAAACTCACTTCAGAACCCTTGACAAGCGCTTTTCAAGGCGCGGACAAGCCCGCTTACGAAGACTATGCGCGCTGCATACACTGCGGCCTGTGCCTCAACCACTGCCCAACCTACCGGCTGTGGGGCCTGGAGGCCGACTCTCCCCGCGGCCGCATCCGCCAGATGATGCTCGTGGACGAAGGCCGTCTGGCGCTGGGCGATTCTTTTGTCCGCCACATTGATCAATGCCTCGATTGCCGCGCCTGCGAGACCGCGTGCCCTTCCGGCGTCGAGTACGGCAAGCTGGTGGAAGTGGCGCGGGCGCAAATTGAACAGAATTATCGCCGACCGGCATTGTCGTGCCTGGCGCGCAGTCTTGCCTATCGCCATCTCCTACCTTATCCGAGCCGCATCGCCGCTGTGGCGCGGCTGATGCGCCTTTATCAGCGCTCGGGGCTGCAAACGTTATCGCGACGCTCGGGTTTGCTACGCATGTTTGGACTGGCCGAACACGAGCGGCTGATGCCGCCGATGGACGATACGTTCTTCTTCTCGCAGCTTGGGCGGACGTTTCCGGCACGGGGACCGCGCCGCGCTCGCGTGGCGCTTTTCGCCGGGTGCATCGCGCAGGTCAGCTTCACGGCACTTCACGAAGCCACTATCCGCGTCCTGACAGCCAATGGCTGCGAGGTGGTGGTACCCAAAGGACAGCTTTGCTGCGGGGCGCTGGCCGTGCACGCCGGTGTGCGCGACGTGGCGCGGCAACTCGCGCGTACGAACCTCGACGTGTTTCTGCGCGAGAATTTCGACGCCATCGTCACCAACGCCGCCGGCTGCGGTTCTACGCTGAAGGAGTACGAGCAATTATTTCCAGGAGAAGATCCTGCGCACGCCCGGGCGCACGCCTTTCGGGAGAAGATGCGCGACGCTACGGAATTTCTCGATGAGCTCGGCTTGGTCGCGCCGCTCGGCGAGCTGCACCTGCGCGTGACCTACCAGGATTCCTGCCACCTGCTCCATGGCCAGAAGGTTCACGAGGCTCCGCGACGCCTGATCCGCGCCGTACCGGGCATCGAACTGATTGAGATGCGCTTAGCCGACAATTGCTGCGGCTCAGCGGGCGTATACAACATCACCCAGACGCACACGTCACTGGAGCTTCTGGCGGAGAAGATGGAAAATGCGCGACAGACCGGGGCCGCCGCCATTGTGACAGCGAATCCGGGTTGTCTCTTGCAGATGCGCGCCGGCGCCGAGATCCACTCGACGGGCCAGCAGGTGTGGCATGTGATGGAACTGCTCGACAAGGGGCTTGTGAGAGGGAACCGCCGCGGCTACTTCTCACCGATGAGATAGCGACAGCCCGTCGGCCCCATCCGTGCGGCATGCACGGCGCCCGCGGGGACCGCGGGGTCGCAGCGCTCGCCCGGGCGATACGTTGCCGTTTGTCCAGCCAGGGTGAGGGTCATTTCACCTTCCAGGATGATATGTGCCGTCTCCACAGCATGCCTATGGTCCGGATAGCTGGCATGCGGTCCGTCCTGCCATACATAGGTATGGCGGAAACCCTCGTTGTGAAATTGCTCCTCTAGCTTGGCGATGTTCGTAATCATACTGGGATAACCCACGACCTTTGGCCATTGTTAGGCGCGCGGCGCAAACAGTCCTGCGGCTACGCGTGTGACCAAGCGCCGTGGAACCAATCTCTGCAATTCCACCCCCAGCCAGTTACGGAATCCGGAGATGACGAGCGGCTCCCCGGCGGCGAGTGCCTCTAAACCCACACGAGCTACTTTGGCGGCCATCTCCTGGCGCCGTATGGTGCGCGTGGGCTGCCCGGCGACTTGGTGAAATTCGCTCACCGTCGACCCAGGACAGAGCGCGCCCACGCGCACGCCGTGCCGTCGCAGCTCTTCGGCGATGCCTTCTGCGAAAAGGAGGTCGAAACCCTTCGTGGCCGCGTAAGTGCTGATATACGGCACGGGCTGGAATGCCGCGGTGGAAGAAACGATCATCACGTAGCCTGACCGGCGCTCCACCATCGCAGGCAAAAACAGGTGCGTAAGATGTGCGACCGCAGTCATGTTGACTTGCAACATATCGAGCGCCCGCCGGCGCTCCAGTTTGTAAAAATCGCCATAAGCGCCAAATCCAGCGTTGTTGATCAGCACCTCGATGGGCAGGCGCTGCCGCTCGGTAAAATGAAAGATTTCATCGGGAGTTTGGGGCCGGGCCAGATCCGCGGGGAAAATCTCCACCCGGATTTTGTGGCGCCCGGCTAGTTCACCGGCCAGTTGCGCGAGCCGTTCGGTGCGACGCGCGGTAAGCACCAGATTGGCACCCCCCGCCGCCAACTGCTTCGCAAGCTGCCGGCCGATCCCTGCGCTGGCACCGGTCACCAGTGCCCATTTCCCCTGCCACGGCGCCATGCAAACAGCCTCCTGTTTCGGGAAGATGCTGCGCCGGGCGGCAGCGGGCGTCAAGTGCGATTCGTCCGGCCGTCGTAGGCGCCGGTTGAACTCCCCGATGCGGGATTACTAAGTCTTGCGGCTGGACGCAGGCAGGAGTGTGTCACGCAAACGCATGCCTTCCGTTTTCAAGCGATTAAGCAAGCGCCGGGCCCAGACGAATTCGGCCGCCAAGAGGGCCAAGCCCAGTACGATGGTTACCCAACCGGGACCAGGGGCAACGAGCATGATGATCCCGAAAACGAGCAATGTGAATCCGGCCAGAATCTTAAAAAACCGCTTCGTCTGCTGGACAGTCTGAAAGAACACAGCAACACTCCCGTCACCCGGTCAATTACCCCACCTAACGACTTTAGAGTGACAATCAGGATTATTGGTTGCAGCAATTTCGACCAACAATTGTACAAAACGATATTTTTGCTTAGCTTGACTCTCGGGAATCCCTGATCTATGATTACCATCGGTGTTGCACTTCGCCCAAGACGAGCGCTTTGGCTGCCAGAGAGTTTGTTGTCTCTGTTGTTGTCCGATTCCATCCTCTGGCGGGATGAGGACGATCTAGGGCTCTAAATCGAGAGCGTCAGTTTCGCACCCACCGCCAGAATGGACGGTGGTTTTTTTTATTTTTGGGCCAATCCAGATGGCATACGCGACCGAGGGCCTCGTCAATCAGGACGCGGGACCTCAAAAGCTGAACCACTTGAAGAACCTCGAGGCGGAGAGCATCTACATCCTCCGTGAGGCTGTCGCTGAATTCGCGCATCCGGTGATGCTGTATTCGATCGGCAAGGATTCCTCCGTGATGCTGCGGTTGGCGCAGAAGGCCTTTTTTCCGGGGAAGATTCCGTTTCCACTGCTGCACATCGACACCAGCTACAAATTTCCGGAAATGATCGCCTTTCGCGACTCGTACACACGAAAGACCGGCGCGGAGCTAATCGTGCACCAGAACCGCGAAGCCCTCGAGCAGGGGGCCAATCCCTTCGTGCTCGGAACACAGAAATGCTGCGGACTGCTCAAGACGAAAGCGCTGCTCGATGCTCTCGCCGCAGGCAGGTTTGATGCGGCATTCGGGGGCGCCCGCCGGGACGAAGAGAAATCGAGGGCCAAGGAACGGATCTATTCGTTCCGGGATCCGCTCGGTCAGTGGGACCCGAAGAATCAGCGCCCGGAGTTGTGGAATATCTTCAACTCCCGCATTAACAAGGGCGAGAGTATTCGCGTCTTTCCCCTGTCAAATTGGACGGAACTGGATGTCTGGCTCTACATCCATATGGAAAATATTCCCATCGTGCCTCTATATTTCGCCCGGGAACGCCGGGTGGTCCTGCGTGGCGGGTCGATCGTCCTGATCCATGCCGACGATGAACTGCTGGCGGGTGAACAGCCACAGCTACTGAACTGCCGGATGAGGTCTCTGGGGTGTGTGCCTTGCACCGGCGCAATTCGCTCGGAAGCGGACACGGTACCCAAGATCATTGAGGAGATGTTTTCGTTTCGACATTCGGAGCGGGAAAACCGGGTCATTGATCACGATGAAGAAGGCTCGATGGAACTGAAAAAGAGGGAGGGTTACTTTTAGTGACCCTGGTGACGCACAGCGCCGGGCACGACAGACTGGCCTCGCTGCTCGCGCATCACCTCCATAAGGATCTGCTGCGATTCACCACGGCGGGCAGTGTCGATGACGGCAAGTCGACACTGATCGGCCGGTTGCTGCACGATTCCCAGGCCGTCTACGAAGATCAGTTGGCTTCGGTACGCAAGAGCCGCATCAATCGTTCCGGCGGGCCCATCGACTTTGCACTGCTGACCGATGGCCTTCAGGCCGAACGCGAACAGGGCATAACCATCGACGTTGCCTACCGCTATTTCGAGACGCCGCTGCGGAAATTCATCATCGCCGATACACCGGGGCACGAGCAGTATACGCGCAACATGGCGACCGGAGCTTCGACGGCCGACCTGGCTGTCATTCTCGTGGACGCCACGAAAGGCTTGCTTTCCCAGACGCGGCGGCACGCCTATATCTCGTCGTTATTGGGAATCCCCAACGCGGTGGGGGCGATTAACAAGATGGATCTGCTGCAATATCGGGAAGATGTCTTCCTAAGATTGCAGGACGAATTTATAGCTCTGGTCAGCCAGCTCGGCATCCCAAGCGTCGTGAGTATTCCGATCAGTGCGCTCGCGGGCGACAACGTCGTCCACCGAACGGATCGCATGCCTTGGTATAAAGGGTCCACGCTCCTGCAGCACTTGGAGACGCTTCCAACGCGTCCCACCCCGCCCCACGAGGCCGTCCGGTTTCCCGTGCAATACGTGATCCGGCCCAATGCGGACTTCCGCGGATTCGCCGGCCAAGTAGCCAGCGGCACGATTCGCCCGGGTGATCCGGTGCTGGCGCTGCCGTCCGGGCGGAAGAGCCGGGTGCGATCCATCGTCACGCAGGATGGCGAGGAGCAGGAAGTATCCCCCCCTATGTCGGTGACGCTGACGCTCGAAAATGAGTTTGACCTCAGCCGGGGAGATATGCTGGTCTCGCCAGACGAGCCACCGTACGTCTCACGCAACATCGAGGCAGTAGTTGTTTGGTTCCAAGCGGTGCCGCTCGCGCTCGGGCGAAACTATCTGATCAAACATAACGTGCGGATGTCACGCGCGAAGGTAACGAATATCGGTTTTCGAGTCGATATGCAGACCCTCGAACGTAAGTCGGCGCGCGAACTGAAGATGAACGACATCGGCACCGTCGAATTCGAGACTGCCAGTCCGTTGTTCTTCGACCCTTACGATCGCAACCGGATCACTGGAAGTTTCATTCTGATCGACCCCATTTCGAATGCGACGGTGGGCGCCGCCATGGTTCAAGGAGATCTGTCGGCGAAAGCCGCCGACGCCGACTTGCTCCCTGGAGGATTCGGCGCAAAGGATGTCTCGCAGAAGCCATTTACGGCCACGGATCGTTACGAGCGCCATGGACACTATCCTGCATTGTTTCTCGTCGAAAACCGTCCTCGGCTGGCCGCGTATCTGGAGCGGGTTCTCTTCGCGCAGGGCTTCGAAGTCCTGCTGATTTCTATCACCGAGGTTTCCCCCGATATTCTGGAGGCCCTGCTGAAATGGTCTCAGTCGATCGGACTTATGGTTCTCCTGTCGGCGCCATCCGCCGAACCCGGCGATAAGCTTCGATGGAAGACGCTCGCAGGGGATCGTTTTTTCGATCTCTCTCAGGAAAACTTACCCCTGGAGGATGGCGAGGTGTTCCGCTCTGTTCTTTCATTGGCCCGGTCTCTTCGTGTGGAACGGGGCTGGAGCGATCTGGGCGAACTCGAGTAGGCATGCGGACAGATTCCAAGCAGTGAGGAAACTATGGAATCACTCGAACAGCAGGTGGAAGCATTACAAGAGGAAGCGGAGAGTTGGCATCCCGAGCAGGCCTTGCGCTGGGGCCTTTCGCGATTTGGCCAGTCTCTCGCCGTTGCTTCGAGTTTCGGCGCCGAGGACGTCGTGCTCATCGATGTGGCGTCGCGGCTAGGTTCGAAGTTCCGAGTGTTCACGCTGGATACCGACTTTCTGTTCCCCGAGACCTATGCTTTGATTGACAAGGTCGAAAAGCGTTATGGAATCACAGTCGAGCGGACAAAGTCGGAACTGGCTCCGGAAGCCCAAGCCAAGCAATACGGCCCCGCGCTCTGGACCTCGAAACCGGACCAGTGCTGCCAGTTGCGCAAAGTCGAGCCGCTCAGGAAGAAGCTGGCGGATCTCGAAGCATGGGTGACTGGAGTGCGCCGCGATCAGGCCCCGACTCGCGCGAATACGCGCAAGCTGGAATGGAATACCAAATTCAAACTAGTGAAACTGAATCCCCTCGCGGATTGGAACTGGACGCAGGTCTGGAACTACATTCGCGCACACGACGTTCCTTACAACCCGCTACACGATCAGAGTTACCCCAGCATCGGCTGCACGTATTGCACGCGCCCCGTACAGCCGGATGAGGACCCTCGCGCCGGGCGTTGGTCGGGATTTAACAAGATCGAGTGCGGACTCCATCTGAAGGATTCGTAGCGTAAGCAGGTGGCAGGCTGCGCGGCCTTTCAATCGAAAGGCTTGCTATTTACTCCGACTGGCTAGCGCCTTTGCGGAGCACCCGGTTCCACCACATGATGGAACCGGTTACGAACAAGGCCACGGGTACCAGTCCAAGAACAGTCCAAAGTACCTGGAGCCATCCGCGGAACCTGCCGAAGTGCAGTCGTGCGAACCAAGGTAGAACCTTGTCGCCGAGGCTAAGCCCCCTGCTGGACGGGTCATTGGGATCCAGAAATTCGAATAGTGCATTGAACGGTTCAGGAAAGGAAAAGTAAATGCCGGTGATCCCCCACATCAGAGCAAACAACAAGAACCAGAACCCCATCGCGCTGTGCAGTTCCCAATTGAAGCGGGCTGGCTTCGCTTTCCAGTTGATAGTCAGGCTCCGGCGCCACTTCATGATTCCCGGCCACCAGATGAGGCTTCCGGTCAAGGAAAGCACCGTGACCAGAATCGCACCGATCCCGTTTACGAATCGGCCAGTCCTCCCCGATAGCAAGTTGTCATGAAGGTCCACGCACCATTCCACCACTCGCAGGCCTCTGGACAACGGGTCGCCCAAGTCTTCGCCCGTATAAGGATCGAATAGGCGTTGCATTCGTTTCTGGCCGCGTTCCAAGACAATCGCTGTCGGCTGGTCCGGATTTCGCGCCTCAAACACTTCATCCACTTTGTGCTCCGGATAGAGCCGCTGAGCGGTTTGCCTCAGCTCTTCGAGACTCAAGGGAGCGCCCGACTCAACAACCAGTACCGCCTTGCGCGCCAGCGCCCTCGACAGCTCGCGGCGGTAAACAACCGCACTGCCGGAAAGGCTGATTAACAGGACGTAGAGGCCGACACCGATTCCCACCCAGAGGTGAACCTGGAAAATCGCCTTGCGCACCCACAAGCCCTGGGGCCGTTGCACCCATCGTTGCCAAAAGCCCATGTATTCTCCTTGAGCCACAGAAGGGCTGAGGATACGAAGTTTTCTTTGCGACGGGGAGATTCGCGTAGAATTTTGCACAGATTTACAACGAATCGTCAAGAAACGCCCGAAAGGACTCCCTTCGTTGCAGCGAGTATGGCGAAGCTGGCGCCCGTTCGCCGTGGCTTGGTAATCTTGAGGCCGGTGCGCACATTTCGAATGGAATAGGCCCACCGAAAATCTGGATCTGCGAGCGCACCTGAGGCGGTCACGCACCTATCCTGGCCTGCTGCCCTTTCTCCATCTAGATCATGCTTACTTTAACCTGTCGCTACGCCTCGATCGTTTGACTCTTCACAGAAACCGAAGTGCGCTGATTGCCTCCGATCATCTCCGCCTAGTCGGGGATTTTTCGATGGAAGAAACAGGCGTGGATCTACGCCCTAGCATGTTCTCCACCAACGGGCTCAGCTTGATACAGCAAGGCACCGGATGTAGCATTTGAACGTGTTGAGAGTTGGAACCCCGGAACGGTTCCTCCTTGCAGTTTTCTTGGCGGTTTTGGGAGCGGCAGGCTTCCAGAATTCCCGACTTCTGTTAAGGGCCGCCCCTCCGCCGCCCCAAGGCGATAGTTCAGATGTGCCCGGTACAATCTGGGGACAGGTGCGCTTTGAGGGGGCGGTCGTCCCCCAATCGACGGTCATTGAAAATGTCACCGATCCGCAAATTTGCGGCTCCCGACAATCTTTCGAGGACATTTTGATTTCGAGTGCCAGTGGCGGAATTCAAAATGTCATTGTTGCCCTGAGCGGGGGGCCGCTCTCCTCGAGTTTCCCACCAACCGCCACCAAGCTCATCCTGGACAATCGGGATTGCCGGTTTCAACCCCACGTGGCAGTCTTACCGGTTGGCAGTACGGTGGAAGCCATCAACAGCGACCCGATCTTTCATACAACGCATCTCTACTATGGTCCCTTATCGAAAAACCTGAGCCTCGAGGTGGGCGGCAAGGCCAGCCAATTGCTCAGCCGGCCCGGTTTCGTGATCGTCAAATGCGACATTCATGGATGGATGAAAGCATTCATTCGTGTAGACAGCCACCCCTTCCATGCGGTTTCCGACGCAGAGGGGCGATTTCAAATCCGAGATATTCCACCGGGCTCTTATACCCTGGAGATTTGGCACGAGTCTTTGGGCGAACAGAAACTACCCGTTACGGTGAGGCCCGGAACGTCAGAGCACATGGAGATTGCGTACTCAAAATAGGTCCAGCAGGAGGGTTGGTAAAATGCAAGGCAGCCATCTTCGGTTTTTGGGTGGAATGATTTGGGTGGGTGCCCTGTTGCTGCAAACCGGTTCCGCTCAATCCGGCGGAACGGGACAGCCGGGGACTGATCTGGCCATTTATTCACCGAAACAGCATCCGCTCTACGACGGACATTTTGTGATAAGTGCCAGCCGCATTTATCAGGTGGGCAAATTGAATGATTCGCCGGGCTGGGACCACATCGACAATGAAGCGAAGAATGTCTCTCCGGCCGATGGTACCGTCAGCATAGACGTAGACGAACTCAAGAACACGGGGGTCTTTGTGGCTCGTCTGAAGGTTCCAGAGGGCGATTTGGAGCTACGTTTGGATCGCTTTCACGAGTTCAACCCTTGCCAGGACGGAGGCGTGGCCGCTTTCATCTTCGAACATGGCGATTCCGGATGCGGCGACACGAACTGGCCGAAGGCACTTATTTACCTGGCGGGATGGGGCTACGGACATGCCACCTTGAACGGAGAGCGGCTCTATGACAACTACGAAATGCATTTCATGGTGACCCAAGGCATACGGGACCGAACCACCCTGAAGGCCGACTATCCTCTTCCCAGCAAACCTACCCGCGCCGGTGAAGTCAATCCTGCTACTCAGCAATTGGACTTTTATATCCGCAGTCCTGAAATCGACGCTCGGAATAATCCAACTCGGCAAGTGTTTGCTCATTTCTTTGCAATGGAAGTGACCTGGAAATGAAATAAGGATTCAATGTTTCAATAGAGAATCGCGCTTATCGCTTCGCCGCTGGAGTTCTCCGCTATTCTTCCAGTTGTTCAATCGTGGCCCTGACCTGCCTGATTTTTTAGTCCAGGAACAGTGAGAGGGTTTTTATATCACAGCCATGGGCTGTGAAGATGGATTTGCTCCCCAGTGGCTACAGGCCGCCGGGGCAGGCGGCCTGTAGCCGAGCGCCGAGTGCGGCCTCTTAGTGTTGTATTCCACGCGCCACATTTCGATCACCACCTGCGCCTCCTTCAGCGAGTAGAAAATCTCTCCATTCAGGCATTCATCCCGCAGCTTCCCGTTGAAACTCTCACAGTACCCGTTCTCCCAGGGACTGCCCGGTTCGACGTACAGCGTTCCCGTCCCCACACTCGCCAGCCACTTCCGCAGTTTCTTCGATACGAATTCCGGGCCATTATCGGAACGAATATGCTCCGGAATTCCCCGCCACAGCATCACGTCGGCCAGCGCCTCAATCACCTCATAACTCCCCAACCGTCGTGCCACCCGGATCGCCAGGCACTCCCGCGTGTATTCATCCATCAGCGTCAGCATCCGCAACGTTCTCCCGTCGCGCGTCTTCCCGCTTACGAAGTCATAGCTCCACACATGATTGGCTCGCTCCGGCCTCAGCCGAAGGCACGACCCGTCGTTCAGCCACAGCCGCCCTCGGGGCCGCTGTTTCTGTGGTACTTTCAACCCCTCGCGTCGCCAGATGCGCTGCACCCGATCCTTACCCACCTGCCAGCCAGCACCTTGCAGCAGCGCTGTAATCCGCCGGTAGCCATAGCGCCCATATTCACTGGCCAGCGCAACCATCGCTTCGGTCAGCGCATCTTCGTCGATCCTCTGGATCGCGGCGTAGCGTTGTGTCCTTCGCCACTGCCCCAGCAGCCGACAGGCATGCCGCTCACTTACTTCGTACTTCTCTCGCGCATGCTCCACCGCACAACGTCGCCGCTCAGGGCTCAGAAGTTTCCCGAGGCCACATCCTTCAGAATTTGCTTCTCCAGAGACAGTTCCGCCACCAAACGCTTCAGCTTCGCGTTCTCCCGCTCCAGCTCCTTCATTCGTTTCGCTTGATCCAGCTTCAGGCCGCCGAACTCTTTCCTTCAGCGGTAGTACGTCTGCTGAGTGATCTAAACTTCCTTGCAGGCTTGCGGGGTGGGCTTTCCGTTCGCAATTCCTACTTCAATCTGACGCAGCAATGTCACGATCTGCTCTGCTTTGTATCTCTTCATCGGCATGTCCAGCTCTCCTTGAGAGTGATTCTCTCTCACTCCCGCTGGTACAAAAACCCCCGGTCACCTCACGCGTACTTAGCAACCGTCAACGTTGAATGACACAAAGGACATACTTCGGAGTCGGCGGCGATTTCTTCGGTGCAGAACGGGCATCGTTTCATTGCACATTCCCGCAGCCTGCGGTTTTCCTTCTCGACCTTCTCTAGTCTGGCGACGACCGCTTTCAATCGTTCTTGTTCCGGCCCTCTGTTGTACGCAGCCTTATATCGACCAAGGGCGTAGTTGAGCGCCTTCAGCATTTGCTCCTCCCAAAACGGCGGCGATGTCCAAGCAGGAGGTCCTGGAAAAGATGGCTCACTTACCTTTAGCGTTCAAATCGGCGGCGACGTTTGAGAACACATTGCCGATAGCGTCCGCCAACGTTCCCAAGAATGTGACCGCAGCCAGGGACAACAACACGAGCAAGAGCGCGTATTCGGTCAAGTCTTGCGCTTCTTCCTCGCGCCATAGCCGTCTAAGAGTTGTGATCATTATGTGTCTCCGTTTCAGTAGTTTGCCTTCGCCGCCGCTGTGTTCGCTTCGTGCGCGCTCTCCTCAAGACCGAAGATTTGGTGGAGAAAACTGTGCCTCGTTATGACTATAAGCATGAATTGCCTACTCCCGATCGTGGGGGCTATTCTCGAGCCGAAACTGGAGGAGGTCGATAGAACTCTAGATCCGAACGGGCGGTACGACACGGCTGGTACGATTGTTTCCTGGGGGGCAAACTGCAAATGGAGGTGTTCGTATGGAAGCTGATGGAGGCTGCCGGATTACTCCCCTCTCAATCCTCCATCTAAATAACGTGGAGGAAAAAGAGGAGGCGCTGTCAAGACGCCGTGAAGAGCGATGCCCCAGAGGGATCTTGACAGGCGAAAACCAGGGGCGTAGCTTCCTGGCACGGGTGGAAATTCGTTCGATAGGAGATCCCAAACATGAAATCTCGTTTCATGAGCTATGGCGTGGCCGCAGCGGCCATGCTGGGTGTCTTGAGCTTGTTGCTGGTTTCCGTGCCTGCTGCTCAGAATGGAGCCCCTGCTGCGAAGCCGGAAGATAGGCCAACGCCCCGGCTCACCAACGGACGCCCGGACTTCAGTGGCTTCTATGGCGGTAAATACGGCACGGAGACGTCGGGGCCTCTGGGCAGCACGACTCTCAAAGCGCCGGATGGTTCCATCTACTTTCAGTACGGGTCGGTCAATAACCCTCAGCTACCGGCACTGTACCAAGAACTAAATCAGCCTCCTTATAACCCCGAATACATGGCCAAGGTCAAGGAGATTGCCGACAGGATGTATGGCGGCAACTCCCTGGAAGACCCCGCCTTGGATTGCAAGCCCCATGGCGTAGTGCGGGGCGGAATCAGGGGCTTGCTGGTGCACACCCCGGAAATGCTGGCCATCCTCTACGAAGCTTCGCCGGGGCCCTACTGGCGAATCATCTATACCGATGGGCGTTCTCATCCGGAAGATCCGGACACCTCCTATTACGGCCACTCCATCGGCCAATGGGAGGGCGACACCTTGGTGGTGGACACCGTGGCTCTCAACGACGAAACCTGGCTGGGCGGGAGGCAAAGCGGCAACATCAAGTTCACCACCATTCACAGCGATCGGATGCACGTGATCGAACGCATAACCCGCAAGGGGGACAGGATTACCCACGAAGTGACAGTTGAGGACCCGGTAATGTTCACTCGGCCCTGGGTCATGGAACCGCGGACCATGCGGGTGAATCGGACCGGCGATTACAATCAGCCACAAGTGTGTGTGGACGTGACGAGTGAGCACATGATCCGGCCTACCCTGGAGGATCCCGATCTCAAGTGTGGCTGGTGCGTCTCCGAGGATGAATATGGTCTCGAAGGCGATGTTCCCACAACGCTTGACTACCGTGAACGCTATCAGGAGCTCAAGGACTCAGGACACGAAGGGGTAATCAGACCATCTGCCCCTGAGGAATAGAGCGAACCTGACCGGGAATTCTTGTACCAGCGGGAGTGAGTGTCGGTGTCGGGAATGTTGAGCCTTATCCCTAGCACAAAAGTGAGGTGCCTTTTCTAGGCCACTCGCCCAAGCAGCGGCTTACCTGGTGCACGCCGAGCTTTCCGCCTGTCGTCTTCCATCATGCGTTCCACAGCTTTCCAGTTCATTCGATGGCGTATAATCCACAGCGCCAACTCCTCCGTCAACGGGCCGCCGAATTCCTGTTCCAGCTCGCTCAGCTCCTCAGGACTGATTTTCGAATAGTTTGGCAATTCCATGTTGCCCCCCCTATCTGCCCCCATCTGGCACAATTCTATGCTGTGGCCCCAAGTTGGAGTTGTGACCAACATCACGCTTGGCGGTGAGGAGTTTACGATGAGTAATACCCTCATACCCGCGTGGTGACAAACCTGGTCCTAGGTCCCGGCAAACGGGTCCCGGCAAACGCACTTTTCGGAAACTAGCGTGTCGGGAACTTTGAGCCTCATCCCTAGCGCTACATGGGGGTAGTCTTGCGCCCAGCCGGTGGAGGGGGGCCTACGCATAGTCCATGCGCATAGTCCAAACCAGGAGGTCCTAAAAAAGATGGTTCGTGCTGTGGTTGTTGCAAGATGCGTTGCCAGGTGCGGCACCAACCATGCCCGAAAGAGCACGAAGGCTGCTGGTGGAGGATGACTGAGAACAAATAGGTTGCAGAGAAACTATCCGTTTCATAAACCGCGGCCCTCCAGTTGGTTGTCGGATTACAATGGGGGTGAGGCGCCACGCTATTACAATATGGCCAAGCAGTTTGCCTGATTTACTTGGCGCTGGGCGGGTGCTAAAGTTGCTTTGTTTTCAGAGGTAATGATAATGCGCCTCCTCGGTTCCGCTGTTGCTTCCCTTATTCTGTTCCTTTCTCTTCCGCCGCTCGCCGCACAAGAAGACAGATCGTCTGGGGTCTTAGGTGGAGTCAGGATTTTCGGCACGTTGCGAGATGCGGAGACCAATCAGGGAGTAGAAAATGTCCTGGTGAAACTTCGCCGTTTCACCGGTTCCACGGCCGATTCGGTTTTCACCAACTCGAATGGTGATTTCACCTTTAATGACGTGGCCAGAGGCATCTACAACCTGAACATTCAGCACACGGGTTACCAAGGCATCGAGCAACAGATTAGCTTCACAGGTTCTGTTGTCTCTCTGGAACTCAAACTTCATCGAATCGACCGGGATGGCGCAGTCTCAGGTGGCGCGAGTGTTTCCGTGCGCGAACTCTCCATTCCCCGCAAGGCGCACGACGCTATGCAGAAGGGGCTGAAGCTGCTTCACATAGAATCCGACTATGAGAGAAGTCTGACGCAATTCCAACGAGCCATCAAAGAGTACCCGGATTACTACGAGGCCTACGCGCAGATGGGTATGGCTCACATGAATCTGGGCGACACCGCCAGCTCCGAACGTATGCTGCGTAAATCGATCGCCTTGAGCGACGAACAGTACGTGGACGCTTATTACATGCTGGCTTCACTTTGCACCGATGGGCAGCGCTTTGCAGAGGCCGAGCCGCTTGCTCGCATGGCTATCGAGCTTAATGCCAATGGGTGGCAGGGGTACTTTGAATTGGCTCGCGCCCTATACGGGCTGAACAATCTGGCTGACGCCCAAGCAAACGCGACAATTGCGGCAGAACTTCAACCTGACCATGCACAAACTTACCTAGTCCTGGCAAACATCCACGGCCGGTTGCACGACTATCAAGAGTTGGTCAACGACCTGAATGCCTACCTTAAACTTGCTCCAAGCGAGGGCCCGGCCGAGCAAGTCCGTGAAACGCGAGACAAGGTCCGGTAGATGCTCAGCCAATTCCCAAAGGAGAACGAATAAGCCGCCGAAGGGACACCAGAAACCCTCATCTAGCCCTGATCGTTATATTCCCTCTGCTCTTTGCCTCTGGTCTTCGCCGCTGCTCTACGCCTCCCCTCTTCACCCACCAAGCGCGCGCCGTACATTGGCGTAACGAATGGCATTGGTGCATGAATCGGCGTAAGCGGGCACGCTAGCATCGGCGGAGGGTTCCGGTCCATCATGGAGATCAAGGGGGCAACGTCATGGCCGCAGAGAAGTCGAGCCGAATCAACCGCCAGTACAAGACGAAGTACAGAATCCGGAACTGGAGGGAGTACGAGCGTGGCCTCAGGAGCCGCGGGGACGTCACGATCTGGCTGAGCGAGGATGCGATTGCCGCGTGGATACCACCGAAGAACGGTCTCCGCGGAGGGCAGCGTCGATACTCGAACCTCGCGATCCGGACCGCGTTGACGCTGCGGGTCGTCTTCGGCCTACCGCTTCGCCAGACGGAGGGGTTTCTGGACTCGCTGCTCAGCTTGATGAGCCGCGACCTCAAGGCCCCGGACCACACCACCCTCTAGCGCCGGAACCAAATCGTTGTGGTGCCGCCCCTGACCCGAGCCCACGACGGCCCGATCGACCTGATCGTTGATTCCACAGGGCTCAAGATTCTGGGTCGCGGCGAATGGAACGCGCACAAGCACAAGGCATCGAAGAAACGCCGGGATTGGCGGAAGCTGCACATCGGAGTAGATGCCAAGGGGTTCATTGTGGCGGCCGAACTCACAGCGAGCAGCCGGGACGACGCCTCCACACTCCCTGATCTTCTCGCCCCGCTCGAAGTTCCCATCCGGCGTTTCACGGCGGACGGGGCCTACGACCACAGATCGGTCTACGATCGGGCCAGCGCGGCCGGTACAGAGAACGTCGTGGTTGTGATCCCCCCTCGTCGCTCTGCGCTGTCGGCGGGGCCCACCGACGGCCCCTGGGCGCAGCGTGAAGCGTCTCTTCAGAGGATTCGCAAGATCGGGCGACGGGAGTGGCAGAAGGAGTCGGGCTACCGACAGCAGGCGCGCGTTGAGAACAGCTTCTTCCGATACAAGTCCGTGTTCGGAGGCGACCTGAAGGCGAGGCACAGCAAGGCGCAACGCAGAGAAGCCGCGATCGGGTGTCACATCCTCAACCGGATGGCCGAGCTCGGTAGGCCATCGTCGTACGCTCTTGGTAGGTGATGGACCTGTGAGTCGGGTTCGTTGCGGGCCAGTTCCGATTCATGCACCAACGCCGGGCCGCAAGCTTAAGTTGCCGACAAACGCCTGCGGATAGTTCGTGGTCCTAATAAGAAGAATCGACAAGGGTTAGTGTGTATGCGGAGGAGGTCGATGCGCCGCTGAAAAGCTGGGGATGGGGTTCCTGAGCGGTAGACCAGCAGGCTAGCGAATCTGCGAGGCGCGAATCCTCTCGGCAAGTGACCGGGCTCGCTGGCGAGCCACCCCGACGATTCGAGAGTCGGCGGCGATGCGATCGAGGACCTCCAACAACCGTTCCGGCTCGGGTAGAGCGCCTCGACCGAGATGGGCCTCGAATCGTCGCAGGGCGTCGTCCACTCCAAGCCGGTCATATCTCAACCTCCGCTCGAGCTCGACCATATCCTGCTGCTGCTGCGATAGGCCATTGAAAACCAGCAACAGTTGGCTGGCAGTGCGATCGATCGTGTAGTTGAAACGTGTTTCATGGATTTCGCTGCCTTTTTCGTAGCGAAACACCTTCTCGCCGAGATAGGCAACGCGGCGGTGTATGTCCAAGTCGGCGCCCTTGAAGTTGTTCAGCTCTCGGGCCAGCTCAAAAAGTTTCATACAGACGGCAGGACTGACTGGAAACGCTCGCGGGTCAGGTTCTTCACTCAACTGCCGGATGTCGAAGGTAGCGGCGCCGTCTTCGTTCACCTTGATTTCAACAAATTCGGGTGAGCTGCCTTTGAAGATGTGCTGAAAGGTGACCGTGGCTGTGTCGGCGCCCCAAAGCGTTGCCGGCCCTGCCAGCGTCAGACAGCAAAGCCAGACGATGCTCCGCGCACTCCAGATAGTGGTTCCGCTCATTGCAAGGGGTGGATGCGTGACGCGCATGTTCGGTTGCGGCGGCGCTGGGTTGCTTCGGAGCCGAGGACGGATGCACGCGAAGAGCCGGCCGCCAGACGCGTCTTCGATTCGGCCATTTGTACGTGGCAGAGCGCGACAGCCAGCGCGTCGGCGGCATCGTCGGGTTCCGGCGTTGTGCCCATCCCAAGCAGCACGCGAACCATCTCCTGCACCTGTTCCTTACCGGCTTGGCCGTGCCCGGCCACCGTGGCTTTCACCGCGCCCGGTGAATAGTTGAAGGACGGAATCCTGGCCTGGACGGCCGCCAGCAGCACCACGCCCCGCACTTCCGCAAGGCGCAGTGCCGTTTTCATGTTTATGGAAGCAAAGACCGATTCGATAGCCACTCCGTCGGGATTGAATTCCTGGATCAGTCCCGCGACCAGGGCGTGCACATCCCGCAGGTGTGTTGCCGGCAAACCACGCAAAGCCGCCGTCGGACGCAGTGCTCCGAAGCGAAGCACCTGGCACCGCCGGCCATCGCTTTCGATCACGCCGTAGCCAGTGACTCCGGCGGCAGCCGGATCGATGCCCAGCACGCAGAGACTCCTCTTTGTATGCAGGGCGGACATAGCAGGAGTGTACGGCGGCACGAAGAGATCTTGCCAGCATTTTCTTGTCCCGGGGAATGAAATGGGAAAGGGCGAGTCTAGCTCGCGGACATCACTGCCTGCAATTCCTTCTCGTCGATATCGAAATTCGCGAAAACATGCTGCACGTCATCCTGTTCTTCGAGAGTGTCGACGAGCTTCAACATCTGCTGAGCAGCCGCACCGGTCAGCTTGATGTAGTTTTGCGGCACCCAGGCGATTTCCCCTGACGCCGGGGTAATGCTCGCCTTAGCCAGCGCATCGCGGACGGGTTCAAAAGCCTCGGGCGGAGTGAGAATCTCCCAGGCAGTCCCATCATCGCGCAGATCTTCGGCGCCGGCATCGAGCACCACAGAAAGAAGCTGATCCTCGCTGGCTTGCTCTTTGGGGATGACGATCTGGCCCTTGCGGTGGAACATCCACCCGACGGCCCCGGCCTCAGCCAGGTTGCCTCCGTGGCGGCTCATCGCGTGCCGCAGTTCGCTCACGCAGCGGTTGCGGTTGGTGGTGACAGTCTGTATCAGCATGCCAACCCCTCCCGGACCGTATCCCTCAAAATTCACCTCATCGTACTGTTCGCCCTCGAGCTGACCTGTGCCGCGCTGAATTGCGCGTTCGATATTATCGTTGGGCATGTTTTCGTTCTTGGCCGCGGCGATAGCTGTGCGGAGGCGGGGGTTTATGGCTGGGTCGCCGCCACTCACGCGAGCGGCAATCGAGATTTCGCGGATGAGTTTGGTGAAGACGCGGCCGCGCTTGGCGTCAGTCGCCGCCTTCTTGTGCTTGATGGTGGCCCACTTGGAATGCCCAGACATGTCTGTTACCTCAAGTATTTCCCGAAGATGGTTCGCGCCGCAGCCTGTGGAAACCGCATTTAGCTTCCTATTCTGTGAGTTTAGCACACCCCGCGCTGCGGCGAAACCAGAGCTGCGGGGGTGTTTGAGCTAAGATGAGCCTATGGCTTCGCACGATGTCGTTGTAGTCGGCAGCGGAATTATCGGGAGCACCATTGCCTTTCGCCTCGCGCAGGAGAAGCTGCGCGTAGTCCTCCTGGAACGGAATGACATGGCCCGCGAAGCTTCTTGGGCGGCCGCAGGTATGTTGTCGCCCGTACCCGACAGCCTTGCATCAATCCCTTTGGTCCCCTTCGGCCGCGCGAGTTTGAGCCTTTACCCGGACTTCATCGCCGAGGTCCAAGAGATCTCCGGACGGCCCACGGGATACCGCCGCGAAGGAACAATCGAACTTTTGTTTTCCGCCGAGGCCGAGCGTGAGCTGAGCACGCTCGTGGCGCTGCACCATGGCCTGGGACTGCCAAGCGAACCGCTTCCCCTCGATGAGGCGCTAAAGATGGAACCTGCACTGGGCCGAGAGGCTCGCGCCGCCGCGTTTCTTCCCTACGAGGCTTGCGTGGACACGCGCGCGTTCATGGAAGCCGTACTCGATGCTGCCAAGATCTCCGGCGTCGAACTTCGCGCCCATACCGATGTGACGCGACTGTTGACCGAAGGCGGCCGATGCATAGGAGTCTTAGCCGGCGGCGAGAGGTTTTCTGCTGGTCAAACGGTGCTTGCGGCAGGTGCCTTTTCGGGGCAAATCGCCGGGGTGGCACCGCCGGTTGGGACGCGCCCCATTCGCGGCCAAATGACGGCGTTGCGCAACACAGAGGCGCGGTTGCGCCACGTCATTCGTTCCGGGCGGGGCTACGTCGTGCCGCGTGGCGACACAATGCCGCAGCACATCGTGGCTGGGAGCACGCTCGAAGACGCGGGTTTCATCAAGGCCACCACGCCGCAAGGGCTGGAGCAGATCTTTTCCGCGGTGCAGGAATTGGTGCCCGCGCTTGCCGGTGCGGAAGTGATCGAAACCTGGAGCGGATTGCGCCCGGATACCCTCGATCATCTTCCTCTCCTCGGCCCGTCTGAAATCGACGGCCTGACCATTGCCACCGGCCATTATCGCAACGGTATTCTGCTCGCACCCATCACGGCGCAGCTCGTCCGTCAGTGGATTACGGAAGAAAATGTCTCGATGGCATGGGAAGTGTTCAGCCCGTTGCGATTCGCCAGTCCCCGAGCCACCCAGGGGACCGCGACGGGATAGATACTTGGCGAGATGAAACCGCGGAGCAAGGGCCTACACGCCCATTCGATCCAGCGCACGTTCTAAAAAGGGTTCTGGTTGCGGACTGGCCTGCGGTTCGACGGCCCCGGCAAGGTTGAAGCGCGGCCTGGATCGGTGAAGTTGATCTTGGAAGCATCGAGATAGAGAGGGCGATCAAGCGCGACGTCCAGGGTTGTTCCACGCGGCAGTTCGAGTTCGGGGCCGCGGGTGAGCAGCACAGTGGCCAGACCCACTGCCGCCCCAGCACCCGCACCAATGCCAGTGCTGCCCGCACTGCGTCCCGCTATCCCGCCGACGCCCGCTCCGATTCCGGTGGTCTTGATGATGGTACCAGCGTCGCTGGCCTTATCCGTATCGCCCTTGATCTCGCCTTCCTTGCCAATGGTCTCATTGCCACCCGTACCGGCATTCGTCGGAACGGCATCGAATTTCACTGTATAGCCGTTTGGCAGAATCATGGTTGTTAGATGAATGCGCACCGAGCCCTGACCCTTGACTCGGCCGGGTCGCTTGGCCTCGATAATCTCTCCCTGCACGTACGAACCAGCCGGAATCATGATGCGATCATTCAACACGATTGGGAAAAGCGTCTCGAGATAAACGGGATCGCCCGCACTGGCGTTGCGCGTGGTGACCGCGTTGTGCAGCACGAGTGGCAGTTTTGTGCCTGCTGGGACCACTAGCGTGGCCAGCCCCGTCGCCGAGGCAGGCTCGGCGGGCGCCTGGGCCGATACACAGCCGGGCCCGCCGGCAGCATCTTGCCGCGCCGGCACCGAGGAACTCTGTGACATGAGTTGCTGCAGCAGCGGAGGGAATGCCAGCGCCAGACCCAATACAATCGGTGCCAAGTGAGCGGCCTTCATCGCCTGCCTCCTATATTCCGTTTCGCTATGAAGATGCCGGTAAGATGCTTAGTGAAGGCGCCGTGGATGCCTGAGGCAGGTGGCGGTATTCGGGGCAAGCGTGGACGCGATGCCCACTCCCAAGGGCATCAGCGATTGCCAAATGTCTCGGGGTCGAAGTCTCCCGCGGACTGATCGGCCACCCCAGATATCAAGACCACGCTCTGGCCAGTCAGATCGAAGCGCTTCCGGCAGCGAAGGTTCTTGCAGGCGGCCATCTCATCCACCCGGACCATGTAGGATCGGGCCTTGGCGAATCGCTTGCGATCGTCTTCTCCGGCCCCACGCGGCAATTCCTTTTTTTTAGTGCGAACGATCCAGCGAATGGGATAGGTATTTTCCTGATGACAGTGTGGACACACCAGCGGGGGCTGTTTTGTTTCCTGCTTTTCATTGTAGAATTGTCGCTCGTCCATGCGTCCTCTATGCCGATCCACATTCTAAATTGCGGCTGCGGCGCTATCCACTGTGACAAACTCAATTCCCGCGTCCCGCCAGCGCGGGAGCCAATACTCGAGGGCCACGAGTACGTGGCGTCGATCGCTTCCAAGCCGGCGGAAGTCACCGTCATGCAACAAAATGATCTCGGCTTCAGAGTTTGCCCGGCCACAACCGGCAGTCTTTGCCGAACCACTGGTGGTAACGCGTGCCAGGCGCGCGATCAACTTAGCAGGTGGTTGCGGCTTCCAATCGTAACAATTCCGTGACCACATGGCTATGCCTCGCAGGCCCGCGCGGCGCACGACGGCCGCAAGTTGCGGTCCGCGAAAGCCGAAAGGCGGGCGCATCCAGGTCTGTGCATTTGCAAATTCGCGGGCCAATGCCATGCTGATGCTGGCTTGGCATCGTTGCAATTCGTCTTCAATCCGCTTCCGAGAGAGAGGAACAAGATTGGCGTGCGTTTCGGTGTGATTGCCGATCATGTGGCCGCGAGCCACAATCTCGCGCACCAACTCCGGACAGGCGCGCGCGAACCGGCCCACCAGAAAAAAAGTAGCGGAGACCGCGTGCCGCTCGAGCAGCACCAGTAGATCTGGGGTGACTGCAGGATTCGGGCCGTCATCAAAAGTCAGCGCAACCGCAGACCGCCGTGCAGTATGGCGCAGCGTGGGGCCGAAAAGTTGCGCGGTGGGAGAGAAGGCGCCCCAGGCGGCGATTCCCGCCGCAACGCCCAGGACCGTGGGCACGACAATAGGCCACGGAGTCATGCCCGTCGAATCCCGCCCGCGAACTCGAGCAATAATCTTGTACGGTTTGCCTTCATAGCTCCCCGTTTCAGGTGTCTATTCTCGCAAGGTGGCGTCGCGTGGATCTCTGTCACGCGCTCGGTTTGGAAAGCGATCCATGGCCTATCGAGTTGGAACTCGTCGAGCTGCCGCAGTCGAGAGCGAGTACGTTCTTGTTCGGTCCATGGCAAGCCCTCTGCCTAGGGCGCAACGGGCCAGGCCGTCTTCCGCCCGTGTTGGGCGAGCTTGAAGATTTCCATTACCACAAGCACCGAAGAGGCCATGGCAAGCGGCACCAGCCATTCGCTGAGAGAGATCGGGGCAATTCGCAATACTTCTTGGCCGAGCGAAACGTGCATGGCGAGGATGTGAATTCCCTGCGCCCCGAGGACTCCCCCAATTAGCATCCAGTTCCGCCGCAAGGGAACGCGGAAGGCGGAAACGTACTCCGACCGGCAATTGAAGACATGGTAGTTCTCCAGCAGAACCATCAGCAACAGGAGGCAGTCGCGCGCTTCGAATTCACTCAGCCCCAGAAAATTGAGTAACAGGTAGAAGTTAATGAAGGTCACTACGGCCATGGCAATTCCCGAAACCAGTGTTTGCCGAATCATCAAACGGTTGAAGATCCCTTCCGTGGGTTTCCGTGGCGGCCGTTTTGTGGCGCCAGGCTCGCCCCCCTCGAAGGCCAGCGCAACATCCTGGATGCCGTTGGTCACCAGATTCAACCACAACAACTGAACAGGCAAGAGAGGAAGTGGCATTCCCGAAAACAAAACCAGAACGAACAGAACAACTTCCGCGAAACCGGTTGAAATTAACAGGTAAGTGACCTTGCGGATGTTGTTATAGGCGAATCGGCCTTCTTCGACGCCAGCTTCGATGGATGCAAAATGGTCGTCCGCGATAATAATGGATGCTGTTTCCTTGGTCACGTCGGTGCCCGATTCCATGGCCACGCCGATATTCGCCCGCTTGAGCGCGGGGGCGTCATTGACGCCGTCCCCGGTGACCGCCACGAAGTGCCCCAGCTTGATGAGAGCATCCACGATCTGAAGTTTCTGGAGCGGGCTTACTCTGGCAAAAACGCGGGCATCCTTAACGGTATCGAGGAAGAGAGGCACGGCGGGTGAACCGATATCGGCCAGTTGGCGTCCGGTAATGACCTGGCTGTCCGACGCCGTGATGCCCACCTCACGCGCGATAGCCAGGGCGGTGCGAGGGTGATCACCGGTTACCATCGACACATCAATCCCCGCCTGCCGGCACCTTGCCACTGCCTCCCTGACTTCCGGGCGGGGAGGATCGATGAGGCCGATCAGCCCCACAAGCACGAGCGGGGGCAAGTCTCTTTCCTCGAATGCCCTTCCTTCAGGCGCCTGGGACGCGAGACCTTGGGCAACGGCCATCACACGGTGCCCGGAACCGGTGAGAGCCGCCAGTTCGGACCCCAACTTCTGCCGGTCGAGAGGTTCGACGCCCTCCTGGCCGAGCTCTCCCTGACAGCGTTCGAGCAGAACCTCCGGTGCTCCCTTGACGGCCACACGGATAGCCCCATTCTCAAGAAAGAAAGCGGCGGCGTAACTTCGCTCCGACTCATAAGGAATCTCACCAATTTTCTTGATTTTGATCACCGCTTCCAGATCGATCTTGAGCCGGACAGCCAGATCCCAGAACGCGACATCGACTGCGTCGCCGGAGAACTGCCAACGCCCATCCTGTAGGCGGGCGGCCGCCTCATTGCAAATTAAGCTCGTCCGGGTCAGTACTTCCAACCTTGTTTTTTCGGACTCCAGCGGAGCAGATCCACTCTCCGTTGTGACCCTAGCCTCCACATTGCCGGCCTGCGTGTCCACGGTGAGCAGGCCGACGGACGGCAGCCAGACCGACTTGACGGTTTGTTTGTTGACCGTCAGTGTGCCGGTCTTGTCGCTGGCGATGTAGGTGCAGCTTCCCAGGCCTTCCACGGCGGTTAACTTCCGGACGATTACGTTCCGTTTCGCCATGCGGCCGGTAGCGATCGACAGGGCCACCGTCATGGCCACGGGCAGGCCTTCGGGAATCGCTGAAACTGCCAGCGCCACCGCCAGGAAGAACACATCCAGAAGGGGCATCCCCTTTGCGAACGCCACGGCCCCCAGCAACAGGCAGGCCACCAACACCACGACGCTGATCTGCCGGGCGAACTTCTCCATCCGGATCACCAACGGGGGCTTGGCGGTTTGAGTCGCTGTTACGCTTCCGGCAATTTTTCCCACCTCTGTTTTCAGTCCCGTGGCCACCACCACACCGATTCCCCGGCCAGTCGTCACCATGGAATCGGCGAATGCCATGTTCCTCCGGTCGCTCACGGGAAGGTCTTCGGCGAGTAGTTCGGTGCGCTTCGCGGCAGCAAGCGACTCGCCGGTCAATAGCGCTTCGTCCACGGCGAGGCTTTTGGTTTCGAGCAATCGCAAATCCGCCGGCACTCTGGCTCCGGACTCCAGGTAGACGAGATCCCCTGGGACCAGTTCGTCCGCGCCAATTTCGACGTTGACTCCATTTCTACGCACCCGAGCCACGATGCGAAGAAGCTGTTGCAGGCTCGCCGCACCCCGCTCGGCCTTCCACTCCTGAAACGTGCCAAGGCCCGCATTGAGCAGCACGATGCCGAAGATGAAGGTGGCGTCCGTCACATCTCCTATCAAGATGGAGATAACTCCCGCGGCAAGCAGGACATAGATCAAGGGACTCAAAAACTGATGCAGAAAAATGATCGCGGCGGTGGGCGGCTTCCGGATGGGTAAAACGTTGCGGCCAAATTCCCGTTGCCGCTCCAGGACCTGTGCCTCGTTGAGTCCGTCCCGGGATGCCTCCAACTTTTGAAGGATCGTTATTTCTGGCAAAGCATGCCAGGGGATGGGTGGTGATGACGACTCGCCGCTGTTGTTTTCCGCGACCGAATTCAGAACACGCATCAAAAACATCCTCTCCCGGGGTCAGAATCGTTATGATAATGCCACACGTTCTCCGGGAATTGAGGATCCACAGATGCGCTCACGCAAGTAGAGTGTACTCGGATATCGCCCGACACATGGGGAATGTTGATGGTCGATCGCTGTAGCCGGGCACACGGCGCATGGAAAGCGGCTCACCTCCGGGATGTACCCGAGGGCCGCGAGGAGTAGTGAATGTCTGAACCACAGGTGGCGTATTTCTCGATGGAGATCGCCCTGGAGCCGGGTATCCCCACCTATAGCGGGGGCCTCGGGGTCCTTGCCGGAGACACACTGCGCGCGGCAGCGGACCTGGAGGTTCCGATGGTTGCTGTCACATTGGTCTATCGGAAGGGATACTTTCGCCAGAGGCTTGACCGGAGCGGCAACCAAGCCGAGGAGCCACAAGAGTGGCAGCCTGAAACCAAGGCCGAGTTGATGGAGCGCAGCGCCTGGGTTTCCATTGAAGGCCGAAAGGTGCTGATACAAGCATGGCGGTATAAGATTCGCGGCGTCACCGGTCACGAAGTTCCCGTGTATTTACTGGATGCGTCCTTGCCGGAGAATTCCTCGCGGGACCAGCAACTCACCGATCACCTCTATGGCGGCGACAATCATTATCGTCTGTGCCAGGAGGCCTTGTTAGGCATGGGTGGGGTGAGGATGCTCCAGCGGCTGGGTCACAGAGGGATCCAGGTGTTCCACATGAACGAAGGACATGCGGCCTTGCTGACCATAGCCCTGCTGGAGGACCAGGTGGGCGAGGAGTTCCTGAAAACGGCGTCGCCCGGGGACATAGAGGAAGTGCGGCAACGGTGTGTGTTCACGACCCACACACCGGTTCCTGCTGGCCACGATCAGTTTCACTGCCGCCTCGCGCGCCAGGTGCTCGGCCAGGATCGAGCGGCCGTTCTGGATGTCACACAGTGCTGCCCGGAAGGGGTGCTGAATATGACATATCTGGCGTTGCGCTTTTCCCGCTATGTCAATGGCGTCGCCATGCGCCACGGTGAGATTTCGCGGAATATGTTTCCTGATTATGCGGTCCGGGCCATCACCAACGGTGTTCACGCCGCAACCTGGGCAGCGCCCGCGTTCCGGTCTCTCTTCGATCTCCACCTCCCAGAATGGCGCAGGGACAACGCCTACCTGCGCTACGCGATCGGCCTGCCCTTGCCGAAAATCCTGGCGTCGCACGTGGAGGCTAAGCGAGCGATGATGGAGGCGGTCCAGGCCAGCACGGGGATGCGCCTTGATGAGCACACCTTCACCATTGGATTCGCGCGAAGGGCCACCACTTACAAGAGAGCCGACATGCTGTTCTCCGACCGGGAGCGGCTGCGCGCGATTGCTGGACGGCATGGGCCGCTGCAGATTCTGTTTGGGGGCAAGGCACATCCCAAAGATGACGGCGGTAAGGCCCTCATTCGGCGGGTATTTGAGGCTGCTGCGGCAATGGAGGGAGAAAGACTGAAAGTGGTCTACATCGAGAACTACGACCTAAGCTGGGGCGGCTTGTTGACTGCTGGCGTCGATCTTTGGCTCAATACCCCTCAAAAACCGCAAGAGGCGTCCGGCACCAGCGGGATGAAGGCTGCACTGAATGGAGTGCCCAGCTTGAGCGTGCTTGATGGGTGGTGGGTTGAGGGATGCCTGGAAGACATGACTGGGTGGGCAATCGGAGCAGGGGCCAAAGACACAGACGGAGAATTACGGTCTTTGTACGACAAACTCGAGATGATCGTAGCCACCTACTACCAGCGACCAGAGAAATATGCAACGGTCATGAGGGCAGCCATCGCTATCAACGGATCGTTTTTCAACACCCAGCGCATGGTGTCGCAATACTTGAAAAATGCCTACTTCCCTGACCTGCCTGATTTTTTAGTCCAGGAACAGTGAGAGGGTTTTTATATCACAGCCATGGGCTGTGAAGATGGATTTGCTCCCCAGTGGCTACAGGCCGCCGGGGCAGGCGGCCTGTAGCCGAGCGCCGAGTGCGGCCTCTTAGTGTTGTATTCCACGCGCCACATTTCGATCACCACCTGCGCCTCCTTCAGCGAGTAGAAAATCTCTCCATTCAGGCATTCATCCCGCAGCTTCCCGTTGAAACTCTCACAGTACCCGTTCTCCCAGGGACTGCCCGGTTCGACGTACAGCGTTTCTGTCCCCACACTCGCCAGCCACTTCCGCAGTTTCTTCGATACGAATTCCGGGCCATTATCGGAACGAATATGCTCCGGAATTCCCCGCCACAGCATCACGTCGGCCAGCGCCTCAATCACCTCATAACTCCCCAACCGTCGTGCCACCCGGATCGCCAGGCACTCCCGCGTGTATTCATCCATCAGCGTCAGCATCCGCAACGTTCTCCCGTCGCGCGTCTTCCCGCTTACGAAGTCATAGCTCCACACATGATTGGCTCGCTCCGGCCTCAGCCGAAGGCACGACCCGTCGTTCAGCCACAGCCGCCCTCGGGGCCGCTGTTTCTGTGGTACTTTCAACCCCTCGCGTCGCCAGATGCGCTGCACCCGATCCTTACCCACCTGCCAGCCAGCACCTTGCAGCAGCGCTGTAATCCGCCGGTAGCCATAGCGCCCATATTCACTGGCCAGCGCAACCATCGCTTCGGTCAGCGCATCTTCGTCGATCCTCTGGATCGCGGCGTAGCGTTGTGTCCTTCGCCACTGCCCCAGCAGCCGACAGGCATGCCGCTCACTTACTTCGTACTTCTCTCGCGCATGCTCCACCGCACAACGTCGCCGCTCAGGGCTCAGAAGTTTCCCGAGGCCACATCCTTCAGAATTTGCTTCTCCAGAGACAGTTCCGCCACCAAACGCTTCAGCTTCGCGTTCTCCCGCTCCAGCTCCTTCATTCGTTTCGCTTGATCCAGCTTCAGGCCGCCGAACTCTTTCCTTCAGCGGTAGTACGTCTGCTGAGTGATCTAAACTTCCTTGCAGGCTTGCGGGGTGGGCTTTCCGTTCGCAATTCCTACTTCAATCTGACGCAGCAATGTCACGATCTGCTCTGCTTTGTATCTCTTCATCGGCATGTCCAGCTCTCCTTGAGAGTGATTCTCTCTCACTCCCGCTGGACTAATTCAAGCCGATCAGGTCACTTCCAAACGCTTACATCGAGTATGTCCTGCGCGCCGATCACATAATTCGAATTGTCTGTGGTGAAGCTATCTGCCGCGCTCACGTTCGTGGCTGCGCTGGCATGGAACGCCTGATTTGGTTGTGCATCCGTTTGAGCGCCCGCCTCTAGCACGAGCAGCGCGAGCAACATTGCCATCGACGCCGGCCTTGGTTTCAGCATTTCTTTCTCCTCTACGTTCATTCTTGGGATTCTGCCGAATCCCAAAAACTTCCATCCAGCCTCTCACCCCAGAAGGCCAAGACTTCCCTTTCGTGAATGTTTCGCTTGCTCGCGTGCGTCGAATACGGATCCGTAATACGAGCTATAGGAAAAAACATCCTCCTCCACAGTATTCAGTACAACACCGATGATGTTTGTCCCTCGCAGTTCTTGAGAAGCCCTCTGCGCACTCTCGGAGGGCGTCGAACCCGCACGGACAACGAGAAGCACGCCGTCACATACAGTGGCAATAGCAGTCGCATCTGCAACGGGTAGGCATGGAGGCGAATCGAAAATGATCCAGTCGAAAGCCGGACCAACGCGATCCAGGAGAATTTTCAGGCGGCCATTCGAAAGCAGTTCGCTCGGATTCTCAACTGCGTTTCCACCGGCAATCAGGAACAGGCCTCCGTCCTGGCCATGTTGTATGACGGACATTTCGTCCGCATCGCCGCGCAAATACTCACTAAGCCCGGGGGCCTTCGGTGCGTCGAGGGAAATGTGCAGCCGCGAGGCTCGAAGATCGCCGTCGATGATAAGGGCCCGGCGATCCGGCTGGCGCACGATGGCTTGGGCCAGATTGTTGGTCACGAACGTTTTCCCGTCTCCGGGCCCCGCGCTGGTGACCATGATGGTACGAAGCGAGTGCCCGCCGCCCAACTGATAGAGTTGTGAGCGTAGGATGCGGAACTTCTCTGCAGCTTCTCTCGTCAGTGTTGGATCGGAAAAGACGCTCAGATCCGGATTTGGTTGCCACTTGGGGTGCGCGCAATGGGCCCGGAGATCAGCCAACTGTAGCGGGCCAGTTGGTGGCACAGCGCTCACGCTTGCCTGAGGCAAGACATCGACCATCGTGGCTGCTGCAGCGTTCCTTTCCTCTTCTCTCGTGCCTGTGTGTAGATCGATCGGGAGCGCTGCATCGCCGGGCTGTTGGGCGGCACGTTCCAGCTCCGCCTTTTTCAGTGCCTCATGGATCCGACTCATCGTTTCCTTTCCTGCCTACGGAATTGAGCATGCTTTCTCGGGCCGCTGCTTTCTCAACGCCCTGGCTGCCAGGCGGGCGTCCCTACTTGGGTGATGACGGTCTGACCGCCGGGATCATGGCCAACACGGGCAGACGAAGAATAGCTTCGACGTCCTTCTCGTTCCGGAACGAAGTGTCGCGCACCTCTAGCAAAAGAGTGAGGCCTAAACCTAAACCCAATCCACCGAGGAGGCCCCCCAATGCGAATCTATCTTTCTTTGGGAAAGAGGGCTTATCGGGAAGATTAGCCGGGTCCAGAACATGGAATTGCTCTCCTTGTTGGCGGCGTTCGAGGTCCGTGGCCATTACGGATTGGTCGCGCTTCTTCAGCAAGTCGTTATAAAACTCCAGAGCCGTCTGATAATCGCGCGTCAGCTGCTTATACTGTTGCTCGACTGCGGGACTCGCCTCCACTCGCGCTTGGTACGTCTTGATTCGTTTCTGTATATCTTCCTGTTGGGCGGT
>CBDAMS010000010.1:0-373085 GCA_965197305.1 Candidatus Acidiferrales bacterium | reverse complement strand
GAACCGGCGAAGTGTCAAGCTTCCAATTGGCAAACAGCAAAGCTGAAAGAATCCAGGGAATCGGCAGAAGAGCAAAGTAGATACGCTTCAAAACTTCGACCTCCTGGCGTCGCCGGGCCCGCTGCACCATCCACAGACCGAGTCCGAACGCGAGGAAGAACATGGCGCCCACAAAAATCACGATTCCGTCGAAATCCAGTGGCGGAAACGCCCGGCCGACGGGCACAAACAATATCGAACCTGCCAGAAACCAAACGGTACGCCAGACCAAGCGCCGCCGCAGCATCACCTCCGCCGCCGAGGTGAGGCCGCATGCAAGACATTGATCCGCATCCCGCTCCGCGCCACAATAAAGGCAATGAGTCATGGCCGCCTTAATCGCTCACACTTCCGCGGAGAGAGGCCGCGACCCACTCAATGTCAATGCCCATTTCGCTCCGGAAACGAGGTGCACGCCGCTGCTCCGTTTGTCGCTCGGAAACCATCAACTGCAAGCTGGACACACACACTTCCTTGGCCACAACACCAGCGATGCTATGTTTGGCTGTGCCGGGGTGTCAAGAATCGATTGGCCCGCCCAGCAATCCCTGGATTGCCGAGGGCGCTTCCTCAGGTGTAAGTCGCACAGCCCGCTGCGCGCTCCTCGCGTAGGATGAACCCGCAGTCTCTGCGATATGCGCGTGCGGCGCCGCGCTCACCAAGATCGAATCCACCGCATGCACAGGATCCAAGAGCTCGTTGATGCCCAGCACTGTCCCACATTTCCTCAGCGGGACTCCTGTTCCGCATACCTCAGGATAACTTATGAATGAACAGCATCGAAAGATGGTGGAACCTTAGGGCACAGAGGACGTCACGAATCGACCGCGGTGCAACCTACGCTAGCGCATGACTGGCTTCCGGCAGCAGACTGGAGCCAACGAACTCCCAGTGAAAGAGGCTGGCAAGCAGCGCCACTCCCTGGGCGAGTCTTGGCCCCGAACGCGAGAAGTACGCGTTGGCATCCACGGCGTACACGCGGCCAGCCCTCACGGCCGGCAGTCTGTGCCAGCCGTTCGGCAAATGCGTCGAGTGGAATACTTCGAGATTGCGTTCCAGGCTGTAGCCGCAGGACATCAGTACGATGACCTCCGGCTGTGCGCTGAAAATCTCATCCCATGTGACTTTGAACGATGGTTCACCCTCGCACCCCAGCACATCCTTGCCGCCGGCCAAGCGCACCATTTCTGGAACCCAGTGGCCGGCGACGTAGAGCGGATCCAACCATTCGAGGCACAGCACGCGAGGACGCTCGGAAATCCCAGCCACTGCGTGTTCGACTGCGGCCACATCGCGCGCCAGTCGCTCGGCAAGCTCCTTGCCCTCTGTGGCGCGTCCCACGGCAGCGCTGATATCGCGAATGCCGTTCCATACGCCGGCGAGCTTCCGCGGCGCAAACGTCACCACCCGCGGCCGCTGCTCTTGCGGCAGGCGCGCCAGCGCCGCAGCTAAGTCTTCGGGTGAGGCCGCGCAAACGTGGCACAAATCCTGCGTCACGATGATGTCCGGTTCCAGCCGCGCGAGCAGGTCGGAATCCACAACGTAGAGGCTCACCTTGTGATGGACCAGCTCCCGCACCTGGCGGTCGAGCTCAGCCGGCGCCGCCGCGGGATCCACACGGGCTCGAATCAGCACCGGCTTCAGCGCCGCTTCGGGAGGAAAATCGCACTCGTGCGTCACACCCACTACGGAATCTCCCGCACCGATAGCATAGAGAATCTCCGTCGCAGCTGGCAGTAAGCAGGCAATGCGCATCGAGGTTTTAGGCAACGCTAATGTCGCCACAGGGCAGCCCAGGTTCTGGCCAGGTTGCCGTTCCCACTCCGTTCGTTCTAATCGTATAGCAGGTACTTCGCGCGTACTTTACCAAAGGTTTCCAGGTCCTCGGCCCAGCTTTCGACAATCGCGTCTGGCGACTCCCCGCGTTGCAGCCGGTCGACCGTTGCTCGGCTGCCAAGCAACACCATGGTGCCTGCCGCATCGAACTGCTGGGGATATAGTTTCACGAGAACCGCCGCAGTCTCGATCCCAACCCGCATGGAATCTACGGCGCGGCGGTTGCTGACCCTCAACCCCACGCCTTCACAGAGTTGGCCTGCGTATAGCCCTTCCGAGGGCGTGAACGTGACGGCCACAAATCTTATGCCGGGGAGTAGGCGCGCGGTGAGGTGGCGGGCCAATTCCTCCGCGCGAATCCACGGAGCGCCGAAGATCTCAAAGGGCCGCGCAGTTCCTCGCCCTACAGATGCACCTGCGTTCTGCAGGATTTCGATCCCAGGATAGAGGACGGTGGCGTCCAGTGACCGCAGATTCGGTGACGGATTCACCCACGGCAGACCCGTATCCTCGAACCAATTCGCCCGCCGCCACTTTTGCAGAGCGATGACCCGAAGATCGCATCCGATCTTGTTTTCGGCGTTGAACATTCGCGCCATTTCTCCCAGCGTCATCCCCATGCGTATGGGCATCGGAAAATAGCCGACGAAATTCAACCGCTCGCGGTCCAGCACCGGGCCCTCGATCCGTTCACCGCCGAGCGGGTTGGGACGGTCGAGAACGTAGAACGGCAGCTGATGCCGTGCCGCAGCCTCCATCGCTAGGCCCATGGTCGTGATATAGGTGAAAAAACGCACGCCGGCGTCCTGGATGTCGAAGACCAGTGCGTCCAGCCCCTCGAGCATTGCATCGGTTGGCCGCAGCGTATCGCCGTACAAGCTATACACCGGCAGGCCGGTCGCGGAATCAGTACCGGATTCCACTTTTCCGTCCCTCGTTCCACGTATGCCGTGTTCGGGACTGAACAGTGCAGTCAGCTTCACCCCCGGAGCGCGAGCCAGCAGGTCAATCGTGCTGCGGCCCCGACGATTGATTCCCGTCTGATTGGTGATGAGACCGACGCGCTTGCCGGCAAGCGGGGCGAAGTTCTCTTGTTCGAGCACATCTATGCCGGTGAGCGTGCCCACCTCGCCTAGGCGGGGCGCCGCTCCGGTTGCCGGTTCGTCGCGAGATTGGTCGCGAGAGATGTTGGCTTGCTGGACCTTCGCAACGGCAGCCAAAAAGGGAGCCAACATTGCCCCTAGGGCCGCCAGGGCAGCCAGAGCAACACAAGCGGATCGAAACAATAAGCCTTGCACAATCATGGAAATGCCCGATTCATCTTGCCATTTTGGTCGCACGCCACTCGACGGTTGGTTGTCCCCCGGAAGGACGTGCTATATACTGCCTCGGCATGCCGGCGTCAACGTTCGGACTTCGGGCTTGGCTGTGAAATCAAAACGCTGGCTCGTGCTGCTCCTAGCCTTCCTGCTGATGCCACCATCTGGCCGCACGCAATCGCCGCCACGCACGACGAAGCGCAACCCTGCTAGCACACTTTCTTCCAATGCCGAGGCGTGGGTCAAGAGCACGCGCGAGAAAATGACACCCGATGAGAAACTCGGGCAACTGCTGATGTTTTCCTACCACGGGGAATTCACGTCGGCCGAAAGCCACGAGTTTCGGGAACTCGCACGGATTGTGGAACAACATCACGTCGGGGGCCTGACGGTAGACACCCGTCCCGGAGCGTTGGGGTTCGAGCGCAGCCGGGCGTATCCCACCGCGGCGCTGGCAAATCTGCTGCAAAGCCGCGCCAAGATTCCCCTGCTGATCGCCGCTGATTTCGAACGCGGCACAACGATGCGGCTTGCGGACGGCACATCGTTTCCTCATGCGATGGCCGTCGCCGCGACGGGCCGCCCCGAAGACGCCTACACGCTCGGGCGCATGACGGCGCTCGAAGCGCGCAGCGTCGGAGTGCAATGGATTTTTGCGCCGGTCGCCGACGTCAACAACGACCCCGATAACCCGATCATCAACGTTCGGTCGTTCGGCGAAGATCCGCAGCGCGTTGCGGAACTTGTCACCGCCTTCGTGCGCGGTATCGAAGAAAACGGCGCGCTGGCCACGGCGAAGCACTTCCCCGGACACGGGGAGACCAACATCGATTCGCATCTGAACTTGCCCACGGTTGCGAGCGATCGCGCCCATCTAGACAGCGTCGAGTTGGTGCCCTTCCGCGCCGCTATTGCGGCCGGCGTGAGCACGATCATGACCGGCCATCTGGCTGTTCCGGCGCTCGAAGCCGACCGAAACCTGCCCGCAACCTTTTCCGAAAAGATTATCAGCGATCTGCTGCGGCAGCAGATGGGGTTCAACGGCTTGGTGGTCACCGACGCGCTCAATATGGGTGGCGTCGCGGCGCGTTACTCGCCCGCTGAAGCTGCCGTGCGTTCCGTTCTCGCCGGCTCCGATCTGCTGCTGGTTCCAACGACGATCGAGCCTGCGCTGGCGGGCTTGCAGGAAGCGGTGAGATCGGGGCGGCTGCCGATGTCAAGAGTGGACGACGCGGTTACGCGCATTCTGCGCGCCAAGGCGCGCCTGGGTCTCCACCTGAACAGCCGCGTCAGCCTGGACGCGCTGCCCACAACCTTTGGCCGGCCAGAATTCCACCGAGCCGCCGCGGATATTGCCGATCGCGGCGTGACTTTGCTGCGGGACTCTCCGCGCCTGCTGCCTCTCGATGCTGCGCGCCCCACGCGCGCTCTGCTGGTGGCCGTCGCGGGCGATCCCGATCCTCGCCCGGGGCTGGATCTGGAACGCGGACTCCGCTGGCGCGCGGATTCGCTGCAGGTGTTGCGCGCGGATACGCAATTTAAGACCGTAGACGCCATCGATCTGCCACCACCCGACAGCTACGATGTGCTCATCGTAGCGCTATTCGTTCGCGTCACCGACCGCAAGGGCAGCGTCGGCCTGCCGAACGATCAAGTGGCGTTCGTGCGGCGGCTGCTTGCCTCGGATAAGCCGGTGATCGTCGCGTGCTTTGGCAACCCCTATCTCGTCGCAAGATTTACAGAGGCTAGGACGTGGCTTGCCGTGTTCAGTAACACCGAGGTGGCGCAGCGCGCCGCCGCTCGCGCGATGTTCGGCCAAATCCCGACCGGCGGACGAATCCCGGTAAGCGTTCCCGGCGCCGTTTCCCTGGGCGCGGGACTCGATGTGGCAGCGAACCCGATGAAACTGGCGCGCGCCGACGCAGCCATGGAGGCCAAGCTCGCGCGCGCTTTCCAGTTGCTCGACGACGCTGTTGCCGATCGCCCATTTCCCGGAGGCGTGCTGGCCGTAGGCCATCGCGACCGGCTGGCCGTCCATGCATTCGGCAAACTGGGTTATGACGCCGACTCCCCTTCGGTCGCGCCGGATACGATCTACGACGCTGCGTCCCTGACCAAGCCCGTCGTCAGCGCGACGCTCGCCGCCATGCTGGCAGAATCAGGGCAACTTGATCTCGACGCCCCGGTCGCGCGCTATGCGCCGGAATGGGCAGCAGGGCTGCAACCTGAATGGCGCGGCCGAGTGACCGCACGCCATCTGCTGACGCACACTGCGGGTCTGCCCGCGCATCAAGACTATTTCAAAGCGTTCGAATCCCGCCGTGAGATTCTGGCACGCATACTGGCCGAGCCACTGGCCTATGAACCCGGCACGCAATCGGTTTATTCCGACCCCGGATACATTTTGCTGGGCGACATAATCGAGCGGCTGACCGGCAAGCCGCTTGACCAGCTCGCCCGAGAGCGCATCTTCACGCCGCTGCGCTTGCCGGACACGTTGTTCAATCCTCCGAAGTCTCTTGTGCCGCGCATTGCGCCCACCGAACACGACCGCCAATTCCGCAAGCGTCTGCTTCGCGGCGAGGTACACGACGAGAACGCCTGGGTCATGGGCGGCGTAGCGGGCCATGCCGGAATGTTCGCAACCGCGGCGGACCTCGGAGTGTTTTGTCAGATGCTGCTCAACGGCGGCATCTACGCGCATCAACGGTTGCTGCGGCGCGATACCCTTGCGCGCTTTACGACGCCGGAATCCGCAAGCGGAAACACCCGCACGCCCGGCTGGACCGCGCCCACGGCCAACTCGTCGAGCGGCCGCTACTTTTCGAGCTCCAGCTTCGGGCACACCGGCTTCACCGGCACGTCGCTATGGATCGACCCCCACAAGCAGTTGTTCGTTGTCTTGCTGACCAATCGCGTGCACCCCACCCGCGACAACAACAAGATCCACGAGCTGCGGCCCGCATTGCACGACGCCATCGTGGAGGGGCTGGGCCTTGCGAATCCATGATCCGCTGCCCTGCTGCGCCGGAACTCGCTTCGCGAGATGAGTGAATCGGCTGCAGCAGCCGCTCAGGGCCCGCTCCGCCGCTATACTCTCAAGAAGGCGGCAAGAACTTCTCCGAGATTGCGCCAAACCGAACAGCGCAACACGCGCTCGCTCGGACTCGATCAAAAGTCCACCCGTGACATCGTGCGCACCATGTCCCGCGAGGACGCCACGGTGGCGCGCGCGGTGGCGCGCGAACTCCCGCGTATCGCACGTGCCGTGGACGCCATCGTGCATTCCATTGGCAATGGCGGCAGGTTGTTTTACGTCGGCGCCGGAACCAGCGGGCGGCTGGCCTCTCTGGATGCGGCGGAATGCCCGCCGACGTTCGGAACCCCGCCGCGGCTGATCCAAGCCGTCGTCGCCGGAGGCACGCGCGCGCTGACACGCGCGGTGGAAGGCGCAGAGGATTCCTCCTCGCAGGGCAGGCGCGACCTGGCCGCCAAACGCCTCGCGCCGCGGGACATCGTCGTTGGCCTCAGCGCCGGCGGCTCCACGCCTTACGTGCTCGGCGCTTTGCAGTTTGCGCGGCGTCACGGCGCTCGCACCATCGCCGTGACCGCGAATCGCCGCTCGCCCATCGCACGAGCCACTCACCTGGTGATCGCCCCTGCAACCGGGTCCGAAGTGATCGCCGGCTCGACGCGTCTGAAGGCCGGAACGGCGCAGAAGATGATCTTGAATATGTTCAGCACAGCGGCCATGGTTCGCTTGGGCCGCGTGTACGACAATTGGATGATTGATGTGGCCCTTTCCAACGCCAAGCTGCGCGACCGGGGATTGCGGATACTGCAGGAAGCCACCGGCGCGAGCGCGTCTCGGGCGACACGCACCCTTCGCCTGGCCAACGGCAACCTCCGCGTCGCCTTATTGATGCTCAAGACCGGGGTTGGCGCGGCGGGCGCTCGAGGAAGAGTTCGGAGCAACAACAGGGAGCGATAAGACAATCTATGGACCGATTCCGGATCGAAGGCGGCAGACGGCTCGAAGGCACGGTACAGATCGGCGGTGCAAAAAACTCGGCGCTACCGGCGATGGCGGCCGCGTTGCTCACCGAGGAGCCCGTGCATCTCAAAAACATTCCCCGCGTGCGCGACATCATCACCATGGGCCGGCTGCTGGCGCACATGAACGTGCGCCTCGAAATGCCGGATGTGCCGCCGACCGGCCTGATCTTGGAAACGCGCAGGATTACCGATGCCGAGGCGCCCTACGAATTGGTGCGCACCATGCGCGCCTCGATCCTGACACTCGGGCCCCTCCTGGGCCGCCTGGGACACGCCCGCGTGTCGTTACCCGGCGGTTGCGCCATCGGTGCACGGCCCGTCGATTTGCACCTCAAAGCACTCGAACAGATGGGCGCAGAAGTAACCACCGAGCAGGGTTATGTGAAAGCGCAAGCGCCCGGCGGCCGCTTGCACGGCGCGCACATTGTTTTCGAAAAAATCACCGTAACCGGCACGGAAAACATCCTCATGGCGGCCGCACTCGCGGAGGGCGAGACCCGGCTCGACAATGCCGCCCGCGAACCCGAAGTGACCGACCTGGCGGCTCTGCTGGCAAAGATGGGCGCGCGGATTGAAGGAGCGGGCACGCATTCCCTGCGGATACGCGGCGTCGAGCGGCTGCACGGCGCGACCCACTCCATCATTCCCGACCGTATCGAGGCGGGAACGTTTCTCGTTGCCGGGGCCATTACCGGAGGCGATGTGGAACTGGCCGGCTGTGTGCCGGAACACTTGGCCGCTTTGCTCGCCAAACTCCGCGAGACCTGCGTCGAGATTCGCGCCCCCGGCGCCGGCAGGCTGCGCGTGCGCGGAGCAAACAAATTGGTTGCCGCCGACGCCACCACCGAGGAGTACCCCGGATTTGCCACCGACATGCAAGCCCAATTCATGGCCTTGGCCACGCAAGCCCGGGGAACGTCGGTGGTCCGGGAAACGATTTTCGAGAACCGCTTCATGCACGCCAGCGAAATGGCTCGCATGGGCGCGGATATTTCCGTTGACGGCCATCAGGCCATCGTGCGCGGGCCCACGCCGCTCCAGGGCACCGCGGTGATCGCCTCGGACTTGCGGGCCAGCGCTTCCCTGGTGCTTGCCGCACTGGTTGCGCGCGGCGAAACCTTCGTGGATCGCGTCTATCACATCGACCGCGGCTACGAGCGGATCGAGCAGAAACTCTGCGCGCTGGGCGCGCGCATCGAGCGCGTGAAGTAAAGGGCGCCTGAAGTAATGTCGCGTGAAGTGGTCGCGCGTGAAGCAAAGGGCCCAGGCGCCGCCTGGGCCAATTCAGACCGGAGCTTTACCTGCCGTGACTATCCGCCCCCGCCCCCGGCTTCGCGGGCCTGTTTCTCGCGCTGTTCCCGCAATATGGCCTTGCGAGACAGCCGGATCTTGTTGCCTTCAATCGCCAGCACCTTCACCAGCACCTGATCGCCCAGCTTGAGCTCATCGCGGACATCGCGAATGCGCTGCTCGGCAATCTCGCTGATGTGCAGCAGGCCATCGGTGCCCGGGAACAGTTCCACGAACGCTCCGAAGTCCACAAGCCGCACCACCTTGCCAAGATAGGTCTTGCCCATTTCGGCCGACGCGGTGACATCGCGAATCATCTGCAGCGCCGCTTCGGCGGAGGTGCCATCGGAGGCAAAGACATGCACTCTGCCATCCTCCATCACGTCGATCTTGACGCCCGTGGCTTCAATGATCGAGCGGATCTTCTTGCCACCCGGCCCGATGAGGTCGCGAATCTTGTCGGTGGGAATGGACAGCGCGAAGAGTCGCGGCGCGTGCGGCGACATCGTTTCGCGGTGTTTGGTGAGGGTCTTATCCATGGTGTCGAGGATCTCCAGCCGCGCGTGGCGCGCCTGCTCGAGCGCTTGCCGCATCAGCGGAACGCTGATCCCGCCGACCTTGATGTCCATTTGCAGAGCCGTGATACCCGTCCGCGTGCCGGCGACCTTGAAGTCCATGTCACCGTAATGGTCTTCCGCGCCGGCGATATCGGTGAGCACCGCGGCTTTTTCTCCTTCGACCACCAGCCCCATGGCAATGCCGGCGCAGGAGGACCGCAAGGGGACGCCCGCATCCATCATCGCCAGCGAGCCGCCGCAGACGGTGGCCATGGAACTCGATCCGTTGGATTCCAGGATGTCGGAAACCAGCCGCATGGCGTATGGAAAATCGACCTCCGGCGGCAGCAGATTCACCAAGGCCCGTTCGGCAAGCGCCCCATGGCCGATTTCGCGGCGGCCGGCGCCCCGCAAGAATTTGACTTCCCCTACGGAGAAGGGTGGAAAGTTGTAATGCAGCATGAAGCGCTTAAAGGCTTCGTCCTCAAACAGCAAGTCGAGCCGCTGCATGTCCCCCTTGGTCCCCAGCGTGAGCGTCGCCAGGGCCTGCGTCTCGCCGCGAGTAAACAGCGCCGAGCCGTGCACGCGCGGCAGCAAGCCTACTTCGCAGGAGATCGGGCGGATCTGGTCGAAAGGGCGGCCATCAGGCCGGCGCTGGCGATGCAAGATATCCTCGCGAAAGTAGCGTTCGCGCAGCCGCTCGAACGCGAGCTGGGCCAGCTTCCTGCGGCCTTCCTCCTCCGCCGGAATCGTGGCCAGCACCTCGGCCTTCAAATCGTCCACGCGGTGATAGCTTTCCTTCTTGGGGTACTTTGCGGTGTCCAGCGCATCGTGCAGCCGCTCGCCAAAGGTCCGCTCAATCCCACTCGCCAACTCTTCGTCGAATGCCAGCGGCGGCACGACGACTTTGGTCAGACCTACGCGATCGCGCAGTTCGCGAATGGCGCCGATAATGCGCAGAATCTGTTCGTGGCCGAAACTCAGCGCTTCGGCGATGGTGTCTTCGGAGACTTCCAGCGCGCTCGCCTCGACCATGACGATGGCCTCTTGGCTGGCGGCAATAACGATATTCAACAGAACCTTCTTCTGCTGGGCCACCGTCGGATTGACAATGAGCTGTCCCTCCAGCAAGCCGACGCGCACCACAGCGATCGGCTGATCGAACGGCAGATCCGAAACGAACGCGGCGGCTGAAGCCGCGGTGACGGCGATGACGTCCGGATCATTGTCGCTGTCGGCGGACAGCACCATGGCCAGAATCTGTGTTTCGTTCCGCCAGGCCTCCGGGAACAGCGGGCGCAGGGGGCGGTCAATCAGCCGTGAAGTCAGGATCTCGCGCTCCGACGGGCGCCCCTCGCGCTTGAAAAATCCACCTGGAATCTTCCCTGCGGAGTAGGTGTACTCGCGATAGTCCACCGTCAACGGCAAGAAGCCCTTGTCCGTGGCCGTGGGGGCCATACAGGCGGTCACCAACAGCACCGTATCTCCATAACGCGCCACAATGGCGCCATTGGCCTGCTTGGCCAGTTTACCCGTTTCGAGCGTCAGCGTTCGTCCGCCGACTTCAATCTGAACTTTGTGCGGAGCTTCCTGCGGCATAACTTCGATTCCTTTCAACCGCCCATTGGGTGCGGTTTCACCTGTGATTTGCATCCGTTTCCGCCGGAAAAAAAGAGCCGGAAGCGGGCAGCGCCAGTCTACACCACCACGCGGGCCATAAGGGTTTCACCGCCCCTAAACTTGCGAGCCAGCCCCTCAGCGCGGGCGTTCCGAAATGTCCGGGAGGCGACAGATGGCCAGGAGAACCTGCCGCTACTTGCGCAAACTAAGGCGCTCGACAATCTCTCGATACCGATCCGGATCACGACGATTTAGGTAATCCAGCAAGCGCCGGCGCCGATTGACCATCATGATCAACCCCCGCCGCGATGCATGGTCCTTCATATGTAACCTGAGATGCGAGGTCAGATAGTTGATGCGCTCGCTCAGCAGCGCGATTTGCACTTCCGGCGAGCCGGTGTCCTTGGGATGTGTTCGGTATTGCTCGATCAACATCGACCTTCCCTCTTTCAAGTCACCCTCTCCGTCGTCCCCTCTGCTCTTTATATTTTTCCTTCGACGGTAGTTAGCCTACCACACGCACCGCCCAGCCGTAAGGGATTTTCTTGCCTGCTCCCGGGAAAACTGCGGATGGACGCGCACGCAAAAGTTGCCGCAGGCGATTCGTTGCGCATTTGCGAACCACCGAATCACGTGGGGCGTCAACGGGGTTCGTCAGACAACTACAGGGAACGGCGGCCGATCAACGAAAGGAATTCCTCCCGCGTCTGCTGGTTGTCGCGGAACGCGCCAAGCATGGCGCTGGTGACGGCTTCCGAGTGCTGCTTCTCGACGCCGCGCATAACCATGCACAGGTGCCTGGCCTCAACCACCACGCCGACGCCCACCGGCTCGACGGACTTCTGTATGGCCTGCGCAATCTCATTCGTCAGCCGTTCCTGGATCTGCAGCCGCCGCGAGAACATATTGACCAAACGCGGAATCTTCGACAGGCCCAGGACTTTCTTGCTTGGAATATAGGCCACGTGGCATTTCCCAAAAAAAGGCAGCAAATGATGCTCGCACAGGCTGAACATCTCGATATCTTTTAGGACCACCATCTCGTCGTAGCACACGCTGAAGACGGCATGATTCAGAACTGTTTCCGGGTCTTGCTGATACCCGCTGGTCAAAAATCGCAAGGCGTGCTCGAAACGCTCCGGTGTGCGCCGCAGGCCCTCGCGGTCCGGGTCCTCACCGATCATCTTGAGGATGGACCGCATCCGATCGGCAATCGTCGTGCTCGGGGCGAGCGCATCTTCTCTCCCTAGGGCTCCCCCTAAGGGCGATTTTTTGGTGTGCTTCAATTTGTCACTCATGCATGGCTCCGTCGGGTTCTCCCTCATATGCAAAGCTGTTGCGGCCCGTCTCCTCCAGGCGAACTCGAACCAAGCGTGCGCCGGGGAAGTTCTTCAGGCGGTTGAAAATGTCAATGCAGAGGTTTTCGGTGGTCGGCACGCGGTCCCGGAACGCGGCAACATCCTTGTTCAGGTAGGTGTGATCGAAGGGTTCGAGCACCTCCCGCGCCACAAAGCGGTCGAGCTCCGCCAAATCCACGATCATGCCGGTTGCCCGGCCGATCGCCCCGGTGACGGTTACCTCCACCCCATAGTTGTGCCCGTGACCATAGGGATTGTTGCACTTGCCATAGATGCGCCGGTTCTCCGCATCGTCCAATTGCAGGCTGTGCAGCCGATGCGAGGCTGCGAATGCATATCGCCGTGTCAGTTCGAGCTTCACCGCGCTTGCCCGTCCCCGTAGCAGTCCACACAAAGCTCCGGTGTCTCCCAGAGCCGCACCCGATGGAGCCGCCCGCGTCGAATCTTCGGCTCCAGCAGCCGCCAGATCACGGCCGCGACGTTTTCGCAAGTCGGAATCTGCCCGGCAAGCTCCGGCACCTCGTAGTTCAGGAAGCGATGGTCCATGCGTTCCATCACTTCCCGGTCGAGAATCCCCTTCAGTTCACTCAGATCGAGCACCATGCCGGTCAAGGGATCGGCCTCGCCTCCAATGGTGACTTCCAGCACATAGTTGTGCCCGTGGCCGTTCGGATTGTTGCACTTCCCAAAGATGCGCCGGTTCTCGTCGGCCGAGAATCGAGGATTGTGGTAGAGATGCGACGCCGAGAACTCAATCTTGCGTGTCAGATAGACCATTTGCCTCGCACCCTTTTGCCTCGCAACCTTGGCCGCTCGAACTGGCCGCTCGAACTCTCAACGGAGTCGCGAGTTCAAATTCTCCACTTGGTATTCCCGGCCTTTCCAACTGATTTTCCCGCGAGCGTAGCGCCACTCGGACACCAGCAAAACCGCACAGTATAGCGCCACCGCCACTCCATAATATAAGACACTCCGCACCGGGAAACGATTCCGCCGCAGCATCGCCGCATAGTTCGCCAGGCGTCCCGCCAGGAGCAACACACCCAGCGCGCCAAACGCCAAATGGATAAGAGCAAGCCCGAGGCATAGCAGCGGAACCCACGGGATCACCGCCAGCAATTCCCCCGTAACCCTCCGTCCAGGCAGAGTCACCAGAGGAAACAGGTTCTTCGTCCATCCTTCCCACATGGCGGCGAAGCTTTGGTACATTCTTACGCAGGCTATCTGCCCGTTGGACGCGAAGTGCAGCGGGATTCGGGCAGCCTTCGCCCGCCTCGCCAAGGCGACATCTTCGAGCACTTCTTTGCAAACCGCCGCGTGGCCTCCGATCAACCGGTAAGCATCCCTGCGAATCATCAGATATTGCCCGTTCGCGGCTGCGGCGGGGGATTGCGGGTTGTTCACCTCCGAGTAGGGATACAGCCGGGAAAGGCGACAGTAGATGAACGGTATGAGCGCCCGCTCCCACCAGGTGCGCATCTCCTGTTGCGGCGAGTAGGAGATCATCTCCGCGCCGGCCGCAGCTGCATCGGCGAGGGCTTTTCTGGTTGAACCCGGCAGGTGAACGGCGTCGGCATCGGTAAACAGCAGCCAAGACCCGCTGGCGTGCTCGGCGCCGAGCCAAGCCGCCTGATTCTTCCCCACCCATCCATCCGGCAAAGGGCCCGTCTCGAGCACCCGGAGCTTCGGCTGTGTGGCCGCCAGCTGCTCCAAAATCAGGGCGGTATCGTCGGTGGATTGGTCGTTTACCACCAGGATTTCCAGCACTTCCGGTTGCCCGGCAAGCGAGCAGACTGCTCCGGCAATCGTGGCTTGTTCATTGCGTGCAGGCACAATTGCCGAGACAGTAGTATCGCTGTCGGAGCTTCCCGAGGATTCAAGCATGGTGGTCAGGGGGAATGCAGATAACTCGCGTGGAACCGGCCAAACCGGTATTATAGAGGCAGGAGTTGCCCGGGTGAAACAGAAACTTCTCGGTGGACTGGCGTTCGCGGCGGCACTTGCGGTGCTCTACATCGTTGCCATGCCGACCTACCGCCAGAGCGAGCCCAGCATCGCCGGGCGCCGTGCCGCTGATTTTGAATTTGAAATGGACGGCCGGATGACACGGTTGGCGGATCTACGAGGCAAGGTTGTCGTCCTGGACTTCTGGGCCTCGTGGTGCCCGCCTTGCATCGAGGAAGCGCCGTCGCTCAATGCGCTTCACCAGCGCATCGCCGACCGAGGCGGCTTGGTGCTGGGCATCAGCCAAGATGAGGATCCGGCTGCCTACGAACGCTTCCTGAGCGAGCACCAGGTCGTGTTTCCGACTTATCGTGATGACGCCCTGGAAATCGCCCCTGCTTACGGCACGTCGGTTCTCCCGGAAAGCTACCTCATCAGCCGCAACGGCCGCATCGCGCGAAAAATCGTCGGCCCTCAGGATTGGACCGGCCCCGAACTCACCGCGGTGATCGACACGCTGCTCCGCTCACAATAGTTAGCTTCCCAAGTTAGCCTCCCGAGTTAGCTTCCCAAGTTAGCTTACTGGACTTGCTCAAGGGGTCCCGACCACAAAATGGGGCCCGACGGCAGAATGCGGACGGAAAGTCGGCTGCTATAATCACCCCATGACATTGGTGGAAGTAACCTATGACTTGCAGTCTCCACTGAACCCCGAACAGTTGCGTGCTCTCAGTGCGTTTGCCAACATCTATGGGCTGCGATGCTTTCACGTGGACGAGCACCGGAACCAAATTACTTTTGAGTATGACGCCTCCCGCCTGAAAGAAACTGAGGTCGCGCACGCGCTGCGGCGCGCGCGCATTCCCGTGGAACGAAAAGTCTAGCCGGTGAGTTGCGGCGTATGCCGCCAATCTCCTAGAGCTGCGGCGAGCTACGGCGGGTTGGGGGTCGGGTTGTGGGTCGAGTTCTGGGCGGACGCGGCGCTTCTTTCTGATGAAACCCGCGCGTGCAGCGCATAAAGCGCCCATCCGGCCAGCGCCGCGAGGAGGATTCCCACGCCAATCAGCACGTACATTCGGCGCTCGATAAAACCGGCTCCAAGGAAGGTGGTGGCCACGGCATAAGGAAGCTCGGCCAGCGCAAGTGCGGCGAGATACTTCCAGAAATGGTAACGCGCGAAACCGAGCAGATAGCCCGGTACCTCCGACGGCAGCGCGAGCTGCAACAACAGCACCAGACCGAAGGACGCCCCACGCGAGATGCGGTTCTCGTAGCGTTCGAGCGCGGCGGAGCGCAGCGATTTGACAAGGGGCCGACCGAAGTAGCGGCTGAGGGTGTAGGCGCAAACGCCGCCCAGGATCCACCCCACCCACAACAGCAGCATGGTGGCGGTTATTCCCCAAACATAGACGCCCACCGGGACGATCACGGCGCTGGAGACGAAGGCCAGCATCGCGGACAAAGCTGCAAACACAATGAAAACCGACACGCCCAGAACCGGTCGTTCCCGAATAATGGCCTCTGCCGTAGGAAGGAATCCGATCAACCAGGCATGCAACTCCGCGGACGAGGCCACCAACGCAAGGCCCGCAGCCGCCAGTACGATCAGCAAAGCACGTCGCTTGGCGGTCGGAAACCGAATTACTCCCGTAGGTGTGGAGATGCCTTGGCTCATGCGTATCCGGCTGGTAAGAGTCTCTGATTGTGACCGAGAGTTGACCCGAACTCCGTTTGGGCACGTTCTCTGACGGACGACTCTCCTTGCGGTTGAAGTGGTGCGCATGTTGCCGTGACACCTCTCTCGATGTCAAGCAATCAGTCCTGAGACCAGCCCTGAGACCAGCCCTGAGAGTGGCCGCGACCCCGGCGCCGCTTGTGGTGACCTGCATGGACTGGGATTTTGCCCCACCACCACCCACCCCCGGCATTTTTCTGAAAGAGTGCACAAGAGAATGAAAAGAGATAGGTTGACGTTTTACTGGGTGCAAAAGAGCGCATAGAGAGCTTGGGAGGTGGCCCCCACCCACCCACCCCCGGTTTTTTGTAAGTGTTCATTCGAGGGAACTTTAAGTCCTTTGTTCCATAAGTGTTCATTCTGCATGGGTTACAGCCAACTTTTCTGCAAGTGCACATTCTAAAAGGCTTAGTTGTCGGTGGAGACTGTTTATCGCGAATACGGCCTCAAGGGTTTCCTCCCAGCCCCGATGGCCGAAACTCGATGGCCGAAACTTGATGGCCGAGGCCGTCTTTGATCTCGCGGCGCACAGACGGAAAACTGTGCAACCTGAGCTGCGCGATATAGGCGAGCGAGACGGCATTGTGGCGGCGAGAAGCTGCTGTTCCGCCGCGATCCCGTCCGTCAGGCTCAGGCGTCAAACTCAGGGCAAGCACGGGATAGGTTAGCACGACTTACCTAGTCCGGCAACAGTTAGTTACTACAATGGCATTCGAATGACTGGGACGTTCGAATGGGGGCGTTCGAATGGGATGGACTGGAAATGGGAAGCGCCCCGCGTCGTGAGACGGAGGCGCTCAAGGTCGCTATCGCTAGCGGTGAAACTACTTTACCGGGGGGCGGCACATCAGCGGGGTTTTTGGAGGTCTTTGGCGAGCGAGGGCCGGCCTTCTCCGATAGGGAGCGCGCGCAAGCGATCCGAGACGTGAACAGCATTCAGCGAGGATTCTTGAGACTTACCTAAACGCGAGAATCACTGCCCCGATCGCGGCGGTAGGCCACCGCAACACCGTCCAATTGCGGATGGTCTGTTCCATGTTGGCTTTCCTTTGCTAATCCTGAGTGGGGATCGGACCGAGTCCCGCCTTGCGCCACATCGCTTCCAGTTGTACTCGCTCAGTGGCTGACGCCGACTGGTAGATACGCAAGAAGATCCGCACGGCTATTCCAGCGCTGTGAGGGTCCATAACACCGCGGAAGGTCAATAACGCCTTGAGAAAACATTCGCCCGCCTCGACGTACTGCCGCTGCTCTTCGGCGATCCGCCCCAGTTGGTGATAGGTGATGGCGGCGCCGTGTTCATTGCCCTGCTTCTCACTGATCGCCAGGGATTTCAGGAACCACTGCCGCGCCGTCGGAAAATCCCGCTGCTCTAACGCGACTGACCCCAGTTGGTGATAGGTGCTGGAGGCGCCGTGTTCATTGCCCTGCTTCTCACTGATCGCCAGGGATTTCAGGTACCACTGCCGCGCCGTCGGAAAATCCCGCTGCTCTTGGGCGATGATCCCCAGTTGGTGATAGGTGCTGGAGGCGCCGTGTTCATTGCCCTGCTTCTCACTGATCGCCAGGGATTTCAGGAACCACTGCCGCGCCGTCGGAAAATCCCGCTGCTCTTGGGCGATGATCCCCAGTTGGTGATAGGTGCTGGAGGCGCCGTGTTCATTGCCCTGCTTCTCACTGATCGCCAGGGATTTCAGGTACCACTGCCGCGCCGTCGGAAAATCCCGCTGCTCTTGGGCGATGATCCCCAGTTGGTGATAGGTGCTGGAGGCGCCGTGTTCATTGCCCTGCTTCTCACTGATCGCCAGGGATTTCAGGTACCACTGCCGCGCCGTCGGAAAATCCCGCTGCTCTTGGGCGATGATCCCCAGTTGGTGATAGGTGATGGCGGCGCCGTTCGCGTCGCCGCCCGCCTCCATCAACTCCGCCAGCCGTTGGCATAATCGCCCGGCTTCCGCTAGGTTTCGCATGTTTAGCGCATACGCGGCCAAAGATTGCGTCAGAGCTTTGGTGCACGTGTTCATGGCCAGCCGCTCCGCCAGTTCCAGCGCGTAGTGAAAATTCGCCCCGTGCAACGTAAACGGAATCCGCTGCTCGTGCAATTTGCGGGGAGTTAAAGCGTCAGCCAACCTTGCCATTACATCTACAAACGCCCGCTCCCACCTCTCCTGTTGCTCCCCGTCTGCCTCTCGCTGTCGGGAGCGCAGATAGCTGGTCAACAGCGGGTGCATCTCATAGACCCCTTGACCCAACTCCCGCGCCAAACCCGCCACACCGAGCGCCGCCATCAATTCCTCCATCTCCTGCCGGGTCCATCCGCCGCCCGCCCGTTGCACCATTGCTTCCAAATAATTAATGTCGATATACTTCTCGTGTAATCCCATCGGCACCAGCAATCCTCGGCATTTTTTCCGAAGCCCCTGCTCGACAAACAGCAGGGTCGCGAACAGCTTCCGCTGGGTCTCGTCCCCCTCCACCGCCCACTCCGCCAGGTTCGTCCGAATCGCCTCCAGAATTTTCCCGGCCGTCATCTTCTCAAGCTTCGACAGGATCACCCGCATCGCCAGCGGATGTCCCCCCAGCAGACCCACCAACTCCGAGAGAGCCGCGTCACTGCGGTCCGGCTTAAACCCCAGGTCCTGCAGAATCACTTCGCAGTACTCCCACCGATCCTCTCCATCCAGCCCGCCCAACTCCACTAGCACCCGCCGTTGTGGTCCCAGCCACTCCTCCGCCGACCGGCTGGTCAGAATCACCTTGCTCGCTCCCCCTCGTAGCCGCTCCAGAAACTCCGCCAGCACTTGCCGGTCCTGCGCCGGAAGATTCGCGGTGATAGATGTCCCTGCGATCCCCGCCGCGGATTCAAAGTTGTCCCACACGATCAGGAGTCGCCGCTCCCGCAGCACCTCCGCCAGCGCCGCCAGTTTCTGCTCCTGCCTGGCGGTGGCAAACGCGTCCCCAAACAATGCCATGCCCATCTGGTTCAGCACGTACTCGGCGCTGCGAATCTCCTGAAACCCGAGCCAGAAACAGCCCTCCAGTCCCCCCGTGTCATCCAGCCACTTGAGAAAACCCCGCGCCAGCGTCGTCTTCCCCACGCCTCCCAAACCGTGGATCAGAATGCCCGCCGGAGGCCGCCGCATCGCCCGCTCCAACTCCAGCAAGGAGCTGTCGCGCCCGATGAACCCGTAAGGACCTTCGCCGCCGCGCAAGTCTTCCGGCAGCTTCGAGGCACGCGGCTGAAACGCCTGCTTGGCCTCCCGCGCGAAGGAAAAATCCAGCGGCTCCTGTTTATACAACACCGGCAGCAGCCAGTCATCCAAAGGATAGAGGCCGCGCGCGCAGACGCGCTCCCGCTTCGCCAGCATCTGCTGCCTTCCCGCCCGCGCCGCTTCCGCCACGCTGCCGCTCTCAAACAAACGTTCGTAGAACGCCGGCAGGAACTGCTGCGCTCCGCTGACGTAAAGCGAATAGGCCATGGCCACCACGCTGCGCGTTCCGCTGCGCAGCAGCGCCGTCGCCACCGAGGCGAACGGGTCTTCCGCCCGTTCGTCCAGCATGGCCGACTGGCAGGCGTTCAAAACTACCGCCGGAACCGCCTGCTCTCGCAACAAGACACTCAACTGTTCCGCCGTGACCGGATCAGGCTCCTCCGTGTCGCCTTCGAACACCAGCCTGCCTTCGGCCTGCATGCGGTGGGGCGAGGGCCCGCCCGACGCGATCCGCGGATCCGTCCCATACGCCCCGTGCCCTTCAAAGTGCAGAACGTGATAATAGCCAGGGTGTTCCTTCAGATGCCGGCGCAGTTGATCGAAGGTTGGCGGCCGCAGCAGGTCCACGTGGGCCGCCAGTTGGCGGTTTTTAAGCAGTTCCACCAGCAACCGGGCGATGGAGCGATAGCGCACATCCCCCGGAAAGGGGCGAGCAACAACCAGCAACACGTTTACCCGGTCGCGGGGCAGGCCGGGGGCTAAAGGCTGGGGATCGCGGACCCGGTTCAGCCGGCGCTCAATCTGACAGGTATGAGCTAGGAAGCCAACCTCGGAATCGCAGAGCGCCTCCCAGGGCCAGGCCAGCACGCGCGGATCGTCGCTGCTGATTTGCAGGTGAAGCTGGCTGTAGTCGGCCGCGATGGCAGCCTCGAACAACCGGGACGCGCCGCGGCTCCCAAACAGGCCTTCAAAACCCTCTTGTCCCCATTGCCGGAGAGCATGACGCACCCGCTCGGCCCGCTCGGTGTCCGGTGGAAACGGATAATCCAGGAAGGATTCCAGATACCACTGCAGTTCCCCCATCAAGCTGGAGTGGGGCCGGCCTTCCACCGGAAACTCCCAGGGCGATGGCAGCGATACAGCTTCCGACACCTTCCCGTCCGTGAGCCGGCTCAAACGAAAGGTGCGTGAATCACCGGTCGGCATGTGCTGCACTACGAGAATATCTGCAGGACTCTGCATATATTCCTCCCTTATTAGCACAACCAATACCGGATGAAACCAATATCCTTTAATCTGGAATTTTCGATTTCAGTTTTCCCCTGGCCCAAAAGCATATGCCAGCCGCCCTATCGGCTCAAGCTCAGATCGCCGGGGTCCTTCTGGGTGGCATCGCAGGTCGTTTTGGCCATTCTGCTGAGTTGTCTGGTTCGTTTCCCGTCTCCAACCTGCCCCGCTGCAAACACTTGCCCCCCTGGATAATTTCTGAGCGCTGAATTTTCCTTCTCCTGGTTCGCTAGCCATTCGGCAGGGGCAATGCCGCGATCCTTCCGAACGGCAGTTCGAGAAAATAGAGGTTACTTTGGAAGAAAACGGCATGCGGTTGAGGATCCGCCGCTCCAGCTTATGCCTTTTTAGGGAAGCGAAAGAAGAGATCCCCTCGGGAACCAGCGGCTTCCGAGGGGATAGAATGTTTCTCAGCGGCGATTTTCGGAAAAGCCTAGGGGAAAGCTACGATACCGCAAATGACGGTGTGGATCATCTGCAAGACAACTGGGCTGCTTGGCAGGACCGATGGAGTGCGAGGTTATCGCGCGCCGCCATAGTGTGTCCCGCCGCGACGGCTGCGGCGAAGCCAGCCGGGGCGATGCGGTTGACGATCCTCGGACCGCCCGCGTCCTGCTCGTGGCCCAACTGGATCATCGCCCCGTATGTGAAAGCCACGGCCGATCCTTGCGCGTAGAGACGCCGCGTACCGGGACGCACGCCATAGAACCAGGAAGTTGCTTCGGTGCACCGAGCGCACGCTCGCAACCTCTGATCCGTGCTGCGTATGTCGTAGAGAACGGCACCCAATACGACCCACTGTTCAATCGCCGCCTGCTTGCTCTTGAAGGTCAGCATGTTCCAGGCGGTGCGCGCGACCGCACGCGGGTACGCGGTCAGCACTCGTCGGACCTGGGCTTCGGCGGCAAGCGGCATCATGAGAAAAAACAGCAGCAATACGGGGAGGAGACGGAGAGGGCGCGGGACAGCCTTCCACACACCCTGACACACAGGCTGCCACACAGACTTCCACACAGGCTGCGGCGCAGGCTGCGACACAACGGGCTGCCACACAGGCTGGCACACAAAAAAAAAGGGGGGGGCGGTTGCTCATGTCGTTTGTCGAATTTTACGCCCGGCATTTGTCGCAACACCTCTACAGGGTCCTCTACAGGGTTGGGCACAGGGTCGTGAACATCACTGCTACTTTCGCGCTTCGAGGCCGGCAGGCTTTTTTTTCGCGAGCTTTTGCAAGGCTAGCGCCGCTTGGCGAGAAGGTTGCTGCGGCACCCACGGCGCGCAGCAACCCTGTTCAGACCTTGTCAAAAACCTTGCTCAACAACCCTGTGCGACAACCCCATTTAAAAAACTTGTCCAACAACCCCGCTCAACGTCCTTGTTCAAAAACCCCGCTCAACGTCCTTGGCAACAACCTTGATCAACAACCCTGTTCAAGAACCCCATTTACAAAACTTGCCCAACAATCTTGTGCAATAGCCTTGTTCCTTGTTCTTTGTTCAGAAACCTTGTTCTAAAACTTTTTTGTCCAAAAGCGCCCGACCGCATTGCGCGCAAAGCAGCAATTAAGAAAAGCAGGTAAGAAAAACAGGGGCTCCCGCTTGGGACTGGGAGCCCCTAAGAGTGCATTCCTTTTACCGGTCTTTTTTTGACCGGTGCGTGGGGTTATCCATCCTAGCTTCCCTCTCAGAGGCAGGCGGGACGATCCAACCCAAGCTGGCGGCAAGCCCCTCCCTCTCGCTCACCATCTCAGATCAGATCGCCATCGGAATGCACTCGGCGTGGTGATAGGCACACTGTTTGCCAACTCCAAGAAATTCGACCAAGTTGTAGGTGATAAAAACTCAGAGGGTTACGGACTAGGCTTGGTGGCGCTACGGAATTTGAATCCCACAGTGGAACCGCACCCAAGAACATGCTCCCACGTCGGGAATAAAGAATCTTGCCAACCGTACGGTGCTAGAAACCGTTAACTATCGCCACAGTGAAACCGGATCAGTTCCACTCTGGTTCGGCCACGTCAGGTTTGGATCCCACAGCAACGGCCCGCATGGCCAGCATCTCTAACTCCATAAAAGACTTGGGCGGTGATGGCAGTGAACAGCGGATTTGGCGGCATTCGTGCCAGTTGTTGATGAGGGACCCAATCGTGAGGCGCAAAAAACTCGGGGAGGTATTACGCGAGCGAGGCAAGATCTCCTCGTCGGATCTCTCCAACGCCATCACTGAACAACAGGGCAAGGTAGTTCATCTGGGCGAGCTGCTGCTTCAGCGCGGAGCTATCCAAAAGTCGGATTTGGCGTCAGTGCTGGAAGAGATAACGCACGTGCCCTACCTGGATTGCGCCGCAGTCCAGCCAACCAGCGAGGCCCTCAGATCGATTCCCGAAATCATGGCCAAGCGCTGTTGCACCCTGCCGGTGGAGCGAAACGGTTCGCGGCTGACCCTGGTGATGGTTGAGCCACAGAATCTCACCCTGATCAACGAATTGCGGTTCACTTCCGGAGCAGAAATCGTCCCACGACTGGGCTTCCGGAACGAGATCCTCAATGCCATTGTCACCCACTACGCTTCCACAGAGGCGGTGGGCGCCGGGGAACAGAGGGGAGGCGCCGCTGGCAGCAACGCCGATCTGCAAGCGCCGAAAATTGAGTTCATATCGACCAGCGCCCGGCAGGCGAGCCGGGAGGCATTTCAGGAAGTGCAGGCGGAAATCCGGCAGAAACGCACGCCGGCGATACGCGTGGCTTCCCAGGTCATTTGCGCGGCCATGGACCGCAAGGCGAGTGACATTCACATCGAGCCGCAGGTGGACGATACCATCATTCGAATTCGCGTGGATGGCGTACTGCGTGATCTGCTGCACGTGCCGCGCACACTGCAGAATTCGCTGGTATCGCGCATCAAGATTCTGGCGGACATGAACATCGCCGAACGGCGTGCTCCGCAAGATGGGCGCTTCATGGCTGCGATCGGACAGCGGCAACTGGATATCCGAGTTTCCACGCTGCCGACACAGTACGGCGAGAAAGTGGTCATGAGGCTGCTGGAATCGGACGCGCCGCTGGCGACGTTTGCTCGTTTGGGATTTCCGGTCTCTCTGGAAGAGAGACTCCGGCGCATACTTGCACTCCCGCAAGGCATGCTGCTGGTGACGGGGCCGACCGGGTCCGGCAAGAGCACCACCCTTTACTCCGCACTGCTTCTGCTGCGGAAGCCTACCGTAAACATCGTCAGTGTGGAAGATCCGGTGGAGTACGTGCTGCCGGGCATCAATCAAGTTCACGTCAATGCCCGCGCGGGTTTAACGTTTGCCAATTGCCTCCGCTCGATCCTCCGCCAGGACCCGAACGTCATCATGGTGGGGGAAGTTCGGGACCGCGAGACTGCTGAGATCGCGATGAAGGCATCGCAGACCGGACATATGGTCCTCTCCACATTGCACACCAATGACAGCGTCTCGGTGATCATCCGGTTGCTGGATCTCGAGATTCCCGGCTACCTGATCGCCGCCTCGGTTACGGGAATTCTGGCCCAACGCCTGCTGCGCTGCCTCTGCACATGCCATACAGCGGTGCCAGCGGGGCCCGAGTATCATGCACGGCTGGCCGAAGTGGGTGTCCAGGAACCCATGGAGACCGAGTACCGCCCGGTCGGATGCGACGCTTGCGATCATACCGGCTACAAAGGGCGTGTGGGGATTTTCGAGCTGCTGGTGCTGGACGAATCGGTGCGTATGGTCGTTCGCGAGGATCAGAACATGGATGCCATCCGGATTGCAGCGCGATTCCAGGGCATGAAACTGATGCAGGAAGATGCCATTGAAAAGGTGCGTGCGGGGATTACCACGCTCGACGAAGCGCTGCGGCTGGTACCGTTCGAGGCTGCCGGTCCCGGCAGTTGTCCAGCATGCGGGCAGACACTGGTGCCCGCCTTTCTTTTTTGTCCCCACTGCGGCGCCAGCCGCGGCACGAAGAAAAACTTGCCAGCGTCCGGAGAATTGGTGAAAGAAGGAGCATCACCGCGGTGAAAGGGCAGAGAAAATCTGTTTCCTACAATGCCACGCGCGAAGTTCTCCGCTATCCTCACCTGCGCGACCTCTCGATGACTTACGAGGGCCGCAGCGAAGACATCACCCTGCGGCCGCCGGACATCAGCCAGCACGCCATGTTTATCAATACCAGCAGCCGTTTCCCCGAAGGATCGGTCTTGAAATTGCGGTTTGCGTTGGCGCGTACCGGCGTCGAAATCACAACGCGCTGCGAGGTGCGCTACTGCCTGACCGGGGTGGGAATAGGCGTCGAGTTCCTGAACCTGTCCACGAAATTCGTGCGCGCCATCCAGAAGGAGATCTGGCACGCGTTCGCAGGGAATGGCTGAACTTCCACACAGCCGGCCTGACCAAGCCCCGGCGTTAGCTGCTCCAACCCAAGGCCACACCGCCGGGAGCGTTTCTGGGCGCTTGCGCTCAAACCTCCGCGTCCTAGTAGGTATGGAACCCTGGTACCGCTGAATCGAGCCTCCAGAGCTATGCCCCTGGTGCGCAACGGTAACTGATCATGAGGGGTGCGCGGAAAGCGAATCACACCGCAACAGAAACTGACCCGTGCGGGACTTCTTGTGGCGTTGCTGTCTTCCCTGGTGTCGCCGGCATGGTGCGACGGGAACATTGCCGGGAGTTCCGCGCAGACCAGAAAAATCTGCTACTGCGACTGTGACCAGGACCGCGACGCATCCATGTGCACACGCATGTGTGAGCTGCCCAAGTATCAGAATCGCTGGTGGGCCACCTCTTGCCACAAGACGCGATCCGAAGAGGGCAATCATACGCCGCCTCCCTCGCACAACCGCTCGAAGCAGAATGAGCACCCGGAACACGCGAGCCTGAAGTAAGCGGCCGAGATTTACGGCCGGCACCCTCCCCACACGTAGCGCAACAATAATGTCGGTTGGCGAAGACTAGGAAAATGATACCGGGATTGCGGTTGCCTCAACCGCGGTGGCAAGCTATGATGGATGGGTCCAGAAGCGGGAGCAATCTTGTTCCATCCAAAGACGAACGGGGCGATATGAAAACGCTTCTCGTTTATCCCGAGTGGCCGGACACCTACTGGAGTTTCAAGCACGCGCTTTCGTTCCAGGGCAAGCGATCTGTTTTCCCTCCCCTGGGCCTGCTGACCATCGCTTCACTCCTTCCCAAGACCTGGCAGAAGCGCCTCGTGGATATCAACGTCCGCGCGATCACCGACGCCGATCTGGAATGGGCCGACGTGGTACTCGTGAGCGCCATGCTGGTGCAGAAAGAGAGCATGCTGGAAGTGCTGGCGCGCTGCCGCGCCCGAGGTCTTGGCACGGTGGTCGGAGGACCGATCACCAGTTGCATGGCGGACCTTTCGCTGTACGCCGACCACATCGTGGTGGGTGAAGCGGAAGAGTTGATGGCCGGCCTCACGGCCGACCTCGAGCGGGGGACGCCCAAGCCGCTGTACCAGGCCGCGCAACTGCCGGGGCTGGATCGCACGCCGCTGCCGGATCTCGACCTAATCAATCCTAAGTATTACAGTTCCATGGCTATTCAATATTCCCGGGGCTGCCCGTTCAACTGTGAGTTCTGCGACATCATCGAAATTTACGGTCGAAAGCCGCGCACCAAAGCGCCGGCGCAAGTGCTGGCCGAACTCGACCAACTGTACGCCCGGAAGTGGCGCGGACCGATCTTCATCGTCGATGATAATTTCATCGGCAACAAGCGAAAGGTGAAGGAACTGCTGCCGCACATGGCGGACTGGAACGCCCGACATGGCCGGCCGTTCCGCTTTTACACCGAAGCCTCCGTCAATCTGGCCGACGATACCGAGTTGCTGCAGGGGATGAAAGATGCCAGCTTCAACCGCGTTTTCCTGGGCATCGAGACGCCGGCCGAAGAGAGCTTGAAGGAGGCGCAAAAGACGCAAAACACGCACCGAAACCTGATCGAGGGCGTGCGGCGCATCCAAAGCTACGGAATGGAAGTGATGGCCGGTTTTATCGTCGGGTTTGACAACGACCCGGAAGACATCTTCGATCGGCAAGTGGCGTTCATCGAGGAAAGCGCTATCCCCCTGGCCATGGTCGGGCTGCTGCAGGCGCTGCCGGGCACACAACTCTATCGCCGTTTGCAACAGGAAGGCCGACTGGTGCACGACGGGGACGGAAATAATCTCGATTGCCAGCTCACGTTCGTGCCGCGCATGGACCCACAGCAACTGATCGAGGGGTACCGCTCGATATTGCAGCGGATCTATCACCCAGCCGTTTATTACGAGCGGGTGCGCCACTTCCTCGAGCAGTACCACCCCGGACATGAGGGGCGAGGCCGGGGACTTTCGTTAACCGACTGCCGGGCGCTGGCAAAGTCAATTTTGAAGCAGGGTATTTTCAGTCGGCACGCGTTTTCCTACTGGAGGCTGTTCCTCGCGGCGTCCACGCAATACCGGGAGTCTTTTGGGGCGGCGATTCGGCTGGCCATCATGGGCTATCATTTTCAAAAGCTGACCCAAGCCACGGTCTCCCGCGCAACCGAATACCAAGCTCCCTAGCAGCCAAGTTCCCTAGCAAAAAGGATGGGGGCAGAGACGTTCGGCCCGACCGGCAGCCGAGCAGCCTCCGAGCCTAGGAAAGCACCGGGGCGGCTCGGGCGCTGCTCGTCTGTCAGCGCAAGCTCTTATGATTCGCGCCCGCGCAGCAGCCTCGCCGCGCGCCCGACATCGCCCTCGGCCGGGCCGTTTCCACCATCTGCAGCCTCGCCATTGCCCCTCTCTGATTTGGCGGCATCTTCCGGCACGGAATCGCCTTCCCCCGGGGCCAGGAACAGATTCGCTTGCAGGCCGTGTTGCTTGGTATAGAGCTCGAAGTAGCGCCCGCCGAGCGAATAAAGCGACTGGTGGGTGCCGCGCTCGATGATGCGGCCGGCCTCGACCACCAGGATTTGGTCGGCGCGGCGAATCGTCGAGAGACGATGGGCAATGACAAACGTCGTCCGGCTGCGCATGAGATAGGCAAGACCTTCCTGAATCAAGGCCTCGGATTCGGAATCCAGACTGGATGTGGCCTCGTCCAGAATCAAGATCCGAGGGTCGGCCAAAATGGCGCGCGCGATGGAGACCCGCTGACGCTGCCCTCCGGAGAGTTTAACGCCGCGCTCCCCCACGACCGTGTCGTAGGTGTCCGCAAACGATTCGGCGAATTCATCGACGCGCGCGATGCGGCACGCCGCCAAAATATCGTGGTCGCCGGCGCCGGGCCGCGAGAAGGCCACGTTTTCGCGGATGGTTCCGTCGAACAGGAACGTATCCTGCAGCACCACGCCGAGCTGGCTGCGGTAGCTGTCCAGCCTGGCCGTCGCAAGGTCGATGCCGTCAACCAGAACGCGTCCGGAACCAGGGACGTAGAAGGCGGCAATCAATCCGATGATCGTGGACTTCCCCGCTCCGGAAGGACCTACCAGAGCGGTCACACTTCCCGGGACGGCGTGAAAGCTGATGTCTTGAAGCACCGGCTTGTCTTGGTGGTAGGCAAAGCTGACATCTTCGAAGGCGACGTCGCCGCGCACTGTTTTCATGGCCAGCGTGCGACGAGGGTCGGCATCCTCCGGCTTTTCTTTCAGGATGTCGCGAGTGCGCTCGAGTCCGGCCATCCCTTCGGTCAGTTGGGTTCCAATACCGACGATTTGGAAGACCGGCGAAACCAGGAGCGCCAGAAAAGCCACGAACGTCAGAAACGTGCCGAGCGTCATTGTGCCGGCCAAGATTTGATGCGCCCCCACATACATGACCAATGCGGTCACCAGACCCAGCAGGACGGTCGCCGACAGGCTCATCAGGGAGGTCGCGGTCAGCGTCTTCAGGACATTGTCCAGGAGGCGCTGGACACCACCCGCGAAGACGCGCTCTTCCCGTTCTTCGGCGTGATAGCCCTTCACGACCCGCACGCCCCCGAGCGACTCCGTCAGCCGGCCGGTCACTTCCGCGTTTATTTTTGAGCGTGCCCGATAGACGGGCCGAATCATGCCGATGGCCCTATTCAAGGCGATGCCGACGCAGAGAAGAACCGCCGCCGCCAGTCCGGTCATTAGCGGGCTGATGCTTAGGAGAACAGCCAGGGCCAGGACCGCGGTCATCAGGCTTCCGACAAATCCGATCAACCCGGTGCCGATCAGGTTTCGAAGGCCCTCGACGTCGTGCATGATGCGCGTTACCAGCGCGCCCGTCTTGTTGGCGTCATGGAACGCAAGCGGCAAGCGGCCGATATGCGCCTGCACCTGCTTGCGCAGACCGGCAATCAATCGCTGCGCAGCCTTCGACAAATACTGCGTAAGCGTGAAGGTGGTGACTCCCTGGATGGCCGTGGCCGAGACAATCGCCAATGCCAGCGGGGCAAGGAGCTCCACCTGCCGTTCGCCGATTACATTGTCCACCAAAAATTTGATGGAGGCGGGCAGGGCCAGGCCCGCAACTCGGTTGACGGCCATGAGCACGAAACCCACGAGAAGTAGCCAGCGCTGCGGCCGCAGGAATGGCCACACTTCGACCAGAAGGCGAAGGAAGCCAGCCGGCTTACCGGACTGTGACGGCTTCGGCGCGGCCGGCGAAGCGGGTGATCCGCGGAGGGCCCTGGGTGCTGTAGTGATCTCGCTCACGCCTCTCTATTGTCTTATATCTTCGCCGGAATTGCTTGGCCGTGAAATGGTGTGCGTCGTCCGGGGGCTTGGGTGACGCTTTGCGACCGATGCCGCTTGGTCTACGAAACCATGCTTGACAGGGCTTGACAGGCACCCTGCTTGACAGCCAACGATCAGGAACATAGCCTTCCGGGCATAACTTAACTTAGGGATTTGGCCTGACTGCAGCGAACAATCGAGGGGTGACGAAGCTGGAATACGTGCGAAACCTGAAGAGGAATCAGGTGTTCGGGCGAATCCGTGCTTGTGTTCCTCGAGAGTCGTGCGAGCTTGGAGCCGAACGAGGAGGGCAACATGAAAATGCGTCTAATTAGCTACGGCGTGGTGGCTGGGGCCCTGGCGGGCGTATTGTCATTGGTATTGCTGTCCATGCCCGCTGCCCAAAGCGGAGCGCCAGTTGCGAGTCTTGAAGCCAGACCAACACCGCGAACAGCGGCCGGCCATCCGGACCTGAGTGGATACTGGGCTGGGCGCGTTTCGGGTCGCTCCGGAAGAAGCAATGAGGAAATCCTTACCAGGACTGCGGACGGCTCGATCTTATTTGCCTACGGAGGAGCAGAGGGTGGAGGATTCGGACAGAATAGCGAGCCGCCCCTCGACCCCAACCAGCCTTCATACAAACCTGAATATATGGAAAAGGTCAAAGCCATAGCCGCTACCATGTATGGCGGCACCACGGCATTGGACCCCTATATGGATTGCAAGCCGCTGGGCGTTCCACGCGCGACGCTAGAGCGTCCCATCATGCAGATCGCTCAGACCGATCAATTTGTGATGATTGCTCATGAGGCTGCGCCTGGTCCGGTCTATCGTGTCGTCTACACGGACGGGCGTCCGCATCCGGAAGACTACGATACTCGTATTTCGGACACTCCATTGGCCACTGGGAAGGAGATACACTGGTGGTGGATACGGTCGGACTCAACGACGAGGCCTGGCTTTCGGATCCGCGACGCGGCCGCAAGTTCACTACCATTCATAGCGACCAATTGCAGGTGACCGAACGCTGGACCCGGCAGGGGGATGTGCTTCTATATGAAGCTACCGTGAACGACCCAGTGATGTTTACCAAGCCCTGGGTAATCGATCCCCAGCGGATACGCCTGGGTACTCCGGATGACTACGTGCAACCACAGATGTGCGTGGCGCACGATAAGAATCATATCGTTCAACCATCTGAAGATGATCAGTACAAATGCAACTGGTGCATCCCGGCCAGTGCCTATGGTCTTCCGGAAAAGTCCGACAATTAGCAAGAACGAATAGCAGGAAGAGGAAGCACCACTTCCCGCGCCTGCGTTGTGCCAAGGGGCTGTGCCAAGGGCACCATGAGCCCGCGGCCTTTCGTCTCTTGCGCAGCGAGGTGGATCAGTTGAAGGAATTGACCATGCTGGCACTGACAAAAACCAGCTTACAGTGTGCAGACCCTTCATCGCAGGTCAGATTTCCCTGACGAACGAGCGTCACCGGACGGTCCCCTGGAAAATCAATGTCGTAGCTAGCGGAAGCGATGGCATCGGTGGCCCCGCGCAACTCGTTTGACCCGGCAATGAATTGCACGGCCGCGGCTGCGGGTGCCGAATCCGGCGTAAACGCGACGAAGAATGCCGCTTTGGCCGGCCCATCGGCCAGGCGCGGCATGATCACCGTTCGCAACTGCTCGAGGCCAACGGAGGCTGCGCGCGCAGCCGCATCGGCTTGTTCCTTGCTCCCGAGCAGGATGGCCAGCCTCTCGCCGGTCTCTTCGAGGGCACGGTCCGACGCCAGGGACCAGCTGTAAAACCGCGCGGCGTCCTCGACTCGTCCGAGCTTTTCATAGAGTTGGCCGAGGTGGTCTCCGGCCACCGCGTTGGGCATGAGTTTCCAGGCGGCCATGAAATATTTTTCAGTCTCCTGCAAATTTCCCAACCGAAAATGCGCCAAACCGGCGGTGTCCCAGGACCGAACCAGGCGAATCATCTCAACCATATCGGCCGCGCGCATGTTCTGGAGAGATATCTTGCCGGCGGCCTCTTCTTCCAAAGCGATGGAGCGTTGCGCGTAGCGGAGAGCGTCCTCGAGGCGGACATTGCTGTCCGCCAATTCATGCGCCACCGCGTTCAGGTTGGCCGGTGTGGGATTCGATTCCAGCACCTTTTGAAAGGCGCTCATCGCTTTCTCTTCCTCGCCCTGGCCGATGTAAGCCCGCCCCAGCATCAAGGCCAACCGGGCATCTTCGGGGTTGGTTTGCACGGCGGACAACAGTTCGGCGATGGCATCGTCGTGGCGCTTCATCCCCAGCAGGGCCTGGGCGGTTCTCCAAGTGATCGCGAGATTGTTCGGCGAGATCTTTTTGGCCCGCTGGAGGGTCTCCAACCCTTCCGGATAGCGGCGAAGGTAGGCCAACATATCGGCCAGTTCGCGGTAAGACCACCATTCGCTGGGGGCGAGGTCGATGGCCTTCCACATCTCGCCGACGCCCTGCTCGGCGGCGCCCCGCAAAGCATGCACGTAGCCCAGTAAGGACCAGGCTCGAGCGTTCGTGGGATCGGCGGAGGTGGCAGTCTGCAGAGCTTCGGCGGCGTCCGCCAAGTCGCCACGATGCATGGCATCGCGACCCTCCTGCACCAATCGCGACACGAACGCGGACGGCGAACGGAAAAATCGCTCGTCGTCATTTACGGCTTTGCGGAGGGCCAGATAATCATCCCGCCGAGCCTGCGGGATCTTCAGCGCGTGAATGACCAGGCGCCGCCGGGCGTGGAAGACGCCGGCGTCGAGCGAGTAGGCGGCGTGGTATTCGGCGAAATCGTATTCGACGTCAACCGATTGCGGCAGGCGCGGCAGAAAATCCTTGGGCAGTTCGATCCTGGCCTCGAACGAATATTCTCCCGGGGGTTGCAGCGCGATGTGCTCAGAACTCTCCGTGGCACCGGGGCGCAGATTGGGCACACGTAAACGCGGCAACGGCAGGGGTATGCGCTTGTTGGCCCAATCGCTTGATGGACTCTGCTGCGCGTAGTGGTAGCGCAGGTGCAAGGGCCGTTCGGTGACTTCGGGCGAACTGATTTCGACATTCGAAATGCCGCCGGCCAGGCCCAGGCTGCCAACGAAAGCTTGCAGAAAGTCTTTCCACTGCGACTCGGGCATGCGGTGGAAGGCGCGGCGCAGTTGGAACTCCATATCCCCGCGGATGCCGGATTCGACTTGGGCTTCCAGTGTCCCTTGATCGTCCAGCGTGCCCTCGATGCGGAAATGGTACGCGGTGTGGAAGGGCGGCGAGGCGGGGGTCTTGATGAGCCGCGCCGGTTCGCTATCGAAAACCACCAGCGCCTGCGCATCGCGACCCTTGGGCGTCAAGTAGCCCAAGGGCGCAATTTCCGTTGTGCTGTCCAGCCATAACAGGCCGCTTTCTTGCTGGACGACGGTAATCACGTGGTTGAACTGACTGGGAGCAGGAACATCGTGGTCAATCTCCCGGCTGGAATGCAACAGCGCCGGAAACGACGGAATGCCAGAGGCGGCCAGAAGCGCAGCCAGCAGAGTGTGCTTGTCCTTGCAGTCCCCGTACCCGTTGTTGAGGACTTCGGCGGCGGCATGAGACTGATAACGGCCGATGCCGAAGGCGATGCCGATGTAGCGGAACTTGGTGGCCACGTAGTCATAGAGCCGGCGGACCTTTTCGGCATCGGAGGCCGCCCCTTGCGTCAGTTCCAGAGCCTTGGCGCGAATTTCCGGCGTGGGCACGACACGGGTTTCTTGCAACTGGCGATACCACTGCGCGATCTCGTCCCAATTGCGGAACGTGGTGAGCTGAATGGCGGGTACCCGGGACGGCACAGCATCCTGCGTTGGGGCCTGATGGTCTGCCGATTCGCCGTCCGCTTTCGACGCTGTCCAGGTGTAGATGCGCCGACCCTGGTCCTCGGACGTCACCGGGGCCAGGCCAGGACTCGTCTTAAGGTTTACATAGCGGTCGCGCGGCACACTGATTTGCAACTCCTGGTCCAAGACATAGCCCTTCGCCGGAAAATCAGCGGCGAACCAGAATTGTCCCGGGATCAGGGGAGTGCGCACATGGAGGCGCGTCTGGTACTCCAAGATGTCCCCTATGCCCAGACCCTTTACGGCAATCTGTTTTTCTTTCAGGTCGCTGTAGAAGGGGGCTTCGCGCGTGATGGCCGCCGGCATATCCAGAATGTTCTCCGGTGGGGTGGCCACGACGGTCCCGTCGGGTTTGAGCACCATGGCGTAGATTAGTTCCACATCGCCGACTGCCGAGGCATACGGAAGACGCAACACGCCGAAACGCTGGACGGCGGGCGCAGATTGAATGCGGACGCGGAGATTGGTTTCTTCCGTAAAGGTGCCGTCGTTTTGGAACGAGATATTTTCCGCAAGGCGCTCGATGACGAACGGCTCTTTGGAGTCATCGGGAGCCGTGGCGGCCGGGGCGGGAGCTTGCGCAAAAAGCTGGATGTGGCCTGACCATGCAGGAAACATGAGGAGGCATGCGGCAACGATCCATCTGGACAGCTGAGCCATGGCACGCTCCTCAACGCGAAATGCAGCGATGAACTTCGTCTATTCTACGCTCCGGCAAGCACAAGGCCCATGAGAAAAATCGGTCCATGAGAAAAATCGAGGGGGGAGCGGACTGCGTTCCATACGGCGTAACGACCCGCGTCAGTCCTGCGGGTTGGTCGCAAAGACGGACAACTCCGGCGTGAAACCCCGGTTGTCCATTTCGAGCACCGCCTTGACAAGGTGGGCAATGTCTTCGGCGCGCAGCTTGGTCGGATTCGGCTTTTGCTCCCGCCCAGCCATCGCCAACAAGGGCGTCTGCACCTCGCTCGGATTGATCAAGAACACGCGGATATTGTACCGCCGGAGTTCCGCTCGCCAGCATTCCGACATGCCGCGAAGCGCAAACTTGCTGGCGTAGTAGGCCGTGCCACTCGGAGCCCCGCGCAGGGCCGCCGTCGAACCGATGTTGACGATATTGCCGCGCTTCCGCGCGATGAAGTGCTTTGCGGCTTCGCGAGCCATCAGCATGGCGCCCATGACGTTGGTGGCAAATACGGCTTCGAAACTTTCCCGATCGAAATCAACGAGCGTCTTGAAAACGGCGATTCCTGCGTTGTTCACGAGAATATCGAGATCGCCAAATTCCTTCAGAACCTGACTATAGGTGCGTGCGACGTCGCCCTCCATCGATACATCGGCCTGCACCGGAAACGCACCCAGGGCCTGTGCCACTTTTTTCAACCGGCCCTGATCGCGCCCCGTGATGGCTACCTGTGCTCCGCTCCCCTTAAGGGTTTGGGCTATGGCGCGCCCAATTCCGCTGCTCCCACCGGTGACCAACGCGACTGCATTTTGCAAATCCATTTGTCCCTCCACCATGGATACGGTCCGCATAACAAATCTTAACGGACAATTGCAACCCCCGCGCACCCCATGGCATGCCGGATGCTCGATAGCCGCCAGTTGCGCGTGTCATTCCGCGGTCAATCGGGAAGCCAAGAGAGGAGAAGACAGCTTAGCTCTGGACGCAGGGCCGGAGAAAAGCGGCGTGCGCGGAGGGGATATGGCGCAGCACTTTAATTGCAAGGCATCAACTGCGCCGGGTAGATAAGCTCCAGATCGCGGGTCTTGGGCTCATCCATACCCGTCAGCAGCAGCTTCCACTGTTGGGGCTGGGAGATAGGTTCCGGCAGTTCCAGGTTTACGCGATAGAAATTGGCAAGTTGCCGGTATTGCAGGTTCATGGCGCGCTCGAATCCCTCGGGCATCCTCGTCTCTCGGAAAGCATCCCATTCGGCCACCGTCGCGGCCATGCCCCACCCGCCGGTGCCTTCCATAACGCGCGTCAACTCGGTTGCGCCGGTCACCTGGTCCGCCGTTCGCAGCTTCAGCCACTCGCTGTTGGCAATACCAAAGCAGAACAAACGAACGCCGGTGGCGGCCAGAGTTCGCGCCACCACGCGGGAATTGGCGATGCTCTGATTATCCGCGCCGTCGGTGATCACGTAGATCACGTCACCCGCCTGTGACCGACGAAACATGCCAGAGGCTTGCAGAATGGAGTCCCAGAGCGCTGTTCCCGCCGTGAGTTTTTCCTCAATCAGTCTTCGATTCGCCAGCAGGGCTTCCACTTCGCCGATCAGTTTCTGATGGTCTTTGGTTGGATCCACCAATGGAAACATCCGCCCGGAGAAAATCGCCAGGCCAATATCCATGTTCGGGGGCATGTAGCCGAGCACCTCGCGGGCTACTTCGATAGGCACTTTCCAGGCGCGATCGGTGGCACCCAACATGCTGCCGCTCACGTCCAGAAGCAGAACCATCTGTTGAGGCCGCTGCTCGACAGTGACGGAGGTGACACGAACGGCTTTGTCGCCGTAGGAAGCCACAAAATTGGCGCTCTCAACCAGAGGGACCGAAGCGCCTTGACGACTGAAGGCGCTTACGGGAACAGTGCGGACTCGGCAACCCTCTTGAGCGGTAGTTGTTTGCGCGCACAACAGGGCCAGGGTCAATACTACAGCACGTGCGTACCGCATTGCAAAATACATACTCCTTTTCTCCGTGGGATGCAACTCGGCGGCGCCGGATCGCGGTGAGCTCTCCGCCGGTGGGGGAGGTTCGCTGCAGATGCCGCCTTCGGGGGCACCGTGCTTGACCAAGACCGGCGAAGATGAAGATCAGGGGGTGGCAACCAGGCGAAAGACGGCACCGTTGTAATCGACCAGGTACAGTTCGCCGTCGGCGTCGCGGCCGAAGGAGCTCACGGTGCGGTTGGGGTCGAGTTCCAGCAGGACGGTCCGCTGCCAATCTCCGCCCTCGTCTTGCTTCAGTCCCCACACGCGTCCGCCCGAGAGGTCGCCAAACACATAGGTGCCCACCAGGGCCGGTATGGCCGTGCCGCGATAGACGAAACCGCCCATGACGGAGGTGCCTTCATCCGGGTTCCGATACTCAGTGATCGGCGGAATATGCCCCGACGGGGGAGTGCAGGATGCGCCCTGAAAGCACTGACTCCCTTCCATGATGTTCCAGCCGAAATTCCCGCCCCTGGTAATGAGGTTCACTTCTTCCCAGGTGTTCTGGCCCACATCGCCGGCAAACAGCCGGCCAGTGGGAGGATCGAACGAGAAACGCCAGGGATTCCTCAGGCCGTAGGTCCAGATTTCCCCCCGCGCTCCGCCGACGCCCACAAATGGGTTGTCCGAGGGAATCGTGTATGGGTTGCCGTCCACACCGATACGCAGGATCTTGCCCAGCAGGTTGCCTGTACTCTGGCCGTTGCCACCACCGAGTCCGCCACCATCGCCGCCGCCATCGCCCAAGGCGATATAGAGGGCATTGTCGTCAGGGCCGAAGGCCAGTTGGCCGCCGTTGTGGTTGGCGAATGGCTGGTCCACGATGAGCAACTGCCGTTCTGCCACATCCGCCTGATTAGGATCAGCCGACGAAACCTCGTACTCCACGATGACGGACTATCCATCCCGGATATTCGTGTAGTTCACGTAGAACTGGCCATTGGTGCTGAACTGAGGATGAAAGGCCAGCCCGAGCAGTCCTCTTTCGCCGCAGCAGGCAATCTTGGAGGAGATATCGAGAAAGGTGCCGATGAGTGTGCCATTCTGCTGAAAGACTCGGATCGTGCCGGCCTGTTCGACGATTAAAGATACGCCCGCTGCCATCCGGCGGCACCTCGAAGCCGATAGGGTTGTTCAGTCCCCCGGTCACGAAATTCGCGAGCGCCAGCATAGGCGGCGGCCCCGGCGGTGTCTCACCGAAATCCTCCGACGTGGTACTGCCGTTGCAACCAGTGAGCAGCAGGATCAAAGCAGGCGCCAGAATCAACAAGCCAGCTTTCAGTCCCGCGAACCGCAACATGGTCATCTCCGAGGCACTTAGCGTAGCACGCCGCCGAATATTGCCGCCCACAGAACAAAGAACGAACAAAGTCACAGGCGAAACAAAGTCAAAATCGGCCGGTGAAATTCTGCGTTAGTCGGTTGCGAGCTTTCCACAGTTTCCACAACGTTTTCAGTTTTCCACCGTTTACAACGCACGATTCCCTTTGACTCCATGCAGCAGTTGACTAACATCGCCGCCCATACGACCTGTTTCCTATCGAGCCCTTTACCAGGCAACGCGATTGGAGGGCGGCATGAATTCCAGGCACACGGACCAGTGGCAGCAAGTGCAAAAAGATCTGACGCGCAGCATCGCGGCGGCGCAGCGGATTGGAGAATCGCTGGTCGAACTAGGCACTCGTCTTCGCCGGGAGCCAGAGAGATGGGCCATCGACTGGCTGGACGACCCCTTCCGGGGGACGAACGACGCTTGCTTGATTGAGCGTGAACTCGTGGAAGCGCTGGACCGCAACCGGCTGGAGTGGTTGCTGGAGGCCATCCGCATCCTTAAGCGGCGGGAAGCGAAGCTGCGAAGGCTAGTCGCGGACGAGCCGCTCTACGAGCCCGCGCCGGGCTAGCGTCCCGCAGCAAAAAAGCCTCGGCGGGACACCGCGGCGGTATCGGACTTCCGGCCCGCAAATCCGAAAGTTGCAGATCCTAGAACCTCTCATTTCTCCTGCGAACAATTCCGCTTGCGCTTTGTACGCCTCTGCGTGAAATTGATTTTGGGGGGCGACTAGACACATGAAATACTCGCGCAACCTCGCCATCGTTTCTCTAATTGTCTCCGGAAGCCTTTGCGCTATTCCCGAGATCCTGCCGCTGGGCGCAGAGGCAACTCCTGTCTCCCCGGCACCTGCATCGGGCGTGAACGCAGTTGCCACCAAAGCCGCCAATGCGGATGTGCAGGCCATTGTGGCGGCCAATAGCGCGTTTGAAGAGGCCTGGGGCAGGCCGGACGGGAGAGCCTTGGACCGACTGCTCGACCCGCGCTTCACCTGGATCGATCCCTCGGGCACCCTGCTGAGCCGCGAAGAAGCTCTGGCCAATTGGCCCAAGCCGGTTGTGCTCAGCACCGAAGCCGAAGTCACCCAGCGCACCTACGGCCCAATGGCTATCCTGCAAATCCGCCGCGGCAACGCCTTTGTCTTGCGACTATGGACTAGGCAGTCGAAGCGCTGGCGGCTGCTGCACGTGATCGAGACGGTGCAGTCGCCCCGGGCGGACCTGGCATGGCGGCCAGATGACGAACCCATCGGCGTGCTGTCGAGCGAAACCGGTATCGAGACGGAATGCGTCAACCCATGCCGGGTGACGCCGTTCCGCGCGCATACACCGAACGGCCGGGCCGCTTTCGCTTCCTGGCAGCAGATGGAGATCGCTGCGGCGGCACGCGACATGGATGCCTGGAGCCGACACGTGGTGGAGGAAGCAATTATCGTTGATTCCGGAGGCGACGGGGCCATGAGCAAGGCGCAACGCATCGCCGACCCGCTTGCTCAAAAGGAAGAGGGAGTGCGCACCAATGAGGCGCCGCCGCTGGTGTGGGCGCGCGTGTTTGATTTCGGCGACACGGTGGCCATGCTCTCACTCCAGCAGCCGTACAGGGGCCAGCCGTTTTATGCCACGCGCGTTTGGGTCCATCGCGGGAGCCGGTATCAGATGGCCGTCAGCTATCACGTGATGGTGCGCGACGTTCCCTGGTTCACTCTTTCCGAGCAGCTCGACGATCCATAGATTCCGAGCCCGCGCTGCGGCGAGTGCCGATTCCCAATTGCCCGAGTGTCTCCCGCCTGCAGGATTGTGCCGAGTGGAATTCCCTGATGAGAATGCTACAATCACGCAAGAAGAAGTGAAGAGTCGCAGGCACCAAGGACAAAGATCATGTCAGAACTAGCCAGCAAAACCTGCGTACCGTGCCGGGGAGGCGTACCGCCTTTGGCGGGCGAGGAACTGGCCGCCTTGCAAAAACAAGTAAAGGGATGGGAGGTTGTGGAAGGTCACCACATCAGGAAGACCGTCAACTTTCCAGACTTTCGCCAGGCGCTCGCCTTCGTGAACCGCGTCGGCGAGGTTGCCGAAGTGCAAGGCCACCATCCGGAGATAACGTTCACCTGGGGAAAGGCCGAGATCAAGATCTGGACGCACAAGATCAACGGCCTCACGGAAAGCGATTTCATCCTGGCCGCCAAGATCGACCAGCTCAAGCCCTAACCTTCTTCCGCACGGGCGCGGACGAAAGACCAGTCAGGTTTAAAGGCCGGGCGGCGAATTACGCGACCGAGATCGAGGACCACGCATCCTAAGCTCTAGGCCGGAAATGTCGCTGCTGTGGGGGAAGTTCGCTGTGAAGATCCGCGCATTCCGTTGGCGCGCTCCAGGGTTTCCCGCAGATTCATGAGCGAGAGAAAGGTGCTGAGAACCCGCCTTTTCAGTTGGTCGGACAAGCACATGCTGCTGGACACACGGGCCAGGCGCACGGAACAATCCTCGAGGTAAACGGCCATCTCCGCCTGGCGCTCCGGGGAAACGCCTCGCAGAGCGATTTGCCGATGCATGTCAGCGCAGGTCTTCTCTATGTCGAGCGTGAAGTGGGATACGCAAAGCCCTTTTGCTTCAAGCTCCTTTGGCACAGGAGATTTACAATGGCCCACGCAAACGCGATGTTCACTCACTTTGCTTATCCGCGGACTCGGAATGTCCTAGGGGAGACTACCAAAGGTAGCAGGCATTGGGTACCCCAAATTTTGAGTGCCATAAGCCAAAAGGTCTATATTCGCCTGATGTTCGCTTCCAGTCTTACTCACGGGAATCCCTGGACATGTGCGTTGGGCGCCGCCCCGGAAATACCCATGGGGGTCAAGCGGTTATCGAGCCGTCGCCAGTGGCTCAGGCTACTTTTGCGCGTTTCCGAACGGCGGCCTTTGCGCGTACCGCCCGAGGAGTTCGGAAATAGCGGGTCGCGCGGATCAACAACAACTCGAGTTCCCGATCCTTTGCAGATACCCGAGCAGTGATTTTACGCCGAGCTGACATGGCTTCTCAGCACCTTGTGATGCTTGCCGCTTCGTCCCTAGGGCACTCAAGCAAGCTACCCGCAGGTCGGGCGACTGTCAAGCAACGGACCGAGTTGGGACCGAGCTGGGACCGGACCGTTCCAACTTCGCGAAAGACGCGGAAGACGCTTGTGTCCCAAGAGATATCCCGAATCTATCCTGACCATATCCGATTCGTTTGACCGGCAGAGGGGGGTATGCTACGGTGATTTCGGGGCGTTGTTTTCGAGTTTTTTTCCTCTTGGGGGAGATCAACGATTCCGCTGCTGGCGTTTTGGTTTTTCCAGGGCCAATTCAGTACCTTGATCGGGCAGACCGGGTGGGTGGCCCGAATCGTTCTTGGTATCCTGCTCTTCTTCTCGCTATTTTCCTGGGCGCTGATCTTCCAAAAGGTGCGATTGTTTGCGCATCTGAACCAGCAAACAGCGCTATTCCTTCGGGTCTTTCATACCAGCAAGAGCCTGCCGGACCCCAAGGCGGTGGGGAACCTGGGATCTCCTCTGGAATCAGTCTACGAGGCCGGCCACCGGGAATTGACGAGCCAACTCATGGCCAGCAATCCGCACGGGCGCATAAAAAGCCTTAACGCGGTGACAGTCGATATGCAGGCGGCCGCAGCAGAAGAGATACGGAAGTTGGAGAAGTATATGCCTTGGCTGGCCACCACAGGATCCGTCACTCCGTTTATCGGTCTATTCGGGACGGTCTGGGGGGTGATGGATGCCTTCTCCGGGTTGGGCATGGCAGGCGCCGCGAGCTTGCGCGTCGTGGCGCCGGGGATAGCGGAAGCGCTCATCGCCACCGCCGCGGGACTGTTCGCCGCGATTCCGGCGGTCATTGCTTACAATCACTTTTTGCATAACATCAAGGAGATAGCCGCGCGCATGGACAACTTCACGATGGAAGTGGTGGCTCTGATTGAGAAACAGTATCTCTAGTGCGGAAGAGACCCCCGCACGCCAGCACGCGCGCATTTCGCTGGAGAAACTAGATGCCGCAGTTAAATCGCCAAACCGACACGTCACTCTCCGACATTAATATTGTCCCGTTCGTTGACGTAGTCTTGGTCTTACTGGTCATTTTCATGATTGCGGCGCCCATCCTGCAATCCGGAATTGAAGTGGACCTGCCGAAGACGCAGACCGTGAAAGAGATTTCGGAAGCTCGCCTGGTGGTCACCATCGATCGCGGGCAGCTCGTGTATCTCGACGATGCCCCGGTCAACATCCACGAGTTGGGCGACCAACTCCTGGCGAAAATGCAGGACCCCCAGTCCGATCCGGTCTATCTGCGCTGCGATGAAACCGTGCCTTTCGGAACCTTTGCCACCGTGGTAGACACACTGCGCCAGTCGGGCATCGTAAATGTCAGCATTGTGACCGAGCCGATAAGTTCCCGTCCGCGCACTCGATAGTGATGTCCACCGTACGCATCCAAATCGACGCCGAGAATCTCAAGGCGCCCCTGGTGTGGTCCCTCTTGTTTCATTCCCTGCTGGTTGGCTCACTCGCTGTTTCGACCTACCTGTCGGATCGAGGAGAGGCCTGGGGCGGCCTCGGTGCAGGCGGTGCCATCTCCGTCAAGCTCGTGAGCGGGTTGAATGGCGTGCCGCTGCCCCGCCCCCCAACCGTCACCACCAGCCGTGTCGTGGATACCACGAAGGGCCTGTACCAGTCCGAGTTGCGACCCAAGGTGGCGGAGCCGCCTGTGGAGGCAGAGCAGATCCCCGAGTTTACAAAAGATAAGCCGCCGCGCTATGTCACGCGGCCGTCGAAGGTGCTTGAGGATCCGACTCCCCCTCCACCCAATGCCGTGCCCTATGGCCAGGGAGGCACACCCTCGATTCCCTATTCGGAATTTTCCCTGGGCGCAGGGGGAGCTACGACGGCCGGCATGGGATTCGGCGGACCCGAGGGCGGGGATTTCGGCGGGCGTTTCCCGTGGTACGTAAACGCTGTGCGCAACCGAGTCAGCAGCAATTGGCTGCAAACCACCGTGGATCCCTCTTTGCGGTGGGCGCCGCGCGCCGTGGTATCGTTCGACATCCTGCGCAACGGCGCCGTGGCCAACATACAGATCCTGAGGAGCAGCGGCAACGCCTCAGTGAACAATTCGGCTGTGCGAGCGATCTTGAATTCCAGCCCGCTCAACCCGTTGCCGAACGGATACAGCGGAGCAAAGGTGTCGGTCGAGTTTTGGTTTGACTTTAAACGTTGATACCCGGGACGTGTTTCGCGCGTGGTGCCACCGGCAGGAGTCACAAGAATGGAACCCAGAACCCTAGGCCACAGATTGAGCTTGCTCTTCTCGCGGGAATCGGCATTTCCCTCCGGCAGGATCGCACTCGTTGTCCTGCTGCTGACGCTGCCTCTCTCCGCGGCGGCCCAGGATTGGTTTCGCACCGGAACCGGCTTGGGGGTCACCAAACCACGCGTCGCAGTTGCGGATTTCGTGTCGCGAACCCCGTCCGCGCCACCGCTCGCGAACTTGTTCAGCCAAGTCGTCAGAAATGACCTCGCCTACAGCGGCATCCTGGAGCTTGCCAGCAGGAGCTTCTACCCCGTCCAGGTGCCCAGCATCCCGGCGGAGCTGAATCACCGGACCTGGAGCGAACCGCTAGCCTCGGCACAGTTCCTGGCATTCGGCAACCTCACGGCCGGAGCCGATCCCTCGATTGAAGCGTGGTTTTACGACGTGCAGAACCCGTCTGCTCCAGCCGTGCTGGGCCGCGTCTATCGCGGCGAGCCCACCGAAGAGGAGACTCGCAAATTTGCCCACCAATTCGCAGATGAAATCGTCGCCCGGCTCTCCGGTGGCGTGCCAGGAATCGCCTCCACCCGAATTACATTCGCGAGCACGCGCAGCGGGAATAAGGAGATCTGGGTGATGGATTACGACAGCGCCAGCCAGCGCCAACTCACGTCGATGCGCTCCCTGGCGCTGACACCGCGTTGGTCTCCGGACAGCACCCGCATCGCCTTTACCTGCTACCCTCCAGGCGGCACCAGTGGCGCGCAAATTTGCATGTATTCGACGCTGACCAACGGGCTGATCACTTGGCCGCGATTTCGCGGCACGAACAGCTCTCCCGCGTGGTCTCCGGACGGTAGCAAGGTCATGTTCATGTCCAGCAGGTACGGAAACCCGGAGCTCGTTGTCACCGACGCCGATGGCAGCCATCTTCGGCGGCTTACCCATTCCAACGGTGCGAACACTTCGCCGTCCTGGAACCCGAAGACCGGGCAGCAGGTGGCTTTCGTGAGCGACCGCGGCGGCATCCCGCAGCTCTACATGATGGACGCGGAAGGCGGGGACGTGCAGAAGTTGCCGCTGCCGGATATGGGCTACGTCATTGATCCCGCTTGGTCGCCCAACGGGCAACTGCTGGCTTTCAGTTGGCGCCGGCCGAATGGAAATTACGACTTGTATATCATGGATGTGGCAACGCAGTCGCTCGTGCAATTGACGCGCGATGCCGCGCGCAATGAGCGGCCAAGCTGGGCACCCGATGGACGTCACATCGTGTTCGAGTCCACGCGCACCGGCACCCGACAGATCTGGACCATGCTCGCCGACGGCACCAACTTGCGACAGCTAACGACACAAGGTCAGAACGAATCACCTAACTGGTCGAAGTAGGGTCGGGGAAGGGGCCACCAAGTGGCCAGGACACGAAGAATGGAATCGATCAAGGTGTGTCCAAGGTGTGTTACTGTTTGGGGTCATCCCTCGTGCGGACCCAGATAAACGTTGTTGGGTGGCGAGGCAAGCAGTTTAGACTATCGAGCTTACGCATAACGCGTTCAAGGAGGATTGTGAAATGCGGAATCGTTCCGTTGGAAGCGTCATCCTTCTCAGCCTGCTGGCGCTTGTAGTGGCGGGTAGCGGCTGTAGTAGACGTCCCATAGCAACCGCGCAACCACCCCCGCCGCCGGCTCCCCCGCCGGCACGACCTACGGTGACCTTACAGACATCCTCGACGGTCATAGAAAGTGGCCAATCCACAACACTCAATTGGTCGTCGACCAATGCGGCTTCGCTGATGCTGTCACCGGGCGTCGGCAGCGTCCCTCTCCAAGGTTCGAGGCCGGTCATGCCCACAGCTTCGACCACCTACGAGATCACTGCCACCGGACCGGGCGGCTCGGCCACTGCCAACGTGCGTATTACCGTGACACCGCCACCTCCGCCGGCGCCCACGACCACGGCACCGACGCTTGAGGAGTTGTTTACTCGCGAAGTGCAGGACGCCTATTTCGATTATGACAAGGCCGATGTTCGTCCTGACGCACGCAACGCCCTTTCAAAAACCGCAGAATTTCTGCGCTCCTATCCGCAGATCCGGGTCTCCTTGGAAGGACACTGCGACGAGCGTGGATCGACCGAATACAATCTGGCGCTCGGAGACCGTCGGGCACAAGCCGCCAAGAATTTCCTGGTTTCACTGGGTGTGGCGGCCGACCGGGTACAGACAATCAGCTACGGGAAAGAGCGGCCGTTCTGCGCCCAGTCCAACGAAAACTGCTGGCAGCAGAACCGCCGTGGGCACTTTGTGATGGCCAGGTAAGCGCTGGCGGATTTCAGGCATCTAACCAAGCAGAGGCAAGCAGTTGTGCCGGGCGCGCAACTGCTTGTCTCCGCAGATTTGATTCGGCGTAGGATTCGATCACGGTTTTGATTTTTGATTTAAGAAAAGATCGATCCAGGAAAGAGGAAATCTCCCATGCGTAATCGGTGGGTTATGAATCTTGGGGCCGCCTTGCTGGCGGGCATGCTCGGCAGCACCCTGCTGGCGCCGGCAGCATCGGGGCAAAAAAGGGAGGTCCTGGAGTTGCAGCAGATTGTGAACCAGTTGATTCAAAACTTCCAGTTCCTGCAAGCTCAGGTGATCCAGGACCATGCCGTCCAAAAAACCCTGCTTGAGCAAGCCCTGGATTCAGTCAACAGGCTGAGTTCGACGATGGGCGGGCTGCAAAAGACAGTCCAGGACATGCAGGCAAACTCCGGCGCCCGGTTGGACTCGATGTCCACACAGGTTCAGGGTGTCTCCGACAATCTGCAGGAGCTGATGGCGCGCATCGGGAGACTCAATCAACAGCTCACCGACGCCCAAAATGCCCTGCAAGGCATTGATGCCAAGCTCGCCGGCAGCGCGCCGCCGCTTCCGCTTCAATCTTCTGCGAATCTTGCCCCCGGTCCGGCCAGCGCGACCGCGGCGACCGAGGCGGTGGAATCGAGCCTTCCACCGGCAGCGGCGCCTTCGGCTGATTTGCTGTATTCCAACGCCCTGCGCGACCTCACCGGCCGGAAATACGATTTGGCGATGCAGGAGTTCCAGGACTATCTGAAGCATTATTCGGAAACCGATCTGGCCTCCAATGCGCAGTTTTACATCGGCGAGATCCGTTTCGCGCAGCAGGAGTACGAGCAAGCCGTCGACGCGTACTCGATGGTGCTCGACAATTATCCGAAGAGCTTCAAGCTGGCGCCGGCGCACCTCAAGAAAGGACTCGCGCTGGTGGCCATCGGCCAGGAAACTTCCGGCGTCTACGAGCTGCGCACCGTCATCCGTCTCTATCCAGGCACCGACGAGGAACGCCGGGCCCGCGCCAAACTGCGTGAAATGGGTATCACGGTTTAGCCTGCATCAACTTCGAGGGCGCCATCCACCTATCCCCCAGCATACGAGCGTGGACACGTCTCGGCGATTGCCGAGGCGGACGTGGCATGCTATCTTCCTCCCCGCACCAGGGGCGACCGGAATGTCCGTCAACAAAGTAATCTTAGTGGGTCGGCTGGGCCGCGATCCCGAAACGCGCTACACCTCAAGCGGGCAGGCCGTGTGTAACTTCACTATGGCTACCGATGAGAGCTACCGCGACCGCGCGGGCGAGCGCCAGAAGCGCACCGAATGGCACCGCATCGTTGTTTGGAGCAAGCAGGCCGAGATCGCCCAGCAGTATCTTCGCAAGGGCTCTCTCCTTTACATCGAGGGCCGCATCCAAACGCGCCAGTGGGACGATCGCGAGGGCCAGAAGCGCACTACCGTAGAAATCGTTGCCAATAACTTCCGCATGCTGGGCGGCCGCGGCGATGCTGCAGCTCCTGGCGCCTCCGCCGGAGGTGATGCCGGGGCTCAAGCCCCGGCTGCCGAAGACGTCCCTGTCTCCGAAGTCTCTGACGAGGACATCCCCTTCTAGCTAGCGTTCTGTCCCTGGGATCGGCAGTTCAGCCATGGAACAAGCAATCGCCTGCCGCTAGAAAGCAAACACCAGTTGTAAATCAATGCGGCGGGATGCACCCCCAGACGAGTACGGCCCACCTGCCAGGGAGTTCGATTGACCAAACAGCCGTGAACTCAGGCTTCCGACCGGATTCCCAAGATTCACGTTGTTGAAGACATTGCGCCCGCTGACACTGAGGGTCAGGTTGTAGGTCTGGTCCGTCGTGCCTCGGTTGCCACCCCCCCCCCCCGCGCCGTCCGAAGCCTGGACGTCCCCGTCCTCCCATGCGGGGACCTCCCCGCCTGCCTCCCCCTTGTTCTAATGCTTCGCCTGCGCCGGAGCGGTCCCCACTCCCGCCGAAGCCGAACGTCTTGCTGACCCGGAGGTTCATAGAAATACGGGAAGGGCCTGTGCCGTAATTGACCGGGATGACGGTTGCACCGGCCACCGGCGCGGTATCGAAGGTGCCGAAACTCGTTGTCACAACGTTATCGGGGATTGACTGGCTGGTTGCGAAGCCGGGCCGGTCGTTGAAAATAGAATCACCGTTGAGGTCTTCCCCCACCGTGATGTTAAAGGGTGAGCTGGAGGTCAGAAAAAGAAGGGGACTGAGACGAATCCCGTAGGGCAGGGTGATCGTACCGCCACCATGAACGCGGTGCCGAATGTCAAACGATGACCGGCCGTAATCCTCGAGCAGATCGTATGGATTGGACGGAAAGCCGACGGCTGAGCCGCCCCCGCGAAACCCGCCGCGTCCGCCTCCGCCGACCGTATTGCCGCGAGCGTAGTTCAAAATGTAATTCCCAAAGATCCGCAGCCTCGGCCCCGTGCGGATGTTGAGGGTGGTGATCATTTGATTCTGCTTGAAGATGCCGCCGGATTCGTACTGATAAATGTTGCCGACATCCCCGAACGGCTTTGTGCCGGTTGGATTCTCGTCGGTGATTGTTCCTGGGAGGGGTGCATTGATGTTGTTGGTGAGAAGCGAGTGAACACCGCGCGACTGCACGTAATTGACAGACAGTGTGACATCTTTAGAGATTTGGCGTTCCAAGCTGACGGCCGTTTGCAGGACGTAAGGCGAACGAAGATTCGGATCGATCCGATAGACCGTTGGAGACGTCTCCGCGCCCGTGAGGGAATTCACCGGAGGAACGTTGGGAAAAAAATCGGGCGAAGTGACAATGAATTGCTGCTGGCTGACACCATTCAAGCGCTCGGCCTGAAGTACCAGACCCTCGCTGAAGCGATTATAGAACATGCCAAAGCCCGCGCGCAGAACCGTGGCGGGAGAATTCGTCCCACTCCCGCCGATGGCCCAGGCAAGACCCAGCCGCGGCGCCAAATCTACATGATCGGGAATGCGGCTCTGGGTCTCGAAACGCAGTCCGTAACTGAGCGTAAAAGTCGGGCGCAGCCGCCAGTCATCCTGCACGTAGAGGCCGGTGTCAACCAGGGTGACACTTGTTTTGGAAAGCCCGGCGGTAATCGAATACTGGCTTGCACCGCTCCCCGGAAGGCCCTGTAGCGTATCCTGATAGGCTTCGATCGAAGGAAACGTGAACGTGCCATTGAAATCGGAGGTTGAATCATCCGCCTCATTGACCGCGCGCAAACGGCCTCCGAATTTCACCACGTGGTTTCCGGAAACGATTGAAGTGTAGTTTTGGAATTCGTAATGGTTCGTGCGGGTCACGTCGTTCCCGCGACTGCTGCCGCCGCCTGTGAACGCCCCTAAAACCCGCAGCGTGGGTTCTGAATTCTGCGCCGTCTGGCTACGCCGGCCGCGACGGAACTGAAAACGCGTCTCGTTCACGGCTCTGTCGCCCAGGATCTGCGTATCGCTGACTTGCAGCGTTTGCTCGGTGCGAAGGACATCATAGGCCTGCGTAGGCAAGGAAAACTGTCCCAATCCCTCATTGGTGCGAGCGTCCCGGAAGTATTGGTAGCGCACCGTCAAGGAGTTGTTGGTGCTGAGCTGGTAATCGAGTCGGGGCCTGAAGTTGGTACGGACCCGGGGGTTAGCAACGGCGGCGCTGAAAGGCACTGGATTGAAGCTCGGATCGAGAACGATGGCGTTGATGATGGAAGATTCATCGACGTCCCTGCGCTCCGCATTCAAGAAGAACGACGCGACGCTGCTGAGCGGCCCGCCCAAGTTTCCCCCGAAGTTTGTCGAATGATACGCCGGCTGATCGGCCACGGGAACGAAGGGATTCTTCGAGTTCAATGCTGAAGTGTTTCCCCGGACGGAAATCTGGCCGCGAAATCTGTCCGTGCCCGGCCTCGTGAATACTTGAATTCTGCCGAAACCCACCCTGTCGAATTCGGCCGAGAAGGGATTCTGATTGATGCGGATTTCGCGAATCGACGACTTCGGCGGAAGCTGCCCGCCGGTGAACCCGTCGATGTAAATCTGGCCGCCACTGGGTCCCGCCGAAGGCCCCGCCAGCGCCTGGAGGTCGGCCAGCAATGCATCGGGATCATCCGGGAGTGCTGCAAGATCATCCCCCGCAATAACCACGGAACTGGCATTGTTCGAGGGGCTGGTGTCCACCGTTTGAGCTTGCTCAGAAACCGTAACCTCCTGTGCTTGTGTCGCAATCGAAAGGGAAACGTCGAGCTGCCGAGCCTGGCCGGCGCTGATCTCCAACTCCTCCGCATGAGGAGCAAAGCCCAGTGCGATGACTTCCACCGTGTATCTGTCCGGCGCCAAATCTCCCACTTCAAATACACCGCCCCGATTCGTTGTCCGGACCAATAGCTGGCCGGCCGGTGTGGTCACCTGTACCGTGGCGTCGGGTACCGCGCTGCCGGAAGGATCGATCACTTCACCCCGCAGAGACCCCGTCCCGGCCTGCGCCAGCAGGCCATTCACACCGGCGAGACCCAGCAGGATGACAGCTACGATGCGAATGTAACGTGTGACCAAGAAGTATTTCATCTATCCTCCAATGAGAAACGGACAGTGAAACAACAGGAATCCTTACGGGCCTCCCCCGGCACCATCTCCTCCAGCTCCTCCAGCTCCTCCAAGATTCCAAGGTGAAAGAGTTATCTCCTGGCTATCATTCGACGAAGCCGACAGAATGGGTTCGACTCCACCGAGCAGCGTAATCGCCGTGACGCCGCCGGAATCCGTACCCTCGGTCGACACAATCATCACCGCATCACCTGTCTCGAAATCGGCAAGCGTGGCCGGTGGCATTCGGCGCAGCATCTGCTGAAGGTCCGGTCGTGCACCCCCAAGTTGAGGATTTCCTCCCCTGCCGCCAGGTCGTCGGTCGCCTACGCCCGGGCCTCGGGTTTCGGGAAGAGTGCCGGTTTCGCGTGTCCGGCTAGCTCCCGGCGGACCGCCGGCCGGTCCTTGTGGTGCAGCCCCTCTCTGTCGCAATGCGATGCCCTGGGCCATTTGAGGAGGCAACTTCAGAATCTGGGATAGGGATGTAACCTTCACCAACACGGGTTCTTTCGTTGCCAAGTCCATCACCGTGATGGTGTTCGCAGCCGTATCCACTGCATCGATGGTGCCGGCAATGTTTCGGAAGGATCCGAAAACGATCTCTTCCGCGGCGAAATCGCTTCCATCCGCACTGCGCGCGCCCCGGGCCCGAAGCTGGTCTCCCGGCTTGACCTGATCCAGGGAACTGGGCCTTGCGTCGTCGAATTGCACGGAGTCTGGGGCATAGCGGCGGATGATTGTTTCTTTCGTGGTGTGAATGGCCATGGTTCTGCTTCCGCCCGGCACTCCCGCCGAAATCGTAACGGTTCCGGCGCCGTCATCACCCGCGCTCACCAGTCCGCCGATGCCGCGCCTTTGCCAATCCTCGCGCTCCTGCGTCTGCTTCGCCTCGATGTCGGAGCGCTTCATGGCAATGACGCTCGAAGCCACCACGGAATTGGCGTCACCGGACAACCTCCCACGCACCAGGATGCGGTCGCCTACCTGCAGATCCGGCAGCTGGATCGGAGCTGCATTCGTCAGGTCGGTTTGCCCCGGGGTAAGACGAACGATGCGCGTGGAGTCTTGAACTTGCACGTTAACATCCGGCCCGGTGTCCGGCTTGAGCGTTATGGTATTGCCGCTCGTGGCCTTAATGGTGCCAACCAGTTGTCTCGCGGTTGGATTCTCCGCTGCGGGCTGTTGCGTCTGCGATCCGGAATTGGAACTGGCGAGGGACCGCACGCCGAGACTCGCACCCGCTAGGATTAGGATACTGATTGCCACCACGTAGGCGGCGAGGGTGCAGGCTGACCTTTTCGTCCAATACATCACTACTCACTCCTTATGCGGCAACGCGTGAAGCGAAATCAGCTTCTTCTTTAGCGCCGCAAGCAGCGGGCTGAAGGTCGCCTTTCCCCCGCGTCGAGAGCCGGGCTTCCTCAGCGATTGCCCTTCCTTCGGCGCCCGTTGCCTGTGCGGCTCAGGAACTCCTCAAAGTCCGGACGTTGCTCAGGTGTCAGAAGTTCCCGGATTCGATTGCGCATCTCCTCGCGAACCTTCTGATACTGCGGATTCACCTGCTGGCGGATCGCGGCATACTGCTCATGCGCGTCAGCCAGTAAGTCGTTCAATTGCTTCTCCTGCTCCGCCGTCAGGCTCAAATCGTTTGTCAGACGATTCACCAGGCGATGCCCGCCGCCCCGCCCGCCACCATTGCGCGCGGCAAACACGTCCCGGTCTACGAGCATGTGGCCCACGGCGCCCAAGGCGATCCCCAGCGCGAACACCAGGGCAACTAGCCCGATGGCCTTCCGGTTGGCACGGTTAAATAGCATTGCCCACCTCCGCCAGCGACATCAGAATCTCATCCGCGGTGGCTGGTGACGCTGGAGGCTCCGGCAAACCAGCTCCCGCTTCGGCAGGCGCCGCGATCGGAGGCGCAGCGGGCACCGGAGCCCATTGCGCCAGGTACAGCGAGAATGCCAACAGCACTACGCCGGCAACCAATGCAACCCGGGAAGCCAAGAATGCAAGCGGCTGCCAAATCGTCCCTGGGTCTGAAACCTGCGACCCCGCATCGCGAACCGCGGTCATGACGCGCGTTACAAACGCTTCTGAAGAATGCTCGACCGGTCGCTGGGCATCACGCACCAGTCGCGATGCCAGCCAAGCGTCGTCTAGCGCCTCGCGGCACCGCGCACACTCAGCCACGTGTGCGCTGAGCCCGGCATCGGCCTCCATATTCACTGCGCCCTCCACAAGGCTTTTCTGCAGCCTGGCGCGATAGCTCGGGCAGCCCGTGGTTTTCTTGCTCCAATCAAACCTCCAATCAAACATTGAGGGCCTCCCTTTCTCCCGATTACAACCTTGGGGTACGCATCGCTGTGCGGTCTTTCAGCCTGCGACGGTATCTGTCCACCAGCCGCCCGCGGGCCCGGAACAACCGCACCTTCACGGTGTTGGCGTTCAGTCCCAGTATTTCTCCGATCTCTCCTACCGTAAAGCCTCCTAATTCCTTCATCACTAACTCATCACTAACATGGTCCGGTCCTGCACGTCGAGTTCGCCCAGCAACCGGTCGAGAAGATCGCGCTGCTCCATCCCTCGTCCCGGGTTCGGGTTCCCTCCCAGGTGCTGACATTGGGATCCGGGGCCATCTCCATCTGCCGAACTTGTTCCTCGCTTAGGTCCGCCTCGTACACCAAACGGCGAACTTTCTTCTTGCGAATATGGTCCCTGCATTCATTGACTGCGATCTTGTACAGCCACGTCCCGAATGCCGCCCGCAGATCAAAGCGCTTCAACGAGAGGTAGGCCTTGAGCAAAACCTGCTGGGCCACATCCTCCACGTCCTGGCTGCCGCGAAGGATCCCACCGACGACAGCCAGTAAGCGACGCTGGTGCATTCGCACCAGCCCCTCGTAAGCTGACGCATCGCCGGCCTGTGCCCGCTGCACGAGCTGCCGTTCCGCATGGACCCCCACCCGCCCCGACGAGGGCACGCTTGTGCGCGTGCGCTCACTTTCTCCAGCTTTAGGGACGTTCCTCACAGCCCTTTGGTTACAACCTTATTACGATGCAGTCCAACAAGCCTTGCGAAGCCTTGCGCCTGGATGCTCCCCCACATACTTGGACACTTCCACATAGACATTGCAACTAACAACGACAAATGAAATAATGACAGTATGATTATAGGTGATCGTTTACGCGCTTTGCGCGAGCAGAGCAATCTGTCACAGGGAGACATTGAAAAACGCACCGGCTTGCTTCGCTGCTATATCTCGCGAGTCGAAAACGGCCACACCGTTCCGGCCATCGAGACATTGGAGAAGCTGGCCAGGGCTCTGGAGGTGCCGTTGTACCAGTTGTTCTATGACGGCGAAACGCCTCCAACGCTCTCCAATCTCCCCAAGCGAAAAACCGCGGAGGAGATCGCGTGGGGTGCGTCCGGGAAGGAAGCTCGGTTTCTGACCCTGTTCCGCCGGCTTCTCGGCCGCATTGACGAAGGCGACAGGCGTCTGCTGCTCTACATGGCTCAAAAGATGGCCAGCCGCTAGGGTACCCCGCGCGACGGATTTTCTCGCACGCGCCGGACTGGGTTTCCTCTGTTATTCCCATTCGATGGTGCTCGGGGGTTTGGAGCTGATGTCATACACCACCCGATTGACCCCGGCGACTTCATTTACAATCCGCATCGAGATGCGCTCGAGCACGGAAGCGGGCAGCCGCGCCCAGTCGGCGGTCATGGCGTCTTCGGACTGAACCACTCGCACGGCAACGGTATCGCCATAGCTCCGCGCGTCGCCCATCACCCCGACACTGCGCACCGGCAGTAACACCGCGAACGCCTGCCAGGTCTTTTCGTACAAGCCCGCGCGGCGAATCTCCTCCATCACCACCGCGTCCGCCTCGCGCAGCGTTCGCAGGCGCTCCGGCAGGACCTCGCCGAGAAGACGCACCGCCAGGCCGGGCCCCGGAAAGGGTTGCTTGGTAAGCATCTCTTCCGGCAGGCCGAGCTCGCGGCCGATCCGCCGCACCTCGTCCTTGAACAGTTCGCGCAGCGGCTCGACCAGCTCGAACGGCAGATCCGGAGGCAATCCTCCGACATTATGATGCGTCTTGATGGTCGCCGAGGGGCCACGCACCGGCGCGGATTCAATGACGTCGGGATAGAGCGTGCCCTGAACCAGGTAGCGTATGTTGCCAAGTTGCCGCGCCTGCTCGGCGAACACGGAGATGAACTCCGCCCCGATGCGCTTGCGTTTCACCTCCGGATCGGTCACACCCTGTAAACGCGCCAGGAAACGGTCCGCCGCATCCACGCCGCCGACGCGTAATCCCACGCGCCGTTCCAGCAGCTCGATGGTCTCCTGAAACTCGCCCTTTCGCAGCAGCCCGTTATCCACAAAAACGTTTGTCAACCGGTCGCCGATGGCGCGGTGGACCAGTGCGGCCGCCACGGCTGAATCCACGCCCCCGCTCAGCGCGCAGAGTGCGCGCTCGTTTCCTACTTGCTTGCGGATGACCTCCACCGTCTCCGCAATGAAAGAAGCACCGCTCCAGTTGGGCTGCGCCTGGCACACGCGGAAAATGAAATTGCGCAGGATTTCGGTGCCCCGCTCGGTATGCTGCACTTCGGGATGAAACTGCACGGCGAAGATGCGCCGTGCCGGGTCCTCGGCGGCGGAAAGCGAGCTGCCGGTCGCCCCGGTAACGTGGAACCCGGCCGGCAACGCCAGGACGTGATCGCCATGGCTCATCCAAATCTTGATGCGCCTGGGAAGGCCGGCAAACAACAGCGACCCGTCGCGCAACTCCAGCTCGGCCGGCCCGTACTCACGGCGGTCGGCACGCTGCACTTGTCCGCCCAGGGTGTGCACCATCCACTGCAAGCCGTAACAAATGCCCAGCACGGGCAACCCCAGCGAAAGCACGCCGGGGTCGCAGAGAGGCGCATCGGCATCGTAGACGGAGCACGGCCCGCCGGAAAGCACGATGCCCGCCGGCTCATAGGCACGGATCTGAGCCACCGAGGCGCTGCACGGTAGGATGGCCGAGAAAACCTGCTCCTCGCGGATACGGCGCGCGATGAGCTGCGTGTACTGCCCGCCGAAGTCCAGAACAATAATTCCGCCCAGTTCGCTCTTGCTCAGCCTGGTGCTCGGGCCCGTCGAGAGATCCGTGTTGCGGCCCGCGTTAGGGCTTTCTCCGGCTGCCCCGCTCACTCTTTCACCGCCTGTCGCGGAGGCGGAGTCGGCGCGACAACGATATTGACCAGCCGGTTCGGCACCACCACGCGCTTTACGATGCGCTGCCCGCGCAGCAAATGCTCGATCCGCGGGTCGCCAAAAGCGCGCTCGATCAACTCATCTTCGCCAAGCCCCACGTCTACACGAATCTTGCCGCGCAATCGCCCGTTGATCTGGATGATAACTTCCACTTGCTCTTCTTCGGCAAGCTGCGGGTTGTATTCCGGCCAGGCGGCCCGAGCCAGGCTGGAGGCGTGCCCCAGCATCTCCCACAGCTCGTCCGCCAGATGCGGCGCCATCGGCGCCAGCATCAGCGTCAAGAGCTCCAGGGCCTCCTTGATTACCTCCGGGCGCGCATCCTGCTCCAGCGGCTCGAGCGCTTGCATGCTGTTCACCAGCTCCATGAGCAGCGCGACGGAGGTATTGAAATGCCAGCGTGCCTCGAAGTCAGCCGTCACGCGCCGCAAGGTTTGATGCGCTTTGCGCCGCAGTTCTTTTTCTTTCGGGGTCGCGCCATCGAGAGACGCGCCCTGCGAACTGGCAACGGAAACTCCGCGCAGGGACTCGACATGGCGGCTTGCCAGCCGGAACACCCGATACAGGAAACGCGCGCAGCCCTCAATGCCCTGCTCGCTCCACTCCAAGTCCTTTTCCGGTGGCGCCGCGAACAACGTGTACATCCGCGCCGTGTCACAGCCGTATTTTTCGGCCACGTCAATCGCACCCACCACATTGCCTTTCGATTTCGACATCTTGGCGTCGTCCTTCAGCACCATGCCCTGGGAAAAAAGGCGCCGCACGGGTTCGCGCAGTTCGACCAGCCCCAGTTCGCGCATGACCTTGCAGAAAAAGCGTGCGTAAATCAGATGCAGGATGGCGTGTTCGACGCCGCCGATGTACTGATCGATGGGAAACCAGTAGCGCACCACCGCCCGATCAAACGGCCCGCGGTCATTGTGCGGGTCCGTATACCGGAAAAAATACCAAGAGGAGTCGAGAAACGTGTCCATGGTGTCCGTCTCTCGCTCCGCCGGTCCGCCACACTTCGGACATGTCGTGTGCAGAAATTCGGGCACGCTCCCAAGTGGCGACCGGCCCTGTCCCGTGAGCACCACATTGGCTGGCAGCCGCACGGGCAGCTGATCATCCGGCACGGGCACGATCCCGTCTTTCTTGCAAAAAATCACCGGGATGGGCGTTCCCCAGTAGCGCTGGCGGGAGATGCCCCAATCCTTCAGCCGGAACGTCGTCTCCGCCTCCCCAATGCCGCGTGCCCGGGCATCTGCCGTCATTTTCTCGATAGCTTCCTGGCTCGTGAGCCCGCTGTAGGACCCCGAATCAGCCATCCGGCCGTATTCGGTGTATGCCTCCGTCAGGTCTTGGGCAGCGAGTGCCGGGCCGTCCAGCCGCTGAATCACCACGCGCAATGGTATCGCGTACTTCTTCGCGAATTCGAAATCGCGCTGATCGTGCGCCGGCACCGCCATGACCGCGCCAGTGCCGTACTCCGCCAGCACGAAGTTTGCCACCCAGATCGGAACGCTTTCGCCCGAGAACGGGTTGACTGCAAAGCGCCCGGTGAAGAATCCTTCCTTTTCCGCCGAGGCCAGCTCCGCCCGACGGAAAATCTGCTGCCGCAGGCGGTTCCATGCCTCCTCCATCCTGCTCTGCCCCGGCCGTCCGGCGAACAGGCCCGGAAGCGATGGATGCCCTGGAGAGAGAATCAGGCACGACGCTCCGTAGATGGTGTCAATCCGCGTGGTGAAGACTTCGAGCGACGCGTCCGTTCCGACGATCGGGAAACGCACCCGGGTGCCGCGCGATTTGCCGATCCAGTTGCGCTGCATGGCCAGCACCCGCTCGGGCCAGCCGCCCGCCAGCTCGGACATGTCGTCCAGCAGCGCGTCGGCATATTGCGTAATGTGCAGAAACCATTGCTCAATCTCCTTGGCCTCCACGGCGGTGTCGTCATGCTGCCAGCAGCAACCGTCCACCACCTGCTCATTGGCCAGCACCGTCTGGCATTTCGGGCACCAGTTCACCAGGCTCCGCTTCCGGTAAGCCAGGCCGCGCTCAAGCATGCGCAGGAAAAACCACTGGTTCCAGCGGTAGTACTCCGGCTCACAGGTCGAAATCTCACGCCGCCAGTCATAGCTGAATCCGAACCGCACGCAGACGGCCTTCATCTGCGCGATGTTCGCGTTGGTCCACTCGCGCGGCGGCGTTCCACGCTTAATGGCGGCATTTTCCGCCGGCAGCCCGAAGGCGTCCCATCCGATGGGGTGCAATACGTTGAAGCCTCGCATGCGCCGGTAACGCGCCACGGCATCGCCGATGGTGTAGTTGCGCATGTGGCCCATGTGCAGGGTGCCCGAAGGATACGGCAACATCTCCAGCAGGTAATACTTCGGCCGCGCCGGATCCACATCGGCGTGAAACACCCCTGTTTCCTCCCAGCGCTTCTGCCACTTCTGTTCCACTGCCTGCGGATCGTACTCGGCCACGGTTGGTCAGCCCTTTCGCTTTTTGAGCGCGGCATCCCCGGCTCGCCCGGCCAGGATGGCCACGGCGCGGGGTGTCCGCGCGGCAACAAAGCCTGCCTCGGATCTTTTCCTTCGCTGCTTCTTCTGTTTCTGTTTCGCGCGGCTCCTCGCTTTCACAGCGTGCATCTTCGTGCCAGCGCGAATCGGGTGAGCGCCCTTAGTGCCAGCACTCTTGGATGCCTTGCGTGCCCGGAGCATGCTGAAACCGTTCGCGGCGCGCGGCGCCTGCTTCGCGCGAACACCGGCCAGCGCCCACACGACTCGGACGTTGCGGCGATCGTCGCCAGGTGCGTCAATCGGAGTTTCGAGAATAAAGCCTCGGCCAGGAACGCCGCCCGCCACCGCGGCGCGAAACCGCGGATGCGTCAAGATGCGCTGAAATGCCCGCCGCCCGATCTTTCCGCGTCCGATATGCTGGTGCCGGTCCACGCGCGAGCCGAAGGCGGTTTTCGAGTCGTTGAGGTGCACGATGGCCACGCGATCGAGGCGCACGGTGCGATCGAGCGCCGCAAGGGTCTGCTCGAGTCCTGCCTCGGTGTGAATCGCATAGCCTGCTTGGAAGGCGTGTGCAGTGTCCAGGCAGACCCCCAGGGGCAGTTCCGGCACTCGATCGAGAATCGCGCGCAACTCCTCAAAACGCGACCCGATCGCCGCACCCATGCCCGCCGTGTTCTCAACCAAAATGCGCAGCCCTCCCCGCTGAAGATCGCGGAACCCCGAGTCCGTAAGGCGAATGCCGCGCGCTGCCTGACGCAACCCCTGTGCGACCGCCTCGATGGCTTGCGCCCGGTCTTCCCCGAGTCCCGAGCCGGGGTGCAGGACCAAAAAATCGGCGCCTAACGCCGTCGCGCACACTAGTTCGTGGTGAAATGCCTGCATCGAACGCGCGCGCATCACCGGATTGGGCGACGCCAGATTGATCAGGTAATTGGCGTGAATGACCAGCGGGCCCAATTGCAGCTCGGCTCGCCGCGCACGAAACTGCGCCGCGGCGCCATCGCTGATGCGTGCGCCGGCGCGCAGCCACATTCGCGGGCTGCCCGAAAAGATCTGCAGCGCGTTGCAGCCCAGCTTGCGTGCCGATTCGAGCGAACCGGCCAGATCACCGGCAATCGAGGTGTGAATACCGATGCGCAGGCTGCCGTCACACCAGAAAAGTGGTTTCCGTTCCGGCTCCGGCTCCGGCTCGGGGCGGTATGCGTCGGCGTCGTTGTAGGCGGGTGCGGCTGTAGGCGAAGCTTTGTCCATTCCCATCCGGCTGCGAAGCCGATCAACGATCAATCGATCAATCAACGATCAATCAACGGTAAATCGACCGCTGGGGTAAATCGACCGCGAGAGAATCTTTCATTCTAGCGGATGGACCGTACTGTGGCTACATCGAAGACCCTAAAAAGGCTACAACGAAGACCGTAAAAAAACGTTCCAACCGACCTATCTCTGCAGTTTTGGTGCGGGTGCAACCTCGCGTTGAAGAATGTCACGGTGAACGCGGGCGACCCTATGCATGTAACCTCCCACGGCGGCATAGCGGTCGGACGCGGCGGCCGCGATGTGTTCGAAGGCTCCGTTTTCGTCTCCCAGCGCTTCGAGGTACAAGCCGATATACAGGTGGGCATAGAACAACGCTCCGGCCTGAGCGCCCACGGCTGCCAACACCTGCTCAGGGCTGACGGTGCCGCGGAACATCTCTAGGATCTGGCTCATCGGTGCTCGCGAGTCGGGGCCGACGGGCAACAAGGCAGCCCTGGCTCTCTCCGGTGATTCGCTGCGGGCCACGCAGAGGAAGTGCCACGCGGCATTTTCCACGTCGTTGGGATTCACCGTGCGGTGGGATTCGAACTGCAGGCGGCAGTCGCGGTAGCGGCCGGCATAGTAGAGCGCGATGCCCCGCTGCCAAAGCTGTGGGGCAAGGCCGGGTACCAGCGTGGCCACGCGATCAAATCCGGCGACCGACTCGGCGATGCGTCCGCTCTGGAAATCAGCGAAGGCGCTATTGAGGATCGCCCTTGGGCGTTCCGCAGGCGCCTGCGCATAGGCAGCAGCGGGAAGCATCAGCATCGCCAGTATGAGTCCGCCGGGCACGCAGTCTACCTGTATGATCGCACGCCGCATGCTCGCACGGGATACCTTCATGACCTTCCCCATCGTTCATAACCTTCCCCATCGTTCATAACCTTCCACATCGCTCGCCGCTCTTCAGTCTTCAGGGGCGCAGGTCCAGGCAGATGAGCGTGTTCTCGTTCCGAACGTACAAGAAGCCGCCGGCCAGCGCCGGGTAAGCGCGCACCGTCGGTGCGAGAATTTGCGCCCGGGCCAGCGGCCGAAAGGCGTCCGGTGAAGCCGCCGCCAGCACCAACTCTCCACCCTCGCGGAGGATCAGCAAACGATCGCCGGCCAGCGTGACACTTCCTGCCAGGAAGCGATCCTGGCCCCAGCGGACCTTGCCGGTCCGCAACTCCACGGCGCGGAAACTTGGACCGAACTCCTGGCGGCCGTGGTATCCGTAGAGATACCCATCCTGGTAAACGCTGGTGGCGTAATGGTTGGAAAGCACCTCGTCCGAGGCCCACAGCTCGATCAGCTTCGAGCCTTCGAGGCGGAACACCCCCGCGCCCGGCCCATACTCGGCCGAGATAAAGATCAGGTCCCCGATCACCAGCGGCGTCGCCGCGTTGACCGACGAGGCCGCTCGAGCCCGCCAGCGCTTCTCGAACTGGACATCTCCTGTCGCCGGATCGAGCCCGACGAGCCCGTTACGTGTCAGGAAGACAGCGTAGCGGCGGCCCCCGATGGTCGCTCCGACCCCGGACGAATAGCTGGCTCCATCCTTTGTGGCCGTCCACAGCACTTTCCCCGTCTTGGCGTCGAAGGCCACGATGCCGTCATCCCGCCCCCCGACATTGGCCAGCACTCTTCCGTTCTCTACCAGCGGCGAACCGGCGGCGCCAAAGAATCCCTTCGGGACTCCAAAACGCTGCCGAGTGTCTTCGCTCCATATCCGCTTGCCGGTCGCCAGGTCGATGGCGTGCAGCTGCCCTTCGGCGCCAAATGTGTACACCACGCCGTCGGCAACCACGGGAACAGCCCGCGGCCCTTCATCGAATCCAAAGTCGTCGCGGTAGGCTGTTGGATACCCGTATTCCCACTGCGTCTTCCCCGTGCGCGCATCGAACGCCTCGACCACCTCGCGGTTCGCAACCCGATGAAACAAGATCACGCGGTCTTGGACCACCACCGGCCCGCTCAGCCCCTGGCCCACCTGCTTGCGCCAAACCACGCGCGGTCCGCCTGCGCTCCACGTCTCCGCCAAGGCGGGTCCCCGGTAGACCCCCTTCCGCCCCTCACCAAGGAACTGCGGCCAGTCTTGAGCGGCGCCCAGCGCACCGGTGGCGAGCGCCAGAATCACCGACCCGATCACCATGCGTCGCATGCGCGTTGCTCCCATCACACTTGCTCCCGCGGCAGTGTACCTGCCGACGGACAACTTTACACAGTTTTACACGCAGCTTTACACAGGCACCCCGGAGCTTCAGGTCTGCGCCGCCGGCTCCTATTTCCTGACCACATACCAGTTGTTCTGAATGTCGTGCGCGAGTTGGTGCGTTTCGATGGAGCGGAAGCCGACTTTCTCGAGATACTCGCGGGTCTTTTCCTCGCCCCACATCGCGCCCAGTCCCTCGCCTCCCTGAGCCAGCGAAACGGTCATGCAGTGCATGGTGGATAGGCTATAGAGGAAAGGACCGAGGGGGTGCCCGATGTTCTTGTGGACGTAGCTCGAGCCCCGGATGTCCTGCATCAGGTACACCCCGTCGCTCTTGAGCGCACCATGGATTCCCTGCAAAACATGCTGCGGTTTGGCCTGATCGTGCACCGCATCGAACGTGGTGATGAAATGAAAAGCCTCCCGTTCGGCGGTTTCGGAGAAGTCGCTCAAATCCCGCATGAAAAACTCGACATTGCGCAAACCCTTCTTGGAGGCTTCCTGGCGCGCCGTCTCGATCGCCTCCCCCGAGAGATCCAATCCCACGAAGCGGCTCTTGGGGTACAGTTCGGCCAGCCGGTTCAGGATTCTGCCACTCCCGCAGCCCACATCCAGCACCCGGATGCCCTGAGCAAGCCGGTCGGTCAGCCCGGGAATCAGCGGTAGAACGTGCGATTCCAGTGAAGACAACACCGATTGCCCACTGTCCTCCGCCATCACGGTGTGAAATCGCGGAAACTTCTCGTACGGGACGCCTCCGCCCTTCCGGAAGCATTCCACGATCTCGTCCTCCACGCCGCCCATCACGCCGATGTATTGCCCAAAGACCGCCATGTTGTCGGCTGCGGCGGCGCGGGTCAGGAAGGCGGCATGCTCGGCTGGCAGCCGGTAGCAGTTGCTGGCGAGATCGATTTCCGCCACCCCTGCGGTGACCATCGCTCCCAGCCATTCGCGCACATACCTCTCATTCAGCCCGGCCTTCTGCGCAATCTCTTCCGAGGTGGAGGGAGGCAGCGTGCTCATGGCGTCGAACAGGCCCGCGCGGTGGCCGATCGAGATCATCAAGCAGAGAGCGCCATGATTTAGCGCCTCCAGCAACCGCCCCCCGAATGCCTCGGCTTTCGCGGAATCGAATGCAGAGGGTTTCATCGTCGTCGCCATAGCTTTTGCCTCCCCAACGAATCGACCGATACATTGTAACGGGCGATACATTGTAAGAGGCAAGAAACCTCTCGCAAAGCAGGTGCATTCGCCGGTTGGCGAGTGCATGCGCGGTGGTGTGCCCTATGTCAGGCGGCCCGACCGTGTCGAGTCATTCAGGCTGGGAGTCGAAAGCGCGGAAAGCCAAGGATGCGGCTGGGCCGAAATCGCTGCGCCGCAGGCGCAAGTCTTTACGATTCGCATGCCGCCGTCGTTCATTCGTCCTCCTCGTGGCGTCCTCCCCTTGGAAATTCCTTGCCTGCGCGAGTAAGATATCGGGCGCCGATGCGCTTCGAGGAACCAACGGAGAGAAACGGGGAGGTTCGAATGAAACTCGCAAGCCTGAGCCTGTTGCTTCTGTTCCTGGCTTCTTGTGCGCCCAGCGTCCAGGAACCGGTGGCCTCGGAGGAGCCGGAGAGCACCCTGCGCACCGAGGAGATCAGCTACTCCGTGGATGATGTGGTCCTAAAAGGCTATCTGGCCTACGACGAGGCCGTCGTTGGCCAACGGCCCGCTGTTCTCGTGGTGCACGAGTGGTGGGGCCACGATGATTATGCGCGAAGGCGTGCTCGCATGTTGGCGGAAATGGGCTACACGGCTTTCGCCGTCGATATGTATGGGGAAGGCAAGCAAGCCGATCATCCCGATGACGCCATCAAGTTCATGACCGAGATTCTCCAGAACATGGAGACCGGCGTGGCCCGCTTCAACGCCGCCCTCGAGCTCCTCAAGAACCACGACACAACCGACCCTGAGCGCGTGGCAGCGATCGGGTATTGCTTTGGCGGGGGCGTGGTGCTCCACATGGCGCGCGTCGGCAGCGACCTGGACGCCGTGGTGAGCTTCCACGGGGGACTCGAGTCGCTTCATAAGCCGGAAGCCGGGGCGGTCAAAGCCAAGGTGCTCGTGTGTCACGGGGCCGATGATAGGCTCGTCCCTCAAGCACAAATCGATGCCTTCAAGACGGAAATGGACGAGGCCCAAGTGGACTACGAGTTGATGGCCTACGAAGGGGCGGTGCACAGCTTCACGAATCCGGACGCAGACACCTATGGAGAGGAATTCGATTTACCCATGGCCTACAACGCGGAAGCCGACCAGCAGTCTTGGCAGGGCATGCAGAGGGTCTTGGACGAAGTCTTCGTGCAGTAACCAGCCCAGCTCTCGACTTGGAAGATCAGTTCCCCAAAGACCGCCTGCTGCGTCTGATTGAAGTTTGAACCAGCCCCCTATGCTTCAACCCTTTTCGACATCATTGTTCCAGTAGAGCCACGATCCGGCACGGAGCCCCCGACCCTCCCGCGATCTTCATCGGCAGAGCCGGGATCAGAAAACCTTTTTCCGGCAACTGCTCCAGATTGGCCACATTTTCGAGCCCCGGGATATCGGCTCCGTTCAGGACTTGGTGGGCGATGAAATCGCGCGTAGGTCCATAGTCCAGGCTCGCCGTATCTATGCCCACCATCGCCACTTGTCGCTCCCTCACCAGAAACTCCGCGGCATCCTGCCCGATTCCGGGAAAATGGAGATCGGAGGCGTCATCCAGCTTCTCCGAGCCCAAATACTCCGTCCGGTTGTTCCAATAACGGCCCCAGCCGGTGTGGACCAGAACAATGGCGCCAGGAGGAATCGGTCCCATCCGTGTCTCCCATGCCTCGATATCAGCGGCGGTAAGCCGGTAGTCCCGGTCCTGTGCCGCCTTCTCGGCGATGCTGATCTTCACTCCGGGACCGGCGTGCCGTTCGATCGGGATCTGCTCGACCGATTGCTTACCCTCGGCAAAGTGAATCGGCGCGTCCAGATGGGTGCCGCCGTGTTCACTCGCGGCAAACGTAAAGCTCGCGTACCAGTAGCCCCCTTCGCTTTTGCCATACGCGACCTGCTCGTGCTGGAATGCCTTGTTATTCGGCCAATAGATGGTGTTTTGATCCAAGGAATACGTCAGGTCGATCAATTCCGGTACTTGCTGCGGTACTTGCGGCGTGGTCTCCGCAGGCTGCCCTGAGCCCCCACAGCCCGCCGAGAAAAGCATCACAAACGTTGCGAAAACCAATGGGCATCGCCGCATGGCCAAACCTCCTTTTCTACGAACCTCTTCTAGGAACCGCCCGAACCTGAGCCGGTCGGCACTCACCTACATTTCTCATCCTGTCTTTGAGGAATACGGCTGTCAACCGATACCACTCGCACTTGCCGGGTACTCTCGATTAAGAGCGAAGGTGGAGTCTGCTTCCTCTTCGGATCTCCCCTACCTTTTCCACCGCACCCCCCATTTTCCACCGCGCATTCGAATGACCCACAGTAAATTCTCTTGCTTGTGTATTTACTGTGTGATAATCTATGCCATGTTCGCGTCGCGCTCCCCTGTACACTCTGCCGCGAGATTGAAGGCGGCCTCGGCTATGACGGCTGGCTGGAAACCTTTTCCGGCGTTTTCTCTGGCGATTCGTCCCCAGGGAATAACTAACCCGTGCATAATGAACACTTACGCAGAATGCGTCTGTAAGTCGTTCCTAATGAACACTTATGAAACAAAGGACTTAAAGTTACCTAGAATGAACACTTACAAAAAAAGCCGGGGAGAGGGGTCGAGCGCGGTGTCGCCGGTAAGGGGAGTCCGCGCGGTAAGAAAGTCGGGGGTGATTATGGTTACGTTCCCGGAGCGATTCGAGCGTGAGGCTCCCGATAATTGGCGTTGCGGCATTCTCCAAAAACTAACCATCTTTTTTTCATACAGATGCTCACAGTTGCGTTCGCTATTTTGCTCTTTGAAAAAGCTCAACCGTCTTGCTTTCATTCCCTTGCGCACTCTTTCAAAAAAAACATCGGGGTAGGGGAGCACGCGTCATCCCACACCGGTCCAAAAATGAATCAGGGGCGACAAAGCGCCGACTATGACAGAATCTTCTAAGACCTGATGACACGAACGCTCAATACCCGGCTCATTTTCCTAACCGTCGTGCTCGCGACGCTGGCTGCGATCCAGATCCAGCGCGAGCACCGCCCCTCGGTCCTCGAGCCAGACGCTCGCTTGCGTGCCTACGTGGCCAATGTCGGCGACGGAACCGTGTCCGTGGTCGATCTGGTGGATCTTGCGACCATTGCCACCATTCCTGTGGGGCCGGCGCCGTCCGGCCTGCGCGCCCGCCCGGCACAAAAGGAGATTTGGGGAGTTTCGACCGAAGGAGGCTATGTCTGGGTTATCGACGCCGTTGCCGGCGAAGTTGCGGCGCGCATTCCCGTCGGCGCCGCGCCATTCGCGGTGGGTTTCTCCCCCGATGGCCGCCGCGCCTACGTGGCCGCCTCGGGCGCGAACACGCTGGTGGCCATCGACGTAGCAACCCGGCGAGTCGTGGCCCGCACACGCACCGGGCGGCGCCCCTGGCTCGCGCGGGTTACGCCTGACGGAAAAACCATACTGGTGCCCAGCCGCGAGGACTCTAAATTGGAACTGTTCGATGCCGAAACACTCGCGCCTCTCGCTTCCATTGACGTGGCCCGCCATCCCGAACAAGTCGTCGTGCTGCCCAATAGTTCGGTGGCATTTGTCTCTGCCGCGGACGCCGAGCAAATTTCAGCTGTGGATCTGCGGCGGCGCGTTTTGCTGTCCAATCTCGCGCTGGGGGCCACACCCGCGCACATGATCCTCAAACCCGATGGCGGCGAGTTGTACGTCACCGTGCCCGAGTCCCATGGCCTCGAAATCATCAAGACTTGGACCAACGAGGTTGTGGAATCGATGCTCGTGGGATTGACGCCCACCCGAGGCGTGCTCACTCCGGCATCCGACATGCTCTACCTTTCCGACTCCGCCGCCGGACGCGTTCTGCCCATCGCCATCAAATCGCGCCAAGTGGGAGCGCCCATTCTGGTGGGCCGGCGGCCGGGCGCCAGCCGCTTGGATCCCAGCGGCGAACTGCTGCTGGTCGCCAACCAGGACTCGAACGACCTGGCGGTGATCCGGGTGCGAACCTCAAGCCTTCTGACGATGATCCCGGTTGGTTCCCGCCCCAGGGACTTGGCCATCATGCTCTTCTAGTTCACGCTCTTCTAGTTCACGGGGTGCCTGTGCTGCGCTCTGCCCTCTACTCGACCTGCCAGCCAAAATTCTCGGCACCCATTTGCACCCGGAGCGCCCCTTCAGCCGGAAGTAAATCGATCGGCAAGCCGCCTTCCCACAGCGCCACGGCCAGTGAAAATTCGCCGCGTCCGCCCAATCGCAACAGCGGGCGCGTGATGGAGATCTCCAGGATGCGCTCACAAGCCACCGACACCATTTCGTCCGGCCCCAGCAGGCACAAATCCTTGGTCTCCACCAGGTAGCCCGCGATCCGACCGTTCGCAAGCTGAATGACAACGCGCAGCTCTTCCTCGCAGCGCAGCGTAACGCGAAACTCGGCATCGCGAAGATCGCTGAAAACACCCCCGAAAACATCCACGCGCACGAAGAAGTGCTGGTCGTCAAATCCGTACCGAAGCTGTCGGAGCAGCCGCACTCGGCCGTACATCGAGCTCTCTCGCTGATCGGGAGAATAGAGCCCTGCCCCCAGCCACTCGAAGTAGGTCGTGTCGCGCCCATCGACACGCACGCTGAGAAAACCGGAGGGCGGCGAAATCTCCGCCTCGACCGGCTGGCGCTTGATCGGCTCAGCCAATTCATCGGGCGCCGTGGCCCCCAGGGTGGAGTACACCTCGCTCGGCAGCTTGCGAAAAAAAGCATCGAATTCGGCGTCATTGGAGGAGCTGTTTTCGGGGCCAAACCACCAGAACCAATCGCTGCCTTTGGCCGCCAGCAGAGGTTCGAGAGCCTCGGCAAGTTGTGCTTCCGTCGGAGCGCCCCGCTCGCCGCGGGCGCGCTTTTCGGCTGCGGCGGCGTAGAGATCCCGCGCCGCGCGGAGCAGGTTCCAGCCGGCGATATCTTCCGAGTGGCCAATCCAGATATCAAAGTTCGCGTTGATCCACGAGCCGGGAAAAATTCCTTCGACAGTGACCACCTCGCGCGCAGCATCGAGCGCTTCGGACACCGTCAGCGCGCGGATATCGGAATCCTCCTGGATGCGCCGGTAGAATTGGCGCAGGAATTCGCGGCCGTTTCGGTGGTAATACTCCCAGGCATTTTCGCCATCGAGGATCAGCGAGACGGTCAAGGGGTGTCCGGTGTGCACCCTTTCACCGATGGCGCGCAGGCGCCGGTAGAGGTCGTCGGCGGCCGCGGCGGCATCCATGCGGCCGTATACGAAGCCCACCAAGTCGGAGAGATAGTGGTCGCGGAATACTCCGGTGATCTCGTGCCCGCCCACACGCAAGCGCAGCGGCGCATACAGCCGGTCGGAATTCGACGGCAAGCCTGCGGCGTCACGTCCAAAACCTATGTTCAGGATCCGGCCGAGCACGCCTTCATCTGTGGCAAACCACCGGAAACCGAGTTCCGCGGCCAGAGCCAGAGCCTGATCGGACACCGAGCCCTCCGACGGCCATAGCCCGGCCGGTGGGCGGCCAAACAGTCGTTGGTGGTACTGGCGCGCCCGCAGCAGATGCTCGCGGGCATCCTCAGGACGGCGAAAGGCAGGCTGCGGAAGGGGCGTGCCGGAGTTCGCGATTCGCGCGATGTCCGTGTCGCAAAGGAGCGGAAGGATAGGATGGTAAAATGGCGTGGTGGAGATTTCGATCTGCCCCGATTCCTGTGCGCGCCGATACTCCGGCAGCACACGCGCGAGCAACTCGAGCTGCTTAGAAGGAAGGCTGGCGGCTTCCACGGTTTTCTCCCAACTCTTTCCTTTCGTTGCTATAACACGGTTTTGGGGCGTCTGCTTTCGCTCGCAACGCCTACGGCTAACCCGCTTGATAGGCGAGTTTTCTGACGGTTTCTTTACGGTAGTTGCTATCACGGCCATGCTCTACAGGCTGCGCAGCCTGTTGTTGCAGTATTGGTTTTCGAGCTGCAATAGCCTGGCCCGTCGTGAGGACGCGCTTCGTCGAGCCAGGGGACCTACTTTCCCTAACCACTGCCAGAACCTTGAGTCCGGCCTGCGCATGGGGTGGCGGGGAGCGGGGCGAGTCGAGTATGATACAATCCCTAAGTTCGAATTCGCCAAGAGGGCCGATATGACGGTGACCGACCTGTTGCAGTTGCGCGCCCTTTATCCGCCGCCCCATGCGCTGCACCCCAGTCCTTGCCCACTTCCTGTCCGCACTCCGCAACAACGCCGTGACCCTCCATTTTTCCTATCGCCCGTATTTCGCTCCCAGGACCATGATCGCCCAGTTCGATCTTGCTCTCCCACAGCGATGACCCGGCGGGATATGCGAAAGGTCCGGGCCGAGATTGAGAACATGCTGCCTGGAGGAGGAGAAGAGAAATGAATCGCATCCTGTGTAAACAATACCTGCTCTTGCTGATTTGTATGGCCTTGTTGTTACCCGGTCAACTACCGGCTCAGAACGGTTTGTACGTGGGGACGGACCTGGGAATCGCAATCGCCCCCGGCATGAACGTGGCCGGCTCGGATAACGATTGGGACTTATAAATGAACGTTGACAAACACTTCCACCGTCATCCATGGTTAGGTTTCGGAAACATCACCATGCACCCGCCGCACTGTCCTGACTGCTTGCCATAGAGCAAATCCTTGTGTGCGGACGGCGGTAGCAACTTCCCGTGGCGCATACACAGAAGGGATCAAATACCGTGTCGCCTTCTTTGCTGCTGGCCTGGATGATGCGCCCTAGGAGAGCCATATGAACCAAGAAATTGACAAGAAATCGAAAGTTGTGTATTATGATAAAACAACTTGAAAGGAGGGCTCTATGCTAGCTGATCCAGCGTCATACAAGACACCAGGCCGGTTCTTGAGTGCGTTATTGAAAGAGCGTGGCTGGACCACGCAGGCTCTGGCAATTGTATTGGGCGTCAGCGTGCCATTAGTCACCAGAATGAGGACAGATCAACGGCGTATCACTGCGGAGATGGCGTTATCTCTTGAGGAAGTATTCGGCGTTTCCGCAGATGACTTCCTCGCCCTTCAGAGTTCATATGAACTCGCAAAGGCACAGATTTTGACTCGGCCTGATCCTGACCGTAGGTTGCGTGCGCGTCTCTACGGCTACCTTCCGATCAGTGAAATGATCAAACGCCGGTGGATCAAAGCGGAAGATATCCGGGACTTTGCCGAAGTAGAGAGAGGTCTTGCCGCCTTCTTTGGACCTAATAGATTCGATGAGATTAAGGATCTGCCCCATGCAGCGAAAAAGACGGCGGTTGGATCTGACACAACTTCCGTCCAGCTAGCTTGGCTTTACCGGGTTCGCAGCATTGCCGAAGAGATGCTGGTCAAACCGTTCACTCCAGGAGTCCTCAAGGCGGGAATCTCGAAGTTGGCCGCGTTACGGAGATTTCCAGAAGAGCTGCGCAGGGTTCCACGCGTTCTGATGGAATGCGGTATCCGGTTTGTCCTTGTAGAAGCGCTCACATCCTCCAAAATCGATGGTGCCTGCTGTTGGCTTAACGAGCGCTCGCCAGTCGTCGGAATGTCTCTCAGATATGACCGTATTGATAATTTTTGGTTCGTCTTGCGCCATGAACTGGAACATGTCATTCGGCGACACGGGTTTGATAGTCCTGTGATCGACGCTGATCTGGAAGCTGGGATCGATGCCAGCGTGAACGAAGAGGAGCGCATAGCGAATGAATCGGCCGCTGATTTTTGCGTTCCATCTTCCCAGATATCGGCCTTTGTTGAGCGGAAGGCCCCTTTCTTTGCCGAACGGGACTTGCTTGGCTTCGCGAAGACGTTGGGCGTTCACCCTGGCTTGGTAGCTGGACAACTACAACATAAGACGAAAAGGTACGACCTGTTCCGAAAACATCTAGTGGCGGTTCGCAAGCATATTTCTCCCAGCGCCATGGTGGATGGCTGGGGTGACGTGGCCCCTGTGGGAGACTGAGTATTGGAGGGAACCATGAGCAAAAGGCGACAGATGCAGCAGATGATTCGTCTATACAAGGAAGAGACCGGCAATTCCGAAATTGACATGTACGAGGTTGCGAAGTGGGCAACGCGCAAGGGTGTGAAGCCACCTCAACCAAAAGACCCGATGGATTTGCTTGCGGAGCAGTTTGCAGATGTGGCCCGTAGTGAAACTGGGCATGACCCTGACAATGGCAAGCCATATCGGGTTTATCACGCGGTAGCGCATCCGGGGCAACTCCACTTGTTCATATGGATTGACATCCACGACGCACCACGTAGGGCAATGCACAAATCGACAGTTCAACGGCGGGAACAGATGATCGAAGATGGTGTGCAGCTAACCCTGGATTTGAGATACTGGAACAAAATCCATCCCAAGGAGCAGCCGATTGAACTGACGATGGATTTGTCGCCAGACGTTGAATGGCGGCTGAATGCCCCTGACGGTGGGGATAAAGCTGCCTAGATCTTCTTCCAGATGGTCTGGTTCTTCCAGTTTGGCTTCATCGGTTGCGGCGTCCTTCCCACCAGAGGTAGGCCACCGCTTTTCGTCCAGCCCCCGCGCGACCAAGCTCATCTGCTGGATGGCGTGGTTTGTCAACGTTCATTTATAAGTCCCTAACGATTGGGGTACCAAATGCGACAGAATCATCAACCCTCAGGAGTTGGAGGTGGGTAATGATTGTGCGACCCATCCACCTCCATCGGCATGGTCGAATGAGTTTAGCGGAGGCACCGGGATTCTGACGGGAGTTGCCCTCGGGTATGACTGGGGGAAAGTGAGGGCCGAGTTCGAATACTTCTATCGAACCACGACTTATAATGATCGGACCGGCGCACGCGTGGGCGATGAGGTGTCCCTGGGCAAAATTGATCAGGAAATCGAAACCGTGGAAGGCGGTCTCGATGACGTACTATCGCACAACTTCTTCGGCAACCTCTACTACGACTTCACCTCGAAATCCCGTTTTACGCCCTACGTGGGGATCGGAATGGGTGTGACCCAGGCATCGATGGATTACTCCAGTCGCTGGAAACGGAACGATAACCCGGACTTTATTACCACTTTCATGGACCCGGCCCTGAACGCGAAACTTGCCGGTACGACCACCATCGGCACGGCCAAGCTGTCAGATCGGGCGCTCGGCTATCAGGTGCTGGGCGGCGGGGATTATAAAGTCAATGACTCGATCTCGGTGGGGATCAAGTTCCGATGGGCGGATTTCGCGGAATTCATGGATGGGGCCGAGTGGGACCAACTCCGCAGTCACGACTCCACCAACAACCGCGAGGATCTTGTGATATACACCGCCACAACGAGCGACATCCAATTCTGGGCGATCAGCTTCAACCTGAAGTTCCATTTCGACCGGTAGCCCTACCCCTAGTGAAAGCGTGCTCACTGTGCCATTGGCGATTCCACTCCTCTTAGCTTTCCTTACCGGTATCTCTGTTGCTGCCGAAACATGGCGTGGCATCGTGATCGCTCCCGAGCATCGCTGCTCTCCCTACGCAGCCGATGACTACTCTTATTCCCCATCGCTGGAGGCCCGGATCGTCTCCGGCCTCAGCGGCAAGGTCTACGGCCCCTACACCGGGTGCTGTTTTTCTAGCTCCCAGGACACCGACATCGAGCACATCGTGGCAAGGTCCGAGGCCCACGACAGCGGACTGTGCGCCGCCGACGCTGAGACAAGGCGGCGCTTCGCTCGTGACCTGCTCAACCTGACGTTGGCCAACCCGCGAGTCAACCGCCACGAGAAGCGCGGCAAGGACGCAGCGGAGTGGCTGCCGAACTTGAATCAGTGCTGGTTCGCCGCCCGCATCGTCGAGGTCCGACGCAAGTACGACCTCACGATTGATCGCCGGGAGGCCGAGGCCTTGGAGCGGGTGCTGTCCGCCTGTCCCTCCACAGAAATGGTCATGGGCGATTGCGCTGCGAGTGAGCCGCAGGCAGGAAAGATCACTTGGTCATGTCCATCAAGAAGTACAAGGCGGAACAGATTGTAACCGTGCTGCGGCAAATCGAGGTGCAGATGGCAAACGGGAAGACCGCGCCGCAGGCCTGCCAGGAAGGGGAATCCACACTCAGACCTACTCCCTGTGGCGGAAAGAGTAGGGGGGACTGAAGATGGAGCCTGCTGTCCGAGTATGGAGGATTCAATGTAGCCTTGTGGCACTCGAAGATCGGCCCGAGGCACAGGTGACGGATGGCGTCTCAATTGACGGCTTCGCCACTTGGCGGGCGAGCCGTTTGCCGTGATCGAAAACGGGGTTGAGAGTACCAGGAAGGACTCCTAGGGTGGTGTCCCGTAAATGGCTTTACAACGATTGATTTTCTGCATTATGGATTCCACAGAAGCGGTCCAGATGAAAGGAGCAGGATCGTCGTTATAGATTCGGACGAAATCGTTGATCGCCCCGACTAGTTCCGGGACGCTGCGAAAGACACCGCGACGGATTCTGCGTGCTGTTAAGTTGGCAAACCAACGCTCGATCAAATTGAGCCAGGAGGCACTGGTAGGAATAAAGTGCAGATGGAAGCGGGGCCGTTTGGCTAACCATTGTTTCACGTTCGGGTGCTTGTGGGTTTGGTAGTTGTCAAGGATCAGATGCAGGTCCTGTGCGGGAAACTCCCGATCCAAGCGGCGGAGGAACTTCAAGAATTCCTCGTTTCGGTGACGCGGCATGCAATCGGCAATGACGGTTCCTTCCAACAGGTTGAGGGCAGCAAACAAAGTGGTGGTTCCGTGCCGTTTATAATCGTGAGTCGTCGTCCCACAGCGCCCTTTCTTCATCGGCAGGCCTGGTTGGCTTCGGTCCAGGGCCTGAATCTGACTCTTCTCATCGACACACACGACTAGGGCCTTGTCGGGCGGATTCAGGTAGAGGCCAACGACATCGGTCAGTTTCTCGACAAACTGCGGATCGCGCGACAGCTTGAACTGACGGAGCCGATGAGGTTGTAACCCGTGGGCATCCCATATCCGTTGAACGGTAGCTGGACTGAGGCCGCAATGTTGGGCCATGGTTCGACAACTCCAGTGGGTGGCACCCTTCGGTTGGGTGTGCAGCGTCATGTGCACAATCTTTTCAACTTTTTCGGGACCAATACGGGGGGGTCGGCCCCGTCCTTTCCGGATTTCGGCCAAGCCCGCCGGCCCGAGCGTGGCGAAGCGTTGGCGCCAAAGAAGGACCGTCGGGCGGCTGACTGGCAGCCGTTTGGCAATTTGGTGGTTCGATATTCCTTCGGCAGCCATCAAAACGATCCGGCACCGGGTCACCACACTTTGGGGCGTCTTGTGAGCACCCAGCCAGCGTCGCAGCGTTTCCTGCTGTTCTGGGGTGATGGGCAATCTTGCGGCAGATTTCCACATGAGCCGCACAATACACGCAGCCGGGACATCTGTAAATCTATTTGTGAGACACTACACTAGGGAGCAGCGCAGTTCTCTGATGGCACGCATCCGCAGCAGGGACACCGCACCGGAGCGCAAAGTCCGGAGTGTTCTCCACCGATCTGGGTATCGGTTCCGACTGCACCGAAAGGATCTCCCCGGATGTCCAGACATTGTTCTTTCTCGGCATTGAGTCGCCCTCTTCGTACACGGGTGCTTTTGGCATTCGCATAATTGCTGCAAAAGAGCACGAACACCGAAGAGCAACAAACCCTTGTCAAGGGCGGAGAAAAACTAGGCCAGAGGGGCGGAGGAAAAATAGACCACTCCCGGTGAGGGAAGGGGTTGATTTGCTGGATCGGGCTGGGGTGGCTGGAGCGGAGGCCTGCGCCTCCGTTCAGGCGGCGCGGTTAGGCCGGAGCGGAAGCCACCCCAGCCCGATCGTGGCGACGTGTGGGGAGGGTTAGGGTGGAATCGTTATCGGCTGGCAGGCTTCGCTGACCGCTTTCGTTTGCTCTCTTTCAGCCGGTAGCTTTCCCCGTTCATCTCCAGGATGTGGACGTGATGGGTGAGCCGGTCCAACAGGGCACCGGTGAGGCGCTCCGAGCCCAGCACCTCGGTCCATTCGTGGAAGGGCAGGTTGCTGGTGACTAGGGTGGCGCCGCGCTCGTAACGGAGACTGAAGATCTCGAACAGCATCTCGGCCCCCGTTTTCGACAGCGGGACAAACCCCAGTTCATCGATGATCAGCAGTTCGTAACTGGCCAGCAGTTTCTGTAAGCGCAGCAGCCGTTTCTCGTCCTTGGCCTCCATCAGTTCATGCACCAGCGCCGCCGCGGTGGTGAACCGCACCCGGTAGCCCTTCTGACAGGCCGCCAGTCCCAGCGCCAGGGCGATGTGCGTCTTGCCTGTGCCCGAGTTTCCCAAGGCCAGCACGTTCTCCTTGCGGTCGATGAACTCACTGCGGGCCAGCTCCAGAACCAGCGCTTTGTTCAGCGACGGAATCGCCAGAAAGTCGAAACTGTCCAGGCTCTTCACGACCCGGAACCGCGCCTGCTGAATGCGCCGCTCCGTCGCCCGCCGCTCCCGGTCCAGCAGTTCTTGCTCCGACAACCGCAGCAAGTAGCGGGGATAGTCCACCCCTTCGGCGGCGCACTGCTGCGCCACCTTGTCGTACTCGCGCAGGAAGGTCGGCAGTCTTAGCGCCTTCAGGTGATGCTCCAGCAAAACTTGAGGAGTCTCCATCAGAGGACTCCTTCCTGCACGGGAGTCAGTAGCGCCAGGTAGTCGGCGGCCGCCGTGGTGGCCACCTGTGCCATCGGCAGGTACGGATAGTTCTGCAGATCCAGCCGCGGCGGCCGTTGCTCGATCCGGCACAGTAAAAGATGTTTCACCGCATCGAAGGAGATCGCTCTCAGCCGCAGTGCATCTTCCACCGCTTTGGTGACCTCCGCCATCGAGAAGGTCTCCAGCAGCCGCAGCACCTGCACGTACTCCCGTTTACCTCGTTTCGACAGCCGTGCTTCCAGCAGTCGGCGCAGTTCGGTGAACTCTTCCGGCAACTCCCAGCCCACCAGCGGCGCCGCCTGATCGAGCGCATTCGTCTTCTGCTCCAGCAGCGCCAGATAGTGCAGCGGGTCGAAAATCATGTCCTCCCGCTCATAGCTTCTGGAGTGCCGCGCAATCACTTCCGCGCCGCACGAGATCACCACCTCGTGGACGTAGCCTTTGACCAGAACCTCGCGGTGCCCCCAGCACACCGGTGCCGAATAATCGTTGCCGCGATACCGCACCAGAGAGAGAGAACTCACTCGCCCTGTTCGTTTGTCGCAGGCTTCGTACGGCGTCGCTGGCAGCGGCAACAGCGCTGTCCGGTCCTTCTCGAACCGCTCTCCGATGGTCTGCTCGTGCCCTCGCAACCGCTGCTGGCGCCTCTTCCGGCACTGTTCCCGCAAGTGTGTGTTCAGCTCTTCCCAGCTCGCGCACCGCGGCACCGGCACCAGGAAGTTCCGTCGTGCATATCCGACCAGTCCCTCCACCTTCCCCTTGTCGTTTCCCTTGCTGGGCCTCCCAAACCGCTCCTGGAACAGGTAGTGGCTCTGCAACTCAGAAAACGCCTGCGTCTTCTTCCGCGTCCCGTCTCCCAGGATCCGCACCACCGCCAGCTTCGTGTTGTCGTACAGAATGGTCCGCGGCACTCCGCCGAAGTATGCAAACGCCTGATTGTGCCCCTCCAGAAACGCTTCCGTCGTTTCGGCCGGGAATGCCATCACGAAACAGTCGTCCGACTGCGGCAGATCGATCACCAGATAGTGTGCCTTCTGCTCCTCTCCGCCGATCACCACCAACGCTTCCCCGAAGTCTGCCTGGGCGTCTCCCGCAGGGTGCACCAGCGGTACGAACATCTCCCTTTGGCTCAGCCTCCGCAGACGCACGTAATCCTTCACGATGGTGTACCCACCACCAAAGCCCTGCTCCTCTCGCAATCGTTGATGGATTCTTTTTGCTGTGTGGCGCTGTTTCCGGGGCCGTCTCCGATCTTCCTCCAAGATCGCCTCAATCACTCCCACCCACGGATCCAGCTTCGGCCGCTTGGCCGGCTGCTGCCGCCGGTAGCCCGGCGGCGCCGAATACCGCAACATCTTCCGAACGGTTTCCCGCGCCAGCCCATACTCCCGGGCTACCTGCCGTTCGCTCTTCCCCTCAACATCAACCTCTCGCCGAACGCGTGCATATAGCTCCACTGTGTACATCCCTCCGGTATCCCACGAAACGCTCCTCCTGGGACCGTTTCCTGAGACAGATTTCCGGCGGTCTGTTTTTGCTCCGCCAGGGTCCGCCGCTCTCGCGGCGTTCCTGGCCTAGTTTCTCTCCGGCGCGTACAAACCCTACTGGTTTGCGAAACTTCAGGCAAATATCGCTCGTGATCGCGCTCACGAAATTCAACTTAGGCGATTGGGCTGGCGAGTAGCGGTTATTTGGGAATGTCAAGCCACTGACGAGACTCGACTCAGGCGTCGGCTTGAAAAACTAATACACTTTCCACCGACTTCAACTCGCGGTAGAAAAGCGGCCAAACGTGCTGTCTCACGCCAATCTAACTGAGAAAGCAAAATCGTACTCGCTTGAAGAAGCTCTGGTGTCGCTAGCTGAAACAGATCAGGATGCTCAGCAGCTGTTACCCCGATACAAGGCTATGAAGCAGTATTTGGAGAAAGAGTACTATCCATGGATTCAGGCTAAATGTCCCTACTACACCGATCACGGATCAGGTCACGTCAATTCCGTCATTTTAACAGCAAGCCGCTTGTTGGAACGACGCCTATAGCATGACCGTTTAGGCCTTCAGGCAATCGAGGTCTTTTTGCTGCTCGCAACGATTCTATGGCACGATGTCGGAAATGCGATGGGAAGAGAGGGGCACGCCCATCGAATACCTGAAATGACATCTGAGCTTCGATTTCCTTTGTGAGCTTCAAGCGCTTTCTTGACAAATTTCTTCTCAAACTCACCGATGGCATCCTCAAATCTTATCCCTCGGTCAACCATTTGACTCACAAGGGATTCCAGTTCTTCTTTCACGTTAAGACTCCGGCTGTAGAAACAGGATAAAGCTTTTCGGGGGCCTATTCGCCTTTTACCGATTCGACCAGGGCCCGGCGAAACTTCTGATACCCCTCCCGAAATTGGGTCTTCAACTCCTGCGGCATGACCAGAACCACAGCGCGTGCACCCACGACAAAGTAGGGGGCCAGCAAGGAATTTGCCGTTACGGAACGCTTGACATCGAAGGCGGTCAATACAAACAAGATAACCGACCCGATGAGCAGCCCCCGAAGAACTCCGAACGTTCCCCCCAGGAAGCAGTCAAACCAATCGAGACCTGCAGTCCTGACCAGCCTGCGTAACAATGCGGACGCGATGACCCCCAGCGCCAGGACGAGAAAAAACAGTGCCAGAAAGCCGATCCCACGCGCGACCTGAGGGGTCCGGGCCAGATCCTCGAAAAAGCCTCCGGCCCACCGGTAGCCCATTGCCGCTACGACCAGCGCGGCGACGACCGAGAACATGGAGACGACCTCGCGAATAAAACCTCGCCATACGCTGATCGCCACAGAGACGGCAACGACCGTCAGCAAGAGAAAGTCGAGCCACGTCACTTCCACCACCCCGAGCCCCGTCATTTCACCTCAACCGGCACAATGCCCGGTCGACGCTAGCGCGTTAGCAGGCTCAAAGCCTCTTGGTACTTTGCCGCTGTCCGCTCAATGATATCCCGGGGCAGGTTCGGCGGAGGCGGTTGCTTATTCCAATGGATGGATTCCAGGTAATCCCGAACGAATTGCTTATCGAATGAGGGCTGTGGCTTTCCCGGTTCGTACTCTTTTTTGGGCCAGAAGCGCGAGGAGTCCGGGGTCAAGACCTCGTCAATGAGAATCAGTTCATGACCAGCCCAGCCGAATTCGAACTTGGTGTCGGCCAGAATGATGCCTCGCCCCTCGGCATAGTCCCTGCCGCGTTCGTAGAGGGCCAGGGTAAGCTCGCGGAGCCTGTGGGCGGTTTGCTCACCCACCCGTCGGGCGACTTCCTCATAAGGCATGTTCTCATCGTGCCCGGTTTCCGCCTTCGTGGCGGGGGTGAAGATCGGCTCCGGGAGCCGGTCGGCCTGACGCAGCCCCGCGGGAAGAGAAATCCCGCAAACCGCGCCCTGGGTCTGATATTCCTTCCATCCGGACCCGGCCAGATACCCTCGCGCAACACACTCGATGGGAATGGCCTTAGTTTGACGCACAAGCATCGACCGGCCTTCGAGCTGGTTCCGGAAAGGTTGAAGCAGGTCTGGATACTCGTCCAGGTTGGCCGTGATCAGATGATTCGGGGCGACATCGGCCAAATTCCGAAGCCAGAAGCAGGAAAGCTGCGTCAGAACGCATCCTTTGTCCGGGATACCTTTCGGTAGAATCACATCGAAGGCGGAAATGCGGTCAGTGGCAACGATGAGCAGGCCGGCATCAAGTTTATAGATGTCCCGGACCTTTCCGCGCGAAAAGAGCTCGACGCCCGGCAGACGGGTTTCTCTAAGAACTTGCGACTGTGTTGATAGTTTCACGATTCTTGTGCGGCATCCTACATTTTATGGAAAGAGACAAAACTGTCAATTACAAAATTCGGAGATTTATACCGCAATTTCCTGTTTGATGTTCCAGCAGTACTGCCCATACCAGGGGCCGACGGCGTGGAAATAGTCCACTTCGGAGTAAAACAGCTCGCCTAACGCATGATCCGCCAGCAAAGCCTTCAAGGTTTCAAACAGGGGGTTCCATCGCAGTACGAAGCTGACGACCGTCTTGACTTTCGCTTTCTGAACGGCGCTCAGGAGTTTCTGGTAGCTTGGATATTCCAGGGCGGCGGGTTTTCCATGACGATATGCTTTCCCGCCTGAGCACAGAGGATTCCCTGTTCGACGTGCAGATGATGGGGCGTGCAGACTACCACCACGTCCAACGACGGATTCTTCAGCATCTCTTCCACGCTGTCATAGGCGGTACAATTCTTGAGCCTGTGTTCGTCGGCTTTCGCCCGGGCGCGGGATTTGTCGCGACTGCAGATCGCCACAACCTCCGTGTGGGGATTCTTCTCGAATGCTTTCACGTATTCACCGGATACCCATCCCGTGCTGATAATTCCGGCGCCCAGTCGGTCGGTTTCTTGAGCCATTGGAACTGTTCCCTGGAAGGGGATTTCCCACCCCGAACCACAAGATGGGCCGGGGATATCTCCTTCCAAGATTTCAGCCGGAATTTCCATTTTGAGCTTCCCCTTCGCCCGAAAACCTATACCTGCTACCCTGTCGCTGGCGAATTACTAATAACGCCCTCAAAGAGGGCCTTCTGGAGAAACGGAAGCGCGTCCTTGATCAGCCGGATCGCTGCTATTCATTCGGACCGCGATGCGCGGTGGCGTCCTGGTCGACCCAGTCTTCCTCTTCATAGGTCATGCCGTGGCGACCGGGAACCTTTCGGGTGGGACCGTGTGTCAAGGGCGGAGAAAAACTAGGCCAGAGGGGCGGAGGAAAAATAGACCACTCCCGGTGAGGGAAGGGGTTGATTTGCTGGATCGGGCTGGGGTGGCTGGAGCGGAGGCCTGCGCCTCCGTTCAGGCGGCGCGGTTAGGCCGGAGCGGAAGCCACCCCAGCCCGATCGTGGCGACGTGTGGGGAGGGTTAGGGTGGAATCGTTATCGGCTGGCAGGCTTCGCTGACCGCTTTCGTTTGCTCTCTTTCAGCCGGTAGCTTTCCCCGTTCATCTCCAGGATGTGGACGTGATGGGTGAGCCGGTCCAACAGGGCACCGGTGAGGCGCTCCGAGCCCAGCACCTCGGTCCATTCGTGGAAGGGCAGGTTGCTGGTGACTAGGGTGGCGCCGCGCTCGTAACGGAGATTGAAGATCTCGAACAGCATCTCGGCCCCCGTTTTCGACAGCGGGACAAACCCCAGTTCATCGATGATCAGCAGTTCGTAACTGGCCAGCAGTTTCTGTAAGCGCAGCAGCCGTTTCTCGTCCTTGGCCTCCATCAGTTCATGCACCAGCGCCGCCGCGGTGGTGAACCGCACCCGGTAGCCCTTCTGACAGGCCGCCAGTCCCAGCGCCAGGGCGATGTGCGTCTTGCCTGTGCCCGAGTTTCCCAAGGCCAGCACGTTCTCCTTGCGGTCGATGAACTCACTGCGGGCCAGCTCCAGAACCAGCGTTTTGTTCAGCGACGGAATCGCCAGAAAGTCGAAACTGTCCAGGCTCTTCACGACCCGGAACCGCGCCTGCTGAATGCGCCGCTCCGTCGCCCGCCGCTCCCGGTCCAGCAGTTCTTGCTCCGACAACCGCAGCAAGTAGCGGGGATAGTCCACCCCTTCGGCGGCGCACTGCTGCGCCACCTTGTCGTACTCGCGCAGGAAGGTCGGCAGTCTTAGCGCCTTCAGGTGATGCTCCAGCAAAACTTGAGGAGTCTCCATCAGAGGACTCCTTCCTGCACGGGAGTCAGTAGCGCCAGGTAGTCGGCGGCCGCCGTGGTGGCCACCTGTGCCATCGGCAGGTACGGATAGTTCTGCAGATCCAGCCGCGGCGGCCGTTGCTCGATCCGGCACAGTAAAAGATGTTTCACCGCATCGAAGGAGATCGCTCTCAGCCGCAGTGCATCTTCCACCGCTTTGGTGACCTCCGCCATCGAGAAGGTCTCCAGCAGCCGCAGCACCTGCACGTACTCCCGTTTACCTCGTTTCGACAGCCGTGCTTCCAGCAGTCGGCGCAGTTCGGTGAACTCTTCCGGCAACTCCCAGCCCACCAGCGGCGCCGCCTGATCGAGCGCATTCGTCTTCTGCTCCAGCAGCGCCAGATAGTGCAGCGGGTCGAAAATCATGTCCTCCCGCTCATAGCTTCTGGAGTGCCGCGCAATCACTTCCGCGCCGCACGAGATCACCACCTCGTGGACGTAGCCTTTGACCAGAACCTCGCGGTGCCCCCAGCACACCGGTGCCGAATAATCGTTGCCGCGATACCGCACCAGAGAGAGAGAACTCACTCGCCCTGTTCGTTTGTCGCAGGCTTCGTACGGCGTCGCTGGCAGCGGCAACAGCGCTGTCCGGTCCTTCTCGAACCGCTCTCCGATGGTCTGCTCGTGCCCTCGCAACCGCTGCTGGCGCCTCTTCCGGCACTGTTCCCGCAAGTGTGTGTTCAGCTCTTCCCAGCTCGCGCACCGCGGCACCGGCACCAGGAAGTTCCGTCGTGCATATCCGACCAGTCCCTCCACCTTCCCCTTGTCGTTTCCCTTGCTGGGCCTCCCAAACCGCTCCTGGAACAGGTAGTGGCTCTGCAACTCAGAAAACGCCTGCGTCTTCTTCCGCGTCCCGTCTCCCAGGATCCGCACCACCGCCAGCTTCGTGTTGTCGTACAGAATGGTCCGCGGCACTCCGCCGAAGTATGCAAACGCCTGATTGTGCCCCTCCAGAAACGCTTCCGTCGTTTCGGCCGGGAATGCCATCACGAAACAGTCGTCCGACTGCGGCAGATCGATCACCAGATAGTGTGCCTTCTGCTCCTCTCCGCCGATCACCACCAACGCTTCCCCGAAGTCTGCCTGGGCGTCTCCCGCAGGGTGCACCAGCGGTACGAACATCTCCCTTTGGCTCAGCCTCCGCAGACGCACGTAATCCTTCACGATGGTGTACCCACCACCAAAGCCCTGCTCCTCTCGCAATCGTTGATGGATTCTTTTTGCTGTGTGGCGCTGTTTCCGGGGCCGTCTCCGATCTTCCTCCAAGATCGCCTCAATCACTCCCACCCACGGATCCAGCTTCGGCCGCTTGGCCGGCTGCTGCCGCCGGTAGCCCGGCGGCGCCGAATACCGCAACATCTTCCGAACGGTTTCCCGCGCCAGCCCATACTCCCGGGCTACCTGCCGTTCGCTCTTCCCCTCAACATCAACCTCTCGCCGAACGCGTGCATATAGCTCCACTGTGTACATCCCTCCGGTATCCCACGAAACGCTCCTCCTGGGACCGTTTCCTGAGACAGATTTCCGGCGGTCTGTTTTTGCTCCGCCAGGGTCCGCCGCTCTCGCGGCGTTCCTGGCCTAGTTTCTCTCCGGCGCGTACACTTTGTGGAACGGCTGATCGGCACGATTCGACGCGAGTATTTGGATCGCACGTTGTTCTCGACCACGGCGGACCTGGAGAACAAGCTGCTCGATTTCAGGACACATTTCAATGCGTATCGCTCGCACACTGCACTGGAAGGGAGAACTCCTGATCCAGTCACGCCTATACCACGACCAGTCGCCAGGCTCCATTCCTATGGATGGCAACGCCACTGCAGAGGCCTCTATCACACCCCAATGGCTGCCTGATTCTCCAAAGACTGGTGCTCCCTGTGGTAACCGGCGGACATCGGCAGGCGGGCACTTCCTACGAAACCATTCGCTGTTTGAGTTTGTCAACGCGGAGCGGTTGTCTGATCTGATTGTTTCGCTGCTACCGAGGGTACTCCGCCAGTGTGCACTCGCCTCACTGGGGCAGAATCGCTCAACATATCAATTCGCAATGGACAGGAGCCTGTCCTTTCCTCTTGGTGCTCAACGCCTTTCGGCATCACAGACTATCTCCCCGGGAAACTGCGCGAGGTTATCCCGACCTTGGATAGGTGCTCAACGCCTTTCGGCATCACAGACTATCTCCCAAGCGCTATGCGTGACCTGACCGGCTCTTTTTGTACCACCTGAAGTGAGAGAGAATCTCATTTAGGAGGGAAGCAAGTCATGTCAATCCAAAAGAACAAACCGGAACAGATCGTAACGGTCCTACGGCAGATCGAAGTGGAGACTGCCAACGGGAAGACCACGCTGCAAGCCTGCCAGGATGCTCAGATCACGGTGCAGACGTACTCCCGGATTTCCTTTTTGAAAACGCAACGGCAACCTTCAGCTAACCTCCAACGTCAATATTGATACTGGTTTCAGCATCAATCGGAGCGTTCGGAGGCGTAAACCCAATGGGTGAGAGCGGAAAACAGGGATTTCAGCTGTCGTTCAACCGATTTCTGCGAGTCGGGTTTCAGGGATCACGGGTGACTTCCAATGGTGGACTGATTCTGGTCCGGGAGTTGGATGAGCGTCTGGGATTCAGCGCACTCATTGACGAGCACCTGACCGATTCGCGGGCAAACAATGCTCGGTTTTCTTTCGCGGACTTGCTGCGGCAGTCGGTATACAGTCGCCTGGCTGGGTACGAGGATGTGAATGATGCCAAGCAGCTCTCACGAGACCCGACCTTTCGGCTGATTGGTTCAGAGAAGACTTGGGAACGAGGCGCGGCGCTGACCTCCAGGTTGCAAACTTTCGAGACGGAGATGCTGGCGAAGGTGGAGAACTTCGTCGGGTTGGCCCGGATCAACCGGGAACTGATCGGAAAGGTCGAAGCCTTCCAGTGGCACTACCGAGCGGTGCTGGATATGGACTCAACCGAGATTCCGGTCTACGGGGAGCAGGAACAGAGCGCCTACAACGGACACTTCGAGTCCACTTGCTTTCACCCGCTGTTGCTGTTCAACCGCGAGGGGGATTGTCTGGCGGCCCAGCTCCGTCCGGGCAACGTGCACAGTGCCGAGGGTTGGGAGAAACTCCTGTTGCCCGAGATTGAGCGCCAGCAAAGAATGGGAAAAGAGATTGCGTTTCGGGCGGACGCGGCCTTTGCCAAGCCGGAGGTGTACGAGGCGTTGGAGGAACGGGGTGTGAAGTACGCAATTCGCATCCCGGCCAACGATATTCTGCAGCGAGACATCGAAGAGCTACTGAAACGCCCCGTGGGAAGGCCCACCAAGAAACCGCTGGTCGAGTACAAGGGGTTCTTGTACCAGGCAGCCGGTTGGAAGACGGCTCGAAGGGTGGTGGCGAAAGTAGAGCATCATTCCGGGGAGTTGTTCCCGCGAGTGGGGTTCATTGTAACGAATCTGACGCTGCCGAATCGGGCGGTGGTGCGGTTCTATAACAAGCGCGGCACCGCAGAACAGTGGATCAAGGAAGGCAAGCAGGCGGTGAAGATGACGCGGCTCAGTTGCCACAAGTTCCGATCTAACGAGGTACGGCTTTGGCTGACGATCATCGCCTGCAACCTGGGCAACCTATGGCGACGGCTAGTGCTGCCACAGAGAATCGAGAAGTGGTCCTTGACGAGCCTCCAGCAGCGGCTGGTGAAAACCGGAGGACGGCTCGTAAAACACGCACGGTACTACTGGCTCCTGCTGGCCGAGGGCCATTTGACCCGACGGCTGTTTGCCAGCATGCTGGGGCGGATTGATGGATTGGCACTCCCGTCGGGATAGCCTGGGCTACGGCACACAAGAAAACGATGCCGCTATCCCCCAGGTATGGAGAGTTGTCTGAAAAAGCTGGGTTTGGATGCTGATTGGACGATTTTAGGGGACCCAGAAAGGGACGCTCGGAGCCGATGGCCCTCTCGGAGAAAACATTGTACTCGGTGGGACACAGATGGGTGTATATTTTCAATCGCCGGAAGGCCAAAAAGGAAATTCCGGTCTACATGAACATGGCGTACATCCGCTCGTTCCGTCGATGGGCGGCAGCCGCGACGCTGATTCTGGCGGCGCCGATCGCGACGGTCGCCCAGACCGAGTTCCACTATCAGTACGGCAAGCTCATCAATCCGTTCTCGGGAGAGCAGGCGTACACGTCCATCGTCACCGTGCAGCAGGCGTCGAGCTGGGCGCTCGGCGACAGCTTCGTCTTCGTCGACTTCCTCGAGGACGGCGGCACCGACGGCTTCAACGACAAGAACTTCTACGGCAAGTGGTATCCGACGCTGAGCCTCGGGAAGCTGTCGAACCGGGTGATCGGCGGTGGACCGGTCAGGGACGTTGCCTTCACTGGCGGCATCAACGTCGACGGCGATGCCAACGTCCTGAAGTATCTGCCCGGCGTGCGGCTCTCCTGGGACGTACCCGGCTTCGTGTTTCTGAACACCGACCTGACCGCTTTCATCGATGCCAGCAGCGGCGACGCACGCGGCGGGGCGCCCCGGACGAGCGACAGCTTTGTGTTCGACATCAATTGGGGCGCCGCCTTCGACATCGGCAGCCAGTCGTTCTGGTTCACCGGCCATGCCGAGTACATCGGCGCCACGACCAACGAGTTGGGTGACGCCGTGAAGGGCTGGATCCTGGCGCAGCCGCAGCTCGGGTGGGATGTCGGCAAGGCGGCGACTGGCGCCGCCAACCATCTCTTTCTCGGCATCGAGTATCAGTACTGGCGGAACAAGTATGGGGTGGCCAACGACGACAACATCGTGCAGTTGTGGGTGATGTGGCGGCTCTGATGTCCCGCGGCCACGCAGAGATCCCGAGATGAGCAGTGTCACGACCAATACGCTGGCCATTCCGTCCGCCGGCATCGGGGCGAAGAGGCGGGTACGCCTCGCGGTCCGGGTGTTCCTCGCGCTCGCGGTGCTCCTGGCCGTCACGATCACGGCGACCTCCGCCACGCTGCTCTACAACTCCGCGATTGCCCTGCGCGACGAGGCGGAAGCGGCCGCGGTGCACTTGGCGGAGATCCTGTCGACGAGCTTTGCCGAAATGGGCGAAATCTCGCTGGCCAACGTCGCGCGCACGCTCGACGCGACGCTCGATGGCCAGATGGCGGCGCAGGCACGCATCGCCGCACATCTCGTCGCGGCGGCCGAGGCGGCCGGGCAGCGCCCTGCGCGCATCATCGAGACGCTCGAGGCCGTCACGGCGACTACGGTGCTCGACGAGTTCTGGATCACCGACGAGCAGGCGTTCGCCTATCTCACCAACGTCCGGGATGCCACCGGTGCGCCGGTGCCGTTTCGGTTCGATCCCGATCCCACGGTGCAGCCGCAGGCGTCGAAGTTCTACGTCCTGCTCGCGGCGCCACGCAACGGCAATGACGTCATCACGCAGCCAGCGCAGGTGCGGGAGATCGATCAGCAGGTCTACAAGTACGTCGGCGTCGGCGGTGTCGACAAGCCCCGGATCGTGCAGGTCGGTAACGCGATCGCCTTCGGCGAGCAGGAGATTCTGACCAACGTCTACGCGACGCAACGGGCCGATGTCTCCGCCGTCATCGAGGGAATTCTCGGCCAGCACATGGCGGTACAGGCGACGCTCGTGGACTATTTCGTCGCGGCCGCCGAGGAGGCCGGGTGGGCGGCGGAGGAGATCGACGGCCGGCTCCAGCGCATCGTTGGCTCCACTGTCATCGGCGAGATTCGTATCGTAGACCCGGGCGGGGCCCTGATCTACAGCACTCTGCCGACGCCCCTCGCCGCCGGCTTGGTGCACGCCGGCGATCTGGCGCCGCTCTGGGACAGATCGGCGCGGGTCGTGGATCATCCGACGGCGCCGCGCGTACCGGACGGCGCCGTCTTCAAGTACGTCACGGTCGCGAGCGCCGACTCGCCACGAGTCGTGCAGGTCGGCATTCCGATTGAAGGTAGTTCGGGCAACCTGCTTTATTCCGTGTACCAGAGCGAGGCAGACGTGCTGGTCCGCTCGCGGAATATCGAGGCGCTCTGGGTCGTCAATCTCGATCGCGACCTGGCGGCGTCGGCGCCGCGCGCGGGGCAGGCAAGCGTCGGCGCAGCGGACGCTGCAGGCATCTTCGCGAACCGCGCCGAGGGCGTCGTGGGGCAGGCGATGGACCAGGGGCGCGTCGTCAGTACGGCCAGCCTGAGCCTCCTGTCACCCGCCGACCGCGGCATCTGGGTGGCCTCGCCGATCATCAACACTGGCGGGATCACGATCGGTGGCCTGTCCATCGCCGTCAGCCTGGACGACATTGCAAGCACCGTGCTTACCGAAGCGCGGAACACGACGCTGATTGCGTTTGCGCTGCTCGTCCTTGCCGCCGGCGCCGCGCTCCGAGGCACGCGGTGGCTGACGTATCCGATTGAGGTTATCGCCTCCGCCGCACAGCAGGTGGAGGCGGGCAGGCAGCCGGACACCGGTGCGATGGAGGCGGTGATCCGGCGCACCGACGAGATCGGTAGCCTAGCGCGGATCTTTTCCGACATGACGGTGCAGGTCTTCACCCGCGAAGAACAACTCGAGATGCTGGTCTCGAAGCGAACCCTGGAGCTCCAGACGACCAACCAGCGACTACAGCTCGCCCATGAAGCGATCGAGCAGGACCTGGAGATGGCGAAGGTGGTCCAGGCCGCGCTGGTGCGTGAAGGGAACGTGAAGTTCGGCGACTTCGAGGCCTATGCGCGGATGACGCCGGCGCAGCAGGTGGGTGGCGATTTTGTCGACATGCGGGAGCTGACCGCCGGTACGCTCTTCGTCACCGTCGGCGACGTTTCCGGCAAGGGGGTGCCGGCGGCCCTGTTCATGGCGGCGTCGCAAGGCGCGATCACCTCGGTGGCCTCCGGGATGAGCGGGATCGCCGCCATCGCCACCGAAGTCAACCGCCGGCTGTGCCACGAGAACCCGATGGGGCTGTTCTTCACCTGCGTGCTTGCCACGGTCGATCTCGATAAAGGAATCGTAGAGTATATCTGCGCTGGCCATGAGCCGGCGGTGGTCATACAGACCGACGGCTCCCGGCGCGTGCCCCCAATGACCGGCGGGTTGGCGATGGGCGTGATCGACGACTTCGAATACAACATGCGCCGCGAGGAGTTGCACACGGGGGAGACGCTCTTTCTCTATACGGACGGTCTGACCGACGCGGTGAACCTCGGCGGCGAGTTGTTCGGCAAGGACCGGCTCGATGCAACACTCGACGGAGCGGCCGGGCGCTCGCCGGAGCAGATTGTGGACCACATCTGGCGCAGAATCGCCGACTTCTCAGCCGGGGCCGCGGCCGCCGATGACATGACCTGTTTGGTACTGCGCCGGCACTGAATCCAGTCGCGTCGTCGCCCGAGCACTGTTTCTTTCCATGGCCTTACTAGGTATAATGTAAGTGTTCAACGTGAGGGTCGCTCCGATGATGTTTGAAGACTTGCACGTTACGCTGTCGCCCCGATTGTCGGCGGTGCGCAGTCTGTCCCGGATGGTGGAGGAGTTCGGCGACGCCAATCAGTTGCCGGAGCTGAAGATCTACATGGTCAACTTGGCGCTCGACGAACTGATCACCAACGCCGTGACCTACGGCTTCGAAAGGATCGCGTATCCGAAAATCGAGGTCACCGTGCGGGTCACCGACACGACACTGGTCCTGACGATGGTGGACAACGGGACGAAGTTCGATCCAACGGTCGACTCGAACCCCGATGTGTCGTCAGGGATCGAGGAGCGGGCTGTGGGCGGCCTGGGGTTGCATCTGGTCAAGACGTCCGCCGACCGCGTGAGCTACGAGTTCGTAGACGGCAAGAACCGGGTGACGCTGGAACACGATCTGACGCCGGTGGGCGGGTGACGCGGCCGGTCGACGCGAGGCACATCAATCAATGGATATCGAAGTTGTGGAGGAACGACACGATAACGCGCTGGTGCTACTCCCCATTGGACGGTTGGACAGTGGGAACGCCCACTCGTTTGAATCGATCGTCATGAAATACGTCAGTGAAGGCGAGCAGTGTCTGGTTGTCGATTTCAGCCGTCTCAACTTCATCAGTAGTTCCGGTATGCGGGTGCTCCTGATCGCCACCAAAGCACTGCGCGCGAGCAATGGGAAGATCGCTCTCTGCGCTATGCAGAACCATATCGAGGAGGTCTTCCGGATCAGCGGCTTCGATCAGATCATCCCGATCCGGGACTCGCAGAAATCGGCTCTGGACGTCGTCGCCTGACGCGCGACCGCCAGACGTCACGATCAACGGCGTAGCGGATTCGGCGCACCGTCAGGGCTTCGACTGCTGGTAGGGTTGTATCGTCCGGAGCATGGCTTCCTCGTCTTCGACCGAGGCCGTCTTGATCATCTGCAGCGCCGACTCGGCGCTTGGCGGGCCAGCGCGCGGTTTTTCCCTCCAGCAGGCCCTTTGTAACCGCTAAGTCCAGGAACTTGAACAGGTAGTCGTAGTAGCCGTCGATGTTCAGAAAGACGATCGGTTTCTCATGTAACTCGATTTGCGCCCATGTGAGCGCTTCGAAGATCTCCTCGAGCGTGCCGAAGCCGCCGGGCAGGGTGAGATAGGCCTGCGCCAACGACTGCATCTTGTGCTTACGTTCGTGCATGTGTGTCGACAAGATGCAGATGGCTCAGCCCCGGGTGGGTAACGTCCTGGTACGCCAGATGTCGCGGGATGACGCCGGTGACGCTGCCGCCGTGCGCAAGGACCGCATCGGCCATGGTGCACATCAGCCCGACGTTAGCGCCGCCGTACACCAGCCCGATCCCCTCCGTCGCCATTAGGCGGCCCACGGTCTCGGCCTGTTCGACATATCGCTCCTCGCGTCCGATGTGGTGCCCCAGGTAGACACAGATGCACTTTCTGGCATCCGATGCCTCGGTTGCCGCACGTTCAGTCTGGTCGCTGTTCTGTGTGTCCGTGGTCGACGACATTATTGAAGTACCTTCATAAGGTGTTTAACCGGAATTTCCTTTTTGGCCTTCCGGCGATTGAAAATATACACCCATTGGAGTCCAACCGAACAGGCTTTTTCTCTGACAGCGTCAGGGGTGAGTCGCTGGAGGCGCTGTCGCGAGAGATCGGGGTGAATATCTACCGGCTGGAGGCTTGGCGGGATCGGGCGTCGGCGGGCCTTGAGCTCGGCTGGAAGGACCGGAAGGGCGAAGGGCACGAGCGGATTGTCGCTGATTGGAAGAACTGGTGGCGCTGGACCCTGATGATCGCGTTGATCGGAGGTTTTTCGGTTCGGTCTGTAGTGCAGCCGCAGGCTGGTTTTGGGACGTCCTGGTTGCGCTGGTTCGCTCCTGGTGGACCGGGTGAATTCTCTCAAAGCAGGCGGTGAGGCTCCCATTCAGTCGCTGAAATCAGCGAAAATCACCACGGTGGTTAAAATGCACTGGGGTTCATATAGGCCGAAGGGAATCGACCATGACTGACAAACAACAGGAACTGGAGTTGTACGGACGTGCAGCGAGATCGCTGAGGACATGAAAAAGCAAGTCGAGCACGAGGGCGAAAAAAATCTATCGAAGCGAGCGATCCAGTGTTTTAAACTACTCTGTGCAGGGGTAGGTATGGGGACGACATGCAGCGACGGGTGGCAGCCGACTGCCCCCGGGACCGGATACTGAAAGCCGCCAATGATCTTGGTAAACCGGCACACCGAAGCTGGAAGGGTGCCTTTCCGCGCCACAGTGCGCATCACGCCCGCTTCCCGCGTCGGCCTGTTCGATGTGAGGGGCAGGTTGAGAGAAGAGTTCGGGTCGGACTTCGCCCGATATTCCAAAGAGTTCTACCTCTCGGACCACACTACGGCCGGCTATCTAGAGCAGCGCCTCGTCGAACTGCTTGAACACGACAGCGCCAACATCCAGGATTACCTTAAGGTATTCCAGAAGCTCTTTCCTCCCGAGGCCGGCTACGTCCATGACAAGCTCAACCTGCGGACCGAGCTTTCCGACCAACAGCGCGCCGTCGAACCGCGCAACGCCGACTCCCACCTCACGTTCATGGGGGGCGGACTGCGGAACTGCGCTTCGTACGAGCTGGAGGGGGACGAGCCGGTGTGGTTCGTGGAGCTGGACGGGGTCCACGCGGGCGGCGCCCGGAGCCGGCGCACGAGGGTGATCGCATACAACGGCGAGGAGGATGTCGCCCGGATGCAGGTACAGGTGGCGTCATCGCCGCACTCCATCGACGCCCAGAACCTGCGTGATCCACGTCTCGGCTTTATCAGTCAGCTACGGGCGCTGGCGCGGGAACACCAAGTGTCGTTCGGCCGTTTCGACGTATCCCTCCACCCGAACGAGCGCCATGCGGGTCTGACCGTCAACGAGTACGAAACCCTGCTCATGACCCACGACCTTCGGGAAGTGCTGAAAAACCCCTTTCGCTTCATGGCGCGGATAGGCAAGGAGGCAATTCAGGCCCCCCGGGCCATTCCGGCCAAGGCCCTCAACTACGCGCAGTATGACGCCGTGCAGCTCTTCAACGAGATCGTGGATCGGGTAGGCGTCCGGCGTTCAGTGGTGGAGTTGCTCGTCAACCGGGCGCTGGCGATTCCGGTGGCCCATTTTCTGCGGATGAAGCGGGAGATCAGCCTGCCGGTTCTGGACCGCCAGGGCGAAGGGATCGGTGAGATCGGCTGGGGTACCTACCAGAGCCCGATCCTGGTCCAATGGAAAGTCGCCGGCGGTCCGACCCGGGTGCTGGATGTAAGGCTAGTGCGGTTCGTGTAGCGACGGCGACCGACACGCGTGCCAGCATGACAGGTGACTGTAGCAGGCCGCTCCGGCAACGTGAACACCGTCACGGCGGTGCGTCGCAACTGTCCAAACGACGGAGGCCACTCGATGGCGACCGCACCATGCTTCCTCCGGATCTCCTTTTCTCACCGCTAGTTAGTAGACCACGAAAGCGAATCCTCCACCCAAGGCATGTTGCTGAACTTGTCTATCGCGTGGCGTGATTGCCAGCCAGGAAAGATCTTCCGGGCTACCCTGGTTGGAGCCGGTTGCCTGAGGAAAAAAATTGCTTGTATTCCCTGCCGCAGGCGCTGCATTATGAATAGGATAGCATGTAACTTGTAAGGCTAGGGGGAAAAATGGAACGGGTGCCTTCAGCGTACATTGCGGGTTACGAGAAAACCCGCCTCTATGATCAGGCAGCTGCCGACAACTATCTCAAGCACACTACCATTGGCGATCCTGAATTGGACCCGATTATGGAGGACCTCTCCTCCATCCCTCCTCAAGACCTACACCGGTTCATCGAGGCTGGAATAGAGCAGCGGGATGAGATTCTGCACAAGGCGCCGCAAGCCCTGCGCGACTTCTTCAAGAATTTTGAGGAGCCTCCCTGGCTCATGCACGAAATCTTTCGTCCAGGGGTTCGCGCCTTCCACGCAAACGTAGACCTCATGCTTGTCGCATTCGTTACGGGGGTACTGGTGGAAGGCTTTTCGACACTTATCGCCAAGTCTTTCAACATTACAGGGCGAGTGGCGTCCACCAAAAGACGCCTCCAGCAGAATAACCGCCACATGATGGAAATATTTTTCCCCGGCGGTCTGCAAAGAAAGGGAGATGGATGGAAGCTATCCATGCGCATTCGCTTCGTTCATAGTCGAATAAGGGGTCTGCTGGCGAAGTCCGACGATTGGAATCACGAAACTTGGGGCGCGCCGGTAAGCGCGGCGCACCTGGGTTTTGCCATTTCCGTCTTTTCCAAGCGCCTTCTGGAATACTCCTTGTTGGTGGGTGCGAAGTTCAGCAAGGAAGAAAAAGAGAGTGTTCTTGCCGTTTGGCGCTACGCCGGCCATCTCATGGGGATACCTGAAACCATCCTCTATACCAACGGCGCGGATGCGGAAAAAATTTACAAGATCAGCTATATGTGCGAGCCCCCGCCGGATGCCGAATCGATAGCCGTGGCGAATATGTTGATCCAGGCCATTCCGGCAGTTGCGGATGTGACAGATCCGACTGAAAGAGACAATGTGGTAGCTTTGGCCTACCGCCTGTCACGAGCGCTTATAGGAAACAAACTCGCTGACCAGTTCGGGTTCCCAAAGACCACTGCCCTACATGGACTGTTAACACTGTTCAGTTACCGGATGAAACAACGCCTACAGCGATTTCTGAAGAAGAAACAGCTGGTTAGAGCGGAAAATTTTACTCAGCTTCTCCAAATCTCGGTGTACGACGAAGAGGGGCTAAGTTACAGGATGCCCAACCACGTCTACACATCAAGATCAATCAAATGGTGAAGATGCTTGTGCTGGTGGTGCAACCAACTCCGTACGGCAACCGCCTCCGTCTGGTAACAGGAAGCAGAGATTCGGTCAGTTGATGGAACGAAGTCATCTGCGGTTGGCAGTGTAGATAGCGCTGCACAATCGAGTCGTCGATTCAGTTGCCGCTCCCAGCCTGGGATGGTCCAGACAATGACGCCTGTGCTATTGGATCGCTACGTTGACACCATTCTGATCCGTCGGTGGCTGGTCGTTGTGCTTGCTGTGCTGCTCATGCTGGTCATGACGGCGGGCGCCCGCTTCATCGCCGTTACGAACGATTACCGCATTCTGTTCGGCGAAAACAATCCGCAACTGGCCGCTTTCGAAGCCCTGGAGAACACCTACGCCGTATCCAATACAGCACTGATCGCCATCGCGCCGCGAGAAGGATCGGTGTTCACCCGCGAGGCGCTTGGCGTGGTTGAGGAGTTGACCGAAGCCGCGTGGCGCACGCCTCATTCCAGCCGGGTCGACTCCCTCACCAACTATACCCATAGCGAGGCGCTCGGGGAGGACGATTTGGTGGTCGGGTCGCTCGTCGAGGACGCGGGCTCGCTGAGCGATGCCGACTTGGCGCGAGTCGAGACGATCGCGCTGAACGCAATCGACATTGCCGGGCGTCTGGTCTCCCATGACGGCCGCGTGGGCGGGCTGGCGATCAACTTCGTCCTGCCCGAAAATCCAGACCTCGCGGTAGTCGAGATTACCGATTATCTCAACGCCCTGCTGGATCAGGCCCGCACGAGCCACCCAGACATCGCCTATTACCTGACCGGCGATGTTGTCATGAACCGCGCCTTCGCCGACGCCACGCAAGACGATCTTCGGACCCTCATACCGATCGTGTTTTTCATCATCGTTGTCAGCACGGCCCTGCTCCTGCGATCGGTGCTTGGCACCGTGTCCATCGTTGCCGTGGTGGTGTTTATTATCGCTACCACCATGGGGTTCGCGGGCTGGATCGGAACGGTGTTCAGCCCTACCAATGCCGGCGTACCGATTATCGTCATGGCGATTGCCGTGGCGCATTCGGTTCACATCGTCACGAGCACTCTGATAGGTATGCGCCGTGGCTTGGGCAAGAATGAGGCAATTGCGGAATCGCTTCGCATCAATGCCTATCCGGTATTTCTCGCCGCGGGCACGACTGCGATCGGGTTTTTCAGCCTGAATGCCTCGGATTCGCCGCCTTTTCATGTCCTGGGCAATCTCGTGGCGTTTGGCGTGTTATGCGCCTTCGTCTATTCCATGACTCTCCTGCCGGCGATGCTTTCGATCCTGCCATTGCGTGCGCCTGTTGTCGGCGCTGAACGGCCCGTCTCCTTCGACCGCTTCGGCGCCTTCGTCGTCGCGCGCCGCACGTTTCTGCTCTGGTTCGTCGCCCTTCTGGCAGTTGCTCTGATCACCGGCATTCCCCGCAATGAGTTGAGCGACAACTGGACGCGGTATTTCGATGAGCGTTACGAGTTCCGGCGCGCCACGGACTTCGTCATCGAAAATCTGACCGGCCTGAATACGCTGGAATACTCGCTGAACGCGGAACGCGAAGGCGGCATCACCGACCCCGAGTATCTGCGCGCAGCCGATGCTTTCGCCGAATGGTACCGGGAGCAGCCCGAAGTGACCCATGTGCAGGCCTTTCCCGACATCATGAAACGCCTGAACAAGAACATGCACGGGGACGAGGAGGCTTTCTATCGATTGCCTGCCGATTCGGCGCTCGCGGGGCAATATCTGTTGCTTTACGAGCTTTCGCTGCCATTCGGCAGTGACCTCAATAACCGCATTGACGTCGCCAAATCCGCTACGCGCATGACCGTTGTGGTCGGCGATTCGTCGGCTGGGGAACAGCGCGAGCTTGATGCGCGTGCGCAGGCTTGGCTGAACGCCAATGCTCCCCAGCTTGCGAGCGCGGCATCGGGCATCAGTATGATCTTCGCGCACCTTTCCCAACGAAACATCAACAGCATGCTGCGAGGCACGATCATCGCCATGGCCCTCATTTCGTTCATCCTGGTCTTGGTTTTCAAGAGCGTTCGCCTTGGCCTCATCAGTCTTTTGCCCAACTTCATTCCCGCAGCCATGGGCTTCGGTCTGTGGGGCTATCTAATCGGCCATGTGGGCATTGCCGCTTCGGTGGTCTGCGTCGTCGCCTTCGGAATTATCGTGGACGATACGATTCATTTTATGAGCAAGTATCTGAAAGCGCGCGGCGAGGGACTGCCGGCAACCGAGGCCGTGCGCTCCACCTTTCGCACCGTAGGGCAAGCGTTATGGACCACGACGGCAGTTTTGTCGGCGAGCTTCCTGGTGTTCGCTTCGTCGGGGTTCGAGCTCAGCTGGGCGCTCGGCCTGCTGGTCGCGATCATGCTCGGCTTCGCGCTCCTCGCCGATTTCTTACTTCTCCCGGCTCTGTTGATGGCCATTGATCGGAGGAACCCATGATGTACGCTTGTCCCACCCGCTCGACGCTGTTGTTTTTTGTGCCTTACCTGGCCCTCGGGGCTTGTCTCGCTGTGCAGCCACTGGCGCGTGCACAAAGCCCTGCTGCCGAGGAAACTGGGCTGAAGATCGCGCTCGAGGCTCGCGAGCGCGGCGAGGGTTTTGGCAATTTCACGGCTAGCCAAGTCATGGTGCTGCGCAACCGGCAGGGGCAGGAGAGTCGGCGCCAGCTCCGTGTTAAGGTGCTCGAGGTCGCCGGAGACGGGGACAAGAGCATGTTCGTCTTCGATCAACCGCGCGACGTCGAGGGAACCGCGCTGCTCATCCACGCTCATAAGGAAGACGCGGACGAGCAATGGCTCTATTTGCCTGCTCTGAAGCGGGTCAAGCGGATCAGCTCGTCGAACCGTTCCGGATCCTTCATGGGCAGCGAATTCGCCTATGAGGACATGAGTGCCCCGGAGGTGGAGAGGTTCACCTACCGGTACCTGCGTGACGAGCCTTGCGGCGACTTGACGTGCACGGTCTCCGAACGCGTCCCGGTCGATAAGAAATCCTCGGGCTACAGCCGCCAACTGGTCTGGCAAGACCGGGACGAGCTTCGCGTATGGAAAGTGCAGTACTACGACCGCAAGGACGCGCATCTGAAGACTCTCACCTTGAGCAGCTACGAACAGCATCTGGACCGTTACTGGTACGGTGGGGAGATGACGATGGTGAATCATCTCACGGGGAAGAGCACCGTGCTGAGTTGGACGGATTTTCAGTTCCGAACCAACATCAGCGACCGTGACTTCACCCAGACCGGGCTGAGGCGAGTGCGTTGATGTTGCCACGTTTTGCTCTGCACCGTGCGGGGAATGGCGCTGTCTGGATCTTGGCCGCGATCTTTGCCCTCGGAGCACACGCCGAGATTGTCCGTCGCGACTTTTCAGGGCAATTGAGTGCCGAAGGCCGAGGATATCCCTCCTCCGGCGCTCATGCCGGCCAGCGCTCGCATGCAGGCGGTTTTGTTGCGGCACCGAATCTCTACCTCGAAGACGACGCAGGTAGAAGCTTCACTCTGGCGCCGTTCTTTCGCTACGACAGCGCGGACCCGGGGCGCACCCATGCCGATCTGCGGGAAGCCTATCTTCTGCTGTTCGGCGAAATCGGTGATGATGAATGGGAGCTGCGCCTGGGGGTTGACCGGGTATTCTGGGGAGTTGCCGAATCACGCCACCTGATCGATATCATCAACCAGATCGACCTCGTAGAACACCCCTACAAAGAGATTAAGCTGGGCCAACCCATGGCCCATCTCACTTGGTCTGGAGATTGGGGCGCGGTGGAAATATTCGGGATGCCCTACCACCGTGCGCGCACCTTTCCGGGTCGCCCGGGTCGCCTGCGCTTTCCGCTCGTCGTGGACACGGAGAATGCCTCCTATGAGAGCGGGGCTAAGCAGTGGCATCCGGATCTCGCCGCCCGCTACAGCCACAGTCTTGGACCCTTCGATATCGGTATGAGCGTATTCGACGGGACCAGCCGGGATCCTTCTCTGCTACTGGGCAGGGACCGTAGCGGCGAGCTGGCCTTTGTGCCCTACTACGAGCAGATCCGCCAGTTTGGGCTAGACGCCCAGATGACTGTCGGCTCCTGGTTGTTCAAACTCGAAGCGATTCAGCGCTCCGGAGCTCGAAACCTTCTCGACAGGGAAGAGAACTACGCTGCTTCCGTTTTTGGGGGCGAATACACGTTCCATTCCGTATTGGGTTCGTCCGCCGATCTCAGTCTGCTCGGCGAATGGAACTACGACAGCCGGGGCCGTTATGCGACCAATCTCTTCCAGAACGATATCTTCCTCGCCACGCGCTTTGCATTCAACGATGTCCAGAGCACAGAAATTCTCGCCAGTATTCTGGGAGATGCCGACACCACTACACGTGTATTGGCTGTCGAATTGGACCGGCGCATCTCCGACCAGTGGTCCCTGCACTTGGAGTCGATTGCTCTCCTCAGTGTCGACAAAGCGGATTTCCAATATGAGATACGACGCGACAGCTACATCGAGCTACAACTGATTTACAATTTCTAGCCCGCCCGATCGCGCTCGTCGGTAACCGTGCGAGCGAGAGCCTCCATGCACAGGCGGCAGTGCTCGTCGCTCGAAACCATGCGCATGGGCGTTGTTGCAGAAATCTGACTCCATCCCCAACGCTCTCCCTCCTGTCCATTGCGAATTGATATGTTGAGCGATTCTGCCCCAGTGAGGCGAGTGCACACTGGCGGAGTACCCTCGGTAGCAGCGAAACAATCCGATCAGACAACCGCTCCGCGTTGACAAACTCAAACAGCGAATGGTTTCGTAGGAAGTGCCCGCCTGCCGATGTCCGCCGGTTACCACAGGGAGCACCAGTCTTTGGAGAATCAGGCAGCCATTGGGGTGTGATAGAGGCCTCTGCAGTGGCGTTGCCATCCATAGGAATGGAGCCTGGCGACTGGTCGTGGTATAGGCGTGACTGGATCAGGAGTTCTCCCTTCCAGTGCAGTGTGCGAGCGATACGCATTGAAATATGTCCTGAAATCGAGCAGCTTGTTCTCCAGATCCGCCGTCGTCCAGAACAACGCGCGATCTAAATACTCGCGTCGAATCGTGCCGATCAGCCGTTCCACAAAGGGATGGAACAGGGGAACATAGGGAACGATTTTGATTTCGGTCACCTCCAGGATCCGCAGATTGGCTTGCCACTGCCCAAACCGATACAGGGGATCATGGTCGGAGCTGAGGTAGTTGGGCATACAGGGTAGCCATCGAATGGCGCGGTTGAACATGCGGCAAAGTGCGACGCCATTGACAGTTCCGGCGTGGACGCCGAACCCAATGATCCGGCGGGTGTATTGATCCATGACGATCAAGACCCAGTGGGTCCGCAACGTGGCCGATTCGCACCGGAACAGATCTATACTCCAGAGGCTGTCTTTCAGGTGGCCAATGAGGGTCAGCCAGGATGGACCACCGGAGTCCTTTTTCGGCCGATAGTGGCTGGCGAGAATCCCTCGAACAACGTCTTTGTCGATTGGGATGTCGAAAGCCAAGGCAATCTGCTGAGCGATTCGCGGGTAGCCCCAGGCGGGATTGCGTTGCTTCATCTGGACGACGGCTTCAATGAGTTCTTTGTTGGGTCCGTTTGGTCCGGGCTTACCTCTGTACTTGGAGGAGAAGAGCAGGCGATATTTTCGATTCCCCAGAGCCCGGTGGAGGCCCAAGAGAGTCGAAGGCTTCAGCACGATTACTGAGCGGATCAGGCGGGCGGGGCGGATGAGGAGAGCACACAGGCCGGCGACTAGGCGATCTGAAGTGCGTAGATTGGGTGACCGCTGCCGCAAACGATTGAGGATCAGGAGTTGTTGCTTGGCGAGAACGGACTCGGCGATCACAGAGCGAATGCCACCCGGACCCAAGAACCGGGTAAGAGTAGCCATGACATGGACTAAAAGGATAACCAGATTGCGCATCTCAGCATCTTAGCAAGAACCGCTAAACCCAGGAATTAGGCCGCAAACTAGCAATTCGCCAGGGACAGGTACAAAAAATAGGCCTCGTCAGTGGCAGTATTTAAAAATACCGTCGGAAGGGTCATATGAAATCGTGTCGTCGTAAATCCTCTTCCGCCCAACGGGCGAGCTTCGCCATTTTGCGGAGCGTCCCGATGGGGAAAGTCTGGGAATCTTTCGAGAAAGCGACAGGGACAACCCGTCCATCGGTGTGGGTGAAGATGTGATGGCTTCCTGCGATGCGGTCGAGAATGAATCCGTCTTGGAGGAGGGCTTTGGTGAATCGGCGGGCGGTTATGCCACGCTTCAAACAGTGACCACCACTGCGGAAGATTCAACCTCCTGAATCGCAGGAATAGGCAACCCTTTCTCAATCCGCATCTGGACGAGTGCGTGGAGGAGTTCGTTGATTCTCTGAAAAGCCTCCTTGCGGGTATCGCCCCACGTTACCGCTTCCTCAATATCGGGACAGTGCGCTTGGTATGCTTCGCGCCCATCCTCGTGTTTGTCTGGCTCGACGACGACTTTGAAAACGTAGCTTGTCAATGAGCACCTCCTGGCTAAAATGATAACATTTTAGTGGCTCAGTGTGGCGCTGTTGCACGATTCAATCCCGGCGCGGCGAGGGCGGCGCTTTCCCAACGGTACTGTCAAGTTCAGTGGGAGCGTGGCAGACTTGGCCGATGAAACGCGACACGCTGAGCTACCATGGATATCGATTCCCACCCGACATTATCAGCCACGCCGTCTGGCTGTATCACCGCTCCGGTGTGAGCTTTCGCGATGTCGAAGATCTCCTGGCCCAACGCGGCATTACGGTGTCCTACGAAGCGATCCGGCTGTGGTGCCTCACGTTCGGTTCAGTATACGCTCGCCGGCTCAAGCGTCGACAGGGCCGGCTGGGCGACATCTGGCACATGGACGAGGTCTTCGTCACCATCCAGGGACAGCGGCGCTATCTCTGGCGTGCCGTCGACCAAGATGGTGACGTCATCGATATCCTCGTCCAGTCGCGTCGCGACTGTCGGGCGGCTACACGCTTTTTTCGCAAGCTGTTGAAGGGCCAGGAGCGTACACCTGGGCGGTTGGTCACCGACAAGCTGAGCAGCTACAGGGCTGCGCACCGAGCGGTCATGCCGTCCGTCGCCCATCGCACGGACCGATACGAGAACAATCGCGCCGAAGTCTACCACCAGCCCGCACGGCAACGCGAACGACAAATGCGCCGGTTCAAATCTCCCGGGCAGGCACAACGATTCTTGTCCGTGCATGGGCTCGTCCGCAACCTCTTCCGCGTTGGCCGTCACCTGGTGCGAGCAGGTGCATCATCGGGAGCTACGAGGACGCTCTTTTCTCATTTGGGATGCAGTCACGATCGCCGCCTGACTCGAACTGTCAAGGACTGATTTCTTTAGACACTGATTCTGAGAGTTTTTTACGTGACTAACGCATACCGTTTGGCGAATACCACAGGCGGCATGTTGAGCGCGGAGTGAATCCGCGTGTTGTTGTAGTCCCACAGGGTGCGGTAGATCTCCGCCACTAGCTCCCCCAGTGTTTTGAAGCGGTTCGGATCTCCCAGGTCAACCTTGAATTTGTCGTAGAACGATTCCTGGTATCCGTTCTCCCAAGGGCACCCCGGGCGGCTCCGTGAAATCACGATGCCGCATCCATCAAGGATTTCAGTGAACGCCATCGCGTCATACTCCCTCCCGTTGTCGGAGTGGAATAGACCCGGGCGCGGATGATGGAGCAGGGCGTTGGAAAGCGCCTGAATGGTGAGCGCGGCTCCCTTTCTCACCGCAATTTGGATTCCCAGGATCCGGCGAGTGTAGAGATCGATCACGGTCGCCACATAGACCTTCTTTCCGTGCTGCACGAACTCGGTGAAGTCTGCTGCCCAGATGTGGTTTGCATATGCGGGCATGACCGCGAGCAGGAGGTTGGGATAGGTCCGGGAAACCTTGGATTTTCTCCATTTTCTGCCTCTCCTGCGGTAGGGCTTGATGCCAAACAGATGCATGACCCTCTGCGCCCGCTGGCGGCAGAGTCCCAGTGCCGTAGCAATTCGCCGGGAGCCGTAGGAGGGATGGATCTGCAGCTCTTCTTCCAGGCGGACCTTGAGGCGCCAGTCCTTCTCCTTCATTCTTGGGACGTAATACAGGCTCGCGCGGGATATGCCAAGGGCTCGGGCAAGCGCTGATTTGTTTCTTCCTTCGCTCAATTGTTTTTTTGAGTCATGGAGAGCTTGAGCGTGATCTCGCCCGCGAGTTCCAGGAGTTCTCTGTTCTGCTTCTGAAGTCGGGAGAACTCCGCCCAGGACGGGGCACCGGTTGCTCCCTTTACCATCCAACCATAGATGGTCCCTTCAGAAATACCGTGATCCTTGGCGGCCTGGGCCACCGAGATGCCTTCTTCCTTGACGCGGCGTAGGATATCGGCTTTTACGTTGGCTGCAATACGATGATGTTTTTTGTTCATATGACACCAGGGTAGTTAATTCCCAACCTCAGTGTCTAAATTACCCAATCCAGGGCATTCTGACCTGATCCCATTAGACCCGTTTGACAAGAATGACGGCCGACGTCAAAGTTTCGATACTACTGGCTCACCAAGCCAAGAGCTACCGGAACCGTGGCGTGTCGGTGTCGTTCAGCTTCGACCCGATGCCGTCGCGTTTACGACGACCTCCTCCCCGGCCCTTAGCCGGTCCAGATAGTCGGCCCATTCTTGCATCGGTCCTCCTTCGTTCCGGCAGGAATGCCGTCCGGTTGTAGGCCCGTCCATTGGGATCTCGCACCGCGTGGGCCAACTGATGCTCGATGAAGTCGGGCCGGAAGCCCAACACTTCATCCAGAATGGTTCTCGCCATGGCCCGGAAACCGTGCATCGTCATCTGATCCGGGCGGACGTCCAGGGCTCGCAGAGCCCCCCCACAGGGTATTGGCGCTCATTGGCCGCTCCCGTCTCGGATAGCGGGCATTGGGGAAGACATACCGGCCCTGCCCGGTCAGAGGATGCAATGCGCGTAGGACCTCGACGGCTTGGCGCGACAAGGGCACGATATGCGGCGTGTCGGTCTTGGTGACCGTGTAGCGCCACTCGGCCCCTTCCAAGTCGATGTCGGCCCATTCGGCCGTGCACAACTCCCCGGGCCGCACGAAAACCAACGGCGCCAGGCGCAGTGCGCAGCGCACCGGCAGCGTTCCTCGATAGCCGTCCAGCACTCTCAGCAGGGGGCCGACCTCCTTCGGGTCGGTAATGGCGGGCAAATGCTTGCCCTTGACCGGCGGCAGCGCGCCGCGCAAGTCCCACGGTGGATCCTGCTCGGCCCGTCCGGTGGCGATCCTCGGCCCCGCTAAGTCGGACTGCAGGTGCCGAAAGGCCTAGGTCAAAATCAATTCTTGCGAAAGGGAGGTGATGAATGTAGGTAACGATTTCGTGGGGAGGAATGCCTGGTGACGAGGTGTGAATAAACTGTGTAAGGGACTTGCGAGGACCGATTTACGACCGTGACAAAACCGTGACAAAACCCCCGAATCTGAGTCGGTTGGGATTAGCTTTGAGCGAAAAGCAGAGTCCCTAAGTTATTGAACAATATAGAAGCAGATAGACGCAATAGAGAGGAGTTCAGTGCTTGCAAAGCAGATGCTCTGCCAACTGAGCTACACGCCCTTCCGCTTCAGACAATTTGTAATTGTTGTTGCATACTACAGAGCCGTAGCTTCTGCCGCAACTGTCACCTCTGCCAGGACCAGTCGCACTGAACAAGTCCGGCGGGCTCGCTCCCTCCTCGGAAGGCGCCAAGAGTGACTAAGTCGTGTCGACAACCTAGCATCCAGCGTGCAGCAGAGTCGCTCTTGTCTAATGATCAGTAAGGTTAGATCCCTAGAGATATGCTGCCGGCTCTCAAAACGCGCCGCGCGAGCATGGGTCGCCCACCCCTGATGGCTACTACCCGAAGAAAAGTCTAACCAACACAATCGAGGCCGATGCAGGAATGATCGCCTGGGGAGAATTTCCTTTCGGGGTTCGCTGAACCTTTGCTAGAATCCTTATCGTAATGGAGTGTTCAGAGAAACCATATGGCTCAGAGATGTGAAATCTGCGGCAAGGGTCCGCGGTACGGAAATATCATCAGTCACGCGAACAACACGCGCCGCCGTCGCTGGAACCCGAATCTGCGCCGCGTTCGTGCCCTAGTGAATGGTGCGCGCAAACAGGTTCGCGTTTGCACGGACTGCTTGCGCTCCGGCCGCGTGAAGAAGGCTGCTTGAGCGGCGGCTGCAACCTGCCATTGTCCACGATCGGCACCAAGGGAAAGAGAATGGGTAGACTCACCATTGCGTCGACTGCGATGCTGGCCGTTCTTCTTGTCGGTGGATGTCGGGGCGACACGCAGCCCGCGTCGGACGTGTGGGCCGTTGTCAACGGCCAGGAAATCCGTCGCGTAGAAGTTGAAAAGTACTACGCAAATAATGTTAGCGCCCAGGGACAGTTGCAGCCCGGTGTTCCCGGACAACCGCAGCCCGCCGCACAGGGAGAGCCGCAGTCGCAGGAAGAAGCCCTGATCCTGATGTTGAACATCCTCGAAGAACTGATCAACAACGCCATAGTGATGCAAAGAGCGGAAAGATTAAGCTTGCTGGCCACCGATGGCGAGGTGGAGGACAAGTTCACTGAGGTGAGGAGCCCCTACACCGAAGAGGAGTTCCAACGGCAACTGGAGGATCGCGGCTTGAGCGTGAATGACCTCAAACAGGACATCCGCCGGCAGCTTTCCGTGCAGAAACTCATCAACCGCGAGGTTGTGGCCAAGATCTCGATCACCGATCAAGATGTCAACGACTTCTACGACCAGTACCGCTCGCAATTCAACGTGGCAGAAACGCAGTACCGCATCGCACAGATCGTCATCACTCCCCGCAGAGACCCGCAGTTGCGCAACCGGAAGAATGACGACGCGACCACGGACCTCGAAGCGCGGCGCAAAGCTGCCGCCCTGGAACAGCAGCTCAACGACGGCGCCGATTTCAATCAGCTCGCGATGGACTACTCCGAAGATCCGGCAACCGTGGCCTCGGGAGGCGACCTGGGCTACATCCCCGAGTCCGCCCTCAATCAAAGCAATCCGGTCCTCAGGAGAGCCGTCTTGGCACTCAGGCTCGCCGAAGTCAGCGATACCATCCGGCTTCCGGATGGCTATCGCATTTTGAAGCTGATGGCCAAAGAAGCGCAGGGCCAGCGGGAACTTTCCGATCCGCAGGTTCAGCAGACCATCCGTGACACGCTGCGCAACCGCAAGGAACAGTTGCTGCGGGCCGCGTACCTGGCCACGGCGCGCGACCAATCCGAGGTGGTCAACAACCTCGCGCAGCAAGTACAAGAGTCCAGCGGCAAACTTCCTGACATTGTGACCACTGGCGCCCCGGCAGCTTCCCAGGCTTCTCCTCAACCATAGATCAGGTAGGTGCAGACAGTGGGCCGCCCCATCTACGCGACAATGACCAGCGACACGCCGGTGCAGACCGCCTGGCCATCGCGCGCGGCCAGTTTTTCGGCGCGATGCTCGTGTTCGCGTCGCTCCGCGCCGCCTCCTTGTTCGGCTGCAGTGCTTCGACGGCGCAGCTTTTCCACTTCTTTTCGGAGCTGTTGGTCGGTGGTCATTTACAAAGGTGCTTCAGGCACGCGGGTGTTTCTACCTTAGCAGCTTGCTGAAAAAGCAGATTCCTCAGTGTAGGCCGGACCAATCGTCGGCGACGAGGATGGAGTTGGTCGGATTGACCGGATCGTACTTCACACTGGCCGGTTGCCCGATTGCGATCCGCTGCAACTCGGCACGTTCCGCCAGCTCGGTGATGTCCTGCGCGGTTTCGTAGCTGACGCCGGAAATCCTATAGTTGTAGCAAACGAGTTTGCGAAAGTCGCTCGGCGCGAGCAGAGCAGACTTGGAGCTCCGGAGCAGAGTGAAACTGTGCGCTTGGGCCGGGGAAACGGGGACTTCCACAATTTCGAGTACCTGACCTTCGGCGATACGCCCGATCTGATTCAGGCGCGCCCTGCGGCGGCGTTCAGCGTCATCCGGATCCTGGGGGCGGCGAACCCATCGGAATACCAGCGCGCTCACCACGACAGCCAGCCCGGACGCGATCGCCAGCAAGATGTGCCAATCGAAATTCGCGTATCTCAACGCCCAGCTTTGCGCGCGGTGGCGGGCTCTAGGATGTCGCCAAGCACTTCGCGCGCCTTCTCCCAGTCCTTGAGGAATCCTGCAAGTCCGCGGTCGGTCAGCGGGTGATGCAACAACTGATTGAAGACCTTAAAGGGCATGGTGCCGATATGCGTTCCCAGTTTCGCCGCTTCCACAACGTGCAGGGGGTGGCGAAGGCTCGCGGCGAGCACCTGCGTCGGAAAGTCATACGCGCGGTAGATCTCTAGGATTTCCCGCAACAGCGCCAGACCGTCTTGGCTGATGTCGTCCAGCCGGCCGAGGAAGGGACTAACAAAGTACGCACCGGCCTTCGCGACCAGAAGCGCTTGTGGCGCCGAAAAAATCAGCGTCACGTTGATGCGAATGCCCTCCTTCGAGAGGACATTGAGGGCGCGGAGGCCGTCCGGAATCATCGGGATTTTGACCACGATGTTGGGGTGCCACCCGGTGAGTTCGTGCGCCTCGCGTAGAATGCCGTCGAAATCGGTCGAGACGACCTCGGCATTGACCACGCCATTCTTCACGATGTCGCAGGTTTCTAGAATGTGCTCGCGAAACGGCCTGCCTTCTTTGGCGACCAATGAGGGATTAGTGGTAATCCCGTCCACCACACCCAATGCCACACCTTGCCGGATCTCATCCAGATTCGCGGTGTCCAGAAAGATTTTCATGGCTCCTCCGTCATTTTCTTAGATGCCGAGAGCAGTGCGCCGGTTCACAGCAAGGACACCCATTCAGTCACCTTCAAGGGGTTGAAGCCGGCAAAGTTTCTCTTCGCGAGGAAAAACTACCATAGGTGCGCCTGCCGGCGCAATTGTCGTCGGGGCTGCATTGTGAATCAGTTTCCGAGAACCGGGGTCCTGGGGAAGAGGTCCAAGCTCAAACACCATTATCGGACACTGGCCCAACCGCTACGACTGGCTTCGAGGTGCCGAAATTGTGTCTGGCGAGAAATCAGTGCAAGAATATCCCGTGGTTCCTGGTTTCATATCGGTATCGATTCACCTAGTTCGAATATCGGGCGGATTGAGGCGAAGAAGCCATGAAATATCTGCTTTGGTCAATTGTTATCGTCGCCCTTGCCCTGAGCAATTCGTCCACCACCCGCGCCCAGAGCGAGATTACTCTCATAGCGCCATTCGAAATCAAGGCACCGCTCGATGAGTTGTTTCCGGGGTTCGAACGCAAGACGGGCCATAAGGTTAATCCAACATACGGCTCCGGCCTCGGATCCAAGAGAAGGGTTGCGCAAGGAGATATTTTTGACGTGCCGATCGTGCAGCCGCCTTATCCAGAAGTGCTTGCCTCGGGCCACGTAGTCGCCGACACTGCGACGCCGCTTGCAAATGTTGCCGTCGGAGTTGCCGTGCGGAAGGGCGCGCCCAAGCCTGATATCTCCACACCCGAAGCCGTCAAACGGATGCTGCTTGCCGCGAAGACCATTTCTTATCCTGACCCGGCGGGTGGGCCGGCCGCCGGAGTCAGTTTCGTCGAAACCCTCAAGAAGCTCGGCATTACCGAGCAAGTACAGGCAAAGACCAAGCTAGCCCGGGGTGGCCGCCGCGTGATCGAGTTGGTTGCCAAGGGCGAGGTGGAGATCGGCCTCACCTTTCTAAGTGAAATCAGAAACCCCGGCGTCGACGTGGTAGGGGCGTTGCCGCGGGAGATTTCGACTCCGACTGGGTTGGTGGGATTCGTGTCATCCCATGTGAAAGATCCTGCAGCCGTTAAGGTACTCCTGGAGTACCTCTCGTCGCCCGACGCAGCGGCGGTCTATAAGGTGCACAGTATGGAGCCGGGTAGCTGAAATGTTGAGGAGGCACTTACTGTTGCCAGACGCGGGTTTCCGCCCCATAGGGAGCGAATGCCAATTTGGTTGTGAAAGCGGCGGAGACGACTCGGCGTTTCTCATTTCCTTATAAACACCGTCATTGTAAATTAGAAGATTACTGAGGACCGGAGTTCGGAGGTTCGACAGTAACCGCATCGCTGAGGGAGCTTTGGTTGCCGGCGCGATCAACCGCGAGGACGCGGTAGAAATAGCGCCGTCCCGGCAAAATAGACGCGTCACGGAACACCGGTGTGAGCAACAACTCGCGAGTCAATCGTTCACCCGGCATGTCCGGCTGCACACTTCGGTAGACCGCATAACCGGCCAAGTCCGGTTCGGTACTGATCGCCCAAGTAAGATCGATATAAGCCGATTCCTCCGCGACTGCGGGGGCGAAGACAGCTACAAGTGCCTGAGGCGCGGCGAGAGGGAACACGTCCTGTGCAGTCAGCATCACCAGATTGGAATCCGCAGACTCGACTGAGTCCGGTCCGAATTGCACCACACTCCGGACACTATAGAGATACGTCAGGCCAAACTCGGAAGTTGTATCGTGGTGCTCCGCCACGAACGCCTGTCCCAATAGTTGGAGCGGTGGACGCAATCTGGCTTCTGGTGTAGTTTCCTCGGCCGCTGCAGCGGCGCCGGGTGTTAGTTCAGCGCGATAAACGCGATACGCGGGAGCGTCCGCGAGGGTCGCTCCCGCAGTTGTGTGTTCTGGCGCAGACCAGGCCAGAGCAATGGCCTCCTCCGTTGATGTGGCGCGTAGGTCCCGAATCGTTTCGGGCGCCGGATAGACAGGAACGGCAATCATGTTTGATTCGGCTGAAGCGCGCTTGGCGGAAGCGCGCGTGCGCACCAGGTACAGCAGTTGGTCTCCTGGAGCGCCCGCGATCTCCCCCGGGTCAAGAGGGTCGCGAAACTCGAAGCGCCCATCTACCTCGTAGGTATCCGCCAGGCTGCCAGGAATCGTATGCACTAACCGTGTAGAGGGTTGTGTTGGCGGTGCACCGGGGGAAGGAGATCCGCGATAGATTTCCACAGCCGGCGGCGCCGGGAGCGGTTCCTGATCGGTCGAATAGCGTGGCAGAGTGAAGGTCAGCACCACGGCGTCGCCTTGTTGCCGCGCAGTCAGATCCGTCACCGGCTGCGGCGTGAGTGGACGCCGAGGGGTCGGATCGCCTGGCGCACCGCAGGCCGCAAGAGTGGCGCCGACTGCGGCGCAAGCCGCCACTCGAAGGGCGGGCGCGACCATTCTAGGGAGACAGGTGGTCCAGGGGCCGCGCAGCCCCCGCCTTTTCCGAAGTCTTGCCGCATGGGGTTGGCGCGTGAACGGCAGAGAGATAAAGGACATCGGCGGTTTTGTGAAGTCTACCCTACAAGATGTAGCGGCTTAGGTCTTGATTCTTGGCGATGTCGGCGAGTTGCTTGGAAACGTAAGCGGCGTCCACCTTGACATTCTTTTTCTTCAGGTCCGGGGCCTCAAAGGAGATCTCGTCGAGAACACGTTCAAGGATCGTATGCAGACGGCGGGCGCCGATGTTTTCGGTCTGCTCGTTGACTGTGGCGGAGAAATGAGCCAGCGCGGCGATGGCGTCATTGGTAAAGCAGAGCTTCACGCCTTCCGTATCGAGCAGCGCAACGTATTGCTTGATCAGCGCGTTCTTGGGCTCGGTAAGAATGCGAACGAAATCCTCCTCGGTAAGGGGGTTCAACTCGACGCGCAGGGGCAGCCGGCCTTGCAGTTCCGGGATCAGGTCGGAGGGCTTGGTAATGTGGAATGCGCCAGCGGCAATGAACAAAATATGGTCGGTGCGTATTATGCCGTAGCGGGTGTTTACCGTGGTGCCCTCGACGATGGGGAGGATGTCGCGCTGCACGCCTTCGCGTGAGACGTCCGGGCCGTGGCCGGATTCGCGGCCGGCAATCTTGTCGATCTCGTCGATAAAGATAATGCCCATCTGCTCGGTGCGCTCGGTGGCAATGCGTGTCACCTGGTCCATGTCGATCAGCTTGTTTTCTTCATCCTGGATCAGGTAGTCGAGGGCCTCGGCTACGGTCATCCTCCTTTTCTTCTTTTGCTGGCCGAAAAAGCCCGAGAGCATGTCCTTAACGTTGATGTCCATCTCTTCGATTCCCTGGTTGGACACGATCTCGAACGCCGGCATGGAGCGCTCACGCACCTCGACCTCCACCAGGCGTTGGTCGAGTTTGCCTTCGCGGAGCTGCGCACGCAGTTTTTCGCGGCTGCGGTTGGCGGCTTCGCGTGACCCCGTATCCTCCCCCGCTGGTCTGGCGTCGACAGGCTCTGTCGACGGAGAGGGCAAGGGGGGCAACAGCAAGTCCAGGAGGCGCTCTTCGGCCGAGCGCTCGGCGCGTTCGGCAACCTCGTCGAGTTTCTCTTCGCGAACCATTTCGATGGAGGTCTCGACCAGATCTCGCACCATGGACTCGACATCGCGGCCGACGTAGCCCACTTCGGTGTACTTGGACGCCTCGACCTTCACAAAGGGACAGCCTGCCAGCCTCGCCAGGCGGCGCGCGATTTCCGTCTTGCCTACGCCGGTGGGACCGATCATCAGAATGTTTTTCGGCAATACTTCCTCGGCCATTTCCGGAGGGAGTTTCTGGCGGCGGACGCGGTTGCGCAGGGCAATGGCCACGGCGCGCTTCGCCGCTGCCTGCCCGACAATGTACTTGTCGAGTTCGGCGACGATCTGGCGCGGAGTCAGCTCGTCGAAGGCGGGCTCGGGCTGAGGCTCGGGATGGCGCTGTTCGCCCGGAAGATAGATCACCATATGCTGCTGTCCCTTCCGCCGCTCATAACTCTTCGACGGTGAAGTTGTTATTCGTGTAGATGCAGATGTCGCTGGCCAGGCGCATGGCTTCCTGGGCGATCTCTTTAGCGCCTAGCTTGCTGTGTCTAGTGAGTGCCCGAGCGGCCGCGAGCGCATACGGTCCGCCTGAGCCTATGGCGCAAATGCCGTCGTCGGGTTCGATGACGTCGCCATTTCCAGACAGGAGAAACGTGGTCTTGGCGTCGGCTACGATGAGCAGCGCTTCCAGGTGACGCAGGGCTCGATCTCTACGCCATTCTTTGGCCAGCTCTACAGAGGCCTTGGCCAAGTTGCCGTGATGTTCCTGGAGTTTGCCTTCGAATCTCTCGAACAACGACAGCGCATCAGCGGTGGATCCTGCAAAACCCGCCAGAACCTTGTCATTGAACAAGCGCCGAATCTTGCGTGCAGTGTGTTTCATCACTTGCTGGCCCATGGTGACCTGACCGTCGCTGGAAATCACTACTTTGGCGTCCCGGCGCACGCAGAGGACGGTTGTCCCATGCATCGGCGCGTTCGATGTGCGCATTCCCATCCGAGCATTATACATAGCGAGTCGCCGCCAGCACCTGCTAAGAAATCCGCTCGCCGTTATTTGTGGGTTGCATAGTGCGCGTCGAGGGAAATGCGGGAAAACATAGCGGGCGTGAGATCGACATTATACTGGCATTTCTCGTAAAACACTTGGTACACGTGCTGCCCGTTGATGTAGCGGGAAACCTGAAAAGGTGTTTGAATGCCGTCAAGGAGGTTGTAATTTGAAAAGGAGGTGCTCCGCTCGGTACGCTGGCCGGTCGAGGGCTCGCGTGTGATAACGACGAAGCGAACTGGCAAATGCGTTCTCTTGTCGATGGCGACGCGGATAGCGTGGCCATCACGATCCCCAATCTCGACCCAATCGACTTGTTTCAGGTCCTCGATGTCGCTGCCACCGTAGCGAAAGGCCAAGTCATCATCATTCAGCCGGAAGCGTAGAATCGTGCTTAAGGCCGTTCTGCGCTGCTCCTGGTAATCGGCCATGCTGTCCGCATCCATTTCGGTGACCCCGCCGCGGTCGAGCGTCCAACCCTGATCGCCGGCATAAACCTGCACAATGTTGCCCTTCTTGTCGTATTCGGTGCGACTCTTATCGGGCGCTTCCCAGTAATCACGGATCTGAATGAAACCTCCCAAAGCACCGGATTTCTCGAATTGGGCGTAGCGCGCAGTGCACGCGGAGTTGCGCAGGTTAAGATACGCCGGGCCGCCGAGCGCAGCAATGGCCTGTCCCAGGACGGATTTGGCCTTGGTGGCGCTGGCGGCAGGCAAGAGGATGTCCTGGTTCTGCGCATGGGCAATTATGGGGCAAACTGCCAGAACCAACGTTGCCATGCAATTTGCAAACTGCCCGATCGTGTGTCGCTGTGTCATCCGCATGGCATCAAACCACCATTCCTATGGAGGGCTTCAGAGGGCGCGAAGGTTGCCAGTCCGAACGAGCGTTCCCTGATTGCCGGGCCCAACCTTAGCGGCCGTTTCCCGCACCGCAAGCTTCGGTCACGAGCCGGCCAAAGAGTGCATCGGCAAAGGCTTCGCCGCGCATCCGTTCCGGGTGCCACTATACACCAACAATCCAGCCCGGTCCGCCGATCCATTCGACCGCTTCGACAACTCCGTCAGAAGCATATGCGGTTACGCGCAGCCCTCTTCCGGAATCCCGAATGGACTGGTGGTGCGAGCTATTGACACGCACGTTGGCATGGCCAGCCAACTCCGCCAAGCGGCCGTATTCAATGCGTACCGGATGACGCGCGCCGGCGCCGTTTCCACTGGGTCCGTGCTTGATTCGGGTGTGCAGCTCGCTCGGAATGTCCTGGACCAGGCTCCCGTGCAAGTGAACATTGAGCAGTTGCGCGACGTAGCAAATGGCCAGGACCGGCTTGTCGGCAGCCAATGCGTGGTCGAGCAGCAGATCGTCAGTGTGCTCGCGCCGCCTATCTGGCTCGGCAGTCTGTGTGTGGCGTCTGCGGCCATAGCGGCGAGGATTCACATCTGCGGCGCTGCCCGGTAACACCACGGCATCGAGCGATTCGGCCTTTTGTTTCAGCTCGGCGCGCGAGAGCAGCAAAGAAAGCTCTACCGGTTCGCCTCCTGCTTCGCGAACCGCGCGCAAATAGTGATCGTAGCTGCGCCGCCTGCCGGCCCTCTCTTCGCTTGCCGTGCGCCAGGGTACGCCCACGCGGGGGCGACGATCTGCTTCCCGCCTCATCGGAAGAATGATCTTACCATCTTGCTGTACAGCAGAGCAATTAGTCGTGGCTGTGGCCCATGGAAGCCCCCGTTTCTGGGACGGTTTAACAATGTCGTCAACGGCCTCGGCCAGACTGACGAATACCCAAGCGGTCGTAAATGCGGAAAAAGTCAGGGTGAGTGCGGTTTGGCTTGAACGATGTAATTTTTGTGATGCCCGTAGCAACACCGATGTGCGGGCAACATTTTCTCTTCTCTGCCCCACACGTACAACTTTACTCTGCCCAAAGACGAAAACGTCCATACCGTGGACTAATTCCTCTGGGACGACTAGATCGAAATCTAGTCGGGATCCTGTGTGGGGGGGGGGGGGGGGGGGGGGGGGGGGGTATGGCCATCCTCTAAGGTATGTTCAGATCTTTCCCGCCGAGCGGGGTGTGTCTAGACGTGAGCTAATAAAGTGCAAATCCATGGCACCCGGATCGTTTGTCAATCTAGGGAAATGCCGTTCTTGGCTAAATCCCACCACTGGCTGGTTCTTTTTCCATCTGCGATCTCTTTTACAAATGTGGATGCTGATCAGTTCTCCACTACCTCGAGAATCGGCAGCGCCAAGTAGGCCATGAAAAGTCCTGCGGCATAAATCCCTGTGGACAGCCAACGCACCGCACGGTTCCATCTACCGGAGACCTCGCAGCCCGATGAATCCGCTGGTACATCGCAGGCCACCTGCCGGTTAGGACGATACATTAGGTAACAATTCAGGCCCAGCAAGGCGCCAGCCCCAAAAAAATCCAAACCTTGTGCTGCGTTAACGGTATCAGCCAGGGAAATGTTGCGACTGCGGAGATTACCACGGCTGCCATTCCCACGCTCACCAGGAACGCAGGTAAAGCGCAGCAGATTAACGTCGCTGTGGCGGTGAAAAGCGCCACCACGCTTAGATCTTTCTCTTTCATGCCGTTTCTCCGACAGTTCTCATCTTACTTCGAAGCGCTCGACATAAAGTGTGAAGGGGTGGCCGTGGTGTTTTTCCGGGCCCTCCTGTTGAATTCGCCCCCACGTCGTAACCAGCCGGTCGCTGCCTTGACCCTTCAAGATCGTTCGTATTTGTTGAAGTGTTTCATTCTCAGCTAAAAGAAATCTTGTGCTCCCTGGCTCCACACTTAAAGCAGGTCGTCCATTCCAGTCCAGCAGCCGCCCGGTGGCCTCAACCCGAATTTCTCGCGGGGTATAACCTGCCTGCTTTATAGTGGGTGGGATATCCTCCAGGGCCACTGCGACACCCTGCTTGAATTTCAGGTCTACTCGACCCGCGTCTAAGTACACCTTGACATCCTCCACTCCTTCGATTCTCTTCAGCTGCTTATCCAGTCCGTAGGCACAAAACGCACACACAAGATCGTCCACTTTGACGCTAACCGTGTTCACTTGGGCGGCGGCTGGAGATGCCAGAACGAGTAAAGCTGTTGCCATCGTCAAAACTGTTTTCATGCTATTTTCTCCATTTATCCTAAATTGTTCTTGCTTCCTTTCAGTACAGCAGCCAGCGTACTCCCACGTTGAAGCCGGGCCGGAATTTCAATTGGGTTCCCTTCAATTCCTGGAACACGGGCAATCGCAGAGAGGCTTCCACCAGGAAGTTGCCCGGGATGAGTTGGATTCCGGGCGATAAAAAAATCAGATTTCCTCCCGTGTCGGGTACGCCGGCGCCACGTATGAGGTCTTTCCTAGAAGAAGTCCCATTTAGCTCGAGGTACGCATTCAGATGGTTCCGGGCGGGATATACGCCGTAAACAGCCGGCAAGAGCCGGTAGCCGGCCGAGACGTTGTAAGCCAGGGAGTCGCCGAACTCGTATCCCTTCCCCTCAGTTCGAAAATGATAAACAAAATCGGTGTTGAAGCCCATCCGCCCGCGTGCGTGTGTGAGAACGCCTCCCAGCGCATAGTCTACCGATCCGCTCCCCAACTACAGCGGTGGCGGAAGGAGATTCCCCTCCTCATCTCTCTGAGTATCATCACCGGTGGGCAGCTTGATTGCCCCGGAAAGAGCGATGCGCGTCGTTTGGCCTTCCCTATCCCGCTGCGCCAACAGTAGCTTCGCGCCGACGAAGGCGTCCCCAAAACCGCTGTTGGCAATGGTCCGCTTCTGTTCCTCTCTCCCCAATTTCATTTGTTTGTGGAGAACAGGAATCCCAGGCGCGACCACTAGTCTGTTCCGTAGCACCTCGTAAGGCACAACAATCGGGATCCCGTAAACGGTCACGTCCCTGTCCAGCGGATCAGTCACCGTCTCGCCTTTATCAAGCAGTCCGGAGCGCCTTACCGAAAAAACAAAGCTGCGGAAGGCCCCTCCCTCCAGCCCGTTGACAAAGGCTGCGTCGGTATTGATCGGCGATCCTTGTGCTCGTCCCCCCGTGGAGGACAAGATCGCTAGAACCCCCGCTACTAGGCACCATCCCGTAGTGCGCCTTACCAAAACCATGGTTACCCTCGTTCTGGGTTTCCTCTTCCAGTTAAGCCCTTGTCCACTTATAACCGTTGGCCTAAGCCCGCAGCCCGGAGAATGGCCTCACTTGGCCCCCGGCCGGCGCAGCAATCGGCCAGCTTCCCGTCAACCGCGACGGCCGGAACCGAGCGAACACCTAAGCTCTTCGCACGGCTGGCTACCGCTGCTTCTCGCATATCGAGAACTGTGACTTCGCACGACGGGCAGGCGATTCGATTGACTAATTGAACGGTTTCCTCACATACCGGACAACCTGCGCTGAATACCTCGATTGTTCGCTTAGCAGCCATTTGCTGTTACCTCCGGGTTCGGCGATTTACTCCCTGAATCTCATTTACGTTCCTCAGCGCGGCGACAATGGTCGAAACACCAGGGACAGGCCGTAATAAACCCGAGCCATTGTCGTACAATCGGCATGAGTCTGCCTCCTGCGGCTGATCATTTCCGGTAACGTCCCGCCCGTTCACTAGGATCGTTGGAGAGCCGCATTGCCGGGCATACGCAGGAGTGTTGTGCGACCTCCGGTCCCATTCGGTCCAGGATGCGGCGACTCCGGCCTCAGCGAATGCTTCGAGCAAAGCTTTTCTGGCGCCCTCGATATTCGGACAATCCGGGTCATAAATGAGTTCTACCCGAGACTTCATCGCGTGTCCTCCGAATCCAAGGCCTCCAGAATGGGACAATTTGTTACCGGCCCCTTGCCTGAGCACTCCCTGACGAGCTTCATTAAGGCTCTGCGCATCGCCTGGAGTGTCCGAATCTTTCCTTCGGCATCGCGCAACTTGGCGTCGGCTTCCCTGCGGACATCGGCACAACCGGCTCCTGGAGCGGCACGAAGGGATAGAAGCTCGCCGATCTCTTTCAGTGTGAAGCCCAATTCTTGGGCTCGTTTGATGAATCGAACTCGCTGCACGGCTTCCCTCGTATACAAGCGGTAGTTCGAGGCCGATCGGGGTGGTCGAGGCAACAGTCCGCGACGCTCATAATAGTGGATCGTCTGGAGGTTCACATCTGAGCGCCGAGCGAGTTCACCTACCTTGAGACCCTGCATCTCTCACCTCCTACAAGAATGCTACACCCTATATCTAGATATATGGTCAAGAAGGTTCACTGCCCGGACATAAGGCCATCGCGGACTATTCTTGTTGGGAAATCCCCGTAGGAAGAACTGACGGAGCGGCCGAGGAAGAAACAGTTTCTGGGGTTTGGACACAGGCATCCCAATGGCGGCGCAAGTCGCCGACCAGGTAGAGAGATCCCGTGGCAAAGACAATATCTTCCGGTGCGGCCAGTTCAAGAGCGCGATCAAGTGCTGCGGCCGGCTCGTTGATGATCTCGATCGACGGGGCCAGGTGGCTGGTCATGGCGGCGAGCGTCTCGGCGGACAGAGATCGCGGCTGGAGCGATTGCGTCAGGATGACGGTCGAGGCGCGAGGAAACAGCAGCCCGGCAATCTCGTCAACGGCTTTGTCGCGCATGGTGCCGAAAATTAGGTGAATATGCCGGCCGGCGAAATGCTCCTCCCAAAATGAGGCCAATTCGCGCGCCCCGGCGGGATTGTGCGTGCCGTCGAGATAAACGGCGGGCCGGTCCTGAAACTTTTCGAGGCGTCCGGGCCAGTGCACCGTGGCGAGGCCGCGGGCAATGGCTGCATCAGTGACTGGAAAGCCGCGCGCGGAGAGCAGGCGAGCTGCCGTTATAGCCGTCAGTGCATTGCGCACCTGGAAGCGTCCTGCGAGCGGGAGATGGATCTCGATCTCCTTGCCGGAGTCCACATTCGATTGTCGTGGGACGACAACGAATTGATTGCAGCCTCCATCAGAATGCAGACCGCAAACGCTGTATACCGTCTCCGGATCGAACAAGCCGGCATTTCGCTCGTTTGCGCGGCGCCGAATCACCTCTTGCGCCGCCGGGTGGCCAGCCGCGGTCACCACCAAGACGCCGGGCTTAATAATACCGGCCTTCTCGGCGGCAATCTGTTCAATGGAGTGGCCAAGAAAATTCTCGTGGTCGAAATCAATTTGCGTAATGACGGCCACTTCGGGAGTAACCACGTTGGTCGAATCGAGGCGGCCGCCCATGCCAACTTCAATTACGGCGATGTCGGCCTTCTGTCGGGCAAAGAACTCGAAGGCCATGGCGGTGAGGCACTCGAAGTATGTGGGGTGGGCTGCGAGACCCCCGGTCGCCAACAGTTCTTCGATGACCGTATGGAGGCGCGCGAAGGTTTCTGCGAAATCTGTGTCGGCGATCTCCGCATCGCCCAGGCGGATACGTTCGTTGATCCGCAGCAGGTGCGGGGACGTGTACAGCCCGGCGCGCAAGCCCGCCGATCGCAAGATGCTCGCCAGCATCGCCGCGGCTGAGCCTTTGCCGTTTGTTCCGGCTATGTGCACCGAGGGGAAAGTGCGCTCCGGATGCCCCAGCTGTTCGGTGAGCGCTGTGATGTTTTGGAGGTCAAACTTGGCGGCCTGCGCCTGCTGGGGGGAGGCCAGTTCGCGACCGAGAGAGAGCAGGTACTTGACCGCTTCGTTATAGGTCATGCCTAGGTCAGGAAGAAATCGAGTGCGTTGGCGATATAAGCCTTGAGGTCCTTGCGGTGCACTACTGAATCCAGAAATCCGTGCTCCAGAAGGAATTCGGCGCGTTGAAAACCTTCGGGCAGCCTCTGGCGAATGGTCTGCTCGATGACGCGGGGTCCGGCGAATCCGATGAGCGCGCCGGGCTCGGCGATATTGAGATCGCCCAGCATGGCGTAGCTGGCGGTGACGCCGCCAGTAGTGGGATCGGTGAGCACGGAGATGTACGGCAGGCGCACTTCATCGAGCCGTGCCAACGCAGCGGAAACCTTGGCCAATTGCATCAGGCTGAGGGTGCCTTCCATCATGCGCGCGCCGCCAGAACAAGAGACGATTACCAGCGGCAGCTTGCGCGCGATGGCCCGTTCGATCGCCAGGGTGACTTTTTCGCCGACCACGGCGCCCATCGAGCCACCGATGAAACTGAATTCCATCGAGCAGCAGATCACCGTGCGTCCGTTGAGCAGGCCCTCGGCCGTCAAGATGGCATCCGAAGTACCCAGCTTTCGCCGTGCTTCCTTCAATCGCGTGGCGTAGGGTTTGGTGTCAACGAAATGCAGCGGGTCGCTCGAGATCAGTTCTGCGTCGTGCTCGATCCATTGTCCATCAAGAAGCAGTTCCAGCCGCTGGTGCGCAGGCAGGCGGAAATGATGCTGGCACTTCGGGCAAACTCTCGAGTTGCCCTCGAGGTCTTTTCTCCAGACGATGGCCCGGCAGTTCGCACATTTGCTCCAAAGCCCTTCGGTCTTGACGCGCCGCTCGTCGGGCGGTGTGGACTGTTCGATTGCTTTGTTGCTGCGTTTGAACCAAGCCATGGGAAACCTTTGTATCCGGTAGCCACCCGAGCGGGGCTTTCCACCCCGCGGGGACATCAGTAGTCGATGCCGCGGTGCGCCAGGACGCCCTGCGCATAGGGGTGTTTCACCTCGCGCATTTCAGTGACAAGATCGGCCGCCTCTACCAGCCTAGGATGCGCGTTCCGGCCGGTACAAATGACATGGACGCGGCTAGGTCGCCCCGCAAATGCGGAGACGACGATTTCGACTTCCAGCATATGGTAGCTGATCACGTAATTAATCTCGTCGAAAATCACCAAATCGTAAGATCTGCTGTCCATTTGTTGGCGGCCGAACTCCCATGCCTCCTGGCAAAGGCGGACATCTTCCGGGTCCGTGTCCTCTCCGCCTACCTTGACGAACCCGCGGCCCATCGGTCGGATTTCCATCTTGTCGTCGCCCAGCATTTTCGCGGCGTCCAACTCGCCGTAATGCCACGAACCCTTGATGAACTGTACCATCAGCACGCGCAACCCTTGCCCAACGGCGCGAAATGCCGTGCCCAGCGCACCGGTGGTCTTGCCTTTGCCAGGGCCGGTATAGACGATGAGCAGGCCCTTCTGTTCGGTCATAGCGAAACCACCGTCACCTGCCGGTTCAGGATCACTCAAAGCGACCATCGGAACATAGTGAAGGGCCGCAGAAAGGTCAAGTATGAGGGGTCGGCGAGTCAGGAGTCCAGGTTGGCCAGCAGATCGGGTATGGGGAAGGGACGGGAGGCCTTCACCGACACGGCGAACAGTCTGCGGGGGTCACCACCGCATGATAAAGAATATTCGCTGCCGTGAAACAGCTTTTGAAAGAACGCCTGGAAATCCGACTGCACTGCTTCGCGGGTAGCATCGTGGTTCGGGGCCAAGAGCCGGTCATTGACGAATATCTCCATGTCCTGGCCGTTAAAGCACAGCTTACCGTCCAAGCGCGGTTCCGATTCGAGGCGCTGGCAGGCAGTAAGAGCCGCACGGGTCGCTTGCCGCAGGCGGTCCAGATTATTGCCGTTGAGCACGGCCTTGCGGTTGTAGCGAACACCCAGGCGGTTATCGGTGTTGTCTACGCTGTAGTTGCCCTCATGACCAATCAGAACCACTCCCGGGCCGGCATACACGTGCCGGTAATCGGCAACATCGAGCAACAGCTCCCCTAAGACCTGGCCTCGAATCCAACCGTGAAACACCGGAATCAATGGCTCAAGGTCCAGGTCCTCGGCGTTCTGGACCAGCAGTTTCACGTTGACATGCTGCAGCTGCATGAATGCGCTGTTCCTTCGCGACGTCCTGCTCCTAGGCGGCCGTCGGCGTCCCCATGCGTTGATAGCAACTGTGCGCGGCCTCAACGAAGAGATGGGCTTCATCGATCAGATAACGTGTTGAATCGGACGTGTGCGGCTCCTGCGCCTTTCGGTGTGCGGCGAATAGATATTGGGCAAACTTCCCACCCGCGAAAGGATCGAAGAATTTCTGCGTGTCGTAGTACCGAGTCCGGAATTCACCGACGATTTGGTCAGGATTGTCCGAAATGTTCGGGTAACCCAGTTTGACGAGCCCTTTGGCGGCATGCAGCATAGCCTGATAAGCCAGCTTTCCCGCCTGCTCCATCTGGCCGTTCTCCCATGCCACCTGAGCCTCAAATACCTCCCTTTCGGCGGCCGCCAGATCGAACTCGACCGCAGACACCACTTCTCCGGCACACTCGCCGACACCAAGATCCTCCAGACTGTATTCCCGGGGATCGCCCCAATCGGTGAAGATGGAACGGTCCGAGGGATCAGCGGGGGGACGCGCAAGATCTTCCAACAGATTTTTCAGTTCAGCCTTACCTGACCTCTTGATGAAGTCCTTGAACATTTCTCCGTTTTTCCTCTCGCTTGCGTAGCGGTCCACAAGGCGCGTGACAACTGCGGGAATATTTCTCGACGGGATAGCCATGACCGGCAGGCCATACGAACCCGCGTTGTGGCCCCATTCGCCGCCCAGAACGACTTGGAAGTGAGGCACTGTGTATCCCGATATCTTGCGACTTACCCCGTAAAAGCCCAAGTCGGCCACGTGATGCTGGCCGCAACTGTTGAAGCACCCGCTGATCTTTATGTGCAGGTTTTCGACGTGTTCCTCGAATTGAAAACTCTTCTCGGCCAAGCGCTTTCGCAGCTCGGATGCCAGTCCGCGAGAGGAGGAGATGCCCAGCTTGCAGGTATCCGTCCCCGGGCAAGCGGTAATATCGACAATGGTTTCCGCACCGGGATCGCCCAGACCCACGGCTTGCAGTGACTGGTAGAGTTCGTAGAGGTCGCTCTCGGCTACCCAGCGCAGCACGATGTTTTGTTCGACGGTGGTCCGAATCGTTTCTGTCGTAAAGCGCCGCGCGATGTCCGCAAGCGTCCGGAGCTGGTTGGCCGTAATGTCGCCGAGAGGAAGCGCAATCGTAACCACTACATAGCCCGATTGCTTCTGCGGGCGAGTGTTCGTCTTGAGCCAGCGCTGGAAGGCGTCTGAGCTCAAGAGGGGCCGGTGGCCAGGAGGTTTTAGCGGTGATTCCTTGCATTCTTCAGCGCCCTCCAGGTATTCGGTCCACCGATTGTCAGACGGCAGGTTCTTTCGCTCTTCCAGAACCAGTTCCCGGAATTTCTCGATGCCGAGGTCCTGAATGAGAAACTTGATCCGAGCCCGGTTGCGATTTTTTTTCTCACCGAGCCTTGCGAAAACCCGTGCCATGGCCTGCGCCAGGGGCAGGAGCTCCTCCGGGGGTACAAACGGATCGAAGAGTTTCGCCTGGTAAGCCACAGCGCCGAGTCCGCCGCCAACATACATTTCGAAGCCGCGTTTCTCCCGTCCGTTCTCGCTTCGCTTCGCCGCAATCAAACCCAGGTCGTGCATGCTGGTGAGGCCGCACGCGTGTTGAGAGCAGCCGCTGAACGCCGGTTTGAACTTCCTGCCGAAGTTCTGGCAGTCGGGGTGGCCCAGCAGGAACTTGGACAAGGCGCGAGCGTATGGCGTGACGTCGAACACTTCATCCGCGCAGACGCCTGCGTAGGGGCAGGCTGTGACGTTGCGAACCGAATTTCCGCAGGCCTCACGGGTGGTGATGCTCGCGGCGGCAAGGCGGCGCATAAGACCGGGGGTGTCCTCGATATGCACGTAGTGAAGCTGAAAATCCTGCCGGGTGGTCACGTGCGCGATGCCGTCGGAATACTCCTCCGCCAGTTCACCCAAAGTCTCGAGTTGTCCGGCGTTGAGTCCGCCGGCGGGAATCTTGATGCGCTGCATCCCCGGGGCATCCCACATGGTGTTGGGACCTTTGGTTAACTTTGCGGACTGATAGGGGATCTCCTGGACTTTCTTTCCATCGTGTCTTTGGCCATTGTCGTAACGCTGGCCATAGACCCCCCGGCGAAGCCGTGTTTCCGCGAATAGACGTTCGTCCAGCTTGCCCTGTTTGCGCAACTCAATTTCCGTCCCGAAGATGTCAATTTCACGGGCCAGAGCCTCCGGTATCTTCCCGGCGAGCTGTTTCTGCCATAACGCATTCGAGGCTTTCATTTTCGTTCGCCTCCACAACAAAAAACCCACCGCCAAAGGGTGCTTCCGACGGTGGGCCCGGATGAGAACTAAGCTTGGTAAGAACTGAGGCTTTATCCGGTCGACGTCGGCGCAGTGCTCCGACACGAACACCCGCACGTCACACACGAATGGCCATTCATGCTTCAAAGCCTACTCACAGCCGCTTCGAGTGTCAACAAGAAAGCCCTTTTCTCCCTGTTCATTTGGGGTACGGGTGTCCGGTGAGGATCGTAAAGGCGCGGTAGAGCTGCTCGGCTAGCATGACGCGCGCCAGTTCGTGGGAAAACGTGAGCCGAGAGAGCGAAATCCGCGTTGTTGCGCGCCGGGCCAGTGTGTCAGGAAATCCTTCGGCAGCTCCGCACAGAAATACGATCGCGCGTGCGCCATGGTCGCGGCAGCCGCCAAGCCAAGTCGCAAATTGCTTCGAGTCTAATTCCTTCCCGCCCGCGTCCAGCAGGACGACGGTCGCTCCGGCCGGGAGTTCGATCCGCCGAAGCTCGGCAGAGGAGTTTGTACGCAGCTCGCGAACTTCAATCTTCGCAAATCGCCGGATGCGGGTGACATAGTCTTCGAGGAGCGCCCGGGCTTCGGCCCGGTGAGTCTTGCCCAGCAGCAACAGTTGGATCCACATTACCGCAAGGCCGGTCGGCACGAGCGCTTTTGGGAACCTAGGCGCTGGCCATGTTGGAGATGAGATCTCCACCCACGCGTATTACGTTCATCCATTAGCAGTAACGGCATTGTCAGACCAATGGGGAAATCGTGCAAGTGGCGGCGTTCGCGGCAGAGGACTTAGGCAAAGCAGATCCCTCGGCGGCTACGGGAGTGGACGGCGCAGCTCCCACCATGCGACGCAGTATCCGACGGATTCCAGGAAGAAGATTTTTCCGCCAGCGCGAGTTGTCCACCAAGACCCGGGGTCGAAGGCGGGGTCCGGGGACGGAACGACGGCGAGGACGACTCGCGCAGGGAATATCTTTCGGAAAATGTAGCGCGCGCGACGGGTATGGTAGTTGGAGGTGACGAGCAGGATGCTGCGCCAGTTCTCTTCGGCAGCCAGGTTGCGGAGCGCAAGCGCCTCGTCGTGGGTGTTTTCCGCATCGTGGTCGAAGCGCAAGAGGGCGGCAGTGGGCACTCCTCTATTTTCCAAATCGCGCGCAATGAACTCCGCTGCGCTGGCGTATGGTCGCAACTTGCTGCCGCTGGCGACGACTCGTGGGGCCCAGCCGGCGTGGAACAATTCGGCCGCACGGGAAGCGCGGCTGCCGGCGAAGTCGTCGTCCCCGATCACCATAATGACATCGGCGTGTTCGAGCGGGTCCTCCACAACCCAGAAGTCGCCGGCGATCCGTAGCAGCGGATGCCACACCAGGTAGAGGGCTGTCAGCGCCAGCACAAAGGTGAACAGGAACAAGAACTTGAAAATAATTCCGCCGCGCTGGTTATGGGTCATGCGTTCGGATCAGTCTTGGTTTTCGGTCCCGGATCGTTTCGAGGATCAAGCTGACGGAGGCGCTCGGCTGCCTGCTCGGGCAGCAGGGCGTTGAAATAAACTTCCTTGATGCTGTAGGACTTGCTGCGTTTCTCAACGATGGGCAGAATTTCGATGTGCCAGTGGAAATCGTCGGCGATGGTGCGCCAATAGGGGGCTAGCTCCCCTTTGTGATGAACGGTGTTCGGCGCGGTATGGACAACGAGGTGATAGTCGCGGGCGATCTGTCCCAGGCGTCGGAGGCTGCGGCCCAGAAGCGCAGCCAGGTCGCGACGGTTCGAGTCCTGGCGCGGTTGTTCGAACATGTGGCTGTGACGGCGCCCGATCAGCCAAAGTTCGAACGGCACGCGCGAGGCGAGGGGACAAAACGCGACATAGTCGCCCTGGGTGTCCACGATTCGCAAGCCCTGCTTCTCTTCCTGGCGAAGGATATCGCAGAAAACGCAGCGCTCCTTTTCCTTGTACCATTCGCGCGCCGACCGCAGTTCGTACAGGATTCGCCGAGGCACAAACATCGTGGCCGTCACCTGCGAATAGGGATGGCCAAAATCCTCGCCGGCTAGGAGGCCGCGATTCCGGAACACGGTGACATATTTGAAGCGCGGGTCGAGTTTTAAATCCAGCAAGCGCATGGCATATGCCTGAAGGATCAACTCGATCTGCGAGTCGCTCATGTTCGCGAGCAACTGACCATGTTCTGACGACTCAATGATGATTTCATGCGCGCCAACGGGTCGCATGCGATCGTACATCCCATCGGGCATGCGCTCGGCTTCTCCCTCGATGCGGTAGAGCGGATGAAAATGAGGGACCACGCGCACTTGGGCGGCGCCTGCGACCGGAATCTCCAATAGCGTTGGCTGACTCGTCATGCGGTCCGGGCACAGCGGACAGTTGCTGTCGGATATGGGCAGGCCTTCCCGACGACCCATGCGCACCCAACTGCGAGTGATGGGGTCCTTGCGGAGTTCTTCGAGCAAATCTAGTGGCCGGAGGGGCATATGCAATTCTGTCTTATAGCCCACCGCAACAGATGGGGCAACAGGCGAATTGGGCGGGGGGGGGCTGGCTGGAAACAATGGCGGAGAGAAGCGCACCCAATCAGCGCACATATCGAGTTGGCGTTGGTCCCTCCTCCAGGCGGTGGCGGTCCCAGATGGCACCCTCGCGGCTATACATGGCCATCTCGAAGTCTTGGGTGAGCTCGAGGCAATCGGTGGGGCACGCATCTTCGCACAAGCCGCAGAACATACAGCGCGACGTGTCGTACGTGAAAGTGGTCAGAACCTTGCGTCGCGTGGTGTCATCCCGCTGCCAGCCGACCACGATCAGGTTTTCCGGGCAGGCCAGCGCACATAGGTTGCAGGCAATACACAACGTTTCGCCGGTTTCTGGGTTGTTATTCAACCGTGGCGCGCCACGATACCGCTCGGCAACCATGGGACGCTCCAGCGGATATTGCTCGGTATAAACATTCTTGGGATTCTGAGTACGGAAGGTCAGCGACAGCCCCTTCCAGAAATCCACCATGAACATCCGGCGCAAAAGTTCGATCATAGCCACAGTTTCTGGTGCCGCGCGAGAATTGTCAAGGCTGCAACCAAGCGTGGCGCAACGAGTTGTACGCGCACCCAGCAACTTTACGCTTGCACTTTCTCCACGTTTTCCTACTGCTGAGGGCTCGCTTTCCGGTTGGCCTCATCCACACGGACGACAACGGGCTTGTGAGTGGCGATCTCGCCTTCGGTCAGCCAAACGAATGCGGCAATAATGACCCGGTCTCCGGTTTGCACGCAGCGCGCGGCGGCCCCGTTGACCACCACTTCGCCGGAACCTGCGGGGCGGGGAATAGCGTACGTCTCAAAGCGCTCGCCATTTGTCAGGTTCCACACGTGTACACTTTCCGAAGGCAGGATCCCGGCGGCTGTGAGCAGATCCATATCAACAGCGATCGAGCCCTCGTAATTCAATTCCGCACCGGTGACGGTAGCTCCGTGAATTTTTCCCTGTAGCAGCTTCCGGTACAATTTCTTCGGATCCTTTCTTGTCTCTTGTCGCGTCTATCTCTAATCTCTTGCCCGCGCCAGTCCCGGCCGGCGCACGCAATCGGCATGCTCCGGAACCGCTTTCCGATACTAGTTTAGCCGACATTGCCAGCAATCGCATACTCCACTCCTTCGGTCACGGTCTCGTAGGGGACCTTTTCAAGCGGACTCACCTTTGATTGCAGCGTTTTGGCAGCCGTGAAGCGCGCTGCCAACAATCGGATTGATCAACTTGATCAACCCACTCCGCGGCACCGGATGTTAGAATCGGCGGGATGAAAACTTCCGAAGTTCGCCCGCAGCTCACGATTCGGGTGGCACGCGAGGCTGATGCCCCGGCCCTACGGGAGATCTTCAACGAAGCCGTCGAGGACGGTCTGGCTACCTTCGACGCGGCGCCGCGCTCGCTCGAAGATCAGAAGCGGCTCATCGCCTCCGCCGAACGGGACCTGTGCCACCCCGTCTTGGTCGCGGAGGTTCGCAACTGGCTCTGCGGTTCGGTGGCCATTGAGGCGCATGACAACCTGCGTGGGCTCGACGATATGGGGGAAATCGTCCTATTCGTGCGCCGCTCATTCCGCAGCTATGGCGTCGGCCGGCAATTGATGCGCGTGGCCCAGGCCGAGGCGGTGCGTCTTGGCTATCGCAAGCTTATCGGGCGCCTGCTGGTCGATAACCGCGACGGCCTGCGGCTTTGCCAAGCCACTGGCTGGCGCGTGGTGGGCACCTACCGGCAGCATGCGCGACATAGCGACCGACTGCACGACGTTGTCGTCGTGGAATATTTGGTGCCCGCGGTCTCAACGGCCGAGTGATGACAGACGAAGGCTACATGCGGCTCGCCCTCGCGGAGGCCTGTGCCGCCGCCGAGAAAGGCGAGGTGCCCGTGGGCGCAGTGGTCGTCGGCGAAAACCGCGTTATGGCCTGCGGTGGAAATCGCACCATTGCCGATTGCGATCCCTCCGCACACGCAGAAATCGTCGCGCTTCGAGCAGCGGCGCGGCAGGCCGGGAATCACCGCCTGCTTGGAGCTACGGTCTACGTGACCGTCGAGCCATGTGCCATGTGTGCCGGAGCGATGATTCAGGCCCGCATCGAGCGGCTCGTCTACGGGTGTGACGACCCCAAGGGCGGCGCCGCGAGTTCCTGCTTCACCCTCTTTGACCATCCCGCGCTCAATCATCGTGTGGAAGTCACCGCGGGAGTGCTGGCACAGGAATGCGCCGGCGTTCTGCAGTCGTTCTTTGCTGCCAGGAGATAGCGCAGGCTGTGGGTAGAATGGCGGAGAGGGTGTCCGCCTATATGGTGTCCATCACGACTCAGTACCATCCTAAAATATCCGTTTTATAGGCATTTACCGTCCTAGGCACTCCCAAGACATCTGCTATAATCCAGACCAGATGGGGGACTCACTGGGGGACCGAACAACTCCCAGATCCCTGCTGAGGACGCGGCCATGGCCATTCACAAACTCACGGTGCGCAAGGTGGACACCGCCGGTCCGGGCAAATACGAAGACGGCGGCGGGCTCCGCTTGGTGGTGTCGCCAACGGGTGCGAAGAAATGGGTCTTGCGGTACGCCTCGCAGGGCAAACGCCGGGAGATGGGGCTGGGCCGGTATCCGGATGTCGGGTTGGCCGACGCCCGGACCCAGGCGCTGCAGGGACGGAGACAGGTGGCGACAGGGGTGGACCCGATCGAGGCCCGCCGAGTGACCCCGGAGACGAGTCCTGTCTTTACGACCTGCGCCGGACGGTATATCCGAGCCCATCGGCACAGTTGGCAGAATGCCAAGCATACGCGGCAATGGGTCCGGACGCTGAAGACGTATGCGCGGCCCGTGATCGGCGCCACACGCGTGGACGCCATTGAGACCGAGGACATGCTCCGGATCCTGTCGCCGATCTGGAACACGAAGACCGAAACGGCCAAGCGTGTGCAGGGCCGCATCGAAAATATCCTGGACTTCGCCGCCGCGCACCACTATTGCGATCCCTGGCACCCGGCCCGTTGGCGCGGCCATCTGGACAAGTTGCTGCCGAAGCCCTCACGGATCAAGCGCGTCACCCACCACCCCGCCATGCCCCATCCCGAGGTGGCGGCCTTCCTGGGGGAGTTGTCCGGAACCCGGAGCGTCTCGGCCCTGGCCCTGCAGTTCTTGATTCTGACCGCCACCCGCACCAGTGAGGTCCTCCAGGCGCAGTGGGTGGAAGTTGATCGGCCCGGCGCTCTGTGGACCATCCCCGCCTCCCGGATGAAAACGCGGCGGGAACATCGGGTTCCCCTATCGGATGCGGCCCTCGCGGTGCTGGACGAGTTGCCCCACATGCCCGGCCATCCCTATGTCTTCCGGGGCGCTCGCTATGGCCGCCCGCTGTCAAACATGGCCCTGTTGCAACTGATGCGACACCTGGGCTATGGCCCTGCGGGGGCTCGAGGGCCCTGTGTGCCGCATGGATTCCGGTCCAGTTTCCGCGATTGGTCCGGTGAAGCGTCAAGCTTCCCGCGAGAGGTAGCGGAAATGGCGTTGGCCCACGTGGTGGAGAACAAGGTGGAAGCGGCCTACCGGCGGGGGGATCTGTTCGCCAAACGTCGCAAGATGATGCAGGCGTGGGCCGACTATCTGGATGCGCTCAAGGGCGACGCTGAGGTGATCCCTCTGTTCAGGCGCGCGTAGATCGTTCGAACACGACCGGTGCAGGTTGACATTGATGGCTCGGCATTACTCCACACGAGACTTCTTCCGGCAGATGCCCAACGGTCTGCTGGCTCGCTATTTCCACGCCCGAGACGTCTTCGACACTCTGGATTTCACCTCGATGAAAGAGACGCAGCCGGATGAACTGTTCGAGGCATGGCTTGGTCTGCCAGATAGCCGGCGTCACGAGATGGACGCGGAGTGCCGGGACATTTCCGAGCTGAGTTGCGAAAAGGGCTGCCGAGCCATCATCGACGAAGCGGCATGGCACCTCGCGAACGACGGGGAGGCCCACGCGGTATTCGTCGAACAGCTCGCGACGCCGTCGAATCATTTCGAGCGGGCGATGACGACGTTCCTCGACCATCACGCCTTCTGGAAGGGCGCCGCGCTCTTCTATCACGCTGACTCGTTGCCCTACTGGCGCAAACGCACGCATCTGCCGCACGTGCCGGCAGCGGTGGACGGCACGAGCCTGCACGGCCTCGCATCCGGCATCAGCACGTTTTTCCACCGCACCGAGGGCCGGGGCAAGAACTGCGTTGTAGAACCGTTCCGCCGCGGCGCGCTGGACTACTTTTTCGCCTACCCCGAGGACTACTCGCAGCACAGCATCGAATGGGTGGACGGGGAATTCGCACGAAGGCCGCACAACCCAGCGTTCGAGGTGATCTATGTCTACTCGCAGCAGGACGGATCGCTCGACCTGAATTTCCGCGGCACGCGCAAGGCCGTCGAATCGTTGCAGGGCATGTTCGCGACCACCATCCTCAAGCTTCCCGAGCTGCCACCCGATCCGAAGGATGAACGTGTCTACGATCTGAATCCTCTACGCCGGCAGGGTTTCGAGTTCGTCTACGACGGCGGCAGCGGCATTCAGGATGTGGTGGTGAAGAAGCTGCGCCTGTCGTCGAGAGCGACGAAGGGCGACCGCATCACGCTCGAAGCCAATGCGGCCGACAACCCGAAGGCCGTCTACGACTTGCTCGCTCAACTTGGCACGGCGGTGCCACTCCACCTCTACCACGTCACCCAGGTCGAGCTAGTGGCATCAGTGATCACGGATGCCGGCAAGCCGCCAAAGAGGGTGACGATTCGTATCACGCATCCCAACTCCTGCTCCCTGAAATACGACGACCTCGACCTGAGCCTTCGCGACATGTTGCACGCCTCCGGGATCGAACCGAAGGTACCAGCCGAACCGACCGACACCACGGACGTCGCGCAGGAGGCTGGATGACGCCGCTGGACGCCTTGGTCGAACTCGTTGAGCGTGTGGGAGCGCGACACGGCGCGGCGGTCCTGATCAGCGAGGAAGAAGTGCGCCAGTGGCCAGCCGACGCCGTCAGCGCCATGAAATCGCACACGCTCCTGACCCGAGCGCGTCCCGCTACGGCTGTGGTCTGTCCCGGCTGCGAAGAGGACTGCGTCATGCCGGTACACGCGTTGCCCGCGGAGCCTAGAGGTTCGGCGTCGTTCATCGTCTGTGACAAGCGGAGCGACATCAACCGCGTCGCCCTCCCTACGGAACGTGTGGCCCAATGGAAGTGCGATGCCGAGGCCATCGCCCGGTGGGTCGTGGGGCATCTGGGCCTGCGCCGAAGCGGTCGGCGTTCCGGTCGTTCCGGGTCGCTGCACCTCGGTGTCGCCGCCGGCGACACGCGGCGCCAGATGCTGTGCCTCCGCATGCACGGGGACGTGACGCTGGTCGTCGCGGACAAGGCGGCGCCACTGGCAGACCTGGTCGACTTTGGTCATGGTGCCTACGCCCTGGACACCGGCGCCATTCGGCAACTGGTCGATTCAGCGACGACCCCCGACCCGCGCTACACGCCGAGCACGGCACGGCGTGAGGCGCGCAAACTCGACACGCAGGCGCGGCACGAACGCTGGCGGACAGCTCACCGCTATCTGCGGAAACGTCGTCCGAACATGTCCAAGGGGTGGTACGCCCAGCAGATTGCAAAGCACGAGATCGCCGAGGGTCGGAGCGTAGCCACCATCCGGAAGCACCTCACGACGTAAAAAGTTGGGCGGAATTTTTTCGCCCAACCGACGCCTCCCCATCCCGTTGATTCCATAGCGGTTTCTGCCCCGCACTTGGCCGGCCGGAGCACACGGGCTGAGATGTCCACCTCCCGCCCAGGCCCGGATTCACGGGGTTTGCTGCCCGCGCCTCGCCACCGGTCCCGTGTGGTATCGCCCAATTCGCGCAGCTACGGTGGTCTCGTTGCGTCCGTTTTCGCTACGAGGAGGTATAAACGATGCTGCACACCGTACTGAGACTTCCGGCCGTCAAGGCCCGCACCGGCCTGTCCCGCAGCACCATCTATCTGCGCGTCTCCCAAGGCGTCTTCCCGGCCCCGGTCTCCCTGGGCGAGCGCGCCGTCGGCTGGATCGAAGTCGAGGTGAACGACTGGCTCACCGCCCGAATCGAGAAGCGCGGGGAGCAGGCGTCAGCGGGACGTCGTCCATAGCCATGACCCCTCACTCAGCGCGTGGCCCCAACCACGCCGCCGACCGAACAGAGGACCGGCGCCTGACCGCTGGGAGAACCCTGGCCGACGCCGTGCTCGACACACCCGAGCAGCAGGACGGTCCGTCTCGGGACCGCGTCGTGTATCGGGCCACGACGGCCCTGCGCCCGCACCCGCGCTATCAGGAGTTGCGTGGGCCGATGGCGGCCACCCGTCTCCAGCGGGCTGCGCGGCAGGCGGGAGCCATCCAGGAACCGCTACTGACGACCGTCGACGGCACGATTCTGGACGGACACGCGCGGTGGCAGGTGGCGATCGACTGCGAGCAGTCGACGCTGCCCTGCTTCGTGTACGATGTGACCGATGACGAGGCGCTCCAGGTTGTAATCCAACGGCACCGGCGATCCGAGGGGCTCAACGATTACGGCCGGATCGTGTTGGCCCTGGGCCTGGAGTCGTACTTCAGGGAACGGCGTCGACCGACCGGATCAACCGGCCAGCCGAGGCCCTCGTCAAAGTTGACGAACCACGAGCATCGCGACGTGCGGAAGGACATTGCCGGGGAGGCGGGTGACCTGCCCCCCTTAAATCGGTCCAGATTCAGAGTTAGGATTTCGGGCTCGGGGAAGGCACCGTCCGCGCTTTCCCCGTTGCGCTGGGTGGTTGAATTCGCGGACGCGTGAGCACAGAGACTTGAACATGACATCGAAGAAGACGCTGTATCTGGCCAATCCCTATGGTTTCTCCCTGCAGCAGCGCGCAGGGCCGTTGGGAGGGATTGTGGCGGCTCTGGAGGCGCTGGGAGCCGAAGTCTGGGAGCCGTTCGCGCGCAGCAACCAGATCGACCGCGCCCGACCGGGCTGGGCCTATGAGATCGGTCAGGCTGATCTGCGAGACGTGCGGCAGGCCGATGGATTGTTCGCCGTGGTCAACGGTTGTCCCCCGGACGAGGGAGTGATGGTGGAACTGGGCATGGCGATCGCCTGGGAGAAGCCGGTGTTCCTGTTCCGGGACGATTTTCGCCGTTGCACCGACAGCGAGGTCTATCCACTCAACCTGATGTTGTTTACGGGTCTGCCGGAGATGGGTTGGGAAGCCTACTGGTACGGTTCGGTTGAGGAGATCGCCGATCCCGGCAAGGCGTTCGTGCGATGGCTGAAGGACGGCGTGGTGCCTGCATCGCCACCGCCCAGGGGTCCGGAATAGAGCCGGGAGCCGGCGCCTGCATCCTGCGGAACGCCTCGACTGGTTCGATCAGTGAACCCTTGCCGTCTTCGTCCGTGTTGACTACGTCCTAACCCGGCATTTCCGTTTTGACTGCGCCTCCTGCGCCCTAGGGTTTTCTTGGACACTTGATTGCGAGAGAGTTCTCGTTGAGGGGACGCCGCCGAGCCCCGATGTTCTACAGGTCTTCGTCGCTCAGGGTGTCGTGGCGCAGCAGGCCAGGCCCGCCTCGCGTTGCGGAAGGGAAACCAGGGCCGACCGCTGCCGGCTTGTCAGAACGGTTCTCCGAGCCATGCTCGTTCGCTCGACGTCTGCAAGACATAGAATCAGACACGGGATACGACACACGGCGGCGGGTACTGGACGGCGTCCTTGCCTGCGTGTCGCAAACGGCCGTTTACGACACATACCATGACCGAGCAGGCGTCGTGGCGGCAGCGCCTCCAGCGCGCGTACAACCGGCCGACGTACAAGGCGGCGGTCGCGGCCCTGGCCACGCCGGCAGACGGACGACTCCAGAGGCTGGCAACCCGCCTTGATGACGAAGTTACGGGTATCAGTCCTTGCGCCCACGTTCCGAATCAGATATCAGAGGGCCTTCGGACACCAGCCGCGGACCGACCAGGGCCCCGGATCGGCCCGTGCCAGGCTGGTATCGTCGGCAGTTCTTGCCGTTGGCCCCCCGGCGGGACGGTCCACCGGCGTAGGCGACGGCGCTGCTCGCGCCAGTCAGGTCTCGGGGTCCTGCTGCTCCATTGACCAAGTGAGCCATGACTATGAGAATGAGAAAATGAAGGGCGGCCTCATGGGGCAACGACATCGTCGGCTGGTCGCAGCGTCGTGCTGCATCTGGCTGTTGACCGTAGTCGCGCTCGTCAGCTGCCAGAACGCGCCGGACGTGGCCGAATTGCGCGGCCTCGCTACCGATGGTGACGCCGCCGCGCAGTTCGACCTCGGCGACAGGGACTGGAGTTGCCCCGATTTGGTGGACACCTAAGAATTTGGGAGAAAGGAGTCCACAATGGGAAGGAATCAATACTCGTACCCGCCTGAGTATCGGGCACGGATGGTGGAACTGGTCCGGGCCGGGAGGACACCGGAGGAACTGGGCCGAGAGTTCGAGCCGACAGCGCAGTCGATACGCAGCTGGGTCAATCAGGCGAACCTGGATGAGGGACGGCGAGCAGACGGGTTGACGAGTACAGAGCGAGAGGAGCTGTGCCGGCTGCGGCGAGAGAACCGGCAGCTGAAGCTGGAGCGGGAAATCCTGGCAAAAGCAACGGCCTGGTTCGCTAGGGAGACCGGCTCGGTGCCCGGAAAGTCTTCGAGCTCGTGAGCGAGTACCAGGAGAGCTATCCCATCGTCACGATGTGCCTAGTGCTGGGCGTTTCCCCCAGTGGGTACCATGCGTGGCGCCAGCGTCCGCCCTCGGCTCGAGCTGAGGAGGATGCGCAGTTGAGATCCCGGATCGAGAGGATACATGGCTGGAGTCGAGGCACCTATGGAGCGCCGAGGATCCGAGCCGAACTGGCGGATGAGGGCCAACGTGTTTCTCGCAAGCGAGTGGCGCGTCTGATGAAAGAGGCGGGAGTGCAAGGAGTGAGCCGACGCAGGCGAACTCGGACGACGCATCGGGAGCCTGGGTCTCGCCGAGCCCCGGATCGGGTGGATCGCAACGTTACGGCCCACCGGCCGGATCAGCTCTGGGTAGCCGATATCACCTACATCGGGACCTGGGCGGGGGTTTTGTATCTGGCCGTAGTGGTCGATGCCTTCAGCCGCCGCGTGGTGGGCTGGGCGATGGCAACTCACTTGAGGACCGAGTTGGTGATCGATGCCCTGAACATGGCGATCTGGCGACGTCGGCCTGAAGGGGTCATTCACCCTTCGGACCAGGGATCGCAGTACACGTCCATCGAATTCGGCAAGCACTGCCGGAAGGCTGGAGTGAGCCTATCCATGGGCTCCCGGGGCGACTGTTACGACAACGCCTTGTGCGAGAGCTTCTTCGCCACGCTGGAGTGTGAACTCTTGGAGCGGTCTTCGTTTCGCACTCCCATCGAGGCCCGGATGGCTGTCTTCGACTTCGTGGAGGGTTTCTACAACCCCCACCGTCGGCATTCGTCTCTGGAGAACCACTCCCCACCAAGCTACGAAAGGAGGTACGATCGGGCGTCAGCCGTTGTGGAAACTGACCAAGCCCTGGAAATCGCTGCGCGATTCCCACAGCCTCTTGGAAGCCGCTACGCGGCTCCCACAGTTCCCGCAACGCCTACTGTGACTAGTTGCAAAACTCAAACGAGAAACTGTCCACTGAAACGGGGCAAGCCCATTTCACCCTCCGCTGATCATCGCGCCGCCTCCAGGGTTTGGGTGCGGCGGATGAAAAGACGAGCTATCGTGATATCTTCGAGCAGATTCACCGGATTGGCAGGAGAGCGTCTTGAGGCGTTGCGGCGGATGAGAAGATGAGCTATCGTGATATCTTCGAGCAGATTCACCGGATTGGCAGGAGAGCGTCTTGAGGCGTTGCGGCGGATGAGAAGACAGCCTACAACGGCAGCGGGGCCACCATGGTCGGTGCCGCGTGGCGCGGTGTTTCTGGTCGCGCTGTTGACGATGGCCTGTCAGGCGGCGACGGACGTCGAGGAACGAGCTGGGGAGTCGGTGCCGGCGGTCATTGACCAAGGCGATCTCCCGAGCATCAGAGCGCGAGGCACGCTCCGCGTGCTGGTGGGCGCAAGCGGCGAAGAGGAGTTTCTTCCGAGGCAGGGGATGCCAGCATCCCTGGACAAGACCCTGGCGGAAGAGCTCGCCGGGCGCCTGGGCGTCGACATGGAGTTCGTCCTCATCGACCGCCGCGACGAGCTCATCCCGATGCTGGTGGAGGGGAAGGGCGATCTCGTGGCCGCTCAGCTCACGGTCACCGACAAGCGAGAGCAACAGGTTGCGTTCGCGCGACCAACAGCAACTGTTGAGGAATGGGTCGTTGGACAAAGGGGCGCCGAGAACCTTCCTCGATCTCCGGTAGCGCTCGCGGGACGTGAGGTCCACGTCCGGCCGAGCTCGTCGTTCGCGGAGACCTTGGAAGCGCTGCAGGGCTCGGACATCGCCACGTTAAAGGTGGTCTTCGTAGAAGAGCATCTGGACACCGAGTCGATCGTCTATGAAGTGACACAGGGCAAGCGACCGCTCACCGTCGTCGATAGCCACACCCTCGATGCTATCCAGGCGTATACCGACGCCGTTGAGCCTTTGTTCAAGATCGCCGAGGGACGCCAGATCGCCTGGGCCGTCCGCCGGCAGAACCCAGAGCTGCTGGCAGCCACCAACACCTTCCTCGTCGAGAAGTCCTTGACCGGACATACCAATGAACGCTTCCTTGGCGATCTCGAGGGCATCCGGGAACGGGGCGTGCTGCGGGTGCTCACCCGCAACAATCCAGTGACCTATTATCTTTACCGAGGTCGGCCGATGGGCTTCGACTTCGAGTTGGCGAAGATCATCGCCGAGGATCTCGACGTGCGTCTGGCGATGGTTGTGCCACCTTCCCGTGACCAGCTGATCCCGTGGCTCTTGGAAGGCCGTGGCGACATCATTGCAGCCTCGTTCACGATCACCGAGGAGCGCGGCGCGCACGTGGCATTCAGTCAGCCATATCTCTCCGTCGATGAGATGGTCGTGAGCCGGGCGGGGGATCCCCCGATGACCACCCTGGCTGACCTGAAGGGCACGACGCTCCACGTGCGCAGGTCGTCGAGTTACTACGACACGCTCGAGCGCCTGCAGGGCGACTACGGCCCGTTCACGATCGTCGAGGCCCCCGAAGATCTCGAAACCGAGCAGCTCATCGGCATGGTCGCTCGTGGCGAGATACCGCTCACTGTGAGCGACAGTCACATTCTCAACGTCGAGTTGACGTATCGTGACGAGATCGTTGGCGCGCTGACGCTCTCTCGCGGCGGAGACGACGAGAAGGCGATCGCCTTTGCCGTACGCCCGCAGAATACCGAGCTCGCAGCGTACCTCGATGGTTTCGTGAAGAAGACCTATCGCGGCCTGGAATACAACCTGGCGAGGAAAGCCTATTTCGAGGACAAGCACCGGATCGCGGTTGCGACAACGCGTCGGACCGGCGTGAGCGGCGAGCTGTCACCCTACGACGGCGTCATCAAGAAGTACTCCGAAAGCTACGGGCTCGACTGGCGGCTGATGGCGGCCCAGGCGTTTCACGAGAGCGGCTTCGATCCGAACGCGAAGAGCTGGGTCGGCGCGTTAGGGCTCTTCCAGGTCATGCCCGCGACCGGACAGGAAATAGGCATCACGGAGCTGGTCGATCCGCCAGAGGGCGGGGTGCGTGCCGGGATTATGTACCTGGATCGGCAGATCAAGCGCATGGATCCCACGATCCCCTTCAGGCAGCGGGTGCGCTTCGCCCTAGCCGCCTACAACGTTGGGTACGGTCACCTCGTCGATGCACGGCGCCTCGCGGCTGAGATCGGGCTGGATCCCGATCGCTGGTTTGGCAACGTCGAGAACGCCATCGCTCTGCTGGAGGATCCCCAGTATCACACGAAGGCGCGCTACGGCTATTGCCGGGGCACGGAGCCGGCCCTGTACGTCTCTCGTATCCAGAACACGTACGACAACTACGTCAAGATCGTGCAGTAGCGCACGTGGGAGCACTGGGTCAGCCAGATCTCCAGGGTGCTTCCGGCAGGAGTATCCGATCTTCGACGTCCCGATGGACCATGCGATCTTTCGAAGCCTGCTCCAGGTGGATGACATCCCTCGGATCCACCCCATTCAGTACGGAGGCAGAGCGGCGGCGGCACGTCGGACCAAGGCTACTCGAGCGAAGGCCAGCGTTTTCGAGGCATCGCCGACGAGCACGGCCGGCTCATGGTTGTCATGTCCCATAGCACCGACATTGCCGACGGCGGGGAGCGTGAAGTGGAGGACTACGAGTTCTTCCGCCTGTTTTCGATGGATTCCTACGCCATGGCGATCGACGTCCTTCTCTACGCGATGTTGCCTTGACCTGCCCCCGGTTATTGGTCCACCTTCCATGTTAGTCCATACGCCGTTGCAGCCGGGTGGAGCGGAGCGGAACCCGGCGGTAACGGCAGGATCACTTCCGGGGCTGGCGGCCGGTAGCCCCGGTCACGAGAGCGTCACGGTAGGGAAACCGGCCCGTATGTGCGCGTCGCTCGCCGCACACCATGGTGCCTGAATTGACTTATATCGGGGGAAACTCAGGATTTTTACCACCGACGGAGGGTTAGATCACCCCCCCCCCCACGAACGCCTGCTTCGGCAGACGTGGAACCGCTTCGAGGCGTGCCTGACGGCGGCGGCAGTCCCGGCAGAGAAGATGGCTCTCGAGATCTTCCAGGCGCATTCCACGCTCCGCGAACGGCGGTGAACCGGACGAGCGGCCCAGCAGCATCGATCCGCTGACCGCCACGCTCAGATTCTTGCCGGCGCTGATGGCCGATTCGACGGGCGACTTGGCCTTGGTGAAATCCGCGTTGAGATCGGCGCCGATGCGCCGAAGCCCCTCGAGGTTGTCGGTCACGTCGGAGAGCTCACGCACCAGGACCGGCTGCTGCATCCCGGCGATCTGGTTCGGGTCTAGGCCGAACGTGGCGCCACGGACCGCCTGTCCCTGGCGAATTGCTAAAACGGGCCAATTTTCTGCCATTTTCAAGATTTGATAGAATGCCAAGATGCGTGATCTTGTCATCCTTTTCGTTCATTTAATCGTTACTCTTGCCCGACTTGCAGGTCCGGGTGGCATCCGTTCTGTGGTCGCTGAGTCCGTTCTTGTCAAGCAACAACTCCTGATCCTCCATCGTTTGCGGCAGCGGTCACCCAATCTACGCACCTCAGATCGCCTTGTCGCCGGTTTGTGTGCTCTCTTCATCCGCCCCGCCCGCCTGATCCGCTCAGCAATCGTGCTGAAACCTTCGACTCTCTTGAACTTCCACCAGGTTATGAGGAACCGAAAATATCGCCTGCTCTTCTCCTCCAAGTACAGAGGTAAGCCCGGACCAAAGGGGCCCAACAAAGAACTCATCGAAGCCGTCGTCCAGATGAAGCAACGCAATCCCGCCTGGAGCTGTCCGCGAATCGCTCAGCAGATTGCCTTGGCTTTCGACATCCCCATCGACAAAGACGTTGTTCGAAGGATTCTCGCCAGCCACTATCGGCCGGCTAAGAACTCCGGTGGTCCATCCTGGTTGACCTTCATTGGACACCTGAAAGACAGCCTCTGGAGTCTAGATTTGTTCCGGTGCGAATCGGCCACATTGCGGACCCACTGGGTCTTGATCGTCATGGATCAATACACTCGCCGGATCATTGGGTTCGGCGTCCACGCCGGAACCGTCAATGGAGTCGCACTTTTCCGCATGTTCAACCGCGCCATTCGATGGCTACCCTGTATGCCCAACTACCTCAGCTCCGACCATGATCCCCTGTATCGGTTTGGGCAGTGGCAAGCCAATCTGCGGATCCTGGAGGTGACCGAAATCAAGATCGTTCCCTATGTTCCCCTGTCCCATCCCTTTGTGGAACGGCTGATCGGCACGATTCGACGCGAGTATTTGGATCGCACGTTGTTCTGGACCACGGCGGACCTGGAGAACAAGCTGCTCGATTTCCAAGACTACTACAACCACCATCGGACGCATTCAGCACGTGCAGGATGTACGCCGCAGGAGACGTCCGGCCCGAAGGTCCCTCTGAGCTTCGGCTTCTACCGATGGCGACGACATTGTGGAGGTTTATATCAAACGCCCATTGCCGCCTGACTCCGGATCACCAAACTTTGAAAACTCGAACGAACTGTCGATGAACGAAAAGATTGCCTGGTCTGGGGCTGTCACTTCGGTCCAACCTCGAATTCGCCTGACCCGTTCTTTCGATGAACGGAGCCACACTTATCTGGGTTACCTGTTGCGGATCGAGGGAACAGTCGGCGGAGTTTCTGCTGAATTTCGAGTCGGTATTGGCTCCGGAACCCACGCCAAACACCAATTCCGAATGGGTGACCGCGTCGAGGGGCTGGGGCATCGGGTTGCGGATCCGCGACTCGAAACCGCCGACATCTATAGAGTCAGCAAACTGAAACTGATCCGGCGTGGAGAAGAGCAGGCCTTAGCGGCACCATGGCATGGAGTGCCTCCTCCGTTGCCCGCCTATCGCGAGCGCGGGCATCGGCGCCTGGCGGTAGCGACCTACGATTCCAAATGTAATAGCTGTATCTGGAGCTGTGCCATGGCTGTGGAAATGATCATCGACCAATGGAACCCCGACCGACGGCGCTACAGGACGGAAACCTTACTGTTACGGACCTCTGTCCTGTTCCAGCTACAAGCCCGGTCCCACCCGAAAGGTTCCCGGTCGCCACGGCATGACCTATGAAGAGGAAGACTGGGTCGACCAAGACGCCACCGCGCATCGCGGTCCGAATGAATAGCAGCGATCCGGCTGATCAAGGACGCGCTTCCGTTTCTCCAGAAGGCCCTCTTTGAGGGCGTTATTAGTAATTCGCCAGCGACACCACGCCGCAGGCCTGCAAGGAAGCGGAGATCCACACGCAGTGAGGTGGCCCCGGTCAGTCGGGCAGCTTGGCGGTTTGTTTAAGGTATATTCCGATTGTCACTCATACCGCAGGTAGGGAGCGACTTGGAAGCGGTCATCCCGCGCCTGAGGCCGATCGCGTCCGAGGTCGAGGCGAACGCTCTGCTTCAGAACGCTGTACTGTCCCTCTTCCGCTGACGGGGAACACCAAAAGCTCCGACCGCAGTCATCACCTGCCCACCGGGGGCAGCGCGGGCGGCTGGCGACATGGGATCCCTCACACCTCCTGAAGCCTGCGGTCGATCGCTTGCGCTACCCGCTGTCCTTCCTCAACGTCCACCCGGGTCAGCAACAGTGCGCCCAGGACAAAGAACCCGATCACGGAGAGAATCGCAGGGCGGCTCGAACCGGTCGCCCAGATCATCGCTCCAAAAATCGCCGGCCCTGCGATGCCCGCGAACTTCTCGAACACACTAAAGAAACCGAAAAACTCAGACGACTTGTGTCGCGGGATCAGGCTGGCAAATAGTGAGCGACTCAACGCCTGACTCCCTCCTTGCACCATGCCAACCGCTATCGCCAGCGCATAGAAGTGAAGCGCACTGGTCATGAAGTACCCGAGAACGCTGATGCCCATGTAGACAAACAGCGCCAAAAAAATGGCTTGCTTGGCGCCGACCCACCTCGCGACCTGTCCGAAGACTAACGTAAAGGGGATCCCGATAAACTGCACCAAGAGTAGTGCTGTAATCAGTGAATTCTCCGACAGGCCAATCTCTGCCCCATAGGTCGTCGCCATCCGGATGATTGTGCCGATACCATCGTTATAGACTAGGAACGCGAGCATCATGATGAAGGCCTGCCGGTAACTACGCAGCTCCCGAAGGGTCTGGCCCAACCGCACGAAGGCCGCCTTGATGGCACGCTCGCCGGAACGCTCGTCGGACTCCAGGACACGTGGTGGTTCGGCCACGTTGCGAAACAGGGGAATCGAGAATCCGAGCCACCAGATGGCAACGCTGAGGAACGCGAGCCGGGTAGCGATTCCGGTTCCCTGGAGCCCAAAGAGCGTCGGTTCGAGAATCCAGACAAGGTTAACGGTCAGAAGCGTACCGCCTCCCAGATAACCCAGCGCGTAGCCCGCTGTGGAGACGCGGTCGATCTCGTCAGCTCGCGCGACGTGCGGCAGCAGCGAATCGTAGAATACGAAGCTGCCGGACGCACCGATATTCCCGAGCACGAACAGCACCGCGGCCAACTCCCAGTCGCCTTGCCGGATGAAGAACATGCACGCAGTCGCCAGGATCCCGAGGCCCATGAAGGCCCCAAGCATCTTCTTCTTGACGCCGGCAACGTCGGCAACTGCCCCAAGAATCGGCGAAAGCACCGCAATGACCGACAGGCCAATCGTCGTCGCCACAGCGAAGCGCAGACTAGCCTGGGCGGGCTCGAGGCCTGCCGCGGCTACTCGATTGAAGTAGATGGGGAAGACAGCGGCGACGATGGTCGTCATGAACGCCGAGTTGGCCCAGTCGTATAGTGCCCAAGCCCGGAGTTCAGGGCGGTGCAGACCTAGGCGCTCGGGCCAAGACTGGTGCGCGCTCGTCATGGATTCCATATCGTTCATTGAGAGCCGTAGTCGGATCGTTCCATTGACCTGTCTCCTCCGACGAATCCACCAATCTAAGTTAGATCCGATGACAGTGGGAGTCTATCCCAGTAAACCGGATTCAAGGCCTGAGACGGTATTGTCACGTTAACGCTCCCGGTGTCAGACTAACGAGATGAAAGAGCGCTACAGCAGACACCGATTCCCTTCCGAGATCTGACGTGACCGGGGTTTTTTGTACCAGGTGAAATGAGAGAGAATTCACCTGAGAAGGAGCCCCGATCATGTCGACGAAGAGGTATAAGCCGGAGCAGGTTGTAACCGGAATTTCCATTTTGAGCTTCCCCTTCACCCGAAACGCTATGCCTCGTATCCTGTCGTGTCAACCGCAAACAGCTCTGGTCTCTTTGAGGTGGTAGTGCGGCACATTTTGGCTGTTCTTCGGAGTCGCTGTGCGGGTTTCGCCTGCCCAGCCTGCCTCGCCGCTGACACTTATCCGGCCCGACCACTTCTGAGCACCTAAAATTACCCTCTCTCCCGGTTCGCTAGCCATCCGGCAGCGGCAGCGCCGCGATCATCCTCAGCATGCTGCCAAAACGCTGCCGTGTGAGGTGCCCCTCGGCCAATAGCAGCCAGTAATAGCGCGCATGTTTCACCAGCCGTCCGCCGGTCTTGACCAAGCGCTGCTGCAAACTGGTTAGCGACCAACTCTTGATCCTCTGCGGCAGTGCCAAACGTCGCCACAGGTTTCCCAGATTATAGGCGACCACACTGAGCCAAAGCCGCACCGGGTTAGACCGGAACCGGTGGCAGCTCAGCCGCGTCATCTTCACCGCCTGCTTGCCTTCCTTGATCCACTGTTCGGCAGTGCCCCGCTTGTTGTAAAACCGCACCACCGCCCGACTTGGAAGCGTCAAGTTCGTCACAATGAATCTTACTCGCGGGAACAGTTCCCCTGGGTGATGCTCCACCTTGGCCACCACCCTGCGTGCTGTCGTCCAACTGGCCGCTTGGTATAGAAAGCCCTTGAACTCCACCAACGGCTTCTTGCTGGGTCTCCCCACCGGCCGAGTCAGCAACTCCTCAATGTCCCGCTGTAGGCTGTCGTTAGCCGGGATGCGGATGGCGTACTTTACCTCCCGCTCCTCCAGAGCCTCGTAAATCTCCGGCTTGGCAAAGGCCGCGTCGGCACGAAACACCACTTCCTTGCCCAGCTTCTGCTGCCGCTCGATCTCCGGCAGGAGAAGTTCTTCCCAGTCCTCGGCGCTGTGCACGTTGCCCGGTCGCAGCTTGGCCGCCAGACAGTCACCCTCGCGATTGAACAGCAACAACGGGTGATAGCAGCTCGACTCGAAATGCCCGTTGTAGGCACTCTGCTCCTGCTGGCCATAGACCGGAATCTCGGTCGAGTCCATGTCCAGCACCACCCGTTGCGGGGAATCCATAGCTTCCGCCCTGGCGATTAAATCCCGGTTGATCGCTGCCAAACCAGCCAGGTTCTCATCTTGCGTCAGTAGTTCTGTCTCGAACGATTGCAGCCGGGAAGTCAACGCGACTCCTCGCTCCCAGATCTTTTCTGAACCGATCAGCCGGAACGTCGGATCTTGAGAGAGCCGTTCTGCGTCATTCATATCTTCGTAACCCGCCAAGCGGCTGTACACGGACTGGCGCAGGAGGTCAGCAAAGGGCAACCGTGTGTTCTTTCCCCGAGGATCGGCCAAGTGCTGTTTGATGAGTTCCCCGAATCCCAAATGTTCGTCTAATTCGCGCACGAGGATCAGGCCGCCGTCGGAAGTAACCCGCGACCCCTGGAAATCGACCTTCAATGCAGCATTGAAAGAGAATTGAAAGGGCTGATTTTGCCTCTCACCCACTGGGTTTCTACCTCCGGAAGCTGTATTGACGCTGGAACCGGCATAAATATTGGCGTCGGAGGTTAGTATAAGGTTAGCTTTGGAGTTTCAAAACGGAAATCCGGGTGTAAACCTCCTCCGGCAGATCGAAGTGGAGACTGCCAACGGGAAGACCACGCCGCAAGCCTGCCGGGATGCTCAGATCACGGTGCAGACATACTATCGCTGGCGGAAGGAGTACGGAGGACTGAAGCTAGACCAAGCCAGACGGCTGAAGGAATTGAGAAGGTGTCAAGGACTGATTTTTTTAGACACTGATTCTGAGAGTTTTTTACGTGATGCCCTGGATTGGGTAATTTAGACACTGAGGTTGGGAATTAACTACCCTGGTGTCATATGAACAAAAAACATCATCGTATTGCAGCCAACGTAAAAACCGATATCCTACGCCGCGTCAAAGAAGAGGGCATCTCGGTGGCCCAGGCCGCCAAGGATCACGGTATTTCTGAAGGGACCATCTATGGTTGGATGGTAAAGGGAGCAACCGGTGCCCCGTCCTGGGCGGAGTTCTCCCGACTTCAGAAGCAGAACAGAGAACTCCTGGAACTCGTGGGCGAGATCACGCTCAAGCTCTCCATGACTCAAAAAAACAATTGAGCGAAGGAAGAAACAAATCAGCGCTTGCCCGAGCCCTTGGCATATCCCGCGCGAGCCTGTATTACGTCCCAAGAATGAAGGAGAAGGACTGGCGCCTCAAGGTCCGCCTGGAAGAAGAGCTGCAGATCCATCCCTCCTACGGCTCCCGGCGAATTGCTACGGCACTGGGACTCTGCCGCCAGCGGGCGCAGAGGGTCATGCATCTGTTTGGCATCAAGCCCTACCGCAGGAGAGGCAGAAAATGGAGAAAATCCAAGGTTTCCCGGACCTATCCCAACCTCCTGCTCGCGGTCATGCCCGCATATGCAAACCACATCTGGGCAGCAGACTTCACCGAGTTCGTGCAGCACGGAAAGAAGGTCTATGTGGCGACCGTGATCGATCTCTACACTCGCCGGATCCTGGGAATCCAAATTGCGGTGAGAAAGGGAGCCGCGCTCACCATTCAGGCGCTTTCCAACGCCCTGCTCCATCATCCGCGCCCGGGTCTATTCCACTCCGACAACGGGAGGGAGTATGACGCGATGGCGTTCACTGAAATCCTTGATGGATGCGGCATCGTGATTTCATGGAGCCGCCCGGGGTGCCCTTGGGAGAACGGATACCAGGAATCGTTCTACGACAAATTCAAGGTTGACCTGGGAGATCCGAACCGCTTCAAAACACTGGGGGAGCTAGTGGCGGAGATCTACCGCACCCTGTGGGACTACAACAACACGCGGATTCACTCCGCGCTCAACATGCCGCCTGTGGTATTCGCCAAACGGTATGCGTTAGTCACGTAAAAAACTCTCGGAATCAGTGTCTAAAGAAATCAGTCCTTGACACGTGTTCGACAAAGATGCCGAGAGTCGCATTGGCGAACTCATCCCAGTCGAGGCACCCGGCCAACGTTGAAACGCCGGCCCCGATAAACGGGATCAGCTTTCCTACCTGTGCTGCCTCACGAAGTGCTTCTGGTACTCCGGGTATTGGCAGAATCTCGTCTTTCATCAGTGCGTGTCACTTTGCGAAAAACGCGGCGTTGGTGCACGGATCCCGCGCGCTCGGTGAGCAACGATCGACATCCTGGCCATCATGGCAACGGCATGTGCAGGATCTCGATATGCAGTCGAGCGTGCACTCGAAGAACAAGACAAAATACCACGTCTGGAACTGACTACGCCCCCTGAAACCGTTCCTTCCTGTGACCAGACCGATTTTTTGTACCAGTCGTTGTGAGGGAAGATACGTTCTGAGACTTCATGCTGCTTACCTTCTTCTCTCGCATCTTCTGAGCCTCACAGAATGGCCTTCACCACATTACGCCATGCTGGTGAACTAGAATATCCCCCTGATTCAGCTTTCCCGTACGTCCGTTGCTCCCTACCGCACCGCCCCATCTTCGCCGATTGTCAAGGGTGGCACCGGCCTTAACGGAATGGTAAGGTGATAGCGCACATGACGACGTTCGCCGACACGGGACAAGGCACCTTTGGCGACCATGTCAGCAAGGTCACGCGTCGCTGTGGCTGAAGATGTCCCGGTGATACGGATATAGTTGCCCGCGCTCAGGCCGCCCTTGAATCCTTCCGGCCCTTCACGCAACACCCGCAGTAGTGCCTTCTCTTGCCGTTCATTGAGCCGACCGCGAATCCGGTCAAGTAACCGTGTCGTGTCGAGCAGAAATTCGACGCGCGCTGCAGTGCGATACTGTGCCTCAATTACAATGCTGGCGAACCACGAGAGCCAGGATGTGACCTCGGTGTCTTTGTTCGCAGTTTCGAGAGCATCGTAGTAGGTTGATCGCCTGATCAGGATCGTTGCCGCCAAAGCGGTGAGCGTCGGCTGGCCCAGACACTGTGCCAATGCTTTCTCAGAAATAGCGCGGCCGATACGTCCGTTGCCATCCTCGAAAGGATGAATAGACACGAAGTACAAATGTGCAATCCCTGCCCTCGTCAAAGCGGGTAGAGGGTCGGTGCCGTCTGGAGCTGTACGGTTGAACCAGACCAAGAACTGCTTCATTTCTTCCGGCACTCTTGAAGATGGCGGGGCCTCGAAATGCACCTTAGGCGCATAGGGTGCGCCTGAAACTACCTGCATTGCCTTATCGCTCCTGCGATAACGGCCAAGGTCTTTCAGATCCTTGCGGCCTCTGACCAACATCTGATGCCACCTGAACAACTTTTCGTCGGAAAGAGGCTCCGCGAATGATAGGTAGAGATCCACCATCATCTCCGCGATGCCTTGCTCTGCCGCTCCCACCTGCCGGTCATCGGTAGCCACGCCAAGCTGTTTGCGAACCGATGATTGAACGCTGGCCCTGTCCAGAATCTCCCCTTCGATTTCTGAAGTGGTCAGCGCTTCCAGGCTGATAGCCTCAATGGTAAGCCGCTCTTGATCTACCGCGTCGAGGTGCTTGATCGTACCTACGAACATGCCGCTTCCTATCAGGAAGTGCTCTTCCGCCTTTCTCAGGAGGGTCTGATCCCAGGAGAAGTCGGGCCAGTCCGGTTTTTGCCAGTTCCACATCATGAGCGATAGAAGTCCCCTCTATCACTCATAATAATATTGTTTATGATTTATAACAAGGATTTCTATCGATCATCAGGCATGGATTGCGTCTCATCTTTCACGTCCCATTCACACACAATTTTGCTCCTGGCAATGAGCAATCCCTGGCGAATTGCTAGTTTGCGGCCTAATCCCTGGGTTTAGCGGTTCTTGCTAAGATGCTGAGATGCGCAATCTCGTTATCCTTTTAGTCCATGTCATGGCTACTCTTACCCGGTTCTTGGGTCCGGGTGGCATTCGCTCTGTGATCGCCTCCGTCCGTTCTCGCCAAGCAACAACTCCTGGTCCTCAATCGTTCGCGACAGCGGTCACCCAATCTACGCACTTCAGATCGCCTAGTCGCCGGCCTGTGTGCTCTCCTCATTCGCCTGTACGCGCCGGAGAGAAACTAGGCCAGGAACGCCGCGAGAGCGGCGGACCCTGGCGGAGCAAAAACAGACCGCCGGAAATCTGTCTCAGGAAACGGTCCCAGGAGGAGCGTTTCGTGGGATACCGGAGGGATGTACACAGTGGAGCTATATGCACGCGTTCGGCGAGAGGTTGATGTTGAGGGGAAGAGCGAACGGCAGGTAGCCCGGGAGTATGGGCTGGCGCGGGAAACCGTTCGGAAGATGTTGCGGTATTCGGCGCCGCCGGGCTACCGGCGGCAGCAGCCGGCCAAGCGGCCGAAGCTGGATCCGTGGGTGGGAGTGATTGAGGCGATCTTGGAGGAAGATCGGAGACGGCCCCGGAAACAGCGCCACACAGCAAAAAGAATCCATCAACGATTGCGAGAGGAGCAGGGCTTTGGTGGTGGGTACACCATCGTGAAGGATTACGTGCGTCTGCGGAGGCTGAGCCAAAGGGAGATGTTCGTACCGCTGGTGCACCCTGCGGGAGACGCCCAGGCAGACTTCGGGGAAGCGTTGGTGGTGATCGGCGGAGAGGAGCAGAAGGCACACTATCTGGTGATCGATCTGCCGCAGTCGGACGACTGTTTCGTGATGGCATTCCCGGCCGAAACGACGGAAGCGTTTCTGGAGGGGCACAATCAGGCGTTTGCATACTTCGGCGGAGTGCCGCGGACCATTCTGTACGACAACACGAAGCTGGCGGTGGTGCGGATCCTGGGAGACGGGACGCGGAAGAAGACGCAGGCGTTTTCTGAGTTGCAGAGCCACTACCTGTTCCAGGAGCGGTTTGGGAGGCCCAGCAAGGGAAACGACAAGGGGAAGGTGGAGGGACTGGTCAGATATGCACGACGGAACTTCCTGGTGCCGGTGCCGCGGTGCGCGAGCTGGGAAGAGCTGAACACACACTTGCGGGAACAGTGCCGGAAGAGGCGCCAGCAGCGGTTGCGAGGGCACGAGCAGACCATCGGAGAGCGGTTCGAGAAGGACCGGACAGCGCTGTTGCCGCTGCCAGCGACGCCGTACGAAGCCTGCGACAAACGAACAGGGCGAGTGAGTTCTCTCTCTCTGGTGCGGTATCGCGGCAACGATTATTCGGCACCGGTGTGCTGGGGGCACCGCGAGGTTCTGGTCAAAGGCTACGTCCACGAGGTGGTGATCTCGTGCGGCGCGGAAGTGATTGCGCGGCACTCCAGAAGCTATGAGCGGGAGGACATGATTTTCGACCCGCTGCACTATCTGGCGCTGCTGGAGCAGAAGACGAATGCGCTCGATCAGGCGGCGCCGCTGGTGGGCTGGGAGTTGCCGGAAGAGTTCACCGAACTGCGCCGACTGCTGGAAGCACGGCTGTCGAAACGAGGTAAACGGGAGTACGTGCAGGTGCTGCGGCTGCTGGAGACCTTCTCGATGGCGGAGGTCACCAAAGCGGTGGAAGATGCACTGCGGCTGAGAGCGATCTCCTTCGATGCGGTGAAACATCTTTTACTGTGCCGGATCGAGCAACGGCCGCCGCGGCTGGATCTGCAGAACTATCCGTACCTGCCGATGGCACAGGTGGCCACCACGGCGGCCGCCGACTACCTGGCGCTACTGACTCCCGTGCAGGAAGGAGTCCTCTGATGGAGACTCCTCAAGTTTTGCTGGAGCATCACCTGAAGGCGCTAAGACTGCCGACCTTCCTGCGCGAGTACGACAAGGTGGCGCAGCAGTGCGCCGCCGAAGGGGTGGACTATCCCCGCTACTTGCTGCGGTTGTCGGAGCAAGAACTGCTGGACCGGGAGCGGCGGGCGACGGAGCGGCGCATTCAGCAGGCGCGGTTCCGGGTCGTGAAGAGCCTGGACAGTTTCGACTTTCTGGCGATTCCGTCGCTGAACAAAACGCTGGTTCTGGAGCTGGCCCGCAGTGAGTTCATCGACCGCAAGGAGAACGTGCTGGCCTTGGGAAACTCGGGCACAGGCAAGACGCACATCGCCCTGGCGCTGGGACTGGCGGCCTGTCAGAAGGGCTACCGGGTGCGGTTCACCACCGCGGCGGCGCTGGTGCATGAACTGATGGAGGCCAAGGACGAGAAACGGCTGCTGCGCTTACAGAAACTGCTGGCCAGTTACGAACTGCTGATCATCGATGAACTGGGGTTTGTCCCGCTGTCGAAAACGGGGGCCGAGATGCTGTTCGAGATCTTCAGTCTCCGTTACGAGCGCGGCGCCACCCTAGTCACCAGCAACCTGCCCTTCCACGAATGGACCGAGGTGCTGGGCTCGGAGCGCCTCACCGGTGCCCTGTTGGACCGGCTCACCCATCACGTCCACATCCTGGAGATGAACGGGGAAAGCTACCGGCTGAAAGAGAGCAAACGAAAGCGGTCAGCGAAGCCTGCCAGCCGATAACGATTCCACCCTAACCCTCCCCACACGTCGCCACGATCGGGCTGGGGTGGCTTCCGCTCCGGCCTAACCGCGCCGCCTGAACGGAGGCGCAGGCCTCCGCTCCAGCCACCCCAGCCCGATCCAGCAAATCAACCCCTTCCCTCACTGGGAGTGATCTATTTTTCCTCCGCCCCTCTGGCCTAGTTTTTCTCCGCCCTTGACACAAAAAACAGTGGCCGGCGGCGGGTGTCGCCAGGTGTTAAGCTGGCATTCAATTCGGATCAAGCTCCAGTTCTGTTGCTGCTGCTCCGAGTGCTTTATCGAAAGTCCACATTTTGCAGTTTTCGAGTAGTGCGGAAGTAAGCAAATGCATGTCGATCCATCCCAGACCGCGACCCGCGAGTTTTCGTTCGCCGATGAAGTTCAAGACTTCCTCATGTTCAGCAAGCTGTACCTCTGGTAAAGCCCGTAATAGACCCAACAGCTCATCACGATTGCGAAGCGTACCGCAGGCTAATTCGCCGATCACGAAGCGATGGCAACAGACACTGCCTTTGTCGAGCAGTGTGGCAAGTTGGTTGTTACCTTTCCTCAGGTGGTCGATCCACACTGAGGTATCGATCAGCGTGATCATGCTGCGGGCGGCCGCCGCCGAGGAATCGACCGGAGATTTTTCTCAGTGCCCCTCAATGCTGCCAGACGCCGTGCGCTCTCCAGCGCAATCAGCGCCTCCAACCCTCGCCGGACCAGCGCCGTCTTTTCAGTTGTGCCGGTCAGCTTAGCCGCCTTTCTAATCAAGGTGTCATCGACATTTAACGTCGTTCTCATATGCATCACTCTGCATCAATGATGCATACGAAGTCAACGGAAGTTCCTGTCGGTCTAACGGCTTGTGGTTCCAGGTCGGCCAGGGCGCCTCTCACGAGTTGATCCACCTAATCGAAGCGGGTGAAGTGGTGAAGCGCCCTCACGAGTCGTTTTGGCCCTCCCGAGGTGTCCTAGTGTCCCCGGTTACAGCGTCTTACAGGGGAGCTCAGGGCCTTCCCCTGCTGAAGGCCTTCCGCTCAGTTGCGGCCAAATCCTCGCGGCGGCTCCCGCGCCCGCAGGGAGTCCAGATCCAGGTCGCAGATTGCCTCAAGTTGTTCCGCCCCAACTTGCTGGGGCATTAAGCGAAGGGGAAACCCCCGATCATTAGAGCGATCGGGGTTTTTTTTATGGCGGCCCCGGTCACAGGGCACGACTACAGCAACAGCAAGGCCAGCGTGCTACGACAGAGGGCCGTTGTCCACACCCGGGCAGGGTGCGATGGCCAGAGAAGTGGTGTTACGGCGGTTGTTTTGCCGTGGGTCGGGTTGCGGGGCGATGTTCTACATCTGCAATTTCTGCTACCGGGGGCAGGTCTACTGCGGGGAGAGGTGCCGACAGAAAGCGCGGCGGCAACAGCGGCGGCTTGCCAACCGGCGCTACCAGCAAAGCGAGGAAGGCCGGCTCGATCACCGCGACCGCCAACGGGACTACCGGCAACGCTGCCGCCTGAGGCGCGTGACAGATCACACTTCCGCCGGCAATGGCCGATGGGGCAAGATCGGGGAGCCATTGAGGGAAACGGGAATGAGCGCTTCATTGACGAAGAGATTGCAAGACAGGCCCCGGTGGGAGCGGCTGCCAAGCGCCCTCCGGCCGGTCTGCATCCTGTGCGGGCGTGGGGGGCGTGTTGGCGTGAGGAGAATCGGCCCGGAGAGGTAGAAGTCATGATTCCAAAAAAAGACGAGAACGGCGAGAAGTACGCCACGGCCACGACGGAGGCTGAATTTCACGAGGCGTTGAACCGTGGGCTCGCGGTTGAACTGACGCGGGAACTGGCGGAGCGGATCGGAGTGCCTATGGTCGAGGACGTGGGCACCGTCGCCGAGATCGACCAGGCGCGACACGACCGCCACGACTAAAGAAATGGAGGCGCGGCATGGCTAAAAAATCCTTTTGGCAGCGCGGGGAAGACTACGCCGAGAAAGTCAGCGAGGAACTCATTGAACAAATCAAGGCGGGAGTTGCGCCATGGCAGAAGCCGTGGAAGCCGGGGGAGCAGAGCAGCCCGGAAAACTTTTCGACCGGCAAATCCTACACGGGCGGCAACAGTCTCTACCTGATGAGCAGGGGTATCCGCCAGGGCCACGGCGATAACCGTTGGGGAACGTACGGCCAGATCCAAGCGGCGGGCGGGCAGGTTCGCAAAGGTGAGAAAGGTACGCAGGTCTTGTTTTTCACGGATCGGACGGCACGAACCGCAAAGGACGAGCAGGGCAAGGTGCTCAAGGACAAGGACGGCAACACGATCCACGAAGAAGAGCAGCGTTCCCATCCCATCTGCAAACAGTACACGGTGTTCAACGTCGAGCAGGCCGACGGATTGGAGTTGAAGCCGCGGCCGGCCGAAGCGCGGCCTGAATGGGACGCCCACCGCGACGCGGAGAAGGTGATCGAGGCGGCAGGTCCGACCGTGCAGCACGTCGCCGGAGATCGGGCCTATTACCGGATCGCCGAAGACAAGGTGGTGCTCCCGGAGCCGTCCCAATTCCCGACGCGCAACGGCTACTACCAAACGGCGCTTCACGAATGCGGCCACTCGACCGGGCACCCGGACCGCATGAACCGCGACACGCTCAAGGATGGGCTGGACAAGGGCTTTGGATCGCCGGAGTACGCCCGCGAGGAATTGCGTGCCGAGATCAGCGCCATGATGACGGGGGAGCGCGTGGGCGTGGGGCATGACCCGCAGCGCGGCGCGGCCTATATCGAGAATTGGGTTGCGGTGCTCGAAAAAGACCCGCACGAGATTCATAGAGCGGCGCGGGACGCGCAGCGAATGACCGATTACCTGATGGATCGTGCGATAGATCACGAGCGCGAAGCGCCGGTGAAGGAGAAGACGGCGGCGGAGTTGAGCCACCAATACTCTCATGCTCGCGGGCCGCAGATCAGCCAGACGCCGAAGCAATCCACGGAACAACACGCGCAGAAGCTCCAACGCGAGGCTGGGTTGAGCCGGTAAGGAGCCGTCGTGTTCGATCCGCGAGACCTAGCCAGCGATCCCCGAACCCGGACGCCCGGAGCTCGCCCCAGGCGCGACCACACCAAAGAGCGGGAACAGCGGGAGCGCAGCGACCACCGGCGCGAATACGATCCCCGCACCGAGCGCCAGAACTTTCAGGAGCGAGCGGATCGGGCGGTGGCCGAGGTGGGGATGTATCGGAGTGTCGCCTACCGCGACCTGGCCGAAGCTCACTTCGATGGACACCCTTACGCGGCGCGTCGGGCCGTGGATCGCATGGTTCGGGCCGGGCATGTCCGGGAGCACACTGCCGAGGGGCCGCAAGGCGGCACCTACAAGGTGCTCACGCTCACCGAGCGCGGAGTAGAGCGGGCCGAGCGGGTAGCCCGCGAACAAGGACTGGACCCGGAGCAGGAGGCATGGAGCGGCCTCGTGAAGCCCGGAGAGCTTCAACATGACGTGGCCGTGTTTCGAGCCGCAAGGATTGAGCAAGTGCAGTTGCTCGAACAAGGAGCCGTCCTCAAGCGGGTCCGCATTGACGCCGAACTCAAGCGCGAGGTCGCCCGCGCCACGGAAAGCGCGAGAGCGCGAGGCGGAAAAGAGGCGGCGGACGCCGCACGGTTCGAGGCGGCGGAGGCGCTGGGGCTCCCCGTAAAGGATGGACGGGTGGAGTACCCGGACGCTCAGCTGGAGTACGACATTGAGGGCCGCAGCGGGCGCGTAAACGTCGAGATTGCGACCGAGCACTACAGCGTGAAGAGTATCGGCGCAAAAGCCGCCGCTGGATTCGCCGTGCATGGAAGCAATGGGCGGGCGGCGGCGCGAGTGGCGCGGTCGCTCGGCCAGGACCACAGCACCGGAGGCGGAGGGAGAAGCGGCGGCAGACGAGACAAGGGCTCCATCGAACTCTGAGGGAGAAGCGATGCAACCGTGGAAAATCAGCATTGGACTGACGGCCATCATCCTGGCCGTGGCCTTGATGCTCGCCGGCGAGAGCTTCGCTTATCTCAAGCCGTACTTAGGAATCATCGCAACCGACTACTGGATGCCTGTCGCGTGGCATGGCGGTCTGGCCGTGGTGACGCTTATGGTCGTGATCTACTCCGCCGCCCGTGCCTTGGGGCTGGCCGACATGGGCCGCAAGGTCGATCTGATGGAGCGGTCCATCCGGCGCGGCGAGGGCGGGCAAATCGAGCTTGCCGAGAAACTGGAACAAGAGGACCGGGGGCAGTTTTCCGGAGCCTGACGCACAACAACCCAACAGACACGGAGGGAAGCATGAAGAACAAGAACTCAATCACCTGGAAGCGGGGCGCTCTCCTGGTGAGCGTCCTTGCACTATCGGCGGGAGAACTCATGGCGCAGGGAACGAGCCCCTGGCTGCAAGCCATAGACGTGCTGCAGGCGGCCTTCACCGGACCCATTGCGCGAGGACTGAGCTTGATTGCCATCGTGGTGGGCGGGCTCATGTTCGCCTTTGGTGAAGGCGGCAGCAAAAAGGCCCTGGCCGGGATCGTCTTCGGTCTTGGCATGGCCATGGGCGCGGCCAACTTTCTGGCGTGGCTCTTCTGATGGAGCGCGGCAAGACATGGCGCGGATACCCGGCGCTCAGTAAACCTCTCACGATCATGGGCGTGGAACGGCGCTGGTTTCTTCTGAGCGCCACGTTGGGCCTTGCCATGTGGAACGCCATCAACTCGATTGTGACCGGGGGAGTCATTTTCGGGGTGCTCTACGGCGTGGGATTTTGGGCCTGGAAACAAGACCCCAACATGCTCGAAATCCTACGGGCGTCGGCGCGGTTCCGCGTCCGCTACGACCCTGGCAAGTGGGCCGCTGCGCCCTGGACGCTTCTCATTCGGAGATAGCGCGTGAACGTGAACGACGAACTCATGGACTACGACGCGGCGGGATCGCTGGCCGAGGAACTGCCCTGGTGGGGCTGGCTGGAAGATGGGCGAACGTGCCTGACGCGGGCGGGGGAACTTATGAGCATCGGGCGGATGACGCCTCGCGTCCTGGACGGCCAGACCCCCGAACAACTGGATCGGGTGATCGACCGCTGGCAGCGGATGTTGAGCGGGCTCGATTCCCGGACGCGGCTTTACTTCTATCTGTTGCGCCGTCCGGTCCACTTTGCGGACGAGACCGACGGCGCGGCATCGAGCGTGGCCGCGCTCGGACGGCGCAAGCGGCGGGCGTTCCTCGCGGATCGAGTGCAGGACGTGAGCGCCTACGTCGCATGGGTTCACGATCCGCACCTGTCCGCCGTCACCACCGGGAGGACGGGCGGGCCGTGGTGGATGGGGTATGCCAAGAACTGGATGGCCCGGCGGCGGAACCGGCATGAATCCGTTTACCTCCATTCCTCTATCGAATCAGCGGCGGCGGGATTTCGGCAGTTAGTTGAGGCGAGCCGGGCGCTGGTGGATGACCTTACCTCGGTGCGGATGCTCGAAGCGCGGGATGCGTCTCTCGTTCTGAATGAACTCACGAACCGGCCTGGAACCTTTTGGGACGGCGCGAGGGGCAGCGGCATGAATTGGCGGCTGGCCATCTCCGAGCTCGAAGCGGAGCGGCGCAATCTGCGCCTGGACGGGGAACCCGTCATTCTCTACTCGCTGCTTTCGCCACCGGGAGCGGCCCGCGCCAATCTTCTGCAGGGTCTTTACCGGCTCGATGCGACGATGACGGTGACGCTCGAATGGCGGCCGCAGCGCCTCGATGCCGCCCGGCGCAAAATCCGTGGGGCGCAGCGGCATTACTTCTCGAAGCGCTACTCGATGTCCGCGCACGTTCAGGAAACCGAAGGAACCGCGTCGGCGATGGTGGACACCGCAGCGGCGGCTGAATCCGACCGGCTGGGCGATGCCTTGGTCGAGTTGGAGACGGACGGTATCGCCTACGGCGACCTGGCCCTGACCGTGGCGATCCACGGCCCGCTACCCGAGACCGAGGGCCTGGACGGAGATATTCGGCGCATCTTTAACAGCCACGACGCCAAGCTGATCCGGGAGGGTTACGGGCAGCTTCCGGCCTGGTTCTCGCGGATGCCCGCGCAACCGCGACGGCGGCAGGTCCGATCCGTGTTTGTATCGGCGGGCGCGGTCGCTTCGATGGCCCCGATCTTCGGACCGCCGGTGGGGACGCCCCGGAGCGGCCACTTGCGGAAGCCGGCGCTGGCGATCCTTGAGACCCAATGGCGGACTCCCTACCACTACGATCTGTTTCAAGGCGACGTGGGGCACACGCTGGTTCTCGGCGCGACCGGCGCGGGTAAAAGCTTCTTGCTCAATTTCCTGCTGGTTCAGGCGCTCCAATACGATCCGCGTGTTCTCATCCTCGATCTAGGCGGCTCCTATCGCTGGCTCACGCAGTTTCTCGGCGGCGGCTATATGGAGCTATCCCCCGACGGGAGCAGGAGCGCCGGTTTCCGGTTGCGCCCCTTCTCGCTCCCGGTCGGGGAGCGGAGCTTCCAGTTTCTCACCGGCTGGATATCGCGTCTGTTGAGAATCGGCGGGTGGAAACTCAGTGGCGAAGACCCCAGCGAGATTCGCGCCCGCGTCGAAGACCTCTATGCCTTTGCACCCCAGCGGCGGACCCTTGGGGTGCTGGTCCGTTCCCTTCCCTCAAAGATGTGGCCCGCTTTGGGCCGCTGGCACGGAGCCGGAGCGTGGGCCAGGTACTTTGACAACCCGGCGGACGGAGACGATCTCAACTTTCAGGACTGGCAGGTGATCGACATGGCGGGCGCGGCGGAGCACGAAGACTTGTGCGAAGCGGCGCTGTTCTACCTTCTTGAACGGTTGCGGCTGGCTTTGGAGAACCCGGATGAGACCGCAAGGGTGAAGCTGATGGTGGTCGATGAAGCCTGGCGCTACCTGAAAGACCCGGCCATTCTCGGCTACCTGACCGAAGCCGCTAAGACCTGGCGCAAGAAGAATGCGGCGCTCGTCGTCGCCACGCAGAGCGCCGTGGACGTAACCGGGACCGCAGGGGCGGAAGCGTTGCTCGAATCCATGCCGACCAAGCTATTCCTTGCCAACCCCGATTTGCCGGAGAAAGCCGCCGAGACCTTCCGGCTCAACCCTTCGGAAGTAAACACCATTCGCGGCTTGATCCCCAAACGGGAGCTTTACCTACGGCGCACCGACGCGGCGGGCATCTTGCGGCTCGAAGTCGATCCGGCCAGCTATTGGCTCTATACCTCGTCGCCGGTCGATGCTCAGAAGCGGGCGGAAGCGGTCAAACAGTATGGCCTCACCGAGGCCATTGAACACCTGTCCAGGAGGTAGCTGATTATGTTGAAGATCATTCCGCTCGTAACGGCGGCGCTACTTGCCCTGTCGTTGCCGCTGATCGCCCAGGACGGCGGGCAGGTGCTCCGCGTCATCGAGGCCCAGGATCAAATCATCCGGATTCGGGCCAAGACCCGGCACACCACCGTCATCGTGCTTCCCGCGACGGAAAACGTGCTGGATTTTGTCGTGGGAGATTCCGAGTACTGGCACCTGACCGGGGCCGCTAATCTGGCCTTCCTCAAACCCATCGCCGAGGGCGTGACTACCAACGTCGCGCTGGTTTGCGAGTCGGGGCGCATTTACTCGTTCCTCGTCACCGAGCGAAGTGCGGGAGATCCGCACCTGGTGGTTCGCATCGAGGCGCAGGCGGACGCCGACCCGCGCATCTCACCGACCGGGCACGAACCGGCCTTTGTCGCTCGCTCCCAGGTCGCGGCCTATCGGCAGATGGCGAAAACAGCCATCGAGACGGCCAAGGCCGCGCAGGTAGACGCCGATACCCGGATCGCGGAGGCGGCGGCGGAGGAAGCACAGAAAACCGAGGCGTTCCGGGCGGAGTATCCCACGCGCCTCAAGTTCCCTTACCGATTGGAGGACAAGGCGAAGAAATGGCCGTTTCTGGTCGAAGGGATGTGGCACGACGGGCGGTTTACCTACCTTCGCGCCAACCCCCAGGAGTCGCCCGCACTGCATGAAGAGAAGGACGGGAAACCGGCGCTGGTGGCCTACGATCTGGGCGAGGACGGGCTGTATATCGCCCGTCACGTTTTGGGTGACGGCTGGTTGCAGATCGGCAAACAAAAAGTCCGGTGGCGCTTCACGGCGCCGGAGATCGGGCCGTGATCGGCTGGCGGCGGCTGTACCCCAAACCGGCGGGATCGCTGCCCGGCGGCATCGTCACTCAATGGGGCGTCGGGATCATCACCATTCTGGTCCTCGTGTTTCTGACGTACTGGATTTATTTCGGAGGCGGCGAGGAAGCGGAACTTTCGCCCGATCCGGGCGCAGAGCAGACCGCGCCCCGGAGCTTCGCCGATCAGATGGCCGCGCAGGTCGAAGCAGAGTCGCTTCGAGCCGCGACGCGCCGACAAGCGGCGGAGCGGGCTTTGCAGCAGCAGCAACGACAACAGGGGGCCAGCGGAGGCGGGATCGGCGCGGGCCGGGTGAGTGTCGATGAAGCGATGCTCCTGGCCGGGACAAGTCCCGACACCGGGCAACCCTATACCGAGGAAGAATGGGAACTCCGGGAACGCTTGCGCCTGGAAGCCCTCGAGCGGCGCAGCCGGTCGCTTCGCAGTTCGCCGGTCGCACAGACCTACCGGCAACTGGACGGCAGGGAGGGGGCGTCGTCCGAGGGGCAGCGGGCCGAAACCGCAAGCCCGGTCGATGCCATGAGAGCGGAAGGGGCGGCGGCGCTCGAACAGGCCCTCGACACGATTGGGACGGTCACGACCGGCCTCCAAGATGAAGTAGCGGCGGAGGCCCAGGCGGACCGAGCGTTTATCGAAGCACTCAGAGGGACACCAACCGCTGCGGCCACGCCCGCCGTTCCCACGGCGTCAGCGGGCCCCCCACCGGCGCGGGATTACTCTTCTCCGGCTCGTGTTGGTGCACCGGATGATCCCCCCGGTTGGGAGCGCATCCATGAAGGCTCGTTTTTAGAAGCGGCGCTGGTCACGCAGCTTTCCGGTGACTTTCCCGGCCCGGTCCTGGCCGTGGTTTCGGTGCCTTTTTACTCGGCAGACCGGCAGCGCATCTTGGTGCCGCGAGGTACGCGGGTCATTGGCACGGCTCAGGCCGTATCCAATCAGGACCAAGCCCGACTCGCCGTGAGTTTCCACCGCTTGATCTACCCCGACGGGCGTTGGGTGTCGCTCGACTTTCATGGGTTGAATCAAGTCGGCGAGGGAGCCCTGAAAGATCAAGTCAACCGACACTACTTTTCCATGTTCGCCGCTGTCGGGGCGGTCGGCATCCTGGCCGGACTCACGGCGCAAGGCGGCAACCCTTACGAGGGCGGCGTGGCGGGCTTCCGGGCCGGTGCAGGTCAGGGACTCGGACAAGCTGCTACTCGCATCCTGGATCGTTTCTTGAATCGTTTACCCACCATCACCATTCGCGCCGGGCATCGGCTTCGCGTCTGGTTCACTTCCGACGTGCTGGTGCCCCGGTCCCCAAAAAGGAGATTGAAATGAAACACCGAATTTTGACCGGCATGTTTGTCATCCCGCTCTTGATCGTGCTGACCACCACGCCCGCCTACGCCATCTTCGGCTCGATCCTGGCGGGCATTCAACGGGCGCAGATGATCATCAATCAGGGCATCCAGATTTACGAGGCGCAGATCGCCAAGCTGACGATGGACACCCAATTGACCGAACTGACGGACCAGTTCTCACACTTGAAAGATCAGGCGCTCGGAAGCGTCGGCGCGCTCACCGATCCGTTCACCGACCTGGCATCGGTCCCGACGCAGTTCATCGGCGTGGGCCTATCGTGGAAAAGCGATTTTACCGGGGTGGCGGCGGAGCTTGCGGATTCAGTCGAACAGATGGGCGAAACCGGCAAGAGCTTTACCCAATCCTGGCGCGGGCGGCTCACCGCCGCCGACACGGTGACCGAGAGCGACATCCTCACTCTGTACGACGACTATCGCCCGGAGATCGCTGCGGGAGTCGCCAACGGCTATCTCGCGGCGCGGGAGGAAGGCGACAAGCGCCTGGTACTCGATCACGCAATGAGCGACGCGGCGGCGAATCTCATGATTGCGGCGCGAGACGCCGTGGAATCCTACGAAGGACTACGAAACAACACCAATACCTCCAACACCGCGCTGGCCCAATCGCAAGTGGCCGGGACAGTGACACAAGGGAACCTCACCGCTGCTATGGCGCAGTTGATGGCATTTCAGGCGGCGAAGGAGGCGGCAGAGGATTACGAACGCGAGATCGCCCGGCGGGAGGCGCTGGCTCGATGGATCGAGACGCAGCGCAGCGCCGAGATCACCTTCGCGGCGCAACAGGCCGGGCTCGATGCCCGCCGCGATTCCATGCGCGAAGGGTTGCTCTTTCGGATTCACCCGGCCTACGGCGGGAACGGCCAGTAATCCATTTCGCCGATGCAAATCCAACTCGATCCCAACATCCCGGCCAACCTTTCTCCGGAACAACTGAGGGACTTCAAGTCGTTCCTCGATGTCGCTCTGGATGGACTGACGGCGGCGGCGGGAGGGGAGGTTTTCACCACCGGAAACGCGCTCTTCGGAGGTCTGGCGCTCATCGTCGTGGTGTTGAACGGGCTGAAGATCGCCTTTAGCGGGAACATTCAGCCGTGGGAACTGATTCGGGTCGTCATTGGGTTGTGGATACCGTGGGTGATGTTGCAGTTCTACACCACCACCATTCCGGGCATGGCTTTCACCTTCCCAGGGATGATTGCGGCGGGTGGAAATTGGCTTCACCAACTGCTGATCGGCGATGCCGTCTATGCGATGCAGACCGAGCTTGGGAACCTCATTCGCTCCCTCGCGGCGAACCAGGCGGCCCAGGCGCAACAGGGGAACACCTTCGGCCTACTCACCGGCGGGATTCATGCCGCGATAACGGCGCTTGCGGGGTTTGTAATGTTTGTGTTTGTGGTCCTTATGCTGCTTCTGTTGGCCGCCGTCACCTACGCTCAAGTGATCTGGGCGCAGATCGCGCTTGCCATCCTCATCATCTTGGGGCCGATCTTCATTCCGTTTCTGGTGTTCGATCCGCTGTCGTTTCTGTTCTGGGGATGGTTCCGGGCGATGATTACCTACTCGCTTTATGCCGTGATTGCCGGAGCGGTGCTCCGCGTGTTCTCCGCTGTCGGAATCTCCTACATCACGAGCTTGGGGAATGCCAACCTGGACATCGAGAGCTTCATAGACGTGGGCTTGTGGATGATCGCCGTCGTGCCCTTGTTTGTCGCCGGGATGCTGGCAAGCCTCAAGTGCGGCGAACTCGCTTCGATGCTCGTCACCAGCACAGGAGCAGCCGGGAGCGGACTCATGGGAATGGCAACCACGGCAGGCGCGGTTGCGGCCACCGGAGGCGCGGCGGCGGCGAAGGCGGGCGCGGGAGGGATCAAATGAAGGACACCGAAACCAGCGTCAAAGACGCCGGAGCCGAGTACGCCGAAATATGGGGCGAGGCCATCCACTCCAACCGTCATCTACGGGTGCTCTCCGTCGGGTTGGGAATCGGCTTGCTCTTGCTCATCATCGTCATCATTCGCATTGTGTCGGTTGATCCGCCGCGCCCCATCGTCGTGAGGGTCGATGAAGTAGGCCGGGCCGAGGCCATCGCCTACGAGGCGATGGAGGCCCAGGCCGACCCGCTGGACCCGACCACCAAATACTTTCTCAACCGCTTCATTTACGACTTCTACTCGCGGCGGCGGGCCACGGTCCAAAAGAACTGGTCCCGCAGTCTGCGCTTCCTGACCACCGAACTCGCCAACGCCTCGTTTCGCGCCGAGAGTCAGAATATCGCCCTTCTCGCGGCAGGAGCGGCGCGGGATGAACTGCAAGTGGATCGCGTCGTTTTAAGGATTCAAGCCAACCCCCAGGAGCCGCACAGCGCGACGGCCGATTTTGACCTGGTGCGAATGGCGATGGCAAACGAAGTCAGCCGGGAACGCTGGACCCTCTCGCTTCAATTCCTGTTCCTCGATACGATCCCCCCGGACCTGATCGTCCACAACCCTATGGGGATCGTTATCAGCTATCTGCAAGGCGACCAGGCGATAGTCACAGGCGACCAATGATCGAGCACTTGCGGGGAAGGGAACGGAAACTGGAACCGCTCGGCTGGTCAGGCCGGGAAGCGGAGTGGATCGCGCTCGTGTGTCTGCACAGCGGCGTCTTCACGCGGGCGCAGTTCTGTCATTACTTCGATACTCATAGGAAGCGGGCGGAACGTTTCGTGAAGACGTTAATTGACCGCAAGGTGGGAATCGAGAGCGAATGGCCGGTGTTCAATGGGGGAGGAAAGTCGTGCCGGATATCGAGCAAACCAATCTACCGGGCGCTGGGGGTCGAGGACATCCGCCACCGTCGCAAAGCCTGCCCGCCGGTGGTGATGCGGCGGCTCCTATCGCTGGATTTCGTTCTGGAACATCCGGGCATGAACTGGCTCCCTGCCGAGACGGAGAAGGTTGCGTTCTTTGAAAAGCTCGGCCTCTCGCGGCGGCTGATCCCGCGGCGGATTTACTACGGTGCTGTGGGAGCGCAGAAACGCTACTTTGCGCTCAAACTTCCTATTGCGGCGGACCCCGAAACCGTCACCTTCGCCTACGTCGATCCGGGCCACCAAACGGATCGGGAGTTGCACTCCTGGGGAGCCGCGCATGGGCAGCTTTGGGATGCGCTCCGCAAGAAGGGGCGGCAGGTCCGGGTGATCGGGATCGCAGCGGAGAATGAAACCGTGGATCGGACGGCGCGGGTGCTCCGGGTGTGGGCCGCAGCCCCCGCGAAGGAGACTGGGGAGGGGCGGACGGTGCGGCAGGAAATCAAGGAGATTGACGAGGCGATGACTCACAAGGACTGGGAATTTCTGGCGCAGTATGGGGGATTCGCGGCAGCCGGACGACGATCAGCGGAGCTTCAACGCCTCCCGGAGGCGAAGGTGACGGAAGGGGTCTCGATTGACGACTATTCGACGTGGCGGGCCAGCCGGTTTGCGGTCCTGGAGGAAACCGGATGAAAGAGAGGAAAATCCGGGCTTTTTCGTGTGACTGGGGGCCGCGTGTTAAATGTGACAGTCACAGAGGGGGGGATGTCACACGATTTCGACAAAGGGTGTCACAACTCCATATTTCCGTATCTCTCTCATTCTTCTGTGGCTCTTCCTTGTCACTCGGCCTCCGCTGCGCCGAAGGAGCAGAATCGGGGAGGACGATAGCTCCGCCCTAATATAGTCTAGCTAGATTCCAAGATGTGCTAGAAAGTAGTGTAGTCTTTTTTATGTAAGTAACTTATGGTACAATTGGATTTCATGAAGTCCCGTGTGTTCCGAGACTGAAAGGGTGGTCATAAGGGTGATTGTAAAAGGGTGATCGGATGGCTAGGCATGGCAAAAAACTCACCGCAGCGTTCGTCCACACCGTCCAGCAGCCGGGCATCTATTGCGACGAACACGGATTGGTGCTGAGAGTCAAGCCGTCCGGATACAAACAGTGGATCCAAAGGCTCTTCATCCACGGCAAACGCCGGGAACTGGGCCTGGGGCCGGTCCGGCTCGTGACGCTCGCCGAAGCCCGGGAAGCCGCCGTGGCCAACCGGAAGCTGGCCCGGGCAGGCAGCGATCCCATGGCGTCGCGGCGTCGGGGCGTGCCGACGTTCGAGCAGGCCGCCGCCCAGGTGATGGCGATGCACCGGCCGAGCTGGCGCAACGCCAAGCACGTCACTCAGTGGACGGCAACCCTGCGCGATTATGTCAATCCCCGGATCGGTTCGAAGCCAGTGGACCGGGTCACCTCGGCCGACGCCATGGCCGTTCTGCTGCCGATCTGGAACGACAAGGCGGCGACGGCCCGGCGCGTGCGGCAACGGATGGGAACAGTGATGAAGTGGGCCATCGCGCAAGGATACCGGCCGGACAATCCGGCCGGGGAGGCGCTCGGTGCGGCGCTGCCCAAGCAGGGCGGCATCCAGCGGCATTACCAGGCGCTGCCCTATGGAGAGGTGGCCGGCGCGATCCAGGCCGTGCGGCAATCCGACGCTCGGGCCGCCGTCAAGCTTGCCTTCGAATTTCTGGTCCTGACGGCGTGCCGGTCCGGCGAGGTGCGGCGGGCCCGCTGGGAGGAAGTGGAGCTGGAGGCCGAAGAATGGACGATACCGGCGGAGCGGATGAAGCAGCAGCGGGAGCACCGGGTGCCATTGTCGGCCCGTGCCCGGGAGATTCTGGTGGAGGCAGGGGAAAACACGGTCGGCTCGGAGTGGGTGTTCCCGTCGCCAACCGGACGGGCACTAAAGGATTTCGCTCTGAGCGGCTTGCTTCGGGAACTTGGCATCCCGGCCGTGCCGCACGGATTCCGTTCCAGCTTTCGGGACTGGGCGGCCGAATGCACGGACGCGCCGCATGCGGTCATGGAGGCGGCGTTGGCGCACATTGTCCGGAATAAGGTCGAGGCGGCCTATGCCCGCTCGGACCTGTTCGAGCGCCGGCGTGGCTTGATGGACGACTGGTCGCGTTACCTGGCCCAAGAGCCGGCGACAGATTCAGAGCTCTGACGATAACATCGGCTGAAGCCACCTGGCGGGGAGGCCTCTGTCCTTGCCCCCCAAACGAGTCCAGCTTCAATGTTAGGATGCTCGGTTCAGGCGGGAGCTAAGATGTCTGCTATACAACCTGCTCGCGTCAGTTGGCATCGGCGTGTTCAAGATGGTGGCACGACCGCCGAAGGATGTCTGTGTTGGAAGCACATCGCCCAGAGAGTAACACCATGTGCATGTCCGAAAACTTCGCCTTTCGCTTGATGGCTCAGATCAAGGCATCTACAGCAGCAACCACCGATAGCGGAACGGGTCCACCACCGGTGGGATGAATAATCGCCGTCCGCAGCGCGGGCAATCGGGCAGTGACCCGGTTCACTCGTCGTCTTCCTCGTCCCACAATTCGACGGCCAGACGCATACTGCTCTCTGCGTGTTCCACCAAATCTTGATAAAAGCGTCGAACCGGTTCATTCTTTTCGTACAGCTTGAGAAGGACACTCGCTTTCTGGTGATCCTGCACATGCCGCGGCGACGGCTGGCCCGGCGTTCCCGAGTACACACCACTAATAGCGAGCGCGAACAGCCCACTTCTGGCCTCAGCGAGGCAGTCAGAACCACACTGATTTGCAGAGCCAAGAATCTCTGCGACCAGTTCGTGCTCACTGAAAACAAGACCGTGCGCGTAGTCGCGAAGCAGAGTGGCCGTTGCGACTATTTTGTTCGCCTGACGTGACTCAAGCCACTCTCGAAGCACTACCCGTGCAGTCGATAATGTTGGATCCGACACCCGAAAGAGAACAGGGAGCCACAATCGAGCAGATAGCCCAGCGTCTAGGGTCGCGTCACGTATCGTCCTCACGAGCCCAGCCTGATCTCGAGCCTGAGAGATCCCGGGAAGATCGAGGCCGTGACCGTTGTAAGGCAATGGAATCCACTGGTCGGCCTCGTTGTCTGCACGCTGCGGCTCAGTAGCGAGGATTCGGCGAAGCAACATCTCCAAGGTTTGCGCCGGACGTCGTCCGGACGCCAGACTGATGAACTTGAGGATTTGGTAGTTATGCTTGTCAAGAGTCCTCAGCCGCTCTACACGACCAAGGAGAGTGTCGATGTCCGCGTCAGACAGTTGGATTGGATCTGCTCCATAATTGGAATCAATCGAACGCAAGACTTCGTCAGCCAGCGATAGCTCTTCCGACCACTCGATGGACACCAAGATCGACAGGGCCTGGGGATGCCCCAGCTTGGCCAGTCGACGCGAAGCGCAAGCGCTCGCAGTTCGCACTCTCGGCGACGGATCCTGACTGAGGGTTCGAGTTACCTGCACAAGGCCTTCTAGGTCCGCCGCGCCGTCGACCATCCATTGAATCGCCTCTCCGGCACAGGCTCGAGCAAACTCGGCCTCTGACCGTAACAATTTGCGAACCATAGTTTCCGCAAGAGCCGGATCGAGTCTGTGAACGGCCAGGAGGGCCGGACGCAGCAAGGGCCACGCCATCTTCCTAGCCGCGAGTTGATGAATGAAGTCTCGACAGTTGGTAGGTGACGCTAGGACGAGGGCGCGGACAAGTTGTCTGGCTCGGGACTCAGTCTCTCCACCAAGCTCTTTGACCGTCGCCATCGCCGAAAGAAGCGCCTCAACGACCGCAGATGGCGTCCGATGGGCACCCCAGAATTCCTCGGCAGCTTCAGCGCAAAGCCGCTCGACCCTAGCCTCTTCTCCCGCCCACTCTTTCAGTTGCTCTTTCCACGGAACACCAACCAGCAAGTCGTATAGCCGTTCGCTGGGAACCGGCAACGCCGTCTCCAAAGCTCTCTCCACGGCTGGTGCGATCTGAGACCAATGGTCTCGATGAATCGAGCGTAACTCCCAGCGGGCAAGAAACCGGATCACCTCAGACGGAGCTTCCTGAGCTACGCGCGTCAGGCACTCGATGACGTGCTCGGCCTCCCCTTGCCAGACGGCAACCTCCTCGTCGTCCAGCCCACGACCAAAGGGGCCTCTGGGAGCGGACAACGTGGTGGACAGCGCGGCCATGGCAGCGGCCGCCTCATCTAGCCTGTCCCCCAATGCGATGTCGATGAGGCATCTGATTACCGCCCCTCTCCTTTCTGCCAAGTCTGAGGCAAAAGTCGCCAGAGAAAATTCCCGGAGAGTCAAGACGCGACGATTCCATTCGCTGTCTTCGCCAGTCCGACGAAGGGCGCCAGCAAGCGACGCTACCGCCCATGTGGAGCGTCGGCCGCGATCAGGTGCGGTCAAGCGTTCGACGAAAAGCTCGATCGCTCTTGCATGAGCGCCGTTAGGGTGCTGCCAACTTGTCCGGGGCTCGTACTTCAACAGGTCGGCTAGTCGGCGCCTTGGATGATTTGGGTTGGGGTTCTCAGGTCGTTCATCTCGATCGCCAAGATCCCAAAGCATCTCTGCACACCGTCTTGTATAGTCCGGGTGCGACGCAATCAGCCCCAAGACCTCCGCCATTGCATCCATAAGCCTCTCTGAGGAGACCTCCACGCCCCATCCCGCCATCAACTCGTCAGTTGGCGCATCAGGGTGCTCCACAAGCCAACGGCAAACCCGCACGACTTCCGCGGGTGCGAATATCGCCGCGCGCTTCAGGTGCCCGATGAGTTCTGCACGCTGCCTATCGGAGCACGTCGGCAAGCGATCTAGAAGGTCGCGCCACACCGTGCCAAGAACTGAGTTGGGGCCGTCTACCGTCTCGGAACGCCAATCCAACTCCGCCGCATTAGCCAGAATGTTTTCCAATGAGGTTGGAAACATCTCCACGATGCAATCTACAAAGCCGGTAGGCCTTCCGAGATCGTCAACCGCTGCAATGTAGAGCAGATGGTCGGCCAACACGTCAGGACTGACACGGACAAGCCTGCTGCGGCGCGAAAGAAAACCTGAGCGCTCAAGAACTGCCAGAAGTCGACGCACTTCGTGATCGTGCAGATTGGCGAAGTCTGCGAGCTGCCTTACCAGCTGATCGTTTTCAGTGATGACCGGCCCGATCGCAGATACTACTTCCAAAACGCGCCTATTCGCGTCAGCATTCGCAGCCGTCAACACCGGATCGTCGAGCAACCTATCAAGGACGACGCGACGGAACGCTTCTGGAGTTCGCTCGAGGGCTTCCGGTGGCACTCGCTTTTCTGCAATGCATTGTGCCCCCACACACACAACCAAGGGATTTCGATCAGCGACTTCAACGAGGCGAGCAGCGAGGTGACAAAGTGAATCACCCAAGTAGTGGCCAGCGAGCAACTCTGCCTCCTGCTTTCGCAACCTAGGGAACTCCAACTCGACGGGACCACCAGCACCCAGAAGCGACGACACGAGCGGCTTGACGATCGAAATCGCGCTTGGCCGGCACGACACAAGGTAGCGAATCGTCTCGTTGTGCTGCCGACAAGCGGCAACGATCCGATCCAAGTCCGGCCGCCGATGCCCATCGTCGAAGACGACAATTGCCGGCGAGGTCACGGGCAGTAAGTTGATATCGCTAGCGGACCACGCGGCAGAAGGATCAGCGAAGTAGATTCGCGGCGTTCCTGCGTGTCGCGATGCTGCCTTGGCCGCCTCAAGAAGAAGACGGCTCTTCCCACTGCCCCCCGGAGCCTTCAGGAGCAGCAGTGGCTCGGACCCACCGATGAACGCCAGGATTCGCTCAATTCCTTGTTCACGGCCGACGAAGGGGCCCTCATGAGTGAGAAGTGCTTTGCTTTGCATTAGTAGCGGCCCGAAGTACCGCTCATACTCCTGGAAGACGGAGAACCGATTCCCAATGTCACCTCGATTACGCGCACTCGTCAGCGCAGCGAGCACTCGTGGCGAGATCCTCTCCCAACTCTCGTCAGGCGCTAAGGAGTCGTACGTAGTTGTACTTCCGACCTCCTCAGCGAAGGCTTTCAGTTGTGCCCGCTCCTCGGCATCGATGCCCGCATCATCGGGGATGCGAATTGCAATAACGGGAAGGCCCACACCTTGCGCCTCTCTGTACTCGGCGTGCGTGTAGGAGATGCCTTGCGGCGACAGTGAACCATAGCGAGGACCAATCAGCAGGATCACGATGTCGGAGCTTCGAAGCTCGCTTAAACACACATCGAGCGGAACGGTCGGCCGTGCCCCGAACCTCTCCATTGCACTGACGTCGTAGCCCGCCGTACTGAGATCTTGAATAATCTGACTGCGCGTGCTCTTCAGTTGCGTGGAGACCGAACTCACGAATATCTTGATTGTGCCTGTGTCCATGTCTGCAGTTGCTTCGCCCAGACCGTGCGGACTAGTTCATCATCGCTAAGTGGCGTTTAGCAGGTTGCTGAAAAAATCCCCCAGAAGGCTTTGAAAACATCTTCTCGGAGGTGTGATCGGTGAAGAATTAATGACTTATCGACACCCATTGTGGATCCAGAGGGCACTGAAAGTCATTTTCAACATCCAGCTAGAGCGCACTGATTTCCTCAAGATCCTTCGCAGTCTTTTCCAAAATGCTCTGAAAGCATTCGTCGCAAACGCGCTTGGCGGTCGGATACGCGCCCGCCAACTTCGGAATTGCGATGCAGGTGTCTCCCGCCGCGAACGGAGCATGACATCGCGAGCACTTGCTCTGCCGCTGCACGGCCAAACGCTTCGGCCTGCCATTTGCTCCGCCGATCAGTGAAGGCACAGGCCCTCTAGGCTTCCTTCTGTTCATATTCAGTCTTTGCCTTGTGCACTCGCCGGACTAGCATCTTGAGAAGGTCGTCAAGATTATCTAAGACCTGCCGGAACTCTTCGGTGCTTGCCTGGGCCCGCTCTTTCCCGAGTCTCCTGTTGATCTCGTGATTGACGATCATGAGAGCTGACACGTAGTTGTTCTTTCCTGAGATGTTTAGAGACTTGTACTTGTAGGTCAGCTCGGTCCCCGTCATCGCGAGTCCGACATGATTGAGCAGGAGCTTCGCCAAACGTTGCGCCTGCTCGTAAAGCCGTTTTTTCGCTTCTCGCCATTCGCGTTGCGGCTGGACCAGAAACGGCTCTGAAGGAGCGCGCTTCCGGACTGGGTCCACCCGCGCCGTCTTGACTATTTCCTCGGCTTGGTCGGGATCGAGTCCTAAGAGCCGAAGCCGGTCGCGAATGTCCTCGACGATTTGCTGTTCCTCAACGGTAGTAAAATCCTCTTCCCATAGGGAGTCGACGATCTCTCCGTGCACGACGATTCGTTCGTCGGCAGTCAACCTTGCCGAACCATCGATCACCGACGTCGGGACTTCCGGTTCATCGCCACCAATGACCTTGTCCCAAAAGGCTTGGTCGTCATTCTCGAACTGTTTGAATTCCTTCAGGCGCTCATCGAGGTTCATACCGAGGTGCGTGACGATGTGACCAACATTGTCGGGATGCACCGGGTCGTTTTGCACGACAACACGCATGATCCTGCCGACGAACTGAACATACGGCGCCAGGGTTCTGAACGGGCGGAAGATCGCCGCAACGCTAAGCTTTGGGTGATCGAAGCCTTCTCCGAGCATTTGGACTTGGACGATGCAATCGAGAGTCCCGTTGTGAAGAGTGTTGAGGATCGCCGCCTGCTGGTCGTCCGTCTGCTTGCTGTGAATGACATCTGCGCTGTACCCACGCTCCTGATACAGCGAGCGGATTTCCCGCGCATGGTTGATGGAGCACGCAACTGCGATTAGCTGATGGCGCGTCCCGCTTTGCCGTAGCTCTTCCAGCTTCTCAAGGCTGCTATCGACGATGTGTTGGTTACAGGGGCTCGCAAGGGCAACACCTCGGCTGAACCAATCCTCTTCTTTCAGCTTCAGTACCTCGTCGAGACTGTAGATGCGGCCGCGCTCGTCGCGAAACCCCAACTCGATTTCCGAAGGCGCAACATAACTCGCCTTTAGTCTCTTGATATAACCTCTCAGCGTGGCGCTTCTGAACGAGTAACGGAAGACCAGTTCGCCATCGATCTCCTGGCGATCGCTCCGAAATGGCGTAGCTGTCAGGTGAATAACCTTTGCGGACGGAAAGCGCTCGATGACTTTCTGCCAGCTTGCGGCTGCACTATGGTGTGCCTCGTCGACGATAATCATGTCAAAGAAATCGTCAGGAAACTGCGTAAGCCACTTGTCGACGTTCGTGGCTAGCTGATGGATGTTCGTGATGACGATATGGGATTTGGTCGCAACGGAGATGTTTCCGGTCTCCAGTGTGCAGGCCAGCGGTCCCGACACAATTTGGTCCTTGTTCAAGACGCCCGTGTTCCGCCAGAAGCATTTCTGGCGATTTGTTATGTCCATCGCGTCGTAGAGGCCGTTCTTGATCGTCAGGTTCGGCGCGATGACAATAACGCGCCCTTCCGCAAGACCGAGAGGGAGAAGGGCGGCCAACCCCGTCTTGCCGCAGCCCACAGGAATCTGGAGGATCGCCTTGTTCTTCCCCGCGCGGAAGAATTCATAGGTTCGAAGATAGCCGTCGTGTTGCGGTTCGCGCAGGAAGACATTGCCTTCGATGTTGAAGTCAAGATTGAGGAAGAACGATTCGAGTGGTTGCTGTGTGCGAGCCCAGGTGTCCAAGCCGACCTTTTCGAAAAGCCACTTCTTGCCAATCTTTCGCGCCGGAATGCGGCCCTCCCGTGCGAGTTTGTAGAGCGAGGTCTTACCAATACCCAGATAGGCCGCCGTTTCGTCGAGGGAGAGCCAGCCGGTGTTCGTTTCCATATTAGAATCCTGTTAGTGTTTTGATGCTAAATAATATCAAATGATAGATTATAACACAAGATTTGCTGTGTCTCCCTCTGGATGCTGCCGGATCTGGATCGCCTGTCCCACCTGCGTCCTTTAGGTTCACCGAAATAGATAGGTCTGCTGATCTGCGGGAAATCCGAGCGCATTGGCTAAGCGCGGAACGTCTTTGCAACCATTTGTGGAGTGAATTCCCCTTGGGGACGTCGGACAACTCTCTACGATCATTTCCATTCACCCTCGGCGTCCCGCTGGAGGGCCGCGCCGAGTGCCGGATCGCCCTCGCCGCGGCGGATGGAGCGCTCGACCAGATCGACCCGGCGTCCCAAATCGGCGAGCCCAGCGGCGCGGGCGGCAGCGTAGAGGGCGGCCGCAAGAGCGGCCAGCACTAGCCCCAGATGCGCTGCAATAACCAGGCCATAGTCAGCGAGGATCACCCGCCAGAAGGGGACCAGATACTCGAGGCGAGAACCACTGACGAGGACGGCCAATCCGGCAAGGGCGGCCGTCAGGCCCGCGCTGATTCTCCAGGGTTGCATTCCCGTCTCCTACAGCTCGAAAGTGGCCGGGTCTCGCTGGGACGGACCTCGGATGGAGCCTTGGTCTTGGCCAGGGCCCAGTGCCCGAAGCACGCAGGCTTGGGAGGGTCCGGTGGCGTGCACCATGAATCCGGCACAGGCCTTGGCCCGGATGGAGGAGGCACGGTGGTGGGATGTTGAGAATGCAGGAAATTACCGACTTTTCATTGTTGACGCAATAGCACAATGCTGTTTTCAATCTCCCCTATGGTACATCTGACCGCCCAGTTCAATGCGCGAGTGGAGAAGTTTCTCCAGCGCGCCGGCTTCAAGTCGACGGAATTCTGGCGGCAGGCCATCGACGATCCGACGTTGCTGGTGGTTGATTTCTGCGCCGGGGGTGTTCGCCGAAGTTGGCGACGGGCGACGGGATCCTCACCTTCATCGAGGCCGATGGGCGGCAGTAGCAGGAGGTCGAACCGAAACAACGGGCGTTCATGCTTTCGGTGCACGTTACTCGGCACTATCGAACCCGATCCGGTGGTCCATAACCCGAAGGGCATCTTCACCACCTACCTGAAGACCGATCGGATCCTGGTGACGGGGGAGCGATGATTGAGCATCTCCAGGGACGCGAGAATCAACTGGAGCCTCTCGGCTGGACGGGCAAACAGGCCGAATGGATCGCCCTGGCCTGTCTGCACAGCGATGGGGTCGTCACCCGGGCGCAACTTTCCTTCTATCTCCAGATGAATCGCTGGCAGGCCCTTCGATTCGTCCGTTCCCTGGTCACCAAAGGGTTCGCCGCCGAGGACAGCCTGGAAGACCAGAAAGTGTGCCGGATTTTCAGCCGGCGGATCTACCAGGCATTGGGCACCGAGGACATCCGCCACCGCCGAGTGGCGTCCAAGGACATTCTTCTCCGGCGCCTGCTCTCGCTCGACTACGTGATCGAGCACACCGGCTTGCCGTGGCTGCCAACCGAGGCGGAGAAGGTCGCAGCCTTCGAGGCTCTCGGTATCGAACGACGGCATCTGCCCTTGCGGGTGCATCGCGGGGCGGTGGGGGAGACCCGGCACCACTTCCAACTCAAGCTGCCGATCGCACTAGAACCCAGCCGAGCCATCTTCGTCTACGTCGATCCGGGACATGAGACCGCCACGGCGTTACGCTCCTGGGGCGCGGCTCATCGCGGCCTCTGGAGGGCCCTCAGGGAACGGGACCGGAAGGTCGAGGTGGTGGCTGTCGCCCGGGAGATCGAGGCCCTGGAGCGGGCCGAGAGGGTGCTGGACCGTTGGGCGAAGAACTTCGACCTTGCCGCTTCCGCACACGATCCTTTGTCGGGAGAGGACATTGCCAGAATCGAGCAGGCCATCCTGAAAGGGAATGTCCGAGTGCTGGAGGAATACGGCGGTCTGCAAGCCGCCTTGAAACGAAGCGTGGCGTTGAAAAAGATCGCTCGGAAGGGCAGCAATAAGATGATCATCGAGGGTTTTTCCACTTGGTGGTCGAGGAGAGTTAGCAAAGGGGGATTTTGAGCGTGGATCCCGACGTTGCGTGCCCGATCGGGACGCGCACAACGACATGCGGGGTCGATTCACAAAAAACGTATTTTCGAGGTGCGCGGCGGACTTTCCTTATGTTGCTGGCTTCCTTGCAGTTCCTGCCCCGCCGTAGCGCCGGCCGTGCCGATCCGAGGAGAACGGAGGTGGACGGGAGCGACCCCCCTGTTAGAGGCCCTGGTTCGGGCGCGGGGCCGTCGCGGTTTTCACAGCACCGCCCCACTCCTTGGGGGTCGCTCCCGTCCGAATCAGTCCCTGCGGGAAGGCGGTCGAGTCATCAGGAAGCTGGCCGGGGAAGCGCGGCTCACGGCCAGCGACTAGATTCCGTTTGGGGATTCCACAGGAATCTGGAATCCATTGCATTTTCGGCCAAATTGGCCATAATTGGCGCTACAATCAATGAGGAATCGCATGCACGCACTGAGCGCGAAAGACGCAAAATACGGCTTCGGACGGCTGATCGACCTCGCCCGCGCCGAGCCGATCGCGGTGACCAAGCATGGACGGCCAGTTGTTGTTGTGCTCTCGGTAGAGGAATACGAGCGGCTGAAGGCGCTGGAGAGCGCCAGTGCCGGAGAAATAGACCAGAGCGCAGGAAAGACCGATAGCGAATGATTGCGGACCACCTGACCGGCATCAAGCAGTTTGAGGCAGACCTCTGGAAGGTCGCGGATAACCTGCGGGCGAATTCGAACCTCGCGTCGAACGAGTATTTCATGCCCATACTGGGCCTGATCTTCCTGCGGCATGCGACGAACCGTTACTACGAAGCAATGGCGGCGATCGAAGAAGACAGGGCCGCAGGCAGGATGCCGGAACGCCCGCTGGTCGAGGCCGATTTCACCCGGCGGCGCGCCCTGATGCTGCCCGAATCGGCGCGCTATGACGTTCTGCTGAAGATGCCCAAGGACCGCAAACTCGGCGCCGCCATGACCGCCGCCATGGAGACCGTGGAAGACCACTTTCCGCCGCTCGCGGGCCAGCTCCCGAAGGACTACGAGCGCTTCGAGGACGATGTCCTGGAAGAGATGATGCGGACCTTCGATTCCAAGGCTCTGCGCACAGCCTCGGGCGACGTGTTCGGCCGCATCTACGAATATTTCCTCGCGGAGTTCTCGAAGCAGGGCGCACACGACAATGGCGAGTTCTTCACGCCGCCTTCGATCGTCCAGACCATCGTCAACGTCATCGAGCCCGACCACGGCGTCGTCCTTGACCCCGCCTGCGGCTCGGGCGGCATGTTTGTGCAATCGAGCCACTTCATCGAGGACGAGGGCGAGGACACGATGAAGCGGGTCACGTTCTACGGCCACGAGAAAAACGAGACCACGGCGAAGCTGGCCCAGATCAACCTCGCCGTTCATGGGCTGCAGGGCACTATCCGGGCCGGAAACGAAGCCATCACCTACTACAAGGACCCGCACGAACTGGCCGGCAAGTGCGACTTCGTCATTGCCAATCCGCCGTTCAACGTGGACGAAGTGGACGCCGAGAAGGTCAAGGGCGACAAGCGCCTGCCGTTCGGCCTGCCCGGAGTGAACAAGTCGAAAAAGGTCTCCAACGCCAACTACCTGTGGCTCTCCTATTTCTACAGCTACCTGAACGAGACCGGCCGGGCCGGTGTCGTCATGTCGTCGCAGGCCTCCAGCGCCGGGCGAGACGAGGCCAAGGTACGCCAGAAGCTGGTCGAGACCGGCGCTGTGGATGTGATGATCGGTATCCGCGGCAACTTTTTTTACACCCGAACCGTGCCCTGTCAGCTCTGGTTTTTCGACCGGGCGAAGGAGCGAGACCCCGAGCGAGCCGATCACGTCCTCATGCTCGATGCGCGAAACGTCTACCGTAAGGTCTCGCGCGCCATCTTCGACTTCAGCCCGGAGCAGCAGAAGAACATCACCGCCATCGTCTGGCTCTATCGGGAGCAGTCAGATCGCTTCCTCAAGCTGGTCGAGAGTTACCTCGCCCAGGCCATCGCGGAAGGGCAGGAGACCGACGAGCCGCTGGAGGTCTTCGAAAAGGCGCTTGGCAAGCTGATCGATCTGGCCAAACCCTTTGCGACCGAGAAGCACGATCCCAACCCGCTGGCCGAGACCTGGGAGGAGCTCACCTCCGCACAGGCCACGTTATCGACCGACATCAAGGCGTTAGCGGCCGAAGTCGCGGCGCGAGCCGCCAAATGGAACGAGAGTGGGCACGACGGGGCGCGGGACAATGCCGCCCTTCATGCGGTGCGTGAAGGCCTGCGCGAGATGACCGAACGCTGCCGGGACCTGACCAAGCAGATCGATCTAGGGGCGAAGCTGGCTGGCCGGGCGGTCGACATTGCGGTGAAGAAACTTGAGGCGCGGGAATCAGACCACTGGGCCAACGCCGACATCAACAAAGCGCGCAAGACGCTGGAGGACGCACGGGCTGGGGCCGTTGAAGCAGTGCGCCAAGTGCGCTACTTCGTGCGGCAGGCCGACTGGTTGCAGGAACGTTTCCCCGGGGCCGAACTGCGCGATGTTGAAGGGTTGGTGAAGCTGGTTGACCGCAGCGAGGTCGAGGCGCATGACTGGAGCCTAACGCCCGGCCGCTATGTCGGCGTCGCGCCCGAGGAGGAGGACGAGGGTTTCGATTTCGAGGAGGCGCTCCGGTCCATTCATATCGATTTGAAGGGGCTGAACGAAGAGGCGGCAGAACTCGCAGCACGAATCGCAAGGAACTTTGGGGAGTTGGGAGCGTGATGCAATCCATTGCGCCAATCAAGGACTTCACAATCGGGATCTACGATGGTCCTCATGCAACGCCAAAGCCGTCAAACGAAGGTCCGATTTTCCTCGGCATCAAGAATGTAACAGAAGACGGTCGACTAGACTTCGAGCAAATTCGACATGTATCGGAGGCGGAATTCCCGAAGTGGACAAGGCGCGTTAAACCCCAGAAGGACGATATCGTTTTCTCATACGAAGCTACTTTGCATCGCTACGCACGGATACCAGATGGCTTCGAAGGCTGCCTTGGGCGAAGAATGGCCCTTGTTCGACCAGACCGTAAGATGGTCGATCCCCGTTTCCTGCACTACTATTTCTTGTCACCTGTTTGGCGCGCGAAGATGGATGCAATCACAATCACCGGCGCGACGGTCAATCGAATCCCACTTGCCTGCTTTCCAGACACAAAGGTCTGTTTTCCGGGACTGAATGAGCAGGCGGCGATTGCATCCATCCTCTCCGCCTACGACGACCTAATCGAGAACAACCGGCGGCGGATTGCGTTGCTGCAGGAGGCGGCGTGTCTGCTCTACCGCGAGTGGTTCGTCTACTTCCGCTTCCCTGGCCACGAACACGTCAAGTTCATCGACGGCCTCCCCGAGGGGTGGGAGCGGCGGTATCTTGGAGATGTTGTTACTACGCAGTATGGCCACACTGCTTCAGCATCTGATGAGGAAGTTGGTCCTAAGTTCGTTCGGGGAACGGACATAAACAAGCGATCGTTCATCGATTGGTCGACCGTGCCATATTGCCCAGAACAAGGCCTTGACTTCAACAAATATGCCCTCGCACCTGGAGATATTCTTGTCATAAGAATGGCTGATCCTGGGAAAGTGGCGTTTGTCGAGAAGTCAATTCGTGCCGTGTTCGCCTCGTACCTAGTTCGCCTCAAAATTAGCAACCCGGACGAACTTCCACCAATCTACTTATTTATGACCTTAATGGAGGAGCGTTACCAAGGCTTCATTGGCTCTTCGAGCGGGGGATCCACACGAAAAAGCGCGAGTGCAAGACTGCTGACCGATTTTCACTTCGCGCAACCGCCCAAAGTTCTGCTGAAGCTCTTCATCGAACAGGTCTCACCTATGCGCGAGATGATTACAAAGCTTGTCGATCAGTCAGCTGGTGCCGCCCAAGCCCGCGACCTTCTCCTGCCACGCCTGATGAACGGGGAGAGCGCGGTCTGATGGGAGCATCCGGCACCACTGAGGGAGGGCGGACACGATGGCGGTGACGCCCGTCAACAGCGAGGACCGGCTGGTGCAGGCGACCTTCGCCGAACATCTGCAACAGGTGCTGGGTTGGGACAGCGTCTATGCCTGGAATGAGGAAACTTTCGGGCCCGATGGCACCCTCGGCCGGGCCGATGCCAAGCAAGCCTTGCTGACCCGCGACCTGCGAGCGGCGATGAAACGGCTGAACCCCGACTTGCTGACCTCCGCTATCGATGACGCCATGCGGGACCTGACCGTGTACGACGTGAGCCGCTCGATGGTGCAGCACAACCGCGATTTCTATCGGTTGCTCCGCGGTGGCATACCCGTGGAATACCGGGACGCCCAAGGGCGCCGGAAATCCGCTCGCGCGCGGGTGATCGATTTCGATAATACACCGGGCTCAAACCGTTTCCTTGCCGTGCGCGAGTTGAAGCTCACCGGCATCCGCACGCCCAACTACAACCGCCGCGCCGATCTGGTCTGTTTCGTCAACGGCCTGCCGCTGGTCTTCATCGAGCTGAAGGCGGTCTACAAGAACATCCGCGAGGGCTTCGACAACAACCTCTCCGACTACATGGACGAGAACGTCATCGCCCACGCCTTTCATCACAACGCTTTTTTGATCGTTTCGAACGGCGACCGCGCCCGCTACGGCTCGATCACCAGCGAGTGGGGGCACTTTGCCGAGTGGAAGCGGCTCGACGAGGCGGACAAGGGCAGCCTGGAAGCCGAGGTTCTGCTGAACGGCATGCTGGCGCACGATCGGCTGCTGGACATTGTTGAGAACTTCATCCTGTTCGACGAGAGCAAGCCGGGGGCCACGCGGAAAGTCATTGCGCGGAACCACCAGGTGCTGGGCGTCAACCGGGCGGTGGCCTCGGTGGCTCGGCAGGAAGAGCTGAAGCTGGAGTTCCCGCCGGAGCAGCGCCTAAGGCACCGCGTCGTCGAATTGCCGCTTGAATCCGGAGAACTAGTCCAGGAAGTACCAGACCGAGGTCTGGCGACTGCGCGGTCGCCGTTCATTCCCGAAGGGCCGATCGACATCATTGAGCGGGCGCATCCTGAGCTCGGTCGGATCGGCGTATTCTGGCACACCCAGGGCAGCGGCAAGTCCTATTCCATGGCCTTCTTCGCCGAGAAGGTGAGACGGAAGCTGGAAGGCAATTTTACGTTCCTGCTGATGACCGACCGAAACGATCTCGACGGCCAGATATACAAGACGTTCGTCGGCTGTGGCATCGCCGACGACCAGACGCCTCGGGCCGCGTCGGGCGGCGATCTGGAAAAGCTGCTGAAGGAGAACCACCGTTACGTCTTCAGCCTGATCCACAAGTTCAACAAGGATGTCGATCCCAAGCAGCCCTACAGCGAGCGCGACGACATCATCGTGATCTCGGACGAGGCGCATCGCACCCAGGCGGGCCGGCTGGCGCGCAACATGCGCCTCGCGCTGCCGAACGCGGCCTTCATCGGCTTCACCGGCACGCCGCTTTTCAGGCAGGACGAGATCACCAAACGCATCTTCGGCGACTACGTCTCTCGATACGACTTCAAGCGGTCCGAGGAGGACGGAGCGACCGTCAAGCTGGTCTACGAGAACCGGGGCGAAAAGTTGGGCGTGGCGCGGACGGATCTGAATGACCGCATGGCAGCGAAGATCGAAGACGCCGAACTGGACCCTGACCAGGAGGCGCTGCTGGCCATGCTGCTGGGTCAGGACTACGAGGTCATCACCGCGGACGAACGGCTCGACAAGATTGCGGCCGATTTCGTCGAGCACTGCACGACCCGTTGGGAATCGGGCAAGTCGATGCTGGTCTGCATCGACAAGATCACCGGTGCCCGGATGCTCCAGCTGATCGTTCCACGATGGCAGGCGAAGGCGGCGTCGGTCCGGGCAGCGGCCGACGCGAAACGTGCAGAGGTGCAGGCGGTGGGTGACAAGACCCGTCGCGCAGCGCTTGAGGAGGAGACGCGGCAACTGGCAGCCCAAGCGGCCTGGCTCGATGAGACAATCGTTGAGATCATCATCAGCGAGGCGCAGAACGAGGTCAAAGACTTCGCAAAATGGGGCTTCGACATCATCCCGCACCGTGCCCTGATGAAGCAGGGCTTCGAGACCGGCGACGGCCAGCGGATGGATGTGGAAACCGCGTTCAAAAACCCGGTGCATCCCTTCCGCGTCGCCATCGTCTGCGCCATGTGGCTGACCGGTTTCGATGTCGAGTGCCTTTCGACGCTTTACATCGACAAGCCGATGAAGGCGCACAGCCTGATGCAGGCGATCGCGCGGGCGAACCGGGTGTATCCCGGCAAGGATTTCGGCCTGATCGTCGACTACAACGGCATGCTGAAAAGCCTGCGGGAGGCGCTGGCGCAGTATGCGCTCGGCGATGACGGCGCCGGCGACGAGGAGATCGTCGCGCCGATCGAGGAGCGCGTGCAGGCCCTGATCGAGGCCATCGAGGCGACAGAGGCGCATCTGCGCGGGCTCCACTTCGACCCAGCGACGCTCGTCGGCTCGACCGGTTTCGCGCGTATCAAGGGACTGAAGGATGCGGTCGAGGTCCTCTATTCCAGCGACGAGGCCAAGCGTCGATTCGAGATCCTCGCCCGACAGGTGTTCGTCCGTTTCAAGGCATTGCTGATGGAGCCGGCGGCGTTTGCCTTCGCCGAGCGGCACGATAATATCGAGGCGATCTACAAGAAGCTGACGGAGCGGCGCGATACCGCGGACGTGACAGAGCTCCTGAAGGAGCTGCACAGGATCGTCAACGAGGCGATCCGCACGCAGGCGCCGGGCGATGACCAAGCCGAGGGTCTGACCTTCGACCTCAGCCAGATCGACATGGAAAAGCTGCGCGACGAGTTCGCAAAGAAGGTCCGGCACAAGGCAACGGCGCTTCAGGACATCCGCGAGATCGTCGAGCAGAAGCTGGAGGAAATGCTAGCGCGCAACCCTATGCGCATGGACTACCAGCAGAAGTACGAGGAGATTGTCGACGACTACAACCGCGAGAAGGACCGCGTCAACATCGAGAAGACCTTCCATCGACTGATGGAACTCATGGACGAGTTGGACGCGGAGCAGAAACGCGCAATCGAGGAGGGCCTCAATGAGGACGAGCTCGCGCTGTTCGACTTGCTGAAGAAGGACGATCTCGCAAAGGCTGAGCGGGAGCGCGTCAAACAGGCGAGCCGCAACCTGCTGGCGTCCATAAAGGCGCGTCTCTCCGAGCTCGACCGTTTCTGGGAGAAGGAGCAGACCAAGGCGGATGTGGAGGTGTTCATTCTCGACGAGGTGTACGCCGGCCTGCCGACGCCGCCATTCACCGCCGAGGAGAAGAAGGCGGTCGCGGCCGAGATCTATGCACATGTCTGGCAACAGGCCGTCAGCGGTGAATTTGCGAGGGTGGCATGATGAGTCGGGCACCCATCCGGCTGGTCGATGCAAGATGGGACCGGGAACTGACGGCGGCTATCCGCGCGGATCCCAGTGAGGTCCGCATTGTCTGCCCGTTCATCAAGGAAGCTGCACTTGAACGTCTTTTGTCACATCAGCCCGGTGATGTTCAGGTGATTACCCGATTCAATTTGGCCGATTTCGCTGACGGCGTCAGCGATATCGAGGCCCTGCGAATGCTACTCGACGCCGGTGCCAGCATCCGTGGTATCCGGAATCTCCACGCCAAGCTGTATCTCTTCGGCGCAAGCCGAGCGATCATTACGTCGGCCAATCTCACAGCGGCCGCGCTCACCCGAAACCAGGAGTTCGGCGTGGTCGCCGATGACGCAGCTGTTATTGCGGCCTGCCGGGACTATTTCGATGGACTTTGGCGACGCGGTAGCTCGGACCTGTCCCAGGATATGCTCGATAGCTGGGAAGAAACCGTTACCTGTCACCGTGCGTCTGGCGGGAGGCCCAATCGTGCGAGGGGGCTCGGCGATTTCGGCGCGGAGGCGGGGCTTGCGGCCACGCTACCTGTTGCCCTTCCCGCTGTCGTGGTGGATGCAGACCAGGCTTTCGTCAAGTTTCTCGGCAAAAGCGATAACCGGGTGCCGGTTTCTTTTACCACGATCGAGGAGATCAAACGGGCGGGCTGTCATTGGGCCGTCGCCTATCCTACGAACCGACGCCCCAGAAGCGTCGAAGAGGGCGCGATCATGTTTATCGCGCGGCTCACGGACGAGCCCGATATCCGAATCTTCGGTCGCGCCATCGGGATGAAGCATCATCCGGTTCGGGACGACGCGTCGCCCGTGGACATAACACTTCGCCCGTGGAAGGAACAGTGGCCGAGGTATGTCCGCGTGCATCACGCCGAGTTCGTTGCCGGAACCATGGCAAACGGTATCTCGCTGAACGAGCTGATGGATGCACTTGGAAGCGATTCATTTGCGCCGACCCAGCGTAATGCGGCCCGCGGCACCAGCAACACGGATCCTAGGCGTGCATATATGCAACAGGCAGCCGTAGAACTTTCTTCGCAAGGGATTTCCTGGCTCGGCGAGCGGCTCCAGGCAGCGTTCGACGAACACGGCAAAGTTCCGCAGAACACACTCGACCAACTCGACTGGCCTACATCGTGATTAGGCGTGGACTTTGACCCCTCAGAGGCAAACGTCATCAATGGGTTGCCGCGCAGATCGGCAATATCCATGAAGCTAAGCTTGAGTAGATGTGACCTGACCGGCCCTTTTTGTACCAAGTGGAAAGAGAGAGAATCCACTTGAGGAGGAAGTCAGGTCATGCCAACCCGGAATTACAAACCAGAGCAGATCGTAACGATCCTACGGCAGATTGAAGTGCAGATGGCGAACGGGAAGACCACGCCGCAGGCCTGCAAGGAAGCGGAGATCCACACGCAGACCTACTACCGGTGGCGGAAGGAATAGGGCGGGTTGAAACGGGAGCAAGCGAAACGGCTGAAGGAGTTGGAGAAGGAAAACGCTCGCCTGAAGCGGTTGGTGGCGCAGTTGTCGCTGGAGAAGCAGGTGCTGCGGGATGTGGCGCGGGGAAACTTCTGAGCCCTGAGCGGTGGCTTTGGGGTCAATTAGTAACCTTCACCAGAGATGAAAGCGATTCTAATTCGAGTGGGTGTGGACCAAACGTACGGGCAATGGAACGCCCCGGTTGATCCAGAATCCGGTCACTTCGTGTACGTACCAATTCCCGAAAAGCGTGCCTTCCGGCCTGGTCTGGAGCGATCGTACCGTGAGGTACTTCCATCTCTTCAGCGGTTTGCTTTAAGGTTCGACTTTGACCTTGAAAGCAGTTTGGGACTCCCGCGAAGTTTGCTTGATCGCGCAATGCATCTAGACCCCGACTTTGAGTGGCTGACCTATGGCGACAACGGTGACAAACGCGGGGCCGAAATCAAGCATCTATCTGAGGGTGACCTCCTGGTCTTCTATGCCGGCCTTCAGTCGGTTCGAGCGAGCCGAAAACTGATCTACGGGTTGGTCGGACTGTACGTAGTTGATAACGTGCTGCCTGCCAGGTCGGTTCTTCCTGATCAGTACAAGAGCAACGCCCATACGCGCAGGCTCAAGATCGCTGCTCGTGACATTGTTGTCCGTGCGAAGCCGTCTGTATCCGGGCGCCTGACCAGGTGCGTTCCAATTGGCGAATGGCGCGATGGAGCCTACCGCGTGACTCCTGGCCTGCTCAAAACGTGGGGTGGCCTATCGGTGAAAGATGGCTACGTTCAGCGTAGCGCTAGACCGCCCGCATTTCTAAATGCCAGTAAATTCTACCTCTGGTTTTTGCGGCAAGAGGTTGAGTTGCTTCAGAGGAACAACTGATGCACGGTGAAAGAGTTACCATTGTGCATCTTCGCAGACCAAGAAGGCGTTCGGACACGCGGAACGATCCCTTTTGGGAATTCGGCAGCTTCGGCATCACGGGATGCCATGACCGCGATCTGCTCCACTCGAAGACGGCTCGTGATCTGAAGGGGATTCGACTGGCATTCGCGCAAGGTGGGAAACTGGGCACCCGCCTTGTATTCCTTAGCCCGCCCGTTAGCAGGGTAGTTACCTACCGAAACTGTTCTGAAGCCATCTGGTCACCAAGGGAGATGCCCTTTCGATACGAGCGCGCTCCCCTGCTAATTGACAATAAAGGAGACACGAAATTTCCACTCCTGAAACGTCTGCTTCAAGGTGGGAACCGCAGCACATGGGTCGGCCAGTTCGGAAGCAACTTCCGAACGTCCAAACGGCTCCTCAGCGATAAAGTTGCGCATGAAATTGTGCGAGTCTATGACCGATTCCGCCGGTCTGAGGGGCGTAGTGCCGTCGCCAAGAACTATGTCGAAGCACTGCCCGGTCGACGAGAGCCGTCCCCTCCCTCAGTGCGGAGGGGACGCTACAAACGATGTTGTTTGAAGGTGAAGCGCCGGCGAAGGGGCTGTTAACCTTCCATCCGGCGCCGCTCTTTGCCGAGTGGATGACGGAAGCTGTCTCGAGTTGGTGGGCAGTTTGTGCTCTTATGGGACCGCTTGCTGACGCGCGCGGCTATGTATTTTCAACGCGCTACCGAGCCACGAGCGTGACCGAGCGGTCATGAACTTTTGTAGCGTATTTCTGGGACACGGCACTAGAAGAACTGAATTGTTCTGGCGCACTACCTCCTGGCCGGCGATCTGAAACGCCAGATCGAGCACCGGGTCGTGTTGGAGCTTGCGGCACGCGGCATGGCCGGAGAGAAACAGCGGGGTTGGTTGAAGGAGTCGATCCGCTAGCAGGGCAGTCAGGCCTACAGCCTGCGGCTCTCGGACCGCCCGTTGCGGGTGCAAAAACCCCGTCTTCGAAAGAAGCATGGACTGTAGCCATGCGAAACTCTAGCCGGAAACGAAACAATCGCGGGTAACGGTCCTTGGGGCGAAGGGCCGGAAATGGATTCCAAGCACCAATTTGCAAATGGTGATCGAACGGGTGATCAGGTCCAGCAATTCGTTATTAATTACAATATACTCAATTACTTAACAACATAACATGGCGGGCGATAGCGACCCCCCCGAAAACCGGGGGGTCATGTGGCCCCGATAGCGGCACTGTGTCACATGCCCCTATCGCTGCCCCATGGGGTCGCTATCGTCCTCATTTATCCCTGCGGGAAGGCTCGGAAGAGCGCCCCCAGGCGGGGCGCTGACGGAAGGGAGACGGAGCTATGAAATGGCGGCGCTTCATTCCTCACATCCTTCTGTTTTTCGGCGGACTGGGGTACGCCCTGTGGAGCTTTGTCCGCCGTCCCTTCCCTATGCTTGGCGAGAATCCCTTGCTCGATCTGATGGACTATCACACCCCCAACTTCTACGGGTGGGTGATGCTCTGGTACTACGCTTCGCCTTTCTTCGCCGTCATGCTCGCGGGCCTCATTCTCATGTCCGTCTGGAAGGTCTGGCTGGAAGCGCGGCGGCGGGATTTTGCGCCCTTTGGGGCGCTCCCGACCTGGCCGCTTTCAACCCGGCAAACGGCCCCGGCCATCGTGATCGGGGAGGTCCATCACCCGGTCGAGGCGCGGGAGATTTTCAATCCCTCCTGGCTCACCATCCCGGAGCGCGGGCTGTATACCGGCGTGGCGATCTTCGGGGCCGTCGGGTCCGGGAAGACCTCGGCTTGTATGCACCCATTCGCTCGGCAACTTCTCTCCTGGCAAGCAGGGAATCCACAGATGCGGGCGGCGGCGCTCATGCTTGAAGTCAAGGGAGATTTCTGTCATGACATCCGCCAAATCCTGACCGACGCGGGCCGGGGAAAGGACTACATCGAGCTGGGGATGAATGGGCGCTGGCAGTGGAACCCGCTCTCGGCCTGGTGGCTCGATTCCTACTCGCTGGCCTACACCGTTTCGAGCTTGCTCAACCAGCTGTTCGGGAAGGGCAAGGAACCGTTCTGGCAGCAAGCCTATACCAATCTGGTCCGCTGGATCATCGAGCTTCACCGAATCTTCCCGGAGCGGTGGGTGACGTTGCAGCAGGTCTACCGGTGCGCCATCGACCCGGACCTTTTCGCAGCCAAGATCGAGCAAGCCGAAGCGTGGAGCGACGAGTTGAACAAAGGCACGGTTTTCATTCCGGAGGTCGTATACCAAGCCCACATCATGACCTTGGCTGAATGGCTATGGAAAGACATACCGGGAACGGAGGAAGTGCGGGCTGCCTACTCCCGCCCCATGCTCAAAAAACTGGACGAACTCAAGCTGACCTACCGGGTGGTTTGGGACCCCGGACCCGGAGACGAAGTGAGAGAGCGGGTGGAGGCGGTGAAGCGCTGGTTTGTCAACGACTGGCAAACGCTGGACAACAAAGTGAAGTCCTCGATTGTGGAGGGGGTTTCGGTATTCCTTGCCATGTTCGACATGCCGGATGTGGCGAAGGTGTTTTGCCCGCCCGCGCCGGAAGTCCCCGACGATCCACAAGCCATTGCAATTCAGGCCAGGGCCGCGACGCGGGCCGGGGAAGAAGCCCGGGAGCCGAACAAGAAGCCGGACGGCGGGGAAGGAGACAAACCCGCGCCCACGTCGATTCCTTCCGTCGAAGAGGAACGAATCGCCGGGCCGCGACACCTGCCCCCGCTCTATGAATTGATCGAAAGGGGCAAGGTGCTGGCCTTGAACATGCCCGCCGGATCGAACCCGGCGCTGGCCCGCGCCGTGGGCGTGATGCTCAAAAACGCCTGGCTACAGGCGCTTCTCATGCGCCCGACCAAGATGAAAGAGTCGCCGGGGGTCTATTTCCGGCCCGCCGTCTTTCTCTGTGACGAATATCAAGCCTTCGCTTCGGTGGGCGAGGACGATCCATCGGGCGATGAAAAATCTTTTGCGCTGACCCGGCAATACCGCTGCATCCCGATTGTCGCCACTCAATCCATTTCCTCGCTACGCTCCGTGTTGGGAAGCTCGGAAGCGTGGCGGTCGCTCTTGCAGACGCTCCGCACACGGATTTTCCTGTCTCTCAGCGACGACGCCAGCGCCAAGATTGCAAGCGAAATGTGCGGGCAGGTGGCGAAGATCAAGGGATCCTACACGATCAGCGAGACCTCCAAGCGGGCGGAAGTCTCCCCGCTCTCAGGCCGCGCCGGGGGAGGCGGGGGCAGCATCGGCGCTACCAAATCTTTCCGGGAGCAGCGCGAGGCCGTGTTTCACCCGCGAGACTTCGCGCTACTCTCGAACTGTCAAGCGATCTGTCTGCCCTATGACGGGTCGCAGTCGCTTGAGCCGCGCCGGGTCTATCTCAAGCCTCACTATCTGCCCCTCGATTATTCCTATTGGAGAGCGAAGGAGGCGGGCAGATTATGAGCGCCGCGAGTGGACTGGAACACCTGCAACCGTTTCTACCGGGCTTGGAGAGCGCCCTGGAAGATTCCGAAGTCAGCGAGATCATGATTAACGGCCCCGGCAATGTCTGGGTCGAGCGGGCCGGGCGGTTGACGGCCCATGACGCGCCGGACCTGGACGAATCGGCCCTGTTGCGGGCAGCCATCCACATCGCCCGGCCTTTGGGCCTGGACCCGGCGAGTTCGCCGATTATCGATGCGCGCCTGGACGACGGCTCGCGGGTTGCCATCTGTGTTCCGCCCGCGAGCCCCACGGTGGCGATCACCATGCGGCGCTTTGGCAAGCGGGCGTTCTCGGCTGATGATCTCGTGAAGCAAGGCGCCCTCCCCGAAGACGTGCGAGCGGAAGCGGAGCGGGTGTTGCGCTCCCGGCGCAACATCCTGGTTTCAGGCGGTACCGGATCGGGCAAGACCACACTGCTTAACGCACTTATTGAATTGCTTCCCGACGACGAGCGCATCGTCGCCATCGAGGACACCCTGGAGCTTCGCATTGAGCGCTCTAATTGCGTCCGCTTCGAGGCTCGCGGATTACAGGAAGGAGCGGTGACGATCCGGGACTTGGTACGCCACGCGCTGCGTCACCGCCCGGATCACATCGTCGTGGGCGAGGTCCGGGGCGGGGAGGCGGCGGACCTGCTGCAAGCCTTGAACACCGGACACGGCGGCTCGCTCACCACCGTACACGCCAACAACGCCGAGTCGGCCTTGTCACGGCTCGCCAGTTGCGCCATGCAGGGCGGCGGGGAGCTTCCCTGGGAGGTCACCTGCCGAGGCGTGGTGGACGGCATCGCTATGGTGATTCACATGACGCGCCGCGAGGGACGCCGCTTCGTGGAGGAAGCGCTGCTCGTCCAGGGCTACGACGCGCCACAGAACCACTGGCTCATCGAGCCGATCTGGAGGGAACACGATGACGGATGAAGACTCTGGAGGACTTCGACCGGGAGCTCCGCCGGGGCGGTGAGGAGACGCTGGAAGTCCCGGCCTGGATCGCCGAACAAGACGGCGTCTTTCCCGAGGACGTGGGCGGCGAGGAAGAAGATCCGGGAAGCCGTGCGGGACCCCTACACCAATGACTGGTAGAAAAAGTAAGGCGAGAGAGAGTTGACGCCGGCGATGAGCGCCGGGGTTGCCCTGCGCGCCACGGGAGAAGCCAAGACGCGCGTGCTCAAAGCGCTCGCCGCCGGCGGGATTGGGTGGCGATGGTCACTGTTAGACATTGGAACAGGTGTGCTCTGAGTCCTCGTTGCGATAGGTGTGTTCGTTGAGGCGGTTGTGATGCAGGCTTTGGCCCAGGAGGTACCGTTGACGGTGAAGGAGGCTGCCCGGTTTCTTGGCGTGAGTCCGCAGACCGTGTATGCTTGGGTGGAGCGGCGGCAGATTCCCCATCTCCGCGTGATGGGCCGGAACATCCGGTTTTTACGATCGGAGCTTTCGACCTTTCGCGCCACGTTTCAACAGGAGGTGGAGAATGGCACGACCGAGAAAGCATGACGGCGTCCTGTACCGGCGCGGCCGTTTCTGGTGGATGCGGTACTGGGACCGGGATGGCACCCGGCGCCTCGAATCCACAGAGACAAGTGACTGGCAGGAAGCCCAAACACGGCTACGTGAACGATTGCAGGCACGCGATGAGAACGTGCTCGCGCTCGTTCGGCGCGGCCAACAACTCAGGTTTCACGAGTGGGCGGACTTTTTCCTGGAGCACTATTCCCAGCCGCCCTTGCGGAGTAGGAAGACGCACGCAGCCAACCAAAACGCGGTGAAGCACCTGAAGCCCGTGTTCGGAGTGCAAACGTTGTCCGCCATCGGCGCCGAGGATGTTGAGGGGTACTTGCGCTGGCGGCTTCGGCAACAGAAGCGAGTCAGGACACGGCTGGGGTATCGGGAGCTCGGGCTGCTGAAGCCGGCGACCGTGCACCAGGAGTTTCGCGTGTTGCGCCGGGTGTTGAATGTCGCGATGAAGAAGAAGTTCATCGCGGCCAACCCGTGCAACTCAGCGGAGTTCCCGGTCACGGTCAAGGGGTTGTTTCGGCCGCACTACATGCCGTGGTCAGAACAGCAGCGGATCGAGTTGCACGCACCCCCGTACTTGCGGAACCTGATCCGGATCATCACCGAAACCGGATTACGGGTCTACAAGGAGCTTGCACCGATGCGGAAAGACCAGGTCGACCTGGCAAACGCAGTGGTCTGGATACCTGACTCGAAAACCCCCACCGGCGTGGGGGAGGTGCCGCTGACGGACTTGGCGGTAGAGGCCTTCCGCGACCAGCTCTGGCTTGCTGGACCAGGGCCGTGGTTGTTTTCGAGCGGTCGGAATCAGCGCGGCTGCCAGGCGAGTTTCAAGAAGATCTGGCGCACAACGTTGGAACGCGCGGGCGTTCCCTACTTCCGGCTCTACGATCTCCGCTCGACGTATGCAACCCGTTTAAGCGCGGGAGGCGTGGCAGACGAGTGGGTGACCCAGCTCCTGCGGCAAAGCGACGCGAAGGTGTTCAAGAAGTACTCGCAGATGAAACTGGGGATGAAACGGGAAGCGCTGCGGCGTCTAAACCGTCAGGCGGGTGAGGAGCAGGGTTCTGATACACTCCGGGCCCAAAAAACTGGGGTTTTGATACAGTTTTGATACAATTGGGGCCGGCTTAAGCGATTTCGCCGATGGAACAGAATCTGCAAGTGGTTTGGAATAAAGGAAGTAAATCCAAGGGGCGTGTAGCTCAGTTGGCAGAGCACCTGCTTTGCAAGCAGGGGGTCGGGGGTTCGAGTCCCCCCACGTCCACCAACTTTACTTCTTGGCTGTCAGTGAGTTACCTGCTCTAGCTCACCGGCTGGCAATTGCGGCTGTTCAGCACTGTGCCCAATATTGTGCCCACCCAGCCGCGACATGGCAGCGAGTACGGCGTCCTGAGACGGGTGGACGTAGCGCGCGGAAATGGTGATAGAGCTATGTCCGGCGATCTGCGCCAACGTCCAGGTATCGCAGCCCGACTCTCCCAAGCGTGTCAGAAAGGTGTGCCGCAAACTGTAGAGCACGAACGCACGCACCTTGCTTAGCCGCAGGGCCTTAGCGTGCTGCTTCTTGAGGCTCGAAGATTCCACGCGGCCACTACGAGTGGGAGCAGGCCATACCCAGCCCTCTACGGGCTTCCCAGTAGCCTCCCAGCGGGCTTCTAGGATATTCCTGACCCTCTCCGTCATTGGCAGCACTCGCCGTGCAGCCGTCGTCTTGCCGTGTGTCACAAGCAGAGTGCCGTGTCGCCCGTTGACCCACGTAATAGATTCCCAACACAGTCGGAAGCACTCCTCTGGCCGCATCCCCGTGTCGGTCAAAACCACAGCAATCGAACCGAGCGGCTCCGGCGCAGCAGACAGGTACCGTACTTCCTCCTCGCGGCTCACTACTCCCTCGCGGTGCCTTTCCCCCGGCAAGAGCTTGACCCTCGGCATCGTTTCCAGCACGCCCCACTCCACGGCCAGCCGCAAAACGCGTCGCAGTACGCGCAGCGAGCTATTGATCGTGCTCACCTGTAGATTCTGCACCTGCCGATGAGCGGCAAAACCAGAGATTGTCTCGCTGGTAATTTCGTCAAGGCTCGCATCCGACAGGGCCTTGTACGTTTTAATAGCCCGCAGGCCGACTCGATACCAATCAAGCCACGTTTTCGGAGACGTCTTCTCAAACGTTGCCTTAGCCCAAGGCTCAAAGCGTGAATCAATGAATTCGGTTAGTGTCGGCACCTGCCTTTTCTCTCGGATGCCCACTTCCCCTTTTGCCAACGATGTGCGGTGCGCCGACTCCATCTGCCGGACCACTTTGTCATTGCCCTGCTTGGTGGATTCGCGCACTAGCTTTCCGTCCCACATGAACTTGTACCAGTACACTTTGCCGCGCTTGTAAATCATGCTCTATTTCTCCTTTCTGCCACCAACACTCTTGTCCCGTTTCCTTTGTGTCCGCCCAGCCTGCCTCTTTTTCCTCTCCCGGTATCGTGCCATCGCTGCCTGCGTCTGGCATCGGTAAGAGCAGTAGGCCTGCTTACCGCGCCGCGTGAGGAAGGGGGAGCTACAGCGGATGCAAACGCCTAAGCCGCCAGGAGACCCGAGCCGAAGGGACGCCAGCGCAAAAAGTGCCGAAGCCGCATCCTGGCAGTACAGGCCCGGCGCCAGTTTGCCCTGAAGTTCCATCCACCAGATGACAAAACGGGCCTGTTCAAGGCCCCTGTTCATGGAGGCACATAGAAATTGCTGACCTTCCTCGTACATTCGCTTGCACCAAGCAAGCCGCTCTGCTTTGGACTGCTGGGAGATTTCCATGCCGGGTATCCCGGCCTTGAGAGTGCCCACCATCTTGGCGAAGGCTGTTGAGATTGCCGCAGGAGAAGGCATCCCATGAGAGGAATTGATTGTCGGGAGGCATTGAGCAAGGACTCCCCGGAGAGCTGCCAGGGACACCGGCGCACGTAGCCTTCTCGGGGGGCGTTTCATGGCTGTTAGGCTCGTCGCGAGGGAGAAGAGGTAGAGGAGGGCCTCCTGGTCGTTGTCAGATACCGCTCCAAATTCCTTTTCAAACCGCTGTCGCGTGGCGGGGTCAACAAACAATCTCAGACACTCGCTAGGGACTACCCGAACACATCGCGCATCCCCCTGTCCAGGGCCAGGATACATGCTCAGCCCGTCGCGACGATTAGGGGGAGCGGCCAACAATACGGAGATCGCTACCTGCGGAAGCGCCGTATTGTTAGTTATGGCTTCGTTATGGTTAGGCTTTCTTATAATTACAATAACTATAACTCTGAGGTACGCTGCTGTCAAGTTGAGAAGCGCCACAGAGCGCGAAGGAGAGAGAGCAGATGAACAGCCCTGAGGTTCTGAACGAAAGAGAGGTCGCCCAGATGTTTGGCTTTACGATTCCCTTTCTGCGCCGTTGTCGCAGAGAGCGACGTGGCCCGCGTTTCCTGAAGGTCGGCAAACTCGTGCGTTATCGCCGCACGGACATTGAAAATTTTCTCGGTGCCCATGCCGTCGAAACTGATCCGGGAGGCCGATGTGCACGATGAGAGTATTTCACGCAGGGGCCGTTCACGACCCGGTGCCGCAGACCGGCACAGCGCACCTGGCCAGACCGACACGGTTCCGGCTAACCACCGGCGGCCCTCCACCAAACAACCGAACAGTAGACCAAGGAGGTCAGCATGAACAACGCTAGTCCGATATTCAAACAGACGTCACTCATGGATGCCCGCAAGCTCTCACAGACCTGGAGTGTCTTTTCCTAAAGCACCACCCGAGAGTTGGCGGTACTGGGCAATCTCCCAGTGGCCGGTTGGGTCGATGGTGAGCCGATTTTCGTCTACGACGCTGAAATGGCTGACGCATTTATCCGACTGTTCCACGGCCCGTACAAGGTCCGCCCATGACTTGCGAATGGAGCCTGGTTGAATCCATCCTCAATGACAATTACGACCATCCTGACTGTCAGGCTGCCAAGATTCTCTTCGCTGGCGTAGCAGCTCATCGGCTGGTCGACTTTCCACCAGCATGGGAACTTCTCATGGCCCCCAGTGGGTCGATGAAAACGGACCTACTGGAGAGCCTTCGCGGCCTTCCGCGTGTTAATTTCGTGGATGAAGTCACTCCGAAAACCTTCATCTCTGGCAAGGTAGATGACGTAGGCAAAAGACGGAAGTGTCCTGCCAGCTATCTGCATCGGCTGGGAGATGATGCAATCTTGATTGCTGCCGATTTTAGTACCGTGACTTCGCAGATAGTAAGGCTCTTGCGTCAATCCTGTCTCAGCTCCGACGAATCTACGACGGGAAGTATGCCCGTGAGTTTTGCACGGACGAAAATCTCGAAGAACGCTCATGGTCGGGGCGGCTTACCCTCATCGCCGGTGGAACACCGAGCATAGATGGCCAGTGGACTGTCTACCAAGCATTAGGCGAAAGGTTCGTTCGCGTCCGATGGCCTAGAGCTGGTGGAGTTAGCGCGGGGGTTAGCGCCTTGCGTCACACCCAGCATCTCGGTCCCTTGCTGCGTGATGCTGTTCACAAACTGCTGCTGCCAGTTCTCTCAATGCCGATTGCAGACATCGCCGTGCCGACACTCTCGCCCGAAATGGAAGTGCGAATCGCGAGCTTGACTGAGTTGATCGCGTTGGGTCGCATAACGGTACAACGCGAACGTTCCACCCATGCAATCACCGCAGAGCCTGCCGCAGAGGGGAACACACGGCTGCCGCAGCAACTTGCCCAGATTGGTCGAGGGTGGGCGTTCTTATGCGGTCGCGCAGTGGTAAACGCCGAGGGTTTCGCTCTGATTGAGCGCACTGCCTTTGATTGTCTGCCGCCGACGCGCCGTGATGTCCTTAAGGCTCTGATTCGCGGCGAGAGTCCGTATCGGAATGGCCCAGCCGGTGGGCTGGTCTTCCGCGCCATCACAGACTTGGAACTGGCGGGCTTAGTTGCAAAGGCAGCGAATGGGAGCGCCGAGCTAACGCCATACGCCAGTGAGCTGGTAGCCAATGCTGGACTATCTTCCCCCAATCTTCACATATAAGGCAGAAGAAAGGGATGAAGCCCCCTACGTACCGGAATTTGGGGGAAAGCAGGCTGTGACAAACCCTGGACTGGCTGGAATATCACGCGGGGTCGAGACGCTCGTAAGCAAGGAGCTTGCTGCCGCCGAAGCCGTGCGCAAGGCACGTGGGTAGGGACATCGAGGCATCCATGGGCAAACGCTATAGGGAGCGCGTCCTCCGCTAACAACCCAATCGTGCCGCTACGGGGGCAAAAGTGCCCAATCTCGTACGCGACGCATAGTCCAAGCAGGAGGTTTCTAACAGTAATGGCTCAGACGGCATATCCACACGCCAACCTCGCTTCTCGCCCTATAGGGGCTGAGATTCACTCTGTCCAGCGCGACAGCACAGGCACAGTCCGCTTCAGTCTACGTCTGCGGATCGACGACAGCGAAATCAACATCACCGGCTTCCGCTATTACCCCGAGACCGATGAGCTAAAGCCGCCCTGCTATCGCGTGGGCAAGGGCTGGCAGCCTACCGTGCAATTGAGTGGGCCTATTCTCGATGAGCTGCGAGAGGTAGTCCGCAGGCTAGCCGTCCAAGCAGCGCAATAGTCCGCCCTCCATAGCCTTTGGTTTTCCCATTTACACGGACGTTTCAGAGGCGGTAGGTCGCCAAGCAGGATGACTAGATCGCTGCCAAAAAGAGATGTTTTTTGCTGGCCTTGTAGGGTGAAAAAGAAAACTTCCTGGTCACGTGAGCCACAAGTTTCCGGGGATGAAATCGGTAAAGCCATCGGCATCTCCGGTGACACCTGGAGAAGGATTGAGCAAATAGCCAGGCTCGACCTGGAGACCGGAAGCACTGAATGGGAGTCTCTTCTTGAGACTTCTCGCGGTTGTAGACAGAGAAAAAAAGACACCCGACAGTCAAACCTATGGGCACGATTCTGAGATATGCTTCATCGCCGTCACCTTCATCGTGTGAGTCTCCTTTCCGGGGACGGCAGTGCCGGTGATCTCGACCTTGTGGCCAACGTGGGGATTCAAGTTAGCTGTCGACTCCGCAATATCGACCGTCTCTGGCCCTCTTTCGAGGTCCGTGAGCTTGAACGTGTTGGCGTCGGCGCCCTTCGCCAGGCACCCGGTCATGCTGTGCTCTCCCGGCGCGCCCTGTTGAGCTTGGGTGCGAAGTCCAAACCCAAGCGCGCACGTAAATACAACCGCCGCCATAACAATGGATGTTTTCATTGTGACCCCCTTTCTTGCCCGAAATTCCCGGTTTGGATGCCCGCTTTAGTCAACAGCTTACCCTTGCCTCCCTGGGGAGTCAAGCTCAGAGTTGCCTCCGGAGGGGCAGCTCCGCGAGGTACTGGTTGGGTTACGGGGAAGGGTGAACCGTCTCGGCATGGAGAGATCGGCGATGGCAGCAGCGGTTCGCGCTATGTGCTGGTCGGAAGGCTGCGGAGGGCTGGATTCAGTTGAGATCGCGGCGATTGTGTGCTCTCGGCGCTGGTACAACCGCTACTCACGACGGGTAAAACCGCTGGTTGCAGTCAGGCTGGATGTCGCGAGGCTGCTGGGGAAGCTGGCTTAGCGCTCTTTTCTTTGTGAGGCTTTTGCTGCGGAGCAGCCTAGTCTGTTGCGAATAACGTATCCCCACTAAGACCATCGAGGCAGACCTGCTTACGATTCTGCGCGGCTTCCCTCCCTCATTGACTTACCCACCTTAACAGGAGCATAATCCCTCACGTCCCCCCTATAAGCACAGGCTGAAGGCAGGCCTCTGGGAAATCTTCGGTCGAAGATTCAATAAACGCGCTGAATCTTGCTCTGATTGACAGAGCTTTTGGCGGGTGGCTTCATGCTACGAGAGAACAGAATACAAGGAGGAAACAACACAATGAACGATAAGAAAATCACGTTGGAAATCGAGCAGCTCGAAGAGCGGATCGCCCCGAGCGTAGCACCTGGCCTCGATATACAGGGGGGTACAGGTATTCCGCCAGGGATGTCCGTGTTTGCTTTTAATGTTACGGGAAATCCCCCAGGGCTTGGCGAGCTGTGGTTTGGCGAAGCCTCGGGACAATTCGGCTGCTAGGCCTAAGGTGTGGGAACGATCCTTAGGCGGGGAGACCTTTGGGGACTGGGCAACTTGTTCGGCACCAACCTCAGGGGGCCTCTCCAATCTTCGACCTCATATTCATGTGCGCTAGGGGGTGCCTCTACGCCCAGCTGGGCGGGGGCGGCGGCACGCATAGTCTAAGATACGAGCGCAATTTCGCATCGAGCAGCGCGCGTTGACTTGGGTGAGGCGCCACGCTACTACAATATGGCCAAACAGTTTCCCTGATTTACTTGACGCTGGGCGGGTGCTAAAGTTGCTTTGTTTTCAGAGGTAATGATAATGCGCCTCCTCGGTTCCTCTGTTGCTTTCCTTATTCTGTTCCTTGCTCCGCTGCCGCTCGCCGCACAAAGGGAGATCGCCCCATCGACAACTGGCCGGGTCACCATCTTCGGCTCGTCGCGCGTGGCGGAGACCAATCAGGGAGTGGAAAACGTCCTGGTACAACTTCGCCATTTCAGCGGTTTCACGGCCGCTTCGGTTTTCACCAACCCGAATGGCAATTTCACCTTTACCGTACCCAGTGGCAACTACTACGTGATCATTCAGCGCCAGGGTTACCAACGCATCGACCAACAGATAGTCCTCAGAAGTCATGTCAATGCTGTCTCTCTGCAACTGGAACTTCGACGGCAGGGCCAAACGGGTGCGGTCCCGAGTGGCGAGACTATTTCCGTGCGCGAACTCTCCATTCCCCGCAAGGCGCACGACGCTATGCAGAAGGGGCTGAAGCTGCTTCACCAAGAATCCGACCATGAGGGAAGTCTGATGCAATTCCAACGGGCCATCAAAGAGTACCCGGATTACTACGAGGCATACGCGCAGATGGGTATGGCCCACATGAACCTGGGCGACGCCGCCAGCTCCGAACGTATACTGCGTAAATCGATCGCCTTGAGCGACGAACAGTACGTGGACGCTTATTACATGCTGGCTTCACTTTGCACCGATGGGCAGCGCTTTGCAGAGGCCGAGCCGCTTGCTCGCATGGCTATCGAGCTTAATGCCAATGGGTGGCAGGGGTACTTTGAATTGGCTCGCGCCCTATACGGGCTGAACAATCTGGCTGACGCCCAAGTAAACGCGACGACTGCGGCAGAACTCCAACCTGACCATGCACAAACTTACCTAGTCCTGGCAAATATCCACGGCCGGTTGCACGACTATCAAGAGTTGGTCAACGACCTGAATACCTACCTTAAACTTGCTCCAAGCGAGGGCCAGGCCGAGGAAGTCCGTGAAACGCGAGACAAGGTCCGGCAGATGCTCAGCCAATTCCCAAAGGAGAACGAATAAGCCGCCGAAGGGACACAAGAAAACCTCATCTAGGCCTCCTTTTCCGACGGGTGCCACTGAACTTAAACTCCAACGTCAGGTCGAACACACCTTGACGCCACTCCTATTGAAAAATGGCGGTGTCTGGAATTTACGGTCCCATCTTTATTAGCAGACTTCCTACCCCTTTGCGCCCAGCCGACAGGGGGTGTGGGGGACGCATAGTCCAAGCGGCAGCTCCCCTTGCGGCCCAACTGCGACGGGTACAGCAATAAGGTGACAACCGGAGGCGGAGAAGAGGTGTCGGATGTCCTTAAGGACACGCTCAAGTCAAGGAGACGCTCAAGTCCAAGTCGCAATAGCACGACCGGACAAAAGGGTTGAAAAGCTAGGAGCAAGTATTAAAATCTAGTAAAAGACGAACACCCACTGGGGCTGGATGGTGTTCCTCCTCTTACCATTCGGCCCTTTTGCCCGCTCACACAGCAATCACTGAGCGTACTTGGAATATGGCGTCTAATATGTTCGGCCAGCAAGCGCGTCGGGAGCCATGCCGAAACCTTGCCTTGATGTTTAGGTGTATGCTGTCGTGCAGACGGCAACGGAGTTCCGCCAGGAAATCTATCAACGTGAGTATCAGAATCAAAAGCGGCTGGTTCCTGACCGGAGGAACGGTGGTACTGAGCTTTGCTCTTGCTGGGATAGCGCAAACCACAACCAATCTTCAATCTGGCCAGCCGATCCAAACGCGGACCAAGGTGGCGGGTAGTTGGACAACGGGATTCTATACGCGGTATTTTGCGGCTGGCAATGGCATTGTGATCGCCGATGAACCCGTGGTGCAATCCGAGTTCGATATTGACTGGGCGCGGGGCGAGTTCTCAGGGTCATTCATGATCCGCGGCTCGAAGGGCTTCAAATCGAACTGGAACAGCTACAGCGACGAGGTGGATTTGGGCACATCTCTCACCTTTGCTGGCCCGGTGGAGCTATCCGGGAGTTTTTGGCACTTAGCACTTGTGCCTGAAGCGCAAACCGATGTGCAATACTTCGCATTGAAGGTTGCGAAACCTCTATCCATCGGCGAACGCGACACCATTACTCCCTCCGCAAGACTGGACTATTTCCGGCCCACGGGCAGCGCCGGTCCCCGCGCTGGCAAAATTGTGAATGGTGGACTTAGGTACGTTCATACGATTACTCAGCGGATTAGCGTGTCCAACGAGGTTCACCTGATGCGGGACATCGACGGTGCATTTGGCCTTAGGCCGAACAGCAATTTGTACAGTTACGACGGTGCGGTTGACCTCAAGGTGGGCCGTGGATGGACATTGATACCGAAGATCACCATCGGCGGCACATTCATCGATCCTACCCGACCCACAAAGGTCACCTTCGCCTTCGAGGCCAAAAGGACCTTCACGATTCGTGGCGGTTAACAGAGAGGCTCGCTGGCGAACCGGATAAACACCACACTACCGCTTCTCAAATGTAGGTAAGCCTCATCTCAGTTTCAGAGGAGCATGTTTATTCACGGACAGCACCTCTACTGGCATCTCGCCCAGCCGGTAGGGGTCACCGATGCCAACCGCCCGCACCTGAAAGCCATCAACCGTGGCCTGGCCCTCGCCGTGGGAGGTGACCCGCGCTGCTGCGACCTAGCTCGCATCCTGCGCCTGACCGGCTTCACGAATCACAAGTCGCCCGCTGCTCCCGTACAGTTAGTGGAATCGAACTCCAATCTCTATACGCTGGAGGAGCTAGCCGTCTTTGCACTGGAGAAGCAGGAGTGCAGCAGGCCAGTCACAGTCGGTCCATTTCCCACACCGACTCCTGAACTCATGACTCGATTCCATGCGGTGCGGCGAGCCGACAAAGCTGACAAGTCAGGCGAAATTACGCGGGCATGGCGCGGCGAAATTGGCGATGGCAGCAGCGGTTCGCGCTATGTGCTGGTCGGAAGGCTGCGGAGGGCTGGATTCAGTGAGAATGAGATCGCGGCGATTGTGTGCTCTCGGCGCTGGTACAACCGCCACTCGCGGCGCGTAAAGCCACCGGCGGCGGTCAGGCTGGATGTGAAGAGGCTGCTGGGGAAGCTGGCCTAGCGCCTCCTGCTTCCGGTTGATTGTTCTAGCGGGGTTCTAGATGGTAGGCTCCCTCTCGCAGCCCGTTCCTTCACAACTCCGCGCTAGTCCCTGCGGGCGACTGCGTTGATGTCGTCGCTCTCCAGGGTTGACGACGAATAGCCGCGCTGCGCCACTCTGATCATGGCGCGTCCGAAGTTCTCACTTGTGGTCACCTGTCCCGGGAGGAGAACCCGCAGTATGGAGTAGAGCGGTCGTACGAAGAAGTACACCACACGGAGCCACGGCAGTTGAGGCGTGACATTGAACTGAGAGCGAACGATCAAAAGCGCGTCGTTCGTGGTAAGGGAAGAAAGCCTGAAGTCGCGTTCTGCAGCTTGAGTGTTGACATCAATCCGATCCGATGCTATGGCGTGTACGTTACTCCTTTCTATTTTATACCTCTGAAGCGCCGGGAATTATCTCCCGGCGTTTCGCGTTTGTGGCCGAAAAGATCACGCGTGGACCTCTGGCGAGGTAGTGGGGCTTCCCACTCCGCGTACCTTTGCGGCACGCCGCGTTAACTTCACAGCGCTCTCTTCTCTGTGGGGCTTTGCTGCGGAACAGCCTAGTCTCCTGCGAGCAACGTTTCCCCACTAAGACCATCGAGACAGACCTGCTTACGATTCTGCGTGGCTTCCCTCCTCATTGACTTACCCACCTTAACAGGAGCATAATCCTTCACGTCCCCCCTAAAAGCACAGGCTGAAGGAAGGCCTCTGCGATAGTTTCGTCCGAAAATACAATAAACGCGCTGAATCTTGCTCTGATTGACAGAGCTTTTGGCGGGTGGCGTCATTCAACGAGGGAACAAAATACAAGGGGAAAACAACAAGATGAACGACAAGAAAATCACGTTGGAAATCGAGCAGCTCGAAGAGCGGATCGCCCCGGGGTTTGCACCTGGCATCTTATTGGCCTTACCTCTGGGTTTGTCCCAGGCCGACAACAGTTTTACCGTGGCAGGCCCCGTCGTTAGCGGCCTGTGGACTGGCCAAGCCTCGCAAGGCAATGGGTCATTCTGTTAGCGGCTGACCGAAGGCTCATCGAGTAGCCGTCATGGCCTAAGGTGTGGGAACCATCCTGAGGCGGGGAGGCCTTTGGGGGCTGGGCAACTTGTTCGGCACCAACCTCAGGGGCCTCTCCAATCTTCGACCTCATATTCATGTGCGCTAGGGGGTGCCTTTGCGCCCCGCCGGTAGGGGGGCCTACGCATAGTCCAAGCGCATAGTCCCAGCAGGAGGTCCCTGCAGAGGTTGGGTGCTTCTCGTGAACACTCGTTGTTCGCGCAGCGCATTGGCCTAATTATCCGAGTACGTCACAGCGGTGACAGGCACAGCGGCGCTACGCGGCACCCAGTGCACTCAGGGCCTTGCGCGCAGCAGCGGGCGCCAAGTATATAACGGCACCGTATCGTCCCGCGCCGCCGCAGACCGCCTGCACGGCGTCTACATTGATGCGCGACGCGGCGAGTTTCTCAAGAACCTCCGCAACAGCGCCAGGCCGATCCTCGCCGCAGGCGTAGATCGCCGTACGCTTCTTGCCCAGCCGGATCTTGGCCTGTTTGGCGGCGGCAGACAACGCGACGCCGCTCTCAAGGATGAATTCGAGCCGTGCACGTCCCTTTTGTGGATAACCCCAGACCGCGATCAGGTTCACGCCTCGGTCGCGCAGTGCGCCGAGGATGCGCGCCCCTTCGCCTACTTTGTTCGGAATTGAGGCCGAGTAGTGGTCCACCCGGCGAACTTCGTCTGTCATTGTGTCCTCCTTTCACGGCTGGCATATTGTAATCGTTCCGCACGATACGGGCAGCGCGAGAGACAAGTGGGTAGCGTCAGACCAGGGTCTACAGGCTAAAGACAGTCCTTAATTATGGAGGCTATTTAACAGTAGACGCACTCCCTAGGTTCGCTAGCCAGCTTGCGTGGATGTAACTACCCAGCAAGACCATGTGTCAAGCGATTCCAAAAATTGTCGACGTTGGGAATGTGGAGCCTCATCCCTAGCACAAGGTGGGGGTGCCTTTGCGCCCAGCCGGCAGGGCCGGGGCCTGCTCTGGTGGCAAATTCGTTGTGTCCAGGGCAGGAGCAGCGTACGATGCACAAGCCAGAGGTCTAAATCGGAAATTCCGGCTGAAATGCAGGCTAAATGCCAGCAGGCTAAAGGTGACGAACAGCAGGCCTGCTTGCGGGGCTATGCTGTGGCTTCCTCCAGCAGGCGGAGTAGCGCCCCGTGGCGTTCATTGCTCCAACGCATTTTTCTCTCGGCGACGGCTTGGATGTGGGGATGCATGTTTGCACCAGCTCTGTGCGCCGCCACTCCCCAAGAGACCGGTTCAGCACAACCAACTAAGTCCGCCATCGTAACCAGGATCTCGTCGGAGATTACCCTAGATGGGTCGCTTGACGAACCGGCATGGGACACGGCGCCGAAGATTGGTAACTTGACGCAAAGACAACCACAGACCGGCCAGCCGCCCACCGAAAGAACAGAGGTCACGCTCCTTTACGACGCCAATAACCTCTACATCGGTGTCCTGTGTTACGATGCAGAGCCGTACAGGGTCATCGGCACGCAGATGGCACGCGACGCCGCACTGTGGTCCGATGACCGCATTGAGATTATCCTCGACACGTTTCATGACCAGCGCAGCGCCTTCTACTTCGCCACCAATCCGGCGGGCGCGCTGGTGGACGGTCTGGTGTTTGCGAACGGTCAGTCGAATAATGACTGGAACGCCATCTGGACGGTGCGAATCAGACGCACGGAGCAGGGGTGGAGCGCAGAATTCGCCATTCCCTTCAAGACCCTGAGCTTTCCTTCCGGGCGGACAGTCTGGGGATTCAACATCTCTCGCAACATCCAGCGAAAGTTGGAGGAGGATCGCTGGTCTGGGGCGCGTCTGGAAACACAGTTCCTCCAGGTTTCCGAAGCGGGTGAAATCACGGGGCTGGAAGGCCTCACACAAGGCATGGGGCTCGACGTCCGGCCATTCGTTGGGGGCCGCTGGCTGCGTACCGGCGCGAATGGGCACAACACGGTCACCGACAAGCCGGGACTGGATCTGTTCTACAACTTAACTTCCAGCCTGAAACTTTCGGCAACTGCAAATACCGACTTTGGCGAAACGGAAGTGGACGCGCGGCAGATCAACTTGACACGTTTTTCCCTGTTCTTCCCGGAGAAGCGGTCGTTTTTTCTGGAGGATGTCGGGGTCTTCAGCTTTGCCAGTACCGCTATTATGCGCCGTTGGGGCGTTCCCCGGACCGGAGCCGACGTACGACCGTTTTTCAGCCGTCAGATCGGACTGCTTTCCGGGGAGGAGGTGCCCATAGATTTTGGACTGAAGCTGACGGGCAAGATCGGCCGAACCGACATTGGCGTGCTGGACGTACGCACGCGTGACCTACCCATCGTGTCGGAAAAGAACTTCTTCGTAGGACGAGTCAAACGGAATCTGCTGCAGCAATCCTATATCGGCGCGATCTACACGGAAGGCCATCCGGCTCTTCCCATATCGAGCAGCACGTACGGTGCAGACGTACGCCTGGCCACGTCTCGTTTTCTGGGCGGGTCCCGGAATCTTGCCTTCAACGCGTACGGTCTCCGAAGCGCGAACGAAGGCAATTCCGACCGGGATTTGTCCTATGGCGTTTCCGCGGAGTATCCGAACGATAAGATCCAAATGGAATTTGAGTGGCGCGCTGTACAAGAGAATTTCAGGCCTGCCCTTGGTTTCGTTCGGCGTAGGAACGTACGACTGCTAAGGGTCGGCGCCAGGTATAACCCTCGCCCCAAAGATTTCCTGAACCTGCAGCAGATGCTCCATGGGGTGTTCTACACCCGTTTCACACGGCTCGATAACGGACAGGTAGAAAGCTGGAGCCTTCATCTTGCGACAATCGACTGGCACTTCAAGTCTGGTGACAGCATCCACTCCCTTTTTAGCCCGCAGGCCATCACGTACGAGCGTCTGTTTGACGACTTTGAGATTTCCCCTGGCATCATTCTTCCCGCGGGCGAGTACCGGTTCACACGCTGGCGTACATCTTATCAGAGTGCGGCAAAGCGAAGGCTGCAAGTGAACGTAACCTGGGTGTTAGGCACTTTCTGGTCGGGGCACGCCGATGAATTTAATACCACGCTGACTTACAAGATCCCGCCCCGCTTCAGGATCAGTTTGACGGCCAACCAGACCTTTGCTCGATTGCCGCAGGGCAATTTCGTTTCCCGGATCCTGAACTCGCGGGTGAGCTATGCGGCTTCGCCCTTCCTTTCGTTTTCAAATTTGATTCAGTACGACAACCGGTCTCGGAATCTGGGTTGGCAGAGCCGAGTGCGCTGGATCTTGCAGCCCGGGAATGATCTGTTCCTAGTGTTTAACCAGGGATGGATTCAAGACGCTGCTGGCGGTTACCGATTCAGTGCGCAAGACAGAAAAGTATCCACGAAGTTTCAGTACACATTCCGGTTCTGAGACGGAATGAGTCTGTTCTTGGTATTGATCGCCTGCCGTCGCTCGTTATCATTGTCGATTCTCACGGTGCGGGCTGCTCCAATCAGGCTGCGCTGCAAGATTCTGGAATTCTGCCATAATCCGTTTCGGGTTTGGAGAAGTCCTATAAAATGGCTGTGTATCGGCCTTCTAGACCGGATCAGAGAGGATGCACATGCCCAAGGCAATCTGGGAAGGTGTTGTCCTTGCGGAAACCGACCAGTGTGTAGTGGTGGAGGGGAACCACTATTTCCCTCCGGCGTCCATCAAGCGGGGGTACTTCAAGCCTAGCGACAAAACCACGGTATGCCCCTGGAAGGGGGTGGCGAGGTACCACCACATCGAAGTCAATGGAAAATCCAATACCGATGCCGCCTGGTACTATCCCGAACCTAAGGAGGCCGCCCAGGAGATCAAAGACCACGTGGCCTTCTGGAAGGGAGTGCGGGTCGAGACCTAGACATGGCGCAAATAACCAGAGCAGGATGCCTTACAGATATTCTTCCTTAATCCCCCTTACCGTTCCCTGCAAATAGTCTCGCCTCAGAGCCATCAATCCAGGACGCTCCTGCCCGAAGGTGAACAGTGCGATAACGAACGCTCGCTTAAACCGATTTCAAAAATTGTCCGCGTCGGGAATTTGGAGCCTCATACTTGCTGCGACAGGTGGGTAGCCTTGCGCCCATGCCGGGGGGGGGAGTGTGCCCAGAATTGTGCCCACCACCTAACCCTACTACCTGTTACGGTGTGACTACGCGCCGCAGTCAAGCACATGCCAGCGTTGCAGTTGTAGCGCTGGGTAGCGCTGACCTGCCTGATTTTTTAGTCCAGGAACAGTGAGAGGGTTTTTATATCACAGCCATGGGCTGTGAAGATGGATTTGCTCCCCAGTGGCTACAGGCCGCCGGGGCAGGCGGCCTGTAGCCGAGCGCCGAGTGCGGCCTCTTAGTGTTGTATTCCACGCGCCACATTTCGATCACCACCTGCGCCTCCTTCAGCGAGTAGAAAATCTCTCCATTCAGGCATTCATCCCGCAGCTTCCCGTTGAAACTCTCACAGTACCCGTTCTCCCAGGGACTGCCCGGTTCGATGTACAGCGTTTCTGTCCCCACACTCGCCAGCCACTTCCGCAGTTCCTTCGATACGAATTCCGGGCCATTATCGGAGCGAATATGCTCCGGAATTCCCCGCCACAGCATCACGTCGGCCAGCGCCTCAATCACCTCATAACTCCCCAACCGTCGTGCCACCCGGATCGCCAGGCACTCCCGCGTGTATTCATCCGTCAGCGTCAGCATCCGCAACGTTCTCCCGTCGTGCGTCTTCCCGCTTACGAAGTCATAGCTCCACACATGATTGGCTCGCTCCGGCCTCAGTCGAAGGCACGACCCGTCGTTCAGCCACAGCCGCCCTCGGGGCCGCTGTTTCTGTGGTACTTTCAACCCCTCGCGTCGCCAGATGCGCTGCACCCGATCCTTACCCACCTGCCAGCCAGCACCTTGCAGCAGCGCTGTAATCCGCCGGTAGCCATAGCGCCCATATTCACTGGCCAGCGCAACCATCGCTTCGGTCAGCGCATCTTCGTCGATCCTCTGGATCGCGGCGTAGCGTTGTGTCCTTCGCCACTGCCCCAGCAGCCGACAGGCATGCCGCTCACTTACTTCGTACTTCTCTCGCGCATGCTCCACCGCACAACGTCGCCGCTCAGGGCTCAGAAGTTTCCCGAGGCCACATCCTTCAGAATTTGCTTCTCCAGAGACAGTTCCGCCACCAAACGCTTCAGCTTCGCGTTCTCCCGCTCCAGCTCCTTCATTCGTTTCGCTTGATCCAGCTTCAGGCCGCCGAACTCTTTCCTTCAGCGGTAGTACGTCTGCTGAGTGATCTAAACTTCCTTGCAGGCTTGCGGGGTGGGCTTTCCGTTCGCAATTCCTACTTCAATCTGACGCAGCAATGTCACGATCTGCTCTGCTTTGTATCTCTTCATCGGCATGTCCAGCTCTCCTTGAGAGTGATTCTCTCTCACTCCCGCTGGACTAATTCAAGCCGATCAGGTCAGTGGCATTGCCAGACGCATCCGTGCTGTGTACTCGGTAGTGATAGAGGGTCTCGTCGCTGAGCCCACTAAGTGCTACCGCGTGGCTGGTGATCAGCGTGGCATCGAGCATGGTCGAGCTGCCGTAGGTCGTATCGAGGCCGTACTCTACCTGGCTATCAGCCGCCACGTTCGTGGTCCAGTTGATGGTCGCTGCGTCGGTGCTGATCGAGTCGGCGGCCACCCCGCTGATTACCGGCAGAGCTGCAGTGGTGAAGGTGAAGTCACCCGACACCGTGGCATTGCCAAACGCATCCGTGCCGTGCACCCGGTAGTGATAGAGGGTATCAGCGCTGAGCCCGCTCACTGCTACCGCGTGGCCAGTAACCAAGGTGGCATCGAGCATGGTCGAGCTGCCGTAGGTCGTATCGAGGCCGTACTCTACCTGGCTATCAGTCGCTTAGTGGTCCAGTTGATGCTCACCTCACTTGCAGTGATCGGGTCGGCGGTCACCCCACTGATTACCGGCAGCGGTTCTGGCCGGATGATCTCCACCCAGGCCAAGTCGGCGTTGGGGATGGTGGCGCCGTAATACGAACCGATGTGGATGCCCAGCTTCGGCGTGTTCAGCGCCAGTTCCAGCGTGCCGGTAGAGACCCACGTGGCGCCATCATCGATCGAGAAATGCCCCGTCCAGCTGTCCGGTGCTGCGTCTTTGTCTAACCGTAGGATGAGATTGCCGGTGTTTGCGAACGGCGTAAAAGTGCTGTCGCCAAGCACAACATCACCCTGTTCGCGGTAATATTCCGCAAGCGGCACCCCGCTCGTCCCGCGATCGAGCATCGCGTAGTTCCCATCGTCCTGATAGACCACCAAGCCAACCTGCTGGTAATTGGCCGCCGGGTCGAAGGCCGCGATCTTCAGACGGATGCTCGTCCAATCGGAAGGCAGATCCCGGAAAAGTGTGTTTCGTGAGGTTAAGGTATTCAAATAGATGTCGCCCGGGCCTACGGGCACACGGAGAGTTCCCGGATGAGCGGTTTGGTCGTAGTCAACCCCCGCCGCGCCGCTCTGTTCGGTGTCCCGGCTGGCGCCAGCCGGGGTCTTGGCCAGGAAACTCCAGCCGTCGGCAAGCAACGCGGTGCGGCTGGAGTAGCTAAAGTCCTTGTGGATGATGCCGCTGCTGGCGGCGGTTACGGAAAAACCGTCCGTGAACGTGCCGAATTGCAGATCGGGATTGGTGACGGTAACGTCGCGCGGGCCGATCGCGGCTGAGGCGAAAACCGAGATGGCGGCGGTGAGTTGCGTGGAGGAATCAAACGTGAGGGAGTTAACGGTGATGCCCGAGCCGAAATTGCTGGTGGCGCCGTCCACAAAGTTGGTACCGGTGAGGATGACGTTGGCCGCCTGACCCTGCTGGGCGCTGCCCGGAGAGACGGAGGTCACCGTGGGCGCAGAAGGAGCGTCCGTGGTGACGGTAATGGTGACGGTGCTGGTTCCGGTGAGGCCGCCGTTATCGGTGACAGTGAGCTGAGCCAAATAACCGTCCGCGACGGTGTAGGTGACCTGATCGGCTTGAATTAGTCCAGCGGGAGTGAGAGAGAATCACTCTCAAGGAGAGCTGGACATGCCGATGAAGAGATACAAAGCAGAGCAGATCGCGACGTTGCTGCGTCAGATTGAAGTAGGAATTGCGAACGGAAAGCCCACCCCGCAAGCCTGCAAGGAAGTTTAGATCACTCAGCAGACGTACTACCGCTGGAGGAAAGAGTTCGGCGGCCTGAAGCTGGATCAAGCGAAACGAATGAAGGAGCTGGAGCGGGAGAACGCGAAGTTGAAGCGTTTGGTGGCGGAACTGTCTCTGGAGAAGCAAATTCTGAAGGATGTGGCCTCGGGAAACTTCTGAGCCCTGAGCGGCGACGTTGTGCGGTGGAGCATGCGCGAGAGAAGTACGAAGTAAGTGAGCGGCATGCCTGTCGGCTGCTGGGGCAGTGGCGAAGGACACAACGCTACGCCGCGATCCAGAGGATCGACGAAGATGCGCTGACCGAAGCGATGGTTGCGCTGGCCAGTGAATATGGGCGCTATGGCTACCGGCGGATTACAGCGCTGCTGCAAGGTGCTGGCTGGCAGGTGGGTAAGGATCGGGTGCAGCGCATCTGGCGACGCGAGGGGTTGAAAGTACCACAGAAACAGCGGCCCCGAGGGCGGCTGTGGCTGAACGACGGGTCGTGCCTTCGACTGAGGCCGGAGCGAGCCAATCATGTGTGGAGCTATGACTTCGTAAGCGGGAAGACGCACGACGGGAGAACGTTGCGGATGCTGACGCTGATGGATGAATACACGCGGGAGTGCCTGGCGATCCGGGTGGCACGACGGTTGGGGAGTTATGAGGTGATTGAGGCGCTGGCCGACGTGATGCTGTGGCGGGGAATTCCGGAGCATATTCGTTCCGATAATGGCCCGGAATTCGTATCGAAGAAACTGCGGAAGTGGCTGGCGAGTGTGGGGACAGAAACGCTGTACATCGAACCGGGCAGTCCCTGGGAGAACGGGTACTGTGAGAGTTTCAACGGGAAGCTGCGGGATGAATGCCTGAATGGAGAGATTTTCTACTCGCTGAAGGAGGCGCAGGTGGTGATCGAAATGTGGCGCGTGGAATACAACACTAAGAGGCCGCACTCGGCGCTCGGCTACAGGCCGCCTGCCCCGGCGGCCTGTAGCCACTGGGGAGCACATCCATCTTCACAGCCCATGGCTGTGATATAAAAACCCTCTCACTGTTCCTGGACTAAAAAATCAGGCAGGTCAGCGGCCCCCATCGCTTTGCGGAGATACGGGTCACTCAGCAGCAAGGCCAGTGCCTCGGTCATGGCCCGGACGTCACCGGGCGGCACCAAGAATCCTTCCTTACCGCTGTGAACCAGCTCGGGAACTCCGCCGACTGCGGTGCTAACGATGGGCAGGCCGGCGGCCATGGCTTCCATGACGCAGAGTGGATTGCCTTCCCAGTCTGAGGCAAGAACGAAGAGGTCCATGGCGCCGAGCAAATCCGGAATGTCGTTGCGCAGACCGAGGAAGTGCACCTTGGAACGGATGCCAAGCCGATCGGCCCTGGCCTCGAGCGCAGACCGCTCCTTCCCGACCCCGGCCAAGACAATGTGGGCATGAGGATGCGTGGCATGGAGATATGCGAACGCGTCCAAGAGCAGGGCGTGGTTCTTCTCGCGCGTGAGCCGCCCGACAGAGACGAGCAGAAGATCGTCGGGAGAAAAGCCTTCGCGGCTGCGCCAGACGTCGCGCGGCACGGGGTGAGAGGCGTAGTCGTTGACGGGAATTCCGTTGGGGATCAGAGGGATATCGGAAAGGCCGTAAAGCTTCTGAAGGCTTAGTCTCACCCCGTGCGCGATTGCCACCAGGACGACGCCCAAGCGAAAAGACAGACGTTGCACCCAGCGAAGTTCCCAATTCACCTCATGCTCGGCTAGGCTGTGGACCGTGTGAACCGCAAGAGAAGGTCGCAGGATTTTGATCGCCGGCAGAGCGTAAAGAAGAACCTGCATATGAGTGTGCACCACGTCAGGACGAAGGCGGCGAAGCGCGGCAAGCACCCGCCAATAGGCCCGGGGATCGAAGCCGGGGCGCTTGCCAAAAAACGTGACTGGAATCCTGCGCTCCGCGAGCATTCCCTCCAATGCAGTGCCGTTCGGCTTGCCAAACACAATGACTGAAGGTTCGAAACGGTTGCGGTCGAGGCCACTCAAAATATGGACGGTAACACGTTCCGCACCGCCGAGGTTGAGGCTCGGCACCCCGTGGACCACGCGAATTCGCGACTTCGTCATCACGAGAGAAATCCCGGCCGCCATTGCCACTGGGGAGTGCTACGCTGCAAAATCGAACGAAGGCGCTGGCTAGCGGGCAGTTGACGACCCGCGACCCAAGTGGCCGCCTGCACAGTCAACATGGCGAACAGGAACCAAGTGGGCTTGCGGTACTCCCAGGTAAGACTGGAAACGCCAATTCCCCAAGCCAGCAGGGCTGCCAACCAGAAATTCCGCTCGCGCCTGGGCATCTGGAATACGACGAGGACCATGGCCAGAAGGACGCTCACATAGATGGAGAGGCCCACCACGCCGCCTTCGAAAAGGACAGAGAGGAAGGAATTATGGGCGACTCTCTCGCCACCCTGGGGCTGATCGATTTGGCGCGCCGCTGCGGCACCAATGGCCGAGGCGCCAACACCAAGGAACGGATGTTTGCGGAATTCGTCCCAGCCTATCTGCCAAATCAAGATGCGCTGGTTGAGGTTCCCTTCGCGCACCTCAGCCGCAGTGGTGGCAAGCCGACTCCAGGATGCCCCCGGGACAAAGAGCACGGAAAATCCCAGGGCCACCAACAGTGTGAGGGAGACTCCGACCCGCTGCCGCAAATTCCAGCGTGTGAAGTTCAAGGGGATCAGTATCAGCCCTGCCAATAGAGCAAGCATCGCCCCCCGGGATCCTGTCATGACGACTGCGGCGATGGCCACAAGTGTCTGGAAGCAATGGACCAAGCACCGCAGTGGACGGTTCTCAACGTCGGCTAAATAGAGGGACATAGGGACGCTGATTGCGAGGATGAGAGCCAGATCATTTGGGTTAAAGCCAAAGGCGACATAGCGCTGGTAGTGCGTGCCGGGGTTGGCCACATCCGCGGCAAGCGTGGCTATGGACGACACCGTCGCACCCCAGACAAAAGCTTTGAGCAGCGCGATCTGGCGCTCGCGTCGCGCGGCAAACTCCCACAAGAGCCAGACCATTACCAGAAGCTGAACGCATTGCCCTGGATTGGGTAATTTAGACACTGAGGTTGGGAATTAACTACCCTGGTGTCATATGAACAAAAAACATCATCGTATTGCAGCCGACGTAAAAGCCGATATCCTACGCCGCGTCAAGGAAGAGGGCATCTCGGTGGCCCAGGCCGCCAAGGATCACGGTATTTCTGAAGGGACCATCTATGGTTGGATGGTAAAGGGAGCAACCGGTGCCCCGTCCTGGGCGGAGTTCTCCCGACTTCAGAAGCAGAACAGAGAACTCCTGGAACTCGTGGGCGAGATCACGCGCAAGCTCTCCATGACTCAAAAAAACAATTGAGCGAAGGAAGAAACCAATCAGCGCTTGCCCGAGCCCTTGGCATATCCCGCGCGAGCTGTCAAGGACTGATTTCTTTAGACACTGATTCTGAGAGGTTTTTATGCGACTAACGCATACAGCTTGGCGAATACCACAAGCGGCATGTTGAGCGCGGAGTGAATCCGCGTGTTGTTGTAGTCCCACAGGGTGCGGTAGATCTCCGCCACTAGCTCCCCCAGTGTTTTGAAGCGGTTCGGATCTCCCAGGTCAACCTTGAATTTGTCGTAGAACGATTCCTGGTATCCGTTCTCCCAAGGGCACCCCGGGCGGCTCCGTGAAATCACGATGCCGCATCCATCAAGGATTTCAGTGAACGCCATCGCGTCATACTCCCTCCCGTTGTCGGAGTGGAATAGACCCGGGCGCGGATGATGGAGCAGGGCGTTGGAAAGCGCCTGAATGGTGAGCGCGGCTCCCTTTCTCACCGCAATTTGGATTCCCAGGATCCGGCGAGTGTAGAGATCGATCACGGTCGCCACATAGACCTTCTTTCCGTGCTGCACGAACTCGGTGAAGTCTGCTGCCCAGATGTGGTTTGCATATGCGGGCATGACCGCGAGCAGGAGGTTGGGATAGGTCCGGGAAACCTTGGATTTTCTCCATTTTCTGCCTCTCCTGCGGTAGGGCTTGATGCCAAACAGATGCATGACCCTCTGCGCCCGCTGGCGGCAGAGTCCCAGTGCCGTAGCAATTCACCGGGAGCCGTAGGAGGGATGGATCTGCAGCTCTTCTTCCAGGCGGACCTTGAGGCGCCAGTCCTTCTCCTTCATTCTTGGGACGTAATACAGGCTTGCCCTGGATTGGGTAATTTAGACACTGAGGTTGGGAATTAACTACCCTGGTGTCATATGAACAAAAAACATCATCGTATTGCAGCCAACGTAAAAGCCGATATCCTACGCCGCGTCAAGGAAGAAGGCATCTCGGTGGCCCAGGCCGCCAAGGATCACGGTATTTCTGAAGGGACCATCTATGGTTGGATGGTAAAGGGAGCAACCGGTGCCCCGTCCTGGGCGGAGTTCTCCCGACTTCAGAAGCAGAACAGAGAACTCCTGGAACTCGCGGGCGAGATCACGCTCAAGCTCTCCATGACTCAAAAAAACAATTGAGCGAAGGAAGAAACAAATCAGCGCTTGCCCGAGCCCTTGGCATATCCCGCGCGAGCCTGTATTACGTCCCAAGAATGAAGGAGAAGGACTGGCGCCTCAAGGTCCGCCTGGAAGAAGAGCTGCAGATCCATCCCTCCTACGGCTCCCGGTGAATTGCTACGGCACTGGGACTCTGCCGCCAGCGGGCGCAGAGGGTCATGCATCTGTTTGGCATCAAGCCCTACCGCAGGAGAGGCAGAAAATGGAGAAAACCCAAGGTTTCCCGGACCTATGTACGCGCCGGAGAGAAACTAGGCCAGGAACGCCGCGAGAGCGGCGGACCCTGGCGGAGCAAAAACAGACCGCCGGAAATCTGTCTCAGGAAACGGTCCCAGGAGGAGTGTTTCGTGGGATACCGGAGGGATGTACACAGTGGAGCTATATGCACGCGTTCGGCGAGAGGTTGATGTTGAGGGGAAGAGCGAACGGCAGGTAGCCCGGGAGTATGGGCTGGCGCGGGAAACCGTTCGGAAGATGTTGCGGTATTCGGCGCCGCCGGGCTACCGGCGGCAGCAGCCGGCCAAGCGGCCGAAGCTGGATCCGTGGGTGGGAGTGATTGAGGCGATCTTGGAGGAAGATCGGAGACGGCCCCGGAAACAGCGCCACACAGCAAAAAGAATCCATCAACGATTGCGAGAGGAGCAGGGCTTTGGTGGTGGGTACACCATCGTGAAGGATTACGTGCGTCTGCGGAGGCTGAGCCAAAGGGAGATGTTCGTACCGCTGGTGCACCCTGCGGGAGACGCCCAGGCAGACTTCGGGGAAGCGTTGGTGGTGATCGGCGGAGAGGAGCAGAAGGCACACTATCTGGTGATCGATCTGCCGCAGTCGGACGACTGTTTCGTGATGGCATTCCCGGCCGAAACGACGGAAGCGTTTCTGGAGGGGCACAATCAGGCGTTTGCATACTTCGGCGGAGTGCCGCGGACCATTCTGTACGACAACACGAAGCTGGCGGTGGTGCGGATCCTGGGAGACGGGACGCGGAAGAAGACGCAGGCGTTTTCTGAGTTGCAGAGCCACTACCTGTTCCAGGAGCGGTTTGGGAGGCCCAGCAAGGGAAACGACAAGGGGAAGGTGGAGGGACTGGTCGGATATGCACGACGGAACTTCCTGGTGCCGGTGCCGCGGTGCGCGAGCTGGGAAGAGCTGAACACACACTTGCGGGAACAGTGCCGGAAGAGGCGCCAGCAGCGGTTGCGAGGGCACGAGCAGACCATCGGAGAGCGGTTCGAGAAGGACCGGACAGCGCTGTTGCCGCTGCCAGCGACGCCGTACGAAGCCTGCGACAAACGAACAGGGCGAGTGAGTTCTCTCTCTCTGGTGCGGTATCGCGGCAACGATTATTCGGCACCGGTGTGCTGGGGGCACCGCGAGGTTCTGGTCAAAGGCTACGTCCACGAGGTGGTGATCTCGTGCGGCGCGGAAGTGATTGCGCGGCACTCCAGAAGCTATGAGCGGGAGGACATGATTTTCGACCCGCTGCACTATCTGGCGCTGCTGGAGCAGAAGACGAATGCGCTCGATCAGGCGGCGCCGCTGGTGGGCTGGGAGTTGCCGGAAGAGTTCACCGAACTGCGCCGACTGCTGGAAGCACGGCTGTCGAAACGAGGTAAACGGGAGTACGTGCAGGTGCTGCGGCTGCTGGAGACCTTCTCGATGGCGGAGGTCACCAAAGCGGTGGAAGATGCACTGCGGCTGAGAGCGATCTCCTTCGATGCGGTGAAACATCTTTTACTGTGCCGGATCGAGCAACGGCCGCCGCGGCTGGATCTGCAGAACTATCCGTACCTGCCGATGGCACAGGTGGCCACCACGGCGGCCGCCGACTACCTGGCGCTACTGACTCCCGTGCAGGAAGGAGTCCTCTGATGGAGACTCCTCAAGTTTTGCTGGGGCATCACCTGAAGGCGCTAAGACTGCCGACCTTCCTGCGCGAGTACGACAAGGTGGCGCAGCAGTGCGCCGCCGAAGGGGTGGACTATCCCCGCTACTTGCTGCGGTTGTCGGAGCAAGAACTGCTGGACCGGGAGCGGCGGGCGACGGAGCGGCGCATTCAGCAGGCGCGGTTCCGGGTCGTGAAGAGCCTGGACAGTTTCGACTTTCTGGCGATTCCGTCGCTGAACAAAGCGCTGGTTCTGGAGCTGGCCCGCAGTGAGTTCATCGACCGCAAGGAGAACGTGCTGGCCTTGGGAAACTCGGGCACAGGCAAGACGCACATCGCCCTGGCGCTGGGACTGGCGGCCTGTCAGAAGGGCTACCGGGTGCGGTTCACCACCGCGGCGGCGCTGGTGCATGAACTGATGGAGGCCAAGGACGAGAAACGGCTGCTGCGCTTACAGAAACTGCTGGCCAGTTACGAACTGCTGATCATCGATGAACTGGGGTTTGTCCCGCTGTCGAAAACGGGGGCCGAGATGCTGTTCGAGATCTTCAATCTCCGTTACGAGCGCGGCGCCACCCTAGTCACCAGCAACCTGCCCTTCCACGAATGGACCGAGGTGCTGGGCTCGGAGCGCCTCACCGGTGCCCTGTTGGACCGGCTCACCCATCACGTCCACATCCTGGAGATGAACGGGGAAAGCTACCGGCTGAAAGAGAGCAAACGAAAGCGGTCAGCGAAGCCTGCCAGCCGATAACGATTCCACCCTAACCCTCCCCACACGTCGCCACGATCGGGCTGGGGTGGCTTCCGCTCCGGCCTAACCGCGCCGCCTGAACGGAGGCGCAGGCCTCCGCTCCAGCCACCCCAGCCCGATCCAGCAAATCAACCCCTTCCCTCACTGGGAGTGATCTATTTTTCCTCCGCCCCTCTGGCCTAGTTTTTCTCCGCCCTTGACAGACCTATCCCAACCTCCTGCTCGCGGTCATGCCCGCATATGCAAACCACATCTGGGCAGCAGACTTCACCGAGTTCGTGCAGCACGGAAAGAAGGTCTATGTGGCGACCGTGATCGATCTCTACACTCGCCGGATCCTGGGAATCCAAATTGCGGTGAGAAAGGGAGCCGCGCTCACCATTCAGGCGCTTTCCAACGCCCTGCTCCATCATCCGCGCCCGGGTCTATTCCACTCCGACAACGGGAGGGAGTATGACGCGATGGCGTTCACTGAAATCCTTGATGGATGCGGCATCGTGATTTCACGGAGCCGCCCGGGGTGCCCTTGGGAGAACGGATACCAGGAATCGTTCTACGACAAATTCAAGGTTGACCTGGGAGATCCGAACCGCTTCAAAACACTGGGGGAGCTAGTGGCGGAGATCTACCGCACCCTGTGGGACTACAACAACACGCGGATTCACTCCGCGCTCAACATGCCGCTTGTGGTATTCGCCAAGCTGTATGCGTTAGTCGCATAAAAACCTCTCAGAATCAGTGTCTAAAGAAATCAGTCCTTGACACCTGGTGATTGCGGACGGAGTCTAAACGCTGCTGTGAGACGCATGACCCTAGGGTTAGGGGCCCTTCTTCTCCACAGCGTGCTCCTTACAATACAGGTCGCATTTCCCTAGGGTGGTCTTAGGGACCTTTGCCATCTTGCCGCACAGTGACATTTATCACATGATGCTCCTGATACACATAAGAATGCCGACGGTTGAGTCCGTGGCAGACTCTGTCAGGAGATTTCTGTGAACGCTAAACGAGGCCGCCATACGCAAGGGCCAGCTCACTCCATCCCAAAACCTATCAGCGTTTTCCTGGCGGAAGCGACGCTGGTAAATTGCCAGCTCATGGAACAGGCCTTGCGCCGACAGCGGGGCACCTTTTCCGTGGCAGCGTACGCACTTCCTTCCAAGGAAGTAGTTGGGCTCTTGAAGGGCCACGAGCCTGATATCGCAGTGATAAGTGTAAACTTGGCGGATGGGCCGCTCATGGGCTTCAGTGTGCTGCGAGCGCTTCGCGTCTTGTGGAGCACCACACGTGTGGTGATGCTGGTGGACCAACCGACGCGAGAGCTAGTGATTGACGTGTTTCGCTATGGAGCGCAGGGATTGTTCCGGCGGAACGCACCTTTCTCCGCGCTGTGCCGGGGCATCCGAGCGGTCGCGGCAGGACAAATCTGGGCCGAGAACGAGGACATCCATTGCCTGCTGCAAGCTTTCACGGCGACGTTTCCCTTGCGAGTGGTGGACGCGAAGGGCGTGGCGATACTTTCCCGTCGCGAGGAAATGATCGTGGACCTCGTAGCCGAGGGTTTCACAAACCGAGAGATCAGCGCTTCGCTGGGCCTGAGCGAACACACGGTGCGGAACTATGTCTGCCGGGTTTACGACAAGCTAGGAATCTCGAGCCGAGTTGAGCTCACCCTGTACAGGCTGAACCACCGACAAGTAGTGCAGAACGGAGAAGTGAACATGGCAGCCGCTTCCTAATGGTGCGGGCATTGAGCATCAAGTGCCATCCAGCACTGCACTGGAGGGCCCAATCCCCATATGCACCGCCGTCCGATCAAGCTGCAGCACCGGCCTTTGACATTACCTGCGGAAGACGCGGCCCATACAACTTCTTGAGGGTGCTCACGACATTTTCGGGGGAAAGCCCGGACGATTTCTCAGCGTGAAGTACGATATCGTCCATCGAGAGGACTCCTTCAAGCTTGCCCTCCCGATCGACCACAGGCAGGCGACGCACTTTCGCTTCTGCCATGGCTGCTAGGGCCGTCTGGATATCATCATCCGCCTTACATGAAACGATTCTACCCAAGAAAACTTCGCCAATGGTAATTTCTCCCGCCAATCTGTTTCGAGTTCTCAACGCAATGCACAAATCCCGGTCTGTGACCACTCCGATTACCTTCTGTTCCGCATCTATCACCGGGAGAATCCCGCAATTGCGATTCCATATTATTTCAACTGCTGTCCCCAAATCTGTCGTGGGCTCGCAACAAGCGGCCGTTCTGGTCATCACATCGCTGACTCTCATGATCCTCCTCCCCTTGCATTACTTATACTTCTTATGCTGAACTCGTACTTCTGTCTGGATCAACTTCACCATGAGAATGCTTCATCCTCTACGGCCAGGGATTTCCTGTAGCAAATCTCAGTTCTTCACGAAACACCCTAAGAAACCGACCGATCTCTTCATGTTCCGCATTGACGCGCGCGCATCCCCCCGTCTGCAAGAAGCAGTGAAACCCTTCAAGCCGATCCGAATCCTGATCCTTCAAAACCAGATCGAGAGCCTTTTGGATTCTCGAAATGAGCTTGGGAAGTCGATGCTCCTCCTCGCGCAGGTATTCCACGCCTTCATTAAATACCATCGCGCCTCCCTTCCGAATCCGCTCTTCGCTTGGCCTACATGCTTATTGCATACCGATCTGCAGACGATGGCGCTGTGATGGCTGTCACCAGCCAAGGTGATCGCAGAAAACTCTACTCTCAAACTGGATAAGCTCACATTTGAAAAGGATGCCTAGAGATGAAATTTAGGACAACGCAGCAGCGGGACAGCGAGTGCTACTCTCAAGACGGCTGATCCGATCTGACTATCTCGCATCTTCGCAGGGGAAGTAATCTTTCACGGGCGCGCTGGAAGCGCGCCGTCGAGCTGGCGCGAGTAGCATCGCTATTCGACGCCGATTTCATCAAGAGGATGGCAACGACAATTTACGTCGAGGTGTGAAGCCCCGGCACTGCCCAGTGAAGAAGCTGTGCTGGGCCCTTCTTCGGGTTGTCGGTCAGCTCATCACTCGGAACTAGTTGAAAGATAACGTGATTGGGAATTCGATGGGAGTTGCCAGCCAAGTGGCACACACGACTGTGTCTGAATGTAATCGCCTGGAGTCCCAAGCGGTAGCATTCGTGGAGTGATCACCCACGGTTTGGTGAACATTACCGGGTCCTCTACTGTCGCTTCGTAGATAATCGTGTTGCCCTTACGGGTCCAGCGCTCGATCACATGCTCTTGGTCACTGTGCAAGAGGAGCATACCCGCAGTCGGTCCAGTCCGCACAACCTCATCCAGCAGGGTTTCGTCATTGAGACCGACCGTGTCAACAACCAGGGTATCTCCCTCCCAGTGGCCGATCGAGTGGCCCATGAACGAGGTATCCAGGCCTTCCGGATGCCGGCGCCCGTCCAAGTATATGACGCGAAAAGCGGGACCAGGAGCTTCCTCGTAGAGAATTCCCACATATTGAGCGTTCTGAATGATTTGAAAACCGTTGTGATGACCTGTGTGATTTAGACGTGTAATGCCCATGGGCTTGCAGTCCATCTGGGGGTCATTGGGATTGAGGGTATCAACAGTATCAGCGGCGGTTGCCTTGACCTTTGCCAGATAGGCAGGCTTGTAAGGAATAGGGAAGGCGGCATTAGGATCGTTCTCCTGATGCTCCTCCGGAAGCTCCCGTGTGCTGCCCTCTACTACGGTATCGGTATTGAGCCGGGGAAGGTCATAGTCGTCGATATTGAGCTTTGAGCCGTCAGGAGCTACGTACGTGTAGCCCACCGGATCATTGATAGTGTCAATCCAGAATCCACTGAGATCCGGGCGCCCCTCCGGTGTTCGCGGTGTTACTACAGCGCCAGCCGAACCGTCCGCATCAGGCGCCTGACCCTGAGCAGCGGGCATCGAAATAAGAAATAAGGGCAATATCCCTGCTGCCGCAATCAAGCTGCAGCGAATTATACGAGTTCTCATCTCGATCCTCCTCCCTCGGCCACGCAGAACACTTGCACAGATATTTCGACCTTTACCCACCCATACTTTCATACACTACACCCCTGCGTCCCTGACCACAAACATTTTCGATATTTTTGCCACTTCCTGGCGGCCTCGCATGACCTTTGTCTATCTTTAGATGCAATCGGTTCAATATCACTCGGTTTCCATGCTTGAATTCCCTGGGAGAAAGTGCCAGTTCCCGCTCGTTCTGATTCCGTGTATCCTGGCCTGTCCATAATTCAGACTATGACCAAGCGACCTAAGCCAATTGTCCTGACCGTGCTCGATGGTTGGGGCTACCGTGCGGAAACCAGCGGCAACGCGATCGCACTCGCGCGCAAACCCAATTACGATCGGTTCCTAACCGAATTCCCCAACACCTTGGTTCACACTTCAGGGCCGTTTGTGGGGTTACCCGAAGGCCAGATGGGCAATAGCGAAGTCGGCCATTTAAACATCGGCGCCGGCCGCGTCGTGCACATGGACATCACCCGAATTGACCTCGCCATCCAAAGCGGCACCTTCTTTCAGGAAAAGCTTCTCCTCGACGCCATGGAACGCGGGCGCCAGCAACAACTGCACCTCCTTGGCTTGCTGAGCGATGGGGGCGTTCATTCCCATATCCAGCACCTGTTCGCACTGCTGCGCATGGCGCAGCAGAACAAGGTCAAACGGGTCTTCGTGCACTGTTTTCTAGACGGGCGCGATACACCGCCCCACAGCGGGCTGGTCTTCCTGCGCCAGCTCCACCAAGAGATGCGCGAATTGGGTACCGGTCGCATCGCCTCCGTCTCCGGGCGTTACTATGCAATGGATCGCGACAATCGTTGGAAGCGCATCGAACGCGCCTATCGCGCCGTCGTCCACGGGGAAGCGGAAGTGCGCACCGCGGACCCTGTCGAGGCGCTACGCAGGAGCTACGAGCAAGGCGTCACCGATGAGTTTGTCATGCCCGTCGTGATCACAGCCGGGGCCGAGGCTGCCGCGCCTCCGGTGGGATGCATCCACGACGAGGATGCCGTAATATTCTTTAACTTTCGCGCCGACCGCGCCCGCCAATTGACCCGTGCGCTCGCTGCACCGGGCTTCGACAAGTTCCCTGATCCCGCCCGTCCCCGGAATCTTTGCTTCGTGGCCATGACGCAATATGACAAGCGTTTTGCCTGGCTGCGTTACCTGTTTGCCGCGGGGAAAATCGAACATATTCTCGCGCAAGTTTTCGCGGAGGGTGGCTTCCACAATTTGCGTGCCGCCGAAACTGAGAAGTACGCGCACGTGACCTATTTCTTTAATGGCGGGGTTGAGAAACCCTTTCCCGGAGAGGAGCGCATCCTGGTGTCCTCGCCCAAGGTACCCACGTATGACCTCCAGCCGGAGATGTCCGCCGCAGGCATCACGGACAGCGTTATACATGCCATCGAAAAGGGCCGCTTCGATGCCATCGTGATGAATTTTGCCAATGCCGACATGGTGGGACATTCAGGCAAGCTGGAGCCTGCCATCCGGGCCGTTGAAGCGGTGGACTCGTGTCTGGGCCGCATCTTCCAGGCACTGCGTCCGCGCGGAGGCGCCTGGATCATCACCGCTGATCACGGCAACGCGGAAATGATGATTGATCCCGCAACTGGCAACCCGCATACCTATCACACCACCAACCCGGTGCCGTTTGTGCTCCTGTGCGAAGACGGCCGAGTCCGGCTCAAGGCCGCTGGCTCCCTGCGAGACATTGCCCCGACCCTGCTCGGCGTTGCGGGACTGCCCAAACCGGCCCAGATGACCGGGCATGATCTGCGCACCCTTTCCAAATGAATTTTCCCTCAACTACCCGGCCGGCACCCCGAGAGACAAAACTCGTTATTTGTGCCTGGCACAAATTTACACTGTGGTGCCCCCCAGTCGAACTTGCCCAGCGCCTGCGACAGCAGTGGCCCGAAATGCGTGTGGTCCACCTGCCGCACCGCGACCAGTTATCGCAAGAGCTGCCCGACACGGATATTTTCGTGGGGTACCTGTTGCGCGTCGAACAGTTTCGGCTGTCTCCGCACCTCAAATGGATCCACTCCACAGCCGCCGGCGTGGCACAACTCATGTATCCCGAGCTGCGCAATTCCGGCATCGTCGTGACGAACGCCAGTGGCGTCCACGCCATTCCTATGGCCGAGCATGTCACCGGGATGATCCTTGCGCTGACTCGAAATTTCCACTCCGCCATGCGCTATCAAGTTCGCCACCAATGGGCGCAGCAGGAGATTTGGGATACCCCCGCGCGGCCGCGTGAATTGGCCGGACAAGTGGCCGTCCTCGTGGGCTTCGGCGCCGTTGGACGCGCTGTCGCCGAACGCGTTCGCCCCCTGGGGATGCGTGTATGGGCGGTGACTCGTTCGGGGAAGGCCGATACCGCCCTCTGCGAGCGTGTATTTGCCGCCGAAGAATTAGACACCGCTTTGTCCAGAGCTGACTTTCTGGTGCTGGCGGCGCCGGAAACTCCGGAGACTCATCGGATGATTGGCGCTTCGCAACTCGCGGCCATGAAGCCGGCGGCTTTCTTGATCAATGTCGCGCGCGGCTCGCTCCTAGACGAGACGGCCCTGGTGGCGGCGCTGGAAGGACGCGCCATTGCCGGTGCCGCGTTGGACGTCGCCTCGCAGGAACCACTGCCTCCGGAAAGTCCGCTCTGGACCCTCCGTAACGCGATCATTACGCCGCATATCAGCGGTGTTAGCGAGCACCACTGGGAGAGGCAAGCAGATTTGCTGATGGACAACCTGAAACGCTGGTTTGACAGGCGGTCACTGCGGAACCAAGTGGATCTTGCCAGCGGATACTAATGGAATCGCTGAAACGCTGGCTAACACTCAGGAGAGCTGCTATTTCACAACGGCCGAGAGGCCCACACCGCCGGGTCAGATGTTGCTTTTCGGCGCCTGATATCCCTCTCGGGCATAGACCTGAAACTTGATCTTCTTGCCTTTTTCATCGTTGACAACCAAGGGGCTGCCGTCCGCGTTCACCAGCTCGACTTTGATCTTTCGGTACTCGCCGTCCAAACTGCGGTCGCTGGGCGTATATGCGAGGCTGTACTGGTTGCGAAGGCTCGCGGCAACGTCGGTCATGATGTCAGGGATCTCACCATCGAACCGCGGGAACCAAGATCGTCCGCCACTCCTCTTTGCGAAGGTTCTGAGCTGATTCTGGGCTTGCAGATAATTGAGACTATGGCCTCCAATAAGATCGAAGCTGTTGCTCCTCATGAAGAACCGCTCAGCAACACCAACGCTATTGATCGTCACATCAGATTCCTTCAGACGTTCGAGCGTCTTGCCCAAAGTAAGTTTGCTGAAGGTATCGAGACCCGAAGCCAGTACCAAGATGGATTTTCTTCCCTGCACTTCCTCAAGCCGGTCGATCGTGTCAACCAGCGCATCGAACAGGTTCGACTCGCTAAAGGGAGGATAATTCATCGCTATAAGGCCCTGTTCGATCTCCAACGGATCATGTGTAAAATCCACCTCGATCTTCGTCTGAAGGGAAAAGGATTGCATGGCTACCCAATCATTCGGCTTCAACAGTTGCAGAAACACACTGGCCCAATTCCGGGCGTTGTATACGAACCATCCATAGCCCAACCTGCTGTACTCGACCAGTAGCACAACCGTGATCGGCGCGTCCGTCGTCGAGAAATTCGTGACCTGCTGCCGCACCCCGTCTTCGGTGACCCGGAAGTTCTCCTGACTGAGTCCGGTCAGGTACTTCCCATGGTTGTCGGTAACCACAACGTCCACGTTGACCACCGGCACGGTTACAGAGATAGCGTATCCATCCGGCTGCTGCGGCTCTTGCTGTTGTTGGGATTGCTGTTGCGGCGACCGGGGCTGCGCATTCGCTGCAGCCTGCAACTGGTCTCGTGCGGCGCCCGGCGCCATGCACATGGACGAAACCAGGGCCCACACCAGCGTATACCGTAAGACACCAGATCCCGTGAGTCTCATAATGCTCTCCCCAGGTTTGATGCTGCCATGAAACGGCGGGATGTTCAATTAGATCATTTCCCAGCAACCACTGCGCAGCGTCCCGGTGCCATGCTACATTGAACTCATGGTCGTCACCTCCAGCCAAGACCGGCGACCGCTCAGGGGAGGAACGGATGGTTTTACGGACTCTTTCTATGCTGGCGTTGTGCATCTCGCTAGGTTTGGCATGGGTTCCCAGTTCGCGCACACAACAGGCCGTCCAAGCGCCATCACCGCCTCCCGTTCCATCGGATCTGGCGCAAGTCGTTACCGAAGCTCAGGGCTGGCTGGCCGACTTGATCCGCATGGACACAACGAATCCTCCCGGCAACGAACTAGAAGCTGCCAAGTACGTCGCCGCTGTATTGCAAAAGGAAAACATTCCCGCTGAAGTCGTGGAGATTGTGCCGGGACGCGGCGTGACAATCGGACGCCTGCAAGCAGGTCCCCTGCCTGATCCCTCCAGGGCGCTTCTTCTAGTCGGCCACCTCGACGTCGTCGGCGTGGACAAGGAAAGATGGAGCGTGGACCCGTTCGGCGCGGTTGTGAAAAACGGATACCTATACGGACGGGGCGCGCTGGACAACAAGAGCATGGTGGCGGCCAATCTGGCCACCATGGTTGCTCTCAAGCGCGCCGGCGCACGCCTGAGCCGCGACCTCATTTTCCTGGCCGATGCTGACGAAGAAGAATTCGGCTCGGCGAGCATCAAGGTGGTCATCGAGAAGTATTGGGACAAGATCGCCTGCAGCTTTGCCATTAACGAGGGCGGTCGTGTGGTGTTGCAGAACGGCAAAGTAAAATACGCCGCCATCCAGACGACCGAAAAGGTGCCGTACAACGTCGCTGTGATCGCCTCAGGCACTTCCGGGCACGCCTCGGTTCCCCGCGCAGACAACGCTTTGATCCGCTTGGCCGCCGCGATCCAAAAGATCGGCACCTTGCAAATGCCGGTGCAAGTGACGACGGTGACACGACGCTACTTCGAGCAGCTTGCCCAAGTCGAGGATGAAGGGATCGGCAAGTGGATGCGCGCGCTGGAGACACCGCAGCGGCTCGATCTGGCGGCCCGGCGCCTTTCGGAAATGAATCCTGTGTGGAACTCCATGCTACGGGACTCGGTTACGCCGACTCAGTTGCGCGCCGGCCTTCGCTCTAACGTGGTGCCTTCGGAGGCCTGGGCGAATCTGAACATTCGCCTGCTGCCGGGCAACTCGATCGAGCCGCTCGTGGCGCGGATGCGAAAACAAGTCGATGATCCGCAGATTCGGTTTCAGGTGGAGCCCGGCGCCAGCTTTCCCGCGCCGCCGTCTTCGGTCACATCGGAACTTTATCAGTTGATCGGGCGCACCACCGCGCGGCAGTTCCCTGGCGCGGTTGCCGTGCCCATGCTTTCGCCCGGCGCAACCGATTCGGCACAGCTTCGGCTGCACAACGTCCAAGCCTACGGCCTGCTCCCGTTCCCGCTGACCGAGGCCGACGAGGCGCGCATACATTCCGAGGATGAACGGATCCCGCTTGCCAGCTTCCGGGCAGGTGTAGAGTTTCTTTACCACATTGTTCATGACTTCGTTATCGAAAACTAATCAAAACGGGAACCCTCGCCGCGCCAAGATCGTCTGCACTCTAGGCCCGGCGAGTCGTTCGCCTAGCATGATCGACCGCCTTATGCGCGGCGGCATGGACGTGGCGCGGCTCAACTTTTCTCACGGTAGACAAACCGAACACGCCGCCACCGTAAAGCTGCTGCGCTCCGCCTCTGCCCGTCACCAAAGACCCATCGCCATCCTCGCCGATTTACAAGGTCCAAAAATTCGCACGGGGCCGCTCGAAGGCGGCCGGCCTGTGCTTTTGCGAAGCGGGCAGCGGTTCACCATCTCGGCCGCCAAACACGCAGGCAATGGCAACGGCGTCTCGATCACCTATAAGCACCTGCCCTCCGAGGTGCGTCGCGGCGACCGAATCCTGCTCGCCGACGGCCTGATCGAGCTGCGCGTCGAATCCTCCGGCGGGCAGCGGATCGTGTGCCGCGTGGTGAATGGAGGCCGACTCGGCGAGCACCAAGGCGTCAACCTACCGGGTGTGCAACTGCGCGTGCCCGCGCTGACGTCGAAAGACCGGGAAGACCTCGATTTCGCGCTGCGTTGCGGCGCCGACTATATCGGGGTCAGCTTCGTGCGCCGCGCCGAAGACGTGCTCGCGGCAAAGACCGCTGTGGCGCGCGCGGGCCGAAAGGCGCATGTGATCGCGAAAATCGAAAAGCCGGAAGCCATAGATAACCTGGATGCCATCCTCAACGCGGCCGATGGCGTGATGGTGGCACGTGGCGATTTGGGCGTCGAAATGAGTCCCGCACGAGTCCCCGTAGTGCAGAAGATGCTGATTGCGCGCGCCCGTGATGCTCGCTTGCCGGTCATCACCGCCACACAGATGCTCGAATCCATGACCAAAAATCCCCGGCCCACGCGCGCCGAAGCGTCCGACGTTGCCAATGCGATCTTCGACGGTACCGACGCCGTCATGCTCTCGGCGGAGACCGCGGTCGGCCGCTATCCCATCGAAACCGTCGAGATGATGGATCGCATCATTCGCGAGGCGGAAGCCAGCATCACCCATTTTTCTCGGCCGCACGTGCAACTCCAGACCAGCGTCGCTGACGCTACTGCCGAACTCATCTGCCACGCCTCCGAAAAGCTGCCGATGAAGGTCATCGCCGTCTTCACCGACACCGGTTTCACGGCGCGGCTGATCTCCAAGTACCGCTCCCACCGTCCCATCATTTCCTTCTCGTCCAATGAAAACACGCGTCGGCAGATTTCCCTGCTCTGGGGCGTCACGCCCCGCAAAACCAAAGCGATCCGCAACATCGAGGACATGGAAGCGCATGCCGAGCGGGATCTTCTCCAGATGCGCTTGATCCGCCCTGGTGACATCGTAGGGATCGTGGCTGGGATTCCGCTCGGCATCGGCGGCACCACCAATTTCATGAAATTCCACGTAGTGGAAAGCCGCCGCCGCTAGCGCGCAACTCGCAGACCGGAGAGTTTTCCTGTGGTTAGAAGACGGGCCGTTCGCCGGATGGTCAGTTCACCCAGTTGTCCGGCCGCGAGGGCGGCTCGTCGCGGTGCTTGCGCATGTACACCCCAAACTTGCGCCGCACGCGCTGGCGTTGCCAATCCGAAACGGTGCTGCGCGCGCGGTAAAACCAGGACCCGCGCCGCAGATACAGATAGCCCACCAACATACCGCCCAGATGCGTGACGTGGCTTACGTTGTCTCCGCCCACGCCCAAGGATGAGAAAAACGCGATCGCCCCGGCTCCCAGGGCGTAAATCCTCATCGGGATCGCGACGGGAAAGGGAATGAGCCAAACCTGCCGGTCGGGAAACATGATCGCCGCCGCGGCCAGGACCCCGTAGATCGCCCCCGAAGCTCCGATGGTCGGTATGCTGGCGGAACCGATTCCCACCGTCTTCACCAGGATATTGAGGAATCCCGCGCCGACCCCGGTCAGAAAGAAAAAGTGGTAGAGGCGCCGCGTGCCCCAGGCACGCTCCAGATCCACGCCAAACATCCAAAGGAAGAGCATGTTGAACAGCAGGTGCCACAAGCCGGCGTGGAGGAACAGGTAGGTGAACGGTTGCCAGATGAAAAGACTGTGCGTCACGCTCTCCGGCACCAGGCCAAACGCGCGGACGAACCCGACATAGCCAGGCAGGCTGAAAAGACGAATCAGCGTCTGCAGCAGAAAGACGCCGGTGCAGGCCAGCGCCAGATTGCGAATGCCCGGTGTGATCCATCCGCTCCCGCCCCAGCGCATGCGATACCGCGGATAGCGCGCATAAGTACTCATAGTCAACGAGTCTACGGCGTACACCCCGCGGAGTCAAAGCCCCAACGGGGTTATAGATACGTACCCCCGCGCGGCTGCCCCCAACACAAAAATAGATATATACCCTCCGGGGCGCATCATCCCTGTTGCCTAATAATTCGGATCTACCCCGAAGAGGGCCCACATCCACAAATCTCTCCAGGCAGCCGGGCAGGGGCGCCGACAGTCCCTAGGGCTTGCGCGCAACGATCATGCCAGGAGCCAGACGGCCATCGGATGTTGCGTTCAACATGTTGGTGAACTTCTGCCCGTGCGTCGCGCCGGTCAACAGGTGCAGGCCGACCGATGGCGGTCCGCCCGCTTGTTTCGCCGCCGCGACCCCTTTCTCGAAGAACACCTTTGCGTGCCGGGTGCGGTCTTCGTAATCGACGATCTCGAAACCCGCTCCGCGCAGCAACGCCTGCGTCTCGTCGGGTGTAACGACGCAGCTGGTCTCCGCCGTTGTCGCCCATGGCAACGGGAAATCGAGCGGATCGGGATTGCCCTTCATTACGTCATAGACGCCGAATGCGGCGCCCGGCTTCAACACCCGCTCCACCTCGGCATACAACCCTTCGCGATCGTAGATGTTCATCGCCACGTGGAGGGTGATTGCCCCGTCGAAGGTGGCGTCGGCGCAGGGCATGGCCAGCGCGCTGCCGACGTCGAAGGCCGTGTTCTCGCTCTGGCCGGTAAGCTGGCTCAGGCGCCGTGCCACCTCCACGTATTCCGGTGTCAGGTCGATGCCGGTGACATGGGCGCCGCAGCGCTGGGCAAAGTAGCGCGCCGACCCGCCCAGGCCGCAGCCGACATCGAGCAGTCGCTCGCCGGCCTTAAACGGCAGCTTGGCGGCAAAGGCCTCGCTCGCCGATGCGCCACCGATGTGGAACTCGTCGATTGGCACCAAGGCGGCTGGGGTGAGACGTTCCGGGTCGAGGCCCGCTTGACGCAGGGCAGCGATGATGCGATCCATAAGGTCGCCGCTGGCATAGTGCCGGGCAACGTCCTGCTCTTGAGTCATGGCGTCCGTCTCCTCATCTAGAACACACGTTGTGCATTCACATCGTTGTGCATTCACATCTTAGATCAGACCAATGTTCCAGCGGCAAGCGGACCTTTGGCGCCGCCAGTTCGTCGGGTGCTGCCCATCGATTCGCCGCTCGAGGAAGGTGCTATACTGTCGCCTCTCTAGGGGGGCATTCCCCAACACTACGCCAAATATAGTGAGAGGAGCTACCTATGAAACGCACGGCATGGCTCTCGCTGCTCGCAGTCGCCACGCTGAGTGCTTGCTCGCAGCAAACACGCATCATCAATGATGCTGCAGCAGCGCTTGGTGGCAGCGAACAGATTCAAGCGGTCAGAACGCTAACCATCGAGGGAGAAGGTACCCTCGGCAACCTGGGGCAAGACATGCGACCGGACGCGACGTCGCAGACCTACACGGTCACGGACTATACCCGCGCCATTGACCTGGCGGCAGGACGCGCACGAGTCGAGCAGACGCGCACCCCGAACTTCACTTACTTCCAAGGCCCAGCATCCCAGAAACAGGTGATGGGCATCGACGGAGACGTTGGATACAACGTGGCGCCCAACGGCAATGCAGCGCGCGTCAGCGACGCGGTGGCCAACAACCGGCGCGCGGAGATGTACCATCACCCGCTCATGATTGTCCGCGCGGCGCTGGACCCGGCGGCACAGGTGGAGAATCCTCGAAACGAGGATAACCAGAGCGTCGTCGATATCACCACCTCCACGGGCCTCAACTTCACGTTAGCCATCGACAGCGACACAAAACTCCCCACCCGCGTCACGTCGAGAACCTACAACACCAACCTGGGCGATGTCACCATCGAGACCAGCTTCGCCGACTATCAGGATGTCAACGGACTGCAGCTTCCCGCTCGCCTCACGACGAATACCGACAACATCATGACCGCCGATATTCGCGTGGCGAACCAAACTGTTGATGGCGACGTCGGCGATTTGGCGGCGCCCGCAGCAGCAGCCTCAGCCGCGCCGATGACTGGACCTCCCCCTGCCAATGTTACAGTTGAAGAAGTAGCCACCGGCATCTGGTTGCTCGCTGGTCAGTCTCACCACAGCGTGCTGGTAGAGTTCAGCGATCACCTGACGCTGTTTGAGGCGCCGCAGAACGATACCCGGGCCCTCGCAGTCATCGCTAAGGCAAGAGAGCTGCGACCCGACAAACCGCTGACGCACCTCGTCAATTCCCACCATCATTTCGATCACTCCGGCGGCATCCGCGCCGCGGTCTCGGAGGGTCTCACGATCATTACCCACCAAGCGAATGCATCGTTCTATAGCCAGGCGGTTGAAAGGCCGCACACGATCATGACCGACGCACTCGCCAGGAATCCCATGCCGCTGAAAATCGAGACGGTCGACGACGAAATGGTCCTCCAGGACGACACCATGACCGTCAATCTGTACCACATCGCAGCCAGCCGACACGCCGACACGCTGTTGATGGCTTACTTCCCCAGGGAACGACTCCTTGTTGAAGCCGACCCGTTTTCCCCCGGAAGGGACATTAACCCGTTCGCGGCCAACTTGCTCGAGAATGTCAGGAGGCTCAACCTGCGGATCGACCGTATCGTCCCGATGCACGGCGGCGTCTCCCCGTTCAGTGAGCTCGTAAGAGTGGCGCAGGCAGCATCCACGAATTGATCACTCAGTCTGGCTCTAGCAAAAGTGGCACGCAGCGCGGAGAGGGGCCCGGAGAGGCCGAAGAGAGAGGATGCGTTGCGTGCCGGCAACTGGGCATTGGTATCTTGAGCCGCGATGAAGAGGCCGCTTAGGCGTCACCTCGTCATCCAGGATTGCTGGGAGCAACTTGGCAGCCGCCAGGGGCAGAGGCGACGGATAACTTATCGACTCAACGCCGACCTCGGGTTCAACGCTCAGGAGAGAAGGTGTAACACCACGCTTCTCCTTCCAGAACGGTTTCCCCGGTCTGGCGAGTCACCTTGATCTTCAGTTGTGTGACCGGCTTCGCTTCGTGAAGGCTCAAGATCTCGGCCTCTCCCGTTATCGTGTCTCCAATAAAGACCGGGGCTGTAAACTTCCAGTCATGGCTTAGGAACACCGTACCTGGGCCGGGCATGTCGGTGGCCACCAGGGCATTCAAAATCCCGGTTGTCAGTCCTCCTTGCACGACCAGACGTTTGAATTTCGTCTTTGCAGCAAACGCTTCATCGAAGTGCAGGAGATTGTAATCGCCTGTGATTTCTGCATACTTCTGCACGTGTTCTTTGGTGAGTGTCAGGCTGCGCACCGCCTTCTGTCCGACCACTAAATCCATGGGGGCCCCCCAACCAGCTGCTCCATTTCGACTAGTCTATAGGGGGAATCAGGCAGTCGCTACCTCTGCCGCTGACCCAACGGAAATCTCTACAACTTCCGGGCCGCACTAGAAACGATGGCCACCCCACCCCTTCGGCCTCTCCGCACATTCTTGTTGACTGCTGTGACCATGATTTTCTTCGCTGCCAACTCCATACTGGCTCGCCTCGCATTACGTGAGGATGAGATCGATGGCGGCAGTTTCACGGCAGTTCGAATCTTCTCGGGCGCCGTAGTACTGGCGCTGCTCGTCAGCTCACGCGGCCGAGGGCTTGCCGCCCTAAAGGAGAACGACTCCTGGAGGGCTGCCCTTGCCTTGTTCGGCTACGCAGTCGCCTTCTCTTTCGCCTATTTATCGCTAGACGCAGGTGTGGGAGCGTTGATTTTGTTCGCTGCAGTGCAGATCACGATGATAGCCGTTGGAATGATTCGCGGTGAGCGACTGCGGCTCTTGGAATGGACCGGACTGACTCTCGCCTTTGTCGGGTTGGCGTATCTCGTTTCGCCGAGTTTGACGGCGCCCTCACTCGGTGGAGCGACGCTGATGGCGATATCTGGCGTGGCCTGGGGCTGCTACTCCCTGGCGGCGAAGGGTATCCGTTTCCCGACCGCAGCAACAGCGGGAAGCTTCGCCCGAGCCACCCCGATGGCCGCCGCGACCATGTTATTGGTTTGTACAATCGGTCAGCCCCATACCAGTCTGGTTGGACTGGCACTGGCGGGGATCTCTGGTGCGGTCACGTCAGGTCTCGGGTATGCGATCTGGTACATGGCATTGAAAGGTTTGAGCACGAGTCGAGTCGCTATTGTTCAGCTTACGGTACCCGTCATCGCGGGTGTCGCTGGCGTTGCCTTCCTGGGCGAGCAGATGACTTGGCGCCTCGCGCTGGCAGCCACAGCTACTCTCGGAGGCATCGCGTTGGCTCTACTGGGAACCCCCAGCGGCTTGTCAGTTCGCGACGCCGGAGTTGATTCCTAGCTGAATCTTCTGACCCCAGCCAAAAAACATACGGCTCGCCACGAGTATTTGTGACGAGCCGTTTGTGATCTAATCTGGCGGCGACCTACGTTCCCACACAGTTACCCGTGCAGTATCATCGGCCCTGCGGAGCTTAACTTCCGTGTTCGGGATGGGAACGGGTGTGACCCCCGCGGTATGACCGCCAGAAATTTCTAGAGATTCAAAGTTTGGAACCCTCGAATCTCTGACGACCCCCTCGTGCAAACCACGCACTCGGTCTCGGCAATGGCAATGATGATCCTTAACCGGGTCGTCACTGAATCTGCTGGCATCCGCAAAACTGCTGTTGCAGGGCCTTCTGCGCCGTTCTTCAGGGAACCCCCGTGCAAACCAACACATTCAGGATCACCATGGTCACGACGCGCTGGGAAAGTTTTATGGTCAAGCCGAACGGCCGATTAGTACGGGTCAGCTCAACGCATTGCTGCGCTTACACCCCCCGCCTATCAAGGTCGTAGTCTTCGACCGGCCTTCTTACACCGCCGCAGCGGTGTTGGGAGACCTTATCTTAGGGCGAGTTTCTTGCTTAGATGCTTTCAGCAATTATCTCTTCCGGACTTCGCTACCGAGCGATGCCCCTGGCGGGACAGCTCGTACACAATTGGTCCGTTCATCCCGGTCCTCTCGTACTAGGGACAACTCCCTTCAAGTCTCCTGCGCCCACACCAGATAGGGACCGAACTGTCTCGCGACGTTCTGAACCCAGCTCACGTACCGCTTTAATAGGCGAACAGCCTAACCCTTGGGACCTTCTACAGCCCCAGGATGCGATGAGCCGACATCGAGGTGCCAAACCTAAGCGTCGATATGAACTCTTGGCTTAGATCAGCCTGTTATCCCCGGCGTACCTTTTATCCGTTGAGCGATGGCCCTTCCACGCGGAACCACCGGATCACTAGACCCAGCTTTCGCTCCTGCTCGACCTGTGTGTCTCACAGTTAACCCGGCTTCTGCTCTTGCACTCCACAGCGGGTTTCCAATCCGCCTGAGCCGAGCTTTGGGCGCCTCCGTTACATTTTGGGAGGCGACCGCCCCAGTCAAACTACCCGTCTGGCCATGTCCTCCGACCCGTCACGGGCCGTAAGTTAGAGCGACAGAAGAATCAGGGTGGTATTTCACCGGCGCCTCCCCCCAGCCCAAAAGCTGAGGTTCACAGGCTCCCACCTATCCTACGCAAATCCTCCCGTTACTCATGACCAGAGTGCAGTAAAGGTGCACGGGGTCTTTCCGTCTTGATGCGGGCATCCGGCGTCTTCACCGGAACCACAAATTCGCCGAGCCACTCGCCAAGACAGTCGCTCTATCGTTACGCCATTCGTGCAGGTCGGAACTTACCCGACAAGGAATTTCGCTACCTTAGGACCGTTATAGTTACGGCCGCCGTTCACCGGGGCTTCAGTAGAGACCTTCGCCGCCTTGCGGCAGCTGAGCCCCCGCTTTAACCTTCCGGCACCGGGCAGGCGTCACCCCCTATACGTCGTATTCGACTTTGCAGAGAGCTGTGTTTTTGTTAAACAGTCGCAGAGCGCGTTTCACTGCGGCCGCCTCGGGCTATGAACCCTAGCGCGGCACCCCTTCTCCCGAAGTTACGGGGCTAATGTGCCTAGTTCCTGAGCGAGTGTTCTCTCGAGCGCCTGTGGAGATTGTCCTCGTCTACCTGTGTCGGTTTGTGGTACGGGCACCTCGCGGACTCCTTAGAGGGTTTTCCCGGCAGCGTGAAATCCAGGACTTTGCGGCCGTGTGGCCTCGGAACCTGTCTCACCGTTGAATGATCGCGTGGATTTGCCTGCGCGATCCGGCTTACACAGGCCCATCGGGATATCCATCGCCCGACTCCTGTATCCTTCTGCGTCACCCCATCAGTAATAACGCCCGCTAGGTGGGGCAGGAATATTGACCTGCTATCCATCAGCTACGCCTTTCGGCCTCACCTTAGGACCCGCCTAACCCTGAGCGGATTAACCTTCCTCAGGAAACCGTAGACTTTCGGCGACACGAGTTCTCATCGTGTTTATCGCTACTTATGCCGGCAGAGTCTCTTCCGTGGTGTCGAGCAGTCCTCTCGGTCTGCCTTCAATCCCCACAGAATGCTCCCCTACCAAGGTGAGTTCGCTTGCGCGACCTCACATTCCGCAGCTTCGGTCGCAGGCTTGAGCCCCGTTGGATTGTCGGTGCGCGATTGCTTGACCAGTGAGCTATTACGCTTTCTTTAAAGGATGGCTGCTTCTAAGCCAACCTCCTGGCTGTCTTTGCGATCACACGTCCTTTCCCACTTAGCCTGCAGTTGGGGACCTTAGCTGGCGATCTGGGTTCTTTCCCTCTCGACCACGAAGCTTATCCCTCGTAGTCTCACTCCCATGCATTTGTCCGCGGCATTCGAAGTTTGATTGGATTTGGTAACCTTGTTTGGTCCCTAGTCCATTCAGTGCTCTACCACCGCGGCAATTCACATGAGGCTGCCCCTAAAGGCATTTCGGGGAGAACGAGCTATCACGGAATTTGATTAGCCTTTCACCCCTACCCTCAGCTCATCGGAGCTGTTTTCAACCAACACCCGTTCGGCCCTCCAGCGGCGTTTAAGCCGCCTTCAGCCTGGCCAAGGGTAGATCATCCCGCTTCGCGTCTATTCCCACAGACTATGCGCCCTATTCGGACTCGCTTTCGCTTCGGCTCGCTTACGCTTAACCTCGCCTGAGAGAATAACTAGCCGGCTCATTAAGCAAGAGGCACGCCGTCAGGCGGCTCCGGTCCGAAGACCGGAGATCACCCTCCGACTGCTTGTAGGCATACGGTTTCAGGTTCTATTTCACTCCCCTCGCAGGGGTGCTTTTCACCTTTCCCTCACGGTACTGGTTCACTATCGGTCGCCAGAGAGTATTTAGCCTTGGAGAGTGGTCTCCCCGGATTCCCACAGGATTTCCCGTGTCCCGTGGTACTTAGGATCCCGCTTCGAGTCCGGTAAGCTTTCGGTTACGTGGCTATCACACTCTGTGGCCCCCCTTTCCAGCGGGTTCACCTAGCCTCCGGATTGGTAACTCTACTCACGCGGTCCTGCAACCCCGCCGTGCAAGCACGACGGTTTAGGCTGTTCCGATTTCGCTCGCCGCTACTCTCGGAATCTCGGTTGATTTATTTTCCTCCAGGTACTGAGATGGTTCACTTCCCTGGGTTCGCTCGTACCCGCCTATGTATTCAGCGAGCCGTATCCTGAGTTCATCAGGATGGGTTTCCCCATTCGGAAATCCCCGGATCAAAGCCTGCTTGCGGCTCCCCGGGGCTTATCGCAGCTAGCCACGTCCTTCTTCGCCTTCTGGCGCCAAGGCATCCACCGTACGCCCTTAGTAGCTTAACCATAAAACTTACCCAGCACGTCGGCCGCGCATCTTTGCAGTGCACGACTTCCATGCGGATAAATTCGCCTTCCCACAATTTGCTCTACTCGAGCAGAACTTGCAGATTACACGCGGCGCCCGAACTTCTGCCTTGCGGCAGCCGCAAGGCGTCGCGCTTTTACCAGCAGATTCAGTTGTCAAAGAACCTCGGCCCCGGCGGCTGCCGGAGCGCCCCGCGCCTGGCGGAACGTTCGGATAATCGAATCGAAATAAAAAACCCGGCGTCGAGCGCCGGGCCAATTCGCCTGCATACCTCCAGGCGGATTCGCGCGATGCTCGACTCTTTTTTATCCGCTATCCGTGACTAACCTCGCTCCGAACCCGTATCGATGACACCGGTTCAGGTTCTTGGCCTCTCCCAAGCATTGCCACTATAGCAGCTTTCTCTAACGCGTCAAGGGCTGCATCCATTGGCGTCCTTTGAAATCTATGCGAATTTCACGATCCTGTGGAAAAACCGGACCGATCTCAGTCCGATCCTCATCACCGCAGATGTGATGGGGCATGTTGCGCGGTTACAGTGCCGCAGAGAGCGGGGCTACCATCGATCGATCTGCGGTGACCTCAGTGCCGTCATGAAAGGCCCCGTCATGGAACGTCACCGAGCAGCCTGAGTTGGCAGGAACACGGTCGCCTGGCACAAGGATGCCGACCATGTTCAGAGGGTCAGCGGAGGAAACCGTAACCCTTTCGCCCGATGATTTTTCCTGGCGCATGGCGCGCAGCGACTGCACCGCCATAGGCAGAGCGAATTGTTCCCCAAGAAAATCGCTGATGAAACGACCCGCGCGCACCTCGCCGCGGCCCTCCATCCTGCGCAGTGCGGCGAGAACTTCGCGCCACGGAGGTAAGATGCTTTCGCGAGCCAGGACTTCGCGGAACACCACACCGTAGCGCCGCAACAACATCTGGCAGACAGCTTCCAAAGCCTGCACGCGGTCAGCCGGGTGACCCACATACAGCAGCGACCAACGCCCCGCGCTGTGCCGCGGGCGCGCGCTGCGGCCCCCGCCTTGTCCCGCGCGGCGCTTGGGATCAATCAGCGTTCGCAGGTTGTCAAACCCATCCGCCGTTAGCACTCCCGCGGTCACCAGTTCCCACAGCGCCGTCTCCACCTCGGCTTTCAACCTGCCCGTACCGCGCACAATATCGGCAAAGAAAGATGCGCCGCGCTGTTGCAAAAACCCATACACCTCGCGCGCCGCCGGACTAAGACCACGCTCCTGGTCGGATTCCTGAGGCCGCTGGCGCATCATCCAATCGGCATCTTCGCGCACAAATAAGGCAATCGGCGCAACGCTGGTTGGCACCACGCGGCGTCCCTCGGCGCTCCAAGTCTCGCGTGTCGCGGGATGCGGCGAAAGGCGGCCCCACCCGACCGCTCCGTCCAAGCACAGGAGGTCCAACGTCTCCGGAGCATAGCCGGCGACGCGCCGCTTCAAAATCTGTTGCTCCCAGGCTTCGCAGGAGCTTCAAAACCCTGGAGCTGCCGCAGGGCTTCGAGGACGCCACGCTCACCGATCAATTGCGTGCCCGGCGCCACATGCTGCCAGCGCAGCAGCCAGCGCATGAACTGCGCCGGGGTCACCGGCTGAACCAGCTTGCGCAATTCACCAAGCGTGAGCCGGTGGATGCGCGCCAGCAGATGGCGCTCGCACCACTCCATTTCCTCGCGAATGCCGCCCGTGAATCGCCCGCGCAGTATGCATCCCGCGGATTCCAGACCCAGCAATGCCTTTTCGACGTTCTCCGGCGGCAAATCAAGCAGGCGCCCCAACTCTGTTGCCGTCGTTGGACCGGCATGAGACATCCATCCCCTCACCCAGCATAGAACCGCGTCGTCACGCGAAACCGCGGTCTCGCCAACCTCCGGAAGCTGCGCCTCCATCGAGGCGCCCTCGAAAATCCTGGAAAAAGTTCCCATCTTTTCCGCACACACCCAATAGGTACGGCCCCCATGCGACGCGCGGGTGGCGCGACGCTCGGCGGCCAAGGTCTCGAAATAACCCCGCCATGCTCCTATCGAATGAGCCAGTACCGACTCCAGGGCTGCGGACCCCGAACCGGCGGTCGTGCCCCATTGCGGAAGAGCTACCAGCGTAAGCAATGCGTCGTGCAGTTCGTCGGCATCCCGCACATCCGGCCAAGTGTCGCGCCGCACTTGAGTGATGGCGTCCGGGTCGAGGCCTCCGAATTCCGAGGCCAGAGTTTCCGGCAGCACGCGACGCATCGCCACAGCGCGGGCCCGGCGTTCTTCCAGCGGGGCATCATCGAGATAAGCATTCGGATTGGCGTTGAGTATCTCGTGTGAAAAAACCGAAGGAGCCGGGGTATCGACGGCACGGCAACGAATCCGTCCTTCGCCCAGGTCGTGGAGCAGAGACTTCAGTCCCTCGACATCCAGCGCTTCGGTGAGTACATCTTTCATGGTCTCGCGCACCAGCGGGTACCCGGGCAACCGGATGTCTCCGACGATATTCTCCAGGCACGCCAGCGCCTCCGGGAAAACCGCCGCCAGGAGATCATCAGCGCGCATGCGTTGAATCTGCGGCGGAACCCTCTTGCCCCCTTGAAAACGTAACAGCGCCAGCGCTCGTCCGGCTACCCAACGCCACCGCACAGGGAACAACGGTGACGCCAGCACGGCCTGCTCCAGCAAGGACTGTACGGAAGCGGGGTGCAAAAAACGGAAGACGTCTGCGAGCGGAAAACTGTGCTGCTCGCCAAGAGAGATATTCAAACCATTGTCGGTGGCCGCAGCCTGCAGTTCGAAATTAAACGAACGGCAAAAACGCTTGCGCAGCGCCAGGCCCCAGGCCTTGTTGATTCGGGCGCCGAACGGGGCGTGAATCACCAGTTGCATGCCACCGCTTTCATCGAAGAAGCGTTCAGCAATGACCAGTTTTTGTGAGGGTACCGCGCCGAGAACGGCGTGCCCGGCCAGAACGTAGCCCACGGCCTGTTCCGCTCCGGAGCGATCCAATCCACACTCCTGCTGAAGCCACGCGACGGCTGGTTCCCTGTTGCTAGCACCGCCGTCAGTTGCCGTTCCGACGGCCCCGCTGTACTCACAGATTTTTTCACGCAGCCCCGCAAGCTGCTCGGAAAGCTCGGCGGTCCTGGCCGGCGCTTCGCCGCGCCAGAAGGGAACATTGGGCGGGGCACCCTGTGCGTCCTCCACCAGGACCCGACCGTTTTGCACCCGGCGGATTCGCCATGAGGTGTTTCCCAAGAGCATGATGTCGCCCGCAAGGCTCTCCACGGCAAAGTCTTCGTCCACCGTTCCGACCACGGCGTCGTCCGGCATGGCGACCACCGTATACAGGGCGTTTTCCGGGATGGTGCCTCCGCTGGTAATGGCCGCCAGGCGGGCGCCACGGCGGCCTCGCAGCCGATGGTTCACCCGGTCGCGGTGAAGATAGGCTCCATAGCGTCCCCGCCTGGTGGCCATGCCGTCGGAAAGAATCGTTATGAGTTCGTCGAAGTCGGTCCGTTCGAGCGCCCGATATGGGTAAGCGCGGCTCACCAGAGCAAACAGTTCGTCTTCCTTCCAGTCCTCAGAAGCACAAGAGGCGACGATTTGCTGGGCCAGAACGTCCAGAGGCGACTCCGGAATAATCAGCGCGTCGAGCTCGCCCCCCCGCACGGCCCGAACCAGCGCGGCGCACTCCAGCAGTTCGTCGCGCGTAGTGGCGAAGATGCGGCCTCTGGAAACGGCGCCGTGCCAGTGTCCGGCGCGGCCAATTCGTTGCAGAGTGACGGCGATGGAGCGCGGAGAGCCAATCTGGCAGACCAGATCCACATGGCCGATATCTATCCCCAGCTCGAGGGACGCGGTGGCCACCAGCGCGTGCACTTGGCCCTCCGTGAGTTTGCGCTCGGCAGCCAGGCGCAACTTTCGTGCAAGGCTGCCGTGGTGCGCGGCCACTGCGTCCTTGCCGAGCCGCTCTGCCAGGTGATGCGCGACGCGCTCGGCCAAGCGGCGTGTATTGACAAACACCAGCGTGGAGCGATACTGCCGGACCAGTTCCGCGATCCGGTCGTAGATCTCCGACCACATCTCGTTCGAGGCCACCGGCCCCAATTCGCTGGAGGGAACCTCGACGGCGATGTCCAATGCCCGGCGGTGTCCGATATTGACGACCGTCGGCGCGGATCGCCCATTGCCGGTAAGGAAGCGGGCCACCAATTCGATCGGTTTCTGGGTGGCGGAGAGCCCAATGCGCATCGGGGGCCGCTCAACCAGAGCATCCAAACGTTCCAGGGACAGCGCCAAGTGCGCGCCGCGCTTATCGTCCGCAATAGCGTGGATCTCATCCACGATGACGGCTTCCACCTTGCGCAGAATGGCGCGGCTCTTCTCGGCGGTGAGCAGGATGTACAGCGACTCCGGCGTCGTGACCAGAATGTGCGGCGGCCGCCTCAGCATGGCCCGCCGGTCGCGCGCCAGGGTGTCGCCGGTGCGTACGGCGACGCGGATTCCCGGCATCAGCAGCCCGCGCTCACCCGCCTTTCGCAAGATTTCGCCGAGCGGTTCTTCCAGATTCTTCTGGATGTCGTTTCCGAGCGCTTTGAGGGGCGACACGTACAGTACCTCGGTGACATCCTCGAGCTCGCCGCGCAAGGCCTTGCATACCAGGCGGTCAATGCAAGCCAGAAAGGCCGCCAAAGTTTTCCCCGAGCCCGTTGGTGCGGAAATCACCGTGGAGCGTCGTGCCAAAATGTGCGGCCAGCCCAACTCCTGAGGTGCGGTCGGAGCCGCGAACCGCTCCAGAAACCATTCCCGGACAACCGGATGGGCCCAGCCAAGAGCATCCGCAGAAGCGCTGACAGTTGTTGAATCATTCATGGGTGGTTACCGAAAACTCAACTTGCAGCGGCTACGATTCTAATGCTGTATGATTCTAACGCTGTATCGAAACCGGTGGGAAACACGTCTGCCTATCCTGTCCGTATCACCACTTTCTCTGCTGCCTATACTAAGGATTCCTCTTGGAGGTGATTTTTCACCCCGCTTCACAGCCGGGTAGTGTCTGCATCAGGGCGTTAGTGGTCGCGGGTGGCGCGAATCAGGGCTTCCATGTGGTTCAGGTAGCGCTCCAGAGCGCGCCGTCCGGCTGCCGTGAGACGATAGCTGGTCTTTTGCAAGCGACCCGATAAGCGACCCGCGGAGCGGCCAGGCAGGCGCCCGTCGAAAGACTTGTTGCAGGTGATGTACGCTGCCACTTCGAGCTTGCGGGCGTGAATGCAAAGATTCCCATCGGTGGTCTTCAGCAGCGCCTTCAGTTCGTTAAAGGTGAGCGATGGATTGACGGCCAGGGCGCTGACGATTCCGAGGCGCATCCGCTCGTGGATCAAGCGGTCAAGATCAGGCGGCACCTGTTCGCCCGCCTGCGAGATGACGGCGCGAAGCCGCGGCTCCGATCGACCCTTGTGGGCCCGCTCTGCCACCGCTCCTGCAGCTTTGGAGCTCACGAAAACTCCCCAAGCACTTGGCGCATTCGAACGCCAATCTCTATTCCGTACTTCAATCGCCGCTTCATCCCCCGTGTTTCCGGGCGATCACCAGTCCAAACACCATCTGTAAACCGCCAAACCCTGCAATCATGTACGCATGGCCCCAAGACGGCGGCGAGAACAATGCTGCTGTACCCAGCGTGAGGAAGCACACGCCCATCAACGGAACAACGCGCGCTGAGAAGGCGCCGCCGGTAACCACGGCCGTACCGTAAAGCAGCAGCCACACCGCCGGCAAAAGGCCCACCTCGCCAGCATCGTAGAGGGCCGCCGTCAATAACGCACCGACAACCAGCGGTGGCGCAAAACTCAGTGCGAACTTGCGTCCAGGACCGGAAAACAGGGGCAAGCGCGCCGCGCGCGCCTTACGGCCCGTGGTGACGAGCCCAATGGACAGAGCCACTGCTGCCTCAACGACCCAGGCAAACAACCAGCGCCCCGGGGTGGGCTGCTGCGAGGCGATGGCTGCGGCTGCCAAGGCCGTCAGCCCGATAATCGCTCCACCCCACCCAGGCACAGCCGTAAACGATCCGGCGCGCTCCATGGTTTCACGGATGAAGCGCAGATTGTCGGCGGCGCGGTCCTGAAGCGGCACCAGGTCTGGACGACACAAACGAACAGGTTCCACGCCTGGCATAGGGGTGAGGATATCCTGGAGCTTGTGGTAGTCAAGTTTTTTGTGGCAGGGAGATCCGTGGCGCGCTTGCCCGGGAGACCATCCGTTACCGCGCAGTGGATGGTGCAGGGTCAGTCCTTGCGCTCTTGGCGCTCTTGCCGAAAGCATTACGCTGTCGATGGCCCCGACTTACTTGAAATGTTTCCTAAACACGAAGTCGATTCCGAACGTACCGTTCTCATCGCGCAAAGCGACAACGGAAACGTCGCGCCGGACCGAGTATTCAATCTGAATGACTTGCTGCTGGGTGGATGTGACGTTGGTGATATAGGTGACGGTAAGGTTCGGGGAGAATTGTTGCTCGATGGTCACACGCGCGGCGGGATTTTGCTCTGTCGTTGTACCGGCAAGAAACGGGTCCACGCTGAAATGGCTGATGCCGAACAGCCGCTGGATACGCCCGCCGAGTTGAGACGATATGGCTTCGGACAGCAGCGTGGTAGCGCCTAACTCTGGAGTTTGAACCGCGGTCAGCCCACGCAGGCGGCTTTCTTCGCCCGTTTGTCCAAGGGCCAGTAAGGTGATTACGTCGCCCGAGGGCAACGGCGGATCGGAACGGTAGGACATCGTCAGGCGGCCTGCCGGCCCGCTGAAATTTACGGTGACCTCGTATTGGCGGATTCTGGTGACCGCTTGCATGTTGAGTACGGGTTCCAAACGGAAAGGGTTTGAAAAGTTGATGTCGCCGCGCGACAGCTGGTACCGGTTACCGCGAAATTCCATAACACCGTCAAGCAAGTGGATGTTCCCCAGCAAAATGGGGCGCTGCCAGGTGCCGCGGAGACGCACGTTGGCGTCGATCTGGACGCGCCCGCTGGCCCATTCGAGACGCGCATTGGGTGTCGTGTTTCCCTGCACATCCAACTCAAGATTGCGTAAGAAGGGCGAAGTCACCTCCGGTGCCGCCACTACCTCCACCGCGGGACCCAACAGCGACACGATATCGACACCCTCCGACAGCAGCAGGCGGTCAACCGCGACCCGGCCGGAAAGCGTCGCGGCCTGTGCCGTGCCCGAAAGCCGCAATGTGCCGTCGGCGTGCCAGCTCATCCCCACTGGGTAGCGAATACGCACCTGATCCGCACGCGCCGTAATATCGTATCGGGGCGGCCGACTGGCATAGGAAGCGGAGCCGCTTAATTGCAGCCTTCCACCGCCCACTTCGGCGGCCACGCCATCGAAAACGAGACCAGCCGCGTTGAAGATGAAATTCCCGGTCACCTGGCTGAGCCCAGCGGGGAAGTCACCGTAACGGACCGATGCCCTATCCAGACGCGCCCGGCCGGTGATTTGCGGGTCTGCAAGCGAGCCGGCAATCGCGGCATCTATTTGTGCCGGCCCACTGGCCACCAGGTTCGGCACGAAGCCACCCAATAACTGCAAATCGACGGCTCCTGCAACATTCAAGTCCAGCCTGCGATCACCGGCAAAACGCGCAAGACCCGTGATCCGGAAATCAGACTCCGTGCCACGGAAACTGGCCTGCTCGACACGGATTTCGTCCCCTCGATACTCGAACCGGACCGGACCGTTGTTTTCAAGCCGGACATACGCGTAATCAAAAGTAATGCGCGACAAGTTGCCCTGAACAGCCAAGGTGTCGGGTCGCAGCAGTGCCCCGCTGATGTTAAATTCTCCGTCCACCCGACTGTGTCCGGTGAGAGCGGTCAACCGCAACACACTACTGATTAGGGAGTCGAGATCAAGCTGGGTGATGCTGATCTGACCGGCAATGGGGTAGTCGCCGCTAAGTGCCACCTCCACCTGGCCCTTTAAGGCCCCGGCGGACATGGCCGAATCCAGTTGTAAGGTGAGCTGGCGGCCGTCGGAATCCAGCCTGCCGTCAAAGCTGCCAATCACGTCTGAACCTAGCTGCAAATCGACCAGACGCAAGGAGCCTTCGAGCTTGGGCGCAAGCAGCGGACCCTGACCGTTCAACTGGAAGCTCAACCGGCCGCCGACAGGCAGCCGCGATGTCTGTATGCGTGCGATGCCCTCCAGAGGCAAAACAGCGCCGGTAAGACGGAAGGCGGTCTGCCGGTTCCGGATGCCGTAGCGGAAATTGCCGGTGAGCACTCCAGCGGGGGCGATTTGCACGCCGTTCTGGCGCGGGGGCGGCAGCAGGCGCAGCTCGGCGTTCGAGACGCGCACCTCACTTCGATCGGTGGCAATTTCTCCGCGCGCGCGGTCAAACCGCCAACCCCAACCTTCCGGCGCAATGATGTCAAAGAGGCCTCTCATTTGAGGGTCGGCACGGGTGCCCGTGGCGTGGAAGTTGCCGCTCAATACTCCATGCACCGGGTACGACGTGCCCAGCAGCGCCTGCAGGCCATCGGTTTCGGTACGAACCAGCGTGACATCCAAGCTGAACGCATTCTCGGGACGGAAGCGCCATTTTTCCAGGATCAGAGATAGTTCAAACTGGGCCGAGGAACCGCCCCGGCTCGCGCTGGCTCGAACCAAGCGGAAGCCCTCGGGCGAGTAGCTCATGTCCCCTTCCACGGCGTCCCAATACAGGTGGTCATAGCGCGCGTTGCTGCCTTTGACATGTCCGGCAAACGTCGGACCGCTCAAAGGACCGGTGATTTGCCCTTGCCAGTGGGCGCTTCCGGCAATGATTTTGGGATCGGCATCCCTGCCGCGCAACCGGTTGATAAAATCATCCCAAGGCTCGAGATCCTGCGAATCGAAGACAGCGTTGATGGCCGTAGCGCGCGCGCCCAGGACTCCGTTAAATTGCATGCGACTCGTCGGCGTGGAAATCTCACTGGATTCCAGCGAGACGCTGCGTGCCAGCATGCTGTAGTGATAGTTGAACCGGGCCATGACGGGTATCTCCCCCGCCTGCGGTTCCAGCACCGGCTCCCAAAGCGACACGCCCTGCGACTCCACATTCTTGAAGTCGGCAGTCCAGGTGGTGGTCGCTTCCAGGTCTACGCTGCCCGTCCAGTGAAGCGGCAACACCGGCAGACGCGGGTTGTCCACGGCAGCGAGTAAAGCCGGCAAATGCATGGATCGCGTGCGGGTGTCGGCACGAAAGCGGAGGCCATCGAAATCGAGTCGCACACGTCCGTTGACGCTGCCGCCGAGCGCGCGCGCCTCGAAATCCGGTATCTCAAAACCCTTGCGGTCGGCGCGATAGGTGCCGCGGGAACTCATGCCGCCGGCGTGAAACCAATCGAAGCGCAGAGCAATGTCCTGCGCCGAGTACTGGCCGCTGACCGCCAGTTTCCCGTCCGCATATTCCCCGTTACCCTGGAAATCGGAGCGGCCGCTCGGACTGTTCGGCTTTCGCATAATGGTTCGGATGTCCTCAAAATCGAGCCTCCCTCGATAGCGGAAACTCCACGTCGGATGCGCAAAGTCGGACAGCGACAACTGGCCGTCCACTTGCGTGTGCGGCATGCTCCAAACCAGTTGCGTTACCGAAAACGAATCGGGCTCGAGCGTGAAACGCGCTGTCAAGTCCGCCGAAAACGGCAGATAGCGCCGCGCGACCACTTGCATTTGTTGCCAGCGGAAATCGCCCAGGTACATGGGACGGCCTTGCGCATCGCTATAGTCCAGCGCCAACTCCAGGCGCCCGCCTTCCGCGACCAGCGGAATGCGCACCTGATTGAACAGTACGTGACCGTCTTCCAGTCGTACGTGCCGGGCCACCACATCGAAGACCCGTTGGCGGAACGGCGTCCCAGACGGCGCGCGCGGCCTCGGGGCAGGCACGTTGGTGGAGCCGTCAGGCTCGATCCGGACGTGGATCACGGGCCGCCGCACCTCCACATCGCCGAGTGAAATCTTTCGCCGCCAAAACGAGTCGATGCGGAGTTGCACCGCGACGTGATCCACTTGAAAGAAGGGCGGGGTTCCGGACGGTTCGCGGCCGTGGATCGTGAGATCGTCGAGCGTGACCAGCAAGCGCCAGGGATGGAAGTGCAACTCCCGCAGCTCGACGGCGCCTCCGGTCATCCGAACCAACTCTGCCACGACGGCGCGCCGCAGGTAGTTGTCTGCCCGTCCGCTCCACAACATCTCAACGATCGCCACAGGCACGGCCACCACGACAAGCGCCAGCACCAGTGCCGCGCGTCTCCACTTCTTCCCTGTCTTGCGGACTTCGCTCATGGTTTTTCGTCGAAGGTGGCCTTCATCTCCGGGGCAATCTCAATCCGTAACCGCAATTTTGTTTCCTCGAACCATACGGCCGCCCGCTCGCTGATGGCTTGCTCGACCAGCACCTCACGAATCTGGCCACTCACTGCCTCGAGCGGCGGCACTGCCTGTTGCCTGGCAGCCAGCGCCGGAACCAGTTTTTCCGAGTAGTACTGGGCGATTGCATCTTCTTCCACTTGTATGGCTGCGCGGAACCGGTAATCGAGAAAGCGTGCCAAATAGACTTGCCTGGCCACCATTCGCCGCACCCCTTCCGGCGTCAGCCACACGGCCATGAGCCGCTCGGCATATGCCTGCGGGCTTGGGAAACGGCTTTCGATCGCTTGCAGCTCACGGTTCACGTCTGCGTCCGACGGCGGGGGAAATTGCGCCACCTGCGCTTCGTTGCCCAGTGCCCACTGCTCGATCAGCTTATCGAGCAAGCCAGGCACCGGCTCAGACTGCCCTTCCACCAACTGCTGATAGGCGGCAAGTTCATGCACCTCGCTGAGCGTGATAATGTCGTCCTCAACGCGTGCCACGATGCGGTCCACCACCTGATGTGGCGCAGCCGTTGTCGGCTGAGAAGCGCCGCAGAGCGGGCTCGTCGCGACCGGCAAAAATAGCAACCCCCAGGCGAGAGCGCGGCGCATCAGAAAGTGGGCCCCAAATTGACAAACAATTGAAATGCCGGAAGTCGTGTAACCCGCAGTCCAGGATCCCCATTGGGCAAGGTGGTACCGTCAGGAACCAGAAAGCTCGCAGGGTTCAACTGATAGCCCAGATCAATGCTGACCGGTCCGATGGGAGTGCGGTAACGCAGCTCGAAGCCCACGGTGTGCGAGAAATAGTTCATCTCATTGGTGCAATTCGATTTGCACTCATTGGGTGATGTTGGATCGAACACCGGCGCGGGCGGCGCCAGACGCAATGTGATCCCCCGAAAACGGCCGAAAACGTTGCCGGCATCATAGAAAACCGCACCACCCACCCGATCGCCAACGAAAGGCAGCCGCATAGGAAACTGAAGCTGCTGATTGAACATCAGCATGCCGAACCCCCCGATGGGAAAGCCCGTTACCGGATCCCGCGGCCCAGCCTGGTTCAATCCAAAACCCCGCAGAGACGACCCGCCACCTGCAAAGAACCGCTCGGGGAGAGGAATGTCGGTGGAAAGGGTCTGGCCGATGGGTGTCTGAATTCCAACCCGCGTCGATCGCACAAAGACCAGTCGCCTTCCCAGCTGGTGATACGTCGCGTTTTGCCCAAAGGCCCGCAGAAAACTGACGCTTGAACCAATCCTTCGGGAGGCCAGGTCCACATTCATGTTGTTGAAATTTCCGCGCGTGGCGTCGGAGGCGCTGTCCCGTCGGTCGCGAAGCCAGCCGACTCCAAAAAGAGAAACGCGAGTGGGTTGACTGAACAGCGGTATGGCTTCCAAGTTGACGCGCAGATCACTGGCAACGACGCGGCGGTAGGCGTAGCGAAAAAGCAGTGAACTCGTTGGCGAAAGCCGGTCGGTGAGTTGCACGGAACCCTCGGTGCGCTGCGAGGTGAAGGTTAAGACGTCCCGAGACTGGTCGTAAAAGCCGCTCAACTGCATGCTCAAGTTCGGCCAGCCGAAATAGTTTGACGACGTGTAAGTGAGCAACGCGCGTCTCTGCACCGTGCCGGCGCGAACCTTAAAAGACAGGCTGTCGGCCCGGCCGGTGAAGTTCAGTTTGCTGACTTCAAATATAGCGCGCGGGCTGACGCGAAAAGCGCCCCCCACAGGCCCGCTGCCTGCGCCGCCCAACCGCTGCGCCTCCAGGCCGCCGCCATACCCGATCGTGTAACGCCGCGCCTCTTCGACCAGCACGCCGACTGCTTTGTTGGGATCGGTGCCCCTCGGATTCTGCGGTGCAATCGACACGCGAGTGAAAATCCCTAGGTCGTAAAGGCGCCGTTGCGATTCCACCACGGCGCCCTCGCTCAGCGGCTGGCCTTCCTGCAATTGAACCTCGCGACGAATCACGCTGGGCCGTGTGTGTTCAAATCCGCTGACCAGCACTCGCTCCACGCGAAGTTGCCTGCCTTCTTCGATCTGGTAATGGAGCCGAACTCGCGGGCCCTCGCCCGCCGCGCTGTCAACCTCTTCGCTGGTGGCGCGGAAGCTCGCTTCCGGAAAGCCCTGATCGAAATAAAGCGCCAGGATATTGGCGCGATCTCCGGCGATGTTGAAATCGGAAAATGGCTGGCCGGGAGTCGAGTCGATTACGCCGAGGAGCGTGTCGTCGCTAAACGCGTGGTTGCCCTCCATCCTTAGCTCGGCAACCCGTGTCTGCAACCCCTCTTCGATCTCGAAGCGTACAAACAGATTTTCGCGTTCACCCTGATAGTTCTCGATCACTTCCTCGGTCACACTCACTTGCAGGAAGCCATTGGCCTGATAGAGGCCCCTGACGGACGCGGCATCCCTACCGAGCAATGCCGAGCTAAACCGTCCGGGCGAGACAAAGGCTGCGGGCTGGATATCCAGGCGGCTGCGTAGCAATTCATCGTTGAAGTACCGATTGCCGGCAAATGCGACTCCTACCAACCGGTACCGGGCGCCACGCAGGACGGTGTAGGTGATTATTTCAGAAACGGCTTGGGGCCGCGAGGACCCTTGCGCCGCATCGCCCTCTGTGGCGGGTCGCCGGGAGGTCGAGTAATCGACCTCGGTATTGAAAAACCCCTCGCTCTGAAAATAATCGCGCAGGTTGCGGCGCCCTTCTTGAAGCAACTCCTCGTCTACCGCACCTTCCTGGAAAATGGGCAGCAGCCTGCGAAGAGTCCCCGAGGAGATACTCGCGCCCTCGATTCGAACCTGCACTCGAAACCCCGCGGAGAGCCGGACCTCGAGCGGCACGGTGTTCGTTTCCGGGTCGTAAGCGCCGCGTTCGAGGGATACTTGCGCGCCGAGATAACTGCGATCCGCAAGCCACTGGCGCACGTTCTCCGCGCCGGTAGTAAGCCTCTCTGATGTGATCTCCGTGCCCGTCTTGAATTTCAGCCGATCCCGGAGTTCCTCTTCCGGGAAAGGCGTCTCGTTCGTCAATGCGACGGCGCCGACACGCGCACGCGCCCCAGGTTCTACCTGGACCAGGATGTCCATCTGCCGTGTGCCGGCATGCGGCGACAACTGGTAAGTGACTGCTGCTTGATAGAGCCCTGACTCCCGGAGTGTTTGCCGGAGCCGAGCAAGCGCAGCAGGCATATCAGACTCGCGGAAAATTTCGCCAAAGCCGAACTGCAGCGCGGATATCGCAACCCCTTCGCCCGGCGGCTCAGGCAAGTCCAGGACCCGTACCTCATTGATGTAGAAATTCCGGCGAACAAGGAAATCGAGGCGCAATCCGTTCTCGACTTGCGTTACCTGGGCCACCAAATCCGCGTATCGTCCGGTGCGAAAGAGCTGGCGCAGGCTCTCGCGCTCGGTGTCCAGTGTGAACGGCTGGCCGGGCTGGAGGGGGAGATCGGCGGGATTCTGCTCCAGGACTTCGCCCGATTCACTGATGATCCGGACGGCGGCCACACGCTGGCCTTGCACCTGCGGCAAGGGGCGCAAGGGGCCGGACTGCGCCCCAGCCGTTGCTGCACCGATGCAAGCCAGCAGGACACCGATCAGCGCTCGCACTGGAAGGGGCATCATCACTTATTGTAAGACAAAAACTTGGCAAACCAGGTTGCACGTTGCAGTGACTGTGCGGTGTGCCGTGCTCCCCCTCGTACCGTTGCAACCAAACGGCGCTATCATTCTATGCTATGCAAGCGCCGATGACGGCTGCCGCAAGGCCACTCCCGCCGGGCTGAGCGGTTGCTACGCATAGCCTTGAGGCCATGATGGAAATGGACGCGCGACTCCGTGAACGATATTCTCGCCAGATCCTATTCGCCGAAATCGGCGAGCAGGGGCAGGAACGCCTGTGCAACTCCTCGGCCGTTCTGATCGGCTGCGGCGCCCTCGGCACCGCCCTCGCTAACCTGCTGGCCCGGGCTGGAATCGGGCGGCTGCGCATCATCGACCGTGATTTCGTCGAGCCCTCCAACCTGCAACGCCAGACCCTATTCGAGGAAGCCGACGCGCTGCAGGCTCTGCCCAAGGCAATTGCGGCTCAACGCCGGCTCAGCAGCATCAATTCCGATGTGCAGGTCGAGGGCGTGGTTGCCGATCTCGGCCCCCACAATATCGACGAATTGCTGGGCGGCTTTCCGTTACTGCTCGACGGAACCGACAACTTCGAGTCCCGGCTGCTCATAAATGACTATTCCGTGAGCCGCTCCGTGCCGTGGATTTATGCGGCTGTGGTCGCGAGCTATGGCCTGACCATGACCATTCGCCCGGGCCAGACGGCCTGTCTCGCTTGCCTCGCGGAAGCAAGCCGCACCGCCGGTGGCAACTCCGCACTCCCCATCGCGCAAGACCCCGAACCGACTTGCGATACTTTGGGAGTGCTTGGCGCAGCGACTGGAGTCATCGCTTCGATGCAGGCCGTTTCGGCAATCAAACTTCTCATCGGAAAAGTTTGTGCGCTGGACGACCGGCTGGTCTCCTATGATGTCTGGACCGGCCGGTTCCAGAACATTCGCACCAAACGGGACGCCGATTGCCGCGCGTGCGGTAGGCACCAGTTTCCCTATCTGGAGGGCCAAGCCCAGCCACGCCTGACCCTGTGCGGACGAGATTCCGTGCAGATCCACGAGCGGAGCCGGCACTTCGATCTGGCCTCGCTCGGCAAACATCTGATCGCCTCCGGTACCGAGGTTCGCTACAACGAATTCCTGCTGCGATTTCGCGTGCCGCCTTACGAGGTCACTGTGTTCACCGACGGCCGGGCGATCATCAAGGGCACGCGCGATCCTTCTGTAGCACGCTCGCTCTACGCGCGCTACCTTGGCGCCTGAGGCCGTTCTCCGCCCGTGGATTCCGAAGCTCCCCCCGCATCGATGCGACGGGTCACCGGCTGCCGATGTGGCCAATCGGCTGGCGCAGCGCCGCGCGATCGAGGTTCTCGCGCAAGTTCACTAGGGTGAGAAAGGTATTCAGAATGCGGGCCTTCAACTCATCGGGAAGATGCAACCCCCCCCCGTGGCGGTGCGCGCCAGTAATTCCCCGCGCTCGGCGATGTAGCGAACAATCTCTACCTGCCGATCGTGCGGCGCTTGGCCCAACACCGTCTCCCGGCGCATGTCCGCGCAGGATTGCTCGACGGCAAGCGTGAAATGCAGGACACAGAGTCTCTCGGACTCCAGTGGTGCTGGCACCATGCTCTTGCATCCACGCGTGTTACAAGAGGTCGACATGCTTCCCCCACATGCCCCAAGGCAATGATTTTTGCACTTGCCTCCGGGGAAAATCCAGCGCGCACACGTGCTAGGGCATCGAATGCGCCACGGCTAACTAAAGATGTACCCCTCCACGCACCATTGATGAACTATCAATCGCTCCACCTTTAACTCCAAGGAACTGGCGCGGATGAAGAACACTTGCGAGCGCCATTGTTTCTCGACGCTGAACCACAATCTCGGCTATTGCTATACCCATGCGCGGATTGTCAAATTTGTTCGGAAGCGAGCGATGAATAAGTTCCAGGGCGGCGCCCGCAGCTTCGAAGACTGATCTCGGCCTCGGAAAGCACCGGATGTAGTGTGCGCTTTCTGCTTGCCCCGGTTGGGCGCGGAGACCCCCGCGTGAGGTTTGGGGGGCGGTTTGATTTCTCCACGGATTCCCAATTTTGTGATATTCTGCAGCTTGGGCGCGGCGGTTTTTCCGCACGCAGGCGGAACGGGCGGTTCGCTGCAAAGATGTGCCGACTACATTGCGCTAAGGAGACACCAGACATGAACACCGTAGGCATCCGCAGCCTTAGGTTGGTTGTTGTTCTTGCAACGGCCGTTGCCTGTGCATGGCCGATCGCGCTGTCCGCGCAAGATTACAATCTTTTCAAGGAAGTTTCCGACAAGAAAAACACCATCACCTGGAGCAACGCACCGTCCAATGCGCTCCCCCGGGACGTGTGCAATATCTTGGAAGCGTGCGGCGGGCAATCCAAAATCATTGTCTTGCCGGTGGCCACCGAGCGAGGTCAGCGGGTAGGACGCGGTCTTTATCTCTCCCCGGCGCGGGATTCCGCGCAAGGTGACTTCGTGATCCTGCAGCGCCAGACCCCTAGCGATATCTATTTCTTTCGTCTTTCGAAGGATGGAAATCTCGAGAAGACCGCGTACATAGACTTGGCGAACCCGCTGAAGAACTGGCTGGCCATGGGCGTTTCCCTGGCGCGAAATCGATTCGATCCGGAAAAACAGACCTGGCACGACCACGTCATGAAACTCGGCGCCCCGGCACAATAGGGCGACTAGCAACAGACCGTCCTCGGAAGGGTGAGCGTTCCGGCCGAGTGCCGGAATCTAGCATCGTCCTAGATCGTCTGTTCGGCATTCGAGCATACGCGCTCCGCCTGCATCCGGCAGCACCCCGTTCTCTCTAAAAGTTCTTTTTAGAAACCTGAAAGATCTCCTGAAGTCCATATCGAAAGGCCGGAGCGGCACCATGATTTGCCGGCTCCCCTTCCCGCTTTTCGACCAGCCCATCGCCCGCCGCAAGTCGAGCTATCTGGTATGCTCGGATCTATGCGCAGCGTCTTGCTCTCAGCACTGGTTCTAGCCGCAGCGAATGCCATGTCTTCGCAGCCCGCGGTGCCGCAATCGGGAAATGCACTGCCGGTGATTGTGCTGGATCCGGCCCATGGCGGACCCGATACGGGCGCGCGAGGCGCGGCCGGCGTTGTAGAAAGCGATCTGGTTCTCGACTTTGCGCGCGCCATTCGCGTAGCGCTCCAGCGGCAAGGACTGCGCGTTCTACTGACCCGCGAAGGCAATCAAGGCTCGTCGTTTGATTCACGCTCGGCCTTGGTCAACGGGCTGCGCGGCGCCATTTTTATTTCGCTGCACGTTTCTTCGACCGGGCCCGTCGGCACGGCGCGCACCTATTGGTGCTCGCTTCCGGCCGACGAACCAGTGGAGGCAACTTCCGGAATACCGGGGGCGTCACGGCCGGCCGCCCCGCCCCCTGCCTTGCAGCAGCCCGGCCTGGTCGAATGGTCCCGGGCCCAGCAAGCCTACGTGGATTCCAGCCAGCGACTGGCCGAACTGGTGCAAATCCAACTCGCCCGGAGATTCCAGGGCTCGCGCGAAGTGCCCGAGGCCGCTCCCGTGCGACCCTTGCGCACCATCGCCGCTCCTGCCGTTGCCATTGAAATCTCCAGTGTCGCCGTTCCCCACGCGCAGCAACTCCTGCAGATGGGCCCTGCTCTGGCCGAAGCCGTGGCCCGCGGCGTCGCAGGCTTTTCCTTGCTCGCGAACAGCTCCGCGGCCGCCCCCGGTGAGGAACCCTGATGGCGCGCCGGTGGAAAATAGTCCTCGCGGCTCTGATGGCGTTTTCTGTTTTGGGCCTGCTGACCCTGCCGGCCCTGCTCCGCACCGTCCTGCAACGCGGTGAAGTGACCGAAGAGCAGGCGCGCCTCGAGATTTCCCAACCGCCCGTTTCGACTCCCACGGATGTCCGCCAAAGGGCCCAAGTGTTCTGGATTTCGGCGATTTCGCCGGGGACCCTCGCGCCCCGCGAGGTCGAACTGCGGCTGTCTGCCGACCCGGTGCAGCGCGCACGACAGCTCCTGACCGCTTTGATCAACCGGGCGCCCACGGCCGCCCAACGCACCTTGCCGGCAGAGACAGAGCTGCTGGGCTTCTACATGCTTGCTGACGGCACCGCCATCGCCAATTTCTCGCAAGCTCTGGCAACCGGAACGCCTTCCGGTATTCTGAGCGAGCAGATGGCCGCGGACTCCATCCTGCGCACCCTGGCGGCAAACATGGATTCGGTGCGCAGGCTGAGGATTCTGATTCACGGCCGGGAAGCCGAGACTCTGGCCGGCCACCTGAACCTCACCGCCTTCTTCCCCGTTGCTTCTCCGGCCGCCCCGGCGGCAGCGGGAGCGGCAACGGTGACGGCGCCGGAGTTTCCCGATAACTAGCCCGCCGCAGATTTACTTGAAACCACCGTCGCGCTTGACTCCCTCACCCTTACAAGAAGACAATTCCGCTACATCGCCTCGCAGAAGCCATTTCTTGGGCGGAATCCTCGGTGGTGATCGGTACCACCTCCGCGCGTTCATTTTGGCGGTAGAGATAGGACGAAATGCAGGCCCCGCTGAACCCATGCTTTGAGATCCCGAGTGGATCGGCAGCCCGGAGGATCCACGTACACGAAACCTCGCATCGGGCAACCAGTAATATCCATGGGCCGCGCATGTGGTTGAGACAGTGCCACCTCGTACGCGTCCGGCCCGGTACACACGACAAAGTTCTTGCCCGTGACTCCACAGCACAGTGGCCGTTCACCATGAACGCGATTCCGCCGAACATTCGCTTCTCATTTAACGAACGGGCGCCGCGCAGTAGTGCTCGCGCTCGTCTTGCCAAAGTCTCATCGAATGGCATGCCTCACCGGCCTGATGCGGACGGCGCGGGTCCGGCATCAAGTAAACGGATTTTCATCAGCGCTGCGGCCGTAGATCACTGGGACCGAAACGTCCAGCATCCGGAGGTAGACTGAAAGCTGGCCGCGATGGTGGTACCAGTGGTTCAACATGATTGACCGGAGCACCCCAACCCGCGGTTTGCTGAACACTTCTTTTCCTCTTAGCGTCAGCCGCCAGTTCCCCAATGCCGCTTGTTCACTCATGCCGCTGAGACACTCTTCAGCAGATCGAATACTCTGGTCGAGCGCGGCGTGAATCTCCTTCAGATCGCTTGGAACCGGCGGCTCGAAATTGGCCTGAGAGGCGTCGAACTCTTCGAGCTGTGCAATCTGTGCCAGGTTGCCCGGAATGGACGCCACATGAAGCGCAAGTTGGCCGAGCGACATGGACTTGCGGTGCGGCTTCCACGACAGTTTGTCTGGCGGGAGTCGATCGAGAACTCGCCGGGTAGTGGCCGCTTCGTCTCGGATCTCATTCAGCATCGGTTCAAGCATTTTTATCATTCTTGTGTCTCCCCTCGTTTTCCAAACAAACTTGGTGCTTGGAGCCGCTCTTCGTCCTGCCTGCTTCGCGCTCACCGCAAACGCAACGCTTCGGCCCGCTTGCGAATGCTCTCGTTTATGTGCGTCCAGCCCTTCCCGACCCCCGCTCGATGGTCATCTTGAATCAGTCCCAGTGCCGCGTGGTGGAATTTGATCAGCGTTCCTCCATCCACCTCGCTCAGCCGGTACTGCAAGTTCGAAACCACTGGATACGACATGAACAGCGGACCCGTGATCTCCAGCAGTGTCGGCTGTTTGATTGCTTGCACATGTCCCCCAGAAATGGTCGTTTTCACCGCCCAGGTCTCGATACCACCGTCCGCCGGGCCACGGCTCGATCTTCATCGGCATCGGCTTGCCGCCGGGTGTGTCATTTTGCGGCCCGAGCTGCGCAAGCAGTGCTGCGAAGGTCGCTTCGAGCGGCGCACGAACATGAATTTCCTGCGCCACGTTCAACGCCAAGTCTTCCATCGTTCGCTCCATCTTGGGTGCTGTCGAAGTCATTATTCCTCCCTAAACCATAAAATTGTCCGGAGCCCTGAATGAAATCCAATCACATCCCGCTCACGAATCGCGTTTTCCCTCTGCTTGTTCCTTCACACGAATCAACTGATGCTGCCAGATCCGTTCGAACTTGCCCGTCCATTCGTGCAGCGGCCGGATCGCCCCTGCGTTCACTCGATACAGCATTCTGCGACCCTCTCGGCGCACGTTCACAAGGCCAACGTCCAGCAACACGCGCAGATGCTTTGACACCGAAGGCTGCTCCAGTCCCACTATCGCCACAATGTCCCCCACCGACCGCTCCTGCAGCAGAAGATAGTTCAGGATCTCTCGCCGGCGCGGCTCAGCGACCGCATTGAACGCATCCGATGTGGTAGCTGCGCGAGGCATCGAAAGAACAATACATATCTATATGGGCATATGTCAAGGGGCTTTTCTCTTGTTGTTGATTCTCACTAGAAAGGGAGCGGACTATCAACCGGCCGAAGCCCCTTAGCCGTAGAGTCGGTAATCGATATGGTATGAGGTCCGCCTTGTTACCTGGCGCTTGTGCCTGGATCAAGCCGTAATCGGAAATTGGGCGCGTCCGAAGGTCAAAACCGCGTGGTTTTGACGCAGCGAGACATGGCTCGAGCTCCCTCGCGTGATTCAACGATTTGCCTGCGGAATCGGAATAAGGTCGGTCTTTTTCGGCACGTCGCTTGTTGAGTTCACGGCGGGATTCGGGCGACTAGATCAGATCATTCCCCGTTAATTCCCCCGTCAATCCCCCACCACATCAACCTCCCATCAACCCCTACATCCCGGCCAAAGTACCGGACACCTACCTCTACCTCGCTGCCGCAGGCCCCATTTCCTACAAAATTGAAGCAGGCCACCACCGCAGCGACAAGCGCCAGCGCCGTCATTCCCAGCGAAGCGCAGCGCAGAGAGAAATCCCTCTTTACTTCTAGTCCATCACTTCAACACCAACATGCTTGCCGTCCTTCCAACCTGTCGTCACTGTTGCATCTTAGTTGCGGGTGATCGCCATTCAGAGGAGTCGATCCTTTAAAGTTGTCATTCTGAACGAAGTGAAGAATCTCTCCTCGTACCTGTCATTCCGAGGAGCGTAGCAACGAGGAATCCCTCTGCGTCGTCGCCGCGCCTTCAGGTCGGCACTGCCCCCCTCTGTCATCCTGAGCGCAGCGAAGGATCTCTCTGCGACGAAATTGCCCGCCCACGGCCTTAGGGGGTCGTGGCTTCAGCCACGACATCAACCTGCAAGATCCGTGCGGCTTTAGCCGCTGAGGATTCCGGTTTTCTTCAAGTTGCCTACCTCGCTGCCGCAGACCCCACTTCCTACAACATTGATGCAGGCCACCGCCGCAGCGACATTCCCCTCCCCCTGTCTTCTGAAATGCACCGCTGAGTACCCTATGTGTTGTTATTACCTGTGAAGCATTTCCGTTCGAGGTGGTCCCCTCTGAAATTTCAAATCTGCCATCTGCAATTCCCTTCCGTCCGATTGCAGCCCGGAATCTCTCTGTAAATGAGAGTAACTTTCGCTCCGCCGTTTAGGCCAAGCCCCCCATTCCCGCAGCTGAGCGAGTCGTGACGAGGCGTCCCGTGCTAGTATTTTCATATGACCTGGAAATTCACTGCCGGCCCATCGAGAAGAAGGCCGTTGTACGTCGCCTCAGTGAACAGTACTCCCTTCCCCAGAGACGCACGCCGGGAAATGAATTCCGTGGAAGTCGTAAGACTAAGGGTATGAAGCGGCGAAACCTTCTATATAGCTTCTAACGGATATCAAGGATTCGGCGATTCGAGATTGACGCGCAATGCCATCTGAACTCACCTGCCTAAGAGTCTTCATCGCATCACCAAGTGGTCTCGGAGAGGAACGCCGCGCCTTCCGAGACGCGATTCAGGATTACAACGACGCTGAGGCCATTCACCGAGGTGTCCTATTTCGTGCCACTGGCTGGGAGGACACCCTCGGAGGTGTGGGGCGTCCCCAGAGCATTATTAACGAGGATGTGCGTAGCTCAGATTTCTTTGTCTTGCTCCTTTGGAATCGTTGGGGCTCGCCTCCAGACGTGAGATCTTCTCGCTACAGTTCTGGGACGGAAGAGGAGTATCAAGTGGCGCTCGAATGCTACGAGGCTGCGGACCACCCGATGCGTCAACTTGTCTTGCTGTTCAAGGCAGTTCATCTGCAACAGCTCGGCGATCCAGGCCCGCAGTTGGATAGAGTCATCAGATTCAAAGGGGACATTGAGGCGCGGAAGATCCATCTCTTTCACACTTTTGACACCACGGAAAGCTTCCGCCAACTCCTGCGCCGCTATCTGGCAGCATGGCTGCGTGACCAAGAGAATCGCTGCGAGGGCGGTGGAGAGGTGCAAAAAGGCCCCACACCGAAAGATCTTCCACCTCTCGTTGGCCCGGAATTTGCTCGAGACTCTGTTAGCGGCACACCACCAGAACCGCCGGAACCCATTGACAGATCATCGACCGCCAACGCTTGGACCCTGGCAGATGAAGGACGGCTCACAGAGGCGGAAGTCGAGTTCGCGCGAATCGTTGTCGGGCGTCAGTGAGCCGAAACTCTCATGAGTTATGGACAGTTTCTCTTCCGCGTTGGTCGATTGGACCAGACAAGAGTCTTGATCGAACGCGCGATTGAAATTGCCAAAGAGCAATCGGACCAACACGCTCTTGCAAGGGCTTACAGAAACCTCGGCATCGTGCTCCGGGTCCGGGGTGATCTGGACGGTGCGGAACGGATGCATCGCAAGTCACTCGAAATCGAGCAGAAACTGGGGCGATTAGAGGGCATGGCCAGCAACTATGGAAACCTTGGCATCGTGCTGCAGGTCCGGGGCGATCTGGACGATGCGGAACAGATGCATCGCAAGGCGCTCGAAATCGACGAAAAGCTGGGGCGACTGGAGGGCATGGCCGACACCTATGGAAACCTCGGCATCGTGCTCCGGGTCCGGGGCGATCTGGACGGTGCGGAAGAGATGCTTCGCAAGGCGCTCGAAATCAATGAAAAACTGGGACGACTGGAGGGCATGGCTAACGCCTATGGAAACCTGGGCAACGTGTTCCAGGTCCGGGGCCATCTGGACGGTGCGGAACAGATGTATCGCAAGTCGCTTGCAATCGACGAAAAACTGGGGCGACTGGAGGGTATGGCTACCGCCTATGCAAAACCTTGGCATTGTGCTGGAGGTCCGGGGCGATCTGGACGATGCGGAACAGATGTATCGCAAGTCGCTTGACGCGGCGGAGCGAATGCGTTCATCCCACCTGATCATTCGCGCGAAGTCACAGATCAAGACTCTTCGGAAGGCTCGTCAACACAACTCGAAGTAGCAAATCAGACAACATAAGGGAACCGCTGGGGCTTATGTCGGCGAACAGATCTACCTACGCGATGCGGTTACCCCAAAATTGAACCCCAACGCACTACAACCTGGGCACTGCGCTTACAAGACTTGGGGAGTGGGAGTCCGGGACGCAGCATTTACAGCAGGCGGTGACGGCATTCGAACAGGCTCTAGAAGTGTTTCGTGCAGCGCGAGCAACACGTTACATCGATGGCACTGAGAACAATTTGGCCTCAGCGCGTGCCAAGCTTCAAGCCAAGCGGAATTCCGCGCAAGGCACCAGGTAAAGGCACCTCCAAGCCCCATTTCGGCACGCTCCTCTAAAGGTGATTCGAGAACACATCATTAAGGTTCGCGTTTCGAGATTTAATTTCACCTGCGTCGCGGCCTTTCAGTAAGTTCCGCCATTGACGCGTCTGCTAAAATAAAACCATAAAGCGCAGAGGAGCGCGTGTCTTTTCAGTTCCGCGGAAACGACGAGAATCGCACGCTAACTAGTTGGTTAACGTTTCGAGGGGTGGCTCGTAAGTATTCATAATGCACAACTTTAAGCCATTTAGAATTCGCACTTACGATGCAGCGATGGCCTCGCTGAAAACACGTGACTTCAACTCCTTTAGAATACGCACTTACGGGATTACTCAAGGTAACCTACTTACAATGAACACTTACAAAAAAACAGGGGGGGTGGGGGCCTCCACTCTCGCTCTTTTGCTCTTTGCAAAACATCAACCTCCCTCTTTTCATGACACTTCGCACTCTTTGGCAAAAACAACCTGGGGTGGGGGTACCCGGCGTGTTGACACAGCTTGCCGCGCCCATCAAACTGCCCCGCTGTATCTGCCAGCCGGTGACACAGGTCACACCACGGAGTCCAGTCACATGAGGAGGCCAGTCACATGAGGAGGAAGCTTGCGAATTGACGGACGCGCTGCCGACCAGATGCGCCCCATAAGATTCACGCCGGATTTCGTGCCGGTAGCCGAAGGCAGTGTGCTGATCGAGATTGGCCAGACACGGGTCGTCTGCACGGCCACGGTCGAGAGCGGCGTCCCGTCTTTTCTTCGGGGCAGCGGCAAGGGTTGGGTTACCGGTGAATACGGCATGTTGCCGCGCGCGACCGAGCACCGCACGCCGCGCGAATCCTCCCGCGGACGGCAGTCCGGCCGGACCTTGGAGATCGCCAGGCTCATTGGCCGCTCGCTGCGTGCGGTCGCCGATCTTGAGAAACTGGGCGAACGTACCATATGGCTCGATTGCGACGTCATCCAGGCCGACGGCGGAACCCGTACCGCTTCCATCACCGGAGCGTTTGTGGCCATGGCGCTGGCGCTCGACCGTATGGTCGCCGCGGGCATGCTGGCCTCCGTGCCGTTGCTGGATTCAGTGGGTGCCATCAGTGTCGGTTTGGTCGATGGCCAGCCCATGCTCGACCTTTGCTACGAGGAAGACTCTCGCGCCGAAGTGGATATGAACGTCATCATGACCGGTAGTGGCCAGTTCGTTGAAGTCCAGGCCACTGCCGAAGGGCGGCCGTTCTCCGGCGAAGAGCTCACCAGCCTCCTCGCGCTCGCAGGCAATGGAATCCGCAAGACCAACGAATGCCAGCGGACGGTTCTGCCGATGAAATTCAGTGTCGCCACTCACTGACCCGGCCACCGGCCGCGCAAGGACCGTTTCATTGCTTCTGGCTTCCGCAAATCCAGGCAAGCTGAGCGAATACCGCGCCCTGGCCTCGGCAGATCCGGCCTATCCTGCCGTCGAGCTCCAACTTTTCCCGCGCTTCTCCCATCTCCCGCCGTTCGAGGAGTCCGCGCCGACCTTTGCGGAGAATGCGGCGGGCAAAGCGCAGCAGTACAGCCGGCTTGCGCAACTGCCGGTCATGGCCGACGATTCAGGTCTGGTAGTCCCGGCCCTTGGCGGTGCTCCGGGAGTACGCTCGGCGCGCTACGCCGGACCGGACGCATCCGACGCCGAGCGAATCACCAAACTGCTCGGCGCGTTGCGCGCCGGCAAGACCACCGACCGCAGCGCGCGGTTCGTCTGTGTGATCGCGCTCGCTGTTCGTGGGCGCGTCATCGGCGTCTTTTCGGATAGCGTCGAAGGAGAACTTCTTGACGCGCCGCGAGGGAAGAGCGGCTTCGGCTACGACCCGGTGTTCTTTTCGCCCGCCCTCGGCAAGACATTTGCGGAACTCCCGCGAGAGGAGAAAAATCTGCACAGCCACCGTGGCAAAGCGTTTCGCAAGCTCGCGACGTTTCTCGCTTCTGCTCCCGTGCTATAGTCGCCGCCACACTGCGATGAAAATGGCTCGCTCCGCCTCGAAAACCGCGCCCCGGAAGGCGTCCCGAGGATTTCCCGAAGGTTCCGCCACGGGGACCGATCCCAAGCGCGTGCGCACCATCTTGGCCAAGCTGGATGCGGCCTACCCAGACGCAAACTGTGCGCTCCACCATCGCGACGCATTCGAGTTGCTGGTGGCCACAATTCTCTCGGCGCAATGCACCGATGAGCGCGTCAATCAGGTGAGCCGCACGCTCTTCCAGAAGTATCCGATCCCGGAGGCATTGGCCTACGCAAACCCCAGCGAGCTTGAGAGAGATATCCGGCCCACGGGCTTCTTCCGCAACAAGGCCAAAGCCATTCAAGGCGCCAGCAGGAAAATCTTCGAGGAGTTCAAGGGTTCGGTGCCGCGAACCATGGAAGAGTTGCTTACGCTATCCGGTGTGGCCCGCAAGACAGCCAACGTCGTGCTCGGGACCGCTTTCCGTATCCCCTCCGGCATCGTCGTGGATACGCACGTGATACGGCTGACGAACAGGCTCGACCTGACCCGCAACACGGATCCCAAGAAGATCGAGCAAGACTTGCTCCGCATCATCCCGCAGGAGAAGTGGATCCTTTTCGGGCACCAGATCATCTGGCACGGACGGCGAGTCTGCCAGGCGCGTCGTCCGCGTTGCATGGAGTGCAACCTCGAACGGCTTTGCTACGCGAAGGACAAGACCATCTGACCAACGCGTCGTGCCTGCGGCCGCGCCGCCGGATCCCCTATGCCAGGCCCCCTCTGCCAGACCCGGTCGAGGCCACTCTGGCACCCACGAATACATCGAAAGAAATGGAACTTTTCTGTCCTCTCGATGGAACTATGTTCTGGGAAGACAATTCAGGGTGCGATTCAGGGCGAAAGATGGCCGCGACGATCCGCCCCCTAAAGCATTCGGATGACGATCTGTTGCGCCGAGTCCGGAAGGGGGATGAAGAAGCGTTTACGACTGTTTATAGAAGAAGCCAGGGCCCCATTTACCGGTTCTCATTGCACATGAGCGGTAGCCATGCAGTTGCCGAAGATGTGACCCAAGAGGTTTTTATGACGCTGCTCAACGAGCATTGTAGCTTCCATTCCTCTCGCGGAACTCTTTCTGGATATCTGTTTGGAGTCGAGAGCAAACCTTGTCGGCAATCGGTTCCTATACGGTCTTGGGCAACCCCCCGCAGGTCATCTTCATTAACGATCCGGTGGCCGGTATTTCCTACGTGCTCGATCCCGTCCGGAAGAGAGCGCGCAAATTCACGTTGCCGCAACGGCCGCCCCGCCCGGATAGCGGGCAGGAGTTCCAGCGCGGCAGTCCCGATGCGACGGCGAGTCTTCTTGTGGAGGGAGAGCAGATCATCCGCACCATTCCTGCCGAACGGATCGGCAATGCCCAGCCGATTTTCGAGCGCGGCAGCCCCGATGCAAAAGCGACAACCCTCTCTTTGGGAACGAAAACGATGGAGGGCGTTCTTGTGGAGGGAACGCAGATCATCCGCACGATTCCCGCCGGACGGGTCGGCAATGCCCAGCCGATTCAGGTCGACACCACGCGTTGGTATTCATGGGAGTTGAACATCAACGTTCAATCGGAGACCTCCGACCCCTTGCAGGGCAACACGACGACCACGGTGACAAACATCAACCGCAATGAACCGGATCCTGCTCTTTTCCAGGTCCCCGCGGATTACCCGCTACAAGAAGCAAACCCGCAAATTCGGCGGCCTCCCGGCCCGGGCCGTTTCCGGAGGTAAGTCCGGAGGTAAGGCGGTCCACACCAACACGCCTCACCATTCGGAAGCGTACGGAAAATTACCCGTGCCTTCCCTGCCCTGTTTGCATGCCAACTTTACATACCAACGACCGCCCGTGGCACCGCCGGACTTGTGCTGCCAAGGCCGACAAAGATAGACTGCGTGACTCATTCGCAGGATGGGTATAGTGAAAACGCTGGATCTTGGTTGCGGCTTGCACAAATCCCCGGGAAGCATAGGGTTGGACGTGGTGCCGCTGCCTTCGGTGGACGTGGTTCACGATCTGAATGTTTTTCCCTACCCGTTTGATGCCGATACCTTTGACTGCATCCGAGTGATCCACGTCATCGAGCATCTGCAATCCATCGTCAAGACGATGGAAGAGATCCACCGCATAGCCAAGCCCGAAGCGGTGGTCACCATCCTGACGCCTCACCACTCCGATGCGTCGTCCTGGCAGGATCCGACGCATATCTGGCATCTCAGTACCGGCTCATTCAACTTCTTCGAGAAGAACCACGAGAGCAACTACTATTCGACTGCCAGATTCCGCGTCCAACGCGCCCATGTGAAGCTATTGAAAATCTATGCCCGGTTAGGCATGGAGTGGCTGGTGAATCTGCGGGATCGGAGGTACCGGTTTATCCGCAAGTTCTGGGAACAACATCTATGCTACGTCGTGCGGGGAAAGGTTCTGGAATTCGAGTTGGTGGTGATCAAGGAGACAGAATAGCTCGGCCCACCGGTTGAGAGACTCCAGAGCACTTTATAGCCACGACTCTTTTTTGTTATCATCCGCTCGCTCCCCTCTGACATGCATGGAGTGTACGGCGCACGAGCAGCGCCGCGTAGCAGCGGGAAGCAGTGATCTAACCGAAAGAGGAGGCCGACACAATGAAAGAGCAGGAGTTTTTCACGCAAAGGTGGTCTGCGGAATTGCAGATGACGATGCAAATGATCAAGGCTTTGCCGAACGACAAGTTGGACTATCGCCCTCATCCCAAATGCCGCACGGCACGCAACATCGTCGGACACTTACTCGGCCATGTGGGAGATGTGGGCAAGGTGGTGCAAGTTACCGGTACAGTCAATCATCGAATGGAGGTTCCCTTCACCAGCATCGACGACGCCCTCCAGCAGATGGAGCGGTTAAACGCGGAACTTGAGCCGCGCTTGAAAAAAGTGGACGAGGGCTCCTGGGCGAATAAGAACACCAAATTCAACGTGGACGGCCATACTCATTTCGAGTTCCCGCTAGGCGCCACGGCCTGGATCCTGCTGTTTGACTGCATTCACCATCATGGCCAGTTGAGCAGCTACGTGCGCCCCATGGGCGGGAAACATCCCGACCTCTACGGACCGAGCGGCGACAGCGAGAGTCAGCACTAGGCTGATACGAAAACCGAAATTCAGGAGAAAACGATCATGGCCGCACCAAGCATTGAGGGCACCTATCAACTCGTCCGGAGAGAATTGCCCGACGGCACCGTCCAGCATCCGCCCGCCGTGAAGGGGCTGCTCACGTACACCAAGGAGTTCCGGAACTTCAGCGTGGTCTGGAAAAACGAGAAGGGCAAGCACTATTCGGAGAGCTATGTGGCCCGCTACACGCTGAGCGACAAGCAGTACTCGGAAACCCAAGAGTACTTGATCGTGGATGACCAGATCGGCGGCAAAGGCATCCGCTACGATCTGTCAAACAACGCCGCCAGCTCACCGGTGTCCCTCGAGGGGGGACGAATCCAATTTGCCCTACCCCAACCCTTCGAGAAAGCGCTTTCGGTTACCTTGGAGTTTGACGGGCGCCAAGTCAAGGCCACCGGAAAAGACTTATTCATCGATTACTGGGAAAAGGTGGCGTAGAAAAATCCGTGGCCTAACTGAATACCAAGTCAAGGAAGCCGGATGGAACTTCGTATGATCTACTGTAGGGTTCTAGTTACGTGCGTGATTTGGTAGCGGTACCGGGAATCGAACCCGGGTTTCCAGATTGAGAATCTGATGTCCTAACCCCTAGACGATACCGCCATCCATTTGCATATTCTCATGTCGCAGGACCGCGGCCCTGTATTCTACAGGGCCTGCCACGTTGGCGCATACCAGGTCTCGACCGATGAGACGTGGCCGGTCATTCTCGCATGGACAAAAAGCCGGTGCAAGCCAGTGGAATCAAGCCCGAGGGGTGTGTTTTCCAGTGCTTTCCGGATGCGACGACGGCAATCAGGATGCGGCCCAGTCGGCAGGGGGAGAACTGATCAACCAAAACTCAGGCGCAGGCCGAGCGAATTCGATTCCCACTTGGGCCAGGCCAGCATAAAAGGGCCCCATATAGGCAATCCTGCCTTCCTGTTCATCCCGCGTTTTGGGGTTCATCAGGATCACCCGCTGTCCCAGGTTTACTCTGTTTGCCAGAAATACAAGTGCGCCATGGGCACTCAAGGTCAGCGTGAAGGTCTCTTCTTGAAAAGCGAGCGTGTATTCTGCTTCACCGCGAATAACGACGGGCAGGTCCAGCAGCACTCTTTGACTGCGACGAGGCACGCTGAATGCCGCCTGATTTGTCTGTCGTTTCGGCATCTCCATTGAGATACGCGCCGTCCTCAATCGTTCGATCCAACGTTGTTCGATCCAAAGCGCGGGCTGGACTCGAACATACAATCACTCTAGGCGCGTGTTGGAACGCAAGACAACGCCGAAAAGGTATAGGCTTGCGCACTTCAAAACCTGACCATTCGGGCAGGTCAGCGCCGCCAAGATGTGGCGCGGTGGGCGGCAAGCCGTCAATCGATCAATCGGTGGAACACGACGGTGCAGGATTCATCCAGCAGGCAAGGGGCGGTATGAAATATCAGGGGCGGAGGATTCCTGAGGTGCCTGCGAACGAAAGTCAGGCCCCAAAACGAACATAAACGAGTATGCTAGGAACCGCTCCGGCTATGGCAGGCGGCCGGCCTGAAGCACGAAGCCACAGCGGAGAGTCCAGACGGCAGGAAACGGGGGAACGCTAAGGATGAACGTTGCCGGAAGGAACAACCGCCGATGAGCGCGATTCTTCTTGCAGTCACCGGACTGGGAGTCATCTATCTCGGGTACCGCTTCTATTCGAGGTTCATCGCTGAAAAGATCTATCAGCTCGATCCAAATTTCGTGACGCCGGCTCATGCGATGCGAGACGACGTCGATTACGTGCCGACGCATCGGTTCGTGCTCTGGGGCCACCACTTTACGAGCGTGGCCGGCGCCGCGCCCATCGTTGGCCCGGCAATCGCGGTCATCTGGGGCTGGCTGCCGGCCTTTCTGTGGGTGGTCCTGGGGACCATCTTCTTTGCCGGGGTCCATGATTTCGGCTCCATCTGGGCGAGCGTCCGCAACCGGGCGCGATCGATGGGCGCGCTGACCGGCGACATCGTCAGCCAGCGGTCCCGCACGCTGTTCATGATCGTGATTTTCCTGCTGCTGATGATGGTCAACGCCGTTTTTGCGGTCATTATTGCCGACGCGTTGCTGGCCACGCCGAGCAGCGTGATCCCGGTGTGGAGCGCCATTGTCGTCGCGTTGGTGATCGGCGTGCTCATCTACCGGATGCGTGTGGGCCTTCTGTGGCCGACGGTGATCGGCACCGTTTCGCTCTATGCCGTCATCTACTTGGGCAATCTGGTTCCGGTGACGCCCCCCGAGCAACTGCTCGGCCTGGGGAGAGCGCCACAGTGGATCATCGTGCTGTTTATCTACGCCGCGATCGCTTCGACGTTGCCGGTGTGGCTGCTCCTGCAGCCGCGTGATTACATCAACGGCATCCAGCTTTTCGTAGGTCTCGGACTTATGTATGGGGCTGTACTGCTGGCGAGACCGGAGGTGGTGGCTCCAGCCATCAACCTGAACGTTCCTGCAGGAGCGCCGCCCATCATTCCGTTGCTGTTCGTCACCATCGCTTGCGGAGCCATCTCCGGGTTCCACGGCCTGGTGGGATCGGGCACCACCTCGAAGCAACTCAACAAAGAACCGGACGCGCGCTTCGTGGGATATCTGGGCTCGTTTGGCGAAGGGGCGCTGGCGCTGGTGAGCATCCTCGCAGCTACAGCCGGCTTCGCTTCACTGGCCGACTGGGAGACGATGTATTCCGGGTTCGGGCAGGGCGGGATGACGGCGTTCATTCAGGGCGGCGCTTCCATTCTTACCCGCGGACTCGGCCTCTCGGACACGCTCGGCCAGACGCTCCTTACGGTCATGGCGGTTCTGTTCGCAGGCACCAGTATGGATACGGCGGTTCGACTGCAACGCTACATCGTGCAGGAGTGGGGAGTGATCTACAACATTCCGGTGCTGCAGAACGGCTACGTCGCGACGCTGGCCGCCGTGGGCACCTGCATGGTGCTCGCTTTCGGGGCCGGCTCCGGCGGGACCGGCGGAATGCTGATCTGGCCGCTCTTCGGCACCACGAACCAGTTGCTGGCAGGGCTGACGCTGCTGGTCATTAGCTTGATGCTGGTCCGGCTGGGCCGTCCGTCCCGTTATACGATGCTGCCCATGGTCTTCGTGACCTGCATGTCGTTCCTGTCGGCCCTGTACCAACTTTGGGCGCTGTTCACGACGGGGCGGTACCTGCTGGTTGTCCTGGACCTTATGATCATCATCGCCGCCGTATTCGTGATTCTTGAAGCCGCTTCGGCCATCCAGCGCGAGCGCCGCGCCAGGATCGAGCCGATGGCGGCCTCGGTCAAGTGACCGACACCATACCAGGGACTCGAAGGGCATGCTCAGGCGCGTGGTGAACACCGTTCGGACGTTGCTGACCGAGTATTACGTCTCCCCCTATCGGGGAACGATCGCCAGAGCGCGCCGCGACGAGGATGACCTCTTTATGCTGTTCGTCTTCTCGGAGCTGATGGGCGTACCCAACCCGGCTACCTACTACACGATGGAGCTGCAACCGATTCTCCTGGAGCGGTTTCACGAATGGCACCTCCGGATGGGAATGGAGCATTCGCCCCTCGACGGCTGCAAGTGCTGTTGAGCGCCAGCCCGATCCGCAACGCCCTTCTGGCGCGCCGCATCGTGTTCGTCGGCGGCAAAGGGGGCGTCGGCAAAACCACGGTTGCCGCAGCGCTCGCGGCGGCCGCCGCCGACCGCGGCCGCAATTGCCTGGTGGTCTCGACCGATCCCGCGCATTCGCTGGGTGACATTTTCGGCAAGCCCATCGGGAGCACCGAACAGCCGCTGGCGGACCATCTGCGGGGCCTCGAAATCGATCCGGAGGACGAAGCCCAGCGCCATATCGCCGCGGTCAAGCAGCAGATGAAGGGTTTGGTGCACCCGCGGATGTACCACCAGATTGACCGCCAGCTCGACCTGGCGCGGCTCGCACCGGGCACCGTCGAGGCGGCGCTGCTCGAACGCATCGCGGACCTGATGGCGGAAGCCGGCCACCGCTTCGAGCTGGTGATCTTCGATACCGCCCCGACGGGATCCACGCTGCGGCTGCTGTCGCTTCCAGAGATCATGGTCGCCTGGACCGAGGGACTTCTCCGGCACCGCGAGCGATCTTCCCGGCTGGCCGCGGTCCTGAAACGGCTCGGCGGCGGCCCGGCACAGGGCGACGAGATGTCGTTCCTCGACACGCCGGCGGACCACCCGGAGGGTACCCAAGCCGCCAAGCTGAGTGAATTGCTGCTGGCCCGGCGCCGCAAGCTCGGCCGCGCCCACGAGCTGCTGCTGGATACCGAGACGACAGCGTTTGTGCTGGTGCTCAATGCCGACAAGCTCTCGATCCTGGAGAGCCGGAAGGCGCTGCAGTCGCTGGAACGCGTCGGTGTGCCGGTCGCGGCGGTCATCGTCAACCGCGTTCTGCCCGAAGAGGCCGAGGGCGCATTTCTCGAAGCGCGGCGGAGGCAGGAGGCGCCGTACCGGCTTGAGATCGAACGGGAGTTCGGTCATCTGCCGCGCAGCGTCCTTCCCTTGCTGCCCGGAGATAGGCACGGTCTTGAGGCGCTACGGCAAGTGGGGCGGCTCTTGACCGGCGGCTGATTGCAATCGGCAGTTGCTAGCAGTTGCTAGAAGATCTAGAGTGCCAACCGGGGAATGCTTCGCCGGGCAGCAGGGACCCCCTTCCGTTGACATGTGTCCCGGATCAAACCTACAATCGGCTTACTATGTTGGTCTACTGCCACAAAAAAGCCTGTCGCCGCGTCTATTGCTGTCCTGTGCCTTCCGGCGCGGGGAGGTTGCTGGCCTAAGAGCTTCTGGCAAGCGAAAGCAGCCGATCCCACCGCTAGGAAACCTAGTTGGTGGGCTTTTTATTTTGTGCAGAGATTGGTACAGAGAAGAGATTGGACAGGATCGATGGCCAATGATGGGAAAGGCACTGGTAGCGCGCAACCGGAGCGAGACCTGATGACAAAAGGCGTGGCGGAATTGTTTCCTATGGTTCTGAAGCTTGCAGGGCGGCCATGCCTCGTCGTGGGGGCCGGGCGGGTGGCCAAATCGAAGATCGAAAGCCTGGTGCGATGCGGGGCGCGCGTACGGGTGGTCGCCCCTGTAGCCACAACAGCAATTCGCGACTCCTCCAAGGCAGGCGAGATCGAATGGGAACAGCGCGCGTTCCTGCCATCCGACCTGACGGGCGTTTTCCTGGTGGTAGCGGCAACCTCGTCTCCCCTGCTGCACGAACGTATCTTCCGGCAAGCGCAGCGAGCGGGAATCCTCTGCAATGTCGTGGACGAGCCGGCGCGCTGCGATTTCTACTACCCCGCTGTGGTGCGCCGCGGGCCGCTGCAAATTGCCGTCTCCACCAGCGGCCTTGCCCCGGCACTGGCGCAGAGACTGCGCCAGGAACTCGAACGCTCCTTCGACGTTGCATACGGTTCCTGGACCGAACAGATCGGCCGCGCCCGCAGCACGCTGCTGCAGCGCAAGATTTCATCCCCTCAGCGCAAGCGGCTGCTGCAGAAAATATCGAGCAAGCGCGCCTTCGATCAATTTCGGCAAAGCGCGAAACGGGCGCGCGTCAAGAAGGACCGAGCGTGAGCGGGAAGGTCTACTTCATCGGTGCGGGCCCGGGCGACCCCGATCTGCTTACCCGGAAGGCGTGCAGAATCCTCTCTGCGGCCGAGGTCGTATTGCACGATGCCCTGGTTCCGCCGGAGATCTTGCTCCTGGCGCCAGGAGCGGAGACGGTTCGCAACGTCGGCAAGCGGTGTGGAAAAAAAACGATTACCCAACAAGAACTGCACGCATTGATGGTTGGTCATGCCGCTGCGGGACGAATCGTCGCACGGCTGCAAGGTGGCGACCCGTCGATTTTTGGGCGGGCTGGCGAGGAGATTGCCGCGTTGCGAGAGGCGGAGATCGATTTCGAGATCGTGCCCGGCGTCACGGCCGCCTGCGCCGCTGCGGCTTCGGCGCAAGTTTCCCTTACGCGTCGCGGGGTCGCCTCCAAGCTGATTTTTCTGAGCGCGCACCGTTGCCCGGCGGGAGCCACCTCGAATTGGGAGCCGCTTCCGGTTTCGGATGCCACGCTGGCCATCTACATGCCGGGCGGCAGTTACGAAGACATCGCCCGCCAGTTGCTCGCAGGCGGTCTGGCTGCGGACACCCCTTGCTTGATTGTCTCGCAGGCTTCCACGGATCAGGAAATGGTGCTGCGGATGGACTTGGCCTCTTTGGCGCAGGTGGCGCCGGCGCCGGCGCCGGCCCTGCTCATGATTGGGGAGGTCACTCGCGCCGAAGCACGGGAATTGGCCGCTTCCGCAATCAGCACTTCGAACCCGCCGTCAGAAGCGATCTGACCGGTGGGTTTTTTGTTTTTAATCCGCATCTCGAACTACAGATCACCTTTTCTCACCAGGCCCTTCTGCAGTTCTAGTTCACCGTCGCTCTCGGTGCCTGACCATGCCGGCAGAACGAAGCCACGACTTGCCGCACATGTTTCCTGTCGCGTTTGTTCACCACCGCATCGACACCAAGCGAATCATAGTGGGGCAACTCCGCCCGCGCCTACTCTCTACCTTGCATCATGATGATGGGCGTCGCTCTCGGCAACCGGGCCACCCGCTTGAGAAAATCGATAAAATGGATGTCGGCAAGGTACTCGTCCACTAGAACTGCGTCGAATTCCTGCGTCTTCATCAGCGCCAAGGCTTCGTACCCGCTCCAGGTTGCGCGGATGTCAAAGCCCGCGCCTGCAAACAACTCCTCGAAACCGCTAAGGACAATATCGTTGTTCTCCACAATCAGGATCTTTTTCCTATCGTTCCGCTCTATCATGCTTTTGCTCCGCTTGTCCTTTCCGGACATGACACACCTCTTGCGCTACAACCCTACGGCCGGATCGCCACCTGCAAAACACACCCTGCTGGCCGCGCTCTCTCGTTCACCGCCCGAATGTTACCGATATCTTTTTTGCGAAACCGTGACCGGTGTCACTCTTCTTTGTGACACTCGTTTGTGACGCTCGTTTGTGACGCAGCAAAGCCGACGGCTTATCGCTTGCACAAGAGTGATCGCAGGATGCGGGTTGGAAGGAACTTGCTTTCATGCCTCATCCGCACGGGGCCTGATCCGCACCGGCGGGAGTCGGCACGGGCGTACGTCGCACTCACGGCCGCTGGAACCGGAAGGCCGGGGTGCAGGCGAGACTTCTGCCTGGGGGGCTAAGCGCCGCCCACGGGCAATCCCACGCAAGACAATTCAAAGCTGAACGGAAGCACGAAATGAAAACGATCCCAGAACTTGATCTTCTTCCCCACTTCTCTAGGCAAGCCCACGTTGACATAATTGCCGTCGATCAGGAGCGTTGCCGTCCGATGCCCTACGCTAGCGTAGTTGATTCCCAAATCCCTCTTTAAGGCCCAAGCCACCATGCACTCCGTTGTCCTGGCAGATTTTCCATTCTGAACATCAGCCCATGTCACGTTTATCTTCATAGGTGCTCCTTCCTGTTAAGTCCGCTAGCTCAGCATCGGCACAATCCCGAATTTTACTCCATCTTGCCACAAAGTGAGATGCAATCGATCGGGCTTTCGTCTCCGGCGCATGAGTTGCCCGTCGTGCATCTCGATCCTGTCCGGATCATCGTAAGCGAAATCAATTGGCGAGCCAGCAGGATTTATGGCCCAACCTTGAGTACTGCCGCGCCACGGATGGCGTCGTGTTTCAGCTTGTTGAGGGCTTCATTTGCCTCTTGCAAAGCGAAGACCTGTACCCGTGTTTGTATGGGGATTTCGGCGGCGATACGAAGAAAATCCATGCCGTCCTGGCGCGTATTGTTGGCCACGCTGCGAACCACGCGCTCATGATAAAGAAGCTGGTAATCGAGAGGGGGAACCGGCGTCATGTGAATCCCTCCCAAGACAAGCGTGCCGCCTTTGCGCAGCGCCCTGAGCGCGGAAGGAACGATCTCTCCGGCCGGCGCAAAAATGATGGCAGCATCGAGTTTCGCAGGAGGTTGGTCAAGAGTTCCGTCGGCCCATACCGCCCCGAGTTCCAACGCTAGCTGCTGGTGCCGGAGGTCGCGCGAGGACGCGTAGACTTCCACCCCCCAATTACGCGACACCTGGATGGCGACGTGCGCCGCCGCTCCGAACCCGTACAAGCCCAATCGCCCGCCGGACTTGATTCCGGAAAGCCGCAGGGATCGAAAGCCGATGATCCCGGCGCACAGCAGCGGAGCTGCCTGCTGGTCGGCAAAACCTTCTGGAATGGGGTAGACAAAATCTTCCGGTGCGACGATGTACTGGGCATATCCGCCGTCCACGGTGTAGCCGGTAAACGCCGGGTTGTCACACAGGTTTTCGGCGCCGCCTAGGCAGTACTCGCACACGCCGTCGGTATGGTGCAGCCAGGCAACGCCCACCCGCGCGCCAACGGCAAACCGCCGAGTGTCCGCACCGAGCCTTTCGACCACGCCGACAACTTGATGCCCCGGGATCACGGGAGATTTGCGCGGTGACAATTCTCCTTCAATGACATGCAAGTCGGTGCGGCACACTCCGCAGACACGTACACGCACAAGCACTTCACCTTTAGTAGGTTCAGGCGTCGGCACATCGCGCAACTGGAGCGGATTGATTTCCATCGGGGCCGGAGCGTGGAGCAGACAAGCTTTCATCGCACGACATTCCTCATGAGAACGGCATTTTGCAAAGCATAGTACGACCCCCCTGACTACCACCAGTTGATGTTTTTCGGTGGGAAGCGCATCGCCCGCCGCGACAACGCCGGAAACGTTTCCTACTACTTTGCCAATCACCTGGGCACATCACGCGTTGTCAACAACGCAACCGGCGCTATCCTCGATGACTCGGACTTCTACCCGTATGGCGGCGAACGCGTGGTCTCGTCTTCCAGCGGCAACCATTACAAATTCACCGGCAAAGAACGGGACGGCGAGAGCGGTTTGGATAATTTTGGCGCGAGGTATTACTCGGCGCAGTACGGTAGGTTTGTGACGCCGGACTGGTCGGAAGATCCCGATCCGTTGCCCTAGGCTGATTGGGAAGACCCGCAGACGCTTAATCTCTATGCCTATGTACGCAACTCTCCCCTGAGCAACATTGACCCAGACGGGCACGACCGTTGTTCCATAGTGAAGTACGAAAATCAGTCAGCATGCGAAGAAGCCGACGGTAGATGGACAGACACGTTGCTAGATGACGCTAGAAAATGGCTCGTAGAAAGATACCTGGCTCACAGGGCTCAAAGCCAAGCTAGGCGACAGCAGCTGGAACAGGATATTAATAGTGGTAAAATTAAACTAACCGTTGGCGAAATACCTACTGGTCGTCGAGCAGCTGCCCGAGCTTTTCGAGCGACTCTAGGACCATTGTCTAAAGAACTCGGGATAAGTATCGCTAATTTGAAACATATTAAGAAGCACCTATCTGAATTCACCGCGCGTGACGCTGCGCTCGGATTGAAGGAAGTCGTCCGAATTGGTAAGGATGTCCTCAAAAACGGAATCGATGTTAAACGAAATGCTCGCGAGAAAATTGTAATCATTGGCGGGAACCCGGCATTGGTCAGGGCCGCGAGAGATCTTAAAGGATTTCTTAAAACAGTTTACATCTAATAATGTTGCCGAACATGCTGAAGATAAGCGTCACTTTGGACCTCGAGGACGGACCTGACGCCATAAATGTCCTGGGCGACTTGATAATATCTGACGAACAGTCAAAGATAACGCTAGAAACAACATTTCTTGACTCGTGGCTGATTGCTTTAATAGAAGTGCTCCCTCGGTTATCAACAGCGGACCATCTCATAGTTGAGGTGGATGAAGAACCAAAGCCACTCCGTCTGGACATAGACGCTGATGAGAGAATTCTAGTGTCGTACGAACACGAAGTCGTCGTAGCGCAAACATTGGCTGAGCTGATAGAGGCCATAGCAGATGCGGCAGGTGCATTGCTGACCGCACTGAAACATGTTTCGGAGGTTGAAAAAAACCCGGATATCGCCGTGATTAGCCAATTCTACCAACACATCCGCGGCGAAGCCGAACACTGATTGGACAACCTCGCGATGGGCTCCGTGTGTATCGGCCACCTTCGATCAAGCCAGGCCAAGGAGGAAGGGTTCAAGCTAACTTTGAGCGGAAGGTTGTGAGGGGTGGTCGAGCAATTTCTAATGGGCATATTAATATCAAATGACGACCAAAGCGGCAGTTAAGGGAATCTATACTTCGGAAATGGATGAGATCGAAGACTGCGCTCCCGTAGATCCGGAGCGGTTTTGCATTGTGGTCTGCGCAATGGTGGGGTCCAACGATGGTGAAGGCGAAGATTCATTCAACATAAGCGTATGTACACCAATGTGGCTGGCGGAAATGTGCCAGAGAGAAGGTGTCGTTGTTGGGCGGCATTACTTGGTCATAGGTTCTTACGATCCGGTGTACATCAAGAAGGTGATTACTGAATTGATTGAAAGTTGTGAAGGTAATTCATGGCAGGAAGTTGCTGAAAAGATCGGCAGAATTGGATATTGGGAGTTTGAGGACTACCAGGATAGTTAGAGACCGCCCAGACGAGAAAAACGACAAACGGCTCCTTAAGTGAAGTGTGTTCCCCGCCGCGACAGTGCCGGAAACGTTTCCTACTACTTTGGAGATGAAATAACGGGGGGAATTACGGGGAGGTAAGGTACCGGCTGATAACCGGTCTTACGCCATGGTGCCATTGGTGCAAAACGCAGTCCGGGCAGACGAGCAAATTGCCCATTGTAAGGCTAAGATAAAGTAGTGGATATGACCGGCAATCCAATATTGGGCGAGCACAGCGGCTCGCCGCAAGCCAATCGCAAGAGCGTCGAAGCGACCGGTGCAGCCGACGCACAAGCGCCCCGGACTTTGCGGAATCGGTTCATCTCCATGTCACCCTTCGGGCGCAAGAAAAAAGTTAACTGGATGGATGTTCTATGGCTGGTGTTCCTGGCCGGGCTGGCTGCGCTTCCCCCGGTGCGCGAAGTCCACAAGCAGCTCATCCTTTTAACCTTCGGCGTCCTTCAGCTGGTCGAGGGGCAGCTGGTTGCGGGAATTCCACGCCGGGGCCGAAGCTACGCGGTCCTGCTGAAAATCCTCCTTGCATCGCTTCTTCTCAGCCACACCGCCGAGGTGGGCATCAACAGCCCTTATTATCCGATCTTTTATCTGCCGGTGGTTACCGCTGCCGTGTATTTTGGACCCGCGGGCACACTGTTATGGACCCTGCTGACCTCGGCCACCTATTGTTCCTATCTCTACCCGGCGTTGCAGGTGTATTTCCTGACCGCCAGCGCCCTAGCCGAGCTGGTGATTCGCAACCTCTTTTTCTTTCTCGCCGCCATTATCGTGAACCGCTTTGCTACCGAGAATCGCAGGCAAACGCAGCGGTATCAAATGCTGGCCGAACAGCTCGCGGACACCAATCAACGTCTCGAGCAAGCCCAGGCCGAAGCGCGCCGGTCCGAAAGGCTGGCGGCGCTCGGCCAGCTTTCCGCCGGACTGGCCCACGAGATTCGCAACCCGCTCGGTATTATCAAGGGCTCTGCCGAAATCCTGAGCCAACAACTGCACTCCGCGCAGCCGGTGACGGCCGAATTGGCGGGGTACATATCGAGCGAGGTCAACCGGATCAGCGCGCTGGTCACCCGTTTCCTCGACTTTGCCCGCCCTCTGCAGCTTTCGTTGCAACCGCGGCCTTTGGCCGAAGTTGTAGATCGCGCGCTGAACGATGTTGGCGCGCACTGGGAAGGCCCGGAAGTAAAGGTGGAGCGGCAATACCAGGACAATCTTCCCGCGGCCGCCTTGGATGAGGATTTATGCGAACGCGTGTTCATCAACCTTGCGCAAAACGCCTATGAGGCGATGCGCGAAACCGGCGGCACGCTGCGCGTCTCCATCGCCGGTGCCGCGCGCCGGGGCCAGCCCGGCCTCGAGGTGCGTATGGAGGATTCGGGCCCGGGCGTTCCAGTGGCGCTTCGAGAGCAGATTTTCAACCCCTTTATGACCACCAAAAAAGACGGCGTCGGACTGGGACTGGCTATCGTGTCGAAAATCGTGGATGCGCACGGCGGATCGATCGTCTTGGCGGAGAGCTCGAGCGGAGCATGCTTTTTGCTCTTTTTCCCAACGGCCAAGAAAGAGGTCGCTTCTGTTTCTCCGGCGGCCACCAGGGCCTGAGACCATGCCCACCATTCTGATCATCGAAGATGAAGCCCGCATGCGCCGCTTGCTCGAGCTGGACCTTGGCGAAGCGGGTTTCCTAACGTTTTCGGTTCGCAACGCCGAGGACGGCCTGGACCTCTTGCGTCGCGAACACGTGGATGTGGTGCTCACCGACCTCAAGTTGCCGGGCAGCAGCGGCCTCGAACTCCTGCAGTCGGTGAAACGGCAGCATGCGGCGCTGCCGGTAATCGTGATGACCGCGTATGGGACCGTGGAGACAGCCGTCGAAGCCATGAAGGCGGGGGCCAGCGACTACGTGTTGAAGCCCTTTTCCCTGGCGGAGATGCGCATCGTGGTGCAGAAGGAGTTGGATGTCTGCCGTCTGCGGGAAGAGAATCGATCGTTGCGCGAGGCCCTCGGCAAGCGCTACGACTTCCCCAACGTCATAGCGCGCAGCGCGAAAATGCAGGAAGTGCTGGCGCTGGTGGAGCAGGTTGCGCCCACGGTGTCCACCGTGCTGATCGGAGGAGTGAGCGGGGTGGGCAAGGATTTGATTGCCCGCGTGATCCACCAGCGATCGAATCGTTCCTCGGGTTCGTTTATAAAGATCAACAGCAGCGCCATTCCCGAGACCTTGCTCGAGAGCGAACTGTTCGGTTACGAGAAGGGCGCATTCACCGGCGCGGCCGCGACCAAGCCCGGAAAGTTCGAGCTGGCAGACAAGGGAACGCTTTTCCTGGACGAAATCGGGGATGTGCCGCCAGCCACCCAAGTGAAACTTCTGCGCGTTCTGCAGGAGCGGGAGTTCGAGCGCCTCGGCGGCACGCGAACGCTGAAAGTTGACGTGCGCTTGATTGCCGCAACGAATCGTGACTTACGCGCCGCCCTCGAACAGGGCACCTTCCGCGAGGACCTGTATTATCGGCTAAACGTCGTTCCGATCGACGTTCCTCCGCTGCGCGAGCACAAGGAAGATATCCCGGACCTTGCCACCCTGTTCCTCACGCGGTTCGCGCAGCAGTCGTCCAAGACCCTCACCAGCATTGCCCCGGAGGCCATGAAGAAGCTCATGGATTTTCATTGGCCCGGAAATGTGCGGGAGCTGGAAAACATTATTGAGCGCGCAACCACACTGACCCGCGGTCCCGCCATTCAGCCGGAGGACATCCACCTGGATTCGGCTCCGGTAAAGGACCACAACTCGTCGCTCGGACTCTTGCCGGAAGGCAAAACCCTTGACCAATTGGAAGACGAGATCATTCGCGAAGCCTATCGCCGCGCCAATGGCAACAAGAGCCAAGCCGCGCGGATGCTGGGGCTTTCGCGAAATGCGCTGCGGTATCGCTTGGAAAAGATCGGCATCGCCGACGAACCCGGCAAAGACACCGGGGAATGAATCAAGTCCGGCTTTGATCCGGCTGAAAACCACCACTGTTGCTGGATTTCAGCCAGGCTTCAATATCGCGGGTTCGCTACGCATTTGGCTGAGGCTGTATCTCGCTGTACAGACAACACTTATCGGTAGGAGTAAAACCGCACTTTGGCATCTCTAGTGCTAGTAGTGTTTCAGGCGGAGATTTCTAAAAAGAACCGCCAGACAGGTGTCGCCATGAACCCTACCAGAAACGCAGCGAGCAAGATCCTGACCGTAATCGCAGTCCTGATACTTGGAGTTCTCGCAAACTCCCCCGCCAGGGCACAGGTGGATATCGAGCCCGGCGTTGCGCGCGTGAGCCTGATTCATGGAGACGTTTCCATGCAGCGCGGCGACTCCGGGGAATTGTCAGCCGTCACGCTGAACACACCTCTGGTCGAGGGCGACAGGATTTCAACGGGCGAACGTTCCCGTACAGAGGTTCAACTCGATTTTGCGAATATCCTTCGTCTGGACGAATACGCACAAGCCAACATCGCGACCCTGACGCGCACGCAAATTCAGATCCAGATGGCCCAAGGGCTGGCGAGCCTCTCGGTTCTGAAGGGTTCGGAAGCCAACGTAGAGATTGATACGCCGAACGTCGCCGTGCGCCCTCTGCGGGAAGGTCGATACCGCATTGAAGTGCATTCCAACGGGGACACCGAGATCACCGTCCGGGAGGGAGAAGCGGAAATTTCACCTCCCGAGGGCAGCACGATCGTCAAGAAAGGCAACCTCATCACCATTCGCGGAACCGGCAACGAGGTGCAATATCAGACGAGCAAAGCCCCCTCCAATGACAGCTGGGACGATTGGAACAAGGACCGGGATCGCATCGTCTCGCGGGCTCAGAGCTGGCGTTATACGAATCGCTATTATACCGGCGCCGGAGACCTGGACGCCTACGGAAGGTGGAGCAACATTCCCGACTATGGTGCGGTTTGGATACCGCACGTACACGTGGGGTGGGCACCCTACCGCTCGGGCCGCTGGGTTTGGCAGTCCTATTATGGGTGGACTTGGGTGTCCTCTGAACCATGGGGATGGGCGCCTTATCACTACGGCCGCTGGCTCGTTCACCACGGAGCATGGGTCTGGTGGCCAGGTCCTGTGCACTCACGATACCGGCCCGTGTGGGCACCGGCCTACGTTTCCTTCTTCGGCTTCGGGAAGGGAGTCAGCGTAGGAGTTAGTATTGGATTCGGCGGTGGCTACGGCTCGATCGGTTGGATACCGATAGGGCCTAGTGATTACTACCACCCGTGGTACGGCGCACATCGCAATCGATTCAGCGTCGTAAACGTAACCAACATTTACAACATTCGAGGTGGCTTCGCGCCCCTGCGCCCCGGACGGCGATTCTCGAACGTCCAACACGTACTGGTGAACAAGCGCCTGCGCCATGGCATCTCGACCGTGCCCGCCGACCGTTTTGGCCGCGGTGGCTTTCGATCACGGGCAGTGAGTGCCGCGGAACTCCGTGAAGGCAGGATAATGACCGCGAACCTGCCTGTCGTCCCCTCGCGCGAGAGTCTGCGTGTTTCGGATCGCAACATCTCCCGCTCGGCTTCCTCGCGTTTCATTGAGCGAAACCGTTTCTTCAGCAAGAGAGCGCCGTCTAGGAGGCCGCAGCAGTTCTCCGAGCAGGCAGCGGAGGTACGCCAAGCGATGGAGCGCAACGGGGGCTTCCGGGCGGCGAACAATGCGGCGGCGAACAACGTCCGGAACGGGGATAGCCCGCGCGGGACAAGGGTAGCAGGAAACTTAGAGACACGAACGCAGGGCGGTTCCTCTAGGGCTCGGCCATTTCCTACTCAGCGGCAGCAGGATAACAGCGGCGGTTGGCGGCGCTTCGGATCGGACCGCCAAGGTCCGAGTGCGAGTGGCGGAGCAGATCGACAAGGGAGGAATAGCAGGTCAGTCCGCCCGTTGCCCAACCGATCGCAAGCGGAGAACCTTGGCCGCGCGCGGGCGAATGAGAGGCGGCAACCGAACCAAGGCCAGCGAACGCAAGGTGGTTGGAGGACGTTTTCTGGACGGTCAAACACCCCAGCCAACACGCCGCAACAGGGCGAAAATCCGAACCGAACACGCGGCATCGAATCACGACGGCCAAATCGCAATCAGGGACAAGGTCAGGGTGGCTTCCGATCGTTTGAAGAGGTGCAGCCAAATCAGGAGCGGGGACAGAGCCGAGGGCAGGGCAGTCGGCAACTCATAAGCCAAACGCGCCGCTCCGAATCATCTAAGGAAGGAAATACCGGATCACGCGGCAGCGCTCGAAGGTCCCAACCGAACAATCGGCAGCCGCTCGATTTGAACCGGCCCATTGTGCGAGCACGTCCGGATGCCGGCTCGGCTGAGAGAGGCAATCGCAATCGCAACTCGAGAAGCAATGAAAGGCGGCCTGCTGCTCGCAGTAGGCCCAGTGGCAACGATCGCGGCGCTAGCGCCCGAAGCGCACCAAATGTCCGCAGCGCGCCAAAAAGCAATCCTCGAAATGCGCGCGGCAGCCGCGGCGAGCCTAAGGCAAGCCCCCGGGCTGCACCGAGCAACCGTAGCAAATCAAATACCGGGAAGCGCCCTGGCTTCTCTGCCGGCCAGCCTCGCTCCGGTCGCTAGACGGAGAGTTGCCGCGGCGGCCGGGGAATCTGCTCTCGAACGTCGCGCCGGCCGCTTTCAGTTGCGGGCACACTGCAACTGGATTTCGTCCAGCGTCTTCCACAAGGCAATGGCGGTATCTTCCACGGTGCGCAGGATCTCTTCGACCGACGAATCATTGCCGTCAATCCCGTGACCGTCAATCCCGTGGTCGATTTGCTTGGCCCAGACCTTCGCGTGGTGAACATCCCACACGGAGTGCAATGTAAAGTAGGAACAGGTCTTGGCGTCGGCACCGTACATTTCCCGCAGGCCCTGCGCTTTTAGGCCGGCGATGCGAGCCACCTGGGATTCATAGGCATAGAACGCGCCCAGAGCCGCGAGTGGCGAACGCGTGGAGGCAATCTCTCGAAAGATACCGATCAGTGATTGCGTTGACCCCGAAGGCAGGGTGTGTCGCACCTCCTCGCGCCTTATGCCCATTCCTTCCGCAAAATCCAGCCACATTTCAGAGTGGGGAATGCCTTCAATCTCTTCCTCGCAAAGGTTTCGCAGCACGGCCCTTCGCAGCTCGCCGTCAGGCAGTCGCGAATGCAGCGCGCTCAGGTACGAAGGAAACGCCGCCACCTGATGGTAATACTCCTGGGCGTACCGCCTCAGGTCTTCGGTGCGAAGTTTCCCGGCTTTCCACGCTTGGTAGAACGGATGTTGCAGCAAATCATGGCGGGAAATAGTTTCTTCAATTCGTGACCAAGTTTCCGGATGCTTCATGTATGGATGGCCTCCTTGTGGGCTCCTGCAAGATACGGCAGCCGGGGAAAATAGTAAAGATCACCCCTCGGGCAGTGTCTAGCGATCTTTCTCCACTCCTGCCATGGCGGAACGGGAGCGGCTGCTCCGGATATTCGCGGTACCGCACGAGGATCATCACCTTGAACATTGGTCGTCAAGGACCAAGATCCCTGTTGACAGTTCTTCCGTTATATACAACGCTAGCTTGAGTCCAGCTATCCGTTGGAGGTTCAGGCCGTGGTCCGTTGCCCAAAATGTGCTGTCGAGATTGACGTGGATGAAGACGAACTGGAGGAAGGCGAAATACTCAACTGTGAGGAGTGTAAAGCCGAACTCGAGGTAGTACAGACGCACCCGGTTCGCATAAACGTCATCACCGACGAAGACGAGGACGAGGAGGAAGACGGGTTAAAAGAGGACAAAGCCGGTGAAGAAGAGGATGAAGAGGAAGAGGAGCTTGAATAACCCGATACCTGTACTCAGCTCCCACCCGGCATCCTTCCCGGCCTCTCTGCCATCCTAAATCCAGCAGCATTCCAGTCTGCCAAGTTCTAGTGTCGCTGAATGATGAACCCAGCGCTCAAGGAGAGAGGCATGAAAGGCATCACTACAGTGTGCGTGACTCTTGCAATGACGATCATGCTGGCACCCGTGCCCGGGGACGCTCAGAGGCACACCGAGCTACGTACCGTGCGCGGCACTGTGGTTGACAGGTCCGGCACTCCCGTCGCCTCCGCTGTGGTCTATCTGAAAAATATCCGGACACTCACGGTGAAGACCTACATCTCCGAGAATAGCGGCCAATACCATTTCAGCGATCTCAACCCCAACACGGACTACGAGGTCCACGCCGAACGCGGCAGTCAAACCTCGAGGACTCATACGATCTCAAGCCTAGACAGCCGCAAGGAGTTTGTGGTTTCTCTCAAACTGGATCGAGAGAAGAAAAACAGCGCCTTATAACCAAATAACCGTAGAACACCAGAGCAATTGGATTCGGGGGGTGGATCTTATCCTCTTCCCTGGTAACATCCGCTGCACTGGCGGCCCCACCCGATGGCAGCAAAGCACCCCGCAATCCTCAATGCTCATGGATTCTGAACCACCGGATGCCAGCACGGTCCAGCTGGTTTGCAAACGTTGCAAAACAACTCTGCCGGGTGTAGAGTCCGCGAATACGATAGCAGCCAGTCGACCGATGCCTAGTGCCTATTCGTAATGCAGAGAAGAAGACGTCGGTGTGATGCCTCTGATCTAGTGATTAAGGGTGATTAAGGGACGAAGGAGGAGCAGGTGATGAAAGCATACATTCGCAGCATTCTCGGGATGGCTCTGGTGGCGCTTGTTGTTTCGCTGCTGCCCGGGATGATTCGCGCCGAAGTCACGCGGGTCGAAATCACCAGCCGGGTAGACGTGCTGGGCGGAAAAGCTTTCGGCAGCGTTGGCGCTTACGAAAAGTTGTATGGCACGGTGTATTTCGCTGTGGACCCCAACAACGAACACAACAAGATCATCGCGGATCTGGACAAGGCGCCCAAGAACAGCGAGGGCAAGGTGGAATTCTCGTCCGATCTGTTCATCCTCATGCCCAAGGATCCATCGAAGGCGAATGGCGTTGCCTTCTTCGACAAGGTGAATCGCGGCAACAAGCTGCTTATGAGCGCGTTCAACCGTGCCGGAAGATCGGTCGATCCGACAGCCGAGGCCGACTTTGGCGACGGCTACTTGATGCGCGAAGGCTACACGCTGGTGGCCGTCGGCTGGCAATTCGATGTCCGCAAGGATCGGAACCCGGGGCTGATCGGCCTCGACACTCCGATTGCCACCGAAAACGGCCAGACGATTACCGGCTGGCTCAACCAGGAAATCGTTCTCCGCCAGTCGACGGACTCGTTTGAGTACAACCGTGACACCTGGAAGTATCCGCCGCTCGATCCCGAAGATCCCGCCTACCGGTTGACGGAGAGCGGATTCGCAGTGCAGGGTCCGGTAGTCGCCGCACCCCGTCTGATTCCGCGCGAGGACTGGCAGTTTGGCCGCATCGAAAACGGCCAGATTGTGCTCGATACGAATTACCTGTGGATGAAAGATGGCTTCAAGGGCGGGCATACGTACGAGATAACTTATCAAACCAAGGATCCGCCGGTGGCGGGCCTGGGATTTGCGGCCATTCGAGATATGGCCTCGGAGGTAAAGAACAACCCCGACGCCATTTTCAGCGCCCAATACGCCTACACCTACGGCACGTCCCAGACCGGACGGTCTCAGCGCCAACTGGTGTACGAGGGCTTCACCACCGACGAGCAGGGTCGGCAGGCGATTGACGCCCTGTTCATCAACACGGGCGGCTCGTCCCTTGGTAGCTTCAACGAGCGGTTCGCGGTGCCCTGGGAACTCGGGGCCTTTTATCACACCAAGTTCCCGATTCGCTATGAGATGAGAAACGACCCGGTCACCGGCAAACGGGACGGCCTTGGCGCGCGAGTGCCCGCCGGCCTGGAACCGAAGATTTTTCATGCCGATACCGGCTCCGAGCAGTGGGGCCAAGGCCGCGTGGCCACCCTGCTGCACACGACCATAGACGGCGTCGAGGATCTGCCTGATACGCCGAACGTGCGGATTTACTATATGTCTGGGACGAAACACGGCCCAGGCTCGTGGCCGCCGCCAAAGAGCGCCGGCCAGCAGGAATTGGTCAATCCACTCGACTATCGGTATACTTCGCGCGCCCTACTGGCCGCTCTTGACCTCTGGGTGAGAGAAGGAGTCGAGCCACCGGCCAGCCGGCATCCGAGGTGGTCGGACGGCACCATGGTCGCCGTCAGCAACCTCGAGTATCCGGATATCCCCGGCGTGCAGTGGCCGATGCACCAACCCGGCTCTTATCGCGTTGACGCCTTCGGTCCTGCCACCGTGCTGCCCTTCCTGGTCTCTCAGGTGGACGGTGACGGCAACGAGATCGGAGGCGTTCGCCTACCGGAGCAGGCGGTGCCGCTCGGGACCTACAGAGGCTGGGCTTTCCGGAGCGAGAGCGCCGGTCTGACGGACACCCTCGTGCCTTATGCCGGAGGATACATACCGTTCGCCAGAACGCGCGTCGAACGGCTGCAGAACAGCGATCCACGTCCCTCGGTCGAGGAACGCTACTCCAGCCGCGCCGACTACGTGCGGCGAGTGGCGGAAGTGGCCAACCGGATGGCGCAGGAACGGCACCTACTACAGGAGGACGTCCAGCCCATTATCGACGCCGCCGGCGAGCACTGGGACTGGACGATGTCGGCAAGAACCAACCGAGACACCAACTAAGCGGCTCCTGACCTGAGCCGTGCGGCAAAACGCACGGCTCAGTCGCGACCCTTAGGGAGACGATACCAATACCGGGCAGTACACAGGCCAGGCCAGCCAGGGACCTTTGCATGATGTCTTCCCATGGCCGGTCGACCGGGGCCTCGTGCCTGTTCGCGACGCAGAAAAAAAATCAGTGTGATACCCCTGATTAAGGGACGAAGGAGGAGCAGGTGATGAAAGCATACATTCGCAGCATTCTCGGGATGGCTCTGGGAGCGTTCGTTCTGGTGCTGCTGCCCGGGATGATTCGCGCCGAAGTCACGCGGGTCGAAATCACCAGCCGGGTAGACGTGCTGGGCGGAAAAGCTTTCGGCAGCGTTGGCGCTTACGAAAAGTTGTATGGCACGGTGTATTTCGCTGTGGACCCCAACAACGAACACAACAAGATCATCGCGGATCTGGACAAGGCGCCCAAGAACAGCGAGGGCAAGGTGGAATTCTCGTCCGATCTGTTCATCCTCATGCCCAAGGATCCATCGAAGGCGAATGGCGTTGCCTTCTTCGACAAGGTGAATCGCGGCAACAAGCTGCTTATGAGCGCGTTCAACCGTGCCGGAAGATCGGTCGATCCGACAGCCGAGGCCGACTTTGGCGACGGCTACTTGATGCGCGAAGGCTACACGCTGGTGGCCGTCGGCTGGCAATTCGATGTCCGCAAGGATCGGAACCCGGGGCTGATCGGCCTCGACACTCCGATTGCCACCGAAAACGGCCAGACGATTACCGGCTGGCTCAACCAGGAAATCGTTCTCCGCCAGTCGACGGACTCGTTTGAGTACAACCGTGACACCTGGAAGTATCCGCCGCTCGATCCCGAAGATCCCGCCTACCGGTTGACGGAGAGCGGATTCGCAGTGCAGGGTCCGGTAGTCGCCGCACCCCGTCTGATTCCGCGCGAGGACTGGCAGTTTGGCCGCATCGAAAACGGCCAGATTGTGCTCGATACGAATTACCTGTGGATGAAAGATGGCTTCAAGGGCGGGCATACGTACGAGATAACTTATCAAACCAAGGATCCGCCGGTGGCGGGCCTGGGATTTGCGGCCATTCGAGATATGGCCTCGGAGGTAAAGAACAACCCCGACGCCATTTTCAGCGCCCAATACGCCTACACCTACGGCACGTCCCAGACCGGACGGTCTCAGCGCCAACTGGTGTACGAGGGCTTCACCACCGACGAGCAGGGTCGGCAGGCGATTGACGCCCTGTTCATCAACACGGGCGGCTCGTCCCTTGGTAGCTTCAACGAGCGGTTCGCGGTGCCCTGGGAACTCGGGGCCTTTTATCACACCAAGTTCCCGATTCGCTATGAGATGAGAAACGACCCGGTCACCGGCAAACGGGACGGCCTTGGCGCGCGAGTGCCCGCCGGCCTGGAACCGAAGATTTTTCATGCCGATACCGGCTCCGAGCAGTGGGGCCAAGGCCGCGTGGCCACCCTGCTGCACACGACCATAGACGGCGTCGAGGATCTGCCTGATACGCCGAACGTGCGGATTTACTATATGTCTGGGACGAAACACGGCCCAGGCTCGTGGCCGCCGCCAAAGAGCGCCGGCCAGCAGGAATTGGTCAATCCACTCGACTATCGGTATACTTCGCGCGCCCTACTGGCCGCTCTTGACCTCTGGGTGAGAGAAGGAGTCGAGCCACCGGCCAGCCGGCATCCGAGGTGGTCGGACGGCACCATGGTCGCCGTCAGCAACCTCGAGTATCCGGATATCCCCGGCGTGCAGTGGCCGATGCACCAACCCGGCTCTTATCGCGTTGACGCCTTCGGTCCTGCCACCGTGCTGCCCTTCCTGGTCTCTCAGGTGGACGGTGACGGCAACGAGATCGGAGGCGTTCGCCTACCGGAGCAGGCGGTGCCGCTCGGGACCTACAGAGGCTGGGCTTTCCGGAGCGAGAGCGCCGGTCTGACGGACACCCTCGTGCCTTATGCCGGAGGATACATACCGTTCGCCAGAACGCGCGTCGAACGGCTGCAGAACAGCGATCCACGTCCCTCGGTCGAGGAACGCTACTCCAGCCGCGCCGACTACGTGCGGCGAGTGGCGGAAGTGGCCAACCGGATGGCGCAGGAACGGCACCTACTACAGGAGGACGTCCAGCCCATTATCGACGCCGCCGGCGAGCACTGGGACTGGACGATGTCGGCAAGAACCAACCGAGACACCAACTAAGCGGCTCCTGACCTGAGCCGTGCGGCAAAACGCACGGCTCAGTCACCACATACCGGGCAGTACACCGGCCAGACCGGCCAGGGATCCTCGGATGACCTCATCCCATGGCCGGTCGGCCTGTCAGCGGCGAAGGCCTCAGTAGGCCTATCGCTGAATGTCTCTTTGCAGACCGCGCCTTTTCCCTAAAACGCAAAATTAGGAGTGGGACGCTGCCACGTTTTCCTCGCGGCGCACAGCGGAGCGGACCAAATCCGCCAGAGCCCCGATAAATCGCGGCGAATCACCGACGGCCGGCATCATCTCGAACTGCTTGATTCCGGTGGCCAAGGCCTCTGCGCGCGCCTCGATATTGACCTCGTGCAGCGTTTCGATGTGCTCGGTTACAAAAGAAATCGGAATGACGAGAAGCTGCGTCTCTCCAGAACGCGCCAGACTTTCGATTGTCGCGGTGAGCGAGGGTTCGAGCCACTTCTGCCGGCCCACGCGGCTCTGATAACAGAGCGTGTGGCGGTTCCGCCACCCTCCTCGCGCCAGCATCGCCCCCACCGTTTGTTGCACATGCTGCTGGTAGGGGTCGCCAGCCTCGATCAGGCTGAGAGGCAACCCGTGCGCGCTGAAGACCAAATGAACTTCATCGGGACGCTCAAAATGCGTGAGGCTGGTGGCGATTCTTTCGACGACGGCTTCCACGTACAGCGGGTGGGTGTGAAAGTGCTCCACAATGCGAGCGGCCGCGGCCCCCGCGCGGGGCTGATATACCCGCTGCCACTCCTTGAGGCTGCTGCGTGTGGTGGCAAAAGAATATTGCGGATAGAGAGGCAGCAGGACCAGGGTGTCGAGAGGTGTTGCCCGCACGGCCTCAGCAGTTTGCGAGCTTAGCGGGTGCCAATAACGCATGGCTACCCAGCAGCGGGCCTCGAATTCGGGGGCTAGCGCCGCCTCCAATTTCCGCGCCTGCCTCTCGGTCAGCAGGCGAATCGGCGACTGCCCTCCGATGGCCGCATAGTGCTCGCGTACGGCTGCCACCCTGCGGTGCGCAATATAGCGTGCCAAGGGGCGCCGTGCCAGCCACGCCCCAGTGAAATTGATAATGTCCGGATCACAGAACAGGTTGTAGAGAAACGGCTCGACAGCTTCGGGAGAGTCAGGACCGCCAAGCTGAAATAGGACGACCCCCAGCTTCTTCTTACCGTTCATATTACCGTTCGTACCAACAGCCACCCCATCGTGCATCCGGCAATCAGCGCGTCAGGTTTTCCTTCAGCCGCTCGACCTCCTCGCGCAAGTGAGCCAGCCGCCGCGACACGGTGAACTGGTAGACAAAGAAGATCGCCCAAACAACCAGATACGCGGCCATCAGACTGTTGAGGTTTCTCATCGTGTGGCCTCCGAATTCATACGCTCCCCCTCCCCGGTTGGGCTTCTACGCCCACCCGGTCATCCCGGCGCGCCGCATCCAGGCCCAGTTGCGCAATTTCATAGCGCAGGCTTTCCAGCCGGTAACGCTGACGCAACAACAACACCATGACCGCCAGCAGTGCAGCCCAGCACAACAGAAGGACCTGGAACATGCGCGGATCTAGAGAACCTCCGCCGCCAATCACCGGCTGCGGATGCTGCGTGCGGAAGAACCAGATGGAGAAATAGACGAAGGGAACATCAATGGCCGCGAAGATGCCGAAAACCGCCGAGAGCACCGCGCGGCGTTCCGGATCATCAACCAGAGTGCGCAGCAACAGGTAGCAGACATACAGCACCCAGAGAACGAAGGTTGAGGTCAGCCGTGCGTCCCAGGTCCACCAGATACCCCATACCGGCTTAGCCCAGATGGGGCCGGTGATAAGAACGACGGTCAAAAACGTCACTCCGATTTCGGCAGCGGACACAGCCAACCAGTCCCACTTCGGGGAACGGCCGCGCAGATAGGCGATGCTGGCCACGAACGTAATAGAGAATGCCGCGAAGCCGGTCCACGCACTGGGAACATGGAAGTAGAAGATGCGCTGGATGTGACCCATCGTCAGTTCGGTGGGAGCAACAAAGAGCGCACAGTAGCCCGCCACACCGAGCAGAACCGCAACCCCGATGGTCTCCATCACGGGTATGCCCGCCCCTTTCCGTTTGCCTGCTGACTGAACGACCGATGATGTCATGCCCTGCGCCACGTCACTCGCCTTTCTCACCCTTGGTGATTGGTCGTTGGCCCTATCGCTATCGGGCCCTATCGCCATCGTTGCTCATTCCTCCAGCAGATATTTGCCGAAAAGCCACGTCACCGTCAAAAAAATGACGTTGAAGGCGGCCAGAAACGCCGTCCAGGTCAGTGACAGAAAAGGTGGATCATTGAGCAGTCCGGCAGTGGCCTCGGCGCTGGCGATGAGCGCCGGCGTCAGCAGCGGGAGCAACAGCAGCGGCAGGAGCAGCTCGCGCATCCGCGCCTGCGAGGAGATTGCCGAGAACACGGTTCCTACGGTGGAAAGCGCCAGCGTTCCGAGGACCAGCACCAGCAGCATACGCCCGAGCACGGGTCCTACGTGCAGGTCATAGAGTGCGATGAACGCCGGCAATAACAGCAGTTCGGCCAGGAGCAGGAAACAGAAATTCGCCATGATCTTTGCGGCCAGGATGGCCACTGGGTCCATGGGCGCCAGGCGCAGGGCCGCGAGCGTGTCGTTGGTCTGCTCGCGCGTGAACGAGGAATGCAACATCAATGAGCCTGCGAACAAGAGCGCGAGCCATAGCAGTCCGGCGCCGAAGCGGCGCGATTCCTCCGCGGTGGGATCGAACGTAAAGCTGAACAGGACCAGCACCATCAGTACAAAGACCAGTGTGCTGGTGATCAGTTCGCGTGACCGAAATTCGGCGCGCAGTTCTTTTTCCAGCAGGATTGCCGCGGGACGGGCGAGGGCCACTCAATCCTCCTGCGGCCCGGCCAGCGCCGCTGCCAGGACCGCGTCTGGATCGCCGCGAGGCCCGGAGTCTTCCAGAATCCGGCCCGATGCGAGGCGCACGGCCCGCGTCACCAACGCGTGAGCTTCCATGCGCCGATGGGTGCTCATCACGATCGTGCAGCCATTCAATCTGACGCCTGCGAGCACCTCACCGAGCCACTGCTGCCCTGCCGCGTCGAGTCCCGTGGCCGGCTCGTCGAGCAACAGCAATTCGGGCGCGGGAAGCATGGCGCGGGCAATCGCCAGCCGCTGGCGCATGCCACGGGAAAACGTGCGCACCGGATCGTTGCCCCGCGCTGCCAGACCGGCCGCAGCCAGCGCTCCCCTAGCGCATTCCCGCGGACGGCCGAGAGCGTACAGCTGCGCGAAGAAAACGAGGTTTTCCTCAGCCGTCAGTCCGTCGTACAAAAGCGTGCTATGGGCCACAAGGCCGATGCTGCGTTTGACCGGGAGAGTGTTGTCCATTGCGGTTGGTGGCATCGCCAACCCTTTGGCGAAAAACTGTACGCGTCCGGAAGTGGGTCGTGAGAGGAGCGCCGCAATCCGCAAGAGCGTGGTCTTGCCGGACCCGTTCGGCCCCACCAGCGCGACGCATTCGCCCGCGGCGATTGCGAGCGAGACGTCTCGCAGGGCAAACAACACCCCGTAGCGCTTTTCAATCTTCTGAAATGCAACACCCATGCCACGTGGGAAGTCCGATGGGGACGTGGTGGCCACGCCGCGGGATCAATCTCGCACGAGTTCACGCAGGATCTGTTCGGTGCGGCTGCGTCCCCGCGCGTATTCCTCGTCGGAGATGGTGCCGGCCTGGTGACGCAGTTCGAGGCGAAACAGCTTGTCCTTCAGCGCATCAAGACTGTGGTCGACTGCGTCGGCAATCTCAGCGGCGTTCTGCGCCGTTCGGCTCGGAGGCAAATCCACCGTCGTCACCGGGGGAGGCGCACCCTTCCCGGCCACCTGCTGGCGCGTTCCGTGCCGACCGGCCGGCACGACACCGGATGCTGCCGCCCCGGATACTCCTTCGTAAACAACAGCTGCCGGGCGTCGCCAGAGATACGTTATGCCCAGCGCAAACAGAGCGGCAAATCCGACGATGAGGATCCATCGCAAACTGTCCAGGCGGTCTGGCATTGCTTGTATGCCTGCTCCCGCATCACTCCCACCTAACTGATTCCCACCCTGAGCACCCTCAGGGGGAGGCGCCGTACCCGAGATGGATACTTCGAACGGCAGGCCGGCAGGCATAACATCGTGGGCGTACAGGTTGAAGCCCCCTTCGGAGCCGGCGGGAAAGAAGCCCGCACTTTCCACCCTGACGGAAGGTGGCGCGACCAGCAAGACCTGCTCAGCCGAATAGATCGAATTGAACTGCAGGTTGGCCTGGTTGGAAGCGTAAGGGACCCGGTAGGACAGGCGCACCCCGTTCTCACCCGGCTGGAACGCATAGGCGATCGCGTAGCGCCGCTCGCCGCGCTCGATCGTTCCCTGCACCACGGGCATCCCGGCCGGCCCCCAAGAGGAAACCTGCGCAAGCTCGCCTCCTTCCGGAAGTTCAAAATCGAAGTCCCCTGCCTGATCGAAGTATGCCTGCGGCGGCTGCGACTGGTTCTCGAGGCCGTATTCCTCTCCGATGAGCAGCACCCCATCGCTGGGCTGGAAAACGATCACACGCCTGCCGACCTTGATGAGTTTCGGATCGGAGGACGAGTCATAAACGGTCACATCGACCGTGTAGCGGCCCGGCGGCACGGGTTGATGGAACCTCACGCCTTGGTAGATGGCGCGAATGAGCATCGGCGCCTGGCCGACCTGGGCATGCTCGAGCGTGTAGTTCCCCTGCGCATCGGTCGTGGTGCTGGCGACGGCCTCCATGTCACCCTGAAGACTCATGAGCACGACATCCACACCGGCAGCAGCCTTCTGATTGGTGCCATTGCGCACCACGCCGCTGACTGTGGCCGCATCGGCTGGGCCAACCGCCACCAGGAGTAGTGAAAACGCACCAGCGCGCGCAAAGGATTTTGGCCAGAGCCAATTCAGACCGTGCAGCATAGATAAGAGCAACCCTTTCATCCCCGAGACTTGGCAGGCACTCCGGCAGGCGAGGTGCCAGGATCGCGGCGGGGCAAGTGCACTGGGCTGCCGGTGAAGGTTTCGATTTCGGCAAGCACCAGTGCCGCTTCGCTTTTCGAGCAGCCCTTTCATTTGTTCGTAATCCTGCTCGGTGAATTTTCCGGCGCGGTACTCAAACTTGACATCGCGAAGGTTCTCGTAGATCGTATCGCGCTGCTCCAGGTACTGGTCCAAACGCGAACGGTGTGGCGCCGAATCCGCGGCGTCCGGCACGATCAGAAAGATGAAGATCAGCGTCGCGGCGGTTAGCGCCAGACAGGCGACCACTGCCAGCGTATCGACGGCGACCAGAAGCACGGCAAGCCATGCCATGTCAGTCTTCGGTCTCCAAATCGGCTTGGCGGCGTGCGCGCTCCAGCATCTCGGGAGAAACCGCCGGCCCCGAAGCCGGTGCCAGCGCGACGTCACGGCGCCAGTTCCAGATCACTGCCACCACCAGGGCAAGCCCCAGCCCGAACGCAATTCCCGGGATCATCCATACCAGGCTGTTGAACCCGCGTGTCGGCGGCAAGGCCAGCACTTGCTCTCCGTACTCCTGGATAAAGGACTGCACCAACAAGTCGTCGGTTTCATTGCTGGCCACCCGCTGGTCGAGCTTCTTGAGCATGGTGCTCGACACGGTGCAGCCGACGTGATTGCACGCAGTAAGAATCTGTGCGCAGCCGCACATACAAATCATCTCGTCGCCCAGGCGCTTGGCCCGATCGGAGTTCTGTCCCTGGATTCCACTGGCAGAAAACAAGACGGCCACCAGAGTCAGCGCGGGCGCGAAGCGGAGCAGTCTACTCATGACTTTCATAGCGTTCCACCGGGATGTATGCGGCCGCCGGTGTAGCGGTCGCCGGTGCAGCGAACGACGGCGCCCGTTCAACAGCTGTTTGCAGTGCCAGCACCGGCCTCCGGTTGGGTACCAGCGCCAGCAGCGTACCCAGCACAACGACCACCCCGCCAAGCCAGATCCATTTTACCAAGGGATTCAGATAGGCATGGATGACCGGCTGCTCTGTCGCCGGGCTACGCCCGGCATAAACGACATAGAGGTCGTGCTGTACGGTCGAATAGATGGCCACCATGGTTCCCGATTCTTCGTTCGTGGGATAGAACCGCCGCTCCGGGTAGAGCATGATGACCTGACGGTCATCGCGATCCACGGCGATGGTGGCCTTTTCCGAGGTGTAATTGGCCTCCTGCGTGGAATCGAAGGTCTGATTGGTCAGATGGTAGGGGCCGATATCCATCTGTGCCCCGGGTGGCATCTCCATCTGCTTGTCCTCGTTGAACGCGCTCCCCGAGATCCCGATAAAGACCAGTACCATGCCAAAATGCACCACGTAGCCCCCGTAGCGCCGCGTATTGCGCATGGTAAGCTGCGCGACTGCGGAGAACAGATTCAAGCCGCTGCGCGCTGCAATCACCCGCGCCCCACGGTAAAACTCCTGCAGAATCGTCAGCGTCACAAACACCGAGAGAATCAGGCAGGCCGTGACGTAGAAACCGCGCAATCCGAAGGCCATAGCAACACCACCGGAAGCGATTCCGATCGCTGCCGACCAGCCGAAGTTCCGCCGCAGGCTGGTCAGCGAGGTCTTGCGCCACGCCAGGAGCGGTCCCACACCGGTCAAGAAAAGCAGAAAGAGCCCGATCGGCAGGTTGACCCGGTTGAAGAACGGCGCCCCGACGCTGATCTTCGTGCCCCGGACCCATTCCGAGAACACCGGGAAAAGTGTCCCCGACAGCACCGCCACGCAGGCTACCAGAAGGATTAAATTATTAAACAGGAAACCCGATTCGCGCGAAACCAGCGAGTCCAAATGATTGTCGCTGCGCAGATAATCACGATTTTGCAAGAAAGCAGCCAGGCACACCGCCAGCACCAGTCCCATAAAACCCAGAAACCATGGGCCGATACTGGACTGCGCGAAGGCATGGACCGAGCTGACCACGCCGCTGCGGGTCAGGAAGGTGCCAAAGATGGTGAGCAGGAACGTCGCGAACACCAGCCAAATATTCCATACCCTCATCATGCCACGCTTTTCCTGCATCATCACCGAGTGCAGAAACGCCGTGCCGGTCAGCCAGGGCATCAGCGACGCGTTCTCCACCGGATCCCAAGCCCAATACCCTCCCCATCCGAGTACGGCGTACGCCCAGTGCGCGCCCAGCAGGATGCCGGCGCTTTGAAAGCCCCAGGCGATCATGGTCCAACGGCGCGTCAGATGAATCCATTTCTCGCCGGGATATCTGCCCAGCAACGCCGCGAGCGCAAACGCAAACGGGACGGCGAATCCGGTATAACCGGCGAATAGCACCGGCGGGTGTATGACCATCTCGGGATACTGCAAGAGCGGATTCAATCCCGAGCCGTCGGCGCGAGAGACCAACTCCAAAACGCCCGTCGGCCCTGCGGCTCCGAGTACCTGAAACGGGCTGGCGACGAAGGTATTGAGCATCAGGAAGAACAGTTGTATGCCCACGAGCACAACGCCCACATACGGCATCAGCTCGGGATGCTTGCCGCGGTAGGAGAACAGCGCCGAGAAAACGTAGATCGAGAGCAGGAAGCTCCAAAACAGCAGCGACCCCTCTTGTCCGGCCCAGATCGCCGCGAACTTGTAGAAGAGCGGCAGCGTGCGATTGCTGTGGCCGGCGACGTACACGATCGAAAAGTTGTCGGAAAGGAAAAGATAGACTAGGCTGCCCATGCCCGCCCAGACGAGAACACAGACGGCCAAGCCCGCATTTCGCGCGCTCTTGATGAACAGAGGATTACGGGTGCGAATTGCCGCGATGCCGGCGCCGAAGGAATACAAACCACAAAGCAGAGCCAGTAGGAGAGCAAACGATCCAAACAGATCCAACGAAAACCCCCGATCCGGCTAGCTTCTGAGGTCCGAAGGCAACCCCGTTGGCGGTTCACCGGCAATATCCGCATCGGGCGCAGCTTCGTATTTGGACGCGCATTTCGCCTGTACTTGCTCGGCGACGAAGCGGCCGTCGGGCATGGCGCGTCCCTCGATCAGGCATTGCGCGCCGTCCCTGAAGGTGTCCGGCAAGGGATCGGTCCCTACATAGCTGACGGGGAGGCTCACGCCCTCGGCATGGAGAACAAAATCCACCCGGCCGGGCAAGCGTTCGATGGAACCGATAGCCACGTCGCCACCGACGCGGATGCGCTGGCGCAACTCGGCGTCATTTAGCGTAGAGAGTTCGGCGACCGTGTGGTAGTAAGTCTTGCTCTCTTTGGCCCCCATCCATGCCAGTGCGGAGAGGGTACTCACGATAATGGCTATGCCTACGCCAAATTTAGTCTTTGCCTTCACCTTGGCCCTCGCTTCAAACCCTGCTTACTGTACCCCATCTTATCACAGGGTTAGGTTACAAGAGTGAGCCGTAGCAAACAATGGCTATCCAATCAAAGGTGGTGCCGCATTCACTTGTCGAGGGCGCATCGGAGGCACAGCTTCAACTCAGGGCTTAGCTCGGTGATCTCCATGCCGGGCATAACGATGAACTTGCAACTGAGCATTTCGCGCACCCGATCGTCATCGGGGAGCTTGATCATGATGCGGCAATACTGGCAGTCCTGGTTCCAGCAAAAACGCCCGTAGGGAATCGTTTCCGGACTCAAAAACTGGAAGCAGCGCAGCACGGAGTTCCTGTCCGGAACCTGTACGGTCTTGCCCAGCACCTTGATCCTAACCAATTGTTCATAGGGCCGGAAGGGGCCTGTCATGGGATCGTAAGTTCCTTGGGCGATGTCTTTGATTATCAATTCCTGGTCGCGCTACGACCCTAGCGCAAATCGCCGGAAGCCACAATTGTGAGTCGGGAGACCGGTGCCGAATCAGGAACGTCGGGAGAAAGAGGACGCACTTGCTGCACGGAAGGGACGGCGCTACAACCTAGGCTTTAGCGGCGACGTGAAACTGCCCCATGCGCCGAAACTTGTCGAAGCGGCGCTGCAACAACTCCGCGGCCGGAAGCGCACTGAACTCTTCGAGAGCGCGGGTGAGAACCGGATCGAGGAATTGGGCGGCCGCTTCGTGGTCCAATTGCGCGCCCCCTTCGGGCTCCGGCACAACCTCGTCGATGATGCCGAGTTCGGTCAGATCGCCGGGAGTAATACGCAGCGCATTGGCGGCCAGTTCAGCCTTGGCAGAATCTCGCCAAAGAATCGACGCGCATCCTTCCGGGGAGATGACCGAGTAGATGGCGTTCTCCAGCATGTTCACCTTGTCGCCCACGGCGACCGCCAGCGCCCCGCCCGAACCGCCTTCCCCCGTGATGGTGACAATGATCGGCACGGGAAGACGCGACATCTCCCGCAGATTGCGCGCAATCGCCTCGGCCTGCCCCCGCTCCTCGGCGTCGATGCCGGGATAGGCGCCCGGCGTGTCTACGAACGTGAAGATGGGCCGGCTGAACTTGGCTGCGAGCTGCATGAGCCGCAAAGCCTTGCGATAGCCCTCCGGCTTGGCCTGCCCGAAATTGTGCGCCACACGCTGCTTGGTGGTCCGGCCTTTTTGGTGTCCGATCACCAGCACGGACCGGCCGTGGAAGCGCGCCAAACCAGCCACGATGGCGGGGTCGTCCGCGAACGTGCGGTCACCGTGCAATTCGGTGAAGTCGGTGAACAGCAGGCGCATGAAATCCAATGGGTGGGGCCTTTGCGGATGCCGGGCCAGTTGGGTGCGCTGCCAGGGACTCAGTTGCAAGGAAAACTCCCGGCGCAGCTCCAGCATCTCCTGGCGCAGGCGCTTGAGATCGGAGTTCTGGGAGCCCGCAGCAGAAAGCCGGCGTAGCTCTTCGACCTCGTGCTCGAGCTGCTCGATCTCATCTTTTTTATCCGGCGATTTTGCATGGGTGTCAGCGTATCACTTCGACGGCATCGGGGCCGCACATTTGGCGGACGGCGTCCACCAGACTCTCGGCCAAGCGCACGCGCTGGTTCGAGCGCAGCGTTGCGATCGAGCCATCGGGGTCCACCAAGTCAAACGCAATCGGGCACTGCCCCGGTGATCTCGCGAATAGCTCCTTCAGCCGGTCCAGCGTAAACTCGTCCATCGCGCCGAGGTCCACGCGGACACGCATCAGCGCGGTTTCGGCCGCCGATACCTGATCGAGCGGCTGCGCCTCCTGCAAAATCAGCCGCGTCCCAGCCTCCTCCACGCTGACCCGTCCGCGCAGCAGGAGCGGCACGCCCGACTTCAGTGTGTTTTCCAGCCGGGCGAACGCTTCGGGAAACGCCAGCACCTCGAGCCCGCCGGACATGTCTTGCAGGCTCAGGATGCCCCAACGATGGCCTTTTCGCGAGCGCATCGGGCGCAGGCTCATGACAATGGCGGCGACGGCCAGTTCTTGGCCATTGCGCCGTCCCTCAATGGTTCCCAACTCCGCGACGCCGAGTTCCTTCAAGCGCGCAGCATGCTTCGCCAGCGGATGGCCAGAAATGTAGAATCCCAGCGTGGCCAACTCGGCCGCCAGCAACTCCTGCTCCGGCCACTCCTCGATATCCGGCAGCGGCGGCGCGGGAGCTTCCCGCGCGCCAGAGCCGCCGGCGAAAAGGCCGTGTTGGCCGCTGGCATGTTCGCGCTGGAGTTTCTGCGCCCGCTCCATGGCGCGATCAATCACCTGATAGAGCTGCGCGCGGCGCGCTCCGAGAGCATCCATGGCGCCTGCCTTGATCAGGCTCTCCAATACCCGCCGGTTGAGCAGGCGCGTGTCTACGGCCTCGCAGAACTGGAAGATGCAGCGAAAACCGCGCAGCCTCTGGCGCGCTTCGAGGATGCCGCGCACCGTATTCTCTCCGACGTTCTTGATGGCGCGCAGGCCGAAGCGGATCTGCTCGCCCACGGGCGTGAAGTCGAGCTCGCTGGTGTTCATGTCGGGCGGCAGTACGGTGATCCCCATACCGCGCGCTTCGTGGATGTACTTCACCACCCGCTCGGTGTTGCCCGTCTCGGAAGTCAGCAGCGCGGCCATGAATTCAACCGGATAGTGTGTCTTGAGCCAGGCCGTCTGATAGGCCAGCAACGCGTAGGCGCAGGAGTGCGACTTGTTGAAGCCATAGCCGGCGAATTCGGTGATCAGGTCGAAGATACGCCCGGCCTTCTTCGCCGGGACTTTGTTCGCTTGGCATCCGGCAAGAAACTTTTCCCGCTGCGCCGCCATCTCTTCGCGGTCCTTCTTCCCCATGGCGCGGCGCAGAATATCGGCTTGCCCCAGCGAAAAGCCCGCCAGCCGGTTGGCAATCTGCATCACTTGTTCCTGATAGAGGATGACGCCATAGGTCTCTTCGAGGATGGCGCGCAGCTCGGGAAGGTCGTAATGGACTTTCTTCTTGCCCTGCTTGCGGGAAATGAAATCGTCGATCATTCCGCCCTGAATGGGCCCCGGGCGATACAGCGCGTTGAGCGCCGTTAGATCTTCGAGCCGCGAGGGTTGATAGCGGCGCAGGATGTCCCGCATGCCATGGGATTCAAACTGGAATATGGCGGTCGTGTCGCCGCGCGCGAACAACTGATACGTTGGCGCGTCATCGAGCGGCAGGGTGTTCAGATCGATCTTGACGCCGCGGTTTGCCGCGACCAGCTTCACGGTGTCGGAAAGGACCGTCAGGGTCGTCAGGCCGAGAAAATCCATCTTCAGCAACCCCAGCCTCTCGAGACCTTTCATGTCGTACTGCGTGATGATTTCGTCGCGGTTTGTCTTGTACAGCGGGAGCAAGTCGGTGAGCGGCTCCGGGGAGATGACCACTCCGGCGGCGTGCGTGGAAGCGTGGCGCGCCATGCCCTCCAAACGCTTGGCCACCTCCAGTAAATCGCCGTAGCGGTCATCGCCTTCAATTGCGGCGCGAAGCTGCGGCGATTGCTCCAGGGCCTGTTCGAGTGAGATGTTGATCTGGTTCGGCACCAGCTTGGCCAACCGGTCCACTTCGCCGTACGGCAGGTCCATGGCGCGGCCCACGTCCCTGAGGGCGGCCTTGGCCGCCATGGTCCCGAAGGTGATGATCTGCGCGACATTGGACCGGCCGTACTGGCCCGTGACGTACTCGATCACCTCGCCGCGGCGCCGCATGCAAAAGTCGATGTCAATGTCGGGCAGGGAGACCCGCTCCGGATTCAGAAACCGCTCGAACAGCAAGTCGTATTCCATGGGGTCCACATCGGTAATGCGCAACGCATAACTGACCAGACTTCCGGCCGCCGAGCCGCGCCCGGGGCCCACGGGAATTCCCTGCGCCCGCGCGTAGCGGATGAAGTCCCAGACGATCAGAAAGTACCCGGCGAAGCGCATCTGCTCGATCAGCTTTATTTCCTCCGAGAGCCGCTGCTCATATTCCGCCAGAGACCGGCGCAGCCGGCCCAGCTTGGCCAGCGATTCGAGGTATGGCACTCGTTCCGAAAAGCCCTCGCGAACCACACGCTCAAAATAACTGTCCAGGGTGTGCCCCGCGGGCACCCGGAACTCCGGAAAGGGGGTCTGCATCCGGGCGATGCGCAGATTGCAGCGCTCGGCAATGGCCACGGTGCGCGCCAGCGCCTCCGGCAATTCTCCGAACACCTGCGCCATCTCTTCGGCAGTCTTGAAATAAAACTGTTCGGTCGGGAAGCGCATCCGCTGCGGATCGGACATCGTCTTGCCGGTTTGAATGCACAGCAGCACTTCCTGGGCGCGCGCATCGGCTCGCGTCAAGTAATGGCAATCGTTGGTGGCCACGAGCGGGATGCCGCTCTCGCGTGACAGGCGCACCAGCTCCCGATTGACCGGTTGATCCACCTCCAGCCCCTGGTCCTGTACTTCGAGGAAGAAGTTGCCCTTGCCGAATATGTCCCGGAGGCGGTGGGCCGCTTCGCGCGCTTCGTCGTAGCGCTGGTGCACCAGCGGTTCGGCCACCGCACCCTGCAAACACGCTGAGAGCGCAATCAGGCCGCCGCTGTGCTGCGACAAAAGGTCGTAATCAATGCGTGGCTTGTAGTAGAAGCCTTCCAGGAATCCAGCGGACACCAGCCGAATCAAATTGTGGTAGCCCTCGGCATTCTCGCAGAGCAGGATGAGATGGTTGGTGCCGCGCTGGCCAGGCTCCGATCCCGCGCCCCGCCCCGTTCCATTGGGCTCCCGTCTCGCGGCATCCGCGCCTCGGTCATGGCGGCTGCCCCGGGCGACGTATACTTCGCAACCGACGATCGGCTTCACGCCGCGCGTTGTCGCCTGGTGGTAGAACTGTTCAGCGGCAAAAAGATTGCCGTGATCGGTGACAGCCACGGCCGGCATGCCCTGCCGCGCGGCCTCGGTCAGCAGCTTGGGAATGTCGCAGGCGCCATCCAAAAGGCTGAAATCGGTGTGCAGGTGCAGATGGACGAAGCGCGGGGTTGCCATGCCGGCTCATTCTAGTCCGGGTGGCTGGAATTTTCCAGCCATGCGGGAAGGCGGAGGTTCAGCTTGCATCAGCTTGCATCTGCCGCCGAACCTCCTTCATCTTGGGGCTTCATCTTGAGGCCGGCCATGACGGTACCACTTGCCTTAGCTGCGACTCATTTTCAGTAGGTAGAATTTAGATGGTGCGATTCACAGACACCCGTCGGGATAGGGCTGCAGCCCAGGGCCTGCGCGCCATCCCACGCGGCGTATGGGCGCTCGGCTTCGTCAGCCTGTTCATGGACGTCTCCTCCGAGATGATCCATGGCCTACTGCCCGTTTTCCTGGTTTCCATACTAGGCAGCAGTCCCACCGCGCTGGGTGTCCTGGAAGGCGTCGCGGAATCGACCGTACACGTGGCAAGGATGTTCTCGGGTGCGCTCAGCGACTGGCTCGGCAGGCGCAAGGGGCTGGTGCTTATCGGTTATGGCATGGCGGCGCTGACCAAGCCGTTCTTCCCGCTTGCCGGCTCCTACGCTGTCGTATTCGCCGTCCGGCTAATGGACCGGGTCGGCAAAGGCGTCCGCGGTGCTCCACGCGACGCCCTGGTTGCAGACTTGGTACCCAAAGAACTTCGGGGTGCGAGCTACGGCCTGCGCCAAAGTCTTGACACCATCGGTGCTCTGAGCGGCCCTCTTCTCGCCACTCTCCTGATGCTCGCAAGCGGCGGCGATATCCGTCTCGTGTTCTGGATCGCGGTCCTGCCGGCTTTTGTCTCCGTCGCTCTGCTCGCCCTTCTTGTGCACGAGCCGTCCAGGCAGTCGGGGCCGAGAGAAATCCATACGCCCCTCCATTGGCAAGGTCTCTCTCGTTTCTCCTCGGCCTTTTGGTCGGTCGTCGCCATCGGGGCGGTTCTCACATTAGCTCGCTTCAGCGAGGCATTCCTTTTGCTACGAGCGAGTGATCTCGGTCTCGACAACAACTATATCCCCTTGGTCTTGGTGCTGATGAACGTAGTCTATGCCGCGTCGGTCTATCCGGCTGGATGGCTCTCCGATCGGATGGATCGCCGGTGGATCTTGGCGGCTGGCGCTGCCACCTTGGTCGTAGCGGACGTCGTACTGGCTCGAACAACAGGGATCGCATGGCTGATGGTGGGCATTGCCATGTGGGGACTCCACATGGGGCTTAGCCAAGGTCTTCTTGCGGCACTCATCGCCGACGCCGCACCTGCAGAGCGGCGTGGGACGGCGTTTGGCCTGTTTAGCGTGGTTAGCGGCATCGCACTGCTCGCGTCGAGCGTCCTGGCAGGCAAGCTGTGGGACCGTTTCGGCCCACCATCTACTTTCTATGCGGGTGCCGGTTTTGCAGGAGCAGCCCTTCTGGGGCTCCTCCTGCAAATCCAGAAGCGAAATGGGAAGAGCGGATCCACCGCTCGCGCAAACTGATGTCCACTCAAAACCGGTATTCCCCTCGCGAATGCCACCTTACGCCTGTACCTCGCTGCGCACGCAAGGAATCAGCGCCGCTTGCGGCGCGCACTGGATTTTCTGATTGCGGGACCGGCCTTCGCGCGTTTTCCAGCTCCTCGCGAACTCGCTTTTTTCCCCTTGTCGGACATCGTTGGCGAGGGCCGGGAAGTTTTGGCCGACGCTGCTCGTTTCGAGGGGGTCGAGGGGGCTATGGATCCGCCCTTTTCCACCGGCGGCTTTTGCGGCTTTTCTGGGGGCCTTTTCTTTTTTTCTTCTTTGCTCTTTTCCTTGGGCGGTTCCTTGATCCCGGATAACTTGCGCAAGATTCTGGTTCGATCCTCGGGTGTGCGACCCTTGCCGGCGAGTTGTAGATGGAACAACTCCTCAATGACCTTGTTGAACTTCTGGCCACGCGGGAAACCCAGCAACTCCAATTCCATCACTGCGGAGGGCAACGCCTGGCGCAGCGGCCTCCACTTGTGCAGGTAATTTCGTATCTTGCCTAGTGCTTTCGAGTTGGGCTTCGCCGCCATGACCAATGCCAGCAGGTCGGGCGGGGTATTGGCCAGGTATGCAAAGGCGTCGCCGAGTGCTTTCGTTTTGCTTCCCGTGAGCATCTTCACGACCTTCTTGGCCCTGACCTCGAGGTGCAGCACGGCTTCTATTTCCCGAGAGCGGTATCCCAAACGATGCAGGGTTGCGGTGCGTCCTCCCGGCTTCAAGCGGCGCAGCACTGCGTAGAGGACCGGGGCCAACAAGCGCGGACGCAAACCGGCGGTGGTCAGGTCGTCACGCGCCCGCAGGATACGCGCCAGGATTTCATAATCCGGATGGCGCCGGGCAAGCTGCGGATGAAACGTTCCCATCAGGCCTTGCGCCTCCCAGGCTTTGAGTACGCTCGCCGGCTTGTCTTCGCGCGCCAATTGGCGCAGTTCTCGGCCGGCATCCACGGGGGGAATGCGCTCCTGCAACCCGCGCTCCAGTGCCAGCGCGAATCTTTCCTCGGTGCGAGGCTCGAGCTTCGACCCCATCCGGGCGGCGTAGCGAATTCCCCGCAGCAGTCTAGCCGGCTGGTTGGTAAAGCTGTGGATCGAGAGAGCGCGCGCTTCGCCTTTCTCGAGATCGGCGAGGCCATTGGTCGGATCGAGCAACAAGCCGCGCGAGGCCAGATTGAGCGAGATGGCGATGGCATTGATCGAGAAGTCGCGCCGGCGAAGATCCTCCATGATCGTGGACCAGCGAATTTCCGGCTTGGTACCGGGACGCATGTAGACCTCGTCGCGAGCGGCCGCAATACTCCCGTCCACATCCCCGGAAAAGATCATCTCGACCTGGCGCAGTTTCTCGTCCTCTTCCACGGTCCGCGCGCCGCCCTTCTCGAGTTCGCGAGCCAGCCGCAGCGGATTGCCCTCGATCGTGAAGTCCAGATCGCGGACCACCATCCCCGACAGCAGGTCCCGCACCGCGCCCCCGGTGAGGTAAACATTGAAACCCATCTCTACGCTCAGTTCTTGCAGGCGCACCACCGCGGCGCGCTGCTCGGCGGAAAGGCGGCTTTCCAGCATGTACATGTAGTCAGGCATTCTCGCCTCTCTGTGAGGGTGTCAGGTTCACTCCCGCAGTCCCGGAGTTCCTCCGGCTTGCACCCCGCGGGTTCCCCTGCAATGGATCCTGCCGCCACTTCTCCCGCATCTCACGCGCGCGGGTGGTGCGCCTTATAAATTTGCTTCAGACGCTCCTCAATCACGTGCGTGTAGATCTGCGTTGTCGAAATGTCGGCATGTCCCAGCATCAACTGGACCGAGCGCAAATCCGCGCCGCGCTCCAGCAGGTGCGTGGCGAAGCTATGGCGCAGTTTGTGCGGGGACAGGCGCGTACGGATGCCCGCACGACGCCCATAGTGCGCCAAGACGCGCCAAATACCGATCCGGCTGATCCGAATGCCGTTTCGGTTCACGAAAAGGTACGGCGTCGGCTGTCCCCTCGACCGGCTTCCTCCCACAAACACCGGACGCGCCGTCTCCAGGTACTTTTGCGCGGCAGCCAGCGCCTTGCGGCCCACCGGCACCAGCCGTTCCTTATCACCCTTTCCCACGCAACGCAAGCAGCCCATGCGCATCTCCAGATCAGACACCCGCAAGTTGACCAGCTCCGTTACTCGCAGCCCCGTGGAGTAAAGGATCTCCATGATCGCGCGGTCGCGAATGCCGATCGGCGTCACAGGGTCCGGCTGCTCGAGCAGCCGATCTACCTCTTCCATGCGAAGGTAGGTAGGCAGCGACTTCCGCACCTTGGGAGATTCCAGATTCAGCGCAGGGTCGGCAGAAATGGTTTCCTCGGCCAGCGCAAAGCGGAAGAGATTCCGCAGCGACACCAGATGGCGGGCCACCGACCGGCTGTCGAGCCGCTGGTAATAGAGTTCGCTCAGGAAGTCCACAACGTCATCGCGGCTTATGGCATCGAGTGTTACTCTGCGCTTTTCGGCAAATAGGGCGAATTTGTGCAGGTCTCGTGCATAGGCCTCGATGGTATTGGCGGAAAGGCCTCTCTCTACCTTGATATAGTTCAGGAACGCGCGGATCAGTGTTTCGAGCGTCATATCTCGCATCTACTCACCCACCCCGGAGGCGGCCATGGGCTCGCTTTCCTGTTGCCGGACGATTCCATAAACCTCGCTGATCTCGGGGGTGCGAAAAATCCACCCCAAGCCTAGATAGGTTCCCACAGAGCCCATCACCAGCGCCGTAAGAACTGCCAAGCGCGGCAGAAACTCCTGGTAGCTGCCGAAATCCGATACGCGCAGCGCCACCCAGCAAGCCGCGCCCATCAATCCCGAGCAAAGGCCTATGCGCGCCATGGACAGCAGAACCTCCAGGGTCCTCATTCGGCCGAAACGAATCCGAAATACGGCAAACAGAGCGAAGAAGTTAAAGTAGGCCGATACCACCGTGGCCAAAGCCGGCCCGCCATTGCCAAACACGGAAAAAAACACCACCAGGCAGAGGACGTTCAAGATCGCGTTCAACCCCACCGAATACACAGCGATAGTTGCCGGGGTGCGCGTGTCATGGGCGCAATAGAATGAGGGCACGATCAGTTTGATCGCCGCAAATGCCGGCAAGCCGAATGCGTAATAGAAAAGCGCGCGACTCGTCAACCCGGTAGATTCGGCACCGAATTGGCCGTGCTCGAATAGGACGCGAATGATTGGCTCGCGCAAAACAATCAAACCGACTGCCGCGGGGATGGTAATGAACGAGACGACGCGCAGGGCAAAAGCCAGGGTGGTCTTCAGATTATCGTAATCGCCGGCTGCGGCCTGGTGCGACATGAGCGGCAGAATGGCCGTCGCCACGGCAATGGCGAACCCGCCCAAAACCAGCTCCATCACTCGCTCAGCCACGTACAGGGCTGTCGGGCTGCCAGGCGGCATCCGTCCCGCGGTGGCGAACATGGTGCCGACGAAGAAATTTATCTGTGCGGCCCCGATGCCCAAAACCCCGGGGGGCATCACGCGTGCCACGGCCCGGACCCCTGGGTGCCTCAGCGATAAGCCGAAATCGAAGTGCATGCCCTTTCGCTCCAATGGCGGTACCAGCACCAGAAACTGCAGGACTCCTCCCACAAGCACACCGACAGCAAGCGAGACAGCCGGATTGGAGAACTGTTTCCAGACGGCGCCGACTGAGAAACCGATGATGGCCCAGTTCAGCCAAATCGGAGTTGCAGCAGGCAGCCCGAAAATGCGAAAGCAGTTCAAGATCGCCATCGCCAGAGCAGACAAGCTAACGAAAAAAACGTAGGAGAACATGATGCGATTCAGGTAGGCGGCCTGCTGCACCTCCGGCCTGCCAGGGCCAAAGAAGGTAAACAGGCGAACGGCTTCCGTGGAAAACAGCATTCCCCCTAGGCTGATCACCGCCAGCACAACCGCCAAAGTCCAAAACAGCCGGTTGGCGAATTCCCACACTTCTTCTCGGGAATGATGGGCCTGATACTCTGCGAACACAGGGATAAAGGGCGCGGTCATGGCCCCTTCACCAACCATCCGCCGCAGCAAACTTGGGATGCGATACGCTAGAACGAACGCGTCGGCCAGAGGCGTGGTACCCAGCAACAGCATGATCCGCTGGTCCCGCACGTAACCCAGGATTCGGCTAACGAGAGTAATCAAGGAGATGACGGAAGCGGACTTGAGGATCTGCTTCTTATGGCTCAATAGGCGGCGCCCCCTCGCCTAAGCCCTTGAAAAAGAACCACTTGATACGATATGGCGCTGGTACGATAACATACTCACGCGACGCTTGGCAATATTGGCCCCAGCCGCGTCTTCACACTGTGAAAAACCGAGCTTCAACCTCCACCACCCACAAGAAAGTCGTCGTCGAGTTTTCTGACCGCACCACCATGCACGGCTATCTGAACCCCTCTCGTTTGGGACTTTCCGAGCCCCTGGATCTGCTCACGACCGAGGGCCAACATCACGCTCTGCTGCTCAAGGACCTGCGCGCTGTCTATTTCGTGCGCGAATTCTCTGCGGCTTACGAACCCGAGAGGAAATCCTTTCTCAGTCGGCCCAAGCTCGACGGGCTTTGGGTCCGGCTGAAGTTCCGCGACGGCGAAACACTGGAAGGAATTGTGACCAATGACCTGCTGACGCTGCTTGATTCCGGCATCCAAATTACCCCGCCGGACCTGAACAGCGCCACCGTGCGCATTTTCGTTCCCCGAACCGCCCTGGCCGAGATGACCGTGCTCGGCGTGGTCGGTATCGCCCGGCGCAAACCTGCTGTACCCGCAGCCCCCCAACCCAAGCTTTTCTCCGACTAATCTTGCCTTAACTTCTCTCGGGGCGAGTGCCAGCGCGTAACGGGACAAGTGGCGTGGGGCGGCGCGGGGCGGCGCGGGGCTAGCTAAGCTCCGCCGACGACGACGCTCCGTAGAAGCTGAACCAGGACTTGGCCGCGGACAGCCGCGTGTTGACGTTGTTGATGTTGGCAACGCCTTGCGTGGAAAGCCAGTCTTCAAAGGCCTTGATTCCCTGCTTGCCGTAGACGGGGATGCCATCTTTCCAGGTCGCGCGGCCGCACAACACGCCGGAGAAATTGCTCTCCGCTTCGGCGGCCAGCTCGAGCGATTCGTTATAGGTGTCGTTGCTGACGCCAGCCGAGAGATAGATGAAGGGCTTCTTGGCCGCGGACGCGGCCCGGAGGAAATGCCCCTTCGCTTCTTCCTCGGTGCAGACGGACTCGCCTTTGCACGAGCGGGCGCCCTTGACGAACGCCATGTTGACCGGGATTTCGACCTTCAGCACGTCCACGCCATACTGCGGTTTGGAAAACTCCTCCATGCTGCCAGTCACGACTTCCGGCTTCTTCTTGGCGTACTCGATTCCCTTCTCGTCCGCACCTTCCTCATAACCGACGAATTCCAGGAAAAACGGCACATCGGCAGCGGTGCATTCCGCGCCAATGCCTTCGACCCAGGCGTGCTTGATTTCATTGATGCCCGAAGCGTCAAACGGCGTGTAATAGAGGAGGATCTTGACGCAATCGGCACCGGCGGCGACCAGTTTGGGAACCGAATAGTTGTCCAGTAGGTCCGGGAGACGGCCAAGTTGCGTATTGTCGTAACCACTCTTCTCGTAAGCCAGCAGCAGGCCGGCATTCTTGGCGCGCACCTTGGCGGCCGAAAGGCCATATTCCGGGTCCAGGAGGATGGCGCTGGCGTGCGGCGTCAGGACGCGAGTGACCGCCTCCTTGAACTCAGCCATCATCTGGCTGGTCACGTCCTTCTTGTCGATTCCCTTTTCCTTGGCGATGGCGCTCTTGAGCGATCCTCGCTGATCCATGGCCGCCGCTGCGATCACACCGCGAGCGTTGGAAACTGCCTCAAGGCCTTTTCGTTTTCCCGCACTGATTTTCATTCCGCCTGCCTCCCGAAGGTTTTTCTTCAATCAAGATTCGCGGAACATTTTAGTCCTATCAGACACATTTTTCTAATCTGTGTAACCCCGCGCGGAGATGCCTTTTCCAGGGTTGCAAGCATTCCGGGTTGCTACCTTGGAGCATTCCAGGGAACGTAACAATAATCACCCCGACTTTCTTACCGCGCGAGCGCCCCTTGTCGGGAGCCTCGCGCTCGACCCCCACCCCCCCATTTTCTTGTAAGTGTTCATTCGAGAAAACTTTAAGTCCTTTGTACCATAAGTGTTCATTATGAAAAACTTACAGACGCATTCCGTGTAAGTGCGCATTATGCAGGAGTTAGCGTCAAGGATTCCGGAAAGGCTCATTTTCACTCCTTTACCCCCCCCCCCGGTGTTTTTCGCGAAAGAGTACGCAAGAAAATGAAAGCAGGGAGATTAAGGTTTTGCAACGAGCAGAAGAGCGATGAGGAAATTCCGCTGTGGTCGGAAGGGAGGACAGGGGCGGTCCGACAGGTACATGCGGAACGCAACGAGGGTGCCCCGTAGAATGGGTCAGGAGCAAAAGTTTTAGCGCGAACATGATATACGTTAGCATAAAGTAAAGAATACCTCAATAGGATTTACTGGTGGTCATTCGAATGAGGCTGCGGAAAAACGACAAGAATGGGCTTTCATTCGAACGGAAAAGCCCCTCTGGCGCCATCCCGCCGCTGAGAATGTGTTGAGTCTGCGGCGTGCGCCGCCAGGAGTCAAAGGCGTGAGGGGGAAGTATCCTAAGGGAAAAATTCGGCTAATGGTGTGGACGACCGGACGCTCCAGAAGACAGGAACGCCCCGTTTTCTCTGGCGCCAGTACGGGTGCCGGCTGAGTCGAGTGTGCGCGCCAACACGGAGACTTTTCGAGAGGTCACACTTGAAAATACGTCCTCTATTAGAGTGATCGGTAAATTCTCAGAAAGTCCCCCTACCGGCTGGGCACAAAGGCACCCCCCCTTCTCGTATGAATATGAGGCTCCAGTTTCCGAACACCGGACATTTTCAAATATCGGGCCGCCGGGCCAGTTCCAATCCGCCTCAGCCGCCGAATGACTCAGGAGGAATTTGCCACTTTTCCTTCAAAAACTATGTTTTCTTAAGGAGAAGCACAAGCGCAGGGCAGGATTTTACTTTGGTTTTACCTTCAGCGGGGCCCGAGCGACGATGTATTCCCCAGGTCAAGGATAGAATGTAGATGTGTCCCACGCTTATGGCTGACGAGATAGCTGCACCTTTTTCTACGCGAAACCGGGGTGCGCACGCGCAAATTGACAACGACTGCCCCCAACGACCAGGACAGGTCTGCACCACATTCTTTACCGACTCGTGAATCAGAACTACGTCCAGGACTGGAATGCCGTGGTTGGGGAGCTGCAGCGCATCGCCCGAGTTAGACCTCTCTTCAACAGGGTTCACGCTAACGAAGAGGTAGAAGATCTTTTGTTCAACCTCGAATGGGACAAGGTGTTCGATTTCTGCGAACGCCTCTACAGTCATTTGGCACAAGAAGCTTGGCGTTACAACGAGGAGGTTGATGGACAAGAGCTCGTCGTGTCGAGAAGCGACGTCCAAAACTACATTGGTAATGAATTGCGGGGCCTTTTTCTCGAAGAACATCTAGCCTTTGAGTTTTCGAACGGTCTTGTCCGGCGGCGGAGTCGTCGCCATACGGCGGACCGAATCACTCGCACGGAATTGGTGCTAGGCGATCCGCGATTATCTTCTGCTTTAGCGCACTTCAACAAGGCGCTCAGATACTTCCGCGATGTGTCCCAGCCCGATTTTGAGAACGTCGTGAAAGAGGCCGTCTGCGCAGTTGAGGCGACAGCGCGCGCCCTATTTCCTTCTGGTGGCTCCACTCTCGGAGATGTCGTGAAGTCAATTACGGGTAGCGATTCAGGTCAACTTCCGAAGCCAATTGCCAAAACGTTTCATGGGTTATATGGGTTCAGTAGTGGTGGAGAAGGCGTGCGCCACGGAGGTGCTGCTGGAGGCGCAGCGACAAAGGAACTTGCTGAGTATGCCTTAGCTGTGGCCGGGTCCCAAATCGTGCTTCTAGTGGACCTTGCCATTATGTCAGAACCTGACGTGCCCTTCTAAGTTTTGGTTCGCGCCACCCCAACGCACTGACGGGTTAGGTAGGCGGGGCGCTTTGAAATGACGCCCCCCCCCTGGAATCGGTATTAGGGGCGCGTTCGCGTGCGGTCGTGCGGTTGGGGTCCGGTTTTCACACCACGAGCGGGAACAACAAATGGGACTTGCAAGATGGCGGCAAGGGTTCTTTAGCGGCGAAAGCGTCGGCGCAAGGCGAAGAGAAACAGAGCGAGCAGACCTGGCATGGTCAGCACCGTCACGATCTGGGTCGCTCGCCCGGCACCAGTGGCCGGAAGAGCGTAGGGGTTCCTCTGTAGCGTAGCTGTTTCGAGTGTCGCAAGCACCATGGTCTTATAGGTCTGCCACAGTTCATATGGCCTGGTCTCAGCGCTCCACGCATTATGCCAAGAGATCAACGGTGTGCTAGTGCTGTTCGTGGCCAGCAGATCCTTCCTTTGCAAGCCGGCCAGCCCGAACAGGGTAGGAAAAATTAATAAAGCAAGGACCACAATCCAACAGAAGGCGCGCAGATAGCTGTTGCCGTATTTGCTGAACACCCGGTAGAGGTTGAGCACGGAGAAATTCTGACCGAGCCAACGCGCCCGTGCATGCTTCCGATAAAAGCGCTCCAGCCTTGACCAGCCACCGAGCAGGAAGTTGCGAGGGTTGCGCCGCCGCATCTCCATCTCACCCACGATGCACTCTTCGGCAAGCTGGAACTGTCTCGATCTTTCGAAGTTGTTCACCAGCCGCCGGTAACAATCAGCAACCAGCTCGTGTGTAACATTACTTCGATGATGTAAATCGAGCTCGTCCTGAAGAATAAGCCGGCCGTTTTGCCGGTGCCAGCGGACGTCCTCGAAGCGGACGCCATCGAGAAGGCAGCCCGTCAGCTGCAGCTTGAGGCCGCCGCTAGATCGGTTCACCTGGTTAAATAATACTTTATCCGGTTTCTCGAATCTGGCATGGGAAAAGTTAACTAGGCCACCAAACTGTGTCCTTATGAAGTACAGGGCCTGGGTGAACTGGGCTCCGGAAAAGTTGGCGGCCTGAGTGAACTGGGCTTCGCTAAAGTCGGCGTCCTGGGTGAACTCGGCATGTCTAAAGTCGGCGTCCTGGGTGAACTGGGCTCCCATAAAGTTGGCGTACTGGGTGAAGACAAATCCCACGAAATCGTGCTCGCCCTCGTGCTTTGCAAGGATGGTCTGGATCTCCTGCCAAAATTCTTCCCAATTCTTCTGGGGATCACGCGAATGCATCAGGCAGACGGGCATCGAGTCCACGTTGGGCCCGGGTTGCAGATGCCTGCGGTGCAGAGGCCTGCCGCACACTTTCCGAGAGAACCTTGAGTATTGGCAAGCGGATGGCGGACCTGACTCGGCAGGCATCGCAGGGGATTATAACCCATTCAATCTAGCGCGTTTACTAAGCTAGCGCTGCACGGTCGCTTGCTTGTGTGGCCTGGTTCTTCCGTGTTGGCACCACAAGGGCGGCGCCGGTTAGGAGCGAGCACGCAGAGGGATTCCTCGTCGTCCTCCCGAGGGGCGCTCCTCGGAATGACAGGTGTGGGAGAGATCCTTCGCCGCCTCAGGATGATAGAGGGTTCAATCCCACCCTTCGCGCCCACCCTTCGCGCCCACACTTGGCAAAAGACGCGAAGGATGGGGAACCCGGCTATCTTTCCCCTACAGGCCTCTACAGCGGCCCGGGGGCGGGAGGGACAGAGATTGACAGGCCAGTGGTGGTGTGGGCATGCTGGGCAGGAGAAACCAGGCAACGAAGGAGCTCCGATGTTGAAGAGGATGATGAAGAGAATGATGAAGAGAATGCACGCGTTTTCGCTCTCTGCTTTGGTCCCTGCTTCAATCAAGGCTTCAATCATGGCTTCGATCATGGCTTCAACCATGGTTTCAACCATGGGCGCGCAGGCGCAAGCGCCGGCTCAGGCGCCCGCAGCGGTGACAGCCATTCGGGCGGGAATGTTGATCGATCCGGAGACGGGCACGGCTGCGGCAAATCAGGTCATCCTGGTGGAAGGAACGCGGATTCGGGACATCGGAACGAATCTGGCGATCCCTGCGGGAGCGAACGTGATTGATTTGTCCGATCTCACCGTACTGCCCGGCCTAGTTGACGCGCACAACCATCTCGCGATGACCGTAGTGCCGGGATCAAGCTTGTACGTGAACTACATCACGGACTCGACTGCTCTCCGCGCAATTCAGGGTGTTGCCAACGGCATCCAGATGCTTTCCTCCGGGTTCACGGTGGTGCGCGATCTGGGGAACGCCGGGAACTATGCAGATACGGCGCTGCGAGTCGCGATCGAGCAGGGATGGGTGCCCGGTCCGACGATCGTCAACTCCGGCATCATCATTGGCGGAATGGGTGGCCAGCTCAGCCCAACCCCGGAGATGGCGACGAATCACGACATCGTCTACCCGGAATACCTCGATGCCGACACGCGCGATGAAATCATCAAAGCCGTGCGGAAGAACATTCTGTTCGGAGCGAAGGTGATCAAGATCTGCGTGGACTGCAAGCCATACGGATACTCCATCGACGATATGAAGCTCTTCGTCAGTGAGGCTGCAAACGCCGGATTGAAGGTCGCCGGCCACGTCCAGACTCGCGAAGGCGCCCGGCGCGCCATCGAGGCCGGCATCTGGTCCGTCGAACATTGGCGACCGCTGGACGATGAACTTCACAAGATCATGGCCGCGAAAGGCATTTGGCGCGCGGGTACGGAGACGCCGGTTACCCCGTCCCGCGGCTCGCAAGAAGAGTTCGATCTCACCGTGGCCGGGATGAAGAATGCCTATGCCAACAAGGTTCAAATGGCGTTCTCAACCGAGGGCTCCTACACTCCCGGCATGACACGGGGCGAGTTCGCCATCGATGTCCTACGGAGCTGGAAAGCGGCGGGCATTCCGGCATCGGAGATTCTGAAGATCATGACCATCAATGGCTACACAATCTGCGACATCGCAGAGCAACGCGGTCCGCTCAAGCCGGGCTTCCCGGCCGATATCATCGCGGTTCGCGGCGATCCATTGGAGGACATCGACGCGCTTCGCAGTGTCCAGTTCGTCATGAAAGATGGAATGGTCTTCAAACAGAATGGAATTGTGATACCGGAGATGTCCTTCCATGGCGGACCCGTCAATTGATGGAGTTGGCATCGTCGGTGCTCGTGTCAGCGCAGACGCGCCTGAAGTGGATGCGGACGGCGCCGACCGGCACGGATGTGGACGGCGCAGGGTCGAGAGACGCCGAGCGTTGCCGATAACGCTGTGACCGTGATCCCTGCGAGACGGGGCTTCTCCCGATGCTTCGCACACGGCGCGAAGGAATGAGCGGGCACGCAGAGGGATTCCTCGTCGCTGAGCTCCTCGGAATGACAGGTACGGGAGAGGCGACGGATGAAGAGCTGTGGAGCTAGGTGCTTGCCTGCACATGTTCAATCCCACTCAACTTAGAGAAAAAGAGAATTCCTCAGCGGCTAAAGCCGCACTGATTTTGCAGGTTCATGTCGTGGCTGAAGCCACGACCCCCTAAGGCCGTCGGTGCGCAATTTCGTCGCAGAGAGATCCTTCACTTCGCTCAGGATGACAGCGGGTGGGGTACGGCGGGCAGGTGTCGGGCTGAAGCCCGGCGCTACACAGAAGGAAAGCCTAAGCCGCCGCTAGCGATAAGAGAATCCCGGATACAGCCTTACAGGTACAGCACTTGGTGCTGCGTGCGGCCTGGGGTGATGCGCTGGGCAAGCTCGTCGAGCAGACCGATCCCGTGGGAGGCCAGCAGGGGGAGAAGGCACAGGGACCGCTCCTGCAAGCTGTTTTCCGGCAGGAGTTGGCCCAGCAGCTCATGCTCGTGGCCATCGAGCACGGCGGAGCGGAAGGACATGGCGCGCGCGGCTTTGCCGCGCAGCTTGGCGAATTGATACAGCATCTTTCGCTCGGCAGTGCCGAGGGCGTCGGGGAGCGTTGGATCCAGCTGCGAAATCGGCTGGCGCAGCCCCCCGAGCAGGCTCTGCAACGTCTTTTCACCGCGATCGAGGCGGCGCGCCAGCATCCTGGGGAGCAGTGCCCGTTCCATTTGGGATCGCAAATGGCGGCGGCCGCGCAAAATGTCTGTGAACTGGAGCTTGTATTTCCGCAATAAACGGGCTGCGCGGCTATCCACCAGCGTGAAGCTGGCCCGGGGCAAGATGACCGGCATGCGACCCAGCAGGCGACGGTAGGCAACCGAGGCCTGGGCGAAGTAGGCGACCTCCGCAGGCCCGGCGACATAGGCCGCGGTGGACAACAACATATCCTGAACCACCGGACGCAATAGAACATTGGGGCTGAAGGTTTCCGGCGAAGCCTCGAGCAACTCCTTTACCTGCGCCAGGGAGATGGCTCGCTGGCCGAGAACAAATCCTTCATTTCGGAGACGCAAGGGCAGGCGCCTTCCCTCCACGCTGATAAACAGCAAGGTGTTGCGCTCGGTGATTTTTACTTGGGCGTGATACCTCGCGCGCTCGAGAGCCTTGCCGCGCCCCAAAAGCTCGTCGCGCAGCGCAGTATGTTGCTCCAAGGCAGCCCGATAGATCGGGGCGGCCAGCCGATGCAGCTCCGGGGACAAGGGGTCGAGCAGGATGAGCCCCTTCCCCGCAAACAGCCTGGACATCAGCTTCCCGAATGCAGATCCATAGGTTTCCGCACCGGAATAGGAGGTTTCCAGGGCGCCTGCGATCTGGGCGGCTGCCGGGCCTTCCAACATGCCGGCTGCCCGGCGCACCAGCTCCCGAACGGAATCACCGAGCAGGAGCTCGCCTACGCGGCGCCCCGAGAGATCGGCCGACGGCAATTCCAACCGCTGGACTTCGACGCGCGACGGCCAGTAGCAGTGATTGACCTCCGCCAGGTCATGATCCTCGGTGGCCAGCCAAAAGACCGCAACGGCGGGTGTCCCTGCAGCGGAAAGATCCTCAGCCAGGCGCAGCGCGGTCAGGGCCTTATGAATCGTATAGCTTGGGCCGGAGAACAACCCTACCTGTTGACCGGAAACCACCGCCACCGCTCCAGCCGCCAGGCGATCCAAACTGGCCTCGAGGGCAGCGTCAGCACCAAAGCGGCGGTTTTGCGCGCGCAGGACTTCGGCCACCTCGCGCCGCAGCCTGGAGTCCAGGTGCACATCTTGTGCCGCGCGGCGCACGGATTCTGGCACCGGCGGATACGCAAAGAAGTCCGAGACGGCGGCAAAATTCTCCACATAGGCGGCATACAAGGGAGTCGTGCGGGGCACCTCGACTGTACGAATACAGTGACACTCCATCGGTCCGGTCATGATACATGCCGACTGGATTCCCGGCAATCGAGCGGGACTCAATTCTTGGCGCCCGATTCTTGGCGCCCGATTCTTAGTGAATGATGGTGCGCTTGGCTGGAAGATTAAAAGATTAGAAAATTAGAAGATTAAAAGGAAGGACCGCAACGAGGAATCATGCGCTGCCGACAATCATCGGGATGGCTCACGGTCGGGCCAATTGCTGCCCATTGCTGCCTATTGCTTGAAGATCGGCCCTTCTTGGCAGGAACCCGGGGCTCCGTTGCAGAGACTGCCTAACCCCAAGACCATGCAGGGTCTTGGGGTTAGACGAGGAAACGGCAGTATGGATACGCTCTACTCTTCAGGGGCATCGCCCGGCCGGCTCACCCCTGCATACCCTTGATCTTTGAGCTTTTGATAGTGCTCCTGGCGGTCAAGGACGGTGGGAAGATCGCTGTCGAGACCATACAGGTCTTGCGAGACGCACCAGTCACACTTCAGGTCCGGACCTTCCGGGGTGGGCCGAATCATGTGTTCACTGGTGACGTCCATACACATTTGGGGCTGAACGTAGTCGCCCGTTCGATTCACCCGTGCCTTTCGGGGCTTCAACACCCACGGCCTGGTGAACATGACCGGGTCCTCAACGGTGACCTCATGATTTAGCGTGTCCCCTTGGCGGCTGATTCGTTCGATCACGTGCATGCGATCGCTGTGAATCGACGTGAGCTTGATCCCACCGCTTTGGCTTGCGCCAAGCCAGGTCTCGTCATTCAGGGCCACCGTGTCCACTACCAGCGTGTCTCCTTCCCAGTGGCCAATGGAGTGACCGAAATACGAGGTATCCGGCTCTTCCGGATGCGGGCGCCCATCGGTATAGATGACCCGCCAGTACGGCCCCGGCGAAGCCTCGTAGAGGATCGCCAACATTTCAGGAGAGTGAACGAGCAAACTGTTACGAAATCCTGCGCGCGGAACGCCGTGTGGCTTACACACCAGAGCGGGGTCGTCCAGTGAGTTGCCGCCATACATGGCATCGGCAATGGCCTGGACCTTGGCCATGTATTCCGGGTTGTAGGGAGGCTGGTTAGGCGCCTGGGAAAGTGCCGGAAGGGACGCACCGGTATTCGCCCCGGAGTACTGAAAGTAAATGGAACCGTCCGGCGCCTTGGCAATGGTGCTGCCAAGCGCACCGCCGGTCTCATCACCGAATTTACCGCCATAGAATCCACTGAAGTCCGGGTGTCCGTTCGGCAGCCGCGGTGTTGGCGAAGTTGTGTCGTACTTGACCGAAGGCCGCACAACTTCTCCTCCAATAATTACGTCAGTAGCGCCCTGCTGAGCAGCGGGCATGGAAACCAACAGTAGGCACAACACCCCGACCAAGGCGGCCGCTGCCACACCAAAGCTAGCGAGACGATTCTTCATTGTTTTTCCTCCTCATCATCCTCATCATCTCGATTACCCAATCTGGCCGGTTACCCAATCTGGGATGGCACTTCGGGCCTGCCGTCTAACCCCAACGCTCGTCAATGCTCATCACGGGCATTGGGGCTAGACGAAGAAACGGTACGGGTACATTTTGTTCCTCAGGTTATTCCCCAGGGGCATCGGCTGACTGACGCACCCCTGCATACCCTTGCTCTTTGAGCTTTTGATAGTGGTCCTGGCGGTCAATGGCGGTGGGAAGATCGCTGTCCAGGCCATATTCACTTTGCGAGACGCACCAGCCACACTTCAGGTCCGGATCTTCCGGGGTGGGCCGAATCATGTGTGCACTGGTGACGTCAACACACATTTGGGGCTGAATGTAGTCGCCCGTTCGATTCGCCTGCAGCGTTCGCGATTCCATTACCCACGGCCTGGTGAACATGATGGGGTCCTCGACCGTGAGTTGGTGGGTGAGCATGTCCCCTTTGCGGCTGATCCGTTCGATCAGGTGCATTCGGTCGCTGTGAATCGACGTCAACTTGATCGCCCCGTCCTGGCGTCCGCCAAGCCAGGTCTCGTCATTCAGGGCCACGGTGTCCACCACCAGGGTGTCTCCTTCCCAGTGGCCTATGGAGTGGCCGAAATACGAGGTGTCCGGCTCTTCCGGATGCGCGCGCCCATCGGTATAGATGACGCGCCAGTACGGACCCGGCGAAGCTTCGTAGAGGATCGCCAGCATTTCCGGGGAATGAACGAGCAAGCCACGAATTCCCGCCCGCACAACGCCGTGTGGCTTACACACCAGAGCGGGGTCGTCCAGTGAGTTGCCGCCGTACATGGCATCGGCAATGGCCTGGACCTTGGCCATGTATTCCGGGTTGTAGGGAGGCTGGTTATCCGCCTGGGAAAGTGCCGGAAGCGACGCGCCAACATTGGCCCCTGCATACTGAAAGTAGATCGAACCGTCCGGCGCTTTGGCAGTGGTGCTGCTAAGCGGCCCCCCAGTCTCCGTTCCGTATTTACCGCCGTAGAACCCGCTGAAGTCCGGGCGTCCGTTGGCGAGCAGGGGTGTTGGCCTATCCGTGTCCGCAGCGGTTACCCATTCATCCGCAGAAAACGTTCGGACGGCATCCTGCTGAGCAGCGGGCATGGAAACCAATAACAGTGACAACACACCTGCCAGGGCCACTACCACCACACCGTAACTAACGAAACGAGATTTCATCTTCAAGTCCTCCAATCCTCGCACAACCTTCTTCAATTTTGACTCACGGGACAAAAGCCACACACAAGCATTCCGTGCCGCTGTCCAAGTCCTTTAATCTCACGATGATTCGGCATAGCTCCGGTGGTATGCTGCCAGCGTACGCTCCCTGCGTTTTCTATGTCAAGGATTTTCCCAAGGCTAAGATTGCTCTCCATCGTTAAGTTCTGCGCTCTGCGCTTAGGGCTTATATGGCTTCCCTCGCGCCGATCAGGCTCGACAGGCTCGACAGGAAAATCCCATCGGCATTAGGTTCCGCCTGCTGAGTTATATCGTAATTAAGGATCCAATTACGAGTACATCGTATCGCGATTCCGCCTTCGTGCAGGCCAACCGAAGTCGGACCCCGTCTGGTCGTGCTTGGGCCCGGGCACTTGGTGCCAGCCACCCGTGGCTTCAGAAGCTGGTTCGGGACTTTACGTCGAGACTGTACGGCAGACCCGAGCAAAATGTGGCGGCTACAGATTCGTCAGTGCCATGGCGACCGAGTAAGCGCTCAACGGTCGAGGGCCAAATCCGCCGAAGTGACCTACCGCCGTCTTCTGGTCAGGAAACAGACGACAAGCGCCATCGCGGTAATCGCGGCAAGAATTGAAAACGCCGTCACCATGGTCCCGATAAAGATGATTGGATGTTGATCGACCGAATCGTTGCCGATGGTGAGCGATATGAGAAATGCAGTGACCAGCATGCCGGACATCATGCCGAGCGTGCGCGCCTTGGCGCCGAGCGCGGATGCCATGGTCATGGTGTTCGCTGACACACTGTTCATAATGATGGTCATGTTGGGTGATGAAAATAAAGCAAAGCCCAATCCCTGAGCGGCCAGCAGCAGGCTGATGAACATCAGGCTCGAGCGTTCGTGCAACGTCATTGCCATCAGCGTCGCGACCAACACCCAGGCAACCCCGACACTGGAGATAAGGCCTGGCCGGTATCGGTCCGCCAATATGCCGGCGAAGGGAGCCATCACGGCCATCAATACCGTCCCTATCGCCAGTACTTGGCCCGACGTCCTGGCTGAATGACCGAGCGAAACCTGCATGTAGATACTCAACATGAATATTGAGCTGAACGCATTCATGTACAGCAGCAACTGAACAAACAACGCGTTCCGCAAAAAGCGGTTGCGCATGAGCGCATCGATATCGACTAGCGGTTGTTCCAAACGCCGTTGCAAAAGGACAAACACGGTTGCCAGCGTGAGGCCGCCCGCGAGGTACGAATAGCCAACCAGACCCTCGCGTAACATCGCGGTGCTGGCGACCAGACACAGCACGGCGGCAACCACCAGAACCGTGCTCGGAAGATGAACGGACTTCGCTGGCCGATGCCATGACGAAGGCATGGTGAAATGAATCAGCAGATACCCAAGCACCAAGGGAGCCGCACCGGCCAGAAAAACCGCGCGCCAGCCCCAGATGTCGATCAGAAAGCCGGCAACAATGGGCCCCAGAGCCAGTCCGGCATAGATTGCACTCAACGAGCTTCCATACGCCCTGCCACGCTGTTCCGGTGGAACGATGTCGGCTAGTATCGCCGGGCCGGTCGCGGCGAAAACCGCCGATGTGACACCCTGAAGGAATCGAACGAATAGAATCGCCGGCATCGAAGACAGCAGGCTGATCAGTATCGATGAAACCCCGAAGCCCAGCAGCCCAAGCTTGTACAGCGCATTCTTGTCGCTGGCGTCGGCGAGCCGGCCGATCGGCAACAGAAAAGCGACACCGCCGGCGAGGAATAATGTTTCGACCAGACCGAGGGATGTGGCCCCGGCGTTTAGGTCCGTACCCATCGCCGGCAGCGCGACCGCGACGCCCGAGAACATGAACGGCGGCGCAAACTGCGACGCTACGATGACCCAAACCAGAAGCTGATTGTCTCTTGTCTGCGCCATAGTGTAGCGACTGTATCCCTGAGACAGTTGTTTGACCTAATCTGTTTGACCTAATCAAGCCGCGGGCTTCTGCACGCCGGCTTGCTGATCGTCTCTTCTAATTTTACTTCGTTTGGGTTTCGATGACGTGCCGCTCAAGCATTCGATGACCGTGCCGCTCAAGCAGCGGATGTACCTTCCCTTGCGCTTGCCATGCGGCCCAAGAACTCCGCCCCCCCCCCTCACACACATGGTGCCCAATCCTGTGGCCTTGGGGGGGGGGGGGGGGGGGGGGGGGGGGCAGCACCAGCGGTCAACGGTCAACGGTCAACGCCGCCCATACCGTAGTCGTCCAGCCGATGGTAAGCCAAGTCGTATGAGCAATCGTTCCGTGACGGTAGGGTTTTTGTTTATACAGCTGTGATCCAGTTCATATGTGATCCGGGGTCGAAATCCTCAGGAAATTATTTCTTCGTCTCCCTCAAATCGCAACTCGGCGCCTCCGGGCGCCATCACAAGCGGTGCACGGGCCACTGGAAGCTCCCACTCGAAACTCAATGATCCGCCGGGAGCCAACTAGGGGATCTAGAAGCGCTAGAAGCGAAAGATAGCCTGGACGTAGGACGTTGCCGAGTTCATTAGGACGATGCTCCCGCCAATGATGACGCGGCTCCATCCACTCGGAGGCGGAGACAGCCTGCGTTCGAGATCCACAGGCAGCGGGAAGATCTTCTTCTGCAAGCCCGGTGGCAGAGTGCCGCGCTCGCGAAGCTGCCTTTCCAGGCCCGCCGGAAGGCGGTCGCGTTTGGCAAGTTCCGGCGGGAGATTGTTCTCATGATCGTGGTGCCAGGCACGCATGATCTCGCGCTCCTCGGAAGTGAATACGATTTCGACGCTGGCGGCAACGCGACCGTTGTTTTTGTCTTGCCCGCGTATTTGTCCCCGCCCCTGTGCGAATGCCACGCCGCCACTTAGGAGACACAATGTTGTTGCCAGTACCGCGACCCATCGTTGTGTCATCATGTTTCTCCTCCTACTTTCGCAGTGGTTAGTTTGTCGGTTGCAACGTCTTGACATCGGAGAGATTCTTGGGCGATATCTGATTTAGCAACGCGACCAAAGGACGCCCCGAAGGCGGAATCCTGCCCGCGCCGTTCCGCACGATGTCTCGGGCACTGCGTTCGCGTCCGTAGAGTTTTTTATTCGCCCCATTGTCGGATCGAAGCGTGGAACCTTCGAGGGAGATCCCCGCAAACAGTCCCCGCGAACGCGAGTAGGTCAGGATCTCCGCCTTCATGACAATATCCGTTTGGACCGCTGCCACACGGCCCTTCGGCCCAGCCGCCGCGGCATCGGCGCCCAGCTTTACCTTGCTGCCGAGAACAGAATTTGCCCCTTTCGGATTCATCACCAGGAGAACAAAATCACTCGCTTGGCCGCCAAGCTGAAAACCGATGTTGGCGCCTTCCAGGGCAAACATCGCGGGTGCACTCCAGGAGCCGGTGAAGCGTTCACCTGTTCGGCACGAAATAGCGCCGCGCCCGTAACTGCCGCCAATCCCGATGGCAAACTTCTTTACCGAGGGGATCACGATCACACATTCGGCCTTATTCAATAGCTCTCTGGGGAAACCGTCCGGGATATCGAGGATTTCCTTGAAAACATCAGCACACTCTTCCAGGCGCTTTTCTTCCTTGCTCTGGCCGGCTGCCCATGGGGGATAGATCAGCGAAAAGACCAATAGGAATACACAAGTGGTTCGCATTTTCGACCTCCTCATTTCTGGCTGCCTCATTTCTGGATGTAGTGATCGGCCAATCGCCAATCGCCAAACTAATGATCAGCCAATCCAGGAGGTTGCGAGAACTGTTCTTGGGGTCAGCCTTGCTCTAAACACCAACCCGGTGCCTTAGCCGCTCATAGGAATCGCCAGGGTGTTGAATCAACGCTATCAAACGTGTCGCACAGCAGTGGACTTGGCAGCATCCCGCGATCACACACAGCTTCCTGGGACGATAGTTCCTTCGCGTGCTGCAGCCGGTTCGACATACCGTAACGAAATAGTTAATCGTTGACATTCGGAGGACATTTGTGGCTTAATCCTCCGTCCCCTAAGTGGCACCCCTGGGGGGACTTTTGTCTTCACCCTACAAGACTTGCGTATTCACTCTACAAGAAGGCGGGAATTTCACCTGGACGAAGGAAGGCGTGCACCTCCAACACCCGCGTCATACCGCGAACTTCACCGCCGAAGGGCACCGCTTTTCCCCTACCAATGGTGGCCCCGATTGGCACTGGCAGTTGACACACGTGGGCATTGCGGGAATGCCTTGGGCTGAGGTTGAGTTGGGCCCGCTGACCCCGATACATGCTCCGCCGAGGGTGGTGCAGTATCCGCGTGGCGGCTTGGTAGAACAGTATCTGGCCCGGGCAAACGGCGTGGAACAGCAGTCTGTGATTCCGCAGCCACCGGTCCCGGCCGGCTCCGATTTGGTCATTGAGGGAGAGGATGTTAATTATGTCGTCAACGCACAATATCGAGAGAACCGACGCGTTGCTGGTTGCACAGGGGGTAAGAACCCCTGTCCGTGTCGTTGAGAACATCACACCGAATGGCCTCGGTCCGGGAGCAGTCTACGAGCGCTTCAGGGCCGGCGCAAAGGTAGTGTGCCTGTGCCAGGATGCCAGAGTGCGCCAACTTTGGGATGCCTTGGTGCAGGACGTCTGTGAGGGCTCACAATTCTGGCAGGAGAGCATATTTGCACTCGCTCGGAATCACATCACGGGGCAGACTGATATCGGTGACGTACTGCGTTTCGCCCCAGGACAGTATGGACATCTTGCCCGAAAGATAGCCTTCTTCCCCGACGCGCAGACTGGCCGGTTGCGAACCTTCCCAGACTACCCCGACCATGCTCAACGACCCAACGCAATCAAGGAGGAGATCCTACGACTCGCTTGGGACTTGGCCCTTGAGGTCCAGCGGAGCACCTTACCGGGCGAGATGGACGCGTCGGCTTACGCTGTCACGATTGAGCTGCTCAAGTACCCGGACTCGGCAGAGGAACTCCACAAAATATTCGAGTTGATTGGCGACTCGGCCGGTGGATGGACTAGGTTGGGACAAAGAGTGGATTCGGCCAGAGCCTTGGCCTGTGGGCCTTTCAACAGGAAAGTCGTCAGAGATTTGTTCGGTTGGATGTCGTTCGTTCCCGGGCTTGGTGGCTGCCTTCGTACCATCAACGCCATGTTTGGCAGGAATCCCCTGTACAAGCTGAGCGGCGACGAAATAATTCTCGGTCTGGCACACACCGACGGTATCCGTTGTCTCACCATGCTTGCAGGCGAAAGAGACGTCATCAGGACCGAAGTTTACGATGGTGTCGGTTGGATTGAGATACCCATGCAGGCGACAACGCTCTCGATATTTCCCGGCGGCATGTTTGACCGTCGTCTAGGTGTGCCGCCCGCCTTGCATCGCTACACGATAAAACGGATGAAGCCCGCTGCGTCACAATCGAACCTGAACCTTACGTTGGTGCTGGGAGTAATCCCGAGGAAGCTGATAAACAAATCAACTTAGGGTCGGTATCGCTTTGACCGGACACACCTCAATAGCGGTGTCGGAGTGCTACGTCCATCCAAGCGACGACGCAGTGCTATCAGCCCTTTCGCGCTTGCAGGAACCGCAGTCGGAACGGCCTGGGACCGCACCGAAGAGGCTCACGCAGCAGACTCAGATGAAACCAGTTTCGATGAGCACCCGCTTCAATATCCGCTACAGTCTGAATGCAAGGGTGGCCAGGGTAATCGTAAGTAATTGAAAACGTGGCGCGCCCGGGGAGACTCGAACTCCCGACCCTCTGCTATTAAAGCTTACGGTCTTAATCTCAGGAAGTGCGTATTTTCTGGCGTTTTATGCTCTTTGTGTGCGGGAGAAACGGGCAGTTGTTACTATTGTTTTACCTTAGGCCCGGAACGGCGAAGGCCGATAAAGTAGTAAGTCTATGGCAATAAGCGAGTTAGATAGAAAACGGCGTTCGGCAAGCGTGGTGGAGAATCAGCGCCGTGCCGAGGCGCGCCGCCGGGCGCTTGCAGCGGATTTCCGCGCTCGTTTGTTCGCGGATTTGGAGGCGCGTGGCATTCCTCGGTATCGGCCAGGACGCGCTTGTTGACGCGGCTACGTCGTGCTACGTGGAAATCCAAGAGGTTTCCCAGCTATTTCTTCGGTGCAAGGCGTCCGGCAAACAACTTACCCAGCTAGGACTTGCGCGCGGCCAGTTGGCGCGTACGCTCCGGCTCCTTGGCTTAGCACACGATCCTAGCTCGTCCGTCGACGCGGGCCAGGTTACAGTAGGTATCGCGTCGGGAAACGCGCCTACAGCTGCCCTACCACCAAAGCACGCTACTCCCGAGCAGCTCCGGCAATGGTCTGAAGGGTACGGCGATCGCCGCGCCGCAGGCGTCGACGAGGACGCCGCGTCGTGATTCCGATCGCCACTACCTACAAGTTGATCGGCCTAAAGCCGTCCATCGCGCAGCTTGCCCTCGCGAAGACGATTCTCGGCGAACAACTAACATTCGAAGAGCTGGAGATCCGCCTGCAATGTACTGGTGACCCGAATGGCGGGCCACCTCGGCCGTATCAGGAAGCCACAGTGATCGAAGGCCGGAAGTCAGGAAAAACGGAATACACTGCCGCGCCGATCACCATCCACCGCGCCGCAACCGACGCCGAAGCGCCGGGAATCTACCTGCTCGTCGCGCCTTACATGGCGGGGCAGGCGCGGTCAGCGTGGACGATGCTGGTCCGCCAGGTCGAGACAGGATTCCCCGGCCTAATCGCCGACGTCCGCGAGGCGGAGGGTCGCCTACTGCTGCGGAACGGCAACGAAATCCGTTACGCCTGGCGGAACTTCAGGTATCTGCGCGGTCCGAAGTACACCGTTGTCGTTGTAGACGAGGCTTGTTTCTTCGTTTCCGACAGCCCCGAGGACGGCGGCGCGAATCCGCTGGAGTTCATTTTCGATTCCGTGGTCGGCGGCATGATCGCGACAACGAATCCTTTGCTCCTGCTGCTGTCCACACCTTGGAACAAGTCGGGCACCGTCTGGTCTCACTACCGCGACCGCGCGGTGAATCCCGCCCGACTGGTGTGGCGCGCCGACACGATCACGATGAATCCGCACGCGAATCGGGAGTTGATGAAGCGTCACCGCAAGGATCGGGGAGAAGATTTCTACGCCCGGGAATACCTCGCGCTTTTCAGCGAAGACAGCTTCGCCTACATCGAAGCCGCCGACGTCGACGCTGCGATCATGGCGAACACTCCATTCTTACCATCGCGGCCGGACAAACACTACGTCATGGGTTTGGACCCCGGCCGCAAGCGCGATCACTTCGGGGCCGCGATCGCGCATCGGGAAAGCGACGTCGTCGTGGTGGATTGGTGTAAAGAGTGGAAGCCGGGGCTATTCGATCTCAAGTACGCGGACATATTGCCCGAGATTTGGATAAAGGCGCGCGAGTACCGCATACGGAAGATTGCCAGCGATCAAGTTGACTTCGGCGGCATCGAGGCTTCGATTCCACGTCCGGACAATTGGCCGGAGTTCGAGATGGAGCGAATCGTCACGGGCGGACAGGGTGGCGCTGAGCTGGCCGACGTGACTCGCGGCTTGTTTGCGACGCGGAAGCTGCTGCTGCCTGACCAGTCCGGACTCGCCGACGAGTTCAAGCGTCTTGCGGATTATTTGACCCAAGGCGGAGGACGCGACGTGCGCGCAAAGCGCGGAGCCGACGACAGGAGCAGGGCGGTGATGCTCGCGGTATATCAGGCGTTCAAGCAGCCGCGGTCACGTCGGCCCATGGTTGTACGCGCCGGAGAGAAACTAGGCCAGGAACGCCGCGAGAGCGGCGGACCCTGGCGGAGCAAAAACAGACCGCCGGAAATCTGTCTCAGGAAACGGTCCCAGGAGGAGCGTTTCGTGGGATACCGGAGGGATGTACACAGTGGAGCTATATGCACGCGTTCGGCGAGAGGTTGATGTTGAGGGGAAGAGCGAACGGCAGGTAGCCCGGGAGTATGGGCTGGCGCGGGAAACCGTTCGGAAGATGTTGCGGTATTCGGCGCCGCCGGGCTACCGGCGGCAGCAGCCGGCCAAGCGGCCGAAGCTGGATCCGTGGGTGGGAGTGATTGAGGCGATCTTGGAGGAAGATCGGAGACGGCCCCGGAAACAGCGCCACACAGCAAAAAGAATCCATCAACGATTGCGAGAGGAGCAGGGCTTTGGTGGTGGGTACACCATCGTGAAGGATTACGTGCGTCTGCGGAGGCTGAGCCAAAGGGAGATGTTCGTACCGCTGGTGCACCCTGCGGGAGACGCCCAGGCAGACTTCGGGGAAGCGTTGGTGGTGATCGGCGGAGAGGAGCAGAAGGCACACTATCTGGTGATCGATCTGCCGCAGTCGGACGACTGTTTCGTGATGGCATTCCCGGCCGAAACGACGGAAGCGTTTCTGGAGGGGCACAATCAGGCGTTTGCATACTTCGGCGGAGTGCCGCGGACCATTCTGTACGACAACACGAAGCTGGCGGTGGTGCGGATCCTGGGAGACGGGACGCGGAAGAAGACGCAGGCGTTTTCTGAGTTGCAGAGCCACTACCTGTTCCAGGAGCGGTTTGGGAGGCCCAGCAAGGGAAACGACAAGGGGAAGGTGGAGGGACTGGTCGGATATGCACGACGGAACTTCCTGGTGCCGGTGCCGCGGTGCGCGAGCTGGGAAGAGCTGAACACACACTTGCGGGAACAGTGCCGGAAGAGGCGCCAGCAGCGGTTGCGAGGGCACGAGCAGACCATCGGAGAGCGGTTCGAGAAGGACCGGACAGCGCTGTTGCCGCTGCCAGCGACGCCGTACGAAGCCTGCGACAAACGAACAGGGCGAGTGAGTTCTCTCTCTCTGGTGCGGTATCGCGGCAACGATTATTCGGCACCGGTGTGCTGGGGGCACCGCGAGGTTCTGGTCAAAGGCTACGTCCACGAGGTGGTGATCTCGTGCGGCGCGGAAGTGATTGCGCGGCACTCCAGAAGCTATGAGCGGGAGGACATGATTTTCGACCCGCTGCACTATCTGGCGCTGCTGGAGCAGAAGACGAATGCGCTCGATCAGGCGGCGCCGCTGGTGGGCTGGGAGTTGCCGGAAGAGTTCACCGAACTGCGCCGACTGCTGGAAGCACGGCTGTCGAAACGAGGTAAACGGGAGTACGTGCAGGTGCTGCGGCTGCTGGAGACCTTCTCGATGGCGGAGGTCACCAAAGCGGTGGAAGATGCACTGCGGCTGAGAGCGATCTCCTTCGATGCGGTGAAACATCTTTTACTGTGCCGGATCGAGCAACGGCCGCCGCGGCTGGATCTGCAGAACTATCCGTACCTGCCGATGGCACAGGTGGCCACCACGGCGGCCGCCGACTACCTGGCGCTACTGACTCCCGTGCAGGAAGGAGTCCTCTGATGGAGACTCCTCAAGTTTTGCTGGAGCATCACCTGAAGGCGCTAAGACTGCCGACCTTCCTGCGCGAGTACGACAAGGTGGCGCAGCAGTGCGCCGCCGAAGGGGTGGACTATCCCCGCTACTTGCTGCGGTTGTCGGAGCAAGAACTGCTGGACCGGGAGCGGCGGGCGACGGAGCGGCGCATTCAGCAGGCGCGGTTCCGGGTCGTGAAGAGCCTGGACAGTTTCGACTTTCTGGCGATTCCGTCGCTGAACAAAGCGCTGGTTCTGGAGCTGGCCCGCAGTGAGTTCATCGACCGCAAGGAGAACGTGCTGGCCTTGGGAAACTCGGGCACAGGCAAGACGCACATCGCCCTGGCGCTGGGACTGGCGGCCTGTCAGAAGGGCTACCGGGTGCGGTTCACCACCGCGGCGGCGCTGGTGCATGAACTGATGGAGGCCAAGGACGAGAAACGGCTGCTGCGCTCACAGAAACTGCTGGCCAGTTACGAACTGCTGATCATCGATGAACTGGGGTTTGTCCCGCTGTCGAAAACGGGGGCCGAGATGCTGTTCGAGATCTTCAGTCTCCGTTACGAGCGCGGCGCCACCCTAGTCACCAGCAACCTGCCCTTCCACGAATGGACCGAGGTGCTGGGCTCGGAGCGCCTCACCGGTGCCCTGTTGGACCGGCTCACCCATCACGTCCACATCCTGGAGATGAACGGGGAAAGCTACCGGCTGAAAGAGAGCAAACGAAAGCGGTCAGCGAAGCCTGCCAGCCGATAACGATTCCACCCTAACCCTCCCCACACGTCGCCACGATCGGGCTGGGGTGGCTTCCGCTCCGGCCTAACCGCGCCGCCTGAACGGAGGCGCAGGCCTCCGCTCCAGCCACCCCAGCCCGATCCAGCAAATCAACCCCTTCCCTCACCGGGAGTGATCTATTTTTCCTCCGCCCCTCTGGCCTAGTTTTTCTCCGCCCTTGACACCCATGGTCGAATATCTTGAGATCGGCCGCTCGCCAGCACGCCAACTTGACGAAGGGCCGGAGCGTTTATGGCACAGGTTGAATTCAAGGTGAAGTGAAGAGGAGCCCGGTGGCACTACCGTGTGGTGGATATCAAATTCACCACAATTCATCTTCTTGCCGGAGGAGAACTCGGAAATAGTGGTTCTAGCCCGGATGGGCATGAGTTGTCGTTTGCGATGCGGTTGAGGTGCTGAATTGCCCGTTGAATACACGTGGAGGTACGACAGCCGTTGCAAGCAGAGCCGTCTCATGCACCGCTACAAGCCGCCTCAGGGCAACACTCACCGGTACCTCAAGCATCGCGGCCAAAACACGGACCGCTCGGCGAGGCAGAGACAGCGAGACACGCGCATCACCCGGACCAGGGTCAGGAGGAAGTTCGCTAGGCCGGCGCAAAAAATCAGCGAGCCAAGCGCGTACCTGGCCCGAATCCAATCGATCTACCCACTCTCCTGGAATGCGAAATGTGAAAGTCTCCATCATCCTACTTCGATGCAACAAGACGGCGAACGTTGCCGCCAAGGAAAAAAGGGTGCGATGCCGCGATGTGACAGAAAGGAAGGATTTCCGCACAACTGAAAGATCAAGGTTGGACCAAGATAGTCCATGAGCGGAGGCTGTTTCAGCCAGAGCGCGTGCCGCACATCCCCGAGGGCTACGATCTCAGCTTCCTTGCAGGCTTGCGGGGTGGGCTTTCCGTTCGCAATTCCTACTTCAATCTGACGCAGCAACGTCACGATCTGTTCCGGCTTGTACCTCTTCACCGGCATACCAGCGTCCCTCCAGAGTGAATTCTCTATCACTCCCGCTGGTACAAAAATACCCGGTCACGTCACGCATCCCGGCCAACGGCAATCTGGAGAGGGACATCAACGAGTTGCTGACGCGGCCGATAGGAAGGCCCAGTCATAAACCTGTGGTCCGGTACAAGGGCTTTCTCTACCAAGCGGCGAGTTGGAAGACGGCGCGACGGGTGGTGGCGAAGGTGGAGTTTCACCTTGGGGAGTTGTTCCCCTGCGTCGGATTCATCTTGACCAACCTGGGGACGGACAGTCGGGCTGTGGTGCGGTTCTACAACAAGCGAGGCACGGCGGAGCAATGGATCAAAGAAGGCAAGCAGGCGGTGAAGATGACGCGGCTGAGCTGCCATCATTTCCGGTCCAATGAGGTACGATCTGGCTGAGCGTGTTGGCCTACAACCTGGGGAACCTGTGGCGGCGGCTGGTGCTGCCGAAGAGAATCGAGAACTGGTCGCTGACGAGCTTGCAGCAGCGGCTGGTGAAAACGGGTGGACGGCTGATCAAGCACGCCCGATATTACTCGCTGCTGCTGGCGGAGAGTCACCTCACGCGGCGGCTGTTTGGGGGCATGCTGCGAAAGATTGCGGCGCTCCCATCACCAGCAGGATAGGCGAGCCGTAGACCGAAACAGATTTCGGTGCTGAGCGAGAATGGAGAAGAAAGAGTGTTTGAGGAATGGGTGGGAGAAGCGTCAGTTTTTGGCGTTGAGATTTTGCCGCGGCCGTCGGAAAGGCTCTGCACTCACAAATCTGGCTGGAGCATCGCATACTGACGGGATTGGGTGTACATTAGTAGTCGGCCGGGAAGTCAAAATGGAAATTCCGGATCGTATGTCTTGGTCACGTAAGGGAAAATTCTATTGCGAATAAGACGTCAACGCAATCTGCTGGTCATCCTGCTGGTCATCGCCCTGATGAGTGCCTCAACCTTGTGGTTGACTGGCTTGTGGTTGACTGGCGCAAATAGGGCGTCGACGGATGACCATCCCGATATTTTTACACCCGCTCACCCCACCGCTGCAGCTGCCGTGCGCGATTTCCTCAATTGGCGGCGCACACCGGTGCAGCCGATTGCCCATACACACAAGGTTCATCTCGCCAAAGGACTGCAATGCGACAGCTGTCATACTGCGGCCGCTGAAGGGCCGCAGGCCGGGATCTCGGGCGTCAAGTTCTGCATGAGTTGCCACCAGGTGATCGCTACTGAGAAGCCCGAAATCAAGAAGATGGCCGCGTACCTGGAACGCGGCGAAGAAATTCCCTGGGAGCGCGTTTATGACTACAGCTCCTCGGCGAATGTCCGTTTCAACCACGCTCCCCACATCCGCTCCGAGGTTTTGTGCTCCGCGTGCCACGGTGACATGACTGGGCAGACTACCGCGCAGCGTGTCGTCAACATGGATATGGGCTATTGCATTACTTGTCATCAGCAGGGCAATGCGTCGGTCGATTGCACAACATGCCATTTTTGAGTTGCGGTTCTGCTGTAGGCTGCGAGCGGGTTGCGAGTTTTTATGGAACGTCGTAACTTTCTGAAAATCTCGGCGATCACCGGGGCCATGGCGACACTTGAAGCCTGTGGTAATCCGGATTACCGTCTCATCCGCTTTATCCCGGACGAAGATCTCGTTCCCGGCGTCGCAACATGGAAGCCAAGTATCTGCACGCTCTGCGCGGCCGGCTGCGGCTTACTGGTCCGCGTGATGGAAGGCGAAGCGGAAGTCGTTCGCAACGGGCAACACGGCATCATCAAGATGGGGCTGGCAAAGAAGCTCGAAGGCAATCCCAACCATCCCGTCAATGCCGGCAAGCTTTGCGCGCGCGGCCAAGCGGGACTGCAAGTAGTTTACCATCCCGACCGGTTGAGAAACCCCCTGCGGCGAAATGGGGCCCGCGGTTCCGGAGAGTTCCAGGAAATCGGCTGGGGCGACGCGCTCGGGGAATTAACGGCGAGTCTTGCGGAACTGCAGCCTGTGGGCGAATCGGCCTCGCTTGCTTTTTTGACGCGTTCTCTGCGCGGCCAGCGCCGCGAACTGCTCGACCGCTTCCTGAAGGCCTTCGGCGCACCGCCACCGCTAAGCTATGAGGCGCTGGACGACGCCGTATTGCGACAGGCCAACCTTCTCAGTTTCGGCCGCGCCGCACTGCCGACGCTCAATCTCTCGGGCGCTGACTACCTGATCTCGTTCGGCGCCGACTTCCTGGGAATATGGAACTCACCGGTCTCGCAGTCCATCGGCTACGGCGAGATGCGCCAGGGTCGTCCGGGACGCCGCGGCAAGTTCGTCCAGGTGGAACCGCGCATGTCCCAGACCGGCGCGAATGCCGATGAATGGATTCCCTGCCGGCCGGGGATGGAAGGCGTCCTGGCCCTGGGGATCGCGCACGTAATTCTGCGCGACAAGTTTTACACTGGCGACGCTAGCTCGCGCGCAGCGTCGCTGGTCGCCGGATGGTCCGAAGGTTTGCCCGATTATTCTCCGGACGCGGTGGAACGAAGAACCGGCGTCAACGCCGTGACCATCACTCGCCTGGCCCACGAACTCACAGGGCGTGGTCGCGCCGCGGCCATTGTCGGCGGCGCGCCTCTGGCTCACACCAACTCAATGTTCACTGCCCTGGCAGTCAATGCTCTGGAATCGCTCGTGGACGCTACGCAGGGCGGGCCGGCGCTCGTTAGCTTCCTGTCCGCACCTTCTTCGGGAGTCACGCGGAATGCTTCGCCCGTGCAGGGGAGCTTTTCTACTTTGCAAGGTCTGACCCAGTCCATCCTTCGCGCTGAACCGCAAGCGCCCACGGTCCTGATGCTTTATGATACGAACCCCGTTTTCTCCGCTCCGCCCGGCATGCGGGTCCGCGAGGCAATTCTCAAGGTTCCCTTCGTGGTTAGCTTTGGCAGCTTCCTCGACGAAACGAGCGTGCTCTCCGACTTGATCCTGCCCGACCACTCGCCGCTGGAGTCGTGGCTTGACGATGTCCCCGAATCGGGCGCAGCCCGTCCGGTGGTGAGCCTCGCTCCGCCGGCCGTTCAGCCGTTGCATAACACGCGCGCTATGCCGGACGTCATCCTCGACGTCGTCGGGCGACTGGGCGGCCCGGTAGCTGCGGCGCTGCCTTGGAAAACCTTTGACGAAATGCTGCGCTCCGCGATTGTGCCGCTGCGTCCGCGTTCCGGTCCCGACGCCTCCGACGACGAATTCTGGAACAGCGTGCAGGAACAGGGCGGCTGGTGGGGCGCACCTGCTTCTCCAGTAAATTCCCGGTCGAGCCAGGCCCCGGCTGCACGGCCTCGCGCGACTCGCGTTCAACCCGAATTCGACGGCGCAGCCACCGACTTCCCATTTCATTTTCTCCCGTATGCTTCGCAGGCGTTTCGCGACGGCTCCCTGGCGCACCTGCCCTGGTTACAGGAATTGCCCGACGTGCTCACCACTGCCATGTGGTCGAGCTGGGTCGAACTTCATCCCAGCACGGCGGAGCGCTTCAAGGTTGTCACCGGCGACGTGGTCGAAATTGCGTCACGACACGGCAACCTTCGAGCGCCGGTAGTGATTTCGCCCGGTATTGCGCCGGACGTAGTGGCCATGCCGATCGGGCAGGGGCATGAACAGTTTGGGCGCTACGCAACCGGGCGTGGCTCCAACCCGCTGTCCATTCTCGCTCCGGTTACCGAGCCTGAAACCGGAGCGCTGGCGTGGGCCGCGACGCGTGTGAAGTTGGCGCGCGTCGGCGACGCAGAAAAGAACAAACTCATTCTTTTTTCTGGGGGCATGAGCGGCTTTCCGCATCCGCCAGAACAATCGCGGTAGAACACGCCATCCCGGGCGGTTGGTAAACGCGTTATCGCGTTTCAGAGGAGCGCGGGCATATGCCACACAAATGGGCCATGGTTGCCGATCTCGACCGCTGCACAGGCTGCGAAGCCTGCGTCGTCGCGTGCCACGCGGAAAATAACATCCCCACTGTGGGCGATGACCAGGCCGCGCGAGGACGCGCTATGCACTGGATACGCATCGAACGCTACTGGGAGGGAAATTTCCCCGACGTTCGCGTGCGGTTTCAGCCCGTGCTTTGCCAGCATTGCGACAACGCGCCCTGCGAGCCAGTCTGTCCGACGTTTGCCACCTATCACACATCGGACGGCCTGAACGCGCAAGTGTACAACCGCTGCATCGGCACGCGTTTCTGCGCCAACGCCTGCCCTTACAACGTGCGTTTCTTCAATTTTTTCAACCCGGTGTGGCAGAAACCTTTGCATCTGCAGTTGAATCCCGATGTCTCAGTTCGCGAAGTCGGCGTGATGGAAAAGTGCACATTCTGTGTGCAACGCATCCGATCGGCGGAAATTCAGGCCAAGGCCGAGCAGCGCCCGTTGGAGGACGGTGAGTTCAATCCGGCCTGCGTGCAGTCTTGCGCGCCGCGCGCACTGGTTTTTGGCGATTTGAATGACCCCAACAGCGAGGTCTCGCGGCTGGCAAAGTCCAACCGCGCCACGAAGCTGCTCGGCGAACTGGGCACCCGGCCCAATGTGAGCTATCTGGAAAAAGGCTCCTAGAAAAATGCAGAAGACACCGCAACAGATTCACAACGATCTGCTGGGACCGATCTTCCACACCAGGGCATTGTACTGGTTCGGAGTAGCCTTCTCGGGAGCGCTGGTTCTGGCGGGCGCCGCGGCCTTCGCCTATCAAGTCTATTTCGGCATCGGCGTCTGGGGTATTAATTCCCCCGTATTTTGGGGCTTCGGCATCACCAACTTCGTTTTCTGGATCGGCATCAGCCACGCCGGCACCTTGATTTCGGCCATCCTGCGCTTGGCCAACGCGACGTGGCGCCGCCCGGTCACGCGCTGCGCCGAGGCCATCACCGTCTTCGCACTTTTCATCGGCGCGATCATTCCAATCTGCCACCTCGGCCGACCGTGGCTCTTCTATTGGCTGCTTCCTTTCCCGAACCAGCGGCAGCTCTGGCCCAATTTTCGTTCGCCTCTGGTATGGGATTTCTTTGCCATCTCTACGTACCTCATCGGCAGCATCAGCTTTCTGTTTTTGCCGATGATCCCCGACTTGGCTGCGATCCGCGACTCGTCCACGGGGTGGAGAAAAAACGTGTACGGTGCGTTGTCGCTGGGCTGGGAGGGGACGCCGCGGCAGTGGCATTGGCTGGAAACGGCAATGCATATCATGGCCATCGTGATCATTCCGATCGCGGTCTCGGTCCACACGATTGTGTCGTGGGACTTCGCCATGACCCTTGTTCCGATGTGGCACTCAACCATCTTTGCGCCGTACTTTGTCTGTGGCGCAATCTTCAGCGGGATCGCGGCACTGATTCTAGTTATGGCTCTACTGCGGACATTTCTGCATCTTGAGGAATATTTACGGCCGATATATTTCGATCACCTTGGCAAACTACTGTTGACGTTCAGCCTGCTCTGGTTCTACTTTATGTTTTCCGAGCGCCTGACGACGTGGTACGGCAACATCCCCTCGGAGATGGCCGTCTTCTGGGTGACGATCCGGCAACAGTTCGCCCCGCTTTTCTGGATCATGGTGGTTTTCAACTTCGTTCTTCCCGTGCCCATTCTTGCTATCAAGCGGCTGCGCACCGTTACCGGCACGGTGATCGCTTCGGCCACAATCGTCGTCGGTATGTGGCTCGAGCGATTCCTGATCATCGTGCCATCGCTGGAGAATAAATTTCTGCCTTACTCCTGGGGCAGCTACCGTCCCACGTGGGTGGAAATCACGTTGATGATTTCGGGATTCGGCTTGATGACACTGCTGTATCTCCTATTCGCAAAATTTGTGCCGGTCATCTCGATGTGGGAATTGAAGGGCGACCTGCCGCCTGCGGCGCGGCGGGCGTCATCAGCGGCCATGGTCAGCGGCCACCATACCGAAAGCAGCATGCGAGACGTTACGCCGGCAGTGCCGGAGACTCTGTGATGAAAGCCGTTTACGCGCTTTATCTGGACGCCGAATCGGCCCAGCGCGGCGTCACTACGCTTCGCAACGCGAGTTCCGAACTGGGGTTCGACGCTCGCCAAATTGTCGTGGTCTGTTCCGAACCATTGACCCTTCACCACCTCGCAGGCGAACACCAGAAGACCCCGCTGTACGGGCTAGCCGCCCTGGGAGGAATTCTCGGGGGCGGATTCGGCTACCTGCTCACGTCATTCGCGCAGAGATCGTACCCGTTAAACACCGGTGGCATGCCCATCGTGCCGGTGTGGACCAATGGTGTCATCATCTACGAATTGATGATGCTCGGTGCAATCCTGGCCACGTTACTCACTCTTCTCGCTGGCACCCGCCTGCCGAACTTCCAGACTCCCGTGTCTGACGTGGAAATCTGGCAAGGCAAAATACTCGTAGGGGTAAGAAACCCTCCCGAAACTGCCGTGATTCCGCTCGAAACACGCTTCCGCGAAACAGGAGCCGAAAAGGTAAAGTCGCTGCGCGCGGAGTAGCACACTCGTGCGACCAAACGACCAACCACCTCACGATTATGAAGCCGGCCTAATATCGGCAACCTTGATCGTCTTGGTGCTGGCATCATATGTCCCGGTGACTTCCACCTTCGCTCCCGCGAAGCCCTGGGCCTTTTTCTGATCGTCGAGCTGGTAACCCTTCTTCGCGGCGGCATCGAACAGGGCATATTTGCCGCCGATCTGCACGCACCGATGCGTGCATTGCGCCAGATCCTCGCCCTTAAAGATCATCAATTCATGGCCTCTCAGAATCACGCACTGGCTATCCATAATCTCACCCGTAAAGGTTTCCTCCTCGGGTGCGGCGTAGCCTGCGGCCAATACCAATAGGATAAGCGCTGCGGTGAGCCCGGTCACGAGTTCTTTCATCGGATTCCCCTCCCCAAAGTTGACCTTGTTACAGGGACCAGTATACGTCAAAACGATTCCCGAAGCACGAAACCAACGACGCGAATGCCGGTGTCCAATGGCGGCAGGGTGTCGGTGTCGGGCACCCTACGGAACTCTGCCGGAAGGCGCCACAATCCGGCTTGCCATCATGAATTGCTCGCGGTGCAAACAAGATTAGACTCGGCGGCACCAACGGGACAGATAACGTACGCTATTTTTCGCACATTTGAGGAAGGATGGGTCTGGTTGGTAAAACAGAGGGCCTGAGGAAGGCCCGAGAGGAGCGGCGATGGAGCCAACCAACCAGGGAGAAGCAGTGGATGTACGCGCCGGAGAGAAACTAGGCCAGGAACGCCGCGAGAGCGGCGGACCCTGGCGGAGCAAAAACAGACCGCCGGAAATCTGTCTCAGGAAACGGTCCCAGGAGGAGCGTTTCGTGGGATACCGGAGGGATGTACACAGTGGAGCTATATGCACGCGTTCGGCGAGAGGTTGATGTTGAGGGGAAGAGCGAACGGCAGGTAGCCCGGGAGTATGGGCTGGCGCGGGAAACCGTTCGGAAGATGTTGCGGTATTCGGCGCCGCCGGGCTACCGGCGGCAGCAGCCGGCCAAGCGGCCGAAGCTGGATCCGTGGGTGGGAGTGATTGAGGCGATCTTGGAGGAAGATCGGAGACGGCCCCGGAAACAGCGCCACACAGCAAAAAGAATCCATCAACGATTGCGAGAGGAGCAGGGCTTTGGTGGTGGGTACACCATCGTGAAGGATTACGTGCGTCTGCGGAGGCTGAGCCAAAGGGAGATGTTCGTACCGCTGGTGCACCCTGCGGGAGACGCCCAGGCAGACTTCGGGGAAGCGTTGGTGGTGATCGGCGGAGAGGAGCAGAAGGCACACTATCTGGTGATCGATCTGCCGCAGTCGGACGACTGTTTCGTGATGGCATTCCCGGCCGAAACGACGGAAGCGTTTCTGGAGGGGCACAATCAGGCGTTTGCATACTTCGGCGGAGTGCCGCGGACCATTCTGTACGACAACACGAAGCTGGCGGTGGTGCGGATCCTGGGAGACGGGACGCGGAAGAAGACGCAGGCGTTTTCTGAGTTGCAGAGCCACTACCTGTTCCAGGAGCGGTTTGGGAGGCCCAGCAAGGGAAACGACAAGGGGAAGGTGGAGGGACTGGTCGGATATGCACGACGGAACTTCCTGGTGCCGGTGCCGCGGTGCGCGAGCTGGGAAGAGCTGAACACACACTTGCGGGAACAGTGCCGGAAGAGGCGCCAGCAGCGGTTGCGAGGGCACGAGCAGACCATCGGAGAGCGGTTCGAGAAGGACCGGACAGCGCTGTTGCCGCTGCCAGCGACGCCGTACGAAGCCTGCGACAAACGAACAGGGCGAGTGAGTTCTCTCTCTCTGGTGCGGTATCGCGGCAACGATTATTCGGCACCGGTGTGCTGGGGGCACCGCGAGGTTCTGGTCAAAGGCTACGTCCACGAGGTGGTGATCTCGTGCGGCGCGGAAGTGATTGCGCGGCACTCCAGAAGCTATGAGCGGGAGGACATGATTTTCGACCCGCTGCACTATCTGGCGCTGCTGGAGCAGAAGACGAATGCGCTCGATCAGGCGGCGCCGCTGGTGGGCTGGGAGTTGCCGGAAGAGTTCACCGAACTGCGCCGACTGCTGGAAGCACGGCTGTCGAAACGAGGTAAACGGGAGTACGTGCAGGTGCTGCGGCTGCTGGAGACCTTCTCGATGGCGGAGGTCACCAAAGCGGTGGAAGATGCACTGCGGCTGAGAGCGATCTCCTTCGATGCGGTGAAACATCTTTTACTGTGCCGGATCGAGCAACGGCCGCCGCGGCTGGATCTGCAGAACTATCCGTACCTGCCGATGGCACAGGTGGCCACCACGGCGGCCGCCGACTACCTGGCGCTACTGACTCCCGTGCAGGAAGGAGTCCTCTGATGGAGACTCCTCAAGTTTTGTGGGGCATCACCTGAAGGCGCTAAGACTGCCGACCTTCCTGCGCGAGTACGACAAGGTGGCGCAGCAGTGCGCCGCCGAAGGGGTGGACTATCCCCGCTACTTGCTGCGGTTGTCGGAGCAAGAACTGCTGGACCGGGAGCGGCGGGCGACGGAGCGGCGCATTCAGCAGGCGCGGTTCCGGGTCGTGAAGAGCCTGGACAGTTTCGACTTTCTGGCGATTCCGTCGCTGAACAAAGCGCTGGTTCTGGAGCTGGCCCGCAGTGAGTTCATCGACCGCAAGGAGAACGTGCTGGCCTTGGGAAACTCGGGCACAGGCAAGACGCACATCGCCCTGGCGCTGGGACTGGCGGCCTGTCAGAAGGGCTACCGGGTGCGGTTCACCACCGCGGCGGCGCTGGTGCATGAACTGATGGAGGCCAAGGACGAGAAACGGCTGCTGCGCTTACAGAAACTGCTGGCCAGTTACGAACTGCTGATCATCGATGAACTGGGGTTTGTCCCGCTGTCGAAAACGGGGGCCGAGATGCTGTTCGAGATCTTCAGTCTCCGTTACGAGCGCGGCGCCACCCTAGTCACCAGCAACCTGCCCTTCCACGAATGGACCGAGGTGCTGGGCTCGGAGCGCCTCACCGGTGCCCTGTTGGACCGGCTCACCCATCACGTCCACATCCTGGAGATGAACGGGGAAAGCTACCGGCTGAAAGAGAGCAAACGAAAGCGGTCAGCGAAGCCTGCCAGCCGATAACGATTCCACCCTAACCCTCCCCACACGTCGCCACGATCGGGCTGGGGTGGCTTCCGCTCCGGCCTAACCGCGCCGCCTGAACGGAGGCGCAGGCCTCCGCTCCAGCCACCCCAGCCCGATCCAGCAAATCAACCCCTTCCCTCACCGGGAGTGATCTATTTTTCCTCCGCCCCTCTGGCCTAGTTTTTCTCCGCCCTTGACAATGGCCGGATGTCGATAAAAACGAACGTCACTATCGACAATAATCGGCTATTAAATAGTCTGGTTTCAGCAGTCGTTATCTGTCGCAATAAGGCCGCTTTTTGCCTTTTCTTGAACACGGCCATGAAAACCGTTGCCTACCTCGAAACCCGCAAGGCTAAAAAACACGGCCCGGCCAGAATTGATTGTGCACGGAAAGGCCCGATTTCCGGCACAGGCTCACGCCTGCCGGCCTGGATCGCCGGCGGCGACCTCCACCCTTGACGGAGAGGACCTATCTGGTGCCGTCCGATAAAGGCCAGCCCAAACGCGACCTTCGCAACGTGTTTGACGTTAGACTAGGGTATGCCTCAACTGGACAGAGCAAGATAATGCGGGGGGAAAGGGCCGTTGTTAGCCACGAGCGGCCATTCGGATGGCTCTTGGCGTACGATTCTTTCCGTTTCGCGAGGTGACCCCGTTTCGCAACGCCTAATCCCTTGAAAACACGTCCGGCGCTGGATTGTTGCGTAATCGTTTCTTTGTGCAACGGATTTTCGCTGATGGACGCAGCCGTCAATCCGGGCACGGGCGCTAATCACTCCTCCGGTCTAGGCGGACTGCGGAGACGCTGCACGAATTGCCGGATCAACAGCGGGATTCCGACCAGGAGCAGGTACGGAACGAGAGCACCTATAACCACCATATGGGGGCCGAGCAATCCGCCGACAAGGCTCAACAGTACGGCAAGCGGAGTAGCCACCGCGATGGCGACCCATAACCCTCTGCGCCAGGACCCGACAACGCCTCTCAAGAGGCGTTGCGCCAGCAACCCGATCAGCAAGCCGCCCAGAAAGAACAGGATCAGTCCGGACAGTATGGCCGGAATCGCAAACAGCAATTCCGCTGGATTCCAAGAATCCATGGAGCCGAATCGGGCTAGGGCGACCAGGAGTTGCAGGACACAGAATCCGATGCCGAACAGCACCGGCGTCTTCCAGTAACGCCATCGAGAAGAAGCGGAAGCTCTGGAAGGAGCGGTTCTCATAGTTCCTCCCATTCGAACGGGGAGTTTTCAGTATGCAATTCACTCCTCCATGCCAAGAGTTGGCCCCGGATCGAAAGATTAGAGTAGGGTGGATGTCGATGCGCCGCAAGTCAATTGGTGGTAGTGTCTCAGTTTTGTACAATTCTGACGAACATGACCGAAGACGAACGCCAGTATCTGCTCAGAACGGTAGCCGAGGCTCACACCGGCCTGTCCAAGGTCGCCTTCAAGTTACGGCGGGAACTGACGCCGAAAGCGCCTGCGCTGCAGAGGGCGATCAAGGCCGAGCGTGAGACCTTTCATCTCAAGGGCGAGCTTCAGCGGCTCGATATGGAGGATCTTGAACAAGCAACAGGGCGCGAGTCGTTGCCCGAGGTTCGCCGGGGCGGAAAGGTGGTAGACGTGGACCAACTCCTGCGGCAAAAGGACCGACACGACGAACCATGAATGGTCGCGATCACGGCCACGCTTTAGCGCACCGATGATGGCGGCGGACGTCCCGGGATAGATCGCTGGTTTTCGCGGTTGCCATCGTACTGCGCAATGATCCGCGGTTTGATGTGGCGAACCACCGCGGGGTGGCCCGGGAAGGGCCTTTGATTGCGCTCTCCGGGCCTTCTGCGAAGTCGGCAACCCACCCCACCTCGGAGGGACTCGTGAACTCTTTGTACTCACGACCCCTAGCAGAAGCTACCGTATACCATTACACGCTTCTGCTTGCTACCCTGGGCTTGTTTCTCTGTGGTTCTTGTCTTTCTGGGGACGTGGGAGAATGGGCGGACTGAATTGGGAGGAAGCATGAAGGAGTCGGCTGGAAAGAAAATCCGTTCCGGTTCCGCCCCGATCAGGTTACCGGTCTGAAACGCGGCGGTACCCACCAGGATCGTCCCCGTGATGAGGCCGAGCGCCCCCACCCGGATCCACCGGTTGGCGAGGCTGTCACGGATGGCTTCCGCGAGCCCGCGCCGGCCGGCGAGGCCCACGCGGGCCGCCATGTCCTGGAGGATGCCGGTGGCTGCCACCGAGAACAGGACGGCCCACAGGAGCGTCACGCCGTAGCCCGCCCCGGCGCGGCTGGCGGTGACGAGGGTTCCGGGACCGATAAACGCCGCGGTGACCAGCAGGCCAGGTCCGAATCGCAACCGGGTCATCTCTGCTTCCTCCGCCCGGGCACCGGCATCCGCAGCGACGACCGCCCCCAGCGATCGAGCTGCCAGACCAGGACGAGATCGATCTCTCGCCGTCGGGCCGCCTTGATGAGCTTCTCCCGCTGGGGGCGTGTCGTGGCCCCAGACCCAACGTCTTGAACCTCGACGGCAACGGCCCAACGCCTCCTCTTTGCATAGTCCCGCATTGCAGAGAGCTGCAGGGGCAGTGTCTTCTGGTCGCGGGTGGAGACTCGAGCGTAGAGCCCTACGCGCCGCGCTTCCCCCCTCTGTCCAAAAACCCCCTTGCGATCAGGGGGAGAAACACGCGGTGTTTTCAGAGGTTTAGGCATGCGCTAACGGGATGTCCGCAAACTATAGTTTATTCACAGCAGGACCGCAATGCCGGGGCGGGATTGATGCCAGCGGCACTCCTTAACGTGCAATTTCTAACCAATGGAGGATTGACCCCATATAGCTCCGAACCGACGGCCTCGGAAGGATTGCCGTAGGCCGAGGCTCACTTCTTGCGTCCTACCAGAAGGGTGTTTGGGCAATCCCGCCAGATACATTCAGCATGAAATTCAGCTTCGCGCATGGCAGCCAGTTCGTCGTCGAGTGCAAAGTAGGTGTCCTCCGCCGACCACTCGGCGAAGTGCTCATAGGCGCGCTGTTCGTCGATGCCGCACGCAACCAGGTGGGCGGCCCATAGACGGTAGGACCGCTCGCGCGCCACCGGGTGTGCGCTGATGACCACGTCGGCGTTCACGAATACGCCGCCGGGGCGGAGCGCCCGGTAAATGCGTTCATATAGAGTGAGCTTGCGTTCCAGGGTGGGAACGTGATGCAGGGCCAGGGAAGCGGCCACGGCATCACATTCTGGGAGCGGAGCATCGAACGAACGCCGACGGCAACGCACGCGGGTTCCAAATCGCTTGAGCCGGATGCGCGCCTGGGCCAGCATCTCCGGATCGATGTCGATAGCTTCAACGGAACCGACGCGTTCATGTTCCAGCATCGCTTCGGCCAAGGCGCCCGTTCCCGCGCCGAGGTCAAGCACCAGAGTTGGGCAGGCAGCGGCGATTTCGTTGGCGGCCCTAGCCAATCCTTCTTCGTAACCGGGGATGAACTTGCGGATAGTATCGTCGTAGGCATCAATCTCAAGGCGAAGATGGCTGCGGACGGAGTGGCTCATAAGTTGATCGTAGGTCGATGGTTCATAGACGCTCACGTGCAGAGCTACTCTGCATCATCAAGTGGCATGGGTGCATGAATCGGCGTAAGCGGACACGCTAGCATCGGCGGGGATCGGGGCGGGTCGAGTATGATAAAGTCCCTAAGTTCGAATTCGTCAGGAGGACCGACATGACAGTGACCGACAGGTTGCAGTTGCGCGCCCTTTATTCGCCGCCCAATGCGCAGGCCGGACTCAAGGTTCTGGCAGTGGTTAGGGAAAGTAGGTCCCCCGGTTCGACAAAGTGCGTCCTTACGACGAGCCGGGCTATTGCAGTTCGAAAAACATTACTGCAACAACGTGCTGCGCAGCCAGTAGCGCATGCCCGTGACAGCAACTACCGTCAAGAAACCGTCAGAAAACTCGCCCATCAAGCGGGTTAACGGTAGGCGTTGCGAGCGAAAGCAAACGCCCCAAAACCGTGTAAGGGCAATGAAAGGAAGGAGTTGGTAGAAAGCCGTGAAAGACGCCCGGCTGCTTGCGCAGCACCTTCTCGGCTTCCCCTCTTTCCCTCTCACCGGTTGACTCCTGTCTGAACTTTCCGTCGTGGTCCCGGTAGCTCATCCACCAGAGGCGTGAATCGCGCCGGCGGTAGAGGCTACCCGATGTATTTCTGGGTCTACCTATCTTGTTGTTCATCGATTCCTCCATTCACATGAAATTGTTGTCGCCACTCGACCAGTTCCGACAGTCGGAAGCGGATCGAGCGGCCCATCATGCGGTAATGGGGAATCTGCTTTCGCTCCACGTAAGCATACACCAGCGAGGGGCTGACACCCAAGAATCGGGCTGCGTCCTTCACCGTGATCGGGGCATCCGGCGCTTCTGCGTCAAGGCTCATCGTTCTCTCCCTACTCTCCTCGTCACCGTCCCGGCCGAGTTCTCGCTTGAAGTCCTTGAAGGTTTTCACCTGTATGATTTTTTCTTCATCCTTCATCGCCCCCCCCCCGATCGGCTCGATGAGCCGGCGGTTCCGTTGCGCGTCGTAACCTTTGACGCGCAAGGCTTCCTCCACAAACCGCCGTCCCTCGCGCCGGGTCATGTGAATCACCATCGCAATGCCGTCCACCACGCCCCGGCAGGTAACCTCCCAGGGCAGCCCTCCGCCGCCCTGCATGGCGCAACTGGCGAGCCGCGACAAGGCGCTCTCGGCGTTGTTGGCGTGCACGGTGGTGAGCGAGCCGCCGTGTCCGGTGTTGAGGGCCTGGAGCAGGTCAGCAGCCTCCCCACCGCGCACCTCGCCCACCACGATGTGATCCGGGCGGTGGCGCAAGGCGTGGCGCACCAGGTCCCGGATCGTCACGGCTCCTGTTGCCAGTCCGCGAGCCTCGAAGCGGACGCAATTGGAGTGCTCGATGCGAAGTTCCAAGGTGTCCTCGATGGCGACGATGCGCTCGTCATCGGGAAGCAATTCAATGAGCGCATTCAGCAGCGTGGTCTTGCCCGATCCGGTCCCTCCCGAAACCAGGATGTTGCGGCGGGCGTACAACATCCGTTCCGCCGCTTGCCGCACAGTCTCGGGAAGGGCGCCTTGCGGAAGAAAGGTCGAGCGGTCCACTTCAGCGTCCTCGTAATTGGGGCGGACCATAACGCCACGAGGCGGTCCGAGATAACGCTGAAGCGGTGGAGCAACGGAGCGAGTGAGCAAGGCGTGCAGAAAGCGGAAGGGCCGACGCAGGACGACCCGGCGGTGAAGGCTGAAATGCAACAGATTGAGGACGTAATGCGACGCGGAGATCGGGCAGGATTGTCAAAGTATGGCGGTTTTCAGGGAGCCACATTGCGATTGATCGAATTAAGAAAACTTCCCCAATCGAAGGGAGCATCCGGGGCCTCTATCGACGGCTACGAGACGTGGGTTTCACGTCGTTTGAGGATGCTGGATGCGGAGCTATGAACCGTAGAAATGGAGTCCCCATAAGCGGTGCCATACAGGACTGCTTTTTAACACGCCGTGCACGATGTCTGTGCCGATCCAGCGGGAAACTCAGTCAAGGGGGAGGGTGTTTCCCGATTCTGCAATGGGGTGTTTCCACCGCGCATGTCCCTATCTCGTTGCCACGCCGTTACTTGTCCGTAATAGCCCGGCCAGCCCGCGCCCGATCCAGCGGAAAAGGGCAGGACGGGAGCGACCCCCCCTTTTTGCCGCTGTATCGGCAAGCGGGGAGGGAGGGTGTTTCCGCCGGTGTTTCACCGTCCACCCCCCCCTTTCGGGGTCGCTCCCGTCCCAATTATCCCTGCGGGAAGGCTGAAAGCAAGACCCGCAAGCGGGCGCTGACGTGCCGGAGGCAAGTCCCATGAAATGGCGCTATCCGATCCTGATCTTTGCCGGGCTGTGCTGCTCTGCATGGGGTTTCATCTACCGGCCCTTCCCCATGCCCGGCGAGGATCCGGTGCTCGACTTGGTGCTTTATAACACCCCCAACTTCTACGGCTGGATCGTTCTCTGGTACTACGCCGCGCCCGCCGTCGCCCTCGTAGTCGGCGGCTTGTTTCTCATCACAATCTGGCGGGTCTGGTTCGAGAATGTGGGCAGCAATCTGACCGCCCTCAAGTTGCTGCCCCCCTGGCCCCTTTCGCCCGACAAAGACGCCGGCCCGGGCATCGTTGTCGGGGAGGTTCACCACCAGGTGAAGCCCGTCGAAATCAGCAAACCCTCATGGCTCATTATCCCGGAGCGCGGACTCTATACCGGAGTGGCCATCTTCGGAGCCGTCGGTTCCGGCAAGACCTCGGCTTGCATGCACCCGTTCGCCCAGCAAATCTTGTCCTGGCAGGCGGGCAATCCCCAGCGCCGGGCGGCTGGCCTGGTGCTCGAGGTCAAGGGCGACTTCTGCCATGACATCCGGAGAATCCTGGCCGATGCGGGCCGTGAGGAAGACTACATCGAGCTGGGAATGGAGGGCAGCTTTCAGTGGAATCCACTCTCCACAAAGTGGCTCGATTCATACTCGCTGGCCTACACCATTTCCTCACTTTTGAATCAACTCTTCGGCAAGGGCAAGGAGCCTTTCTGGCAGCAGGCTTACACCAACCTGGTCCGCTGGATCATCGAACTCTACCGGGTCTTGCCAGGCCAATGGGTTACCTTGCAGTAGGTCTACCACTGCGCCATCGACAAGGAACTGTTTGCGGCCAAGATCAAACAGGCCGAGGCGTTTGTCCGTGAGCTTCAACATGGAACGGTTGTTATATCTTTCGACGACTACCTCGCCAACGCGGACCACCTTTCCGGCTGGAAATGGCAACCGCCCACCCAGGAGAATACTTGCCACGCGTACCACTCTCCGTCGCTCGAATCCCAGCTCAAAGAACTCCAAATCGACTATCGGATCGAGTGGACCGAGAGCGTAAGGTCCTCAGAGATACGGCAGCGGGTCGAAGCCGTCAATCGCTGGTATCAACACGACTGGCAGATGATCGACAACAAAATCCGGTCGAGCATCGTCGAGGGGATATCGGTTTTCCTGTCCATATTCGACCTGCCGGACGTGGCCCGGGTGTTCTGTCCACCCCCGCCCCCGGAGACGGCGGAAACGACACCGCAGAGAGACAAGGGGGGTCCGCAGGAAGACGAACAGCCGGGACTGGGAACGAGAGTGCGCCAGAGCTTGCCGCCCCTCGATGAGCTGATCGAGTCGGGCAAGGTGCTGGCCCTGAATATGCCCGCCGGCACCAACCCGGCGCTGGCCCGCGCGATCGGCGTAATGCTCAAAAACGTCTGGCTTCAATCGCTCCTGCGGAGACCGGCGCAGATGAAGGCAGCGCCGGGCAAATACTTCCGGCCCGCCGTGTTCATCTGCGATGAATACCAGTCGTTCGCATCGGTCGGTGAGGACGATCCATCGGGCGACGAGAAATCCTTCGCCCTCACCCGGCAGTGCCGTTGCATCCCGATCGTCGCCACCCAATCCATCTCCTCGCTGCGATCGGTGCTCGGCAGCTCAGAAGCCTGGCGCACCCTTTTGCAGACTCTCCGCACCCGGATATTCCTTTCCTTGAGCGACGATGCCAGTGCTCAAATCGCCTCGGCGCTCTGCGGACAGGTGGCCAAGATCAAACCCTCCTACACCATCACCGAATCAGCCAAGCAAAGCGAGGTGTCAATGCTCTCCGCGCAAGCCGGAGGCAGCCAGGGCAGCGTAGGGGCCAGCAAATCTTTCCGCGAGCAACGCGAGGCGGTGTTCCAGCCTCGCGAGTTCGCCTTGCTCTCCAACTGCCAGGCCATCTGTCTGCCCTACGACGGCGCCCGGTCACTGCCGGCAACCCGCGTGTACCTCAAACCTCACTACCTGCCCCGGACGCTTCCCTACTGGCGGGCGAAGGCCGAGGAGAAACTATGAGCGACGACCTGGAGTTGCTCAAACCCTTTCTGCCCGGCCTGGAGGAAGTTCTGGAGGACCCGGAAGTGAGCGAGATCATGATTAACGGGCCGCACAACGTATGGATCGAGGGGCATGGGAAACTCTATTCCCACGAGGCCCCGCTGCTGACCGCCTCAGCTCTGAATCGGGCGGCTATCCATATCGCCCGGCCACTCGGCCTGGATCCGGCCACGGCTCCCATCGTCGATGCTCGCCTGGAAGACGGATCGCGTGTGGCGATCTGTGTTCCGCCGGCGAGCCCGAAGGTAGCGATCACCGTGCGGCGGTTTGGCAAACGGGCATTCTCGGCGGCGGACCTGGTCGAACAAGGCGCACTTCCCGAAAACGTGCGGAGCGAAGCTGAGCGGGTGCTGTACTCCCGGCGCAACATCCTGGTTTCGGGCGGGACCGGATCGGGCAAGACCACGCTACTGAATGCGCTCATCGAATTGCTTCCCGACGACGAGCGCATCGTCGCCATCGAGGACACTTTGGAGCTTCGCATCGAGCACTCCAATTGCGTCCGCTTCGAAGCTCGCGGACTGGCAACAGGAGCCGTGACGATCCGGGACCTGGTGCGCCACGCCTTGCGCCACCGCCCGGATCACATCGTGGTGGGCGAGGTGCGCGGTGGGGAGGCTGCTGACCTGCTCCAGGCCCTCAACACCGGACACGGCGGCTCGCTCACCACCGTGCACGCCAACAACGCCGAGAGCGCCTTGTCGCGGCTCGCCAGTTGCGCCATGCAGGGCGGCGGAGGGCTGCCCTGGGAGGTTACCTGCCGGGGCGTGGTGGACGGCATTGCGATGGTGATTCACATGACCCGGCGCGAGGGACGGCGGTTTGTGGAGGAAGCCTTGCGCGTCAAAGGTTACGACGCGCAACGGAACCGCCGGCTCATCGAGCCGATCGGGGGGGGGGCCGATGAAGGATGAAGAAAAAATCATACAGGTGAAAACCTTCAAGGACTTCAAGCGAGAACTCGGCCGGGACGGTGACGAGGAGAGTAGGGAGAGAACGATGAGCCTTGACGCAGAAGCGCCGGATGCCCCGATCACGGTGAAGGACGCAGCCCGATTCTTGGGTGTCAGCCCCTCGCTGGTGTATGCTTACGTGGAGCGAAAGCAGATTCCCCATTACCGCATGATGGGCCGCTCGATCCGCTTCCGACTGTCGGAACTGGTCGAGTGGCGACAACAATTTCATGTGAATGGAGGAATCGATGAACAACAAGATAGGTAGACCCAGAAATACATCGGGTAGCCTCTACCGCCGGCGCGATTCACGCCTCTGGTGGATGAGCTACCGGGACCACGACGGAAAGTTCAGACAGGAGTCAACCGGTGAGAGGGAAAGAGGGGAAGCCGAGAAGGTGCTGCGCAAGCGGTTGGTGGCTCGCGACGAGGGGCTGCCGCCGAGCGCCTCGCCGGACGGTGGGATCACCTTCAACCAGTGGGCGGACTGGTTCCTTGCGAACCGTTCCAAACCGCCCTTCCGGAGCGAGAAGACCCACCGGCAAAACCTCAGCGCCTTAAAGTTCCTCAGGCCGCGGCTCGGTGAGAACAAACTCTCGGACATCACGCCGGAGGATATCGAAGCGTACCTGATGAACCGACTGAACACAGGCATGCTGGAGACTTACACGGGTTTCTACCAAATCCTTCCTTTCGTTGCTCTTACACAGTTCTGGGGCGCCTGCTTTCACTCGCAACGCCTACACCTAGCCCGCTTGATGGGAGAGTTTTCTGACGGTTTCTTGACGGTAGTTGCTGCCACGGTCATGCTCTACTGGCTGCGCAGCGCGTTGTTGCAGTAATGGTTTTTGATCTGCGCCCAGTTCCTACCTTGCCGACATCCCGTCATCCGGGTACCGGGGCACAGTTAAGTTCCCCTAGGCAAACTCATAACCTGAATGTCGTAAGTTCAAATCCTACCCCCGCACCCCCCCTCTATCTCAATCGGAAAGAACGCGGCTGGCAGCGGCCTGCGCTCTCCTAGACCGGGCCTGGGGCAAACCTGCACAGGTCTAGCTGTCAGGCGAGGAAGCTGTTCCCACATTGGTAACGGTTAACTTTGTAGAACCGAAAGAGCAGTGATAAGCAGTGAAATAACAGCGCGCCGGATAAGTAAATCCGCCAATGCCGACTAGTAAACGCTAATAGGCTTCACCTACCAGGACTCCGTCGGGGCGGGCCAGCGTCTGCTGCAACGCTTTCGTTAGCCCTTAGAAACCTTGAATGTCCTCTTTTTCACTCCCCCTCTTCCGCCCCCTCTGCACCGGGATCGCGCTGTCCATCACGAACAGCGGCAGCCCAGACAGGGTACTCGATGCCTGCGAGTCTGTTGATGATCAGTGCCTGAAGGACCAGTATCGCAACTGCCGCTTCGACAATCAACAAGTGGTAGGGCCGAGTGATGATCCCCAACGCGATGATGAGTGTGGTGGCGCCCGCCGGTGGATGCCAGATGTCCAGCAAGACCATGAGGGTGCCTGTCGCGGCCAGGGAAAGTGCCGCACACAGCACGCGCTCCGCAAGAACGCCTTCCACTATTGTCGGCAAATCGTGAGTCAAGCCCATCAGCCAAAGCGAAGCATAGCCACAGAGGATCCCAACAGCGTGGCCGCATAACGTGTTTCGGGGACATGCGGCCGGCTGCATCGGATTCCGGAACAGTAAGAACGCCGTCGGTCCCAGCGACGGAAAAATCAACGGGGTTCCCGAAGTCATGGCGAAGGAGGCCAATAAACCAATTGTCAGAAAGCCATTGACGAACAGGAACGCCGCCCAAACGAGACGGGCAGGGTAATGGCCAAGAAGGTAGGGCAAGCGTAGCCGACCGACTCGGGAACGCCGCCCTTCATGGCTCGACACGGTTGGCGTCGGTTTGTCGCCGATCGGCTCCTTGGATCCCATAGGGTCCTCAGTCATTCCTGTTAGATGTCCGGTTCCAGGTCGAAGAACTCGTCGTCCTCATTCTTGCCGCCGTGCCCTTTGCCAACCTGCTTCTCGCTGGCGACGAACTCGATGGCTTTAACCCACTTGACCATTTTGTAGCCGAGCTGGTTCTCCACCCGCAGCCGTAATGGTGCCCCGTAGAGCGGGGCGAGTGGCTCGTAGTTCATCTCGTAGGCCAGGATACACTGGGTCTGCAAGGCGTTTTCCAGCTGTTGCGTGTCATAGTACTCGCCGCCGTATAACCCCTCGCCGAAGGACCGGAAGACCGCAACCTTCGCCTCTGGCTTGGGCCTGACCAGCTCGGCCAGCGTCGCTAGCGGCAAGCCGCTCCACTGGGCAATGCCTGACCAGCCCTGGATGCAGTGGTGCATCGTAATCTGCTCCTTTTTACCTAGGGCCTTCATTTCCTCCAGCGAAAGTTCGATCGGGTTCTCGACCAGCCCGTAGACCTTGAGCCGAAAATCCTTGAAATCGTTGGAGGCGAGCGACTGCCATTCCTCGCTGACGGGCATCTTGCCGTTGGGCCAAAGGAATGGGGAGATGTCCTCTTTCGCGAACTGGGCGCTCGGCGCCATGTGGCTGAAGAACAAGAGCCTCATGAAGTCATGAATATATCTTACGAGGTACTGCAAGGCGCGGGGATGTTTCCAGGACGTCCAGTTGGCGAGATAGCAGATAGCCACGACCGAACCAATGCCAACCAGGCCGAGGAACAACCCGATCAAGTTGGCGTCGTCGGTCCCCATAACGATATTGTTCATGTTCCGGGCAAACCCGGTAGCAACCACCATCGTTACGTGCATGACTAGGAACCCGACGTAGCCCAGCGTAAGCAGGAAGTGAATGGACCGCGCCGACTGGCGGCCGCCGAACATCTTCGGATACCAGGGAAACCGGTTGTCAATTGTCGGCGACATGGCCAAGCCCGTCACTGCCATGAGCGAAGCCATGACAAAGACCACAGTGAAGTAAGAAAGTTGCTGGAGGGCATTGTAACTGTAGCCATCCGGCTTGACCGGCATGTGAAAGGTGGCGTCGTGCACGAAGACCGCCCAGGCGTCCGGAACGATTTGCCAGGATGCCGGCACTAGGCCCTTCCACTGGTCGTTGCCGAAGAGCAACACCACGAAAGCCAGCCCGTTGAGGAACCAGAACAAGGCACAAAGCAAGTGCCAGTGCCGGGCCGTACCAATGGTATGTCGGTAGCCGGGCAGAGCGAGCCAGGGCGAAATGTAACGGGCGTCGTCCTTCGCCGTAAAGAGACGATTCGTGGGGACCTCGACTGGGGTGAATCGCATCCACTCCGATCCGGGCGTGCAGTGAACGTTCCAATAGAGTCGAGGATGGTCCATCAGAATGGATAGTCCGCTGCGGAGGAGCAGGATAATGAAAAGGAAGTTGACGTAGTGCGTGATACGGAGCCAGGCCGGGAAGCCGTCCCGGTCGTTCGCTAACTCGGGAGGCTGCTGTGGGATGACCGGAACCTCGGGCAGTCCGACGGCCAGATAGTGGATCCAGGCCACGGCTACCGGGAGCAAAATGAGTACGAGGAACAGCACCATCACTGACGGCCGAATCCAAATGCGGAAGCGGCGATCCGGCGGGAAATTGATCGGGTTCTCTTTCGGATTTTCTGAAGGCATGGTCATTACCGGTCACCCCTCCAGGTCGCTTCCAACCCCGAGCACTTTTGGATGTGTCTGCCTCATGGCGGTTCCCCTCTTTTTTTCTCAATGAGAGCTGCGCACGATGATGACCAAAACAGTCCAAAGATCACCCTCTAGACAACCAATTGAAAGTAAAGGCGTTGAGGGCGCGGACTTTTCCTGGGCCTGGGGTAAACCAATGCCATCCCCACACCTGCGTACCTACGGCGACTAAGCTAATACATCCCATAGCAAGCACAATTCCCTTCTTTAACCTCACGGCCTCCGGCAATACCAAGCCGCTGCGCGTCATCCCCGGCTCTCAGACTCTGCTCTCGACGACCCAGACCTTTTGATGACCAACTACCCGCCACGGGGATGGATTCTGGGGGCGGTGCAGGCGGCCACTCACGGGGGCTGTTCCCAGAACTTGATTACCCTGGAGACATTTCATGACACAAATACTCAAGGTCTGAGTTTCCTAGCTATGCGGGTACTGGGCACAAAATTGGGCACAGTCTGCCCCCACCCATGTCGTGCAGGCATTCCGACCCACCTACCCCCCATGTAGCCCTCGTCTGCGCACCCGCCGACGGGAAAATCTACTGCGGAGCACATCTTGAAGTTAGACCGGACGTCCCATAGGCCCCTTCATGGGCCACCGGAGTCGCTCGGAATGGCAAGGATGCAATCCGTTCCCATACCATTGCCCGCGCCATCAGGGCAGGGTCGGCTCCTGGATGGTGTAATTGACATCGCAGCGAGCGCAAGAACGCCAACAAGTCCGCCTTCTCGGCGTCTGTCAATGTCACCGGTTGCAAATTCACAGTGTCCAGATGAGGATTTTCCTTTCCCCCGCTTAGCATCACATCCACGGCCTCTTCCAGCGTGGCTACGCTTCCGTTGTGAAAATACGGGGCCGATCTGCTGATGTCTAACAGCGTCGGCGTCTTAACCAGGATTTCCATTTTGGCCCAAGCGTGGTTACAGGATACACCCGCGCTACGCCGAATACTACGTCTTTTCGCGCTGAACCCTGCACATCACCTCCGCCGGTAGGCGCCAGGGCTCGTCCGTCCACTCACAGACGTTGACTGAGCGGACAGAACGGAGTCCCGGCCGACACGGCTCCCTGCGAGAGTGTTTTTGGGAGCCAAAAGCTGTTGATCCTCGTCCGGGCAACGCTACCCGCTCGGCACAGGTGACCTGCCCCCAGTGATTGTACCAACTCGTATGTTAGTTCAGCGGTAATTCTGTCCCTAGGTCGGGAGGCAGCTGCCTCCCGAGCAGCGGCGGGATTTCCATGGCCTCCGGTGCCGGTGGACGACAACCAAGAGCACTGGGAGGTCGAACCCTGTTGCAGTGTCGCCTCCACTGCTCGATTAACACCTTCGCTTCCTGCAAGGTGTAGAAGATCTCCCGGTCGAGCAACTCGTCTCGGAGCTTCCCATTAAAGCTCTCGTTGTAGCCGTTCTCCCAGGGACTCCCGGGTTGGATGTAGAGCGTCTTCACTCCGATTCGCCCCAGCCACTCTCGTAGAGCTTGGGCGCAGAACTCCGGGTCATTATCCGAGCGAAAGTGCTCGGGCGGACCTCGGAGAACAAACAGATCGGCCAGTAGCTGCACGACATCGTCGGATCGAATCTGGCGGGCCACCTGGATAGCCAGACATTCCCGAGTGTACTCATCGATGACCGTCAACAACCGGAAAGCCCTCCCGTCGTGAGTGCGGGCTTGGACGAAGTCGTAAGCCCAGACGTGGTTCGGACTGCAGGGGCGCAGACGAACGCACGATCCGTCGTTGAGCCAAAGGCGTCCACGCTTCGGCTGTTTCTGCGGCACTCTCAACCCCTCCCGCCTCCAGATGCGCTTCACTCTCTTATGGTTGACCCTCCAGCCGGCTCGCCGCAGCAAGGCCGTGACCCGACGATAGCCATAGCGACCAAACCGACCGGCCAGGGTGACGATGGCCCTCGTCAGGGCATCCTCGTCGGGAGCAGCGATGCATCGATGGCGCTGGGTGGACCGGGGTTGGCTGAGCACTCGACAAGCCCGGCGTTCCGAGACACCCAACGCTTTACAGACATGCGCCGCCCACTGCCGGCGACGCGCCGGGCTTAGCCGTTTCCCCTTGTGACCTCCTGCAGAATCTGCTTGTCCAAGGTCAGGTCTGCAACCGCCCTCCTCAAGCGAGTGTTCTCCTGCTCGAGGACCTTCAACCGCTTGGCCTGATCCATCTTTAGACCGCCGTACTCCTTTCGCCAGCGGTAATAGGTCTGCTCGGTCACCCCCAACGACCGGCACACCTCGGCTACGCTGCGACCCTGGGCAAGTTCCACTTCGGTCTCTCGAAGTTTACCGATAATCTGTTCGATTGAATGCTTCCTCTTGACCATCCTGACCTCCCTATTCCAGGTCCAACTCTAACATTAGAACTGGACCGGTTTTAGGGGGTCAGGTCATCAACTCCCGAACTAGGATTAAGCCACCGTCGGAAGTGACGCGCGATCCATGGAAATCGACCTTCAATAATCCGTTGAAAGTTAGCTGGAACGGCTTTCTCTGCTTTTCACCCATCGGGTGTTGGCCTCCTCGGCGTCCTGATTAGTCTTGAACCCCTACCAATAAAGACGTTGAAGGCCGCTGAAAGGTCGGGAGGCCTGAATCAAATTGAAAATGCGGGCTTAACTAGCTTTGATCGTTTGGCAGATGCAACCTGCATCTTACTGTCCATGCGTGACAAAGGATTCTCTGCTACACAAATATCAGATGCCACGAGGCGCTTTCTTATTGATCAATAGCGGAGCCTATTTTTTCAGGTAGCGCCACTGGCTCTTAGGCTTCGGCGGCCCCTTCAAGGTCCTGGCGATGTTCTCTGGCGTGTCTGGGATGGGAGGCGGCATGGTCAGCTTGACGGGCCGCCCGCGCTTCGGTTTATTGGCCTTCCGTTTTGGCATCAGATAAACTACATTATCCAGGTACTGGAGCTTACCTTAGATCCACCATGTACCGAGATCTTCCGTCGACAGTAACGGTCTCCAAGAGTTGCCGGAGATCTCGAATCCGACGGGCCGCATCCGGTCCTTCGAAGCTGCGGCGGATCGATGTCTCCCACAGTTCCTTGCGGCTTTCATTCGGCTTTACGGAAGTGAGCTTCGTCATCCGCGAAGCCGTTGTTGCAGATGTTACAGGATGGGATCGTCAGTTGCTGAACACGTGAATGAGCCTCAGATGTTGGATACAAGTTCCGCGGAAACACATGCTCCGAATCCGTTGCGGGCCTCTTTCCACAGTAGGCGCATATCGCGAATGTCTTCAACTCGCACTCGTATTCGCTTACAGTAGCTCGCTGGCCGACATGCGCTTGATGGCACCGGCCCGTTTCCAAGGGACGACAACCATATAGCCCCGATCGCAGTCGGTAAAAATAGGCCGATATTTTGTACCTATTCCTGCGAGTGATTAGATGAAGGCGTTGGCTTCTTGAGACCGAGTAGATTGGGTCGTGATGGAACAATCACAGCCCGGAAGGAAGGAGCTGAGCGATGCACCTAATCGGATGCGATTTTCACACACGTTTTCAGCAGATAGCAATGGTTGATTCTGTGACAGGCGAGGTATTAAATCGTCGACTGGATCATGGGACTGGCGAAGCCCACCAGTCTCATGCAGCACTTCAGGCTCCGGCGCGCATCGGGATGGAAGCCACCGGGCGAACAAAATGCTTTGAGCGGATGCTCGCCGATTAGGGCTGGGTGTGGATTCCGGTTTCCTTGCACGCTTGCGGACCCGTCTTCCTGTTTGCCATCTGCACTTCGATCTGTCGCAGCACCGTTACAATCTGTTCCCTGTTCCGTCTTGTATTTCCTGATCGACATGACCTGTTTTCCTCCTGGATGAGATTCTCTCTCACTTCAGGTGGTACAAAAAACGCCGGTCAGGTCATCCCCAACAGTAAAGCTCTGTCCGGGAACAATTGGGACAATGCCCGACCTGTTCATGTCGAAACTGTCCGCGCGGCTGCCGTCCATCGTGCCGCCGGACATGAACACGTCGAGCGAATATTTCTTCACCATCGATTCAAGACCCTCCACGTGGTCGGTGTGCTCGTGGGTTATCAGCACTACATCGATTTGATCCGGGTCCTCACCGATGGTCCTGAGGCGGTTCGCCAGCGTCCGGGGACTGAGCCCGCAGTCGATCAACAGGCGAACCTTGTCGGTCCGGATGAACGTCGCGTTACCCCAGCTTCCACTGCCCAGAACGGAAACTCTTATGGACATTCAAAAAACCCAGGCATTTCACTATAATCATCGCGCGAAAGCCTCTCAAATAACTCCGATCGCGTGCAGGAACACCAGGACAATTCCGATAGGAACGACGAACTTCAGCAGCAACAGCCAGGTTTTGTAAAAAAAGGCCAGTTTGCTGCCTGCGAGGAATTCCCGGCGGCGGATCGCATCGTCAAGACGCCAGGCTGTAAAGACGGCCATGCCCAATCCACCCAAAGGCAAGATCCAGTTCGTCGCCAGATAGTCGAACGTATCAAACCAGTTTCTTCCGAATACGCCGGCAAACGATTCGCCGAAAAGAGCAGTGCCCCCGGTGAGTGCCGACGGAATGCCCACCCCTGCGATGATCCCTCCGCACAGCAACACAGCCCGGTGCCTCACCCATCCTTTTTCGTCGATCAGATACGACACCGCCACTTCCAGTAGTGAGATAGCACTCGTCAGTGCCGCAAAAAACAGCAGCGCGAAAAACACCACAGAGAAGAACGTGCCCGCACCCATTTGGCTCAGAGCGATCGGCATGCTCACGAATACGAGACCGGGGCCCTGGCCGGGCTCCAGACCGAAAGTAAAAATGATGGGAAACAGAACCATGCAGGCCAACAAAGCGATCACTGCATCCAGAACAGAAACGGTGATCGCTGCCGACACGATGTCGTCATCGTTCTTGAGGTAACTCCCGTAGGTCAGCATCGCACCCATTCCGATGCTCAGCGTGAAGAACGCGTGTCCCAGAGCTTCCAGTACGCCGGCCGCCGTCAGGTTTTCGCTGTGGAAGCCGAATACAAAGTCTGCGGCCTCGCTGAATCCTTCCATCGTGAAGGAGTTCACGAGCAGAATGACCATAAATGCGAACAGGGTCGGCATCAATATCTGCGCCCAGCGCTCGATGCCTTTACGGATACCTCCCCAAACCACGCCGACCGTGATTGCCATGAAGACCACGTGCCAAAAAAGATTCAGTCCGTTCGACATGAACAGATCGCCGAATACCGGCCCGGCTGCTTCCGGACCGAGGCCGACAATCTGTCCCGTCAGTGACAGATAGGTGTAGTGAAGCGCCCAGCCGGCGACAATGCTGTAGTAGGAAAGGATGACGAAAGCAGCCGCAACGCCCAGCCATCCGAATGCAACCCAGAGTCCCGCACCGAGTTCTTTAAGGGCACCGACAGGGGACTTCTGGGTAGCCCGCCCCATCAGTATTTCAGCGATCATCACGGGCAACCCCACGAGCACGACACAGGCCAGATAAACCAGAACAAATGCGCCGCCTCCGTTGACGCCGGTAATGTAGGGAAACTTCCAGATGTTTCCCAGCCCCACCGCTGAACCGGCTGCAGCCAGGACAAATCCGAATCGTGATCCCCAGTGTCCGCGGCCTGCCAAAACAGCCCCTCTCTTCGCTCGCTTCAATCGATGGAATCTATTGTAATAGACTTTCCGCGCCGATGCACCTTGCCGTAAATCAAGGTGTGAAGCCACTCAGATTGTGCCACACCTGGCCTGCGCGAGTTCGACCGTCTGTCCCAACTGCACGCCGTGTTTTCGTTCCTGAGCCTAGCCTGCATATTTCACCAATCGTGAATGAAGCGCGTTTTCGTGCGGAAGAGTCGGCGTTGGGAGAGTCTGGGTTCCGGTAAGGCACGGATGGGGGCAATCAGGGTGTCGCTGGCCATGAGTGGGTTTGTTTCTGGGGTCTGAAGGAGGCCTGGATAAGGTAGTCAGGCAGAGCTCTCCGTTGGAGAAAGAAACAAGTCTATTCTGGAGCCGTGGATCGGGGTCCTGTGTCAGCACCGCAGAGGAATCGACTGCAGGTTGCGAAGGATGGTCGCAAAGACTTCGGCGTAGGGATAGGCCTCTGACATCGAGATCCAGACGTTGCGGACCGTCAGGCGGATGCGAGCGCCGATCTTGAGAAGCTTCAGGCGGATGGTCTGGCATTGAGCGCGACGCCCGCATAGGAGCGCGCCGCCTCGCTGTCGAACGGTAGAACGCGACCGGCGAACGACAGCCTACAGCGGGACATTGAGGAGTTGCTGACTCGGCCGGTGGGGAGACCCAGCAAGAAGCCGTTGGTGGAGTTCAAGGGCTTTCTATACCAAGCGGCCAGTTGGACGACAGCACGCAGGGTGGTGGCCAAGGTGGAGCATCACCCAGGGGAACTGTTCCCGCGAGTAAGATTCATTGTGACGAACTTGACGCTTCCAAGTCGGGCGGTGGTGCGGTTTTACAACAAGCGGGGCACAGCGGAGCAGTGGATCAAAGAAGGAAAGCAAGCAGTGAAGATGACGCGGCTCAGTTGTCACCGGTTCCTGACCTGCCTGGCGATTTTCGGACCAGCTGAAGCCTGAGAGAATGGCGCCCTCGGAGAAACGAGGGAGCCATGAAGAAGACCCGGTTTACCGAAGAGCAGATGGTGACGATCCTCCGCGAGGCCGATCAGCGTCCCGTTCCGGAGGTGGCCAAAAAGAACGGCGTCAGCGCCCAGACGCTCTACGCCTGGCGGAAACACTTCGGCACGTTGGAGCCCGCCGATGTGAAGCGGCTGCGGCAGCTCGAGCAGGAGAACGGCCGGCTGAAAAAGATGGTGGCCGATCGAGATCTGGAGATCGACGTGCTCAAGGAGATCACCCGAAAAAAATGGTAGGCGCACGCGTGCGCCGGCCGCAGGTCGCGTATGCACGTGCACGCGGTCTGTCGGGTCGCCGCGCGTGCGCCTTGCTCTCCGTCGCACGGTCCCGCTGGGCTACCAGTCGCGGCTGGTCGACCGGGATGCCCCGGCGCTGGCCGCGATGCGTCGTCTGGCGGCGCAGTATCCGCGGTACGGCTATCGCCGGATTCGGATTTTCCTAAAACGCGAAGGGTACACGATGAGCACGGACCGGACCCATTGCCTCTGGCGCCAGGCGAGGTTGCAGGTGCCTCGGCGGCGGCCGCGGCGCCGGGTCGCCCTGAGCCGGCCCCGCCCGGTGCCTGCCACTGCGGTCAATCACGTCTGGGCGTACGATTTCGTGTTCGACACCTGCGCGAATCGGTCCGGGCGCGTTATCGAGGTGCTCACGCAGCTCGTGAGCGTCCACGGAGCCCCACGTTACCTCCGGTCCGACAACGGCTCCGAGTTTGTCGCGGGTGCGATTCTCCGGTGGCTGCTCCAGGCGCAGATCGAAACCGCGCTCATCGAGCCGGGGAAGCCGTGGCAGAATGCGACCGACGAATCGTTCAACGGGAAGTTCCGCGACGAGTATCTGAGCCTGCAGTGGTTTCGGAACCGCGTGGACGCGAAGGTGGGGATCGAGCAATGGCGACGGCACTACAACGACGTGCGACCGCACTCGAGCCTTGGCTATCTGACGCCAGCCGAGTTCAAAGCGCAGCTCCGTGCTGGCTCGGATGACGGCGGGCGCTCGCCGGCGATGCCGGCTCACGCTGACCAAGAAGAACACAAGAGCGACTTAACCATGCCGACTGGCGCTGTTCTCCAGTAATCGGTGGTCCGAAGAAAGCCGGCAGGTCACAAGGACGGGCGTTCTATGATCCAGAAAAACGTGTTTGTCCATTTTGCCAACAAGAAACTGAAGAATCTTTAGAAAAGAGCCTTCAGGAATACTTTGACGAAGCATTCGAGAGGGATTCTGCCGAGATCAGAAGGCTATACGCAGATTACAAGTCAAATTCTGAGCGCCTTCAGCAAAGCTTACGGGCACTCCTTGACAATCCCTCTGAGCACATTGATACAAAGAAGCTTCACACTGGGCTCGACCTGATCTGCCTGATTTTTTAGTCCAGGAACAGTGAGAGGGTTTTTATATCACAGCCATGGGCTGTGAAGATGGATTTGCTCCCCAGTGGCTACAGGCCGCCGGGGCAGGCGGCCTGTAGCCGAGCGCCGAGTGCGGCCTCTTAGTGTTGTATTCCACGCGCCACATTTCCATCACCACCTGCGCCTCCTTCAGCGAGTAGAAAATCTCTCCATTCAGGCATTCATCCCGCAGCTTCCCGTTGAAACTCTCACAGTACCCGTTCTCCCAGGGACTGCCCGGTTCGATGTACAGCGTTCCTGTCCCCACACTCGCCAGCCACTTCCGCAGTTCCTTCGATACGAATTCCGGGCCATTATCGGAACGAATATGCTCCGGAATTCCCCGCCACAGCATCACGTCGGCCAGCGCCTCAATCACCTCATAACTCCCCAACCGTCGTGCCACCCGGATCGCCAGGCACTCCCGCGTGTATTCATCCATCAGCGTCAGCATCCGCAACGTTCTCCCGTCGTGCGTCTTCCCGCTTACGAAGTCATAGCTCCACACATGATTGACTCGCTCCGGCCTCAGCCGAAGGCACGACCCGTCGTTCAGCCACAGCCGCCCTCGGGGCCGCTGTTTCTGTGGTACTTTCAACCCCTCGCGTCGCCAGATGCGCTGCACCCGATCCTTACCCACCTGCCAGCCAGCACCTTGCAGCAGCGCTGTAATCCGCCGGTAGCCATAGCGCCCATATTCACTGGCCAGCGCAACCATCGCTTCGGTCAGCGCATCTTCGTCGATCCTCTGGATCGCGGCGTAGCGTTGTGTCCTTCGCCACTGCCCCAGCAGCCGACAGGCATGCCGCTCACTTACTTCGTACTTCTCTCGCGCATGCTCCACCGCACAACGTCGCCGCTCAGGGTTCAGAAGTTTCCCGAGGCCACATCCTTCAGAATTTGCTTCTCCAGAGACAGTTCCGCCACCAAACGCTTCAGCTTCGCGTTCTCCCGCTCCAGCTCCTTCATTCGTTTCGCTTGATCCAGCTTCAGGCCGCCGAACTCTTTCCTCCAGCGGTAGTACGTCTGCTGAGTGATCTAAACTTCCTTGCAGGCTTGCGGGGTGGGCTTTCCGTTCGCAATTCCTACTTCAATCTGACGCAGCAATGTCACGATCTGCTCTGCTTTGTATCTCTTCATCGGCATGTCCAGCTCTCCTTGAGAGTGATTCTCTCTCACTCCCGCTGGACTAATTCAAGCCGATCAGGTCAGTCCCGTGGCAACAGAGCACCTGCTTCGCACGTGTATCAAAACTGTATCAAAACCCCTGTTTGTTGAAGGCATTGGGTTTGCCCGTGAGCGGCGGGCAGGTTCCCCAAGTTGTTGATAAAGCAAAGAATTGAACGTAACCGATGGAGAGAAAAGAAGCGGTGACAACGCTTAGAAGGCAGATGCTCTATCCTCTGAGCTACGGGCGCGACTGAAATCGCTCTATTGATTCTAAATCACTTCCTGATTTTTAAAAACTCCAGAACGCCCCCAGAGAGGGCCAAATACCCCTCGGCCGTGACAAAACCGTGACAAAACCCCTCAATTTGGTCGCTCCGTGACAAAACTCCGGTTGGCCTCGTTTGCCATCCGGTTCAGCTTTTGTAAAGCCTCACGCTTCATTTGCAGCTTCATTTGCGAATATTTCTTGAACACTTTCGCGTCCCCTTGACGGAGAAGCTGCGTAACCCACTCGTCCGCCACTCCGCCGGCGCTCAACCGTGTCGCGTAGGTCGAGCGCAGATCGTAGATGCGGAAGTAAGGGACCTTGGCCCTTCGCAAAACGGCGTGCCAGACTGTCTTCAGAGTCTTTTGGTGCGTGCTTGGGTTATTGTGACTCGGCAAAAGCCAAGGGCCGGGCCCCGAGATTCGAATCTGACCACGAAACGCTTCAAGAGCAACGTTGGTCAGTGGGACCTCCGAGATTCCGTTGGGCGTCTTTGAATCCGCAATCCAGACCACCGCATTGTCCAGGTCCACCTGATCCTTTTTCATCGGCAGCAGCTCCTTGTATATGCGGAGTCCGGTCTCGGTGATGATCCGAATAATGTTTTGCACATACTCGGGCGCTTGAAGTTCAACTCTCTGTTGTTCGGACCAGGACATGTAGTGCGGCCGGAAGAGCCCCTTAACTTTGACGGGGAACTCGACTCTCAGACACGGATTTGCCGGAAGCAGTTTCTTCCGCACCGCGACATTCAGCATTCGGCGAAGTACCCGCAATTCCTGATGCACCGTTGCGGGCTTGAGCCGCCCGCGCTGAACGACACCTGCGGCAGTTCGGACTGGCACTCGATCCTGCAGCCGGCGCCGCAAGTAGAGCTCCACATCGTCGGCTGTGAGATCGCCCAAATTCCTGTCCTCGAAAGCCTTCTTAAGATGTGCGCTGCACCGCAGATTAGCTTCGTGGGTCCGGTGCGCGCGAATCGGAGGCTTCGAGTAATTCTCCAAGAAAAACTCCACCCACTCAGCAAATCGAAAATGCTCTCCTTTCCGGACGATGTCCAAGATCCTATCGTCCCTTGCCTGAAGGCGCTCTCGGAGCTTCCGCTGCGCCTCGTCCCAATCCTCGGTGAACGTCGACTCTCGGATCCGCTTACCGCTACGGTCCCGATAGGACATCCAGAGAATCCTGCCGTCATTGCGTTTATAAACGGCGCCATCGTGTTTACTCGGCCTTGCCATTCTCCACCTCCTGTCTGAAGCTTGCGCGGAAAGGCTCGAGATCCGATTTGAGAAACCGGATGTTCCGGCCCATCACGCGGAGATGGGGAATCTGCTTTCGCTCGACCCAAAGATACACGGTTTGAGGGCTAACACCAAGGTATATGGAAGCATCTCTAACGGTCAGGGGGAAGTCCGTATTTCGCTGCTCTGCGCTCCCCGGCATCAACTCTTCCCGTCCTTCCTCATAGCTGGTCCGGGCCATATTTGCCTTCCCTTAAGAGTCCAGAAAAAACGATTAGCGACCTGGGTGAAAGCTTGCCATGACGATTGCCCCACGCTGAAAACTCAGTCGCATCAGCGCTACACGCAGGTTGAAGTTCCGCTCTTGGGGCTTTGTTAAGTAGGGTCGCGCTGTCCGCTCCGACCTCCGGAAAGGTGTTATGGCTTATCGCAGCACAGGGGAGCCCTGAAAACTTTGAACGTGGTCTTGGGAAGAAGCGACGCGAACTCCCGTCCTTTCCCCTCTCCACGCCGGACCGAGCGCTTTACCAGATCCACCTTCCGCCCCGGCCGAGCTCCCGGTCGAAGTCTTCCAGAGTCTTCACTTGTATGATTTTTTCTTCATCCGTCATCGTGTTCCCTCCAGATCGGCTTGATAAGCCAGCGGTTTTGCGGCGCGTCGTAACCCTGGACGAGCAGCGCTTCCTCCACGAACCGACGTCCCTCTCGCCGGGTCATGTGAATCACCATAGCGATGCCGTCCACCACGCCCCGGCAGGTCACCTCCCAGGGAAGCTCCCCGCCGCCCTGCATGGCGCAACTGGCGATGCGCGACAAGGCCGACTCGGCGTTGTTGGCGTGCACGGTGGTGAGGGAGCCGCCGTGTCCGGTGTTGAGGGCTTGCAATAGATCAGCGGCCTCGCCGCCCCGGACCTCGCCCACCACGATGTGATCCGGGCGGTGCCGCAAGGCGTGGCGCACCAGGTTGCGGATCGTCACCGCGCCGGTTTCCAGGCCCCGCGCCTCGAATCGGACGCAATTAGAGCGATCAATGCGCAGCTCCAAGGTGTCCTCGATGGCGACAATGCGCTCATCATCCGGTAGTAGTTCGATCAGCGCATTGAGAAGGGTGGTCTTGCCCGATCCGGTGCCGCCTGAAACCAGGATGTTGCGCCGGGAGTGCAACATCCGCTCCGCTTCCGCCCGCACGTTTTCGGGGAGTGCGTCTTGCCCCACCAGATCATCGGCGGAAAACGAGCGCTTGCCGAAGCGCCGCACCGTAATAGCCACGCGAGGACTTGCGGGCGGCACACAGATTGCGACCCGCGAGCCATCCTCCAAGCGGGCATCCACGATGGGCGAGTGGGCGGGGTCCAGCCCCAAGGGCCGGGCGATATGGATCGCGGCCCGCTCCAGCGCCGCCGCATCGAGGCGGGGAGCATCGTGTGATAGGAGCTTCCCTCCCCGCTCCACCCAGACGTTATGGGGGCCGTTAATCATGATCTCGCTCACCTCCGGGTCGGCCAGGACGTCCTCCAGGCCCGGTAAAAACGGTTTTAGATGCTCCAGGCCGCTGGCGGCGCTCATATCTGCCCCGCTTCCCGCGCCCGCCAGTAGGACCGCTCTCTGGGGAGATAGTGCGGCTTGAGATAGACCCTACACGCCTCAAGCGTTTGCGCGCCGTCATAGGGCAGACAGATGGCCTGACAGTTCGAGAGCAGCGCGAAGTCTCGCGGGTGAAAGATCGCCTCCCGCTGCTCCCGGAAGGATTTGGTGGCGCCGATGCTCCCTCCGCCGCCCCCGGCGCGACCCGACAGCGGGGAGATTTCGGCGTGCTTGGAGGATTCGCTGATGGTGTAGGAGCCCTTGATCTTCGTCACCTGCCCGCAGAGTTCCGAGGCGATCTTCGCCGATGCGTCATCACTGAGAGACAGGAAAATCCGGGTACGAAGCGTTTGCAGAAGCGCCCGCCACGCCTCCGAGCTTCCCAAGACCGAGCGCAGCGAGGAGATAGATTGTGTGGCGACGATCGGGATACACCGGCACTGCCGCGTGAGGGCGAAGGACTTCTCATCGCCGGAGGGATCGTCCTCCCCGACCGAAGCAAACGCCTGATACTCGTCGCAGATGAAAACCGCCGGGCGGAAGTAGCTTCCCGGCGATTCCTTCATCTTGGCGGGCCGTCTCAACAGCGCCTGGAGCCAGGCGTTCTTGAGCATCACGCCGATGGCGCGGGCCAGCGCCGGATTCGCCCCGGCCGGCATGTTCAAGGCCAGCACCTTGCCGGACTCGATCAATTCATCGAGCTCGGGCAGGTGCCGACGAAGCGCGGGCCGGGCTAACTTGACCGGTGGCACGGAATCAGCTTCCGGCCGGTCGTTTAGTTTACCGGCTTGCGCCTGGGCCGCTGATCTGCTGAGTTGCTGCTCCGCCTCGGCTTCTCGGGCTTCCACCACGGCCCGCTTCGGCGGCGGGGGCGGGCAGAAAACCCTGGCGACGTCGGGCATGTCGAACATGGAGAGAAACACGGAGACGCCTTCGACAATGGAGGATTTGATTTTCTTGTCCAGCTGCTGCCAATCATGTGTGTACCAGCGTTTGACCGCCTCCACCCGTTCTCTTACATCGTCTCCGGGTCCGGGCTCCCAAACGATCCGGTAGGTGAGCGAGAGTTCGTCCAGTTTATTCCGCAGCGGAACGCTGTAGGCGGCTTGCAGTTCGTTCGTCGCCGGAACGTCTGTCCAGACCCATTCTGCCAGTGTCATCATTTGGGCTTTGAATAGGGCGTCTGGAACGAACACAACCCCCTTGTTCAACTCCGCGCTCCATGCTTCGGCGTACTCGATCTTCTCCGCGAAAAACTCCGGGTCGATGGCGCAGTAATAGACCTGTTGTAACGTCACCCACCGCTCCGGGAGCACCCGGTGAAGCTCGATGATCCAGCGGACCAGATTGGTATAGGCCTGCTGCCAGAACGGCTCCTTGCCCTTGCCGAACAGCTGATTGAGCAGCGAAGAAACGGTGTAGGCCAGCGAGTAGGAATCGAGCCACCAGGCCGAGAGCGGGTTCCACTGCCAGCCGCCGTCCATGCTGAGTTCCAGGTAGTCGGCCTCCCGGCCCGCCCTAGCGAGAATCTGGCGGATGTCATGGCAGAAGTCCCCCTTGACTTCCAGCACCAGGGCCGCCGCCCGCAGGTGCGGTTTGTCGGCTTGCCAGCCGAGCAGCTGCTGGGCGAACGGATGCATGCAGGCCGAGGTCTTCCCGGACCCGACGGCCCCGAATATGGCCACGCCGGTGTACAGGCCCCGCTCCGGGATGGTGAGCCAGGAAGGGTTGGAGATTTGCCGGATGGCGACCGGATGATGGAGTTCCCCGACCACGATTCCGGGGCCGGGATCGCCGGGCTTCAGGGGCCAATCCGGAAGCATCCCCAAGGGGGCGAGGCTCCGGGATCTGGACTCGAAAAATACCCGCCAGCCCGCCAGGAGAATAAGCCCCACCAGCATGACCGTAACGAGGGGAGAGAGGTAGTACCACCAGACCATCCAGAGGTAGAAGCGGGGGGTATGGTAGGCCACGAGATCGAGGACCGGATCGGTCCCGAGCAAGGGGAAGGGTCGGTAGAGAAACCCCCAAGCCGCGCATATCAGGCCGACCAGAAAAAGGATCACCGGAGCCGGGAGCCCCACAAGAAACCGGATCATCCGCCAACTGATCCAACCGATAAGCGCGGCCACCCGGATCACCGGCCAGCCCAAGACCGCCGCCACCCGAATCGGGTTTCGCCAGTTCATCGGCCCGGCTGGACGCCGCCCCAGCGCCCTCAAAACAGGGATCGGATTTTGCCAGCGCATAGAGTCTTTCTCCGGCGCGTCAGCGCCGCGTCTGTGGGTCTTTTCCGAGCCTTCCCGCAGGGATAAATGAGGACGGGAGCGACCCCCCTGGGGGCCGAGCAGAGGCGTGTGACAAAGGCCTCCTGTGAGGGCCGCATGGGTCCCTCCTTTTTTGGGGGGTCGCTCCCGTCCTCTGCGATTTTGCTGGATCGGCACGACAGAGGCCGGTTAGTAGTGGAGAACCACAGGAGAATGAGAGAGATAAAGGAAAACGGAGTTGTGACAATATTTGGCCTAATCTTGTGACAAAGCTCCCTTTGTCTATGTCACATCTCGGATCGGCATAGGTCACAAGAAAAAGCCCTTGATTCAACCTCGCCTTGCGAACCACTTCTAGGAATCCTCCACGCGGCCCCCAAACCCGTCTTCGGGTCCGGCAAAACGGGTTGCCCGCCATGTTGAGTAGTCATCAATCGAGACGCCTTCCGTGACCTTTGCTTCGGGAAAACGTTGTAGCTCCACTGACCGTTTCGCGGCTTCGGCGAACCCTCCGTACTGTGCCAAAAACTCGCGGTCCCGATGATCCATAGCAGCGCCAATCGCTTTGATTTCTGCCGCTGCCGTCAGCCCCTCACTCGGCTCCCCTGGAACCACCGCTGACCACGCCCGTAGTACCCTCTCGGTCCGCTCCACCGTCTCATGTTCGGCGGCGATCCCGATCACCCGAACCTGCCGCCCTTTCTTGCGAAGCGCATCCCAAAGCGCCTTATGCGCGGCTCCCCAGGAGTGCAGCTCACTATCCGTTTGGTGTCCCGGATCGACGTAAACGAAGGTGACGGTTGCAGCGTCACCGGCGATGGGAAGTTTGAGCGCAAAGTAGCGTTTCTGAGCGCCCACGGCTCCATAGTAGATCCGGCGCGGGATCAGCCGCCGCGAGAGGCCGAGCTTTTCAAAAAACTCGACCTTTTCCGGCTCGGCGGGGAGCCAAGCCATGCCCGGATGTTCCAGAACGAAATCCAGCGAGAGAAGCCGCCGCATCACAACCGGCGGACTCGCTTTCCGCCGGTGGCGGATGTTCTCGACTCCGAGCGCCCGGTAGATCGGCTTGCCGGATATCAAACAAGCCTTAGCAGCCCTCCCGTTGGTGGAGATTAAGGCGTCACTCTCAACCGCCGCCCGCTGCTCCACTAATGCCTGTACGAATCGGCTTGCCGTCCACCGATGCGTATTAAAGTAGTGACAGAATTGCGACCGGGTAAAGATGCCGCTGTGCAGACAAACCAGAGCGATCCACTCGGCCTCCGGCCCGGACCAGCCGAGCGGTTCCAGTTGTTTCTCCCGGCCCCGTAGATGCTCGATCATCGGGGATTTGTGACCACAGCCCGGTCCCCTTGGAGATAGGTAATGATGATTCCCATCGGGTTGTAGACGATCAAATCAGAGGGAATCTGCTCAAGAAACAGGAATTGCAGCGAGAGAGACCAGCGTTCCCGCGAAACCTCGTTTTGAGCCACCAGCCGGACCAGGTCAAAGTCGGCAGTTGCGCCGTGGGGCTCCTGGGGGTTCGCCTGGACGCGCAGTATGACGTTTTCCACCTGCAATTCGTCTCGCGCCGCTCCCGCCGCCAGGAGCGCCACGTTCCGGCTCTCGGCTCGAAAAGAGGCATTGGCCAAGTCGGTGGTGAGAAACCGCAAGCTCCGGCTCCAATTCTGTTGCACGGTGGCCCGGCGGCGGGAATAGAAGTCATGGATGAAGCGGTTCAGGAAATACTTGGTGGTGGGGTCCAGGGGGTCCGCCTGGGCTTCCATCGCCTCATAGGCGACGGCCTCGGCCCTGCCGACTTCGTCAACCCGCACCACGATAGGCTTGGGCGGGTCGATGGAAACGATGCGGAACACGACGATGATGAGCAGCAGGCAAAGCGCCCCCAGTCCGATAGAGAGCACCCGCAGATGACGATTGGAGTGGACCGCCTCACCCCATATTTCGGCGTATTCGGCTCCTGCATCCTGGGTCTGTTGCTCGCTCATTTTTGCCCCCTTATACGGCCCCCTTCGTCGCTACCTTCGTGGCCCCTTTCGAGGCCGAAGAGGCGGCCCCGCTCACCCCCATCAACCCGCTGCCAGCCGCTCCGCCCCCGGTGACGAGCATGGAGGCAACCGTCCCAACCTGGAGCGCCGCCAAAATCCCGGCCACGGCCAGCGGGATGACCGCCAATACCCAAAGGCCCGTGTCGGAAAGCGATGACCAGTTCATAGGGGTAATCGCCAGCCGGGCGATGAAGCTCAAGCTGACATCGGTGAATACGCGCATGATCGCCGCCGCGATCACTCCATAGATGGAGTAGGTGAGGAGCCCCTTGAACCATCCCCAGAACAAAAACGCCAGCGGATCGAACACCAGCCAGGGGATGAAGATCGGCCCCAGCAAGATCAGGATGGCCACGGCCAGTTGAGCCCAGATCACCTGGGCGTAGGTGATGGCAAAAAGGATGAGCAGGGAGATGACGACCAATACGATAATCAGAGTGCCGCCAATCAACGACAGCGCCGCATGTCCGCCCGAGAGAACCAAATCCCACACGCCACCCTCTTCGTAGGCCGTTTGGACCGATACCCCTAGCGTATCCACAAGGTTGCCCATTGCGGTCTGCATGTCGTAGGCGATATCGCCGATGAAAAAAGCTTGAACCCACGTGCCCCCCGAAGAAACCATCACGGGAAAGGACATGGCCATGCCAGGAATCGGTTGGTTGTAAAATTGGAGCAGTACCCAGGGAATCCAAAGTCCGATGATGAGTCGAACGAAATCCCAAGGCTGGATATCTCCCGAGAACGCGATGCGCAGCCCGGTCCAAACCACCACGATCACCGCCATCCCTTCCCACAGGTCGTTTCCTAGAGCAAGCAACTCCGGCGCTACGGTGCTGGTAGCATTCTGCCAAGCCACGTCCAAACCACTCTTAAAATCCCGCAGTTGCTCGGTGGGGATGGGAACCGTCGGCGGTGATATTTGCCAGAACATATCTGTTCACGTGGGGCCTACTGCCCCGCGGTGTAGAACGGATGCACTCGAAGCAGCAACCCCTCGCGCATGGCGTCGCGACGCGCATCGAGATCGGCTTGTTGAGTAGCAAAGTTGGCCTGGGCGCGCTGCTGCGCCGCCAGCCATTCAGCCAGCCGCTCCCGCCGCTCGATCTCTCGTTCGTAATCCTCGGCGGCCTCGCGGGCGGCTTGGAACGCTAAAAGTTGTGCCATCGCGGCGGTTAGATTCCCGCCTGTGACTTGCCCGGCAATAGAGGCTTGTTGAAGGGCCGTGTTCGAGAGGTTGGAATTATTGGTGAGTCCCTCGTAGGCCTCCACGGCGGCCCGAGCCGAGGCGACCAATTCCGCGGCGGCGTCCGAGGTGGCGTGATTGAGCACCAGCCGCTTGTCCCCGCGCTCTCGGGTTTCGCGGTAGCGCCGAGCTCCGGCCTCGGAGACCTCGGGGCTATAATCCTGCAGCAACCCCACGACGTCGCTTTCGCCTACAACGTCGGCTGCGGTGAGCCGGCCGCGCCAGGACTCGGTGAAGGATTTTCCGGTCTCGCCCATATCCTCGACTGCGCTCACGAGACTCAGCGCTTCGCCTGTGAAATTGTTCTTCCAACTCAACCCCGAACCGATCAGGGCAGCCGGGCGGCTTGCCAAGTCTCGAAATGGTTGTACGAGTGCCCCCACGCTGCCGAGCGCCTGATCCTGCAGGTGGCTGAATTGATCTGTTAGTTCCGATAGCTGCCCGTCCATAGTCAGTTTTGCAATCTGCGCCTCATAGATTTGGACGCCCTGATTGATGATCATCTGCGCCCGCTGGATACCCGCCAGGATGCTGCCGAAAATGGCGTTGGCGGGAGTGGTGGTAAGGATGATGAGCGCCGGAACCAGGATCACGACGGTAAAGATTCGGGTTTTCATGTGTCAGTCTCCTCTTCTTTGAGGCCGGGGTACCAATACGTCGGAAGTGAACCAGATACGCAACCGATGCCCGGCCCGAATTGTGATGGTGGGTAAACGATTCAGAAAGCGATCCAAAATCCGCATGGCCGCTTGGCCGAGCCCCTGCCCGGCTCCGGCCTGAAAACTCTCCTGGCCGCCCCCATAAGGATTGGAGCCGCGCAAGGTCAGCCCGCTCAAGATACCGACCGCCCCGACAGCGGCAAACATGGAAGAGTAATGGCGGTTCACCTGATCTTTCAGTGCCCCCTCGCCGAGTTGATTGAGGCCGTGAAATTCAAGCGAAACCCAGCGGCCATCCGGGAACAGCAATCGGTGGAAGCTGACGGCCAGGCGCTCTTGATTCTGCGCCGCGACACTCGCCGCCGTACCGACTACACGCGCTCCACGCGGCACTAGAATCCGCTGCCGGTCAGCGGAGTAAAACGGCACCGAAACCGTTGCCAGCACCGGACCTGGAAAGTCACCGGAAAGCTGCGTCACCAGCACCGCCTCCAAAAACGATCCCTCATGGATGCGTTCCCATCCGGGCGGGTCTTCGGGTGCTCCGATGCGGGGCGGGGCGGTGTAATCTCGCGGGGGGGCCGCCGCCACGGCTACCGGCCCTCCCGGCGCCGTCACCGCACTCTCTGCTTGTAATCGGGCTGCCTCCGCCGCGACCGCCGCCTCGGCCTCGGCGTTAATCCCGGCGGTCGCTTCTTCAAACGTCGCTCGCAAACGCTCAAGTGCCGCCTCGGCGCTGTCCCCGCCCGCTGAGTCCGGCGCATTCCCTTGAACCCCTTGGACCGGGCCAGACGCCTCCGCTCCACGTCCATCGGATTGCCGGTAGGTCTGCGCCACCGGCGTACTGCGAAGCGACCGGCTCCGCCGCTCCATCTCTTCGAGGCGCAGTGTTTCCCGCAGCCGCCATTCTTCCTCCGTGTAGGCGGCGCCGGTCGCAGCGCCTTCCTCGTTTCCTGGGCGCGCCCCGCCGCCTCTCGACACCCGTCCGCCTGCAAGTCCCGCCGCCGTTTGGTCAGCTTGCCGCCGCATCTGATCCCTGTCTCTCGCGCTCTGCCGCTGTTGTTCCCGCAACCCTTCTTCTTCGACACGCGCCGCCATCTGCGCCGCAAAGTCGCGTGGCGATTGCTGTTCGCCATCCGCACCCGGACCGGGTGCGGTTTCCTGTTCCCCGCCTCCGAGGAAGATCCAGACGGTTAGGAATCCAAGGATCAGCAAAGCCGTAATGGCAACCCCCCGCTGGGTAATCAGATTGCCAGGGAGTGATCCCGCTGCCTTTGGGTGTAGCCTTTTCCAGACCCCGCTCACGGCCCGAGCTCCCGCTTTTCAACCTTCCACTGAGCCTTTTGTTTTCCGATCTGTAGCCATCCATCCCCCAACAGGTGCCGAGCGACATACAGGCCGTCCTCGGTCAGGTCGTAGGCGACCAGCGCCGGTTTCCCGTCTTTGATTTCGTACAACGCCGGAGACTCCTGAGCGTTGGAGCGCAGGTAGGTAAACTGCCCGTCGTGCCACATCCCTTGAACCAGGAACGGCCATTTGAGCGCCTTGTCAGCTAGCCGGTAGGGGAATTTCAGACGGGTGGGATAGTCCGCCCGGAACGCCTCGGTTTCGCCCGCCGCCAGTGCGGCCGCGTCGGCGATGCGCGAATCTGCGTCCAGTTGCGCGGCCTTGGCGGTTTTCATGGCATTGTCAGCCATTTGCTGGTAGGCCGCGACCTGTCCGCGAGCCACAAAGGCGGGTTCATGAGGCGCTCCCGCGCTGGCCCGATCATCTTGTGGGGCCGCCTCGATGCGAACGACAAGATGGGGATCTTTGGCGCTTCGCTCGGTGACGAGAAACGAGTAGATTCTGCCGGAGGCGCAAACCAGCGCGACGTTGGTGCTCACTCCTTTGGCGATGGGTTTGAGGAAAGCGAGATTCGCTGCGCCGGTCAGATGCCAATACTCGGAATCCCCCACCACAAAATCCAACACGGTTTCCGTCGCGGGTAACACGATGACGGTGGTGTGGCGGGTTTTGGCGCGGATTTGAACGATTTGATCTTCGGCGTCGGCAACCCGCAGCACCGGGCCATCGGCCTGCGCGGATACCGTGCCGGCGGCGAGCAACAGAGCGCCCGCAAGTCGATTGAGTTTCATGGGATCAACTACCTCCGTTTTGCGAGATGTTCAATGGCCTCGACCAGGCCGTATTTCTTTACTGCCTCCGCCCGCTTCTGAGCGTCCACGGCAGAGGAGGTGTACAGCCAGTAACTCGCCGGGTCCACTTCAAGCCGCAAAACCCCGGCTGAATCGGTGCGGCGTAGATAAAGCTCGCGTTTGGGAATGAGCCCCCGGATGGTGTTTACTTCCGAAGGATTGAGCCGGAAGGTCTCGGCGGCCTTGTCGGGCAGGTCGGGGTTGGCGAGAAAGAGCTTGGTGGGCATGGATTCGAGCAACGCATCGGCCCCGGCGGTTCCGGTCACGTCCACGGCGGATTGGGTCGCCACGATCAGCGCCGCGTTCTTCTTCCGCCACGTCTTGGCCGCTTCCGCCAGATAGCTGAGGACCGCCGGGTCTTCGAGGTAACGCCATGCTTCATCGACCACCATGAGCTTTACGCGGGCGGTTTCGTCGGGATTTTCTAAGGCGAGCCGCAACCGTTCCAGAAGGTAGAACAAGGCCGCCTCGCAGAGGTCTTCATGCTCTGCCGCCCCGGCCAGGTCGATTACCTGCCAGTCTTGGAAGTTGAGGTCGTCGCCATCCGCCGCGTTGTCGAAATACCGGCCCCATGCGCCGTTACCGTGCCAGCGCCCCAAAGCGGGCCACATCTTTGAGGGTAGGGAATGAACCAGAACGTGCAGAGAGCGCCTCTCTGGCGGGAAGGCATATAGATCCTCGACCCGCGCCCGAATCTCGCTTGGATCTTCCCCGGAGAGTTCCCAGCCTCCGATCCGCAGAAGTCGCGTGACCCATCCGGTAAGAAATTGATAGGAGCGCTCCCCCGGTGGCAGGGCGAAGGGCCTGAGCCGAAAGCCGCCCTCCCCTGCGGTGCCTTCGGGGGAAAGCTCCATATAGCCGCCCCCTAGAAAGCTCGTCAGCCAGCGGTAGGAGCCGCCCAGGTCCAGAATGAGAACACGCGGATCGTACTGAAGCGACTGGACCAGCAGAAAGTTCAGCGCGAAACTCTTGCCCGCGCCCGTCGCGCCCAACATAAGTGTGTGCCCCACGTCGCCCTGGAACAGGTCGTAGTGATAAGGCGTCCTCCATTGGGTTTCCAAGATGGCGAGCGCGGGCTTGTCCAGATGTCTGCTTGTGGGGGTTCCGAACGGAGGACCAAATATCGGAGCCATGCACGCCACCGAGCCCGCCGAAAGGAACACGGACCGGACTTGCCTTTTCCGGGGCTGGCCGGGCATCCGTGAGAAAAACGCCGGCAGCTGCCCGTAGCCTTCCCTAATTGCCTTGGCATCGTGGCTTGCGAAGATGCGGCGGATATCTCCATCCAGGCGCTCGCTCTGTTCGAGCGGCCCGTGGAGCGCCACGGTGAGGGATAGATCACCGTAAGCGATGCCGTCCGTTTCCAGTTCCACCAGCGCATCGCCGAGCCGGTCGCTCTCGGCGGCGGCGGCCGAGTCCACCATCGCCGCAGAGGTGCCTTCGGTCTCCTGAACGTGCGCGGCCATCGAGTAGCGTTTCGAGAAGTAATGCCGCTGCGCCCCCCGGATTTTCCGCCGGGCGGACTCCAGCCGTTGCGGGCGCCATTCCAGCGAAACCGTCATGGTGGCATCGAGTCGGTAGAGCTCTTGCAGGAGATTGGCTTGGGCTGCGCCGGGCGGGGAGAGCAGCGAGTAGAGAATCAGCGGCTCTCCATCGAGCCGCAGGTGTTGACGCTCCGCCTCCAATTCCGAGACGGCCAGCCGCCAGTTCATCCCGCTGCCGGTTGCCCCGGCCCAACCGATTCCGGGCCGGTTGATGAGCTCGTTCAAAACCTGCGACGCCTCCCGCGCTTCAAGCAAGCGCAACGGCGTCAGGTCATCGACCATCGCCCGGCCGGCCTCGACCAACTGCCGGAAGCTCGCCGCTGCCTCCTGGATGTTCGAGTAGAGGTAAATGGATTCGTTTTTGTTCCGCTTCCTCGCCATCCAGTTCTTCGCATAGGCCATCCACCAAGGCCCCCCGGTTCGTTCGCTTGCTACCGTCCGAAGCCCCGGATCGTGGCACCAGGCGAGGTAGGAGTTGATCTCCTGCACCCGGTCGGCCAAAAACGCATGGCGCTTACGCCGCCCCACCGCCGCCACGCTGCCGGCATCGGGGTCGTCATCCTCGAAGCGGCTGGCCCGGCGAAACAAATAGAAATAGAGCCGAGTCCAGGCATCGGCACTGCTCAACATCCGCTGCCAGCGGTCCACGACCCGATCCATCTGAACTGGTGTTTGCCCGTCCAGTACGCTTGGGGAAAGCTGCGCCATGCTGACCAGTTCTCCGGCCCGCGTAAGGCAAGTCCGGTTGTCATCGAGCCATCCCCAATAGGGGAGTTCGTCGGCCAGCGCTCCCGCCGCTTCATAGTCCCGCACTTCAAGATTTACATTCATGCCGTCACCGCCGGATCAGGAGATACCAGGGCTCCTTGGCCCACTTGCCGGGATCGTAGCGCGCCCGGAATTGCGCCGACTTCCCCAGGATTTCGATCATGTTGGGGTCTTGCTTCCAGGCCCAAAATCCCGCCCCGTAGAGCACCGCAAAGATCATCCCTCCGCTCATAATGGAGTTGAGCGCATTCCACATCGCCATGCCTAACGTGGCGCTCAACAGGAACCAGCGCCGCTCGACTCCCATGATCGTGAGGGGTTTGCTCAATGCCGGATAACCGCGCCAAACCTTGCCTTGCTCGCCGCGCTCCATTTAGAACAGCCACGCCATGAAGTTGGCCGCGCCCATCGCCATGCCCAGGCCGAAAATGATCCCGGCGAGCGCTTTTTTCGAGCCGCCCTCGCCGAACGCAAACATCAACCCGCCGATCACGATCGCGATCAGGCTCAACCCCCGCGCTATCGGGCCGGTAAAGGCGGCCTCCAATACTGCTACCGCATCGAGCCAGGGGCTCGTACCCTGAGCGAGCAGGTCACTTGCCGTTACCAAAACGAGGGCTATTGTCAGCCTCGCCCGCTTGCACATCCGCCGGTTTGCCGCTGTCATGCGAATCCTCCTGCTTGTTGGTTTATGATCCAGGAAATTCCTTCCCCGGTCCTCGCTTTTGAGCTTGGCTGCAAGCTCGGTCTGTCCTTGCTCCCCGCGCCGCAGCGCCCGCTCCATGAGATCGACCTTGCGGCCCATGTCGGCAAGCCCGAGACGCGCGCGCTGCTGCGTAAATCGTCATGGCCAGGGCGACGACCGCCACCCCGCCATACCAGGCAATGGGTTTCCAATGCGCTGTTGCGATAATTCGTAGATGAGGTTTGAGGTATGCGAAATCATCGCCCGTCAACATCATGGCGGCTGCCAGGATGATGGCCGTGAAACCGATACTGATCTTCCAAGGCTGCATGATCGTATTCAGAGTTCGATGGTGCCCTTATCCCGGCTTCCACCCCCGCGGCCGCCACCGCTGCGATCCCCTCGCAACGCCCGACTGATCAGCCGCGCCGCCTGAGCGCCGTTACCGTGCATCTGAAACCCGGCGCGGGACTTGGCGGCGATCCCGCCGATGCGGTAATGCTCTGTCGCAATCTCGATATTCACGCGCCCTGTCCGGCCCTCGGCGTCTGTGTATTCAAGTTGGGCGTCGGGGTAGAGCACCTGCCCGTCTTTGATGGGAAGATCCAGGTCGGCCGCGGCCTGGAAACGGGCGGCGTCCGCCGCCGCTTTCCCGCCGCTAGCTCGTGCCGCCTCGCCGGCGCGGGCGATCTGCTTTTTCATCTCCGTGTCGATGCGGACCTGGTTCAGGACGGCTCCCTGCTTGGTGAGTTTCGCCTGTTCGATTCGAGCGGCGCGATAGATGGCGGTGTCGTGTGAGAGTTCGCCGCGCTTCACGAGTCCGGCATGTGTTTGTTGATCTCTGTCCAGGCCCTGTTCGTGGGCGCATCGCCGGGCGCGACTGGCCCCGGCTTGTGTGAGGGTGAGCACTTTGTAGGTGCCGCCTTTCGGCCCGGTGGCCTGATGCTCCCGCATGAGACCGCCCTTCACCATACGATCCACCGCACGGCGGGCTGTGTAGGGGTGGCCGTCAAAATGCGCATCAGCCAAATCGCGGAACGAAACGCCGCGATACATTCCCACGTCGACAAGCGCCCGCCCGGCCCGCCTCTCAAAGCTCTCGCGGTTCCGGCTTGGGGTATATTCCCGCCGGTGCCCTTCCCGCATCTTCTCGCGGCGCGAATTTTCGCGGGGATCGACCGCGCCCGGCTGCCGGGTATCATGCACCGATGTCTCGCGGGTCAAACACATAAGCTCCTTACAGGGTTGTCCGTCAGCGGCTCGGGCCGGTGTCTCGTTGCTGTTCCTGTCCTGGGTGCGGTTGCGGGCTTGGGCGTGTGACTGATCTGTGGTCCCTTTCGCGTGGGAGTATTTCTGGGTGAGCTCCGCCGTCCGCTCTTTGACCGGCGCTTCGCGCTCGTGAGTGTGTGCGCGATCTATCAGGTAATTGCTCATGCGTTGCGCATCACCCGCCGCACGGTGGATCTCTCGCGGGTCTTCTTCCAGAACCTTCACCCAATTCTCGACGTAAGCCGCGCCCCGCTTCGGATCATGCCCGACACCGACGCGCTCGCCCGTCATCATGGCGCTGATTTCGGCCCGCAGTTCCTCGCGGGCGTACTCGGGTGATCCAAACCCTTTTTCAATGCCCTCCTTCAACGACTCCCGGTTCATTCGATCCGGGTGCCCGGTCGAGTGCCCGACTTCATGCAACGCCGTCTGGTAGTAACCGTTTCGGGTAGGGAACTGATCGTGTTCCGGAAGCACAACCTTGTCCTCGGCGAGCCG
>CBDAMS010000009.1:0-87057 GCA_965197305.1 Candidatus Acidiferrales bacterium | reverse complement strand
GGTCTCTACCCCCCCACCCCCGGTGTTTTTCGCCAAAGAGTGCGCAAGAGATTGAAAAAATGACGCTTGACCCTTTGGAGAGTGCAAAAGAGCGAAGCATGAAGAGGCGGAAGGGTGATGCCGCGGAATGATCTTCGCTGGCGGAAGCACACATACTCGAAGGGGACGCAAAGTGGCGGCTAAACATGGCATACGCTACCATAATAGTTATCGTATGTCAATATTTTACTTACTCGGTATTCGAATGAGCGGTGGAAAAACGGGCCGGGTGAGCGTCCGTTCGAACGCCGTTTTCGCATCCTTGTTTTGGCACCCCTGCCAAATCCGCAAGGGATGAGGGACCCGCAAACCTAAACGTACCTAATTCGGAAGTTATTTTTCCCAAATCTTTCCACACTTTTTCCCGGCGAGTCAGAAGGCAATGGTTTTGACACACTCTGCGTTGACTTGACTGCGGACGGGGCCTAGGATGGCGGGCAAACGACAATCTTCCATCCTGTCGTGGTCGAGGGGTAGGCAAATGAATGAGGAAGCCGACCAGCCGAAGGGACCCGATTCCCAAGAGCAGGAACTACCGAAAATCGGCACAGAGCAGTTGCAGGAACACAAGAGGTGGGTTGAGTCGAAAGGTAAAGAGGGAACAAGAGTTCAACTGAGTGGGGCCAACCTCCAGGGGGCCAACCTGCGCAGGACCAACCTCAAGGGGGCCCATCTGTACCGCGCCAAGCTCATCGATGCCACCTTGCTGGACGCCAATCTGTGCGAGGCCAACCTGCAGAATGCCACGTTCAAAGGTGCTACCGGGCTCCAGGCGCGTCAACTGGCAGGGGCCAACGTCTCCGGCGCAGAACTGCCGAAAGATATCCACGAATTTGAGGCCTTGGATAACGTCGCGGAGGCGTCCAAGAATGCCCGCAAGATTTTCATTTCTGTGCTCTTGGGGTGCGTCTATTCCTGGCTGACCATCGCCACCACCACCGACGCACGTCTGCTGAACAATTCTTCGTCGTCCCCTCTCCCGATTATCCAAGCCCCGGTTCCCATCGCCGGTTTCTACTGGGCGGCTCCGTTTCTGCTTTTGTGCATGTTCGTCTATCTGCATCTCCACTTGCAGCGCATCTGGGACCGGCTTTCCAAGCTACCCGCGGTATTCCCTGACGGTCGGCCCTTGGACGAGCGGGTTTACCCCTGGATGCTGAATGGCCTAGTGCGCGCACACTTCAAACTGCTGAGAGAGGAGAGGAGACCGCTATTCTCTCGCTTCCAGACGCTCATCGTGATTGTTCTTGCCTGGTGGCTGGTCCCGATTACATTAGGGCTTTTCTGGTTTAGGTATCTACCGCGGCGCGACGGCTGGATGTGGTTCCAAGCCGCTTTGCTGGTTGCTGCATTGGGCTTCATGACTTGGTTCCAGCTTAGCGCCCGCCGGACACTGCGTAATCAACTTCGCGAGCCTGTGCGATCTCGGTGGCGGAGTGCGTCAATACAAGCTGAGCGGGATGGGCCCATGAAGGCGTGGCGTTCTTTCCTGGGCTATTTCGTCTATTCTACCCTTCCTCTGATAGTAAGCCTTGCCCTCGGGGTCACGCTGTACATGCTCACTCCATCGGTCGTGGCCCAACGTCCTGCAGAATTGATTGGGGCCGACGTTTCGACCAAGCCCGCTAACTGGACAGGGGAAAACACCGAAGGCGAGATAGCCCTGGTCAAGGGGGCGCAACTCATCGGAAAGGATCTCCGTAACGCCAGCGCAGTAGAAGCCTTTCTGGTCAAAGCCAACCTGGTCGGGGCCAACCTCCGGGAGGCCAACCTGGTCGGGGCCGACCTCCAGAGGGCCAACCTACCCGGGGCCAACCTCCAGGAGGCAGGGGGCCTCACAAGCTCGCAGGTTCATGCCGCCACAGGGTGGGCCGATGCGCTCTACAGCGATGACATTCTCACCGAGCTAGGTCTTCCGTCTGACCATAACCAGATGGTTTGTAGCCGGCTTCTCTCCGATCCAAATTTCTCTGTTCCTACGTGGTGCGACGATTTGCTTGACCAGCGGTGAGCCTGGGTTATCTGTATTCCTCGGTCTGCGTTTATAAAGGCTGCTACGGGTTCGGCCTCGATCCTCGCGCATTGCCCCCCCCTCCTCCACACCAAGTCATGGCCGATAAAGTCCCGAAGCTTCTTGCTCAAGTCTTTTCGGTTGCCGATTGCACGCGGTGCTTGTTGTCTGCGGCGTACAAGAGCAAATATGCGCACGGCAACCGCAAATTTGGACAAGCTGGAATTACTGATTTCAACTCTATATTTCTGCACCTAACCGTGCTCCCGCCGCCCTCCCGCGTGGGCCGCTTTTTTTGAGGTGAGCCGAAGGCGATGTCGCTGCGGCCATGCGGCCTCCGCGACGGCCTGCGGCAGCAATGTAGGCGTGCTGCGCGCGGCCGGCTTTTTGTCGTGGCTCCTTCGGCTACGCTCAGGACAAGTTCCGCCACGACCCCCTAAGGCCGTGGGGGCCGAAGATCGCACCCTTATTTTGGCAGACTTGCCAAATCCGCAAGGGATGCGGGACCCGCAAACCTAATTCTTCCCTTGACGTAGTATCGCTACGTGGTAGTATCACTTTGTGATATTCATCGAGTCGAAGGTATTCAGCAAGCGACTCATTGAGTTAGCGGGCGATGCCGAAGATTCGGGCTGCGCCAGATTCAGGAGGACCTGCTCGAGAATCCGATGCGGGGAAATGTGGTGCCTAGCCTTGCTGGTATCCGTAAGGCACGAATAGCGAACCCGCGGCGTGGCAAGGGAAAGCGCGGCGGCTTTCGGTGCATGTTCCTGCACATCGAGAGAAGGCATCACATTCATTTGCTTTTCCTGCTCGACAAGGACGAGCAGGAGGACTTGAGCGAGACCGAGCGTAGGCAGCTTCGTCAGCTTGCCGCGCAGCTCAAATGATAGGTTGAGGTTACACATGCCCAAAAAGGTGAAGATGTTCAAAGAACTCCGGGCGTCACTGCAAGACGCGATAGCTTTTGAGAAGGGGCAGGCTGTTGACCTGCGAAGGACAGAGTTTCCATTGCCCCCCCCCAGCTTGCGTCCAAAAGATATCCAGGAAATTCGCATCAACCTCAATGCCAGCCAGGTGATCTTTGCCAGGTATTTGAATGTCAGCAAGAGCACTGTTCGTAGCTGGGAGCAAGGTACTAGACGGCCCCAGGGAGCGGACCTCAAGCTGCTGGCCATTGCCCGCAAGAATCCGCTGGCACTATTGCAGGCGTAATTAGCGCGCCACTGCCGGCGCTGCCACCGCAGCGGTGCGCGCATCTTGTCTGTCGCACACCTGTTTTCACAGCCATAACCCGACGCGCTCAGCGGTGGAGAAGCGGGCCGGAAAAGCGTCCGTTCGAACGCCGGTGGTGGGGGGGGCTGCGGAACTGAGTTGCGTAGCCTGCTCGGCGCGATTCCCACCCTTCACAAAAAATGGCGAAGAATGAGGCACCCACACTCCTCTAGGGTGCGATCAACCTCGGCCACCCGGTCACCCTTGCCAAATCCGCAAGGGATGCGGGACCCGCAAACCTACTGCCTTGCAAGAGCCGGCCACCCGCCAGAAAGACGCGCTGACCGCGACGGTGCTTGCTCTCAGCAATCTTGGAAGCCTGGCGTTCATGGTCAGGCCGATCCCAGAAGTTGTCGCAGTCTAGAAACTCAAGGCCGAGGCCCAGTTGGGCATCTCCTTGGCGTTCACACCAAGCGACGCGGGCCAGTGCTTGTCGCCCGTCGTCCGTCCGGACCACGCGAAGCCGGTGGTCGATTTTAAAGGGGCGCTGGCACCGTATCAGGGCCCCGTAACGGTTAATCACTAAGGTTTCTGTTTGTTCTTCCCATGGATCGTGCAGCTTTTCGGAGCATAAACGAACAGGAATCGAAACAGCTCTCCGCACACTTCGCCGCACATGGCAGCTCAGATTAGCTGCTGAGAGAATGACATCGAGGAGCTCCTTATCCACATCTTTCCCACTCTGTGCGATACGCTCTGCCACCCGCCTGCAGTCGTGGACGAACCGCCATACCGACTCCGGGGACACCCCCCCCCAAGCGCTGCTCCCTGAGCAGCTCATTGTAAACCTCGAGTTGTGCATTGCAGGTGAAGATGAAATGCTCGTGGCAGAACGAATGGAGATCTAGCGCAGCGATGGCTGCCCTAACGCATCCTTCGACACTGCATAATTCGTTTCCAGGCATTTTTCCTCAACCAACCCAGGGTGAACCGTGGAACCACTATCTGGAATAGTACTTTTGGGCCATTCTTCAGTGATGTGCTTTCGGTCAGAAATGGGCAACAGTAGACTGTCGTTCGCCAAAATTTTGTCCGTCTGTGATTTCAACAGGATACACCCTTGCCAAATCCGCAAGGGATGCGGGACCCTCAAACCTACTGGCTCGCAAGAGCCGGCCACCCGACCGCCAGCCCACCGGTTGGGCGCAAAGGCCCCTAAGGCGTGTATATACGTATGGGGAGGTAGTGTCCTAAATCAGCGTTGCTCATCCTAGAATTTCCGCAATGCCCCAAATGTGATCTGTAAGCCCAGCCTCCATCGCTGGCGTCATGCGAAGGCTCCGATGCACCCGGCAAAAGTTGTACCACGCGAAATATAGAGCCAAGGCCGCTTTCAGATTCTCCCACTTTTTCGAGAAGGCATTCGTCAGCCGTGCCAGCCTGCGAATCTGCATTCGCATGGTTAGGTTGCTGCGTTCCACATGGGACGTGCAAATCCGTTCAACATCTGGAAGCCCCAGAATTTGGTGAGGCGATGCGCTGGTAACTTCCGCCGGAGAGTACCGCTGCTCACCTTCGCGGTTAGTTCCATACACCTTGATGATCTGCCCGTAATCCACGCCACGCTGGGTTAGGTGACGATCAACACATGGAATGTAGCTCTGGAAGCCGTCTGTCGAAAGCTGATAGGGACGCGGGGTTGTAGCCCGTGCGAGCTTGCGAACGAACACGTCAGTATCGAACATGCTGCGCTTCCCCAGGTGCCACGTCAGGATTAGCTTTGTGTGGCGTTCCAGGCCGACGAAGCAATAAGCGTCGCCAATTTCCTTACGCTCCACTTCAAACGGCCATTTGTGAGCCTCTTTCCTGCCGACAAAGCCCCAAATCTCATCGCACTGAACATCTGAGACTGCGACATGGCGGATGCGATTTTGCATCAATCGTTCGCACCGCGTGCCAGCGACAACCAGCAGTCGCATGATCGTGTCCCGGTGTACGCCGGTGATCCGCTCAGCCGAACGGATGCTCATTCCTTCTAAAAGCAGCTGGAGAATCGAGGTAGCCTTTTCCATAGGCAAATACATCCCGCCCAGCGGATTGGCGTGATCCTCAGTGAACGTTTTTCGGCATTGTTTACAGCGGAAGCGCTGCAGACCGTTTCGGTGTTTTCCACATTTCTTGCAGATGGTGTTGCAGTTGTGGCACGTCATTACGAGCCTTGCCTTTCTCGGGCGATTGGCTCATAATTGAGTTGTCGAGGCTCACGTGAGCAATCGCGTGGGTTTGATAGCCCTGATAGAAGTAACCGCTTCTATTGGGGCTTTTTGATTTCATGCCACAATTATATGCATGCTGAGCAAGCGTGTCAAGAAGAATTTTATGCTTGCCAAGAATGCATTGACATATGCTTGCCTAGCATGTATAGTCCAGCTATGGCCAAACAAAAGGTCGTATCGAACTATGCCGCAAAAGGTGGGAAGGCGCGGGCATCCGTGTTGACTCCCGAACAGAGAAAGGAAATCGCTCGGGACGCCGCGCGTGCTCGCTGGGGCGAGAAGGAACCCACCAAGCAAGCATCGGACCAGCCGGACCGGCGAGGTAAAACCATGAAAACAAAGGAGCAGTCTAGCCAGATACCGACTGCCCTTTTCCCCGGAAAACTACTTATTGGGAATGCAGAATTTGCTGTTTATGTCCTGGACAACAGGAAGCGGGTCATAACGCAGCGGGAAGTGGTTCGGATTCTTACTGGGCATGTTAAAGGTGATTTGGGAAGATATTTAGAATCGCGAAGCCTTCGCCCTTACATCGACTTGCGGAAAATAACTAGCGAGACGATCCAATTTAAGATTCCGGGCACTCAGTATCAGGGTATCGGGTACGAAGCCACGCTCTTGCTCGACATTTGCGAAGCATATCTTCGTTCTAGATTGGCTGGTGACCTTACCGCGAATCAGCAGGATATTGCCAAACAGGCTGAAATCATCACAAGGGCGTGTGCGAAAGTTGGCATCATTGCGCTTATTGATGAGGCGACTGGATATGCCAAATTCAAACAGAAACAGGAATATCAACTAAAACTCCAAGCATTCATAGCGGATGACCTTCAAGAGTGGGCAAGGATGTTCCCAGATGAGTTTTGGTTTCAACTCGCCCGATTGGAAGGGGTGCATTACTCCCCGCGCTCTAGGCCTCTACGATGGGGGAGATATATAATGATGTTCGTCTATGATGCTGTAGACGCAGATGTTGGGAAAGAACTGCGCAAAAAGAATCCAGACCCGCGTTTCCTTAGCAATCATCATCAGTGGCTAAAGGAATTTGGCCGCGACAAGGTTCACGATCAAATCAATAGCGCTACAACCATTATGAAACTCTGTAATAATATGGAAGAGTTTAGGCATAAATTCCGCAGGCTTTTCGGCCAGCAACTAAGCTTCGGGTTTGTCGTATGATCCGCCGCTGTCCCCTCACTCCGGCACTTTGGTATATAATTCCCAAACAAAAGGTCGTATCAAACTATGCCGCAAAAGGTGGGAAGGCGCGGGCAAGCGTCCTGACGCCCGGGGAAAGATCTGAAATCGCGAAGGCCGCTACCAAGAGCAACGCTGATTTAGGACACTACCCGTATGGAGAGATGCTTGACAGCAAATTGCCACAAGCGTAGCCTGCCGCTCAGGGCGCGCTAGGGTTAGAAACGAGCGAGTATGTGTGTCAAGGACTGATTTCTTTAGACACTGATTCTGAGAGTTTTTTACGTGACTAACGCATACCGTTTGGCGAATACCACAGGCGGCATGTTGAGCGCGGAGTGAATCCGCGTGTTGTTGTAGTCCCACAGGGTGCGGTAGATCTCCGCCACTAGCTCCCCCAGTGTTTTGAAGCGGTTCGGATCTCCCAGGTCAACCTTGAATTTGTCGTAGAACGATTCCTGGTATCCGTTCTCCCAAGGGCACCCCGGGCGGCTCCGTGAAATCACGATGCCGCATCCATCAAGGATTTCAGTGAACGCCATCGCGTCATACTCCCTCCCGTTGTCGGAGTGGAATAGACCCGGGCGCGGATGATGGAGCAGGGCGTTGGAAAGCGCCTGAATGGTGAGCGCGGCTCCCTTTCTCACCGCAATTTGGATTCCCAGGATCCGGCGAGTGTAGAGATCGATCACGGTCGCCACATAGACCTTCTTTCCGTGCTGCACGAACTCGGTGAAGTCTGCTGCCCAGATGTGGTTTGCATATGCGGGCATGACCGCGAGCAGGAGGTTGGGATAGGTCCGGGAAACCTTGGGTTTTCTCCATTTTCTGCCTCTCCTGCGGTAGGGCTTGATGCCAAACAGATGCATGACCCTCTGCGCCCGCTGGCGGCAGAGTCCCAGTGCCGTAGCAATTCGCCGGGAGCCGTAGGAGGGATGGATCTGCAGCTCTTCTTCCAGGCGGACCTTGAGGCGCCAGTCCTTCTCCTTCATTCTTGGGACGTAATACAGGCTCGCGCGGGATATGCCAAGGGCTCGGGCAAGCGCTGATTTGTTTCTTCCTTCGCTCAATTGTTTTTTTGAGTCATGGAGAGCTTGAGCGTGATCTCGCCCGCGAGTTCCAGGAGTTCTCTGTTCTGCTTCTGAAGTCGGGAGAACTCCGCCCAGGACGGGGCACCGGTTGCTCCCTTTACCATCCAACCATAGATGGTCCCTTCAGAAATACCGTGATCCTTGGCGGCCTGGGCCACCGAGATGCCCTCTTCCTTGACGCGGCGTAGGATATCGGTTTTTACGTTGGCTGCAATACGATGATGTTTTTTGTTCATATGACACCAGGGTAGTTAATTCCCAACCTCAGTGTCTAAATTACCCAATCCAGGGCAGTTACTCAACGGACGCCCCGATTTCAGCGGATACTTTCTTAACAGCTATAGCTTTCAGACAGGAAAACTCATAGAAGAGAGACCCGGCGGCCAGCGCAAGCGCGTGGTTACCAGACTTCCGGACGGCTCGATTTTCTATGAACACGTAGGGCTAAATAATCCCCAACTGGCGGCAACTGGCCAGAAACCTAATCAGCCTCCGTATAAGCCTGAATATATGGAAAGGGTGAAGGCGATAGCCGCTACCATGTACGGCGGCAACACGACATTGAACCTCCAGTATGATTGTAAACCCCATGGCGTTCCACGCTTGGGGTTCAGCCGCGTACAGATCATGCACCGCCACGATGTAATGGCGATTCTCTACGAGCAGTCTCCTGGCACGGACTTTCGCGTAATCTATACAGACGGGCGTCCGCATCCGGACGGCCTGGATACGTCCTATATGGGCCACTCGATCGGCCACTGGGAGGGAGACACGCTGGTGATTGACACGGTCGGCCTCAACGATGAAACCTGGCTTGGCGGAATCCAGGACGGTAGGGAGAAGTATACGTCGATTCACAGCGATCAACTGCATGTGATGGAACACTGGACCCGCGAGGGGAACAGAATTACCGTAGAGACCCCGGTGGAAGACCCGGTCATGTTCACTAGGCCTTGGGTGATGGATACTAAAGGTGGAAGGATTGCTCCTTCCTGGGACTGGATTCAGCCGTATATGTGTGTAGAATTTAACCGCGATCATACAATTGGACCCAGTGAAGACGACAAGTATCTGTGTGGCTGGTGTAACCCAGAGAGTGTCTACGGCGTCGACAGCGATAAGGTGACAACCGGAGGCGGAGAAGACGTGCCGGATGTCCTCAAGGAGGGACTCAAGTCTCAAAAGTCGCGATAGCGACCGGTCAAAGGCACGCTTGACGGCGGCTGAGAAGCGGAGTACAAGTAACGTGAACACACCCCGGGGCCGAATGAAGGTTCCTCCTCTCTTAATCATTCGGCCCTTTTGTCCGCTACTAATGAATCGCAGGATTTCTCAATAACCCGTAAGAAGCCCACAGTGAATTCCGGCATGTTGTGGACTTGGCGGACGGCTCACAAACAGCGGCACAAACGCGCTTGCCGACGCAACAGCCCACAGCTAACCAATTGAAAAGATGGCGCGCCTGAGAGGATTTGAACCTCCAACTTCTGGTTCCGGAGATTGGAGGAATACTCTTAACCTGTTGTGATTTCAGGGCACTTCTTTGACGGATTTAGCCGGAAAAGCCCTAGTTTTGTTCTCTTATTGTTCTCAGCGGATTTTCGTGTACGCGTCGGAGAGAAACTAGGCCAGGAACGCCGCGAGAGCGGCGGACCCTGGCGGAGCAAAAACAGACCGCCGGAAATCTGTCTCAGGAAACGGTCCCAGGAGGAGCGTTTCGTGGGATACCGGAGGGATGTACACAGTGGAGCTATATGCACGCGTTCGGCGAGAGGTTGATGTTGAGGGGAAGAGCGAACGGCAGGTAGCCCGGGAGTATGGGCTGGCGCGGGAAACCGTTCGGAAGATGTTGCGGTATTCGGCGCCGCCGGGCTACCGGCGGCAGCAGCCGGCCAAGCGGCCGAAGCTGGATCCGTGGGTGGGAGTGATTGAGGCGATCTTGGAGGAAGATCGGAGACGGCCCCGGAAACAGCGCCACACAGCAAAAAGAATCCATCAACGATTGCGAGAGGAGCAGGGCTTTGGTGGTGGGTACACCATCGTGAAGGATTACGTGCGTCTGCGGAGGCTGAGCCAAAGGGAGATGTTCGTACCGCTGGTGCACCCTGCGGGAGACGCCCAGGCAGACTTCGGGGAAGCGTTGGTGGTGATCGGCGGAGAGGAGCAGAAGGCACACTATCTGGTGATCGATCTGCCGCAGTCGGACGACTGTTTCGTGATGGCATTCCCGGCCGAAACGACGGAAGCGTTTCTGGAGGGGCACAATCAGGCGTTTGCATACTTCGGCGGAGTGCCGCGGACCATTCTGTACGACAACACGAAGCTGGCGGTGGTGCGGATCCTGGGAGACGGGACGCGGAAGAAGACGCAGGCGTTTTCTGAGTTGCAGAGCCACTACCTGTTCCAGGAGCGGTTTGGGAGGCCCAGCAAGGGAAACGACAAGGGGAAGGTGGAGGGACTGGTCGGATATGCACGACGGAACTTCCTGGTGCCGGTGCCGCGGTGCGCGAGCTGGGAAGAGCTGAACACACACTTGCGGGAACAGTGCCGGAAGAGGCGCCAGCAGCGGTTGCGAGGGCACGAGCAGACCATCGGAGAGCGGTTCGAGAAGGACCGGACAGCGCTGTTGCCGCTGCCAGCGACGCCGTACGAAGCCTGCGACAAACGAACAGGGCGAGTGAGTTCTCTCTCTCTGGTGCGGTATCGCGGCAACGATTATTCGGCACCGGTGTGCTGGGGGCACCGCGAGGTTCTGGTCAAAGGCTACGTCCACGAGGTGGTGATCTCGTGCGGCGCGGAAGTGATTGCGCGGCACTCCAGAAGCTATGAGCGGGAGGACATGATTTTCGACCCGCTGCACTATCTGGCGCTGCTGGAGCAGAAGACGAATGCGCTCGATCAGGCGGCGCCGCTGGTGGGCTGGGAGTTGCCGGAAGAGTTCACCGAACTGCGCCGACTGCTGGAAGCACGGCTGTCGAAACGAGGTAAACGGGAGTACGTGCAGGTGCTGCGGCTGCTGGAGACCTTCTCGATGGCGGAGGTCACCAAAGCGGTGGAAGATGCACTGCGGCTGAGAGCGATCTCCTTCGATGCGGTGAAACATCTTTTACTGTGCCGGATCGAGCAACGGCCGCCGCGGCTGGATCTGCAGAACTATCCGTACCTGCCGATGGCACAGGTGGCCACCACGGCGGCCGCCGACTACCTGGCGCTACTGACTCCCGTGCAGGAAGGAGTCCTCTGATGGAGACTCCTCAAGTTTTGTGGGGCATCACCTGAAGGCGCTAAGACTGCCGACCTTCCTGCGCGAGTACGACAAGGTGGCGCAGCAGTGCGCCGCCGAAGGGGTGGACTATCCCCGCTACTTGCTGCGGTTGTCGGAGCAAGAACTGCTGGACCGGGAGCGGCGGGCGACGGAGCGGCGCATTCAGCAGGCGCGGTTCCGGGTCGTGAAGAGCCTGGACAGTTTCGACTTTCTGGCGATTCCGTCGCTGAACAAAACGCTGGTTCTGGAGCTGGCCCGCAGTGAGTTCATCGACCGCAAGGAGAACGTGCTGGCCTTGGGAAACTCGGGCACAGGCAAGACGCACATCGCCCTGGCGCTGGGACTGGCGGCCTGTCAGAAGGGCTACCGGGTGCGGTTCACCACCGCGGCGGCGCTGGTGCATGAACTGATGGAGGCCAAGGACGAGAAACGGCTGCTGCGCTTACAGAAACTGCTGGCCAGTTACGAACTGCTGATCATCGATGAACTGGGGTTTGTCCCGCTGTCGAAAACGGGGGCCGAGATGCTGTTCGAGATCTTCAATCTCCGTTACGAGCGCGGCGCCACCCTAGTCACCAGCAACCTGCCCTTCCACGAATGGACCGAGGTGCTGGGCTCGGAGCGCCTCACCGGTGCCCTGTTGGACCGGCTCACCCATCACGTCCACATCCTGGAGATGAACGGGGAAAGCTACCGGCTGAAAGAGAGCAAACGAAAGCGGTCAGCGAAGCCTGCCAGCCGATAACGATTCCACCCTAACCCTCCCCACACGTCGCCACGATCGGGCTGGGGTGGCTTCCGCTCCGGCCTAACCGCGCCGCCTGAACGGAGGCGCAGGCCTCCGCTCCAGCCACCCCAGCCCGATCCAGCAAATCAACCCCTTCCCTCACCGGGAGTGGTCTATTTTTCCTCCGCCCCTCTGGCCTAGTTTTTCTCCGCCCTTGACACTTTCGCTTCCTTCCCCAAAGGTCAGCCACACGCCAGAGGAAAAGCAAACAGTTCAGGGGCACATTCCGATAAGCCGACTTATCGGGAGTTGGCTCTAGGAAATAGAATCCGCGATTCTCAATTGTGCAAGAATCCCATTGAGAATCGTTCTCAGATAACAAGGGCCCCGACGATTCAAGATCTACGGGACAGGAAGGAGCCATTCGATGCCACGTCCTAGGAAAATAGCCTTGGCCATTGCTATCTCAGTATTGTTCGGAACCCAATCAGTACAAGCGTGCAGTTGGGCTATTGGATACTTTCATCAGGTTACAGCGCTGCGTGGACGGGTCGTCGGCACGAACATTGTTCTTTTCCAGTCGCACCGCTGGCTGAGGCAGTCATTCGTTAGGAAGCACGCCAAGCTAACGCTCTACGAATATCAGTCCTCCTGGACGGAGAACCGGGTTCCAGTCAAGACCGTCGTCGCGGACGCCGAGGGAAAGTTTGATTTTGGTACTCTCAGGGCGGGGCACTACTCTCTTCTCGTAGCGGAGGAAAAGTGGGGCCATTCTGATTGGTTTGACGTAGAGGTAAAAGACATACCTACGGCGACGGAATCCATCACTATTGACGTATCCCCTGCTTTTACGGATTGCAAGGGCGGACATGAGTTCCTTGTAAACGCCAAGTGATTCCGCGCCAGTGCCTGATAAACGGGCTTATCGGAAACTGGCTCCTCATATCCTGACAAGCTGCCTTATCGGGGAGGGTCCGTCTAAGCGCGTCCCTAATGCACGGTACTGTATGGTTCCGTCAAGGTAAACAGCGCAATCTCAATGTCAAACTGTTCCTTATGCTGGTTGATCATTTGGTAGGTTCCGTGCATTGAGCCGAAGGGTGTCGTGAGTGGACAACCTGAGGTGTATTCAAAGCTCTGATCTGGCGTCAGCACCGGCTGGTTGCCGACGACCCCAGGCCCTTGTACCTCTTCCACGTGCCCGACCGCATTCGTGATAATCCAATGGCGGCTAATGAGCTGTACTGTGTCGAGTCCTTCATTCGTAATTTGGACCGTGTAGAGAAAGAACCACTGATTCTGGGGCGGACTTGAGCGGCTGGGGTCGTATTTGGCTTTGACGTGGACCCGAATGTTTCTTGTAACGGCATCGGAGCCAAATACTTGATCACCCGCGCTGGTTCTATCAGACGACATCATTCTCTGGCACTTCTCTTGCGAGTTGATAGTCCTGTCATCATGAAACGCGAAGTTTACCATGGTGTCGTACAACTCTCCATAAACGGGCTTTCCGGAATTTAGCCCATGAAGCCACATTCCGATAAGCGGACGTATCAGGACTTGGTCTCGATATCGGTTGGCTTCGCAGCGTTCGGAAATCATGGCCAGGCGGCACATTTCCGCGAATCAATCCTCCGGCACAGGTGCTTGGGGAACGGGCCTGGAGCTTGATGCCATCCAGTGATCTAACAACTAGGGAATGAGCAAGTTAGCCTCAATGTGCAAATGTTTCCACATATATCAAGAAATTTACCCAGTAAGGGCAGGTCACTTCTCAAGGGGCATGAGAAATTGGTCAAGATGCGAGGATGAGTTCGCTTGAAGTGGTTGGATTACATTAACTAACAGTAGATCCTTATGACCTGACCACAGTGGTCGAACGCTTGCCCTGACTTGCATCCATGAGGCGTGTTATGCGCGGCGCAGGATCGATTGGCTTTTCAGGCAGCTGCACGCCCCCTAGCCCCCGGCAGCTGCGTGCCTGCCTGCGGGCGCGACGGCGGATGACATCGAGCTGGCCACCATGAAGCTATTGCTGACCAATGTGGAGGTGATAGGCTCGTTCAACGGGGAAGAGGGGGCGAGCTCAAAAGCTTGGCCATCCCAGTGGTGGCAGCTCATTGATCTTCGTTCGGCCACACGCCTGCTGTCCCAGGACTTAATAATTAGGCAGCTGCGGTCTATCCGTCCAGCGATCAGGCTGATTCTGGCTGTCTCCGCTCTCTTTATCGGCACGGTGCTGATTGTACATTTTTGGAAGGGAATTCGGATCGATCAACTGACTCGCGATCCGTCTTCCATTATGAGAATCCGGCCTTACATCGGATTCCTTTCCAATATCGGGATCTTCTTCTGGTCGGCTACGGCAACTGTGTGCTTTCTAGGCGGGAAGCTCATTACCAACAACGAGAGGCTCAAGCGGTTCCTTCTTGCGTCCGGCCTGCTGACTCTATTCCTGGGCCTGGATGATCTTTTTCTTTTTCACGAAGCCTGATTCCACGGTACGTCGGCATATCGGAGGTTTTTCTCTACCTTGGCTATGCAGCTCTTGTGCTATTCCTTTTGGTCAGGTTTTATGCCGTGATCCTTGACACCGAATACCTCTTGTTCATGCTGGGGCCGTTCCTCCTCGGCGCTTCATGCTCAGTCGACGTCTTGGAGGACGTCTGGGAGTTCTTATCGGATCGGCAATTTATTGCTTTCCCGAGCATGATCACCAGCGAGTTCATCCAGGGACGCATCGGATTGAAGTTTGGCCTGAACGACCTAGGCTCCCTGATGGAGGACGGCGCCAAGTTCGCCGGCATCGTGAGTTGGCTGGTGTATTTTTCGCGTGTCGTCAATCAGCACTTTCCTAAACCCTGCACCCCCCAACAATAGGGAATTATATACCTAAGTATCCAAATAGTTCTTGACATTGGTTTCATCATGGGATACTATTGTTCCATATGGGGGCCATGATGAAACACAAAGTACCCGGTAAGAGTTACAGGAAAGGTATCACGCTCGCAATGCTTCTCCGCATGTTCCCGGATGATCGGATCGCCGAGTTGTGGTTCGAGAATCAACGCTGGCCGAATGAAATATGCTGCCCGTGCTGCGGATCGGTGAGTACAGGAAAGATCAGCCATCCCACCATGCCTTACCGTTGCCGAGATTGCCGCAAGTATTTCAGCGCCAAGACCGGCACGGTCATGCAGGGGTCAAATATCGGCTATCAGGCATGGATCATTCCCATCTACCTGTTCACGACCGGCATCAAGGGAACCTCCAGCATGAAGCTGCATCGTGATCTCGGAATATCGCAGAAATCAGCTTGGTACATGGCGCACCGCCTGCGGAAATCGTTCAAAGACAAGGGTGAGTTGTTCGCTGGCCCGGTCGAAGTGGATGAAACCTTTATCGGTGGCAAGGAACGAAACAAGCACGGCAAAAAGAAATTGGATGCCGGTCGCGGGACTATCGGCAAGGCGATTGTGGCTGGCGTCAAAGACCGGGCAACGGGGAAAGTGAATGCCGAAGTGGTGAGCGATACAGGCATGGAAACTCTGCAAGACTTCGTTCTCAGCAACACAGAGCCGGGCGCTCACATCTACACCGATGAGCATACCTCCTATCGGGGACTGCCGAATCACATCACCGTCAAGCACAGCGCGGGAGAGTTCGTGCACGGCATGGCCCACACCAACGGAGTCGAATCTTTCTGGTCACTGCTCAAGTGCAGCTATCACGGCACCTTCCACAAGATGAGCGTGAAGCATCTGGGCCGCTACGTGGACGAGTTCGCTGGCCGTCACAACATTCGCGGGCTAGATACCATCGACCAGATGAGGCAGGTGGTCCGAGGCATGGACGGCAAACGGCTGCGGTATCGGGAGCTTACAACTTAAACGCCACTGTGCCAAAAACGGCACGCCCGAGGCGCTTGACAAATCTATTACCTCTTCGTATATTCTTGCCATAGACAGAGAGCAAGCGGGGCGTGGAGGATTATAGTGGACATCGCAGTAGCAAAGGCATTCTTGGTTGACCAAGTCCCACTGAAATACCAAGTCCTTTTGCCGCCTGTGTTCAGGTCTGCTTACGCGGAGGTTAGAGACATCGTGGAGGGAATCCCGCTCCTCCGTGTTCCAAGTGCAGCGTTCAACCGAGGTCGGCTCATAACCTGGGCAGTTGACTACGCAGTCGAAAACCTGATCCTGTCTGGGAGGTGGAACATCGATTACAGATGGGCATCGTTTGGCAGGCCTAATCCTACCGGGAGGTACTTGGAGATTTTCCCGCCGCAATCCAGAATCATCGTCAGTCAAGTCGCTAACCCGCGATGTCAACCGAGGGATGTCAGGTTCCGAGAAAACGCACGACTGTTTAACGGTCCGCTTCTCTTTCCTGAGATGGAGGAGGACGGTGTCACGGGTCGTCCCGCCATATTGCTGTTTCACGGTCACCAAGAGCTCGGGTTCATTCATCTCGGAATCCTCAACGCGAAGAGTAGGTACGACTACATCTTCCGGACTGGAAACTTGCTAGATCTCCCGCAGGATGTAACGCACCCAGGTCCACCGGTCGAGGATACGAGCTTCAAGGCCACCATCACCCTGAAAGAGCAAATCGCGAAGTGGCTTAGGAACCATGGCGGATAAACATCCTATTCCACTAGTACCGAAGTCGTCCAAGGCGGTCACCGCAACGCGGCACCTTAACACGTCGAAGCTTCACGATGCGCGAGTTGCGATGCGATTCACGCAAACTGAACTGGCGAGACGTGTCGGGGTCACACGACAGTCGATCTCAATGTACGAACAGGGTCTTACTGTCCCTGAACCTCCCGTCATGGAGCGGATCTCGAGTGCAGTTAATCAACCGCTGTCGTATTTCTCGGGCGACCCTGCACCCGAGTTCGGCAATGCCAGCATCCACTTTCATCGAGCCATCGGGGCAGATACGAAGCGCCGGAACATGGCCTGTGAGGTCTTTGGTAGTTGGCTCGCACGAACGGCGAGGTACTTAGACGAGTTCGTGAATTATCCCAGCCTCGATTTGCCTTTGGCCCTGGAACCGGTGAGTGAGAGTAGTCGATACACTGATGAGGAGATTGAATCGGCGGCTTCTCAGTGCCGCGAGATGTGGAGGCTCGGTTCTGGACCGATCTCGAATATGGCATCTCTGCTTGAGAATAAAGGGGTCCTTGTTTGTCGTCGCGTGATTCCTGACGAAAATGTAGAGGCATTCTCATTCTGGAACGGCAACAAGGCGCTCGTATTCCTTTCTTCAGAGAAAACATCATGTTCCCGCGCACGGTTCGATGTCGCTCACGAGCTCGGCCATCTTATTCTGCACCGCTGGGCCGGGCTTGAGGACCTTGAGGATAAGAAGACTCTAAAAAGGATCGAACACGAAGCCGACTTGTTTGCTGGCGCTTTTTTGCTTCCCTTGAACTCGTTCTTGGACGAGCCGTTCAGCACGAGGATTGACGCCTTCCTGCCTATGAAGCGCCGCTGGAAAGTCTCCATTCAGGCGATGGTGTATAGGTGTAAGCACTTGGGGGTCATCGATGAAGAGCAGGCCACAAACCTGTTTAAGACGATTTCGTTTCGGAAGTGGCGCCGCGCCGAACCTTACGACGACACGATACCGCCTGAAGAGCCGCAACTGTTAAATCGAGCAGCAAATATCCTCTTGTCTAGCGGGCTCAAGACCCCCGACGATATGGCTCGTGCGATTCAGATTAACCGGCACATGATCGAGCAGATTTGCAATTTGCCGGGCGGAGCGTTGAACTCGACTTCCGTAGTGAAGGAATTCAGGCCTACAGTAAAATGAACCAATTCCTCGGAGTTCAGAGATTCTGTGCCGGTATTTAGGTCAAAGACATCATGAAATCCCACATCCACGGCGGGATTCAGAAAGTCTCGGTCGCTCGTAGGCTTGACGGAAAGCGGTTGCGGTATCGGGAGTTGGTGGGCTAATTTTCGGATCGGTCGCGGAGAACGGCGTGAAGTTTGCTGAAGTGTTCATCGATGACCCTCACTACGCGCTTCTCGATTTTCCGAGCCTCAACACCCAGCCGTCCTGAAAACATCTGTACGTTGCTTTCTAGGTTGCCAAATCTTTTTTGCATGTGATCGAACTTATGGTCCAGGGCTTTGAATTGCTTCTGAAGGACCTCGAACTCGTCCGTGAGATCCCCGAACTTCTCATCGAGCATCTTCCGTAGCAGTTCGGCCATCTTGGGGCTCCTTACCACCATCTCGACGATATATTCGATATCGCCTTTGTCAAGGACTGATTTCTTTAGACACTGATTCTGAGAGTTTTTTACGTGACTAACGCATACCGTTTGGCGAATACCACAGGCGGCATGTTGAGCGCGGAGTGAATCCGCGTGTTGTTGTAGTCCCACAGGGTGCGGTAGATCTCCGCCACTAGCTCCCCCAGTGTTTTGAAGCGGTTCGGATCTCCCAGGTCAACCTTGAATTTGTCGTAGAACGATTCCTGGTATCCGTTCTCCCAAGGGCACCCCGGGCGGCTCCGTGAAATCACGATGCCGCATCCATCAAGGATTTCAGTGAACGCCATCGCGTCATACTCCCTCCCGTTGTCGGAGTGGAATAGACCCGGGCGCGGATGATGGAGCAGGGCGTTGGAAAGCGCCTGAATGGTGAGCGCGGCTCCCTTTCTCACCGCAATTTGGATTCCCAGGATCCGGCGAGTGTAGAGATCAATCACGGTCGCCACATAGACCTTCTTTCCGTGCTGCACGAACTCGGTGAAGTCTGCTGCCCAGATGTGGTTTGCATATGCGGGCATGACCGCGAGCAGGAGGTTGGGATAGGTCCGGGAAACCTTGGATTTTCTCCATTTTCTGCCTCTCCTGCGGTAGGGCTTGATGCCAAACAGATGCATGACCCTCTGCGCCCGCTGGCGGCAGAGTCCCAGTGCCGTAGCAATTCGCCGGGAGCCGTAGGAGGGATGGATCTGCAGCTCTTCTTCCAGGCGGACCTTGAGGCGCCAGTCCTTCTCCTTCATTCTTGGGACGTAATACAGGCTCGCGCGGGATATGCCAAGGGCTCGGGCAAGCGCTGATTTGTTTCTTCCTTCGCTCAATTGTTTTTTTGAGTCATGGAGAGCTTGAGCGTGATCTCGCCCACGAGTTCCAGGAGTTCTCTGTTCTGCTTCTGAAGTCGGGAGAACTCCGCCCAGGACGGGGCACCGGTTGCTCCCTTTACCATCCAACCATAGATGGTCCCTTCAGAAATACCGTGATCCTTGGCGGCCTGGGCCACCGAGATGCCCTCTTCCTTGACGCGGCGTAGGATATCGGCTTTTACGTTGGCTGCAATACGATGATGTTTTTTGTTCATATGACACCAGGGTAGTTAATTCCCAACCTCAGTGTCTAAATTACCAAATCCAGGGCACTTACTGAAAATGCGTATACCGAAACCTCATCGTTTTGGCTCGGTCCGGGCAGGAACCTACTCAGCGAAGTTCATGTCGCGCAGCAGCTCTTAGACCGCTCTACTTTGGTGGGTTCTCGCGGAAAAGCTTGGCGCGGATGGCCCTGGCGCGAGCCTCCATTTCCACCGCTTCAGTTTCGCGGCTTGTCTCGCGTAGCAACGCAGCGAAGTTCTCAAAACACCGAGATTATTATGGAATTGACTCCAGAAAGGTACGCAACTTGGACGCGTAGTCGGCGGCGTCAGCGATAAACAAGGGCTCGTGGCAGCCACCAGGATAAGAGACAAACATCTTGGGCTCATTGGCGGCAGCATACAGTTCCTCGCCCAGGGTATAGGGAATTACTGGGTCATGGCGGCAGTGCGCGACCAGGACAGGGACGTGAATGCCCTTCAGTTTCGCGGCGGAGTCAAACTTTGAACGGATTATGTAAGCGACACCGAGGAGTGGAAAAGCCTCCTGGGCCACGCGGTGCGCCGAAGGAAATCCGCTCTCAAGGATGAGCGCGGCCGCTGGGCGTTTCCTGGTGATGTCAACCGCCACAGCACTGCCCATCGACTGACCCAGCACCACGATTTCCGCGGAAGGTATGCCGCGTTCCTTGGAGAGGTAATCATAGGCAGCTTCCGCATCGCGGTAGACGCCAGCTTCGGTAGGGCGGCCTTCACTCTTTCCGTAGCCTCGATAGTCAACTGCCAGCACGTTCACCGGCAGTTGCTGAAGAAAGCTAATGTTGTCGATACGGTGCGTCAGGTTACCCGCGTTGCCATGAAAGTAGAGGAATGTCTTGGTCGCGCCGTCAACTGGTACCCACCAAGCGTGTAGGCGTACGTTATCCCTCGTAGTGATGTACACGCTTTCTACACGGGCAGTGTGATGTTCTGGGTTCCACTCAGTGGTGAAAGGTTCTGGGAAAAAGACCAGGCCTTCTTCGAACATGCGCAGTAGAAGTACGACCAGCAGCAGTCCGATGAGGATGGAGAGGGTCAGGTTCCAGACCGCTTCCATTAGTTCTCCCGTTTGTCTACTCAGCGACTGAGAAGATTATGTCTTGGTTAGCGCCATCCTACGTCCCGCCCGCAGGCAAGTCAACGCGAAGGGCCTGCTCCGGGAAGTAAGAGGCGGAGGAAGTGGAATGGGAAGCGGTTACTTCGGCGGATTCTCTTCGGCGTGCTTGGCGAATGGTCTTGGCTCGGGATTTAGCCCTGGACACCTAGAAGCTCCTGATAAATATCAACCTAGGGGAGTTGCTCTCCCCCGAGACCGAGGCGCACTCAGTTGCAGAGGTTTCTAAATACCTGCTGTGCAGTTACGTCGACCGAACGACTGGAAGGCCGCACGTCGCTGTGGAAAGCGACGGTCTGGCTGACCTTTGCAGGAGACCGCGGAGATGGCGCGGATCGGCTTTCTTGGCAAGAGTTGTTTGCGATACATTTCATTCGTGTGATACTGGGCGGGTGTTGCGCAGACTGCGAATAGCTGTCCGATGTTGCTTCGAGATCGGCTGAAAAACCAACCAGGAGGAGCACATGAGATCCAAGCTCTATTTATTGTCGGCTACTTTGTTTGCCATAGTGGCTCTGGTAGCCTGCGGCAGCGAAACTCCGGCACCAACCCCGGCCCCAGCGGTCGAGGACACCAGCATGAGCTTCTTCATCACCAGCATGGGCCCAGGCAACGGGGCCGATCTGGGCGGCTTGGACGGAGCAGATCAATATTGTCAGATGCGGGCCACATCTGCAGGAGCCGGCAGCCGTACCTGGCGCGCATACCTCAGCACCCAGGCTTCTGGAGATCAGCCGGTCGTCAACGCACGCGACCGCATCGGTCAGGGGCCTTGGTACAATGCACAAGGTGTCCTCGTCGCTGCAGACCTTGTCAACCTGCACGGTGAAAACAACAATCTGACCAAGCAGACTCAGCTCAGCGAAACAGGAGAGGTCATCAATGGTCGCGGGGATGATCCCAACCGGCACGACATACTAACGGGCTCGCAGCCTGACGGCACAGCTTTTGCCGATGATGCGGACCACACGTGCCAGGACTGGACAAGCAGTGGTGAGACAGGCAGTGCGCAGGTCGGCCATCACGACCGCGATGGAGGCGGTGACAATCCGACTTCATGGAACTCGGCGCATAGTTCGAGAGGTTGCGGTCAGGAAAATTTGCAAGGCACGGGCGGCGACGGCCTCTTCTACTGCTTCGCCAGCGAGTAACACGAGGGTTTTTTCGAGAGGTTCAGGCTCGCGAGCAATATAGCCGGTGTGCCAGAACTGGCGCACATGCTGGTGACGGATGGCGCGGAGTTCTGGTAGATTGCCCGGAAACCTACGCGAACTCCGCTCCGCAATGGATTCATTTCTCATGCCCTGGTCCCCCGATGAAGGGCTGCCCAGAACTAGCCAGCGTATACCGACCGGCGGATTTATATGAGTCCTAGTGACGGCCTCCGTTTTCGGCACACCCGCCCGCGCAGGGGGGCAGAAACAGGGGTGCTAATTTCTAACCCCGCGGGCACAGTTTCACAATCCCACGCTGGGATGTAGACTCTCATTCCGAGTGGTACAAAATATCGGTCTGGTCAGGACTTGTCGCAGGTATTCGTCGGCGGTTTGTGAAACCCTTTGACGAATCAGGCTGGCATCCAAACGGAGCAGAAAGGAAAGTACGATGGCGACAGAAAAGAACGTCAATCGCGTAAACGGCATAAACCTGGATGTTTTAAAAACAACTATAAGTGCGATACAAGGGGATCGCGAACTTGGGAAATGCAAATTCCGCGCTCACAACAAATGGATCGATGCCACTCACAACTGCACTAACATTTCCGGGTTCTACGGCGCCAAACAGGAGATGAGCCATAAGCAAGAGTTTGAATTGCACGCCGACGAACCCGCCATCCTCGCAGGAGAAGATGAAGGCGCCAATCCCGTCGAGCATCTGCTGAATGCCCTGGCTGGCTGCATCACTACGAGTATGGTTGCCCATGCGGCCGTGCGCGGAATCCACATCGAGGCACTGGAATCAGAACTGGAAGGAGATATCGACCTGAACGGATTCCTGGGATTGGCCGCTGATGTACCAAAGGGCTATACGAATATCCGCGTTAAGTTCAAGGTGAAGACCGACCCAGAAAATATGAAGAAGCTCAAGAGCTTGGTCGACTTTTCGCCCGTATACAACACGATCATTCACGGCGCCAAGGTGGACGTTCAAGTCGAGCCGAAGTGAGGGAGCAGGCGCCTTCGTAAAGTCGATGCGGTATGGGCGCAAGAGGTGTGTAACCGGCCCAAGACGTGTGTAACCGGCGAAGATGCTTCCGACTTAGGCGATCATCTGGCCGGTTTCACGCGCGCGGGTGAACGCGCCCTAGCGAAATTCTCTAGCAAGAATCTCGTGGTATAGAAGGTCGAGAGCAGGGTAGCATTCTTCGCCAAAGCAGGGAGGAAGTGTATTGACCCCTTCGAATCTTGTCGATCGTTTGGCGACCCATAAAACGATCGGAGGCGCGCCGCGACACCAGCTTGTGTGGGTGGCATCGCACGGGCGGCTCAGAGTCATCGCACCCGGGGAGCGGGTTGTGCGAAGGCCCGAACCGATTGAAGGGTTATACGTGGTGCTCTCCGGACACTTCTCCATCCGTGTTGACCGAGGTGCAGGGCCACGCAAGGTGATGGAGTGGCGAGGCGGTGATGTGAGTGGTGTGCTCCCGTACTCGCGCTTGCTTACACCTCCTGGGGATATAGTCGCTGAAGAACAGACCGAAGTGGTCATAGTGCACCGAGATGACTTCCCAGAGCTGACTCGTGAGTGCTATGAACTGACGGCGATTCTGGTGCACGTGATGCTGGATCGGGCTCGCCACTTCACGTCGACCGATTTGCACGACGAGAAAATGTTGTCGCTCGGCAAGTTTGCGGCAGGGCTCGCGCATGAGCTTAACAACCCGGCCTCGGCAGTGGTACGTAGTGCAAAGGAACTTGCCGATCGATTGGAAGAGGTGGAAACCGCTTCACGCGTATTGGGGGCTGTCAGGTTGTCAGACCCTGAACTTGCCGCGGTCCACAACACTCGCGAGCTGTGTCTGGCCGCTGACGTGAAATCGGTGCGTTCTCCAATTGAGGAAGCTGACCGTGGAGATGCGATTGCCGACTGGCTCATCCGTCATGGCAGGGATGCGACAGCGGCAGAGCAGCTGTCCCAGTCAGCCGTGACGTCGAGGGATTGGACCGGCTTGCCAAGCTGCTCGACGGAAAAACGCTTGATATTGCGCTTCGATGGATCGCGGCCGGGTGTGTGACTCGCAAGCTAGCATCTGAGATTGAAACAGCGGCGTCACGGATTCACGGATTGGTCGCTGCGGTCAAAGGGTTTACCCATATGGACCAGGCGAGCGTTTCCAAGCCTGTTGATATCAGTCAAGGACTGAGCGATACGCTTGCCGTCCTCAGGGCCAAAGCGCGGAGCAAGTCGGTGAGTGTCAGGCTTGAGATCAGCGCGGACCTTCCTCGAATCGAAGGTTTCGGTGGCGAGCTGAATCAAGTCTGGGTTAACCTAATTGATAACGCGCTGGAGGCCGTGCCTGAGTTGGGACACGTCGAAATCACGGCCACCCGCCAGGATCCTTCGGTAGTTGTAAGCGTTGTCGATGATGGATCTGGCATCCCAGCAGAGATTCAGGAACGAATCTTCGATCCGTTCTTCACGACGAAGGCCGTGGGTCAGGGGATCGGTCTCGGTCTCGATATTGCACGACGTCTCGTGTGTCGGCATGATGGCGAACTCGACGTGTACTCCAAACCGGGGCGTACGGAATTCCGCGTGACTCTACCAACTTCTCAGGGCGCTGCGAAGATACGGCACGACGATAAATAGCAACTCGACAGTATTATCAATCGTCATGAACATGGATTGTCGGCAACTGTCGAAGTCTCAGCTTCGCACAGCAATGCGCGCTGCTGTGCAATCTAGGGGCAAAACGGAAGCATCCATGGACTCTGCAGCAAGTGCACTCTCACTATGAAGCCGGTAATTTTGACTGTGGACGATGACGCCGAAGTGCTTGAAGCGATAGGACGCGATCTTCGCAAGCATTATCGGGACGATTACCGTGTCCTCAAAGCGGGCTCGGGACGTGAGGCGCTCGAGGCTACCCGTCAGCTCAAACGGCGAGGCACGCCGATCGCACTGTTCTTAGTGGACCAACGCATGCCAGAAATGACGGGGACGGATCTATTGGGCGAAGTACGCAAGTTGTATTCGGATGCCCGCAAGGTACTGCTGACGGCCTATGCCGACACCGAAGCGGCGATCGCCAGCATCAACAAGGTTGGACTCGATCACTACCTGCTGAAGCCCTGGGATCCGCCCGATCAGAGGCTCTATCCGGTCCTGGATGGCGTGCTGGTGGATTGGATGGCACATGCGCGCCTGCCCTTTGAAGGCATTCGGGTCGCTGGCGCGCGGTGGTCGCGGCACTGCTATCTCGTGAAGGAATTCTTGTCGCGCAATCACGTGCCCTACCTGTGGATTGATATCCATCATGACGCGCCGATCCGGGAGCTAGTCAGTGGATTGTGTGGCGGCCTGACGCGACTGCCCGTAGTCCTGTTTCCTGACGGGACCCACCTAATTACCCCGACGAACCTTGAGTTGGCCGACAAGGTTGGGTTACGAACACAAGCCACACTGCCTTTCTACGACTTGGTCATCGTCGGTGGAGGGCCTGCGGGCTTGGCGAATGCTGTCTATGGCGCATCGGAAGGCCTGCTGACCTTGCTGATCGAGCAGAGCGCGCCTGGTGGTCAGGCAGGCACGAGCTCGCGGATTGAGAACTATCTAGGCTTTCCATCGGGCATCTCCGGGGCCGACCTCGCCAACCGTGCCACCACTCAGGCCCGCCGGTTTGGAGCTGAAATGCTAACCGCTCAAGAGGTCGTGGGTATACGTCGGGAGGATCCGTATCGTTTTGTACAGCTCGCGGACGGGAGTGAGGTGTCCTGTTATGTCGTGCTGTTGGCCACAGGCATGTCGGTTCGGATCCTCGATCTACCGGGCATCGAGCTACTCGTGGGCGCCGGTGTCTATTATGGCGCAGCCATGACAGAGGCGGCTACGTATCGCGGCCAAGACATCTTTGTCCTCGGCGGGGCCAATTCAGCCGGCCAGGGCGCGCTCTTCTTTTCCCGGTACGCACGGACTGTAACGATGCTCATCCGCGCCAAAGACCTTGCGTCGTCGATGTCACGATACCTCATCGATCGCATCACGGCCACGTCGAATATCAACGTGCTCACGCGGGTTGAAGTCGCAGCGGTTCGTGGCACCGGCCACCTTGAACAAATCGCCATCCGAAACATAGACACTGCGGAGGAACGCACCGTCGATGCGGCCGCGATGTTCATCTTCATTGGTTCGGCGCCGCGTTCAGAGATGGTCGCTTCCTTTGTGGAGTGTGACGAGAAGGGGTTTATCCTAACCGATCCAGACCTACCTCGCACGAACGACAGACCTCGCAGCTGGATGCTGAATCGTGACCCATTCTTGTTCGAGACCAGCGTACCCGGGGTCTTCGCAGTCGGCGACGTGCGCGCTGGCGCCTACCAACGAGTTGCGGCGGCAGTGGGTGAAGGCTCGGCTGCGATCTATTCAATCCATCGATACCTCGAAACCGTCTGAGGGACATGTCCGGATGGGTTCCGGACGTACTCTTGGGGAATGGGTTTGCGTCTGAGGAACTGCTGGAGATGCATGCGGCAGGTTGAACGGAGATGAGCCCGCGTCATCAGTTTGCGGGCTGGCAGTAGAGCATATGAGAGCAGGGCCCGGTGACGCTCCGTGAAACGAAGGGTAGGCCAGAGGTACACGGCGAGGGGAGTGTCGTTAATTGAATGAAAGAAGAAAAGTAAGCTGGCGGAGAGGGTGGGATTCGAACCCACGAGCCCGGTTCTGCCAGGCCACCCGCTTTCGAGGCGGGCTCTTTCAACCGCTCAGACACCTCTCCGCGCGCGCAAGCATCATTCTACCCAAGGGGAGTACCAGCGGCAAAGATCCGCCAAGCCTTTTCTAAAAGAAAGAAGGAGGAGCGACATGGAAGTGCAACTTCAGCAACAGGAGAAGGGAATGAGCGTTTTCTGCAAACCCTTCACAACCCCCAAGATTAGCTACTTCGACCACACCAAGGTCGATGAAGCACGCTCCTGGCTGCAGGGGCAATGAACTCCAGCATTTAATCCGTGAGTGATGGCAGGCGGCCGCTTCAAGTAGAAGGCAGCTTTGCGACCGCGCGAGCGACCAGCACGGGCTGACCGCTGGCATTGAGCAAGACAAAGCCCACCACGCGGAGACGGATCGGCTCGTCTCCCATCAGTTCGGACAATTCGCCCAGGTCTATAAAGCGAGTCTCATGCGTGGTCCGCACCGTCAACGGATTCGGCAGCAACAAGCTGGCAATCGAACGGGTGCGGATATCCAACGGGAAGCTGCCAACGTTCCCGGCAATGACGGAGGCATCGCCGGCCAGCGTGCCCGTCACCTCTTGGGCATGAGGATGACGCGCCTGGGGATCAGAGAGTCCACTCCGTTTTCCGTGTGGATCACGCCGCCGACGGCAAGCTCCTGGCCGGCCACAAGCGAGCTGTTATCAAAGAGACGGTTCAGAACGGAAGGAATATTTGGCCTTCTACGGTTGGCTATCCTATACGTTTCCGAACCGTTCAGCATTAGCGTCCCAATCCCTCCAACTGGCATGGCGCCGAGCTCAGGCAGTTCGCGGCGAATGAACAAGTCGATTTCTTCTGCGGGCCCCGGAGATGGCCGCACGCTGGTTAGAAGCCCGCCCACGACAAAGTGATCGAACGAGAGCACGGCAAGCTCTGTGGCATGGATGGCCCGCGTCACACGGTTGAGGTTGCCGGAAACACCTACAATCGTGTTGGGGAGCAGTGCGCCGACACCCTCATCGGTCACAAGGTCGGTCTCGCCGTCGGTGATGACCGTCCATTGCCGGCCTCGAGGTCCCTGCATCACGAAGGTGGTGTTGTCGGTGACGCTGACCACGCCTCCGCGGAAATTGTCAATGGAGAGGTCCGCATGGCCTGCGGCGAGAAGTCGCATGTGAAATGTGGGGTCTACGTCGCCGGTGATGTCGCCATTGTCGTCGGTCTCGAGAGAGCTGCGAATGTCGAACTCCATTCGCAGTCCCACGAGATCATCGGCACCGAGAACAAAAGGATTCGCAAACGGCACCGTCACACTCGTTTGCAACAGGGTGCCGCTGATGGTTTCGACCTCCGGCGGGTCGACGAGGATATCCAAGAATCCAATCACTGGCGAGGCGAGCGTCAGTGTTGCCGAAGTGTATGTCCCGACCGGTACGGTGTTCAGGTCGACCAGTTCGTGCAGGCCGTTCAATCTCGCGAAATCAACCGTTGCCGGTTGCGAGAGGACGCTGACATTGGTCGTGCCATTGAAAAGGGTGATGCTGTCGACGGTCAGTTGAAAGGAGATGACGCTGGGCAAGGGCGCGTCGGTGGCTACGGTGAACACGGACGCCGACTGCTGCCCCGTGGAGAATCCGTCGGACGAGTCCACTACGGTGTTGCAACCGGCGAACCAACTCAGGGACACGATCAAGGCCAACGTCTGAACACGCTTGAGATAGTGCATTCTCTCGTCTCCTTTGTGGCGCACTTACGGCTGAGAGGAACGGCCGAGCCTCCCGGCTGTCTTCCAAAATATCAAACCCGCACCGCGCGGAAAAGTTGCTCGACTTCGCAGGCTGCGAAGGTCGGCAGCGGGCCGAACGCGTTCAGCCAGACGACCGTGTCCCCCCAGCCAATCAAAAATAACGAGCTACGCGGACAACGAGCTATGCGGAAGCGGGCGGTGCTTGTTTTTGCCAGCGGGATTGAAAGAGCTTGACCAGGACATAAAGAACCGGGATGAAGATCAGATTCAGAAAGGTTGCGGCAATCATCCCGCCGAAGACCGTGGTTCCAACCGAGCGGCGGCTGACTTGGCCCGCGCCTTGCGCGAGAACCAGAGGCAAGACTCCGATAATCATGGTTATCGACGTCATCAGAATGGGCCGGAGACGGATCCGCGCCGACTCGACTGCCGCGTCCACAATCGAGAAGCCCTTCTCGCGGAGTTGTTCGGCAAATTCGACGATCAGGATGGCGTTCTTGCTGGCAAGCCCGATCAGCATAAGGAGGCCGATCTGGCAGTACACATCGTTCTCCTGCCCGCGAAGAGCCTGTGCGCCGACGGCCCCTAGCAGGGCCATGGGAACTGCCAGCAGTATGATGAAGGGGAGGGAAAAGCTCTCGTATTGTGCGGCCAGAGCCAAATAAGCAACCAGCATGCCCAATCCGAAAAGTAGCGTCGTCTGGCCCGCGGACTGCAGCTCTTCGAGAGAAAGTCCCGTCCATTCATAGGCGAACCCCTGGGGCAGCATCCTCCGTGCCAATGCGTCCATGGCGGCCATGGCTTCTCCGGTGCTGCGTCCCGGCGCAGGCGAGCCGTTGATCTCGGCGGAACGAAATAGATTGTAGTGGTTGATCACCTGCGGAGAAGCCGTCTGCTGCACGGCTGCGACATTTTCCAGAGGGATCATCATTCCGGTATTGGAACGGACGTAGTATTGGCGAATGTCGCTCGGCTGGGAGCGGAACTGTTTGTCCGCCTGCACGTAAACGCGATAGGAGCGATTGTTCAGATCGAAGTCGTTCACGTAAACTGAACCCATATAGACCTGCAGTGCTTCCGTGATCTGGTTGAACGGCACCTGCAATGCTTTAGCTCTTTCACGATCGAAGGTCACCACGTATTGTGGATCGTTGGCCGTGAAGCTGGTGAAAAGGCCCCGCAAGTCAGGGCTACGATTGCCCGCCTGGACCACTTGTTGCATGACGTCTGCGAAGGTTTGCAAGGACGATCCGGTGAGGTCTTGCAGCACGAATTGAAACCCGCCGAATTGGCCGACCCCCTGCAACGCGGGGGGAGAGAAGGGAATGACGAGCGCGCCGGAGATGGCGAAGAGTCGGCCTCGCAGCCGATTGATGACCGAATTTGCAGAGTGCTCCTCGCCCTGGCGCTCCGCAAAAGTTTTCAAGGGGACGAAGATCAGGGCCCGATTCGGCGCGCTTCCCCCGAAGCTAAAACCGGCGACGGTAAACACTCCCGCCACCTCCGGGATGTCGGTCAGGGCGGCTTGCACCTGGTTACAGACATCTGCAGTATACTCGAGGGAAGCACCTTCCGGGGCCTGCACGATAACAATGAAGTATCCGGCGTCTTCCTGGGGAATGAAGCCTCGGGGAACGCGCTGATATACGAGGTACGTCAGACCGAGAGCCGTAAGAAACAGCACGATCACCACCGGCTTGTGGCGAAGGAGAAGTCGAAGCGAGGCCTCATAGCCTTCCCCAAAGGCTTTCATTCCTCGATTGAATCCGGCGAAGATGCGGTTCGGCCCGCCGTAGCGCCGCCCCAGGACTAATGCTGCGAGGGCCGGGCTCAGTGTCAGCGCGTTGAATGTAGAGATGACCACCGAGAAGGCGATCGTCAAGGCAAACTGGCGAAAGAGAATCCCGGTGGTACCCGGGAAAAAGGCCACCGGAACGAACACGGCGATCAGAACTAATGAAGTGGCGATGATCGCCCCGGCTACTTCTCTCATCGCTACCGAAGCCGCCTGACGCGCTTCGGCAATCCCCCGGTGATGTGCCGCTGCACGTTTTCAATCACCACGATCGCGTCGTCCACCACCAGTCCGACCGCCAGCGTGAGTCCGAAAAGCATCAGGGTATTGATCGAGAAATCCAGCAGTTTGACGAATGCAAACGTTCCGATGAGCGAAACCGGGATGGTAACCGCCGGAATGAGGGTGCTTCGCCAGTCCTGCAGGAATATGAAAAGCACCAGGATGACCAGGGCGATGGCTCCTCCTAGCGTGTAGAAAACGTCCTTGATGGATTCGCTCACCACGGTGGTAGTGTCGAATGCGATCGCGTACTTCATCCCGGGTGGGAATCGTTGAGCCAAGCGCTCCAGCTCGGCTTGAGCTTCTCTGTTGACGGATAGTGCGTTAGCGCCCGGCAACTGCAACACGCCGAAGCCGACGGCCCCGCGTTCATTGAACCGCAAGATCGAGTTGTAGTTCTCCGCCCCCGGTTCGGCGCGGCCCACGTCCTTAAGGCGCACCAAGTTGCCGTCGGGTCCGGTCTTCAAGATGATGTTATCGAATTCGGCTGGTTCCACCAGTCGCCCCACGGCCCGGACGCTGACCTGGTAGACTTGGCCGGATTGCGTAGGCGGTTGCCCCACGCCACCCGCAGCCACCTGTACATTCTGTTCCCGCAGCGCGGACACCACATCGCCCGCGGTTAAACTGCGGCCCGCCAGACGCACCGGATCGAGCCACAGCCGCATCGAGTACTTCCTTTCGCCGAAAATGATTACCTGGGCCACGCCGGGGACCCGCTTAATGGCATCCCGAACGTAAATATCCAAATAGTTGCTGAGGAAGAGGCTGTCGTACTCGCCGTTCTCGGCATAGACACCGGCGCCGAAGATAAAGCCGGTTGCCGTCTTGTTGATGGTGATGCCGGTAGTTCTGACGGCGGCGGGAAGCCTGCCGAGGGCCGTGTTCACTCGGTTCTGTACGTCTACAGCGGCAAGATCCGCGTCTCGCCCGATATCAAATGTCACGGTGATGATACTGGTGCCGTCGTTGCCGCTCGACGAGGTCATGTATTTCATGCCCTCAACGCCATTGATCTGCTGCTCGAGTGGCGTGGTCACCGACGTTTCAACGGTTTGGGCATCCGCACCGATGTAAACACTGGAAACGGTGATCTGCGGGGGGGGGGGCAGGTCAGGGAATTGCGCAACCGGCAAAGTGGGAATGGCAACCGCGCCGGCGAGAATGATCATCAGCGCGCACACCGTAGCGAAAATTGGCCGCCGAATGAAAAAGTCGACAAACATCTAGTGCCTTTAGCGCCTTGTACAAATCGCCGGATAGAAACAGATGCGTTGGAGCCATCCGGATAAGAGCTATTCGCCGTTCAATGTCTCGGCGACCGGGGCCCCGTCGAACAGGGTTTGCGCGCCTTCCACCACCACACGATCTCCGGGCAGGATGCCTTCAATCACCGGATAATCGTTCCCCATCACTTCTCCCAGACGCACCATCCTCTGGCGCGCAACGGCTGTTTCTCCTTGGCCTTCGACGACGAAGACGAAGTACTGCCCGGTGACGCGTGAGACCGACAATACCGGCACCGTGACACCTTGCCGCACGCTCCAGATGAGCCGCGCACGGACGTATTGCGATGTGCGCAGCGTCCCGGAACTGTTTTGGAACGTGGCTTTTGCGAGGATGGACTGCGTTTCGGTTGAGACTGCTGGAGAAATGAAATCGATCCTGCTTTCCACTTCCACGCCTCCGGCGGGGCCCACCAACTGGACCCTTTGCCCGAGCTTCAGCTCCTCGGAACGCTCGACTGGCACATTGAGGTAGAGCTCGAGGGTCCCGAGCTCTTCCACCGTGGTGAGCAGAGTGGTCACTCCGACCCGGTCACCTACGTGAACCGGAATATCGCCGAGGATGCCGCTGGTGGGTGCGACCACAAGATAGTATTGCAGTTGTACCTGCTGCGCGCTGACCTGCTCCTCGAGAGATTTCAATTGCTGTTTTGCCGCGTCCAAAGTGCTCTGTGCCTGATCGTATTCCTGCTTGCTGACAACGCCCGCCTCATACAACTGTCTCATGCGTTCCCACTGCGTCTGGGCATACTGGGCGTTAGCCATTTGGGAGGCGTGCGCCGCCTGCAGGTTCTCGACGGTCGCTTGCTGCTTCAGGGGATCAATCTGGATGATACGGGTTCCCGCCGTTACGCGATCCCCCGATTTCACAAAAATGTCGGTAACCTGGCCTTCGACTTGAGGATTCAAAGCAGTGGAACGGCGTGATTTCAGCGTTGCTAAGTACTCGGAGGTGTCTGGGATGGGCATCTCCCGGGCAACAACCGTTTTCACTGCCATCGCTGGAAATCCCTGCGGGCTGGCGACCTGTTCCTGCGAGCACCCCACCGCGCTGAGCGCAATCGTCAGTCCGGACAGGAAGGCAAGCAGAGGCGCTCGGATAGTCATTCCCTTGTGCCTTTGTGCGGTGGTTCGGACCGTCGGACGCTGCTGAGATCCATCAATAGGAGGTCGCTGCGCATAGAAACCTATATACGAACATCCATACGAACATGGCCATCGAGAAGTTGCGCCCTGCAGGGATCAACCAACATGATGTTTCTGCGTACGAACCATACATTCTAGAAGATGCCAGGTCTGTCTCCAAGGTCGCAGTTGTCTACAGCTTTTAGCCGATGCCGCAAGCACGCCCTGACAGCCCGATCTTTAGTGGCCCTGAAGCAGCTGGGCCACAGCGAGCCGAGGCGGCAGCTTGAGCTACAATACGGCTCGGCCATGCCTCGAAAGAAGCGCAAGAAAAAGTTCACCGTTGCGAAGGAAGCCAAACGACGCGCGCGTCTGGGCGCAGGTACGCCTCCGCCCGGGCGGATCATCCCTGACAAGCGCAGCAAAGCGCCCAAGCATAAGAAACGTCTGCCAGTGGAAAGCGATTTTTGACTGCTTGACCGATGAGGCTCCGCCGGAGCCTAGTTTTTCGATCCTCAACCAGGTTTCGATTCGGGGACGATTTCCTCGGGCAGGAAAACCGGCACGGGCGAGTGGCCAAGAAACTTGGCGAGCCCGTCGGAAATCGTCTCCAGCGCCTTCTTCGTGAATCCAACGCTCGAGACCTGTACCCTGCCGCCGCGCGAGATCAGATAATAGGTAGGCACGTTTATGAGGCCGTAGTCGTTCGACACCGAATAATTGTCGGTGTCGAGAAGTGCGGGAAAGGTGACCCCGTACTCTTCACAGAACTCTTGGGTGGCCGCCGCATCGTCCTGCGAAATTCCCACGACGCTCACCTGCTCTCCGCCGTAAACCTTGAAGAGACGTTCCAGGAAGGGAAACGTGAACTGGCATGTGGGGCAGTTGACCTTGAAAAACGCCGCTACCACCGGGCCGCGCCCGAGGGCCTGGGCCAAGGAGAATGGCTGGCCGTTCACGCTTTCGAGCGCAAAATGCGGGGCATCTTGTCCCACCTGGATCTTGGACATTATTCCCAACGCTCCCGATGTTCGATTCCCAACTCTCCCGATGTTCGCGGTTCTTTCCTTAGCCTCAAATAGATAAGCGTAAAGCGAAATCGTCGCCTGCCGAATGCGAAACGAATTTCAGAGCTTCAAAGAGGAATCGGAATCTAGTCGACCGCAGTAGCCTCGATTTCCACTAGCAGCTCAGGAAACGCGAGACGGGCGACGCCCAAGAGGGTCTGGGCTGGTTTCACTCCCGCCGCTCCCAGCCGAGCCACCAAGGCGTCGAAATTGTGAATCATGGCGTCCACATCGGTGGTGTAGACGGTCAGCCGGACGACGTTGGAGAGGGTCATACCGGCTTCCTTCAGCACAGCTTCGAGATTGTCGAGCGCCAGGGTGGTCTGTGCGCGGATGTTACCCTCATGTTGCGGCTTGGCGTTTTCGTCCACTGCGGTCTGTCCTGCGCAGTATAGGACGCGTTTCCCGCCTTCTACGAGCTCGCCTTGATTGAATCCATACTGCAATGACCACGTCCAGGGATTCACTGCCGTTCGTTTCATCGACCTTCCTCCTGCTGGAGCTGACATTGTAGCCACCTCCGGCGCCGTCCTAGTCGTTCGCTGCCCGGCAGGCAATATATAACCACACCAAATATAGCAACTCGGGCCGCTACCGCGGAAACCTCATCGACGAGCCTCATCGACGAGGAGAATGGTGCCAATGTGGCCCGGACAATTGTGGTGCCATCGGCATCAGGTCAACAAGAGGAGCTTGCCAGTGGTCTTCCGAGATTCCAGGTCGCGGTGCGCCTGTGCTGCCTCCCGCAACGCGTAGACATGTTCGATGCGTAGCTTCACTTTTCCCTGAGCGATCTGGGTAAAGACATCGCCTGCGCGCTGTTCCAGCTCTGCGCGGGTGGAGGTGTAATGGGCAAGCGTGGGACGCGTAAGGAACAGCGAGCCCTTCTGGGAAAGCACGATGGGGTCCAATGGCGGCGTCGGACCGCTGGCCGCTCCGAAGAGGACCAAATAACCTCGCGGGCGGAGTAGGTTCAAGTCTTTTTCGAAAGTGGCCTTGCCGACGCCGTCATAAATGACGTCAACTCCTTTGTCGTCTGTGAGACGCTTGGTCTGCTCCTCGAAATCCTGCTGCGTGTAGATGACGGTTTCATCTGCGCCCGCTTCGCGGGCCACCCTGGCTTTTTCACCGGTGCCCACGGTGGCGATCACTCGTGCGCCGATGTTCTTGGACATCTGCACCAGGAGGAGTCCCACGCCGCCGGCCGCGGCGTGAATCAGCGCCGTCTCGCCCTTCTTGAGAGGATATGTGCTGTGCACCAGGTAGTGCGCGGTCATCCCCTGCAGCAGGGCAGCCGCCGCCTGCTGGTCCGTGATTCCGTCGGGAATACGGACCAGCCGTTTGGCTGGCACGGTAGCGTACTCGGCGTAGCTGCCCAGGACGCCTGTATAAGCGACGCGATCCCCAGGGCTCCAGGTATCCACTTCGCTGCCAACCTCACTGACGGTTCCTGCCGCTTCCTGGCCGTCGATAAACGGCGGCTGCGCCGGATACCGCCCTTCCCGAAAATAGATATCGATGAAATTGACGCCGGCAGCCGAAATCTTGACGAGAACTTCATTGGGGTTGGGTTTGGGTGCAGAAAGATCAACTAGGCCAAGAACCTCAGGTCCGCCGTGCCTTTGAACTTGAATCGCTTTCATACCCAGGTCATTCGCCGGCCTCCCGCTCTGAGGAGGCGCCCGTGTTGGGGAGGCGCTTGTGTTTTTGTGCTGTTGTCAACCGCGCGGGGGAGGAGGGCCGCAGTGAGTCAGGGCTGGCTTTTATTCATAGTATGGGATGGTTACTCCCGCCGTGGCGACGCCCAGCCATAACACCACTTCAACCAAGCCTGCAAGTTTGGCCACCAGGGGCGTGTCCTGCGTTCGGCCCCAAGTGTGTGCTTTCCGCTGGATGATGAGGTGCCACACGATGGCCACCGGAAGGATCAAGGCCACTTTGATGATAAAGGCGGAATTCGTAATGTATCCCGTGGCCGCCATGGAGAAGAGCAGAAATCCCCCGAGCAGAGCGATGCCTAGCCCCATCCAATTCCAGAAAAACAACGCGTCCGAGAAGTCGGCAGCGGGAAGCTTCTTGCCCGCGCCAAGGAGGCGAAAATCAAGAGCCAGTGTCGTCCCCAGCCAGAGGGACAAACCCGCAAAGTGTGTCAATTGGACAAATGGATAAGCGTAATACGAGGATGCCAGGTACAAAGCGACTGGGGTGTTCTGGAGCCATTGGCAGAAATTCACTAGTAAATCATACATTCAGCTACCCCTCTATGTAGAGCTGCGGTGCTGGTCTGGCTAGACCAGCAATGCGTTATAGAAGAAATCGAGGCTATTGATGAAAGCTGGGACCTCCACTCCCGCAAGGATTACTCCTATCCATAGGACGAGCGAAATAAATGCCAGCGTCTTGGCCCCTATCGGGATAGTCGGCAATCGATCCCACTTGGGCACGTTCCGCTCAACCATGATGCCAAATACCACCGCGAGCAAGAATACCCCCATCTTGATCAGAAACACCCAAAAGTCGTAATACGTCTTCGCATAACCTGCAAACATGATGAACCCTGATAGGACAGCCAAGATCAACCCTAGCCACATCCAGGGGAATAGCTGGCCTGCAAGATTGGCGATGCCTTGACGCCTCCCCGCAACACCCAGAATACGCAGATCCACAATCGCAATCGTCCCGACTAACAAGAAGAAACTGAGATAATGGATTAGCCAGACGGTTGCAGACCCTACCACCGATCCGGTAATCGCCACGATCCATGGGATATGCTGTAGCCAGTCGAAAAAACTAAGGAGCATCTCTGTAAATCTCCCAGCGGGATCATATATCCCCGCCACGACCGCATGCAAGCCTGCTGTCCCGCCCAGTTCGGTTAGGTTCGCTGATGTTACCGGAGACAGACGAGCGCTTGCGTAAAATCGGTGTAAAAAAGTCTTAACACCAACCACACGTCTTGACCATTACCTAGCGGGCCGAACATGCTCCTCCGGCCCCTTCCATTCAGCCCCGGCTAAGGCCTTACCTCGTGGATTAACTGGCGTTATTGGAAGTAAGCGGACCAACGAAGCTCTGCACACTGGGTTTCGACACCCTGCTCGATGTTTTCATCCAGTTGCGTCTGGCGCAGATTCCCGGCTAAGCAAAGCTGCGCTGCATTCAGTCCCATAGCCCCTCGCAGATCGGCTCCCTGCAAGTTGGCACCGGCCAGATCAGCGGCCTTCATAACCGCTCCTTGGAGGTTTGCCTCGCGCAGGTCTGCATTTCGAAGATCGGCTTCGATCAGGATTGCGCGAACCAGGTGAGCTCTTTGCAGACTGGCGCCGGCCATCCTGGCGGATGATAGATACGCTTCCTGTAGATTCGCCGATGCCAGATCGGTCCCTCCGAGCTGTGCTTCACGCAGGTCGGCTTTTTGCAAGCTGGCCCTCTGCAGCAAGGCGTTGCGGAGGTCGGCTCCGTACAAGATTGCGCCGTCAAGTTTGGCATCGGTGAGAATCGTGCCAAAGAGCGAGGCGCGAGAGAGGTCTGCATCTCGGAGATCGGCCCGGGTCGCATCCGCTTCCCGCAAATTCGCCCCCTGCAGAATCGCGCGATTCAGCCTCGCCCGGTCGATGGTTGCCGACTGAAGCACCGCCTGGCGCAAGTTTGCTTCACGCAGATCAGCCTCCGACAGGTACGCGCTTTGCAGATCGGCCCGCCACAAGCGAGCCTTGACTAGGAAAGCACCGTAGGCCTGCACGTGGCGCAGGCGCATCTCATTCAGATTGACCCCCTTCACCAATGCCATCTCTTCTTCCCGGCCTGTCCAATTGGCGGGCTTGATCGAGAGGTCGGATTCGGTCAGCTGTGCGTATGGGTTATAGCCTATCAGCCACAGAGCATGCGCTGCCGCGCTGGATATCGCCCATCGCTTGGATTCCAGTGGCCGGGGATCGCCATACGGGGCGCCCAGGATTACGCCAGCCGACGCCAAGAAAAAAACGGCAGCGGTTCCGAATAGGAGAAGGGCCCTGCGCAAACTCCCCTTCTCGACGGCCAGCTCCGAGGCCGGATGCGCAGGCCACGAAGCAGCCGGCGCGAACGCTGCAGCCGCCATGCCTGGGAAAGAAGCGGCCGCAGCTATGGCCGCCACCAGCAGCAATACGTGCAGGGTGGTTCCGCGCAGGTCCTGCAGCGTCAGATACCGAACCCAGAAAAGACCAGTCGTGATCGGCACCACCCAATACATCAAGAAAATAGAAACCCCGGTCTCCAGCCCTGATTGCAGTGGATTGTGTTCTTCGACCCATCGCATGTGCCTGCGCGCAGGCCATCTTGCAAACCAGGGCAGGCTGGTGTGCAGGCATCGCCCATCCGGGAAGATGGCCGGCAATGCCGCTACCCCGTCCCATAAACGCTGCAGGTAGAGGTGAAAGCAGACGTACAAACCCAACATTACGATGGGTGCAAAAAGATAAAAGGGAACGAGTGGAAAAACAGTTTGGAATCCCGCGAAGGGCAGCGATGGGGAATTCTGCAGAAGCCGGACGTCGGTGGTGGTGAAGATCCGCAGCCAAACCAGGGCGTTGAGCGATAACATCTAGAGGATGAGCCAGCCGGTCCTCCTGGCCAATGCATGAACGTTCTCCAATCCGGCAAAGGTTGCGAGTTGCGCGGGCAATACGGCGCCACGGAGGTTCGCGCCTGCCAGCTGGCTGCCGAGGAGTCCGGTCGCCTCTTCCAGGTTGGCGCCCTGCAGATCAGCGTTCCCAAACTTGGTTCCCAACAAGTTCGCGAACTGAAGGTTGGCCTGCAGCAGGCTGGCTCCCTGCAGGTCGGCTAGCAGCAGATCGGCTGTGCTGAGAATCGTCCGATTGAGCACGGCGGCCCTGAGATGGGCATCGGTTAGATCGGCTCCTTCGAGGTGCGCGCGAGATAAATCAGCCTGCCGGCCGCTTTCGCCATTGGATTCCAGCCACTCGCGATGCTGTTCGAGAATCTCCTCCAACTCCATACGAACAGCCGGCTCGTTCTGCTGGGTATCCGGTGTCGGCGCGTGTGCTTGTTCTGTGTCTACGTCCATCTTTTCAACTCGCAATGCGGCTTGGTGTCGAGGAAGCGACCGTCCTTCCAGGCGAAGCACAACAACCGCTCATCGCAAATCAGCCGCGGCGCCAAAGGATATCGGATGCGCATGATCTCGCAAGCCCCCCCCCGCAAGACACGCAGATTACGTTCGTGTAGAGAAAAAGTCCGCCACTTCAGCCCTGATTTCTATACGCCTCAGTGTAGGGTTTGCTGCAAGGTAGCGGCAAGATCGGAAGCCGGTCAGTTGTCTGGTGTGTTATGCCTGTCCGGCCGGACAGGATATCGGAAACTGCTTCTTGTGGCGCTGGAATTCCGGACCATGCTCGGCTCAGCCGCCTTCCAGTCGGCTCACTGCTGTGGTGTTGACGTTTGTTGCGGTTCCGTGCGTCGTGGTTGCGGCCGCTTCGGCATCTCCTCCTTCGAGAAACGCGGCAGCAATTCGTCCCGCATCGCGAGGTGATACGCCGCGGCGGCCACCACCATGGCGGCCTTCACCGCGTCGTCCTCGGCAATGCGCTCGTAGGTATCGAGGTTGGTGTGCCAGGTGTGCGAGTTGTACTGAATCGGGTCCTGCTCCACGCGGATGCCCGGCAACCCGGCTTCATTGAACGAGGTGTGGTCCGAGCCTCCGCGCCGGCGGCTTTGCGTGGTCGCCGCACCCAGCACCCCGAAGTCCTGGAACGGCGCCGTGGCCTCGCGCAGGACCGTCGCGGCCGCTGGGGGACCGAACACAGTCATGCCCCGCGCGCGGCCCGTTCCGTTATCGAGGTTGAAATAGCCCGCGAATTTGGCGAACTCCGGCTTGGGTTCCTCGAAGGTCCCGAAATGCTCCTTCACATAAGCCGCCGAGCCATGCAGCCCCTGTTCCTCGCCGGTCCATAGCGCAAAGCGTATGGTGCGGCGAGGGCGCACGCCGATGGCCGCCAGGATGCGCGCCGCTTCCATAACCACCGCGGAGCCGATGGCGTTGTCGGTGGCTCCCGTCGCCGCGTGCCACGAATCCAGATGGGCGCCTAGCATCACCACCTCGTCGGCCCGATCGCCGCCGGGAATCTCGGCCACGGCGTTGTAGTTGGTCTGTCCTTCCGGGTAGCTGCGGTTGACAATATCGAACTCCAGCTCGACGCTCCGCGCGTCGGCCAGCAGGCGCGATATGCGCCCATAGTCCTCATTGCGCATCACCACCGTGGGCACGGCCTTCGCGATATCGTAGGTGCGGTTCCCGAACGCGCGGATCTGCCCATGATCCCGCCTCGCATCGTTGATGCGCACCAGCGCGCCGCTGGCCACCAGAAATTCGTTGAGCTGCTGATCGATCTGCCGGTTGCTTAGCACGGCATCCCGCGCCGCCGGTCGCCGGGCCGGAGGGCTTGGCGGGCGCCGCCGCGCGGCGGCCTCATCGAACTGCCTCACCAGTTGGCTATCCTCCCGGCGCAGCGGTGGCGGGTTGAACGTCATGAGCACCCGCCGCGGCTCTCCCACCAGCACCATCTTTCCCTTGACCGCGTCCTTCAGCTTTTCGAGGTGCGCGGTCAACTCTTCCTTCGTCGGCCGCTGGGGCAGCGTGATCCGCGTGGCCTGTGCGCGCACCGGGCCGTTTGTCCCGGGCGTCCAGGCCAGCGCCTCGGAGACCAGGTGATCTTTCACCGGCGAAACGATGTGCGCGGAAAGCCTTTCGTTGCTCCAGCCGGGATGGCCGAACTCCCACGGTTCCAGATGACCGTTCTTCAGGCCCCATGTCTCCATCTGCTGGACGGCCCATTGCCCCGCCGCCTTCAGATTCGGCGATCCGGTAAGCCGCGGACCGTATACGTCCGAGAGAACGTGCATGGTCGGCAAGATCTGCGAGTGGTCGGTGCCTTCCCGGCGAATCTTCCAATAGATGTCCTGATCGACGCGCTCTTCAGCCTGGAGGGACACCAGGGACGCAATGAGCACCATGGCCATGACAACAATCGAAACTCTCCGCATAAAGCTCCTCCCAGAAAGCACCCAGAAAGCACCCAGAAAGAACAAGGATAGCACTTCACTGTCCGCAATTGGGATAACTACTTCCGCGGCGTGCGCGCCGGGCGCGCACAGCGGGCTGGGCGGGACGCCCCCGGCGTAGACTGCCCCCATACCCGACGTGGTCAATGCGTATTTGCGTCTTTGCGTTTTGGCGTTTTTGGCGTCTTGTCGTGTTGTCGTGGCGTGCCCTGCAGCGTACCCCGCAGCGAGTCGCTGCCGGCTCCGCTTACGCGGTGCTGCTGTGTCGTCAGGCGGTAGCCTTGTCGGCTGCTTCCTTCAAGCCCCCGATCTGGCGCATCATTCCCAGGGCGTCGTAGTTCTCCCACTCCTCGACACATTTCCCATTGGCCAGCCGGCTGATGGTGATTCCCGTAATCGCGAGCTGTTGTCCGCTTGGCGCAATGCCCATCAGTTCACCTTTGTGGGTTCCGCGGGCGGTCCAGCGCGTCACCACTCGATCTCCCTCCGCGATTTGATCCTCGATCGTTATGCGCAGGTCCGGAAAAGCGTTGCGATACATGGTGATCATTTGCTTCAATCCATCGGGGCCTTTTATCTCCCCGGCAGTGGGTTCGTGAAACACGTAATTGGGCGCGGCGAGTTCGTCAACCACCCCCAGATTCCCTTTGTTGAACGCTTCTTCAATTGTGCGACGCACAAGAGCCTTGTTGTCTGCTGACATGTGATCTCCTCCGGTGATGGATTCTTGGAGAGCCCCAGTATACGCCCGCCGGAGCGCCACTGTGGCGGCACGGGTCCCAGATCACGCTGGGCTCTTTATCTCGCCGCTCGGCCTTGAACATCACCTATGGCCATTGACCCTTCTGTTAAAATAGAACTACGCGCATCGGGGAGGACTTCATGGTGGTTTAGAGTCGGCCTCTTGTGGTGCTTGCCCTGAGCGTAGCCGTCGAGGAGTAAAGCCAAACCATCAGTCCCAGAACAGGCCCTTCGTGGCCACGAAATCAAGTCCTTTGTATTCCGCACTTATGAAAAACAGCGCTGCAACTCCTTTAGAATACGCACTTACGAAATGCTGGACTTAAAGTCGTTTAGAATTCGCACTTACAAAAAAACTGGGGGGGGGAGGGGTATCCATTCCCTTGCTTCACTCTTTTGCTCTCTCCAAGACCGTAAGTTACCTTTTTGCACTCCGCTGTGCACTCTTTGGCAAAAACACCCGGGGTGGGGGGTACCACAATGTTCCGGGGGGTCGGAGCTTCAACTCCGACATGAGCACGTCCGATGAGCCTCGGCGTTTACATCCAGGTGCCGTTTTGCCAGACGAAATGCACCTACTGCAATTTTCACACCGGCCCGGCCGCGCACGATCTCTATGCACCTTATGCCCGCGCCGTGGAGCAGGAAATCTCGCAGCACGCTTCGCTCTACGACGCTGCCGGCCTTTTCGATGCTGTGAGCGTAGCGAGGGAAACTGTCGACACGGTCTACATCGGTGGCGGCACGCCGAGCCTCCTCGATCCCGCCGATCTGGCGCGCATTCTCGGGACTGCCCGCGCAAATTTCAGCTGCGACTGGAGCGAAGTCACACTCGAAGCCGATCCCGAAACCATTCATGCCCGAAACGCCGCCGCGTGGAAGGCGGCAGGCGTCAATCGCATCAGCCTCGGCGCGCAGTCGTTTCATGACCGTGAACTTGTTGCTACCGGCCGCATGCATCGCCGCGACGACATCGCGCGCGCAGTGGAACTGCTGCGCGCGGTGGGTTTTGCGAATCTGAGTCTTGACCTCATCGCCGGCCTGCCCCATCAGACCACGGAGAGCTGGCAAGGGTCGCTCGATGAGCTTTTCGGCCTGCGTCCCGAGCATGTCTCCATCTACCTGCTTGAGATTGACGAAGGCAGCCGCCTGGGCAGGGAATCATTGTCCGGTGGAACGCGCTACGGCGCATCCGCCATTCCGGATGACGACTCCATGGCCTCTTTCTACGAATTGGCGTGCCAACGCCTTGCCACAGAGGGATATGAGCACTACGAAATCTCCAACTGGGCGCTGCCTGGACGCTTTTCTCGGCACAATATGAAATATTGGCGCCGCGAGGCATTTCTTGGTTTCGGCGCCGGCGCCCATTCTTTCACCGGCCGAGCCGAGGTCGGCGGCCAGTCGAGCTTCGGCGGTCGGAAAGTCGACGCTTGGCGCTGGGCAAACGTGCACGATCCTGCGGCGTATGTTGCATCCCTCCAGCAGGACCGCTTGCCCATCGAGCAGCGCGAAGAGGTCACGCGCGAGCAAGCGCTCGAAGAGGAAATGTTCCTCGGCCTGCGCGAGCTCGCCGGAATTGACCTTGCGCGTATTGAAAAACAGTATGGCGTGCAACTCGACGCTCGCATCGAAGAGCTGTGCGCGCAGGGCTTGGTCGAGCGCCATGGCCCGCGCGTAAGGCTTGCGCAGTGGCGGCTGGCGGTATCCAATGAAGTCTTCGTCGCGCTCTTGAACTGAGAAATGACCTGAGAGATGACTTGAGAGATGCCCTGAGAGATTCCAATGTCTACGATGTCTAGTAGATCTGCAACACAACCACGGAGCGAGTTCGAGCAGCAACAGAATACCTCGCTGTCCGTAGATCTGCGCAGTGACACCGTAACGCGGCCCACGCCCGAGATGCGCCGCGCCATGGCGGAAGCCGTGGTTGGCGACGACGTGTACGGCGAGGACCCCACGATGAATCTCTTGCAGTCGCGCGCCGCCGAGATATTCGGCCGCCCGGAGGCCCTCTTTGTGCCCTCCGGTTCGATGGGCAATCTGGTTGCCGTCAAGGTGTGGACGCATCACGGCAACGAGGTGATCTGCGAAGAGCGCGGGCACATCAACCAGTTTGAGATGGCGTCGATGTCCGCCGTCGCCGGCTGCATGCCCCGGTCCATCCACGTGGAGGACGGCATCCTTGCCTGGGAAGAGATCGAGCGGCGCATTCAGCCCAAGGTCTACGCCCGCTCCCAAACCGGCCTCATCAGTCTCGAGAATTCACACAATATGGCGGGCGGCACCGTGTATCCGCCCGAAGTCGCCGATGAGATCTGCGACCGCGCCCACGCTGCCGACTTGCCGGTTCACCTTGACGGCGCCCGCATCTTCAATGCCTCGGTAGCCCTGGGAAAGAGCGTCGAGGAGTTGACGCGCAAGTTCGATTCCGTGATGTTCTGTCTGTCAAAAGGCCTGGGAGCGCCGGTGGGCTCGATGTTGCTGGGCTCGCTCGAGTTCATCGAGAAAGCCCGCGTCTACCGCAAGATGTTCGGAGGCGGGATGCGTCAGGCCGGGGTGCTGGCCGCGGCCGGCCTGGTTGCTCTGGAAAAGTCTCCCGCGCGCCTGCACGAAGATCACGCCAACGCCCGTTTTCTTGCCGAGAGTCTGGCGCGATTGCCCGGCATCAAGATAGACCTGCGCAAGGTGCGGACCAACATCATCATCTTCGATGTCGCGGGCACGAATCGCACCGCCGCCGACATTTGCCGCGCCCTGGCGCAACGCCAAGTCCTGGCCCATCTCCTCGGCCGCTACGCCCTGCGCATGGTGACCCACTGCGATGTTGACCGCGCCGGCATTGACCGTGCCCTCGCTGCTTTCGGGGAAATCCTGTCGCCCTAGGGTATCTACCGCTTGATGACGCCGCAGGCCATCTGGGCGCCGGCATTGCCGCCGGCCAAGCAGTTACTCTTCAGGTCGAACTGTTCGATCGTACAGTCGTTGCCTGGGTTGTACCCAGATAAGATTGCAGAGGTAGGGAAGCAGACTATGGTGAAGAATTACGCTGTACTGTTGCGGTGCCCGCATCAGGACGAAGACACCTGGGTGGTTCTGCAGGACCGGAGTGAAACACTGGAGCAGGTCCTGGCCGCGCCGTGGGACTTCGAGTGCTCTGTTCATGGCGTGCAGCGAGAGATCCCGGTGGCCGCGAATGATAAGGGCCCGCTGGTTGTATCAAGCCCCGAGCGATCCAAGAAGCTCCGCGAGGTGGCGTCCGGAACGAATAAGCGCTCTGGTGTGCGCCTGTATTTAAGGGTGCCCGTGCAGGTTTATGGCTGGGTGAAAAGCAAAGGAGCATTCCACGAGGAAACCTCCACGATGGTTGTGAATTCCGGCGGCTGCCTGGTTGTCCTGGCAACAAGAGTCGAGCTAGGCGACATGCTCTTCGTTGTGAACAAAGCCACGAACCAGGAATTGGAATGCCGCGTAGCGTATGTTGAGCGGGAGTTGCAAGACAGGGCTAAGGTGGGCCTGGCGTTCAAGGCCCCCATGCAGCGTTTCTGACAAGTCATTCGCCAAAAACCTCGGCTTGCGAAGACCATCCGTGTGTGGGTCCGAGGCGTGGACCAAAAGGGCGATCCCTTTGTCCAGAGTGCTTACACCATCGACATCAGCGAAAAAGGCGCGCGGCTCGACAGCGCGGGCACCATCACTCGGCCGGGCGAAACCATCGAAGTGAAGCGCCTTTGGCGGAAGGCTCGCTACCGTGTAGTGTGGGTTGGCCCACCCGGCACACCCCAGGCCAGCCAAATAGGAATTTGCTGTCTGGAAGGAAAGAACATCTGGGGTGTTGAAGTGCCGACGGAAAAACCTAAGCCGTAACCACGCGGCGACCCTCTACAGTTGAATGGCAGTTCCATAAGGGCCGCCGGGAGGGCGGCCCTGATCTGGAAACAAGCGTCGCGGCCCTAAGGCAGGGTGGGCATGGCGATATCGTAGTTCACGTCCAGCGAGCGGAGGAACGCCAGCAGGTCGTCTCTTTCGGCAGCCGTCAGTTGCATCGGCTGCAGGTTCACGATGTCCAGGTGCGGGTTCTGTATTCCGCCTCCGAGTAGGATGTCCACAGACTCTTCCAAGGTTGCGGCGCTGCCGTCGTGAAAGTAGGGCGCGGATTTGCTGATGTCGAGCAGCGTCGGAGTCTTGAACGCCCCGGTGTCGCTTTCCGCGTTGGTCGCCGCGAAGCGTCCCCTGTCCGGATCGGCGGCATCCATCCCGATGCCGACATTGTGATATTGCAGATCGGTCAGCAGGAGGCCGGAATGGCAGTTCGTGCACGCCGCCTTCTGGTCGAAGATTTCCCATCCCCGGCGCGCCTGTTCGCTCAAGGCGTCCGTTTGGTCAGACTGGAAACGAACCCAGGCCGAATCCGTGCTTACGATGGTGCGCTCGAAAGCGGCGATGGCTTTGACGATATTGTCCGGAGTGGCGGGCCCGCCAAAGACAGTCTCAAACAACTCTCCATAAATGCGAATCTCATTGATGCGCGCGGCGATGTCGTCGACGCTGGGGCGGCCGTTCTGGCCCGAAGCACCCATGTTGCCGCCGCGCCAGGCCGCCAGCGCCTGCCCTTCCAGGGAGCCGCTTCGTCCATCCCAGTAGAACTCGGAATGGTAGCCAATGTTCCAGAGGGTTGGGCTGGACCGCGGCAGCGGTGTCTCGTAGGCTCCGATGGCCTTGGGCAGGCCGTCGGTCAAACCGCTTTCTTTGACGTGGCACGAGTAACAGGAACGCGAACCGTCTGCGCTCAACCGCTCATCATGGAAAAGCTGCTTGCCGAGGGCGACCTTTTCCACGGTCATCGGGTTGTCGGCTGGAATGACCATGGGCACGTAACGTTCCAGTTCCGGCCACGTTTGCTCCGCTTCCGCCAGCGGAGTCTCGGCGGACCGCTGGCAACCGACCGACCACAAGAGCAGGGCTACTCCGGCCAGGCAACCAGAAATCGTTCGTAATGAGGTTTTCTGTCTGGGCTTCATGAAGTCATCTCCTCCAACTTCCTAGTATACGTCAACTCCTGGTGTGCGAAACCTTGTGTCACCCGACTCCTCGGCGCCATGTGGATCGTGCCCTGGCGCTCGGAGCTCTGGATAAAAAAGCTATGAGCAGACCACAGACCATGGGTTTTTTAGACTGAACGAGCAGCAGACGCTGAAAGGCTGGAGCGCGCGGCGTCGTAAACTTCGTCGACGGCAATCTGCGTTATGGACGGATGCGAAACGATGTGGTGGTGGCCGACGGGTGCATAGGAGAGGTTTTCCGGAAACAACGATCCCACGATCACCACCACGGGTGTGCCCACCGCCGCGGCAACGTGTGCCGGCCCCGTATCATTGGAAACAAGAAGGGTAAGCCGGTCGGCGATGGAAGCCAGTTGCGAAAGCGTTGGGAAATGGTGATCGAGCACAATCGTTGTCGCGGGGAAAATCGAGCGGGCCTGCTGGGCCATGGCTTGTTCTTCGGGCCCCAAAAGCAGCAGGATGCGCGCTCGTTCGTTGCGTTCCAGCCGGGAGGCGACTTCCGCAAACCGTGAGAGCGGCCAGCGCCTGCTTGGATTGCCGGCACCGGGGAAAAACCCGATCAGCGGCCGTCCGTCCGTTGCATTCCACTGTTGCAGCATGCGTGCCGCAGCTTCGTCGTCCTCTTTGCGGGTGGGCAAGCGCGGAATTCGGAGGGCTCCGTCGATGCCCAGCGGCTTGAGGACCTCCAGATAGCGGTCCACGAGATGTGTTCTGGGATCTTCGCGCGGGGCACGGATGGTCGCCAGCAGATCAAGCGAGCGGTGGCCGCGGTTAGCGAACAGGCGTGCCGGCGTGCCGGACAAATAACCCAACAGATTGGTCTCCCAGAAACTGCGCAGATCAATGAGCAGATCGAAATGGTTGCGCCGCACCTCCCGAAGGAACCGGAAGATCCGGGCAATGGACCGCAGCTTAGGACCATCGCGCAAGGCCACGCGATCTACGGGGAGCACGCGATCGGCCAGGCCGCTCAGTTCGACGATTTGTCCGGCTGCGATTCCGGCGGCAACGGTAATCCGGGCCCGCGGGAAGCGCCCTCGAATAGCCGCCAGCGCGGGCAGACTCAGCACCACGTCGCCGAGTTGTCCCAAATTGAGGACCAGCATATTGTTGGGATCCAGCGGGGCAGTCGGCGGATTTCCGAGAGGCGCGTCTTCGTGCAACGTGTTCATCTCCAGGTTGGAGTTTCTATTTCCGGCGTGCATGCAGTGCCATTCGGGGTACAGACCGAGTATACCCTGGACATGAGCCGCCTACGGCAGCAACTCATGAGAGGTTTTCCTCGAAATGGTGGGGACACTTGCTCTTCGCGTTCGCGCCCCCAGTTAAGGACCAGTTAAGGAATGCTCGCGGACACTTGTCGTGAAGGAGAATACACAGAGCAAAAAAAAGAGGCGGCTTCGGGGTTGGACCGCCGCCGCTTGGTCCCCAAGCAGGGCATTAGCAGGGGGAGCGGTGGCGGGGAAAGACGGGGCGTGAAGACGGGGCGTGGTAGAATCAAAATCAGGATATGGATGAGCGCATTCACGTTCCCCTGGAGACCCTGACGCGCCAGTCGCCGGCCGCGCCTTTGTCGCGAGCCGATGGTGACGCGACGTTTTATATTGAGACCTTCGGCTGCCAGATGAATGAGCACGACTCGGAGAAGGTTGCCGGCGTCCTGCTGCACCGCGGCTATCGTCAGGTAAGCTCGCCGGAAGACGCTCGCCTGGTCTTCTACAACACGTGCAGCATCCGCGAGAAGGCGGCGCAAAAGGTGTTCTCGCGTCTCGGTATGTTCGACCCGCGCAACGGATTCCCGGTATCCGGCCAAGACAAGATCATTGGCGTGCTGGGGTGCGTCGCCCAGCAGGAAGGCGAATACATTTTTAAGCGCGCGCCCTGGGTCCGCTTGGTTTGTGGCTCGGCCAGTTACCGTCAGCTGCCGCATCTGTTGGCGGAGCTGGAGGCAGGGAATCGGCGCGTGACCGGTCTTGAAAGCGATACGGATGAGACATTCGAGACGGAGTTGACGAGGCGAGATCATCCTTTTCGCGCCTACCTTACGATTATTGAGGGGTGCGACAAGGCGTGTGCTTACTGCGTGGTCCCGTACACGCGCGGCCCGGAGAGGAGCCGTGCGAGCGGCGCTATTCTCGAGGAAGTGAGAGAGCTCGCCGACGTAGGCTATTCGGAGGTCCAACTACTCGGGCAGACTGTGAACTCCTACCGCGATCCTTCCCCTCCCGACCTGAGCTTTGCCGAACTGCTCGCCGCCGTTGCCGAGGTGCCGGGAATTCGCCGCGTGCGCTTTCTGACCTCGCATCCGAGCAATCTCGGCGCGGACATGGTGGCCGCGATCGATGCTTTTCCGGCCATTTGCGAGCATATCCACCTGCCAGTTCAATCGGGTTCGACCCGGGTTCTGCGGGCCATGCAGCGCAGCTATACGCGCGAGGAGTATCTCGGGAAGATTGAGTTGATTCGCGCCGCTCGCCGGCCGATCAGCGTCACCACGGATATCATCGTAGGCTTTCCGGGGGAAACGGACCGCGATTTCCAGGAGACCCTGAGCCTGCTGGAAGTAGCGCAATTTGACGGAGCCTTTTCGTTCCAGTATTCGCCGCGGCCCAACACGCCGGCGCTGGCCATGGCCGATCCAGTGCCCGTGGAGGAAAAGGGGCGGCGGCTGGCGGTCCTCCAGGAGCGCCAGCGGGCCCTGCAGACAGGGCGCAACCAATCCCTGATCGGGAAGGAGTTTGAAGTGCTTGTTGACGGCAGATCGCGGCGCGAATCGCAATGGTCGGGTCGCACATCCAGCAACCGTGTCGTAAATTTCACTTCGATGCAGGAGAACCTTTTGGGAGAATACATAAAGGTTCGGGTGGCAAGTGCGGGGCCGAATAGCCTCGTTGGCGCGCACGCCATCTAATGTTTAAAGGAGGCGGCCATGGAAGTTGAAATGAAGATCCGCGGTCTGATGATGGACCCGGTCACGAACATGCCCATCGTCGTCCTCAAGGACAGCAGCGGCAGCGCGGTTCTGCCGATTTGGGTCGGTGTGTATGAAGCGAATGCCATTGCGCTGGAAATTGAAAAAGTGCAGACGCCGCGGCCCATGACGCATGATCTGCTCAGGAATGTTCTTTTGGGACTGAACGCCCAGGTCCAGAAGGTGGTGGTCAACGAGCTGCGCGAAGATACGTTTTACGCGCTGATTTGGGTGGAACGCAATGGCGAGCGCATGTCCATTGACTCCCGGCCGAGCGATGCGCTGGCACTGGCCTTGCGCGTCGACTGTCCGATCTTCGTCGAGGAGACGGTGCTCAAGAGCTCGAAAATATCGAGCGCCATCAGCGAAAAGTCCAGTAGCGAAGAGTTGCGCAAGTGGCTGGAAGGACTTTCTGACGAAGACCTCGGCCGCTACAAGATGTAGCTGCCAACCTAAGGATGTCATCCGTCCGGAGTGCATCCCTCAGCTTCCTTGTCGGACCTGCTGGTTCATTCTGATCATTATTAAAATTAAAGTCTCGCCGGCGGCATCTTTTTCCACGCTCGGATGCTGGGTTGCCCACGCTGTTTCCCATGCTTCGGATGCCGGGTTCGGGAGTGGTGCAAGGTCAGCGCGCGCGGTGAACGCCGATGCGGCCGTTGGTTTCCCCCGCGGCAAGCTCCCGCATGCACAGCGTGGTCAGGTTCAGATCGCACTGATAGACCTGAAACATGGGCAGGTCTCGCGGTTGGACGACGTATTCGCCTTTTCCGATGGCGTCGGATTCCTTATAGCTGGCGGTGACGAAGGGATTGTCGGACCGCGCACGGACGCGAAATTGTCCTGAGGAAGGTTCGTAGTTGCCGTAGCTGAAACACTGCCCGATGCAGGCGCGGTCCACGATGTGTTGCATGTACAGGACTCGCGACCCAGGGAAGGGCCAGATGGTGGCGGTGACGCGCTGCCCTGGGGGGATCGTCCGCACGTAGCGTTCCGCCTGATTCTCCATGTGATTGAGGACTGCCGTATCGCTGTACAAGAAGAAAAAGAAGAGCGCGGCAATGGTGGCGAAGCCGGCGAGGTGCCACTTCTGCGGCTTCATCACTCCGAGCAGACAGCAGAGGAAGACGGCGGAGGCGGAAGTCAGCCTTTGGGTAAGCAGGCTTGCCGGTGCGGCATCTTGCGAAAAAACGATAAGGCTGGGAAGCAGCAGGGCAGCCACGAGCGCGATGCCATAGAGCTGGAACGGCAAACTGTATGCGGCCAGGGCTTCCTGGACATTCCGCCGGCTGATCAGATCCGCCAGCAAAAAACCCAGGACGGAAACCACCAGCAAACCCGAGGCAAACCAATACTGCGGGCCGTAGAGGAGCAACTGATCCATTCCGTTGAAAAGATAACGGGGTTTTGCAAGCCAGAACACGGAGGGATGACCCGCGAGGTAGAGGGATTGAAAGACAAGCAGCGCGGCCGAGGCCCCGAACAAATATCCCTGGCGGCGCGGAGGAAGACGGCCGGCAATCAGCATGTACGTACCGATGCCGATGAGCAGGGCCAGTCCCAGGGGGTGTGCCAGCCAGATCAGCGGGATAAAGGCGGCCGCGGGAGCGCGCTGCCATCCTCTGCCGCGCTGCAGGACCGCCAAGGCGAAAAAAGCCAGGCCGAGCGAGATGTAATAGTTCATGAAACCCATGGAGAACGTCCAACCGTAAGCAAACACGGCCAGGCAGGGAAGCAGGAACCAGGGAATGCGCCGCGTGATGGCGCAGATCAGCGCGAACGCTCCCCAGAAGAATAGGAGCACGGCCGCGGACACGACGATCTTCTCCGCCGCTCGCAGGCCCACAAGATTTCCGAGTCCGCTCAGCGCGAAGTCGAAAAGAACATTGTTCCATTGGCGCTCGAGCCATAGGTCGGGTGCCTGCCCGCGTTCGATCAGTTGTGCAAGCCAGGCGTTGTAGACGTGACTAGGCAGATCTCCGGCTTGAATGCGTGGGTGCCAGAAGTAGGGTACGATCACCACGGCGGAAATGGCCAGAAAGCGGAGCCAGTATTCCCGCAAGAGGCCTGCAGCAGCCGCCAGTGGAGAGATCCCGGCCTTGGCCGTGGGCGGCGGTTGGCCGTGTTCGGCCATGGAAGTAGCAGGGAAGTCGCGAGTTTCGGTGTCCATCGTATATCGGCCAGACTAGGCCGGCCAGAATAGATGTTAGCAGCGAGTGAGTGCCCGGCGATGGGCGCCTAGGACAACGCGCAGACAAAACGATAATAGAACTGTGAGTCGGGGATGGCGACGGGGATGAAGACGCTGGTAGGGGGATACTGCGGATCGCCGAGGTGCTCCCGCCGATGGTGCAAGGAATGGTGCAGGGAACGGTGGCTCGCCGGCTGGGGGCAAATCAAGCGGCCTTTTCCGCCTCCTGTTTGATAACCAGGAGCATTTTGCGCTCCATTAAAAAATGGGTAGGCTCCCGGTAGAACAGATTCACGGCATGTGTCCACAGGCCCGGGAAGGCCGCTTCTCGCATTCGCGCAATCAGTCGCGTCCTGCCGCCGCCCGGCAAGGGTTTGAGGAAAAAGGCCCACGTGGCATCTAGAGTTTCGTCCCCAGCCTGAACTCTGGGCAACTCGGAGGCGGTGACCAACACGAACGCGTGCAAAGGCTGCTCGATGGCGATGACCATGTCCGCGATCTTGGCGCGCTGGCGAACGATCCGTTCCAGTGCCGGCCAGATGGCTTCAGGGGACGCGTTGATGTTGATGGCCCGCGTGATGTGGGTGGGCGCGCGCGGTGAGATCTCGTCGCCGGGCAGTAGAGCGACGCGGTCCAGATGGCTGGCGCCCCACTGCAGGTGCCACGGACGGACCGCCATGAGGTAGGTAAAGAGAAGCACGGCAATGAGGGTGATGGTAATCGTAGGAACGAGCATGGGTGCCTCCCGCGAGCCTCCGGCATCTTACATCCGCAACTTGTTCCCTGCGCAGCGACCAATGACTTGCAGGACCGGTATCCAGCACGCGCACAATCTTGACATCGGAGCGCAGGCAGATCTATGGTTGTCCCTCGGTCCATGCAATGCAAGTCGCCGTTACCCCAATGCGGAGGGTACGATGAGAGTTCTGTTAAAGGCTTCTATGGACATGGAAGTGGCCAATCGAATTGCCAGGCAGGGTAAGTTAGGCGAAACGATCAAGTCCATTGTCGAGGACATGAAACCTGAGGCCGCATATTTTTTGGCCGACAACGGAAAGCGTACAGCCTACGTCTTCCTCCATATCAAAGAGGTTTCCGAACTGCCGGCCATCGCTGAACCGTGGTTCCTGGCCTTTAATGCCAGCGTCGAGGTGACTCCTGCAATGACCGCGCAGGACCTGGCGAATGCCGGTCCCGCCATCGAAAAGGCTATGAAGAAATTCGGCTAGATGACCCAGACGCAGCGTGTCCCGCAGCTTGCCCCGCAGCTTGCATGGATGCGCTCGACGCCCGGCGCTCCCGAGGTGCCGAGCACCCGTGCATCGAACTTGCCTAGTGGAATTCTGGCAGAAGCTAGGGCAATCGAGTCATAATATAGACTGCGGTGCAACGGGAAACGTTCTGGCACAGTTCTGGTACATCGCCATCAACACAGAGGCACGCAGGATCAGATGGGCGCGACTTCAGGAAGTGGACTTGGAGGAGGGAGCGCATGAGCAGTCGGAAGTTGCCTGAGTCAGTGAGCAAGGAATCGGTTCGCCTCCGCCGAGAGGCCAACATGCGCTGGTTGGCGCGAGTCTGCAGTGTTTTCGCGATCCTATTTCTCTTCCAGAGCATGGGCTTCGCTCATGGAGTGGTCGGCAAGGATGCAGCCTTTTTGCAACAAAGCGAGGGCGCCCAGATCGCGCCCTTCATGTATCTTGGCGCGAAGCACATGGTGACGGGGTACGATCATCTGCTGTTTCTGGTTGGCGTTATTTTCTTCCTGTACCGGATGAAGGATGTGGCCATCTACGTTACGTGTTTCGCCGTGGGACACAGCGTAACACTATTGACGGGAGTCCTGGCCGGTCTCAACCTCGACGCGTTTTTGATCGATGCGGTGATTGGATTATCGGTGGCCTACAAGGCATTCGACAATCTGGATGGCTTCCGCACACTGTTTGGCCTACAGCCAAATACGAGAGTCGCTGTGTTGGGTTTCGGTCTGATCCACGGTTTTGGGCTGGCGACGAAGCTGCAGGATTTTAGTCTCTCGGCGAATGGTCTGATTGCGAATATGCTCGCGTTTAACGTCGGCGTGGAAATCGGCCAAATTGTGGCCCTGTCGCTCATCCTACTGGTCATGATCAAGTGGCGGACGACGGCCGACTTCACGCGACACGCTGTCTTCGCAAACGTTGTGCTCATGACCGCCGGTTTCGTGCTTATGGGATACCAATTGGCTGGATATGCGACCCAGGGTGGCGGATGAATTCCGGCACTGAAATCCAATCTCCGCAGATGCCGTCGCGGGGAGGGCTGCTCCTCAGGCTGGGCGGATCTTTGGCAGCAGCGGCAGTCATGGTGGTGGCTTTTGTGCTGCCCGCGGAATATCACGTTGACCCGACGGGTCTGGGTCAGGTGACAGGCCTGATGGCGCTGTCGGCCCCAGCCCCGCTGGAGACTCCAGCCAGTCTAGCGCTGGGAGCCGAGACCGAGCCTGGGGCTCCGGCGCGATCGTACGAAGTCCCGTTCCGCAGTGACGAGGTCGCCATTCCGCTCCGTGTGGATGAGCAACTTGAGTACAAGGTGAAGATGCAGCCCGGCGGAACGCTCATCTATTCCTGGGATGTGGATGAAGGCGATGTATTCTACGACTTCCACGGTGAGAGTGCAGAGGACCCGACGACTGCACATAGCTACAGTGCAGACGTGTCCAGCGGGTCCAGCGGTTCCCTGATTGCCCCGTTCGCCGGCATCCACGGGTGGTTTTTGCAGAATCTGGAAGACTCGCCGGTCATCGTACGCCTCAAAATGAGCGGATTCTACGAACTCCGGGATGTTGCAGCGAAATAGGGATACCTCAGAAGCCGGTTCTCAAACAATAGGCGAGTAGAACTGCGGAAGGGGTTACGACCGCAGGAAAAAGGCAATGGTGACGGCGATGCTGATCACGATGATGACGGCGCGAACGGTTCGGGGGTCTACGCGCCGCGCGGAGTACGCACCGACGTAGCCGCCGATGACGGCGGCGACCAGCATTGGCAGGGTCTGCGCCCACACGATCTTGCGGGCGATTACGAACAAGACGACCGCAACGCCGTTCATTGCGCTCCCCAAGAGGGTCTTGTTGGCATTCATCACATGGATATCGGTAAGGCCAAATAGGGACCAGGCCGCGAGCATGAGGATGCCGATCGCGCCGCCGAAATAGCCTCCGTAGACAGCGACCAGGAACTGGATGAGGATTACCGTTCCCGGGCCGACGTGGAACCTTCGCCTGAGGATTGGAGACAGACGCGGCCCGAAGGTGAACAAGAGTGTCGCGGCCAGGAGCAGCCAGGGAACCAGTGCATCGAAGGATCTCTGGGGCGTCAAGAGCAGCAGCAGCGCGCCGGTCATGCCCCCGGCCACGCTGACGAACAACGCCGGCCAGAAGGGGAAGCCCTTGGATCGCTTAAAGTCGTGGCGATAGGCCCAGGCGCTGGCGAGGGTCCCAGGAAGAAGGGCCACTTTGCTCGAAGCGTTGGCCGTGATGGAGGGCACGCCGGTGAAGACAAGCGCAGGGAAGGTGAAGAACGAGCCTCCTCCCGCAACCGAGTTTATGAGCCCGGCGGCGAACCCTGCACTCACGAGAAGAAAATAAGAGCTCATGCCAATGGCGAGCCACAAACATTAACATTATTTTGCGCACGGTGGCTTTCTACCGGAAATCCCATTCACGACTCGGCCAATTCGGGCTTGGCAGGTAAGCTGTCCAGCGAGTCTGTAGGATCAGGGTACTCGACCGATACCAGCCACAGGCCCTGCGCCGGCGCGGTGGGCCCCGAGCAGGTGGGGTCGCGCTGTTCCAGCAGGCATGAAATATCCGAGGGTGCGATGCGGCCGCGTCCGACTTCGAGAAGCGTGCCCACGATCTTCCGCACCGTGCTTCGCAGAAACGATTTCCCTCGCACGACGTAAATCCATTCCTCGGAATCCGCCGCAGTCTCTCCGGCGAAAAGCCCCGGCATGGTTTGGTCGGTACTCGCGGCCAGGCGGATCAATGCCGAACGATAGATTGTGCGTACCATGCTTCTTTCTCGATCGTGCTCTTCCGATCCCGACGACGCCGCAAAAGAGGTGAAGTCCCGTTCGCCTTCGAAGCTCCGTGCGGCTTCGGCCATGGCCGCGAAATCGAGAGGGTAACGATTGTGCAGCACGTACCGCCAGCGAGACGGCGGCACGACACAGCCGCGGTAGATGCGGTATTGGTAGGTCTTGGCCTGTGCCAGCCACCGCGCGTGAAAGTCCGGATGGATCTCCTGGGCCGCGCGCACGCGAACGGACGGCGGGAGCAGGGCGTTCAAGGCGCGAAAAAACTCTTTGGGGGCCAGCTTCGAGTCAGTCTTGAAATTGGCCACCTGGCCCCAGGCGTGCACGCCTGCGTCAGTGCGTCCGGCGCCATGCACTGTCAGTCGTTCCTGCGTGAGGCGGTGCAGTGCATCAAGAAGTAAGCCCTGGACGGTTGGCTGTCCCGGCTGAATCTGCCAGCCGTGAAAGTCGGTGCCGTCGTAAGCCAGTGTCAACTTGATGTTGTGCATATCCCGCGAAAACTCTCGCACGCGGCTCAGGGAGGGCTTATGGAGCGTCGGCGCGATCCGCTGCCGGCGCCTAAAGCACAGGGTGGCTGGATCTGCTGCCGGGACGGACGGCCACTCCACCCGCACGGCAAAGGGGGCATTGGCCGGCTTCGTAACTCTCGATCGGCAGCGCCAGGAGTGCCTCGGCCCGCACCGGCAGTTTGATCCCACAGCCGCTGCGGTCGATTAACGCTCCTGCAGCGACGACCCGGCCTCCAGTCTCTTCGACAACGCGAATGGTCTCCAACGTCGATCCCCCGGTGGTCCAAACGTCCTCGACCACCAGAACTCTCTCATCGGCTTGAACGCCAAAGCCGCGACGCAAGCTCAGAATACCTTGGGCGTCGCGCTCCGCGAACATGGCTCGAACTTGCCCGGTGCCCGGTCGGGAGGCAATGGCGCGTGCAGTTTCCTGGCCCAGAACGATGCCTCCAATGGCCGGCGAAGCGACAACGTCTATCTGCAGGTCCTGAAAGCGAGCCGCGAGAGTCTGCCCCAGCTGTTCGGCCAGACGCGGGTGTTGCAGAACCAGTGCACACTGCACGTACGCATCGCTGTGCCGTCCGGAAGAAAGCAGGAAATGGCCGCTACGTATGGCGCCAGCCGATTGCAGAAGTGAGAGGATTTCGTCGTGTCGCATCGGTGTTTGCGGGGAAGATACCGGCCGCGCCATACGTTGTCAAGACGCCGAAGGCGCTGCTACACTGCTGCTTCCACCCGCAACGAAGGCATCGCGGGATTGGCCGCGGGATTGCACCTGCATTCCGTTGGCGATGCCGGGCACCGTTCTTGAAACAATTATGCGTTGCCAAACGTTATTATATAACCCAGGATCTATGCACTCATCTCGACATTCAGGAAGGTCTTTCATGATCACGAAAGAAAGGAAGTGGAAAAGGATGACCGGAAAGAATGTGGTTCTTATCCCTGCACTTGCGAGCTTGGCGGCCTTGGCGCACGGGGCGCCAGCCGCATCTGGCCAAGACCAGATTCAGGTGCCGCAGCAGTCTCAAGTGGCCGAAAATCGGGCTCCAGCTCAAACGGCGGCCTCGCCGACGCTGTCGGTGCCCATCTCGCTCGGCCGGGAGTACTGGCGACCCAAACCTCAACTCCCCAATCTCTTCGCGCCGTACTCGCCCATCCAAGTGGAGCAGCCGCAACTCGGCAACACCCCCCGGGTCGAGCAGCTGATTCGCGCCGGCCAGCTTGAGCTGAGCCTCCAAAATGCCATGGAACTGGCGCTCGAGAACAACATTAATATGACGGTGCAGCGATATTACCCGTGGATTGCCGATACCGACCTTCTTCGAACCGAGGGTGGCGCCGGGTCGCGCGGTGTCGGAAACACGTCCACGCCGGGATCCTTCGCCGCCATTCCGGCGGCCAGTTTTGATCCGGCGATCATTTCGACAGTGAACGTGAACAGCAGTAGATTCCCGGTGAACAATCCTCTGATTGCGGGCGTCGGAACAGATGTCCTCGGTCCACAGTCGGTGTTTATCCACACGACGGTCGCGGATGTTCAGTACACCCAAGCGTTTCACAGCGGAACGGCGATTGCCCTTGGCTTCAGCAGCACGCGGTCTTCGACCACATCCGGCGCCCAACTCTTCAGTCCCTCGGTGCAAACTGCGGCGACTTTCTCGTTCTCCCAGCAACTGCTGAACGGTTTCGGGCGCCTGCCGAACCAGCGTTTTATTCGCATCGCGCGTCTAGCCAAGAACTCCAGCGATTTCGGCTTCGTGCAGTCGGTCATGGGCGACATCACCCAGGTGCAGAATCTCTACTGGGAACTGGTTTTTGCGCGTGGCGATGTTGAGGTCAGGAAGCGCTCGGTGGAGCTGGCCCAGCGGTTCGTAGACGACAACCGCATGCAAGTCGAGATCGGCACGCTGGCTCCTATTGAAATTGTGCGCGCCGAAGCACAGTTAGCTTCCGCGCAGCAAGCCCTCATCGCGGCGGAAACCCTTCAACTGCAGCAGCAGGCCTCGCTGAAGAGCGTCATCACCAGGGACCCTCTGGACCCTGCGGTGCGCGATGTCGAAATCATCCCTACCGATTCCGCCCAGCCCCCGCCGCTCGTGGAGATCTTGCCGCTCGCCGACGCGGTCCGGGAAGCCCTCGAAAAGCGGCCTGACGTGCAACAGAGCAGGCTGAACCTCTGCGCGGATGACATCAACGTTCGCGCCACACGAAACGCCCTGCTGCCCACTTTCACTCTTTCGGGCTTCGTGTCCAGCCTCGGGCTCAGCGGAAATACCCGGGGCGATAGCGCCACCCAGGGCAGTTTTGGGGACGCTGTCGGCACTGCGTTTAGCGGCGACTTTCCCCAATACCAGATGCAGTTCTCCGTGAACATCCCGCTTCGCAATCGCGCGGCGCAAGCCGACCACGCCCGCGCCATGCTGCTCGAAAGGCAGGATCAGGCCCGCCTGCAACAGTTCGAGAACAATGTCGTGGTCGACGTGCATAACGCGCAAATTGCGCTCCAGCAGGCTCGCGCCGCGGTCGCGGCCGCGCAGAAGACTCGCGAGTTGCAGGAGCAGACGCTGGCCGCCGAGGAGACGAAGCTCCAGCTTGGCGCCTCGACCATATTCCTCGTTGTTCAGGCGCAACGCGACCTCAGCACGGCGGCCAGCGGCGAGGTTCGCGTGCTGGTGGATCTGGTCAAGGCGCGCGTCGATTTCGAGCGCGCTATGGGACGGACGCTCGAGGCCAATCGCATCAGTGTCGTCGACGAGTTGGGCGTCGTGCGCTGCCACACACAGAACCGCGGAGCGAATTTCACCGGGCAGATCATCGGCCAAAGCCCCTAGCGATTAGGTCGCCGCTCTGTCGCGCGCCCTGTGCGCGCCAGACTTGTTGCGCGCTAAGACTTAGTGCGGGCCAAGACCTGTCGCGCGCTAAGATAGGAGCCCGAAGGCCACCCGAGAGGAACTAGTCATGCCACCAGTGTCGCAATCGAAGGCCCGAGAACTGCTTAGTATCCTTGCGGCTTTGCTGTGCATCTCGTTGGCCGGCTGCGGATCGCAGCCACAGTCTCAGACTCAAACTGAGTTTCAGGAACGCCGCTATCCCTTGAAGGGCAGGGTAGTCTCGATCGACAAATCCCAGAAACGAGTCATCGTGGACCACGAAGAGATACCCAATTTCATGGCCGCGATGACCATGCCGTATCCGGTGGTCGATGAGGCAACGCTCGATCGGCTCGAGCCGGGCGATCAAATTACCGGAGACGTCGTGGTCACAGGCAGTGGCGCTCGTCTGGAAAATGTGGTCATCGTCGGCCCATCCCAGGAGACCGACTCGCCTTCAGGCAGCCGGTTGCAGCAACGCCAAAGCGGGGATCAGGTACCGGATTTTGCCCTCGTGAACCAGGACGGCAAGCGAACCCGGCTTCGCCAATATGAGGACAAGGCCCTTCAGTCGAGCTGACCCTGTCTGCGAAAGCTTTCCGCAACGATATTTCCGACTTCACTGCCGGCGGCGCTTCTTGCCGGGTTTCGATCGCCTTCTGACTCTGGGCCGATCCTCCTGGGCCATCTCCTGGGCCATGGTCAGCAAGAGTTGACGTTCTCTTTCTTCTATCCGACTGAATGCTCGGCGAAATCTCGCCAACAAACGCGCTTGTTTTTTGGTACTGCCCCAGAGCGCACCGGCGCCACCCCAGTTGTTCAGAGTCCCAGGAGATTTGGGTGGTTTCGTTCCGCTACAAAAAAGTTTGTACAGTGGCATCCGGAGGCCTAGGGCCAGCTTCTCCAGTGTGTCGACCGCGGGCACCGTATGACCCTTCTCGACACGGCAGAGGTAGGACCGCAGCAAGCCTGTGCGCTTTTCCATCTGGATTCTAGTTAGGCCTTTCTGCTCACGCAACTCCCTCAGTCGATCACCGATAATCACGTCGCATTCCTCCGAGACAGCTAGCTTGGTAGCAAAAGAACTTTACCTCATTCTCGAGGATGCCGGGAGTGAGACTGTGATATTCGCACCCCTATCGGTAAGCGTGCGGGACGAGAAACTGGGTCTCTGCCACAGGCAACGTGTCTTGTCGGCCCGTTACCGCTGGCATAAGATGGCTGCTGGCCCTGTCACCAACGCTTTTCCTGGGATGCGCAGCGTGACCGAGGGGCCGTCAAATGGCCAATCGTGGGAAACCCTCCGCTCCTCTTGCCGGGGAACGGGGGGAACAGAAGACTGAGCGTCCGCTTTCGCCAGCCGAGCAGGCGTGGCAGGAAGATATTCTGCGACCATTTCTTGAACGTGCACCCGAGCGCGCGGAGCGGTTTACGACTGTCTCCGGCCATCCCATTCGCCGCCTGTATACCCCAGCCGATCTTCCCAATGGGGCCAATGGCGCCCATGGGAACCAGGATCGCGACCTTGGTCAGCCGGGAGAGCCCCCGTACACCCGAGGCATTCATTTGACCATGTATCGCGGCCGCTTGTGGACCGTGCGCCAGTTCGCCGGTTTCGGCACCGCCGAGGATACCAACGCGCGTTTCCGCTATCTGCTTTCCCAGGGCCAGACCGGGCTCTCTGTCGCCTTCGACCTGCCCACCTTGATGGGTTATGACTCCGACCACGCACTGGCGCGCGGTGAGGTCGGGAAATGCGGCGTGGCCATCAGTTCACTTGCCGATATGGAAGTGCTGTTTGACCGGATTCCGCTTGGGGAAGTCACCACCTCCATGACCATCAACTCGCCCGCGGCGGCGATTTGGGCCATGTACCTGGCGGTGGCGGAAAAGCAGGGCGCCGGCTGGAAGACGCTTTCCGGCACGCTACAAAACGACATCTTAAAAGAGTATATCGCGCAAAAGGAGTATATCTACCCGCCGGAACCGTCGCTGCGCCTGGTGATAGACACCTTCGAGTTTGCCACCCGGAACACCCCCAAGTTCAATCCCATCTCCATCAGCGGCTACCACATCCGCGAGGCCGGCTCCACGGCGATTCAGGAACTCGCGTTCACGCTGCAGGACGGCATCGAGTATGTGGAACGAGCGATCCGGCGCGGCCTGGCAGTCGATGATTTCGCGCCGCGCCTTTCTTTTTTCTTCAACGCGCACAACGATTTCTTCGAAGAGGTGGCCAAATACCGCGCCGCGCGCCGCATCTGGTACCGGGTCATGCGCGATCGCTTTGGCGCCCGGCAGGCGCGTTCCTGGGCGCTGCGTTTCCACGCGCAAACCGCCGGCTGTTCCCTGACCGCGCAGCAGCCGTACAACAACGTCGTACGCACGGCCTTTCAAGCGCTCGCTGCCGTTCTCGGCGGCGCGCAATCGCTGCACACCAACTCGCTCGATGAGGCTTGGGCGCTTCCCACCGAGGCCGCCGCCACCCTGGCGCTGCGCACCCAGCAGATCATCGCCTGCGAAAGCGGCGTCACCAACACTGTGGACCCGCTGGGCGGGTCGTATTTCCTGGAATCACTGACCAACGAAGTCGAAAATGGTGCCTGGGATTACATGCGCAAAATCGGCACCCTGGGCGGCATGGTCGCGGCTATCGAGCGGGCGTATCCGCAGCGCGAAATTGCCGAGGCCGCGCATCGCTACCAGCAGGCCGTGGACCGCAAGGAGAAGATCATCGTCGGCGTGAACGAATATGTCGGCGCGGCAGGCCAGGCACCGCGAGATGGGGTTGTCGGGCGCCAAGAGGCCACGACAAGTGGCGCTTTTGGCGCTCAAAGAGGTTGGCGTATCGAAACTCTCCAGATTGACGAGACTGTCGCCCGCCGCCAAGAAGAGCGGCTGCGACGCCTGCGCGCCGAACGTTCCTCGGAGGAAGTCCACCGCCGTCTGGACGCCCTTCAGCGCGCCGCCGAGGGCAACGATAACCTGATGCCCTATCTCTACGACGCCGTGAAGGCCTATGCCACGCTCGGAGAGACCACCGACGCGCTGCGCGCCGTCTTCGGCACGTACCAGGAACCGGCGGTCACCTGAGAATCCCGACCCTATGGCCCACAAGAAAATTCGCGTGCTGATCGCCAAGCCCGGCCTCGATGGTCACGATCGCGGCGCCAAAATCATCGCCCGCGCTCTGCGCGATGCCGGGATGGAGGTTATCTACACCGGCCTGCGGCAAACTCCGGAAATGATCGCCTCCGCCGCCGAGCAGGAGGACGTGGAGGTGATCGGCCTTTCGATTCTTTCCGGTGCGCACAACACCATTTGTCCCGAACTGATGCATCTCCTGCAATCCAAAGGAATGGCCGATGTCACCGTGCTGGTTGGCGGCATCATTCCGGAAGTGGATATTCCCAATCTCAAGAAAGCCGGCATCGCTGAAATTTTCCTTCCCGGCACCACGACCCAGGAAATTGTGGATTTTGTGCGCGGCCACGCCCGTGCGCGCAACTGAAGGCAACCGATTCCCCCAAGAATCCTCCCCTAAGAATCCCCCCCCCCCAAGAATCCCCCAGGTCCGGCCCAAACAGGGTAAACTGTCGCACTCGCGCGCCGATCCGTGCGCGCCAACTTGTTTGCCCAACGCTCCCGGGCTGTGACAGGCACCGGTAAGGGGAGCTTGACAGATACCCTGAGGTCTTGTCCTTTGTCGAGTCCAGTGCTCGCATCCCGCATCAGGCGCAATGCCGCCGACTTCGAGGCCAACACCCGGCGCATGGTAGGCCTGCTCACGGCAATCAAGAACGAGGAGACGGCAATTCAAGAGGGCGGCGGAGCGAAAGCCATCGCCGCGCAGCACGACAAAGGGCGCTTGACGGCGCGCGAGCGCGTCACTCGCCTGAAGGACCCCAAAACGGAGTTCTTCGAGTTGGGCCTCTACGCCGCCTACCAAATGTACGAAGAGTGGGGCGGCGCCCCTGCCGCTGGGGTGGTCACCGGCCTGGCTCAAGTCGCCGGGCGGTTGGTGATGATCGTCGCCAACGATGCGACGGTGAAAGCCGGGGCCTTCTTCCCGCTCACGGCCAAAAAAGTCATCCGCGCCCAAAACATGGCCATCGAGAATCGCATTCCCACGCTGTACCTCGTGGATTCGGCCGGCATTTTCCTGCCTCTGCAGGAGGACGTCTTTCCGGACACCGACGATTTCGGCCGCGTGTTCCGCAACAACGCGGTGATGAGCGCCATGGGCATCCCGCAGATCGCGGCCATCATGGGAATGTGCGTGGCCGGCGGGGCTTACCTGCCGGTCATGTGCGATCATATTCTGATGACGGAAGGCTCGGGGCTGTTTCTCGCCGGCTCCGCCTTGGTGCAGGCCGCCATTGGCCAGCGCGTTTCCTCCGAGGAACTCGGCGGCGCCAAAGTCCACGCCCAAGTGAGCGGTACCGTGGACTTCCGCGAGCCCAATGACGAGGCGTGCATCCGGCGAATGCGCGCTTTGGTCGGTATGATGGGTCCCTCGCCACAGCCTCGCTTCCATCGCATCAAGCCGGAGCCGCCCGCCTATCCGGCGGAAGAGATGTATGGCATTTTTTCCTCCGATCCGGCCAAGCAGTACGACGTGCGCGAAATCATTGCGCGCATCGTGGATGGCGGCCGCTTCGAGGAGTATCGCGTCGAGTACGGGCAGACCGTCATCTGCGGTTACGCCCGCATCGGCGGATGGGCCGCAGGCCTTGTCGCCAATCAGAAGATGCAGGTGCCCACGATGGACCCGGCGACGGGCCAGCATCGTGTCGAGTTCGGCGGGGTGATTTATACCGAATCGGCGGAGAAGGCCGCGCGCTTCATCCTCGATTGCAATCAGAACCTTGTGCCGCTGGTGTTCCTGCACGACGTGAACGGCTTCATGGTGGGCAAGGAAGCCGAATGGAGCGGCATCATCCGCGCCGGGGCCAAGATGGTAAACGCCGTGGCCAATAGCGTGGTGCCGAAAATCACGGTGATCATCGGGGGCAGCTTCGGGGCCGGCCACTACGCCATGTGCGGCAAGGCTTACGATCCCCGGTTCGTGTTCGCGTGGCCCACGGCGCGCTACGCCGTAATGAGCGGGGATTCGGCGGCCGGCACGCTGGTGGAGATCAAGAGGAAGCAGCTCGAGCACCAGGGCAAGAAACTGAGCGCGGAAGAGCTGAACGAGCTGCGCGAGTCCGTCCGCGCCGCCTACGAGCGCCAGTCCGACCCGCGTTATGCCGCCGCGCGGTTATGGGTGGACGCCATCTTGGATCCGGCACGCACTCGCGAAGCCTTGATCTGGGCCCTGGACGCCGCCGCGCTCAATCCCGAGGTGCGGGAATTCAAGACCGGCGTCATGCAGACATAAGTGTCGCGCTCGCCTATGAACAGCATCAAGATTGTCGAGTGCCCACGCGATGCCTGGCAGGGCTTGCCGCAAATGATTCCGACGGAAGTAAAAGCAGCTTACCTGCGCACATTGGTAGAGGCAGGTTTTCGCCACATCGACGCCGTGAGCTTCGTCTCGCCGCAACACGTCCGGCAGATGGCCGATAGTGAGGCGGTCATGGAGTGTTTCCTCTCTTTGCTGCCTGCAAGAGGGGAGCCGCTGGAAATGATCGGCATCGTGGTAAACGAGAAAGGCATCGAACGGGCCCTGGCCACACGCGGGGTAACCACGCTGGGGTATCCGTATTCGATCTCTGCCTATTTTCGCCGCGCCAATGCCAACATGTCGCGCACAGAGTCCCGCGCACTGGTGGAACAGATGAAGAAAGCCACCAAGGCTGCCGGACGCGACATGGTCGTTTACATCTCCATGGGCTTCGGCAATCCCTACGACGAACCCTGGGGCCCGGAGCTCGTCGAAGACGCCCTCGTCTGGCTCAAAGACATTGGCGTGCGCACGGTTTCGCTCGCCGACACCGTAGGCACGGCCACCCCGGCGGAAGTCGGTGCGCTGTATGCCGCCGTGAAGGATTGTGTCGCCGGGATCGAGTTGGGAGTGCATCTGCACAGCCGTCCCGAGGGCGCCCGAGAGAAAGTCATGGCAGCCTACGACGCCGGCTGCCGGCGATTTGATTCGGCGCTGACGGGGCTCGGCGGCTGCCCGTTCGCCGGCGACGAACTGGTGGGCAATATCGCCACGGAGACCGTGGTGCGCGCACTCAGCGAACGAGGAATTGATCCGGGGCAAAATCTTGCCTCACTCGCTCCGGCGCTGGCCGAAGCGCGGGCCATTCGCGAAAAGTATTCCCACCCGGAGTAGCGGCCATGCCCACCGCACTGAAGTTCGTGACCGAAGGTGAAATCGCCTTCCTCACCTTGAACTGGCCCGAAAAACGTAACGCGATCTCGACGCAGATGATCGCAGAGTTTCTGGATGCTCTCGATCGGATCGAAGCCGGCCCCGCGCGCGTTGCGATCATCACCGGAGAAGGCAAGACATTCTGCTCCGGCATGGACCTCGGCGCGCTGAAGAATCTGGCCGGGCAATCCCCCGAGCACAATCTTACTGACACCCGCCGTGCAGCCAGCCTATTTCGCCGCCTGTGGAGTTTCCCCAAACTGCTCATCGCAGCGGTCCATGGCCCCGCCCTGGCGGGCGGCTGCGGCATTGCCACGCTCTGCGATTTCACACTGGCTTCGGAGGATGCAACGTTCGGTTACACGGAGGTGCGCGTTGGCTTCCTGCCCGCGCTGGTGTCCGTTTTCATCGAGCAGCAGGTGGGCGAAAAAGTCGCACGCGATCTGCTTCTCAGCGGGAGGATGTTCGATGCTCGTGAAGCCTGCGCGCTGGGTCTGGTGACGCGCGTTGTCGAAGCCGGGCAATTGCTTCCGGCTGCGCGCGAACTTGCCGCCGCGCTGGTGGCTCACAGTCCCAGCAGCCTTCTTGCCACCAAGCGATTGCTGGTGCAATTCGCCGAACCCGAGGTCGACCGGCGCATCAGCCTCGCTATCGTCGAGAGTGTGGCGATGCGCTCGACGCAGGACTTTCGTGAAGGCCTGTCTGCTTTCCTCGAAAAACGCAAGCCGCGCTGGTCCGGCCGCTGATACCATGTCCCGCTCGGATGCAGGATTCCCCGAGATGGTAGAATTCCCGCACCCATGAACGATTTCTCCGAAATCATCGTGCGTGTGCGCTACTCCGAAACCGACGAGATGGGCATGGTCTATTACGGCAACTACTATGTCTATTTCGAGATTGGGCGCGTGGAGTACATGCGGGAGCGCGGCGTGGTTTACAAGGACATGGAACGGCAGGACGATAGCTACATCGTCGTCGCCGAGTCGCGTTGCCGTTATCGGCGCCCGGTGCGCTACGATGACCTTCTGCGGATCCGAACACGCGTTGCCGGAGCCCGCCGACGCACGATCCGCTTCGCCTACCAGATTGTGAACGATGAGACAGGAGAGCTGCTGGCCACCGGCGAAACGCTCCACGTCATCTGCGATAGCCAGGGCCGTCCCAAGTCCCTGCCCGAGAAATACCGCAAGTATTTCGCGCTCTCCGAAGGTGCAACCGAGCCTGCCAGCCGCTGAAGCGGTTGCTTTACCCGAGGAATTCAGCGGCCCAGCGAGCTTTGCCGGCACGAAAGTTCACGTCAGGTTTCGGAATAGGAAAAGTCCCATGCGCAGCGCCGCTGCGTAACTGAAGGGGGGCAGCTCCAGCGAGTAATGTCCGCACGGTAAAAGCAAGACCTCGCTCTCGGGCATGACTCTGCGCACTCCGCGGATGATCTCAGCGGAAAATTCGGGCCAGAACGTCGAGTCGTATGTCCCGCTGACCATCAGCATTTTCTGCGTGCTGCCGCGCAGCCGCGGAAGGTACGGAAGCGGACTGATCGGGGACCAGAAGCGCCGCAGCTCATCGCCGTTCACCCTGGTCCGCAGGCTTTCCCAAACATGCGCTGAATTCATGCCGGTTCGCACCACGTCGGCAAAATAGGTTGAAACGTGCAGAAATGCCCCGGCACGCGCCAGCGGGTCGTGTGCCATGGTAACGGCCCCTATGGCTGAGCCGATGCTGGTGCCCACCAGTCCGAGTTTTCCGTAACCTTGTTGCGCCAGCCATGCGAGACAGCGTCGGACATCAAGCACCGCCTGTCGATTGGCTTGCAGTGTGAGCCCCACGTTGGGACCTACCAGGTAATCGGCGCGCTCATGCCCGGGAATCGTGCGGCGGTCGTGGTACGGCATCGAAAGCCGCAACACAGTAATTCCCATGCGGTTCAGCCAGCGGCAAATGTTTGCCTGAACATCCCACTTGGCGTTCCATTGCGGCAGCAGGACCACGGCCGGTCCGGTCTTGCGAACAGCAAACAGCCGCGCGTAAACAGTGTTGTTCTCGGCCCAGGGAGAACGCACGGCGCTGGTAAACGTCAATACTCGGGTGTGTCCGGAGTTTTCGTCGAGCAGGCGATAGTCGCTGGCCGGCTCGGCAGCGAACCATTCCGCGCTGTCTGCCAGGGTACGGTCCGCCCAACGATTCAGAAAATCCTGTGGGTGAGGGTCGTCGGCGCGGCCCCCGATATGTTCGAGGCCCCAAGCAAACGGCAGCACGCGCCGGTTATCGTCGGTGGTCCAGCGGCGATGCTCGTAGCGGCGTATTCTCTGTTCGAGCCAAAATGGAAGTTCCACAATCATTGGACTTAAGGCTACCATGGAAGACCTAGCTCGCCCGTCCCGGTTCCGTGTCCAGCCGGGACAGAAGTATGGAGCAGAAGTATGGCCCAGAAGCATGGACCAGAAGTATGGAGAAGAGCAGATGCGGATTGGGTACCGCACTAGCCCAAGGCGTGGTGCTTCGGATATAAGATAGATAGGAGCCAGACGCTCGAGCAGCGTGGCCATCGACTGTGTGCCCCAAGCTGACGGAAACTCTGGGACAGATGGGACCGAGTGGACCGTGCCATGCGAGGCTCGGGGCGCGGCCTGCGCAATTAGAAAAGCCGGAAATCCGGCAGGAGAAAAGCACACGATGGCTGATTCTGCACCCGACGCTGCACAGAAGGATGCTGCAAGCACGACTGCCACTGCGGTTGTGGCAGCGACCGCACAAGCGCCCGAACAGGCGCCCGCACCAGCTCCAGCACAGCCTGGAATCAAGGTCCGGAAGCACAAGCAGCGGGCCTGCGATGAGAAGAACCCCAAAGGGAAGCTTTGCGCCGGGCACCTGAAGCGCTGGTATGACTATCCGGAAGAGGTCGAAGTGCTGGTCGGTCCGAGGGCAGAGATCTATCGGTGCGAATTCTGCAAGACCCTGTACCGGCCGGACCCAGGGCAGTTGCCAAACAGTTTTACCGTGAGCTACTGACCATCGCGGAAAACGACTGCCGAGCCGGCTGGCTCGAACGTTTGCTGATGGTGCCAAACGGCAATGGATCAAAGCGAGCTGATCTACGATTGGAACAAGGCCGGCCCGCTCCAGTTCCGTCCGGAGCGCAGGGTGACGCTCGATGACGAGACGCTGCGCGACGGCCTCCAGAGTCCCTCGGTAAGCGATCCTTCCATTGCCGACAAGATCGAGATCCTGCATTTGATGGAGGCGCTGGGCATCGAGATGGTCAATATCGGTTTGCCGGGCGCCGGGCCGCGCGCCTATGCCGATGCGCAGGAGTTGGCGCTGGAAATTGTCCGCTCGCGGATGAAGATTCGGCCGAACTGCGCAGCGCGGACCTGCGAGGCTGACATTGGTCCGATCGCGAGGATTTCCCAGCGCGCCGGGATAGCCATTGAAGCAGCCGTCTTTATCGGCTCCAGTCCGATTCGCCGCCTGGTGGAAGACTGGACGGTCGACCACCTGTGTCGCACCACCGAAGATGCGGTGCGCTTTGCCGCCGGGCAGGGAATGCCGGTCATGTATGTTACCGAGGACACGACGCGGGCCGATCCGGAGACCATCAAGAAACTTTACTCCGCCGCTATCCGCTGCGGCGCGCAGGCGGCCGTGCTGTGTGACACCGTGGGCCATGCAACCCCCGTCGGGGCGTACAACCTGGTCAAATTTGTGCGTGAGGAAATCGTGGAACCGTGCGGCGAGAAGATCCGCATCGATTGGCACGGACACTGCGACCGTAGCTTGGCGATTGCCAATGCACTGGGGGCGGTGTTCGGCGGGGCGGACCAGATTCATGCCGCTGCGAACTCACTCGGGGAACGCAGTGGAAACACGCCCATGGAACTGATGCTCGTGAACCTGCGCTTGCTGGGATGGATCGACCGGGACTTGTCGCCGCTCAAGCGCTATCGTGAGGCCGTGGCGCGCGCCACGCATACCTCGATCCCTCCGAATTATCCGGTCGTGGGCCGCGACGCTTTTCGAACGGCGACCGGAGTGCACGCAGCCGCCATCATCGAGGCCTTGCATAAGACATCGGACCCGCTGTTGACAAACAGCGTCTATAGCGGTGTGCCCTCGCAGCTGTTTGGATTGGAGCAAGTGATTGAAATCGGGCCGTTGAGCGGCCGCTCAAATGTACAATACTGGCTGGAGCGGCGCGACATTCCAGCCACCGAGGAGTTGGTCTCGCGGATATTTAGCGCCGCGAAAAAAGCATCGCGTGTCCTGACCGACGAGGAGATCTACGCGCTGTGCGCACAGCCCTTGGGCCGCTGACTCGGAGCAAGCAAGCCTTGCGAACCACTTCCCGCACGGCAAGGACGCCTGGGATTATGCGTGTGTCCACCCGTGCCCGGCGCTGGCTTACGCGCTGCGGCGTGCTATGCGCTATCATTTCTTCCATGAGTACGTCCTCTGCGCCACAGACTGGTTCGTCGAATCGCGAGCCCACCGGAGTCTCTATGGACCCCCGGGTGCAGCGGGCGATTGCGAATCTGGCCGCCAGTGTAGACGCTACCACCGACGAGCAGGTGCGCATCACCGAAATTCCCGCGCCGCCCTTTGGCGAGTCTGCCCGCGGTGCCTACCTCGCCAAGCTGCTTGAGGACGCGGGTCTCAAGGTCCAGATCGATGAATTGGGGAATGTGATCGGTGAACGCGCCGGCGCGAGCCGGGAGGTGGTGATGCTCGCGGCGCATCTGGACACGGTCTTTCCGCCAGGCACGGATGTGCGCGTGCGGCGCGAGGGAGGGCGCATCTATGCCCCGGGCATTTCGGACAATGGAACCGGGCTCGCAGCCTTGGTGGCAATCGCTCGGGCCATGAACGATCCGCAGTTGAAGACTCGCAAAACGTTTTTGTTTGTGGCTGATGTCGGAGAAGAAGGCGAGGGCAATCTGCGAGGGATGCGCAGGTTGATTGAGACCTATGGTTCGCGGCTGCGTTATTTGGTCGCCCTCGACGGTTCGTCGATCGATCACGTCACATCCGCCGCGCTGGCGTCGCACCGCGTTGAGGTTAGCGTTTCCGGGCCGGGCGGGCATAGCTGGTCCGACTTTGGGGCGCCCAATCCCATTCACGCGCTCGCGCGAGGGATCGCGCGGTTCGCAGCCACTCCGGTGCCACGGACTCCCCGTACCAGTTTTAATGTCGGCGAGATCCAAGGCGGGACTTCAGTGAACGCCATCCCTAGCAGGGCGTCCATCAAAGTAGACCTGCGCTCGGAATCGGACGTGGAGCTGGGTACCCTCGCGGCGGCCCTGGAAGCCGCCATCCAGGCCGGTGTGGACGAGGAAATGGCCGCGGCGCGGGAGCGGGGTGTGCCGGTGGCAGACGGTCTCGCCATCGAGACGAAGGTGATGGGGATCCGGCCGGGAGGGGAACTGCCGGAGGATTCTCCGCTGCTTGCTGCGTTGTACGCCGCCGATGCCTATCTCGCCAACCGGTCGCGTATCGAGCGCGCTTCTACCGACGCGAACCTTCCTCTTTCGCTCGGCATTCCCGCCATCGCGCTGGGGGCCGGCGGCCGGTCGGGTGGGTCGCATTCCCTTGGGGAGTGGTACGACCCCACGGGGCGCAAGATCGGCTTGCAGCGTATTCTCCTTACGGTCTTGCAGGTGGCAGGGCTTGAGGATGCCGGGATTGCTGCCGGCCATTGAGCCTCTCTCGGGGCCATCCCCGCCAAGTGCACGTCTCCCGTAATCTGAAAGCGGACTTGTTGTTGATTGCTTGCTCGCTTATCTGGGGCACCACGTTTGTCGTCGTCAAGGATGCCCTGGCGGATGCCTCGGTGTTTGTATTCCTGGCACTGCGCTTTCTGGTAGCATTCGCCTTAGCGGTGGCGATTCATGGCCGCCACATCCACGGCCTCAGTTTCTCCGACATTCGTGCCGGATCGGTGATCGGCGGCTTCATGTTCGCCGGATATGCGTTGCAAACGATTGGCCTCAAGCTGACGACGCCATCGAAGGCCGCATTCATCACCAGCTTCTGCGTCGTGCTGGTTCCCCTTTTGCTTGCCGTGTTCGGCAAGCGACGCATAGGCGGGTGGATGTGGGCAGGAATGGCGTCCGCTGTAACCGGCTTGTACCTAATGGCCATTCCTGCGGCAGGATTCGCCGAACTGAACCTGGGGGATCTCCTGATGCTTGGCTGCGCGCTGACGTTTGCGCTGCACATCATCAGTATCGGGCATTACACGAGAAAGCATACGCCCGGAGCGCTGAGCCTCCTGCAAGTAGCCACAACCGCGTTGGCCACGTTGGCAGCTGTTCCGTTGTTGGCGGTAACAGGATGGGAGCCGGCGCGCGTTGCGTGGACTCCGAAACTCATGGTAGCCATATTAGTCACCGGCGCGCTGGCTACGGCCTTGGCCTTCTCCGCGCAGACCTGGGCGCAGAGATACACCACCGCATCGCACGCGGCCATCATCTTTGCATTGGAGCCGGTCTTCGCCGCCTTGACGTCCTTCTTCTTTTATTCCGAGCGGCTGGGCTGGAGGGCGCTTGCCGGGGCGGCTCTGATCCTGGCGGGAATCCTGCTGGCGGAGTTGATGGGGCCGGATCCCACCGCACCCGAGTCGGTCTGATACCTGCTTCCTCGCGTCATTTCTCGCATCCCTCTCGGCTCGCGAAGAACTCCTGGGAAGCGGGAGACTCCGCGTTGCGTGTCGGAGGCCCGCTGAGCGGGACCTAGATTCACTTCGCGGTGAAGTGCTTGAAGTCGACCTGCTCGTGCATGGTGATCTGGGGCCGGTGCTTCTTCTCGTGTGCGGTGATCGCGGCTCCGTGCTTGAGTGTCAGGTCGATGTCGTCGAGGCCTTCGAGAAGCACCTGTTTGCGGAATTCGTCGATATCGAAATGGAGCTTCAGGCCCTGGTCATCGGTGACTGTTTGACTGGGCAGGTCGGCCGTGAGCCGGTACCCGATGGTGGCTTCGGTACGGCGGAAGAGTTCTTGCACGTCGGCATCGGGCAAGGTGATGGGCAGGATGCCGTTCTTGAAACAGTTGTTATAGAAGATGTCGGCGAAACTGGGCGCGATGACGACGCGGAAGCCGTAGTCGAGTACGCCCCATGGCGCGTGCTCCCGGCTCGATCCGCACCCGAAATTGGCGCGCGCCAGCAAAATAGACGCGCTCTGGTAGCGCGGAAAATTCATCACAAAATCGGGGTTGGGTGCTTCGCCCGGCAGGTAACGCCAGTCGTAGAACAGAAAGCGCCCGTATCCGGTCCGCGTCAGCAGCTTCAGGAATTGCTTGGGCACCATCTGGTCGGTATCGACGTTGACGCGGTCGAGCGGCATGACCAAGCCGGTGTGCTTGGAGAAAGATTTCACGCTCACTCCGTGACGTCCACGCCCAGCTCGCGGACATCCACAAAATGCCCGGCGATGGCTGCTGCGGCGGCCATGATGGGGCTCACGAGATGGGTGCGGCTGCCTTTGCCCTGGCGGCCCTCGAAATTGCGGTTCGAGGTGCTGGCACTGCGCTCCCCGGGAGGCAGCACGTCGTCGTTCATGGCGATGCACATGCTGCAGCCGGCGTCGCGCCACTCGAACCCGGCATCGCGGAAGATGCGGTCGAGGCCCTCTTGCTCCGCCTTGGCCTTCACGACGCGCGAGCCCGGAACGACGAGCGCAGCCTTGAGCGTGCGCGCCACGTGCTTGCCGCACACCACGCGCGCTGCCGCGCGCAGATCTTCGAGCCGTGAGTTGGTGCAGGAGCCAATGAACACGCGGTCTACGGGGATGTCCACAATCGGGGTGCCCGGGGGCAAGGCCATGTACTCGAGCGCGAGTTGGGCCGCTTTTTGTTCGTCCGCGTGGGCGAAGGAGGCGGGGTCCGGGACGCGCCCGGTCACGCTGGTGACCATGCCGGGATTGGTGCCCCAAGTTACCTGCGGGGCGATCTGCGTGGCATCCAGGTCCACCGTGGCGTCGAAGGGCGCGCCAGGATCGCTGGCCAGCGTTTTCCAGCGGTCGACCGCTTCCTGAAACGCTTTGCCGCGGGGAATAAACGGGCGTCCTTCGAGATAGGCAAACGTAGTTGCGTCGGGGGCGACCATGCCGGCGCGGGCCCCGCCCTCGATGGTCATGTTGCAAATAGTCATGCGGGCGTCCATGGAGAGCCCGCGCACGGCTTCGCCGGCGTACTCGATGACGTGGCCGGTGCCGCCGGAGATACCGATCTTGCCGATCAGCGCCAGGATCAAGTCCTTGGAAGAAACGCCGCGCGGCCGCTGGCCGTGGAAGTTGACGCGCATGGTCTTCGAGTGGCTTTGCAGCAGGCACTGTGTTGCCAGCACGTGCTCGACCTCGCTGGTGCCGATGCCAAACGCCAGCGCTCCCACCGCTCCGTGCGTGGAGGTGTGGCTGTCGCCGCACACAATCGTAAGGCCGGGTTGGGTAATGCCCAATTCGGGCCCGATGATGTGCACGATGCCCTGGTTTCGGCTGAACATGTCGAAAAGCCGGATGCCGTGCCGCTCGCCATTGCGCGCCAGCGCTTCAAGTTGCAGGCGAGCATTTTCGTCCACAATCGGCAGGTCGCGGCTTTGGGTGGGCACCGAATGGTCCATCACCGCAAATGTGAGATCGGGGCGGCGGACTGAGTGGCCAGCGGCTTCTAGGCCGGCGAACGCCTGGGCCGAGGTGCCTTCGTGAACCAAGTGACGGTCGATATAGATGAGTGCAGGCTCGCCGGGGACCTCGCGAACGACGTGAGCCTCCCAGATTTTCTTGTACATGGTGCGCGGAGCCATGGCTAAAGGTATTTTAGCACAGCCAGAATGGCGACTGCCCGGTACCCCCCCCCCCCCCCCTCCCAGTACGCCCCAGTACACAGGTGATCTGTCGTAATTTTCCCTACGCCGCCGGGCTTCTTCCAGCAATCTCCTCACTTCGGGCCCAGCAGTTTCTTCACTTCGGAGATGCGTTCACGCACAATGGCAGAGGAATGGCAGATTTGATGAGAAGCGGTGCGCACCTTGAACTATCGGGCACGGTCCTGACTGTAGGAAGGGGAGTCGGGTGCTATAATCAACCTTACCGCGAAAGCGCCCCTTACCGGGGCCTTTCGCTTCACGCTCGCCCCGCCAGGGGCGGTTAGAGAAGGAGCAAGTGAATGGGCATCGAGCTTCGCGAACTGGCCCTGTGGGTCCGCAACCGTAAATTCCTGGCCACCGCTCTTGTCGTCTTTACCCTAGCCCTTGGCATCTTGATCGGCACTCTGGTGCAGGGCCGGGCGGGCGCCCAGCGCACCGTGCTGGTCAACGGAGCGACCCCGCTCGCTCTGTCGAATGCTGTGGCCATGTCCGGCGTGTTTTCAGAGATCGTCAGCCGCGACCAGCCTGCGGTGGTGAATATCTCCATCACCCAAGTTTCTACGCGCCGAGGGCAGTCGCAGCGTCGCGGCGACGACGCGGATCCATTCCATGAGTTCTTCGATCGCTTTTTCGATTCGCCCGAACAGGGGCCGGAAGCCGCGCGCAGCCTGGGTTCCGGAATGATCGTCGATAGGAAGGGCTTCATTCTGACCAATCATCACGTCGTCGAACGTGCTGCCAAGATCGAGGTGCGGCTCAGCGACAGTCCCACACTCCATACCGCCAGGCTGGTCGGCGTGGACGCGGAAACCGACCTCGCGGTCATCAAGATCGACGTAAACCGCGATCTGCCCACCGTGAAGCTGGGCGATTCCGACGCCGTGCAGGTGGGCGAATGGGTGCTCGCCATCGGCAGCCCGTTCGGACTGCAGGCCAGCGTCACGGCCGGGATCATCAGCGCAAAAGACCGAGGCAACATCGGCCGGCAGTTCCAGCAGTTCCTGCAAACCGACGCGGCCATTAATCCCGGCAATTCCGGCGGACCGCTGGTGAACCTGGCCGGAGACGTGATCGGCATCAACACCGCCATCATTAGTCGCGGCCGCGGATACGAGGGCATTGGTTTTGCGCTGCCGTCGGCGACAGCGATCCACGTCTACAATCAAATCATCGAGCACGGCAAGGTCACCCGCGGCTCCATCGGCGTGAGCTTCAGCGAAGAGCAGAGCCGGGACCCCGTCGTGTTGCGCGATCTTGGCGCACCCTACGGGATGGTGCTGCAGTCGATCAAGCCCGGCAGTCCGGCCGATGAGGCCGGCCTCCAGCCCGGAGACGTGATCACTGCGGTCAACGGTCAGGCTGTCGAAACCGGCAGGGACTTGGTTGATCCCATCGCGGAAACTCCTGTCGGCGGGAAGGTTCGTCTCACCTACATGCGCGATGGCCGGTCGCACGAAGCGACACTGATGGTCGCGGATCGCGCCAAGATCTTTCCGGAACGCGTCAGCAGCAATGAGAATCCCGAGCCGAGAGAGAAGGAAGTCGCTCCCGCCGGATTCGGGTTGCGGGTTGACGAATTGACCCCGCAGCGCGCTCGCCGGAGCGATTATGGAGACACTCACGGTGTCGTGGTGGCGACGGTGACCCCGGCTGGTTTCGCCGAAAAACTTGGCCTTTTCTGGGGCGATTTGATCGCGGAGATCAGCCGCTCCTAATCGGGCACTCCCGGCCGGCCACTCCCGGCTGGCAGCAGTCCCTGATTCGTTGAGTCCGTAATCCCCCCCCCCAAGGCGGCAGCAGGCCAAGCGGAGTTGCGTTGACGCTCCTTGACCTGTTTGCTAGATTGAAATTTGACAGACTTTTGGACCGGCAAGAGGCGCTTTCGCGGTCAGTAAGAAGGAAGGATACCCTATGGCGACCGCCATCATTCCCAGGGTTTTTAAGAACTACATCAATGGTGAATGGAACGAATCCACCAGCGGCCGTGCATTTGAGAATCGTAATCCAGCGAATCGTGACGAATTGGTGGGTATGTTTCCGGCTTCCACCGCCGAAGACGTGAACGCCGCTGTGGATGCCGCCCGAGAGGCATTCCAGAGTTGGCGGCTGGTGCCCGCCCCCAAGCGCGCCGAAATACTGTTTCGAGCCGCGGAGATGCTGGTGAGGCGGAAAGAAGACCTGGCGCGCGACATGACTCGGGAAATGGGCAAAGTCCTAGCCGAAACTCGCGGCGATGTCCAGGAAGTGATCGACATGACCTACTACATGGGCGGGGAAGGGCGGCGGCTGTTTGGTCAGACAACTCCTTCCGAGCTGCAAAACAAATTTGCGATGTCCGTCCGGCAGCCGCTGGGGGTGTGCGCACTGATTACACCGTGGAATTTTCCCATGGCCATTCCGTCTTGGAAGATCATGCCGGCGCTGATTTGCGGGAACACCATGGTGATCAAACCGGCCGCGAATACGCCGCTCTCCGCCTACAGCTTGGTGCAGATCCTGACCGAAGCCGGCCTTCCGAGAGGGGTGGTCAACGTGGTTCACGGCAGCGGACCGAACGTGGGGCAGCCGCTCGTGCAACATCCCGACGTGAAGGCTGTGAGTTTCACCGGCTCCACTGAAGTAGGCCGGATGGTCAGCGAAATTTGCGCCCCCAAGCTGCGGCCTTGCCATCTGGAAATGGGTGGGAAAAACATTCTGATCGTTCTCGATGACGCCAACCTGGACCTGGCCGTAGAAGGCGCGGTCTGGGGCGGCTTCGGCACCACGGGCCAGCGTTGTACGGCGTCCAGTCGCGTGGCTGTGCACAAGAAGGTTTGCACGGAGTTTCAGGCAAAGCTTGTGGAGCGGGTCAAGGCGCTCCGGGTCGGAGACGGATTGAACCCGGCCACCGATATGGGGCCGAGCATCAACGAGGAGCAGTTGCAGAAAGTGATGAACTATGTCGAGATCGGCAAAAACGAAGGGGCGAGACTGGTGACGGGCGGGAGCCGCCTTACCGGCGGTGCCTGGCAGCAAGGATGGTTTCATCAGCCCACCGTATTCGCCGATTGCCACGCCAAGATGCGCATCGCCCAGGAAGAGATTTTCGGGCCGGTGGTGTCTCTGATCCCTGTAGACGATTTTGAACAGGCCATGAAGATTGCCAACGGCGTGCGATATGGGCTTTCCGCGTCGATCTATACGCGCAACGTCAACAGGGCTTTTCGGGCCATGTCCGAACTGCACACCGGAATTGTGTACGTGAACGCCCCGACCATCGGTGCCGAGATCCATCTCCCGTTCGGGGGCACCAAGGAGACCGGCAACGGTCACCGGGAGGCTGGAATCGCGGCGCTGGATTTCTATTCCGAGTGGAAGACATTGTACGTAGACTATTCCGGCCGCTTGCAGCGCGCCCAAATGGATAGCTAGAATGAAACAGCGCCTTTCGCGCCAACCGTGATGATCGACTCGGTTTTGAGTGCCAGACGGAATCGCCAGATTCTCGCCGACATTGTTCGCACCTATGTCGAGACCGGCGAGCCGGTTTCGAGCCGCGTCATTTCGCGCTCCCAGGCCGATCCGTTAAGCTCCGCCTCCATCCGCAACATCATGGGCGACCTCGAAGATGCGGGTCTGCTGTACCAGCCGCACACCTCGGCCGGCCGCGTGCCCACGGTTTCCGCATACCGCTTCTTCGCGCAACAGGCAGTTGAACAGGCCACCCTCAGCGAGGCAGATCGGAAGTGGATTCGCAGCGAGATGGACTCCGCCGCGACACCCGAGGAGGTGATCGAGCGTGCCGGTCATGTGCTCGCCAAGGTGTCGCGCGGCCTGGGCATCATTGTGATGCCGCCGTTGGCTTCGAGCGTGCTCGAGCACGTGGGTTTGCTTTGTTTGCCGGATGGGCGCGTGGCGGTGGTGCTGGTTTCGCCGGGCGGCGCGACGCGCGACAAAGTTATCCGTCCGGAGCACGAATTCACGCAGGCTGAACTCGACTGGACGGCCGATTACCTCAATCGGCATTACCATGGTTGGACACTCGAAGCGATCCGAGCCAATCTGCTAGCCAAACTGGCCTCCGAGCGCGAGCGATACGGGCGTCTGCTGCCGGTGGCGCTGGAGTTGTGCGATCCCGCGCTTCTCGATGGCGACGATCAGCGCCAGGTCTATGTGGAAGGTGCCGCCCAGTTTGCTTCCGCCCCGGAGCTTTCTGCCGGGGAGCCGCTGCGTGGCCTGTTGGCGGCCATCGAAGAGAAGAACAAGCTGGTGGCCCTGCTGAACGGGTGCATCGAAGCTCCCGAAGCCGTGCACATCCAGATTGGGGTAAAGGAGATCAATGCCGCGGGAGATTATCTCTCCCTCATTACGGCTCCGTATTTGGTCGGGGACCAGCGGCAGGGATCCCTGGGAGTGCTGGCCCCCATGCGCATGCAGTATGAGCGCGCTATCACCTCTGTGGCGTATGTCGCGCGGGCCTTCAGCGAGATGCTCGGCCGCACGTAGCGATCCGCGGAGTCCCGCGGAAGGTTCTTCGGACAACAAGATGTATTGGAACTAAGCGTGATGATGAGCGAACCAGAAGCCCCGAAGAAGGATCAAGATCCTGAGCCCGAATTTGCCGGCGCGGGAGAACAGGCGCCGGAGTCTGCAGTAGGCGCTTCGCAGCCTGATCAAGCTGGCGAGCCGGGCGGCGAGCATCCTGCGGAAGCCGAGCAACTCGCGCGCTTGCAGGCTGAAAAAGACGAGCTGATGCAGACGCTGGTCCGCCGCCAGGCGGATTTTCAGAACTATCGAAAACGTGTCGAGCGCGAGCGCCACGAAGAGAGCCGCCGCGGCATCGCCCGTCTGCTCGAAGGACTGTTGCCGGTGCTCGATGCTTTCGAGCTTGCCCTGCGGGCGCATGAAGGTTCTTCCTACGAGGAACATCGTAAGGGCCTGGAATTGATTTACCGCCAGCTCTTTGATGCCCTGAGCCGCCACGGGCTGGAGCGCATTGCGACCGCCGGCAAGATGTTCGACCCTCATTTTCACCAGGCCGTCGAGCGAGTGGAAACCCAGGAGCATCCCGACGGGAGCGTCCTGGAGGTGCTCCAGGACGGGTATCTATTGCACGGGCGAGTCCTTCGAGCCAGCAGCGTGCGCGTGGCTGTTCATCCTCAGGACACAGGCGGTGAAGGATCGTCCGCGGTTGGCAGTTTGTTCATTGAAGATCACTGAGGACTCTCTTGTGAACCTTGAAGGAGCGCATGCCTGCCACACCCAAGCGTGATTATTACGATATCCTCGGCCTCAGCCGAAGTGCCACGCAAGAGAAGATCAAGTCCGCGTATCGAAAGGCTGCCCTGAAGTGGCATCCGGACCGCAATCCGGACAACAAACAGGCCGCTGAAGGGAAATTCCGCGAGGCCACCGAAGCCTATAGCGTGCTTTCCGACGCAAGCAAACGCGGTGCCTATGACCGCTATGGACATGCCGGCGTGGCAGGTGTCGGCGCGGATGCAGGGTTCAACCACACCATTTTCGAGGAGTTCCAAGACGTCTTCGGCGATTTCTTTGGGTTCGAGGATGTGTTCGGCCGAGGCAGGCAAGGCCGCGCGCGAATACAGCGCGGCGCGGACTTGCGTTATGACATGCGCCTGGCCTTCGAGGAAGCGGCCGCTGGCGTGACCACCAAAGTCCGCGTTCCTCGCCAGGAGTTCTGCGAAGCCTGCAATGGCACCGGGGCCAAGGCAGGGACCGGCGTGGCGGCATGTGAAACCTGCCGGGGCCGCGGCCAGCTCCGCTACCAGCAGGGTTTCTTCAGCATCACGCGCACCTGCCCTGCGTGCCAGGGCGCGGGACAGACGGTGCGCGAAAAGTGCCCCGAATGCCGCGGGCGCGGGCGCTTCGAGCGCACCCGCACCATCGAGGTGCGCATTCCCCCGGGCGTGGACTCGCAGACCCGCATCCGCGTGGGCGGAGAAGGGGAAGCGGGTGTCAACGGCGGGCCGCCGGGCGATCTCTATATCATTCTCGAGGTCAAAGACCATCCCTTCTTCGAGCGGCGCGGCGCCGATCTGTACTGCACGGTTCCCATTAGTGTGACGCAAGCGGCGCTTGGCGCCGAGGTCCTCGTGCCGGGCTTGGCCGGTGATGAGAAGGTCAGCATTGGCGAAGGCACGCAAACCGGCGCCATCATTCGGCTCAAGGGAAAGGGCCTGCCGGACCCCCATGGAGGAGGCAAGGGCGACCTGTACATTCATGTGCGCGCCGTGACCCCAACCCATCTCACTCGGGAACAGCGCCGGCTGTTGCAGCAGTTGGGCGAGACACTAAGAATCGAAAACCGTCCCGCCGAGCGAAACTCTTCGTTGTTTGATAAAGTCAAAGACATCTTTGGCTAATCCGTCCTTGGTCATTCCCGGCGAAGCGAGGAATCCGCTTTCGGTCCCGCTGTTTCGGGCCTCGGACTGACAGACTCGGAATCGAGACTTGCGGCGGCGATTCTTCGTGGAGCAATTTACGCAGGGCAGGGCGCGCCTTTCGGGCGCCGCAGCCCATCACCTGGCTCGCGTCCTGCGCGCCGAGCAAGGCCAATTCTATGAGCTGAGTGATGGTCATGCCGTCGTCTTGGGACGCGTGGAGCGCGTAGGGCGCGACGCGGTGGAGTTCGCCGTGGTTGCTCCTGTTGCCACACAAGAGCCGTGGCTGCGACTGACCCTGCTGGTCGCGGTGATGAAGTTCGATCGCTTCGAGTGGGCGCTGGAGAAGGCCACCGAACTCGGCGTCGATGCCGTGGTGCCGCTGGCTGCCGAGCGCAGCGAGAAGGCGCTGGTCGCGGCGGCGGCCAAGCGCGCCGAACGCTGGCGCAAGATTCTGCTGGAATCGGCGCAGCAGGCTCGCTGCTTGCGCCCGCCGGAACTGCAATCGGTGACCCGCCCTCGCGAAGCGTTTGCCGCAGCCGGCGCCTCGGTCTGCGTCCTGCTCTCGGAACGCGCGGGCGCGCCGCGTTTGCGGCAGGTGCTGGAAGAAAAGTCCGCCGGGGGAATGGCCACTCTGGAGGGGAGGGTACAACTCTCGCTGGCTGTAGGGCCGGAAGGCGGCTGGACCGAGGCGGAGCTTGCCGCAGGCTCTGCGGCAGGTTTCGCGGAAGCGTCGCTCGGCGACCGCGTGCTGCGTACCGAGACAGCAGTTGTGGTCGGGCTTGCCGCCGCGCATCTCTATTTCGACTCGTAGCGGGCGCGCTCGGAACGTAACCATAATCACCCCGACTTTCTTACCGCGCGAGCGCCCCTTGCCGGGAGCCTCGCGCTCAAGTGCCTTACCGCGAGAGCGGCCACGATCTTTGCCGCTCTCGCCGAGCGAGCCGGGGACACCACGCTCGACCCCCACCCCCGTTTTTTCTGTAAGTGTTCATTCCAGACGACTTTAAGTCCTGTGTTTCATAAGTGTTCATTCTACAAGGCTTGTAGGAACTTTTTCTGTAAGTGCGCATTCTAGAGGACTTATTGCTGGAGGCTAGAGAATCGAGGCCGGTGACTACCAGAGGGACGAGCTTGCTTACAATCAGAAGCGGCTGACGATGAATAAGAGGCGCACAGCCAAGAGTGGCTGTGCCACAGGCGATGCTTGATGTTGCCAAGAGATAGGGCTGGCCAGCGAACACACGATACCGTAGCACAGAATACATATACAGTAAACACTTATGTTACTGTTATGTAATTCGAACGAGCTTGATTCGAACGAGAGTAGGGGCGGTGCTTCGCAGGCGGCGACCACATTGCCAAGGTTCGGTGCGCAAAGGTTCGGTGCGGATGCGGGGGGGGGGCGTCTGTTGTTGAAAGGGTCGCGCCCCCCCCCACTGTTCAAGGCGGGCTCGCACGTTTTCAACACCCGACAATTAGCCAAAGCCCTCGCTGGTAAAGAGCACAAACGTGCCTGGAGCGACACTATTCAGGTATCCTTGCCAGTCGGAGTGTCTAAGGTTTTCTTGAATATAGGAGTGGCTGTGCCACGGGTTCTGACTGATTATGTGGCTGTGGTACCCATGACGTACTACGAGCGCAACTTGCCGCATTGGCAGCCGGAGGGGAAAGCTATCTTCTTGACATGGCGTCTCTATGGCTCGCTACCAAAAAGATATCCGTGTGGCACAGCCACTCCTGCCTGTGCAGGAACCAAACGCACCGGCAAGAGTTCCGGTGTCACCGATGCTGGCGCCATAATTCAGGTCCAGCAGAAGGCCGACTGGGGCAGGAAGTTCCGGATCGTAGATGCCGAACTTGATCGGGCCTCACACGGCCCGCTCTGGCTGCGAGTCCCAGAAATTGCCGGATATGTCGGGGACGCTCTCATTCGTGGCGCCGAACTCGGGCACTACGATCTGCATGCCTGGGTCATCATGCCAAACCACGTGCATGTACTTCTGGACCCGCGTGTGCCGCTTTGGCGCATTACCAGAGGTCTTAAGGGTGTTTCCGGAAGAGACGCAAACGCGACCCTGGGCCGGGTCGGCAAGCCTTTCTGGCAAGATGAATCGTTTGATCACTGGATTCGCGATTCCTCAGAATTTGAGCGCATTCGTTCCTACATTGAACGAAACCCGGTGAAAGCGAGCTTGGCGAAACGCCCGCAGGATTGGGCATGGTCGAGCGCGTATGAGTAACACAGGGAATGCAGACTTTCGGAGTGCAGTCGGAATCAGAGGGAAATGAGCACAGCCAAGAGTGGCTGTGCCACGGGAAAGGTTGCAGTAGCGGATGGGAGGAGCGTGGGTACCTTGGGAGCCTTGAGAAGTTTGATGCGAAGCGGCGTGGGTTGGTGGATGGCGGTGGTGCTGGTGGCGGTGGCGCTGCCGGGCATGGCGCAGAATCGCCCGTTGCGCGGACCGGACGCGGAGATCGTGCCCGCGGGTACGCTCCGCGCGCAGGTGGGTTTCGATTTTCTGCAAGACCTTCGCTATCCGCTTTCGGGGCTCTCGGGCGATCAGACCAATGTCGGCGTTTTGGGCTTGCGCCTGGGCCTCGGCGACATGGTCGAGGTCGAGCTCTCGGGCGCTGTGCGGCAGTTCTTGCAGATCAACTCGCGCGGCCCGTCCTTAGTATCCCTGGATTTAACGGAGCCTAACTCAACCCATGACACGGGCGACTTTTCGCTGCTGACCAAGGTTCGTATCTTGGATGAAGGTGAGCGCCGGCCGGCATTGGCCGCACGGTTTGGCTTCACCATGCCGAACACCAACCAGGCCCGCGGGATAGGCAATAACTCGATGGGCGTCTCGGTGGAGGCCATCGCCCAGCGGCACATCCGGGGTTTGAGGCTATTCGGCAGTTTGGGGCTGGCAATTCTCTCCGCGCCCAACGAGCCACATACACAGAACGACGAACTGCTCTATGGATTGGGGGTCGCTCATCCGGTTGGGGAGCGCCTCGCCCTGGTGGGCGAAGTGGCTGGGCGTCATTCGACGCGGGAGATTGATGCGCGCCTTGCCGGCACCGAGAGCCGAGGGCAGTGGTGGCTCGGAATACAGGTGATGGCAGCCGGCATCCAGTGGGACGCCGCCGGCATTGCCGGGGTTTACCGCGACGATCCCCGCATCGGGCTCACGTTCGGCATCAGCCGCGATTTCAGCTTGTTTGGGCGCGGCGCAACCCAGTAGCCGAAAAACCTGTTCGCAAACGGTGCAGTTGGATCGAGGCGCCGGAGCGCGCAGGGCTATCGTATACTGTCAGGGACGAATCCACAGGGGACCTTCGCGCGGAGGACCGAAATGAAGGGTCGCGGGGAGCAGCCGGGGCGCGTATCTGAACGGGCTTACCGCGCGAGTGGGGAGCCTGGCGCTCAATTATCTCGAAGGCGGCGATGGACCGGCGCTATGGTTTTATTCCTGGTGGCGTTCCTGGCCATGGGTGTCCTCCTGGGACCGGCTTTCGCGCAACGGCAGCGCTCGCGGCAGCGGGATTTCGAGGCGCTACAGCTTCCCCCGGTTGACTCCGAGTTCGTATTTGCCCGCGTGCAATACAGGACCACCCGCGGCGCGCGAGGGTTTCGCTCGCGTAGGGAGGGATGGGCCCACGACTATCCGGCAGCCGAGAGACACATTCTGGAAATCGCCCAGAGGGTCACCAGGATCAAGCTGGACACCGCGTCCTACGTGATCGTGAGTCTGGACAGTCCCGAGCTGTTTGAGTATCCCTTCGCGTACTTCAGCGAGGTCGGACAGATGCAGCTGACGGAGCGGGAAGCGGCAAATTTTCGCGAGTATCTCGACCGTGGCGGCTTTGCCGTGGTGGACGATTTCGATGGTGGAGCGACGCTCGCTTGGTTCCAGCGCCAGATGGGTCTGGTGCATCCGGGCCGCTACTTCGTGGAAATGAAGGTGGACGATCCGCTATTTCACAACTTGTACGACATCGAGACCCTGGATGTGGAGCCTCCTTACCCGGCGTACGGGGGCCCGGCGGAGCCTCCCAGGTTCTACGGCTACTATGACGACCGCGGGCGTCTCACCATGATCGTTAACCATAACAATGATATCGGCGATTTCTGGGAATGGCTCGATGAGCCGATCTATCCGTTGCAATCCTCCATGGTTGGCGTTCACCTGGGCATCAATTACATGGTCTACTCCATGAGCCATTGAGTTGGCGCATTGAGTTCAGCCGGCCTGCTCCAATTTCCCGAACCGCTCACCGGATGCTGGCGCTCAAATGCGCTGCGTGGTATAAATAGTTGTCAACCTCAATTTATGGAGCAGATGGCCCAGTCAAGCCCCGAACAAGACCGCGAGGGGCGGTCTTTTTCGGGAGTGCGGCGCGAGCTGTGCGCGTGGGCGCGTGATCTGGTTGTGGCGCTGGGGCTGGCCATCGTCATCATCGTGTTCTTCTACCAGCCGGTGAAGGTAGAGGGCACCAGCATGGCGCCGCTGCTGGCCGACCAGGAACGCATCTTCATCAACAAGTTTGTGTACCGGCTGGAGCCCATCGAGCGCGGAGATGTGGTGGTCTTCTGGTATCCGATCGATCGAACCAAGTCGTTCATCAAGCGCGTCGTCGGGTTGCCGGGCGACCGGGTGGAGATCCGCAGGGGCCAGGTGTACATCAACGGTGCGTCGCTCGAGGAGCCCTATGTGCCGGAGCGCGCTGCCGGCCGTTCGACCCTTGCTCCGCTGCGCGTGCCGCCCAACCATTACTTTGTATTGGGCGATCATCGCACGAGCTCCAATGATTCGCGGATGTTCGGTCCGGTGCGGGAAGACTTCATTTACGGGAAAGCTGTATTCGCGTACTGGCCGATGGCGGAATTTGGGGGTATCGCGGCGTCGGCTGCTCGTTCGACGCGGTAAAAAGCTGGGCGAAATCTTGTTATGAGTACTTTCGGAGAACCCGCTGACGGTGTTATCCGCACGGCCCGCTATCCTCGCACTGGAGGACGGGCGGCTTTTTAACGGGCGCGCGGCGGGCGCTTGCACGCGCCGCGGCGGAGAAGTCGTTTTTAATACCAGCCTCACCGGTTACCAGGAAGTTTTCACCGATCCCAGCTACGCCGGCCAGATCGTGTGCCTGACCTATCCGCATATCGGAAACGTCGGCACCAATCTCGACGATCAGGAATCGCCACGTCCCTACATTGAGGCGCTGGTGGTGCGCGAGTTCTCATCTCTGGCCTCCAACTGGCGTTCGAGTGAGTCGGCGCAGGCGTACCTGAGCCGCCACGGAGTTCCGGTCATCTGGGATTTGGATACGCGGGCGCTGGTGCGGCATATCCGGCGCCAGGGCGCGCTCCGCGGCATGGTGGCCACCGACGGAACGCCAGCCGAACAACTGGTGGCCGAAGCGGGCGCTTTGCCGGCCATGGCCGGCCTGGAACTCGCCGGCGGCGTCACCTGTCAAAAGCCGTATTCCTGGAGCGAGGGATCCATTGAGTTTACGGCCTCGCCTTGGCACGAAGCCATGGGCGAAGCCGCCTCCCAGGGTGAAGTCGAGCGGTTCCGCGTGGTGGCCTACGACTTCGGCATCAAGCAGAACATCCTGCGACTGCTGGTGGACCTGAACTGTGACGTCACCGTGGTTCCGGCGCGGACTTCCGCGGAGGACGTTCTGGCCCTCAAGCCGAATGGCGTATTTCTCTCCAACGGCCCCGGTGATCCCGAGCCGGTTACCTATGGCATCGAGGCCATCCGCAAGCTGCTGGGACGCGTCCCCATTTTCGGAATTTGCCTGGGACACCAGCTCTGTGGACTGGCGCTGGGCGGCCGCACCTACAAGCTGAAATTCGGCCACCATGGGTCGAACCATCCGGTCAAGAATCTCGAGACCGGACATGTCGAGATCACCGCACAGAACCACGGTTTCGTCGTGGACCCGGACTCGGTGCCGTCGAGCGAGGTGGAGATCACCCACGTCAATCTGAACGATCACACCAACGAAGGCATGCGCCATCGTTCGCTCCCCTTGTTCAGCGTGCAGTACCACCCCGAGGCTTCGCCGGGCCCGCACGATTCCCATTATCTGTTTCAGCGATTCACGGCGATGATGAAGGATCACAAGCTTCGACAGGTGCTGGGCCGCACGGGGGCGGCGAATAGCTGAAGTGTTCCCGCGCACATCCGAGGTGATGTTTCCCAACTGATGCCCAAACGGACGGATCTCGAAAAGATACTGATCATCGGCTCCGGGCCGATCGTCATCGGGCAGGCTTGCGAATTTGACTACTCCGGTACACAAGCCTGCAAGGCGCTGCGCGCGGAGGGATACTGCGTGGTGCTGGTCAACTCCAATCCGGCCACCATCATGACCGATCCGGAAGTCGCCGATCGCACCTATATCGAACCGCTGACCCGCGAAATACTCGAGCAGATCATCGTCCGCGAAAAGCCGCAGGCGTTGCTGCCCACCGTAGGCGGCCAGACA
>CBDAMS010000008.1:0-11531 GCA_965197305.1 Candidatus Acidiferrales bacterium | reverse complement strand
AGGACAGCATGACCTGGTCTTCGGAGCCAATCTGTGGCTTGACCGGCAGACGGCTCCCCTGAGAGCGCGTCTTCAAGCGCTTGCAATCGAGCTTTGCCCTCCAGTCCGTCAAATTGGGATTTGAAAGAGGTGCGCGGACGGAGGTCGGGTCGGACCCACGGATCGCGAAAACCGCCGTCGATGGCCATATTCTTGAGACTGGGAAATTCATCGGCCACTTCAAGCAACCAGTCTCGGACTTGGGCCGGCAAGACGCCGCCGCCAATCTCGATCCGCCTGAGTTCCATGGCGGCGAACGCCCGCTTGGTGGCCCGAACCTCTTCGGCTCCCAATTTTCTCGGCAAGATCTTGCGCGGAGGACCTTTACGCAATCGTCTGACGATTATCGCTTGTGTGCCAGGTTCGAGACCGCTGAATCGCACTGCCCGCAGTTCGGCGAATTCCGGCAAGGACCACAAGTTCCAGAAATCGCTGTCGTCGAGGGCCACGAGGAATTCGCGGATTTCCGTGGCAGTAACTGCTTCAGCATTGCGGGCGGCAGCGGCCCACAAACGGCGGTAAATCGATATATCGGAATAGCGCCAGCGCCCAAGGAACGATCTTGCACCTCCGGCATCAAGTTCGGTGATGCGCTGCAGGACCGAATAAAGCAACTTGACCGCAGGTCCAATGCCACGGGTGGCGGCATCCGGTTCGAAGACCCGGCCGCCCGATCCGTTCCGGTCGTGTATGCCAATTTCCGGACGCACAAAATACACGCGAAGAGGAGATGCCATTGCAGGCCAGTCGTCCTCGTCGCCGCTGTAGATCCGGCGGGCGATATAGAGTCCGCAGTCGACCGCAGACACCAAGGCGCTTGCCGTTCGGTCTCGGTCTCGATTGCGGAGATGCGGGACTGAATGGCCTTGATTCTCTCCTGACGCGCCTTGTCCGCCGACTCGCGCTTCTGCATCTCCTCTATTTGTTTCTGGAGCCACCTTCATCGTCCTACCGGATATCAGCCGCAATGCTGCCGGCGATCCGTTCTGCCGCCTAATGGACGGAGTCGCGCGCCAGATGGGCGTAGCGCCTGCAACTCAGCTTCGGCCGCATCGTGCGCATCAGCTTGAAGACCGCCGGCTCATATTCCAGGGTCGCGGAAACGTCCTCGCCCAGAAGATTCAGTGTGCCGCCGCAATCCAGGCAGCACGGCTCTTCGGGTTCCAGCCATCGGGTTTCCCGGGCAACGTCGCCGACAGCGGACCGCACGTCGGTCGTGTCGAGGCCACCAACTGCGGATCGATCGCCGGTTCCAGTCGTGGGAAGGGATCGGAAGCTTCCAGTTCTTCCAGTTGCCACTCGAACTGCTCTATCTGCCGATCCAGCTTCTCGGCACTGTCAAGTTAACCGGAATTCACTCTTTTCCGCCGCGAAATCAATTCTAGCCAGCACCAAAAATCAGCGACTTAGCTGGCATGTCAATCAGTGGGACCTCCAGGAAATCAGTTAACTTGATAGTGCCATATCCGCACGGGTGTCTATTCGACGGACTGGGGCCTTAGTTCATGCGGCCACTAACATATCGCCCATTGATGAAGTGAGTGAAGTAGACCTCAACCATTGGATGCTCAATAGGGTGGCCAGCGTGGTCTGGTTGGAGGTTACGCTCGGCCACGTAAGTCTGATGAGTGGCCCCGTGAGGCAATACGTGGTACCAAGGACGGTCTTTCGGCGGTCTGGACCGCGCCACGGTCTCGTACCACTCGTCGGTTCCTTCGAATTGCGGATCAGCGCCGATAACTACACCTCGGTAATGGAATAATTCATGTTGAACAAGATCGCCAATCGAAAAGCGGACACTCGAGGTTGTTTTTGATTCACTCATTCGGTAGTTCTCAGCTACGGGGCCGAGCCGCATTCGGCCAGTTCTTCAGACCAGCGCTTCTTGGCGCGTTGGAGAAGAGCATCAACGGTCGCCGGATTGGCGCTTGGCACTGGTCCTGCTATGGCGGGGATCAGGCGACGCCCAGGCATTGCCGCCGCCACCTCTCTTACGTTTGGGGTGGATGCTAACGAACTTGAAACCGTCTCGCGCACCTGTGGCATCCGTATCGCAGGCGATCTCGTACGCCGATCGACCATAGGTGAACAGTTCCTGCGCAGAATCCCGAATAAAATCGCACAGGGCATCTGCCAAGTGGTATAGACATTATCCCTGCCTCAGCTCGCTTGGCTCTCGTAGGCCTTCGCCCTTGGTGTTGCTCCGATTCGCCGTGCCGTTACCTTCCACAGCGGTCCATGGCCCGCCTCGCGTCCCGCGATCGCGTGTGCGATCTCGTGCAGCACGGTGTCCCGGATCTGCTCCTTGCTTCCCCCCAGGGCATGGGTGCGGCTGATCCGGATCACGCGGTGTCGGAAATGGCAGTCGCCAAGGCGCCTCTTGGCCTCGACAAACGCGAGGGTCCAGCCCGTGAGCCCATGCTCGTCCATCAGCCGCCGAGCCATTCCCGCAACGCCGTTCAGCCGCTCCGCGCCGTTCCTCGCGCTTTCCTTTCCTGTCCCGCGGAGCAGGCCATAGGGGACGTTCCAGCATGTCTCTTCACAGCGTACCTTTGCTCTCTTTGGGTTGAGCTTCACGATCTCGCCACGCCTTGGTCCGTCGCGGCTTGTGAACGTCACCTCGTCCCCCACGCGGTAGTCAGCCCGCGCTTTGTCGTGCCGTGTGACCATCGTGGCTCTCCGCGTTCCTCCCGAGTGCTTCAACGCCGACTCCGGTACTTTCCAGATCCGCTCCTCGGTGTCGATTACCTTCGCGAAGCGGCGCCGTCCCTGCCGTTGGAGAAGATGTCCGGGGATCGTCTCCCCCTTGTGAGTGAACTGTACGGCAGACCCAATAGATAGCGGTCGCTCTTCCTGCTGATTGAGCATTCGAGCTTCTCCTCTGTCCATATCGGATCTTTGCCTCAGCTGTCGAGGATATCCTTCAACGTCTTGTCGGCTGGCGGGGTTCGTCCGCCCGCGTTGTGAACTCACACTCCTTCGATTAGGACTCCGTGCCGGCATCTATTTTCTCAGAGACTGAGTTGGCTAGGTTGGCCAGCTTTCCCGAGGAAATCCCGAGCGATGAGCTGATCAGAGCATTCACGCTGACGGGTGCCGACCGGGACCTCGTCGCCATCCGGCGGGGGGCACGCCTCGCGTGGTCGTGCCGGACGCACGTAGCGCGAGAGCGTCCGGAGGTCTTGATGGCGTAACTTCGCCATGAGCAGGGGCGCCGAGACGCCGTCCTCGCCCAGATGGACCTATCATGGTTTCATGACCAGCTTCCGAATTTCCGTGACGGTGCTTGCTGTGATTCACGCTGTCTTGGTAGGACTCACGGCCCTGGTCGGCGCATTCGCTAATGGTGGAGACGTCTGGCAAAGGCTGCTCGTGATCTTTTTGCACCCTCTGGGTACCGCAGGCGTGCTTCTGCTCGTGTTGCGGACCCGTCTCGCCACGAAGACGATCCTCGCCCTGGTGGCGCTCCTGACGGCGAACGTGATCGCCGATCTGGGCTTTGCGCAGCTGATGATCGCAGGCAGCGTGCGGGGAGATTGGGAGCTTGCGCTCGCATTTTCGGTGGTTCCGGCCATTGGGATTGTCTATGCGCTGGCGCTGCTGCGAACGGCCCGCGGAACGACCGAGTAAGGCTCCGCCCGGAACCGGAAACACCCAGGATTCCATCATGAAAAACGCGCTCGAGCCATCCCGCCCCGGAGCCCTCGCCGACGGGGGCACCGCCCGCCAACTGGCGGTCGCCTCGATTGCGGAGAACACCCGGCGGGCCTATGCGTCATTGTCACGTTAATCGTATGCGGGGGCGCTGTTTCATGATTCAACTGCGGCGCGAGTGGGGGCGCTTTTCCAACTTCTCGTTCAGGACACCACAGCGCAGGATTTCGGCCTTCCCAGCTCGGCCATCCGGTTGAGGATGTGACACCCGATCGCAACTTCTCTCCTTTGTGCCTTGCCGTGCCTCGCCTTCAATCCCCCCCCAACCCGGCTTTTCGCAAAGGCGTGAGGAGATCACCTATGAAGCGCGACGAAGACCAAAAACAAACTCTCATCTTTGTAGATATGCTCGGATTTGCGGCTCTCATCGAAAAGCACCCTCGCCGCATCGAGACCGACCAGTATGCAGTCTACACTGCGCCCACGCAGAGCAAGTTCAACCGGTTTGACCACGTGCTAGATTGCTGTATCAATGATCAGCGTCGCGATGGCCGCATCACTGCCATGCTCTTCTCAGACTGTGCCTTCCTGAAGCTTGGCAATTCCTTGCGAGCTGCGTCGATAGCAACGGATCTGATGCGGAAGTTCATCAAGGAGACTGTCTCGGTACGGATGGGGATTGGTAAAGGAACATTCTACTCATTCGGCTACTCGACGGATGCAGGAGCGGGCTCAATGCTGGTCACCAAATCACGATTCTTCGGTACGTCCGTCATACGGGCGCATGCCGCCGAAAAATGCGGCGGGAAGGGTATGCGGATATTTGTGCATCCTAAAGTTGACGACCTGAACAGCAACTCTGACTTTAAGATATTAAAGCTCCCGCAGGGATACGAAAATGCGGATCGGGAACTCGACTACCTGCACCCGGAGGAGAATCAAAAAGCGGATGAAGAGGACCGCGACTTGTTCCAAGGCGTCGATGACATGGAGAGCACAGCCAAAGAGGGAAAGAACGAGTGTGAGTGGGGTGATATCAGGATTCAATATGACGACACACGGAGCGCGCTCAACCGAATGCGCAAGTCCCGTAGTCGCCCACCGGTGTGAGGTTCTACAGTTTTCATTGCAAGTCCTCTTGTGTTGGACGTCTTGCCCGGGATTTCCATAGCGCATCCTTCAGCGTGAGCCGTGAGACGCCCAACGAGCCTTTCGGGCGCCCGAGCTTCCGGCCCGAGAACCTGGCCTGGGCGAGGCCCTGGCGGGTGCGCTCGGAGATCAGGTCGCGCTCGACCTCGGCGAACAGCGCGAAGAGGGTGGTCATGACTTTGGTCTGGATGTCGCGCTTGCCCTCGACGCGGATGTTCTCCTTCATCGCCACGAAGGCGACGCCTGCCTTGGCGAGGGCGTCGAGGATGGCGACGATCTGACCCAGCGACCGACCGAACCGGGAGAGTTCGCTGACGACCAAACGGTCGCCGCGTTGGAGGACGTTCGTCAGCTCGTCGAGCCGGCGGCGCCTTTCGGAAGCCTGTCCAGAGGCGGTCGCCTCGATGAAATCGTCGATGCGGAAGTCGTGTTTGCGTGCGTACTCGAGGATGGCGAGGCGCTGGCTGCCGGCGTCCTGCTGCGCGGTCGAGACCCTCAAATAGGCAACGGTTTTCGCGGCCTGACCATGGAACACGGCTTCTGGTATTTTATCTGACACATACAAAACATGGAATGCGTCACGTTCCATGCAACCTGAATTATGCACTGCGGGTGCAGCTGAGGAGGGCTGAGCCGCGAGGGACCATTGGGGGACCCCCGAAAACATGGGGTAAAAAGGTAGGCTGGCAAAGATTCCAGCTTCGCCAACCCACCCCAAGGAGGTCACCCAAATGGTTACCAATCGAAAACAGCATAGCTCCCCAAGGCCCGTCAAACAAGGCCGCGGAGCGAGGGCCCCGCGGCCCAATAAAATCGGGGCTTCCACGCCCTATCACTTCCGCGGCAAGAAGCTGACTCCCTACGGCGGCTTGCTGCCCGTCGCCACCCTGCTCGAAAAACTCGGCTTCCAGGCGCTGCTGGAACAAACCATCACGACCAAACGGATCACCCCAGCCATGAGCCCCTACCAGTTCGTGCTGGCCCTCGTGCTGGGCCTCTATGTCGGCTTTGCGCGGCTCCACCAACTGCGCTTCATCGCCCGCGACCCCATCTTGACCGGCATCTTGCAAGTGACCCGTCTGCCGCCGCAATCCACACTGTGGCGCTTTCTGGCCTCGCTGCATCTCAACGTGGCGCAGCAGATCCTGTCGCTGCAACGCCAGCTGCGGGAACGAGTCTGGGCCGCGGCCCAGGTGAAATTGGAGACGGTGACGCTGGACACCGACACCACCGTGCACACGCTCTACGGCCGCCAGATGGGCGGGCGCAACAGTTACAACCCCAAGAACAAGGGCAAGCGCAGCTACCAGCCGATATTGACCTTCCTGGCCGAGACGCGCGAATACTTGATGGGCGGGTTGCGCCATGGCGACCGACCCACGGGCCGACAGATCGCCTCCCATCTGGAGAGCGCCTTCCGGGCTTTGCCGACCGGCGTGAAGAAAATCTTGGCGCGGGCTGATTCCGGCTTTTATTGCTGGGAGGCGGTGGCAGCCTACCAACAAGCGCATTGTCAGTTCGTCATCGTGGCGCGCAAGACCAGGCGGCTGGTGGAGCAGTTGCAGCAAGCGGCCTGGAAGCCCTCGCCCCACTCCGACGCCGATGCGCAATGCGAATTCCGCTACCAGCCGCAAGGCTGGGCGCAGGCCTGCCGTTTCCTGGCGCTGCGTTACGAAAAGGAGCCCGCGGCCGGCGCGGCCGAGCAATACCAGTTGTTCGCCACCAGCGCTTACACCTACCGCGTGTTTGTCACCAATCTGGCCGAGCCGATCGCGGCGGTGGTGTGGTTTTACAATCAGCGCGCCGGGGCCGAGAACCTGATCAAGGAGGCCAACAACGACGCCGGGCTGGCGGCCCATCCCTCGCGCCGCTTTGACATGAACCGCAATCACTTTCAGTTGGCCATGCTGGCCTACAATCTCAACTGCTGGCTGCTGCTGTTCAACCGCGAAGCCCAGGCCAGCGTGGAGACGCTGCGGCACACCACCCTGGCGACGGCGCGGCTGCGCTTTCTGTTCGTGGCGGCCAAGATCTGGCGGCACGCCGGCAGAACGGGTGTCAGCTACAGCGATCAGTATCAGGAAAAGGGCCTGTTTGAGCGGCTGATGCGGCGGCTGCGCGCAATGGGGCCACCGGGATCGAGGTGCGCGCCGGTGGTGGAGGGTGTGCTGAGTTGAGGGGCGCTCCCTGCATAAAATTTTATGCACTCGCCGCAACGTACTGGGAACACGCCGCTTGCCAGCCCGCTTTTGCCCCGCCGGGATGGGCAGGCGGCTCAGACAGGGAGGGAAACCGCAGAAAAGACGACTTGCCAGATTACTGAGTTGACACGACTGCCGCTACCACCACAACTCCATCGGCGATGGCTACGCCGAACCTGTGCATAATTCAGGTGCTACTAAACTGTTCGGTTAGAACGCTCGTTATTCTAGTCCGTGCGAGCTGTCTATCTGGAGGTGAAGGGAGGAGAAGTGGTTTCGGACCTCCAGGTTCGACAAAAGCCTGAGTGGCGTCGCGGTCACCTTCGGGAGGGGATCAGGCGACCCTGTCGACAGTCAGGGCGATGCGCTTGCCGAGTCGGCGCAATGCATCGTCGATAGTGGCCGTCTTGGTGGCGTGCTCCGGGTTCAACATGCGCCGTACCTCGCTTTCGGTGACGGCCAAGTCGCGCGCGAGGTGGCGTTTCGAATGGCCGGTTTGACGATAGGCGTCGTATAAGGCCGCCTTCAGGGCGATTTGCACCGGAGGAATGACCAAGGGCCGCGACTTGCTGGGGCGCGATGGCTCCGGCAAGGCTTCGCCCTCGCGGATCGTGGTGGTGATAAGTTCTCGCAGTAGGTCCTTGGCATCGGCCAGGGCCTCGTCCCTTGTTGCGCCGTCAGTCGCGCCCCAGCCGAAGTCCGGAAACGTGATGACGAACCGTCCGTCCTCATCGCGTTCGATCTCGGCGGGATAGTTGAAAGTGTCAGGCATGTCTCCAGAACTCCTTCACTAGATGTAAATCCGTTGCTCCGGTTGTTAATAAAGTTTTTAAAATTCGTCCCCGTCGATCCCGAGGTCGGCGAGCATCTTGCTGAACAGGCCCTTGCCGATTTCTTTTTTTCTATCCTTAACGGTTGTCCTGCGGCCGCCCACATGGAGCGTCCCGTGAGAGCCCGATCCTTCGGAGGCCGCGAATCTAACGTGCAACCCTCTGGCTCTTGCCCATTTTCGTGCTCTCGCGATGAACTGGCGGCCATTCACGTCTTCATTGTGCGAGCAAAAATGAGCGCATGTCAATCAGCTACACGCACGCCTCGGCCGTGTGAACTACTTGAACGCCCTGGTGAAGCTGGAAGGGATTGCGTGAGGCGGTCACCGGATGAGTCGAGGATCAAAACGCAAGGAAACGGGATTCGCCTCGGGGGCAGATGCTGGTTGCACCTTCAAAGCCGGAACTTCGTGTTCCAGGACTCAATGAGATTTTCCTCTTCTTCTATCTCTTCAAGCCTCTCTTCGAGGTCCAAGGCGGTGAGAACGGTAAGTGTTTTGCCGTAGCTGCCCAATCCGGCAACTTCCTCGGTGATCGGTATGCTGCGATCGCCACCGAACCAGTCCTGTAGGTCGGATGTACCCCCCGTGAAATCCGCCCGTCCGACACGATCAACGTCTTGATTGAAGGCAAAAGTGGTTGTGTTCCTGGAAAGCCCTTCACTCTTGCGAATCCAGTTGATACCTTTCACTTCCTTCAGGGCGTCCGACATGAAGCAGTAGTTGATCTGGCTGCCCGTGCTGAGGACGATCGCTAGCGGGTCACGGGAGCACTGGACGTAGCGGATTCCTGTTGCAGTAAGCGAAGTCCTGCATAGGCTTGCGAGCTTCTCTATGGCCGTAAAGCCTTCACCCGACGTGCGCATCGCCTTCATGAACAGCAACCGCGGCATGAGCAGACTAGCTGCGAAGTGGTCGGCTTCCATCTCGTAGCGGTCGCCAGAGGCAAAGCCTGCGCGCGATTCATGAACATCGCCGTCAGCGAGCACGGCATCAATGTGGCCGGGCAAGAAGTAGTGCCCGAGCTCGTGCGCGACGCTGAAATTCTGGAATCCGATGTTGTCTATGTGGGTCGCGTAGGCAATCCCGTTCGCGAGCCGACCGTTCGACTAGCCTGATCTGGTCCACGACGAACCCGAAGCGCTTTGGCGTCCGCGCTCAGTGGGGTATCGCTTGATGATGCCGCTTAAAAGTAACCTAAGAAGTTAGAGTTCCCCCCCTGGATCAGTTAGGCTAAGCGGTCCGTGGTCGGGCGTGTTGGGTCGCAAGGCCGTTTCTTTATGAATGATAATATCCTTTATCATGCGTGATATGCTCCCCCTCCCGCCGCTCCCGGGCAGGCCATAATGCCGGATCGCTCCCTAACGTATAGTAGAGCAGGAGCTTCCCCCAGGCCCTCCCAACCCGCCTGGTTTCATCGACTTGACGAAATCCTCAGCGCCCTACGGGGCCTCGAATCCACTCACCTTGACCGCTCGGCAGCCGAGAAGCTCTTCCGTGTGCGCCAGCACCGCGCACGGCAGATCATGGCAGGGCCTGCGGATCGGTAACGCCTAGCGAACCAGGCGGAGCACAAGCCATGACCATCCCGACTGAGGCATAGGACGGGCGGCGGCGTGGCCCACGTCCGCGTCCGCTCCGGCGGGAAAGAGTATGCTCATCGTCCCGCCATCGGCAGCGCAGATCCCACCGCGCCGGTTGCTGCGACTGGTCGAATAAGGCCTAGCTACACGAAATTCAGGTTGAGCGTAGTCACGTAGTACGGCCGCAATTCGACCGTAATCACCAGCTTCGCAGTCTTGTCGTCCGCTTGCGAATCAAGCAGAGTGTCAGTCTGCACGGAGAAATCACTGACTTGCGTGTCATCCTCTAACAAACAAAAGAACGGGTCCTCGCCGGGTCTAGGTTTAGCATCCTCGTGGACAAGCTCATTTGGGCTCTTGGGCATACGAAGTGCGTCAATCAGTGTCTTGACTCGATTGTCGATATCCCCCGCACTAATCACATTGCCGGGGATATCTCGGCGCAGAAACAGAATCTTCAATGAGCACAGAAGCGAGAATGGTTCCAGCACGAGAGGAACAAAACGGTATCCGTACTGGTGGTATCGGTCTACCGCTTCCACTGCCTCCTTGAGTGGGATCATCTTGGCGGGGTCTGGTGCCCAATGTGCCCATATACTATCTGCCGCGGGCACTTGGGAATCCCAATCTTCGGGAGAAACCTTGTACTCGCGAAGGAATCTGTCCATCTCCCATAGGCACTTTAGCTGCTTGTGGAAGTGCCGCCTGATTCCGTGCTTGTGATTCGCTAGACGGTTTGTTTCCGCTTTGGGCTCGTTCCCAGTAGGCCGTAATTTACCCTCATAGGTGAGGCGGAACTTCATAAGAGCCCATGTTACCGCTCAGGCCCCTGCCGCCAACGATCCAGCTCGGCGCGAACGTGGGCAAGCGAGAAGAACGGATATGTTGCAACTGCGGCGAGCGGCACGGGAGTCTCCCTTGAGATCGAAATAGGTGGCAGTTAGACCGCCAATCCGAGGAGCTGATTGACGAATTGATTCTGCCGTCGAACATCGTTGCCGCTCACCCACCGCGCTTGCCCCTTCCCAATCATGTGCATCGCTTCGTACCCTTAGATCGTCCAATGGGCCGCCTGAAATTCCCGAAAGCCCTGTTTCGCTTTCACCCGTCGTTTGATGGCTCGGGGATCCTGTTCCAACACATTATTTAAGTACTACACCGGCCGGTGCCGGCACCGTCGCCGCAGGATCCCTTCCTCTTTCAATGCAGGAATCGCCGACTTGTAGATCGGAGCCTCGACGGTGTTGATGACACAGGGCTGGGATGCGATAGATCGCTCAACGCATAGCGGAACAGTCGCTTGGCCGCTGCCGCATCGCGGAATACCGTGCCCGCCTACTTGAAAGGCTGTTGCGTCACAACATGCTTCGGCGAGTCGGTACGTCAGTGTTAGAACGACTACTGTGACCTCAAGACGGACAAGACCGACATCGGATAGGATGGAACGTCAGAGAGTCCATCGTTAACCAGAAACCCAAGACAGGAGGACTTGCAAATGAACACGCAACGCTACCAATTGCGCCTCAGCGGCCTCCGAGAAAACGAGGGGCAGATCAAGGCGGCAAGTCTACGGCTCGTTTTTAGACGCCGTACTCCAGACGGCGGAGCGAGCCACCCGTTTGCTGGCTACTGGCGAGGGCAGCAGGAGGGGGCCGAAACCGAGATGGCTCGATGCAAGTGTTGACTTCACGATAACCGGGTTGAATTCTGGATCGACGGTTCTCGACATTGCGGCGCCGCATCTTGGTGAGACCGCCTATGAGGAATTTGCTCAACAGGAGTTCTGGCGTGAACAGCCACGTCTCGATGATACGGCGCTCGATCTTGCTGCACTTGCGATTGAAGAAGCCGGGGCTGCCGAACCCCCGGGCGACCGTTTCGACAGCGCCGTCCTAGAAGCGATTCTAAAGTTTAAGAAAGCCACTAGCACCTCTGACATTCGTTATGAGTTGATTCCGCAGGGTTCGGCTCGTGGGCGGTTTGTGCTGGACGAGCACGTCTGCGCGCGGGTAGACGAACAATTGAAGAGCATTCCGGCCCCGAAGGCCTTTATCGTGAGCGGCAGACTCGACGAGA
>CBDAMS010000007.1:0-9682 GCA_965197305.1 Candidatus Acidiferrales bacterium | reverse complement strand
AACAGGAGCAGACGCGCGCATCCATCGGCGGGTTGCGCTTTTCAGTGCGCTCATCGAGCCCGGGCCGCGGGGTGCGGCCATGACCGGGTGCGCCGCGTTGCTGGCCGCGCTTGCGCCCCGACCGCGGCTTCTTCTGTTGCTCGCTCTTTCGCCCGAACAGCAACTTCGACAGCACGGTCCGGCTCGCGCGGAGCTTCGCAAGCTGGGCTTCCAGCGTCTCGACGCGGGACACCAGCGCCTTCTTCTCGACCTCCAAAGCCCGCACCTGGGCGCGCAGCCCAGCGATCTTCTCGCGCAGCGACACGATCATGCCCGTGGCCCGCATGGTCGCCGCCAGCAGCCGCTCGTTGCGCTCGCGCAGCCAGGCGATGTCCTTCTTCAGCCAATCGATCTCGTCCTGATGCCGGGCCTCGATCCGCTCCTTGTGGTCGTGGGACCCCCGCAGCAACCAGCGGAGTTCGTCGACCTCGCCCTCCAGGAACTTGATCCTTCGGCCCAGGCCCTTCGGCGCAGCCGCTCGTACTTCCTTCTTCAGCCGGGCGTTCTCCTCCCCCAGCGACGCGATCGTCTCCTCCGGATCCCGCGATCGCCTCGGAGCCGGGCGCGGCCGGACCTCCGCCGCCGACACGGCCGAGCGCAACCGGGCGGCCTCCATGCGCAGGGACACGATCGTGCTGCGCTTGCTCGATACAACGCCGGCTTCCGAAAGGAGCTTCTCCAGCCGCGTCACCTCGGCCTGCAAGGCAAGGGCGTTCTTCGCCGTGCGGCGGACTTTCTTGATCTCCTCTTCCGCCGCCTTCAGCTTGCCCCGGCATTTTTCGAGCTGCGTCTGCAGCGAACTCGCCCGGGAACGAGAGTCCAACTCAGCTCGGCGCAGCTCTTCGCAGCGCGCCTCGGCCCCCTCCGCCCGTGCGCGCTCCCGCTCGTACAGCGATCGCAAGTCGAGCGGCGCGCACGCCGGCGCTGTCTGCGAGGGCGACCAGATACGATCATCGCCCTCCGCCAGCGTCAGGTCTGTGTCGAAATCCTCGTCGCGAATCGCCATGCGCTCGACCGTAGCGCATGGCCTGAATCGTTATCAGGGTAGATTCACAGAGGCCCCGGGCCCCCAAAAGCGTCCCTTCGATCCCCCGGCCGCCGAACAGTTACTTTCTGGATGAAAGCGTTCGGTCGCAGCGTGACGGCCCGGACGGGTTGATGTTGTGAGCGTCCGCTGAGCTGGGAGACCGATTTGCTGCCCGCGCCCACCTCGCCAGCTGGCCGAACGCTTATTGCGGAATAACCTGCACGGCCTTTCATCGTGCACGCCAGGAGACTTCATCGCAAGGCGCGCATCCGGCCTCAGAACGCGTAGCGCAGGGACAGGCGGAGGCCGTGGCTCCTCAACTTCGCCCGCGTCGGGGCGAGATCGAGCGGCAGCGGCTCGCGGCTCCCGTCCCGCCAGACGACCCGGCCCCTGCCTTCCCCGGTCTCGACCGGGCCGAGATCCGTATAACGCCAAGCGAGTTCGAGCGTCGTGTCGTCGTCCAGAGATGTCGCGATCCCAGCCGTCAGCATCCAGGCGAGGTTGACACGACGCGCGCCCGGAACGATGGTCGTCGTCCTCGGAAACGCCATGCGGGTTTCTCCGCTCTCGACCCGGACGGCTCCGGCGCCGCCTCCGAGAAACGGGCTGAAACGGCCCAGCCTCGGCACGCCTAGTTCCGGCAAGTCCACGTAAGCGGCCAGCATGCTCGACAGGGATGAGAGGTCCGCCGAGACCGACTGCTGGCGCGCGGGCTCCAGGAAATTGGCGCGTCCATCGAAGGCGAAGCGCGGCCGGTATTCGACCAGGACTTCGACCCGCGTGGCGCGCGTGAGTATATGGCCGATCCCGAACTCAACGCTGGCCACCGTCCCAAAATCGCCTAGCGAACGCAGAGGCGCACCGTCGCCGCCCGTGCCGCAGCCATACAGCGCCGCCGGAGAAACGCTGGAACAATCGTTGTCCATGAACCGGGTCTCGGCGGGGCGGTCGAAACCGATCCCGGCCCTCAGATAGACATCGTCCGCGACCCCGACCCCTGGGACCAGGGTTGCCGCGATGCCGACCAGGGTCGCCGCCAAATGGAGGCATTTCACCCGCGACGGCACCGTGCATGCCGGCATAGCAACTGGAGAGCGGGTACCGTCTTTCATGTTCTACCGGGAATCGCGACCGCCATATCGCATCGATCCGCTTTGCATCGTCGTGGTAAGTGCCTGCGGCATTCGCCTGTGGCGCAATTCAGGCAATTCCGGGTGATTGTTCAAATTGGCTCGGCGCACGGCCATCCCTTCCAGTCAACTGACTTCTTCCGCTTTGCGCACCAAGCGTTTTAGATTCCCGGTGGCGTGGTTCCGTGGCACGGCCTCGATCGGGCGTGGCGGGTCGTCGTCGGGATATGGAGAATATTGTTCGGATCGTGGATGAAGCCGAACAGAACCTCCCTCCGCGGACCAAAGAGCGCCAAAAGCTCTTCGACCTATTCATGCGCATGACTCATGGATCAAGGGCTTAGTCCAATCTCTGCCCATGCGTCAACGCCGAGGCGATGAGCCATGCGGTAACGAAACGTTCGACGAATTTATACCTTGTCGGTACATTGCCCGGGAACCGTAACCAGCCAAGGAGAAACCGCACAGATCGGGTTTATCGGGCGGTTGTGGCATAACTCTGCGCGCCTGCGCGAACAGAGAGGGGTCGGCGGCATGCCGGGTAAGCGCAAAGCCATATGGGGCTGGATGTTCTTTGACTGGGCGAACCAGCCTTTCCACACCCTCATCCTCACCTTTACCTTCGCTCCATATTTCGCCTCAAAGGTCGCCGCCGATCCCGCCCAAGGCCAAGCCGCGTGGGGCTACGCGATCTCCATTGGCTCTATCGTCATCGCACTGATGGCCCCTGTGCTTGGCGCCGTGGCTGACGCGCGCGGGCCGCGGCGGCCGTGGATTCTCATCTTCTCCGCCCTCTATATCGTTGGCGTTGCCGGGCTCTGGGGCGCGACGCCGGGGTTGGCCGATCTGACGCCAGTCCTGGCCTTCCTCGTCGTCGCCCTGATCGGGGCGGAGTTCACCAGCGTCTTCACCAACTCACTATTGCCGGAGCTTGGAACGAAGGGAGAAATCGGCCGCATCTCCGGCTCGGGCTGGGCGATGGGATATTGGGGTGGGCTCGTAAGCCTGATTATCGTGCTCGGCCTGATGGCGCCGATCCCGGGATCGGAAAAAACCCTCATCGGTCTCAATCCTATCTTCGGCCTCGACCCGGCGTATGGCGAGGGCGCCCGCGCCACCGGCCCGATGTCGGCAATCTGGTACGTCGTCTTCATGATCCCCTTCTTCCTTTGGACCCCCGACGCGAAGCGCCGGCGGCACGCCTCAAACGCCGTCGCTAAAGGATTGAGGGATCTGAAAAACACGCTCGTCACCCTGCCGTTGAAGACCAGCCTGTTCGCCTATCTCATGTCCTCGATGTTCTATCGCGACGCGCTGAGCGGGCTCTATATCTTCGGCGGCATTTATGCCGCGGGCGTGCTGGGGTGGGGAACGTTTCAGCTTGGTGTATTCGGGATAGTCGCTGCACTCGCCGGTGCGGTCGGGGCCTGGATCGGCGGCCGGGCGGATCAGCGGCTCGGGCCGAAACCGGTAATCGTATTCACAACCCTGGCTCTGATGACCGTCTCGGCAGTCATCATCACAACCAGTACAAATGAGGTTCTGTTCATCGGCGTCGGCACCCCGGAGGCGCCATCGGCTTTACCCACTATCGTTTTCTATATCTGCGGGGCCGTTATCGGCGCAGCGGGCGGATCGCTTCAGGCGGCATCGCGAACCATGCTCGTGCGGCAGGCCGATGAAACGCGGATGACCGAAGCGTTCGGCATCTACGCACTGGCCGGCAAAGCGACATCCTTCCTCGCGCCACTCCTTATCGCGCTGACGACCGACCTCACCGGCAGCCAACGCATCGGCGTCACCCCGGTCCTGCTGCTCTTCCTTGTCGGACTCGTCCTGATGGCTTGGGTGCGCGCGGGCGGCGAGGACGGCAAGCCATCGGATCGGGTGCGATGATTAAGAGTCGGTTTCGAAAGTCATGCGGCTCGGGCCAATCTGCGGACGAGGAGCATGACGGAGGCGGCGTAGAGGAAGGCGCGGGCCGAGGCGATGGAGGCCTCGAAGTCCTTTGCCAGTCGCCGGTTGCGGTTGATCCAGGCGAAGAAGCGCTCCACGACCCAGCGGCGCGGTTGGACGGCGAAGCCGATCTGATCGGGGCTTTTGCGCACGATCTCGACGGCGATCACGGTGGCCGTGGCGACCTTCTCGCCGGCGTAGCCGCTGTCGGCAAAGACCTTCTCGATGAACGGAAACGAGCCGCGTGAGGCGCACAGCAGCGGCCCGCCACCATCGCGGTCCTGGATACTCGCCGGATGCGCCTCGAGCACGAGGCCGCGCCCGTCGGTGTCGACCAGCGCGTGGCGCTTGCGCCCCTTGATCTTCTTGCCCGCATCGTAGCCGCGGGGGCCACCAGCCTCGGTCGTCTTGACGCTCTGGCTGTCGATAATCGCGCCGCTCGGGCTGGCCTCGCGTCCGACCCGCTCGCGATCGGCCATGACCAGAGAGTGATTGATCTTCTCAAGGAGGCCGTCGTCGCAGAACTTGGCGAACCAGCGATAGATCGTGCCCCACGGTGGCAAATCGCTTGGCAGCAAGCGCCAAGGGCAGCCAGCCCGCATCACGTAGAAAATGCCGTTGACGATCTCTCGCATCGGCCATGACCGGGGCCGTCCCGTGCCACGAGCCGGAGGCAAATGAGGCTCCATCACAGCCCACTCCGCATCGGTCAAATCAGTCTGATAACGCAGCGCCTTGCGGCTATGCTGCTCTCGGGTGGTCGGCGTCCACATGGCGGCTCCAGATCGGTCTCAACAACCTTCCTGGAATCACATCGACACCGCCCACTCAACCCCTTTCGAAACGGCCTCTCAAGGAAGCGGCTTAATCGTATTCGCACTACAAAAATGTGTAATTGATCTCCCGTCGAAGTTCAACAAGAGCTTTATGAAATTCACTAGTTTCTGTGAAAAAGCTATTGATGACAGATGCATCTTGAGGTTTGGGCGGGCGGGGCCAAGCGGCTGGCATGGGTGGTATAGGTAGCTTAGGAATGGATAGCTCAGGCAGAGATTTGAATCTAACTTCACGCTTATCTTCGTCCCCCGAATACTCCCAAGTTTGCCAGTAAATAGTTGTCATAGTACGTTCCTTTATTGCAAAAAGAGCGCACTTGACTTCGTTCAGAGAATCTATATAATAATTTCTCCACACGAACGTACTCCATACGCTCTCGTTTCAAGTAAACCCATTAGACAAAACCCCGGGTGCAGCCGGGGTTTTGTCATTTCAGGGTGCCACGATGCATCGTGGCCACTTGAATACTGTATATAAATTTTTATGAGAAATCAAGAGAAAATAGAATCGTCTAAGTATTCTATCAATATTTTCAGATACTTAAACGGGCCGGTAACTAAAAAAGAAACCAGAGATGACAATTCATACACCCCTGGCCTCCCATTTTAGTTAGTCTGCAAACGGTCTGCAATACCAACTAACATTGTGTGCCCTCGGCAGAACTAAAAGACGTAGACGGTTAACGTAAAGCGCCGAAAGCAGCAGAAAGATCATCACGTTCCAGTGTGCCTGTGGCACCTTCATGCGACCGGCCCACAAAGATTCCTGACAGAACACCATCATCCCCGCCAGTCTCACGGAATGTATTACCGGCCACCGAGATATTGTACTCAAGATCACCGTCCAGCCATTGTTGACCACTTCCATACACGCCCGGTGCGATTCCGGTTGACCATGTTTCGAGGCTGGTGAAATCCGCCCCTCCCGCCATTGTCCTTAAATGCACCACAATTTCAGCATCTCCCATAACCGGAGCCGCATCTGGTGTAAGCCCCAACAACGTACCTGTCCAAGTAACCCGGCCAGTTAGCGGGCTGTCTTCTAGGAATGTATAAGGGGCCTCTCGCTCGCCCAAGGTTGAGAGAAACCGTTACGATTGGCCACCCCAAACTCAGCATATTCATTCTGACCGAGCAAATGAGTAGACGTATCATCCCAGCCGCCAAGATTCCAATAAACTATAGCGGACGGATCACCTGCTTTAAAATGAGTGTACGCTGCCGTCAACCCCTCCCGATCTACGGGATAGATCGCCGTCTTATCGTTAGACCAAAATATATCCCCACTTATCGGCATGATCGTATCGAGGCGGTCAACATGGGCTTTGAACCCAAGAGCATGTATTAACTCATGAACGACAAGCTTGACCAACTGCGAGTCACCGGGTATCAATCTGGCTGCCTCTTCTGGATCAATCCAGACATGAGCAGCACGTTTCACGACGATGTATTCAGGTTGAGCAATCGTCAACTGTGAAACTTCAATGTCGAGTTCTGGTTCGCGTTCTTCCGACAAATAATAAATGCGGTGGGTGAAGTGTTGGGTTGACCCTCTAGATCGCCCTTGCAGCGGCTTATTGGGGTCCGCCCAATCACTCCAAGGAGCAAAATCCACGTAGATTTGACCATCCGGCACCGTTTCACTCAATGGGTCTACCTCGTCCCCCACAATAAGATGCCATTTAGGCGGCAACGCTTCGTTTATAAACTGAATAGCACGGAGTATATTTTCCTTATTTTGGGTGCTTGTCCCTCGTGGGATATGCACGGTGGGGGGGAATTCATGGAATGTCTCCAGACCATCAAATGACTTATACTTCCCGACAGAGGCGTGTGCTCCCAAATACTCAGATACGCTCACGCTCCCCTCTCCATCATTCACCCGGCCATATGACACGCCAGGATGACCGTTGACTACCGGCAACTCTTGCTTAGGGGAAATATCCGTCCCTACTTGCAATTCATCACCAACATAACGAACCGGGGGGGATTCAGGCTCAAGTACTTTCACCGAAGGCAGTACCTCCGGTCGCACCACCGGGGGCTCCATCTTCTTATCCAACTCATTGAAGAAGTAATCTACAGCGCCACTAACGGCGGTTTTGATCTCTTCGCGAGAAGAACCGGCACACCCTGCAACCAATAGACTCAATACGAACGATATCCCGAACCTAATAAGCATCGCATTTCTCCCGATAAGGATTATTGTCCGTCATCAAAACAAATGGGACTGTTGAGCGTGTTTCATAAGAGGCCGTTTCGAAAGGGGTTGAGCCAGCGGGAGGCGGCGCGGCGGTTTGGTATTGACCGCAAGACGGTCGCGAAGATTCTCAAACATTCGGTCCCGCCGGGATATCAGCGCGGCCAGGCGCCGAAGCGTCCGAAGCTTGATCCCTATACCGGCATCATCGACCAGATCCTGGAAGATGACAAAAGCGAGTCGAAGAAGCAGCGCCATACCTGCAAACGCATTTTCGAATGGTTGCGCGACGAGCATGGTTATAGCGGTGGCATCACCATCGTGACGGACTATGTCCGGGCCCGGAAGCGCCTGAGCAAAGAGGTGTTTGTGCCGCTGGCCCATGACCCCGGCCATGCCCAGGTCGACTTCGGCGAAGCCTGGGCGATCATAGCCGATGTTAGACGGAAGGTTCACTATTTTGCCCTGGATCTGCCCCACAGCGATGCCTGTTTTGTCAAAGCCTACCCGGCGGAAACCACGGAGGCTTTCTGCGACGGCCATGTCGCCGCCTTTGGCTTCTTTGGCGGCATACCCCTCTCGATCCTCTATGATAACACGACACTGGTCGTCGCCGAGATCAAGAAGGGTGGTAAGCGGGTCCGCACGGAGACCTTTACCAAGCTACAGTCACATTACTTGTTCCAGGACAAGTTTGCCCGCCCTGCCAAGGGCAATGAAAAAGGTAAGGTGGAAGGGCTGATCGGCTATGTGCGACGTAATTACCTTGTCCCCGTTCCTCGGTTTGAAAGTTTTGATGCGCTGAATGCCTGGCTTGAGGAACAATGCCTGAAGCGCCGGGACGATCAATTGCGCGGCCATGGGGAAACCATCGAAGCGCGTCTGATGCGGGATCTGGATACCCTGATGGCGCTGCCCGCCACGCCTTATGATGCCTGCGAACAGGTCAGCACATCGGCCAATTCCATCTCGATGGTGCGCTATCGCAACAATGACTACTCGGTGCCGGTGGCCTATGCCCATCATGAGGTTCGGGTGCGAGGCTATGTTCACCAGGTCGTCATCGGCTGTGGCGCGGAGATTATCGCCCGCCACCCCCGTTCTTATGAGAAAGGGGACATGGTCTTTGACCCGATGCACTTTCTGCCGCTGCTTGAGCAAAAGGTCGGTGCACTGGATCAGGCGGCGCCATTGAAAAGGCTGGGACCTCGGCGTGGAATTTGCCACCCTGCACCGGCTTCTGGAAGCTCGCATGGGCAAGGCCGGCAAACGTGAATATGTCCAGGTTCTGCGCCTGATGGAAAACTTCGAGATGGTGGACGTCCATGGCGCCGTCAGGCAGGCACTGAACATGGGCGCCATTGGTTACGATGCGGTCAAGCATCTACTGCTCTGCCGCATTCAAAAGCGACCGCCAAGGCTGGACCTGGATATTTATCCCTACCTGCCCAGGGCCAGTGTCGAGACAACAAAGCCCGCAGTCTATATGAATCTCCTGGCGGAGGGGGCAGCCCTATGAGCGAGGCCCCCGAACTCCTCCTGCATCATCATCTCAAAAAGCTGCGCCTGCCGACCTTCCTCTCCGACTATGAAAAACTAGCGAAACAGTGTGCTGCTGAAAACAGGGACCATGTGCAGTATCTGCTTCGTCTCTCGGAGCTGGAACTGATCGAACGGGAGCGGCGCATGATCGAGCGGCGGATCAGGGCGGCCCGGTTCCCAGCGGCGAAAAGCTTGGACAGCTTCGACTTCAAGGCCATGGCCTCCCTCAACAAACCTTTGGTGATGGAACTGGCGCGTTGCCAATATATCGAAGCCAGGGAGAACGTCATCGCCCTTGGTCCTTCCGGCACCGGCAAAACCCATATTGCCCTTGGTCTCGGCCTGGCAGCCTGCCAAAAGGGCCTGAAGGTTCGCTTTATCACCGCCGCCGCCCTGGTTCATGAACTGATGGAAGCGGGCGATGAGCGGCGTCTTTTGCGCCTGCAAAAACAACTCGCCAGCCAGCATCTGTTGATCATCGATGAGCTCGGCTTCGTGCCGCTGTCCAAAACCGGCGCCGAACTTCTGTTCGAAACCATCTCGCAATGCTACGAGCGAGGCTCGGTGATCATCACCTCCAATTTGCCGTTCGATGAATGGACGGAAATCTTCGGTTCCGAACGCCTGACCGGAGCCTTGCTGGATCGCCTGACCCACCATGTCCACATCCTGGAAATGAACGGCGAGAGCTTCCGACTCAAACAAAGCCAAAAACAGCGGAACTCCCCAAAAACCGAGCCGTCCTGAACGCCGAGACCGTGGTTGCCCCGGCGGGCCCACAGGGACCTCCCACGCTGCTTCGCTCCGCGTAACGCTAAAGCGCTACACGAAGCAGCGCGGGTCCCTCCTATGGACTCCCGGGACAACCGGCAACACCGTATCCGGCATCAACAAGTGGTCCCTTCTTACTCCGGCGCCGTGGCCCCAATTTACTCCGGCGTTGACATGCTGG
>CBDAMS010000006.1:0-28762 GCA_965197305.1 Candidatus Acidiferrales bacterium | reverse complement strand
GCGGATCTCTGCTGCAGAGCGCTATGCCAGGGTCTACAACATCGATTACTCGCGCTGTATCTTTTGTGGCTATTGCGTTGAGTCTTGTCCCACCGACGCGATCACACATGGACACGGGTTTGAACTCGCTACCTACGACGTTACTTCCATGATCTATCGGAAAGAGCAACTTCTCGAACCGAATCGATCGAGATAACTCCAGGGCCGCCCGGTCATTCTTGCTTGCTTCAATAATCTTACTCGCATCATGTAGTCTCGTCTCCGATCGCTGTTCCGTACTCGCCGCCCGCTGCAACACATAGGCTAACGTATCCACACTCGTCCCCAGCCTGACGGCACCTTCTCGCCTTGTTAAGCCAGACAAGGGAATGTGGGTAATGTATATGGGAAAACGTGAACATAGGCATGGGTAAAAAGAGTGGCCGGTCAGGGGGAGCGCGTCGTTGCGCGGTTAGGATAGCGCAGCAGCGATACCTGAGAAACCTGGCACGATTCGTAGCCATGGTTCGTTTTTTGGGGATGTACTCCTGTGCGGAGTCCAGAAGACAGACGGGAGCGAAAGCCAACGCACATAGCCGGTCCGTAAGGCAGGGTTCGCGGCGGCGACCGGGCCGCAGCAGCAAGGCTGGAATGCCGGCAGCACAAAGGGAGCCGACGACCGCGGCTACGATCAGCGGGGGCAGCGCAACAATCAGCCCGCGTGCCTACACGGGCAGTATGAGAACGGTTACCTCCCGGCCATGGCACGCGAGCGCCGCGCAAACCTGATCGGGCGACCGACGCTGCGAAGTATCCGGTCGATCGATAACGAGTCTCCAAATGGAAGCTCCGGCTGCGCCGAAAGCTCAGGCGAGGGTGATGGGGATCGCTCAACCGTGCGATCTTCGCGGATCCACCGCGCCAGCAAGGCGTGCGCGGCATCCTCGATCCATTGCTCAATCAACGCTCCAATTTCGCGCCGGATATTCGAGGCATGATTCAGTCGCGATAGCTCATAGCTTTCCATGGAAGGAATGGAAGTGTCATGCAAATAATTCCAAGGCGGGGTGATTCGATGCGTGGCCATGACTGGACTCTCCTGAGCCCGGGGATGAATAGCGAAAACTTGAATACCAAACCTGTACTTATCTGTCTAGTTATACGTGTTAGAGATTCCTGTGGAAATCAGCGGCGAACGTCCGGCGAAAACACCGCCCGCTTATGAGATTGCAATGTGTAGCGGCTGCTTTGGTGAGTATGAGGGGGCAGAGGGGTTTGAACGCTCTGCAGCGGCGAGCGAACAGGGCATTGAGGAAGGTGCGAATAACGGGGGGCGGAGCGTCTGGCACAGGCCTTCACATGAGGAGTTCGAGATTCTTGTGAGTGCAGATCAGATTGTGGAGGTTCGCTGCATCTGGGCAGGACGGCCCAGCCGCACAGTTTTTCTGCGCGATGTCACCGCAGGAGATGAGCACGGAAGCACAGGTGAGCACTGCTGATTGAGGACTGCCAAACATTATCAGACATCGCCGACGCTTGAATGCAGCCAGACGGCGAGAGCGTGCGGCAATTCTAACTGGTTGTTGTTTATTGAGTTGGCACTGCTCTTGGCTGGTGTGTTGGGGGTATGGGCTCTGTTTAGATGATTGGAGGCACGAGGGAGAGTCAATGATCGAGGTTCAGAAATGGGGTTCATCCTTGAGGAGGTCAGGATGCAGACGGAGGTCAGCACTCTGAATTCCGGGCAGGGACAAGGCGAGACACAACTTGCGGCAATACGCGAGCTGATGCTGGCCGCGGCCATTCGCGGAGAGTGGCTGACGCTGAGCGAAATTGCGGGGCTCACGGAGTTCGCCGAGGCATCTATTTGCGCGCAATTGCGGCATCTGCGGAAATCACGCCACGGCCGCTATCGCGTTGAGAAGCGGCTGCGGCGACAGCCCTCAGCGGACGCGGAGGGCAGAGGCAAGAGCTGCCAGGGCGCAGTTTGGGAGTACTGCATATCGGTGCCGGAGCAGCAGGAAGCGTTGAGGCGAGGTTGCGAGTCGTGCGACTGCATGGCGCGTGGCGACGGGATGGCACCAAGCGAGGGAAGGATGGATGCCGAAACGTGTAATTGATTTTGATGCGATGTGGGCAAGCGACAAGCTGGCGGCGTGTGCGGAGTGGGCGCAAGGCGAATACGCGTGGCTCTATGGCTTGGCGGACGCTTCGGCCAGTTTTGAGCTGACAAACCTGCGTGTGATCTGGGGCCGCGTCGCGGCGATTCGCAGGAACCTCACGCTGGAGAGGCTGGCGGAGATATTCGAAGAGTTCAAGGCCCGCGGTCTGCTCTTTACCTGGGAGGAAAACGGCAAGCTTTACGGGCATTGGACGGGGAGCGACGTGCCGGGGAGATTGCCAGCGCCCTCCTGGCGCGTGCGTCTCGAGCGACTGGCCCCGCCCGTGCCTCGCGAAAGGCTGAACGCATACACGGCGCACTACGGTGGGCGGCCGATCGCGTCGTGCAGGCGAGAACCGGCGGACGCGGCAGGTGAGTCAAGGGGAGAACTGGGCGTTCAGCTGCAACTCAAGCCGGACATTGAGCCGGCTCAAGCACAGGATCTGGATTTGGATTGGAAGAAGGGGAGGGAAAAGACACAGGTGTGTCCGTCCTCTTCCGATATTGAGTTCGTGGAACCAGAAACAGGAGCCGGAACCTGGGAACTGCAAGCATCGCCCGAACAGATGCTCGAAATCTACGAAGCCGAGCGGGAGACGCTTCCGCAGGTGGCGCAGTGGAACCAAGAACGCCGGCGCCAATGCCAGAAGTGGCTGCAGCAAGGACTGACGCTCAGAGATTTTCGCGCGGCGGTGCGACGCGCGGCGGCAACTCCGTTTTTGGCGGGGGTGGGCGGGCGCGGCTGGTGAGTCAGTTTCGACTGGCTGGTGGCCAATGACACCAACGTGCGCAAAGTGCTCGAAGGGCGCTACGACCCGCCAACGGTTGGGACGGCTGGATGGCAGAGCGGCGGTCCAGGAGCACGGGCGTCAGGTCACGGCGCGATCAGCGAGGTGCATGCGGGCGCGGGACCGGTTGCGGCAGCCACCGGCGCGCGGTTGAAGGTCGGGACACTACAACGCATCCGCGCTCGACAAGAGCAGCGGCTTTCAGATGACGTTAAGGAGAACGCATCGTGAACCCTAAGAGGCAAGCGGCGGCATGCAGTTCAGTGATGCGGGAGCTACGCACGAAACTGTCGAGGGGAAGGGAAGGCGCGCGCGTCGGCCGCGAGCGAAGAGCGCGGACGTTGCGTCCGCGCAAGACGGCAGTCGGCATGATGAACGCGCCTGCCGCGCTCGCGCCTGGCGAGTTGCGAACGATCACTTGCGGCTTCGGCGCAACGCGCGTGGGCAACCTGCTTGACCGTTTGCGGTTGCATCTTGCAACGGACCGATTCCTGGCTAGGCATCGTCGCGACCTGGTATGGGAAGCGGGTTGCGATTACGCCGCGATGGCGCTTGAGCGACTCGAATCGCAGCTTTCGGTGACGCGGCTTGCCACTTCGCTCTTTTCGTCAATGCCTTTTGCCCGAGCCTCCAGACCCTCGGTTGGATCCATGCGGATCACCGTTAACGGGCGAAAGGCTCGCCGATGAGGCCGCGCGACGCGTTCGAGATTTGTCATGAAGTTTGCGTTGCGGCGCGCGAGTTGGTTGATGGGCGCGTGCCGACCACCCAACTCGGGTCGGCATCGAAGTTCCTTTGGCGGCCGGATCTGCGACCGCGTTTGGTGGACTATGTGGCGGATTTTGCTCTGGCCGGCGAGAGAGCGCTGGCTTCTCCGGACGGATCTGTCTCGACTCGACGTGGGCCTATTTCTCGACGCCATCACACAAAGTGCCCGGGTAATCCGAAAGCCAGCCGTCCTGGGGATTTACGCGCGAGTCGTTTGATCCTCTTTCGCATGTACTACCTGGGGGGCGTCGAGTATCACGCCGCGCGCCGCACACTGGGCATCAGCGAGCGAACCTGGGCCGATTGGGTGGATGAGATTCGCGACCGTGTAGGCCGCGAGTGTTTGCGCGCCAAGATGTTTCCACCGGCCCGTTATTTCCGAGAGATGGCAGAATGCTCGGAACCTTTCCGAAAGCGGAGAAATGGCCAGGGCTACATTGCGGATTCACCGGCTGAGGGACCGTAGAGCGCCGGACGGGGACGTGGTTTAAGCGCAGGTAGACCCCTAAGTTGGGCGCCATGGTGAATCAAATGATGGATCAGATGATTCCTCACGAAGCTGCGCAGAACCGCGATCCGCCGCAAAGCCTCGGGCAGCAGTGACTTGTTCAATCCCATGAATGCCCCCATGACTGCTCCGATCGAGTGAATTCGATGGGCGTTATTCCACGGGAAATTCCGCGGCGCATAGAGCATACCGGACCACGGCTCGCACTCAGTCGCCTTTGCAGTTGATGATTTGGCGCAGGGTGTGCTCGACGCGGGTCAGATCGCGCGAGTATTCCATGACCTGGTCAATGTCCTTGTAGGCTGAGGGAATTTCGTCCAGCAGCACTTTCGATTTTCGGAATTCGATTCCGGTCATGGCGGCCTCGAGGTCCTTCATCTGATACGTTTGCCGGGCCTTGTTGCGCGACATGCGCCGGCCTGCACCGTGCGGGGCGGATTCGAAAGCCGCTTGATTGCCCAGCCCGCAGACGATGTAGCTGCGCGTGCCCATCGAGCCGGGAATCATGGCGGGCATGCCGGCCTTGGCCTGTACGGCGCCCTTGCGCGTGACCCAAACGTCCTGGCCGTAATGTTTCTCGATTTGCGTGAAGTTGTGGTGGCAGTTGATGCGCGAGACCTCGAGTTGGCGTTCGTGTCCGTCTTCGCCAAACATCTGGTAACTCATCTCCCGCAGCATGCGGTCCATCATCTCTTCGCGGTTGAGAAGCGCGAATCTTTGCGCCCAGCGCAGGTCGCGGATGTAGTCGTCAAACTCCTCGGTGCCCTCGGCGAGGAAGGCCAAGTCGCGGTCGGGCAGGGAAATGCCTTTCTTCTTGCAGATTTCCTGCGCGCGCCGGATGTAGTGGTTGCCGATCTTGTTTCCCACCCCGCGCGACCCGGAGTGCAGCGTCAGCCAAACTGCATGGTTTTCGTTCACGCAGACCTCGGCGAAGTGGTTGCCGCCGCCGAGGGTGCCCAGCGCGCGCCTCCATTGGCGATCGAACTTGTCGTAATCGGCTCCGGTCGCCCGCTCCATCCTCTCGAGTTCGGCGATCCGGGGGGCGGCGCTATCGCTAATCTTGTCGTTTTTCCGGCCGGCGGACATGGGGATGCGGTGCTCGATGCCCTGACGGATGGAACGCAGGTCCTTCAAGTCGTCGCGCTTGAGCGGCGTCTGGATGGCAATCATGCCGCACCCGATATCCACGCCGACCGCCGCGGGAACGACGGCGCCCTTGGTGGCAATCACCGTGCCGACCGCCGCGCCCTTGCCGTAATGGCAATCAGGCATGACCGCCACCCACTTAAAGATGAAGGGAAGCTGGGAGACGTTGAGGATCTGCTGGCGGGCACCCTCTTCGATTTGGTCCCAGGAGATGAATGTAGTTATTCTTTCGCGGGCGCTTGCCATACGGTAGCTTCCTGTGCGAGACAAGATTCAGGAGCGGAAGCTTCTCTGCTAATCATTCATTGTATCCCTAGTTGTTGCCTACAGCGCAGAGCGTTCCTGGGGAGTCGCGAAGCCAGCCGATGGTATCCTAAATCTTGCCGCCTAGTTTGTCGGGGCCCGGCCATCACAACGCGGCTACGCAGAAGAGGGGCTGACCTGGGAACATCCGCAGAGCGAACATCCGAAGAGCAAGGATCCGAAGAGCAAGGATCCGAAGGGAGAGGACCCGCAGAGCAGGTCAGGCTGGTCGGGCTGATTTCGCATACCCACGGACTGCTGCGCGAGGAGGCTTTGTGCGCACTGCGCGGCTCGGACTTGATCATCCATGCGGGGGATGTGGGCCGGCCGGAGATCATCGCGGCGCTCGAAGCCGTGGCACCGGTGGTGGCAGTACGCGGAAACGTTGATCGGGAAACGTGGGCACTGGCTTTGCCCACAACCGCTGTGGCGCGCGCCGGACCTGCCCTCATCTACGTGCTCCACGATGTTCAGGAACTTGATCAGCCCCCGCCGCGGCCGGATTGCAGATCATCGTGAGCGGCCATTCGCACCAGCCCGCGCGCCACGAGCGCGACGGCATCCTTTATATCAATCCGGGCAGCGCCGGACCGCGGCGGTTCCATTTGCCCGTTAGTGTGGCGCGGCTCGATCTAGGGCCGAAGCCGTTGAAGGTCGACTTTATTGATCTGGGCGGACCTTCAGGCTGAAGCTGCTTTGAACCGGCTCTGGGCGGTGTCCTCCGAGGCCGCTGCTGGGACCGATTCATCGCTCCTGCCTTGGTGCGGCATTGCCTGTGATATAAAATTCCGTAGCGCGGAAAAACTTGCCGCCGCGCCGAGGCCTGCGTGGAGTTTTCCCTGACCGACGAACAGCAGCAGCTTCGCCGTGCCGTTCGGGAATTCGCACAAACAGAGATTGCCCCCCACGTAATGGAGTGGGACGAGGCGTCGCAGTTTCCTTCGGCATTGCTTCCCAAGCTCGCCGAAATGGGTTTGCTGGGCGTCATTTTCCCGGAAGAATGCGGCGGGGCAGGGCTGGGCTATATGGAGTACGTGATTGCCATCGAGGAGCTTTCGCGGGTTGACGGGTCGGTTGGTCTCATCGTCGCGGCACACAACTCGCTCTGTACCAATCACATTTACAAATTCGGGACCGAGGAACAGCGTCGCAAGTACGTGGTTCCCCTGGCGCAAGGGAAGAAACTGGGCTGCTGGTCGCTGACCGAGCCGGAGGCCGGCTCCGATGCCAGTGGAACGCGCACGGTGGCGGGGCGCACTCGGTCGGGCTGGGTGATCAATGGCGCAAAAACCTTCACCACCAACGGCCATTACGCCGATGTCTGCGTAGCCATGGCCGTCACCGACCGCGCCAAAGGCACGCACGGCATCTCGGCGTTCATCATCGAGAAGGGCTCGCCGGGCTTCCGTCCCGGCAAGAAGGAAAACAAACTGGGCGTGCGAGCCAGCGACACCTCCGAAGTGGTTTTCACCGATTGCCAAGTCCCGGTGGAAAGCCTGCTCGGCGAGGAAGGCCAGGGCTTCATCAACAGCCTTCAGGTGCTCGACGGCGGGCGCATCTCGATCGCCGCGCTGGCGCTGGGGATGGCTCAGGGCGCTTGCCACGCGGCCACGGCATACGCGAAGGAGCGCAGGCAGTTCGGGAAGCCGATCAGTGAGTTTCAGGCCATTCAGTTCAAGCTCGCGGACATGGTTACGGGAATTGAAGCGGCGCGCATGTTGGTGTATCAGGCCGCAAAACTGGCGGACCGGTCGTCCTCCGGTGACGGATCGGTCCGGTTCACCCGCGAAGCCAGCATGGCCAAGCTGTATGCCAGCGAAGTAGCCGTGCGCGTAGCCAACGAGGCGGTGCAGATCTTCGGCGGGTATGGCTTCATAAAGGATTATCCGGTGGAGAAGTTCTATCGCGACGTCAAGCTGTGCACCATCGGCGAGGGAACCAGCGAAATTCAGCGCATGGTCATTGCGCGGCAGATCCTCGGTAAGGGCTGATCTCCGACAGGAGCGGCATGCCGGAAGCAGCAAACAAAAAGGTCGCAGAATGGGTCGCGCAGATTCGCGCCGGTGATGTCCGTGCCGTGTCCCGCGCCATCTCCGCCGTTGAGGATCAGGATCCGCGCGCCGAGCAGTTGCTCCAGCTCCTGTTTCCGTGGACGGGCCATGCCTGCCTGGTCGGGGTGACCGGCGCAGCGGGCACCGGCAAGAGCACGCTGGTGGATCGCCTCGCGGCCTTCTACCGCCAACAAGGCCGCAGCGTGGGGATTATCGCCGTAGATCCGACCAGCGCGTACACCGGCGGTGCGGTCCTGGGCGACCGCATCCGCATGCAGCGCCATGCCACCGACGCCGGCATCTTTATTCGTTCCATGGCCACGCGCGGCACCTTGGGTGGCTTGGCGCGCTCGACCGCCGATGTTGCTCTGGTGCTCGATGCCGCCGGCAAGCAGATCCTGCTGATCGAGACGGTCGGAGTCGGACAGGATGAGATCGACGTCGCTCGCCTGGCCGATTGCACGCTGCTGCTGGTGGTTCCGGGTCTCGGCGACGACGTGCAGAATATGAAAGCCGGCTTGATGGAAGTGGCCGATATCTTCGTGCTCAATAAGGCCGACCGCGAAGGCGCGGACGCAGTCGAACGGCAGCTTCACGCCATGCTGCAGCAGGCGTCCGAAAGCTGGCAGCCGGCGGTCGTTCGCACCACGGCCACCACGGGAGAGGGAATTGGCGCGCTGGCCGAAGCGATCGAGCGCTTCCGCACGCACTTGGAAACCAGCGGCGAGCGGCGCGCCAAGGCCGCTGCCCAGTGGAGGAGGCGCCTCCTGTTGTTGCTCGAAGAGCAATTGCTCGAACGCGCCGTCGGCGGCGCCAACGGGCAACGCGCGCTGGACTCGCTGGCTTCCGAGGTAGCAGATCGCAAGAAAAGTCCCTACGCCGCAGTGCGGGAGTTGCTGGCTCGCGCAGAGCGAGAGCCGCTGCTCTCGGCTCCGCCGGGGCGGGCGCAATGAGACTCGGTGACCTCGAATTTCACGTCCTGACCGACGGCACCTTTCGCCTCGATGGGGGAGCGATGTTCGGCGTGATTCCGCGCCCGCTGTGGGAACGCGTATCGCCGCCCGATGGGCGCAACCGCGTTGTCCTGTCCATGAATTGCTTTTTGGTGCGGTCGGCGGGAAAACAGGTGCTCATCGAAACCGGAGGCGGTGATAAATGGGACGCCAAGCGGCAGGATATCTATGCCTTTGAAGGACCGCGGCTGCTCCAGCAGCTCGCCGCTCGCGGCGTGGAAGCCGAAGAGATCGATGTGGTCATTAACACCCATCTGCACTTCGACCACTGTGGCTGGAACACGCGCCTGGTGAATGGCAAAGTCGTCCCCACGTTTCCCAATGCCCGTTACGTGGTGCAGGAGGGGGAGTTCGAGCACGCGCGCCGCCCGACCGAGCGCGACCGCGCCAGCTATCTGCCCGATAACTTCGAGCCTGTTCAGGCGGCCAATCAGTGGCGGCTGCTCAGCGGCGACTGTGAAATCGTCCCCGGCGTGGAACTGATTCGTGTCCCCGGCCATACGCGCGACATGATGTGCGTGCGCCTCTCCGGCGGCGGCCAGACGGCCATGCTGCTGGCCGATCTGGTCCCCACCACGGCCCATCTGCCGCTGCCCTGGATCATGGGCTTCGACTCCTATCCGCTGACCACGCTCGAGAACAAGAAGAAGTGGCTTGGGGAAATCGTGCGCAACGACTGGCTCGCGCTCTTCGTGCATGATGTGCGCGTGCCGGTGGCCCGGCTGCGCGAGCAGGGTGGCAAGTTGATCGTCGAGCCGGTCGCGGCCGACCCTTCGGCATGACCCTTGGGGATACCCCTTTGGCATACCCCTTTGGGATGGGAATTATATACGAACGTCCCGAAGCTCAGCGCCGACGGCGACTGCGCGGCTTGTCAATCAGGCGAACATTCACAGTATCGAGCAAGGCTCCGGTAACCTCTTCCATGCTGGGGGTCGAGCCGTCCAGCTTCCTCAAATTGGCGTACATGCCGTCCTTAAACTCCCGCTCGGTCGGCTGGTAGGTGGACTTCACCAGCTCGACGGTCTTGGGCTTCGGTTTCTTCATGGTTTTACTCCGATCAGAACCACGACCGTGCTTAGAAAGTCACGCCGTCTCGACCTTCTTCACCAACTTGCCACCCGATCACGTCCGTCTCGCGGAACTTCGCCCTGACAATGCCTTCGCGTTTGAAGACGTACAACCGTACCTCGGAAGAGTTGGGGCTTTTATCCGGCTCACAGACGGTTTCGGCTGTCACATCAATAGTGCGTCCATCCGTTAAGAAAACGCGGTAAATCCTGATCAGTTGGCCCTCAATGGTTTGCGCAGTCATGGAATGCTCTTAGCTTTTGATCGTGGATTGCCGTGGATGCTTGACGCTCCTTATCGCTCTTCTTATCATACCACAGCATGGGGAAACCGAACATTGAAAACCCGACGTTGACTAGCGAGAGAAAGATGATCTCACGCCGCGACTGGTGGATCGGAATCGTATTGGTGGTGCTAGCGATCTTGGTGCATGCGCTGGTGCCACGCTACGAATATCAGCAAGTTGGCGACGTTTATTGGATTCGCGTAGATCGGTGGACCGGCCAGGCGCAAGTCGTCACAGTAACGCTCAATGAGAACGGGTTGCAAATCAGATAGGACTTAATAGAATCAGTACAGTGAAACGCCCCGGCATGAACCGAGGCGTCATCGTCAACCGATACCAGGATGGAGCCAGGGAAAACTAAGGGAGATAACTATGCCTAATGATCACGCCGTAAGGCCTTATCCACTGCCTATTTTTCTGAAAATCCAGAGCGAACAGGAGAGTACCGTTTGGATCTGGAGGCCACTCCTTTTCAGAACCCTGGTTCTGGTGAGGAGGTTGTTCACACTCAGCCTTGGTCTGGGAATCGAGAGAAATTCCTGCAAACTGCACGAGCGATCTTGCGAGTTCTAGAGCCGCCACCCTCAGATCGTATCCTGGAGTCGCTGGCCCGGATTGAGGAACTACTGGAAAAGCGTTTGCCGTTGCCATAAATCACCCCTGTTGGACATAATGGCTTACGTCACTCTGAACGCCTTGTCGATGATGGCGTTGACATTGGCCTGGGTCTTAGCGACCTTCGCCATGACCTTGGCGTTCCGAGCGAACACCTTGTCGAGGGCTGGAGTTGATGTGATGGAGTAGCACGGAAAAGGCTTAGGCATAAAATGTCTATCTGTCATAATCCACCTCCTGGTAGCGTAATCATTATACCTCGCAATGGCCTACGCCGCCAAGTCCTTATAGCGGAGTTGGGCGTTCTCCATCCGGCTGGCGATCATCGCCATCTGATCTAGTGTGTCCATTTCCCGCATATTGTGTCGCCCTACGAACTCATCAACGTAGCGGTGCAGATGCTTTGGAGAAAGTCGGTGAAAAGTTCCCTTGTGGGCGCGCTTCAGCGTCGCCCAGAAACTCTCAATTCCGTTCGTGTGAACCTGCCCCCGCACGTACTCCGCTACCGAGTGCTTGACCGATTCGTGATTGGGGAGATGAGTGTAGGCGGTGGTGTCGTCAGCGTAGATCTTTGTGCCTGGAACGACGTCGCCCACTACGAATCCCTGGAGCGTTTCGCTCGCGGTGTCCTTGACGACCTGGGCTGAAACTCTGTTTGTTGCCCGGTCTCTTACCCCCACCACCGCCACTTTACCGATTGAACCCCGGCCTGTCAATCCAGCGCGTACCGATTTAGGCATGTTGCGGCGTCTCCCTCCGAAGTACGTCTCATCGCACTCTACCGGCCCGGAAAACAGTCTGGCATCCGGGTCTCTTTTCCATGCGCGGCGAATACGGTGATTCATGAACCACGCTGTTTTCTGCGTGACCCCGAGATCACGGTAGGTCTTCATGCTCGCTACGCCTTTGAGGTTCGTTGCCGCAGCGTAGACCGCAAACAACCACTTCCGGTAACCGAGTTTTGAGCCGTGCATGAAGGTGTCGGTTCGCACACAGAACTGTTTCTCGCAGCCCTTCTCCCGGCACCGGAAAGACGCCCTCTTGCGCTTTGCGGCAACCTGAACGTTCACCGAGCCGCATTCTACACAGCAGACTCCATTCGGCCAGCGTTGCTTGACGAACCACTGCTCGGCTGCGCCATCATCGGGGAACATCTCGAAGAACTCGGCGACCGTCATTCCCTTGTGGTAGTGTTTCCCTGGAACATTATTACTCATTTAATACCTCATACTTACAAGACTATAATACTAAATAGTCCCGTAAATGTCAAGAGGTTTTCGGGATGTTCGTATATAATTCCCTTTGGGATACGTTTTGGGATTCCCTTTGGGATAGCCCTTTGTGATACCCCTTTGGGATAGCGTTTGTGATAAATTGTTATGCCCCACCGGGCGAAGTCGCAACCAGACCGGCAGGCGGCGCACATGGCCACAGCCACATGGCCACAGCCCATGTCGACAACTAAGACCAGAGCGGCGAAGCGCAGCAGCAAGGCACAAGCACAAGCAGAGATCGGCATCATCGGCGGCAGCGGGCTGTACGCCATGCCCGGCCTCGAACAGACGCGCGAGGTTCGGCTGAAAACCCCTTTCGGCGATCCCTCCGATGCTTTTGTTGTCGGCAGCCTGGAAGGGCGCAGCGTGGCGTTTCTTGCGCGGCACGGCCGCGGCCACCGGCTGCTGCCCTCGGAGATCAACTACCGCGCCAACCTGTACGCGATGAAGCTGCTCGGCGTCGAACGGGTGATTTCGGTCAGCGCGGTGGGCTCGCTGCGAGAAGAGCTTCCCCCGCTCGAATTCCTCATCCCCGATCAGTTTTTTGATCGTACCTACCGCCGCATCTCGACCTTTTTCGGCGGCGGCATCGTGGCCCACGCCGGCTTCGACAAGCCGACCTGCCCCGAGGTGTCGGGCGCGCTGGGGGAGGCCTGCGACGCCGCGGGCGTGAAGGTCCATCGCGGCGGGACATACCTTTGCATCGAGGGGCCGCAGTTTTCCACCCTGGCCGAAGCACACGTGCATCGCCAACTGCGCTTCGAGGTCGTCGGCATGACCAACGCCACCGAAGCCAAATTGGCGCGCGAGGCCGAGCTGTGCTACGCCACCGTGGCCATGATCACCGATTACGACTGCTGGCATCCCGAGCACAATGCGGTCACCGTGGCCCAGATTATTGCCAACCTCAATCGCAACGCGGAGAACGCGCAGAACGTGCTCCGCGCAGCGGTGCGGCGTCTGGCGCGCAAACGCGGCTGCCGCTGCGGGCAGGCCCTCGAGCATGCCATCCTTACCGACCGCGCCAAGATCCCGGCGGCGGCGCGGCGGCGTGTCGGGCCCATCATAAGCAAATACCTTTCTTAGAGGTCAACTCTTAGGGGTCAACGGCTTATGTCTCTGCTCGTGGTTGGGTCGGTTGCGTTTGATGCGCTGGAAACGCCCTTCGGGAAGGTGGCTCGCGCGCTCGGCGGCGCGGCTACGTATTTCTCGGTGGCCGCCAGTTTCTTCACTCACGTCAACTTGGTTGGCGTGGTGGGCGAAGACTTCACCCGCGAGGATGAAAAGATTTTCCGGGGCCGCCGGATCGATATTTGCGGCCTGGAGCGCGCACCGGGAAAGACCTTTTTCTGGGCCGGGCGCTACGGCCACGACCCGAACGAACGCGTCACACTGGCCACCGAGCTAAATGTCTTTGCGACCTTCCGGCCCAAGCTGCCGCCCGCCTTTCGGAACTCGCGCCACGTCTTTCTGGCCAATATCGACCCCACCTTGCAGCGGTCGGTGCTCGAGCAGATCGATGGCCGCCCGTGCATGGTCGGCCTCGACACCATGAACTATTGGATCGAAAACACTCCCGCCGAACTGCGCGAGATCCTGCGCCATACGCACGTGCTGATGATCAATGACGCCGAAACGCGGATGCTCTCGAATGAACACAATCTGCTGCGCGCCGCGCGCCACATCTTTTCCATCGGCCCGCGCACCCTGGTCATCAAGCGCGGGGAATACGGCGCGATGATGGTCCACAAAGACGGCGGCAAGAGCGGCATCTTCACCGTGCCTGCATTTCCCCTCGAAGAGGTGCACGATCCCACCGGCGCTGGCGACAGCTTCGCCGGAGGCTTCATGGGCTATCTGGCTGCCTCCAGCCGCATCACCGACCAGGTCTTGCGGCGCGCCATGGTGTACGGCTCGGTGATGGGCAGCTTCGCGGTCGAGCGTTTTGGGTTGGAACGCCTGCGCCATGTGAAACTCCGGGAAATTGAGGCTCGCGCCCGCCATTTCGCCCAGTTGACCCGCTTCCGTCTGTAGCTTTTGGTGCGCGCTTCTGGTGCACGCTTCTGGTGCAATAATGATCGGCGGGGCGCTGTTTACCTGATCTGCGCTGCCCCCACCCGGCGCCCTGGCTGTTGCCGGAGAGCAGCGTATATACTCGCCTTTGGCCGTGCGTCGCATGCGAAATCCGATCAAGCCCTCCGCGCTTGTGCCCGGCGCCATGGTGCGCATCATGTCCCTGGCGAGTCCGCCCGAAGGTGTCTCGCTCCGGCGCGGCGTCGCGGAACTCGAACGTCTGGGGTATGGCGTCCGCCCATCCCGCGGCATGAAGCCCGATGGTTACTTTGCCGGTGGCTATGCCGAACGGCTGGCGGAGTTGGAGCTGGCTCTCCGGGATGCCGACGCCGACGCCCTGATTTGCTCCCGCGGCGGATACGGGACCGCGGCGCTGCTCGAGGAGCTTCACATACCGCGCGCGTTGCGGCCGAAGCTGGTCGTCGGGTACAGCGACGCGACCGCGCTGCTGGCCTTCATTTGGCAGCGCCTTCGCTGGACGACGCTTTACGGTCCGATGGTCGCCGCGGGCTTCGACAAGGGCGCGGACCAGCCGTGCGGCTACGATCGGGCGTCGTTCCTAAACGCCGCAAGCGGCGCGTGCGGCGAATGGAGCCTGACTCTGAGCGGGGATGCTTTGGCGCGCGGCAAAGCGACAGGCGTCTTGCTGGGCGGATGTGTGACGCTCCTGGAGACATTGCTGGGCACGCCCTGGGAGCTGGATACGCGCGGCGCGATTCTCTTGTTGGAAGATCGCGGGGTCAAACCGTATCAGCTTGACCGCATGCTGGTGCACCTGGCGCAGGCTGGCAAATTGCGCGGCGTGCGCGGCTTCGTGCTGGGCGATTTTCCGGATTGCGATCCGCCACCCGGGCCCGCTGCGGCGGGGGTCACGGTGCGCGACGTCTGCCGCCGCATTCTGGGCCCGCTCCATGTTCCGGTAGTGTTCGGCGCGCCGGTGGGCCACACTGCGCGGCCCATGCTCACCCTGCCGCTCGGTGTCCGGGTGCGCTTGCACGCCGCCGGGGAAGGGAAGCTTGATATTCTGGAATCAGCAGTTCAGAGAAGATCGTGAGGGTGATGGAATCCATCCACTTGATTGGCATCGGAGGTTCCGCCATGGCTCCCCTGGCGGGCATGCTGGCCGAACGCGGCTACCGCGTCACCGGCTCCGACGTCGGCGTGTATCCGCCGGCCTCGACGCTGCTCGATGGCCTGGGCATCCGCTGGCGGGAAGGTTTTCGGGAGGAGCACCTGGTTCCGCCGCCGGACCTGGTGGTGATTGGAAATTCCGTCTCCCGCGGAAACCCGGAAGTCGAATTCGTCCTCGATCACCGGATTCCGTACCGTTCGCTGCCGGAAGTGCTCCAAGAGATGTTTCTCCCCGGTCACGATTCGATTGTGGTCACCGGAACACATGGCAAGACCACCACCACCTCCCTGCTGGCCTGGATCTTCGAGGTTGCCGGCCGGAAACCCAATTTTCTGATCGGCGGCGTGGCCGGGAATTTCGGCAAGAGCTATGGCCTGGGCGGCGGCCGGGTGTTCCTTCTTGAAGGCGACGAATACGATTCGGCATTCTTCGATAAGGGTCCTAAGTTTCTCCACTACCGGCCGGACGAGTTGGTCATCACCTCGCTGGAATTTGACCATGCCGACATCTATGCGGACCTTGCCGCCATCGAGCTGCAATTCCGCCGCCTGGTCAATCTCGTTCCGCGCCGTGGGCGCATCCTTTGCTGGGGCGATAGCGCGGCGGTGCGCGGCGTTGTCTCGCACGCGCTGTGCCCCGTGGAAACCTACGGCTTGGGCGGAGAGAACGACTGGATCGCGGGCGACATCGAGTGGATCGAAGGCGCCACCTGCTTCCGCGTTGTGCGCTGCGCCCGAGCAGGACTCCGAGTGAAGGAAGAGCGTGCCCGGGTGCGGCTCTCGCTGCCGGGCCGCCACAACGTGCTCAACGCCTTGGCTGCCATCGTCATTGCCCAGGGCCGCGAGATTCCGCGCGAGGCCATCGAAGAGGCTTTTGCTACGTTTCGCGGCGTGGCCCGGCGGATCGAGGTGCGCGGCGAAGCCGCCGGCGTGACGATTGTGGATGACTTCGCGCATCATCCCACGGCCATTCGCGTGACCATTGAAGCCGCGCGCAGCCGGTGGCCCGGGCGGCGACTGTGGGTGGCTTTCGAGCCGCGCTCGAACACCATGCGCCGCCGCATCTTCGAGGAGGCGCTCGCGGACGCTTTGGCCACGGCCGATGGCGCCATCCTCGGCCCCGTCAATCGCCCGCATTTGCTCTCCGACGCCGAGCGGCTCTCGCCAGAGCGCGTCGTGGCCCGCGTGCGCAAGCTGGGACGTCCCGGCGCGGCGTTCAACTCGGCGGCGGAAATTGCCGAATTTCTTGCCGGCGAACTCCGCGAGGGCGACGTCGTGCTGGTTCTCTCGAATGGCAGCTTCGACGGCCTCTGCGACCAGCTCGTCGGGATACTGGAATTGAAAGTTGTGTCCGCCCGGGAAGTCCCCTCCTCTGGAAGCTGACGGAAAGACACTAGGATGTTTCGAGAAGGCGTGTTGGCACAAGGCTATCCTGCATGTCTGCCTCGCAAATGCGAACCCCGATCGGTACAGCAGAAAAAGGGCTCACCAACTCGCTGGCTTCGAGAAGCTTCCTTTGGATCAAAACATTCTGCCGGATTCTCTTCACGAAGGTGGCGTATTGCTGCAATACCTTGCTGTGATGCTGGTGTGGATTGATGATTGATACCTGCAGCTTCAACTCCTGGGTGACGATTCGGAGAGGCTCAGCAAGGTCAGAATCGTTTGAGATAATGACGGCAAGTTCAAACCGTTTCAGGAAGGCGTCGAGTAGTAGATGGGCTGCGAGGTTGACATCGGAACCCTTTTCCTCGGTCTTATCCACCCAGACAGCTTTGGGAGGTGTAACATTTGAGAGATGCATTCGGACTGAGTGCGTGAGGAAGTGACCGTACTTGATGGTTAGATTTGGTATTGTCTTAAGCGCCCGTATGTACAAGCCCTGATCGTGAGCGGCTGTCGGATTTGCAGGTAGAGCACTCACTCTAGCTGTAAAGTATCTGATGGATTGAATGGAGTCAGCAGGCAGAAGAGCGCGGCACAATTTCAAGAGATCCAGCCACTTGTAGGGCGTTCCTTTCAGCGCACCGTAGTAGAGGTTGAAGCCATCGATATAGACGTTAACGAGCGCCAATTTTCGCACACCCCTTTCGCCCGATTGACATAGCTCACAAGCCGATTATAATAGTGAGTGCACCCCCCCTACCCCTTGGTGGGTAGGGAGAGAAGCCGACCGAAAGGTCGGCTTCAGTGTTTTAGAGGCCCTCAAGGGTGTGTCCGAGAGCCCGTGGCTTCCAAAGCGCTTCGACGGCCTCTGCGACAAGTTGTTTGCGGTCCTGGAAGCCAAGCCTGCACGCGCCCGCTAGCCTTGTCCCTCTCAAGCTTTTCGATCTGTGACAGGAGCCCGACCATGCTCCTCGAAGTGGAGCATTCGAAGCTGATTTTGATACCCATCGAAGTTGTCGGGGAAATACTTTTGAAGGAACAGCCCTTGAAGGAACAGCTCTTGAAGGAAACGATTGACGCGTGCGGCGGTGGGATTGCATCTCAAGGCTGCCGGAAGCCCGTTGAGCCCCGTGAACGCGCAGTTCCCCGATATGCAGTATCTCAACGCTGACCGAATGGTCATACTCGATAGGGTCTTGTGATGGCGGCGGGTTCGACGCTGTTTCAGCCCGCGCGCCCGAGAGAGTGCAGAAACCAAAATGGAGGGAGATTCGTATGCAGCCTTTATATGATCCGGAAGCAGTGCGGCCGATGTGGGAGGAGCTGGCGCAATGTGGTGTCACACCGCTTAAGACCGCTGTCGATGTTGATGAGGCTCTTGGCAAGCCTGGAATCACGCTCATCGTTGTAAACTCCATCTGCGGCTGTGCGGCCGGAAGCGCCCGGCCTGGGATCACCCAGGCGTTGCAGGCCACCGTCATCCCAGATCACTTGACCACGGTTTTTGCGGGAGTCGATATGGAGGCGACCCAACGCGCGCGCGAGCGCATGCCGGAGGTTGCGCCATCGTCGCCGTCCCTCGCCCTATTCAAGGACGGCGCGCCGGTCTACGCGCTGGAGCGTCGGCACATCGAGCGCATGAGGTCTGATGAGATTGCCGGAGAGCTTGAGAAGGCTTTTCGGCAGCATTGCACCCGCAAGGGGCCGTCCGTGCCCGCCGATGTGTACGGGCAGGTAGTGCACGCGCGGCAGTGTGGATCGCAGATCCCGAGCTTTAGAAACTGATACGGGACCGTCGGAAAAGAAAACCGTCGAAAACAAAAAGACCGTAGGGGTGGGCCAGCGAATCGGTACTGCGGTATGCGCGCCGCCTTCGTGAAGCGGCGTGTGGCATGTCGGGTTGTCCCTCGCCAATACTCCATCCGGACCAGAATCTCCGCGCCAAGACCCAAAAGAGCCTATCGAACGCCGCCAGCCTTGGTCTGGGATGCCTTCCTTGCAGCGCCACGAGTTGCTGGCCGAGTTGCTGGTGAAGAGCGAGGTTTTTTTTAAAGAAGGAGTTTGCGACGAGCGCGGAAGCGCGGAAGAGCGGAAGCGCGGAAGAGCGAAAGAGCTCGGACGATGCGAAGAATCTCACCTGCCAGGAGGCCAATGGCGTCTATCATATGGTGAAGCCTGGTGAAGTGAAATGCTCTTCAGCCGGTCTTTCGAGAAGGCCAAGCAATGTCTCACGCGAGAAGGCCAAGCAAAGTCTCACGAAGGTACTGCCTCCAGAGCGAGGGCAGCTCAGGTAGCGCAAGCCCCGGCGAGGTGGGGAAGTGAAATTGCAGCTGCACTGGCAGGTGTTGATCGCGATGGCCCTGGGTGCGGTGTTTGCCGCGCTCTTCGGTGCGGTTCCGTTCGTGGTGGTCCTGGGCGAGATCTTCATGCGTTTGATGCGCATGATCATCGTGCCGCTGATCTTCACCTCGATCGTGAGCGGGGTGGCCTCCATCGGGGACGCTCGGAGCCTCGGTCGCCTCGGCCTCAAGACTATCGTCTACTACGCGATGACCAGCCTGGCGGCCATCCTGGTGGGGCTCACCCTTTGCAATCTCATCCGGCCTGGCGCTGGTCTCGAGGTTCCGAGTGTGGAGCAGATCCGGCCGGAGGACCTCGAGGCGCCCGGCTCCCTCGCCGAGATCATCATTCGAATGATCCCGCTCAATCCGGTCGAGGCGGCTGCCTCCATGGACATGCTGGGTTTGATCTTCTTCTGCATTTGCTTCGGTGCCACGATTGGCACCATGCACGGCAGAACCGGGACCATGCTCAGGGATTTCTTCGCTTCCGCTTTCGAGGCGATGATGAAGCTGACGGGCGTGGTGATCCGGGTCCTTCCGATCGGCGTCTTCGGGCTCATCGTCACCGCTGTGGGCAACATGGGCTTTGGCGTGATCGAGCAGGTGGGCAAGTACATGATCACCATCGCGCTCGGCCTCACCGTTCACATCCTGGTGGTCCTGCCCGCGATCTTCTACCTGTTCACCCGCATCAGTCCGGCAGCTCACTACCGAGCCATGGGTTCTGCCATGGCGATGGCTTTCTCCACCAGCTCCTCGTCCGTCACGCTGCCGGTGACCATGACCTGCATTGGGAAAAACGCAGGCGTATCGAACAGGGTGACCAGCTTCGTTCTCCCCATGGGGGCGACGATCAACATGGACGGCACGGCCCTCTACGAGTGCGCCGGGGCCCTGTTCATTGCCCAAGCCCTCGGGGTGGACCTAAGCTTGACTCAGCAGGTGGTGGTCGTGATCACGGCGCTCCTCGCCTCCATCGGCACTGCGGGCATTCCCTCCGCCGGCCTGGTGATGATCTTCATCGTCCTGGAGGCGGTGGGGCTCAGCACCCCGGCGGCGTACGCACTGGTGGGCTTGATGCTCGCCGTCGATCGCCCGCTCGACATGTACCGCACCATGGTGAACGTCACGAGCGACAGCATCGGTGCCGCAGTCATCGCCCAGTCCGAGGGCGAGACTCTGGCCTACGAGACCAGCCGCAAGACCGAGACGGCGGCCTAGGGTTCCTCCTGTTCCTCGCCAATACTCCATCCGGAGCGAAACGATCGCAATTGCACGGGTGCGTTGGCGTGAACCAGTGTGTTTGCGTCCGGCAGAGGAGAAGAGCTTTCTCCGATGGTGGACGGTCCAAGCGCTGGCAGGGCGCCAAGTGACACGGAAATGTCGAGGGGAAGCTCTAGCAGACGACAGCCGCCTCCGGCAGCGAAAAACTGCCGCAGGCGGGTGCCCTGATACAAACTTGATACAAACCTTGCTGCAAAAAAGATACTGCTAGTAGGTACCGGAACCCTTTTCTGCAGGAGCGGCAGCTTTCTGCCACTTTGCATCGTTCGGATTGCAATGGTTACAGATGTAGCTATCCTCTTCAGATGGCTTAATCATACGCGCCTTCCGAGGGACGCCGGAAGTGGCATCGAACGCCGAGCACATTGCAGGCATGAGGTAGTCGTTTCCTCCCGTGGAAAGGCTTATGCGTCGAGGTCTAATCACCCACGGCTTGGTGAACATAACTGGATCCTCCACCGTGGCTTCGTAGGTAATCACGTCCCCTTCCCGGGTCCAGCGTTCGATCACATGCTCTTGGTCGCTGTGCATCGCCGCATATCGTGGACCACCATGGCCTCCGCCAAGCCACGTTTCGTCATTGAGGCCGGCTACGTCAACCACCAGCGTATCCCCCTCCCAGTGGCCAATCGAATGCCCCATATGCGAGGTATCCAGACCTTCCGGATGCGGACGCCCATCGGTGTATATGAGGCGAAAGGTGGTACCTGGATTCTTCTCGTAGAGAATTGCGATTGCTGTGGGCGACTGAACGATATGCATTATGCCCGTCGCTCCGCGTGGAACGCCCAGGGGCTTACAATCCATCATGGGATCCAACGCTGTGGTGGCGCCATAGGTCTCCCTGACAATCTCCTCGACCCTTGCCCGGTATTCAGGCTTGTAAGGTGGTTGTCTGGCAGGGTCCGCTGTCGATGTCCGGAAGCCGCCGGTATCCGCGTACTCTGAAAAAGCTGGCCCCTGTAGATCCGAGTTCCACCTTCCCAGGTCGTCAACCGCGGTCCCAAAGTGGTCATAGTAGATCGACCCGTCGCCGGCTTTCAGTGTTACGTCAGTAGATGTTTCCAGCGGGCGGTTCCAGAATCCACTCAGGTCCGGATGTCCGTCTGGTGTTCGCGGGGTTGTCTTGCCATCGACCGAGCAGCCGATGCACCACTTCTCATTTGCGTTATCCGCACTCGCAACTGGCGCCTTTTCCTGGGCAGCAGGCATGGAGACGAATAGGAACAACACCCCCACCACGACCATTGCCACCACACCGTAGCTGGTGAAATGATATTTCATTTGAATGCTCCTCATTTCTGGATATCCAGCCTGGATATCCAGCTTCTGCAAGCTCTAATTTCAGATGCCATACCTATCCCTCAGCGGCACGGCAATTCTGGCTCGATTTTGGCCCTACAAGGACTTGTCTGTCAGGCAGGACCAGCAGACGTGTGACTCATTTTGGTTCCAAGAGCGCCGCTAGTTCCTCTACGTCCCACACATGATCTGAGATTCCAGCCGCCATTGCTGGTGTAATCCGCACGCTCTTGTGAATCCGGCAGAAATTGTAATACATGTAGTGAAGGGCTATCGCAGCGATGTGATTCTCTAGCTTCTTGGAGAAGGCATTCGTAAGCCGCGTGAATCGCCGCATACTCATCCGTATGGTCAGGTTTTGGCGCTCCACATGGCTTGTGCTCACATGGCGAGAATTGGGGCGGCTCATAATAGCGACCGTTTGACAGTCGATGCACTCGCCCGGACTATACTTTGTATCCGGCTCCGAATCATTTCCATATAGTTTGATCAACATCGAGTAATCAATGCTGGAACCAAATGCACTTTCCACGGCTTCAAGATACACACGATGGCCGTCTGTCGTTAGCTGTACGCGATTGGCGAGCCGTGCCGCTAGATCGTGCATGAAGGCGTTGGCCGTGCTCGCACCACGGCTTCCCACGCACCACGTAACAACCAGCTTCGTTTCGGGGTCAATGGCTACCCACGTCCAAACGTCGCCGTCTCCAGGCTGGCCTTGCTTATCAGCGAGCGCGTTCTTTGCCTTCGCGTAGCAGAAAGACCAGATTTCATCGCACTGGATTCGTTTAGACGTGAGATTGCGAACGGTGCGCGCGTGATATTCGGCGCATGTGGAGCCGATCTCCGGAACGAGCTTCAGCACGGTATTAAACGCAACGTCGCACATGCGAGCCGTGGCGCGTACCGAATTGCCTTCCACCAAGGCCGCAATGATCTTGGTTCGCTGTTCTTTGGTAAGCCGATTCATAGTGGAAATATTATGCTTGAGCCGGTCATGTTATGTAACATGTGTTCTTGCAATATTATATAATACTGCAAAGTATTACTTGACATACCTGCCGGAATTCCCTATACTTCCCGTAGTCACATGGCGTTCGAGGTTTCACACAGAGATGAATCCCTCGAAAGGCTTGAACGGGACGCCAGATACACCGCCGGTTTTGGGAGGGCGATTATTAGGGCGTTCCGCAAGCAGATGTGGGCTATTCGGAATGCGGTTGACGAGCGTGACCTTCGAGAACGCAAAGGTGCTCATTTTGAAAAACTCAAAGGAGAAAGGGAACACCAACACTCAATGAGACTCAACGACCAGTGGCGCTTGATTATCGAAATCGAGGGGAAGGGGAGCAATAAGAAGTTGGCCGTTGTAGGAATTGAAGACTACCACTAGGGGAAGGAGGGCAACGACAATGCTGGACATGCGAGATGTAGCAGAAGCGTTCCCTCCCGGCGAGTTCATCAAGGATGAACTTGAGGCTCGCGATTGGACCCAGGACGTACTCGCGGAGATTACTGGCATTCCAGCTCCCGTCATCAGCAACATCATCAAGGGCAAGCGTGCGATCTCTACGGAGATCGCTTCGAGCCTCGCGGCGGCCTTTGGTACAACCGCGCAGTTTTGGATGAATCTTGAGACTTCTTACCAATTGTGGACAGAGACCCATGCCGACGAGAAGATCACCCGCAAGGCAAAACTATATGCACTGGCTCCGGTTAATGAGCTTGTCAAGCGGGGTTGGATTGAAGCAACGAAAGACCTCGACTTGTTGGAGGAAAGACTGCTGAGTTTTCTAGCAATGAAGACCATTGATGAGCCATCGAAGCTGGTCTATGCCACCAAGAGGTCCACTGCAAAGGCGAACCCCGCACAGGTTGCTTGGGTTCATCGGGCCAAGAAACTTGCTAAGGGCATCCGCGCAGCAAGGTATTCAGAGAAGTCCCTATCCGAAGCACTCTCAAACCTAAGAGACCTTCGCAAGAATGCCGAGGATATTAGAGAGGGGCCTAAGGTTCTTGCCCAGGCCGGCATTCGGCTAGTCCTTATCGAAGGACTCACGAAAGGCAAGATCGACGGCGCTACCTTTTGGCTTGATGAGCATTCCCCCGTGGTGGTTTTGTCAATGCGGTACGACCGCCTGGATCACTTTTGGTTTGTTCTACTGCACGAACTAGGGCATGTTGCGAATCGAGATGCATTGGGAGGACAGCCGATTCTAGATGTTGACCTTGTTGGGGAACACGCCATCCCGTTTGAGGAAAAATCAGATATTGAGAAGAAGGCAGACTTATTCGCGCAGACCTTTCTGGTGGAACAGAATGAACTTGAGATATTCATTGGCAGATTCGGACCACTATACTCAAAACAAAAGATTAAGAACTTCTCTGCGAGAATTGGCGTCCATCCTGCAATCGTTCTTGGTCAATTACAACATCGCAAGGAAGTCGATTGGTCGCATAGCCGGGAAATGCTTGTCAAAGTAAGGGACATCCTTATCTCTGGGGCACTTACGGACGGATGGGGCCACGTTCCGCCAACATTGTAAATGTAAAGGAGAGTGTCAAGGACTGATTTCTTTAGACACTGATTCCGAGAGTTTTTTACGTGACTAACGCATACCGTTTGGCGAATACCACAGGCGGCATGTTGAGCGCGGAGTGAATCCGCGTGTTGTTGTAGTCCCACAGGGTGCGGTAGATCTCCGCCACTAGCTCCCCCAGTGTTTTGAAGCGGTTCGGATCTCCCAGGTCAACCTTGAATTTGTCGTAGAACGATTCCTGGTATCCGTTCTCCCAAGGGCACCCCGGGCGGCTCCGTGAAATCACGATGCCGCATCCATCAAGGATTTCAGTGAACGCCATCGCGTCATACTCCCTCCCGTTGTCGGAGTGGAATAGACCCGGGCGCGGATGATGGAGCAGGGCGTTGGAAAGCGCCTGAATGGTGAGCGCGGCTCCCTTTCTCACCGCAATTTGGATTCCCAGGATCCGGCGAGTGTAGAGATCGATCACGGTCGCCACATAGACCTTCTTTCCGTGCTGCACGAACTCGGTGAAGTCTGCTGCCCAGATGTGGTTTGCATATGCGGGCATGACCGCGAGCAGGAGGTTGGGATAGGTCCGGGAAACCTTGGGTTTTCTCCATTTTCTGCCTCTCCTGCGGTAGGGCTTGATGCCAAACAGATGCATGACCCTCTGCGCCCGCTGGCGGCAGAGTCCCAGTGCCGTAGCAATTCGCCGGGAGCCGTAGGAGGGATGGATCTGCAGCTCTTCTTCCAGGCGGACCTTGAGGCGCCAGTCCTTCTCCTTCATTCTTGGGACGTAATACAGGCTCGCGCGGGATATGCCAAGGGCTCGGGCAAGCGCTGATTTGTTTCTTCCTTCGCTCAATTGTTTTTTTGAGTCATGGAGAGCTTGAGCGTGATCTCGCCCACGAGTTCCAGGAGTTCTCTGTTCTGCTTCTGAAGTCGGGAGAACTCCGCCCAGGACGGGGCACCGGTTGCTCCCTTTACCATCCAACCATAGATGGTCCCTTCAGAAATACCGTGATCCTTGGCGGCCTGGGCCACCGAGATGCCCTCTTCCTTGACGCGGCGTAGGATATCGGCTTTTACGTTGGCTGCAATACGATGATGTTTTTTGTTCATATGACACCAGGGTAGTTAATTCCCAACCTCAGTGTCTAAATTACCCAATCCAGGGCAGGAAACTTCTGAGCCCTGAGCGGCGACGTTGTGCGGTGGAGCATGCGCGAGAGAAGTACGAAGTAAGTGAGCGGCATGCCTGTCGGCTGCTGGGGCAGTGGCGAAGGACACAACGCTACGCCGCGATCCAGAGGATCGACGAAGATGCGCTGACCGAAGCGATGGTTGCGCTGGCCAGTGAATATGGGCGCTATGGCTACCGGCGGATTACAGCGCTGCTGCAAGGTGCTGGCTGGCAGGTGGGTAAGGATCGGGTGCAGCGCATCTGGCGACGCGAGGGGTTGAAAGTACCACAGAAACAGCGGCCCCGAGGGCGGCTGTGGCTGAACGACGGGTCGTGTGTCAAGGGCGGAGAAAAACTAGGCCAGAGGGGCGGAGGAAAAATAGATCACTCCCGGTGAGGGAAGGGGTTGATTTGCTGGATCGGGCTGGGGTGGCTGGAGCGGAGGCCTGCGCCTCCGTTCAGGCGGCGCGGTTAGGCCGGAGCGGAAGCCACCCCAGCCCGATCGTGGCGACGTGTGGGGAGGGTTAGGGTGGAATCGTTATCGGCTGGCAGGCTTCGCTGACCGCTTTCGTTTGCTCTCTTTCAGCCGGTAGCTTTCCCCGTTCATCTCCAGGATGTGGACGTGATGGGTGAGCCGGTCCAACAGGGCACCGGTGAGGCGCTCCGAGCCCAGCACCTCGGTCCATTCGTGGAAGGGCAGGTTGCTGGTGACTAGGGTGGCGCCGCGCTCGTAACGGAGATTGAAGATCTCGAACAGCATCTCGGCCCCCGTTTTCGACAGCGGGACAAACCCCAGTTCATCGATGATCAGCAGTTCGTAACTGGCCAGCAGTTTCTGTAAGCGCAGCAGCCGTTTCTCGTCCTTGGCCTCCATCAGTTCATGCACCAGCGCCGCCGCGGTGGTGAACCGCACCCGGTAGCCCTTCTGACAGGCCGCCAGTCCCAGCGCCAGGGCGATGTGCGTCTTGCCTGTGCCCGAGTTTCCCAAGGCCAGCACGTTCTCCTTGCGGTCGATGAACTCACTGCGGGCCAGCTCCAGAACCAGCGCTTTGTTCAGCGACGGAATCGCCAGAAAGTCGAAACTGTCCAGGCTCTTCACGACCCGGAACCGCGCCTGCTGAATGCGCCGCTCCGTCGCCCGCCGCTCCCGGTCCAGCAGTTCTTGCTCCGACAACCGCAGCAAGTAGCGGGGATAGTCCACCCCTTCGGCGGCGCACTGCTGCGCCACCTTGTCGTACTCGCGCAGGAAGGTCGGCAGTCTTAGCGCCTTCAGGTGATGCCCCACAAAACTTGAGGAGTCTCCATCAGAGGACTCCTTCCTGCACGGGAGTCAGTAGCGCCAGGTAGTCGGCGGCCGCCGTGGTGGCCACCTGTGCCATCGGCAGGTACGGATAGTTCTGCAGATCCAGCCGCGGCGGCCGTTGCTCGATCCGGCACAGTAAAAGATGTTTCACCGCATCGAAGGAGATCGCTCTCAGCCGCAGTGCATCTTCCACCGCTTTGGTGACCTCCGCCATCGAGAAGGTCTCCAGCAGCCGCAGCACCTGCACGTACTCCCGTTTACCTCGTTTCGACAGCCGTGCTTCCAGCAGTCGGCGCAGTTCGGTGAACTCTTCCGGCAACTCCCAGCCCACCAGCGGCGCCGCCTGATCGAGCGCATTCGTCTTCTGCTCCAGCAGCGCCAGATAGTGCAGCGGGTCGAAAATCATGTCCTCCCGCTCATAGCTTCTGGAGTGCCGCGCAATCACTTCCGCGCCGCACGAGATCACCACCTCGTGGACGTAGCCTTTGACCAGAACCTCGCGGTGCCCCCAGCACACCGGTGCCGAATAATCGTTGCCGCGATACCGCACCAGAGAGAGAGAACTCACTCGCCCTGTTCGTTTGTCGCAGGCTTCGTACGGCGTCGCTGGCAGCGGCAACAGCGCTGTCCGGTCCTTCTCGAACCGCTCTCCGATGGTCTGCTCGTGCCCTCGCAACCGCTGCTGGCGCCTCTTCCGGCACTGTTCCCGCAAGTGTGTGTTCAGCTCTTCCCAGCTCGCGCACCGCGGCACCGGCACCAGGAAGTTCCGTCGTGCATATCCGACCAGTCCCTCCACCTTCCCCTTGTCGTTTCCCTTGCTGGGCCTCCCAAACCGCTCCTGGAACAGGTAGTGGCTCTGCAACTCAGAAAACGCCTGCGTCTTCTTCCGCGTCCCGTCTCCCAGGATCCGCACCACCGCCAGCTTCGTGTTGTCGTACAGAATGGTCCGCGGCACTCCGCCGAAGTATGCAAACGCCTGATTGTGCCCCTCCAGAAACGCTTCCGTCGTTTCGGCCGGGAATGCCATCACGAAACAGTCGTCCGACTGCGGCAGATCGATCACCAGATAGTGTGCCTTCTGCTCCTCTCCGCCGATCACCACCAACGCTTCCCCGAAGTCTGCCTGGGCGTCTCCCGCAGGGTGCACCAGCGGTACGAACATCTCCCTTTGGCTCAGCCTCCGCAGACGCACGTAATCCTTCACGATGGTGTACCCACCACCAAAGCCCTGCTCCTCTCGCAATCGTTGATGGATTCTTTTTGCTGTGTGGCGCTGTTTCCGGGGCCGTCTCCGATCTTCCTCCAAGATCGCCTCAATCACTCCCACCCACGGATCCAGCTTCGGCCGCTTGGCCGGCTGCTGCCGCCGGTAGCCCGGCGGCGCCGAATACCGCAACATCTTCCGAACGGTTTCCCGCGCCAGCCCATACTCCCGGGCTACCTGCCGTTCGCTCTTCCCCTCAACATCAACCTCTCGCCGAACGCGTGCATATAGCTCCACTGTGTACATCCCTCCGGTATCCCACGAAACGCTCCTCCTGGGACCGTTTCCTGAGACAGATTTCCGGCGGTCTGTTTTTGCTCCGCCAGGGTCCGCCGCTCTCGCGGCGTTCCTGGCCTAGTTTCTCTCCGGCGCGTACAGTCGTGCCTTCGGCTGAGGCCGGAGCGAGCCAATCATGTGTGGAGCTATGACTTCGTAAGCGGGAAGACGCACGACGGGAGAACGTTGCGGATGCTGACGCTGATGGATGAATACACGCGGGAGTGCCTGGCGATCCGGGTGGCACGACGGTTGGGGAGTTATGAGGTGATTGAGGCGCTGGCCGACGTGATGCTGTGGCGGGGAATTCCGGAGCATATTCGTTCCGATAATGGCCCGGAATTCGTATCGAAGAAACTGCGGAAGTGGCTGGCGAGTGTGGGGACAGAAACGCTGTACATCGAACCGGGCAGTCCCTGGGAGAACGGGTACTGTGAGAGTTTCAACGGGAAGCTGCGGGATGAATGCCTGAATGGAGAGATTTTCTACTCGCTGAAAGAGGCGCAGGTGGTGATCGAAATGTGGCGCGTGGAATACAACACTAAGAGGCCGCACTCGGCGCTCGGCTACAGGCCGCCTGCCCCGGCGGCCTGTAGCCACTGGGGAGCAAATCCATCTTCACAGCCCATGGCTGTGATATAAAAACCCTCTCACTGTTCCTGGACTAAAAAATCAGGCAGGTCAATCGTATCGGACTGTTGGCAACTAAAACTAGAAATCGACAGTTACA
>CBDAMS010000005.1:0-20178 GCA_965197305.1 Candidatus Acidiferrales bacterium | reverse complement strand
GGAATGACGGAGGCCGCCGATTCCCTTCATGTATATCCCCGGCTCAATGCTGATCACCATATTCTCGGCGAGAATATCGGGGCTGCCGTCCGCGACCCAGGGAGCCTCGTGATTTCCCAGGCCAAACCCGTGGCCGGTTCGGTGCAGCCGGACCTCCTCGCCACTGTAGCTTTCCTGTTTAAGGAAATCGTTGACGGCACAGTCCAGTTCGCTGCAGGCAACGCCGGGACGCACCTTGTCGAAGGCGATACGGCGAGCTTGTCTCATCACCTCGAACGCCTTCCTGATTTCCGGGGATGGCGGAGCGGTGAAGTAGGTCCGCTCACACTCTGCCGCATAGCCGTTGACGCGGGTGAGCACTAAGGCTACATGCGGCCCTCGGCAAAGCCGATCGCACAAGTCGGGGACCGAATGCGGTTCCGCGCTGCGAGGGGCTGCCCACGTCGCCATCAACACTTTCGTCGTCAGCGGATCCCAATCATCGACCTCACGGATGGTCCGCAAGGTAACGACGCGGGTTTGGGCAAAGCCCTCGGCAACGGTGGAGCCGTAGTAGGAAGCCGCCAGGAGACACTGAACCCCCAGGTCCGCGTAGCCGGCCGAGCGTCGGATCATCGCGATCTCGGTCTTGGATTTGATCAGGCGCAACCGTTCGACCAGCGGCTCGATGCGATGTGTGTAGCCCTTCAGCTCTGCTGCAATCTCCTGGCGAAGCGTGGGCTCGACTCCGATCTGCTTGGCACTACCGATAAGCTCGTGGAGCCTTTCCGGCCACCCACGGCCAGGGGGGGACGGATACTCCCAATAGGTTTGAATGTCTTGCTCCTTATCCTTGATGTTGCGGGCCTTCTTCATGTGCTCGTGGTCGAGCTTGGGTACCAAAAGGATTGGGGCGTGTTGGGGACGAATCAAGAGAAAGAACGGGCGCTCCAGCGGCTCGAATCCAGCACCGGTCAGGTAGTAGATGCTGTCGAACGCTGAGACAATGAAGAGGTCGAGCCCTGCTTCGTGGACACTAGCTTGCAGGGCCTCCAGACGGTGTTGATATTCGTCAGATGAGATTCGCAGTATCTGACTTTCGTGCGACTTAGTGCTGTCCATGACCACAACCTCCTAACGTTTTACTGGGCGAATGCAGGCACCGCAGCGTGGACGCCCTGAACGACCATTGCCATCCGGTTGTAGTCCAGACGATCCGGCGTGTCGCATTCGGTGTGGTAGTTCATATTCCGGTTGGACGCAGTGTCGGTGATCATCACTGCCGTGTATCCTGCCTTCCAATAATTGTAGTGGTCGGACCAATCGATTCCTTCGACAAATGCGGGGGCATTGATCGAGTAGACCGGAAGCGGCGCAGCTCGCCGCATGGCTTTCTTGACACGGCGAACGGCCCATCCCTGACCGAGCTTTCCAACAACAAGGATGAAGTTCCCCTGAGAGGGGTAGAGCCATCGCAGAATGGGGTTCGGGTAGCTCTGGCTATCTTCCTCATCACTAAAGTAGCCGAGCATTTCCAGAGAAAACATGATGCGAACCGAGGCCCCCTGCCCCTCGAGGGATGCGGCATGGACAGCGCTTCCGCCGTATTCGCTGCGGAATAGCGCAGGTCCATTCAAGGTCTTCGGCTCCTCTAAGGTGAACGCCACCAGTTCCACGCGCATCGGTAGAGATTCGTCCTCCAGTAGGTTTGCAAGTTCGATTAGCCCAGCGACTCCAGTTGCGTTGTCATCCGCAGCAGGAAACTTGCCGAATGCGTCATAGTGCGCCCCGACTACGATCCTTTCCGTCGTGTCCGGCCCGAATGCCGCGATTACATTGCGATACGTCCTTCCGCACATCTCGTAAGGCTGTTCCGACACTACCCCTCTGGCCTGTTCAAACTCTTTGTGGATGTAGTTTGCAGCGCACTCTAGATTTCCAGGGTGCTTCCAATCCCGTGGCCTGAACGTCTCGGACAGCATGCGCACATGACGCTCTAGCCGGGCAGGGTTTATGTCCATGGTGGTTGTTCTCTCCACGCTCAAGAATAGAGGCTGAGTCACCAGAACCCAGCTGGCTATCAAGAGTGTGAAAACGACGGCTGCGGTTGGCACAATTGCTCTCAAAACAGTCCTTCGCGAAGGTAATTTCATTGGCTTAGTTGGTCGCCTCACGCAACTGCGCCAGGATCGCCGAAACCTGCTCGGTATCTTTCAATAGCTCTCCATGCTTGCGTAGTGTCTTGTGCACCGTGTACGGCACTCCTTCAGGCGGCATAGCCTTCGCAAATTCGACACGGCCATCGCCGGGTTCCCGAGGAGCTGTCTGGAAATCTCACCCTCTCACGGCACGAGGCCCATGCCGTATAACGGTAGACAAAGTCGGACGTGTGTCGCTGGCCAACACCGCGATTGGCGAATACTTAAATGACTCCTCTTTCTTGCACACAAGCAGGCGCCTGAACTCACGCGCACGTCGGAGTGCGTTGCGGAAGTGAACCCGCTGTTCCTCGGGCACCTGAGACGGCTCAACGGTGCTGAAGATTCCCAGCTTGTGACGCTCCCAGTCGTCTGCGAAGTACCAGTCGTGTGTGATGCGGTTCCCATTCGGTTCCACGAGGCCTGAATGCGTTGCGTCCAGGGGAAAAAAGGAGTATCGAGAGGGGAACGTAAACAACACCTTCGGGCTCAGGATGCGTCTGTTTAGGCCGATTGCCGTGCCGGCGTGAATGTCCTCCAAGAAACTGATGCAGTGGCCGAACGGCACACCAGCGAACAGTATGCTGTGAAACAGATCCGGACGCCGGTTCAGCGCAGCAAAGCTGATAAGGCCACCCATGCTATGGGCCACGACCTGAACCTTGGCATCACCGTTCTGCTCGCTGATTGTCTCCAGAAACTCTACGAACTTTTGAGTATTTTCTAGATTATCCCGACGCCAGTCGTACGCGAATGGATAAAAGGGGAGCCGGGACTGCTCGGCCCAATCCAGGAACGAGGCGTAAATGTCTCGTCCGCACACGGTGCGCAGCGGCGCTCCCGCGACCAGATTATCGCGCTGCTGAACGTCACCGTTCCAATGCAAAGGCAAGCTCAAGTCAGGGGAGATGAATCCGGGCGCCTCCCAACAGGTGAGCCAACGCCGGTTGCCATTGGGTTCCAATAGGGTGCTCCCTTTGAAACCGTGAAGGAAGACCAGCGAAGGTGTTGGGTGGCCCGCCGAAGCCGATGCTTGATTGGAGCGTTCTGCTGAAGCGTTCGTTTTCATTTTGCTATCGCTTGGTAACTCTGGATGTGCAATCCCGAAGGTCTGTCGCCAGAAGGCCAGCACGCGACGCTCGTACTCTTCAGGGGCCGTCTGCTAACCTTTGCCGTGCGGAGCCCCTGGCACCTGCCACAATAACTTGGGTTCCTTTGCCGCCTTATAAAGCACTTCCACTGAGTTGGACGGAAACATGTCGTCCTCGTTGTCATCTATGAGGAAGACAGAGCGTGGGCTGATCTTGCCGATGACTTCTACGGGTGACACGCTGTCAAGATCAATGCCCAGCCGGAACTCACTGATCCACTTTGTTACCAAGGCGAACGGGAAACTAGGCAAGCCAAATTCCTTCTCGAAAGTATGATTCAGGATGCCATTGATACTGCTGAAGGGAATTTCAGCTATCAGGCCTTTTATCTCCGGTGTTTCCGCTACCGCGAGAATGGCCGCTGCAGCGCCCATGGAATTCCCCTGCACACCGATGCGGTCTGGGTTTACGCCGGGACGGGTCTTGAGATACTCCATTGCGCTTTCGATGTCCCACGCTTCCTTGGCCCCGAGCGTCTGCGCATCGCCCTCGCTCTTGCCCCGGTAGCGAAAGTAAAACAGCAGGACGGAGAAGCCGTCCTGATACAAGTAATTGGCATCAGTTAGCATGTAGCTATGGTCGCTGCCTCTGCCGTGGGCCAAGATGACAGTTGCGCCGTTAGTGCCTGGAATGAACCACCTGGCCAGCCTTAGACCATCACGGCTTTGAAAGTGAACACTCTCCAGTGGCAGATTGAACGCCGAAGGGTCTTTCGGCGGGTCATGGGGCGGGTGGATGACCTTCCCGCTTGCGTACCAACCGACGGCAATGACAAACGCGACAACGACTACGAAAGCAATGGCGACGGTCCAATACAACACAGTCATCGTTGTGCCCCGTATGTGTGGAACTGGCTTTGGTTTCATTTCTACCTACTGATGTTTTCAATCAACCGGATGTAAAAGCGAACGACATCGGCAAAGCCTTCGACGCTAATACGCTCGTTTGTACCGTGGGGACGTTTTAAATCCTGTGGATCGAGAACAAATGGGCCAAAGCGGTAGATGCCGTCCGCCAACTGGCCAAAGTGGCGGGAGTCGGTTGCGGCAATCACCAGATAGGGTGTGACCACAGCTTCAGGGAACACTTCACGCACGGTTCGCTCGATAGTCCTGTAGCTCTCGGTGTCGGTTCCCGAGATAGGGGAAGGATCGCTCACATGAGGAGAGTCGGCATGGATGTTCACCGTGACATTCGGATCATCCTTGAACAGCTCGCGGACGTGTGACCTGCCTGGCGATTTTCGGACCAGCTGAAGCCTGAGAGAATGGCGCCCTCGGAGAAACGAGGGAGCCATGAAGAAGACCCGGTTTACCGAAGAGCAGATGGTGACGATCCTCCGCGAGGCCGATCAGCGGCCCGTCCCGGAGGTGGCGAAAAAGCACGGCGTCAGCGCCCAGACGCTCTACGCCTGGCGGAAACACTTCGGCACGTTGGAGCCCGCCGATGTGAAGCGGCTGCGGCAGCTCGAGCAGGAGAACGGCCGGCTGAAAAAGATGGTGGCCGATCGAGATATGGAGATCGACGTGCTCAAGGAGATCACCCGAAAAAAATGGTAGGCGCACGCGTGCGCCGGCCGCAGGTCGCGTATGCACGTGCACGCGGTCTGTCGGGTCGCCGCGCGTGCGCCTTGCTCTCCGTCGCACGGTCCACGCTGGGCTACCAGTCGCGGCTGGTCGACCGGGATGCCCCGGCGCTGGCCGCGATGCGTCGTCTGGCGGCGCAGTATCCGCGGTACGGCTATCGCCGGATTCGGATTTTCCTAAAACGCGAAGGGCACACGATGAGCACGGACCGGACCCATCGCCTCTGGCGCCAGGCGGGGTTGCAGGTGCCTCGGCGGCGGCCGCGGCGCCGGGTCGCCCTGAGCCGGCCCCGCCCGGCGCCCGCCACTGCGGTCAATCACGTCTGGGCGTAGGACTTCGTGTTCGACACCTGCGCGAATGGGCAGACGCTCAAGTGCCTCACCGTCGTCGACGAATGGACCCGCGAGTCACTCGCGATCGACGTGGCCGGCGGCATTCGGTCCGGGTGCGTTATCGAGGTGCTCACGCAGCTCGTGAGCCTCCACGGAGCCCCACGTTACCTCCGGTCCGACAACGGCCCCGAGTTTGTCGCGGGTGCGATTCTCCGGTGGCTGCTCCAGGCGCAGATCGAAACCGCGCTCATCGAGCCGGGGAAGCCGTGGCAGAATGCGACCGACGAATCGTTCAACGGGAAGTTCCGCGACGAGTATCTGAGCCTGCAGTGGTTTCGGAACCGCGTGGACGCGAAGGTGGGGATCGAGCAATGGCGACGGCACTACAACGACGTGCGCCCGCACTCCAGCCTTGGCTATCTGACGCCAGCCGAGTTCAAAGCGCAGCTCCGTGCTGGCTCGGATGACGGTGGGCGCTCGCCGGCGATGCCGGCTCACGCTGACCAAGAAGAACACCAGAGCGACTTAACCATGCCGACTGGCGCTGTTCTCCAGTAATCGGTGGTCCGAAGAAAGCCGGCAGGTCACTGCTGCGCCGGATGAATTTTCCTGTTGATAACATCGAGCAATCCTTTGCACTCCACGCACAAGTGAACAGGGGACCGGGGGTGATCCCAGGGGGACCTGCTCAGAGACTCCCGCTTTCTCTCCACGCTTCCCTAATGCCGATTGTCAGTCTAAGAAGGCTTAACCAGTGCATCTCAGCCATCACAGGGGCGCAGGGGTCCATTCTGGGCGATTGAGCGTCGGGTTACGGGGAGGGAGCCAACCCTGCCACACCTGAAAGTTTCCTTCCCGCACACAATCCCCGCAGAATTCGCTGAATCCCGCAGTTTTCCCGCAAACCTCAGGCGGCTAAGTGATATGTTTTCAGTGGGAATACCTGTAAGCTGTTGACTGGTTCTACCTTGACACGGTAGAGGTCTGCGGTTCGAGCCCGCTCGGGCCTACCATTTGGTCACCGGAACGATGGACGATGAGAACTTTTCTGCTTGTATTGCTGGTTGGAGCGCTGGCAGTGGGCAAGCTGTCTTCCCAAAGCGCGACGCCACCCCCCGGCCGCACTGTCACAGAGGCGGAATACGAACGCTGGAAGACGGAGCTTACGAACTGGGGACGATGGGGCCAGGACGACCAGATCGGAGCCTTGAACTTGATTACGCCGGCCAAGCGAAGGCAGGCGGCGGCTCTTGTAAAGGAGGGCTTCTCGGTCTCCCTCGCAGGGGACGTTGATACCGTTCAGGCTGTTGACAATTGGTATCCCTATGAGCACACCATGCTGACGATCGGGAAGGACCGAATCGCGGTCAATTACCACGGGATTGCCCATTCGCACCTCGATTCGCTGGCCCACATGAATGCGAACGGAGTCTTCTATAACGGCTATACGCCGGATCCGGAAACGGTGCTCAAGGAAGGACACTCGAAAAACTCTATCCACAACGTAAAGAATGGCATCTTCACCCGCGGCATCCTGATCGACATTCCGCGGCTGAAAGGTGTGCCGTATCTCGAACCCGGCACGCCCATTTACGTGGAGGATCTCGAGGCGTGGGAACAGAAGGCAGGGGTGAAAGTGTCGTCCGGGGATGTGCTGTTCGTGCGCACGGGCGTGTGGGCCCGCCGGAAGGCCAAAGGGCCATGGCTCCGAGGCAGGAGAGAAGGCGGCCGCTCGGCCGGGCTCGATCCCTCGGTGATCCCGTGGTTGAAACAGCGCGACGTCGCGGTCATGGGGAGCGACCATCCGCAGTATGTGTCCCCGTCGCCTCTCACGGCAGCTGTTCACGATTTCGCCTTGATCTACTTGGGAGTCCACTTGTTCGACAATCTGGATCTCGAAGCCCTTGCCGATGCGGCGGCCGCCCGAAACCGGTGGGAATTTCTGCTGACGGCGGCTCCGCTGCCGATTCGTGGCGGCACCGGATCACCTTTGAATCCCATCGCGACATTTTGATGGATAGTCCGTCGAGTATGGTTTCGGCGGGAGAAGATGTATCGCTCGAAAAGGCGGCGGCGGCGTGGAAGGTGTATAAGTCCTTATGCGCCGATAAAGGTGGCCAGAAACGGATCGGTTAGTTAGGTGCCTGCCATTCTAGCAACCTTATGTTTGCCGGAATCCCTTAAAACCCGATGGCACCATGGCCGCTCGCGAACGTATCGCTACCATTGAGAATGCCAGGCCAGCCACTTCATGTCAGGCCTGCTTCATATACCGAGCAAGAATCATTTTCCCAACGTAAGGGACTCTCTTGTTGTGGTATACGTTATCAAGATAGTCATTCTCGCTCGCTCGCAGGAGAGTCCGGGTAGGGTTCATGGAAAAGCGGCGCCATCCGAAGTTCTCGGTCGAAATCCCAGTCCGTTGCGAATTCGGGGACCATGCCCGGCAATTCCGGGTGGTGAATATATCGCGTTTCGGCATGCTGGTGAAGGGCATCGAGCTGCCGCAGGTGGGCACGTTAGTGACGATGCGATTCTCGCTGGCCGGATCGGAGGAGACGGAAATGACGGCAGTAGTGCGCCACCACGTACATGGCGGCGATGTGGAATTCATCGGGGTGGAATTCATCGAGGTGCTGCCGGAGCATCAGGTGCAGCTGATCGATTACTTGGATCGGCTGGCGACGTAGGATTTCACAGGGGCCGGAAGCGGCAACCCCCATAAAATCAGGACCAAATGATGCGTGCAATCATTCATCCCCTCACTCTCCTGGTAGTTTGCCTGGCTGTCGTCTCGCCGAGCGGCGCAGCCGAAGATGTTGCTGGCAGTGCGGACTACCCGGACATCGGCCGGTTTGCAGATTCGGCCATCAAATCCTACAAGGTCGAGAACTACGGCAAAACGGTGCTGGCCACGGGGCCGGTGCGGTCCGCCAGGGATGCTAAGAAGACGGCCCTCAGGATCAAGGGCAAGATCACTCGGATTCTATACCGTGTGCCTCCGGGCACGTCGGCGCTTGAGGTGTTCCGAAATTTCCAGGCGAGAGTCGGTGAAGCGGGCTATGAATCGATCTTCTCGGGCGGACCGGGCGACATTCGTCCCTACGATTTCAAGTACAAGCACCCGGTGGAGATTCTCGATAAGACCTCGATTGGCAATGAGATTTATTATCTATCTGCAAAGAAGAGTTCGGGCGCCGGAGAGATTTGTCTGTCGGTGCCGGTCAGTCCGCACAGCGGCGGTGACGGACAGCGGGTGCGCCTGATCGCAGCCGAGACCAAGACCATGGAAATGCAGATGGTCAACGCCGAAAAGATGCAGCTCGACATTGGAGCGGCGGGGAAGGTAGTGCTTTACGGTATCTATTTCGATCATGACCGGGCGAGCATCAAGCCGGAGTCCAAGGCGACGCTGGATGAGATCGCCAAGCTCCTCGGCTCGCAGTCGTCGCTGAAGCTCATCGTGGTCGGGCACACCGATCATTCCGGTCGTTTCGACTACAACATGGATCTTTCCCAGCGCCGGGCCCGAGCTGTCGCGGACGCACTCATCGCAAAGTATGGTATTGCGCGAAATCGCCTGCGGAGCGAAGGCGTGGGCTACCTTGCCCCGGCAGCCAGTAACGACACTGACCAGGGGTGTACCCTCAATCGTCGCGTAGAGTTGGTCAAAGATCGCTAGTCTGGCCCGCACCTCTCGCCGACCGGGGCATCTGATCGAACAAGCCTGCAGGCGGAAATCGGTCCGTTCCTGTTGATACGTGCTGGGAGCTAATATGTTCCTACGTTCCAGCCCGGATCGATGCGCGAAGTGTCGCCCCACGAAGCCTGTTCTCCCATGACGCCAAGCCTCATGATTGACCTTCCCGCTCGTTTCCAACAAAAGGTATAGGCTCGCCGGTAGTGGAACTCCCTGTCGAACTTTCCGCATACACTCGCTGGTAGCCCTCTGCCAGAAGACCCTCGAGAAGCTTTTGGGCTCCGAGAAGCTCGTATGCCGTCATTGCTCCTCGCTGCAAAACTTGGTTCTCTAAAAGAGCGGAGACTGAGAATACGCATGGAAGCGCGGCCATCCACTGAGCTCCGCTCGAAGTGTAGATCGCGGCCCGGCGAGCTACGCCACTCTCCCAAAACAGGTCGGTTACCGCCGCGCCACCCGAAGGTTCATATCCTGCGAGCAGGCGCCCAAGACGTTCAAGCGCCCTTGCCAGCCAGTCGCCGTACCCCGAGGAGATGCATGCGAGAAGCGCAAAGGTCCGGGATGCCATCGGGGCTCCGAACCCTACCTTGACCGAGACTGTGCGTACCCCAAGCAGGCTCGGGAAGAGATCGTATTCCGGACTCTCAAAGCTGTAGACAGGACGCTGACCGAATGGTGCCGGAAGGTCTACGACTTCCCGATTCCGAAATCCTCGGAGGGTCCCGTCTGGGGCATCGATACGCCGGCCCAGCGCCCGAACGGCTAAACGAATTGCCGCAGCCCCTTTTCGGTCATCGTTTCCGATGAAAAGGGTCACGCGGGCACGCGCAGGCGCCGACGTCATGCCGTCTTGCGCGACCAAAGCGAGCGCTCCGGAGATACCGGGTAAACCGGAGCAACCGTAGACGGCGCTCAGGCCACGAATCTTAAACCGGCCGTCAAGGCTGCGGACCAAACCAGCGTGAGCGCGGTCGTCGGAGATGTCTGCATAATGGCAGCCCACCTCCAGGCACATCTCCAGGAGAATCGAACCGAAGCCCGAAAACGGACCCGCACAGTTCACAGCGGCGATGCGCCCCCGCAGTGCCCTTCGACAGGACTCGGCATCCGTTACGTCGGCGAATACAGCGCGATGTGTGGGTCCCAGCTTGTGCGCAAGAAATTCCGCTTTCTCCAAGTCGCGGCCGGCGATGACGACGCCGATCCCACGATGCGCGAGCTCGCACGCCACATGCGAACCGAAGACACCATAACCGCCAAAGACAACCACCTGGCTCACGCGCTACCCTCCTCCCTCGAGGATGTCCCCACCAGTGCACTGCGGACTTTGTAATACGCGGTCATCAGACCCGCACCAAGGAACAATACGGTCGAGAGCACGTGCAGCGCCTTCACCGCCAGGGTCAGCATCGGCGCACCAGAATCGCCGTCCCTGCGATGATGGGAATGTTCTTGACTAAAGGTGCGAACGGATGAACCCAGAGGAGAGGGTCCTGGACGGAAACAAGGATTGGCAAAAGGAGGAGGGCAATCACCTGGCACCGAAGAATGAATCGAAGTGGTCGGCCGCGTAAGACAAGCACGACGATCCCCGACGCCAGTTGACACAAGCCCATGAAACGCAAGAAGGCGGCCGGATCGCCCGGCACCAGGCCGCTACGCGCTACAACCGCGAGTTCCATGGGCTGTTGGAAGAGAATCTTGGGGAAAATTCCCTCGGTGATCCAAACAGCTGCCATGCCCGCACGAAGGAGCCAGATGGCGCGAGGCGTCCATCCTTCTCTTTCGAGAAGCCAGCTGGTTCCGATCAAAGCAACAAGCGGGACGTTCTTGGAGAGCACTCCGAAGGGATGAAGCAGGAGCATAGGCTCGAGCCGCGCGAGAACCGTCGTGAAGGCAACGATTAGGCACGTCTGCACAGCCCACAGCCAGGAGGTCGCCGCACCGAACGCCACCCGCAATGCAAGGATCACTTCCAGAAGACACGCAATTCCCATCACCCATCCAGGGAGGCCCAGGCGCGCGAGATAGCCCGAGCCGACCTGCCTGTAGTAGGGATGCATGACGAGCAACCCGCTCGCGAGCCAGACGACGGCGACAGACCATTTCATCCACCGGCCTTCGTCAGAGAGGGAGATGGTTGTGAGATAGCCGTTCTTCACGATCCTCCAGAAACTGACGTTGGAGATCAGCGCCGCGAGCGTTTTTTGCTGTCGCGGATCTGGGCATCAGGAGTCTACAACCAGAACTTTAACAGTGATTCCCCCCTATTGCTCGCACCCCTGCCGCTGGAGATTTGAGCTTGGCGCGGCAGGACGGCCGGGCATAGATTCTGGAGCCGGGGAAACTTGAAATCGATAATTCCGGTTTAATCAATTACACAGGCCCCGGGATTTCCAAAGAATGGTCGGTTGATCCTGAGCTTATGCGCTCCGACGAAAGCAACGAGTGTAATACTTGATCTGATGACTCTCCTCCGCGTTGCCGTTCTAGTGCAGCTTCTATCGATTGTCTGTCAGGCCCGCGCGACACATCTTGAGTTCAAACGCGATGTTCGGCCCATCCTGACCAAATACTGCTTTCAGTGTCACGCGGAGAGCGTCCGCATGGGCAACCTCGACCTGCGGACTCCCGAATCCATGCTGCAAGGCGGCACGAAGGGTCCGGCGCTGGTGAAAGGCTCGGCGGTGGAGAGTCTTTTTTACCAGCGCATCGTGGACAAGTCGATGCCTATGGGTGACACGAAGGTGAGTGCCGCGATACCGGGACTATGTGATCGATTCGTTTAACAGGGACAAACCGTACGACCGCTTCCTGACGGAGCAGCTCGCGGGTGACGAGATCGAAAGTTCCAACGCCAAAACCCAGATCGCTACCACATTTCTGCGCCTAGGAACATGGAACGATGAGCCCCCCGAGCTAATGGTTGACCGTTACGACCAGCTGGATGACGTTATGGGCGTCACGGCGACTGCATTCCTGGGACTGACGCTTCGCTGCGCTCGCTGTCATGACCACAAGTTCGAACCGTTCACGCAGAAGGACTACTACCGGATGCTGGCGGTGTTTCAGCCGCTTAAGCGCCCCCTGAAAGAGCGCCCGAGGGGAGTTGTTCCCCCCCGTCTGGATCTGGACCGTCTCTGGCTCATGACCGGGCACACACTCGTCGTCAGCGGTGGGCGAGTCACGCTGCCCTAGTCATAGATGCCCACCTTCTGCGCCTTCACGTTGTCAGGCGTCCCTCGCTTGTCGACTCTGAGGACCGAATAATATCGCTCAAATACCTTTTGATCACGCCGCCACATGTCTGCAATGGCCGTGCTTATTGGAGTGAATGAATCCGCGCGACCCACGCGTTGCCAACCATGCCCCGCCCCGCCAGCAGAAAAATCAACGCGCTAGGCAACTAGGTTTCTAGTCCGACCCACCAAGAAGTACAGAAGGACCCGAGAGGCGTCGACGCTCTCGCTAGCCCAGCCAGAACGCCAGGTCCAGAGCCCGCCGCCCGCGTCGGCGGCGCACGAACGGATGCAGGATCGGGAGTTCAGCCCCTTCGTGGGTGGAGAACTGTGGCCCCGTCTCGTCCCAGGCCACATAGACGTTCTGCCCCTTCTCCTCGTAGCGCAGGCTGCGATGATGGACCAAGCGCGGATCCGCCTTCTTGACTGCCTGGAAGAACTTCTGGCGAGCAACTATTGCTTCGTAGAAGAGACGGTCGAGTTCGAGGACTAGCGCACTCAGCTTGTCCTTCAAGGGCTCAAGCAGGCGGGTGATCTCGTCCTCTGCCTGCAAGCCACGCCGCTGCAGGTTCTTGGCGCGGGTGAGTTCCGCCAAGGCCGCCGAGCTGCGCACAGGTGCTCTGCTTTTTGGTTTGGCCATGGTCCTTCCTTAGGGATCTCAAACCTGCAGCACATCTTAGGCCTCGCACTCATCCAAGTCAACGTGGCGGCCCGGCCGGTCGCGCTAGTTGAGCCGGCCGGTCGCGCTAGTTGAGAAGGACAATGTGAGTCGATGTCATCATGAACAGCACGTCCACCGACATGAATTCGCTTGTCCGAACGACACAAACGAGAAGACCTTTTTCCTCCATCCACTTTTCTTTCTCATTGACGACAACCGGCTGCCCACATGATCCAGGCCGGGCTCGCTGTCAACAGAATCGCTTTGCGATCATCTCCAACTCATTCGCAGCCGATTCAATCAACCTCGCCTCATCTGCGAGGACCTTTCCCACCCTTACAAGCTGCGCATCAGCCTCCTTCCATTTCTTCTGCTCGATTGCTTCACGCACGCCCGGGAGCGTCTTCACGGCGTACCCGGCGTGAAGGCCGGGTGCATAGATTAGATGTTTGTACCATGGACGTCCGGGTAGCCCCTCGGCACTTGTTAGCTTGCGCTCGCTCTCGATAAGTTTTGCATTCACTCCTCGGAGCGACGCACGACTCAGCGCAGCCCCACCGTTTTCCTGGGCGTTCGACAAAGCTTTTTCGTAAAGCGCTGCGCTGCGGGTGAGTGCAGCCACGGCGTTCTCAAGTGGAGCGAAGTTCAAGTGTGGCGGGATTTCTTCCGTAGGGGGAGCAACAAAAGTCTTCTTGGGATCGGCTGTAGCCCTGAAAACTCCCTCTTCAATCTGTTTGTTGCGCTCGCGGATTTCGTCCCGTGTGGCTTTCAAGAGTTTCTTCAGTTCTTCCGCATACCTCCGGACCGTATCGGCAAAGTTTGTGAAGTTGTACGGTAATAACTCGGCGTCGGCCAGACGCATCACCGCGGTGCCCGCAGTTCGCGCCAGCGCGCGACCGTAAGCAAAGTCGGTGTCCGAATAATGCGTGTACCAGTAGAAATCGTCGTAGATGGAGTGATAGACACCACCACTCCAGTCATCTCCGCCGTATCGGAGGTCTAGCGAAGCAATGCCTAAATGATCAAGGAAGACCGTGAAATCGGACCCAGTACCTAAGGCGCCAATTCTCCAGTCGCGTCTGTGTCGCGCTTCCTCTCGATCTTCCCGCGACTTGGAATCAGCGATGAGCTTTAATTGCCTCCGCTTCCAGACGGAAATCTTCTTTTCGGGGTCCACGATGTCTCGTGCAACCCCGTTGATGAATCTCTCTAGCGTGTGGGAGCCCCGCACGCGGAGATAGCCGCGACTGTTGGGGTCGGTGTTGATATATGCCACGGCATGCCGAAGCAGTTCGTTCCGGTGCGCTTCGGCCCACTCCGTCGAGCCGAGGAGTCCCTGCTCTTCGCCATCCCACGCGCAATAGATGATGGTCCGTTTGGGTTTCCAGCCTTGCTTGAGTAACTCCCCGAGAGCGCGAGCTTCTTCCATCATAGCCACCAGACCCGAAACCGGGTCTGTCGCTCCGTTCACCCAGGCGTCGTGATGGTTGCCGCGCAGAATCCATTCATCGGGATAAACTGACCCGGCAATCTTGAAGATGACATTGTAGATGGTCTTGATATCCCAGCTCGCTTTCACCAGCAGGTGCACTTTGGCGGGGCCTGGACCGACGTGATAGGTAATCGGTAGTGCGCCGCGCCATTGCTCGGGAGCAACAGGCCCTTTGAGCGCGGCGAGCAGAGGCTGCGCATCACTATAGGAGATTGGCAGGACTGGAATCCGCGTCAGGGTCTTCGCCTCGCTGATCGCTAGCCGCTTCGCCTTCGTGGTTGCCCCCGTACCTGGTGTCAACGGATCGCCGGGGTAAAGCAGCATATCCATAACGCTGCCGCGTTGTACTCCCTCTGGTGGACGCCAGGCACCCCCGGGGAAGACGTCTCCCCGGAAGTATCCATCCTCGCGCGGGTCAGAGTAAATCAGACAGCCGACCGCGCCGTGTTCCGCCGCCATCTTGGGTTTGAGCCCGCGCCACGAAGCCCCGTAGCGGGCAATGACAATTGCACCTTTGACGGAGATCCCCAGGCGCGCGAGCTTCTCGTAATCTTCCGGATTGCCATGGTTGACGTAGACTAGCGGCGCTGTCACATCTCCATCTGCGGAGTAGGCATTGTAAGTCGGCAATTGTTCGTCGTGCTGGTTCGAAGTGGGATCAACAGGGACTGTCGGCTCGCGGAGCTTGGCGACAAACTTGGTGGGTTCGACCAGTTCCACCACGCGTTTCTTGGGTGTGGGGAAAAGCACGTCAAACGTCTCTATGTGAGCGTCCAGTCCCCATTCTTTGAATTTGGCAAGAATCCACTCGGCGTTTTCCTTGCCGTAGGGCGAGCCCAGGTGATGCGGCCGGGCCGAGAGCCGATTCATATACTCTCGCAAGTTCTCTGGAACGGGAATCGCGCGAAATTTCCTTTCCCATTCGCGCTGGGCGTGAGCCGCGTCATTCGAGTACCCGGTGAGCGGCTGGGATGGGTTGTCCTGCGCGTGTACAAGGAGAACCCGCATAAGACCAAACAGAACGATGACTGCAAAACGGCGCATGATACCTCCCTCACATCGTCCACGTGGCGGGTAGGCGCCACGCCTTTTCAAGGCGCTGACAATCGACATGGTACTGGCCGCGGCCATGATCTTTTCACGCCTCCCCGGCAGATCGATCCTTACCTGACAAGGATAAGGTTACGCTACCCGACTGGTGGAGATCTATTCTGGCGTGCGGAAGCCGCAAGAACTCTACTGGACCGCGATGGTGACGTTTTCCCTGCTGGGCACGCCACTGATGATGATCTCGATCTCTTGCGCGCCCGAGGGGACACCGGCAGGCACCTGGAGGTTCACCTGATACAGGCCCACGAATCCAGGGGCCAAGCCGGAAAAGGTGACCTGGGCGGGGATGCCACCGATGTTCACCATGGGGACACTCGTGGTTCGCGCTAGTGGCTCCGCGCTGGGAGCTAGATCGCCGGACGACACGGGGGGGTCCACCGGGCCCAGCCCGGTACAAAAAATAAGCAGGAACTCGCCCGGCCGCGCCGGGTCGCTTTCGCTGACGGCTTGGAAGTTATCGGCATGCAAGATCGCCCCCGCACCGGTGCCCCGCTGGTTGGCGGTGAAAATGCCGGGGGAAACATTCGCCACCTGAACCGTCTGCGTGGCGCTGGTTTCGCTGCCCCGCTGCACCCGCACCGAGACGGCGCCGGGCGTCACCTCAAACGGCACCTGCGCGTTAATCTGGCCAGCCGAAACGAAAAACAGGGGAGCCTCGTAATCGTTCCCGGCGGTGAAGGTCACCGTTGTACCCTCCGGCGTGTCGGGCAGGCGGGTGGAGAGCGGCACGCTCATTGCCAGCTGGGTTTCGCCAGCCAGGTTCGCCCCAAAGATGGCCACTAACCCGCCCGGGGCCACGGCCCCGTTGGGATCGGCTGCCGCGCGAAAACTGGCTCCGTTCACTACTGAGTTCGGCGGCAAGTCGGGTGCCTGTGCCCATAGGGAATCCGGGGCGGAGGTAGCCCCCAGCAACAGGAGCAACCCGGCGGCAAGGTAGGCACGCATACCCGTAACCATAATTCTTACGCAACCCAAATGCAAAATCAACATCAGAAAGGGCTCATAATCCTACAACCGTGTAACGTCAGCGGGCCGACAGTTGCTGAATTTCCAGGCACTGCTGAGCAATCTCGGGATGTCTGCGGGCGCCGCGGTCCAAGGCAGCGCTGGCCTGCGCGGCTGCCTCGACATAGCGGCCTTGCTCGGCCAGCAAGGCCGCCAACAACCAGCGCGGACGATACCAAGCGGGAGCGGCGCGGATAGCTTCCTCCAAGGCCGCTCGCGCTTGCTCCGCTTTGCCTTGCAACACGTACAGCGAGGCTAGCTGCACCTGCACCATCTGCGGGCGGCCGGAATGGGACAGCGCAGCCTGCGCGGAATCCTCGGCCAGAGCCAGCAACAGGCCGCGTTGCGCCGGTTGCAGGCCGCTCCGGATCACCACGCGACCCAGGGCGCGCGAGTAGGCAAACGGATAGGTGCCGGTCCAGGGAAAGGCGTAACGCGCGGCGGGTCCGGCCCGGAGCAAGGTGTCCAGATCGCCGTCCTCCCGCGTTTGCATTGCCCTCGACACGGCGCGATCGGCGCGCACCAGCCGCACCCCGAACACGACCACCAAGGCCAAGCCAGCAACGGCTACCGCCGCCACCACGGTTCGCGCCCCGAGCCGGGCAGTGTTGGCGGGTACGGAAACCGACAGCGCGGCCAATAGCAGAAGAGTGAGCCTCGTGGGAATCGTGTCGGCAATGAATTGGGCACCCACCAACCCGGCAACCAGCGCGGCCAACAAGGCAGCCTCCAGCGCGGCTTCGCGCGACGAAACGGCGCGGGAGCACATGATGAAGTTGCGCAGCGCCATTCCCATCAGCGCGGCAAACAGCAACACCGCCGGCAGGCCCGCGGAAGTCAGGTAGTCGAGAAAGATATTGTGGGGCGATTCGGCGTACCGGTCCGGGTCCCGCCGGGCGAGCTCCAGCGAGTGAAATTTGAGGAAGCTGAGTTCAAAGGTGTCGAGTCCCGTCCCCAGCAAGGGGTGAGCGCGGGCCAGGTGCAGCGAATCGCGCCAGAGCAGCAGGCGCGCACCGCCCGCAGGGTCCTCTACAAACCAGCGCAGGCGGCTGCGCACCCGCTGTCCGGCGGGAGAGAGTACAAAGACGGCGGCCAACGCGGTCACCGCCAGCAGACCCAGCAGCAAAGGACGGCGGCGCTTGGCGCGGGCCAGCAACACGACCACGCCAGCCGCCGCGCCCAACCACGCACCGCGACTGCCAGAGATCACCAGCGCCAGCGCCAGGGTGGCAGCCGCCGCACCCCAGGCGAGTCGCGCCCGGGCCGCAGTCGCCGACATGGCCAGGCCCACCGAGACAAACCCTGCCGGCAGCAAGAAGGCGGCCAGGTAACTCACATAGCCCAGCGTTGCCGGCGGCCTCACAATTTGCCACTCGCCTTCGCCGATGTGGTAGAGCGCGGATGAGATCCAGGGATCGCGGCCAAAGTATTGCGCAAAGCTGTAGGTGGCCGCGGCGACGGCTGCCAGCACCCAGGCCGCCAGCAGACGGCGTCGCCGCGCGCCGTCCTCGCCGATCACCACAGGGACCGCTGCAGCCACTGCCAGGCATGCCAGCCAAGCGGGCAGGCCCATGCGCCGCCATTCACTCCCCACCAGCGACAGCACGCGGTTGTGCGAAAAAATGGTGGCCAGTACACCCATGGCAGCCAGCGCCGCCAGCAGCCTCAAGAACCCGCCTGCCTGCCCGCCAAAAGACGGGACCCGACCTTCGACTGCCAGCGTCACCCAGACGACACAGGCGCCTGCCAGTAAGACCAGTAATTTCGGGGTAACGTCGAAAAATTGCAGGCCCGGAGCCAGCGCCAGCGGGACCACGACCACCACGCTCGCCAGCGTCCAGAAGGCCGCTGCCGCCTGTTTCTCAACCGCTTGCTGGTCCGGTTGCACGATCAACAACCCGTTGATTTGCTGCCCTTGCCGGTATATTGTGGTTTGCGTCTTCTGGTCAAGTAATTCGTGACTGCTTCCGGTCCGGCACCATGCTTCTGCGGCGCCTGCATTCCCTTGCTTCGGCCCTCCGCCTGACGGGTATCCGCCAGCGAATCGTGCGGCGTCAGCCGACTCAGGTGGTCGTCATTGGGAGCCACCCATGCATTTTGCAACTGCTCCCCGCTCGGGCACAGGTGGAATTCCTGCGCGCAGACCAGGATCAGGAGATCCGCGCCCTGCGCAATACGGGCTGCTGGGACGAGATCCTGGTGGCGCCTTCGGCCGAAGAGATTTCCTGCCTGCCCGCGGTGCTAGAAGCCTTGCAGGCCCTGCCGGTTCCGGTTCGCGTGGCGCTGGAGTTGCCCGGCGCTGCGGCGGTGCGTCGCAAGGAAGACCTGTTGCTGGTGGATGTGGGTTTGTTCCCCGGCAGGCGTTTTTCCTACGCAGTGGTCAAACGGGTGCTGGACATCGTGATCGCCTCAGCCGCGCTGGTTCTGGGCGCCCCGCTGGCTGCCGCGATTGCACTGGCGATCAAAGCTTCCTCTCCCGGGCCGGCGCTTTTTGCTCAGGAACGAATCGGCTGGAACGGTCGACGGTTCACCCTGTACAAGTTCCGGACCCTGCCGGTAGGACCGCCGGACATGAGCGAGCATCGCTGGAGCGACACTGCTCCGCCCGAAGCCGGCTCCCTGGGACGAGTCCTGCGTCGCCTGGGCCTGGATGAATGGCCGCAGTGTTGGAACGTGCTGCGCGGCGAGATGAGCGTGGTTAGGCCGCGCCCCGAGCGCCCTCATTTTGCCGAGGGCTTCGGTCAGGCTCTGGAAAGCTACTCGCTGCGCCAGCGGCTGAAGCCGGGGATCACGGGATGGGCCCAGATTCACGGGCTCACGGGCGCCAGCGATATTTCGCGGCGGCTGGAGTACGACCTGTACTATTTGCGGAACTGGTCGCTGGGTTTGGACTTAAAAATTCTGCTGCGAACGCCCCTGCGTGCGCTCCGGCGGCGCGCGGCGACCGTGGCGCCAATCTTGCCTTCGGCCGCCAGAGCTCCCGAGGCGATTCCCGAGGTCCGTGATCATGCCCGCTCCTTTTGAACTGATGCCGTATCTGCGGGCTATGCTGGGCCGCTGGAAGCGCATGGCGCTGGTGGTTGCAGTGGCCTCAGCCGTCGCCCTGGCCGTGAGCCTGCTGTTGCCAAAAACGTACCAGGCGACCGTCACCCTGGTGATCCAACCTGCAATCATCCAGCGGGCTGGCAGCGAGGCGCGCTTCCTCGCCTTCGTAAACCGTGCCTACCTGGAGTACTTGCGGAGCTATGAGCATGTTCTGCAGAGTGACGGATTGCTGGACCGCCTGATTCGCCAGGCCCAGCTGGACCAGCCTCCCTACGGCCACACTGTGGACAGCTTCCGCCGCTCGGCGTTGAACGTCACGCTGCTGAAAAACACGAAGATTCTGAAGGTGCGCGTTCGTCTCTCGAACCCGCAGAAGGCGCACGAAGTTGCCCTTAGCCTGGCACGCCTGGCTGTCCAGTCGAATGCGGCAATGAACTCGGCGGAAGCGCAACGGGCTACGGAGCAATTTGAAAAAGAGCTGGAACGGCTCCGCGCCCGGCTGGGCGAGACGCAAGCGGCGCTGGGAAAATTCCACCGCACCAGCCGCGGCGATGCGGCTCCTCTGAAGTTGCGCCGCAAGGAGCTGGAGCTCAACTACGCGTTGGCGGAGAGAGCCGTGGCATCCTACAGCGAGCGCGCCGGCCAGGCCGAGCTCGACATGGCCGCCCGCCAGGAAGAAC
>CBDAMS010000004.1:0-30455 GCA_965197305.1 Candidatus Acidiferrales bacterium | reverse complement strand
GCTGCAGCGGGAGAACAACTACGACTTTATAATGTGGGCCGAATCCGTGATGGTCAGGGATTCATTCTCACGGACAGTGATGGCCGGGTTCTTGGCGGCTGTGCGGTGAAATGGTGTGAATGGTCTGATGCGCCAGCGTGTTGGGTACTGCAATGGATCTGGATTGCCCCTCCATATCGCCGACAAGGGCTGCTTAGGGATACGTGGTCGATGCTGACAGAAAAGTATGATGGGATTATACCGGATCCGCCGTATTCACCGGAAGCGGCACGGTTTTTCCTGTCGCTCGGCAATTTGCCGGCACATGTTGAGTCGGAGGCGAGGTTCGCTCTACAGTAGGCTCCCACTTGAGCCATGTGCCCCCGCCCCTGGGGGTCGCTCCCGACTAGGTATCCTGCGGGAAGGCTGTTTTGCGCCGCTGCGAGGCGGCGGATCAACGGATCGGACCGGCCTCCGGATATCGACGCTCGCCAGCCAGATAGGCTGCCCAGTCGTCCATGAGCCGGCGTCGGCGTTCGAACAGGTCCGTGCGCCTGTACGCCGCCTCGACCGCCACGGAGACCTCCCGATGCGGCAAGGCCCGCAGGTGCTGCACCACGTCGTGTTGCGGTCCCAGCACCGGCCCGAGCCGGTCGCAGGGGTTATCCGTTCGGAGTTCCATCGCCACTGCCCATTCCAGCACCGAGCGGATTCGCTGGCGCACACACCGGGCTGTGGACGCTTTCGTGTGCCAGATCGGGGTAAGGATCTCCAGCACGTCGGCGCTCGTCACCTGCGAAACCGGCATCTCGCCGATGCGCGGGAAGACGAACCGCCTCAGGCTCGACATCCACTCGCTTCGGTCCCTCGGATGGCGCCAACCGGCCTGCTTTTGCTCGAAGATGCGCACGGCGGCTTTGGCGAAGCTGGGCATGCCCCGGGCGCGGCGCTTCTCTGCCAGCGAGACCAGCGCGGTGGGGCCGTGCGCACGAAGGCGGCCGCTCAAGATGTCGCAGAGATAGGTAATATCCTTTAAATACAGTCATTTATAGAACTATCTGACCCGGACATCGGTAGATTTTGGATGGCCACACAGCCGGATCCACGGGAGCGGGATCTACCGGGCGCTCGGCATCGAGCGCCGGTTCCTGCCCGTGCGAGTCTATCGAGGAGCGGCCGGGGAACATCCGGCGCCACTTCCCGCTGAAGCTGCCGGTCGCGCCGTCTTCGTCTACGTCGATCCGGGGCTACGAGATTGCGACGGCACTCCGCTCCTGGGGTGCGGCGCACCGCGGCCTCTGGAAGGCGTTGAGGGAGCGCGGCCGCAGGATCGAAGTCGTGGCCGTCGCCCGGACCTGGGGATCGAGCAGGCCATCTTTCGGGAGGACGACTGGCTTGAGGAGCAGTACGGCGACTTGCAGGACGGACTCGAACGAATCGTCGCGTTGAAAGAACGAGCCCGCCGGCAGGCAGGCCGAGGGCTGATCGCCCGTGGCACGGCCTGGCAAACTGCACGACTCGCCCAAGCGCGCTTCCGATGAGAAGCCGACCCCTCACACCACCACTAGGATGTGCAAGACACGTCGGGGGTTGATGCACATATGGCCCCAGTCGTGATGTGCAGAAGCAGAGCTCGCTATCGGCAGTTGCGCGCGGCGGCGCCCGCCCGGAGACCGCGAACGGGACAGCGCGCGGGTTAAGGGGAGCGACCCTGTGAGAACGGCGGATCATCAGTTCCCCGACCGACCGCCAGTCGAGCTGTCGGGCATCGCCGAGCAAGACTGAGGCCCGATGGCGGTCGCCCCAGTGCACGGCGCAATTGCCGGCCGCGTTGTCGAATTGGAGACATCGTCAGTAGATTCACCACACACCGCGCTGCAGCGGTGTCCGGAATGGTGCCACCTTGCAGCTTCGCAAAGGACCGTGATGTGACCGGGTCTTTCTACCCATCTACGCTGACTGTTCTCCTCTCCCTAGCCATCAATACTGTATGGACACCTACGGCTCTTGCAGGCGACCAAGACTCCGTCCTCGTCGACAGCACGCCAGAACGTCCTGCTTTGCAATCCACCACCCCAGACTCAGTTTCATCAACCATTCACGTTGAAATCGAAAGGCAGTTCAACAACCTTCGCACGGACCTGCTGGACCAAAGGGCCGATTCGATAGATTCTTGGCTAACCGTACTCGCACTGGTGTTTACGTTCTTTGGGATCATCGTTGCTATTGCCGGTTTCTTTGGATTCTCTAGATTTCGAGAAATTGAGGCTGAGGCCCGGAAGAGCGTCGACGCGGCAGCAAGTTTTGCGACCAAAGCAGGACGAATTACAGAAGATATAATTCAGAATAAAGAACAATCAGAAGATATACTTAGGCATCTAGATGCCCGGATAGCTGTGGAAAATCCAGAAGACATGAGTCAAGCAATAGACTTGGTCCATAGCAATCCTGACTCCACTCTCTTGGACAATGCAGTAGCAGATGCACTGTCTCTCTATTCCGAGGGAAAGATAGTGGAATCCTTGCGTAAGTGGCATGCAATAGCTGAACTTGCGGCAGAACACGACACTGACTTAGCGGCTAGAGCATGGCTTTCCGTTGGATTTCTCGTCGCAAGCAAAGATCTCAAGTACAGCATTACAGCTAATGATCGAGCAATCAGACTGAATCCGACTTTGGGCGGCGCGTATGTCAATCGTGGAGCTGCAAAGCATGCTCTTCATCAGTACGATGATGCCATCTCAGACTACAACGAAGCAATTCGCCTAGACCCAAGCTACGCAAATTCGTACAGCAATCGGGGAGTTTCACTGGCTGCTCTGGGAGACTATCGTGCTGCAATTGCTGATCACGACAGGGCGATCCACTTAAAGCCTGATCAAGCTTCCTTTTACGCTAATCGAGGGGTCGCAAAGGATGAGATAGGAGAACATGAAGCAGCCATAGATGACCATAGTAGGGCACTGCGATTAGATCCCAAGAACGCCGAGTACTATAGTAACCGGGGTGTCGCAAAGGCTGGGGGCAGGAGGTATGAGGAGGCTATCGCTGATCACAACAAGGCGATCGAGTTGGAGCCAAGCCGAGCTGTTCTCTATGATAACAGAGGTAACGCGCAATACGCCGCTGGCCAACATGAAGTGGCTCTGATAGATTATGACAAGGCTATCGAATTGCAGCCGACATTTGCGAAGGCATATAACAATAGAGGGAACGCCTACGAGGCGATGTCACAACACGATGACGCAATTCGAGATTACGATGAAGCCCTTCACCACCAAGTGGATTTCCCCGAGGCTTATAACAACCGAGGAGAGACAAGAGCTGAACTGGGCCAGTTCGAATCAGCAATCGCCGATTACGATGAAGCCTTGCGGATAAACCCGAAATTGACAGAAGCCTTCTTGAATCGTGGTAAGGCGAATGCGACGTTGGGGCGCAAAGTCAAGGCTCGAAGAGATTTTGAAGCGGCGATTAGGTTGGGTCGTACCGCTAGAACCCCAAACGTAGCCGAGGAAGCAAAGGAACTTCTTCGCAATCTTGGCGCTTAAGAAAACGGCGGATGGTCCGTTTCAGGTTAGCGCGTCAAAGTGGGCGTTGATTGCCTCGATGAGGGCGCGCGCCTTCTCCCTGGTGGGTTCAGGCACGCTAGAGGGGGTTTTACCCCAAGAGTCGATAAGGGCAAGCGCAGCGACAGCCTTCTCGGCCATGCCAAATTTGCCAAGACCGCGGCGCTGAAACACCTGCTCCATGGCCTTAACATTAGTTGTGGTAGCCTTCTCATCTTCGTTCAAAGTGATCTCGTGCCCCGCCTGTTTCAATGCATCCACATAGACTTCGCGGGGAACAAGGTCCTCAATGGTGGCCTCGATGAGATCCAGCGGAGCCCCGAGCATGAGAACTGATGATTCGTTGCTAAAGACCTTATTCATACGGGCGGCGGCCTGCTCGCCTTCCTCGTCGCTGTCCAAGAGTACCATAAGGTGCCTGTCGCCAACCCCGGTAGAGGCAAGCATGATGGAAGCGAGGGGCATGAGGCGGGACGTGCCGCCCGCCGGGATCAGGATCGTTTCTTCATGAAGCGAGGGGCCGTCATCCAAGGTAGGGAGGCAATCGTTCAGAGCCTTGATGAGCCAATAGTCGGTGATGCCCTCGACGATGACCGAGCGTTTCCCAAGAAAGAGCGTTTGAGCAATCGAGTAGCCCAAGGCTGCCTGAATAGGGAACAGGGTGTCGCGGTCGCCAGTGGGTCGTACGTCGTTGGAGACGCGGGTTTTCTGAGGTTCAGGACCAGCCAGATGAACGGTCCTGACGCGCTCCAGATGGTTGCCGTCAACGAGAAAAGGCAAGTGGGTGCTGTAAATGAGTTGGTTGTCCTTGGCGACCCGCTCGAAAAGGTCGATGAGCTTGGTTTGTAGCATCGGATGAAGGTGGAGGCCCGGCTCGTCGAGCAATAGAATGGCCCCCTTATGGGCCTTCTTGGATTCGACAAGAAAGACGAGGTAAAACGAGAAGAACCACTGCAAGCCGTGACTTCGTTCCTCAAAGGGAAGGGGAAACTCGTTATGCTGGTCCGAAACCCTAAGCACGAGGTCTTCGCCATCAACATCGAAGTGAAGTTTGTGGCGCTTCTCGGTCCACCACTTTATCCAGTCGCCGGTCAGGGAGAATGAAGCAGAATCGAGAATGGCGCGGCGTTTCTCGTGACGGCGGTGAACTTGATCGTCGGTCTCGCCGTTTCCCCTCGGACGGCCAAGAGTAAGAATTTCCTGAGGATCGATTCTGCTCCACTCAAACAAGGCTGTTTGAGTGCGGGTTTTAGGGTCGGGGGTGTCCTTCCGTTGCAAATACATCGGCAGATGGATTCTGGTCTCCAACTGCCCATAGTCATCAAAATAGATGAATGTCGGAAGATTTTCCGCAGCCCACTCAAAAGCCTTCCCATCAGGATCGCCCTGTTGGGCCTGAGCAATGACCTGTGCAAGATGCTGTCTTTCGTCACCAGCTACGGCCTCACGGTCCGGATCAGCGTTGAACCAAGTCGTCGCGGCAGCGTTGAAGGTTTCAAGAGCGGTAATGGTCGCCGTTTCCCACAGATGGTCTTCTTCGATGACTTGCTCAACCGCGGCCATGAATGCGGCGCAAACCGGTTCAATGTCTTCTCCGCCCCGGTCGACAATGACATTATTGACAGCTTCTATGGCGGCGCGGGCGTCCGCACCGCAGCTTCCTGATTGGAGATCCTCGTCAAACTTGATCTCTTTGCGAACCTTGTCCTCGCCGTCGTAAAAGGTCGTATAGGTGATGCGTCCGGGCTCGGCCGCCGGGGCCTGCGGCAGATGTGAAACAAGGTCATCCGTTTCCTCGGGCAACAAATCAAACTTCAGAATGGTCACTTCCTGAGTGCCCTTCCGGTCCACCAAATAGCAGTCGCGGGGGTAGTCGGAGAGCTTCTCAAAGGCTGCGCCAGCGACGTTCTGGCTTTTCCACATCGCCTTGAGAACGGCTGTCTTGCCGCTCTCGTTCTTCCCAACAAGAGCGGTCACACGAGGGTCAACCTTCACGGTCTCCGTGTCGAGGATGACCTTGTAGTTCTTGATCTGAAAATTGGTGAGCTTCATGGCATTGCTTTTACCTGGTATTCCCCATATCAAAATCAGTTGGGGTTTAGATTGAACTCGACTCTGTTTGATAATAAGGAATGGCCGTCCACTTTGCTCCACGGACATATTTCTGCATCAAGAACGGCCTTGTTTTTCCGAATTATCACGATCTCGCCAAATAACTTCTGGTCTATAGTAACCACCCCGGGTAAGCCCCCGGCTCTGCCGGGGGACTCCTCGAGTTTGACAGTTGCGGGAATAGCAAAGAGCCTTCCTCCCGTGAACCGCTCAAAGTTCCAGAAGGAAGGCTCCGATGAACGACGTTGGAAGATTACGGCACTCCGTATGGGAGTGCAAGTATCATCTGGTGTGGATTCCCAAGGGTCGGCGTAAGGTTCTGTACGGGCAATTGCGCCGCGAACTGGGCGAGGTGTTCCACGAATTGGCTCGGCAGAAGGAGTGCCGCATTGAAGAGGGCCATATGCTGTCAGACCACGTGCATGTGCTGATGTCGATTCCTCCGAAGCATGCCGTGGCGCAGGTGGTTGGTTTTCTGAAGGGCAAGAGCGCGATCCACATTGCCCGGGTATTCAGTGGTCGGAGGAGAAACTTCGTAGGGCAACAGTTTTGGGCACGGGGCTATTACGTGTCCACGGTGGGCAAAGATGAGCAGGCGGTGCGCAAGTACATTAAAGAGCAGGAAGCCACGGACCGTCAATTGGACCAGCTGAAGCTGGATTGAGTAGTCGCCCCCTTTGAGGGGGCACTGGATCTGTTCCAAGAAACCGCTTTGAGCGGTTCACAAATCAAGCCTCCGGCTCTGCCGGAGGTCCCGGTGACTTCTGCCATTTGAAACGTAATATATCCACTATGTCTGACAACCTTCGCTCCGATTTTGATGAGTTTCGCGAGGAGGCTGCGGAGTGACCAGTGTTTGATTTTCCTCGGCAGAACCAACCGTCGAAGGAAATTCCCCAGGTTATAGGCCAGGACAAACAGCCCCAGCCGCACCTGATTGCAGACGAAACGCTTGCCGGAAAGCCGCGTCCAGTGCAACGCATATGTACCTTCCTTAATCCATTGCTCAGCGGTACCGCGGCCATGGTAGAAGTGAACCACGCCTTCTGGCTTCGCACTCATGTTGGTCACGCTAAATCCCACTCTGGGAAATAGCTCTCCTTGATGCCATTCAACCTTGGCAACCACACGCCGCGGTCGATCCCAACTGCCGGCCTGATAGCTGAACTCGGACCAGCAGATTAGCGGCTTTTCGGGGGGTCAGCCCACCGGTCGAGTCAGCAGATGTCGTATTTGCTCATGGAGGAGCTCGTTGGCAGGCATCCGGATGGCATACAAGAGGCGGTTTCCCTCCAGGTATTCATAAATCTCTGGTTGGGCGAAGACCGCATCGCCACGAAAGTAGTTCCTATTCTTTTTGTTCTCGTATCTCTTGACGATCGGGTCCAGAACTTCCTTCCAACGATCAGCGCTGTGAACACATTACCAGAGCGCGGCAGGACGCCTTCACAATCCCCGAAATGACCGTTGTAGGCTGATCCCTCCTGCTCGCCATGTACCGGGCTCTCTGAACTGTCCAGGTCCAGAACGATTCGCTGATGAGGGGTCTTACCCATCGCTTTTTGAACCCACTTGCCATTGATCTCTGGCAAGTTTCTGAGATTCTCTTGCTGAGTCAGTATCTCCGTTTCAAAACGCCCCATCGTGTTGACGCTGGCGGCCTGTTTGTTGGGCGCCCTTTTCCCCGGTGAGCGCTCTCATGACAGGATCAACCGAGAGACGCTCGGCGTCATTGACATCTTCATACCCCGCAAGACGGCTATAGATGGATTGGCGTAATAAGGTAGCCATCGCATGTGGATATTACGGCCAGTACGTTGGTCCGATAAAGCAGTAGAAACGGCATCGAATAATCCCAGCGCATCATCAAGTTCACGATACGCTAAAAGACCACCGTCAGAGGTCACTTTTGCACCATGAAATTCAAGCTTGATTCCACCATCAAAACCCATTCTCATGCTTTCACCCTCGGGATGACCCATATTCATCGGCCAGAAACAATCGTTATTATATTGTCTAATAACATCTTATGGCACCTTTGGAAAGCGTTTTTCAAGTTTCATATGGGGAATGGAGGCTATGAAGGAATTTCCGACGGTATTAGGGGAGTTCATCGAGAGATTGGAATCCGTTGAACCCCCTGAAGAAATCACAGATTGGCACAATGCTGTGCTGGTTTATCAGAGAGCCCTGAAGATGGAGTCACCGGGACCTCCGGCAGAGCCGGAGGCTTGATTTGTGAACCGCTCAAAGCGGTTTCTTGGAACAGATCCAGTGCCCCCTCAAAGGGGGCGACTACTCAATCCAGCTTCAGCTGGTCCAATTGACGGTCCGTGGCTTTCTGCTCTTTAATGTACTTGCGCACCGCCTGCTCATCTTTGCCCACCGTGGACACGTAATAGCCCCGTGCCCAAAACTGTTGCCCTACGAAGTTTCTCCTCCGACCACTGAATACCCGGGCAATGTGGATCGCGCTCTTGCCCTTCAGAAAACCAACCACCTGCGCCACGACCAGGGACAACTGCTGCCTCTGGTGGAGCAGGTGACGCTCGACCAGGGGGTGGCCCCACAGATGGTGAGTGCTGACGCCGGGTATTGGAAAGAGTCGGAGGTCGAACTGTTGGAAATCAATGACATCGAACCATTCGTGGCACCCAAGCGGGTCAAGCACTCGCAGTGGCGGCAGATGAAGGCGCCACGTGGTCGGATTCCCACAGACTTGGATCGCAAAGAACGGATGCTGCGCACGCTGAGCACGCAGCGAAGGACGAGCCGAATAGGGCCAACGAAAGACCTCGGCCGAGCCCGTGTTTGGACAGATCAAGGAAGCGCTGGGTTTCAGGCAGTTTCTGTTGCGCGGTCATCGCAAAGCGCAAGGCGAATGGTCGTTGATAGGCATGGCCAACAACATTCTCAAGTTGATGCGCGCCGGATGGAGCCCGAAATGCGCGGCAAATTAAGACCCGAGGGCCGGATTTGGCGCGCCGAGCAATCGGGCTTGGTGCTGCTTCGCCGCATGAAACTTCTCAAAATTTACCAGCTGGATTTCAAAGCGCCTCTGACCACGTCTTTCCCCTCTCAGAGCACCATTACTCGGACACGCTCCTAGCCAGGGGCCGGTCGTCGTCGTCCCGGCCATCCCAGTGGAGGCGGTGGCTGCCCGCCAGCCGGAAGCCCTGGCTCAGGACCGCCAGCCGGAAGCCCTGGCTCAGGACCGCCAGCCGTTGCCCGGCCGTCATCAGGCAGCCCGATCAACTCCTGTGCCATCACTAGCAGCTTGGCCCGCGCCGGCTGACCGAAGCGGTCGGCGAAGAGGAAGAAATCGGCTAAATCTACCGCGCCGTTGCCATCGAGGTCGAAGCGGTCGTCGCTGCCCCCGAAGGCATCGGCGAAGAGGAAGAAGTCGTCGAAATCGGCCGCGGCGACGACCGGATCGGTTACACCTAGGCAAACCGGCCAACTCTTGACCCACCTGGCCAATGGCGCTGGCACGCATCCGGTCAACTGGTTGTTTTGATGGATGCGCAACCCCGAGAGCCTCGTCAGTTGGGCCAGTTCGGGCGGAATTGCGTCCGTCAACTTATTGCTGGAGAGATCTAGCCACGTGAGGTTTGTCAAATTGCCCAGTTCGGGCGGAATCGAACCCGTCAACTCATTGTCGGAGAGATTCAGCTTTCTGAGCTGTATCAGGTTGCCCAACTCCTGAGGAATCGGCCCTGCGAGCGCATTGTTGTTGAGGTACAGCTTTGCCAAGTTTGTCAGTTGGCCCAGTTCCGGGGGGATCGGACCTGTCAATTCGGAATTCCAGGTGAGAATCAACTGTCTAAGCCTTGTTAGTTTTCCCAACTCGGACGGAATAGGACCGGTCATTCCTGCCCCGGAGAGGGTCAAGGACTCCAGCGCACTCAGTTGGCCCCACTCCGGCGGAATCGGCCCCCCAAAGTGGTGAGCTTCAGGACGGCAGCTGAGGGTGATCATCCTGAGTGTCTAGAGCCGACGATGGTGCAGATATTGCCCGTGTGCCCGCTGCTTTGTAACTGCGACCGGTCACCATTGGGAATTTTTCGTGCAGATCTTCCCACGTAGTTTTGCCTTCCTTCACCGATCCCATGCCGGATCATCTCGAATAATGGAGCCGGTGACGCCCGCTCGCCGGATCAATCGTCCAGAATATCTTTCAGCGTCCCGCCGGGCGGCAACTCGCCGGAGGGCGCCAGGAATTCGGGCGGGTTGAACAGCGGATTGCCCGGCGACCAGAGTTCGAGGCTCTCCGCGTGTTCCTCGAAATACTCGGGATCGGTGGTCACCCGCAAGCGCTCCGTCATGCCGGGCGCCAGCAGCCCGTATTCGCGACGCCCCATGGGCTGGACGTCCGTCCCCGGCGGCATCAGATCGGATGAACCGATGATCCTGTCGAGGTCGTTCATGGCGACCGGCGATACCGGCCGGGCGGGCATGGCGAGATCTTCCTCTGTCACCGCGTCGATGTCGAAACCCCGCGCTTCGGCCTCTTGGGCCTGCCGCTCGATGTCGTCCACCACGCTGGCCCGCCCCTGGTCCTCTCCGGACAGTACCGCCTGCGAGATCGCCCGCGGCAATTGGGCGAGGATCGGCTGCAAGCGCCCCACGACAGACTCGAACAGGCCGATGCGGCTCCGGAGCGCCCGATAAACGTCGGTTTCGACCGTACCCTCGTAATGCAGGTTAACGATTCGGATCACGTCGTGGTTCTGGCCGAGACGGTCGATACGGCCGATGCGCTGCTCCACCCGCATCGGATTCCACGGCATATCGTAGTTGATCAATGCTCCGCAGAATTGGAAGTTCAAGCCCTCGGCGGCGGCATCGGTGCACAGCAGAATGTCGGCCTCGCCATCACGGAAGCGCCGTTTGGCGTCGTCGCGGCCGATGCGGCGCCAAACGCCGTCGGTAGAGGGAATTTCTCCGCCGCGCCCCGAGAAACACATCAATTCCGCGCCGGCCTCCTTTCGGAGTTCCTCACGCAGAAAGTCCATGGTGTCGGTGTACTGGGTGAAGACCATGGCCTGGCCATGGCCCTCCCGGCGCAGCTCGGCGAGAACGCCCTTCAGGCTTGCAAGCTTGCTGTCGGGCGGCAGCCCACCGATGCGTTCGAGCAGGTGTCCGATATCGGCCTCCTCCTCGGCGGCGAGGGCCTCGCGCTCCAGCGCCGCCATCTCGTCGGCATCCATCATCTCGTCTGCGGTTTCATCGTCCGGCGCGTCTTCGTCCAGACCCATCGTTTTTTGCGTCCGGCTGTTATCGGCCATGGCCTCGAGATGGCGCTGAAGCGTATTGTGTAGCGCACTGAAACTGCTGGCCAAGCGACGCCGGTAGATGGTCATGACGAAGCCCACCGCCGTGCGCTCTTTGGCGCTGGCCTGGTTGTAGGTGCTGGCAATGTAATCCTCGACCGCGTCATAGAGCGCCCGTTCGTCCGGCGTCATCTCGATGAATCGATCCGCGACCCGGCGCGCGGCAATCGGCGTATTCAACATTCCCGCGTTGAAATAACGACGCAGCAGCTCGCGGGTGTGGCGCGACACCAGCCGGCGGATCGGCGTATGCGCCCGCATGATACCGATCGCCGCCCGGCGCTCCGCGGTCTCCAGTTGGCGGCGTGGAATACCGGCGTCGTCGCGCAGGGCGCGGAGCACCTTGTTGGCCTTCAAGCGGGTCAGGCCGGCCAAGCGTTGCACATCCTCCGGCCTGACCTCGCCGTAGCGGCGTTCGACCGATTGAAACAGCCGCGCCATCCGGTCGAGGGCATCGGATGACGGGTTTGGTTGATCGATATCGTTGAAGAAACCGAGAAACGCTCTGGACGACCACTCGGGCGGCAGATCGAGCAAATTCAACAAGTCCCAGACTTCGATCGGATGGACCTGCATCGGCGTCGCCGTCAGCAGGATCAGTCCCCGGGTGCGCTCTTTCAGGTGTTGCATCAGCCCAAGCAAGGCGTTCGGCCCGCCTTCACTGGCGGTTCCGGCAGCGCGGCGGCGCGCATGATGGGCTTCGTCGAGCACCACCAGGTCCCAGGGCTCGGCTCCGTCCAACAGAACTGCCGCGCGATCGCCCCGGCGCATCAATTGGCTCGATGCGATCACGACCGGCTCATTGTGCCACTGGTCTTGATCCACCATGTGCTCATGCTTTCCGCTGAGCGCCGGAGAGGGATACCGGACCATCTTGTGCCCGTCGTAGATCGGCCAGTTGAGATTGAACTTCTCACGGAGTTCGACCTGCCATTGTTTGAGGATGGCCTTGGGCGCCAGGATGAGGATCCGCTTCGCCCGCCCGGCGAGCCAGGCTTGGCGCAACAACAGTCCCGCCTGGATGGTCTTCCCCAGCCCCACCTCATCGGCGATCAAGAGCTTGGGGGGCCAATCGTGGTAAAGGCGTTCAAAGGCCTTTACCTGGTGCGGCCAGGGCGTGATCGCCGTCGTTGCTTCGCCTACGTTCTCGCCGCCCTCGGGCAAGGTGGGTGCGTGCCGGATGAAAGACCACACGCGGCTTCTCGGATCGGCCGTCTCATCTTCCACCGGGTTGTCGGGTTCCGTCGCCGGGCGATCCGGTTTATCCGGAGAGCACTGAACCGGTTTCCCCTCGGGCTCCTTGAGGCGGGCGGGTATGTCGCTTGCCGGTAGGAAGCGCATCAGGTCCCGGCGCGCGGCTTCGGGCACGTCGAGGACTATCACGCGCTGCGCCTTGTTCGCCCAGATGCGCGCGAAGTTGGCTTCCTCGTCGGCGACCCGTCCGGGCTCTGGACCCCAACTCGTATAGACGTTGATGCTTTCCCAATTGCGCCGCCATCCGGCCGCGGTCTCGTTGAGGCTGCCGTTCCAAGCGATCTTGTCGCCGCCGCGATCCTCTATGATTCCGGCCTTTTCATGGAAGATGGCGCTGTCATTGACCGGCTTGCCGCCGGTATCGCAAGGCACCGCAACTTTCACATCAAGATGGCCCCCGGCGACCATCCAGGCGAGCAATTCGAGCGCGCTTGACGCTTCGGCGTCGGGCGGCGCCAACGGCAGGGTGGTCAGGCGTTTCCCGACCTTTTCGCGGAGGTCTTCGCCCGCCTCGATGGCCTCGATCTCGGGCGGCTCCAGCGTGCAACCCACAACCAGCCGCATATGGCCGCCATTGCGCACCAGACCCTCGATGCCGCGCGCCGCCAACGCGAGCGCGCTGGCGTTGAAATACCCGGTCAGGCGATCATAGCGCTCGGCGTCTTCAAGCGCGGGGATATAGAAGAGTCTGACGAGATTGCCGTCCTCGGGCGTGTATTTCCGCTTCCATGAGCGGCCGGCGAGCATGTCAGACGTTTTCTTCCAGCCATAGCTTGAGTTGCTCGGGCTCGTCGATCTCGTCGCGGTAGGCGAGGCGGGCGAGATTATAGAGCGCCTCGAAATCGCCGGCGGCGGCTTCAACCTCGCCTTCCAGATCGATCCCGGTCCAGGTCGTGGAAACCGGGAGCACTTCCAGAACGGCTTCAAGCGCCGCGATGAACCGTGGGTCTTCTTCCACCAGCGCTCCCCCGAGCATTTCACGCGCCGCGGCGAGGGTTCGGATGCGCGCCATGTTGGCGGCATGGTGGACGGCATCAATCATGCCGCGCGAGCCGTCTGCCGGCCCAAGCGTTCCCTTCGCGGCGCGGCGCGCACTGTCCCAGAGATGGATGTCGCTGCCCTTCTTTTCCGCGAGGCGTCCTACGATGTCGCCGTCCAGGTCGGCACCCACCGCGCGGGCGAGCCTGAGTGCTTCGTCGTAGGGAAACGTCGGCGCCTTGAAGGCATCCCAGGCAAGAACGAAGAAGGCGGTGACCGGATCGAGATCGGCCTTGGCCTTGAGATGGGTCAATTGCTCCAGGCGCCAGCGCTTGACCTCGCGCCGCGCCGCGTCGAGGGCGTCTTCCGGCGTCGCGGCGTAAGGATCCCATTCCTCCTCGAACAGGACCTGCTGGCGCCGGCGCCGGCGTTCTTCCGGGAGCTCGCGCGGCGTGCCGCGCTTCAACGGCCAGTGGCGTGAGAACTCTTCAAGCGCCGGACCGAAGGAGGCAAGATAGAGATCGACTCCGGCGATGCCGGCGTCCTGGAACTCCTTGACGCGCGTCCGCACCGCTTTAGCGACCAAAGGTTCTACATCTTCCCAGTAAAGGTCGGTTTCCGCCTGGATGTCCTCAGTGCGTGGGCGGCAGACCAGGAAGATGGTGCTCTTGGCCGCCGCCTTGTCCTTGATGTGCAGGCTTCCCTCGGCCTCGGTGTTGATCGGCCACGACGCCGTGATAATGAAGCCCGCTTCCATCAGCCCCTTGGTGAGGGCGTCCCAGGCGCCGGCCGCTTTGTGGGTGAACATCAGTGTCATCACGCCGTCGGGCTTCAGTGTCCGGCGGCATTCGGCGAAGATGGACGCCATCCGCTCCTGATAGTCCCGGCCCGCGAGCGCCTTCGCACCCTTTTGGCCTTGGAACCTCGCCGGATTGGCGACGGCTTCGTTGTCCTTGTCTGTCAACTGCCGGCGGAACAGCTCGGGAAAGACATGCCCGGCGGTGCGCTTGAGCCAGACATAGAAAAAGTCTGACAGCTCGGCATACATGACATTGTCGTAATAGGGCGGATCCATGATGACCACGTCGACACTGCCGTCCGCGATATGGCCGAGGCTGTCGCCCGGCTTGCAGGTGATGGTGATCGGCGGCAGGACATGGGGTTCTGCGTTGGGCTCGTCGAACAGATTACCGGTGGCCCCATTCGCTTCGGGGTGAATCAGCGCGACGAGTTCGCGGATGCATTTGACGGTCTTCTCGATGGCCCAGTCGTAACCCACGCCTGAAACGAGGGGCGCCATCTCCGCGTAGGACCATAGGAATGCGAAATCATGCCGGTCGAAGATGGACCGGACTCGACTTGTCGTATTGTCCCAACGTCCAGCCCGATTGTTGTAGTTCAGCAAGGTATCCAGCGTTAGGGCCAAGTACCCATACGCTGCCTGCTGAACCTCGCTCAGTTTGCCCTCCGCGCGGTCAGCGTCGAGCATTTCGCGAAAGATCTCGACACTCGTGCCGTGGCAAAAAAGCTGGCGCGGGGAGAACAGATCGCGCCAAATGTTCATTCCGTAGCGTTGCGGTTCCGTGGTCTTGTTGCCATCAGGGATTCTCTCATTCGGCACGATGTCGAGCGCTTCCCACTCGGGCAGCTTCTCGTCAAGCCTCGCCTGAATCTCGGCGCTGTTGTCGTCCTCGGGACGCGGCGCCCGGTAGCCCCGGATCCATTTGTCCCTGCCTCGTTTTCCGGATTTCAGGATCTTGACGACGCGTTTTTTGTACACGACCGCAAAGAGCTGCTCGCCCATTTGGCCCGCCTGGGCTTGGCGCTTGATCTCGTCGCCATCGATCACCCGGCCGCAATCGGGATAGGAGCAGGTGCCGTCACCGCGCGCCACCGTGCTGCCCGATTGCTCCTTGGCCGATTGGACGATCTCGAAGGAGCAGATGCGGCCTTGCGATCCCGGCCCGGCACCGAGATCGGGCTTCAACCGGACGCCTATTCCGTTAGGCGCCAGACGCCAGTTGGGCGATAGCGGCACAAGGCCATCACAATACGGGCAGGTAATCGTGCGCGCCCAGAGGTAACCGTCTGGCCGGGTGTCGTCTTCAGGTTCGTCCGGGAACGCTTCGGCAAGGCGTTCACGGACTTTCGCTGTGAACTCGTTTCCAAGTGTCTCAACTACCTTCTTAGCGCCCCTACCGTGTTTGGCGGGCCAATCAAGTGTCGCGTACTCAATCAACGCCGCGACCGGATTCAGGTCATTGGCATGCGTTGCAAGCCCCAGACGGGCGGACTCGAACGGTACAGACCCACCGCCGGCTGTCGGGTCAAGGACCATGGCCCCATTCACTGAGTTTTCCACGAGCCAGTCTTTGTCCGAGATGCTTGGCGTATAACCGAATGCACGGGAATAGCCGTATGCGCCCGCGCCCAAGCGCTCGCCTTTGCGATCTGCAATAGCAATTCGTTTTTGGGCGGCTACCGGGTCCCCATGGATTCCAAGCGCATGAAGGAACCTTTCGCGATCGGCATTGGCCGGCAATAGGGAAGCCAGAATAGCCGCCCGCGAGGCCACCAGCGGCCGCCGCGCCCACCAGACGTGGAGACGGTTCGGAGCGGGAAACGGCGTCATGGGCGTCCGTTCACGTATGCTCTCGATACCAAGAGCAGCGATCGGAAGCCAGCGTTCGATCAGGCGGGTGTCTGTCATGTGTTTCGTTCCGCCATCATCCTCATCGCTTCACCGCTTGGTGCGCTTTGGGCCGGCATACACGACGTAAACCAGGTTACCCGATTGGATGGGCCAGGAAAAATGCAGGCGGAACGTCATGTGACGCTCCTTGCCGTGCCATGGACAGAACAGAGATTTTCCGGGATCGTCCGGATGGGGGAACGTCAGTTTGGTGCGGAAATCATGCTTCTCTGCGTCCGACGAGTCGGAGAACAACGCATTGTCGCCCGTAAAGTAGTCCTGGTAAATCCGGTGGCCTTCGCGCGTGCGTCTACCATCTGCGTCAAATGCGCGCGCGACCCGATCGAGAATACCGAGCAGTACGAGAAAGCGTTCCGCCGTGCACCTGGCGAACGGAACATCGGCAATTGACGCGAAGCAGTGTTCGGCGAATATCAGGCTTTTGAACTGGCGCATCGAAGCCGTTCGCAAATCGTCCCATGACTGCATTGGCGGCTCCGCATCTTGCAGTCTGATTTTCAGCGTAGCAGCGTCCCGCCAGTTTTGGAGGGTTGCGGTTTCGTCGTCTAATTCCTCGGACTCCCGCCGCCAAGCGACTTCCACAGGTGAGAAGTCCCAATCGGAGGGCGTGACGCTGACCAGCTCGCATTCAACGCTATGCAACGTTCGAAACGCGGCTTCGCCGATCGCGGAATCGGTGACGACCTCGCCTCCGCATTCCAGGTAGTCGCCGGCGTCATGCCGGCGATCCCAGAACGGACCGGCGCGAGTGATCCAACTCATCACGGACCGTGCCTGGTCCTTATTAAGACGCTGCACTACTTGCTGCATTGGCACATCCGGAATCGGCTTGACACTCGCGAACGTTCGATGGCAATGCACCTCCCGACCAAAGCACCGGGCGACCTTGCGCATGGCCATTAGCCGTGCAAGCGCATCGCGAAACGAAGATATGTCGTAGAATTGCCCGTGAATCGACAGGTCGTTGGCAAAGAGTTCCACGTCAACTCCAGCCAGCGAAGTCATTCATGTCCTTGTCGAACTGGTCGAAAAATCCCTCCGGCCACGTGTCGAGATTGCCGTCGGCGCCCAGGATCGGGCTTTGCACTTGTGGCTCGCCAGCCGTTCGGTCTTCTCGCCGTGGACTGAAAAAATGCAGCGCGACATCATCGGACGGCAGCGTCCCGCTCCTGACGGCCCGCCGAATGCCGTTCAACACGTGGTCGCTATGCGTCTCGATCATGACCTGCACGCCTGCAGTTGCGGCTTCGGCCAGAAATTCGCCCATCGCCGCCTGCCCAGCGGGGTGGAGATGCACCTCCGGATTCTCGACCAACAGCAAGTCGTCGCTGTTCGCGGACAAGGCCGCCACTATGATCGGCAGAACCTGGGTCAGCCCAAATCCGCTGTGAACAGGGCGTAGAAAATCGGTACCGCTGGATGTGCGAATTCCCAGCGTCACCGCATTCGCGCGCGGAACTTGCTCGATTGCCAACCTGCAACCCGGAAAAAACCGCGCCATCCTTGCCTCCACCTGCCGGAATCTTGTAGGCGGAACATCCTGAGTCACTAGCTTGTCCAGTATGTGGGTGTCGCGGCCGGAGTGAAGAACGCTGACGGCGTATTCTCCCCGTGGGCCAACGATGGGCGTGAGTTGCGAATCTGACAATAGGTAGGTCTCGCGAGGCCCCAGCCTCTCGGCAGTCAGGTAGGTGAGCCCGCGCAGACGGTTGGTCAACGAATTGTCCTCTAACGGTGTCGGCAGCAAGTAGTGAAACGCTTGGGATTCGTCTTCGTCAATGTCCCACCCTTCGCCATTACCCGTCTCTCCACGGGCGCTTCGCACCTTCATGGACATCTCATCCCGTTCACCTTCAAATTCCCATTGGAAATACGAAGTCTCGCCGTCCATCAGCATAATCCCATAGGCCCGGTACCCGTGAACCTGATCGATAACATCGGCTACGGTGCCCAGGCGAACGGCGGCGCCGTTGAGCATCAGGCGCGACGACCATTCATTTTCGCGCATCGTCTGATGCAGAAGAACGAGCGCTTGCAGCACCGATGACTTCCCGGAAGCATTGGCGCCGGACAGCAAAGTCAGCGGTCGCAGCGGCAGCTTCAACGACTCAAAGCACTTGAAATACCTTAGATCAATCTGTGTGAGCATCCAGAATCTCCTCGATTCTTTGCAAGGTCATTTCAAACCGGCACCTTACTCTCTTCATGCCGTTCGTACCGTAGGTGATCGCGGTATTGAACTCCTCGTTTTCAAGAAGCCTATAGATGGCTTGGCGAAGCGGAGAGGCGCAAGCTTTGATCCTATCTTCAGTGTAGTGGGACAGACTGGTGGACATCACGTCCCAGAGGGACGCATTGAGGACGCTGCGGCGGTCTTTGCCCGGGGTGTGCTTTCTGAATGCATGGCGCTCGAACAACATGAAATTGTTGGCGAGGCCCCTGCGAAATTCATCCGACAATCGTGATAGTCCAGCTTCCTCCAACTTGTTCATTCGGCGTAGGCATGTAGCAAGGAAGTCGTCCATGTCGCCGCGATATTTATCAAGATCCAGCAATTGGAAGGCGCAAAACCGATTGACGAATTCCCGGTCCCGCATGGTCTTTTTATTCAGGCTACGGCCCGTCGCTTCAAGGAAAATATCGGTTTGCGCCTCCTTTCTCAGGAAGAGGGTCCCCTTCCCCATGAACAGGCAGTTGCGCATCTGTTGCCGGGTGAGCGCTACACCGCTGTTCACTCTGTCGAAGATATCCAGACGGGCACGTTCGGGCACCTTTGCGTCGATGATGTAGAAAATCAGGTTGCAGTCTTCGACACGGTTCTTGAGTTTGGGCGGCAAGTCCGAGAACTTCCTGTCATTGAGTTCGTCGCGGCCCGGAAGGCGCAGTTTCAGATCGTCTGCCACGAACCGTTTGAATGTGGACAGACGCTGCACACCGTCTACGACCACGATTCTCCCTTCATCATCTTCCGCCATGTAGAACACCGGCAGGGGGATTCGCATGATCACGGATTCGATAAGTTTGCTTTGCTCGTCATCCGACCAGATGAAATCGCGCTGGAAATCCGGATTCATCACATAGGTGCCTTCATTGATCCGTCGGATGACATCGTTAATCGTTCGATGCTCGTGCCGGATCAGAAGATCGTCGATGGGGTAGTCACCCCAAGATTCATCTTCCTTGGAATCCAAGCCTTCGATTTCGTCACTGATCAGCTGATCTGATTGTTGATCGTCCATGGTGTATTCGCTCCGCGTTATCTGCTTGCCAACCTGCTTATCGCTTCGGCTCCGTCAGCAGAAATCGGAGCGCCATCAGCACCCGCCGCGGGTTTTTGCGGTGCATCGCCATTCCGAGCCAGTAGGCGGCCTCTTCACGTCCCATGGCCTCGATGCCCTCGACCACCGCTCGCATGTTGTCGCGGTTGCGCATGGGGGCCAAGCTGCGGAACAGCAATCCCAGCATTAAGGCCAGCTCCTCGGTCAGCGTGTAACCGCGTCTCTTGTGATCCGTTCCCGCGCCCAGCTTGATTCCGGCCCGTACCAGACGCTTCAGTACGCGATGCTCCACCAAACCCAGATTGCGGCCCTGTAGGCCGGCGACACGTAGCGCCGACGTCACTCGCGGGGTGGCGATCGCGGGCATCTGCCAGATTTCGTACTCAGCGGCACCCGGGCCGTGATTGCGCACCCGTAGTTCGTATTGCGGCGCTGACGCCGGCGTCTCGATCTGGGCGATTCTCTCCAGAGGCACCATCTACACTTTCACCTCCGCCGTGGCCGACACGTAAGCTGCCCCACTGGCGAACCGGGCCAGGCGTTCGGTCAGTTTTTCCGCCGCGTCGCCCTGCATGGATAGACCCTCGATGAAGGTCAACTCGAAAGCCGCCTCCAGGTTCTTGGAACTGGCATCCCTCAGTTGCGGTTCAAGGAACTCCTTCACCGGCTGCGCATCTGGCACCGGACCCCGAAACTCCAACTCGAACGATCCTCCCTCACGGGTTTCATAGCCGCCCGTGAGGGTGACGATCTTCTCCGCTCCGAACACCCCTCCCACGGCGCCAAGAAGCCTGAAGGCGTCGCCGGCCTCGAACATGCGAATGCTGAGGACGCCAATCGCTTCGACTTCCTTGGCTCGGGCCTGTTCCCACAACTGGACCAGCGCCTCCTTGAGAACGCCCTCGGCGGTAAACGATCCGGGTACAACTCCCGGAGGGTGGTCGTCAACCGGCTCTGCGCCGGGCTCCGCTCCCGGCTCCGCTCCCGGACCGTCGGCGGGGACCCCGCCCGGCGTCGGCCGCGGCCAGATGCCGGCGTTCTTCGCATAAGCCATGGTAAAGATCACGGACTGCTCGTCGATCATGATGTCGGCAGACGGATCGCCGGGGCCGAACAGCAACTCGCCGCAGCGGTACACGTATTCGCCCTGCTCGATGCCCCGCCGCACCCCGCGAATGAAGATGTCATCGCCGATCAGGATAGGCAGCGCGGGGTCGCGCCGGAATTCGTCGCGCAGCGCCCTGGTCGTGATCTCACCCTTCTTGAGCGGCGTGCGGTCGCGCACATAGGCCGGCGAGTCCGGCTCGTCCTCGGGAAGCCGCAGCTTCCCCAGATCGCGCAACGCCCGTTCGACCTGCCTCTGACCGGCGCCGGGTTGATCCGAGGCCGAGTGCATGTCGATCGCCGAGTGCGCCAGATCGACGCCGCCCGCGCCGACGCGGTCGCGAGACGGATAGAAGATATGCCGGTAGCATTGTTGGATCGCGATCGCAAGTTCCTGCTCCGACCGCACTTCCAGCTCACGCACCTTGGTCTGCTGATGCTCGGCCAGATCGATGAGGCGCTCGGGCTTCTTCAACTCGCGTAAGGCCAGACGATGGTATCCCTTGCGGCGCATTTCATCCTTGCGATCCTCGTCGGCCACCGCGAACACCAGATTGTTGCGCAGCGCCCTCAGAGCGGAGCCTTCGGATCCCTTGCGCGAATAGATGCGCTCGATCAGTTCGGGAACGCGCTCGACCGTTCCGCCGATGGTCACCCCGTCATACGCCAGAACGGCCAGCTTCGGCCGGCCGTCACCGACCTCGTCGGAGACGTCGAACGGCCCGCCGGGGAAACATGCCGCGTCGAAGGTCTTGTCGCCGAAGATCTGCCTGATACGGTCGTTGAGTTCGGCACGCGCTTCGCCCGCGTCCACGTGTTGTTCTTCGCGCCGGATGATCTGGCTCAGATTGGCTTCGGCTAGAAAGCGCATCGGCGCGCCGGGGCGGTCGTCGAGATAGGCGGACTCGGCGATGAACTTATTGCGCGCCTCTTCGATGAAGGTGATGTCCGCTGCGGGGCAAAGGACCGAATACCGCAACTGCTCCGGCGGGAGGCCTTTGAGCGGATCGTTGAAGGCCAGCGTGTGCAGGAAGACGGTCCGGGCAACGTAAACAGCGTAGGGCGGCAGGCCGCCGTGATACTCGGCGTCGATCTCCTGGGCCAAGGCCTTCTTTCCCGTCTCGCCGGCGGCGATATCGTTGGCGATCGCCGGCACATAGGCGGACTGACCGAGGCGGGTGACGATCTCCTGGCGGATCGGCTCATACCCCGGATCGATATGGTGGAGATGGATCGCGGCCGCATCGGGAGGCCGCTCTTCCCACAGATGGGAGATCGTGCGCGCCAGCAGCCGCAGCATGCCACGCACCCGCTGGAAATTGTTGAGCGTGGCCATCTTGCCGGTCAGGGTCTCCAGCACTTCCGGATGCAGCGGATAGCTCGACTGGAATATCTCGGCGGTCTCGGCGCGCGTGGCGTCGCCAGCAAGCGACTCCCTATTTGCCGCCCATAACTCCCGGTAGGCCTCAATGGCTGTCGATGCACTTGCCTCGTCGATGGATTCGAACAGGCGGCGGCGCAGCACTTGGACCGTCTCGTCCTCCTCGGTGGGGTTCAACAGTGTCGCCTTGCGCGCGGAGACGCTCTCCGCTTCCGCCATGTTGTCGGCGATGAACTGGTTCTCCGCGTTGTAGGCGTCGGTCGCCCGGCCGTCCTTGCCGATCGCCAACGTGTAGACCAGGGCGGCGTTGGGCGCGCTTTCCACGGCCTTGAACAGTGACGTCAGAAATGCCGTCAACTGATCGCGGGCGTCATCGAGATTGCGCACCTTGCGCAGATATACCGACAGTTCGTCGAGCAGGATCAATACCGGCTCGCCGCCGAACAGCTCGCGCAGGGTCTCGGCGCCGGGCGCGATGCGGCTCTCATCGCTGTTACGGACCCGCGCGTATCCGTCCTTGCCGGCCAGGGCATAGGCGATCTCGCCCCAGGGCGTATGGGCAAGTACGCCGCCGCCCATGGCCCGGCCGTTGGCCGGATCGGCGTTCTCCCCGTCGAAGGCGGCGATGCGGACAGGGCCGTTCGGCAGCAGGGAAGGATCGACGAACTCCTCGACATTCGACACGCTATTCATGCCCCGGGCCGCATGGGTCAACGCGATCAGCCCATGGGTCTTGCCGCCGCCGTAGGACGTATCGAGCCGGAAAATCGCCGCAACCTCTCCGCCCGCGCCGGTCAGCCGCCGGCACACATTGGCGAGCAGGTTCTTGAGTCCTCTGGTGGGATAGGTGTTGGCGAAGAAACGGGCCGGGTCGAGGTACTCCTCGTTTCCTCCGCCGACGATGACCTGGGCCAGGTCCGCCGCGAAGTCGGCCTCGGCGATGCTCCCCTCCAGGACGTCTGCGCGCGGCCGGCAAGTCTCGAATATCGTGGGGATCGTCATTGTTTTTGCTCCACCTGCTCTCCCGGGTTATTCGGCCCGATCGCGTTTGACTCTGTCCATTGATCGATCTCGCTTTTGCGGAACCGCCACGAGCCGCCGACCTTGAACCCCGCTATCTCTCGATTGGCAACCAGCCGGTAGATCGTACGGTCCTTGACCTTAGGGAACACACGACATGTGTCGCGCCGCCGTACACCCGTAGGATCGCGGAAGGCGCGCAGCGCCGCCACGTGCTATGCGGCCCGCAGGCCTTCCCGGGGCGTGTGACCGAAGTCACGGCACTTCCCTAAGCATCTTGTTCAAACACCCCCACCCTCATCTCCCCTGACACCAGCCGGTAGCAGCGCGTCTCGCTGTGCGGCAAGCGCGCGTGACTCCCGACGACACGCAAGGGAGCGGGCTAATAGGCTGGTTGCGGACATGTCGAACACCTCTATGGTCTTTGTGGGCGGGATGACCGTTTCAAGTGAAAATATAGCGTGGGCTGGTGCTCGCTGGTGACTCTTCGATGTTCCGGTAACTAGGGACTCGATCTGCGCCCTGAGGCACCAGTGACTTGGAGCTCTTGATGCCGTGGTCACTTCGCTTATCTCACCTGATTGCCTTTAGCTCGCCACTCGGCTACTTCACGTCTAGCGTTCTTGCCGCCAGGTCCATAGCCATGATGGTGCAAAAACTCGGGGACTCCGCCGTACTCAACCGAGATCACGGCAGACTCGGCGGTCTTATCGTGGCCCGGCTGGAAGAAGGAGCCGATTGCTGTATCTTTCCCGCATCCACACCAACATTCGCCCGTTGGCAGCAGGCGTTTAGATGAAACCATTTTCAGTTGCCTCCTAAATCGTGACCCAAATGGTCTTGGGCACTGCCCAAGGATACGCCCCTAGACACTTTTCAGTCAATGCCAAACAGAAATTCGGCTCCAATGCGCCCATCGCCTGCTGCCACGCAGCAACTCCGCCGTATCAGTTCCGCCAGAGTCCGAAAGGTAAGGACGCGGCGAAGCCAACGCCGAAGCAGCGCCCAGCGCCGCCAGACGTTCCGGCGGTCAGACTAGTTCCAGGCTTCGCCGGGGGCAGCGTCAGCTCGTGCTGTTCGATGATGGCGATCTCTAGCTCCAGCGCCCGCGCATTGGCCTCCGCCCTCCGCCACTCGACGACCACCGGCGCGGCGTCGCCGTACACCGCGTCCTCGTCGGGTTCGGCCTCCTGAGTCCACCAACTGGGGGTACGGTGGGTGTTGCGCTCCACCAAGACCAAGGCCTACTACCCGGGCAAGGAACGGCCCGACAACAAGATCGATGGTATCGTCGCCGTCCTCATGGCGCTGTCCCGCGCCCTGCTGTGCTGGAGGTCACTACGGTCCTAGCGGGCGCCCGCGAAGGCGCCGAGGGCTTGGCGCAGGTGCCGCTGAAGCTCTTCCGGGCCCAGGAACACGGCCGCGCCCCGGTCGAGGACCATCCGCTGTATCAGCTGCTGGATGAGGCACCCAACGATGAGCAGACCCCGTTCGAGTTCATCGAGCAGATCGTCCTGCACCTGGTCTTGTGCGGCAACGCCTTTGTCTTCGTCAACCGCAGCCTGGGAAGAATCGCCGAGCTGCTTCCCTACGAGCCGTAGCGGGTGAGGGTCCACCGTGACAGCTATGCTTTCATCTACGTGAGCGCTCCCGGCGACGGCCCAACCATCCGTGTTTCGGGCGCCGAGATGTGGCATCTGCGCGGACCCTCTTGGAATGGCTGGATGGGCTTGGAGGGCATCAAGCTGGCCCGGGAGGTCATCGGCTTGTTCTTGGCCACCGAGCAGCACGGTGCCCGCCTGTTTGCCAAGCCTTATCCATTCCTTGAACATCTGCCGCCGTGAGGCGGCCAGAATATCAGGGGGGCGAGCTTCGATGCGCCGTCTTACCGTGTAAACCGCCTTGCTGTTGGGCTTTACTTGCGCTTTTTGACTGTCTGAGTTGGCTCTCTCTGACCTAGCTAGCTTGGGTTGGATACTCTAGGTCTAGCTCAGTGCTAGGTACACACAGAGATGTACATTTTTTTACTGGGGTACTACTGGGGCTAGGAAACGCGCGCGTTGGGTCATTGCATGACACGGATTGGTCATTACATGACACACCAGTCACCGAACGGCGGTCATTGCATGACACGGAATATGTCAACCAGTCACCGAACGGCGGTCATTGCATGACACGGAATATGTCAACCAGTCACCGAACGGCGGTCATTGCATGACACGGAATATGTCAGGGCGCGAAAATGCGCCATCCGTCGCCGCCCTTGCGCAGGTCGATAACGCCGTCCTCGGCCAAGGTTGCGAACGCTTTGCGGGCAGCCGCTCTATACTGTTTGATTTCGGAATCATAGTTGAGCATCCGGGCAAGGGCTCTGTCGTCATGGGTCGGGACGTAGGCCGCTTCGGGGTTGTCTATTGTGACCATTGCCGTCGCGCTCACGGGCTGGCCGTCCGCCCCAAGGATGGGCGTCTCTATTTGGGCTTGTATGGCTTGCCCGTCCTTGGCCGATCTCCCCAACAGGGCGGTCGCCGCCAGGTAGGCGCGATAGAGCGACGCCGATTTTTGCCGGTAGTGGCAAAGCCGGTTCCAATCTATGCGGTCCCCCCGGCGGGCTTTATATGGACAGCGCAGGGTAAATTCAACAAGGGGTTCTTCTGGATTTTCGGGTATGACGGAGGGGAATATCATGGCCACGGAACCGACGCCGGGCACCGGAATGTGCGACAGGCGTTCGTGCATCCGATGCAGGGCCTGCGGAAAGCGGTGCCAATCCCTCCGCACGTTCCCCCATCCGTTCGGATGGAGCCACTTGACAACCTCTGCGGTCGGGAACCTCAAGGTTCTCCACTCGCCGTCGCGGTCGTCGATTCCCAGGCGCAGGTAGGCGCCGATCCACAGGTGTTGTTCCCAGGGCGCGCCGCGCCCTTGAGCCGCCGCCCGGTCAACGCCGCTTTGGTCGTACAGCCACAACAACCACGATAGCCATTCGTCGTCCCGGTTCCTGAACCCGGGAAGCTCCAACATCATCTGCGGGTGGCGCGGAGCCAAGCCCGGAAGCTCCGCTTTTTCCATCGCCTCCCACTCGGCATTTTTGAACAGGCGCAATGCCGGCAGGCTCGATCTGTTTTTCTGCTGCTGGCGGTAGGGCCTCGCCAAGGGGGGGTGGCGCTCGCAGGCCCAGGCCAGCCAGGTCATTCCCGTGTCTTTCTTTCCCGTCGTTTGCGCCCATTTGCAGATTTCCACGGCTACGGCTTCGGGGTCCATTTCAAGGTATCGCTTAAGTGTCGGTGCCAGCCTCACATTCTCCGCCGCCGGGAGCCCCAGGAAACTCTTTTCGGGGAACCGTGCAACCAGGCGCCGTAATTCAATCATCTTTTCTCTGGCGAGGGGGATTCCCTCCAACAGGCGCTGAAAGCTCGGAATCTCCCCAACAGTCTCCACTTTCGGCGCCGCGCCAGGCCGTGAAACGAGCAGAACGCCGCAGCTATCTGCATCCAGTCCGAACAGCCAGCAATAGCTGAGCAGTTCAAAGAGATTGGGCGCCGCCTCGCGGTGGTGCTCTGCGTTGGCCTTGAAGAGGTTATTGATAAGGTCCACTTCCCGGCATATAACCAAGGCCAAGGGCAAAGCGTCCGTCTTGGCGCGCTCTATTGGGTTCATATTTCCAGGACCTCCACTTCGTGGCCGTTTGCCATCGGGGTCATTCTGCGCGGCCTGCTCTTCCTGGGCTTCCTGTTGCTCTGCCGCCTTGCGCTCCGCCCGGAGTCGGGCCAGATGTTCGTCCACATTTTCATGGCGGCCCTGCTGGGCCATGAGTTCAAGGCGAATGAAATTGAAGGGGCCGTTTCCCTGGTTGGATTTCCTGAGCAGATTTCGTGGTCGTGGGTAGTAGGCGAGACAGCCATCGCGTTCGATGAAATCCATGAGCGCGGAAATCTGCTCAGGACTGCGCTGGTGGGTAGAAAGCAACTCGATGAGCGCAGTCTGATCGAATCGCTGATTGGTTCCGGGTACGGTTTGCGGAAAGCGTTGGTTCCACTGATCGAGCAGGGCTTTGCTATGAACATTCAGATGGCGAGGGGTCATCAGCACACAAAAAGGCAAACACACAAAAATCGTGTCGCCTCAAGTTTCGCTTTGCGGGTATGGGGTGACTTCGTTAGGTTGGCATTGCGGCATGGGGACTATTCCCCCCGGCTGCATCGTCCAATTTTTTTAACGCCCTCGTACCCGAGCGGGGGCGTTTTTTTTGGGCAGCCGTTGTTTGGGTCTATCCCCGCATGTGCGGGGAACTGGGAACTCCAATTCGCCGATCACGAAAAGGAATCTTAGTTCATCCGGACTCCCAAGATAAACTGGGTGACGTATCGGGGTCGTAAATGCGCTCAAGAACCTCCTCTGGATCCCTGAACAACTCGTTGATGTTATCCGTGATGGTCAAGGATGGACGTTCGTCATCATCGAATTCCCCCTGGACGTATTCATCAAAGACTTGCCACTGAATCGGGTCAGAATCATTGAATCCGTATCCTACTCTCTTATAGATGAACACCTGAATATCGTCTTGAATAATACCGTCTTCGTAGTAGGCCCAACCCTTTCGGCTTGATATCCACTGGAGGGCATTATCACCATATCCATCTATGGGAAGTTCCATCCAAGTAAACGCACCGGAAGGCAAGGGATCACCATCGGAAGTGAGATAGACGGTATCTGCTGCGGTTGCGATATCTGGATCTTCGACCCCATTGACGGTCATGTTGTCGGTGGCCGTAGCCTTGGGATTGGCCGCTACCGGTCCCATAGGTCCTTCTGGGCTGGGATGAGATTTCTCATTACGGTACCCCCGGAAATTACATCCAACGGATCGAACAAGAATAGGGAAAATCATGCGCGGAGGTCAAACCGCGCCGGGGTCGATTGGAATCATGCAATCTTTGGCTTTCAATTGCCGGGGTTCGGGTGCCACGACCTCCCGGAGCGCCCGCAGTTCGGCCAATATCCCCCGCAACAATTCGGTCTGGGTCTCGGTCTGTGAATCGGGTACAGAACCCCCGCTTACCCTTCGGGCACCATCACGCCAGAGATTCGCGCCGCCTCGTCTATATGCCCATCCCGCCGCCGGTCAATTGTTGTGGATGGAGGCGGGTTGTTCATGGCGTGATGTGGGCCGCGGAAGAGAGCGTATCGCGGTGACCGTGGCCGATGTTATGCGGCCTCTTTGAGTTGCAGCTCTGCGTTGGCGAAAGTGTCGCCGCCGATGAGATGGGTGATGAGTTGGTAACTGTTGAGACGACGCCAGTGTCTTTCGGCCTGTGTGGCGAGTTTGAAAACCATCGTCAAGGCCGTAACTCGTGAGCCACAGCCCTTGGTCTGGCGCGTGCGATGGCGCACCGTGGCGAAGGTCGATTCGATCGGGTTGGTCGTGCGCAGGTGGACCCCGTGCGCCGCCAGGAAGTCGTAGAAGGTGAACATCACGTCGCGGTCCTTGCGCAGGCACTCGCAGGCCTTGGGGTAGCGATCCTCGTAGAGGACGAGGAAGCGGTCGTAGGCCGCCAGCGCGTCCTCCCGGTGATCGGTGGCGCCGCACCGGACGTGCTGACGCTGCCAATCGGTGGGGGGGCCGTGTTTCAGTGCCGGACCCGCGCTTCGGCCTGCACGCTTTGGTGAGCGCGACGGGTCGGCTCAACCGGCGCGTCTTGGGTACGTTCTCCGTGCGGCTAAAGAGCAGGGTGCCGATCTGCTTTTGATCGATACGCCGCCGGGCGGAGCAAGCTGCCATGGCGCCCGCAAAAGCGGCCGAACTCATTCTCATCCCATGCCGCCCTGCAATCTATGACCTTGAGACGGTTGCCACGACCATTGAACTCGTCCGGTTCGCTGGCGATAAGCCCGTCGCTGTCGTGCTCAACGGGGAAAGGCCGCTGCCGAGATCGAACTTGTTTATAAGTTCATGAGTAAACTCATGAACTCTTTAGCCAAGGAAGGAGAACAAGCCGATGGCAAAGCGCTCCGCCGACTTACGGAAAGCCATGCTTAGTGGCGCGCAGCCAGCAGTAATTTGCTCGCCGAGGCGTTGAATGATCTTTTTGCCAAGAACGGCAAGCCCGAGGTCGCGCCGCTTTGCGGCATACTTCTTCCACCGGTACACCCAGCTCCACCTGCCTGACCGCTGTCACAATCTGCTCCTCCGAAAACCGGGACTTTTTCATTGCTCTCTCTCTTCATTATGCGATTTTTCTCATTATCTTTGGTCCTGTTTTCGGGAAGCAGGTCAGGAGAAGCGGGATCCTGAGCGAGGGAAGGAGAAAATATCGTGGCCAAATAAGGATGGACGCCGATATACGGCCAAGTTCAAGTCCCAGGTGGTTCTGGAAGCCCTGCGCAGCCAGAAGCCGGACGCGGTTCGAGTCCCGCTCTCGTAGTCTGTCCCTTCTCGGCAAGGTCCCAGTGTGGCCGCTTGAGCCAGCCGGAGCAGGACCGGCATCGTCAAGAGTTGACAAGTTCATAAGTCAACTCGTAAACTTTAAAACCAGTGAAGGTGTGACCTCGCATGGACGTTATCGCCATCGTCGCCCAGAAGGGTGGAACCGGGAAAACCACACTGGCCGTATCCCTAGCGGTCGCCGGTGAGCGCGACGGGTGCGCGGGAGCCATCGTTGATCTTGACCCACAGGCGAGCGCAAGCAACTGGGGCGATCGCCGCGAAGCCGATTCGCCTGTAGTCGTCTCGGCTCAACCGGCGCGTCTTGGGTACGTTCTCCGTGCGGCTAAAGAGCAGGGTGCTGATCTACTTTTGATCGATACGCCGCCGCGGGCGGAGCAAGCCGCCATGGCGGCCGCGAAAGCGGCCGAACTCATTCTCATCCCATGCCGTCCTGCAATCTATGACCTTGAGACGGTTGCCACGACCGTTGAACTCATCCGGTTCGCTGGCGATAAGCCCGTCGCTGTCGTGCTCAACGGCGTGCCCGCGCGTGGCCCAAAGCACGAGCAGGCGACAGAGATTCTTAAATCCATGGGCCTTCCGGTGTGTCCGGCAGCCTTCGGCTACCGTGCTGCGTTCGACCATGCCGGTGCGGTTGGTCTAAACGCCCAAGAATATGAACCGCGGGGAAAGGCCGCTGCCGAGATCGAACTTGTTTATAAGTTTATGAGTAAACTCGTAAACTCTTTAGCCAAGGAAGGAAAACAATCCGATGGCAAAGCGCTCCGCCGACTTACGGAAAGCCATGCTTAGTGGCGCGCAGCCAGCAAGCGCGCCGCGTAGCGCAGTTGCGGGAGAGCCGACAGTTGAACTTGTCGCGTCGGCTGAGTCTCGGCCGCGTCATTTCCGGCCGGGCAGGGAAGGGAAAAGTAACGTCACTGGCTACTTCCCACCTGAGGTCAAAAAGCAGCTGCGTCTTCTCGCGGCCGAGCATGACACGACTATTCAGAATTTGCTTGCCGAGGCGTTAAATGATCTTTTTTCCAAGAACGGCAAGCCTGAGATCGCGCCGCTTTAGGGAAAAGAATGGCGGTTCCGACCAGCCAGTGGGAGTGCGGAGAGAAACCCTCTCTCAAGCTTCTGATGCTAGTTCAGGAGAAGGGCTTGGAGGCGGACATTCTGCGGGGCAGCATGGATGCGGCCGCCGAATATAAGCATGTCGTCCTCCGTCTCATCTTTCTGAAATACATCTCCGAGGCCTTCGAGGAGAGGCACGCCCGCCTCGAAGGGGAGCGGGCACAAGGCGC
>CBDAMS010000003.1:0-40622 GCA_965197305.1 Candidatus Acidiferrales bacterium | reverse complement strand
GGAGAGCTCCGCCGGACGATGGTGAAGCCGCTCGGTGAGGCCGAGCATCCGGGTTACCACGTCAAAGCGATGTGGGTCGAAGCCATGCCGTGAATGTGCTGCGCGATGGCGATGTTGCCGGAGGCATCGAGCGTCGGCAGCAAATTGAAGCGCTGAAAAATAAAGCCGATCTTATGCCGCCGCAGACGCGTCCGCTCCGCGTCGCTCATGGCTGTCAAATCGTTGCCGTCCACCAAGACTCGCCCGCGCGTGGCCCGCGCCAGTCCCGCCGACGACGTAAAGCAGCGTCGACTTACCGCATCCTGAAGGGCCCATGACGGCGACGAATTCTCCGGGAAGAACATCAAAATTCACTCCCCGAAGCGCAGAACCTCCAGCTTCCCGGTATGATATACCTTCCAAAGCGCCTCGGTCTTGAGTATTGGTTCCACCCTGCAGCGATCGAAGATTCGGGCCGCTTGAGGCCCGAACATTTCTAGTTCCTAGTGTTGTTCAACCCCATTGGAACAACTTCCTTTTGTCCTAAACAATCTCCGCCGAATTTGCCGTTCTGATCCTAACGCCCAAAGTATCGAAAACAATCGAGACAGCATCATTCATAGGCGAGTGCTTCAACGGCATCCTTGCGACTAGCCAACCAAGCGGGATAAGATGCCCCGAGGAACCCGCCGCCCACGGCGATCAATGCAGCGCGAAGGATCCATCCGGGAGTGATGAGAATACTCAGTGTGGGAAACGCCGAAAGAAACAGAGAGCGGGTGAAATAGCTCAACCCAATGCCCGTGGCAATTCCGGCGATACAGATCAGTCCCGTCTCGCTGAGCAGCACGCGAACAATGTAGCTGTTGGAAGCGCCGATCGATTTCAGCACACCGATGTCGCGTGTGCGTTCAATGACGGTGGTGTACATCGACAAGAAAATGACTAGAAATCCGATGGCGACAGCCAGGGCAATCATGCTGCGGACGAAGGCATCCAATCCAGGAAGCCGGGCCGCAGTCATCAGCGAGAGAAAATCCTGGAGCGGCCGAATCTCGTAACGGGGCAAAACAGTGCGAATCTCATCGATGACCGCAGCCGTGTATTCCGAACGGGTAGACTTGAGATAAAAGATCGAAGCCTTGTCGTGGGCGCCCGAAAGATCTTGCAAGGTTTCCAGAGGCACGAAGATCCTTGCACCCTTCCCGTGCTCCACAATCCCTGCGACATGAAAGTCATGTTCGAACAAACGATACGTGCTGCCGACCACAATCTGCTTTGCCCGCGCCGCCCAGTCGTCCACCAGGATATCGTCAGGACCGGTCATGTCATGCCCCTCGAGAAAGACGAAGCCCCCTGAAACAGCGCGGAAGCTCTCCGGATCGATGCCGTAGATGATCTCGATGCCGCCGGTGGAATTGATCTGCAGCAGCACGGGCGCAACGGCTTCGACGTATTTCACTTCGCGCAGGCGGTCGCCGATGCGGATGGGCATGGGTGCTCCACTGAAGGCCAAAAACACAGAAGCAGCGGGTGGTTGCACCATCACGTCGGCGCCTATCCCCTCGATACGCTTGGCCGTCTCTTGCAACATGCCGCTGCTGAGTCCCACAATGACGATGACTAGGGCCACCTCCACAGCGACCGCAATCACACTCACGAGGGTCCGTATAGGCCGATGAATCACGTTTCGTAAGACCACCTGGCCGATCATGGCCGCTCCTCCGGCTCGGCTTCGCCGACCTGAACCAGTTCGGTATCGGGCGGCTGCGGCAGCACGAAGCGGTCGGCGGAAACCTCGGCATTGAGAGTGACTCTGGTCACGGTGACAGCAAGCTGGTAATCCTGCTGCGGCCGGGTAATGCGCATTTCGTATGGGAAAAGCGGCACGGCAGATCCAGCAGGTAATGCCTCGTACGAGTTTCCAGCCGTGGCCGTTCCACCAGCCCACCAATCCCCGAAGGCGATGTCAGAATCAAGCCTTCCCGCAGGCCCGTAAATCTGAATACGAGAGATACGCAGTTCCGCGCGATCAAACCAGACCTTGCGTCCAATTTCCAGACCGGAATCGGACTGGTGCACAAGTGTCAGGACATAATAGCGGGCCGGTGGGGCGTCCAATTGTTCGAACAGCACCGGCGTTTGCGCAGGCAATTCGGGCCAGAACAGCGCGTCGAGGATGTGCTGTGGACGGAGGTTCTCGATAGGACTCTCGGCGGCCCGCTCGAGCTCGGTCGAGCCAACCAGGAACTTGTTCTTCGACGGAATGTAGATGCGAAAGGTGTGGCCGTCGCTTACCATGTCAAAAATATTCTTGGCCAGTACCGGAGCCTGGCCAATGATACGAATCCTTGCCGGCTCCGCCGCCAGGATAAATCCTCCAACGTCGCGGTACTCCTCGATGACGCCACTGTAAGCCGAGCCGGCGACCGGACTCAGGCGCACCGCGGCATTCACTGTGCGGATGGCGCGCGCCTGATCATTATAGGCTGCGATGAGCTGTGACTTTGTGGCTTCGAGTGCCGGACGGATCTGTGCCGGCGGCACTGCCTGTTTCCGGCTGACGGCACAACCAACGGCCAGGGCGGATACCAGCACCACTCCAGACAGCCGGATTCGAGCACGACCCTTCAGGCAATTCCTCCATAGATAAGGCAACTAAAAAAAATCTATCAGTTCCGTTTATCGGGTGTCAAACAGGCACCGACCGGACTCTATCCTGGGCGGGTGACATCGACCCGCAAACCGTCGAGCGCCGTGCGTGCCCGGCGGATGACTTCGGAAGCCCACAGCCGGTCGCTCAGCAAGGTCAAGAACCCGTTTTCGAAATCACAGACAACACAAAACAGGTACTTGGGGAAAGCGGTGTGATAGGCATCGACGCCATGACACGCCAAACCGCCTTCCATCGTTGCATCACCCGAAAGCACCGGCCCGCCAGCCCGTACTCCAAACGTCTCGTTCGCGAACCGCTCGAAAAGCGCGCCCAGAGGTTCGGCGGCTTGCTGCTCGATGACCAGTGCGTGCGTGTTTGGCTCCCACCAGGCAATGTCACGGTGGCGGCAAAAATCGCGCACCCGTTCGACATGCGTGAAAAAATCGAGCGCCCAAGGTTCCTCGCCGACTAGCGAAGCAAGTATCACCGCCCAGAGATGCGCTGTTTCCTCTCCATTAACTGGTTCGAGCGTCTCCGAATCCACGAGCTCCATCCCGACGGCTCGCACATCCGACCCCAGATCGAGCGACTCGACCTCCAAACGATACAGCACTTCTCCCAATCGACCGCTACTCCTCCGCTCCGAATACGCCGGAGACGAAGCTACGCTGATATTCAGGGGATTGTTTGCGTACCTCGAGCCAGTCGAAAAACGCCGCAGGCGTCTCCAGCCAGATGCGAAACCATTGCAGGATTTCTTGTTTCTCAGCACGCTTCTGTGACTCGACACGCGGATTGCGCGCGATCATCTCCGCGCGGCGTCGGCCCAGCCGCGCCACTTCCAAAACGCGTGCCGCCGCAGGACGCTGGCCCTCGGCCCGGAACTTATGCAGTAATTCGTCCAGGCGCACCAGGCACATTTCAGCCTCTTCCAGAGTGGCGAAGTGAAGCAGATCGTGAAACTCCTCTTCATACAACCCTTCGGTATCGGCTGCGGTCGTCCAGCGGATACGCAATCCTGCATTTTGAAGCACGTCAGCGATGTATTCCGGTGAAGTCTTCCCCGAGGCGCCGAGCCGAACAATGAGTTGCCGGCGGATCTGCTCGATCTCGGCGGGCGTGAACCGCTCGACGCCCAACCCCCCGGCAACCTCCAGGATTACCCGCTTCTTTGTTTCGTGCCCGGCAGACCTCATCGCGGCCTCGAGAGGCCGGATTCAGACGCAGCTGGATCCGGCACGCCGGGTCCGGCATTGCGGGCCACGGCAACCCGCTGCCGGTATATGGCGACATTGCGATTGTGCCCGGCAAGAGTGTTGCTGAAGAAATGGCCACCTTCGGTATCGGCGACGAAGTACAGATAATTTGTTTGCGCCGGAGCCAGCGCCGCGCGCAGCGACGCTGCTCCGGGATTGGCGATGGGACCCGGCGGCAAACCGGCGCGGCGATAGGTGTTGTACGGCGACTCGAACCGCAGATCGCTCGATCGGAGTGTGCCCGTATATCGTCCCGCCAACTGGAGCGCGTACGCAACCGTGGGATCGCACTGCAGCGGTAGTCCTATGCGCAGGCGATTGCTAAAAACTCCGGCGATGAGCGGACGCTCGTCAGCTTTTGATGTTTCGCGCTCGACGAGCGACGCAAGGGCCACCGTATGTTCGAGCGAAAGCCCGGCAGAGGTTGTTTGTTCTGCGGAAAGCGCTGTCCATTCCTGCCGGAACCGCGCAACCATCGCCGTAACAATCTGCTGTCCGCTCGGGTGGCGCGGAATCTGGTAGGTGGCCGGGAAGAGGAAACCTTCCAGGCTCGCCGCGCTCGGCACAAGATCGCGAATCGGTGTGGAATCGTGCGCCGCAGCGAGAAAATCGTCCCGGCTGGTGAAGCCCTCGCGCGCGACTAGGTCGGCAATATCAAACATCGAGTATCCTTCCGGCACAACAAGTTCGCGCACAATAACGCGTCCGTTCGCGAGTGCATCAAAGACCTCCATTGCAGTCACGGGACGGTCAAAGAAATACTCTCCCGCCTGGAGCGTCCGGCGCGAGCGCCACCGAGTCAGCACCTCGAACACCCGGCGGTCGCGCACCACTCCTTGGCGAGCCAGGATGCGGGCAATCGAACGCCGCGAAGCCCCGCGCGGAATATCCACATATATACCCGGCGCGGGGAACCCGCGATAGGGCATGTAGAGCGATACCAAACCCCACCCTAGGACACCTGCGAAACCCAGAAAGAAAATCCACAAGGCGCGGCGCATCTCAACCCTGCAAGGCGGGGCGTTTGCGGGACAAGTAATCGCGCAAGATCACGGCAGCGGCGACGTCGTCGGTTGCCCTGCCCCGGCGACGCGAGAGGCGTCTACGGCCCGCTGCCTCGCCGGCAATCTGCGCCGCTTCCCAACTACTCAGTCGCTCGTCCACCAGTTCGACCGGCACCCCCAGGTGCTTGCGGAGCCGCTCCGCAAACTGCGCGGCTTCGTCGGCCATTGCCCCGACGGTACCATCGAGATGGAGAGGCCACCCGACAACGATGCGGCCCACGGCATGGAGTCGGCAGAGTTCCCGCAGCCGCGCCAGATCGCGCCGCCGGTTCGTGCGAGTCCAAACCGCAAGAGGGCGTGCCACGCCGGAGCTTTCCGTGAAAGCCAAACCGAGCCGAAGCCGACCGTAATCGATGGCCAAGATGGCGCAGCGGGATTTGTCAGAAAACGCTGGGGGCGAAACCATAGAACTATTATAGCGCGGCAATCTGAATCGCCGGACGCGTCGAGAGATTTTGATTTTCCTGGCTGTCGTGCGCACTGGCCAGTTGCCCAGAGAAGCCACACGCCTACCCTATCGTGGTTGTACACGAGGTGGCATACCGTGACACCATAGAGTATTCCACAGTCAACTCAGTGCGCGTTAGCAATGGCATCGGCGAGGCGCACGACTTCGGCCATTTCGGCAACGTCATGTACGCGGACAACGTGCGCGCCGCCGAGGACCGCTGCTGCAACCGTCGCTGCCGTGCCCCATTGGCGCCTCTCGGGGGGCCACGGTTGGCCTTTGCCCGCCAGTGCCCAGCCGACAAAAGCCTTTCGTGAGGTGCCCACCACCAGCGGGCAGCCCAGCCGCGCGAGTTCGGGCAGATGGGCAAGTAGCTCGAGATTCTGAGCATACGTCTTACCGAAGCCGATCCCCGAATCAATGAGCAGCTGCGACTTCGCGATGCCCGCCTGAGCCGCGCGGCGAAGCGCACTTCGCAAACCCGCGGTGACGTCCCGCATCACGTTGCGGGCAAACGGGCCCCGCTGCATCGATCTCGGAGTGCCGCGCATGTGCATGAGCACCAGCGCCACACGCCCCCGCCGCACAACCTCGGCGAGCGCCGGATCGGCGCGTAGCGCGCTAATATCGTTCACCATCTCAGCGCCTGCGGCTATGCCAGCCTCCGCCACGGTGGCCTTCTGCGTGTCCAGCGAGATGGGGATGTGCAGCTTTCCTCGCAAACCTTCCAGCACGGGCAGCACGCGCGTCAATTCCTCTTCGGCACGGATTGGATCGGCCCCGGGACGGGTTGATTCTCCTCCCACGTCGAGGATGTCGGCCCCCGCACGCTCCATTTCGAGTGCGTGTCGGATGGCCGCTTGCGTGCCGAGAAACAAACCGCCATCTGAAAAACTATCGGGCGTCACATTCAACACGCCCATGAGGAGTGTGCGCTCGCCGAGCACCAGCGTCCGCGACGGCAACCGCAACCGGTAGCGCTTGCGCAAAGACATGGAAACCGTGCTCATCATACGTGACCGCATTTATTCGACAAACTATTCGGCGTAAGCAGGGACGTAGTAGGCAGGCCGATGCGAGATCTGCGCGCCAGCCGGCAGACCGGAGCCGGAGCGTAAATCCACGCGAACGGCGCGCCATCCAGGGCGGGTGATGCCGCCCGCGGGATAGTAGCTCAGCGTATATTCGGCGCCGATCGCCAGCGCGATGCGGCGATAGACCTCTGCCAGACTGGCAATCTCGCGCAAAAAGTATAGCCCCCCGCCGGCCTGCCGCACCAGTTCCGCCAGGTACAGCGTATAGTGCGGCATGCCAAGGCCGCGGGACTCCGGCGTGACCAGCGGCTCGCGCTGCCGCGCCGCCAGCCACGCATCGGTCATGGCGCGCGGCCGGTTTTCCTTCGAGATGACATACAGCGCGATGCCGTCAGAGGCAATCTCGCGCGCCACGTCGTCAAACGCCAGCGAATTCACCGCCCCCGGCCGCGCCTGCATACTCGCCGGATCCCAGGTCAGGCCCACACCGCTGTCTTGGCCGTCGGTTAGCAGTACGATGGCCTTGCGGCCAGGCCGGCTGCGAAACAGCTGGCGCGCGGTGAGATACACGGCCTGGTAGATGACAGATCGCGAAGAGTTTGCCACCTGGGCAAGCTCGGGAGAGTCGAGCGCGGCCGCCAGCAGAGCGCGGTCCCGCGAAAACGGGAGCAGTAGATGCGTTTGGTCAGAGAAGGCGAGGACGGCGACCTCGTCCTGTGGCCCGAGCGAACTGGCCAAAGGCCGTGCCGCCTCGCGCATTTGGCCCACTTCCCGGTAGATGCTCGGACTAGCATCCAGCACCACGGCGATGCTGGCCAGCGTCGTTGCCGCGTCAAACGAGGCGACACTCTGCTCTACCCCGTCTTCGAAGAGGCGAAAATGCTCCCGCCTGAGACCTCGCACACGCGTGCCGTCTGGCGCGGTCACCGCACAGCCGATTTCGACCAAACCGACGCGGGCGCGGATCACGTGCCCCAGCCGGAGAGCGTCCACACTCGCCGATGTATCCGCCGTGCGTATGCGCATTTCTTCGCTTGCGGCGTCGCGCTCTAATCGCGTGCCTCTCTCCAGCACGCGCGGCTGCGGCAGATCCGCCTCCTGCGCCAGGAACACAAGGGGCGTCGCCAGCAACATTGCCATGGCCAATGCTGCACACAAACAGCCGCGTCCCTGCCCGGCCCGAGTCCTAATAATAAAAGGGAATCTACAATTCACAATCTTGGCAGGTGGCTACTCGAGGTCAAAATCGCGCATGGGCTTCTCAACCGGCTGCTCCTTGGCTTTCTTCAGGCCTTCTTCAAACTTGCGCGTCAGCACGTCTTCCTTCTTGCGTTCGGCCTCCCACGACTCGCGGAACTTGTCTTCGCGCCGCCGATCCTGCTCGGCCAGAATGCGTCCAGCATCGGAGATGTCCACCTCGGGAGCAGCCTTGGGCAGCGGCACGTGAGCCAGCACCACGGCAAGCTGATGGTCCACAGTTAGCCGGGCCTGGCAGCAGGGGCACGTTATTTCGATGGGCGCAGCCTTCTTCGCCATATCCCTATCTTACGCTCCCGGATGCAGAGGGGGAACAGGAGTTGCGGAATCAGCGCTGCAGGGGGCCGATGTGAGTTCCGATACTAACCCTTGGTGAAACCGGGTGCGGGGCGCAGTTCGGGCCGCAGCGCCGGTTTAGGCTCGACTCCGGGCAAAGGCTGCGACGGCGGCTGCGGCGGGGCCGGACGAACCTTCTCCGGCAACGGCTTGTTCTCGATGAGCAATTTCAGGTCAGTGGCATCCAGCACCTCGCGATCCAGCAGCGCGTGCTCAATCCGCTCGAGTGTATCGCGGTGGTTGAGCAGGATATTCCGCGCACTCTCGTAGGAGTCATTGATGATCTTGCGGACCTCAGTGTCGATGCGGATGGCGGTGTCTTCAGAATAATCGCGGTGCTGCGCGATCTCGCGGCCCAGGAAGATGGCTTCTTCCTTCTTGCCGAAAGCCAGCGGTCCGAGCTCGCTCATGCCCCAGTCGCAGACCATCTTGCGCGCGATCTCGGTAGCGCGCTCGATGTCGTTGCCCGCACCGGTAGTGATATGGCTGAGGAAAATCTCTTCCGCGGCGCGGCCTCCCATCAGCACTGACAGCGTACCCATGAGGTATACCTTGGTGTAGGTGTGCTTATCGTCGATCGGCAGTTGCATGGTAAGGCCCAAGGCCATGCCGCGAGGAATGATGGTCACCTTGTGCAGCGGATCGGCCCCGGGAGTCATGGCCGCCACCAGGGCGTGGCCGGCCTCGTGATAGGCGGTATTGCGCTTCTCCTCCTCGGAGAGAATCATGGACTTGCGCTCCACACCCATTAGGACTTTGTCCTTGGACGTCTCAAAGTCCACCATAGCGACCGCCTTGCGACCCTGGCGCGCCGCCCAGAGCGCGGCTTCGTTCACCAAGTTGGCAAGGTCGGCGCCCGAGAAGCCCGGAGTGCCGCGTGCGATGAGGGACAGGTCCACATCATCCTCGTCGAGGGGCACCTTGCGGGTGTGTACGCGCAAGATTTCCTCACGACCCTTGATGTCCGGGCGCGGCACCACCACACGGCGGTCAAATCGCCCCGGGCGCAACAGCGCCGGATCGAGAACATCGGGGCGGTTCGTGGCGGCGATCAAGATTACGCCCTCATTCGACTCGAAGCCGTCCATTTCCACGAGTAATGCGTTTAACGTTTGTTCCCGCTCGTCGTGCCCGCCGCCCAAGCCGGCGCCGCGGTGGCGGCCGACGGCGTCAATTTCGTCAATGAAGATGATGCACGGCGCGTTCTTCTTCCCCTGCTCAAACAGGTCGCGAACGCGGCTGGCGCCCACGCCAACAAACATTTCCACGAAATCCGAGCCCGAAATGGAGAAAAACGGCACGTTGGCTTCGCCGGCAATCGCTCGCGCGAGCAGCGTCTTGCCCGTGCCCGGCGGGCCGACGAGCAGCACGCCCTTGGGAATGCGCCCGCCCAGCTTCTGGAACTTCTGCGGGTCTTTCAGGAAATCGATGATTTCCTGCAACTCTTCCTTGGATTCGTCGATCCCGGCCACATCCTTGAATGTGGCCTTCTTCTGCTGTGCCGTCAGGAGGCGAGCGCGGGACTTCCCGAAACTGAGGGCCTTATTCCCGCCCGCCTGCATCTGGCGCATCATGATGATCCAGAAACCCACCAGTAAGAGCAAAGGCGCAGCGGTCAGCAGGAAATTCACCCAGTCGGCACGGCTCACCTCTTTGACATTGATCAAAACGCCCTTGCTCCGCAACTCCTCGGCTAGGTCGGGCGCCACTTCCTTGAACACGGTCACACGGAACTTCCTGGCCGGCTCGCGCCACTCGCCTTGAATTTCGTAACTGTTCGGCTTGAGATAGAGCGTGACCTCTTTTACATTGCCCCGGTCCATCTGGGCCATGAATTCGCTATAGCTCGGCTCTTCCTCCCGCGCGGACTGGCCGCTGGCGGAAACCATGCGCCACAATACGACGCAGAGCAGGATGATAAACATCCAGAAGAGAATCGTCTTCGCTGTGGAACTTGAGTTCACGGTTTATCTCTTTCGCCCTGCCGGCACGGAGCGCCTGCTTCGCGCGCGTGCTCGCGCCCGTCCCGGCTGCACACCAACGTACGGCAAATTCCGGTACCAGCCTCGGCTTCCGGCTAGCCCGTACCCCGCCAAATACTTGGATGCTGCAGAGAAGACAAAGTAATCAGGTTTCAAATCCACCCGGCGCTCGGCCGGCTTGTCAAATAGCACGGCCAGGCGGAGGGAGCGCGGGCGACTCTCTTGCAGCCGTTTCAATAAGAAGTCTTGCGTCAATCCGGACTGGATGATGGCGTCTATGACCAGAACGTCACGATTCTCGAGCCGGGGCGGGCGACCGAAGTAGATCTCCCGGCGATCATGACCGCCAAACTGGATATCACGGATCTCAGCATGTACGAAATGGCACACCACCCGGCACGAAAGATGTCGAATGAAGTCGCCGGCAAATACGAAGGCGTTCTCGAGCATGATCACGACATCCACCGTACGCTCGCCGTAGTCACGGGAAACGGCGCGACCGAGCACGGCGACGCGCTCCGCCAGTTGCCGCGACGAATAGAGGCGATCTAGACCGGGCTTCACATCTCCTCCTCAACGATCAGCACCCCGGCCCGGGTGTTTTTCCTGGCCGCAAATTGCGCGGCCGCGGGGAACCCACGCGCCCACGCCAACGCGCCTGCGCTCGTCAGGACTGGCCAGCCTCTGCGCTCGCGCACGGCGATGCTCTTCTCCCGAAGGAGCTGCTTCAGCTTAAGGACATGCTGACAACCCTTAGGCTGGAAGGAGTCATCGGGCCGCCAGTTGCGCAGCATCAAGGGCGAGCGAAGCAAACCCCTGTCGAGGGCACCCTCCACACTAGTTTCTCTCTCTAAGGCCGGCCAGTCAATTACTTTCAGGCAGAAACGCCTGCGGATTTCTGGGATTCCAACCACGATCTCCTCCCCCGCCGGGCCAAGTTCAACAGCGCGCACGAACCCTGCGTTTGCGGCTGCTCCTTCCTTAGACGCACGGGGCTTCGGCAGCGTTCCATGCTCCGCAAGCTCAAACCACAGCCAGTCGAAATTGCGCTCCACGACCACGCCAGGCAGCTCGACGCTATGCCCGCTGGCACTCGTCGCGGCCAGGTGCAGCACCTGCTCGACGTGCTGCGCGGTAAGCCTCCGGCAATCACCCCGCAACTCTCCAATCATGCCCCGCACCAGGCGTTGCGCCAGCGCTAGCTGTGCTTCGCCCGCCTGTTCGATACCGATCCACGCCAGCGGCGCGGCAACGTCAGCACTGCGAATGCCGAGACGGTGGCCCTCCCGGCGGACCAGCACGCGGAGACGCTCGCGCACCAGGGCCATCCAGAAGGCTTCGTCTTCACGGGCCAGCCGTGCCAGGCGGCACAGGTGTGGCACGATGGCCGGCTGCAATTCGCGCTCGAGGATCGGCAGCAGCTGGTGACGCAGACGGGCGCGCAGTCGCAGCAGATCCAGGTTAGACACATCTTCGCGCCACGGCTGGCCAATTCGCTCCAGGTATTTCCGGAGTTCGCTGCGGCGAACGCCCAGCAACGGTCGAACCACATGGCCCTTGACCGGATAGATTGCGGCCAACCCGCCAGGCCCTGTGCCCCGCACCAAGCGCGAAAGCACCGTTTCGGCCTGGTCGTCTGCCGTGTGCGCCACGGCGACCCGCGCCAACTGTCTTTCTTCCACGGTCGAGCGGAAAAAAGCGTAACGCAACCGCCGCGCCGCGTCTTCGAGGTTCCATCCTTTTGCACGCGCTGCGGCGGCAACATCCTCACGCTTGGCTACGGATCCCAGCCCATGCTTGGCGGCCAGCGCCGTTACGAACTGTTCATCGGCGTCCGACTCCATGCCTCGAAGCTGATGGTTGAAATGGAGAACCGAAAGGCGAATTCCGAGTTGTTCAGCTAGCTCCTCGAAAATTCGCAGCAAGGCTACCGAATCCGCCCCGCCTGACACCGCCACGCCAATACGGTCCCCAGGCCGGGACATCCGGTGATGCTGGATCGCGCGGACAACCCACTGTGCCAAGTCGGCTTGCATGCAAAACTTGTTCTGGATCTCTGATGCGCGCTCATATGGTATCAGCCATTGACGCAGCCAAACAAACTTCAGCACACTGCGCCGCAATGCAATGGTGGACAAATGCACCGACTCGCAGTAGGGTATCCCCTTCGATTGCGATGCCAGAGCAGGTCATCAAGCGCCGCTCGCGCGGTTTCATCTGCATCAACGCCCACCCCGAAGGCTGCCGCCTCAATATCGAGCGGCAAATCGCCGAGGTGACCGATCGCCTTTCGGCGAGCCGCGGGCAATTTCCGCGCAACGTGCTGGTCATCGGCGCCTCGACCGGGTACGGACTGGCGTCGCGCATCACTGCGGCCTGGGGTTGCGGAGCGCGCACCCTGGGGGTTTTCTTCGAGCGCCCTCCGGAAGGCGATAAGACCGCCAGTGCGGGCTACTACAACACCGTCGCGATGCACGAACGCGCCAAGCGCGATGGCCTGTTCACCGCCAGTCTCAGCGCAGACGCCTTTTCTGACGAATGCAAGCGAAAGGCGATTGAAATCATCCGCCGTGAAATGGCTCCGCTGGATCTGGTGATCTACAGCCTGGCTGCGCCGAAGCGCACCAATCCGAGCACAGGAACCGTACATCATTCGGTGCTTAAGCCCATCGGCCAGGCCTATACCAGCCGCACCGTCGAACTCGACTCCGAAAAAATCGCCAGCGTCACGCTAGAGCCGGCAACGGACAAGGAAATCGCCGATACCGTGGCCGTTATGGGCGGTGACGATTGGCGGATGTGGATGAACGCTTTGCTGGCCGATGGCCTGTTGGCGCCGGGCGCGCGTACCATCGCCTATTCCTACATCGGCCCGGCGCTGACCTGGCCTATCTATCGCGACGGCACCATCGGCGCCGCGAAAAAAGACCTCGATCAGGCCGCGCACGATATCGACACCATGCTTTCGCAAAAACTTGGCGGACACGCGTGGATATCGGTGAATAAGGCTGTGGTAACGCAGGCTTCCGCGGCCATTCCCGTGGTCCCGCTCTATTTGAGCGTGCTGTCGAAGGTGTTGCGCGGCAAGGGACTGGAGGAAGAGCCGATTCAGCAAATGCGACGGCTGTTTGCGGATGTTCTCCTCAACGACTCTGCTCCAACGACCGATGAGACGGGCCGCATTCGGCTTGACGATCGCGAGATGCATCCGGATGTGCAGTTCGAAGCCGCCGCACTATGGCCGCAGGTGACCACCGAGAACCTGCGCGAACTCACCGACTTCGCCGGGTTTCAGCGTGCATTCCGCAATCTGTTCGGTTTCGAGGTTCCCGGTGTGGATTATGCCAAGCCGGTCGAAACTGATCTGCGTTGGTGACGGGTTGGTGACGGCGCTTCAGCCGGGCTCAGTCCTGCCTCGGGGGCAGAGCACACACGCCGGCCTAGTCGGGCTGCTTGAACTCGACGCCCCAGAAATGCGGCGCGGGCGTCAGAAATTCCATGCCGACGTGCTGCCCTTTTTCAGAATCGTCGCCGAGGTAAGCGACGCGGCATTCCTGTTCTTCTTGCGCGAAGGGGCTGGTGAGTACCAGGATCACATCTATCTCGAGCGGCTGTGCCACATGCAGCATGCCACCATCGGCGCTGATGACAATGGTCTCCGCGGCTTCTCGAAAACGCTTCCCGGCCTTGTTCTTCCCGGAGACTGCCACACGGATGTGCTTGAACATGCGCGCGCTTCGCCGTTCGCGTTCGTAGACGACTGGCCCCATCGCAGTCCCATGTTTGCAGCACGGCGCCCACAGCGTCAATATCCATGGACCCGTGTGTTTCCTCCGCCGAAAGGACTCGCCGCAATCTTGCCGGCCCGCGCTCTGTGTTTCCTTGCAGCGGTGTGTCCAGATTCCTAGAATTAGGTGCCGTTCTTGGCTCGGAAGGAGTGGACGATGGACCTCCATGAATATATCGACCAAAAGCACGACGAGCACTTGGCCGATCTCTATGAACTGCTTCGCATTCCCAGCGTCAGCGCCAAGAGCGAACACAAGCCGGACATCGAACGAGCTGCGCAGTGGGTGGCTGACCGCCTGCGGCGCGCGGGCCTTGATCTGGTCGAAATCGTTCCTACGAAGATGCATCCCCTGGTCTACGGCGAATCTCTCCACGCGCCTGGAAAGCCGACCGTTCTATTCTACGGACACTATGACGTTCAGCCCGCGGAGCCGCTGGAGTTGTGGACTTCGCCGGCCTTCGAGCCGGCGGTACGCGACGGCAATCTTTACGGTCGCGGCACGGCCGACGATAAGGGGCAGGTGCATATTCACCTCCGCGCGCTCGATGCACTGCGGCAGAGCACTGGCCGGTTGCCCATCAACGTGAAGGTGCTGATCGAGGGTGAAGAGGAAGTAGGCAGCGAGAGTCTGTGGGATTACATCAGCCGGAACAAGGCAAAGCTGAAGGCAGATGCGCTGGTGGTTTCGGATACACCTATGCTGGCGCGCGGCGTGCCTTCGATCACCTACGGGTTACGGGGCCTCAATTACTACGAAATCGAAATTACAGGCCCGGCCCAGGACCTGCACTCCGGTATTTTCGGAGGCGCAGTGCCCAACCCGCTCACTGTTCTTTCCGAGTTGTTTGCGAAGCTGCATGACAAGAATTTTCGGGTCGTCGTGCCGGGCTTTTACGAGGATGTCGCCACGCTTTCCCGAGCGGAGCGAAAAGCGCTCAACGCCCTTCCTTTCTCGGCCAAGGATTTTCGCAAAACGGTGGGGGCGCCAGCGTTGTGCGGAGAGAAGGGCGTCTCGATCATCGAGCAATTGTGGTGCCGGCCCACGCTGGAGCTGAACGGGATGTGGGGAGGATACACTGGCGAGGGCGCCAAGACGGTGATTCCCTCGAAGGCTCACGCGAAGTTTTCGACCCGGCTGGTGCCGAACCAGGATCCCGACAGAATCGCAAGGCTCGTCGAGCGCCAGATCCGCAAGCTACTCCCGAAGACAATCACCTGCACATTCAAGGTTTTGAGCAAGGGCAAGCCCTGGGTGGCGCCCTACACGCATCCGTTCTTCGAGGTGGCGCACGTTGCGCTCGAGAAGGGCTTCGGCAAGCGCGCTGTGTTTATCCGCGAGGGCGGCTCGATCCCGTTTGTCACCCAGATGTACGATATGTTCAAGGTTCCCTGCCTGCTGATAGGTTTTGGCCTGCCGGACGAGAATGCGCACGCCCCGAACGAACACATCGCGCTCGAAAATTATTTTGGCGGGATTAAAGCCATGGCCTATTTCTACCAAGGCCTGGGCCAACTCTAGACCCGCAGCCCAATCTTTGCCTTGGCGCGTCTCTCCGGACACTTCCGAGATTTTCTCCTGAACGCGGAACGAGAGAGAGAGAATCCCGTCCAGGTGATCGATCGCCAGCACGAACAGCCAGCACGAACAGAAGGAGGCGCGCGGCCCAGTTAAATTGGCTCTGCGCTGTCAGAACGATCCCACCGAAGGCCAACCCAAGCCCGCACGCCCTAGAGCGTTGTGAGTTGCGCGCGACGGGCGCGGGCGTATTCCTCCAGCGCCTGATTGGCGGAGACGATCGTCTCCAGAGCATCAGCCACGTTTCCCAAATCGGCGCCAGGAACGGCTATGTAAAGCTCGTCCTCCCCCAGTTCTGTATATACGCGATTGCCAATGCAGCCCAAGCTCGAGACCGTCCCCTTTGCAAGGGCTGCGGGAAGCGCCATGCACGTGGGACGCCCCAGAGGGGGCAGCGCGCCGCCTGAACCCGCCCGCATGGCTGCTTCATTCAGCAGCATGGCCGCCCAAGGCCGGCAGGCAAACAGCACTACGCTAGGCGCGAACGGGGCGTCTCCGAGTGGCGCGTAGATCGTCGCCGCTGGGGTCTTGGCCAGGCGCGGAATTCCGGGAACCTCCTCTGGACGCAGGTAGCCCACCCCAAACATAAGTTGCAGCGTTTCTTCGGTTTCCTTCTCCCGTTCCGGCGAAAGCGGGATGTTGTGGGTGTGGGCGCCGACGGCACAGTTGAAATGGTCAGCCGGAACCGTGTAGAAGACGAGGCCCCCGGCAGCGAGTCGCCAGAAGCTACAGCCGGAAGGCATGCTGCCAGTAAAACGTTCGACACCGCCGGGTTCTGCATCGAGAAAGGTAACCGCTACCGGCCGGCGGTCCATCCGCAAGTGAGCGGCAAAGCGAGGTTCGGTCAATTGCCAAGTCATAAGCCTTTCTCCTGAAATGCGAGGCTCACAGGATAGCAATCCGGCGAGAGTCGGTCAACTGTCGGCACCGATAGACACAGTTCGTATTCAACCAGCAGGTGCGGTTCAGGGCCGGCATGAAGAGCTTGAGCCGGACGCCTTCGCCGCTGCATCGAGTAAGATAAGGAGAGAGCTTAGGGAGCGTTTGTTCAGTTCGGCTCTCGAACAACAGGACCACTACAGGTAGACACTTTAAACAAATATTACCAATATTTTGTGTCCGTCACCGACTTTTTGCTTGACATGATTTTCGCGAGCCGTTATGGTCCCGTTCACGTCACGCGCTCGTTGGCGAGCACGCAAAGCCGCATTGAGCTGGGGGGCGCAGACGAACAGCAATTTCGCAATCGGGCCACTCTCAAGGCAGACAGTTTCATCGAACGAATGAGCCGCTGCGATAACAATTTACCAGTTAAGAGTGAAGAAGCGACAGCACCGCTGATCACAAATAGGGTTTTGTTTTTCCCCTTCAAAAACCCTGACCATCGCGGCCCCCATTGAAGAATGGGAGCCGCCCTTCAGGCCATCGCCCAGGTGGACTGGAGTAGAATAAAAGGGCTCTCCCGCAAAGCAGGGAGCCCGCCTTGCGCGGAGGCGAATATGGCACACCCGAAAATGGCCCTTAACGAAAAAGCGCTTCCTGCTGAAGCGACCACACCGGAAGTGCGGCTCGGCGGCGGCCCCGGTGGCGGCTTGGAGTTCCGACGGTATTTCACCGACGGGCGAATCTCGCCATTCGATGCCGTCGAGTGGGAACGGCGCACAGCGCAGATCGGCAATGACAAAGGGCAGGTGATCTTCCGACAAGAAAATGTGGAAGTGCCCAAGACATGGTCGCAGACGGCGACCAATATCGTCGCTTCGAAATATTTCCACGGAAAGCTGGGCACGCCGGAACGCGAGACCTCCGTCAGGCAACTGATCGGCCGCGTGGTGGACAGCATCGCCGGATGGGGCGAGCGTGGCGGCTACTTCGCCTCGGCCGCATCGCGGGACGCCTTCCGGGACGATCTGACACACTTAGTGGTCGAGCAGAAGGTCAGTTTCAACTCGCCGGTTTGGTTCAATGTGGGCGTGCAGGCGAAGCCGCAATGCTCGGCCTGCTTCATCAACTCCGTCCAGGACAATATGGAATCGATCATGAACCTGACGAAGACCGAGGGCATGCTGTTCAAGTGGGGCTCCGGAACAGGAACGAATTTCTCGCCGCTGCGCGGCAGCCACGAGACGCTTTCCGGCGGCGGGATCGCATCGGGTCCGGTCAGCTTCATGAAGGGCTTCGACGCCTTTGCCGGCGTCATCAAGAGCGGCGGGAAGACGCGTCGCGCAGCCAAGATGGTCATCCTCAACATCGACCATCCCGATATCGTCGAATTCGTGGACAGCAAGATGAGGGAAGAACGCAAGGCGCACGTGCTGATCGAACAGGGCTATGACCGATCGATTGACGGCGAAGCCTATAGCTCGGTCTTCTTTCAGAACGCCAACCACTCCGTGCGCGTCACCGACGAGTTTATGCAGGCGGTCGAGGACGATCGCGACTGGTACACGCGCAATGTGAACGACGGTTCCCCGGCCGAAACACTCCGCGCGCGCGGCCTGCTGCATCGCATTGCCGAATCGGCCTGGCACTGCGGCGATCCGGGCATGCAGTACGATTCAACGGTGAATCGCTGGCACACCTGCCAGGCCACGGGGCGCATCAACGCGTCCAACCCCTGCTCGGAATACATGTTTCTCGACGACACGGCTTGCAATCTGGCTTCGCTGAACCTGATGAAGTTCCTGGGAGCAAACGGAACGTTCGACGTCGCAGCCTTCCGCCATGCTGTGGACGTCACCATCACGGCGCAGGAAATCCTGGTGGACAACGCCGGTTACCCGACGCCCAGGATCGCCGAGAACTCGCATAATTTCCGGCCCCTTGGCCTGGGTTACGCCAACCTGGGAGCGCTGCTGATGTCGCTGGCGCTGCCCTATGATTCCGACGGCGGGCGGGATATGGCCGGCGCCGTCACCGCGCTGATGTGCGGCGAGGCCTACGCGCAGTTGGCGCGCATCGCCCAGCAACTCGGTCCGTTCCCGGCATACGCTGAGAACCGCGAGTCCATGCTCGGCGTCATGCGCATGCACCGCGCCGCGCTGCGTTCCATCCAGCCGGAGAACGTGCAGCCTCCTTTGCTCCACGCGGCGCGCGAATCGTGGGATACGGCGGTGGAACACGGCGAGAAATACGGCTTCAAGAACGCGCAAGCAACCGTGCTGGCGCCCACCGGCACCATCGGCTTCATGATGGATTGCGACACCACCGGTGTCGAGCCTGATCTGGCGCTGGTGAAGCATAAGAAGCTTGTGGGCGGCGGCGTCATCAAGATCGTCAACAACACCGTTCCGCAAGCCCTCCTGCACCTGAGCTATTCGCCGGAAGAGGCTTCGCAGATCGTCTCCTATATCGACCGCACGGGCACCATCGAGAGCGCGCCGGGCCTCAAGTCCGAGCACCTGCCGATCTTCGATTGCTCGCTGACTCCGGCAGGCGGCAACCGCTCCATCGCCTGGCGCGGGCATCTGAACATGATGGCCGCGGTGCAGCCCTTCCTATCCGGGGCCATCAGCAAGACCATCAATATGCAGGAAGAGTCCACCGTCGAAGACATCATGCAGGCCTATACCGAATCCTGGAAATTGGGTCTGAAGGCGGTGGCTATTTACCGCGACAATTCGAAACGCAGCCAGCCGCTCTCCGCGGCAGGCGCGAAGAAAGAGCCATCGGCGGAGGTGTCACCCGCAGCGCAGCAGAGGGAGCTTTTTGCCCATGCGCAGCGGCGCCGGTTGCCGAGCGAGCGCCGTTCCATCACCCACAAGTTCGCTATTGGCGGGCACGAAGGCTACATCACCGTTGGCATGTACGAGGACGGGACGCCCGGTGAAATCTTCATCAAGATGGCCAAGGAAGGCTCGACGCTTTCCGGGTTTATGGACGGTTTCGCACTGTCGGTTTCCATCGGCCTCCAGTACGGGGTTCCGCTCAAGGCGCTGGTGGACAAGCTCATCAACACCCGTTTTGAGCCTTCCGGCTTCACCGGCCATCCAGCCATTCCCTACGCCAAGTCCGTGCTCGATTACATCGCACGATGGCTTGGAGGCCGGTTCATTTCCTCCGATTATTTGACCTCCAACGGCAGGGCAGCCGATGCTGCGCACGCTTCGACGGCTGTGGTTACAACTCCTCCTGCCGCCGAAGCACAAACGGTGGTTTTGCGAGCAGCAGCGGAGCCTTCCCCGTCCAGCGCCGGCCCTTCGCGCGCCCTATTTGACGGTGCGCCTACGTGTCCGGATTGCGGCATGCTCATGACGCCTAATGGCGGCTGCTACAAGTGTGAAAACTGCGGCGAAACCTCCGGCTGCGGCTAGATTGTTCTAGCCCTGTCATTTGTGTTTTCTCGACTATGGCGAATGTGGGTATGCTGCACTGAGCGGATGACTGAGCTGAACAAAAAGGAACCCCGCACGATTGGGCCCCTTTTAACCCTATTCCGAACCCCATTTTGGCCCCTGTAACTTACAGGAGCCGATCACCCCGGGAAACGATAACTAGTCCTAGAGCAAAATTTTTGCCACTCGGCAGGATTCGTGAAAATGTTCCAATAAGTTGTTGTTAATACAATACTTACATTATCTAGAGTGGCTTCCGTTGGTAGATGAAAGGCCAATTAAAGCTACGCTTTCTCATAGGAGACATTGCGAAATATGTTCCTTGGAAGAAAACCAGGAGGTGTCCTTAAGTCTCAAATTCATGCTCCGATGGCTGCTTGGATTGCAATCGCTAACCGTTCGGACCAATGAGTGACAATTTCGGGCCGTTCTGCTTCGACCATGACACGTACTTTGGGCTCGGTACCCGAGTAGCGCAGCACGATTCGGCCCGTATCACCCAACGCGCGCATTGCTTCGTCCAGTGCGCGAGCAACCTCGGGCAGTGAATCGAGCGGCGGCTTACCTCGGACTTTAATGTTGGTGATCGCCTGAGGGAAGATCTCAAGACCGGCAATCAGTGTGTCTAGCGGGCCCCGCAGGGAAACCAAACCAGCCACTTTGAGCGCCGTCAGCAAGCCATCGCCGGTGGTGGCGTCATCCAGGAAGATGATATGGCCCGACTGCTCGCCGCCCAGATTGGAGCCGCTACGCAGCATCTCTTCCAAGACGTAGCGGTCGCCGACCGGCACACGCACCAGGGAAAGAGCTTCGGCTGCTAGAGCACGCTCCAGTCCCAGATTGGCCATGGTCGTGCCGATGATGTGCGTCCCTTTCAACCTGCCCACGGATCGAAGATATCGCGCCACCGCCAGCAGCACGCCGTCGCCATCCACAACCCGCCCGGTAGCGCTGACGAACATCGCGCGATCGGCGTCCCCATCAAACGCCACACCGAGCTCCGCTCGTTCTTCGACCACTTTCCTCTGCAAGTCCTGAGGATATAACGAGCCGCAACCGGCGTTGATGTTGCGGCCGTCGGGATGGTTGTGAATAGCGATGACACGAGCGCCGAGCGAGCGGAACAGCGCCGGGCCGAGGGAGCTTGCGGCGCCGTTCGCACAATCAAGGACCAGCTTCATTCCCGCCAGCTTCGCGCCGGGAAGCAAGCAGCCGCGGAGAAACGCCAGGTAATCGGCGTCGAGGTCGCGGTCTACGACGAGTTGCCTCGTGCCAGAGGGCAAGTGGCCATTGCGGCGCCGCAGAATGTCCGATTCGAGCTGTTCCTCAACGTCGTCGGGAAACTTCATGCCGTAAGCGGCGAAGAGCTTCACGCCATTGTCGTGGTACGGGTTATGAGAGGCCGAGATAACTACGCCAGCGGAGAAAGCGTCCTTGCGCACCAAGCAGGCGATGCCGGGGGTACTGATGATACCCGCGAAGGAAGCTACTGCGCCTTCGTCGAACAGGCCGGCGGCGATTTCCGCTGCGATATGCGGCCCCGATTGGCGGGTGTCCATACCTATCAGTACCCGCGGATGTTGTTCTCGGCACCGGAGATAGGCGCCGAGACCGCGTCCGGCCCAGTACAGAGTTTGGTCGTCGAGCGGATATTCCCCGGAAACTCCGCGGATACCATCGGTTCCGAATAGTTCTTTGGGCATGCCAACAAGCGCAAGCTGGATTATATCTGGCGAGCGCGCCCCATCTTAGCACGGGGTCACTCACCCAGGTCCGGCTGGGGTGTGGAACTGGCTACTAGGGAGACGCGGAACTCCGCTGGCGCAATCCCGACAACGGCCATGCCGTAAGGCACGGTTGCCATCTGTGGGGTCAGCCGTACCAGAATATCGCCCTCTCTCGCGCGGCCGAGGTCAACCGTAAACGTTACGTCGGAGGGTCTGACTCGCCGCACCAGGGCCGCGCGCCCACGGATGCGAAGGCGCACCGTAGCAGGAACATCGCTGGAGATCGCAAGGTCGCGGGGCACGTTGACGAAAGCGACGGGTGCTTCGTAGCCCGCCTCTACCAGCGGTTGGGCTGCGTAGACGGACCATAGGGCAAACGAAATCGCGAGTGCCAGCAACTTCAAATCGAAATGGTCAAAGACCACACGGCGGAAAAAGCGCATCAATCAGCCTTTCCTACCCGCGCCCCCGAAGCCGCCAAGAGAAGGCTCATGGTCCGACGGAACCGTCGGAATAGGCCGGTAAGCCGCTCCGCCAGTTGTTCGACGGTCAGCCCAAGCTCGATGGCTCCGCCTACGGCCAGCGAAATCGCGCCCGTTTGCTCCGAGACCAGCAGCGCGACGGCATCGCTTTCCTCCGTGACACCGATAGCCGCGCGGTGGCGCGTACCGAGCTGATTCGAGATCATCGGATTCAGCGACAGCGGCAAAAAGCACGCGGCGGCGGCGATTCGTCCCCGCCGGACGATCACCGCACCATCGTGCAGCGGCGAGCCGGGACGGAAAATTGCCAGCAACAAGTCGTAACTCAAGTTGGCATCCAGCGGAATGCCACTCTCGATATAGGTGTGCAGGGGAACCTCGCGCTCGAAGGCGATGAGCGCTCCGATGCGGTTCTGCGAAAAATAGGAGGCCGCAAGCACGATATCGTCGAAGGCCGAGGCCGGAGTGTCTGAAGAGCGCGCCAAGTTAAGGTTGCGCCCGAGACGCGCCAGCGCGCGGCGAATCTCCGGCTGGAAGAGGACGACCAAGGCGATGGCCGCGTAGGGCAGCAGCATGCCCATCAGCCATTCGACCATCTCCAGTCGTGCCCAGTGGGCCCCTTCATAGAGCAGCACCAGTAGAAGGACTGCAAGGACCATCTGTATGGCCCGTGCGCCGCGCTGCGGCTTCAGTAGGTAATAAACCAGGACGGCGATGATCAGGATGTCGATCGCAGCGCGCACACCAAAATGATTAGGCAGGATAAATGGTAGCGCGGCGGCCAGCATCGGAGTGTAGGGCTACGGTAGCTCAGCCCGCCCTCGAGAGCAAGCCGGCGCCGCTGCGAACAACCCGGAGCAAGACAAGTTGTGCTTCCCAATCAGCAGGCCGGGGACGCAGTGTGACTGCCTGCGAGCCATCGTGAACCCTACCGAAGTGCTGGGCCCAGCTTGCTGAGGCCGCCCGCCTGCTGAAAAAGGCGTATGCCGGCAATGCCAGCGGCGCCGGCATCCAGGCACGCGGCGGCATTCGCCGCCGTGATGCCACCAATCGCGAGGACGGGAATGCGCACCGAGCGGCAGATCTCGCTCAGCCGCTCGAGTCCCTGTGCCGGCCCAAACCCTGCCTTGGACGGAGTGCTGAACACCGGCCCGAAGAAAATGTAATCGGCGCCCTCGCCGGCCGCATGAAGCGCTGCCCCTAACGAATGACAGGAAGCTCCTACCAGGCAGTCCGGCCGGCCGGCTAAGCGCTTCGACCGCACTGCCTCCGTGACGGGCAGCGAAGCTTCCCCCAGGTGCACCCCGGCGGCTCCCACAGCCCAAGCCACATCAAGCCGGTCATTAATCAAAATGCGAGTGCCCGTCCCGCCGGAACCTGCTGCGCGCGAAGCGGCGATGGCTGCGCTCGCCAATCGAAACAGCCGCCGTGCTTCGAGATCCTTCTCCCGGAGCTGGATCCAGTCCACGCCGGCGGTGACGGCACAGCAGATCCGCTCGAGCAGAGCCGCCTCCCGACTGCCACCGGCCTCAATCTGCAAGCCCTGCCGGTCGGTGACATAGCAAAGGGTCGGTTTCTCAGTCCGCTTCAAGGCTTCTTCAAGGCTTGGCTGTTCGAGGTACCACGAGATCCGGGTCAAGTGCTATGGGGTTCGGCAGTGCTCAGGCGACGACGGAACATGCTGGCCGCCAGCAAAATGTCCAGCGCACCTAGACCACTGATGCTGCCGCGCAGAGATGGATTCAAGAGAAAGGGCCGCACCGCGGGGTAGTTGCTCAGGAAATAGTTCGTATCCCACAAGCGAGCCCACGGCATGAACAACAAAAGTACGCCCAGCTCGAAGAGCATCAGCATTCCGAGGACATGCAACAAACGGTGCATCAGCGCGGTCGCGCTAACTCCCGTTTCCTAGCGCGGCCAGCCGCTCGGCTACGTCCCGGTAGTCGATATTCATGCCATAGACCTGGGAGAAGCTGCGGCGAGCGGCCGCCGTGTCTCCGGCAAGCTCCTGCGCGACTCCTAGATCATACCGCAGAGCGAGGACGGATTCTTGATCAAGTCCAGGAAAGTCGAGCGCGCGCTCATACCACATGGCGGCAATGGATGGCTGCCCTTTCTCCACAAACGCCAGTCCGAGCAGTGTATAGCACTGCATCGCGTAGCGGAAGGATTTGCCATTCTGGTTGGCCTTGGCCACCTTCCGAAACTCGCTAATGGCTTCGTCGGTAAGACCCATCTCGCGATAGGCGACACCGAGGTTTAGTGAGTCTCGAGATCTTCGCTCCCCACGGCGAAATCATCCAGATCGGCGCGGAACTCATCGAATATTTCGTTCAGCGGGCCGGCCGATTCAGCTTTAGCCTCTTCTCCTGGGCTGCTGGCAGAAATGGGGGCGGCTCCTGCGGAATTGTCGACACCCGGCTGCGAGGGCCCCTGCGGCTCGTTGGAGACGACTTCGGGAAGGGCGCCAACGAGATCCGGCGAAAGCGCCGTTAGGAAATCATCCGGGCTCGACCCATCCGCGCCGGACGTTGCCGCGTCGGGCAAAGGTTCGAGTTCCAACTCGTACTCGGGGGCGGCCTCGACGGAAGAATCGTCCGTCAATCCGGCCGAGATTGACTCTGCAGGAATCGCTTCTCGGGCCAGCGAGGAAGGAATTTCGCCGGAATCACCGGATTTGTCCGCCACTTGGTTCGCCAGGGCGGCCCATTCCTCCGAAAGATCCACTTCACGTACCACGGGTTCGGCGGAGACTTCCTCTCCAGCCGGCTGGGCCTCATCGCTGGCCAGCGGTTCCGGCCCAGCTTCAACGCTCGGTTTGGCATCGGCGTCTGCTGCGGATGGTTCCGGTGCCGGGGTCGCCGGACTCGCCGCAACCTCTCCGGGCGCAAACCCCGCGGCGCGTTCGAAGCGGCGGCAAAGTACGCCAAAGCGATCGGCTGCGGCGGCATCGCCGCGTTCGTTGTAAATCTGTTGGAGCTGCGCGGCCAGCTCCGCCGTCCGGCGTTCATTCCCAGTGCCGAGATACAGATCCAAGGACCGCTCCAATGAGGGCGTGTGCCGCGGAGCGCGCTGCAGCACGGTCTCGAGGAGTTCAATCGCCTTCTCCGTTAACCCGTAGCTCGAAAACAGATCCACATCTGTTAGCGCCTACGTGACCAGCCGTTCCGTCTCTTCATCGAGGGCCGGCTCCGGTGAGACCAGCGTTTCCCTCTGTGACTCAACCGATTCAGAAGCTTGCTGCGGAGCCTCTTCGCCAAGCCCCAGACGGACTCTGATGCGGTCGTAGCTGCGCCGCACCGTCTCGTTCTCCGGATTGCCATCAAGGATTTGCTCGTAAGCGCGTTGCGCGCGTTCGTATTGGCCGGCCGCTTCACAGGCTTCGGCAAGATTTGCCAGTGCATCAGGAAGGCGGAACGAGTCGCTTACCCAGCCGTAAAGCTTCACCAGCCATTCGCGCGGCTCGATGCGTCCAGGCAGTTGCTCGGCCGCCCGCGCCAAGGATTCCGATAGCTGCTCATGCTCTCCCGGTCCGGTCATTGCCTCGCGGACCAGATCCAACAGGGGCAGCGCGCGATCGGGTTGGCCACCTTCGAGCAGCATCGCGGCCACGTGATGTGCCAGACCAAACAGTTTCGAGTTGCGAGCGAAGATTCTGGCTGCCAAATCCGAAGCGCGCTCGGCCTCGCCAGCCTCGAGATACAGATCGATCAGCAGTTCGGCGGTTTCGCCCCCCTCGTCAAGCCCGGGCAACGCCTGGAGCAAGGCGATGGCGTCGGACCGGTGGCTGCCCGCGGCCAGCATTCGCGCCTTGAGCGTTAGAGTGGGGAGGTCATCCGGAGCCGTCTTCAGGGCGCGGTCGGCGTATTCAAGTGCCTCCGCATGCGCGCCACGTCGATGCAACAGCTCGGCAGCCGCTCGCAGCGCAGTTACCGCCTCCGCGGGCTCTCCCGCGGCTTGTAAAAGGTCGGCCAGCCGCACCTGGACGCGGAGGTTATCGGGCTCTGCCGCCAGCAGTTTTCTCAGCAGACCCACAGCCCGATGCTGGCGGCCGGCGCGCTGGTGCAATTCGGCGAGCTGCAAATAGACGGGCCTGGCCTCGCTCAGCACCCCCTGCTGGACGTAAAGGTCGGCCAGCCGCTCGACGGGGCGAGTTTCCTCCGGCGCCAGCTTGGTAATCTTCCTGTAGATGGCGATGGCCTTGCTAAGGAAACCTTCGGCAAGGAAAATCTGCGCCAGGCGCTCGAAATATTCGAGCGCCTGGAACGTCTCACCCTGGCGCACGAACAGATCCCCGATGGTCATCAACGTGACTTGGTCTTTTGGCTCATGCTTCAGGATCTGCTGGTATTCAGCTATGGCAAGGGGAATCCTTCCCTGGTGGAGATACTTCTGCGCGGTCTCGGCGTGCTTGGTCTTGTTATAAGCCATGAGTGATGCTCCAGCGCTCCCGGCGGGGAGGGGCCGCGACGGTGACACAGAACCGCAGGATCAAGGCATCCCCGGTTCCGGGTCTGGACGGCAGGCCTGTCCTAGTCTGTGGACTGGCCTGCGAACTGCCGGCAAAAAACCACCGGAAGAGCGGCACCGAAATCACGCTAGCATGTGCTCGGAAGCCAAGTCAACGAGGCGCATGACGAGATGTTCGCGCCAGTCATCAGCGGTACTGAAGAGTGGTACGGAAGCCGGAAGGACACGTCTGAGGAGATTGACTCGGCCATCTATCGAATCAACGGCGAGTCACCGGCGAGTCAACAGGGAGCCAACGGCAGGCCTTGCTGTATTGCACCGGCAGCCCAGCCATGAGCTTCGCGGACCGGCGCAAACGAAAAGCGATGCATCGGTGAAGGACCGTGTTCGCGCAGAGAAGCCAAATGCCCGGCGGTGGCGTAGCCCTTATGGGACGCCAGTCCATACTGCGGGTACTCACGATCGCAGGCCTGCATTAAACGGTCGCGCTCTACCTTCGCCAGAATGGAAGCCGCGGCAATCGAAACCGAACGGGTATCGCCCTTGATCAAAGGCTTTTGCTCGATCGGCACATCCAAATGCAAGGCATCCACCAGCAGAAAATCGGGCTGCACCACCAGTCCCAGGACAGCTTCGGCCATGGCCTGGCGGCTGGCTTGAAGGATGTTCCAAGCGTCGATGTGGCGAGCATCCACCTGGGCAACGCACCAAGTCAGTGCGTGCTCACGGATGCGCGCGGCCAGCATTTCGCGCCGCTCGGGAGAGAGTTTCTTGGAGTCGTCGAGACCCACGATACGGCGCTTGGGGTTCAGGATCACAGCCGCAGCGAACACCGGCCCGAAGAGCGATCCGCGTCCGGCCTCGTCCAGCCCGGCGATGCGCTGCCACCCGCGCCCGCGCGCGATGCGCTCAAATCGCGAGGAACACAGCCGCCGCATGGGCGCGGATTCTAGCACAGCAGAATCGCGCCGGCACATTTTCAGGTGAAGGAGAAATTAGGTGGTTGAGGTCTGCGACTCGGATTTAACTACGGCAGCCCGCGAGATCGGCCGCGTGGCACGCTTGATGCGCGCTGCCTTGCCCTTGCGACCGCGGAGGTAGTAAAGCTTGGCGCGGCGCACGCGGCCCCGTTGGAGAACTTGAATCGAGCTGATCATCGGCGAGTGCAGCGGGAAGATTCGCTCGACGCCGATGCCAAAACTAACGCGGCGGACGGTGAAGGTGGCGCCCGCAAGGTGCCCGCGCTTGCTGATGACCACGCCCTCAAACGGCTGGATGCGTTCCTTTTCACCCTCGGCTTCTTTCAGCCGGACGTGCACGCGCACTGTATCACCCGGGCGGAACGCGTTGATATCTTGGCGCACCTGCTCTTCTTGCAACTTTTCCAGAATAAGACTCATGATGGATGCACCCAGGCAGACCCGATAAGAGGGGCCAGCTCCCCCACGGCAATCCATGATTATATCCAAAATAGGGTTGCGTGCCTATGCAAAACTGCATAGGTAAACTAGATCGCAGCGCGTTAGAACGACCTATCAGGCATCCTGCGGGCCTAGAGCCAGGAATCGACCGCATGACTGCCGGATCTCCGAGCCACGTCAGCAGGACTGAGGCCGGTTGGACTAGAATGCCAACGCCCATGGTGCGAAAGCCGGCGCACGGTGCGAAAACCGGAAAGATCAGCAAAAAGACCAGCAAGAGGAACGGCGTGCCGGCCAGGAGGAGGATCTCGAAGGAGAGCCCGATGCGTAACCCTTTGAATCGCGAGCAGATCGAAAGGCTCCATTCCTACTGGAGTGCGGCAAACTATTTGTCTGTCGGACAGATCTATGTCAAGGATAACCCGCTGCTTGAGCGTCCGCTGACGATCAGCGACATCAAGCCGCGGCTTCTCGGCCATTGGGGTACCACTCCTGGACTGAATTTCGTCTATACCCATCTCAACCGTGCGATCAAAGAACACGACCTCAACATGATTTACATCATCGGGCCAGGACACGGCGGCCCGGGGATTGTGGCGCATACCTATCTCGATGGTTCTTACTGCGAAATCTATCCGCACATGGAACAGAATCGGAACGGTCTCAAGCAACTTTTCCGGCAATTCTCGTGGCCCTACGGCGTCCCCAGCCATGTCGCACCCGAGACCCCAGGCTCGATCCACGAGGGAGGAGAGCTCGGCTATGCGCTTCTGCACGCATACGGCGCGGCGTTCGACAATCCCGATCTGATCGTGGCTTGCATTGTGGGAGACGGAGAAGCGGAGACTGGAGCGTGCGCCGCCAGCTGGCATTCCAACAAATTCCTGAACCCGGCGAAAGATGGCGCGGTCCTGCCCATCCTGCACCTCAATGGCTACAAAATCGCCAACCCGACCATTCTGGCGCGTATCCCACAGGACGAGTTGGAGTCTCTCTTCCACGGCTATGGCTACAAACCGTACTTCCTGGAAGGCGACGAACCCATGCTGATGCACCAAAGCATGGCGGCCACTCTCGATGAGATCATCGGCGAAATTCGATCCATACAAGCCCGGGCCCGCAAACAGAAAAACAGCGAACGGCCGCGCTGGCCGCTATTGATCCTGCGCACCCCGAAAGGGTGGACGGGACCGAAAACCGTGGACGGAAAGCCGATCGAAAACACCTGGCGTTCCCATCAAGTGCCGATTGCAGGGCTGCAGGAAAGGCCGGAGCACCTCAAGATCCTCGAGGACTGGATGAAAAGCTACCGGCCTCAAGAGCTTTTTGACAGCGACGGCAAGCTCCGGCCGGAGCTTGCGGCGATGGCTCCCGAGGGCCAGCGGCGCATGGGGATGAACCCGCACGCCAACGGAGGCTTGTTGCTGAAACCCTTGCGCCTCCCATCGTTCCGCGACTATGCGGTGGATGTGAAAAAGCCCGGAAGTCCAAAGACGGAAGCGACGCGAGCACTGGGATGTTTCTTGCGGGACGTTCTCAGGTCCAACCTGAAGCAGCGCAACTTCCGAATCTTCGGGCCGGATGAGACCGCGTCCAACCGGCTCGGCGCGGTTTTCGAGGCGACCGGAAAGACATGGGAAGCCGCCACCTTGCCAACGGACGAACACCTGGCGGCAGACGGCCGGGTCATGGAAGTTCTGAGCGAGCACATGTGCCAGGGGTGGCTGAAGGGATATCTGCTCACGGGACGCCACGGGTGGTTCTCCTGCTATGAAGCGTTTATTCACGTCATCGATTCCATGTTCAATCAGCACGCCAAGTGGCTCAAGACAACCCGCAGTATCCCCTGGCGCAAGCCCATTGCATCGCTCAATTATCTTCTTACGTCCCATGTGTGGCGCCAGGATCACAACGGCTTTTCCCATCAGGACCCCGGTTTTCTTGACCATGTGGAGAACAAAAAGGCCGAAATCATCCGCATCTACTTGCCGCCGGATACCAACACCTTGCTCTCCGTGGCGGATCACTGCCTGCGGAGCAGGAATTACGTCAACGTGATCGTTGCAGGGAAACAGCCAGCGCCCAATTGGCTGGATATGGATTCGGCCATACGCCATTGTGCCGCGGGACTGGGCATCTGGGAGTGGGCCAGCAACGATGATGGCGCTCCGGACGTGGTCATGGTCTGTGCCGGCGATGTTCCCACCCTCGAAACACTCGCTGCGGTCTCTTTGTTGAGAGAAGACATCCCGGATTTGCGGATTCGCGTGGTGAATGTGGTGGACTTGATGACCTTGCAGCCGGCTTCCGAGCACCCGCACGGGCTCGAGGATGAAGATTTTGACGCCATCTTCACCACAGACAAACCAGTGATCTTTGCCTTTCACGGGTACCCGTGGCTGATTCACCGACTGAGTTACCGGCGCCGCAATCACCCAAACATTCACGTGCGAGGGTATCTGGAGGAGGGGACTACGACCACTCCCTTCGATATGACCGTGCTCAACCGGATGGACCGATTCCGACTGGCGCTGGATGTGGTCCAACGGGTGCCGCGCCTGGAAGCGCATACGGACAGCGCCATGCAGCACTTCACGGAAATGATGCAGCGCCACAAGCTTCATATCGCCGAATATGGGGAGGATCTGCCGGAAGTGCGAGATTGGGAATGGTCGCTGAGCTGACGTGAAGGTGGCCCGCAATGAGCGTCCCGCAGGCCGAATAGGGAGTGGCCCCCCCCGGTTTTTTTGTAAGTGTTCATTCTGCACGTGTTGCAGGCGCCTTTTCTGTATGTGTTCATTGTGCAGGAGTTAGCGTAAAGGATTCTGGAAGATCTCGTTTTCACTCCTCTACCCCCCACCCCCGGTGTTCTTCGCGAAAGAGTGCGCAAGAAAATGAAAACAGGGAGATTGGGGTTTTGCGGAGCGCAAAAGAACGATGAGGAAATTTCGCTGTGGTCGGAAGGGAGGACAGGGGTGGTCCGATAGGTACATGCGGAACGCAACGAGGGCGCCCCGCAGAATGGGTCAGGAGCAAAAGCCTTTTTGAGAACATGGCATATGTTAGCATACAGTAAATAACAATGCACATGTTTTACCTGTGGTCATTCGAATGAGGTTCTCAGGAAGCGCGGGCGGGATGCGCTTTCGGTTCGAATGCAGAAACCCTCGCGATTGAGGATGTACGCTCGGGACTGGCAGGCAAGCGACTTGGGCGGCCACAGCGCGCCCAACGAAGCGTTGGGGTTGGCACCGTCCACAGAGTTGCTCAAAGCCGTTCCAAGATTCCTATCGAAACAACCGCGAGCGGCTAGGGCTGGGTCGAAACGAATAGCATTCTGCCGCGGTTCAGAGACCCGTTCAACAAACCTCTTCGAGCGAGTCTTTCGTAACCTCATGATTTTTCGGATCGCAAGACACAATGCTCAAGCGTTCGATAGAGAGTTGTTATTTGAACGAAGCCGATCGGGAACACGCGACAACGCTCTGGGGAGCGCCAGCAGAGCTATCTCAAACGACTGATTTTTCTGTCTAGGCCTTTTAGTCCCTTCAAGATGTCTCCGACATTCTTGAATTCCGTCTCAGGGTCGGGAGGTTGCAGCGTTTTTATGGAACTGTGCGCCAGCAATCCCCGGCGTTTGCCAAACGCTTCGAGATTCACCAGCCAGGTGATGTTAAGGTCTGCGTATTCAATCCCGATGGGATATAACACGGTGCGAACATTATTCTCCTTGATTCCGTGGTTGTTACGGATCAGGGAATCGTATGAGTTCAGTGCGGCCCTTATTGTGTCGGTAGATTTATCGAATGGCTCCCACGGTCTGAGGTTCTTCAGTTTGTGGAAACCAACGAGGCGTCGAATCACTCTCGAATGCGCTCCTGCCTTGCTCCACCGAGTCTCTGCTCGCTGGGCGATCTCTTTAGCGCGATCTTCTACGTATGACTCGATCTCAGCATGGGCAAGTAGGACGTAGGCTCGCGTTAAATCATGTTCCCGAGCCGTGTACTTTCCTATAGGAGAGAATTGCTTCGAAAGGAAATTGTGGCGCAGCGTATCCAGACGATTGACAAGGGCCCTAAATCGCCTCGATGTAGGCATTCAAACTAATTCCTAATGCACTCGCTTCAACTTCGGAATGTCGATCGAGCAACCCAGCTTCCGGAGAGCACGTCCCCACCGTGACAAGCGAATTGAAGTAGCTTCAATACTCTTTGTTGTAGTTTCGAGGGCACTCCTAAATGCTTGGTCGGTCACACACAAATTTTTAAAAGCGGATTTGACTTTCTGTCTGAATGCTACAGCTGCTTGCCGGACGGGTCGTTGTGAGAAATAGTAGACCATGATGTCAAACGCGGCACGGTTGAATCTACGCTCAAATCGTTCTCCATCCCATTTCCGGAAGGCCGATTCTCTACCGAGTATTTTGAAAGTCGCTGAGATCGCGTGCTCAAATTGCTCTACCTGTTTTTCGATATTGACTTTACGCTGTTTCCAGTTTCGATTAAGTGTCTTGCATGTCGTATCAAGGAAGTCTTTGAGGTTACCCGAATAGCCGGAGATAAAGTTCTTATACGCGTAATACCGGACCAGCAGCTCAACATCCCGCATTCGAAAGTCGGGCTTCGTGAGATTCAGGGTCTTCCGAAGGCCAGCACTATCCTCGGAGTACTTAACGACAAAATGGAGGAACCTGCCCGGATGAAGAGCTTGTCGCAACTCTTGGGGTGAGAGCGGAACACTACTAGTGTTGAGACGATGGAAGATTACGTATAGCACTTTCTCGCTCTGCCAGTTCCTTACGACGACGGTGCGGATTGTCTGGTTTTCAAAAGCAGTAAAGTGCCGCCTCAGTTCTGGTTCACTCCTCAAGTCACTGTAGGTTTTTCCGTTTAATTCCTTTCTTACGGGAAGATCCTTGAGGACCAGGGGTTCCTTGCCGGATTCCAGCTTTATGCCGGCGAATTGCTGAAGGCTTAGGAGGCGTTGTTTGCTGACCTGATCGGCTTGAATTAGTCCAGCGGGAGTGAGAGAGAATCACTCTCAAGGAGAGCTGGACATGCCGATGAAGAGATACAAAGCAGAGCAGAGCGTGACATTGCTGCGTCAGATTGAAGTAGGAATTGCGAACGGAAAGCCCACCCCGCAAGCCTGCAAGGAAGTTTAGATCACTCAGCAGACGTACTACCGCTGGAGGAAAGAGTTCGGCGGCCTGAAGCTGGATCAAGCGAAACGAATGAAGGAGCTGGAGCGGGAGAACGCGAAGCTGAAGCGTTTGGTGGCGGAACTGTCTCTGGAGAAGCAAATTCTGAAGGATGTGGCCTCGGGAAACTTCTGAGCCCTGAGCGGCGACGTTGTGCGGTGGAGCATGCGCGAGAGAAGTACGAAGTAAGTGAGCGGCATGCCTGTCGGCTGCTGGGGCAGTGGCGAAGGACACAACGCTACGCCGCGATCCAGAGGATCGACGAAGATGCGCTGACCGAAGCGATGGTTGCGCTGGCCAGTGAATATGGGCGCTATGGCTACCGGCGGATTACAGCGCTGCTGCAAGGTGCTGGCTGGCAGGTGGGTAAGGATCGGGTGCAGCGCATCTGGCGACGCGAGGGGTTGAAAGTACCACAGAAACAGCGGCCCCGAGGGCGGCTGTGGCTGAACGACGGGTCGTGCCTTCGGCTGAGGCCGGAGCGAGCCAATCATGTGTGGAGCTATGACTTCGTAAGCGGGAAGACGCGCGACGGGAGAACGTTGCGGATGCTGACGCTGATGGATGAATACACGCGGGAGTGCCTGGCGATCCGGGTGGCACGACGGTTGGGGAGTTATGAGGTGATTGAGGCGCTGGCCGACGTGATGCTGTGGCGGGGAATTCCGGAGCATATTCGTTCCGATAATGGCCCGGAATTCGTATCGAAGGAACTGCGGAAGTGGCTGGCGAGTGTGGGGACAGAAACGCTGTACATCGAACCGGGCAGTCCCTGGGAGAACGGGTACTGTGAGAGTTTCAACGGGAAGCTGCGGGATGAATGCCTGAATGGAGAGATTTTCTACTCGCTGAAGGAGGCGCAGGTGGTGATCGAAATGTGGCGCGTGGAATACAACACTAAGAGGCCGCACTCGGCGCTCGGCTACAGGCCGCCTGCCCCGGCGGCCTGTAGCCACTGGGGAGCAAATCCATCTTCACAGCCCATGGCTGTGATATAAAAACCCTCTCACTGTTCCTGGACTAAAAAATCAGGCAGGTCACATGGTTAAGTGTCCCAAAGAAGACCCAAAGAGGACCCCAAGAGAATTCGACGAGGTTCGACACGGAAAGACCTCCACTCGGGCACGTCAAGCAACAAGAAAAAAAGGAACTTTTTGGCCGATTGGGGGTAATACGTAGTGAAGGCGCATAGTAGAATCGCGGTAGCGCAGTGCGCAGAAAGGAGCAAGGGAATGAAAATTCGAGGAAAGGCTGGTCTGGCGATGTTGGCCATGACGATGATCGCTAGTTCGCCCGCCATCGCCCAGGGGCTACTACAGAGTCCGGCGCAGGGCCGGGGAATAGGAAGAGGCAGGGGGATAGGAAGGGCACCCCAGGGCCACGGGCCGGGAATCGGAATGCACAGGTCGCTACGGCTTCTGGGCCCGGAGGCGGTTGAAGAACTCGGCATCACGGCCGAACAGACGACCGAAATCCGGCAACAGGAGTCTGATTTCCGCAAGGCGCAGATCCGCAATCAGGCCGATCTCCGCGTGAAGCAGATTGAACTCCAGGAACTCCTGGCGGCGGAAAACCCTGACCGGGGCGACATTAACAGCAAGCTGGAGGATGTCAGCAACGCGCGGCTGGCGATGGAAAGGTCTGCGATTGACAACCGACTGACACTGCGCGAGGCCCTAACGGCCGAGCAGCGGCAGAAGATCCAGCAGATGAGAAACGAAAACCGGCAGCAGCGCCGCCAAAGGTTCCAACAGTTTCGTCGACGCGCCCCCCAGGGACAGGGCCGCCCAGGCCGCCGGTTCAGGCAGGGTCCGCGACGCGGTGGCCCACAGGGGCAGCAACAAGACCAGCCACAGGGTCAGACGCAGCAGCCGGTCAATAATTAGGCTTCGCGGATAGAGATTGGTTCGCGGCGAGGGGCGGGCGTCGGCGAGGAGCGGGGTCAAGTACCCAGCGTCTAGACCTCCATCTAGACCTCGCCTTGCCAAGGTCGCGCGTAAGAAAACAGCGGCAAGTTGTGCGAGTGTCTCTTTCCATGCGCTAGAACCGGATGCCGTAGCCCGTTCCGGATGTGACCGGAATTCGAAATGCGCCTACTCCTTCTTGAGGCGGCAACGCCGTGACCCTGACCACCGCGAGAGTGGCTGAATCCATCTGAGGTAAGATTTCCGGCAGAAACAGGCTGAGAAGGCGATGGGTGCTGCTTGCCAAGGAACCGAAGGTTCTTGTAAGCTCGGCGGCTCGATCCCTCTCCAGGCGGGTGCGCGCGATGGTTTGTCCTAAGTGCCGGAGTGAACGGTGCCACCGGTCGAAGCGACGCAGCATAAAGGATTACACGATCGGTCTGACCGGGCTGCGCCCGTGGCGATGCGGCAAATGCGACCGCCGGTTTTATGCCGGGGTCGTTGCGGTGCGGTTGGCGTTTGTGGCGCATTGCCGCAGGTGCGGCAACTTTGACCTGCAGCGTATTTCGCGAGGATACGTGGATGGGGCCTTTGCGTGGCTCTTTCGGCTGGCGCAGTTCCGGGCCTACCGGTGCGACCCGTGCCGGTTCCGCTTCTTCTCGATGTTGCCGCGCCGAAAGTCGCGGTCAGCAGGCGAGTCCCCGACCAAGTCGAGCACAGAAACGCCCATGGCTGCGAAGTGATTTTCCTGGCCGGTTTTGTGTCCCTGCAAAATTGCTAAGCAACTGCCCTAAAACAAGAAGACGCACCATGGAGCGACCTTGACAGGGGCCCCGAGCGGAAACAAACTTAAGCCCACTTTCCGCAAAGAGCCAGATGAAGTAATGGCCGCGGAATCGAGAGGGCGATGAAAATCGGGATCACATGTTATCCCACCTACGGCGGGTCGGGCGTCGTCGCCACAGAGCTGGGGATGGAGCTGGCAGTCCGCGGACACGAGATTCATTTCATCAGCTATGCACCCCCCGTGCGGATGAACTCCTCAATCAGGGGCGTCGAATTCCACGAGGTGGAGGTTTCGACATACCCGCTGTTTGATCACGCACCCTATACGCTCGCCCTGGCCTCCAAGATGCTTGAAGTGGCGGAATCCGCCAGTCTCGATCTGCTGCACGTTCACTACGCCATTCCACATTCGGTCAGCGCGTTGCTGGCGCGCGCGATTGCAGCTCCCCGGAGGCTGCCGTTTATCACCACGTTGCACGGCACAGATATCACACTGGTCGGAAACAACCGCAGCTTTCTGCCCATCACGCGATTCTCCATCGAGCAATCCGACGGCGTGACTGCGATCTCAAACTATTTGAAGCGGAAAACAGTGGAAGAGTTTGAAATCAAGCGGCCCATCGAAGTCATATCAAACTTTGTCAACTGCGATCTGTACCACCGCAAGGACGACTCGGCGCAACGCGCCGCATGGGCCCCCAACGGCGAGCCGATTCTGATGCACCTGTCCAATTTTCGTCCCGTCAAGCGGGTAACGGACACGGTGGAAATCTTTGACCGGGTGCGGCAGAAACTTAGCGCCAAACTTGTGTTGATCGGTGACGGGCCGGATCGCGGCGCGGTGGAATGGATGGTCCGGCAGAAGGGCCTGACCAAGGATGTCTTCCTACTGGGCAAACAAGACCGCGTTCATGAGAAACTCAGCCTCGCTGATCTCTTCCTGCTGCCCTCGGATCACGAGGCGTTTGGACTGGCAGCGCTCGAAGCGATGGCCTGCGAGGTGCCGGTGATCGCCACCAACGTTGGGGGCGTGCCGGAAGTTATCGAGCACGGAGTGGATGGCTATTTGGTCGCCCCGCGTGACGTCGAGGCGGCAGCGCGCCATGCCATCGAGATTCTCTCGCGCCCGGATCGCGGCAGGGAAATGGGAAAGAAGGCCCAGGCCAACGCACGGCGGAAATACTGCGCGGAAGACGTCATCCCACGCTACGAGGCCTACTACCGCCAGGTACTCGAGGGTACAGCGGCCGCTCGAGCCTGAATATGGTGGGCGACTCCCGAATCCGACACTGGGCCGTGACCGTGTGAGAAGCCTCATCTCGAGCGGCCAGCACACCAGAGTTTCGCACAGCACGCCTCCAGCCTAAGATGCATACATTCGATTGGATCCTCGTGGCCGCGTATTTAGCCTGGATCATCATCGACGGCTTGCGCCGCGTGAAGGGATCCAAGAGTATCGAGGGGTATTTCCTCGCCAATCGCAGTTTGCCATGGTGGGCGGTAGGACTGTCGGTCATGGCGACGCAGCTGTCGGCCATCACGCTGGTCGGCACCACCGGTCAGGGCTATGCCGATGGAATGCGATTCGTGCAGTTCTACTATGGCCTTCCGATTGCGATGATCATCCTATCGTTGACGGTTGTACCGTTCTTCCACCGTGCGCGAATCTACACCGCCTATGAGTATCTCGAGCAACGGTTCGATGCCCGCACGCGATCCCTGGCCAGCTTCCTATTCCTGATTTCCCGAGGATTGTCGTGCGGGGTGATCATCGCAGCCCCGGCGGTCATCCTCTCAATTATCCTGGGATGGAACCTGACCCTGACGGTTCTGGCGATTGGGGTGCCAACGAGTCTCTATACCATGTTCGGCGGGGTGCAAGCGGTCACCTGGGCCGACGTCAAGCAGATGTATGTCATTGTGGGCGGCGTGCTGGCCGCGGCAACGGCGCTGGTGCTGGCGTTGCCCGACGGCATCGGCGTAGGTGAAGCGCTGCGGCTGGCGGGTTCGACAGGACGGCTGCAAACGATCGACCTGCGTTTCGATTTGAATGAGACCTACACGTTTTGGTCGGGCATCATTGGCGGGCTCTTTCTGATGTTGGCTTATTTTGGCTGCGATCAAAGCCAGGTGCAACGCTACTTGACGGCGCGATCGGTAAACGAGGGGCGGCAGTCGCTGCTGATGAGCGCCTATTTCAAAATCCCACTGCAGGCGCTCATCCTACTGCTCGGCGTTTTCGTGTTTGTCTTTTACCTGTTCCACCAGCCGCCAATGCTCTTCAACCCGGTCCACGATGCCCAGGTCCGAGCAAGCGACAGGGGGAGTGAGTACGTGGCGCTGGAAGCGGATTTTGCCGCGGCGTTCGCACAACGGCAGTCCGTCGCTCGCCGAGTGGCCGAAGAAGGCGGGCCGGAAATCACCGAAGAGTTTCGCGCAGCCGATGCGAGCATCGCAGCGATCCGCGCCCAGGCCACCAGCCTGGTGATGGACGTCACAGGCGACCCAACGTACAACGATGTCAACTACGTTTTTCCGACCTTCGTCACCACCAGCCTGCCGGTAGGTCTGGTCGGGGTGCTGATCGCGGCCATCTTCGCCGCGGCGATGTCGAGCATTTCATCCGAGCTGAACGCGCTGTCGACGGCGACGATCATCGACTTCTACCGACGACATATGAAACTGGGAGCCAGCGACCACCACTACTTATTTGTCTCCAAACTGGCCACAGGATTCTGGGGCCTCTTTGCCTGCGTGGTCGCTGTGTACGCCACGCAGTTGGGCTCGCTCATCGAAGTGGTCAACCGCTTCGGATCGTTCTTCTACGGATCCCTGCTCGGGGTGTTCGTGCTGGCGATCGGTACGCGGCGCGCGACGGCCAGCGGCGCATTCTGGGGGTTGCTTGGCGGTATGGCAGCTGTTGCGGCGGTGGCCTTCACAACTTCCATATCTTTTCTCTGGTACAACGTGGTGGGGGTCGCCGGCGTCCTGGTTGTCGGGATGGCGGTGAGCGCGGTTTCACGACGATGACGAAAAGCGGCCAAGGCCCGGATCAGGAGCCCGCACGATGACGACGGATCAGGCGGACAAGAACGGCTCCGCCAAAGTGCACAGCGTGCGGATGCGCGCTGCCTACATAGGAGTCGTCATCGTGGAGATCGTTGTGCTGCTCGCACTGTGGGTTCTAAGCCAGGCGTTTGGGGGATAATTCATCGTTTTCAGCGGGGAGACCGACAGGTCTTTCTGAGAAGACCGGCAGGTCTTTCAGGGATGACCGGCACGTCTTTCTCTGGAGACACTGGATATGCCGAACGGAGCAGGCGGACGGCTTACTCATCCTCATCAACGGCAGCCTGCGTCAGGCCGGATACTTTCCAGAGATATAGTTGTGCAATTGCCGGATGGTTTCTTGCTGCGCGGTGATGATCCACTTAACCAAGTCGCCGATAGACAGGACGCCAATCACGTTCCGATTTTCAACGATTGGCAGGTGACGGATGCGGTGCTCGGTCATGAGTTTCATACAATCTGCGACTGTCTGGTCCGGAGACACAAAGATTACCGGACTGTTCATGATTTCCTTTACCGCGGTCTTCGTTGATGATTTTCCCTGTAGGACAATTTTTCGGGCGTAATCACGCTCCGAGATGATCCCCACCAGCTTGCCTTCGGAGAGCACCAGGAGTGCTCCCACTCCTTTTTCGGCCATCAGCGCAATGGCATCGTAAACCAGAGCGTCGGGACTTACGGACCAAGCCTGCGAGCCTTTCTGTTGCAAAACACGGCTGACGGTATCGGTCAGTTGCACGGGGTCTCCGAACCAATCGTGAACCGCAGGCATCCGGCCTGCTCTCCCCGGCTGGCAGGTGCTAGGCCACGATTATAGCGCCCTGACAAAGAGATGTGCTGCTTTTCCGGGAACACTCGAAGAGCTGTCGTAAGGGAGACGATAAGAAATTGCGGCGCGATCTACTTCTTTTCCTCGGATTTGGCAACAGATTCGGCACGGTTTAAGCGCTCGACCACCGTGTTCAGTGCCTGCAGCAAGGATTCGACCAGCTGCGGATGGCCGTCGCCGTTCACCGCTTGCGCCGGTACCGGCTGCGCCAGCGGGTCGATTTCATGCAAGCCAAAATCGCGCGCCACCTCGTCGATGACGCCGGCCGGTACAGATCTCTGCTGATCAACAAACGCGCTGATCAGCGCATGCTCGCTGAGCAAATTGGTTACCCGCGGAATGCCACGCACACGGCGGTGCACCGCTTCGATCGCTTCCGGACTGAAGATCTCCTCTCCGTCGCTGCCCGCGACACGCAGCCGTTCAGAGATATATCCGCGCGTCTCCTCCAGGGTGAGAGGCAGAGTCTTGGCACGGAGGGTGATTCGCTGGCGGAGCTGCCGGAGTTGCGGCTGATTCAGTTTTCGTTCTAGCTCAGGCTGCCCGGCAAGCACAATCTGCAGCAGCTTTTCGGTAGAGGTTTCTAGGTTCGTCAGCAGCCGAATTTCCTCCAGCATCTGCGGCGAGAGATTCTGCGCCTCATCCACAACCAAAACGGCCCGTTCACCGGCCCGGTAGCGTTCCAGCAGCCAATGGTTCAGCTTGAGCAGGACCTGGCTTTTCGACTGCGACTCACAGGGAATCCCAAAATCGGTCATCATGAAATCGAAAAATTGGGATACGCTCAGCCGCGGATTGAAAACGAATGCCGTAGCAACGCCCTGCTGATGCAACCACTCGAGCAATTTGTTCAGCAGCGTAGTCTTTCCGGTCCCCACCTCGCCGGTGAGCAAGATGAAACCCTTGCGTGTTTCAATTCCATACGTCAGACACGCCAGAGCCTCCTGCGTATTCCGCGTGAGGAATAGGTAACGCGGGTCCGGATTGACATTGAACGGATTCTCTTTCAGCCCAAAGAACTT
>CBDAMS010000002.1:0-39764 GCA_965197305.1 Candidatus Acidiferrales bacterium | reverse complement strand
ATTGACGCTGTGTACATGGTCTTCAACGAGTTCAAGTCGGTGCTCACGCAGAATCTGACGCTGCAGAAGCTGTTGCCCATCGAGCCGGAGGAGCGGGGCGGAGACTCAGCCGCAGCCCAGGTCGAGTACCTCTACGAGCAGCCGCGGGCTGAGATTTTCGCGCGCCTACTGCCCCGTTACATCGAAGTGCAGGTGTTTCGGGCGCTGGCTGAATCCGCCGCCGCCGAGCATGCCGCGCGCATGACGGCGATGGATTCGGCCACCAACAATGCGTCAGAACTGATCGATCATCTCACGCTGTATATGAACAAGGTACGCCAGGCGGCAATTACCAGGGAGATCATCGAAGTCGTGAGCGGAGCAGCGTCCGCCGGATAATGGGTCTACGCCGCGGAAACGGATTCGCCAAGGGGTGAACCCAAGGGGTGAACGATGACCGGGAACAAACAGAACCTCGGACGCGTGGTGCAGGTCATTGGGCCTGTGCTGGACTGCGAATTCCAGGAACACCACCTGCCGGAGATCTATAACGCCGTGCGCATCACCAGCGAAGGCTTCGACGTTCCTGCGCCCATGGACATCATCGTCGAGGTACAACAGCACCTCGGGGAAGGGCGCGTGCGCACCGTGGCCATGAAGCCCACGGAGGGCGTGGTGCGCGGGATGAAGGCTGAAGACCTGGGCGGCCCGATTACGGTACCGGTGGGCCGGGCAACGTTGGGCCGCGTGCTCAACGTGCTCGGCGAGCCGGTGGACAACCTCGGCGAGGTGCGCACGGAAAAACGCTACCCAATTCATCGTCCGGCGCCCTCGCTTGAAGAACAGTCCACCCAGCTTGAGATGTTCGAGACCGGCATCAAGGTGGTGGACTTGATGGAGCCGTACCTGAAGGGAGGGAAAATCGGCCTGTTCGGCGGTGCCGGGGTGGGCAAGACGGTGATCATTCAGGAGTTGATTCACAACGTGGCCATGAAGCACGGGGGCGTTTCCGTTTTCGCCGGCGTGGGCGAGCGCACCCGCGAGGGGAACGACCTGTGGCTGGAGATGCAGGAGTCGGGGGTAGTCGTCGCCGGAGACTCCGAGAAATCGCGCGCGGCCCTGATTTACGGCCAGATGACGGAGCCGCCCGGTGCGCGGTTGCGCGTAGGACTCGCGGGACTCACGGTTGCCGAATATTTCCGCGACGAAGAAGGCCTCGACGTTCTCCTGTTCATTGATAATATCTTCCGCTTCGTACAGGCGGGATCGGAAGTTTCGGCGCTTCTCGGGCGCATGCCCTCGGCGGTCGGATATCAACCCAACCTGAATACCGAGATCGGGGAGTTGCAGGAGCGCATCACCTCCACCAAGCGCGGCTCCATCACCTCGGTACAGGCCATTTATGTGCCCGCCGACGATTACACGGATCCCGCTCCGGCTGCTACCTTTACGCATCTCGACGCCACCACCAACTTGAGCCGGCAAATCGTCGAGCGCGGCATCTATCCTGCTGTGGACCCGTTGGCCAGTTTTTCCCGCATCCTGGACGCGCGCATCGTCGGGCGGGAGCACTACAACGTGGCGCGGGCAGTGAAAGGCGTCTTGCAGCGATACAAGGACCTGCAGGACATCATCGCCATCCTCGGAATCGAGGAACTCTCCGACGAAGACAAGCTGGCTGTAGTCCGGGCGCGCAAGATCGAAAAGTTCTTCTCACAGCCGATGTTTGTTGCGGCACAGTTCACCAGCCTGGAAGGCAAGTACGTGAAGATCGAGGACACCATCCGCGGGTTCAAGGAGATCGTCGAGGGCCAGCACGACGAGGTGCCGGAGCAGGCCTTCTATATGGTCGGGACGATCGAGGATGTGCGTGAAAAGGCGGAAACAATTGCGGCCACGGCATAAGCCGGCGGCGGAGACTAGGTAAGCAGAGATGCCCGGCGCCTTGATGCTCGAAGTGGTAACGTCCGAGCGCGGAGTCGTTCGCGAATCGGTAGCCGGGGTCCAGCTACCGGGGAGCAACGGCTATCTGGGAATCCTGCCAGGGCACACGCCGTTGCTGACCGAACTGGGAATCGGCGCGCTGCATTACCAGCAAGACGGCGAAACGCGCTATGTTGCCACCCTGGGCGGTTTCGCGGAAGTGCTTCCGGACCGTGTCACCGTGCTGGCCGACGCCGCCGAACTCGCCGAAGAGATCGACATGGACAGCGCTCGCGCAGCTTTGACTGCTTCCCAGGCCGCGCTGTCCAGCGGGCCCGCCGACGCGGTGACCGACTGGGCTGCCGCGCAGCGTTCCGTCGCCGAAGCGCAGGCCCGGTTGGAAGTGGCAGCGCACCGCGGCCCCGGCGCAGGCCGCAGGTAAGATTACTTCCGATTCGCAGGCCATCCCACGCCCCGCCGTCATCGCGCCCGGCTGCTTCGAGGCGCGGGTCCAGCAGCACGAGATCGGTATCGGCGCCCATGCAAGCAGAGGACGATCCGGTGTTTCAGGTAAAATGGGCAGCTTATAGGGTCTTCAAAAAACAGCGCCATCCTGTTGGTGGAGTGTCCGGATCAAAAGGGGATCGTGGCGGCGATTGCCGATTTTGTCTTTCGCTACGACGGAAACATCCTGCATACCGACCAACACTAGGCAGCCGAACTGGGTCTTTTCTTATGCCGTGTCGAGTGGGACCTGGACGATTTTCAGCTGGACGTGGATGAATTTCCACGTTTGTTCGGCCCGATTGCGGAGAAATTCCAGATGCACTGGCGGCTGGCACAATCGGCACGCCGACCGCGGGTCGCAATTTTCGTTTCGAAACACGACCATTGTTTAGTGGATCTGCTCTACCGGCACCATGCGGGTGAACTGGCTTGCGAAGTGCCCCTAGTCGTGAGCAATCATCCCGATGCCCGGCGACACGCCGAATTCTACGGTATCCCCTTCCATTGGATTCCTGTCAGTGAAGCGAACAAGGCGGACGCCGAGCGCCAGCAGCTGGAATTGCTGCGCCAGCAGGAGATCGAACTGATTGTGCTTGCCCGCTATATGCAGATTCTCTCCCCGCAGTTGGTCCGCTGTTTCCCCCAGCGCATCATCAACATTCATCACTCTTTTCTGCCGGCGTTCATCGGCGCAAGCCCGCATCGGCAAGCCTTTGAACGCGGGGTGAAATTGATCGGCGCCACGGCCCACTACGTCAGCGAAACACTCGACGAGGGCCCCATCATCGAGCAAGACGTGGTGCGCATTTCCACCGGGACAATCTCGAGGATCTAATGCAAAAGGGCAGAGATCTCGAAAAGGTGGCGCTGTCGCACGCGGTCCGGTGGCATATCGAAAACCGCGTTCTGCTCTTGGGCAGTAAGACCGTCATCTTCGATTAAGGGGCCAGGAACGCCGACGGGATGATTTATTAGTTGGCAAGCGCAGGGTGGATGATATTCTTCCGCGGGACATCGCGGTCATGGGTAGGGACGCCACGGAAGCCGATCGACCCAGCGAAGCAAGACGAACCAACAATGCCAGAGCGCACCGTAACCTGGGGACTTGCGCTAGGAGCCACGGGTGACTTCCATTCCGCAAATCCAACGGAAACCCCATGAATCGGAAGTCTGGGTTGACATTGATAATGCGCCACAGGTTCTCGTTCTAAACCCGATCTTGAAGGAACTGGAGCGGCGAGGGTTTGCCGTGCAAATCACGGCCCGGGACTTTGGCCAGACGTTTGCGTTGCTGTTGCTCCACGGACTTCCCTTCCGGCCAGTGGGACATCATGCGGGCCGAGATATGCTTCGCAAAGCCGCGGAGCTGCTGTCCAGAAGCTTCCACCTGTGGCGTCTCGGTCGGGAGCAGGATTTTCGGGTGGTTATCAGCTGCGGGGCTCGCGCCTCCGTGCTGCCGGCGCGCATGCTGGGCATTCCCTTGATTACCTTGATCGACTACGAACACGTTTTTGCCTATCCGTTCAGAAAGTGGGCCAAACGCATTCTCACTCCGGACGTGATTCCGGACGAAGACCTGCGCCGCCTCGGATTCGACTTGCGTCAGGTGCGCAAATTCCCCGGCCTGAAGGAGGAACTGTACGTTTTCGACTTCCAGCCTGATCGCGCGAGCCTGGAAGCTTCCGGCATCGATTTCAGCCGCATTGTTGTCGCCGTGCGCCCCCCTGCGACCATGGCGCACGGCGTTGGTGCATGAATCGGAACTGGCCCGCAACGAACCCGACTCACAGGTCCATCACCTACCAAGAGCGTACGACGATGGCCTACCGAGCTCGGCCATCCGGTTGAGGATGTGACACCCGATCGCGGCTTCTCTGCGTTGCGCCTTGCTGTGCCTCGCCTTCAGGTCGCCTCCGAACACGGACTTGTATCGGAAGAAGCTGTTCTCAACGCGCGCCTGCTGTCGGTAGCCCGACTCCTTCTGCTACTCCCGTCGCCCGATCTTGCGAATCCTCTGAAGAGACGCTTCACGCTGCGCCCAGGGGCCGTCGGTGGGCCCCGCCGACAGCGCAGAGCGACGAGGGGGGATCACAACCACGACGTTCTCTGTACCGGCCGCGCTGGCCCGATCGTAGACCGATCTGTGGTCGTAGGCCCCGTCCGCCGTGAAACGCCGGATGGGAACTTCGAGCGGGGCGAGAAGATCAGGGAGTGTGGAGGCGTCGTCCCGGCTGCTCGCTGTGAGTTCGGCCGCCACAATGAACCCCTTGGCATCTACTCCGATGTGCAGCTTCCGCCAATCCCGGCGTTTCTTCGATGCCTTGTGCTTGTGCGCGTTCCATTCGCCGCGACCCAGAATCTTGAGCCCTGTGGAATCAACGATCAGGTCGATCGGGCCGTCGTGGGCTCGGGTCAGGGGCGGCACCACAACGATTTGGTTCCGGCGCTAGAGGGTGGTGTGGTCCGGGGCCTTGAGGTCGCGGCTCATCAAGCTGAGCAGCGAGTCCAGAAACCCCTCCGTCTGGCGAAGCGGTAGGCCGAAGACGACCCGCAGCGTCAACGCGGTCCGGATCGCGAGGTTCGAGTATCGACGCTGCCCTCCGCGGAGACCGTTCTTCGGTGGTATCCACGCGGCAATCGCATCCTCGCTCAGCCAGATCGTGACGTCCCCGCGGCTCCTGAGGCCACGCTCGTACTCCCTCCAGTTCCGGATTCTGTACTTCGTCTTGTACTGGCGGTTGATTCGGCTCGACTTCTCTGCGGCCATGACGTTGCCCCCTTGATCTCCATGATGGACCGGAACCCTCCGCCGATGCTAGCGTGCCCGCTTACGCCGATTCATGCACCAATGCCCCTCTGTTACGCCAAATGGGCGACGAAGTTTGGGAGCTCTTCGCACGACCTGGCCTTAACGAAATAGCCAGATGTGGCATTTCGGGCCGACCATGATCATTGATACTGCACTCGAAAAGAAGGAGAAGGAATGCAGGCCGATACGCGTCGGCGTGATCGGTGCCGGCTTCATGGGCCGGGGGGTTGCTCTCCAGCTTTTGACACCTCCGATAGGAATGCGCCTGGCGGCAATTTCCAACCGCACAATCGCAAGAGCTCAGCAAGTTTTGTGCGATGGCGGTGTGAGTGATTTCCGGACTGTGGATACAACCTCGCAGCTCGAGGAGTCAATTTGGCGCGGAGAGTACTGCGCCACCGAAGATCCACTGCTGCTATGCGATGCGGGCAATATCGACGTGATTCTAGACGCGACGAGCGATATTGAGTATGGTGCGCGTTTTGTACTTCGCGCCCTGGAACACGGCAAGCACGTGATCCTGCTCAACGCGACATTGGATGCGACGATTGGACCGATTCTGAAGAGTTGCGCTGACCGAAACAACGTGGTCATCACCTACGCCGACGGGGACGAGCCCGGAGTCGCTATGAATCTGTTCCGTTTCGTCAAGACCATCGGATATCGTCCCGTAGCCGCAGGCAATCTGAAAGGCATGCTTGATCCCTATCGCACACCGGAAACTCAGCGTGCTTTTGCCGAGTGCGTTGGACAGTCGGCGCCGATGATTACCTCTTTTGCCGATGGAACCAAGCTTTCCATGGAGTGCACCATCTTGGCAAATGCCACCGGTCTCAAGGTTGGCCGGCGCGGCATGTACGGCCCCAAATGCGCTCACGTCAGAGATGCCTTGAATCTTCTTCCCGAGGAGCAACTTCTCAACGGTGGGTTGGTGGATTTTCTGTTGGGCGCCGAACCGCATACGGGCGCTTTTGTCATCGGCCACAACGACAAACCGATCAACAAGGAGTACATGAATTACTTCAAGATGGGCAACGGCCCATTCTACGTCTTTTACACGCCTTACCATCTGCCACACCTCCAGGTACTAACTACGATCGCACGCGCCGCCCTATTCCACGACGCAACCGTTACACCATTGGGCAAGCCGATTTGCCAGGTGCTGACGGTTGCCAAGCGCGACCTCCGAGCCGGCGACATACTCGACGGCTGTGGCGGCTTTACCTGTTACGGCATGATTGACAACTCCGAAGTGGTCGAAAACGAGGACTTACTGCCGATTGGCCTCTCCGAGGGCTGCCGTTTGAAGCACAACATCCCTAAGGACCGGCCAATCACGAACGATGATGTTGTGGTGCCGACAGGTCGCATTTGCGACAAACTTTTCGCCGAACAGAAGCAGCATTTCACCGCTACGACCCATGTGTAGGAAAGGGTGGCAAAGATGATGATTGCGCCACAACCGATCCAAGAAGCCAAGTATCTTTCGGCCAACCAAGTGGTCGAAAACGATCTCGAATATATCGCTGCGAACCTTGTCGAAGAGTTTCCTCGCCTCGAAGGTCGCAACCTGCTGATCACTGGCGGTGCGGGTTTTCTCGGCCATTACCTGGTGCAATCAGTCCTCTATTGGAACCGGACCCGAGCCCAGCAGCCGATCCAGGTTACGGTTTTTGACAGCTACGTCAGGGGTTTACCCGCATGGTTGCAAGCACTCCAACACCATCCACATCTGCATCTTGAAAAGCACAATCTAGCTGAACCGCTGCCCACCCAGATGAGTGAGTTCGAATACATCGTTCATGCGGCTTCGATTGCTTCGCCCACTTATTACCGGAAAGATCCGATCGGTACGATGGATGCCAACGTCAACGGCTTGCGGAATCTCCTCGAGTATGCACGCTTACGCAAAGATGTGGGCCAGCCCTTCGAAGGCTTCCTCTTTTTTTCGAGCAGCGAAATCTACGGGGATCCAACACCTGAAAACATCCCGACACCGGAAACCTACCGAGGCTATGTGTCGTGCACGGGCTCGCGGGCGTGTTACGACGAAGCCAAGCGGTATGGCGAGACGCTCTGCGCTAGTTTCGCCGGCCAGTTTGGAATTCCGGTGAAGTCGGCTCGACCCTTCAACAACTACGGCTCAGGCCTAAAGATCACCGATCGGCGCGTCCTCCCGGACTACGCACGCGACGTTTTGAATGGCCGGGACATCGTCATGCTGTCAGACGGCTCGCCCCGGCGCACATTCTGCTACGTCGCGGACGCCATCTGCGGTTACTACAAGATACTGGTGAAAAGCCGCCCCGGAGAAGCCTACAACATTGGCGTCGAACGGCCAGAGATCACCATGCTGGAACTAGCTGAAAAGGTGGTGGGGCTAGCGCGTGAATTATTCAGATACACCGGCAGAGTTGTGCACAAAGAAAGCCAAGACAAGCAATACCTGCTCGACAACCCAAGCCGGCGGTGCCCCATTGTTGAAAAGGCGCGCCGCGAGCTCGGTTATGACCCTGGCGTTGCCCTCGATGAAGGTTTGCGACGTTCGCTGCTCTGGTATAACGGCAATCGCATCGCGGAAGAGGCGTAATGAAAGTATCAGTCATCGGAACCGGATACGTCGGCCTGGTGAGCGGTGTGTGCCTGGCCGAAATGGGCCACGAAGTCATTTGTGTGGATGCTGATGCCAGGAAAATTTCGCAAATCCAGCAGGGTGTCTCTCCCATTTTCGAGCAAGGCCTCGAGCCGTTGCTACAAAAACACATCGGGCGGCGGCTGCAAACCACCACCCAACTCGAGCGTGCCGTCCTCGATACCGATCTTTCGCTTATCGCTGTGGGAACGCCGTTCTCCGGTAGTGAGATTGATCTGGACTGCGTCAAGCAGGTCTCTCTGCAAATCGGTCAGGCGCTCCGAAACAAAGACGACTATCACGTCGTTGTCGTGAAAAGCACAGTCGTTCCGAGCACGACTGAAGTCACGGTTGTCCCTATCCTGGAGCAGGCTTCTGGAAAGAGGGCCGGCACCGATTTCGGGGTCGGTGTGAATCCCGAATTCCTCACAGAAGGAGAAGCCGTCCATGACTTCATGAACCCTGACCGCATCGTCCTGGGAGGAATAGACGCCAAGACGCTTACGCTCCTCGAGCAACTCTATGCAGGTTTCAACGGAGTTGAGAAGCTGAAGACCAATCCCAGGACCGCAGAAATGATCAAGTACGCGTCCAACGCGCTGCTCGCGACGATGATCTTCTTTGCCAACGAGATTGGAAACCTTGGTGCTGCGATCGGCGGCATTGACGTCGTTGACGTCATGCAGGGGGTGCAGCTCAGCCAGTATCTAAGTTTGCGCATGCCCGACGGCAGCCGAAAGAGTCCGGGGATCGTCACATTCCTTTCTGCGGGCTGCGGGTTTGGCGGGAGTTGCCTGCCAAAAGATGTCAAGGCGCTTGTGGCGCATGGCCGCAAGACCGGCCAGCCGATGCGCCTGCTGGATGCGGTGATTGAGGTCAACGAGCAACAGTCACGCCAAGTGGTTTCGCTATTAAGAAAACACTATCCATCTCTAGGCGGCGTGCGCGTGGCGGTGCTGGGGTTGTCGTTCCGGCCAGGGACGAACGACATGCGTGAATCTCCGGCGATTCCGATCTTGCGGGCTCTAGCAAGCGAGGGTGCCGCATTGAAAGCCTATGATCCGGCAGCGCGGGAGGAGGCACGGGAGGTATTTCGGGACGATTCGGTGCACATTTGCGACGACTTGTCGGAGACGGTATGTGACGCGCAGGCCATTGTCCTGGTTACTCGCTGGGACGAATTCCACAGACTGCCCAAGCTGTTGAAACAGCACAAATTGCAACCCATTGTTGTGGACGGCAGGCGCATGTTGGACAAGACAGAGTTCGCCCAATACGAGGGGATAGGGTTATGAACAACTTGCGAAGGGAAAAAAGGAATGGTTGCGGGAATAAATAAATCCAGTACGTGCCGGTTCTGTGGGAGCCCGCTTGATACGACCTTTGTGGACCTTGGAAAGTCCCCACTGTGTGAAAGTTTCCTGAGCGCGGATCAGCTCAATCAAATGGAGCGGTTCTACCCACTCCACGTCTGGGTTTGCGGCAGGTGCTTTTTGGTGCAGCTGGAAGAGTACGTGAGCCCGGAGGAAATCTTTACCGATTACGCCTACTTTTCCTCTTATTCGGATACCTGGCTCAAACATGCCGAAAACTACACGAACCAGATGACGGAGCGCTTCGACTTGAATGCGAGAAGCCTGGTTGTGGAGCTGGCCAGCAACGATGGATACCTACTCCAGTATTTCATACAAAAGGGAATACCGACGCTCGGTATCGAGTCGGCTGCAAATGTGGCCGAGGTCGCAAGGAAGAAAGGCGTGCCGACGCTGGTCACATTCTTCGGGCGGGAGACGGCGAGCGAATTCGCCGGCCAAGGCAACAGAGTCGATCTACTACTCGGCAACAACGTGCTGGCACAGGTGCCGGATCTCAATAGCTTTGTGGCAGGCATGAAGGTTCTCCTCAAACCCGATGGCGTAGTCACCATCGAATTTCCGCACCTAATGCGCCTGATGCGGGAGAACCAGTTCGACACCATTTATCACGAGCATTTCTCGTATTTCTCGCTCTGGGCGGCCGAGAAGATATTCGCGGCACATGGGATCGTGCTGTTCGATGTGGAGGAGTTACCCACTCACGGTGGATCGTTGCGGATTTACGGCAGGCATGCGGAGGATAGCACGAAGCCAGTCACCGAACGTCTTGAGGCGCTACGTGCCAGCGAATGTGCTGCAGGCGTCAACCTACTGGAAAGCTACGCCGGATTTTCGGAACAAGTGAAAGAAACCAAGCGCGATCTGCTGGATTTCCTGATTCGCGTGCGGCGCGAAGGCAAGACGGTCGCCGGGTATGGCGCGCCGGGGAAGGGCAACACGCTGCTGAACTACTGCGGGATCCGCACCGACTTCATCGAGTACACGGTGGACCGAAACCCACGCAAGCATGGCAAATTTCTGCCGGGCACGCACATCCCGATCTTCCCGCCGGAGCGGATTCGCGAGACGCGTCCGGACTATTTGTTCATTCTCCCATGGAATCTGAAGAATGAAATTATCGAGCAAAATTCCTATATCCGAGGATGGGGCGGCCGGTTCGTCGTGCCCATCCCCAAGGTGCAGGTGTTCGAGTAGGTTTGCTCGCGCAGTTAGGAGGTCGCAATGAAAGTCGTCATCTTTTGCGGTGGACTGGGCATGCGCATTCGTGAATACGCTGAGAATACGCCGAAACCCATGGTGCCCATCGGCTACCGCCCGATCCTCTGGCATCTCATGAAGTACTACGCGCACTTTGGACACAAGGATTTCATTTTGTGCCTTGGGTACCGGGCCGATGCCGTGAAGGAGTATTTCCTCAACTACAACGAGTGCATGACCAACGATTTCACGCTATCTCAGGGCGACAAGCGATTAGATCTTCACAATAGTGACATCAGTGATTGACAAATAACCTTCGCCGATACTGGCGTGACCTCCAACATCGGGGAAAGGCTCCAGGCTATCCAAAAGTATGTGGAAGACGACAAAATGTTCTTGGCAAACTACTCCGACGGTCTGACCGACCTCCATCTTCCTAAACTGATTGAGTTCGCCGAAGCACAGAACAAGATCGGGAGCTTCCTCAGCGTGCGCCCGAGCCTTAGCTATCATGTGATTTCTGCCGACAGTGACTGGTTGGTGCAGGAGATCCGTGAGATGTCCCACGCTCAGATGCGCGTCAATGGAGGATTCTTTGTCTTTCGCCAAGACATTTTCGATTACATCCGTGCGGGCGAGGAATTGGTGCGCGAGCCATTTCAGCGGCTGATCCGCGAAAAGCAACTCGCTGTTTTTCCCTACGATGATTTTTTTGCCGCCATGGACACATTCAAAGACAAACAGAATCTTGACGATCTCTATGCCAGCGGGACGGCACCCTGGCAGGTGTGGAAGACCCGAGTGAACGGGAACGGAACGACACCGGAGGTCTCCGTACGCCTGGAGGAAAAAAACTGTGGCAAAACACGGGGTAATTTGACGTGCAGGCGTTCCAGTGGCCGTTTTCGAACCGCGAAAAGCCCAGGATTCTCTGTCTGGGTGCCCATTGCGATGACATCGAAATTGGATGCGGCGGAACCATCTTGCGCCTGCTCATGAAGTTTCGCGACTGCCACGTGGATTGGATTGTGTTCGGCTCCAATCGTGCGCGCCGGCGTGAAGCTCTCCGTGGGGCGCAATTGTTTCTGAAGGACGCGGCGACAAAGAAAGTGACCATCCGTTCGTATCCCGACGCTTTTTTCCCGTACAACGGGGCCAGCATCAAGAAAGAATTCGAAAATCTAAAGCGCGACATCGACCCCGATCTGATCTTGACCCATTGCCGGGAGGATCTCCATCAGGACCACCGCATGATCAACGAACTGACGTGGAACACGTTCCGGAATCACCCCATCCTCGAATACGAGATCCCTAAATATGACGGTGACCTTGGATCGCCCAACCCATTTCTTCCTCTGGCCGAGGTGTTGTGCCGGAAAAAAGTCAGCTACATTCGGGAGGCCTATCCGTCACAGGCCGGGAAGTATTGGTTTACGGACTCGACGTTTCTCGGCCTGATGAGACTACGCGGCGTGGAATCGCGCTCAGATACGGGATACGCCGAGGGCTTCTACGCCAGGAAGATCGTGCTGTGAAGTGAGGCTCTGACGAAAACTACGAGTCGCCGTCCATTCCCTTTTTTTGATCCTCTAATTCAGGTCGAAGCCCCGCATGCCTGAAAACGGGGCTTCTGGCAACGGCGGATCATCATCTGCTGTGGCTGCGATCTGTTACCATCAAGATGCTGTGCCACGTATGACTCTCGAACAGGCCTATCCGAACATTGCGTTTCGATGGCGCTCACGCAACTGGTGGGCGCGTCTCAACCAGGTGCCACCTGAATGCATCCATCTCGAACACGAGACATCCTGGATGGCTACGTACGTTCCCGACACCCTATACCTGCGTGGCAAGGCGTCGGTGCGGCGCCAGGCGGCGCGTCCAGAGGTATCGCTCTGCCGCACTTGCCTGATCAGCGAACTCGAAAACGAATTGTCGCGATATTCAGGGCGTTTGGTCGCGTTTGAGCCAGACGGCGGCACCTTCACGCAATTTTTTTTCGTTGCCGCGCCGGACTTTCCCGCTGCAGGATTGAAGCCAGAGGTCGCGGAAGCGATCGCGCACCGCTTGAGGCAGCCGGCCGGTGATTGCGAGCTTTGTGGATTCCCGGCGAACTGGCTGTGGCTTTCCCACGAACAGGTCAGCAGCCTCGACGATGTAGGCAGCATGACAGTGGAGCAGGGCGAAGCATTCTGCGCAAGGCACGGCGCGCAGAAGCTGTGCGCGGCGCTTGCGAAGCTGAGCGAGGCTAACCTTTATTACGTCAATGTGCCTTACGGTGAGGTCGGCGCGTATCTTTGGATTTAGATTGATGGGGATTTAAGCGCTGGAACCGGCAACGATGACTCTAGATGATGTCGTGCAAAAGTATCGCGCTCTGACGGGCGGTTTCGGACGCCCCATAGCCATTGAAGCCTTCGGGCTCCCGCATGAGGAGATCGAGCGGCTCTTCAGCAGCTTTGACGAAGACTACCGCATCAGCCGCTTCTTCCATTTCACACTCGATCCGGCGTTGGAAAGCTCTCCTGCTAATACTTATAAAATCAATGGCTTCGCGCAGTCACATGTGTCACTCGCCCTGGAGATCGAATCCATTCTTTAGCAAGGCGAACTATTGGCGAGTGCCGGTGACAATGCCCAGCCGCTTTTCAAGCTGAGTATGCTCGTCGCGCAATTCCTTCGGGAAGCGGGGGCCGAACTTCTCAAAAAAAGCGGCCGTCCCCTGAGACTCCACGAGCCAGTCTGCCGCATCCACGCGCAGCAATTCCTCCATTGTGTCCTGCGAGACATTGAGCCCGTCCAGTGTGAGCGCGCCGCGGGCCGGTACGAAGCCAATCGGTGTTTCGACGGCTTCTCCCTTGCCTTCGATGCGTTCGAGAATCCATTTCAGGACGCGCACGTTTTCGCCAAAGCCGGGCCAGAGGAACTTTCCGTCCGCACCTCGGCGGAACCAATTTACATTAAAAATCTTGGGAGGATGAGGGATCCGCTGCCCCATGGACAGCCAGTGGCGGAAGTAATCCCCCATGTTGTAGCCGCAGAACGGAAGCATGGCCATGGGATCGCGCCGCGTCACTCCGACACTTCCAGTTTTCGCGGCAGTGGTTTCCGAGGCCATAGTCGCGGCGACGAAAACTCCGTGCTGCCAGCCCAACGATTCGTAGACCAGCGGGGCCAGACGGGCCCGCCGACCGCCGAATATAAACGCGGAAATGGGCACGCCGTCGGGATCCTCCCAGCGCGGTGAGACGCAGGAAACCTGCCGGGCCGGCACCGTGTAACGAGAATTGGGATGCGCGGCAGGGCCGTTCGAGGGCTCAGCGGTGCGGCCTTGCCAATCCACCAGCCCTGCCGGCGGCTCGGTAGCCATCCCTTCCCACCACGGCTCGCGCGATGGCGTCATCGCGGTGTTGGTGAAAATGGAGTTACTTCGCAGCGCAGTCATGACATTGGGGTTGGTCTGTTCGTTGGTGCCTGGAGCGATGCCGAAAAAGCCTGCCTCCGGGTTGATGGCGTGCAGGTAACCATCCGCTCCAACTCTCATCCATGCGATATCGTCACCGAGGGTCCAAACACGATAGCCACCTTTTTCCAGCGCCGAGACCATCATGGCCAAATTCGTCTTTCCGCAAGCGCTGGGGAAAGCTGCCGCCATGTACGTGACCTTGCCGGACGGATCCTCCAGGCCGAGAATGAGCATATGTTCGGCCAACCAGCCTTGTTCGCGCGCCATCCAGCTGGCGATACGCAGCGCGAAACATTTCTTGCCAAGCAGCGCATTTCCACCATATCCGGAGCCAACACTCCAGATCAGCTTTTCTTCCGGAAAGTGCATGATGAACCGGCGATCGGGACGAAGATCGCCCAGCGAATGCAGACCGGGAACAAAATCGTTACTGTTTCCGATGCGCTCCAAAGCTACCTTGCCGATCCGCGCCATGATGCGCATGCTGAGGACGACGTAAGGGCTGTCCGTGATCTCCACGCCGGCGCGGCTGATGGGGGAGTTAGCCGGGCCCATCAGGTAGGGGATTACATACATCGTGCGCCCAGCCATCGCACCTGCAAATAACGCACCCACCTTTTCCTTGCCTTCTGCAGGAGCCATCCAATTGTTCGTTGGACCGACGTCCTCCTTGTTCTGTGTGCAGATGAAGGTAACTTCTTCCGTTCGTGCGACGTCGTTCGGATCGCTGCGGTGCAACAAACAGTTGGAATAGGTCTTTTCATTGAGCCGAAAGGTTCGGCCTTGCGCCAGCAGCGTTTCTTCCATCTGTTGGGCTTCACGTTCCGAGCCATCGCACCAAACGATCTGTTTTGGACGGGTTGTGCGAGAGACTTGCTCAACCCACTTTTCTAAAGGTGTGGACAAACGACCCTCCGCATTTGTATGAGCCTGTGGGACTTGTGGACGCCCCGGGCTAATTCATGGAGCCACTCTCATCACGCGCAGCATACGCGGCGAATGCAGCATTCTATCCTCCACACTGACGAATCGCAAGGCCCCTCAAGCGATCCCGCGTACGACCCAAAGCGCACGCTAAGTGTTAAGCTATCGTCAGAATGTTTGCACAGAAGTATGTCGTGGAGGTTATCGTCGGCGGCAAACAGCGGCGCTGCCCACTCGAGTGGCTCGACAGCTTCTGCATGCGGAATTTCACTGGCAACGCCGAGTTTGATGACACCCTTCCTGTCGGTGAAGGCGCACTTGAAGCCGGTTTTCGCGTCTCACCAGAGCGCCTCGCCACAACCATGGGTGAGTGGTTCACCAAGCGTGGCAAAGGCGGCGGCCAACCTGTGCGTGTCGAGATTCGGCCCACCTAACGATTTCCCCAGAATCGGCTCGCGACGGAAAAATCCACGCTTGCCTGCTTGGTAATGCCAGCTGTTGGAGGCGATTCAAGGGAAGCAAAAAATTGGCTGGGAGGCCTGGACTCGAACCAGGATAATCAGATCCAGAATCTGATGTACTGCCGATTGTACGACCTCCCAGCAGTCGTGTTTTCTAAAGCTTACGGGGACGGCAGTGCTGGCCGGGTCCGAAGTTGTGCCCCGCCTGGATGACATTGAGCACCATGCCAGCCCGTAGAATATCATTACAGAGCAACACGCGGTAGAGGAACAAGGCTGGCACCAACTGCGGGCCACCATTGTGATTTGATCTCATCATCTGCGAATTGGGCGCGGTGTAACGGGAATCATGCGGCCGCGTTTGAGAGTGAAAACCATGCCGCGCCACTCAATGCGATTGACCAGGAAGCTTGCGAGCCAATTAGGGAAAGAAAAGAAGTCATGCAAGGGTAAGAGCCACAGCCAGCGACGCACCTCCGGATCATTTAACCCCCAGACTGCAATCACATAGCCAGTCCCCAGCCGAAGAGCGAGGTATGCGCCAACCCATGCCGCCGCCAGACCGCCGGTCGGAGCCGCGAGGGCCGCTCCGAGCGTCCAGACAAACCCGTTCGTCAGCAGCATGTCAAAATGGCCGCCCGGACGAACGTGCCGGATGCCGACGAACCATCGCAACTCCTGCCGCAGGTGATCGAGAAGTGAATTCGCGGGGTACTGCATAAAGACAGGTTCGGGAGCCAATTCCACGCGATAGCCTCGGTCGGAGATCCGTTTTCCGAACTCGTAGTCGTCTGAGTGAAGGTTGAGCAAGCCTTCGAAGCCGCCGATTTCCCGCAAAATCTCACGTTTCGTGGCCATGGTCGAACCCATTGCAAACTTCAGTCCCTGAAGTGAGCGCGCAACGAGCGCGGAGCCTGCGAACGAAAGAGAGCCAACCGCATCCATCGCCGCGCCGAAGGAGTGTATTTCGGCCGCCCGGTACAGCGCCGTCACAGCGCCAACGTGCGCGCTCACGAATGGCGCAGCGATGCCCCGTAAATAGCTAGGTGCGACGCGTACATCGCTGTCTGAAATCACCAAGAGCTCATGCCGCGCCTCGCACGCCAGTCGGCAAAGCTTGGCCACCTTATCGTTCGCACCTTCGGCGTCAACGCCAACCAGCAGGCGGATAGAACGTTCCGGAAAATTGCAAATGATCTGGCGAATGACGGGCACAGCCGGATCAGCTTCGTCTCGAACCGCAAACAAAATCTCGTAATCCGGATAGTCCTGACGGCAAAAGCTCGCAAAATTGTCATAGGCGCCGGGTTCAAGGCCGCAAACAGGCTTAAGAACGCTCACTGGGGGTGTGAAACTATTCGTTTGCTGATCTGGCCTGCGGCGCGCCTTGCCAAAAAACCGCCATGCTGCCCAGGCGATAGAAGATCAGCGGCACCACGGCGCATGCGAACACTGCGTCTCGCGCCAACAGGTGCACCGCCGAAGCCTCCAGCATTGCGGCCATTTAGTTCACCCAGGCCAGCGCCACACCTAAACAGATGAGCACAACGCCGGCCCAGCGTGTCCTGCTTAAGCGCTCGCTCAGAAGAAATTTAGCGCCTAACACTCCGGCAACGTAGGCCAGAGAAGTGGCCGGAACGACGAAGCTTACCGGGTACCAGGAAAGCATCGCCAGGAAGGCATAAAACGAGACGATCATAAGTCCAAGACCGAGCCAAAACCAACCGTTATGCATCGCCCGCAACAAAAACTGTGCTATAGCCGGCGGCGAGAAGCGCTGCGCCTCTCCAATGCGTTTCATCGCATGGGTGATGCTGATTTCTCCACCTGTCCCAGTCAGCACGACAAATGCCAGTATGAGTGCGGTGCGCATGTCAGCGAAGGCCGGAGCTCTGGCCAATTGGCCGCGTAGTGCGGGACGGCGTGCGACTGATCAGGTACACGCCAAAGACGATGAGCACGATTCCCCTCCATCGCGTTGCGGACACCTGCTCGTGAAGCCAGAGATACGCGAGCAATGGCACCAGCGCGTAGGCCAGAGCCGAAAACGGCATCACGAAGCTATAGTCGGCCCAGGAGAGCACCAGCATGTGACAAACCATGAAAAGCAACATACAGGCAACACCAACCCAGATGGTGGCGCTGCTAAAGACATGAAGGATTCCTCCCCAAACCGCCACCGTCGTGGACAAGTCGAGTGAGCCGATATCTTTTATGCCTTTATCGAGGATGGTGTTTCCAACCGAGCCGAGGAGGATCATCGGGATTAGCAAGATGTACGTCTTGACCTGAAGAGCTCGAAGGGAATGCATCTCACGCGTGGGCCGGCGAGGCGCCATCTTGCTCCCGCCTAATTCCCAGCGCCAGCGGCCATCTGGGATGGCCTGGCGGCTTGCTTTCGCTCATGCAGGAAGCGGAAGAACTCAACGCCTTCGCGCAGGCGCCGGCACATAACCTCCGGGCTGCGCAGCATTCCCCCGACCATCGCAAAGATCTTGCGCGGACGAAAATAAAAGCTGCGGTAAAACTCCTCGACCGAGTTGAAGATAATGGATGTTGACATGTTTGGGAACTTGAGAGCAGCGACCTGCACACCTTGCGTGTTCACCAATTTGCCAGTGTCAATTTCCAGCCAGCCATTTTCCTGCGCCTGTCGATACAGTTCCGTACCGGGATACGGCGCGGCGAGCGAGACCTGGATGGTCTCCGGCTCGATGTCGCAGGCGTAGCGAATCGTTTCGCGGATGGTTTCCTGTGTTTCACCGGGAAGGCCGAGAATGAAGATACCGTGGATAGTGATGCCCAGTCGCTTCGCGTTCTTCGTAAACTTACGCGCGATGTCCAGATGAATGCCCTTCTTAATGTTATTCAGTATCTTCTGGTTGCCGGATTCATATCCGACCAACAGTAGCCGCAAGCCATTGTCGCGGAGTATTTCGAGCGTCTTCCGCGGCACGTTGGCCTTCGCGTTGCAAGACCAAGTGATTCCCAAACGCCCGAGCCGGCGGGCGATCTCTCCGGCACGCGGGAGATCATCCGTGAAGGTGTCATCGTCAAAGAAAAACTCTTTTACCTCTGGAAACTGCTTCTTGGCGCGGGCCATTTCCAGTTCGACGCTATCGGCGCTGCGCACTCGGTAGCGGTGCCCGCCGAGTGTTCGCGGCCAGAGACAAAAGGTACACCTCGAGCGACAGCCACGCCCCGTGTACAGCGATACGTAAGGATGCTGCAGGTAGCCAATGAAATAATTCCTAATCGTCAGATCACGTTTGTATGTATCGGTGACGAAAGGCAAGGCATCCATGTCTTCGATCGGCGGCCGTGGCGAGGTAAAGCGAATCTGACTCCGATCGCGATAGGCAAGACCCCGCACTTCGTGAAGCGGCTTGCCTGCCGCGATCTCAGCACACGTGTAATCGAACTCCCCGACTGTCACCCAATCGACGGCCGGCGCGCCGTTCAAGGACTGCATCGGCAATACACCCACGTGGGCACCAACCATGCCGATTTCGATGCGAGGGTTCTCTTCCTTAAGCCGCGCCGCGAATCGCGCATCGTTGGGGAATGACGGCGTACTGGTGTGCAACACGGCCAGCTCAAACTCAGGCGCTAGCGAAGCTACCTCTTCAACCGTCAGCCCATCGGGTGCGGCGTCGATGAGGCGGCTTCCTGGAATCATGGCCGCAGGCTGCGCAAGTCAAGTAGGGTACCAGAAGGAACGGATTTCGCGTCGTGCCTGGTAGCGTGCCCCTGCGCCGCCGTCAAACCCTTCATAGCTCGGCGGGTTCACGAACAGAGTCTTTTTCACAGCTCCTCTTTCTCTCTGTTTCACGGCCAAGCACACATCCGCTGCTGAACGGATCGCGTACATTTTACCCCACAGGATCCATGTATCCGGGAGAAAAACGCCGCTGTGTTACTGAAGTAACTGCTCTACCTGGCCAGTTGCGTACAGCAAGTCGAGCTGGGCCCGCTGGCGAGCAAAATCCGCGTCAGGAGCGCCAGCCACGACATGACCGCGAGCTGCCAGTATATATTTGGTTTGGTTCGGCACATCAGCCGGCATTCTAGCGGGACGTCTCTCCCCACCCGCAACCGACGACAAACCTTCTGTGGAATACTTCAGCTTTCTATCTGCGGATCTTGTGACGTCAGCAAGCGCGAGCAGGCGCGCAGAATACGGCGGTAGGGCCAGTTGGCTGATTTGCTTTCGGAAATAACAATCTCGCCCTGTCGCGGGCGCCCGTAAAACCATTGCCCTAAGACAGTCAACTGGTCCTCCAATTCCGCCGCGGCCGAATGGTTGCTCCGCTTACGTTCTGTTGCTTCGATACCAGGACCGGACTCGACACCTGCACGGTCGCTGGCAGAGGAGGGAGGTTCAAGCAGATGGCGCAGGATCTGCTCCACTGAACGGGGCTGGCTGGCCAATTCGGCGAAGCGCAGCAGAAACGGATCGGCGATGCGTCCGCCGTGGACGGCGAATACGGCGATGGATCTTGGTTCCGCTGCGCGCTGGAGCACAACTGCATCGAGCTCATTGAGGCATCGAACAAGCCCGGGCATGAGCCGCAACACGGCGTCCACTTTTTCCAGTCGCCGGTGTGTGGCCGCGGCTCGCTCAAAATCGGTCTGAGCACTGGCCTCATCTCGTTCGCGCACCAGTTGATTCGATAGCGAATCGCCACGCGAGGCTAGAAACTCCACGACGCGCTGTACTTCGGCGGCGTATTCCGCCTCCGTGCAACCGGCAAAGCATGGCGCCAGGCACATCTTCATTTCCGAATAAATACAGCCGGGAAAATGCGGGTCGCGCCGGATCTTGATCTGGCATCGGCGGATGCGGAACAGATCTAAGAAGGGATCGAGGAACGCCTCGGCGCTACGGCGCGTCGCAAAAGGGCCGAAATAAACGCCCCCGGCACTGATACGGCGCGTAACGTATACGCGCGGGTACGGGTTGGCAAGATTCAATCTCACCAGGGGCGGCGGACGCAACCGCAGTCGCTGGCGGTAGCTGCGGGGCCACAGTGTGCGCGCCTGTTGCCAGTGTGCTATCGCCTGCTCAAATGCCGATCCGGTCAACCGAAAGCATATAGCCGCCGCATAGTCTCTCAGGCTGATCCGTTTCGAAGCTGGATCACTAGGCCTCAGTAATAGTTGAAGTCTCCGTCGCAGATCGGCCGTACGCAGCAATAGCGGCCGCGCTCCGGCAAGTTCCGCACGCGGCTCGACGAGCACGACTGCAGGCCGCGGCGGTAAAGTCTCCAGAACCTCCTCGGCGCGTCCCGGGTCAAATTCAACTCGGCAGTCCAGTGCGAGCATGCTCTCAGGATAACTCGGGTCCCTAGGATGCGGGGATTAAGAGCGCAAAACCCAGGAGGCAATCACCAGGCGCTGGATTTCGCTTGTGCCTTCATAGATCTCGGTGACGCGCGCGTCGCGGTACATTCGCTCGACGGGATATTCGCAGCTGTAACCATATCCCCCGTGGATTTGTATGGCTTTGTGTGTCACACGGGTGGCCATTTCCGACGCAAAAAGCTTCGCAATAGAAGCCTCCAGTGAAAACCGCGCGCCGCTATCTTGCTTCCAAGCCGCCCTGCGCGCCAGCAGGCGCGCCGCTTCGATTTCCGTGGCCATATCCGCCAGCATGAAGCGAATGGCTTGGAATTCCGCAATCATCTGGCCGAATGCCTGACGCTGCTGCGCGTAAGCCAAGGCCTGCTCGAAGGCTCCCTGGGCGATTCCCGTGGCTTGCGCAGCAATGCCGATGCGCCCACCGTCAAGAGTCGCGAGTGCGATCTTATAGCCTTCTCCCTCGGCGCCGAGGCGGTTTTCGACAGGCACCTCGCAGTCGGTGAACGAAAGCTCGGTACAGGCCGTCGCGTGCAGGCCCATCTTCTTTTCCTCTTTGCCGATCTTGAGGCCCGGTGTGCCGCGTTCCATGAGCAATGCGGTAATGCCTTTCTCACCCTTGGCCGGATCGGTGCTGACGTATACAACGGCTGCGTCGGCCACTCCCCCATTGGTGATCCATGCTTTGGTGCCGTTGACGACATAGCGATCGCCTCGCCGAACAGCCGTGGTGCGTAAGGCTGCGGCGTTCGAGCCCGCCTGCGGTTCGGTCAGCGCGTAGCACCCCATGCGCTCACCGCGGGCGAAGGGCACGAGAAAATGTTCCTTTTGCTTGCCGGTGCCGAGCCGGTAGAGGGTCTCGCAGTAGAGCGAGTTTTGCACCGAGAGGATGACTCCTGTGGAGGCACAGACCCGCGAGATCTCTTCGATCACAATGGCATAGCTGGTGTGATCAAATCCTGCGCCGCCATACTCTTCCGGAATTGCCACGGCGGTAAGCCCCAGTTCCGCCGCCTTGCGAAAGGTTGTCCGCGGAAACTCGCCGGTCTCATCGATCTCAGCCGCGAGCGGCTTCACCTCGCCCTCGGCAAAGTCTCGGACTGTCCGGCGCAACAGCTTCTGTTCTTCCGTCAGCTCCAGGTCCACGCTTCGTTCCGTGTTGGCACGTTCTACGAACTCAACGCCCCGCACAATCGCCCGTACGTCAGGTCAAGTTCCTCCGGCTCCAGGCGTGTTCGGCCTACCGTCGCCATGAAATTCGTGTCTCCGATCCAGCGGGGCAGTAGGTGCAGGTGCAGGTGGCCGGCAATGCCAGCGCCGGCAGCGCGGCCTATGTTCATGCCCAAATTGTAGCCTTGCGGGTGATACAGGACCTCGAGAGCCGCTTCCACCCTTTGCGCAATCTTCATCATTTCAGCAAGTGTTTCGGGTTCGCAGGCCGAGAGCGTGGCTTGGTGGGCGTAGGGCACGATCATGACGTGCCCTGACGTATAGGGAAAACGGTTCAAAATTACAAAATTCCTCTTGCCCCGCAGGACAATCAACATGCGAGCGTCGTCGCCGGCTCCGAGGGCCTCACAGAAAATGCATGCTTCGTTCGTAATAGGTGAGGTGAGATAGCGGTATCGCCATGGCGTCCACAGATAATCCATGCCAGTGAAACTAGGCCTGCGACGGCGTTCCCGATGGCGCGGGCATGACAGTGGCGGAAGAGCTGCCGTTGACAAAGTCCTTCAGTTCTTTGCTCGGCTTGAAGAAGGGGATACGTTTGGGCGGAACCTCCACTCTGGCCCCGGTTTTCGGGTTGCGGCCGATGCGGCCACGTCGCTGGCGCGTCCGAAAACTGCCAAAGCCACGGATTTCAATCTTATCTCCGGTTTGCAGCGCCTGGATGATCGAGTCGAAAACGGTTTCGACAATACTCTCGGACTCTTTGCGCGGCAGATCGGTGACTCGGATCACCTCTTCGACCAAGTCGGCTTTTGTCATGGTGTCATTCATAGCAATCGGCTCCCACGAAGTTAAGATCGAGAGGTCCTGCGTCAGCCGATCCGGTTCTCTTGTTTCGCCCGACCGACGACCTTTCCATATCACCACTTGGCCCTGCAGGGGAAGAACTTTCGCACCTCTGCCGGAAAACCCGGGTCGGGGCCCAACGCACGGGACGGGGTGCGCATGAAGGTTTACAGAGTTTCCCGTTTCGCCAGGATTGCATCTCCGATCGTCGCAGTGAGAGAGGACTTCGACGAGCGGTAGTCCTCCATCTCGCGCCGCTCTGCTTGGCGGGCCGCCGCACGGTAACTCAGGCCGATCTTGTGCTGATCGGGATGAATCTTGACAATCTTGAAATCGTATTCGCGGCCGGGCGCAAGAACCGACATGGAAGCACCTTGAGCCTGCGGTCCTTGTTTCTCCCGATTCCGGCGGCCTTCAATTTCGGAGACATGGCAAAGTCCTTCGATGCCCTCGGCCAACTCGACAAAGGCGCCGAAGGTCGTTAGCCGGGATACCTTGCCGCGGACGATATCGTTAACCTTGCGGGCGGCAAACCAGTTTGCCCAGATATCGTTCAGCTGCTTGATACCGAGCGAGACGCGGCGGTTCACCGAATCAATCTTGAGCACCTTGGCCTCGACCACGTCACCCTTCTTAAACACATCCCCGGCGCTCTTCACCCGTTCGGTCCAGCTGATGTCGCTCACGTGGACCAGGCCATCGAATCCCTCTTCGATCTGGACGAAGACGCCGAACTCCGTGATGTTGCGCACGCGGCCAGTGACTCGCGAGCCAACCGGATATTTTTGTGCCAGTTCGGCCCAGGGATCCGGCTGCGCCTGTTTCAACCCCAGCGAGATGCGCCTCTGCGCGTGCTGTACCTCGAGCACAATCACCTCGACCGTGTCTCCCACCTGCACCACCTTCGAGGGATGCTGCTTCCGCTTCGACCAACTCATCTCGCTAACGTGCACCAAGCCCTCGATGCCGGCATCGAGCTCTACAAATGCGCCATAATCGGCAACTCCCACCACGCGTCCCTGCACACGCGCGCCTGCCGGAAAGTGCTCCGGGGCGGTCGCCCACGGATCGGGCAGCAGCTGTTTCCGGCCCAGCGAAACTCGCATTTTCTCGCGGTCAAACTTCAATACTTGCACTTCCAACTCTTCGCCCGGTCTCACCACATCGACCGGATTAGCCACCCGCCCCCAGGAAAGATCCGACACGTGCAACAGTCCGTCCAATCCGCCCAAATCCACAAATACCCCATAGCTAGTGATGCTCTTCACCGCGCCGCGCAGAATCTGTCCCTCGTGGAGCGACTCTTTTAGTTTCTCCCGCTGCGCCTGCTGTTCTTCGTCGAGGACAGCTCGCCGGCTGACCACCACGTTGCCCCGCTTGCGATTCATCTTCAGAACGCGGACTTCAATTTCGCGGTCCTCCCATTCTTCGAGATCGCGCACCGGCCGCAGGTCGGTCTGCGATGCCGGCAGGAACGCGCGCACGCCGATGTCCACGACCAGCCCGCCTTTGACCCGATCAACAACGCGCCCGGTCAAGTGCGTTTTCTCATGGTATGCCTTTTCGATGTCGATCCATACGCGCCGGCGATGTGCACGCTGGTAGGAAAGAATGGCGTAACCTTCCTTGTGCTCACCGGTCGGCTGGACTTCAATCGTCAGGCCAGGTTCAAGCTTGATGTTGCAGTCGGCATCGAGGAATTCCTGGGCCGGAATCAGCCCCTCGAATTTAGAACCCATATCAACGACGACACCTATATCGGAGACCGCAATCACCCGCCCCTCGAGAATCTCTCCTTCAACGGGGGCCTGTTGTGGGGCAGCATACTGATCCATCAATTGGTTCAGTTCGTCGGCGCTTGGTAAGGCGACGTCTTCGTTCGGCGGGATGACCTCCGAAGCCGCAGGCTCTGATGTGTTGTCAACTAGAGGTTCTGAATCGGGGACCTTGGCCGTAGGTGCGGATTCCACGTCCGCAGACCCACCCTGGGCTAGATCGGGTGGAGGTACGTGCTGCTGCCGTTCGTCAGGGTATCCCTCTGAAGCTGGCGAAGGTACCCCGGCAGCCGCCTCGGGTGTACCAGCGGGGTTTACGCCAGAAGCTTCATACTCGAAAAACATCTTGGCGGCCTCCCAGGGATAGCTTGCCCTCGTATTTGCGGCGAATCCGTCACGAAACCCCCCTTCATGGGACTGAAGCAAGGAAGGACCCGCAGCCCGCCAAAAGCTGCACTTGCCGGATGATACCTGCCCCGGCGCGCCGTGTCAACGAAAGGTGACCTCCATCTCCGGACGAAATGGAGCGGCTGCCAAGGCTTTCAGGATCGCGTACGGTCAGCTTGGCGAATCTCAAGTCGGAAATCAGCCGAGACAATTTCGATGGTGCGGCACATCTCGTACAGGCGTGAGCGGATTCGCTGCCCCAAGCGGTCCGTGAGTGTCTCCCCTGCCGCTGTGGAAATCGTTTGACCGGATGGCATTCGCACCGGTGCGGAGTTTTCCGGTCCGTCCAAATAATTCGTCGTCAACAGAGTTACGCGCTTTTCGTTATACCGCTTGTTGAGAATGTGGCCGATGGTATCCAGCGCCCATGCCGAGGGTTTGCTCGCCCCGATATCGTCGAGCAATAAGACCTCGGTCTCGAGGACCGGCTCCAGCACGCGCATTTCGCTGGTGGGATGATTGGGGTCATAGCTCGCTTGAAGCTCCTTGAGGAGCTCGCGATAGTCATAGAAGCGCGCTCGGTGACCGCGCAGTATCAGTTCTCGCAGGGCCGCCACAGCCAGATGAGTTTTGCCTGTTCCACAAGGGCCCATAAATAACAGGCCGGTCTCGCCACCCACCGGATAGTTTCGCGCAAACCCTTCCACGACCAGCCTCGCCTGCGTCAGACTTCGGTTCCACGAAGCCGCCTCCGACCGTTCAACCCAAAAATCGGTGTCGAAGTTCTCGAAATTGCAGTGTTCGTAACGGCGCGGGATACGCACCCGCGCCAGCGCCGACGCGGTGCGGCCGGAGTTCGTACAGTCACAGGGCACGGCCCAGGTGAATTTCGGCGGTGTGGAAGAAGCGCCGAGCCGCGCGTTTCTGCGCTCGACGACGCGCTCGGCTCTCTGGCTGGCATCCACGCGCTCGACCAGCCGCCAGCCGGTACCGCTGCACAAAGAGCATTCGGATTGCGCCATGGCCAAAAGCATAGGCGCAGCAGCTGAGAGGTGCAAGGATCAGCCGCGGTGGAAAACGGTGAAAATGTGAAAAATCAGATGTAATTCAAGAATTCCAGGACAGGAAGGAACACCGGAATGGGCCTTACTATTTGTTGTGGACGCGGACTATCTTGGGGGGGGAACGCGCACCAAAGCGTCGCGAGCCGGCTTCCGTTGCGCGAATTGCAGGTCACGCGACAGCTCCTGCTGCACAAACTCGGTAAAAGCTTCCATCTGGCGCTGCATTTCAGTCATTTTTTCCCGCATGTTGAGAATGATCTCGATGCCAGCGAGATTGACGCCCATCTCACGAGTGAGGGTGAGGATAACCTCTAGTCTCTCCAGGTCGGCTTCCGTGTATAGACGGGTATTGCCCTCGGAGCGTGAAGGCTTTAGCAGGCCGGCACGCTCGTATAGGCGGAGCGTCTGCGGATGCAGCTTGTAGAGATCCGCCACGACGCTGATCATGTAGCCGGCGTGACTCTTCTTTCTTCTTGGGCTGCGCATGGCCACCGCGTCTCTCCCTCCAGCGGTTAGATCCCGGCGCGGGCGAAAAGGTCGCGGCGCGGGTCTTCGGGTTCTAGGCGTGCCAGCTCACGCAGTAAATTGCGGACGCGCTCGTCCACCGGCTTCGGCACCACCACCTGCAGTTGGACATACAGGTCGCCACGCCGGCCGTGGGTGCGAACCGAAGGCACGCCCTTCTCGCGCAAGCGGAGCTTCTGCCCACTGCTCGTTCCGGGGGGAACGCGCAGCAATGAGCGACCATCGAGCGTGGGCACCTCGATCTTCGCCCCCAAGGCCGCCTCGGAAACCGTGATGGGCACTACGGTGTGAAGATCGCCACCCCGGCGTTCGAAATAGGGATGCGGCTCAACCCGGGTCACAATGTACAGATCGCCCGGAGGCAGGCCGTGCGTCCCGGCATTTCCGTGCCCGGGAACTCGCACCCGCGATCCGGTCTGCACACCGGCCGGAATCCGCACTTCGATGGTTTCCGAGCGGCGAACGCGGCCTTCGCTGCCGCAAACCCGGCAGAGAGTTCGCACACGGCCCGTGCCACCACAACGTGAGCACGCCAGATTGAAACGCATTCGCTCGCTGGTCTGGGATACTTGGCCAGTGCCGCCGCAGATGGTACATGCCTGCGGCGCACCGACGCCACCAGTGCCACCACAAGTATTACAAACCTCCAGGCGCGCTATTGTCAGTTTTTTAACGGTGCCGCGCACGGCATCCCAAAAGCTGATTTCGATCTGATATTCCAGATCGGAGCCGGGCTCGAATTCCTGAACAGCCCTTGCACCCGCGCCCCCGCGAAAGAACTGGCTGAATAAATCGCGAAAACTGGTGCCTCCCGCGCCCCCGAAATCAAAACCGCCGAAATCAAAGTGTACTCCGGCACCTTCTTCGGGTGTCGCAGCTCCGCGGCGCTCAGCATCAAAGCCAAACTGGTCATACATCTGCCGCTTCTTGGTCTCCGAGAGTACGTCATAGGCTTCCTGGATTTGCTTGAACCTTTCTTCGGCGGACTTGTCGCCGGGATTTAAGTCGGGATGGAACTTGCGCGCGAGACGGCGATAGGCCTGCCGAATCTCCTTCTGGTTCGCCTTGCGAGAGACTCCGAGAACCTCGTAGTAATCTTGCTTGGTCGTTGTCGGCATCGTCTATCGCTCAGCGCGGGCTACAGCCTTGCCCAGCGCGTATTCAACTCGGCAAGTCCGGCTTGCTCGCGTGACACCTCTTCTCGCCGGTGGCGTTGCTGTTCATCGAGACGTCCACCCATCGCCACCTCTTTTTGGTTAGCGCGGTCAATCCAGCCAATCTTTTGGTCAGCACTTCCAGCGTCGGACCGAAATCGCAGAAACGGGCCTTTTATCTCCACCGCGTGGGGCGGAAACTCCGCCGGAGCCAAAGATTGCGCGTCGTAGAAGAGGCGCTTCCAACCGGCGGAGGGAGCCTCCGACAACAGCACCTGCACCAGATAGAAGTTCTCACGTAGCATCTGTATCGCTTGTGAAGGCTCCGACCGTCCAATCCCCTCGGGACCACGTGCTCATCGCTCCTCGTTGCACTCTTGCGCCTATTGGGACGCGGTCCGGAGCTCCTGCCAGGCGGCTAGTTCGGCTTCTTGGACTCGTCCACGTCCACGTACTCGGCGTCAATGACCTCGCCCTCACCCTTCTTCTGTTCTTGCGAAGCACCTGAATCTCCCTCACCTGCCGGCCCGCCGGCTGCCCCGGCGCCACCCTCCGCAGCCGCCGCACGATAAAGCACTTCAGCCACCTTATGCGAAGCGATCTCCAAGTCCTTGGTTGCAGTCTGAATAGTCTCCAGACTGCCGCCGGCCAGAGCGCTTTTGCCTTTCTTGATTGCCTCTTCGACCGCCTTGACGTCGGCGTCGGAAAGTTTTTCGCGGCTTTCGCGGATTAGTTTCTCCATCTGGTAGACCCGCGAATCGAGGGTATTACGCGCTTCCACCTCGGCAACTTTCTTGCGGTCCTCTTCGGCGTGCGATCCAGCCTCGGCACGCATCTTTTCCGTCTCTTCCTTGGATAAACCGGTCGAAGCAGTAATGGTGATCTTCTGCTCCTTGCTCGTCGCGTGATCCTTGGCAGACACGTTCAAGATGCCGTTTGCGTCCATATCAAACGTCACCTCGATTTGCGGCATGCCGCGCGGCGCTGGAGGAATCCCCATTAGGTGGAACTTGCCCAGCGTCCGGTTATCCACCGCCATCTTGCGCTCGCCTTGCAACACATGGATCTCAACCGACGGCTGATTGTCCGCCGCGGTCGAAAAAACCTCGGACTTTCGCGTCGGTATCGTGGTGTTCCTGGGGATCAGAACAGTCGTCACGCCGCCCAGCGTTTCCACACCCAGCGACAGCGGCGTTACGTCGAGCAGCAAAATGTCTTTCACTTCGCCGCCCAGCACACCGCCTTGGATCGCCGCGCCTACGGCCACCACTTCGTCCGGGTTCACACCTTTGTGTGGCTCTTTGCCGCCAATCAGATCCTTGACGATCTGCACGACCCTTGGAATACGAGTCGAACCACCGACCAGGACTACTTCGTCGATCTTTTCGGCGCTGACTCCCGAGTCTGAAAGCGTCTGCTTCACGGGCCCGATGGTGCGCTGCAACAGGTCTTCCATCAACTGTTCGAGTTTCGAGCGCGTCAGCTTGAGCTGCAAGTGTTTGGGACCAGAAGCGTCAGCAGTGACGAAAGGCAGGTTGATCTCTGTCTCCATCAATTGTGAGAGCTCGATCTTGGCTTTTTCAGCCGCTTCCTTCAGGCGTTGTAATGCCATCCGATCCTTGTTGAGATCAATACCCTGGTCGCGCTTGAATTCGCTGACGATCCACTCCATGACCTGATGGTCCACATCGTCGCCGCCCAGGTGTGTATCCCCGGCGGTCGCTTTCACCTCGACCACGCCTTCACCGACTTCCAGGATGGAAATGTCGAATGTGCCGCCTCCCAAGTCATAGACGGCGATCGTCTCGTCTTTCTTCTTGTCCAGGCCATAGGCAAGCGCGGCGGCGGTTGGTTCATTGATGATCCGCAGCACCTCCAGCCCCGCGATTTCTCCGGCCTGCTTGGTGGCCTGCCGCTGGCTATCGTTGAAATACGCCGGGACAGTGATGACCGCCTTGCTGACTTTCTCACCCAGAAAGTCCTCCGCGGCGCTCTTCAGCTTCTGAAGAATCATGGCCGAGAGCTCTGGTGGACTGTAATCCTTCCCCAGGATCTCGACGCGGGCGTCGTCATGGGGACCGCGGGTGACTTTATACGGCACGCGGCGAGCTTCCTCCCCGACTTCATCGTGCCGGCGGCCCATGAAACGCTTGATCGAATAAATCGTGTTCTCCGGATTGGTTACTGCTTGACGCTTGGCTACCTGGCCTACTAGGCGCTCGCCGGATTTCGTAATAGCGATGACTGATGGCGTCGTGCGCGCCCCTTCCTGGTTGGGGATAACCACCGGGTCGCCCCCCTGCATGACCGCGACTGCTGAGTTGGTGGTTCCCAAATCAATACCAATGATTTTGCTCATCGCGAACGATCCTCCGTCTTGCCCGAGTGCTTGCTCGGCAGGAATCCTGCTATTTTACGATCGAATTATACAATATGAGTGTGATGCTGTCAAGTTGTTTGACAACATGTAACTTATGATATAAAAGTTACTTACATGATATGAAGGGCCGAATACTGGCATTCAGAGCAGGACTTCCAGCTCTCCGGGCTGGCAGACCCAGCGAAGGAGGAAATGCCAAACGGTCGCAGGCCCCAAAGGGTCTTGGGCAAGAAACGCATCGCCACACCGACTTGCCTTCCGATCCGCCGGGTAGGATTAGCCATCTTCTGAGTCAAACACTTTTATCTAAGTGCGCATCCTATTAGAATTGAACTGCCCTGCGAACTGCAGGAAAGCTCGTATCGGAGGAGGAGACGTGAAGTCTTTGTGGCGGAAATCGATTGTCTTCATGGCACTCGCGGCGGCACTGGTCGCACCCCTATTGGTGGGATCGGCCGGAGCCCAAACCGGGGCGTCACTCTCGGATCTGTCGGCTCGCAAATCGCTTGGCTCACCCCAAGCTCCCATCACCATCGAGGTTTTCGGTGATTATCAGTGTCCACAGTGTCGGGTTTTTTTTGAGACAACGACGCAACAACTGATCAACAACTACGTTTCCACCGGCAAGGTGTATCTGGTCCATCGTGACTTCCCGCTGTCAATGCACTCTTACTCGCGCCAAGCAGCTCGTTGGCTTAACGCCGCTGCAGCGGCGGGAAAGTTCGAGATCGCGGAGCGGGTGCTGTACGCCAAACAGGACGAATGGGGAGCCACCGGACAAATCGAGCAGGCACTTGCCAGTGTCGTTTCTCCGGTGGACATGAACAAAATCCGGGAGATCGCATCCACACGGGGTGCGGAAATAGACACGGAGATTCAGCGTGACATCGCCCTGGCCAATTCCCGTAATGTAACGGGCACTCCGACCATCTACGTTACCCATCGCGGGCAAAGCAATCTGCTGCCGATCGCCGGAGTCAGCTACTCGTTATTGAAGCAGTATCTCGACTACTTGTTGCAAAACTAAAGTGAACGAGGAGACTTCGATCGCGGTTTTTCCGGCCACTGGCAAGGGCAAAATCCTGCTTCTGGCAGGACGTGTGGCGCTGGGGTTGGTCTTCGTCTATGCCGCCTATTCTAAGCTGCGCATTCCCTGGATGCTTTTCGCGATGTCCATCAACTCCTATGAAATACTTCCCGAACCGATGGTCATTCTTGTGGCGCGGATGCTGCCGTGGGTCGAATTGCTGCTGGGCCTTCTCCTCATCCTAGGTTGGAAACTGCGCTGGGTTGCCGCCGGGGCCACGGCGCTGCTGGTCGCTTTTTTCTGCATGATGTTGCGAGCACAAGCCCAGGGGTTGGGAATTGATTGCGGCTGCTTTGGTGTTGGCGAGAGGCTGGGACCGATAACACTCGCGCGCGATGGACTATTGGTGGCTCTCGCGGTTGCGGTTACCGTCGGGGCCTTCCGTTCCCAGCGCCAACAGCGCGCAGCGGTTTGAATGGTTGTTTCCGCAGCATTATCCCGCCAAATTCTCTCTGGGCTAGAATAACTAGGGATGTCGAGTTTGCCGCCCATCACATACTCCCGCAAAGGAAAGCTCGCGGGACGGTTGGCATTTGCCGTGCTGCTCCTGTTCTCGATCATTTTCGGCGCAACCGGGGGCCTGTTGTTCGTGTATATGAGCGATCTGCCGGAGGTCCGCGCGCTCGAGGATTACCGGCCGAACGTCATCACCGAACTGTACGCTGACGCCGGACAACAGATCGGCACGTTCGCGCTGCAGCGGCGCATCCTGCTGACCTGGGAACAGATCCCGCCGGTCTTGCGCGACGCGATTACCTCGACCGAGGACCAGCACTTCTTCGAACACTGGGGTGTGGACTTGCCGCGTGTGGTCGAGGCGGCGTGGCGGAACATCGTCCGCTTCCGCATTCGGGAGGGCGCCAGCACGCTCACCATGCAACTTGCCGGTGGGCTGTTCCTTGATCGTTCCGATCGCAGTTTCCGGAGGAAGATCCAGGAGACGCTGCTGGCGATTCAGATTGAACGCAATTATACCAAGCAGCAAATCTTCACCCTGTACGTCAACCAGATCTATCTGGCGCACGGCAATTACGGGTTTGAGGCTGCCGCAGAGTTTTACTTTGGCAACCCGGTTGGCAAGCTCACGCTTCCAGAGGCGGCCTTGCTGGCTGGCTTGATTCGCGGGCCCGGATATTCGCCCCTGGTGAATCCCCAGCGGACTCTTGACCGGCGGAACCTGGTGCTCGAACTGATGGAAGGGGAGGGCAAGATCTCGCTGCAGCAGAGGCGTGAAGCTCAAGCACAGCCTTTGGAGCTGAACGTGCAATCGGCACGAGACAGCCTGGCGCCTTATTTCGTCGAGGAGATCCGGCAATATCTGGAACGCACCTATGGGACTGAGGCGGTGCACGAGCGCGGTCTTCGGGTCTACACCACGCTGAACGCGGATATGCAGCGGGCCGCCAATCGTGCTGTGCTGGAAGGTTTGCATGCCTATGAACGCCGTCACGGCTGGCGCGGCAATCTTCCCAATATCTTGCGCGATCATCGAGGCACACTTGAGAATTACGATGACGACGACTGGCGCGGCACCATCCGGGAAGGCGACTACGTCAACGGCCTGCTCTTGAGCGTGGATGAAGAAACAGCCACTGTGAAAATTGGTCCCTACCACGCCGTTCTCACGCAGCCCGATTTTGCGTGGACGAGGCGTCGCACCCCCAGAGAGCTGCTGCAACCCGGCGACGTCACTCCGTTCTACATTCGGGAGATCACCGGCGATACAGTCAAGGTGCAGCTTGAGCAAGTCCCGCGCCCTCAGGCAGCGCTGGCGGCCATTGACAACGCCTCAGGCGAGATCAAGGCCATGGTCGGCGGCTACAGCTTCCGGGATTCAAAGTTCAACCGGGCCGTACAAGCACAGCGGCAGGTGGGCAGTTCGTTCAAGCCCTACCTCTATGCGGCGGCACTGGAGGCTGGGTTCACGCCGTTCGATACCATTCTCGATGCGCCACTCACGGCGACCAGCGGAGACCGGCCCTATTCGCCGCGCAACTACGACGGAAAATACGAAGGCGTCATTACCCTGCGGCGGGCGCTCGCAGGATCGCGCAACGTGCCTGCCGTCCGCCTTGCCCAGAAAGTCGGTATCGCCAACGTCGTTGCCATGACCCGCCGCTTCGGCATAGCCAGCCCCCTGCCCCCGTACCTGCCTCTTGTCCTCGGGGCAGCGGATCTGAACCTGCTCGAGCACACTTCGGCCTTTACCGTTCTTCCCAATGACGGGATTCGCATTGATCCGCACATGATTCGGAAAGTCACCACGTACGACGGCGCCCTCCTCGAGCAGGCGCATCCGGCCGTGCATGACGTGATTCAACCCGACGTGGCACGCACTCTGATCGCGATGCTCGAGGAGGTTGTGAATTTCGGCACCGGAGTGCGCGCCAAAGCACTCGGGAGGCCCGCCGGGGGAAAAACGGGCACCACCAACGATTTCACCGACGCCTGGTTCATTGGCTTCACGCCGCAGCTCACCACCGGCGTATGGACAGGCTATGACGATAAGCGCGTCTCCCTTGGAAGAGAGGAGACCGGAGCGTCCACGGCACTGCCCATCTGGCTTCAGTTCATGCAGGCAGCTCTCGAAGACATGCCGGTAGAAGACTTTGGCAACGTCCGTCCGCTTGAGAAGCTCGCACTGACCAGACAAGTGAGGGTGGACACGCCGGGAACTACTCCGACCGAAAGCTCCGAAGGAGGCAGCGGTTCTTCCTCTCCCTCGAAGCCGTCCGTGTCGTCCCCACCCGTGTCGTCCCCACCCCTGCCGTCCCAGTCCTCGACCAGTGGTTCTAACCCACCCGCACAAGTTCTGGTTCAGCCCACCATCGTTCCCTAGCTAGGCCGGCAGGAGTTGAGAACGATCTGGGTTTGTCGTGCTGGGCAAAGCGAAGCATCCTTTTCACTTCAGGCAATGGTCCCCGCGAAGGAATCACTCGTCCGCTCGATAAACCGTCCGGTGTCTCGGCGGTATGGCTGCCCCCAGCTCCGGCGCCCACGCCCATGCCGGCCAGAGCGCCCACTAAGCTTCCGCCCTCCGGGTTATGTGACTGAAGTATCGATTGACAAGGGCATGTGTCGAACAGAGAATTCCCACTATGGACGACGGCTCATCAACCGGGCCCCCCTTGATATTCTGGCAGGCAGCCTGCGTTCTTTTGACGGATGAAGATAGCTATCTCGAGAAAGACATCGGTGCTCCGGGCGGTTGTGTGCGCCCTGGTGGTTGCGCTGGCTAGTCCGAGCGGGACTGCGGGCCAGTCGAACGATGGGGGGCAAGCGCTCTATGAGCAGGGCGAGAGTCTCAAACAAGAGGGGAAATACACAGAAGCAGCCGCGGCCTATCAAACAGCTTGCGAAGGAGGCTATGCATTAGCCTGCAGCGAACTAGCGGTGATGTACCGTGATGGCGCCGGCGTGGTCAAGGATGAAAGTCGTGCCGTAGAGTTTTTCCGGCAGGCGTGCGACAGGGACTATGCGCCGGGCTGCGAAGCCCTGGAAAGGACGCAACGGAGTGTGCAGCGAGGGATCTGGGAAGAACTTAACAGCCGCGTCGAATCCTTGTATGAGCAGGGAGACTATGCAGAGGCCGCCTTGGTTGGGCAGGAGGCTCTGCGACTGGCCGAAGAAACTTTCGGGCCTGAGCAACCGCAGGTGGCCGCGAGCCTGAACAACCTGGCAGGCCTCTATTACGCCCAGGGCAAATACGCCGAGGCCGAACTACTCTTCAAGCGCGCGCTGGCAATTTGGGAGAACGCCCTGGGTCCTGAGCACCCGGATGTGGCCACGAGCCTGAACAACCTGGCAGAGCTCTACCGCGCTCAGGGCAAATACGCCGAGGCCGAACTACTCTTCAAGCGCGCGCTGGCAATTTGGGAGAACGCCCTGGGTCCTGAGCACCCGGATGTGGCCACGAGCCTGAACAACCTGGCAGAGCTCCACCGCGCTCAGGGCAAATACGCCGAGGCCGAACTACTCTTCAAGCGCGCGCTGGCAATTTGGGAGAACGCCCTGGGTCCTGAGCACCCGGATGTGGCCACGAGCCTGAACACCCTGGCAGAGCTCTACCGCGCTCAGGGCAAATACGCCGAAGCCGAACCGCTCTTCAGGCGATTGCTGGCGATTGAGTAGAACACCCTGGGACCCGAGCACCCCCAGGCGGCTAAAGCGTTGGAGAGCTATGGTGCGTTGCTGCGACAGATGAACCGCGAAGCTGAGGCGATGGAGATAGAAGCTCGCGCCAGGGCCATCCGCGCCAAGCTTTTCCGCGAGACACCATCGAATTAATTTAGTGTTTCCCTCACCGTCTATGTTGGGAATAACCTCCCCTATTTACTTCCATGAGATAATAGTGCCGGGAAATACCATGGGATCTGTCGAACCGATGAGGCCCATCATGCAGCAGAAAAGTGCACTGGCCCCAGTAGGAGAAACGGTCTTTGGCCATGCACCCGCGGACAGGAAGCGAATCTTCTCTGCAAGATCCTCGCAGCCCGGGATCCTAATGACTAACCCACTTGTAATCAACAGTAATGGTCATACGCGCCAAGAGCTCGCTCTTTTGCACTGCCTGAAATATCAACCTACTTGTTTTCAATATCTTATGCACTCTTTCACCAAAAACACCGGGGGGGGCGGACAATGTGCCTCGAACCCTGGCGCCCCACTAGCTAGATAACGAAATATAGGCGCCGCGATTGTCTGCTTTGAGAGACAACACTCGGGCCGTGACGCTTCTGCGTCGAAACTCTGCGGCCAAAGCATCGCCGATCTCGGTCGCACTGTGCCGAGCAATCGCCATAACTGCTGAGCCTGCACCGCTCAAAAAAATCCCGGCGAGGCCATCGTGACGAAATTCCAGACACTCGGCAATCCCCGGAACCAGCGGGGCGCGATAAGGCTGGTGCAGGCGGTCGCGAAACAGTTCCGGCGAAAGACCTCTTCCCGAGAAAAAACCCGCCGTCAGCAGAGCCGTGCGCTGCAGGTTGGCCACCACATCTTTTCTTGAGTACTGCTGGGGCAGAGCGGCGCGCGCTTTTTCGGTGGGCAGCGGCACATCCGGAACCACAGCGATGAAGTCCAGTTCTTGCGCCACTTCGGCTTTCGAGACCAGTACCCTAACGGACTCCTCGGTGATCGCGGTTACGACCATGCCGCCGTGAACCGCGGCGGCGATATTGTCCGGATGCCCCTCCAATTCCAGTGCCATGGCAAGGATAGCGGGAAATTCGAGCTTCATGCTGCACAGATCGGCGCCCAGCAAAATCCCGGCAATGATGGCCGCGGCACTCGATCCCAGGCCGACGCCAAAAGGAATGTCATTCTCGACGGAAATGCGCACATCCGGCAGATCGCGCTTCGCTTGCTTGGCGCAATGCCGCATGGCTTTGACGATCAGATTGCTCTCGTCGCGCGGAACTTCGCCCGAGTCGGGACCACGATAGACAATTTCAAATCCGGAATCTATGGCGGTCGCCGACACGCGCAGATAGAGAGTGACGGCGATGGCCGCGCAGTCGAAGGCGCACCCCAAGTTCGCTGATGTGGCGGGTACAACAACGGAAGCGGAAGGCGCGTCACCGGCAGTGTTTGCAGGCACCGGCAGCACGATTAAGAGACAGCCGAGACCGCCATGGCCTGTCCCATGTATTTCTCGAAAGCAACCATGCGCGGCTCGATGACGGCATCGAGCGTGGTGCGATTGACCAGTGCGTCCGTGGTTTTGAGGCCATTGCCCGTGACACAGAGCACTGTCTCTTCCTCGGGCCGGATGCGGCCCTGTGCAATGAGATCCTTCGCACAGCCGATAGTAACCCCGGCCGCCGTTTCCCCGAAAATTCCCTCGGTTGTGGCGAGCAGTTCGATACCCGACACAATCTCCTCGTCGGAGACATCGGCAGCCCAGCCACCGCTCGAACGGATGGCGCGTGTGGCATACAGTCCGTCGGCGGGATTGCCGATGGCCAGTGAACGCGCGATGGTGTTCGGCTTCTGCGGGTCAATCTCCACTTTCCCGTTTTTCACTGCGTCGGAAATCGGCGAGCATCCGGTCGCTTGCGCGCCGAAGAATTTGACTTGCTTTGGCTTCACCAGCCCGACTTCGACCAGCTCATGGAAAGCTTTCTGAATCTTAGTGATCATCGAACCGCCGGCCATCGGCACGACGACGTTATCCGGCAAGCTCCAGCCAAGTTGCTCGGCGATTTCAAAACCTATGGTCTTCGAGCCCTCCGCGTAATAGGGCCGCAGATTGATGTTCACGAAACCCCAGCGGTAGCGCTCGGCGATCTGCGAGCACAGACGGTTGACCTGATCGTAATTACCGGCGATGCGGACCAACCGGGCCCCAAACACCTGCGTGCCCACTACCTTTGCCGGCTCGAGGTCGGCGGGGATGAATATCCATGCGTCAAAACCCTGGCGAGCGGCCTGGGCGGCCACGGCATTGGCCAGATTGCCGGTCGAAGAACAGCTCACGGTCTGGAACCCGAAGGCTTTGGCCTGCGCCAGAGCGACGGCCACGACGCGGTCCTTGAAGGAGAGCGAGGGGAAACATACGGCGTCATTCTTGACGTATAGGCGCCGCACACCCAGTCGCGTGCCCAGCCGCGGAGCTTCGACCAGTGGGGTCATACCCACAGGAAGATCAACCTTGTAGTTCTCCGGCAAAGGCAGGAGCTCGGCGTAGCGCCACAGGTTTGTGGGCCGCGCGGCGATGTTCTCCCGACTAAAGGTGGCGCGGACGGTATCCAAATCGTAAATCACTTCGAGGGGTGCGAGGCAATCTTCACAGATCGAACTCGGGCGGTTGCCCCACTCGTGATGACATTCCCGACAGCGCAACGAAAAGCATTCGCTCATTCTTGTTCTCCGGGCTGCGCCGGGCCCTGCGCGCCAAAAAAAAATGCCTCGTTCCGGGCAGAGGAAACGAGGCGAAAATCTGTTTCTCCGAGGCTTCATGTCCCCCGCGAATCGGGCGGGAATTGGCACCTAGCGACCAGCTGACTACTCTGGCCCCGGTTGTCGTGGCGTCCTCGGGCCCGTGCCCCTCAGCCACTCTGCATGAAGACCGGCGCACGCCTGTGTTGGCGTAACAGCCATCAGCATAGCCGCCGCCGCCACCCACCGTCAAGGGTCAAATCCTAGCGAGCACGCCTTGGCTGACAAAGTCTTGGCGGCTCTTCGCAGCGAGATTGGCATTCGTCACCAAGCTATGTGACCAGCGTCACTGCCACCCCGGGCCTAAACCGATAGATTTCTAGCTCGAAGGAACCGCGCGTTGCGCGCGAAGGAGACATAAAGTGCGGATCACGAGAATGGCCATGATCACAGTAATTGTGCTTCTTCTGACGGGTGGCTGCGCGCAGCAGCCCGCGTATGAATATGAGTCGATCGGGGATGCGTTGCAAACAATGAAGGGAATCGTCGAACCTACCTCGAATGCCCTGTTTCGCGTTGGCCTAGAAGAGCCCAAGGATGATGAGCAGTGGGCTGCGGTGGAGGGCAGCGCACTGACATTGGCAGACTCGGGAAACCCGCTGTTGCTCGGAGACCGCGCGAAAGGCAAAGACGCCGACTGGAGCGAGCAGTCTCAGGCAGATGGATGCCCGCCGCAGCCCGTGTATGAGCCGGTCGGGGACATGTTGCAAACAATGAAGGGAATCGTCGAACCTACCTCGAATGCCCTGTTTCGCGTTGGCGCAGAAGAGCCCACGGATGATGAGCAGTGGGCTGCGGTGGAGGGTAGCGCACTGACATTGGCAGAGTCGGGAAACCTCTTGTTGCTCGGAGACCGCGCGAAGGGCAAGGACGCCGACTGGACCGAGCAGTCTCTGGCGCTGGTCCAAGCCGGGAAACTGGCCTTCTAGGCCGCCAGAGACAAAGATGTGGATCGGCTTTTGGAAATCGGTGAGCCGATTCTGGAAACATGCTTGGTCTGCCACAAGCAATACCTTCCCGGCGGGGGCATATAGTATTCGGAATGGAGGTCGGATTCCGGAAAAATCTCTTCGTTACTGGTGCAAACCGGTGCAAATAGGCCGTGACGCGTCATGATTATGATGTAAGAATTATCCAGGCCTCAAAGGACGTGCACTCTCGACTTCTTCGGTCCGGAAGGTCGGCTATGATAGCTGAACTTGACCTGGACGCTTATTTTAAGCGAATTGGGTATTCGGGCGAAGGCACGCCAACACTCGAAACTCTGCAAGCCATCCATTACCGTCATGCCGTGACGATTGCCTTTGAAAACCTCAATCCTTTTCTGAGATGGCCTGTTCCGCTTGATGTCCAATCACTCCAGCAAAAACTCGTGCGCGACCGGCGTGGCGGCTATTGCTTCGAGCAAAATCTATTGTTCAGCTATGCGCTCCAAGCGATCGGCTTCCGTGTCGTGGGCCTAGCCGCACGAGTCGTCAACAACGTGCCCGAAGGAACAATCCTTCCTAGAACACACATGTTGCTCCGCATTGATCTCGGCGCGACACCGTACGTAGCTGACGTTGGATTCGGCGGCATGACGCTTACAGGTCCATTGCGCCTCGAATCCGGCATCGAGCAGCCCACGCCACACGAACCCTTCCAGCTGACCTCCGCAGGCAAGGATTTTCTGATGCAAGCGAAAATAGCAGAAAACTGGAGAACTCTATACCGCTTCACCTTGGAAGAACAGTCTTTGCCCGATTACGAGGTCACGAACTGGTATGTTTCGACCCATCCTAAGTCGCGCTTCGTAACCAGCCTAA
>CBDAMS010000001.1:0-30091 GCA_965197305.1 Candidatus Acidiferrales bacterium | reverse complement strand
CTGGAGGTGGGACAGCCTTACGTCGCCCAAGGGGCCTTCATCCTGAAAGCCCAGTTGGCCAAAGGCGCTTTTGGGGATGGCCACGCCCATTAACCAGCGGAGAGGATCGACCTGATGATTGACCGCATTATTCAGCTAGCGTTGAACAACCGGTTGCTCATGCTGGTTTTGGGAGCGGTGGTCGTGGTGAGTGGTTATTACAGCTATCGGCAGTTGCCGGTCGATGCCTTTCCCGATGTCTCGCCCAACCTAGTCCAAGTATTCACCGTCACCGAGGGCTTGGCTCCCGAAGAAATCGAAACCTACGTCACCTATCCCATCGAGACGGTGATGAACGGCCTGCCGAGCATTGAGAATATCCGCTCCGTGTCCAACTTCGGTCTCTCGGTCGTCAACATCTACTTTGCCGACGGAATAGACATCTACTTTGCCCGCCAGTTGGTCAACGAACGACTCCAAGAGGCCCGAGAACAGATCCCGGAAGGCTTTGGCGAACCTGCGCTGGGGCCGATTTCGACCGGCATGGGCTTGGTGCTGTTCTACTATCTCGAAGACACCACCGGCGAGCACTCGCTCGAAGAGTTGCGCACCATCCAAGATTGGTTGGTCAAGTTCCACCTGCAAACCGTGCCCGGCGTCACTGAGATTTTGGGCATCGGCGGCTATGAGAAACAGTTCCACGTCGTGGTCGATCCCCACGCCCTGCTGCGCTATGGGGTGACGCTGCACGATGTCATCGAACAGATCGAAGCCAACAACCTCAACGTCGGCGCTCAGTTCATTGAAAAGGACGCCGAGGAATACGTCGTGCGCTCAGTGGGTCTGGCCTCTACGGTCGAGGACATCGAAAACATCGTCATCAAAGCCGGTGGCGGAACGCCTATCTTTCTCAATCAAGTAGCCGAGGTGGGCATCGGCGGGGCCATTCGGCGCGGCGTGCAGACCCGCAACGGCGTGGAAGAAGTAGTCGCCGGCATGGTGATAAAGCTCTTCGGCACCAATTCCTCGACCGTGATCGAGCGAGTTGAAGCCAAGATGGAAGAGCTCAACCGCATTTTGCCCGCCGGGGTGCGCCTAGTGCCCTACTACGAGCAAAAGACCCTCGTGGCGGCCTGCGTGGCCACGGTCACCAATGCCTTGATTCAGGGCATCGTCCTGGTCACACTCGTGTTGGTCCTCTTCATGGGCAGCGTCCGGCCCAGCCTAGTGGTGGCCCTGGCCATTCCCTTTTCGGTGTTATTCGCTACCCTCGGCATGCACTATTTCGGCCTCTCGGCCAACCTCATGTCCCTCGGCGGCCTGGCCATTGCCATTGGCATGATGGTGGACGGCACTATTGTCGTGGTCGAAAACGTGGACCGCATCCTGCGCCAAGCCGCACCGGATGAGGGACGCATCCAAGTCGTAGCCCGCGCCTGCGTGGAAGTCGGCCGTCCCATTGTCTTCGCCATCGTCATCATCATTCTCGTATTCCTGCCCTTGTTTACCCTGCAAGGGGTAGAGGGCAAAACCTTCCGTCCCCTCGCCTACACGGTAGCCATGGCCATGTTGGGCTCGCTGATTTTTGCCCTGTTCCTGGCCCCGGTGTTGTCGAACCTGTTGCTGCGGGCACCAAAATCCGGGCGCGAAGGCACCCAAGCCAGCGAAGGCTGGATGATGCGCCACTTGGTGGCCGCGTATCGACCCATTGTCACGCGCTTCGTCGCCCACCGCTTCTGGGCACTCGGCTCAGCGGGCGGCCTCCTGCTCATTGGGCTGGTGATTTTTCCGCGCCTCGGATCGGAGTTTACCCCAGCCCTGCAGGAAGGCACCCTAGTCCTGCGGCTGACCATGGCCCCCTCCATCTCGCTCAAGGAAAGCACTCGCATCACCATGCTGGTCGAGCGCCGTCTATTGCAGATCCCCGAGGTTACTGGGGCGGTTTCGCGCATCGGCCGCGGTGAAGTCGGCGCTCATACCGATCCCATCAACAACGCCGAGATGTTTCTCCTGCTCAAGCCCAGGGACCAGTGGCGCACGGCCCGCGACCAAGAAGAGCTGCGCGAGATCATTCGCGCCGAGTTGGGGGAAATTCCCGGTGTGCTGACCAACTTCACCCAACCCATTGCCATGACTGTGGATGAATTGCTCGAAGGGGTGCGGGCCGAACTGGCGGTCAAGCTCTTTGGGGATGATCTGGACGTGTTAAAACAGAAGGCCGACGAAATCGCCCAAGTGGTCAACGCGGTTACTGGGGCGGCCGATGTCCAAGTGGACCAAATAAGCGGCACGCCCCAGCTACTCATCCGGGTGGACCGGCAGGCCATCTCCCGTTACGGCGTCAATGTGGCCGATGTGCAAAAGGTGGTGCAGGCGGCCGTGGGCGGCGAGACGGTGGGACAAGTGTTCGAGGGAACGCGCCGCTTCGACATTGTGGTGCGCTTCGCCCCGCAATTCCGCAGCAGCCCCGAGGCCATTGCCCAAATTTTGGTCCAGTCCCCCAAGGGCGTCCAGCTCCCGCTGGTTCAGCTAGCCCAGATCGAAGAAGTGGTTGGGCCGCGCCAGATCACCCGCGAAAAGAGCCAGCGCTTCATCACGGTTCAGTGCAATGTCACCGACCGGGATATTGGCTCCTTTGTCGCGGACGCGCAACAGGCCATCGCCGACCAAGTGGACCTGCCGCCGGGTTATCTGGTGACCTGGGGCGGCCAGTTCCGCCTGCAGCAAGAAGCCAACAAGCGGCTGGCCATCGTCGTGCCCATTACCCTCTTCGTGCTCTTCTTGCTGTTGTTTTCCAGCTTCAATTCGCTTAAAAACGCGACCCTTATCTTACTCAATATCCCGCTGGCGCTAGTGGGCGGAGTGGTGGCTTTGTGGCTGACCGGACAAAACCTGTCCGTGCCATCCTCGGTCGGTTTCATCGCTTTGTTCGGCATTGCCCTGGAAAACAGCATGGTGCTGGTGACCTACTTCAACCAGCTCGTCCGCGATGGCGTGGACCTCGATGAAGCCTCAATCCAAGGGGCCTGTCTGCGGGTGCGGCCGGTGCTGATGACCGCCCTGACGACGGCCCTTGGGCTGATTCCGCTGCTGTTTTCCAGCGGCACCGGCAGCGAAGTACAACGACCGCTGGCTACGGTAGTCGTCGGTGGCCTAGTCAGTTCCACCGTGTTGACTTTGCTGGTACTGCCGGCGCTCTACAAGTGGTTTGCCGTGCAACTGAATCACGGAGAAGCAGAAGCGCTATTGGCGGAACGGGAAGAAGTGACCTTCTAATCAGGGCGTCTCGACCGGAATTCACCCAGTGAAGTTTATAGCCTTATCCTTATATTTATAGTTATTATAAGAGTCTTGTCGCCTTATCCCAATGATGCCCAGGAGGCTATTGAGTGACCTTTGAATTTCTTGGGATATTGACCAGTTTTTTCGACTTCCTCTGGTCATCCTTCCTGTTGTTAGCGCCCATGCTGTTGCTGGGGCTGTTCCTTTCCGGCCTGATCCATGTGTTCATCTCCCGCCAGGCCATACTCCGCTGGCTCCGCGACGACAGTCTAAAATCCGTAACCACAAGTTCGGCCATCGGCGTGCCCGTGCCGCTGTGCAGTTGTTCGGTCGTGCCGGTAGTCGCTGAGATGCGCCGGAAGGGCGCGTCTCGTTCGTCCTGCATGTCCTTCCTGATAACCGCGCCGGAGACAGGCGCAGACTCGATCCTAGTCACCAATGCGTTCTTCGGCTTCGTCGTTGCCATTGTCCGGCCCGTCATCAGCTTCATCACCGCGGTCGTCGCCGGGATCTTTTGCATCGGCCTCATAAAAGACGACCGCGACGAAGCCAAGGCGAGCGACCCCGACCACTGCCACGACTGTGACCACGATCATGGCGCACACCAATCCCTCATAGCTGATAGAGATGATTGCTACGTCAGTCCGTCGCAACTAAAGGTGTTATTGGTCAACTGGTTGAAGGGAAATGCCACCAGCGATCCTTCTCCGGGCGATGTCTCCACAGACGATCAGGATCTAGATTTCAAGAAGCTGGTCAAGCACGTCTTTCGCTATGGCTTCATTGAGATAGCGGACGACATTCTCTTTGCGCTGCTGGTGGGCGTTGCCTTGGGAGGCGTGCTATTTCTGGCGATTCCAAGCGACCTGATGTCAAACGAGTATGCCCGCTGGCTGTCCTATCCGGTCATGGTGCTGATCGGCATTCCCCTCTATATCTGCGCTTCCGCCAGTACCCCGATCGCCGCCGCACTAGTTGCCAAGGGAGTCAGCCCCGGCGCGGCGCTGATTTTCCTCATGACCGGACCGGCCACCAACACGGGTACGATCGCGATCATCGTCAGCCAGTTCGGCTCCCGCTTCGCATCCATTTACGTCGTCGCAGTCATCGCGGTTACGGTCATTCTCGGCATCGCCATCGACGCGCTGCTTCTGGCCGCTGGTCTGACGATTTCCGTGAACCTCGACGCCTCCCATTCGCCGGCCATTCAACTGCTGCAATGGGGAAGCGCTTTGCTCCTCATCGCTCTGATCGTCTGGCGCTTTCGGGCCGGTGCCCTGCGCAACGGCTACGAGGATATGCTGTTCAATCTTCGTTTCCGGTCCAGCACTAGCGACCGGTGAGGGGACCCCTGATCCGCAGTCGTTTCTTGCGGGGCATCATCTTCCCACCACACCAATCGGTCCACTTCTTCCCGTATCTACGTTTCTGACCCCAGAAACTGCCGGATGTACTCGCCTTTAGGCGTCAGCAGGGTAGAGACGTCGATCACATTGGGCACTTTATCCATTATCTTTTCACGGATCTGTTTAACGACGACGTACCCTTCTGCTACCGTGAGCTCTGGGTCGGTTTCCGCCGTTAATTCAACATACAGGGCCCCACCCATGGACCGGATGCGAATATTGTGGGTAAATGTTACGCCTGCTACCTCTTCCGCCATCTCTTCGATTAGGGCTATCGTCTCTAGCGAGGGCGCGAAATCTATCAACTCTTTGACCGCGTTGCTCCCAACTTCCCAAGCACTGTGCAGGATCAGACCCGCAATTATGACCGTGGTGATCGGATTGATCAACGAGAGAGCAGGAAAATAGGAGGAAATAAAAATGCTCAGAAGGACGGCTAGAGCGCTGATGGAATCGGCCCGATGATGCCACGCTTTCGCAATCAGCATGGGGCTGCTCAGACGTATGCCCTTGCGCCGAGTCACGCGGAAAAGTATTTCCTTGGCAATCACTGAAATGACGATCACCCCGCTGACGAGAAAGAACAAATGACCTAAGCCCCCTTCGCCGTCCTCTGTGGAGTGGTCATGGTCGTGGTCGTCTATTCCATGGGTTTCCGCTTCTTCCACAATGGCTGTAGGCATTCCATGACCGTGATCGTGATAGCCGAAAGCTCCCATGATCAGTTCCACACTCACATATGCGAGCAGGAACGCGGCAAAAAGCGCCAGCAGGGTTTCGATGCGACGGCGGCCGTAATGGAACTTTACATCCTCCCCCTGTTTCTCAGACTGCGATCCCATCCGCACGGCGACCCAAGCGACGACATCGGATACAATGTCCGACAGCGAATGGACCCCTGAAGCAGTCAGTGGAAGGTACCCGGTAACGCTGCCGAGGACGATTTTTACGACTCCCAGTATGCCGTTTGTGACGCCACCTGCCACGATAACGGCCGTAGCTTCCCGGAGTCTCATTTTTTCATTTGGTTCTGCGTGCACGTGCATGTGCATACCACTTGCCCTCCTGTACAATGCCGTGGCGACGGCTCATACGACTTCTGGGTGATGTGTTGGGGATTGGGATCTGTTAGCGCGGGACCTCAGCAGTGGCGGGTACTGAGCTCAACCGCAACTTTGTATATAATAAACTCCTCTCGCACCTAACAAGGTCGCGTGGTGCAATACACAACCCGACATCGCCAAGGGGAAAAGCAATGACGTTGCAAGAAACCGCGATCGCCGGCTGCCCAGCTAGTTTCCGGTTATAGCCATCATGGATTCAAACGCTCTACTGGTTTTGTCGGCCTACTCAGCCGCTATCTTTGCCGCTTCCTTTCTCGGCGGGAAGCTGGTGGCCTTGGGCACCATGACACACGTGCGTACCCAGATCGTGATGAGTCTTGTGGCCGGCTTCATCCTCGGCATCGCCATGTTTCACCTGCTACCCCACAGCCTCAATCGCATTCCCGGGCCTGACATGGTAGAAAAAGCCGTGGGATGGATGGTATTAGGCATGGTGCTAATGATTTTCCTGCTGCGTATCTTTCACTTTCACCGGCATGACTTCAGCAGCGAGGCGAGCGATCTGTACGATCAACACGACCACGGTGGTTCCGGCGTCCATTCGCGGAGTTTGTTCGGCGTTGCCATCGGCCTAGGGGTACACACCGTGACCGAAGGGATCGCGCTGGGCACTAGCATGAAGATGGGGCCGCCGCATGAAAACGACGTCGCATTAGCAGGCCTAGGGGTATTCCTCGCCATTCTGCTGCACAAGCCGCTCGATGCGTACTCCATTATCGGCATGATGAAGTCCGCCGGTCACAGCCAGCGCGCCCGGACATTGGCCAATGTCGGATTTGCCATGCTGTGCCCTTTGGTGGCCCTAGCGAGCTTTGGGGGTGTGGAATTGCTCGGCCCGGAAGAAGGGGCGGTGGTCGGCTATGTGCTGGCCTTTGCCGCGGGCGCTTTCTTGTGCATTGCCTTGAGCGACCTGCTACCGGAGATCCATTTCCACAGCCACGATCGCGGCAAACTCATCGCATCCCTGCTCGTGGGGATCGGTCTCGCCTATGCACTGTATTACGTTGAATCCAGCGCCATCCACGGACATGGGATGGAGCCGCACGAGGGGCATTAGCTATATCGCCACCTTATCCCTCTTCTTCACCGATTCAATTTCCTGCAAACACAATAGCAGCGAGTTCCGCGCGCTCTGACCACCCAACTCCTGCGACGCCCGGCCGTGCGCGATCGCATCCACCGCTTCCTGCAACTCGCCAACGAAGCCATCCTCGCCCGGCAGGGACGGCGTGCAGACCTCGCCGTCCTTGGTCAACAGTTGCGGCGGCTGGCCCCAAGAGGAGTTGTACTTGAGCGTGGCCTCCTCAAAGTACACGTCATAGCCGTGCTCAAAGGGACAGCCCTGTTGCGCCAACCAACCGCCTTCGGCGCTGATGGCCATCGGGCCGTCGTACTGGTAGTGGGTGTTGATGTACTCGACCGTCTCGCCCCGGCCGAGGTACCCTTGCGCGCTAACCGCCGTGGGCATTCCGAACAAAAACTGCACGAAGTCTGCGTCGTGGATATGGAGGTCAATCGCTGGGCCGCCGGTGCGCTGCAAGTCTTCTGGGGCCCACCACGCCGGGCGCGAGATGATGCGCTTGAAGTGAGCGGCGAGCACTGGGCCGTGCTCCGCGTCGGCGACGAGCTTTTTGATCAGCCGGAATTCTGGGAAATACCGCAGGACGTGGGCGACCATAAACTGCCGCTGATGTTCCTCGGCCGCCGCCACGATCCGGTCGGCGTCTTCCAAGGCTACTGCAATGGGCTTTTCCAAGAGCACGTGCTTGCCCGCAGTTAGTGCAAGGATGCTGGCCTCGACGTGCATCGTCGTCGGCAGGCAGATGTCCACCAAGTCGATCTCCGGGTCGGCGCACAGCTCGTCCAACGTTTCGTAGCACCGTATTCCCGACAAGTCCTGCTCCCCGCCACTGTCGCCGAAATTGCCCTGAATGTCGCGCCAATCTCCCGCGCGCTTTTTGGGGTCGCGGGAGACGATGGCCGCGACTTGGCCCCCTTTAACTTGGGCCATAGCCTTGTAGTGGGTCATGCCCATGAAACCGATACCGACAATGCCAATATTGACCATTATTTCCTCCTTGTGTGGAACCGCTAGGATAGGCTCGGTGTTCGACTGCTGTCAAGCTAATCGTGCCTAGATCTATTCCGCTGGCAGAACGAGGAGCCGGCCGCGGTCAATCAGGCCACGGAAGTAGCTGAGTGCGGTGGCAGCTATCGTCCGGTCGCGTAGCAGTAAGCCCATCTCGATGTTGCGATCTAGGGCCGCTTCGGTGAGGTTGGCCGAGGTGATGAAGATGGTCTCTTCGTCGGCAATGACCGCCTTGGCGTGGAGGGCGCTGGTGGGGCCTTCCGGTGCAACGGAGCGAGGGTCGTAGTAAACTCGTGGGCGCGAAGCTCCCGGCCAGTCTTCCCCCCAGAAGCGGTCGGCGAACCGACGGACGAGATGGTCAGCGGCTGTTGTGTCACCCCTCCGGCGCTCGATGTTGAGAAGCAGCGTCACCTCCAAGCTGGGCACGGCGTCCATGCGGCACGCTAGCGTCTCAAAGGCACGTGGGCCATCGAAGTAGGCGTAGGTGCTGGCCCATATCGATTGCCTAGCGGTGCTCATCAACTCCTCGTACACTTGGCGTGTGTCGCGAGAGTACAAGCCGGGTACTTTGGGACCGGACCAGACGAAATCGGGCGTGGCGACGCGGGTAACCACCTGTTCCAAGCTGCCAAGCCATGCGGCGGCAGCAGTAGCAGAAATTTCCAATCGCTTCCACTTGCGCAGCGCTGCCAGGACCACCTCAGTACCGTCGTCGTCCAACCCGAGAGTGGCCCGAACGGCAGCGGGTGAACTGGATAGATCAAGGAGCTGGGCATCGAGAGAATCGGCGAGTCGTCGTCGCAGGTGGGACGGAAGCTCTAGGAGTGCCTCGATCATATTACCGAGTCAAAGAAAGCAGCGTCCTCGACACCGAGCACTGGCACGACGAGCGCACGGTCGAGGTAGTCGTTCCGCATTTCGCACGAGGTCTCGGCGACGAGTGCACAGCCGTGACATGCTGCACCGTGAAGCCAGCGTTCCTCCATGCTCTGGCCAGGAGTGTGCTGGGCACATACCGGATCATTGGAGCACAATTCCCCCATCCGCAGTGCTTGCGCTATATGGTCTTCTATGTAGCGCGCCTGCTGGACCAAACCGCCAAGGGTTCCCTCGGCGTCCGGGCTCGCCGTGTACAGCAACAAGCCAAAGTGCCCTACCTCTTCGTCAACGTAGATGCGCTCGCGAATAGAGGTGGCCGGGTAGCCGCAGCGCATGGAGAGAGACTGGAGCAGGAGGTGTGAGAGGGTATGTAGCAGCACGTACGGACCGTCAGGGAATTGGCGCGGGCTATCACGCTGCTGAATCCATTGCTTATGGCCCTCGGCAAGAGAGCCTATCCTGTTTTGTACGCTTGACCTATCGCGCCAAGTACGTACAGCATCCGCGCAGAGTTGTAGGAATACGCCTTCGCCACGGTTTTCAACAGCGGGAAACCACGAAGGCTCTAGGGCAATCTGCGCAAGCTCCACATCGGTTTCGTATTCGCCCTGGATATCCGGCATAACCGCCTCGAATCGCGTGAAGCCGACGAGTGCTAGCACCTCGCGCAAGCGATGCACCTGAATCACCGCTTTAATGCCGTCAAACCGACCAGGTGTGCGCCAAGAGCTATCCGGCAGCCTCCGTGCATGGAAATCCGGATCAATCGCTACGTCGTCGAACCCCTCGGGAACTGCCATCAGAGCCTCCAATTCGACCTGCTTTATCGGTCGGTCGTTTATGGAACCACGCTTCCTTTGGTTGATGGCTTCAATGACTTCATCATCGCTGAAGGGAGCCAGTTTTTCGGCCACCTTCGGCTTTCTCTTCATAATTTCGAGAATCGCAGGGCCATCTACGATCTCAAGGTCGTCCCATAATTCCTTCACCACATTCTCGACTTCGCCTCCGCGGTCTGGAAGTGATAAGACGCTCATCACTTGAGGAAAGTAGGCGTTCGAGGCGGTGCGTATCAGCAGACGGCTCGGCTGATTGCAAGGCTCGTTTGCGTTTTTACCCAACCACGGACGCGCACCTTGGCAGGTTCCCAACGGATTCGTCCCTATATCCTTTGCTTCGTGCATACCGCGCTTTTGCCCGCATTCGCAACGCACCCAGAGATCGGACAAATCGCCACTCGTTCCAGACTCATCAAGCCAGAGCTGATGGCGACAATTGTTGTCGGGGCCATGTACGAATCCGTACCAGTCGATGTCATCTACGTGTCCCTTCGGACAAGCGCGCACGAAGCGAGTAGCTACGACCGTTTGGCCATCAAATCTCCCTTTATCGTCGAGTTTCTTGCGATGGACCAGCTTCCGGGACTGCTGGTGCTCGCTAGCCGCTGGAGCCTTCTGTACGACGAACCACTCTGGAAAACGCCAACCGCCTATTCCTATTACCTCGCCGGGAACATTTGAAACAGCGGGTGGAGCGTATAGGCGCGGCAAGCTATTACCCCCTAGCACCATTTGCAATTTGCGCGAGAGCCTCGGCTCGTCGATCCCCTCGAGTTTGCTCTCACTTGGCCACTTGTCCAAGCCGCCGACTATTGCCGAGTCCCTAGGTAGGTCAATCAGTGCACCCGGCCCATAGGTAGTAATCACTTGACTGCGACGAATCTGACCATGGCCTTTAGTCCTAGTATTCATGAAGCTAAGTCCTCCAAGAATAGGTTCACTTCAGGCTCTACATCTCGAAGCGATCGGTTGGCGCGAAACTTCCGGTGGCCTTCGGGATCGAACTCCGTATCGAGCATGTCTCTTAGCAGTGGACGAGGCTCTTTGCTTTCATATTTCTGGTATTGTAACGCGACCCCCTTCTCGTAGTAGTGGTCGGATATCTCGCACCACGAATCGAGTAAGTCGCCGACGCGATTCTGGACACTACGCAGCCGTTCCTCCCGCTCCTCTTTGTTTAAGGGCTGCTCGCGGACGCGCTCGCGAAATGCGTTGAGAAGAAAGCGTTCGAGTGCAGCCCGCACCTCTGCAATCCGCGCTGCACCCTCCGCCGGGGTCAGCACTGCCTCAGCATGACGGGACAAGGCCACGAGCGCCCCGGCGAATCCCCGGTCGAGCGCACGGGCTGCAAACGGCGTGACGCTCCCCACTTCCACCGATCGATAAAAAGTTTCGTGGTAGTGCCGGAAGCGCTCGTAGTGGGAGCGATCGCGCGGCTTGTGGACATTTAGCAGCGTTAGGACAAGCCCCGGTCGCGCATCGTCGCGGCCGACCCGGCTCGTCGCTTGGATGTACTCAGCGTGGGCTTTGGGCTGGCCGAGAACCACCATCAGCCCCAGCCTCTGTATGTCGAGGCCGACGGAGATCATATTAGTCGCAATCGCGCAGTCAACGCGCTGATTTTCGTGAAACTGGAGATCGAGTCGCCGCCTCGCCTCAGCCACCTTGTCGGTGGGAACGCGCGAAGTCAACTCCACCACTTCGGAGAATCTCCGGCGATCGCGAAAGAGCCCCCGCCTCTCGCCGACCCGTCGGCGTGCCCCATACCCCTTGAGGGTATTCTGGACCTCCTCTTCAATGATCCGCCGCGCGCCCCCCAACTCTTTCAAGCTATTGAAGTAAGCAAGCACGGTCATGTACGGATCTGTAGGATTCTTTTGGTTTTTGATTCCTCCAGCGTCCTGCCAAGCCCGCTGGGCAGCGCCCATGAGCGCCAGTAGCACTCGGCGCATCAGTACTTTGGGATTCCGCCCTGGCGATGCGATGCCGAGATAGCGCCGAGCGGGTTTATCGTCAGCCGGAACGATACGGGCAAAGAAGGAATCGCGCCGGTCGGGTCCAGGCGGAGGGAACACTTGGGTTAGGGATCTCCCGAAGAGGGCGTGTATCTGATCCTGGGCACGGCGCACGGTGGCGGTCGAGGCGACGATCTTGGGCCGTACGGCACGACCATTAAAGCCGCGGACGCACAACGCCTCAATCGCCGATTCGTAAAGCCCTACCATCGTACCAAGCGGCCCCGATATAAGATGTAGCTCATCTTGGACGATCATATCCGGCGAAGAAAGAGGCGCTTCGAGCGGCGTGCCTTTACGGGGCTCCGCAGCACCGTAGAATCCTTCGTCGTCGTGGCGGTCCGCCCCTCCAAGGAGCACCCCCGATGGCCCAACCCACGGGAGCGACGCAAACTTATCAACCGTGGCGATCAGAAAGGCCGGAAGCCGCCGGTAAAGCGGCTCATCAACGGCGACGATGGGAAGCGCTCGATCCCCCGAGAAATCGCACTCAAAGTTCATGCAGACGATGCGCAGATTCCGTGGATTGTCCGTATCGGGTTCGAGAGAGAACGAGTCTGGCTCAAAACGCGTTTCGCACCACGGACAGTTTTCGAGCGGAATCGGCGAGGGCTTATTTCTAGGATCGGCTTTGAACTGCATGACCTTGCTACGCGCCGAATCAGAGCGCTTGTCCCCCTTGTACCCCAAGAAGTTAGGCGTGGCGGCCTTGCCCACCCAAAGCCCAATCTCAAAGGGCCACTCGCCATAGCGATCAGAGTCCTCTTCGCGTTCAAGTTCTAAAGCACAGACTAGCCCGGCGGCGCGGGAGAGTTGATCGAGGGTAAGCAGCCGCAGCGTGTAGCGCATGATCACGCTGACGCCAGCACCGGCCTTTGCACCACCCTCTCGGTAACGGAGCCTACGCAGTACCATTGCAAACGCCGCAAGCCCTAAGTATGCCTCGGTCTTGCCACCGCCGGTCGGGAAAAAGAGCAAATCTACTATTCTCCGATCGGGACCTTGCGGATCAACAAGGCCGGGAAGATTGATCATAATGAAGGCGAGCTGGAACGGACGCCACTTCGGCTCATCAATCTTGAGACGCTGCCGCAATGCCCGCGCTACGGCCCGGTTGGCTACGCGAAAGGCATCAAGGGCGTCTTCGTCAGCAACCAAGGCGTCGATGCCGCGCTCGATTCGCTTGGCAGCGTCGGAGGCGGACTGGATTAGTTGCTCCGCAGTTTCACGCCGTTCGCCTTCAAGCCCCGCGATTTCTTGCCACTGTAGGTCAATCCAACGGCGATATTGCAAGACGAGCGGTGAGAGAGCGGCTTGAGCGGCATCTCCTCCGTCCAGTGCCCCAAGTGCTTCCATCGACAGTTCGACATCCGAGATTTCAGCAGTCTCTGTCTTCTCCACTTCGGCGCTTGGAATCCAGGCGGTGCGCACCACTTGACAGTGGCCGTCCAATATTTTCCACTCGGCCGAAACGCCGTGGCCGGTGGCGTACTCGGGCACATCTGCATAGTGGAGGTCAGCCACCTTATCGTCCCACTCATCGGCTTGCGCCCCACGCGGATCTGGTCGGGGCACGAAAGGATGTTCGCTCTGTACCTCGATCTCTGCCTGAAACGCATACCTAGAATCCTTATCCTCTGACGGGATACGGCGATTGACCAGAAAGACGGAGACCGCCTGAGTACCCGGTGGGATTCGATCGGTGCTGACTCGATTCATATTGACTTGGCGATTGACCACGTAAAGCCGGAGACCGCCGGAATCGGGAATGTCGATCGGGTCGTCCCCGTCGAGGGCCACTTCGACCTCTGCTGTGCATGAGGTCCGCTGCCAAACGGAGATCTTCTTGCCGTCCAAACCTTCGATTGACGCCGACGCGTAATCTCCCCAGCGCACGGTGACATGGAGCTTCTCCGCCTCCTTAGACGCGAGAAAGCTCAGCCCCATCGACGACGGAAAGTAGCCTTTCTTGGCGGCTTTGCGCTCTTCGCTCGATTCCTCGGGTAGGCCAGCTTCCTCGGACACCTCTCCGCCAAAATCGTCATCGTCGTCATCATCGTCCTTCTGCTCGGCAGGGGTATCCGACGGGATCAGAAAGCCGGTAAGATACCAGTTTGAGGGCCGAACCCAGCCCGGCAAGCGCTCTTCGGCAAGCCCGTGGCCGGCCCAAGGGCCGACGAGGTCGAGTTTGAGGGCCTCGATCAGACGGTCGCGGACTTCGACAGAATTGGCCGGTGGACCGGAATTGCGCTCTGCGTCTGTTTCAAGCACGCCCTCTTTCGGAGGCGAGTCAGCCAACGTGAAACCCTCGTCCGGCAGAAAACGCTCCTCTATGGGCGTTTTCTGGGGTTCAAGCGCCAATGGTTCGTCCAAGTTCGTCGTGGTCGCCAGATACCACTGATCTCTGCTCACCTCGGCAATCAGCGGCCTCAATTCAAGGGCACCGGCGCGGAACTGGCTCAGACGCTCAGGATCAACTTGCACGACCAGATAACGATCCTGCTCTTCCGGGCTATCCACCAGCAGCGCCAGATACTGACCGCCCTCGTCGTCGCGGGCCACGAAAAGCTGCGGGCCGTCGTACTCGAACAGCGTCGTCGTGTGGCGTATCGTCGTCATGTAGCCGCCCCGTTTGCCGAATTTTATCCGCGCCCAACCCTAATCGCAGTCGGCAGATCAATAAGTCCCATTTCTTGCAGAAATCGCGAAGGCTTCTTCGACCAACCAAAATAAGACTCGGCACAAGTCAGCGTCAGACTTGCTTGGGCGCGTGTAATTGCCACGAAACAGTTGCGTCGTTCCTCCTCAATATCGCGGTCGCCATTCCGTATTGCATGATACGAGGGCAATTGATCCTCGGCCAACCCGACCAGATAGACATGCTGGAACTCTTTGCCCTTGGCGGAATGAATCGTTAAGCATTGGACATCATCATTGGCCGGAAGTGATGCCTTGGAACTCAGGTCGAGTTCCTGGAGAAATTGATTCAGCGTCGGATCGCCGCCAAGTTTTTGCTGAATACTGTTCGCTAATTCATTCCACACCTGTTTTTCTTTTATTTCTTCATCGAAGTTTGCGTCGGACTCTTCAAAGGCATCGCGCCACTCAAAGACGGATTTTACAAAATCGCGGTACATAAGCCGTTCCAAGAGATAATCGCGCAGAGCCTGCAATAAGGGTTCAGTCCCTTCGCCCACCAACGGAGTCAAGCTGGCGACAACTCCTCTTAACAAAGAGCCTCCATTTAAGCTACTTTCCGCGTCGGCATCTTCAGGCTGTACATCTACTGAGGCAAGATCCCAAAATGCCCTGCACAAAATGACCAATTGTTCGCCATCCCCCGGAGCATTTGCCAAACGCAACGCGGAGTGAATAAAGCGCAGTAGAGGAGACTCGAATTCGTTCTTTCGTTTCACGAGGTATGGAGACAATCCGGCCTTCGTCAGTGCATCAGAGGCATATTCTAGAAGTTTCGTGTTGCGAGCGAGAATCGTGCATTGTCTAGGATCGATTAGTCTCTTCTCTATATCGCTGGCAATCCACTCCATTTCTTGCTCGTGATCGGCAAATTGCCTGAGTCGGACTACATCGGACTTCGGCGAGTCGACGGCCGATACCAGCGGCTTCCTGCCCGCCGCCCGGTCCAAGTTGTGCCGAATCAGGTTGTTCGCCAGTTCAATCACGTCCGGGGGACACCGGAAACTCTCTGGGAGTTGGACGACTTTCATATCGTAGTTGTCCCGGAGTTTTCGGAGCCGCTCGGGATTGGCACCGTTCCATTGGTAAATCGTCTGGTCGTCGTCTGCGACTACAAAAAGATTGGCACTAGGCTCAGGGTAAAGAGCACGCAACAGCAGGTCCTGAGCCATGTTCGTATCCTGATACTCGTCCACGCAGGCGAATGGATATACCGTGCGGTAGTGCTGGGCGATTTTCGGCCGTTCGCGGAAAAGGCGCAGACAGCAGACCAGCAGGGTTCCGAAATCGAGGTAATTCTCCCGGATCAGAAGACACATATAGGCGTTGTAAATCGGTCGAATCCACTCTCGGTCAGAAGCTCGGAACGGCAACGATTCATCGCCCCCGTCATGGCCTTCCCGCAGCAAGCGGTCAACCATCTGTACGATGCTGCGCCCCGTCACCGTATCCGGCAAATCTGCGACGTCTGCGGCGTCAATGGCTCCGTCCAACAACTGAAGTCGGTCTGCATCCTCGGTAAGGATCTTGAAATCCGGGCGCAGGCCGAAATAGCTGCCGTGTTGGCGCAGGACTGCCGCTGCAAAAGAGTGAAACGTCGTCAGGTGAGCTCGCTGCGCCTCCAGACCTAGCCGTTGGGCCACTCGCGATCGCATCTCGTCGGCGGCCTTCGTAGTGAATGTCAGCCCGAGAACCTTGAAACGGCTCTCAGGGGATTCTTGAATCAGCCGTGCAACGCGCATGGTCAACACCAGCGTCTTTCCCGATCCTGGACCGGCAAGGACCAACATGGGGCCGTCGTTCCACTCCGCCGCTTCCCGCTGATTGGCGTTCAGACTTTCCATTTCGAGCATGGTCATTTCCCAGCGATTTCGATCGCTTTATCTAGAATATCAGACAGCGGCTTGGGAACCGGTAGAGCATTCTCCGGTGCTGTCACTTTCGCCACTACTTCTGTGGCGATTGCCGGCTTACTATAGCCCTTTGGCAACGCATCCAAAACCTCCTGCCAATAATCTTGAGTTCCTTTGGGGGAAGTCGGCTGCTTTTTCTGTGGAGACATCTGTAATTCGTAGAGTTCTCCGAAGCCGCTTTCGCAAAGAAATAATTCCATATTCTTGTATGGCATGGTGAGTCGATCAGACTCGGGTACAGTGTTGAACTGTTCCTTTATACGACGCTCATACTTCCTACGTCCGCTGTCATCATCCAACACGCAGTACCAAGCGATACCGAGTTGATTGGCAACCTTCGCCAGCATCCCCACGTCCGTCTGGCTGAACTCCACGCAGCGAACACCCTTGCGCTCGAGGTCCAGCCCAAGCGCTTCAGCGGCACCGGTAAATAGTGTCGTCTCTGTCTCTCCCTCGACTAGTAGCCAGCACCGCGAAAAGAGCAACTCGCCGCGGGTGCGGCGAACATGGAAGTCGAACTTCCGTTCCTCTTCCGGGCTCAGAGTCCCTCGCTGGATCCGATATGCCTTGATTCCACCGTCTTCGTGTACGAAACGCCGGATGGCCGCAGCCTTGACGCTCGCAAGCAAATCGCCGCTGTGGGTCGATACCAGCTTCTGCCCCGGCAGATCGCGCACAAGACTCATTAGAGAGCGGATGGCGGACGGATGCAAATGAGCCTCCGGTTCTTCGAGAGCCGTAATCGGCTCGGCCGCGGGATCGAGCTCGGAAAGCTGGCTGCGGAGGAAAGCGCCGAACAGCAAAAGCACAGTCAGGCTCTGGGTTCCCTCACCCTGAAATTCCACCGGAATCCTAGCCCCCGAACGGGAAGCGAGACTCACTTGGGTGCGCGATAGCAAGGAGAAGAGCTTAGTCGGAAGCGCATCAATCGCGACCACATCGCTGGCACCGAATTCGATTACCCTCGTGGCGTCTTCAAGATGCTGGCGGACCTCCAACAAAGGTTGATGCGCCTCAATCAACCGACGGTTCAGATCGGCAAGCTCCTTTTCTAGTTCCTTCTTTTCGTGCTCAGGAACGCCAAGCTCGGCCAAGAACGTGCGCCAGAAGCGACCGTTGGAAACGAAATGCTTTGAAGCGTCCCGCAGCGCGGAGAGGTAGAACGCTGGCACCATGCGCTGAAAAGTCATGAGCTGAGTTACCGTCTTCGCCTGCAAGGGGTTACCGTTCGCATCGAGAAACTCCCAGTCTGTTGCGGGTCCAACGCCGTTGCGGTCAAATGACGATGTGACTCGCAGCGTCACCCGACGATGGTCCTCGTCATCGAACGCAACGATGCCTTCAAGAGCTTGCACGACCTCGTCCGTCCATGGTTCGGATTCCGTTTCGACAAATGATAGCTGTATTTGAATCGGCTCGGAGTCCGCAGGAGCCGATCCTTCGTCGAAAAGGTGATAATCGTACGCGCTGAATGGCCCGCGACCACGGCCACGGAGCCGTTCCAAGCAGATGCGAATAGCCTCCAAAAACGCTGTCTTGCCCGAGTTGTTCTCGCCGATTAGGACCGTCGTTTCGTCGAGGTCAACGGTGAGGTTCTTGATGCAACGGAAGTTGCGAATCTCGACGGTAGTCAGCTTCATTCATGCCTCTGTTTCAGACTTTGATCGTGTGTAACCTGCCATACAACCGACGCGGATGCCAACAGACGGCGACTTATGTTTTGCGTCCATCGGTATCTCCCTCAGTGGGTTTGTTCGAGGAGCCAGTCTCCCACAGAGGCGTTGGCTCCGCTGCTATGGGGGCTCGGCGCGTTGATGGACTGTATTTGGTGCCTGACTTTTGCGCGGTGGAACCCGAGCGAGCCTCATCTACTGCCGCGTCATCGTCCCAAAACGACGGCTTCGTCCCCGTCTCCCGCTTGGGCCGCTGCGCGTTCAGTTCGAGGAGCCGCGCCAGCACCTCGTCCCGGACATCGTCGGGCCAGCGGTAGCGATAGGGTTTCTTGCGGTTGCTCCACTCCTCTTCGTCGATCTCGTAGTCGAGCAGAAACTTGCAGTCGGTCGAGATGTCGCCCCAGCCGTAGGCGTCGAGGACGGCGCGGTCCATGGCGGCGTGAAGCTCGCGGAGCTTGGCAACTTCGGGGTCGTTCTCGTAGCGGTCGTGGAAGCGGTTGTAGGTTTTGGTCATGCCCTCGTCGTTGGCAACCATCAGTTGGGCGCGGAACTCATAGTACGCCTCGCCAGCGGCTTCAAGGGCGGGATGGGTAGCCCATCCCTTTGGGAAGGGGAAGGTCTCGAAGCAGTCGGAGGGGGTGTACAACAGATCGTCCTTCATGGACGATCCAAAGAAGCGAGCCCAGATCTCGTGGGGGCGAGACTGAAGGGCGCAGAAGGCAGCGTGAGTGTCAAAAGGGAAGACGATCAGCCGGTCGGCGAACACCCCATGGTTGGAAAGAAACGTGAATGCTCCCTGCTGACCGAGACGAGAAATCGCCAGCACCCGCTCTAGATTAGTGATGGCGGTATAGAGGCCAGGGCGTTTCTCGGCGTAATGCCACCACCGCTCGCGAAGCGCTTTACGGTTCTGGACATCTCTTTCTGGTTTCGCTCTCTCCTCAACTATGGCCAACAGATCTGGCCAGTCCGCAGCCACCGGTCCTGGATAGTCCAGCGGCACGAGCCCTCTCCTCAGCCATTCGTGGTGCTGATCTTTGTCCGCAGCCACCCATTGGTTTCCTAACTTCTCCCGGCGCAACGGATAGTCGTGGAAGTTAATCACATAGCGGTGATGGGCGTGCGTTGGGCTCGTGTTCACCTCCTCGCCACCGATATAAGGGAAGATCGCTTCTTCGTTGCGCGAGTTCTCCTCAATTAGCCTCCGCATCTCGGCAATCGGCATGGCGATACCCTTCTTATCGGTGTCGTCAAACGTGAATCCCATGCCGAGAACGTAGCTGCCGACAAAGCTCTTGCCTGCGTTCGCTTTGAGCTGCGCCGGATCAGCGTGGCCGCCCCCGTGGAACAGGAATGCGGTGATGTCGGATACCTCGGCTCTATCCAGCCGCCGCTTTCCTTCCCATGTCCCGCGATAAACATGGAGCACACTGACGACCACCGCCGCCTGCCCTGGCCATTGGTAACGGCGAGTGGCGTCGTAAATGGCACCGCCATTCTCGCATATCCATCGCAGCCCCGTCGAGCGCGTATCGCCCTGAGCAATGGTGTTGGTAGCGATCAGCCCAAACGCACCTCCCTCACGGACAAGTTTGAACGCCCGTCGGAAAAAGTGGGCTACCAAGTCGGCGTTGCCGTGGCTCTGCTCGTGCATTTGCTTGAGCCAGTCTGGATAGCCGGTGACATTCCCTGCGATCACCGTGTTTTTGCCCGCGAACGGCGGGTTGCCAATGATGGAGTCGAACCCCGGGGTCTCGCGGTCGAACACCTCCGGGAACTCGATCTCCCAGTGGAACGGCGCTAGGGGCGGCTCTTCCCGGCGGCGCTCGTCGAGCCAATCTCGGTACCGCCCGGCCATGTCGCCGATTATTGCGTCAGCGTATTCGGCGCGTTTAGCTTCCCGCTCCTTCGGCTTGGCCCCGTCGAAGAAGGCAGCCACCGCCAAATCCCCGAAGAGCCGCACTTTGTCTAACTCAAGCTGCGCCTGATCCCACAAGTCGCGCAGTTCCCAGTCGGCGGTCTCCTCGCCCGCCTCGCGGATGAGCGCTCGTAGCTCGCTCACCTCTTCCACGTGCCCCCGCACTCTCATGGTCTCGAAGCCCAACGTGAACGGCATCGTGGCCTTCCAGTGAAACGCCTCAATCTGCTTCCGAGAAAGTCCGACTAAGGAATCGCCATGTCGCAACGCATGATCGACAAAGGTCAGCGCGTGGTCCCTGGCCAAGGTGACGAGCCAGAGGGAAACCTTGGCCAGATCAACCGCCATCGGGTTGCGATCCACCCCGTATAGGCACCGCTGTGCGATCAGCCGGCGGGCGAAGATCCCCTCGTCCTCGTCGGGCGGGATTTCCGGCACCTCGCCGTGGGCACGCCAAGCCTCGACAAGGGCGTCGCCAAGCTGACGGCAGGCTTCCACCAAGAACGCCCCCGAGCCCATGGCCGGATCGCAAACCTTCAAGTCCAAGATCTGCTCAGGCCGTGGGGGCTTCCTGCCATCTCCCTGCATCCGCGCCAAGATCGGCTCGAGTGTCCTCCGCACGATCGGCTCCGTCAACTCACGCGGCGTGTAGTGCGAACCCGAGCGCCGCCTCTCTTCACTGGGCTGCAGCACCATCGCTCCCCGAGGCACGAGATCGGGCGTTGCATCAACCTCAATCACCGGCAAGAGCGCCGCGTGCAAATCCTCCACCGTCCCGGCTTCCTTCACCACCTTCTTCACTTTGTCGCCAAGCTTCCGGTCAGTGCGGTCCCGAAGCCACTTCTCGCGCTTGGTCCCCGGTTCCTCAGAAAACGCGTCCAAGTCCACAGCCGTAGGAGCGCCCTGCTTCTTCGCCGCCTTGATCGCCACCGACCTCCCGCTTGCAGTCTCAAGACGAAAACCCATCATGGTCTCATAGACCGAGCCGATCTGCTCCACGTCGAGCGCCCGATAGGAAATCCGCTCGCCGTCGAGAACCAGCAGCTTTTCCAAAGCGCGGTAGATAGTGCCGTCCGATACCAGCGGCGGCTCGATGCGTTCACCAATCTGACGCGCCACCATATCCGGCCGTCCTTCGAGAAACGGGAACCGGTCCGGGTCGAACAGAACGCCGTGCCGCCTAGGCAGACTCATCTCCCCAGCCTCGCCGCCGTCGTGAATCAGGCGAAACAACACCAGCAGTTGCGCCCAAGCGCCGTACCGCTGGTCCATAGTGTCGGGAAACAAGGCAGCGTCCTCTCGCAGGCGCTTGTATAGTCCCACGAGGGAGTAATACTGCTGGAAAATCTCGCCCTTCGGCAGCATGTCCCGCTCTTCCGCGTAGAGCAGGAACACCAGCCGCAAGAGCACCGTCAGCAGGGCGTGATAAACGCGGTCGGGATTCTCCGCGAGTGTCTGCCGCAACAGGTTGCGGTCTGAGGCGTCGTGTGCCGCTTGGAAACCTCGCAGCATCTCGTACAGCGCGTGCAGCACCTGCTCGGCGAGCCGCTCGCTGACTTCGTTCTGGAACTTCCGGCTGTCCTCCAGCAGAGCCGCCAGCCGCTGCGGACCGGGCACCGACAACAGCCTGCTCTGCCGCAACAGTAGCCGCAGCGCAGCACAGATCGGCCGGCCGGAGGTCTGCACCATCTCCGCCACGCGAAAGTCCATCCAGCCCGAGCTCTCCCCCCTCGGTGCCGAGATCAACCGGATTGCCAAGCCGTTGAATAACAAACCGGCCTTTACTTCCGTGCGCCGGAGCAGCCGCTCCATCCTGCTGTGTGGGGAGGCTTCAAGTGCGCCGGAGCCCTTCGCCTCCTTGTCGAAGGCTTGCTTCGGCTCTAGCACCTGGACGAGGAGTTGCCAAGCTGACTCCCCCTCGCCAGCCCTCAGATCGCGAACGGCGAAGTCGGGCGTAAGGGTTTCTCCATCCGCCGTCGTAACGTGGATCTCGTCAGGGATGGGATTCTTTTCGCTGCCAGCGTAGCCTCCCGGCGAGAAGTTCCATTCCAGCACTTTCCTCGCGAAAGTCTCGAAATCGGGCAACCACGGCTCTGGATCGTCACCTTGCCGGAACGCCCTATCCTCGACGCATTCGCGCAGCAGCCGCTGCCCTTCTGTGTCTTGCCGGTCTAGGATTGCGCCAGCGCGCACCAGCGCCGGACCCGAGACGACGAGCCCGCTAGGCTGGACGAAACCAATCCACTCTAGATGCCTAAGAACTTGGGGGTCCAGCTTGGCCATGCTCAGTTGGTCTCCGGCCACAGATAGGCCAGACCGACCGGTTCTACCCGGGTTGCCCGCACCTCGTAGAACTCGCGTACGCGGGCCGGCTCCTCTTTGAGGTCTTTCTCGAATTGCTCGAGACGCCGTCGCCACTCCCGCATGTTATTTTCGACCTGCCGACGCTCCTCTACTTCGAAGCCCAGAGTCAACTGGGTGAAGTCGCGATCGTACTTGGCCAACTCCTCGATCACCCGGCGGCGCTGGCGCTCGAGCGTCTCCTGCAGGTCCCGCTCCTCGCGGACTCCGCGTTCGGCCAAGCGCTCAGCAGCGATCTCGGCCAACTCAGCCACCCGCGGTTCCAGTTGCGGCAGCAGTTCCTCAATGTCTTGCGCGGCGGTCTCCAAGAGCCGGTGCCGGACTGCCTCGTTCGGCACGCGCACCCCATCTCCGGTCAGCGCCTCCTCAAGCAGGTCCAGTGTCCTCAGTTCGGTCTCCCGGGCGTATGCCTTGAGCGGCTCTTGCCGCTTCGACGCCTCTATCCATCTCGCGGCGACCGGAACCAGTTCCTCGTGCAGGCGCTCGGCACCGCGCCCGTACAGGGAGAGACGGCCAAGCAGAATTACGCGCGGTATCGAATCCCTAGCCTGCGCCAGACAGGCCCGCGACAGATCGTGGTGGATAAAGCCCTGCGCCCGAAACCGCGCCAGCAGCCGCTGCGCCACGCGCTGCTCAAGGTGCAAGTGCACGCTGTCTTCGGTGACCACGCCCGTGTCCTCGAACACGACTGGCCGAATTGGAGCTTCCCGACGCCACTCGGTCAGCTTCTGGTCGTTTCTTTTCGGCGGCCGTAGCGTATCGAGCGTGGCCGACCAACTGGCGTCTGTTTCCGCTCTCTGGTCGAGAGCCGGAAATTTCCACATCCCCCGTCCCTCCTGGCTCTCCTCAAGCGGTTTCGCCCTCATCAGCTCCAGCGAACAGGACAGTGCCTCCCGGAAGGCTCCCTCTTCAAACCGAACCCATCTACGCGAATTTTCGAGCAGCGTCTGGCAGCGGGCGATCTGCTCCTTCAAGTCCTCTTGGCGCTCCCGAGCCCCCTCCAACTCCTCCTCCGCGACCCGCTTGCGCTCCTCATTCAGGTCAGCCTTCTCGATCTCCTCGGCAAGCCGGTCGGCGTTCGCGTGGCGGATACCGCCGCGCAGCAGCCTTTCGACGTCGTCGTCAATGACCTTCGACAGGCTGCCCAGCTCCCGTTTGATCCGCTCCGTCTTTCCGACCAGTACCTTGAGAACGCGATCTTCTGCCCGCTGGGACAGGACGAAGTAGTGGCAGCGCACTTCTGGGGCGGGCTGCAACTTGCGGTCAATGCGGCCATTCCTTTGTTCGATCCGCCCCGGATTCCAAGGGAGGTCAAAGTGGAACAGGTCGGTGCAGTGCGCCTGGAAGTTCAGTCCTTCCCGCGCCGCATCCGTCGCCAGCAGGATTCGCAGTGGGTCCTTGGTGGGATCGGTGTTGAAGCGCCGCTGGATCTCCCGCCGCCGTCTCGAACTCGTCAGCCCGTCTATCACTTCGATGCGCTCGTCCGCACGGTCCGTCCCAGCGATCGCCTGCTCTAAGATCGTCCTCAGATAGCGCTTCGTCCCCTCCCGGTTTTCGGTGAAGATCAGCACCCGGCGCTCGTTCCACCGGGCCGGCTCACCCCGCGCAAGCTCGCCGAAGACCGGCAGTCCAGGACACAAGTTCTCTCGCATCCACTCGATCAGCCGCCGCACTTTCGCGTCTGGCAGATGCCGAGTCTCTTCGGCGATTTTCTCCATGCGATCCAGCAGTTCCTGCTCCCTGTGCCACAGTTCCTCCGTCCTCGCGTCTCGCACCCCACCTGCTTCGGCTGCGACCGTCATCGCCTTGACTTCGGCGGCTTCCTCTGCTTCTAGCTGATCCTCTTCCCACTCCCCTCGCTCATCGTCCGCGTCCGGAGCCGCCTGCAACAAGCTAACCTCCTCCTCGGAGGCGGCGATTTCGGCTGCGGCTTCCTGCTGACGTTCCCACTGCTTAACCACGGTACGGCGATGCACCTTCAGAGTGCGCGCAAACGCTTCGATGGAGGACAGCAGCCGTTGTTGCAGCCCCACGATGAGGAGCCCGGCTGCCGCCTGCGCCTTTTGCGAAGTTGTCGCGTGCCGCTCCTCCCTGGCCGTGCGGTACTGATCCAGCAGTTTCGATAGACGAATCTCAGGGGCGTCGGATGGCAGGTTGTCGATCTCCACCCTCTCGACGACCCGCTTGGGGAACCCCCCTTGGATCTCTCGTATGTCCTCCTTGAGGCGGCGCACCATCACCGCCTCGAGATCGCTTTTTCCGCGAATCTTCACCCCGCGCGTGAACCGGTACGGGTCCAGCAGTTCCAGCAGCGTGGAAAAGCTGTTCGAGTGGCCATTGTGCGGAGTCGCCGAGAGGAACAGCCGGTGTTCGAAGCACCCACATAGATCCCGGACGGCGCGCGTGAACTTCGTCTCAATCCCGTAACGGCCACCGCTCGACGGTGCCGCATGGTGGGCTTCGTCGAGGATCAGTAGACTCCCCGGCAGCATCCCGCCCAGCCATTCCCGCATCGGATCGGCGTACGTCGGATCGATCAGCAGGTTGTGTGAAATCAGGAAGCGGCTGTGCGTCCGCCACGGGTTCACCCCGAATCCCCGCTCCCGGCGAACCCGCGCCAAGTAGTGCCGATCAAGGATCTCGAACACCAGTCCGAAACGATCCTCCAACTCGCTGCGCCACTGCTCAAGCACCGAAGGGGGAGCCGATACTACGATAGTCTTCGCCTTCCTCCGCAACAGCAACTCCCGGGCGATCAGCCCTGCCTCAATCGTTTTCCCAAGTCCAGTGTCGTCGGCGATAAACAGATTCACCCGAGGCAGACGCAACGCCTTGCGCAGGGGCTCCATCTGATAGGCGTCGATCTTGATGCCAGCGCGGAAGGGAGACTGGAACAGGTTCGGGTCCGTCGCCGTAACACAGTTCCAGCGCAAGGTATGGAGGAAGGCCGCAAATTGTCGCGGCGAGTCGAACCCCTTGGCCGCTAGATCGGCCCAGCCCTCTTCTTCGAGGATCCGACGGTCGATCTCGTAGTCCCAGTAGACCTCAAGGCTCTGACCTTGGGCGTCATCGTCAGCGCAGGCGAGGCGGACTAGAGGGGAGGCGGTTCCGTTGGTCACCACTTCCTCGACCAACCAGCGGCGCGAGCGAAGCTGGACCAGTTCGCCTACGTAAGGGGCGCGTTCGGGTAGTGTTGACGGTGCGGTGCTCAGGTTCTCTCTCGAATCTATTTCTATTGAATTATAGTCGGTATGCATATCCACGAACCGTTATCTTACTACCCCGTATCGCATCGGACAAGTCGAACCAAGTCGTCCTTTTGGCGATCATCCGCAGGGCTGTTATACTATCTCGCGTGCCGGACAAGCCGCCGGTGTGTCTCTCTAGATACCAACGAGGAACCATCCCATGCCCGCTGAGACCTACGGTATTCTGCTGGTCAGCTTCAGCAAGCACAGCCACCAGCAGCACTTCATCCCCCTGTATCAGGCCCATCCCCGCCTGCGCATCATCGGCGTCGCCGACCACCCCGACATTGATCCGGACCTGCGTCGCTACAATCAGCACTGGGCTAGCCAACTCGGCGTGCCCTACTCAGAGGATCTCGACGAGTCCATTGACGACCCGGCCGTCGATATTGTCAGCGTCGGCTGCGAGATCGAACGGCGGTCCGCGCTCATCGTCCGCGCCGCCGAGGCCGGCAAGCACCTGTGGATCGACAAGTTTCCCGGGGCCACCCTCGCCGAGTCCGAGGCGTCCGCAGTCGCGGTCGAGCGCACCGGCGTCCGAGCGATCATCCCCGGCTACGCCTACGGCACCCTCGCCCAGCACACCCGCCACGTCCTCACCAGCGGCGACTTGGGCACCCTGCTCGGCGTCCACGTCGATGTGATGTTCGGCAAGGGCTGGCCGCGCCCGATAACTCAACGCCGCGCCTTTGTTGCACCCAATGGCCGGTGGAAATACCCCGATATTAAAAGAGAACTGCTGACGGTGGGCGCATACGCCGTCGGCCTGATCCAGGAATGCCTCGGGCCAATCCGCCACGTCGTCGGCCACGCTGGAGCCTTCTTCTTCCCCGAACATGCCGCTCACGGCTGCGACGATTTTGGCACCCTGACTATGACCGATGCCGACGGCCGCGTGGCGACCTTGTGCGGCGGGCGCATCGGCGCGGCCTCCCATCCCCAAGGCGGACCGTCGCGGGCGTACCTAATCGGCACCCGCCAGAGCGCCACCATCGACGCCAAAAAACCGGCGCTGGACGCCTATCTGCGCGATTACAGCACCGGCTACGACTATCGGCCCGACCCCCAAGATCCCATGCAGTGGCACGGAGGACCGCCCGTCCCAACCGCCTCCCTATCCGAGGACGTAGCAGGCCTAGCAGCCGGGCTCGACGATTTGGTCGCCGCCATCGATGACGACCGCCCACCCCGCTATGGCGTGCGCCAAGCGCGGGATTTGATGGAAATTATCCTCGCTGGCTACCGCGCTGTCGAATGCGACGCGGCCATCGACCTGCCGCTGGAGCAAGAGCTATGACGATCGCCCTCAGTGCCCATCCCACCCTCGATCCACTCGTCGGCCAACTCGCCGCCGCCCTGCCGATCAAGGGCCTGTACTATCCAGCGCGTCGGCACCCCGACACCACCCTACCTTTTTTTCGCGACTTGCCGGCCATGCTCCAGGCAACCAGCCCCCGCGTCTGCGCCTTCCTCTCGCCTTATGCAGACCTCCACAACGATGTCCGCACCTGCCTCCAAGCCGGCGTCGCCGTCCTCTGCGCCGGGCCCGTGCCCAAGGCCGACCTGCCCATCGCCAGCGGCGGCGTCCATCGCGGGTCGCCCCTGTTTGCCAAGGCGCTCCAGCAGCGACGCGACCCCTCGTTCGCCGAGCCGGTCTATTTGCGGCTCGTGGCTGGCGTCCAAGAGCCGGGATTGCTGCCGGCGTGGTGGGCCGCCTGTCGCCAGCTAGCCTTGGCCAGCGATCTGCTGGGCGAAACTCCTGCCCAGGTGCATCTTTGCGCCAACCGCCACGGCCGCGCCTACCAAGTAGTGCTGACCGCCACGGCTCCCAGCGGCGCGGCGCTCCAGCTAGTCGTCGCTCCCCAGCCTGCGCTCGCCGAACTGACCTTGCTGGGCCGAGGCGGCGTGATCTCGGCCAGCGCCGCGCACAGCGGGATCGCCCTATCCAGCGCTAAGGGAACCCAAGTCGTGCCGGACGCGACAGCCCCTCCGGCCGAACTGGCGTGGTTGCGCGATTTTTGGGAGAAAAAGAATCCGCCGAGCGAGAACTCAGGCGACAACAGCGAAGCCCTGCTCAGCGGCCTGCGGCGGGCGCTGAGGACGCGCCAGCCGGTCTTGGTCAATCTCTAATCACCGACGATAGAGAGAATGCACTCTGGCCAATTGCGCTTCGGCTCTTGAGCTACACCGCCGACCGAATACCTGTCTGCACGAAATCGTCGCCCTTGAACAGCAGAGGTAGCTGTCGCGTCGTAGCCCCCATCGTTTAGCATCACATCGAGAAAGTCCTGATGCTCCTGTTCGTTCATCAGTATGGCCATTAGCGCGGAGGTGTCGGCTACCATCATTTCGGCAGCCCTTGCTCGTCGTATAGCTCCTCTTGCCAGACTTTGGACGGTGGTTGCTCGTCATCGTAAGGATATTTCGCACGCAACTGGTGACCGACCTCCAGCCAATGCGCCTTCTCCGCGGCGATCTCCTCCGGCGTCATCTTACGCCTTAGTGGAGGAACTTTTGCGTCTAAGTCATCCAAGGCCATTTTCAGCACCCGCTCGTGAGCATCGCGGTCAGTAAGCGCCAACCGTTCCGCCAATGCCTCGATTTGGGCCTCCATTTCCGGTTTCAGGGTCGTAGGCATAGAGTACCTCTTCTCCTAATTTTAAGAAGCGCCTTGAGCGCGAAACTCCGTCAACAAGCGCTCGGCTCGCTGCTTGGCTTGGACAGCCGACGCCTCTTTTACCTGCTCATACCCGCGAATGTCGTCCGGCAACTCGGCGATTTCCACGGCTAGCCCATAGCTCTCTTCGGCCAGTACCGGCAAGACCTCTTCGATCAACCCGCAGTACCAGCCAATCAGTTCGCGTTCCAAGCGCCGCGCCGCCGTATGCCCGAAGAGGTCCAAGGCGGTTCCGCGCAACCCCTTTAGCCAACTCAGGAGCACCAGCCCCGGACGCAGGCCCTTGCCGAAACCGATCTTGCCCTTGAGCAAGCGCCGCAGCGTAGGCGGATGCAGTTGCCGGACGATTTCCACCTCCCCGTCGAACAGGGCGCGCATCCGCTCCTCGCTGCCGTTGCCCGTCGCCAACCGCGCGACCTCGTATTCGTCCTTGTACGCCATCAGCTTGTACAGACCCCGCACCACGGCCCGCGTGAGCTGCAAGCCGTCCGCCAAGCCCCGATCGACTTCCCACACTTGGCGCACAAACTGTAAGTACCGCTGGGCATAGGCGACGTCCTGATACGCGCACAGCTCGGCTAGCCGCACCCCCAATTCCTTCTGTCCCTCCGCATTCAAACCCGCCAACGCCGCCAAACCCTCGTCGAGCAGCGCCCGCGCCGCCGCGTCAGGCGCTAGCCGTTCCTGCACCTCGGCCAACGTTTGGCCCGCGGACACTTGCTGAGTCCCCAACGCCCGCTCCACCCGCGCCGGATCGGCCACCGCCAAGCGCCCCCAGCGGAAAGCCTGCACATTGTTTTCCACGGCCTGCGCGTTTAGGGCGATGGCCCGCTCGATGGAAGCCGCTTCTAGGGGCAGCACCCCGGCCTGATACGCAGCCCCCAACAGGAGCATGTTGGCGAAAATGGTATCCGAAAAGAGCCGCTCGGCTAGCCAGTAGGTATCGAGGTAGATGTTGTCCTTGCCCGTGCAGCGGTCGATCAGAGCGCGCAGCCGGGCCGCGTCGGGAAAGGGCTGCGTGCGCGGGTTGCGATTCATCGCTGCATTGGCGATTTCAGCGGTGCTGACGAGGGCGCGGGTCTGCTGGGGCGCGGCGTATTTGAGGTTGTCCGGCTCGGCCGCCCGCAGCAGATCAAACCCCAAGTACAGATCGACTTCCCCGGGGAAGAGCCGGTTGAACACGGGCTGCTCGGCAGCGCTTATCACAATCGGCGCTTCGACCGGCCCGCCCTTTTGCGCCAAGCCGGTGTTGTTGGACAAATACACGTATTTGCCCTCCACCATGGCCGCGTACGCAATGAGATGGGAAATTGTCACCACGCCCGTCCCGCCCCGCCCCATGGCGAAGATCGCGTACGGCTGGTCCAGCGGGCACGCTGGAGGCTCTGGCAGTTCGTCCAAAGGCTCCGGGCGGCGGCGGCGCAAGCGCGTGCCCTTGGCCGGCTTGACCACGGCAAAGGATGGGCACTCGCCGTCAATGCACAGCCCATCTTGGGCGCACTGAGCCTGCCGCACCTGCGTCTTGTCGCCGAACTCGGTCGCCACGCTGTAGAGCGCGGCGCAGCCTTCGGACTGGGCATAACAGTCGCCGCAGCCTTCGCAAATGTCTTCGTCGATGAGCACGTATTCGTCGGGCGTCAAACCCTGGCGGCGGCGGCGACGGCCCTTCTCAGTAGCGCATTCCTTGTCGAGGATGAGCACAGTCGTCCCGGCAATTTCCTTAAACTGCTCAAGGGCGGCGGCGTGGCGTTCCAAGCCGAACACCTCGATCCGCTCCCATCCAAGTGGCGGTAGCGCGCCGGATCCTCGCTGACGACCCCCACCTTCACGACCCCCAGCCCCAAAAGCTCCTGCACGACATCCGACACCGGCCGTTGTCCCCCGGGCGTCTGCCCGCCAGTGAGCGCGACTGCTCCGTTAAAAAGCAGCAAGAAGGTAATGTTCACCTCGCCTTGGACGCAGCTTTGGATCGCGCCGCGGCCGCTGTGGAA